>CAVREO010000020.1:0-45000 GCA_963720145.1 uncultured delta proteobacterium
ATGGGCGGCAGGCCGGGAAGCGGCATCGAGGGGGCGAGCTTTTTCACCTGCGCGACGCGGTTGACGACAAAGTGGGCCGCGTGCTCCTTCGCCCTCTGCGCCGCGATGCCCGGCTGGTAGGGCTCCTTCTCGACGTTCTTGCCCGTGATGCGAAAGTACTTGAGCCCGGTCATCAGCCGCGAGCCGTCGGCCGCGACCTCGCCGAGAAGCTCGGACTCCGGCAGATCGAAGCCGATGTCCCGGTAGAAGTCGCGGTAGAAGACGTCGCCCGGGTAGCCCTCGTCGCGCGACCACACCTGCTTGCTCGACTCGACGTCGCGGCCGAAGAACGCCGTCCCCGAGGGGCTGACGATGGGCGCGTGCACGCCGAACGGTGGCCGGGGTCGCGCGTGCAGGATGCCGTGGGTGTCCACGATGGTGAAGCGGATGCCCGCGCGCGCGATCTCTTCGTCGAAGCTCGGATGGTACGCGCACTCGGCGAGCCACGCGCCGACGGGCTTTCGACCGACGAGCCTCTCGAAGCCGTGCACGCCGAGCTCGAGCTGCGGGCGGATCCCCTCCCGCGCTGCGAGCATGCCCGGCAGGTAGCAGTGCGTGGCCGAGCACGTGAGAAGCTCGAGCCGTCCCGCGTCCCAGTGGCGGACGAGCGCCGCCGACGACGTCCCCGCGGTGCTTGTCCCAGACGGCCCGCATGCGCGCCAGGTGGTCGCGGTAGAAGGTCGCCACAGGGGCGAACCGGTCGTCTCCCCAGAGGCGCTTCTGCTCGCGCTGCGCGAGCGTCTCCATGCGCTCGAGGTGCTCGTGGAAACGCTGCTGAAGGAGCGGGTCCTTGAGCATGGCGGCGAGCGGCGGCGTCACGGTCATCGTGAGGGCGAAGGGCACCCCCTCGTCGGCCATGCGGTCGAAGGCCTCGACGAGCGGCAGGTAGCACTCGATGAGCGCCTCGTAGAACCAGCGCTCCTCGAGATGCCGGGCGTGCTCGGGGTGGCGAACGAACGGCAGGTGCGCGTGAAGGACGAGTGCGAGGTAGCCTTGCGGCATCTTTCGGGTGCCCTTTACAAAGAGGCCGGGGAGCCTATACTCCGCGCCCCAACAAAAAGCCCCGCCGCGAGCCCCTCGGGCCGCGGCTTCTCAAGAGGGAGTAGCATGTACGCGGTGTTCAAAACGGGTGGTAAGCAGTACCGGGTCGAAATGGGCGACAAGCTCCGGATCGAGAAGGTCCCGGGCAATGTCGGCGACGCGGTGACGTTCGACCAGGTGCTCCTCGTGAGCGGCGAGAAGCTCGCCCTCGGGCGGCCGCTCGTCGGCGGCGCCAAGGTCGAGGCCAAGATCGTCGAGCAGGGGCTCGGTCCGAAGATCACGATCTTCAAGTTCCGGCGCCGAAAGAACTACCGGCGCAAGACGGGGCATCGGCAGCCCTTCACCGCGCTCGAGATCACGAACATCGTCTCCTGAGGCAGAAGGAAAGACGCGATGGCTCACAAGAAGGGTGCAGGCAGCACGCGCAACGGGCGAGACTCGAACTCGCAGCGGCGCGGCGTCAAGGTGTACGGCGGCGAGCGCGTCTCGGCCGGCAGCATTCTCGTCCGCCAGGTCGGGTCGAGCATTCACGCCGGGCGCAACGTGGGCGTGGCGAAGGACTACTCCCTCTTCGCCCTGGTCGACGGCGTCGTGAAGTACGAGTGGCGTTCGCGGAGCCAGCGCAAGGTCTCGGTCTACCCCGACGCGAACCCGGCATGAATGTCGGCTCGTGAGCCGAAGCCTCCCAAGCTCCTCGCGATCGATCTCGACGGAACTCTGCTCGATACCCGGGGGCTTCCCCACGAGCGCGACGTTCGCGCGGTCCGCGCCGCGCTCGCCGCGGGCGTCCGCGTAAGCATCGTCACCGGGCGCCTGTATTCGGGAACCCGCGCCTTCGTCGGAGACGCTCGGGCTCCACGGCGCGGTCGCGTGCGCCGACGGGAGCCACCTGGTGCATGCGCGCGACCATGCGACCCTCGTGCACCACGGAATGCGAGGCGAGGCGGCGGCGCTCCTTCGCGGGGCGGTCGCCCGCGCCAGGCTCGCGACGTTCGTGCTTCGCGCGCGACGCCATCGGCCACGACGCCGCGGGCGCCCCCTACGTGAGCTACGTGGCGACCTGGTCGCGGGACATTCGGGTCGCCGAAGACGCCTACGGGCACGAGCTCTGGCTCGCGGAGGACGGCGTGACGGCCGTCGTGGCGCTCGGCACGCGCGAGCAGGTCGCCGGCGCCGCCGACGACCTCGCGCGCGACCTGCCGACGTCGGTCCTCGTGGCCGCGTTCCCCGTCCGGCGTGACGGGCACGTCGGGACATGGGCCATGATCGTCCGCGCCGCCGGCACCACGAAGGGAACGGCCATGCGCTGGATCGCCGACCACGAGAGGGTTTCCCTCGAGGAAACGGTGTGCGTCGGCGACTGGATCAACGACGTGCCGATGTTCGAGGTGGCGGGGCGCTCCTTCGCCATGGGCCAGGCTCCCGACGAGGTAAAAGCCAAGGCAAGCGACATCTTGCCGCACACCGTGGAAGACGGCGGAGGCGTGGCGTCCGCCATCGAGATGGCGTTCGGCATCCGCGTCGATTGACGCTGCGCAAAAGGCCTGAGGCGGCTTGAAAGCTGGGCCGTTCTCGGTCATTGTAAGGCGTTGAATATGACTTTCAACTTCGAGGCTTTGGGTGACGTTCCGCCGCCTTCGCAGAGCGAGGCGGGGAGCCCCAGGCCTGCAGCTGCGCCGGAGCCCGAGGCCCAAGGCGAACAATCCCGCCCGCGAAAGCGCGCGCTACTCGTGGGTCAGCCCAACGTGGGCAAGAGTGTTCTCTTCGGCGCCCTGACGGGTACGTACGTCACGGTCAGCAACTATCCGGGCACGACGGTCGAGATCACGCGCGGCCGAGCGCACCTCGGCGAGCACGCCTGGGACATCATCGACACCCCCGGCACGCACAACCTCGTGCCGATGAGCGAGGACGAGGCCGTCTCGCGGGACCTCCTTCTGTCGGAACCGCACGACGCGCTCGTCCAAGTCGGGGACGCGAAGAACCTCACGCGCACGCTGCTCCTCACCCTGCAGATCGCGGAGCTGGGCATCCCCTTCTGCCTCAATCTCAACATGCTCGACGAGGCGCGTGCGCGAGGCCTGCGCGTCGATCTCGAGGCGCTCGAGCGCGAGCTTGGCGGCGTGCGCGTCAATGCGTCCACCGCCACCGAGGGCGAAGGACTGGAGGCCGTGCGTGCGTATCTGGCTGCCTGCCCGGCGCGCACCGAGCCCTTCCTCGCCCGTGCGCCGCTCCCGTGTGCGCCGATCTTCCCCGCAGACGTGGAGGCCGCGATCGCCGCCGTCGCGGAGGCGATCGAAGAACCATTCCCCGTGAACCGCCGCGCCATCGCCACGATTCTGCTGGGAGGCGAGCGGGGGGTCGGCGGCGCGCTCGAGGCCCGTGTGGGGGAGCGAGCGAGGCTCGTCGCGCGCGAGCAGGCGAGCGCGCTGGCGCGCGCCCACGGGGCTCCGGTGTTCGCGCTGCTCAGCAAGATGCGCCTGTCGCGTGCCCAGGCGATCGTACGCGCCGTACAGCAGCGCGAGCTCGCGCCGGGTGCCCGCGCACACGCCGGGAACGTGCCGTGGGCGGCCGCCTTCGGCGTCGCGAGCGCCGGGGCGCTGCTGGGGGCGGTCGTCTACGACGGCGCCCTGGCTCGCGCGTCCGCGGCTGGGCGCACCAATCCGCTCGACGAGTACGGCTTCTTCGACATCGCCGGTCGCATCTTCTCGAAGAGTCTCTTCGCGGGCTGGCACGTACCGTCCCTCGTATTGCTCGCCGTGACCGGGGTGCTGGCGGCCTGGCTGGCTCGCGCCCACGCACGGGTGCGCGCCAGCGCGTGGAAGCTCGCCGGCTCGTTCGTAGCCGGCTGGATGGCGTACGCCTGCGCCGCCCTGGTCGAGGGCCTGGCTCACCACGGCTGGTCGACCCTGCCCGTGCACCTGGGCGCGGCGACCGCCGTCGCGGTCCTCGCCGCGTTCGTCGGCGTGGGCGACCGTCACGACGCGTGGGCGTCGGCGGCGCTCGGGCGCGCCGCGACGCATCCCCTCTGGGGACTGCCCATGCTCGCCCTGGTGCTGCTGCTGGCCTACAAGGTCGTCGGCGTCTTCGGCGCGGGCACGGCGGTCGACTTCGTCGAGAACCGCGTCTTCGGCAGCGCCGTGGCCCTTGCCGACCTCGGCGCGGCGCAGGAGGCATCGGCGCTCGAGGCGGTCGACACCGCGGAAGAAGGCAACGAGCGGCTCATCGTGCTGAGCGACGGACCGTCGCGCGTCCGCGTCGTCGCGCAATCCAAGAAGAACGGCGTGTACTCGGCCGACCCCGGCGCGCGCGTCGACGTTTACGGCCGCGGGCTGGCGGTGACCCGCGACGCGAACGGGGCCGCGGTCGAGGGCGACCTGCGCGGCGGCGAGGCGCGCGTGTGGAGCGGCAACCTGAATCGGTGGGCGTACGCCTTCTTCGCCTGGCTGGGGATTCCCCTCCTCACCGCCTTCTTCGTCGGCCCGTACGGTCTCGTGACGATGGGCGTCACGTACGCGGTCGCCATCGTGCTGCCCGTCGTGGCCACGTTCTTCTTCGTCTTTTCGATGCTCGAGGACTCGGGTTACCTGCCTGCGCCTGGCGGTCATGTCCAACCGGCTCCTGCGCAGCATGGGCCTCAACGGCAAGGCCGTGCTGCCGATGGTGCTCGGGCTCGGCTGCGACACCATGGCCACCCTGACGGCGCGCATCATGGAAACGCGCAAGGAGCGGACGCTGGTCACGCTGCTCCTCGCGCTCGGAATCCCGTGCTCGTCGCAGCTCAGCGTCATCTTCGCGCTCATGCAGCGGACCTCCGGCGCCGCGACGCTCGTGTGGATCGCGGTCGTCGCGGCGACGCTCCTCGGCGTGGGCTGGGTCGCGGCTCGCGTGCTCCCCGGAGAGACGAGCGATTTCCTCCTCGAGATGCCGCCCATTCGGCAGCCCATGGTGTCCAACATCCTGGCCAAGACCATGGCTCGCATCGAGTGGTACCTGAAGGAGGCGGTCCCGCTCTTTCTGGTCGGCACCGCGCTGCTCTTCGTGCTCGACGCCGCTCATCTCCTCACCTTCGTGCACCGGGCCGGCGAGCCCATCGTCCATCACGTGCTCGGGTTCCCCCGCGAGGCTGGCGTCAGCGACCGCGTGAGTGAGGCGCTGCTCGTCGGCTTCTTGCGACGCGATTTCGGCGCCGCAGGCTTGCTCGATCTCGCGCGGGCCGGACACCTTTCGCCGGCGGACGTGGCCGTCTCCATGGTGACAATCACGCTCTTCATTCCGTGCATCGCGAACGTGTTCATGATCGCCAAAGAGCGCGGCTGGAAGACCGCCGGCGCCATGAGCGCGTTCATCTTTCCCTACGCGGTGGCCGTCGGCGCCGTCGTGCGGTTCGGATTCAGGGCATTCGGAGGCTAGGCGATGGTCGACTGCAGCATGTGCGGGCATTCGTTCACGCGGCATGAAGGCGCGGCCTGCCGGAGCGGCTGTCCCATGGCGACGGGATGCGGCATGGTCACCTGCCCCTCGTGCGGATACGAGTTCCCTCCCGAGTCGAAGATCGTGGCTCTCGTCACCAACCTTTTGCGCCGAAAGCCCCGCGCCGCGGAGGGCATGGGATGAGCCGGAGACTTCTCGCGTGCCGAGCCGGCGAGCGCGTCATCGTCGGGTCGGTGGAGGGGAGCGCGGCGCGGATCGACAAGCTCGCCTCGGTCGGCATCCTGCCGGGCGTCGAGCTTCGCGTGCAGCAGACGCGCCCGGTCGTCGTGGTCGAGGCCGACGAGACGGTGCTCGCGCTCGAACGCGAGCTCGCGTTTGAAGTGATTGTGGTGGAGGCGAGCCTCGATGAGTTTCCGGGTGCTCCCGCCATGGTGACCGCGCGACTCGCCCGAGCTCTCGCCGCGACCTGCCTGCTCGCCCTGATCCACTGCTCGCCGGCGTCGGCGCCGGACGCCCCGCCGATTGCGGCGGTCCACCGCAGCCAGTGCGGCCGTTGCCATTCCCCGCCGCCACCGGGGTCGCACTCGCGCGCCCAGGTCGAGAGCGCCGCCACGCGGCACTCCCACCGCGTACGGCTCACGCGCGACGAGTGGACGGCGATGATCGAGTACCTCTCGCCCGAATCGAGCCCGTTGCCGGAATCGAACTGACCGGTGTGACGTCTCGGGCTTTTCGGTAGCGTGGGTGCGTGGCTCGCGCGTCCGTCCCGGGGCTCCGCCTGCAGATCGTCGTGGCGCTCGCCGGGCTGATGCTGCTGGCGTTCGTTCCGCTCTTCTACGCCGTGGCGAGTCTCACGCGAGCGACCGTCCTCGACGGGCGCGAGCGGCAGGCGCAGGTCCTCACGCGGTCGATGGCCGCCCACGCCGCCGACGTCGCCGCGCGTGCGGGTGCGGCGGGCGTGGAGCGCGCGATGACGCCTTATGTCGGCACCGCCGGCGTGCGCGCCGTCTGCGCCTTCGCCCGCGAGGGCGCACGCATCGCCTGCGCGGGACCCGCCGCCGAAGCCGCCGCCATCCGGGCGCCGACCTCCACGTCGGTCGAACAGTCGCTTCTCGTCCGCGGGCCCAGTGGCCAGGAGCTGCAGGTGCTCGTGCCGGCCGAGAACCTCGTCCTCTTGACGCACGTCGCGCTCGACGACGAGGGTGACCGCGGCGCCTCGCTCGTACGGCTCGTGGCGCTCTACATGATCACGTTCGCGCTCGCGCTGCTGGTCTTCGCCTATTTCGCGCTCGACGCGCCTCATCGTGCGTCCGGTCGAGCAGCTGGTCCATGCCGCCGATCGCGTGGCAGGCGGGGCGAGGACTCTGCCCGTCCCCCGAACGGGGCGCGGGAGCTCGTCGAGCTGGCCTCGAGCGTCCGATCCATGGCCGAGACGCTCATCTCGGAAGAGGCGAAGCTCATTCTCAAGGTCGAGGAGCTCACCCAGACGCAAGCGCAGCTCGTGCGGAGCGAGCGGATGGCGAGCGTCGGCCGCCTGGCCGCGGGCGTCGCCCATGAAATCGGCAACCCGATCGCGGCGCTGATGGGGATGCAAGATCTCCTGCTCGACGGGGATTCGCCGCCCGAAACGCAGCGCGACTTCCTGCAGCGCATGCGGCGCGAGACCCAGAGAATCCACACGGTGGTCCGCGACCTGCTCGACTTCGCCCGTCCCGAGGGGCGGCCTGCGGACGAGGGCGGCCCTCCGGCCCCGGCCGACGTCCGCGCCGCCATCGACGACGTCGCGGCGCTGGTCCGCACGCAGAAAGACTTTCGCGACCTGCGTGTGGAGGTCGACGTGGCGGGGGCACCGCTCGTCGCCTTGCCTGCGGCGCAGCTGACGCAGGTCTTGCTCAACCTCGTGCTCAACGCAGGCGCGGCCATCGCATCGGGGAGACGACCGGAGGGGCGGGTGACCGTCCGCGCGCGTGCGGAGCCCGACCGCGGCCGCGTACGCATCGAGGTCGAGGACGACGGCCCCGGGGTCGCGACGGCCGTGCGCGAGCGCCTCTTCGAGCCGTTCGTCACGACCAAGGAGGTCGGCGAGGGAACGGGGCTGGGCCTCGCGGTCTGTCGCGGGGTCGTCGAGGGAGCCGGCGGCGACATCGGCCTCGACGCTTCGTACGAGGGTGGGGCGCGCTTCTACGTGGTGCTGCCCGCGGCTTCATGATCGACCTCCATCCATCGGGCGAGCGGCACGGTGTCGAGCCCCTGGGCGGCGATGGCGTCGAGAATCGCCGGCAGGGCTGCCAGCGCCGCCGGCTCCCGGTCCCCGACCTCGGGCGAGTCGTGCAGGAGGACGATCGCGCCGTCGCGCAGATCGCGCCGCACGCGGGCGACTACATCCGACGCTCGCGCCGACCCCACGCCGTCGCGACCGGCGATGGTCCACCCGACGACCGTCAGGTCCAGCGCGTCGGCGATGCGTGCAATCGCCGGGTTGGTGTGGCCAATCGGCGGGCGAAAGAGCAGCGGCCGCCGACCGGTCACCCTCTCGACGGCCGCGATGCCCTTCTCGAGATCGGCCCGCACGCGGCGCGACCCGCGCAGCGCGAACAAGCGGTCGTGCGCGTAGGAGTGAAGCCCCACCGAATGGCCGGCCTCGGCGATGGCGCGCAGCACCTCGGGGTATTCTTCGGCTTTTCGCCCGACGACGAAGAACGTCGCCTTCGCGCCGCGCGCCGCGAGGACGTCGAGCACCCGCCTGGTCCAGCGCGGGTGCGGTCCGTCGTCGAACGTGAGGGCTACGCCGCGCACCCCTCGCGGGCCGCGCACGACGGCGTCGGCGAACACGCGCAGACGCAAGACGAAGACGCCACCCAGCAGCAGCGCCACGTACGCAGCGAGCGCGAGGACCGACAGCCCGGTCGGCGGAGGGCCCAGCAGCAGCGCTCGCGCGGTCATCACGAGCAGCCCCGCGCTCGCCAGGTAGAGCACGAGTCGAGCCGGCGGCATTCAGCGCTTGGCGTGACGGGAGACGCCCTCGGCCTCTTCGCCGTCTTCGGCGTCGCTTGCCTCGAGGACGCGGGCTTTCGAGCTGCCGTTGGCCGCTGCCGCCCCGACGCGCTTGCGCTCGCCGCGCGAGTCGCCCTTGTCCGGTGTTTCGCTCCCCCGTGTTGTCCAGCTCGAAGAACGCCCCCAACACGGCTGCGAGCAGGGGCAACGACGCGGCCGGCAGCTCGCCCACCGCCCCGTGACCGGCGCCGATGAAGCTGGAATCCGGCTGAAACGCGCCGCCCCACTGGCGAAGCGCGAACATGAACCCCGCGCCGAGCAGCGCGCCGAAGACCGCCTTGAGGCCCGCCTCGATCTTGGCGCCGGAGGCCCAAATGGGCTTGCCGGCGACCAGCCCGGTGAGCACGCCGGTCAGGGCCGCAGCGACGTAAGCCAGCACGGCTCCAGCGGCACCCTGGAACTCATGCAGCCCGAGGCCGCGGACGACCCCGGCCGCAACGAGGCAGCCCACGATGAGGCCCAGGACCAGGCCGACAAGGAAGCGGCGCACCATTCGTCCTCACAGCCTGGCCATGCGGGGGACCGGCGTCAACGCTGGCAGCCGAGCACGGGTCATGCGGGGCGCTCCAGCGCCCGCGCGAGGCGCGAGGCGAGCAGGGTGCGACGCTCCTCGCGCCTATGCCGCGAAAGCGCGAGCTCGAGCGCCCGCGGATCGCACACGAGGACGACGAGACGCTTGCCGCGCGTCACGGCGGTGTAGAGGAGGTTCTTGCTCAGCATGACGAAATGGGCGGTCAAGAGCGGCACCACCACAGCGGGATACTCGCTGCCCTGCGATTTGTGAACCGTGCACGCGTAGGCCAGGACCAGATCGTCAATCTCCGAGGCGTCGAAGGCGACGTCGCGATCGTCGAAACGGACGACCATCGCGCTCTCTTCCGGATCGATGCTCGAAACGAAGCCGACGTCGCCGTTGAAGACGTTCTTGTCGTAGTCGTTGCGCAGCTGCATCACCTTGTCGCCCGCGCGGTAGGTGCGGTTGCCGCGAACGAGGGCTGGCCCGCCCGGGTTCAACGCTGCTTGCAGCGCCTCGTTGAGCGCGATGGCTCCGGCGGGGCCCCGGTTCATCGGCGTCAGGACCTGAACGTCGCGCACCGGGTCGAGCCCGAACCGATGCGGAATGCGGGACGTCATGAGCTCCAGGATCGTGTCGCGGGTGCGCTCCGGATCGCGCCGCTCGACGACGAAGAAATCGGCCTGGGCGCCGGGAGGCGCGGTCGTCGGCATTTCGCCGCTGTTGATGCGGTGGGCGTTGGTGACGATGAGGCTGCGGGCGGCCTGCCGGAAGATCGTCCGCAGGCGCACGCAGGGAACGACGCCCGACGAGATGACGTCGCGCAGCACGGCGCCCGGGCCGACGCTCGGCAGCTGATCGACGTCGCCGACGAGGAGCAGCCGCGTGCCGGGGGCGATGGCCTGCGCGAGCGCGTCCGCCGTCGGCAAATCGAGCATCGAGACCTCGTCGACCACGACGGCGCCCGCCTGGATCGGGCGGTGGCGGTCGCGCTTGAAGGTCGCCGTCTTCGGATCGAACTCGAGCAGGCGATGGATCGTCGTCGCCTCGCTGCCGGTCGCCTCGCTCATGCGCTTGGCCGCACGGCCCGTCGGCGCGGCGAGGCGCACGTCGACACGCGCGCGCGCGAGCACCGCGAGGATCGCGCGCACGATGGTGGTCTTGCCGACCCCCGGCCCTCCGGTCACGACGAGGAGCTGGCGCTTGGCGGCCTCGCTCACCGCGTCGCGCTGCTCCGGCGCGAGCTCCACCCGGGCGCGCGACTCGAACTCGTCGAGGCGGCGGCGACGCCGGGGAGCTCGCGCTCGGGGCCCCGCGCAATCTCGCCGAGGCGGCCGGCGAGCCTCACCTCTCCCGCGTGGATGTCGGCGTCGTACACCGCGCGCTCGCCTTCCACGGGCTCCACCATCACGCGCCCCGCGAGCACCAGCGCCTGCAGGGCGTGCGCGAGGCGGTCCCGCGTGCCCTCGTCGTCGGCGGCGACGCCGAGCATCTGCACGGCTCGTTCGGCGATCTCCGCTTCGAAGGTCCAGGCGTGTCCGGCTTCGGTCAGGTCGTGGACGACCTGAAGCAGACCCGCCTGCATGCGGTGCGGCGAGTCCGCGGGCACGCCCATCGAGCTCGCGATGCGATCGGCCGTCTTGAACCCGACGCCGGCGACGTCGAGCGCGAGCCTATACGGATCGCGCGAGACGACGTTCATGGCCGCGGCGCCGTAACGGCGGACGATGCGCATGGCGAGCGCGGGGCTCGCGCCGCGCGACTGAAGGAACACCATGACGTCGCGCATGGCCCGCTGCTCGCGCCACGCGCGCGCGAGCGAGGCGCGGCGCTTCTCGCCGAGACCGCCCACCTCGCTCAGGCGGTGGGGTTCTTCGTCGAGCACCCGCAGCGCGTCGAGCCCGAAGGTCGCCACCACGCGCTGCGCGAGCTTCGGGCCGACGCCCTTGATGAGGCCCGAGGCGAGGTACTTCTCCAGCCCGGCGAGCGTGTCGGGCGCGAGCTCGATGAGAGACGCCACCCGTAGCTGCTCGCCGTGCTTCGGGTCCACCTCGATGCGACCGCGCACGCGAACCCGCGCCCCGAGCGCCATCGGCGGGAAGGTCCCGACCACCGGAAGGCGGTCGCTTCGTCCGGGCACCGCGAGCTTCACCACACGAAAGCTCGACTCGGCGCTCTCGAACGTGATGCGCTCGACGACTCCTTCGACGACCGTCTCGGTGGCCACGGGCTGGGAAAGACGCTAGTCGCGGAGCGGCCTTCGGGCTACTGCCTAGGGCTCCCGCCCGTGTCCTCGTTCGCCTCGTACGCCCTGGTCTCGTTCGGATCGCTCTTCTCAATCGTCAATCCGTTCGCGGCCGTGCCCATTTTCCTCGCGCTCACGGGCCCTCTGCCGCGGCCGGCGCAGGCCAAGACCGCGCTGCGAGCCTCGGCCACGTGCTTCGTGGTCCTGACGGCGTTCGGCGTCGCCGGGGGATTCATCTTCAAGTTCTTCGGCATCACGCTGCCCGCGTTCAAGATCTCCGGCGGCATCCTGCTCTTCGGCGTCGGCCTCGAGATGATGCGCGCCAGGCGCAGCGACACGCGCGCGACGACGGAAGAGGCGATCGAGGCCGAGTCACGCGACGAAGTCGGCCTGATTCCGCTGGGAATCCCGCTGCTTTCGGGGCCGGGCGCCATCGCGACGGTCATGGTGCTGGTCGGCAAAGCGCAGGCTCCCGCCGAGCGGGCGTTTCTCTTCGCCGCGATCGGCGCGGTGAGCGCGGTCACCTTCGCGACCTTGTACTCGGCCGCGTTCGTGGCGCGTGTGCTCGGCCGCACCGGGATCAACGTCATCGGCCGGGTGATGGGGCTCATCCTGGCCGCGGTGGCGACGCAGTTCGTGCTCGACGGCCTGCACGAAGCCTTTCCCCGCGCGCTCGCGGCAATCTAGCGCTGGCGCGGGCGCCAAGACCGCGAGACACTAGCCAGCCATGACGTTTCGGCATGCGCGCTGGGCCGTGGCCGCCGTGGCGGCCTGCGCGGTCGCCGGCGCGGCCGCGTGCACCTCGGTGTTGGGCATCGGCGACCAATCGCTCGATCCGCTGCTGCTCGACGCCGGAGCGGGCGATTCCTCCTCCCACGGAGACGTCGCCGTCGGACCCTGCGGCGACACCTCCAGCGACCCGCACAACTGCGGGCGCTGCGGTCACGACTGCCTCGGCGGTGAATGCAGCGCGGGCATGTGCGAGCCGTTCGCGCTCGTGCCGCCCGACGCGGGCAGCCGGCCCTTCCACATCGTGCTGCAGGGCCAGTACGTGTACTGGACCGACTTCCTCGCCAACACGCTCAACCGGACCGACACCCAGTCGCTGCAGTCGACGGTCCTCTACTACGGGGGGTTCGGGGTCGACGGGCTCGCCGCCGACGACGCCGGCATCTACTTCGCCGACATCTCGAACATCTACCGCTGCAGCTTGGGGGGGTGCCCGACCGCGCAGACCCTCGTGTCCGGAGACGGCGGGTCCACCCCCTACTTCGTCACCGTGGACGAAAACGGCGTCTACTGGGACGACCAGGACACCATGGACGTGCACGCCGTCCCCAAGTCAGGCGGGACGCCCCGCACGATCTACACGGGACCCGGCGACGCAGGTCTCGACGGGCTCCGGGCCGACGGGCGGTACGTCTACGTCGCGGGGGCCGACGGCACCATCGTGCGCATCCCGGAAGACGGCGGCGCATCTCTGCCGATGAACCCCGGCCTTCAGCTGCCCAACGCCTGGGAGCTGACGCTCGACTCGCAGAACCTCTACTGGTCGCAGGACGACCCGAACAACGGTCCCGGCTCCATCAACGTCATCGGCCTCGGCACGCAGAGCCCGCGACCGTTCATCACGAATCAGCCGCAGCCCGGCGGCATCGCGGTCGATTCGCAGAACCTCTACTGGACCAACATCGGCACGAACCTGAACTTCATGAGCGGCAGCGTCGCCATGTGCCCTCTGGCGTCGTGCAACAGCCCGCTCACGATCGCGTCGGCACAGCACCTTCCGCGCGACATGGCCACCGATGGCGTGGCGGTCTACTGGGCCAACTACGGCAACGGGGACTTCGACGGCTCGCTGATGCGCGTCGCGAAGCCCTGAAGGCGCGCTCGCGGCCGCCGTCGGGTCGCGCCGACGGGTATTTGGCCCTCTCGCGCCGCATGTGCCCTCATGCGATCGAGGAGGGTCTTCGTCATGCGATATTCGATTCTCGCCGCGGGCGCGCTCGCGGCATGCACCCTGGTGCTCTCGGGAGGCACGGCCCGGGCGGACGGGGCGACGTTCGGCAAGGCTGGAGAGCTGGGGGTTTCCTGGGATCAGCCGCTGGTGGCTGGAGCGCTCGCGTCGACGAATGCGGGTGGCAACGCCCTCTTCCCGCAGCCGATGGCGCTCACCCCGATAGGCTTCCAGTACTACTCCCTCAACAACAACGGGGGTTCGGGCACCGTCTTCGACATCGCGCCGGCAGCCGACTACTTCGTCATCGACAACCTGTCCGTCGGCGCGCAGGTCATGCTCGGAATCGTGAACGCGTCGCCCCCGAACGGCCCGAAACCAGTCGAGCACCTCGACGACCCTTTACGGGTTCGCTCCGCAGGTCGGATACAACCTGGCGCTGACCGACAGCATCTCGTTCTGGCCCAAGCTCTTCTTCGCCTTCGCCGGGTCGTCGCAGAGCAACAACGGCCGGAGCCAGAGCAGCGGCACGATCGGCGTGTTCGCGCCGTTTCTCTTCCACCTCGCGACCCACTTCTACGCGGGCGTCGGGCCGGACGTGGCGACGCAAGCCTTCGTGAACCATCCGCAGGGCGGAACATGAACAACCCGAATCCGACGAAGGTCACGACCTTCGGCGCCATGGCCACCTTCGGCGGCTGGTTCACCCTCGGCGGTGGCTGATCACCTCTCCTCGAATCGGAGCGCCAATCCCGAGCGTAGCGACGGGCTGGAGCCGCAACGCTGTCCCGTCACCCTGGTCAAACGAGAAGGACGCAATCCCGTCCCGGGAAATCGACAGGACGCGCTGGCAAAAGAAAGGCCCCGAGAGCATCGCCCTCGGGGCCAACCGGGTCATGGGTGGGGGGTTTGGGGGGAGCGTCCGCGCTCCCCCCATCGTACCCGTGTGGGGAGCGTCCGCGCTCCCCATGTTAACTAAAAGTCCCCGTGACCGTGGCCGGCGTGTCCGCCCGCCGCCACCGTTCTTCTCTTCCTTCGGACGCTCGGCGACGAGGCACTCGGTGGTGAGCATCAGGCCGGCGACGCTGGCCGCGTTCTGCAGAGCGGTGCGAACGACCTTCACCGGGTCGATGACGCCCCTCGACAGCAGGTTGCCGTACTTGTCGGTCGCCGCGTTGTAGCCGAAGTCGTCCTTGCCCTCGCGGACCTTGTTGACGACGATCGAGCCCTCGAGGCCGGCGTTCTGCGCGATCATGCGGCAGCGGCTCCTCGAGCGCGCGGCGGATGATCTGGACGCCGAAGCGCTGCTCGTCGTGCGACCTTGAGGCTTCGTCGAGCGAGCCTGCGCCGCGCAGCAGCGCGACGCCGCCGCCGGCGACGATGCCCTCTTCGACGGCCGCGCGCGTCGCGTGCAGCGCGTCTTCGACGCGCGCCTTCTTCTCCTTCATCTCGGTCTCGGTCGCCGCGCCGACCTTGACGACGGCGACGCCGCCGACGAGCTTCGCCAGGCGCTCCTGGAGCTTCTCGCGGTCGTAGTCGCTGGTGGTCGTCCTCGATCTGCTTGCGGATCTCTTCGATGCGGCCCTTGATCTTCGCCCTTCTCGCCCGCGCCGTCGACGATGCGTCGTGTTGTCCTTGTCGATCGTGACGCGCTTGGCGCGGCCGAGGTCGCTCGAGGTCGGACGTTCTCGAGCTTGAGGCCGAGATCCTCGCTGATGACCTGACCGCCGGTGAGGACGGCGATGTCCTTCAGCATCTCCTTGCGGCGATCGCCGAAGCCCGGCGCCTTGACGGCCGCGCAGTGCAGCGTGCCGCGGAGCTTGTTGACGACGAGCGTCGCGAGCGCCTCGCCCTCGATGTCCTCGGCGATGATGACGCAGCGGCTTCTGGCTGCGCGCGATCGCCTCGAGCACCGGGAGAAGATCCTTCATGTTGGAGATCTTCTTCTCGCTGATGAGGATGTACGCGTCCTCGAGCGCCGACCTCCATCCGCTCCGGATCGGTGACGAAGTACGGCGAGAGGTAGCCGCGGTCGAACTGCATGCCCTCGACGACCTCGAGAGTCGTCTCGGCGGTCTTGCTCTCCTCGACGGTGATGACGCCTTCCTTGCCGACCTTCTGCATCGCCTCGGCGAGCTTCGTGCCGATGTCCTTGTCGCCGTTGGCGCTGATGGTCGCCGACCTGCGCGATCTCCTTCGGGTCCTTGCGTCGGCTTCGGCCATGCTTCTTGAGCGTCTCGACGACGCTCTCGACCGCCTTGTCGATGCCGCGCTTGATCTCCATCGGGTTGTGGCCCGCCGCGACGAGCTTGCTGCCCTCGCGGTAGATGGCCTGCGCGAGGACGGTCGCCGTCGTCGTGCCGTCGCCGGCGACGTCGCTGGTCTTGGACGCGACCTCGCGCACCATCTGCGCGCCCATGTTCTCGAAGCGGTTCTCGAGCTCGATCTCCTTGGCGACGGTCACGCCGTCCTTGGTGACCGTCGGCGAGCCGAAGCTCTTCTCGATGACGACGTTGCGGCCCTTGGGGCCGAGCGTGACCTTCACCGCGTCGGCCAGCGCGTTGACGCCGGCGAGAATCGAGGTTGCGAGCGTTCTCGGTGTAGACGATTTCCTTGGCAGCCATTGTTAAGTCTCTCTTCTTCAGATTGTCGTTGAGGCCGTGGGCCCGAATTCGCTTCACTTCTCGAGCACGCCGAGGATGTCGTCCTCGCGAAGGATGAGGCGCTCTTCGCCGTCGACCTTCACCTCGGTGCCGCTGTACTTGCCGAAGAGGATGCGGTCGCCGACCTTCACGTCGAGCTTCCGGACGCGTGCCGTCTTCGATGGACCTTGCCGTTGCCGACGGCGACACCTCGCCCTCGATCGGCTTCTCCTTGGCGGTGTCGGGGATGATGATCCCGCCCTTGGTCTTCTCTTCTTCCTTCACGCGCTTGACGATGACGCGGTCGTGCAGCGGTCGAATGCTGGACATCTGTGTCGCTCCTCGGTTTCTCGTTTTGGACCCCGACCCGAAGAGGGGGGGGTTGCGTTGGCCCCGCCCCGGGGGGGCGTGCGGGAGGTTGAAAACCCAGCCGTCCCGGCGCGCGGCGCGCGGCCGTCGGTCGATTGCTGGCACTCGCAGCAGAGGAGTGCCAGCGAGTGCCGCGCAAGGTAACCCCGCGGGCATAGCCGTCAAGGGCTGAGGAAGCATTCTTCCAAGTCCTCAGAATGAATCACACTCTGAGCCGGCCACCGACACTGCGCGCCCGGAGAGCACTCGAGGATGTCGCCTGCTAGCCCACCTCAGCGGAAACATGGCTGGAACCGTCAATGAAATTGCCAACATGCATGTAACCCCTTAGGAAATCCGTATAGGAGAAGGAGGGTCCAGCGCATGGCGATCGTGGCAGCGCAATCGGTCTCCCACTTCTTCCTCGAGGCGGTCGAGGATGCGAAGCGCTCCCGTGCGAGTCGACGCGACCGAAAGCGCGACCAGGTACCTGGTCGGCGCTGCTCGGCGACTTCGTTCACCCCGACCGGCGGACGGGCGAGGCGCTCGAACGACCCCTGACCCTGCTTCTGGACGAGGCCCTGCACGCCCCGACCCGGCGGAGCGCTTCCAGCGACTGCGGATCGATCGGCGACGGCGTGCTCTACGGGTGCGGCTTCTTCGGCGACCACTTCGAGGCGCGCGGGGTCGACGCCGAAGTACCTGCGCGGGCTGGGGACCCGGGCGTACGACGCGGCGAGCTCGATGCTGCGGCACGGGACGAACGACGGAGGCCTCGACCTCTTCGGCGAGCTGGCTCGAAAGTTCGACGCCTTCGTCGAGGTGGTGGCGGAGGTGGCCGACACGACCATCGCCATGGGCACCGAGAGCTCCAGCGGCCTTCTTCGCGTCTACGAGCGCTGGCTCAAGACCGGGAGCGAACGGCTCGCCACCGCGCTGACCTCCCGCGGAGTCATGCCCACGCGAGGATCCAGGGGCGTCCTTCAGTGAACTTGCTCGCAGGAAACGGCGTGGAGCTCGTGCGCGAGCGCACGCTCGCCGCTCGCGTCCAGGCGGGGCTCGAGCGCGTCTACCAGCTCGATCGCGTGGCGGACGTGGGCGACTTCGTCCGCCGCGGCGAGCGCGAAGCGCTGCTCCTTCGTCAGGCTGACGACGGGACCTGGAGGTCACCGTCCAGCTGCCACCGCTCGAGGGCGCCGGGTCGCTCGACGCGGTCTGCCAGATCATCGAGGGAGTCAGCCACTTCGTCTACGTCGTGGAGCGCGCTCATGACGAGCGCGAAGCGACGCAGCTCGAGCTCGAGCTGCAGGCCGAGGTCGACAAGTGGGTGGTGATCGCCGCGTCGATACACGCCTTCGACGCCGCCCGCAGCGCCGACCCTGCGAGCCAGCCTCTACGAGCGGGTCGCGTACGAGCACGACGCGCGCACGCGAGGCCGGCGAGCGGTACCGCGTCGCGAACGACGTGGCGCACCGCTTCGTTCGCCGCCTGGAGCGCGAATACGTCGAGCGCGCGCGCTTCGGCGAGATGCGCGCGGAGCTTCGTCGTTTCTTCCGGGTCGGCCAGGAGGAGAAGCTTCGTCTCGGCCGAGCTGCCTGATGCTACGCTCGCGCGCCGGTGCCGCTGCGAATCAGCCGTGAGGTGCGGGAGCGCGTCGATCGTCTCGAGCTGCCTTTCAACGCGCTCGGCGTCGATCCGTACGGCGTGTCGAAGCCGCACCTGCGCCTGGCGATGACCGCCCTCGCGGCTGCGTACCGCCATTACTTCTCGGTCGAGACCCGCGGCATCGAGCACGTGCCCGCGCGCGGGCGCGCGATCCTCGTCGGCAACCACTCGGGCGGCATCGCCATCGACGGCGCCATGGTCATCACGTCGTGCCTGCTCGAGATGGAGCCTCCACGCCTCGCCCAGGGCATGGCCGAGAAGTTCCTCGGACCGCCTGCCGTTCGTCAGCGAGTGGACCAGTCGCACGGGCCAGCTCACCGGCTTGCCCGAGAACGCCGAGCGCCTGCTCGAGGACGACCGATTGCTCGTGGTGTTCCCCGAGGGTGCACGCGGCACGGCGAAGCTCTATCGCGAGCGCTACTCGCTGGTCGACTTCGGCAGCGGCTTCGTTCGTCTGGCGCTCAAGACGAAAGCGCCGATCGTCCCGTTCGCCGTCTTCGGCGGGGGCGAAGCCTTTCCCACCGTCGCCAACGCGTACCGGCTCGGCGCGCTCCTCGGCATTCCGTACGTACCCATCGTGGCGTACGGCGTGCCCGTGCCGCTGCCGGCCAAGATCGAGATCGAGTACGCTCCGCCGCTGCGCTTCTCGGGTACGGGGAACGAGGACGACGCCGTCGTCTACGGATACGTCGACCGGGTCAAGGAGGTCATCGCCGCCATGCTCGGCGCGGGTGCGATCCGGCGTCGAGGCGGGCAGCCCCGGCGTCTGGTGCCCAGGCCGGCCGACGGCGCGGCGGCGAGCCACGATCCCCGTGACCCAGGCGAGGCGCGATGAGGGTGCTGCTGCCGGGTGCCTCGGGCGTGCTCGGTCGCAAGGTCGCCGCGCGCTTGGCAGGCGCGGGCCACGACGTCGTGGGGATCGATCGTCGCCCGTGGCCGAACGCGCCCATCGAGTTCCACGAGGTGGACGTCCGAAAGCGCGCAGCCGAGGACGTATTCCGCAGGACTCGCCCGCAGGTCGTCGTGCACATGGCGACGGTCACGTCGCTCGCGGTCTCGGGCGAGGAGCGCTACCAGATGAACCTGGGCGGCACGCGCGCCGTCTTCGAGCATTCGCGCGCGTACGGCGTCGAGCACTGCATCTTCGTCGGCCGGCACACGTTCTACGGGGCGGGCGACGAATCGCCGCTCTTTCACACCGAGGACGAGCCGCCGCTCGCGCTCAACCGGTTCCCCGAGCTGGCCGACCTCGTCGCCGCGGACCTCTACGCCGGCACGGCGCTCTGGCGCTTTCCCGAGCTGACGACGTCCGTGTTGCGCGCGGTATACACGCTCGGCCCGAGCGGCCATGGCACCCTGGCGAGCTTCCTTCGAGGCAAGCGCGTCCCGCGAATCCTCGGCTTCGACCCGCTGTTTCAGTTCATGCACGAGGACGACCTCGTCCATGCCATCGCCGTGACGCTCGAGAAGCGACCGCGGGGCGTGTTCAACGTCGCCGGCCCGCAGCCGCTCCCGCTGTCGCGCGTGATCGTCGCCACCGGGCGAACACCGGTCGCTCTGCCCGAGACCCTCGTCAAGGCGATGCTCGGGCGCTTCGGTCTGCCGAAGATGCCGCCCGGGGCGCTCGGGCACGTGAAATATCCGGTCGTCGTGGACGCGCGCGCGTTCCGTGAGCAGACGGGCTTCGCGCACGCGTACGACGAGGTGCAGACGCTGCAGGCGTACCGCGAGGCGTTCCCTCCGCCCGCTTGAAGCTGCGCGCCCGTCAGCGCTTGGCGTGCGCGCTCAAGAACGCCCAGACTTCGTTGCCCCAGGCCGGCGTGACGAGGTTGGGGATGTGCGAACCGCCCTTGATCGTCCACAGCTGGACGTCGGCGCCGCCCGGACAGCCGCCGTACGCCTGGACCTGGGTCTCGTTGCCGGACAGGGTGGAATCCAGGTCGAGGGTCTGACCCGTGGTCGCGAGAGGCCCGGTGCACCCGTTCTGCTGGGCCCAGTCGGCGACCGTCGTCGCCGCTGCCGGATACGTTCCCTCCATCGTCTTCCCGCCGGTGTACACGATGGTGGCATCGGCGTTGCCGTGGACCTCGAGGATGGACACGGGATGGTCGGGTTTGCACTTCGCGGGATCGTTCCACTGCGCGCCCGCCAGGCTCACGATGGCCGCGACGACGGACGACCGGTCGCACGCGAGACGGTGCGACATGAAGCCGCCGTTGGAGTGCCCGATCGCGTAGATCCGTTTCTGGTCGACGTGATACTTGGCGTTCACGTCCTGGACGATCGCGTCGAAATAGGCGACGTCGTCGACGGGCATGCCGTAGAGGTCGCAGCACGCGTCGGTCGCGTTCCAGAAGCGGTTCTGCACCTTGTCGAGCGTTCCGTTTCCGTACGCGTAGAGGAAGGTATTGGCGTCGCTCGTGGCCGTGAGGCCGAAATAGGCCTCTTCGAGGGCTCCGCTGGCGCTGTAGCCGTGGAACATGACGACGAGCGGCGTGGGTTTGGTCGCGTCGTATCCGGAAGGAACGTGCAGCGCATAGGGGCGCGACGCGAGGATGGCGGAGGCGTCGGGGGTGTCGGTTCCCGGGACCCACGGGGCGGAGACGTCGGCGAGCGGGCCGTCGACGACGGCGTCGGTCGCGGCGTCGCGGCTGACCGCGGCGTGGGGAGAGGAACCGCACGCGAACGAGCAGGAGGCGAGCGCGGCAAGGGCGGCGAGGCAGGTGAGCGGGCTCCGCATGCCGAGAGCTTAGGTTTTTCGGGGCGCCGAGGGGCTGGAAAGGCGACCTGGGCGGGGAGCCGGGGGGCGCCGACCGCGACCGCGACCCCCGACCCCGCTACAGCCCCATGAGCTTCGCGACGTAGTACCGCATCGTCTCCGTGGTACCCGCGCCGATGCGAAACAGCCGCTGGTCTCTCCACGCGCGCGCGACGTGAAACTCCTCGATGTACCCCCACCCGCCGTGCATCTGCAGGCACTGGTCGGTGAGCTCGCTCATGACGTCGCCGACGAAAATTTTCGCGAGGGAGATGAGTTTCACCGTCTCGCTCGAGACCGGCCCGCGCTGGACGTACTTGTCCTCGTTGTAGGCCTCGGCGCCGCGGTAGGCGAGGGCGCGCGCTGCCTCCAGCTTGGCGGTGAGGTCGACGAACTTGTGCTGCCAGTACTCCCGCTTGATGATCGGCTTGCCGAACACTTGGCGGTCCCGCCCGTAGTGGATCGCCTGCTCGAGCAGCAGATCGCCGCTGGCCACCGCGCTCGTGCACGCGATGCTCCGCTCGCTCTGGAAGTTTTGCATGAGGTACATGAACCCCATGTTCTCTTCGCCCAGGAGGTAACGCCTGGGGATGCGCATGTCCTCGAAGTGAAGCTCGGCTGTGTCGCTCGAGTGGTTGCCGATCTTCTTCAGCTTCTTCGGCGACGTGGAACCCCTTGGTGTGCGTCGGCACCAGGAAGAAGCTGCAGCCATGGGCGCCCGGCGTCGGGGTTGGTCTTGGCCAGCAGCGTGATGAAGTCGGCGCGCGTGCCGTTCGTGATGAACGTCTTGCTCCGTTGAGGACGTAGTCGTCGCCCTCTCGGCGCGCGACGGTCTGGATGCCCGCGACGTCGCTGCCCGCGTTGGGCTCGCTCACGCCGAGGGCGGCGATCTTCTCGCCCTTGATCGCCGGGGTGAGAAACTCGTCCTTCTGTTCCTTGGTGCCCAGGTCGTGGATGACCGGCGTCGCCATGTCGGACTGGACGAGCAGGCCCATCGACACGCCTGCCATCGTGCACCGCGGTAGCTCTTCGCTCTTGGCGACGCTGAACCAATAGTCGCCGCCCGCGCCACCAACCTCGACCGGGTAGTGCGCTCCGAAAATCCCGAGCTCGCCCGCCCGGCGGAACACCCAATTGGGGAAGAGCTCATCCCTCTCCCATTCCGCCGCGTGCGGTGCGAGCTCGCGCTCGCAAAAGCGCCGCACGGTCGTTCGAAACTGCTGGTGTTCCTCGGTGAACGGGCTGGGCATGGGCGATCTCTCCTGCGCGCGACCTTTTATTTCGTACACGAAACATTGGTCGACGCAAGAGAGCCCGCACACGTCACCCGCTACGCGCCACTCGACTCGAGCGGTACTCGAGCGGCGAATCCAAGCAGACTAAGCACTGGCACCGAAGCGGGATTGCCGGCGTCGTCGTCCAATCCGGCATCCCCTTCGGCCCCCGCGTCCGTGAAACGGACATCGCGGGCAAGATCACCCCGTTGCGTCAGCGCGCATGGCCACGAGGGCGTCCGCACGATAGACGTCGACGACTGCGTCCGAGCTCGACTCCTCAGGGAAGAGGCGAGTGCCCCGGACGCACGTCAGATCTGGGCAACGATGGCCAGCGCGCCCGGCGATTTTGCTCAAGCCCGTCTGCCGCGTAGCAGCAGACGGCCCCTTCTCACGCCTTCGCCACCCGAAAGGGAGGCTCCCACGGCCGCTAGCGGTCACGTGGAGGGTCGCGTTGGGGTTATGGGCTTGGCCGCTCACCGCCGAAGCGCGCACCGCGCGACGACATGCCCTCGTTTGCTCTCGCGCCCGTGCGGGGCTCGAGCGTACGGATGGCTGTCGTGTACTCGCCCGTTCTCTCGCCCTGAGGGCGAGAGCATGCGGACGATAGTCGCGCGATAGAGTCGAATTGGGGGTCGAGTCGTTACTTCTTCTTCCCCTTCTTCGCGCCCTTCTTAGCCTTCTTCGCGCCCTTCTTTGCACCTTTCTTAGCAGCCATGACGATCCTCCTCTTTCCTTTCACCGCTTTCGCGGATCCTTTTTGCTTCGGTTTCGTTCTCACTGCAGGCACTGCCGCCGGTTTGGCCTTGGCCGGCCGCGCTCTCTTTTTGGAGGGCGCGGTCGTCGCGGCTTTTGCCGGCCCACCCACCCCATTGCCTCCACGCGCCGGCGATGCCGAACGCGCATTGGCGAGGGGGCGAGGGACTGCTTCGCGTTGAACCGCTCGTCGCTCGAGGACGCTGACGACCTTCTCGTCCAGCGCCTCGAAGTCGAACGGCTTGTCGATGAACTCGTCGGCGCCGAACAACGGACTGGTGGTCTCGTTGAGCGACTCGCCGATTCCGGTGAGCATGAGCACACCCGTGTGCGCGAGCGCCGCGTCTTGCCGGATCTTGCGACACACCTCCCAGCCGCTCATTCCCGGCATCATCACGTCGAGCACGACGAGGTCGGGCAGCCGCTCGCGGGCGAGCTTCCACGCTTCGTCCCCATCGGACGCTTCGATGACTTCCAGTTTCGGCTGATCGATCGACCGCAGGTGGCGTGCGACGAGTTCCAACATCGTCGGCTCGTCGTCTGCGACCAGCACCACCGGCGGCGCCGCGTACGCGTTCACGGTAACGATGATCGAAGAGATTGCATGCGCTGGTCAAGTTCTCTCTTCGATGGAGCGAGAGATCGATGGTCAATGGACCTACATCTGGTTTGTGTCTTGGGGCCCCGGCCCCAAGACGATCGTCTCGGGGATCGGCGTCGCGAGCGGCGAGGTTGGCGTCGTCGCAGGTCTGTGTTTTGGGGCCGTGCCCAGGTTTGTGTTTCGGGGCCCCGGCCCCAAAACGATCGCCTCATGAGGGGTCATCGCGATCGGGAAGGGCCCCAAGCGATCGGATCGCGTTCGTGTTTTCGCGCTTCGATCTCGAAGGCGATGAGCTCGGGAATGGCTTCTTTGATCGCGGATCGCGGCGCCGCGAGACCGGGCGCTCGACGGGCCCATCGCAGGCCATGAGTCGGGTCGGGAGCCGTCGGGTGGGGAGCTCGAAGGGAGCGCCGTGCTCACCGAAGCGATCGAGAGGGACCGAGACCGGTTGCCGCGAGCGGGACCCGAGCCGAGCGGGACCCGAGCATCGCTAGTCCGGCGCCCTCTGGCTGCCGAGCCGACCGGGGCTGCCCCGACCGCGGTCACTCGTCCATGAACTGGGTCGGGACGCGTGAGGTCGACTCGACGAGCTCTTTGGAGGCGGTCACGAACTTCACCATCGTGGGCATGTGACCCTTGGTGAGCTTGAGCTTGTTCTGCATCATCCCCTTGGTGGGGTCGAGCTGCTTGCGGATGACTTCCTTCCACCGGGCGTAGGTCGCCACGATGACGTAGGGCGCCTTCTCGGCCTCCGCGCGCGCAACCAGGCGGCAATCGGTGCAGCGACCCTGGTGCAGGTCGAGCCACATGGCCTGGTCCTCCGGGAGGCCGATCGTCGGCTCGGCGGTGACCACCATGGCGACGGCGCCGTGAGTCCATTCGCGACCCGCTGCGGCGTAGCCGGCGTTGGCGTTGATGGCGTCCTTGTACGCAACGCACCACTCGGCGGAGGGGAAGCGGAGAGCCGTCATGAGAGCCGGAGATACTCCATGGGAGGTTCATGCGCCATGCCCCACGAGCCGTGGCGCGTGCGATACTTTCTCTCGGCATGAGCGCGTCCCGGCCACGCACCTCGCCCGCACGGCCCAAGGTGCACGAGCGGGGCAACAAGCGGCTCGACGGAGTCATCGACTTCGTCTCGTTCACCGCGCGCCCGATGCCGCTCGGGACGTTGCTCGACGAGGCCCCGCGGCGCATGGCGGCCCTGCTCGAGGCCGATGTCTGCTCGCTGTACCTCGTCGAGGGCGACCGGACCGCCCTCGTGATGCGCGGCAACGTGGGGTTCTCCAATACCGCCATCGGCGAGGTGCGACTCAAGGTCGGCGAGGGCATCACCGGCGAGGCGGTCGAGTACATGCGGCCCATCTCGACCGACACGGCCGAGCAGCACGGGTCGTACAAGCACTTCGCCGACCTCGGCGAGGAACGCTTCCCGGTGTTTCTGGCGGTGCCGCTTCTCGGCAAGACCGGGCCCGTCGGCGCCCTGGTCGTACAACGGCGCGAGCGACCGTTCGACGACCGGGACGTGGAGCTCCTGACCGTGGCGGGCGGACTCATCGCAGCCGGGGTTCGCCACGCCGAGCTGGTCGACGAGGTTCGCGAACGGCGCGCCGCCCGCCGAACGGGCACGGGGACTCGCAAGGTGACCCTCACGGGCCGGCCGGTCATGGTGGGTCGAGCGCTCGGGGCCGTGGCCGCGCTGCGTCGCCCCAGCGCCAGGCCGACCGAGCGGCCCCCCGGCCGCAGCGCCGAGAGCGACGTGCGCGTGCTCAAGGGCGCCTTCGACGTGGCCGAGAAGGCCATTCGCGGCCTGCGGGAGCGGGCAAGCGCCATCGGCCTCGGGCGCGACGCGCAGTTTCTCGCGACCTACGGCGAGATCCTCGACGACGCCCGATTCCGCGAGCGGGCCGCGGAGCTGGCTTCGACAGGTGTGGGGGTGGCGCCCGCGCTCTCTCAAGTGGCGCGGGACGTGACGCGAACGGCGGTGGCGTTCACGCGCGACCCCTTCCTGGAGGAGCGCGCCCGGGACATCGAGGACCTCTGCGACGCCCTGACGATGCTCGCCGACACGGACCGCAGCTCGGCCCTCCCCAGCAAGGCGCTGCTCGTGGGCGACACGTTGACCGTCTTCGATCTGCTGGTCAGCGCGCGGTCGCAGCCCGCGGGGGTCGCCCTGAGCGAGCGCGGAGCGGGGCCACGGACGCGAGCGCTGCTCAAGCTGCTGAACGTGCCGGCCGTGGTCGAGGTGCAGGGCCTGTTCCGCTGGGCCGCGGATGGCGACATCGCGCTGCTCGACGGCAATCACGGCCTCCTGGTCATCAACCCCAGCAAGGGCGAGATGGCCATCCTCCGGGAACAGAGGAGGGCGCGCTAGTCCGCACGCCCGAGGCGCGAAGCGCCGAGGGAACGGACTGCACGGGACGAGAAGCGACCCCTTCTGCGTCCGCTAGCCAAGCGCGAGCCCACGGCTCGTGTCACGATGGGGTGCACAGCTTGACGCCCGCGTCCCCCTCGCCTCCCCAGTCGAACCAACTCGGGCCGCCGCTCGGCGACGACGACGGCGACCGCATCAGCGTCACCGACGTGAACGGCACAATCGCGCACTTCGAGATGTCGTACTCGGCGCCGTCTGCCGGGTCCCGGTCGAAGTTCGGGCCGCCGCTGCGGTCGCGCGTACCGTCGGCGCTGTACCTCGCCGCCGCCATCGCCTTCGGGGTCGTGACCTGGATGGCCTACAACGCGCCTCCGAACTCCACGCTTTTCCGGTGGGCGGTCGACGGCGACCGCATACGGCCTCTGTCGGTCAGCGTCATCGCAGTCGTGCTGCTCGTCAGCTCCGCGGCGACGGTCCTGCGCACCCACATGCGGGGAGTCCTCGTGAGCGACGACTGGGTCGAGGCTCGCTCGCTACTGCCGCTTGGCATTCCGCGCGCGCGAAGGTGGGGCTGGGCGCAGGTGACCCGGATCATCGTCGACCGTACGCGCGTCGCGCTCGAGATGTACGACGGCGCCTACGAGCGGCTGCCCGAGGTGGCCGACGGCAAGGCGCTCGTGCAGCTCCTGATGCACCACGCCGTGCGGCACCGAATCCACGTCACGGTGCTTTAGCGGCTCGAGTCGCCTGCCACTCGGCGCGCGTCGCGAGGCGGAGGTCGGTGTCGATCAGGAACTCGACCGCGGTTCGGGCGAGAGCCTTGGCAGCAACGAGGGCGGTGCGGGCCGCTTCTTCCGTGCCTGCTGCCTGCGCGAAGGGGCGCTCGTGGCAGGCGGCCACTCCCTCGCCGACGATGCCAATCCATGGGTGGATGGAGGGCACGACGTGCGACACGTCGCCCATGTCGGTGCTCCCCGCCCCGATGCGGTCGTCGTGCTCGCGCGGCCGCCGGCCCAGAGCCGTGAGGTGGGCGCCGAACCGCCGCGCGAGCGCCATGTTGTTGACCATGTCGCGGTAGCCCTCGCGAATCTGGATGTCGACGCCGACGTCGCTGGCCAAGGCCGCAGCGCGCGCACACCGCTCCACGATGAGGCGCACCCGATCGAGCTCGGCGCCGTCGAGGGCGCGGACGCTGAACTCGCACGCGGCCCGCTCTGGCACGATGTTGACGGCCTGTCCGCCGTTGGTGACGTACCCGTGGACGCGCACGCCGTCGCGGAAGTGCACTCGCTGCCCGTCGATGAGCCGAAACGTATCCAGGCAGGCCGTGAGGGCGCTGTGGCCCGTGTGCGGTGCGATGGCCGCGTGGGAGGGAACGCCGGTGAACTCGAAGGCGATCCAGAGCGAGGCGAGCGCAGGGTGGGCGAGCAGGTCGCGGTCGAACGGATGGAACATCATGGCGGCGTCGACTCCTTCGAACACCCCGGCCTCGATCATCCGGATCTTGCCGCCCCCTCCCTCCTCCGCAGGGGTACCGAGCAACGCGATCTCTCCGCCTACGCCTTCGACGGTGGACGCGACCGCGGCAGCGGCCACGAACGCCCCGACGGCGCCTGTCGCGATGAGGTTGTGCCCGCAGGCGTGCCCGACGCCGGGCAGAGCGTCGTATTCGGCGAGGATGGCGACGCACGGAGCTTTTTCTGGTGAGGCTCCTCGCGACGCTCGCGCTCGGAAGGACGTCGGCATCCCGGCCAGCCCCCGCTCGACTACATGCCCGTGGGCCGCGACGAAGTCGCCGAGCCACTGGCTCGCCAGATGCTCCTCGAAGCGGAGCTCCGGGTTCGCGTGAATGCGCCGCGCCAGCTCGACCAGATCGCCCGCGCAGGCGTCGACGGCGCGGTCAATCGCGGCAGCGACCTCGGGAGCGAGCGTCATCGCGGGCGATCCTTGCGCTAAGCTGCGCGCCGGCGCCAATGAAATCCTCACGCACCCGCCGCGCCCTCCGGGTCGGCTTCGTCCTCGCCGCGCTCACCGGTGCGGCCTGCCGGGAAGACGCCCCCACCCCGGCGCGCGCGGCCCCATCCACGGCTCGGCTCGCGGCCGAGGCGCCGGCCGGCAGCGGCCTCGGCGTGCAGGGCGCGGGCGGGCCCTCGGCGTCGTCGCCCGTTGCCACACCCCCGGCTCCGTTCGTCCCCGAGAAGGTGACCGGGGAGGGCCACGCGATGGGCACCCACCTCGCGTTTGCCGCGTTCACGGCTCCGTCGGCGGACGCCGCCCAGGTCCGCGCCGTCTTCGACACGGCCATCGCCGAGATCGTGCGCATCGAGAAGCTCATGACGACCTGGGACCCTGCCAGCGAGGTTTCGCGGATCAACGCGGCCGCCGGCAAGGAGCCGGTCCACGTCGGCGACGAGACGTTCGAGGTGATCCGCGAGGCGGTCCACGCGAGCCAGATCAGCGACGGCTGCTTCGACATCACCTTCGAGACGCTGCACGGCCTGTGGAAGTTCGACGAGGACCTCGATCCGCATCCTCCCTCTCCGGCGGACGTGAAAGCGCGCGTGAGGTATCTCGGCTCGCGACACGTCAAGCTCGACGCCGGAGCGCACACGGTCTTCCTGGACGAGCCGCACGTGCGCATCGGCCTGGGCGGCATCGCGAAGGGCTACGCGGTCGACCGCGCCTCCAAGGTGCTCGAGGACGCCGGGCTGACCTCGTTCTACGTGCAGGCGGGCGGAGACCTGTACACGCGAGGGACGAAGGCCGATGGCTCACCCTGGATGGCGGGCATCCGCGACCCGCGCGGGGCGGAGGGCGACTACTTCGCGATGATGCCCGTCAGCGACCACGCCTTCAGCACCGCGGGAGACTACGAGCGCACGTACGTCGTCGGCGGCAAGCGCTACCACCACATCATCGACCCGCACACCGGCTACCCGGCGACCGCGTCGCGGAGCGTGACCATCTGGGCGCCGACGGCGCTCCTCGCGGACGAGATCGACGACGCGGTCTTTATCCTCGGACCCGAGAAGGGGCTCGCCCTGGTCGAGTCGCTCGACGGCGTCGGTGCGGTCATCGTCGACGCCACGAACCATGTCTGGACGAGCAAGCGGCTCGAGGGCCATGTGAGGCCCGTTCATCCTCCTACGGACGCGCCGTAGCGAGGAGGCCACGCACGGCGCGCTCGAGGTCGGCGGCGCAGGCGACCTCGTACACCGCGGTGCAAAGCGGGGCGTAGCGCGCCATCGCGCTGTCCCCCTGGCCCCACTGTCCCCGCCCCTCGGGGCAAAGCCACAGAACGGCGCGGGCGCGCGAACGGACGCGGGAGATCACCTCGGGCGCGGCGTCGTGGTAGTTGGTGCGGCCGTCGCCGAGAATGACGACCGTGGTACGGCGGTCGATTTCGCGAAGGTGCTCCGCCTCGAAGGCGCGCAGCACCCGCCCGTAGTTCGAGTTGTCCCCGGAGCGGACGACGCCGCCGGCCCAGGCGTGGGCGATCGCGGCGCGCACGGGCAGGCGCGCGAAGAGCTGGGTCGTCTCGCCGAGGTCGCTGACGAAGACGAAGCTGCGCGCGCGCTCGAAGAGCTCCTGCGCCGCGTACGTGAGCTCGAGCAGAAAGCGCGCAGCCGCGCGCACCGAGTCGCTGACGTCGCAGAGGAGCACGAGCTTCGGGCGGTCGCGGCGGCGGTCTCGGTAGGCGAGCGACAGCGGGACGCCCCCGGTGCGCACCGCGCGGCGCAGCGTGCGGTGCGGATCGATGCGGCCCCGGTGCGCGCGACGAGCCCGGACGCGAGCACCCGCGCGGAGCTTGTCCGCGAAGTGGCGCACCGCCCGGCGCACCTCCTCGATCTCGGCCTCACTCAACGAGGCAAACGGCGCCGTCGAGAGGTGCAACCCGGCTCGGTCGCGCTCGGCGACACGCGCCTCGTAGGTGCGCTGCAGGTGGGTACGGACGTCCTCGCCGGCGCGGTCGAGCTCCTGCGCGAGCGCGTCCGCCAGGGCACCGCCCCGGTCTCCCAGCGCGTCGGCGAGGAGCGGTCGCAGGGCGGCGAGTGCCTGCCGCGCGCGAGCGGATCCGAGTTGGCCGAGCAGGCGATGGCCGAGAAACCCGAGCTGAGGGCCGCTGTGCGCGTCGATGCCGCGGGCAATGCCGGTCACCGCGAGGGCGCGATCGAGCTCCGCGCCGCGGGCCAGCAGCATGCCCAGGGGCTCCAGGCCGTCGACTCCGTTCGCTGCGAGCTCTTCGAGCAGGGCTCGCAGACAGGCGACCTCCTCGTCGTGGAAGCCGCGCGAGGCGAGCCGCTCCCAGAGAGTCCGCGGCCGCGCGCCCAGCCCGCCGAGCACGCCGGGCCCTGGCGCCGCGAAGAAAGCGTCGAACGACGCGACGAAGCGCGGATAATCGGCGGCGCGCTGGACCACAATGGCCCCGAGGGCGTCGCGTACGACGGCACGGCTGGGGAACCCGACCGCACGTAGCGCGCGAGCCGCGTCAATCGCCTGCGCCGTGGAGATCGCGAAACCTTCGCGCCGGAGCACCCAGAGGAGCTCGTCGAGAAGACGGACCAGCGCGTGGGGAGAGGACACCCCTCCAAGGTAGCGTCGGGTTGCGGCGTGCGCCGGCAGCTTACGAAGAGTGCCCGCAGTAGTCGGCGGTGACCGTCACGTTGGAGGTCATCGGGAACGTGCACGGCGTGCCGTAAAGCCCGTTGCACCCGAACCAGTTGAAGCTTGCGTACGATCCCTGGGCCAGTGCCTGCGACAGGGTGACCGTCGCGCCGTCCTTGAAGAGCTGCGTGCACGTGCTCGAGGCGCCGTTCACGATGTAGCAGCTGAGGCCGGACGACGCCGAGACGGTGGCTCCGTGCACGTACGACTGCTGGCAGTTGGGCGACGCGTCGTTCGCGGCGATAACCGTGAGAACCCACAGCGCGGTGGCCTGCAGGCTCACCTTCGCGCTTCCACCCGACGTACTGGAGGCCGTCAGCGCCTCGGTCTGGATCGTCCCGGCCGTGAGCGGCGTGTAGCTGACCTGAAACGTGCACCCCTGCCCGCCGGCGAGGGATGCCGTGCACGGATTGGGCTGAACGATCGCGAATTCGCTCCCGGTGACCTGGTACGCGATGGTGTCGGACGGCTCGTCGCCGTTGTTCGTGACGGTGAGCGAGAGGTACGTCGCGGCGGTCGTCCCGACCGGCTCGTTCTGCCACTCCGGCACCGCTGGCTGCGCAATCGACAGACTCGCCGGTGCGAGCGCCGTCGCGCCCAGGGTGACCGTTGCGCTGCCACCCGGGCTCGCCGTCGCCGTGACCGTCGCGCTCTCCGCGCCACGCGAGGCGGCGCTCGGCGCAAAGTGCGCGTACACGGTGCACGACAGGCCCGGCGCGAGCGTCTGCCCCGTGCAGCCGTCGGTCCCCAGCGCAAAGTCGCTCTTGTTGGTGCCGGCCATGCTCACCGCGATCGCGCCGCTCGTCACGTGGCCCGAGTTGGTCACCGTGAATGGGTAGTCCGCTCCCGCTCCCCCCTGGGCGACCGGGTCGAGCGGCTGGGTCGTCGGCGCAATCGTGAGGGTTGCGGGCGCGGGCGCGAGGCCGGTGCCCGTCACCGTGGCCTGGCCGCTCGCCGTGCCGGGCGCGCTGGCCGTGACGGTCGCGGTCTCCGGGGCCGCAGTGGAGGGCGTGAAGCCCAGCACGAACGTGCACGTCGACGGGGTCACCCCTCCGTCCGGCGATAGCGCGAGCGCGGCGAGAGGGCCCGTGCAGGTATTGGCGGAGAGCGCGAAGTCTTCGGCGTTGGCCCCCGTGACCGCGAGCATCGGGCTGCCCGACGCCACACCTCCCACGTTCTCCACCGTGAAGGTCTGGCCCGTGCCCGCCGGCGCGCCCTGCACGACCGAGCCGAAGTCGTAGGCGAGCGGCTTGACGACGAACGTCGCGCCGGCGAGCGCGATCGCTGAGAGGCTCGCGGTCGCCGTGCCGGGGTCACCGGCGGACGTTGCCGTCAACGAAGCCGCCTTCGACCCAGGCGTGGTGGGGCTCGCCGCCACGACCACCGTGCAAGATGCCTTGGGCGCCAGCGTCTGGCCCGAGCACGGGTCGGAGGAGATCGCGAACTGGTTCGCGTCCGTGCCGGTAACCGCGAGAGTCACCGCCCCGCTCGTCGCGGTCCCGCTGTTGGTCACCTTGAAGGGGAACGGCGCCGAGTTCGACCCGACGACCGGCTCACCGAGATCCTGGGCCGCCGGCCCAATCTCGAGAGACCCCTTGCCCGCGCCCGTACCGGACAGGGATACGCTCACGTCCCCCCCGGGAGCGGCGGCGACGCTGAGCGTGGCGCTCTGCGCTCCCGCGCCCGCCGGCGCAAAATGCAGGCTCACGGTGCAGGCTCCGCCGCTCGCGAGCGTCGCGCCGGTGCAACCGTCGGAGTCGACGGCGAAAGCAGCGCCGCCCGTGAGCGTCACCGCGAGGGCCCCCGTCGTCTTCGACCCCACGCTCGCGAGGACGATCGCCTTCGCGGCGCTCTTCAATCCCAGGTTCACCGTGCCGAAGTCCTGCGTCGTGGGCTCCGCCGCGAGCACGGGGCCCGTCGGAGCGAGCCCGTCGAACCCGCCGTCGTAGCCGGCGCCGTTATCGCCGAACTTGCATGCCCCCAGCTCGGCCGCGAAGGCGGCCACCGCCGCGACCACGAGCCCCCGCACGAACAATCGATTCATGAGCGCATCTCCCTGCAAGGAATCCGAGGCCCGCGCCCAGGCGACACGAGCGCGGTACTTTACGCGGCCCCCGGGAAAGTGCATGTCGGCTGTTTGGGGGACACGGGGCTTGTCCGCGTAAGGAGAGGGCCAGATCGCGGGAAGGATGGGGCTTGCCGAGGAGAAGGACGACGTTCTTCGAGGGGTGATCCGGGCCCCCGGCTCGAAAGGAGGCGGCCTTACCGCGGTAAGGAGCGATACCCCCTGCCCTGGGGGCCGGGTCTCCCGGTGATGAGGACATGTCCTTATCGCGATGAGGGCGAGATCCCCTCGTCGGCAAGACGCGTCCTTCCAAGCGGTACCGCCGGGTCTTCCCCTGGACAAGACGCGTCCTTGCACGCAGGAGGACCGACCCTTGTCTTTGGCAAGACCAAGCCGGTGCCCTCGAAGGACGCCTACTCCCTGGGGTGAGTCCGAGGGATCCCCGCTGGCAAGACCGGGTCTGCCCGTCGGCAAGACGCGTTACCCCTCGATGACGAGACGACGCCTTCTCGGCGGGCGGCGAGGAACCTCAGTTCGACGGAACCGGCTCGGCCAGCAGGGTGCGCACGAGGCCCTCGAGGCGGGCGTCTTCGGACGAGTCGTACCCAATCGCGACGTCGCGCACGACACCGCGCCGGTCGATGACGACGAGAGTCGGCAGGCTCACGACGCCGTACGATCGGGTCGTCTCGGCGTGGCGGTCGACACCGACGGCGTATCGCATCGAGGCGCGTTGCGCGAAGAGGGCCACGTCCTGGGCCTCTTCGGTCGACACGCCGAGAACGCTCAGGCCCTGGGCGCCATACCGGCCCTGCAGGGCGCCGAGCTTGGGCACGACGATGCGGCACGGAGCACACCAGGTGGCCCAGAAGTCGAGAAGGACGACCCGCCCGCGTAGCGCGCCGAGCGTCGCGGGAAAGGCGCCGCTGACGGTGTCGACGTCCTTCCAGGGGGGCGCGAATGTCCCGACCAGGTCCATCCGGACCATCTCGTCCTGCGAAGGAAAACGCGCGAGCGTCGCCTGGACCGAGCGCTCCTGGTCGGCCCGCAGAAACACGATCTCGAGAGACTCTCCGGCCACATGCCCGGCCACGAGGCGCACGACGTCCGAACCGCGGACGATGCCCGCGCGGGCCACGCGCACGATGCGATCGCCCTCGCGGATCCCGGCCTTGTCGGCGGGCAATCCGCGGACGACGTGCCCCACACGAACGCCGGGGCCCTGGGCGTCGCTGTCCATCTGCACGCCGAGCCAGGGGCGAGCCTCGACCGCCTGCGCGAGGGCGTCGCCGGGCAGGGCGATCGCGACGACCGGCATCGCGAGCCCGGCCACCGTGACCGCGTGAGCCAGGCGGACCGCGAGACCTCGCGAACGAGTGCGGCCAGGCGTGCCCATACTTCTTTCTAGCATGGGGAGAGTGCTGCCCACCGGGCTAGCAAGCCCTACAAAACGCCGCAGCGCGCCCTCGTCGAACGACGAGGCACGCGCCGCGTAAAAGGTCGGAGCAGCCGACCAACTCTACTTGGAGGTGCGTTACTCAAAGAGCGCAAAGACCAAGAGGCAAGTCGGCAAGCAAGCAGAAGAAAGATGAGCCAAGCGAAGGCAAGCGAGAACACGACAGCCGAGCATCGGAAGGGAGCGGGATGCTCGGGCGGGCAACGCCCTGCGCCGCAGCCCACGGCGCGGACGAGGCTTGCCGGCGGAGGGGGGGTTGAGCAGTGGCCGTGCCAGAGGCGGCCGAGCGCCGTAACTCACCGGGACGGCGCGCCTTTCGCCGGTTCCGTGGACGCAGAACGGGAAGGGGCCCCGGCATCGCGGTCATAGCCATCAGGGGGCTCAGAAAAGTTTGCGTATCCGTTCGCAGGACACGGAAGCAGCCCGGCGACCGCGGCTCGGCGAGCGTACTAAGAGGAAGCCACGCGAGGCGATCGTCTCGTCAGGCCGAGGACGTTGACAGCGCACGTCTGACGGGTATGGTCGCCAGCCCCGAGTGGGGTAAGCGCCCATAGCTCAGCTGGATAGAGCACTGGTCTACGGAACCAGGTGTCGGAAGTTCGAATCTTCCTGGGCGCGCAACTCTAGGCATCGAAGGCGACGCGGCCCGAACGCGAGCCGCGCGCACGACCCAAGCCGCACAAAAGACCGCGAGGCGGCCTCACGGGGAGACCGCCTCGCGAAGGAAGCGCCGAATCTCGTGGAGAGACTCGAAGCGCTAGGCGCGGTTAGTTGAGGTTCGCCGTGGGCACCGGGCAGCTCTGCAGCCCGTCACTCAGGTATCCGATTGCCCCGGCGTGATCCGGCCACCAGGAATTGATGGTCGGCGTGGTACCGACGCCCGTCACGACGACGCCCGCCACCTGCACGGTGTTGGTCGTCGCGGTCGGATTCGAAGGTGTTGATCGCCAGGTTGACGAGATTCATGGCCGGTGCGGCTATGGCATCTTCGACGGCCGTGGCATCCGCCGTGAGGGCGACTGCATTGGCGGTGATGCTCGACCATCCGTTTCCGGCCCCCGGGACGAACTCGTAGCCGGTGATGGTGCCGATGGCGCCACCGCCGGTCACGAAGTCGAGCGCCCACTGCGCGTTGAAGCGCAGGGTTCCACCGCCAAGCGCGGTGATACCCGTCGTGGTGCCCGTTCCGCCGTCGCTGATGTAGTAGACGACGTGCGTCGTCGCGGCGGCCGTGTAGCCCTGAGTGCCCATGTACAGACTCGCCACCGCGTACGGCGCCGGCGGCACGGCGCCGGTCGTGTGGTACGTGAAGGCACCCTGGAGGGCACCGGCGGAGCCTGCGACGAGCTCATTGGCGGTGAACCCGTTGTTGGCGAGCGTTCCGACACCGCTGGGCCCGGGGGGCGCGTACACGACCGGCGAAACCGCCAAGCCGGTGTACGTGGCCGTGACCGGGAACGCGTTGATCGGGAAGCCCGCTGCGCACTCCGTGACGAAGACCGTCCCGGTGGAGTTCAGCGACAGGCTCAGGTTCGTGAGGCCCGCTGCTCCGGCTCCCGGCGTGAAGCAGGTCACGCCAGTTGCTGCGCCGCAGCCGACCGGCTGCGACACGGTGGAGTAGCAAACCTTGGCACCGGTGGTCGGGCCCAACTGGGGCGCGAACACAGCGGTCTGGTTGGCCGGGTCGAACCCGAACTGAGGCACCGTCGGGCAGGCGGCCGTGAACGAGTTGGCCACGATGCTCGCGGAGCTGATGGCCAGCTGGTAGTTGATGCCGTTGGCGCCCGTTCCGGTGGTGCCGCCGTTGCCTGAGAACGCCGAGAAATCCAGCGTCGCGCCGTCGGTGTCCGTCGCGCACGCGATGGCCTTGAGGACCGTCGGAGCGGTGATGTTGACGGTGCCCGGGAAGGTCGACCACTTGGCGACGGTGCCGTTCGAATGGCAGCCGTTGCCTGTGGTGACGCAGCTCGGAGCCGTGCCGTCGGCCGTGTAGCAGACGTACGAGCCGACCGTGGCGCTCTTGACGCTCACCGTCGGCAGGTTCTGCAGCGTGGGGCTGTCGTTCGGCAGGATGGCCGTCGGGTACGTCGTGCCACCGACGGAGGTGGTGAGCACCGGTACCGCGACGTTGATGGCGAACGGCCCGACTGCGGCGGGATTGGCCGGGGAGTTCGACTCCGCGGTGCCGCAGGCGACGGCCTTGACGTTCAGCGTACCGTTACCGGCCACGCCTCCCGACATCGCGAAATCCGGCAAGGGCATGGGCAGCGTGACGGTGCTGCCCGTCAGCGGAGTGCCCGTTCCCGTGCAGTTCGGGATACCGGTCGTCGAGTAGACGATGGTGGTATCGGTGAAGCCCGCGGTCGTCGGACCGCCGGCGCCAGGGCCCGTGGCCCCGATGGTGGTCGCGCTGAGCGTCCCGTCCGCCGTGATCACCGGCTTCCGGCCGCGAAGTTCCCGCCCGTGGGGGTGAACCCGACGAGGGGGGTCGGCTGGACGAAGGTGTACGTCTCGGCGTAGACCGGCGACTTGGACAACCCCGCGTTGCACGCGATGGTCGACAGCTTGGTCGCGCTCTTCTGGATGGTGGAGACGAGCTGCATGTTGCTGCCGACCGCAACGACCGCCCCAGCGTTCGCGGCGGAGACGGCCGGCGGGTCCGTCACGGTGACGGTCGGGGCCGTGTCGGTGAAGCCGGAGCAGCCGGTCGCGGTCACGGACGTGATGGCGCCCAGAGCTCCGAACACGGGCGTATAGGTGGTGCACGTACCGCCCGGGCTCGCCGCGTGCGGAGTGAGCACGATGCCTGGAGCGACCGTGTAGAACTGGCCTCCAGGGTTGACCACGGGCATCGTCACGGTCTGGGTCATCACGGCGGTGGCCGTTGCTCCCGTACCGCCGCCGTTCTTGATGGTGACGGTGGGCGTCCCGGGGAAGAGCGGGCAGCCCGCGTTGCCGAGCGCCACGGTGGAGGCCGCCAGCGTCTTGATGCCGTTTCCGGTACCGAGGGTGCTCGTGGTCACGACGCCGGTGCAGCTCAGCGTGTTGGCGCCGACCGTCTCGGAGAGGTCGACGGTCTCGGTATTGGCACCGTAACCGCTACCCGAGTTGGCGATCGTGAACGCGATGGCCTGGGCGACGGCTGCCGGGGCCGTGAACGTCAGGCCTCCGCCCACGTGCAGGGCGATCGCCGGTTGCGCGGCGAGGTTGGTGCACGTGCCCGCGCCGACGATGCCGGTAACCGCGCCGCCGACAATCGTCGCCGTTGCGCTGGCATTCGCGCAGGCGCCGCCGGCGATCGTCACGTACGGAGGCACCGTGTAACCGGTTCCCGCCTTCGTGACCGTGTAGTTGAGGGTCTCGGTCCCGCCGACGCCGCTACCGTCGAGCGACGAGCAACCGCCGGTGGTCGAGCCAACCGTGCACGTCGGCGTCGTCCCGTCGGTCGTGTAGCAGACCGTCATCGGCGACGCGGACGTGTTCAAGATGGCCGGGTTGAGCGGCTGGTAGAACGTGTGGGCGTTGTTGGCCGTGGTGTCGTACGAGATCGTCGGCGCCGGCGCTTGCCCCGCGCCGCTGACGACGAGCGACACGACGGGAGACGCCGAGAAGCCGGCGTTGGCCGCGGCGTCAGCCGTGACCGGGTCGGGACACATGACCGCCGCGAGGGTCGTGCCGGCCGTGAGGCTGGCGAGGGTCGGCGTCGTGCCGCCGGCCAGCGTCAGCGGGATGGCGCTCGCGTTCGCGTTGCCGACCAGGCATTTCACGTTGCCGGTCTTCGCAGGGTCGCACGCGGGCGGTGCGTTGGCCGCCGGGTTCTCGACGACGCACATCCAGGAGCCCGCCTGGCCGGGGCCGGCGGTGACGACGAGGCTGGTCGGGTGCGTACCGTCCGCCATCGTCAGGGTGTACGAGGTGAGCGCCGCGCCCGTCGTGTTCGTCCCGTCCGGGTTGAAGTACGGCGCCGACAACTGCAGCGTGTACGGACCCGAGGTCGTGACGGTCGAGTTCGAGTATCCGGACGGGGCGCACGCAATGGCCTGAACTTGCTGGCCGCTGGTGGGCGTGGGTCCGGTGGTGGTGCCCGTACCGCAGGTGCCGGCGGTCGTTCCGCACGTGGGTGCGGCGTTCGTCGCGCCGTTTGCGCTGGCGGAGTAGCAGTACCAGGTGTTGGCCGGCTCGGCGGCCATGCTCGCCGCGGTCACCGCGACCTGCGTGGGCGTGTTGAGCCCACCCGCCGCAGGCGACAACGTCGGTGCAACCGCCGAGACGCTGACGGCCAACGCCGACGTCACCGCCGACGGCTCATATCCCGCCTTGCACGCGATGGCCTTGAACGTCCCCGACTTGAGCGCGAAGGGCGCCGCGTACGTCTGGACCGCGCCGCCTGGCGTGCACGTCGGAGTCGTGGTGCCGTCGGAGGTGTAATAGACTGTGGCTCCGCTCGTCTGGTCCTGGAAGGACCCGGTCAGGGCCGCGGAGTACGGCACCGATCCTGCGCCCGGCGACATCGTCGGGACGGCTGCCTGCAGCGTCAGCTGCGCCATCGCGACCGTCGGGCTCTTGCCGGCGGAGTTGCAGGCGATCGCCTGGATCTCGACCTGGCCCGGCGCGACCTGGGTCGTCGCCGAGTTGATGTTGATGGGCCCGTTGTACGTCGCCGTGCCCATGTCGCACGTCGCTCCGGACGCGCTCACGGTGCACGTCGGCGCGGTGGTCCCGAACGTGTAACAGATGGTGGCGCCCGCGGTCGTGTCCGTGATCTGCGCCTGGAAGTCGTTGTTCTGCGTCGCGGCCGCGCCCGACGGGGTAATCGACGGGACGTCCGGAAGCGGACCCGCTTCCACCGGCGGCTTAACCACCACGAAGTCGGCCGCCTGGATCGGCGAGTCGGTGCACGTCACGCCGAGGGTGCTCGAGATGGCTCGAACGGTCGTGTCCTGCGTGAGCTGGATGCCGACGGCCCCCGCGTTGTACGTGGGCTTGCTGCGATCCGGCAGCGACATGTCGGTCGTGAAGAAGATGTATCCGGCGGGTTGTCCGTCTGCTTCGGCAGACCGGCCGCCGTGATGGTGAAATTGGACCCGTAAGCGACCATGCCGCCGTTCGGCGCGATCACGGGCGACGGGCACGGCATGAGCGTCGGCCCCGTGTCGGGGGCGCCGGTGTCCGGCGTGCCCTGGTACGTATCGGGAGCCGTCCCCGAGTTCATCGTCACCACGCCGGTGTCCGGCGCGGTCCCCGTGTCCGTTCCGCCTTCGTCACCACCACCGCCGCTATTGCTGCTGCCGCACCCTGCAATAGATCCAGCTCCCGCTAGCGTCGCCGCCAGCGAAAGGGATGCAAGGGCAGCCAAGCCCCTCCTGCTAACCCCAAGTCTGCGCGTCATCTCCGTACTCCTTCCATGTTTGGTAGCGAACAAGTTCCACTCTCCCGCGAGCGCAGCGAGCCCCCGAATGCGAAGCCGACTAAGCGCCATCGAGCACGATCTCAGCGTCGGGGGTCCGCTGTCAAGCCCCAACCTGCTCGTCACGTACGGTCAAATGCTTTAATGATTTACGGGGCCCCTATCCGACAGCGCTCCTACAGAGCCCCTCACACGCGTCACCTTTCAGCTCACCTGCAGCGCCAGAACCACAACATCACGCTCCACGTTTAACATCGCGTCGCACGTGAGACTCCACGCTGGCCGGTGAGGCGGCACGCGAGCCTCGCACATGCGACGGGATTCGAGCCAGCTCGAAACTTCGTTGCTTCTTCTCACGCGAGCGTTCTTCCCTCGGTATGGTCGGCCTCAGATGACCCTCACATCCCGCACCCGTCGTCATCATGGAGCACCAGGCAGAGGCGCGAGGCCGCGCGCATTCCCGGGTGCGTGTGTGCCCGCGCGCCTCGGGGCGCCGGACGGCGTTTGCTTCGCCGGTTTCTTCTACGTTGTGCCTTCGCGTCGTCTTCCTTCTCCTCGTAACGCCTGAGCCTTTTCAGCCCCTCTCCTCATCACCGACGGATCCCCGCTTCGGGATCCCGCGGGTAGGCAGCGCACGCGGCACTGTTTCCCGCGGCTGCTGCCGCACTGCAATCTGCGGAACCGGTCGCCCGCTGGCGCTTGTCTCGCACATCACGTTCGAGATCCGCGCGCAGCGAACGAAGCGCCACTCGCTTCACGGCGCGTGGCCCCGCGGTCCTTCGTTTGCCCCCACAGATGGTCTTCGCGGGCCTAGCCCCAACGCTTGACCGAGCTGCAGGAGGGAGCTCGCGATGGCGAGCCGCAGGGTACGCTGACTACACTGCTAGTCGGGCCATGTTCGCACCAATCTTGCGCGAGAACAACAGCCGAATCACATTCGCCACCCAAGGGCTGCTCTTCTCTCGTCAGCCGCGGTCGTTTTTCACCTCGCTTCGCCTCGCATGCCGGACACACAGAGCGACGCAGACTGGATGACGCTGGCTCTCGAGCAGGCGGACATCGCCGCGAGCCAGGGAGAGGTTCCCGTGGGCTGCGTGATTGTGGACGCCGAAGGACGAGCGGTGAGCCGCGCGCACAACGGCCGTGAGCTACTCGCGGACCCGACGGCCCACGCCGAGATGATTGCGATCCGCGAGGCCGCGGCGCGGCTCCTCAGCTGGCGGCTGGACGGCGCGACGGCTTACGTCACGCTCGAACCGTGCGCGATGTGCGCCGGGGCGCTCGTGCACGCACGGGTGTCGAGGGTCGTCTACGGCTGCGCCGACCCCAAGGGCGGCGCAGTCGACACGATGTTCGGGATTGGTCGGGACGTGCGCCTCAACCACCGGTTCGAGGTCGTGGCGGGCGTCCGGGCCGGCGAGTGCGCCGAGCGTCTCCAGCGGTTTTTCGCCCAGCGGCGCGGCGCTCGTTCGACTTTAAGGAGAGTCTGCAGGGAGGTCGAAGGGGGGCACGGTCTCCAGCTCGCCGTCACCCGCGCGAACGTGCCCGTGGACGGGAGCGCGGGGCGGAGGGCGCTCGTCTCCGTGCCAGAAAAGCACGGGCTCCTCCAGGCCTTCGGTCAGCTCGGCGTCGGTGATGAGACCGGTCTTGTGCGCCGTCTGCATGAGAAAGCGAATCGTATGCATCCACCCCTCGCTCGGCTGAATGCCGTCGCGCATGGCCGAGTACCGAAGGGGAGCGGGCAGGAGCGACGACAGAAACAGGCACTCGGCGAGGTTGAGCTCTGCGGGCGTGCGGCCGAAGTAATACTCCGCGGCGGCCGTGATGCCGTACACGGCAGGCCCGAACTCGATCACGTTGAGATAGAGCTCGAGGATCGCGTCTTTCGTGAAGGTCTGCTCCAGATAGTCGGTCAGCACCAGCTCTTCGAGCTTGCGTGAGAGCGTCTTCTCGCGTGTCAGAAAGAGGTTCTTGGCGAGCTGCATGGTGATGGTGCTCGCTCCGCGCACGAAGCGTCGAGCCTTGAGGTTGGCGATTATCGACGCGCGGATGGCCGCGTGATTGAAGCCGTGATGGTGCGGGAAGGCGCCGTCTTCGGTCGTGAGGACGGCGACCTGCATGTACGGGCTGATGTCGTCGAGGGGCGTCCAGTTGGCGGTGCCAGGGCCCGTGAGCTCGTCGGCCGTAGAGCCGTCGGGCAGGAAGATACGGTGAACGAACGATTGCTTGAACCGGTCAGGCGCCAGATCGTCGGGAACTTCGATCATGCGGCACCCGTCCTTCATGTCGTACCGAAGGTCGAGATTGTCGGGCGCTCGGCTGTCGAACGCGAAGTGACCGCTCGCGCCGAAGGTTCCGCCGAACTCGGTGCCTTGGAGCGCCGGCAGCAGCGCCCTCGGGATGCTGATCAGAAGCGACTGACACGCCGCGGTCGGGATTCTCGAAGCGAAATGCCGCGGTGACGAAGTCGGGCTGCTGGTCGAGGACGCCGCTGCCCGTCAGTCGAAGGGAACCCAAAGTCGCGGCGAAGTCGTCCAACCGGATCTCCCCCTCTGCGCTGGCTACCCCGCGAGCGCGGAGTGCCATGTCGAGGCCGCGGACGGTGTCGCTCGAGAGCTTTGGGTTGCTCAACGCAAGCGCCCGCGCGCCGACGTCGACGTCGAAGCTCAACGAGCCGCCGTCTCCGGCAAGGACGACGCGGGCGCGGCCGGTGACGGTCGCGCCGGAGACGTCGACGAGGCCCGCTGCTCCTTCCTGGATCCCCAGGCGCGAAAACGACACGGGCCCACCTTCGAGGGTGATGCCGATGTCGCTGCCGTCGGTTGGGACGGCGGCGCGGAAGGACAAGGAGGGGGTCTCGTCGTCGGGATGAGACTTGGCTCCCGCATTCGTCGAGTAGCGGAGCTCGAGAGCATGGGGCATGCGAGTGAGGGACACCGGACCGGGGCCGAAGGTGAGGGCGAGCCGATTGGCGGTCGACTGAGCGATCCGCCAGGTGAGCGCGTCGACGGTCATCACTGCTCCGTCGGTGGTCTTTGCGGCAAGCTGCAACGCGAGGGCCGCCACTCGCCTACGGAGGCTCCGAAGATCGGGTAGGGCGACGAACGGAGCACCCGGATCGGGAACGGAGTTAACAGAGGAGGTGGTGGCCCTCGCTCGTCCGGGGAGATTCCGGGTCGCCACGATCGGAGAAGCGGCGGGGCCTCCGCCCGGTCCGAGGTCGGCAGGCGCGGCCTGCGCCGGAGGCGAAGCCGGCGCCCCCGGAAGCCATTCCGCCAGAACACTGGCAATACGGGAGCGCACGAGCATCATCTTCGGGTTCAGCTCGGCCGAGGCGTTCGCGACGGTGAGCGACGCCCTGCCAAGGCGGATGCGGCCGTTCGATAGGCTGACGTGCGTGCCGCTCGAGCCACGGGAGAACCCGAGCTCGCCGAGCTCGACGCGCGGGTCGGCCGACCCGACCTCGGTCCAGCGTACGGAGATACCCTCTGCCGATACGGGAATGACCGGCGCACCCGGGGCGCCATCCGATCGGTCCGCGCGGTCGCCTCTCCATCGCTCGAAGTCTTCGTGCAGCTGATCCGCCTTGCCCGAGAGCGAGACCTGCCCGCCGCGAAGTTCCACATGGGCGAGCCCGAGGCCGAGCGTCACGCCGATCCGTACGTCATCGATGCGAACGCTGACCCCGGACACGCCCGCGAGTCGGACGTCCACGTCCCGCAGCCGGACGCCAAACCAAAGAGGACGAACCGACCCCACGGTCACATCCAGGTGGCGCTTGGCCGCGGTGGCCACCACGTGCGCGCGGACAAGCGGCCCGAAGGTCGCGCCGATCACGAATGCGGCAAGCGTCACGGCGCTGAGGACTACGACGCGTGCCCTCGAGAGCCCGAACCCAAGCCGCAGCCGGAGCCGGAGCTCGGACAGCCTGGGGAGGGGGAGCCGCATGAGAGTCCCAAGCCTAACGCGCCCGGGTTCGCGCGCGCATCCCGGTCAAGCTGTTCGCGCCTAGGAGAGACGCCGACGTCGGCGGACAAAACGAAAGAGCCCGCCGATGTCGGCGGGCTCTGTCGTCGCGCTGAGGCAGCGTCGAGTCCTAACGGGAAAAAAATCCCGGCAGCGTCCTACTCTCCCACACGGCTTCCCGTGCAGTACCATCGGCTCCGAGGAGCTTAACTTCCGAGTTCGGGATGGGATCGGGTGTGGCCTCCTCGAGATCACCACCGGAAACTTTGGGATCGTAACGTACCAGGCCGTCTGTTGAGCTCGGGGACCAGGTTTGTCGTCCTGGGCTCCCGGGCTTCTCGTCCTGGTCTTCCCGTCCAAGGGAATTCGTAGCGCAGAGGGCAACGAACAGGGGACGGGATTCTCGCGATCCGAATCCCGCACGCGATGTTCGAAGTTTGCCTTAGAGATATGGTCAAGCCGCACGGCCTATTAGTACCGGTTAGCTCCGCAGATTGCTCTGCGTCCACACCCGGCCTATCAACCTCGTAGTCTACGAGGGGCCTTTAGGGGCCTTGCGGCCCGGGACACCTAGTCTTGAGGCCGGCTTCCCGCTTAGATGCTTTCAGCGGTTATCCGTTCCGTACATAGCTACCCGGCGATGCCACTGGCGTGACAACCGGATCACTAGAGGTACGTCCAACCAGGTCCTCTCGTACTATGGTCAGCTCCTCTCAAGTGTCCTACGCCCACGGCAGATAGGGACCAAACTGTCTCACGACGTTTTAAACCCAGCTCGCGTACCGCTTTAATCGGCGAACAGCCGAACCCTTGGGACCTGCTCCAGCCCCAGGATGCGATGGGCCGACATCGAGGTGCCAAACCGCGCCGCCGATGTGAACTCTCAGGCGCGATCAGCCTGTTATCCCCAGAGTACCTTTTATCCGATGAGCGATGGCCCTTCCATTCGGAACCACCGGATCACTAACGCCTGCTTTCGCACCTGCTCGACCTGTCGGTCTCGCAGTTAAGCTCCCTTGTGCGTTTGCACTCTACGCCTGGTTTCCAATCAGGCTGAGGGAACCTTCGCACGCCTCCGTTACTTTTTAGGAGGCGACCGCCCCAGTCAAACTGCCCACCAGGCAGTGTCCCACGCCCGGGTTACGGGCGCTGGTTAGACTCCCAGATCAGTCAGGGTGGTATTTCAACGTTGGCTCCACCGAGCCCAGAAGCCCGGCTTCAAAGCCTCCCACCTATCCTACGCAGAATGATCCGAAAGTCACTGCCAAGTTGCAGTAAAGGTTCATGGGGTCTTTCCGTCTTGCCGCGGGTAGAGGGTATCTTCACCCCCAATACAATTTCGCTGAGTCCCTGGCCGAGACAGCGGGGATGTTGTTATGCCATTCGTGCAGGTCGGAACTTACCCGACAAGGAATTTCGCTACCTTAGGACCGTTATAGTTACGGCCGCCGTTTACTGGGGCTTCGGTTCGGCGCTTCGCTTACGCTGACGCGTCCCCTTAACCTTCCAGCACCGGGCAGGCATCACACCCTATACGTCGTCTTACGACTTCGCAGAGTGCTGTGTTTTTAGTAAACAGTCACAACCCCCGTTTCACTGCGACCTCCCCACGCTTCTCCGGGCGAACCGGATAACGCGGAAAGGCACACCTTCTCCCGAAGTTACGGTGTCAGTTTGCCGAGTTCCTTAGCCAGGGTTCTCTCACGCGCCTTGGGATATTCACCCCGCCCACCTGAGTC
>CAVREO010000020.1:50000-570114 GCA_963720145.1 uncultured delta proteobacterium
GCAGCACCACGAGGGCATACCCCTCTGGCAGCACGGACACGAGGTAGGTCCGCCGAGTGGCTCGGATGGCAAGCCAATGTATTCGCTTCAACGACGGCTGAGCAGCAGCTTCATGGAGGACGATTCGCCCGTGTGCTGCAGCCACGCGCAGCTCGAACGGATCGATGCCACCCGCGTAGTCGACGGTCTCGCCCTCGAAGTCCACCAAGGCTGCGCCCCGAGCACCGGGAACGCGCGCTACGAAGGCCGCGAGGATGACGGCGAAGGCACTCTCGCGCTGTTCCCGGCTCACGCCGGACCCACCGCCTGGAATGTCTCCGGTGGCCTTGGCGGTGACCTCGGCCGGCTTGCCGCGCCCCTGCTTCATGGGCGCATGGCCGCGGCGTGCGCCATGAGCTCGTCCGCGGAGGTCGCCACGTCGACGGTTGTCTTGGCGCGAAGAGTTGCGAGCACCCTCGCGATACCGATGCGCACTCGAAGCTGACGCACGACTTCGGCCAGCTGTTGGCGTAGCGCGTCGGCGGTCGCAGGCGCCGGCGGCGTGCGCGCGACGAGGCGGATGACGTGGAGTCCGAACGGCGTGCGGACGATGCCGCTCGTATCGCCTGGTCGACGCAGCGCAAAAGCGGCCGCGACGAACTCCGGATCGAGCGCCCCTTCGGGCGTTGCTCCGCTGACGTCGAAGGGCCCGACTCGTTGCGCGACGACCGGGGCTGGCGCGTGTGGCGTGCCTTTCGCTCGAGCGAGAAACTCATCGTCGCTCGGTGCCCCGGCGACAGCTCGGGCGATGCTCTGAGCGATCTCCATGGCGCGGGTGTCCGTGGCGGAGGCCGAAGCGCGTACCACCACGTGGACGACCGTGAGCGTCGCGAGCTCGTCGTCCGTCGGTAGGCCTTGCGTGACGGAGCCGTCGCGCAGTTTTTCGGTCGCAGTCCGCGCCAGCAACGTATCGAAGGCCCACGTCGCTTCTGGCGTGCGGTCGAGCGCGACCGCTCGAGCACCTTCGGCGAGGAGCGCGTCCTCGACCAGCCCCGACAGAGCCTCGGTCGGCGGCGCGTGTCGACCCACCGCCGCTTGTTCCGCGAGCTTCGCGGGGATCGATACGCTTCCGACGCGCGCAACGTCACCACCCAGCGCGCCGAACGTGACCTTCGCCACCGGGCGGCTATCGCAGCCGTTTGCGGCCAAGGCGACCAGGGTCAGCGCGGACCATCGGAGTGTCACGCCTTCGCCCCCGGTCGCGCGATCTGGACCGCCGCTCGCAAGGACACGATGCCAACGGCGAGCCAGTAGACGGCGCGCAGATCTTCGGAGCGCGCGAGCGAGGACGCACCCAGAAAGAACGCTGCGCCCGCCGCGCACACGAGGGCGATGGCCAGCACGTCGACGAGCTGCATCGCCTTCAGAATATCAAGAGCGCTCAATCGCGATAGGCAAGCAACAGGCCGCCGAGGCCAAGCAGCGCGAGCGCCGCGAGCGGCAGGGTGGCGCGACGCAACCGGCGACCCCCGACGGTGGTGGCGCTGGGCAGGTGCCGGGCGAGGGCGATGTCGGTTGCCGCCCCGAGCAGGGCGATGCCCGCGGCGAGGGCCACGACGCGCACGAGGAGGGCGCGCTCTACCGTCGAGACCTGCCAGCCCACGGTCTGTAACCAAGCCGCGAGCAGAGCCCCGCCGGCAACGTAAAGCGCATCGCCACGAGCAAGCACCCGGCGTGGGCCGAGGGCCTGCTCGGAAGGAGGGGCCTCCTCTCCCGTCGGGGCGTCGTGCGCGCCGATCGCCGGGGCGGCGAAGGTGAAGGCGAAAAGACCCCAGCCGAGCATGCCGGCAATCCCGCGAGCCGTGTCGATTCGGAGGGGTGCGAGGGCAGACGGCGACGCGGACCAAGCGACGGCGCTCGAGAGCACGAAGCCCCAGAGCCCGGGCATGCGGGCGCGCGCTCCCCAGCGACGCTCGGCAGGCATGGCCAGCGCGATTGCCGCAAGGGCGACCCCCGCGGCGACCTTCGCCAAGAGCGGCGCTCCCCGCGACCACACCGTGGGGGCGACCGTCACGCCCCAGGCGTACAGGGCAGGCACGCTGGCCTGCGCCGCCGGGCTCAAGCCCGCCAGCCTTTCCAGCAGCCGGCCTGCGCCCATTCCGGGGGTCACCCTCGAACGAGCCTCCGCGCTTCGATGGGGTTGCTGCTCGCGTCGTGCTCCTCCTCGTCGCTCGCCGCTCCGATGCCCAGCGCGCGCCAGAGACGCTGGTCCAGGAGTTGGCTCGGGCGGACGTTCTGCAGTGCGGCCAGCATGCTCGCTTTGCTCCCGGGGCGGTCCCGCTCGAACCCGTCGAGGAGCTTGCCCACCGCCTTGCGCTGCAAATGCTCCTGAGAACCGCACAAATCGCAGGGAAGGATGGGGAATGCCGCGAGCTCGGCGAACGCGCGGATGTCCTCCTCCGCGCAATAGGCGAGCGGCCGGATGACGACATGCTCCCCATTGCTGGCAAAGAGCTTTGGCGGCATCGCCGCGAGCTGCCCGGCAAAGAGGAGGTTCAGGAGCAGGGTCTGGAGGAGGTCGTCGCGATGATGGCCGAGCGCGATTTTGTTGCAGCCGAGCTCCGACGCAACTCGGTAAAGGATTCCGCGGCGCAACCGCGAGCAGAGCGAGCAGTACGTCTTTCCGGCGGGGATCTTCTCGGTGACTATCGAATAGGTGTCCTCCTCGATCATCGCGAAGTCGTATCCCTCGCGCTCCATGTATTCGCGCAGCACGTGACCGGGGTACCCGGGATGACCCTGGTCGACATTGACGACCTTGAGCTCGAACTCCACGGGTGCCTTGCGCTGCAGCGCGCGCAGCAGGTGGAGCATCGTGTAGCTGTCCTTGCCGCCGCTGACGGCGACCAGGATACGGTCGCCGTCGGCGATCATCTCGAAGTCGGCGATGGCGCGCGACACCGCGCGGCCGAGCCTGCGCTCAAGCTCCATCGCACCGGCCCTAGCACGTCAGCGTTGCGCTCGCTCGATCAGCGGCCAAGAACGTGAGCACCCCGTGGCCGGTCGCGCCCTTGACCTGCATCCACGCCGTGGGCCGATCGATCGCCGCCGGGCCCGCGATGTCGCAGTGAACCCACGGCGTGTCGCCCGCGAACTCGCGCAAGAAGAGCGCGGCCGTGATCGAGCCGCCGTGGCGATCGCCCGTTTGCTTCACGTCGGCGACATCGCTCTTGATCTGCTCGCGCAGGTCCTCGAGCAGGGGCATGCGCCACATGAGCTCACCCGAATCGTCGAGGGCTTTCGAGAAGTCGCGCGCCGTGTGGTCGTCGCTCGCGTACCAGCCCGAGCACGTGTTGCCGAGCGCCACGACGCAGGCGCCCGTCAGGGTCGCGTTGTCCACGATCAAATCGGGCGAGAGCGTCCGCGCGTACGCGAGAGCGTCGGCCAGGAGGAGACGACCCTCCGCGTCCGTGTTGATGATCTCCACCGTCTTGCCGTCGAGCGAGCCCCAGATGTCGCCCGGCCGATAGGCGTAGCCGTCGGGCATGTTCTCGGCGCACGCGGCGATCGCGTGCACTTCTACCTTCGGCTTTACGGCCGCGACGGCCGCCATCAGCCCGACGACGTTCGCCGCCCCGCTCATGTCGTGCTTCATCTCTCCCATGCCGGCAGCGGGCTTGATGCTCAGGCCCCCGCTGTCGAAGGTGACCCCTTTGCCGACGAACACGAGCTTCTTTTTGGCCCCCCGGGGAGTCCACGAGAAGTGCACGAAGCGCGGCTCGCGCTCGCTTCCACGGCCGACCGCGTCGATGAGCTTCATCCCGCGCTTGCGGATCTCCTTGAAATCGAACACCTGAATCTTGAGCGCTGGGTGTGCCTTGGCGACGCCCTGGGCGGCCGCGGCGAAGGACTCGGGATAGAGAACGTTGGGCGGCTCGTTGCTCAGGTCACGCGAGAGGTTCACGGCATCGGCCACGCGCTGGCCCAACGCGATCTCGCCCTTCGCGCTCGGCTTGAGCTTCGTGCCGAGGCCGATGACGACATGGCTCAACGCGCTCTTCGGCTTGCGATCGCCGGTCAGGTACTTGGTAAACCGGTAGGCGCCGAGCTCGAGCCCCTCTCCGACCGCGCGTAGCTCTCGCTCGAACCCCGCAGGTAGGGCTAGGGCCAGGGACTTTGCCTTCTCCGCGTTGCCCGCGCGAGCTGCCTTCGCGGCAAAGGTACGGGCGACACTGGCCCCGATGGCGCGCCTGTCGCCCAAACCGAGAACGACGATCCGCTCCGTCGGAAGGCGGCCTAGCGTGGGAAGGGAGAGGGCCTGATCGCGCTTGCCGGTGAACTCCTCCTTCGCAGCGAGCTTGCCGAGCGCCCCTCCGAGCGCCTCGTCGACGGCTTTGAGCCAAGGCGGCAAGGCCGGCGCTTTGGCGCCAGCTTGCGTCACGCCAACGACCAGAAGGTCTCCGGCGAGTTGCTGCGGCGGCGCTGTGCGAAGCTGGATGTCGAGGTTCATAAGGGCTCCAAACGCGGACGAAACGGCCGCGAATCATGCCAGAGCGGCGGCACCGAACACAAGAAAAGGCCGCCGAGCCTGCGACGCCGCTGCAGAGTGTCTTTTCAGCCGACCAGGCGGACTTGGCGGCCCATGGAGAGCACGCTCGCGCCGACGCTCACGCCGCCGCCGCCGCCGCGCTCGGACATGGCGGCGAACTCGGTTCGGGCGGGGATGCCATCAACCACGACCGCCATGATGCATGGGCTGGCGTCGTACACCCAGGCGACCGAACACGGGAGCGCGAACTCGACGCCGCTCACGGCGTCCGCAGTGCGGATGATGACGCGCTCGCTCGGGCTCATGGACTTCGAGCTCGCGACGAGCAGGGCCGCGGCGCACACGTGCCGTACCTCGACCGGAAGGATCGTACCCTCACCAATGAGTTGCGCCGGCAGAGCGTTGGCGGGGCGAGCGCAGGAACCTGGCTCGGGCATCCTGAAATCGCCGGTGACGAGCTGCATGAGCGAAAGCAGCTCGACCTGCTCTCGCGCAGAGAGCGGCTGGCCTAGCGTTGCGTGGCGCCCCTTCAGCTCCCAGAAGCGCACGAGGAAACCAAGCTTGTCGATCACGAGGCCTCTGTTTCCTTGGATGCGCGCGGCAGGCTTCTTGTTGGACGACGCGGCGGGCCGCAACATTCCCGCGCGAGTCGCGGACCGTTCACGACGAGGCACGATCGAGGAGCCCAAGACGACGGTGGGACGTTCCCAGCGACATCCCCGGGCTCCCATGTGGGCCCTCGCTCTGGGCCCCAGAGGCCAAAGCAGCGCCCGTGCCATGGGGCCTTCCGCGTTAGTACGCGTCAGGACGCCGATGGATCTGGGCCGGCCGAGACCGCGTGCACCGCCCGCTCGGCGGCCGAAATGACGGCGGCCACGGACGAGACGGCGCGAAGAGGCCCGACCGGCGGCGCACGCAACGAACGCGCACGCCGCCACACGTAGCGAAATGCTGCCGCGGGGCCGCATAGACCATGACCGCGGCGCCATACATGCGGCGGCTTGGTCTTCGCGTGGTGCCTACTCCGGGAAGCCGCGGAGCCGAGCGTGCGGGGGGGATGCGAAGTAGACGACATGCGTGCACGAATCGCGCATTCGGTGCGGAACCGCCTGCTACTCTGGCGACTGGTCCAGTGATCCATGATGACGTGCTCAGCGCCATCGGCAGAACGCCGTTAGTTCGGCTTCGACGTGTCGTGGCGCCGGGCTGCGCCGAGGTCGTCGCAAAACTCGAGTTCTTCGGCCCAGGTGGCAGCGTCAAAGATCGCGCCGCCCTCGCGATGATCTCCGATGCCGAAGAGCGCGGTGAGCTCCGGCCCGGTGCGACAGTCGTCGAAGCGAGCGCCGGCAACACCGGGGTGGGCTTGGCAATCGTGTGCGCGGTGCGCGGGTACCGCTGCATCATCGTCGTGCCCCGAGACACCGCGCACGACAAGCAGCTCGTGCTTCGCGCTCTCGGTGCAGAGGTGGTCCACGCCCGTCCCGATGTCGAGCCGAGCCACCCGGAGGGCTACATCGGGCGCGCGCAGACCCTCGCGCGCGACCGGGGAGCGTATTTGCCGGACCAGTTCGAAAATCCGGCGAATCCGCGCGCTCATTACACTTCGACGGGGCCCGAGATACTCGCCGACTGCGGCGGCACCCTCGACGCGTTCGTGGCCTGCGTGGGCAGCGGAGGCACCCTCGCGGGCACAGCACGCTTTCTGCGCGAACGTTTGCCGCACATTCGTATCGTCGGTGCGATGCCCGAGCGCGGAGCGTGCGCGGGCGAGTTCGGCGGAACGCTCGTGGAGGGCATCATCGAAGATATGGACGACTGCGACATTCCGGGCGCCCGGCCCGATGCGGTGATCGCCGTCGCCGACCGCGACGCGGTCGCCATGACGCTGCGGCTGGCGCGCGAAGAAGCCATCCTCGCTGGGGCATCCGCCGGCGTCGCCGTGTGCGCGGCCATTCGGGTCGCTCAAGAGCTCGGCGAGGGCAAACGCGTCGCGACGCTGGTGCCGGACACGGGGAGAAACTACCTGTCCACGTACTTCGACGACGCATGGAGAGCGAAGCGCGGCGTCTGACGCCCCCGACAAAGCGGACTACGCCGATCCACGAGAGGGCGCTACCCTTGCCTCCGTCGTCATGCGCGTTCGCCGACTTGCACGCCTGCTCGCGCTGCCTGCTTCGCTGGCGCTGGGCCTCGGCGCGTGCGCCGAGCCGCCGATCACTCTCGCGACCGGTCCGCGCGAGTACGTCCCCAATGACTATCCGCAGGTCCTCAGTCGTTGGACACGTGACCAGAGCCTAATCGTCTTTCAGGAGCTCGACCGCAAGCTCACGGTCACCGCCACCTACGAGTCGTGGGATTTCCGCTGGGCGTACGTCGTGAGGTACGCCGCCGATTACCGGTTGACCATCGAGCAGCGGCGCGAGCTGCTCGAGCGAACGCTGCGAGAGACCGCCGAAGACCACGAGTTTTACGTTGCCGTGTACGGGAGCAACTGGCGCTGGACCGATTTGAGCCGGCCCACGAGCGCTTGGATCGTACGCCTCATCGATGACCAGGGCAGCGAGACCGTCCCCTCGAAGATCGAGGCGATAGTCAAGCCTGGCGCCATCGAGCGACGCTACTTCCCGTACACCACGATATGGCGCCACGCGTTCCGCATTCGTTTCCCCCGGCAGGGCGTGGACGGCCGACCGACGATCGCCAATAACGCACGCTGGTTTGGCCTGCGCTTCGCCGGTGCCGAAGGCAACGAGGAGTTGCGCTGGGAAATCGCCGAGCCCGACACGCGAGCCGCCGCTCTGGGTCCGAACGACGTGACGGCCGCTCAGCGCGGTGGGCCGTACCCACCGGGACCGCCGTAGCCGGGCGGGGGCCCCCCGCCGGGTCCCTGGGGCGGGCCACCGTACCCTGGCGGCGGGCCGCCGTATCCAGGAGGCGCGCCGTATCCGCCAGGGGGGCCTGGGGGCGCGTATCCCGCTTGTTGCAAGGGATAGCCCGGGTGTCCGGCGCCCGTTTGCGCAGGCGCACCACGACCGGAGATGCTCGTGAACGCGAGAGCGAAGGCCACGTAGCAGATGGGTGTGGTCACGAACAGTCCAACCAGGCACGCGGCGGCTCCGAGCATCGAGATGCCGAAGCAGGCGAGACCCAGCACGAACAGCGCGCCCTTCTGCCCCTTCGTTGCGTTCCAGCTTGCCGTGAGGGCATCGATAGGCCCCATTTTCGCGTCGACCACGTAGAAGCCCGCCAGGCACCAGGCGAGCGCCAAAAGGATCCCGGGCACGAGAAAGAAGAAGCTGCCCGTGATGACCGCCAGGACCTGCAAGACCAGGGTGAAGAAGAACGGAAAGAGACGATCTCCGCCGCTGAAGAGCACTCCAAAGTCGGCGAGCTGTCCGCGCGCGACGTTGAGCCAGATGCGCATCAAGCCCACCTGAAAGAACGACGAAACGAGGAGCGTGAAGGGCAAGGCTAGGAACCCGCCGAGCGCCTGGAGCACCGGGTCGCCGCGGCTACCCACGAGCACCCGCCCGACGATGCTCAGAGGGACATTGACCACTTCCGTGACGACGAACACGAGCAGGTAGCCGAAAACGAGCACGACCCAGCTCTGCTTGAAACGCTCCAACGCCGTCGACAGGACTTCGCCTACGGTCCACGGCTGCGGCGCCCCGAATGGTGTCATGGGCATCACCATGGGCGCTGCAGCCTGCGGAGGCGCGTAGGGATTGTTCTGGTAATTCGTGGGACCCCTCCGTGCGCGAGCGTACCCGCAATCCGCGGGCGCCGCTCAACCCCCGGCGAAAATCTCGAGCAGCGGCGGACAGGTGACGAGGAGCTCGTGGGCGGCGCCGCGCTGGGCCATGAGAATGAGCGCCCCGCCCTTTGCGGCGCGCACCGTGTTCGGTGCCGGGGCGGCGCGAAGCACCTCGTTGGGGAAGAGGAAATCGCCCGCGCGTAGAGGGACCGCCTGCGGGGCACCATCGTCGCCCACGAGCTCGAGCTCTCCTGCACCCACGACGAGAATGCCCGGAATCGGCTCGCCCCGCATGGCGAACACCTCGAGCTCGCCGAGCACACGCAGCGAGAGCTTCGCGATCACGCCCGCTCGAAGCACAGGATCGAGCCGCTTGCCGAGCGGTCCCATCGTCACGCCGACCTCCGCGTGAATTCGATCCGAGGTGGCGCGGAGCTCGTGCTCCACCCATGGGCACGTGCGGAACGCCTCTTCTACGGCGCGCTCTTCCCAGGTAGCGACGCGGGCAGGTCCCGAGGCGGCCACCAGACGAACGGGAGCGACGTGATCGATCGTGCCGCGCGAACGCACGATCGCGCCTGTCTCGAGTCGGCGCGCGATCGTATCGACGACCATCGCGGCCACATCGAGACTGCCCCCGACGATCAGCGCGAGGGCAAACCCGCCGATTTCTTCGTTGCGAGCCAGATCGCGTACGACAGCCGCACGCGCAAACGCCGCGCGCGCGTCGTCCGGCAGATCGCTCAGGGCTTCGACACGCGAGAGATCCACGCGCGGCGGCTCGGGCGGCGTCCTTGCGGCTGGCTTGCCCGCCGCTGCGGCCCGCTCGGGGCGCGACACCAGCGGCGCGCTGGTGACCACTTCGTCGCGGTCTAGAGCGCCTTGCCCGGTCCCCTTCGCACGATTCGAGTCGCGCACTTTGGTGGGCGAGTCCGCATCGGCCCATGGATCCAGCATGCCGGCGTGCGTCTCGGCTGCGCTGGGCACCTCGTCCTCGTCGGGCCCCCGGTCCAAAGCTCCCCGCTCGTCAGGCGCTCCCTCCTCAGGTTCCCCGTCCTCCGCTCCCCCGTACGGCGAGGTCGGGCGCTCCGAAGCAAAGGCGGCCGCGGACGGCGCGGGGTCGGCGGCGACCACCCGCGGTGGGGGCAGGGTCGACGGTTCGTCGAGGCGCTCGGACTCGAGCGGGATGCGATCGATCTCTTCCGTGTCCCCGTCGGGCGAGTCGTCGGGCTCCGCATCGTCGAGCAGTTCCTCGACGTCTTGCTCGTCGACATTTTCGCCGTCGCGCGCTCCACGGAGCAGGTCGTCCACCGCTTCGGCCGCGGTCGGCGCCTTCGAAGAGGGCGGCGATCGCGTCGCGGTGGGCGCCGGGTTGCGGGTGAGATAGTCCGCGAGCTCCGCCGCATCGCGCGCGAGGGCGAGGGCTCGATCGTCGTCGTCAGCCTCGCCGGCCGCTTGCGCGGCGCGCCGCAACCATACGACGGCGTCGACCCTCTCGTTTCGCTTCCACAAGGCTTCCGCCGTCTGGAGCGCCCACGCGACGTCCTCGGCGTCTGAATCCAGTGGGGGCGGGATGCCGACCATTCCGCCGTATTCGTACCACTTTCACGCTGCGCCGGTCACCGCGCTCGCAGCGCATAGACGTGGCCGTCGTCCGAGCCCACGACGACCGTCCCGTCGCTCAGCAGCGTGACGGGGGCGTCCACGTCTCCGCCCGTCGTGAAAGACCACAGCTTCTGTCCGTCGGCGCCGACCGCGTAGACCTGATCGTCCTGGGATCCGAAGACGAGCACTCCGGAGCTGTCTTCGAGCGCGGCCCCGTGCACGCCGAACTCGCGAGCCCCGGTCCCCTGCACGGACAGCTCGCCGCGGATCGTGCCGACGGCCGAGTCCAAGCGGACCTCGCGAGGCGCCGGACCGTAGACGCCCGCCAGGACGTCCCCGTTTCGCGCGACGCTCAGCGCTCCGCGCACATAGCCCCCGACCGGCGTTCGCCACCAGACGTGGCCGTCGTCGGCGTCGAGGCGGACGATCTCGTCACCGTCGGTTCCGAAGAACACGCCGCCGTCGTCGCCAACGGCGGGCGACGCGTCGACGTCTGCCCCCAGGTCCACGCGCCAGACGAGCTTTCCCTGCGGCGAAACGGCGTACGCGTGATGGTCCTGCGATCCGAAGTAGACGCGGCCATCTTCGGATACGGCCGGCGAGGAGAATACCTTTCGCTTGGCGGCGAAGCGCCATTTCACGTACCCGAGCGGTGTCAGCGCGTAGACCATGCGCCCGGCGGCCACGACGACAGTGCCGTCCTTCAGTCGCGCCGGCGCGCCATCGGCTTCATCGTCGGTCTCGAGGGTCCACTTGATTTTGCCCTCGGGTGAGACTGCGAGAAACTTCCTCGCATCGGTCCCGACGTAGATTGTTCCATCGTCCGCGACGCATGGCGTGGAGTAGGACCGATCGCCGAGCGGCAAAATCCACCGTTCGGAGCCATCGTCGCGGGCGAGAGCAGTCAGCGCGCCGCCCAGAGATGCGACGTAGAGCGTTTGCTCGTCAGGGGATGCGACGATCTGCGCTTCCACGGGGCCGCCCACGTCGCTCGACCACCGCACGACAGGGGGCTGCGTGGGGGCCCGGCCGCCAGCGCGTCCGGTGTGCCGCGGGTCGCCGTGGAGCATGCGGGCGCCACGGCGTTCTTCCTCGTTCGCGATCGGGGGCACCCCCGCACCGAGTCCGGTCGGGGGCCTCGCGGCGGCGTCGGGCGGGCCGAGCTTCGCGACCGCCGCCGCGGCACGCTCGTACGGTCCCCGTCCGGCGCGCCAGCGAAGCGCCGCCGCCATCAAGGTGGTCGCGACGAGCACCGCGACGACGACGAGCGGCACGCGCTTCACGCTCCCCACGCTAACAAGGCGCGAGGTCGCTTCCCTCCTGCATTCGCGGCTGAGCCGCTACATTCGACCCGCGTGGCGGCTCAGCGCGCTTTGGTGCGAATGCGGCGCTCCGATTCACGCGCCTCTTCAATTCCGATGGCGTGAGGCGCTTCGTTCGGGCGGCGCCTCGCGAGCCAACCAATGAGCGTCAGTCCGGCCGTGCGGGTGTGCTCCGGCATCGAGGGCTCGCCAAGGAGGCGCGTGATGTCGCCGATGAGGCGCGTGCGCTCGGCTTCGTCTTGCACGTCGGCTCCGGCGGCGACGCGGATGGGTCGCACCGACGACGTCCGCTCGGAGGTCGACTCCGGCGACGAGCCGCGCGCGTCGTCGACGCGCACATCCGGCGCTTCGTCCATCGAAACGCCGGGCCCTCTTTCGTCCGTACGGGCCACGTCCGCCGCAAGCTTAGCCGAATTGGGGCAATCGTCGAATTTCAAGGTCCTCGTACCTGTCTCGGTCTCGTGGCCCAGTCTCGGTCTCGGTCTCGTAGCCCCGCGGGGTCGTCGCCCCTGGACCTCGGATACGACACGTCAGATTGGGTCGATAAGGACCTCGCGGTCCTTGGCGCCGCTCGGGGGACCCACGAGACCCCGGCGCTCCATGGTCTCGACGATACGCGCGGCGCGGTTGTAGCCGAGTTGGAGCTTGCGCTGCAGCCACGACGTCGAGCAGCGGCGTGTTTCGGCCACGAGGCGGACGGCGTCGTCGTACATCGGGTCCTGTTCGCCGTCGTCCTCCGGAGGAGCTTCGTCGTCCTCGCGGGGCTTGAGGATGTTGTCGTCGTAGATGGGCTCACCCTGGGTGCGCAGAAAGTCGGTCACCCGCTGCACCTCTTCCTCGCTCACCCATGGGCACTGAACGCGCTTCGTCTCGCCACTTCCGTTGAGCTTGATGAGCATGTCGCCCATGCCCAGCAGGTGCTCGGCGCCCTGCTCGTCGAGGATGGTGCGAGAGTCGACCTTTTGCGCGACGCGATAGGCGATGCGGGTAGGGAAGTTCGCCTTGATGGTCGCCCGTGATGACGTCGGTGCTCGGCCGCTGCGTCGCCAGGATGACGTGCATGCCGGCCGCGCGCGCCTTCTGCGCGAGGCGAGCAACGGCCGCCTCCACTTCCTTGCCCTGCTGCATCATCAGATCCGCGAACTCGTCGACCACGATGACGATCCAGGGCAGCTTCTCCGGCAGGCGGCGCGGAGCCTTCGGCACCCGCCGTGTCCGGGGGATCGCCTCTGGAGGCGCCCTCGGGTTCTTCGCGACGACCCGTGTTCGGGGTCCGCCGCGCCGCTCTACGCGCTCACCCAAGCGTTGTACGTCGCGATGTTCTTCGTGCCGGCGTCGGCGAATAGCTGGTAGCGCCGCTCCATTTCGTCGACGGCCCACTTCAGCGCCGTCGACGCTTGCTTCATGTCGGTGACGACCGGCAAGAGCATGTGCGGGATGCGGTCGAACGGCGCGAGCTCGACGACCTTGGGATCGATCATGAGCAGGCGCAGCTCGTCGGGCGACCGCCGGTAGAGGAGCGAGGTCAGCATCACGTTGAGGCCCACGCTCTTGCCGGCGCCGGTCGCGCCAGCGACGATGACGTGCGGCATGCCTGCGAGGTCGGCGTAGACGGGGTTTCCCAGGATGTCGCGCCCGAGCACGATGGGCAGCGGAACGTCGAGCGTCTGGAACCGCCGATCCTCGACGAGATCGCGCAGCACGACGGGGACGCGCCTGTCGTTGGGAAGCTCGAATCCGATTCGATTCTTGCCCGGGATGGGCGCGACGATGCGCACCTTGCGCGCGAGCGCGAGCGCGAGGTCGTCGGCGAGGCTGGCGACCTTGGAGACCTTCGTGCCCGCGGCGGGCGACACTTCGTACGTCGTGACCGTGGGCCCGGGCAGGATGTCCTCGACCTTCCCCTGCACGCCGTAGTGGGCAAGCGTCTCGACGAGCTTGTTCGCGTTGGCGAAGAGTTTGTCGCGATCGATCGCGAGCGTCGGATCGGGCTTGTCCGCGACGAGCATGTCGATTCTGGGCAGCTCGAAGGACGACGGCTTTGGGGGCGCCAGGTCGGGCGCCGCGTGCTCTTTTTCGAGAGCGGCGGACGTGTCGACGATCGTCGGAGCCTTTCGTGCGCGCCTCTTCCTGTCCGGCGGACCGTCGATGGAATCGGAGCCGGAATCCAAGGACGGGGCCGGGAGGGGGACTGCGGTCGGAGGGAGGACGGGGCTGGCGACGGGGCCCGGGACCGGCGGCGAGGGCGAGGGCGCGAGCGAAAGCGGGGCGGCCTGGGGCAGCGGATTGGAGGCGGTGGAGGCGGCCGCCGGCGAGAAGGTCGAGCTCGTCGCCAGCTCGCTTCTGGACGTGCGTCGGGTGCGCTTGGGCGGCAGCTCGGCCAGCGCCGCACCGAGCACGTCGTCGGGGTCGAGCGCCGGTGTCGCGACGATGACCTCGTCCCGGGGGGACGTATCGATGTGGGGCTCGCTCGCGATTCGGTCGATTTCCCTGCGTTGCTGCTCGAGCTCGCGCGCGCGTCGCCAGGCGCTCGACACCGCGCGTGCCGCTTGCGCCGTGGTCGCCGCGACGCGCACGGCCAGGCGTGCGACCAGCCGGGCAAGCGCAATGAAAGAGAAGGCGGCGCGCGAGATGAGAACGAGCCCGAGGCAAGCGAAGCCGACGAGCAAGGACCCGGCGGTGGAAAACAGGGACCGCGCGAGCTCGCCGAAGAGCTCACCGACGAGCCCCCCCGCGGGATAGGCGCCAAACGCGGTGCGCTCCGGGCCGAGTATCTGAACCAGCGCCGCGGAAACGACCGCGATGAGCACGTCACCGGCTACGCGTCCGGGCGTGGCCGCGCTCTCCTTACCCCGCACCAGAGGCACGCCCAGGAGCAGCAGCTCGGCCGGTAGGCTCCAGGCGACCAAGCCGAGCAGCGACACGAGGCCACGAGCGCAGATGGCTCCGACCGGGCCAACCCAGTCCGCTCCCGCGGGCACCGCGGCCGTCGTCATGTCGCCGGGGCCGCCGCGGTACGAGGCGAGCGCGAGCGTCAGGAACAGGGCGAGCGTCCACACTCCCATCGCCGCGACCTCGCGCGTACGCCCGTACGCGGCGGCGCCACGGCCGAGAACGGTGGGCACACGAGTGTTCGAAGGAGCCTTGGGGGGGCCAGCCAGCGCGGGGAGCGTCATCGCCTACTTTGCCCTACAAGGCGACGCTACGACGGGCTCCGGTTCCTGGCCAAAAACTCTGTGCGCTTCCCTGAGGCCGCACCGCGGCCAGCGAAACAATTTTCGATTGCCCCGCTCTGCGGCGTACCATCCCGGCGGTTCCCGCGGCATGACCCTGCAGGAACGAGGAAGGACGATGCGATTGCGGGGACGAACAAGCTGGCAAGGGCTGGCCGCTGCGGTGCTCGCGGGCGGCGCGATCTCGGCGGGATGCGCCGTCAGCGAGTCGGACGTGCACCGGTGGGAGACGACCGAGGGCGGGCCGGAGAAACTCTACGCCATCGCCACGCACGACAAGTATGCGTGGTCGCTGCGCGACGAGGCCGCTCTGTCGCTCGTGCGGATGCGTCCGCGCAACGGCAAGCGCATCGGGCTCGAGTATCTCGCGCTGGGGTACGACACGCCCCAAGGCAGAGTCCAGGGGGCGCTCTCGGTGCTCAGCGAAGACGCGCGCATTCGCGTGGTCGACGACATCGCGCCGAAGCTCGTCGAGCAGCTCCAGCAGCCTCCGCCCCCGCGTGCAGCGGAGGGGTCGCCCGCGCAACCGGATCCGAGCATCCCCTACAAAGACGCGGCGTTCGCGCTGCTATCGCACGAGCCACCGCTCGTGACCGACGACAAGACGAAAGCCGACCTGACCGCCGGCATGGCGCAATGGGTGCAGACTGATTTCGAGGATCGGGTCGACAACAGCTCGCAGCAGTTCGGCGTCGAGCAGATCATGCGCTTCTTGGGCGCGCCGAGCGTCAAGACGCTTCCGAGCGTCATCAACCTGGACTCGACGAAAGTCGACAAGGCCTGCCAGCTGATTGCGGACATCGGCGACGACGACACGAAGCGTCGCGCCAGCGAAGCCCTGGTCGGGCTGGGCCGACAGATCGACTCGACTGGGTGGGTCGACAAGCAGCGCGCGCTCGTGAACGAAGCCAATGCGAAGCAAAAGATCACCGTCAAGCCCGAGCAGGTCGCCGAGCAGCTCAAGCTTTACCAGGAGCAGGAGCTCGAGAAGGTCTTCACGAACATGAAGCGCGTCGGCGGCCGCCCGGTCGTCGATTACTGTTTCGCGTTTGCACGCGACAAGGGCAAGAGCGAGAAGATGCGCACCGACGCGCTCGCGGCGCTCGAGAACCGGGTCGACAGGAACAACCCGAGCGACGTCAACGCGCTCTTCGACATTCTTCGCGACGACACCAACCCGGACAAGGTGCGGGGCGTCGCCATGTCTCGACTTGGAGAGCTGCCGAAAGACATGGTCGTCGCCAGGCTCTACACGTTCTTCGACAAGAAGTGGCAGGTACGGCTCGACGCGGCCCGTCTCGTCTTGAAGACGATGTCCACGCGTGACGTCCCGGATTTCATGCGTCACCTGCCGGCGAACGACAAGATCAAGATGTCGTTGAGCGAGCCGATTACGTACGCGGCGGTCATCATGGCCATGGACCCTCAGGGCGGACCGAAGCCGCGCGACGTGCTCAGTCCCTTCCTGCAGTCGTCGGATTTGGGCGCGAAGCTGACGGCCGCCGGATCGTATTATCAGGCGAGCAAGAAGGAAGCGGCGGCCGTGACGCCGCTCGAGAACGACAAGACACCCCTGCCCAAGTGCACGCCCGAGGAGCAGTGCGGCTGGACGTGCGACATCAGCAAGCCCGGGTCGCAGGAGAAAGAGACGAAGACGATCACGACCGTCGGGGAGTTCGTCAAATGGTGCATCGAGCCGTCCCTTACGGCGGGCGGACCGGGCTGACCGTGCGTGCCAACGCGAGCAAGGCGAGCCAATCGACCGGGCGAACGAGGATGACGCGGCTCATGCCAAGACCCAGGCGCGGCGCAAAGCGGGGCGCAAAGCAGGGGCATCGTGCGCGCATACTGTGCAAAGCGGCCGAGGGCCGGTAACCTATGGACCAAGGGAAAGCTCGGGCGAGCGGCCTTGTCTCGCACGACGCAGCGGCAATTGCCATGAGCGCGGATCCGAACAAAAAAGCGGCCGCACGTTCCAGTGCCGCGACGTGCTGTGGGAGACGTTCGAGCAAATGGCTCGCGAGCTCGAGTGCAGCGTCGACTACCTCATCAACGAGGCGATGAAGCAGTACGCGCGGCAACGCAGCTACGGCGGGACGAGGACGCCCTACCCGGGCGTAGGGCGGACTGGTGATTCCCAGCCGCTCGGGTTCGAGCGCAGCAGCAGTTTGGGGATCGCCGCGGGTGGGCCGTCGGCCGCACCGGTGCCCCCTCCGGGGCGGCCCGGCGCGGCGCTGCCGCCCCCCGGGCGCCTCCCTCCGCCTCCGGGCGCGCGCGCCTCGATGCCGATGGCCATGCCGCCTCCGCGGGGTGCGCTCCCAGCACCTCCGCCACCAGGCCCTCCCCCACCGGGGCGCGCGGCGCCCTCGGGCGGGCTCCCGCCGCTTCCGCGTGGAGCGTCAGCGGTACCGGCGGCGACACGGAGCGTGCCGCCGCCCCTGCCGCGGCCCGCATCGCCCCTCCCGGGGGCGGCCGCGACCAATGGCTTCCCGAGCCCTGCGCCGCAGGCGTCTCCGCTGACGCTCGTGTACCTCGGCGAGCGCCATCCGGTCACGAAGGATCGCTTCGTCATCGGCCGCGGGAAGCAGTCGAGCGACTTGACCCTGAAGGACCCGAACGTTTCGCGCCAGCACGCGATGATCGAATTCCAGAACGGCGTCTACTTCATGGTCGACATGGGCTCGACGAACGGCGTCGAGTACAACGGCCAGCGGATCGCGCGCAAGCAGATCGGCGAGGGCGACGTATTCCGCATCTGCGATCACGACCTTCTGTTCACGTATCGATGAGCGCTGGGGGAGTAGCCCCGGAATGCGCGTCGTAATCGTCGGTGCGGGCGCACTCGGCACCGTCTACGGCGCCCGCCTCCAGCGCTTCGGCGGGTGCGACGTGAGCGTCGTCGCCCGTACGCCGGGGCCGCCGAAGATGACCCGGCTGGAGCGTGTGGAGGACGGAGACGTCTTGGAATGGGAGATGCCCGCGCGCGTGGACCGCGCGCCCAAGGGCGCCGATGTGGTGATGGCGTGCGTGCGTTACGAGCAGCTCGACTCCTTGCCGCCTCGCGTCGAGGGCGGCCTCGCTCCGGTCGTGGTGATGACGCCGATGATGCTGATGGACCACGCGCGCCTCACGGAGGCGCTCCCGGGCCGCGTGCGAGCCGGCATGGCCAGTGTCGTGTCCTACGAGAATGACGCGCACGCGATTCGCTACTGGCTTCCGCGCATGGCGACGACCCTCATCGAGACATCGGGCGCAAACGGCCCCGAGGCGGAGCTCGTGCGACGTCTGGAGCGAGCCGAGATTGGCGCACGCGGACAGGACGACGTCCTCGAGCGCAACATGGCCACCACCGTGTCGTTCATCCCCATCGCAATGGCGCTGGACGTCGCGGGATCGATCGATGGGGTGCTGGAGGATCAGGCGCTCCTCGCGTTGGCGCTCGAAGCGTCCGAGGAAGGCAGAGAGCTCGGCCGCGCGATTGGCAAGCCCGAGGCCTGGGCCGCGATGCTCCTGCGCTTCGTCGGTCCGTTCACGCTGAAGGTGAGCATCGGCGTCGCCCGCGCCCGGGCGGAGGAGGCCGTGCGCTACGCGGAGCGCCATTTCGGAAGAAAACTGCACGCGCAGAACGTCGCCATGGCCGCTCACATCGTCGGGATGGCGAGGGAGAAGGGGACGCGGCACCAAGCCCTGGATCGGCTCCTCACGATGCTGCGCGACGTCTCCTGACGGCAGAGGAAGCCGTCAGGACCTTCGGCGGCGGAAAAGGGCGCGTAGCCAACCGACCGGCGCGCGACGAGTCGCCAATCGAGTCTCGAGCTCTTTGGCCGGCGCGTTGTCCGGTTCGATCGCGAGCGCCCGCTTCGTGGCCTCGGCGGCCTCGGCGACGCTCCCCGCAGCCAGCAGGGCGCGCCCGAGCGCCACGAGCCCGCGCGGTGACTCCCCTTCGAGCGACAGGACGGCGCGGGCGTGGGCGATTGCCGCCGGTGCGTCTTCGAGAAAGAGGGACACCTCGACGAGCTCTGCATGCAACATCGGCGCTCCGGGCGCGATCTCCAGAGCAACGTCGAGCGCTCCGCGCGATGCGACCGCGCGTCCGCGCCGCCGCTCGGCAACCGCGACAGCCAGCCAGCCGAGCCATGATCCGTGAAGCGTCGCCAGCCGCCGCGCTCGCGCTGCGATGTCCACGAGATCGCCCGGCGCGGCGACGTGCGCCGCGCGCAGGACGCTCTGTAGCTCGAGATCCGCGCCGCTGTCCTCGATCGCGAGGTTCACGAGCTGGGCCTCGGCAGCGGGCGCCGAGCGGGGCGCCATGCGTGCGAGCTCGGCGAGTTGCGCTCGCGCCGATGGGGTGTCCCCGAGCCGCACCAGAGACTTTGCCAAGGCGAGCATGGCCCATGGATTGGAGGGGACCAGCTCGAGCACGCGGGCGCACAGGCGCGCCACGCGGGATGCTCGCGCGATACCATCGCCTTCGGTCGCGAGCGCGAGCTGCGCGGCACGGCGCAATACGTCCGGATGCGCGCGCGACGCAACGAGCGCCGCGTCGACGAGCCCCTGCGCCGTGGCCGCGTCCTGCGAGCGCAGGGCAAGCACAGCCAAGCTGCCAAACGCCGCCGGATGCACCGGGTCGCGTGCGAGCGCCTGGCGCCACTCCGCGGCTGCGCCGACGAGGTCCCCGCGCGCCGCGAGGACGAGTCCCCGTTCGGCCGCGAGCAGCGGATCGCCCCCCCCTTCGAGCGCGCCCGCCTGCAGAATCGTGAGGGCCGCGTCGAGGTTGCCCTGGGCGCGCAGCGCCTGCGATAGGAGGGCATACGGGCGCGCGCGCTTCGCCGCGATGACGATCGCCGCGTTAAGGCGCCGCTCGGCGTCGCGGGGCCGTCCGAGCCGCAGCAGGAGCGCCGCCAGCGCTTCCACGAGCTCCACGTGCGAGGGCGCGTCGTCGACGGCGCGTTCGAGGGCACGGGTCGCCGCCGAAGCCAGCCTCGGATTCGAGCGCCGGCCCCGCGGCGGTCTCGAGCGCCAGGTTCGCGAGCCGCTCTACGGGATAACGCGCCAGCGGTGCGTCCTCGATCGCGCGTCCGAGGTGGAGCATCGCGGCCAGGCGGTCGTGCGGACCACCCCGCAGCGGATCGTGGAGCGCGCAGCGCTCCGCCCGCAGAACGCTCTCGAGCGATTCCCAGTCGAGATCGCGCAGCCCGCCGAGCCCACCGATCTCGCCACCGAGATGCGTCCAGATCTGCTCGAGCGCGCCGACCAGGGAGGCGCCGGCGCAGGGCTCGTCGAGGGGAACGTCTACCCGGGCGCACGTCTTGCCGTCTCGCGCGTCGAAGGCGAGGAGGTGAATCGTTCCGTGGCCTTCCATGGGCGGCTCGAACGCGCCGGTCAAGACGACGCCGACACCCGGGGGAGCATCGCCGCGTGTCGCGATGTCCTTCCACGCTGCGGGCGGCACGAAGGCCTCGACCGGGCTCGGGGGCGCGTCGCCCGGCTCCTCGTTTCGCCGCGCATGCAACTGCGCGATCGCGACGCCGCTTCCGTCGACGTGCACGAACGTGTGCACCAGCGCGGCCAGGCCCAGGCCCAGCCCGCGCCCCGCGTCGGGGACACCGAACGGGATGACGACCGCACGCGGCAAGGGCATGTCCAAGCTTCTCAGCCGGGCGTCTTCTTGTGACTCTGCGCTTGCTGTCGCGTCCTCCGGCCGTCCGGGAGCTTCCCATCGAGCTTGGTCGGCTGGGGCAGAAGGTGGAAGCGGCCGGTGCTCCCGGACGCCTCGGCTGCCTTGACGCGATCGCGCGTCATCTCGATGAACTTCGCCTGACAGCGCACCAGCGGTGCGCCGGGCTTGGGCTGGAGCCGCTCGTACTTGCCATCGGATTTGAGTACCCAGCTCTTCACGTTGTCGGCTAGCTGCAGCTCGAGGATGTCGACGAGGCGTGCGCGAATGCCGGGGTCTTCGACCGAGAGCATCGCCTCGACGCGTCTGTGGAAGTTGCGGGGCATCCAGTCGGCGCTCCCGACGTAGATCTCTTCCTTGCCGCCGTTGGCGAACCAGAACGCGCGCCCGTGTTCGAGGAAACGGTCGATGAGCGCGCGCACCTCGATGGTCTCGCTCACCCCCGGCACGCCAGGCCGCAGACAGCATATGCCGCGCACGAGGAGCTTGATGGGTACGCCGGCCTGTGACGCGCGATACAGGGCCTCGATTACGTCGGCGTCGACGAGGCTGTTCATCTTCGCGACGATGCGCGCGGGCCTGCCGGCGCGCGCATGCTCGGCCTCGCGCGCGATGAGAGCGAGCACTGCTTCATGCAAACCGAGCGGCGCGACGATGAGCTTGTTCCACTTCGGCGGCGCGCTGTAGCCGGTCAGCAGATTGAAGAGGCTCGAGACGTCCTCGCACACGTCGGGACGCGCAGTGATGAGGGAATAGTCCGTGTAGAGACGCGCCGTGGTCGGGTTGTAATTGCCCGTCGAGAGGTGCGCGTAGCGTCGAAGCTTCCCCTTCTCGCGCCGCACGATCAGCAGGCACTTGGCGTGCGTCTTCAGCCCCATGAGACCGTAGACGACATGCGCCCCGGCCTGCTCGAGCATTCGGGCCCAGACGATGTTCGACTCTTCGTCGAACCGCGCCTTGAGCTCGACGATGGCGGTCACCTGCTTGCCGCTCTCGGCGGCGCGCACGAGCGCCTTCACGATCGGCGAGTCGCCTCCGGCGCGGTAGAGCGTTTGCTTGATCGCGAGCACGTCGGGGTCGTCCGCGGAGCGGGCGATGAGGTCCACCACGCTGTCGAACGACTCGTAGGGATGGTGCAACAGCACGTCGTGCTCGCGGATGACCGCGAAGATGTCGTCGGCCTCGCGAAGCGGGGGCACGGCATGCGGCAAGAACGGCTCGTCGCGCAACGCGCGCACCTCGGCCCGCGTGATGCTCATGAGGTCGGCCGCGTTCAGCGGCCCACGGACGTGATAGACGTCCTTCTCCGGATCGAGCTTGAAAGCCTTTACGAGCTTCGCCAGGCTACCGGCCGGCGCGTCGCCCGAGACCTCGAGGCGCACCGCGTTGCCGCGCTCCCGGCGCCGGAGCTCCTGCTGGATCGACTGAAGCAGGTCCTCGGCCTCCTCCTCGTCGACTTCGATGTCGAAATTCCGCGTGACGCGAAACACGTAGAGACCCTTGATGCGCGCGCTAGGGAAGATCGTGCCGACATGCCGGGCCAGGAGGTCCTCGAAGAGGACGAAGGCGCGCAGCGCCGGCTGCCCGCTCGGCGTCTTCAGGCCGGACACGGGAAACAGGCGCGGAAGCATGGAGGGCACCTGCACGACACCGAAGCCCTGATCGAGCGTTCCCTCGCGCATGAACATGACGCCGAGGTTCAAGCTTCGGTTACGCACCTGCGGGAAGGGGTGGCCCGGGTCGATGGCAATGGGCGTGAGGATGGGAAAGACTTCGTTGTGGAAGCGCGCGTCGAGCTCGGCGAGCGCGTCGGGTTCGAGCTCGGTCGGCTTGACGAACACGATGCCGGCCTCCGCCAATTTCGGGAGGAGGCGCTCCAGCCCCTCGGACTGTGCAGCGACGAGCTCGTGGACTCGAGCCGCGACGCGCGAGAGCTGCTCGGCGACGGTCATGCCGTCTGGACCCAGGTCCCCGACCTCGCCCGTGAGCTGCTGCTTGAGGCCAGCGACACGGACCATGAAGAATTCGTCGAGGTTGCTCGCCACGATGGCGTGAAACTTCAACCGCTCCAGGAGAGGAACCGTCTCGCTGTCGGCCTCGTCGAGCACCCGGGCATTGAACTCGAGCCAGGAGAGCTCGCGATTCAGATAGAGCGCTTTCGCGCTGGTGTCCGCAATCTCCGAGGGCGAGGTGGGGTGGGTCGAAGCCGGCGCCGGCGTGACGGAGTGGGACGCAGTAGTCGGGTGCGCCGACCAGCTGGAAGAAGAAGGGGCGCTCGAGCTCTCGCTTGTATCGTCCATGGAACCACGTCCTCAGGAGAGCGCGTACCTTAGCTTAACGGCTCTTCTCCGAGGGCCGCTCGTCGGGAGACGCGTCTGGTAGAGCTGCGAGATCCTGCCGTAACCACACGTGGTTATGGCCGAAGCTCGCCGTTTCGCGATATCGCGCGCGCACCCACGCGGCGGAGCTCGGGCAGTGCTCCTCGAAGTCGTCCCAGGCGTCACTTCGCGTGAGCAGCGGCGCATCGTCCAGGAATACGAACGCGGCGGGCGGACGCGCCGAGAGCCGTAGCCGCATGTCGGCCTCGTGAGCGTCTCGTAGCGCGCGGATGTGCTCCGCCTGGGCGCGGTCCGGTCGTCCGCCCGTACCCCCGGCGAGAGCCGCGTCCGCGTTCAGATCGTACGCGTAGATGTACGGGGTGGCGCTCACCCGTCGCGCCAGAAAGAGCAGGTACGCGTCCATGCCGTACGTCTGTACGCGGTCTGCGGGCTGGGTCTTCTGCCGCAGGTACGCGGCGGTCTGGCGCAGCTCGTAGGGAAAGAAGTCGACCTCGGGAAACTGGGCGAAGTACGCGGGGGTCGACCGTTCGGCGGGTGTCCTCGCTCCCCAGAGGAGCCAGGCCGCGCGAATGTGCGGCGAGTCCTCCATCGCGGTCGCGATCCGTAGCGACAACGCAACCCCAGCCACGAGCGGCAGAACGCGTAGGGGCGCTCGATCGCGCCGGGCCACGCGCGTGCGCTCGCCGAGCCAAGCGGCGAATACGAGCCATTCGAGGTGCACGCCCGCCGTCAGCGGGTGAAAGTGGTACGGAAAACCCTTCCCCTGGACGATGACACCCAGCGTCGCGCAGAGCGGCGTGAGCGCCACAGCCAGGACGCGCGTGGGCATCTCGCGGAGCGCTACCAATCCGAGCAGCGTGACGGCGCCCGCGAGGGCGAAAATCGCCTGCGTGGCGCACCAGGGAGCCGCGAAGATGTCCATTGCGGCGCGCGGCCAGATGAACCGGTACATGGCGGGCACGTCGGCGAGCTGAATGCGTGCGAAGGCGAGCGGCGAGCCCAGCGCCGCGAGAAAGACGAGCTGGGAGAGCGCGCCCAGAGCGCCCCCGCAAACGAAAGCGAGCACCCGACCGCGCCGGGAGCCAGGGGCGCTACGGTCGACCACCAGCGTCACGAGCTGCGCCAGCGTGAAGAGAGCGTACGTTGGCTTGCCGAACCATGGGATGACGCTCAAGGCGCCGACGGCCGCAAGCAGGGCGCGCCTGGCACCGGCTCTCCCCGGCGAAATCGCCGGCGCCGGCGCCTGCGCGACGAGCTGCAGCGCCAGCGCGGGCAGCAGAAACCAGTCGCAGAAGCTCTCGCGCTGCGCGAGATCCCAGTAGCCGTAGAGGAGGTATTGCGCGCTCAGCACGACCCACGCGGCCACCCCCCACGCGAGGCGCTCGACGAGGTCCGGCCTGCGCCGTGAGCCGAGGCCCGGGAGGCAAGTTCCGACGAGCGCGAAGGTCAGACCGGTGACGAGGAGATCGAGGACGCGAAACCTGTGCTCGTCTGCGCCGCCGAGCGCGAGAAAGGCGAGATGGACGAGGTGCGTGAGGGAGCCGTTCACGTCGCGCACGTCGCGGTAGTCGACCTGACCCTGCGTCAGCGACCACGCGACATACTGGAAGATCCCCTGATCACGGCCCAGGGGCGTCAGAGACGCGCGACGGGTCGCCTCGATTACCCAGACGCTCGGCGCTAACGCGAGCGCCAGCGGGGGAAGGACCGAGCGCGCCATTCGCGTGAGCCGCATGCTCGCGTAGGGGTAGCGGCTGACACGCATGGCGCACAATGCAGACGCTGGCGAACGGTACTTTTCGTCGAGCTTTCGCGGCTCTGCCGCGTTGGCACCATCCATGCGTTCGGAGGTGGGCTCCGCCGCACGACACGCAGGGGGTACAATGCCGAGACTGCCAACCCTTGCCTAGCCTTTGATTTGTCGACGCAATCGTGTCCACAATTCCCCCCACGATGACCGAACCGGTCCGACGCCTGGCGCCCGCGAACCCGCCGCTCCTCGAGCCTCGAGCTCGCGGCTTCGCCGAAGCGCTCGCCGCGGCACGAGGCAAGAACGTGCTCATCGCGCTCCGCGGCCACCCCGATCCGGATGGGATCGCGTGTGCCATCACGCAGGCGCACATCGCGCAGCGGCTGGGCGTGGCGCAGACGACTGTCGGGTATTGCCACGAGCTCAGCCATCGCGAGAACCGCGCGCTCGTGAAGCTCCTCGGCCTCGAGCTGCGCAAGATCAAGAGCGTGCGCGAGGCAGGCCGAGTCGACTTTCTCGCGCTCGTGGACGCGCACGAGGTCGACCCCGACCTCACGGACGCCGGCGATTTCGAGGTGCTCACGATCGTCGACCACCACCGCGCGACCGCGCCGCCGAAGGCACGCTTCGTCGACATGCGGGTCGACGTCGGCGCGACGGCGACCATCTTCGTCGAGTATCTCCAAGAGCTGACCGCCCTCGACCCCGACGTGGAGGAAGACCGGCGCATCGCCACAGCGCTCATGCACGGCCTCGCGACCGACACCGACGACTTCATGCTCGCGCGCGCCGCGGACTTCCGGGCCGCCGGACAGATCGTCGAGGTCTGCGATCGCGATCTGCTCCAGGACTTGTCGCGGCGACTCATCGCCCCGACGGCTATGGACGTCATCGCGCGAGCCCTGCAGGCGCTCGTCGTGCGACGCAACTTCGCCATGGCGGGGGTTGGGTTCGTGAGCGAGGCCGAGCGCGACACGATCGCGCAGGCGGCTGACTTTCTCGTGCGGCGAGAAGACATCGACACGTGCGTCGTCTACGGGGTCGTGGGCGACAAGTACATCGAGGGGTCGCTTCGCACCCACTCGCCCAGCGTCGATCCGGCCGTGTGGCTCGAGCAGGCGTTCGGTGCGGACGAGAAGGGCCGCCCCTATGGAGGCGGACGGCGCGACAAAGGCGGCTTCCGCATTCCCATCGGGTTTCTCGGGCGCGTGACGGATCGACAGCAGCTCTGGCAGCTCGTCGAGCACGCTGTGCGGACGGCGCTGCTCCGGCAGTCGGGCGAAGAGCCGACTCCGGGCGTCATCGTGCCGCCGGCCGCTCCTACCTGAGCCGCGGGGTGAGGATCGCCTTCCTCGGGCTTCCGCTGGCCGCTGTGCTGCTGGCGAGGGACGGACACGACATCGCCTTTGCCGGCGTCCTTCCCGAGCGCGGGTTGCGCCGTCTGAGGGCGCGCCTCGGGACGACGCGCGTGCAGGTGTCTCCGGACCTGGAGCGCGACGCAGCCGTGGAACGAATCCGGCGAGCCTCTCCGGAGCTCGTCGTCAGCTGGTTCTGGCCGAAACGCGTGCCGCCGCTCGTCCTCTCGCTGGCGCCCGCGGTCGGCGTGCATCCGTCGCTGCTTCCTCGATACCGCGGGCCCGACCCGTACTTCTGGGCCATCGACGCGGGAGACACGCTGACCGGCGTCACTGCGCACGTTCTGGAGAGCGAGTACGACACGGGACCGATCCTCGGCCAAACCCCCGTGCGCATCGAACCCGCGTGGAACGCGTGGCAGCTCGCCAAGGCTCTGGATTGACCCTCGTTGTCGCTGCTACGAGGGACGGTTCGTGCTTACGCGGACGGGCGCCCCCCCGCCGCGCGGCCCCAGGACGATTCGCGCGCGACGCCGGCGCCGCGCCCGGGGGAAGAAGACCTGGCCCTGCGCTGGGCCTGGCCAGCCGAGCGCCTCGAACGCAGGATCCGAGCCGCCGCCCCCTGGCCCGGCGCCTGGACCGAGATCGGCGACGAGGTCGTCGTCATCGTCCGGGCGCGTGAGACAACCGAATTCCCGCGCACATTGATGGCGGGTGAGGCCGCCGTTCGGGCCGACGGCATAGCCGTCGTGCGTGCCGGCGAGAAAGCGCTCGAGCTGCTCGAGGGCCGTGCCGAGGACGACGCGAGTCCCCTCTTCGCCGGTGACTTCGCGCGCCTCGTCGCGCGCAGCGCCAGCGGCCCGCATGCGCAAGATTAGGAGAACGAGCGGACCTGAGCCGACGGTTTCCCATTGCGCCGCGGGTCCTCCTACGGTTCGATCGGCTACAAGGAGAAGCAACCGTGTCTGATGTCGTCACGCTGGCCCGCGCGGCGCGGGAGTCGCTCTCACGCGGCTTGAACGCGCTTCAAGGCGACCCGAACGTACCGCCGCAGCTTCTCGAGCTGGCGGCGCCCATTGCCCAGGCCATGGGTGCTCTGCATCAGATCGAGCGGTCGGGCGGCGCCTCCCTCGGGGCCAGCGCGCAGACCGCGCTGAGCAGCGTCCAGACGGCGCTCGCGCAGTTGCAGGCCCAGCCTCCGCAGCTGCCGGCGGTCGCTGCCGCCCTGGAGGCGGTCGCGGGTGCGCTCGGCAGCGTACACGCGCTCACGCGGGCCGCGCAGGCGCCTCAACAACCGCAGCGCAGCCCCCAGGCGGCACCATGGCCCCAGCCGGCGCAGCAAGCCCAGTACGTGCAGCCGGAGCGTCAAGCGCCCGCGGCCGCCCCGCGGGGGCCCGCGCCTGCGCCCGCTCCGCAGCCTGCTTACGCCCAAGCGCCCGCTCAGGTCCCGCAGCAGCAGCCCGCTCCTGCGCCCCGGGCCGCCGCGGCCCCCCCGGCGGCCTACCCGCAAGCCGCAGGGTCGCCGGCCGCGCAATCAGCGGCGCGGGCCCAAGTCGCTCCCGCTGAGGCTCCCGTAGTCCCGGCCGAGCTGGGCGCGCACAGTCCGAGCAACTTCTACAAGGGACTTTCCGGCAACGACATCGTCGACCACGGCGGGTTGTTCGTCTCGACCTACAAGCTGCCCAAGCTCGGCGCCGCAGTCCGACTGCGCGTGTCGTTGCCGGGAGGCTACGAGTTCGAGGCGAATGCCGTCGTTCGCTGGAGACGAGAGGCGAGCGACGCGGGAAGCGACGCTCCTCCGGGCTTCGGTGCTCAGTTCACCGACATCACGCCGGAGGCCCGCCAGCTCGTGTATCGGTACGTTCGGAACCGCGAGCCGATGTTTCACGACGATTCTCTGAAGCGGCCCCGCTACACTGCGCCGGCTTGACTCGGCGCTTCGGCTTCCTCTTCGCGCTCGTCGCGTTCGCGCTCGTGGTGCTGGCCCCGGTGCGGCCGGCGCACGCTGCCGACGATCCGAAGCTCCTGTGGAAGACCATCGAGACGGCGCACTTTCGAATCACGTACTACTCGACCGAGGACGAAGTCGCCGAGCACCTGGCGTCGCTGAGCGAGTCGATATTCACGCGCCTGTCGCCCGCGGTCGGCTGGGTTCCCAGCGAGAAGACGGAGGTGCTCCTCACCGATCAGACCGACGGCGCCAACGGTTCGGCGACCGGGTTGCCGTACAACGCCATACGCCTCTACGTCACCGCGCCGGACGACATGTCCCCGCTCGGCGACGTCGACGACTGGTATCTCGAACTGCTCACGCACGAGTACACGCACATTCTCCACATCGATCACGTCGGGGGCATCCCCGCGCTGGTGAATCGCGTGCTCGGCAAGACCCTCGCGCCCAACCAGGTGCAGCCGCACTGGCTGCTCGAGGGGCTGGCCGTGTTCGAAGAGAGCGAGCGTACGAGCGGCGGGCGCCTGCGATCGTCCATGTGGAACATGTGGATGCGGGCCGACGTCCTCGAGGACAACGTCGCATCGCTCGACATGTTCTCGAACGTCCCGCGGCGGTGGCCGCAGGGCAACATCTGGTACCTCTACGGGTCGTTTTTCATGAAATGGATCGCCGAGACGTACGGCGAGCAGGCGATCCGGGCGATGATCGACGACTACGGCCAGAAGCTCGTTCCCTGGGGCATCAATCGCTCGATTCGCCGCGCGACCGGCAAGACGTACGAGGAGCTCTTCCCCGCGTGGGTCGACTCGCTCCGCCGCTCGTTCGGCGCGACAGGCCGACGCGATACGGGCCCGCGGCATCCGCGAGGGAATCCGGCTCACGCACACCGGAAACACCGCGGGGCGGCCCCGGTGGATTCCCGCCAACGCGTGGCCCGAGCACGCGGGGGATCTCTGCGCCTACTTCGACGACGGCCACACCACCGCAGGCGTCTGGGCGCTACCGCTCGTGCGCACGGCCGACGGTCGCATCGTCGGCGCGCGCGAGGACCGCCGCGAACACCTGATCCGGACCAACGGCACCACCGGTCCCTCGTTTTTGCCCGACGGCACGGCGGTCTTCAACTCGAGCGACGTCTACAAGAACCTCTTCTACTTCGACGACCTCTTCGAGCTGCCCGCGCACGAAAAGAGCCCCGTGGGGATGGACGGGCGGCGCGTGCGCTGGAGCGAGGGATGGCGCGCCGTGGACCCGAGCGTGTCGCCCGACGGGCGCCGCGTCGTGTTCACGACCAATCACCGCGGCACGACGTACCTGATGATGGCGGACATCGTCCCGTCTCCTCACGGAGGAGGCCATGCGCTCGAGAACGCGCGGCCGCTCGTGCGGAGCGCGCGGTTCGATCAAGCGTTCACGCCCCGGTGGTCTCCGGACAATCGACACGTCGCGTACAGCTCCTGGCTGCGCGGCGGCTACCGGGACGTCCGCATCGTCGACGCGTGGGACGGGTCCTGGGTCGAAGTGACCCACGATCGCGCCATCGACGGCGATCCCGTCTACTCGCCCGACGGCCGTCGCCTCTACTTTCACTCGGATCGCTCCGGCGTGATGAACGTCTACGCCTACGACCTCGCGAGCGCCGAGCTGCGGCAGGTCACCAACGTCATCAACGGCGCGTACCAGCCCGAGCCCTCGCCCGACGGCAAGTGGCTCGCCTATCTCGGCTACACGCACGACGGCTACGACGTCTTCGTGATGCCGCTCGACGAGTCGCAGTGGCTCCCGGCGCTCCCCTACGAAGAGACCCGCCCGGCGCCACCCCCGGAGTCTCCGCCCGTACAGGTGGCACCCCGCCCTTACAACCCGTGGACCACGCTCGCGGCACGCAGCTACTCGCTCAAGATCACGCCGGGCAACTTCGGGCAGGCCACCGTGCTGAAAGCGACGGGCGGCGACATCGCCGGGTTGAATTCGGTCTCCGCGACGCTGGTCACGGAGTGGGAGCACCCCGAGCTCGAAGGAAGCGTCGGATACGGCTATGCGCGCCTCCCGTTCGACGTCGGCGTGAGCGCGTTCCGGACGATTGCGCCGACGAGCTACTCGCTCGGCGGAAACAGCGTGACCTGGGTGCAGGAGACGGCCGGCATGACGGCGGGGCTCGGCTACTCCCTTCCGCGCGACTTCGAGTCGCAGTCGTTCGGCCTCTCTTACAGCATTGCGCGCTACGCCGGCGAGCTGCCGCTACCGGGGGGCCTGCTCAATCCCTACGACACGCCGAGCAACCCTACCCGGGGAACGCTGGGTCGCTGCACCTCGGCTGGACCTACTCGAACGCGCAGAGCTACCTCTACAGCGTCGGCAACGAGCACGGCTTCTACCTGAGCGCGGACTTCGACGTGGCCGACCCGTCGCTCGCGAGCGACTTCACGGGTTACGCATCGAGCTTCGACGTGGCGAAGTATTTCCTCATGCCGTGGCTTCGCCACCACGCGCTCGCGCTGCACGCCTCGGGGGGATTGAGCGGCGGCAACCGAGGTGGACGGGGCCCCTTCTACATCGGCGGCTTCATCGACCTGCCTCTCGTCGACGTCGTGCAGAATACGCTGATCCAGGGGGGGATTGCGCTGCGCGGGTATCCGGTCGTGGCCGAGCAGGGGGCCTACTACGCCCTCTTCAATGCGGAGTACCGCTTTCCCATCGCCAACATCGATCGCGGTCCGTCGACCCTACCGGTATTTCTGAATCGCATCAGCGGAGCCGCATTCGTCGACTGGGGGAGCGCGTTCGACAGCTCGGCGACCGCGCAGTTCAAGACAGGCGTAGGCGGCGAGCTGTGGTTCGACATGAACCTCGGCTACGTGCTGGGCTTCACGTTCCGCGCCGGGTACGCGAGGGGGCTCGCGAGCGGCGGGATCGACAAGACGTATTTCATCGCGTCGATTCCGTACTAGACCGCGACGACGATCCCGCGTCGGCGGAACGGGGGGCGCCGCCCCGCCGGTGCGGAGCTCGTTTCACACGCACGAACCGTTGATGCACGACTTGGTCCCCACGCAGTCCCCGTTCGAGTGGCACTGGTAGTCGCTGGTTTCAGGCACACACTGGAACGTGCTCTCGCCGCGCGGCATGCGACAGAGGTCGCTGCCCACGCAGTCCGTGTCCTTCGTGCAGAGAAAGCCGCTGTGCGGACCCACACACTGGCGCGTCTTCCCTCCAGCCGGAACCCGGCAGACGTAATCGCCGCCGCACTGTCCGTCGTTCGTGCAGGGAGGTCCTGCGGGACCGCCCGAAGACCCGCCCGAGCTGCCGGAGGATCCACCGGAAGACGAGCCGCCGGAAGACGAGCCGCCGGAGCTTCCGCCGGAGCTTCCGCCGGACGACGAGCCGCTGGAGCTGCTTGCGGACGTGCCGCCCGAGCTGCTGGACCCGTCACCCGACGAGGAAGCATCGGTCGAGTCGGTCGAGGAGGTCGCGTCGCTCCCGGAATCGTCCGCCGAGGTCGAAGCGCCGTCGGTCGCGGGAGGAGAGCTCGAGTCGTCGGATGGCCCGGCCGCATCTCCGTGCCGCGACCCCGAACCGGCTTCCGTCGTGCACGCGGGCATCGGCGGCTCGTGCATCGACAGGCGCTCGCGAGGCATCGCCCATCTCAGGATCGGTGTACGAGAGACCCAGCCCCGTTGACCCCGCGCCCGAACACGAGGCAAGAAGCAGCAGCGCGGGCAACAGTCGCGGGCGCCTCGAGCAAGCGTCGGCGCGACAGGAGGACGGTCGATAGGAGTTCGGGGCACGGCGGATTGCGCATGAGGGATCATCTCCGGAAAGAGACCACTCCTCGGGGGTACGGAGGGCGCTCGAAATGGTTTCCTCCGCACCCACGTCACGTCGCCATTGCCGGAAACGGATGCCGCGGGCGGATGCCAGAAACGGATTCTCTCGCTCTCCGTATGCCCGCTAGCGGAGGCCCAGCACCGCGCGACCGCGCGGGGCAAGCCCTTCCGTTTTGCCTTGGATCGGAGAATCCACCATGCGCCTTCTTTTGTCAGCGACGCCATTGGCATTCGCCTGCACGGCCATCTTCTTCGGATGTAGCTCTTCGTCTGGAGGCGAGAGTCCCGATGCCGGCCAAGACGCCGGAACCGAGGCGGCCCCGTACGAGGCCGGGAACACCGACACCGGTACCCAGACGGAGGCCGAGGCTGCGGCTCCCGGGTATGGAGGCCGCAGCGCCCGATGCCGGCCTGAAGCGCGCTACTGAATGGGAGCATCTTCGGCCTCTCGACGGTGCCGCCGACGGGACCGGCGGAGGGGAATCCGTACGGGGTCGCGGTGGTGCCTGCGGGGTTTCCGACCACCGGCATGGTGCAGCCCGGAGACGTGCTGTTCTCGAACTTCAACGGCGCCAGCAACGCGCAAGGCACGGGCACGACCGTGGTACGCGTGACGTCGGCCGGTGCGCGGTCCACGTTCTTCACCAGCGCGCACCAGGGGTTGAGCACCGCGCTCGGCGTGCTCCAGTCGGGTCTCGTCATCGTCGGCAACGTGCCCAGCGTTCCGGGCGACGGCGGCGCCGGCGTCGGACCGGGCTCTCTTCAGGTGCTCGACGCAAACGGCACGCTCCTTCAGACCCTCACCGATCCTGCGCTGCTCGTGGACCCGTGGGACTTGACGATCGTGGACAAGGGAAGCACCGCGCAGATCTTCGTGTCCAACGTGGTCTCGGGCAGCATCACGCGCCTCGATGTCGCCGTCTCGGCCTCCGCCCTCACCGTGAACGCCAAAGTGCAGATCGCCTCCGGATACGCCACACGCCTCGACTCCGCTGCTTTCGTCGTCGGTCCCGGCGGCATGGTCTACGACGCGACCGCCGATACCCTCTACGTCGCCGCGCAAGACGAGATGGTCAACGGAGTCGAAGCCGGTACCATCTTCTCCGTCGCTCGAGCGGGCACACGCACCACCGACGCCGGCATGGGCACCGTCGTATTCGCCGACGCCGCGCACCTGCACGGCCCCATCGGACTGGTCCGAGCGCCCAACGGCGACCTTCTGGTCGCCAACAGCGACGCCGTCAACGCAGACCCCAATCAGCCCAGCACCCTCGTCGAGCTCACCACGACCGGCCAGTACGTCGGGCAGGTCTCGGTCGACCCGAGCAACGGCGCCGCTTTCGGCATCGCCGTCGGCACCATCGCCGGCCAGACGGTCTTCGCGGCTCTCAACGACAACCAGGCCACCCTCACGCTCTGGGAGATGGGCACGCCGTCCCCTGCCGCGAACGTCCTTTCGACGGTGCCGCCGACGGGACCGGCGGAGGGGAATCCGTACGGGGTCGCGGTGGTGCCTGCGGGGTTTCCGACCACCGGCATGGTGCAGCCCGGAGACGTGCTGTTCTCGAACTTCAACGGCGTCAGCAACGCGCAAGGCACGGGCACGACCGTGGTGCGCGTGACGTCAGCCGGTGCGCGGTCCACGTTCTTCACCAGCGCGCAGCAGGGGTTGAGCACCGCGCTCGGCGTGCTCCAGTCGGGTCTCGTCATCGTCGGCAACGTGCCCAGTGTTCCGGGCGACGGCGGCGCTCGGCGTCGGACCGGGCTCTCTTCAGGTGCTCGACGCAAACGGCACGCTCCTTCAGACCCTCACCGATCCGGCGCTGCTCGTGGACCCGTGGGACTTGACGATCGTGGACAAGGGAAGCACCGCGCAGATTTTCGTGTCCAACGTGGTCTCGGGCAGCATCACGCGCCTCGATGTCGCCGTCTCGGCCTCCGCCCTCACCGTGAACGCCAAGGTGCAGATCGCCTCCGGATACGCCACACGCCTCGACTCCGCTGCTTTCGTCGTCGGTCCCGGCGGCATGGTCTACGACGCGACCGCCGATACCCTCTACGTCGCCGCGCAAGACGAGATGGTCAACGGAGTCGAAGCCGGTACCATCTTCTCCGTCGCTCAAGCGGGCACACGCACCACCGACGCCGGCATGGGCACCGTCGTATTCGCCGACGCCGCGCACCTGCACGGCCCCATCGGACTGGTCCGAGCGCCCAACGGCGACCTTCTGGTCGCCAACAGCGACGCCGTCAACGCAGACCCCAATCAGCCCAGCACCCTCGTCGAGCTCACCACGACGGGCCAGTACGTCGGGCAGGTCTCGGTCGACCCGAGCAACGGCGCCGCTTTCGGCATCGCCGTCGGCACCATCGCCGGCCAGACGGTCTTCGCGGCTCTCAACGACAACCAGGCCACCCTCACGCTGCGACGGAGCCCGTAGGGGCGGGGCGCTGGTGCCCCTCCCCGGCTGCTTGTACGTTGACCTAGGTGGCAGCAAAGCACCCGACGGGCCCGCCCGGCGCGCACGAACAGACCAAGACCGTCGACGCGAAGCGCCAAATCGAGGTCCAGTACAGCGTGATCGTGAGCACGGACACGGGGGTGCTAGTGCACACATTTGCGGCGAGCAAGCCCCTCGTCCTGGGGCGCAGCTCGGACTGCGACGTCGTCATCGACGATCCCTCGGTCTCGCGACGCCACGCCGCAATCCACTTCTCGCCGGCGCTCTGCATCGAAGACCTCGGTAGTCACAACGGAACCATGGTGCAGCGGCGACGCATCACCGGCGGGGCGCGCGTCCCCATCGACGTGGGGACCTTCCTCGAGCTGGGGAGCGTGAGCGTGGTCCTGGAGCACGGTCGGCAGTTATTGCCCCACGGCAAGCGAGCGGCGAGCCCCACCCCCGCCGAGGTGATCGTGCGCGATCACGGGATGCGCCGGCTCTACGCGATGCTCGACGTCATCGCGCCCAGCGACCTGAGCGTCCTGCTCCTCGGCGAGACCGGCGTCGGCAAGGACGTCCTCGCGACCGAGTTGCACCGCCGGTCGCGACGGAGCGCCGCGCCCTTCCTCGCCATCAACTGCGCGGCGCTCCCCGAGTCGATCGTCGAGGCGGTGCTCTTCGGGTACGACAAGGGCGCTTTCACGGGAGCTGCTCAAGACAAGCCCGGCCTGTTCGAGGCGGCCTCGGGTGGAACCGTGTTCCTCGACGAAGTCGGGGAGCTGCCCCTCCCGACCCAGCCCAAGCTCCTTCGCGTCCTGGAGACGCGAGAGGTGACTCGGCTGGGCAGCGTGCGACCGACCCCCATCGACGTCCGCTTCCTCTCGGCGACCAACCGCGACCTCGGAGCGCTCGCGGCCTCGGGGGCGTTCCGGAGCGACCTTCTCTTCCGCCTCGACGGGATCACGCTCACGCTCCCTCCCCTGCGCGAGCGCATCGAGGAGATCGTTCCCCTCGCCGAGCACTTCGTCCAGCGAGCCGCCGCGCGCGCAGGACGGGCCGCCCCGAGGCTCACCCCGGGCTCGCAGCAGCAGCTGGAAAGCTACCGCTGGCCGGGCAACGTCCGCGAGCTACGCAGCGTGATCGATCGCGCCGTCGTGCTCTGCCGCGGAGAGACCATCGATCCGGAGAACCTGATGATGGCGTCCTCCCTCGCGCAGGCTTCCGAAGGTGGCACCCCGCCGGCGGATGCGGGTGCGTCCGAGCTGCGCACGCAGATGGCGCAATTCGAGCGGCAGCGTGTCGTGGACGCGCTCGAGCAGTCTCAGGGCAACCAGACCCGAGCGGCGAAGCTCTTGGGCGTATCGAGGCGGACTCTGATCAACAAGCTGGAAGCGTACGGGATCGATCGCCCTCGTCGCCGGGACAAGGACAAGTGACGCGCGGGCGCCTCCCACGAATGTCGGAAACCGCCGCAGACCTCCCCCGTAAGCCGTCCTGAAGGCCGTATGGCGGGTGGCGTCGCTCGCGAAGACCTGGAGCCCTCGCACTTGGTGCGTCGAGGGCAGCGCCGAGCGACGCCTCGTCTTGCCCGCCTGTGCCTGGTGGAGAACATTCGATGAGAAACCACGGAAATTCAGCGTTCACGATTGGGGCTGTCGCTCTCTTCTTCGGCGCGTCGTTCGTGTGCGGAGGGTGCTCGGGCTCGAGCGGGAGCGCCGCCGGCTCTCCCTCCAACGGCGGCTCGGCCCTCACGGATGATCAGATCGTCGGGATCGTCACGACGGCGAACGCGGGTGAGGCCGCACAGGCCCAGCTCGCGGTGTCCGTGACCAAGAACCAGGCTGTCATGGACCTCGCCATGATGATGCAAATGGCGCACACGCAGCTCAACTCGCAGCTCATGGCGGTTTCTCAAAAGGACAGCCTGCCCGCGGCGAACAGCTCCATCGAGCAGCAACTCGCCTCCGGCGGACAGCAGACGATGTCGATGCTGCAGGCGACGACCGGCGCAGCCTTCGACAGGGAGTACGTCGACGCGCAGGTCGCCCAGCATCAGGGTGCCGCTCAGCTCTTCATGACGCAGCTCATTCCCGGCGCGCAGAATGCGGACCTGAAAGCGTTCCTGCAGAGCATGCTCACGGTCGTGCAGATGCACTTGCAGATGTCCCAGCAGCTTCAGGGTGAGCTCGGAGATGCGGGGACGACGCCCGCGGACGGCGGTTGACGCGCAGGGTCCAGGGCCCGTCGAAGAAAATCGGGCCCAGCTTCTTCCGCAACGCCGAGTAGGCGCGATGGACACGCATCTTGACGGCAGTCGCGGTCGTTCCGAGCACGCCCGCGGCTTCCGCGATCGAGAGCCCCTCGAATCGAACGAGCTCGAGCGCAATGCGATGATGCTCGGGGAGCTCTGCCAGCACCGTCTCCAGCTGCTCCGCCAGAGCGCGGAGGCCAGCCATTTCGTCGGGCGGGACATCGCTCGCCGGGACCTCCATGGCTTCGCGCTCCACCGCCGTCAGCCGGGCGTTGTGCTTGCTGTAGCGGCACCGGTCCAAGAGGAGCCGCCGCGCGATCGCGAACGCCCACGGCATCACGGCCGCGCCGGCGACGAATCGGCGCCTTGCGCCGTGAATCTGCAAGAAGGTTTGCTGCAGGATGTCTTCCGCGTGCCCCGGATCGCGCGTGCGGCGTTCGAGAAAGGCGTAGAGCCTGGGCGCGAGGAGCTCGTACAGCGCGGAGAACGCCGCATCGTCCCCTCGCGCATACCGGTCCATCGCGGCATCGGCCGCCGGTCTCCAACTGTCCCTCTCACGTGCGCCTCTTGAGTCGGCGCTCGCGACGCTGACCGCGTTTCCCATGCTGCTCATGGCCAACTGCAGAGCAAGCGTCACGCCGCACGAGGATGCCGCGCAGATCGACGAGCGATTGTGCAACCAAGTTCACAACGCCCTCGGCCCCCTTCACGAAAAGCGCAATGGCCTTCACAGCGCCGAGGACGCGACGCAGCTAGCGCGCGCCTCGCATACGCAGCCACGCGACGGCGAGGCCCGCGACGCACAGAAGCGCGAAGACTCCGAGGATCCACAACCGGCGCGACCGGGGCGAAACGGCCTCGTTCCCGCCCGGAGCAACGGAACTCGGAGCCAGCGACTCCGATTTCAGCGTGGTGAGCGCAATCGGCTGGTGACGAGCCACGGCCGGATGCGGGAATGTCACCGTCCTGTCCGTCTGCTCTCCTGCCCCGGCGGCGCTCGAGGGCAGGCCGGGGCTGGACGGCGCCGCGTTCGGCGCCAGGGCAGGAGCGCCGCCGGGCGTCTCTGCGGTCGTGGGCTCGGTCTGGGCGCTCGCGATCGAGGGCTCGTCCGCGAGGCGCGCGCGGATCGCGCGCCGCCGCTCCTCGAGCTCGTCCCCGACCGCCGCACGGACGACATCCACGACTTCCCGGTGCCCCGCCAGCAGGCCGGCGCCCCTGGCGGCCGACTCGAGGCCCGAGGCCATCGCGAGGATATCGACGAAGCGAGCCTCTCTCGACTTGGCGAGCGCCATGTCCAGGACGGAGTCGAGCGCAGAGCCGAGCGCGGGGACGACCGAGGAGACGGGCGGCGGGCGGTACTCCATGATCCGGCGCATCGTCTCGGACTCGGACCGTCCCCGGAAAAGCCGCTCGCCCGTGAGCACTTCCCAGAGGACCACACCCATCGCGAAGACGTCGACTTGGCGATCGACGACTTCCCCTCGCAGGCACTCCGGAGCCGCGTACGCCAGCTTGCCTTTCACGTGCCCCGCGCTGGTTCTGCTGCCCGTCGTCCGGTTGAACTTCGCCACGCCGAAGTCCGCGACGCGCGTCACACCGTCCGAGCCGACGAGCAGGTTATGCGGCGAGATGTCACGATGAACGAGATTCAGAGGCCTCCCGCGCTCGTCGGTCAGCTCGTGAGCAGCGTGGAGGCCTGCGCACGCGTCGAGCACAATCCGCACCGCGACACCGGCCGGAAGAGCGCGGACGCGGCCCGCCGACACCCGCGCCAGCTCCGCGAGCGAGGCCCCCTCGACGTAATCCATCACGAGGTAGACGTCGTCTGCCGTCACGACGACGTCCCGCACGTCGACCACGTTCGCGTGGTGGATTAGGGACGCGAGGCGGGCCTCCTTGACGAACGCCGAGCGAAGCGCCGAACTGGAGAGCAGGTGGGCGTGGGGCCTCTTGATCGCAACCAGCTGGCGAAACCCGAGCGCGCCTCGAACGGTGCCCACGTACACCGTGCCCATGCCGCCCTCCGAGACGCGCAGGATCGTCTCGTAGCGGCCGGCGCCGTCCTCCCCCACGGGCTGCGTAGGCATGGCGGTCAGACCAACAACGTACCAGAGCCAAGGTCGTCGGGCGCCGGTCCATGTGCGCAAATGTCGGCACGGCAAGTGCCAGACGGGAGGGGTCTGCGGGTACTGTGATCCCCGTGGGGACCGGCACGTCGTCTGGTCGCCAGAAGCCTGCACCACACTGCGATGAAGCTGGCGGTCAAATTCAACCTCGTGTTCCTCGCGGTCTTCGCGCTCGGGCTCGGCGCCGCGTCATGCGTGTCCCGTAGCCTCCTCGAGCGGAGCGCGAGAGAGGAGACGCTGCAGAACGCGCGCCTCATCATGGAGGCCGCGTCGGCCGCTAGGACCTATACGACTTCTCAGATCGCCCCCTTGCTGAAGTCCACGTCCGAAACGAACTTTTTTCCGCAGTCGGTCCCCGCTTTCGCGGCCACCGAACAGCTCAACACGCTTCGCGCGCGATTTCCCGACTACACGTACAAGGAGTCCACCCTCAATCCGACCAATCTGCGCGACCGCGCCGTCGAATGGGAAGCCGACGTGGTCAACCGGTTTCGCCAGTATCCGGATTGGACCGAGCTGGTGGGCGACCGGGACACCCCCGCCGGTCGGTCGCTCTTTCTGGCGCGGCCGATGCTGGTCAAGGATGGGACTTGCCTCGAATGCCACGGCGTCGTCGGGGCAGCGCCCAAAACGATGATCGCGCTGTACGGGCCGGCCAACGGGTTCGGGTGGAAAGTCGGCGAGACGATCGGCGCGCAGATCGTCAGCGTCCCCGAGGCCGTCGCGCTCCAGCGCGCCCGCCGCGCCGTCTACTCGTTCCTCGCGTTCTCCGCGACGCTGCTGCTCGTCCTGCTCGTCGCGCTAAACCTCATGCTGCGCGCGATCGTCGTCCAGCGGGTGGTGCAGCTCGCGCGCGCGGCCGACGACGTCAGCCTCGGAAAGACGGATGCCGCGGAGCTCCCTGCCAGCGGCAACGACGAGCTGTCGCTCTTGGCCCAGTCTTTCAATCGAATGAAAAGAAGCCTCTCCCACGCAATCCGGATGCTCGACACCTAGCGCCCCGAAGCCAGTCCGATGGTCCTGAATTCGAAAGAGCCTGCCCCGACGTCGCTAGGGCGTTACCGGCTCCTCGGGGTGATCGGTCGAGGGGCCATGGGCATCGTGTACAAGGCGCACGATCCCCGCATCGACCGAATCGTCGCGTTGAAGACGATCCAGCGAGCGCTCCTGGAGTCCGAGGTGGCAGCCGGGGTCGTCGAACGCTTTCGTCGCGAGGCGACGGCGGCAGGGCGCATGTCCCACCCGGGCATCGTGCCGGTCTACGACTGCGGCGAGGAGGAGGGGACGGCGTACATCGTCATGGAATACGTGCCCGGGGTCGCGCTTTCCCAGTACGTGGGGACATCCGGGATGCGCATCGGTCAGGCCTGCGCCCTGGTTCGGCAGCTTCTCGAGGCCCTCGGTTGCGCGCACGCGAACGGCATCGTGCATCGCGACGTCAAGCCGAGCAACGTCCTCGTCTGCGCAAACGGGCAGCTCAAGATCACCGACTTCGGAATCGCTCGAATCGACGCCAGCCGTCTGACCGAATCGGGGACCCCCATCGGGACGCCCGGCTACATGGCGCCCGAGCTGTTTCGCGGCGAGCCCGCGGGACCCTCGGCCGACCTGTACTCCGCGGGTGTCGTTCTCTACGAGCTGCTGACCGGCGTTCTCCCCTTCCCGGGCTCCACCATCGGCGCGCTGGCCTACGGCGCGTGCTTCACCCCTCATGTGCCTCCGAGCGCGCTCGTCCCGGATTTGCCCCCGGGAATCGACGAGGTGCTCGCGCGCGCCCTGGCCAAGCAGGCCGACCTCCGATACGCGGACGCTCGCGCCTTCGCCGACGACCTCGCGGCCTTCGAGCTCGGAAGCGTCCCTCCCGTTTCCGCGAACGTCGCACCCAGTCGCCCACCGCAGTCGGTGGCGTGGAACCCGGAGGCGCTTCGGGGTCTCGAGTCATCGCTCACGGCGATCCTCGGCCCGATCGCTCGCCTCATGGTGGAACGGTGTGCCCGTCGCGCGACGACCGCAAAGGATCTCCTGGCGCTGCTCCAGGCCGAGGCAGCGTCGCCCGACGACGCGGATTCTGATCGCGGACGCAGTCCGAAAAGTGCTCGAGGACGGGCGGGATTCGTTCGCCGGCGAGACCCCTGCGACCCTGGTCGTCGGGTCCCGACCCCCTCCGAGCGGAGCCGGCGAGCGCCCCTGGGCCGATTCGCCCGCCCCCGGATCGCTCGCTCCGAACGAAGTCGAGAGCATGACGACCGAGCTGGCGACGCACGTGGGACCAATCGCGCGCGTCCTCGTCCGTCGGGCGCTGCCTCTGTCGACGAACATTCGGGACTTGCGAAGGCACCTGGCCGAGCACATCGGGGACGAAGCCGACCGTCGCGCGTGGCTCGAGCGCCGCTGACGCGTGAAGCGCTGGCCTGTCAGCGACGGAACGTCGTCAGGAGCTTGCGAACGGCGACCCGTAGCGAACGTCCCAAGGTCCTGAGCCTACGGTTGGCTGTCGGTAGCTCACGAGTCGCAATCGAGAGCATGCGGGACGCGGTCCTGAGCCTGCGGAGCGCGACTTGTCGCGGACGGGATTCGGCCAGAAGCTTTCGAGCGTCGATTCGGAGCCGACAACGCGCCATCCGTAGCTTTCGAACCCGGACTCGTAGCGGACGAGACGCGGACCGTAGCTTTCGAACCGCGGCTCATCGCGTACGAAGCGAGCTCGGGAGCTTACGAGCCGCGATTCGTAGCAAACAAGTCACGGGCAGGAGCTTACGAGCCGCGATTCGTTGCGAACGAGTCACGGGCAGGAGCTTACGAGCCGCGACTCGCAGTGCGCGAGCGGCGGTCGGTACGCTGCTGACCACGATGGCTAGCGCAAGGAACGCGGCGCTGAGCTTCCGGAGCGCGATTCGTAGCGAGCGGGCTTCGGTTCGTAGCGTACGTACCGGGACTCCTAGCCAACGAGATGCGAGAAGGAGCCTTCGAACCGCGACTCGGAGCGGACGAGACGCGGGCAGGAGCTTACGAGCCGCGACTCAAAGCGCTCGAGTGGCGGTCGCTGGCTTGCTGATCACGATGGGTAGCGCAAGAGACGCGGCCGCGAGCTTCCGGATCGCGATCCGTAGCGAGAGGGCTTCGGTTCGTACCGTTACGTACCGGGATTCGCAGCGAACGAGATGCAACAAGGTGCGTTCGTACCGCGACTCGGAGCGGACGAGATGCGATGAGGACCCACCGAGCCGGGATTCGTCCGGTAAAGGTCGCGCTCAGGAGCTTACGAACCGAGACCCGGAGCGAGAAAGGGGCCTGTCAGAAAGTCTGTGCTTTTCGCGTCGCTTCAATGGAGCGAAACGGAGAGCATCGATGGCGAAGAAGAAGAGGAAGTATCGAGCCGAGCTTCTCGACGAGCTGCTCGGAGGTGCGAAGACCCAGGAGGAGATCTTCGGGCCTGACGGCGTTTTGAAGCAGATGACGGCGGCGATCGTGGAGCGCGCGCTGGGCGCGGAGCTGGGGCATCACCTGGACACGGAGCGGCCGAAGCAGGGCGAGACGGAGCGCAATCGTCGCAACGGCGCGAGCGGCAAGACGTTGCTTACCGAGCAGGGGCCCGTGCCGATAGACGTACCGCGCGATCGGCTGGGCACGTTCGAGCCGCAGATCCTGCCCAAGCACGCGCGACGCGTCGAGCCGCTCGATGACCGCATCCTGGCGCTCTACGCGCGAGGCATGAGCGTGCGCGACATCCGCGCCCACCTCGAAGAGCTGTACGGCACCGAGGTCTCGCCGGAGCTGATCTCGCGCGTCACCGACGCGGTTTGGGACGAGATTCGCGAGTGGCAATCACGCCCGCTGGACGCGACCTACGCTGTCGTCTGGCTCGACGCGCTCTTCGTGAAGATGCGCGACCAGGGCGTCGTGCAAAATAAGGCGGTCTACGTCGCGATCGGCCTTCGCCTCGACGGCCGACGCGAGGTCCTCGGCCTATGGATCGATGCCGCCGAGGGCGCGAAGTTCTGGATGCGCGTGCTTGCCGAGCTTCGCTCGCGAGGCGTTCAGGACGTGCTGATCTGCTGCTGCGACGGCCTCAAAGGCTTTCCACAAGCCATCGCAGCGATCTTTCCCAAGACGGTCGTGCAGACCTGCATCGTGCATCAGGTCCGCTACTCGCTGTCGTTTGTGGGCTGGCAGCATCGCAGGGCCGCCGCCGCGGCTCTCCGCTCGATCTACACAGCCGACAGCGAAGCCACCGCGTCCCATGCGCTCGCCGAATTCGAACAGCAGTGGGGCTCGCGCTATCCGACGATCGGGCCCAGCTGGCGTTCGTCGTGGTCGCACCTCACCGCCTTCCTCGAGTTCCCCCCGAGCTGCGGCGCATGGTCTACACGACCAACGCGATCGAATCGCTCAACTTCCAGCTACGAAAAATCATCAAGACCAAGGGCCACTTTCCCGACGCGGACGCCGCAACCAAACTCCTCTTCCTTGCGCTGCGCAACGTTGAGAAATCCTGGAACCGCGGCATCAAGGGCTGGAGCGCGATCTACAATCAACTCGTCGTCTACTTCGGAGCAGAACGACTGAACCTCGAGACCCGCGGCGCGAACCGAGCACAGAATTCCTGACAGGCCCCGAGAAAGACGCGCGCGTGAGCTCCCAGGCCTCGGCTCGAACGCTCCGGCGTGTGGATCGCTGGGCGCGCGCTCGGACCCAGAGCCCCTCACGGGTTGTTCGCGATGAACTGCTGCGCGAGCGGCAGTCCGATCTGCCACGCCTCCATCGGATTGCCCAGATCCTGCGGCACGGCGCCAGAGCTCGTGAACACGATGTACGTGACCGGGCCGGCGGTCCCGCCCGTATTGGGATCGGGGTTGATGCCCAAAGAGGCCGCGGTCATAAACGACGATTCGCCGATTCTCCCGGTGGGCCCCTGATCGCCGAATACGGCGAATATGAGCTTGCCATCGTAGATGACTGCGACGACGTTTCCGCCCGTGTTCGAGTTGTCGAGACCCATGACGTTCGTGACGTCCTGGGAGATGACGATGTACGGCACCATGCCGGCGATGAGCGACTTCCCGTTGGAGTCGTTGAACGACGTCTGTCCCTGATTCGTGGGGTCGTCGCCCGGGCAGTGCTGGGCGTTGTTGGCGCCGAGCGTCGTACCGTTGGTGCAGGAGTCGGGCAGGCCGTCGCAGTCGACGGCCATTCCCGACGTCCAGTAAATGGCGCCTTGGGCCTGGCAGATGTCGATCAAGCCGCCGCCGTTGTTGTCCGTGTGGCCCTGGCCGCCGTTCTGGCTCGAGTTGGGCACCTTGTTCGTGCACTTCGCCTTTGAAGCGCTCGCGAGAAGCTGGGTGACCAGGGTTCCGGTCATCGTCGGCACGGGGCTGCAGCTCCCCCCCGCGCCAGGAATCCCGGACGGAAGGGAAGCGTCGCCGCCGGAGACCGAGCCGTCATCGCCGCCGCCGTCGGATCCGCTGCCTCCCGACGAGCTCGTGCTCCCCGAGCCGCTCGAGCCTCCCGACGAGCCGGAGCCGGACGTGGAGCCGAGGCCCGAGGAAGACGTCAATCCGCTGCCCGACGAGGAGCCGGCGTTCGCGCCTGAGCTAGCCCCCGACGAGGACGCAGCGCCCGAGCTGGAGGTCGATCCGCCTCCCGACGACGACGAGCTGGGGCCTGACCCGCCGTCGGAGGAGCCGCACGCTGCGCCGAGCACGACGCCGATGGCCAGGACGAGCGAAGTCGGAACCCGTTTGCTCCTTTTCATACCGCTGCTCCTTTGCGCGAGGGTGTGACCCCAACCCGGCAGTGCGACGAACGTGCCCATCTCTTGCGGAGCGTTCCCCGGGGTCTCGGTGTCCGAGCAGCCCTCCGTGGAGCGATTCCGTTGCGCTCGCGTGGATTCGAACGCCCACGCAGGATTACGGCGGCGGCCCAGCCGGCGGCCACCGTAACGCGGATCCTGACAAGGTTAGGATTGCCCGTTATCCTGACATGTAGTTCACCACCGCCGGAGCCATCACCGAGCTCTCGGTCCCGACGTCGAGCAGCACGCGAAAGTTGGCCCTTTGCACGGCCCCGTGGATCCCTCGCCGAGCATGCATCCCTCGTCGATTGCCGTTGCCTCGGGGCTCGCCGCGTGGCTCACCGCGTGCGCCATGCCGCCCACCGGTCTCGCGCGCGCCCAGCAGACCGTGCAGGAGTTCAATCTCGACTCGCGCCTGGGGAATGGCGAGCTCTCGATGGATCGGGTGTCGCCCGAGTCGCGCGAGCGTTACGCGCTCGACCATCGCGGGTGGGGGACGAACGTGCGCGTGGTGGACGTGGAGCTCGAGGGCATGCGGCCGCAGGGCGACCACGATGTCCGGGTACTCGTTCGCGTCGCCTGGTACAGGCCGGAGGACGAACAGCTGCGCTCGACCACCGTCGAGCAGAGCTGGCACGACAAGCCCGCGGGCTGGCAGCTCGTCCGCGAGCAGCGCGTCCGAGGGGAAATGGGGCTGCTCGGCGAGCCTGTCTCCTACGAGCGGCCAGCGGCGCGCGCGCCGGCGCAATTTCCCACGGTGCGCCTGACCGGGGTGCCGCAAGAGACGGACGACTCGCCCGGCGACTGAAGGGTCAGCCGGTCGGGACGGCGCCGGTCGGCGTGGTGGGCGGCGCCGGCGCAGAGGGGGGCGCTGCGGGCACGGGGGCGGCCGCGGCGGCTGCTTTGGGCGCTCTCTTCGTGGGGGCCTTCTTCGTGGCGCCCGAAGCGGTGGCGGCCTTTCGCTCCGCGGAGTGGCGCTTGAGCCGCGCCTTCATCTTCACCTGCGACTTGCGTCGCTTCATCTTCATCGAGTTGCGGCGGTCGTGCTTTCCCACGGGGCGGGACCATGACGGCCAAACCCCGCGCCGTCAAGGGCGCCGATCACCGCCGCAGGTTGGTTTTGTCGCGTTTGGGGCCAAGCGCGAAACGGGCGGGCAGGTGGAGGCTATCGCGAAGCCCCCGTGGCGCCTCTACCCTGTGCCCTCTGCGGCAGCGGCTTCGCGCCCGCGCACCTCGAGCCGATATCGACTGTTGATGGTCTCGATGTAGAAGACCTCGCGGCCCGCGATGCGCAGAACGCGCTTCACCGGGGTCGTCACGTACTCGTGCATCCCGTCAGGGAACTCGATGACGACGACCGAGCCTTTGCGCGGGGCGCGGACCAAGCGACCGGCCACTGCCCGGGCGCCCTTTCCGAGCTTGCGCAAGACCACGTCCACGAAATCAATCTAGCATCGCTCGGGCCTCCGTCTACTGGCCGTCTCGCTCAGCCGAAAATTCCGCGGGAGCCCCGCGGAAGGAGTGCGCCTTGGTGCGCCTCGACCTTCCTCGGGGGGGAAGACCACGGCTTGGAAGCGCTGTCCCATGCCTGATGGCTCGCTGATGGCCCGACCGAGCGCACCCGACCGAGCGCACGGGCGGAGGAGATCTTGCAAGCACCGGGAATAACTCGCCGAATTGGCATGCCTTCGTCGGGTGGCGAGGTGCTCATCGGGACGTAGTTGGCGCGTGGCCCAGGTTGGCCATGGCGCGGTGCGGCGCCGCTCCACGAGCACCGGCACGGGACGCCCCGTTCGCCGCGAGATGGCGACAGCCGCTAGTTCGGGTCGCCGCCCTTGGCGATGCACGCCAGAACGTAGCTCTGCGCCACCTTGGGGTTTCCCTTCAGGCGGCGGGCCATTTGGCACTCGGGCCCATCGTATTTCTTCGCCGGCGGGGCAGACGGCGCAGGAACGGCCGTGCTGGACGGTGGCGCGGCGGAGGGGTGGGGTTGCGGGTGCGGGCTACTGCCGCCACCGCCGCCACCACCAGCGGCGTTCAGCCCGGGAATGGCGGCCCCGTGTTCCGGCGGCGGGGGAGTGTCGTTGGCGAGCGCGCCGCCCGAAGCCGCTGGATCCGCCGTGAGGGTGGTCGGGGCCGGTATGGCGGGCAGCTCGCCGCCGTCGAAGACGACCGCGCTCCCGTGCCCGCTGCCGCGCATCGCGAAGACGATGGCGCCGACGCTTGCCAGCGCGATGAGGCCGGCCGACGCGAGGAGAAGGGTCCTCCCGCTGCCACCCGAGCGTTCGCGGGTGGGTGCCTGCGGAATGCCCGCCGGCGTGGGGAAGGCCACGTTGCCACCGACCGGGGTGTAGCCCTGGGCGAATTGGCCCTGGCTCGCTTGGCCCAGGGGCCCCGGGGAGGGTGCCATCGGGCCCGGAACGCCCGCGCCGCTCCCCAGCGTGCCCGGTGTGCCAAAGGCGGCAGCGACGTCGAGCGGAGCCCCAACCTCGGTCCTGGCGCGTCCTCCCGTGCTTGACGCGGCCGGCGCGCCGGCAGACGGGCCTGCGTCCGCACCCAGCTCGGGTCCGACCGCCGTGCGACCAGCGAATGCGTCGCCGAAGTCCCGCATGGTCTGGAACCGCTGGTCGGGCGACTTGGAGAGCGCTCGCCCGATGGCGCTTCGCATCGCCGGGGGTGCACGCATCCCCTCCGCGAGCGACTCGAGCGGGATCGGCGGCTGCGTCATGTGCTGGGTAGCCCACTCCCACGCAGTATTCGCCTGGAAGGGCAGCCTGCCCGCGAGCATCTCGTAGGCCATCACGCCGAGCGAATAGATGTCGCTCCGCGCGTCGATGGGTTGCCCGGTGAACTGCTCGGGACTCATGTACGGCGGCGTGCCGAGCACCATGCCCTGCTGGGTGAGCTTCTGCTCGTTCTTGTCTTCCTCTTTGGACCGCTTCGCGATGCCGAAGTCGAGCACCTTGACGAAGTCCTTCTTCCCGGCGCGCTCGACGAGCACCACGTTTTCCGGCTTGAGGTCGCGGTGCACGATGCCCCGGCCGTGAGCTTCCTCGAGCGAGCCGCACACCTGGTCCAGGATGTGAAGCGCCCGGTCGGGCCTGAGCGCACCCTCCTTTTCCAGAAGGTCGGCAAGGCTGCGGCCCTGCAAGAACTCCATCACGATGTAGAGGATGCCCTCCGGCGTAGAGCCGAAGTCGTAGACCTGGATCGTGTTCGGGTGCTCGAGCTCCGCGATGGTTCCCACCTCGCGCTCGAACCGCGCCTTGACCTTCGGGTCGCGGGACAGGTGCGGATGGAGGGTCTTGATCGCCACTTTGCGCTTCGCCGTTCCGAGCTGCTGCTCGCCCTCGTAGACGGCGCCCATGCCGCCCTCGCCGAGAAGCCGAGCTACCCGGTACTTGCCCCCGAGCGTCTGCCCAATCATCGGGTCGGGGCCCTGCGCGTCCGAGGCCGACAGGACGGTCCCGCAGTTCGGGCAGAACTTCTGCGACGGATCGACGGCAGTCTGGCAGGCGGGGCAGTTCATGGGTCGAGCCGATCGTCGCACAATCGAGGCGCGCCCGCGACTGGCTCGCTCAGCCCGCGCCGGCGTCGCGGGGGGCGAGCGCGGATGGCTCGACAGGCCACGGGAGGGCCCAGCGTCTGCCCGTCGCTCGGTCCCAAAGCTCGAGGCGCGTGCCGCGGGGAGTGGCCGGGAAGACGACGCCGATGCGCGTTCGGAGCTTGGGCGTGAACGCGATGGCGGCGTCGGTGTCGGGCACGCCGAGCAGCGGGAAGTCGAACCGGACGCGCTCGATGAGCGTCGAGCCCTCGAAGAGCTCGAGCGCGAAGCGGCCAATCACTCGGGGGGTGAGCTGCGGCGCTTCGAGCTGCAACGGCCGTGCGGCCAGGAGCCAAACGTCCCCGCTCTCCCAGCGAAGGTCGAAGACCCATTGCGAGCGCTCGAGGAGCGCCGGCGGGTCGGGCAGCGTGCGGGTCATCGCGATGTCGGGTAGGCGGGGTGCCGCCGTCCCCCCCGCTCCCGCGTCGAGAGCCTTGCTCATGTCGATGGTGCGGCGCGGCTCTTCGGCGAGGGCGCCGAGCGCGAAGGCGCCGCACGCGACCGAGCAGCTCAGGATCAGGTGAGCGCGCACGACCATGTAAGCTCCCACGCGGCGGGGTCGCCGCCAAGATTCGACCACAGGTCACCTAGGGCGGACGGCACAGGCGACGCGAGGAGAAGCGGGCGGCCGCCTTCGTCGGGGACGACGACGCGCGCGGCATGGAGCGCGATTCGCCGCGGCTCGAGCACGTGTCCGCTGGGCCCCGTCATCCGCATCGGACCGCCGTAGGCGCGATCGCCTACGAGGGGAGCCCCCGCGTGCGCGGCATGGACCCGAATCTGGTGCGTGCGGCCCGTCAGCGGCGCCAGCGCGAGGAGCGCGGGGCCGTCCCCCCTGGACGGCTGCGGCCGCACGAGGCGTACCGCGTGCTCGCGGGCACGGCGTCGCGACCCGCCGCGGCCCGAAGCCGCGGATCGCGGGCGCGTCCGATGGGGGCGTCCCAGGTGCCGCGGGCAGGCGATGGCTCGCGCGACGCGATGGCGACGTAGCGCCTTTCGTAGGCTCCGCGAGCGCGAGCTCGAGCAAGCCGCTGCGCGGCGGCCCGCGTGAGGGCAAAGACGACGACGCCGCTGACGTCGCGGTCAAGCCGTGAGGTCGGGTGCAGGCGGGAGGGATCGATTCCAATCGCGCGGGCGACCCGCGCGACGAGCGCGTGGGCCGCGCCCCCGTGGTCCGCGATCGTGGGAATGCCCGCCGGCTTGTCGGCGGCGACGAGGTCGGTCGTGGCCGCGAGGATCTCGGCCTGGGCTTGCGTGCCGACCGCGGCCGCCGCGACGAAGACCTCTTCGCCCTCGTGGACTCGCTCCGTATCGCGCCTCGCGCGGCGGCGCTCGACGAAGACTCTTCCCTCGACGACGGCGCGGTCGTCCGCGCCGGCGCGCGCCAGCACGTCGCGCAGCGTCGTGCCGTCCCTCGGGCCGACGATCCAGCGCATGCCCAGCCTTGTAGCGCACTAGCCTCGCACGCGCTCGACCGCGCCACGATCTCCGTCGACCCGCAAGACGTCGCCGGTCCGGAGCGCGCGCGTCGCCCCGACCACGTTGACCACCGTGGGCACGCCGAACTCGCGCGCGACCACGGCCGCATGCGAGAGGGGACCGCCGAGCTCCGTCACGACGCCAGCCGCCACCAGGAAAAGCGGCGTCCACCCGACGTCGGTCGTGTGCACGACGAGGATCTCGCCGGGTTGCAGCGCGTCCATCTCGTCCTCGCGGAAGAGGACCCGCGCGCGGCCCTGCACGACGCCGGCGCTCGCCGGCAGGCCGCGTAGGACGTCTCCCCCCATGGGGGCAGTACGACGGGGGGAGGGGTCCCGACGAATGTCGCCGGCGGATCGGGGCGGGCTTGATCGCGCGCGAGCTCGGCGCGGCGGGAGCGTACGAGGGAAGCGATCTCGGCGCGGGGGGCACGCAGGGCGTCGGCGACCTCGTCGATCGTGAGAAAGAACACGCTGCGCACGGCTGCGAGGTGCGAGCCGGCCTTGACGAGAGCGCGCCAGTCGGCGTCGAGCTCGGGATCGCGACGCAAGAGGCGGCGGTCGGCGTCGAGCGCCGCCTCGCGCAGCATGCCGAGAACCCGAGTGACCCAGGCGCGCATCCGCTCGCGAAGGCGCGCGGAGCGCTGCGCGCGCGCAATCAGGTGCCGTATCGCCGTTTGCTCGAGCACGTTGAGCTTCGGGACGAGCTTGGCCATCTCGAGGTCCGACTGAACGCGGGCCCGGGCCAGCGTGCTCTCGAGCGCTCGCGCGTCGGTGCGCAAGGCCGCTCGTAGCATTCGAAGGACGGGCCGCGCGTCCTCCTTCCAGCGCGGAGTCGAGAGCTCGGCCTCGCGCACCGCTCGGTCGCCGTAGAGCTCGAGAAAGCTCTGCAGAGCGCGATGCGTTGGTCCCTCGGGGATCGCGTCCAGCCCCGTGGTCGAATCGAGCTCGATGGCGGCGCGCGCTTCGGGCTCCCGCCGAGCGAGCGCCGCCACGTGCATGATGCCGATGCCGGGGCGCGCGCTCTCCACGTCGCGAATGCCGCTCGTCAGCGACTGCGCGAGGCGCTCGCCGTCGAGAGGCGAGACGCGTTCCAGCATGAGCTTGAGCGCCAGGTGAGAGCCGAGCGTGCTCGACGCGCACGTGAGCATCACGGTGCCCGTCCGCTCGAGGAGTTCCTGTATGTCGCGCAGCCGGCGCGCAACTCCCTCGTCCGGCAAGATGGCCAGGTCGAGGACGCTCTGCGCACGCCATTCCTTTTCGGTGAAGGCTTCGAAGTCCTTCACGTGGTCGTCGAGCCTGAGCTGTTCCCGGAGGAGGCGCGAAGCCGTCAGGGGCAGTCGCGCGTAGAAGCCGCGCCGGCTCACGTCTTCCACCTGAGTCGCGAGCTCGTCGCCGCCCCACCCCCCGCCCAGCTCGACGAGGGTGCGTGGGTCGAGGAACGGGACCTGCGCCGCGATCCGCATGAACTGCGTGAGGTTCAGGTAAAAGCGGCCGTGCACGTTGCCGACGAGGCGCGCGCTCCTCGGCACGCGGCACCCGAGCGCGGCGAAGGCGCGGCGAAACCCCGCTTCGCTGAACGCGCCGGCGACCGACCACGTGAAGGGCGTCGCGACGCCCGGGAGGGCCTCGCCGACGTTCACGTTGCTCCAGACCGTGTCGGAGGTGCCGCCCTCGGGAAAGCCGTGACCGGTCGCGGGGCGCGCCTGGACAATCCACGTGCGCTCGTCGTCGCAGGCGAACTCCACGTCCCAGGGGACCGGCTCGAGCTTCTCGAGGAGCGCGGCGATCTCCGAGAGCTCCGCCACGCGTCCGCGGTCGAGCGCAGGCTGTTCGGGGTCGTCGACGGGCACCTCGCGAATGCTCCCGTTCTGCACGACCGTCGCGTGCGTTTTCCGGGCGATGATCGAGTCGACGATCCGCCCGCGCGCGTCGATGCGCAAGACGTCCGGGGTGGTGACGCCGTTCACGACTGGGGCCCCGAGGCCGAGCCCGACGTTGACGATGCGCTCGCTCGCCTGGCCCTCCGCTCCACGGGCCCGGGCGTCGGGAGCCCGCGTGAAAAGGACCCCAGCCGCTCGCGCCTCGACCATGCGCTGGATCACGACGGCCATGCCTACGTCGCGCACCCCCTGCGCTGCGAGATACGCGAGGGCCCGGCCGCTGGCTATCGAGGCCCAGACGGCCCGCACGGCCTGGCAAAGAGCCTCGCTTCCGTGCACACCGAGCACCGTCTCGGCCAGCCCCGCCATCGAGACCAGCGCTCCGTCTTCGCATGTCGCGCTCGACCGGACGGCGAGGCCCCACGGCGAGCGGGCGCCCACCTCGCGGCAGAAGGCGCGCAGCTCTTCCGAGAGTCCACGCGGCAATGGCGCCTCCTGGATGAGCCGCCTCGCCTCTGCCGCCCGGGCGAAGCCTGCGCGGCCGTTCGCAGCGCGAAGGAGCGCGCGCGGCTCGCAGCCCGGCGGAAGCTCCCGGATGGCCTGAGCAAACGCCTCGGCCGGGATTACCACGGCGTCGGGAACGCGAAACCCATGGCGGACGAGCCACGCGAGACGTGCCGCCTTGCCTCCGACGACGCGCGGATCGTCACCGCCACGGCGCTGGGCGAGCACCTCGAGCGGGACGAGCCACTGGCTCGCGGCCCTCGCTGCCGTCAATTCAGGAGGCACGGGAGCGATCCTAGTCGCGGAAGGTGATCAGTCGACTGGCTTGTACGCGCGGCCCACGAGCTTGACCTTTGTCTTCTCGGCCAGCGGCATCGGCTCGCCCAGGTCTTGGTCGATGGTCACGAGGCTCGCTCCCAGAGCAGCCGCCTTGTTGCGTAGATCGTTCTTCGCCGCTACCTGGGCGACTTCGACGTCTTTCGCGGCGGCCAAGCCGACGACCTGCCCAACGAGCTTGTAAGCGTCGGCGCTCGGAGGCTCGGCAGCAAACTCGACGGTTTCCGCTTCCGTCGTGAGGTCGATGTGCTCGGGCAGCGCCTCCGCGCAGGAGCAGATCAGTGCAAACGCGAGAAGCCCCCACGGTTTCATCGCTCTATCCTAGCAGTCGCAGCGCGTCTGCGGCGCCGACGTTACGCTTGCGAGTGCGACAGGGCGCGGTCGTGCCAGAGCAGCAGCTCGATGGAACCCGGGCCGCGATTGAAGACGTAGTCGTGAGGACCGGGGAGCTCGGCGAAATCGTGCGCAACGCCCGCCGCACGCCACGCCGCCGACAGGCCGCCGATCGCCTCGCGAAAATAGTCTTCATGGCTCGTCAGCAGCCTGAGCTTCATGCCAGGACGGAGCGCACGCGCGCTCTGCGCCAGCGCCGTCCATTCGGCGTTCTGCCCCTCGCTGATGGCCGGCTGAATCCCTCCGACCGCGCCGAAGGCCTGGGGGCACGTGAGACCGAGGCGCAGCGCGGTGATGCCCCCGAGGGACACGCCATCGATGCCGGTCGCCTCGGGAGTTCTCAGCGCGGGTGTATCCCGATGGACTCGCGGCAGCAGGGTTTCCAGCACGAAGTGTGCGTACGGGGCGATGTCGGCGGTCGCCGCAGGACGAATATCGGGTAAATACGGGCAGGCCACGATGAGGCCGCGAAACGGAAGTGTGGCGAGCGACGCGTTCGTGTCGGCCAGCCGCGCAGGCTCGACGAATCCCTCGTAGTCGGCCTCGCGCAACGGCGGCGAGCGCAAGCGGTCGATGGCTCGCACCATCGCGTAATCGCGCGCCCAGCCGAAGGCTCCCTCTGCCGGTGGCTTGAGGGCCTCTCCTCGACCGTGCAGAGCGACGAGCACCGGAAACAGGGCGCCGCTTCCGCCCCAGGTGGGAATCACGACGACCGCCCGCGCGGGGCCGAACGGCTGCGAGCCGAAATCCCACTCCACGATCCGGACGTTGGCCGACGCAACCGGCTGAGCCGTGCCTCCCGAAGCACCCTCGCTACGCGAGCAGGCGACGGCGGCCGCCGCCCCGGCCAAGAGCGCGCGACGACCGACCACGCAAGGCAACATTTTCAGTCGTCCCGGGCCGGAGGCACGGCTTCACCCGTCGCGGTGCGGACGAGATCGACGAGCGACGGATCGCTGCTCAACCGTTCGCGCAACGCTCGACGGATCGCGTCGAGCTCCGCCGCGGGCACCTTCTGCAGGTGAGCGGTTGCTTCTTCGACCTTCTGGTCGACATACCCGCGGACATCAATCTCACCCGAGCGCAGGCGCTCGAGAGCGGTGCGTGGCGCCGGAACGGCTTCCACTTGCTCGGCTCGCGGCGGTTCGTCTGTCGGCTTCGAGACCTGAAACGCGCGACTGGTCTCCTGCGGCCGCGCGGCACCGCCGACGCTCCTGGGCGGTGGGGGCGTGGGGGGCCCTCTCTTGCCGATGCCATCGATTCCCATGGAGGATTCTCCCGCGAAGCGTACGAGCGGTTGCCGCTCGGGGCTACCGCGTTTTTCGGCCTCTGAGCCTCTATCGGCTGTGCGTCTTCTCTGGTTGCGTCGCTCGAATCCGAGTCAGCGCGGCCAGTCGATGGCTGCCCGGCGCAGCCGATGAGCTCCGCCGGCTGCGCCTACGTCGTCGAAGAAGAGCGCACCACCGCCGGGGGAAGCCAGAGCCACCTCGAACGAGCCGGGGGCGTCCAAGCCGACCAGGGACCATGCCGTTGTGGGCAACCCATCGCCGGCTGCTGGCAGCACGGCCGCGTCGAGCGTCACTTCGTCGCGCCACGTCCGCGCCACGATCGCCCGGACTGCGGAGCCGGCGCGCTCGAGCAGGAGGGTGCTGGGCGTACCTTCGGCAGAAAGCGGCAGCCGGCCCGGGGCGCCCATGAGGCGCGCGCGCGAATCGACCCTCGCCACCATCACGGCACCAGCCGTGGGCGCGTCCACGCCTAGCGGCGCATCCTCGATCCACGCGACGATGGCGCCCTGGTCGGTGGTCGCCAGCGCGGGCGAGCGCGAATGCCCTGCCGTCGCGAGCACCCTCGTCTCGTCGCCGACCCGCTGCGCGTCACGCGTGCGCAGCGTCGTCACGTACACATCGGCTATCCCTTCGCGGGGGCTTTCGCGCGCGTCGCTCCAGGCGACCCATGCCACGTCTCCGGCGACGGCCAGCGAGACGTCGCCGGCGTCGCCGGGAGCGCGCGTGATGCGCTCCTCGCGGGCGATTCGACGAAGCGCGCGATCCACGCGCGTGGCGTAGACTTCGCCGTTGCCATCGCGTCCATCGACCCACGCGACTAGCCAACCGTCACCGGCCCAGGCGACGGCCACGTCGCTCGCGTCTCCCCGCGCCGACGTCAGCGCTACCTCCGCTACCCGGCGCCCGCGAGAATCGACGCGCGCGAGATGCACCTGAGGGTCGCCGTCGTCGCGCGCAACCCAGGCGAGCGCGACGCCGTCCTCGGGTCGTTCGCCAGCCGCCATCGCGATCCCTCCTGCGGCGAGGGCACGAGAGGTCAGAGTCTCTGGAGGCGATACGGACTGACCGCCGTCGTCCAGACGACGTAGCGTCACGGACGCACCTTGCGTGCGCGAATTGGCATGGTCCGATCCGCCGCGCGCGCCTCCTGGGCCCGCCGGGCCGATCACCATCGACGCGACGAAGGTCGTCTCCGCCAGCCGCGCGGCGGCCACGTCCGTGTAGGCTTGTCCCGACGCGATTGTCGAGATTCCGGTGAGGCGCGGGGCAGCGGCCGGCAGGGGGGCCAGGACCGGCGCGGCGAACGGCGAGGGCCGCCGCGCCAGATTGATCGTGTACACCGGGGTCGGCGCTTCGCTGCCGGCCGCGAGCGCCGAGCAGCGATTGCCGATGCAGCGCAAGCCCCATCCGAGGGCTGCGCTCGAACGGGCGTCGCCGACCATCATCGGTTCGGCTTGTACCGGGACGAGCCGCGAGTCGAAGCGGACGAAGGTGGGCGCCAGCGGCCCCGCGCAGGGACTGCTCGACTCGCATACACGCGCCGAGGCGAGGAGTGCAAAGCCGTCGGGAGTGGCCGCCAGCTCGGGTGCGCTTGCCGTTGCGATCTCGAAGGATAGGGCGGGTTGCGCCGTTAGTTTGTCGGCGGTCGACACCATCGCGAGGTGCAGCGCGTGCATCGGTCGAGCTCGACCCCGCGGCTCCTCCCACGCGAGCAAGGCGTCGTGCTCCCCCGCGGCTAGTCCCGCGAGCGTCGAGCCTCCGAGGGCGTCCAGGGCACCGGCCGGACCGCGGACGTGGCCGGCTTGGTCGACGAACGCGAGCGCCACGTGGGCGTCCTCGCCGGTGCGGTCGGTCCATGCGAGCAGGAAGCCGTCTCGTGTGGCGGCAACGTCGACGTCGCCAGACACGGTCGGCCGGGACCCCACCGCGACGGGCGCACTCATCGGGCGCCCTGCCGCGTCCAGGCGGAGCCACGCAAGAGCGCCTGCGACGGCACGATTGCCCGAGTCCTTCGCCAGCTGGGGATGCGGCGAGGGGCTGTCTCCTGCGCGGCCAGCGCCCGCGGTGACCAGCGCCAGGCCGACGCCATCTTGCGCCGGCACCACCGCCCATCCGCTAACGCCGCGAGCGACCCGCACGGGCATCCCGCGGGGTTTGCCGTCGGGGTCTAGGTCCGCCGCGAGAATGTTGGCCTCGCCCGCGGCGGTTTCTTCGGCCCAGACGCAAACGGCGCCGCGAGCGGTCGGCACGACCTCCGCCCATTTCACGTGATCGCCCGTCCGCTGGATGTTCCATGGGCTTGCCGCGAGGGGTCCCGTCGGGAGCGAGGCCTACGACGGCCAGCGATTCGCCCCGATCGAGGATCGTGCTGTACACGGCCAGCCAACCTCGACGGCCGGCGCCCGCGGCGCGAACGACCAGCAAGGTCGCTTCTTGCGGAAAGCTCGCGACAACGCTCGGTGGACTCAGCGGAGCTCCGTCGGCGCCCGCCACGACGACGACGAGCTCTTCGCCGCCTCGCTCCGCGCCCGCGATCCACGCGACCAGACCGCCTTCGGCGGTTCGAGCGGCGAACGGACCGATCGCCTTGCGCGCGATGGTCGCGACCAGGTGAGATCGCGCCGGAGCCTTCGCTGCCTCTTCGAGGCGCCGTGCCTCTACAGCCGGAAGCCCGGAGTCGGCCTCGTGCGCGGGTGGAGGTTTGGGCGTCGAACGGGCGCCGCCGCAGGCGGCGAGCGGCAGGAGAAGCGGCGTTGCAAACGCCGCGGCCAAGCGACCCATCGGCTCCTATGACCGGAGCAGTCGGCCAACGTGCCGCTTCTCCCAGTCCATGGACCGGTCGAAGTGACGAAACTGCTTTTCCCGCTCACGAAACTCGGGCGGGTGCAGGTTGACGCGGCCGAGCCCGCGGCTGCCGGGGATCACGTGGTGCAGCATTTCGTGGTAGACGATGTAGGCGACGAAGTATCGGGGCACCCATTTTTGGTCGAGGGCCGGGTGCACGCGGATCAACCGGTCGACTGCGCTGTAGCTTCCGAGCTTGATCGTCTTTCGTCGCTTCGCGTGGGTGGTCGGGCGCTTGCCCCACGTGATGAGGGCGTGGATCGCCCCCTCGAAGTAGCGCTCGTTGAGATCCCCGAACATCGTAAGCAGATCGTGGTGCTTGCCGCGCGTGACGAGCGGAGCGTTTCGCTTGCGCCGCGCGAGCCGAAACCCGTTGGCGTCGATGTAGTCCCCGAGAGTAGCGCTCGCGTCGCGGTCGCCGCGCGTGATGTACCGAACGAGCGCCTCGACGACGTGAGCGGGCGCGTTCAGGAACATATGGTGCACCCGGGCGTGCAGGGTGCCCCGCTGCACCCGATGGGTGATGATGGAGTGGCGGTTGTCCGTGATCGAAAGGATGACCGGGCCGGGAAACGCGACCCTGAGCTTGCGCTCGAGCGACTGGCGAGCACCCTCGTGGACGAAGAGGCGCGGGGAAGCCGAAGGGAGGACCAGGCGCAGCTGAGCTCGCACCCGCTCGGGTATGCGGATGGCTGCTGCCACGTGTCCGGCCCGAGCCATGCGCGCGGCGCCGGCCCGATTCGTACTCAGCAGGGGCACGACGCTCCGACCGCCCATCCGTGGCCTCCAAGAAGCGGGTTAGAGGACGGGGGGAGGGGTGTCAAGGAATCGGCCCTTTGCCAGGAAAATCGACAAGTTACGAGCGAGGGTAGACGCCCCCATCCGGCCCGCCTGCGTGTAGGTTGCAGCCATGATGCTCTGCGGCGCTTTTGTCCTTGAAGTCGCGTATCGAGGCGGAAAAGAGCTACGTATCAGCGGCCTGTGTCCGGGTCGGTTTGCAGTTTGAGGTGCTTGGGGTCGAGCACGAACCGGAGCTTGGGACGACTGCCCTCCGCGACCGGCTGGACGCCGACCACCATGGCCTTCTCGAACGGGCGCGTGTACCCCCCGAGAATCGTCGCGAGCAGGGCGGACAGGTCCGGCTCGTGCCCAACGAACATGACTCGCTTGGCGCCTTCGGCTGCGAGGACATAGGCGAGCTTGGCTGCGTCTCCACCCGGCGCGATTTCACGACGAACCTCGACGCTGCCCCCGCGCTCGCCAAGCTTCGTCACAATCGCCACGATTTCCGCGGTTTGCACTGCGCGCACCAGTGGACTCGTCACGACGCACAGCGGCTCTTCGCTGGCAGCGACCAGCTCCTTGGCGACGTTTCGCACGCGGTCGCGACCGGTGGGCGTGAGGGCGCGGTCGGCGTCGACTCCGCTTGGGGCGGCTTCTTCGGCCGGGCCGTGTCGCATCACGTAGAGCTTCACGGGTTTCTCAATTCGCTGGCTTTGCCGATGCGGCCGCCTTCTTTGCTCTCTCCTCGACCGGCGCCCCGTTGGGCTGCGCTACCGCCGGTTTGGCGGCGTTGGCGCGCTTGACATCGTGCTTGGCGAGGATCATCGCCTCGATGCTGTCAGCGACTTCTGGATGTTGCTCGAGATAGGTCTTCGCGTTCTCGCGGCCCTGCCCGATGCGATCGCTCCCGAATGAGAACCAGGCGCCACTTTTCTCGATGATGCCGAGGTCGGACGCGAGATCGACCAGATCGCCCATTCGCGAGATTCCCTGACCGTAGAGGATGTCGAACTCGACCTCGCGAAACGGAGGCGCGAGCTTGTTTTTCACGACCTTTACGCGGGTACGATTTCCCACGACTGCCGGCTCCTTCCCGCCGACGGCCGCCGCCTCCTTGATGGCGCCGATGCGGCGAATGTCGAGCCGTACGCTCGCGTAGAACTTGAGCGCGTTGCCACCTGTGGTCGTTTCGGGGCTGCCGAACATGACGCCGATCTTCATTCGGATCTGGTTGATGAAGACCAGAAGGCAATTGGAGCGGGCAACGTTGGACGTCAACTTGCGCAGGGCCTGGCTCATCAGCCTCGCCTGGAGGCCGACGTGGCTGTCGCCCATGTCGCCCTCGATTTCGGCCTTGGGCACCAGCGCCGCGACGGAGTCGATGACGATGATATCGACGGCGCCCGAGCGTACGAGCATGTCGGCGATTTCGAGGGCCTGCTCGCCGTAGTCGGGCTGGCTGACCAGGAGCTCGTCGGTCTTCACGCCGAGCTTGCGAGCATACGTCGGGTCGAGCGCGTGTTCGGCGTCGATGAACGCCGCCACGCCACCGATCTTTTGCACCTGAGCGATGGCGTGCAGCGTCAAGGTGGTCTTTCCGCTCGACTCGGGGCCGTAGATCTCGATGATGCGCCCACGCGGGTAGCCGCCGATTCCGAGCGCAATGTCGAGCCCGATGCTGCCGGTTGATACGACCTGGACGCCTTCGCTCAAGGCTGCGCCGTCTTTGAGGCGCATGATCGAGCCTTTGCCGTATTCTTTCTCGATGGTTGCGACGGCGAGATCGATCGCCTTGCCCTTGTTCTTGGCGTCTTCCATGACGATCTTTTCTACTGTCTATCCGTTCAGATGGCAAGGAGCTTGAAGGCGCGACGGCCGCGGCCCATGGGGGGACGTCTCCGGCGATGCGCTAACCTTTCAGTCTGCAGGCCGAAGTGAAGCAGGAGCCCCTCTCGGTGGATACGCCCGAAAGAATCGACGACGAAGGTTTCGACGTCGTGCTCCTCCACGGTGCGACCGACGACGGCCAGGGGGTCAAGGTCCTTCGCGCGCGGTCGGGCCGGGTGGAAGCCGGCGAGGTGCGCCCGTTGCGCGAGGGGCGGCCTCTGGCGGCGGGCGGCGAGGTCGTGCGACTCGCGCCGCGCAAGGATGCTCCTGCGCTCTTCGACGTGCACGTCGAGCACGTAGTCTCCGCCGCGCCGGGCCCTTCCCACGAGCCTGCGTCGGCGCCCGAGCGCCGCGAACGAGAAGGCCACGCCGCGCTTTCGGGCCCCGCCCAAGTCGCGAACCGCGCATATCGCGACAGCTGGGAACGCACCTTCGGCGCCCGCAAGGCTCTCAACTAGTCGCACGCAGTCCGTTCCCTCGCCGCTCCAGGCTTCAGACGCCGATGAACAGGCGGTGCGCGAAGTTTCGCTCGAGACGAGCGCGTAGCACTTTGTCAGCGGCGAGCTCGATGTCGTACTCGATACGCTTGAACTCGAAGCGCTTCCTGGCCGTGTCGTAGACGGTGTAGCTGGCGCGGTTATCGAAATCGCGTGGCTGGCCGACCGAACCGACGCTGACGATGTACTTCTTGTCAGGCTCGAGCTCGAAGTCCGTGGCCGGAAGCTCCTCGACGCTCGACTGGCTGAGCGAGAAGACTTTGCACAGGTGAGAGTGCCCGATGAGGGTGATGTGCCCCATCTTTTCCCAGATGGCCAGGCACTCGCGCGCTTGCTCCGGCGCGAATATGTACTCGAACTCCTCGAGGCGCATGGGTGACCCGTGGCAGAGGAGAACGTCGCAGTCCTCGAGCTTCTCCTGATACGGCAGGGCTTTCAGCCAGGCCATGTTCTCCTCGGAGAGCATCGCCGCGTGAGCGTCGAGCGCGTGTCGCGCCGCCTCGTAGTAGTAGGAGTAATCCATGCGGCCGCTGACGGCGGCGTCATGGTTGCCGAGGATCGTCTTTCGCGCGGTATCGCGCACCAGGTCGGCGCACTCGTTGGGTGAGCCGCCGTAGCCGACGGTGTCGCCGAGGCAGTAATAAATGTCGATGCTCTCGCTGCGGTATGCCTCCAGCACGGCAGAAAGCGCCTCGAGATTGGCGTGAATGTCGCTGAAGATGCCCAGACGCATGGACGCTCCACACTAAGGCCATGCGCGCGAGGCTGCCAGGGGGACTTGCGCGCGCTGGCGACTTGCCATAGGAGGCGCAAGGCAGCCATGAGCGGCGATGACGGGGATGGTGCGGGCGGCGAGCCTGAAAGCGCCGCAAACGCCGCGACGGATGGGGCCAACGCCCCGCCCCAGGTGCTTGAGCTCGCGGAAGCCTGCGTACGGTTCGTTTCGGCGAGATACGGGGTACCCCTCGACTTCGACCCGGACACGCTGAGCCTGCTCGACCAATGGCTCCGGGACGCTCGGGGCGAGATCGTACGAGCTCCGGAGACGGCGGAGCTCGTCCAGGCTGCCGCCGGCGCTTACCTCGGCGAAGTGATTCGCCGCCAGTTCGGCGGCACCTGGCGTGTGCCGCCAGGGCCTCAGACCCCTTCCGCTCCGACCGATCGGGTGGAGTCGCCCGGGTGGCCCGAATGGCGGCTGCAGCTGGCGCCTGTTTATTGCGCGTTCAACCCCATCGGCATGGCCCGTGAGGCGCTGTTTCTCGAGCCGCAGGAGGGTTGGCACGCGCACTTCGAGCTCGACCCGGCCGAGTCCGAGGCAGTCGAGGCACGTCTCGCGGCGTTGCCGCACGTCGAGGAAGACGACTACTACGCTCCGAGCACGCGCTACGACGTGGTGTGCATCGTGGTCGACGCGCTGCGCGACGGACTGCGGTCATTGGGCATGGGCGACGTCATGTTCGCTCCCGAGGATTACGTGACCTCCTCGGCGCACCGGGGCCAGACCAACGGCAAGCTCTGAGCTCGGCTCGCCAGAGCGCTACTGCACCGGCGTTCCCACGACTTCGAACGTGTGCTCGCTGGCGTCCGCCGCCGGACAGACGAACGTTGCGCGGCCGGTGGCCGGCGTGAAGGTCACGGGCTCGCCGTCGCACAGGATTTTTGGGGTCGCGACGTAGTCGCCCGAGAGCGACACCTCGTGCTCGAGGCCGCGCGTCCGGGCGGTCGGCCTGTAGTGCACGACCATGTCGCCAAGCTTCGGGCGATCAATCTTCACGAGATCTCCCGCGACGGCGCGCGGGAACGTGCGCGCGACGACATGCGTGGTCGCGGGGCGTTCGTCGCCGTTGTTGTCGTGGAAGCCCCAGGACCCGAGACCGGAGAACTCCCACGCCGTGCTCGACGCGAGGTACTGATCCTGCAGATCCAGCTCGGCGCTCATCCACGGCGACCCTTGCGGCAGCGTCTGATCGCAGCCGAACTCGGTCACGAACATCGGTGTGCCCCACGCGGCCCGCTCGGCGTCGGCGTTCTGCATGCTGGGCGCGAGAACGGCCGGGTTCATGCTCGACCAGCTGCTGCTACCGTCCGGCATCGAGAACCAGCCCGTGTAGATGTGCACCGCGTACGCGCCAGGCCCGTGCGACCACGGGGAGCTGGCGCGGAGCGCCATGTCGATCTCGTTGCGCGTGCTGATCGGCTCGAAGAAGATGGGCGCGTCTGCGTCGACTTCGTGAATCCCGTCGGCGAACGCCTGGTGAAAGGCGTCGAGCTTGGTCTGATACAAGACGACGGGCTCGTTGAAGGCCTCGTACCCCAGCACGGCGGGGTTGCCGACGACGCGCTCGGCAATCTTCTTCACCGCGGTGATGAAGGCTGACTGCAACGGGCGCCCGTCGGTCGCGTTTACGGCGGGAATTTCGAAGAAGCTGTAGCCCGCGTTGATCACCTGCGTCGAGGTGCGCCGTGAGTCGTCGGAGGGCCCATGCAAGAGCTGCGTCGGTGGCGGGACAATCGCCCAGAGAGGCTGACCATCCTCCCCGATTTCCTTGCTGTACGCGTCCTGGTGCATGTCGATGAGCACGTAGAAGTGGTGCCGGGTTGCCATGTCGAGGGCCACATCGATCTTCTCGAGGAACGCCTCGGAGTACTGCTGGGGATCCGCTTCGAAGCCGCTCCAGTTGATGGGGAGGCGCATCGCATTCCATCCGAGCTGCTCGAAGCGTGTCGCCTCGGCCTCGGTAAAGTCGGGGAATGTCTCGTTGGGCGCGCGCCCGTCCTTGAACGTCACGTCGAAGACTGTCGTGAACTTCGCGTTATATCCGCGAAAGAGCAGCTGCCGCCCGTGCCCATCTCGAAATGTAGCGCCTACGACGTGCACGGCGTTGGGGTCCGTGCGCGTCGCCGGTGCCTGCGCCGGTGCCGACGAAGCGCACCCGGCCAAGGACACGGCGACGGGGGCGAAAAGAAGGAGACTCCGCATCTGCGTTCGCGAGATTTTCAGGCTTCCGGCTGCCCGAACACGTCTCATCCGAGCCTCGCGGCGCGAGGGCACGCTTCTTCTGGTGATGGCGTCGTGGGGTTCGACGTCCTAGGTTGGTGAGCGCGTGTTCGAAGACGAGCTCAACGAGCCTCAAGCAGCCGCGGTGGCACACACGGAGGGGCCGCTGCTCGTCTTTGCCGGAGCTGGAAGCGGCAAGACACGCGTCATCACCTACCGAATCGCGAACCTGATCGCGTGCGCGCGGGTTGCGCCGTGGCGCATCCTCGCGGTGACGTTCACGAACAAAGCGGCCGGAGAGATGCGCGCTCGCCTCGCTCGCCTCTGCGGCAGCGAACTCGCGCGCTCCATCTGGGTAGGGACCTTCCACGCGACCTGCGCGAAGCTCCTGCGCGCGCACGGCGAAGCCGTCGGTGTCCGGCAGAACTTCGTCATCTACGACGCGGCTGATCAAAAAGCAGTCGTCGCGAGGGCGTTGAAGGAGCTCGACCTCGACGAGAGGCGTTACCCGCCGCGCGCGGTGCTCGCGCACATCCACAAGCACAAGCAGGAGGGCCGCGGCCCCGAGGAAGCGGCAGCGCACTCGTACGTGGATGACGTCGCGCTCCGCATTTTTCGCACGTACGAAGCGCGGCTGCGAGCAGCCAACGCCGTCGACTTCGAGGACCTCATCTTGCTCGTGGCGCGCTTGCTCGAACAGCCACCGGCGGCGACGAACGGATCCGCGAGCCATGCCCCTACCGAGGGTGAGCGCATCCGCCGACGCTTCGACTACGTGCTCGTGGACGAGTTCCAGGACACCAACGCCACCCAGTACCGCTTCCTGCGGGAGCTCGTGCGCCCTCACGGCAACCTGTGCGTGGTCGGCGACGACGACCAGAGCATCTATCGCTGGCGCGGCGCGGACATACGCAACATCCGTGGCTTTCGGCGCGACTACCCCGGCGCCGTGGTGGTGAAGCTCGAGCAGAATTACAGGTCCACCAGGCGCATCGTCGCCGCCGCGCTCGGGGTCATCTCGCGGTCGAGCGAGCGTGAGCCGAAGGAGCTCTGGACGGCCAACGACGACGGCGACTCGATTCGCGTCGTGGCCGCGCGTGACGAGCGCGACGAGGCGGCGTTCGTCGTCGATTCCATCAAGCGCGCGGCCGGCGCAGGAACGGACCTTCGCGACATCGCGGTCTTCTACCGCATCCACGCGCAGTCGCGCGTGCTCGAAGAAGCCCTGCGCGCGGCGAACCTGCCGTACCAGATCGTCGGCGGAACCAAGTTCTACGACCGCGCCGAGGTCAAGGACGCCATCGCGTACCTGAGGCTCATCGTCAACCCGGCGAGCGACGTCGACTTGCTCCGCGTCGTCAACGTGCCGGCGCGCGGCATCGGTCAGACGACCGTCGACCGCCTGGTGGCTTGGGCCAGCATGAGCGGCGTCTCGTTGTTCGACGCCCTCGCGCGAATCGAAGAAGTCGCGGAGCTCGGATCGGCCGCGAAGAAGAAGCTGGCAGGCTTTCGCGCACTTCTCGACAAGCTTCGCGCGACCGCCCTCCCGCCGAGCGAGCTCGTCGCGCATCTGCTGACCGAGACGGCTTACATACTGTCGCTCGAGAAGGAAGACACCGCCGAGGCGGACGCGCGCGTCGAGAACCTGCGCGAGCTCGTCGGCTCGATGCAGGACTACGAGGCCGAAGCCGAAGCTGCGGGCGAGACGCCGACCCTCGCAGGTTTTCTCGAGCGCGTGACGCTCGTCAGCGACGTCGACTCGATGAAAGACGCGAGCCGTGTCGTGCTGATGACGGTGCACGGGGCCAAGGGCCTGGAGTTCGAGCGCGTCCTTCTGACGGGAATGGAAGAAGAGATGTTCCCGTACAAAGGCGTGGACCCCGGCGAGAAGGACGAGCTCGAGGAAGAACGGCGCTTGGCCTACGTGGCCATCACGAGGGCGCGCAAGGCCCTGGTGATGACACACACGCAGATGCGCCAGATCTTCGGAACGACGCGGTGGAATCGCCCGAGCCGTTTTCTGGGTGAGCTTCCCACGGGCATCGCCGAGCACCAGGCCACGCCCGCGCTTGCAGGCGAGGGTCGGTTCGGGGGCCGATTCGTCGACCGCGACCGCAGCCCCTCGGACGACCGGGACCCAGTCGCGGCTGCAAGACCGTGGCGCCACCCCCAAGCCGAGCCGCCAGCCTCTCCCGACGGCGGCGGCAGGTACGTCGACCACGATTTCTTCGACGACCGCTCACCCGACGTCACCGACATTCCGCTGCGGCGCGGCGCGCGCGTGAGGCACGATCGCTTCGGCGAGGGCGAGGTCGTTCGGCTGGTCAGCGTCGGCGAGCCCGCGGTCGTGGCTCTTTTTCCGGGCTGGGGCGAGAAGAAGATTCTCGCGCGCTTCCTCAAGCCCGCGTAGCGCTTGTCGGCTCAGAATGCCGTGCTGTACCCGATGTAGGCGCCGCGAGCATTGGAGCCCTTCGGCTCGGCGAGCAGCCCGAGGCGCAGGCGTTCGAGCTCGCGCGCAGCCGCGACCGTGCGCGGCGGAACGATGTACGGGAGCAGAGCGCCGCCGAACCCGAAGACCGCGGCCGTTACCACATGCAGTTCGCGCTCGGCGGTGGACCACTGCTGGGGGAGAGGCCCAATGGCGATGCCGTAGACGATTGGGGCCGTCGCCCCCGCGAGCAGAGCTATCGAGAGGGCCAGCGGCCAGCCCACGCGGACCTCGCCTTCTCGAGGCGGCTCCTCCACCCAGTGCGGCGAGCACTTGGGGAGCGCGAGCCAGCCACCCCCGAGAGTGGCGCCCCAAGTGAGCCCGAGGGCAGCCGGGCCGCTCATCCGCACGAGGGCGCTGTCGTGGAGCTTCACCTCGTTCGAGCTACCGAGCCAGATGGAGCCGACGTCCAGCGCCAGCAGCCCCGCGAGGTACACCCAGTCCGGGCGGCTCGCCGCGTCGCAAAGCTCGCGTTCCTTGTCCGTGCGCGGGTAGATGTCACCCGGGGCGTACGCGTAGGGGCTCGGCGGGGGCGAGGGCGAAGCCACCATCGCCGCCGGCGAACTACCGGCGTCCGCGACAGACCCCGCGCTGGCGACAATCCCTGGCCCCACGAAGAACGCTCTACCACGACCAGGGGCGGGCATGGCCGTGGTCGACATCGACGGTGCGCGCATCTCGTTAGGCAGCGAGCGCGATCCTGCTTGGGGGTTGGTGCGCGCGTCCAACACGGGGCCCGTGCTCGTCATGCGCTTCGAGGCGGGGACGCCCGAGCGGCGCGACGCGATTCACGCCGAGGTCGGGCGCGTCGTGACCGAGGCGCGCGCGCGACTCCGCTGACGCGGCGGCCATTTTGAGCTACGAAAGCTGCGAGACTGGTGTCCGCCGCATCCCAGCCGCAAGCGTGGACCATCGAAGCCGTGCTTCGGTGGGCAACCGACGACTTCCGCGCGCGCGGCATCGAGAGCCCGCGGCTCGACGCCGAGCTCTTGCTCGCTCGCGCGCTCGGTACCACGCGCATTCAGCTGATCGTCGACGCCAAGCGGCCGCTCGAGCCCGAGACGCTCGCGCGCGTGCGCGAGCTCGTGAAACGGCGGCGCGCCCGCGAGCCCATCGCGTACATCCTCGGCGAGCGTGAATTCTACGGGCGCGTCTTCCGCGTCGATCGTCGCGTGCTCGTGCCGCGACCGGACACGGAGGCCCTCGTCGATGTGGCGCTCGAGCGCACGCGCGCCGTGTCGATGTCGATGCGTGCGCTCGACGTGTGCACGGGCAGCGGGTGCGTGGCCATCACGCTCGCGCGCGAGCGGCCCACCACTACCGTCTTCGGCGCCGACGTTGACCCTGACGCGCTCGCCGTAGCGCGCGACAACGCGCTGCGCCTGGGCGCGTACAATGTCGCGTGGCGCCGCGGCAATCTGTTCTCGGCGGTCGAACCGACGCATCGTTTCGACCTCGTGACCGCCAATCCTCCGTACATTGCCGTGGGCGAGGTCGACTCGTTGCCTGTCGACATTCGCGACTTCGAGCCGCGTCGGGCGCTCGTCGGCGGGGACGACGGGCTCGCCATTCTTCGGCGTCTGGTGGCGGGAGCTCCGGCACACCTGGTCGACGGAGGCGTCCTCGCGACCGAAGTCGGCGCCGGCCAGGCCTCGGCCGCGGTCGGGCTCTTCGAGACCGGCGGCTTCCGCGACATCGAAGTGCGGCGCGATTACGGGCGCATCGAGCGGGTGGTGAGCGGCGTGCTAAGAGCCGGGTAGGGTCGGGAGCGCCCGGCTCAGAGCCATGCCCCTCGCGCTCCAGCTGTTCATTCCGGCTGCCACGTGGGTGCTTCTGTTTGTCCAGTATCGCTGGGCGGTCGAGACGTTCCCCTGGTTCGCATCGTCGCGGCGTCGCCGGGGCCTCGCCTTGGCGATGTTGGTGCTCGTCATCGCGCAGCCGGTCCTCCGCTGGACCGGCATTCACCTGCACGTCGGGACCACGCTCTTCTCGGTCTTGTCGCTGGCTTCGATGACGCTCGCCATGGCAGCGCTCCCCATCGCCGCGACGCGCGTCGGCGCCTGGGCCCTGGCGCGGGCGGTTCCGCGAGCGCCCGACGTTCCGGCACCGGGCGAGAACCGGGCGCCAGGCATGACGCGGCGGCAGTTAGCCGAGGCCGCCGGTGGCGCTGCCCTGGTCGGCGCCACCGGGTCGGCGCTCGCGTGGGGCGCCGTCCGCGGACGTCACGCGTTCGAGCTATGCGAGGTCCCCGTACGTATCGCTGGGTTGCCGCGTGCGTTGGACGGCTACGTCATCGCGCAGATCAGCGACATCCACACGGGCGTCTACGTGGGAGAGCGTGAGCTCGACGAGGGGCTCGCTCTGGTGCGCAAGGCGCGCGCGGACCTCATTGTCGTCACCGGCGACATCGTCGACTTCGACGAGCGATACGCACCTCTCGTCGCGCGCAAGCTGGGTGATCTCCCCGCACGGGACGGTGTCAAAGCCATCCTCGGCAACCACGACTACTACGCGGACGCATTCGCCGTCGCGAGCTCGCTGCGCGCCGCGGGCGTCGACCTGATGATCGACGAGGGAAGGGTCGTGCGCGCAGCCGACGGCGGGTTCGCGCTCCTCGGCGTCGACGACTTGCGCGCAGAGCAACATGGCCGACCCGGGCCGCAGCTCGAGCGCGCGATCGCCATGGTCCCGCCGGAGCTGCCCCGCATTCTGCTCTCCCATCAACCGCGCACGGTGGACCGCTGGGCGGGGCGGGTCGCGCTCCAGCTCTCGGGTCACACGCACGGGGGACAAATCAATCCCGGCTTCCAACCCATGACTCTCTTCGCCCGCTACGTCGCCGGTTGCTACTCGGTGGGCGGGACGACGCTCTACGTAAACCGCGGTTTCGGTACGGTGGGACCGCCCTCACGCGTCGGCGCGCCCCCCGAGGTGACCCGAATCGTGCTCGTCGCCGCCTGACTCCCCCGGGTCGTCAGCCGAGTCTCGGCGCGGGGGAGCGCTCGCTTGCGATAAGCTGCGAGCGGGCTCCGCTTGCCAATCCGCTTCTCCGCAATCGCGCTCTGTGCCGTCGTCTCGTGCGCCCTCCCCGCGTCGCGCTGGCCCGAGGACGTGCCAGACTCTCGCGCCCATCCGAACCTGGAGTCCGCGCGCGAGCTCGACCAGGAAGGCGTGCGCGCCTTCCGTGACGCCAGGTACGCCGACGCGATGCGCTACTTTCGTGCGGCGTATCGCCTCGGCGGACCTTCCAGCGAGCTCTGGAACGCCGCGCGCAGCCAGGAGCGGCTCGACGACGGCGAGGGAGCCGTCTCCACCATCGAGGAGTATCTGTCGCTGCACGACCTCTCCCCGCAGGACCGCGCCGAGGCCGAGCACGAGCTCCACGACGTGCGTACCCGTCCTTCGACGCTCACCGTCACGACCATGCCGTCCGGCGCCATCGTGACCATCGACGGCCGGCAGACCGTGGGCCCGACACCGCTCTCCGTCGAGGTACCCGCTGGCGCGCACACGATTGCGGTTCGGCGCGACGGCTTCGCCCTCCGGACGGAGCCGCTGGAGGCCCGGTTCGGGCACGCCATCATCGTCTCGCTCGACCTCGAGCGCGCCGCCAAGTAAGAAGAGCACTCACCGTGATCGCCACGCTCTTCGACTTCGACGGGGTGCTCGTCGACAGCGAGCCCGTTCATCTGGCTGCATTCAACGACATCCTCACGCCCCGCGGGATCACCATCACCGAGCGCGAGTATCTCGACCGCTTTCTCAGCCTCGACGACGCGAGCGTGTTCCGCGCCGTGCTCTCGCACTCCACCGCGACTCTGCGAGAGGAGGAGGTGCGCGCCCTCGTCGCGGCGAAGAGCCCGCGTGTCCTCGCGCGCTTCGAGGAGGCATGCCGCTTTTTCCCAGGCGCCGCCGAGCTGCTCGCGCGCCGCGCGCGCCTCGGTCCCGTGGGCATCGTATCCGGTTCGCTCGAGAGCGAGATCGTCTTCGCGCTCGAACGCATGGGCGCGCGCCGCGAGGTGACCTTCGTCGTGAGCGCAGAGAGCACGACCTTGTCCAAGCCGGACCCCATGCCTTACGAGGCAGCGTTGCGAAGGCTGGAGGCCCTCGGTCATTCGGGAGTAGGAGCTGCCGTTGCAATCGAGGACTCGCTGGGGGGTCTGCGGTCAGCCAAGGGCGCGGGCCTTCGGTGCGTCGCTGTCGCCCATTCGTATCCGCGCGACGAGCTCGAGCGAGCAGGCGCCGATGCGGTCGCCGCCGATCTGGCCGGACTCACCGACGCCGTCATCGACGGCGAGAGCGACGGTCCATGACCGACGCGGCGCGGTTCGCGTTCGCCGTCGCCGCCCAGCTCGCACTCGCCTCGCCCGGCGCCGACGCCTGGAGACGCGCTGAGCTCGGCGGCGTCCGCGGGATCACCATCGGCCCGATCGAGAACGGGTATCACCCCGGCGTAGGCTACGGCACGGCGGCGTACGATCGCACGCTGCTCGAGGCGCAGGCGATGGGCGCGAGTTGGGTGGCCGTCACGCCGTTCGGCCGCGTGGCCGATCTCGAGCGGGACGGGCGTCGACCTCACGTTCGAGGCCCCGTTCGAGCGCAACCGGGCCGACGTCGCGCGGGCCGTGGAGATGGCGCACGCCCGCGGGCTCCGCGTGATGCTCGTGCCGCATTTGTGGGTCGAATCCGGAGAGTGGCGGGCGCTCATCCGGCCGGCCACGAGCCAGGGTTGGAGGCGGTGGGCCGAGGCCTACGCGCGGTTCGTGGAGGCGTGGGCTGAAGTCGCCGAGGCCACCCGCGCCGACATGTTCTCGGCCGGCGTCGAGCTGCGCTCGTGGGTCACGGGCGCCCAGGCACCACTCTTCGAGCGCGTCGTGCACGACGTCCGGCGTGTCTACCACGGGCTCGTCACGTACTCCGCCAACTGGGACGACGTCGACGACACCGTGGTCCTCGGCGAGCTCGACGTCATCGGGATCAACGCGTTCTACCCTCTCGCGCAACAGGCGGCGGCTCCCGAGGCCGAGCTCCTGCAAGGCGCGCGCGCCATCCGCAAGCGGATCCACGCCCTCGCCGAGGCCTGGGGCAAGCCGGTTCTTTTCACCGAGACGGGCTACACCACGCGCCCCGACCCCGCCGTGCGGCCGTGGGAGTGGCCCGACGCCATGAGCGGCGTGCGAGTCGACGAAGCGGCCCAGGCCGCCGCCTATCGCGCGCTCCTCACGCCCCTCCTCGACGAGCCGAACTTCGCGGGCTTCTTCGTCTGGCGCGTGTATTCAGACCCGGACGACGTCTCGCAGGAAGCCCCCTGGGGGTTCTCGCCGCGAGGTAAGCTCGCCGAGCGGGTCGTTCGCGACGCCTTCGGGGCGCACTGGGCGTGCGATCCTTGGTGGGCTTGGGGCCGGTGACGCCGCCTCGAATCGCCCGAAATTGGCCAAGGCGCCGATGGCATCGTTACCATTCGGCGGTCCATGTCGCTCTTTTTGCGTGCAATGGTCCCGGTGCTCGCGCTCGGGGCCGGTACTTGGCTCGGCCTGGGCCGTCCCGACCTGCGAAGCGCGGTGGCCGCGGGCTCGCGCGCCGTGACCTCCGTGGCCGGCGCGGCGCGAGAGACGGCTCCGACGAGCGTGCCTCCTCTCGAGCGCCAGCCGCAGACCGTCGACGCATCTTCCCTGCCCGACCCTCCCCCTCCCTGGCCGAACCTCAACCCCGGCGCCAGCGGTGAGCGCGCCTGGCTGCTCGCCGAGGGCCCCGCCCGAACGAGGAGCGACGCCCGGCGACTCGTCACCTTCACGTTCGACGACGGCCCGTTCCCGGAGACCGCGCCCACCGTCCTCAAGATCCTCGACCAGCACCACATCCGCGCGGCCTTCTTCCTCATCGGCCGCTACCTCGCGGGGACCGACCATCGGGCAGCCGAGACGCGCATGTGGGCCAAGCGCATCGCGGACGCCGGTCATTTCGTCGGCAACCACACCTTCGATCACCGGCTGCTGACCGGACTGTCGCATCCCACCGCGCTCGGCGAGATCGACCGTTCTGCCGCAGCCATCGAGCACGCGATCGGGCGCCGCCCCATCCTCTTTCGTCCGCCTTTCGGCGAGGTGGACCCCTGGCTCGAAGGGGTCATGCGCGATCGCCATCTGGAGCTGCTCCTGTGGAGCGTCGACGTGGAGGACATGAAGCGCGACGATCCGGACGAGATCGCTCAGCTGCTTGAGCAGCAGCTCGCGTTCAAACAAGGCGGGGTCGTCCTCCTGCACGATATGCACTGGCCCTCCGTGAAGGCCTTCAACCGCTTGCTGCGCTGGCTCGAATCCGACAAGTGGGATCCAGCGAATCCGCAGAAGCCCGGCTGGGACATCGTCGATCTGCCCGAGTACCTGCGGGCGACGGCCGCGTCGCCGCAGCCTTACGCGACGCGCGAAGAGCTGGAACGCGCACGCCGGACCGCCAGCGAGCGCCACGCACGCTAGTGCACCGCCGTTGATGTCCCATCAACGGTCGCAAGCGACCGCTCGCGACGCGAGCGGCGGCGCCCTAGACGATTTTCGTGGGCTGCGCCCACACCCCGAATTCGCTCCTAGCGCACCGCCTACCCAATCTGCTTAAGGCTACCTCGACGGCGGTGCACTAGAGTTCGTCCCCGATGAAGGACAAGAATCCGAGGAAACCTCGCGCTGGTGACGGGCGCCGGCAGCGGCATCGGCCGTGCAACCGCCGTGGCCCTCGCGGACGCGGGAGCAAGCGTCGTCGCCGTCGACCTGGACGAATCTCGCGTCGGGGCGATCGCCACCGAGCTGGGAGCCAGGTGCGCGCTCGCCCGGCGCGTCGACGTGAGCAACCGGGACCAGATGCGCGATCTCGCCGACGAGGTGCACAATCGATTCGGCGCTCTGAGCGTGCTGGTCAACAACGCGGGGGTCGCGCACTCGGGGGGCATGCTCGAAACCCCTCTCGAGGACTGGGATTGGACGATCGCGGTCAACCTGTGGGGCGTCGTGCACGGCTGCCACTTCTTCGTCCGGCGCATGGTCGAGCGCGGCGAGGGCGGTCACGTCGTCAACATCGCGTCGATGTTCGGCTTGTCCGCGGCGCCGGGGGTCAGCCCTTACTGCACGACCAAGTTCGCGGTCGTCGGCCTGTCGGAATCGCTTCGCGCCGAGCTGGCGCCGCACCGCATCGGCGTTTCGGCCATCTGTCCGGGGATGATCGCGACCGACATCATCCGGCGCGGCCGTTTCTCCGACGAGGCCTTGCGCGCCCCGGTCGCTGAGGAGTTCGCCCGCCGCGGCCGGGAGCCGCACACCGTCGCCCGCGCCATCCTGCGCGCCATCCGGCGTGACATCGCCGTAGTCCCCGTCGGCGCCGAGGCGTGGATCGCCTATCTCGGAAAGCGCGCCGCCCCCGGGCTCGCCGAGCGGGTGACGATACGGGTCGACGCCATCACGCGGAACGGCATGCGCGCAGCGCCCTAGTCGGCACGCAGAGCGAGGCTCTCAGCTGCCGCCGCTCATCTCTTCGCAGATGCGACCCGCCTTGCCCGCCAGGGTCGCGCCGTCGATCTTCACCGGGCAGTATTCGCTGCCTCGCAGGGCATCGATGAAGTTCACGTAGAGAGGGTTCGTCCAGTCGCGCGCGCCGTCGAAGCGTGCGCGGATGATCCCCTCCTTGTCGATGAACCAGGTTTCCGGAAAGAGGCGGGTGCCGTACTTGTCGCGTACGACGCGCAGATCGGGATCGAAGAGCACCCGGAAGGGAGGCGGCTCGCGCAGCACCGTCTGCAGGGTGGGCCTCACGTCCTCCGGCCCTTCGTCGGTCGAAACGGCGACGACGGCCACGTCGCTCCGATCGCGCACGACCTTCGCGAGCTCCGCGAGCTCCGGCATCTCCTCGAGGCAGGGACCGCACGTCTTGGTCCAAAAGTTCAGAACGACGACCTTGCCCTTCAGGCTCTCGAGCGACACGCTCTTGCCCTCGAGGTCCTTCAGGGAGAATGCCGGCGCGCGGCGCTCCGCCCCCAGGTAGTCGGGATGCAGATAACACGGGGCGCTGCAGACCCGCCGCGTCTCCCCCTCCTTGGTCACCGCGACGAAGCCGTACACGAAGAGCGCTGCCACGATGACGAAGCCGACCTGCGCCAAGATGGGCAGGACACTGGGCGGTGCGGACGATTCGGGCTGGGGCGGCATCGGGGATTTTCGGTCGACCGGGTCTGGCGGGCAGCTTAGCCGGGGGCCGACGAACGCGCGAAGTGATAGACCCGCGGGGGATGGCTGGCAGGACCCATGACCACGCGACAGGCGCGATAGCCGCCGCCAGGCGCCACGCCGAGCTCGTGCGCGAAATCGACGCCCACAACTACCGCTACTACGTGCTCGACGACCCGATCGTCAGCGACGCCGATTTCGACCGTCTGCTCCGGGAGACACGCGCGCTCGAAGAGGCGCACCCGGAGCTGACGACGCCCGACTCGCCGACGATGCGCGTCGGCGGCGAGGCCCGCACGAGCGTCGTCCAGGTGAAGCATGCGGCGCGCATGCTCTCGCTCGACAACGCGTACACCGAGGAAGAGCTCCTCGAGTTTCGCCGCCGCGTCGCCGACGGCCTCCCCGCTGCCGAGGTGCCGCGCTTCTGCGTCGAGCCCAAGCTGGACGGCGCGAGCGTGGAGGTCATCTACGAGGGCGGGCGTCTCATCCAGGCCAGCACGCGCGGGGACGGCGAGACCGGCGAGGACATCACGCAGAACGTCCGCACCATCCGCAGCGTCCCGCTCCGCATCGCCCACACCGGCAAGCTCACGCTGCGCGGGGAAATCCTCATCTACCGCCGCGACCTCGACGCCCTCAACGCCGACCGCGAAGCGCAGGGTCTCGAGCCCTTCGCGAACCCCCGCAACGCGGCCGCGGGCGCCGTGCGCATGCTCGACCCGCGCGAGGTCGCCCGGCGTCCCCTTCGCGCGCTCTTTTACCAGCTCGTCGAGGGGCCCCAGCTCCACGCCACGCACCACGAGAGCCTCGATTGGCTCGAGGCCCAGGGCTTGCCGACCCATCGACGTCAGGTGGTCGTCGACTGGGACGGCGTTCGCCCCGCGATCGACGCCATCGAGACCGCCCGCCCCGGTTACCCGTTCGAGACCGACGGAGCGGTCATCAAGGTCGACTCGTATCGCCAGCAGGGAATGCTCGGGATGACGTCGAAGTTTCCCAAGTGGGCCCTGGCCTTCAAGTTCGCGGCGGAGCAGGCGAGAACGAAGCTCGAGGGCATCGTCGTGCAGGTGGGTCGCACAGGCGCGCTGACGCCGGTCGCGGTCCTCGCCCCGGTGGAGCTCGCGGGGACGACCGTGTCGCGCGCGTCTTTGCACAACGCCGACATGATCGGGACGCTCGACGTGCGCATCGGTGATCACGTTTTCATCCAGAAAGCCGGCGAGGTCATCCCGCAGGTGGTGGGTGTCGACGCAGCCGCGCGCACCGGCGTCGAGCGCGCGTTCGAAATGCCACGCGTCTGCCCCTCGTGCGGCACGCCGGTCGTACGCGCCGAGGGCGAAGCGGCCACGCGTTGCCCGAACCGCTCGTGCCCGGAGCAGGTGAAGCAGCGGATCTTCTACTTCGCGCGTCGTTTCGCCATGGACATCGACCACCTCGGCACCGCGCTCGTCGATCAGCTCGTCGAACGCGGCATTGCGCGCGACGTGGCGGAGCTCTATCGCCTCACGCCTCAGCAGATCTCCGAGCTGACGCGCATGGGCGAGAAGAGCGCGCAGAACGTGTATGCGTCCATCCAGCACTCGAAGGAGCGCACGCTCGACCGGCTGCTCTGCGGCCTGGGCATTCCGCAGGTGGGCCAGGTGGCGGCGCGGCAGCTCGCCGAGGAAGCGGGCACCTTGCAGCATATGCTCGCCTGGCGCGAAGAGGAGGCGCGCGAGCACGTCGACGCGATCCGCGGCTTCGGCCCCAAGATGGTCGACAGCGTGGTCGCGTTTCTCCAGGATCCCGAGCAGCGCGCGCTCATGGAGAAGCTGGTCGAGCTCGGGGTGGGCCGCCCGCAGCCGCGCCACGAGGTCGCCGCAGACGGCCCGCTCAAGGGGATGAGCTTCTGCGTGACCGGCGTCTTGAGCCGCAAGCGCGAGGACGTGCACGCCGACATTCGCGGGGCAGGCGGCGAGGTCCACGACGGAGTGAAGAAGAACACGACGTACCTCGTGGCCGGCGAGAAAACCGGGAAGGCGAAGCTCGATCAGGCGAAGAAGTTCGGCACGAGGGTCATCGACGAGAAGGGCCTCTACGCGCTCCTCGAGGTACCCGAGGGCGTATGATCCGAGGAGGGTAGTGCGGATCTTGCTCATCGAGGACAGTGCTCGCGTGGCCGATGCCGTGGGGGGCGGCCTGCGCGAGCGCGGTCACACGGTCCTGGTCGCGGGCGGCGTGCGCGAGGCCGAAGAGGCCTTCGAGTCGCAGCACTTCGACGTGGCGCTCGTCGACATCGGCTTGCCGGACGGCTCCGGTCTCGATTGGTGCCGCGCGGCGCGCCGGGCGGGCAGCGACCTTCCCATCCTGCTTCTCACGGCGCGCGACGCCGTCGCCAATCGCGTCGCCGGGCTCGACGCCGGGGCCGACGACTACCTCGGCAAGCCGTTCTCGATGGACGAGCTTCTGGCGCGCGTGCGTGCGCTCTCGCGTCGAGGGCCGCGCTGGAGCGAATCCGTTCGCGTCTTCGGGCGGCTCGTGCTCGACCGGGACAAGCGAACCCTCACCGTCGACGACGAGCGTTTGCCGCTGACGACGCGTGAGTTCGACATCGTCGGGCTCCTGGCGTGGAGCGCGGGGCGCGTCGTCCTGCGAGACGACATCCTGGAAGCCGTGTGGGGGGACGCGAGCGAGCGCACCGCCGCGAGTCTCGAGGTGCTCGTCGCCCGGATCCGCCGCAAGCTCGGAGACCGTGGCCTGCGCGACGCGGTCCGCACGGTACGTCAGGTGGGGTACTCATGGTCGCTGGCACCCTCGAAGCGCGGCTGACGGCGCGCTTGCTGGCGCTGGTGGGCGCCGTGCTCGCCGGCGTTGCCGTCGCGAGCGTGGTGGTGACGGATCGTGTCCTCGACGCGGCGGACGCCGCGAGCGCCCGGGGTCGCGCAGCCGCGGCGCGGTCGTCGCTCGAACGCGAGCTCGACGAGGGCGATTCACCGAAAGAGGCGATCGAAGAGGTGCTGGCGGGCGCCAGGGCGCAGGGGATACGCCTCGTGGTGCGGCGTCCTACTGCAACGTCCGGCGTTCCGCCCGCAGACGGAAACACCGCGTTGCCCGAGCTGGCCGAAAGCGCCTGCGCGAAGTACACGGACGACGTCGGTGCCCCCTGGCTGGCGTGCGAATCCGAGCGTGGCCGTTCGGTAGTCGTCGCAGCCATCCCGGTCGGCGACCATCGGGGCGCCACGCGAGCGCTCGCACGAGGCATGGCGGCTGTCCTCCTCGTCGCGTTGCTCGCCGGCTGGCTTGCGGTACGCCGGACGGTGCGCGCGTCGCTCCGTGAGCTCACGAGCGTCGTCCACTGGACCGCGCGCATCCTCGAGGCCGAGAAGGCCGTCGAGCCACCCGCCGCCGAGACGCGGGAGATCGCCCAGCTCGAAGCGGCCTTCGACACCCTCGTTCGCCGCCTCCTCGAAGGGCTCGCCCGCGAACGGGCGAACAGCGCGCACATGGCTCACGAGCTGCGAACGCCACTCACCGCGATCGTGGCGGAGCTCGACTCCATCGACCTGCCTGACGGCGCAGCGCGGGCCGCCGTCGCTCGCGTGCGTGCGGACGCCGTACGTCTGGCAGACGTCATCCAGGCCATTCTCGTGCTGTCCGACACGCGGCAGCCAGCGCTCGGAGAGCGCCCCGTCATCAACGTGGCCGACATCGCCCGCGATCTCGCGCCGGACGGCGCGCGCGTCCGGGCGCCCGACGAGGCACTCGTCGAGGGCGACGAGCGGCTCGTCGCGCTCGCCCTCCGAAATCTCGTCGAAAATGCGCGGAAGTACGGCCGCGGCGTCGAGCTGGTGAGCGTCACGCGCGAAGGCGATGCCGTGCGCCTCGCCGTCGTCGACCGGGGCCCCGGCCTGGACGAGGGCGCGCGCGCGAAGATGTTCGACCGGTACTGGCGCGGGTCGGCCGACGGCGAGGGCAAGGGCCTGGGGCTCGCGCTGGTGCGGGCCGTCGCCGAGCGCCACCACGGCCGCGTCGAAGCCCGTCCCGGCTCGGGCGGCGAGGGGCTGGAGGTCTTGCTCACGCTGGGCGCGTGCGTCGGCTGGCACGAGGAACCCTCCGTCGCCCGTTAAGGTTCCGTTAAGGGTGGGGCTCTATCGTCCCCTCGTGAGACTCGAGCGCGCTCTGGCGCCTGCGATCGCGGTGGCCTTCGTGGCTTCCAGCGCGCGGGCGCAGACCGAGCAACGCGTGACGCTCGAGGAGACCCTCCGCGAGGCGCGACTGGCCGCGCCCGACCTGGTCGTCGCACGCGCGCGCGTGTCCGTGGCCCACGCCGAAGTGGGTATCGCAGGCGTCTATCCCAACCCCACCGCCGCCGTGGGTACGAGCACGCAGGCGGCGAAGTTGAGTGGAATGGTGTCGCTGCCGCTCGTCATCCTCGGCCAGCGGGGCGCGGCCATGGACGCGGCCCGGGCCGACGAATCGACGGTGATGCTGGACACGCAGGTCGCCTGGAACGACATCCGCCAGGCCGCCGTGCGCGCCTACGTGGCGCTCTGGCTGGCCGAGGGCATGGCGGGCGCGCGCCGCGAGGCGGCGACCCTCGAGGCAGCCCTGGAGGCCGCCGTCGTGCAGCGCGTGCAAGTGGGATCGGCGCCGGAGCTCGACGCCATGCGCATCCACGCGGAGAAGCTGCGCTCCGACGCCGAAGTCCTGGAAGCGAGGGCGCAGGTGACCGCAGCCGGCAGCGACCTCGGTCGCTGGATGGGGATCACCGACGGCGGAGGGCTGCGCGCCGCCGGCAACGTGGGTGCTCCGGACGCCGCGCCACCGCTCGCGGCTCTCGTGGCGCGCCTCGACGACAACGTCGGCGTCCGCCGCGAACGGTCCGACGTGCGAGCTTCCGAGGCCCGGGTGGCGCGCGAGCGGGCCCTGGTCCGTCCGAACCTGGCGCTCGATCTCGGGGTAGACGCCTACGATCCGACGCTTCTTCCGCCCAACGCGCCCCAGGGCGCCACGCCACCGGTCAACTACCGCGCGCAGCTCACGGTGGACGTTCCGATCTTCAACCAGCGCGGCGCCTACATCGAGCGCGAGAGGGCCCAGGGCGACGTCGCGCGCGCACGCGTGCAATCCGCGCGCGTGCTGGCGTCGGCCGAGCTCACGGCGGCGTACCGGACCTTCGAGGCGGCCACCGCGCGCGAGCGAACGTTGACCGACAGCGTCGTCCCGGCGTCGCAGAGCGCCGCGCGAGCGACCGAAGAGGCCTACACCCTCGGGCGGGCGCAGCTCATCGCCGTGCTCGACGCCGAGCGCGCCCTCGTCGATGCACGCGTGACGGCGCTCGAGGCGCAAGCGGCCCGCGCGAGCGCGTGGGCCGACGTCGAGCACGCGCTGGGGGTGCCATGAGGCGCATCGCGGCGACTGCCCTGCTCGTGGCCGGCGCGTGCCGGCCGGCCGCCGAGGAGCACGAGGAGCCCGTCCCGGTGGAGGTCCACTGCGTCCCCGTGACGCGCCAGTCGATCGACGTCGTCGAGACGCTGCATGGCCGCGTCGCCGCGCCCCCCGGGGGCGACCTGCCCGTCGCGTCTCAGGTCCCCGGGAGAATCGTTCGCGTCCTCGTGCACGAGGGCGACCCCGTCGCGGCGGGCGCGATCGTCGCCGAAATCGACGGGGCGAACTCGCGAGACGCGCTGACGCAGGCCGATTCCACGGTCGTGCAGGCGAAGGCCGGCCAGGCCAACGCGACCGCGACCCTCGACCGTACGCGGCAGCTCGTCGCGCGTGGCATCGCGGCCAAGCAGGACCTCGACGACGCCGTGGCGCGCGCCGACCAGGCGCGCGCGGCCGTGAACGCCGCCATCGCCGCCGCCGACCTCGCGCGCCGCACCCTCGGCCGTGTGTCGGTGACCTCCAGCTTCGAGGGAGTCGCGACGCACGTCTGGCGCGGACCGGGCGCGCTGGTCGACGGAACGGCCGCGACCCCCATCATCCAGCTGGCCGCGAGCGTTCTCGCCGAGTTCGACGCCGACGCCACCGAGCGGCAGCTGGTCGGCATCGCGCCGGGCCAGACCGCGAGCGTGGCGCTCGCCACGGCCGAGGGTACGATCACGGGGGCTGTCCACGCGCGATCGACGTCGCTCGACCCCGCGACCGGACTCGGTCTCGTACGCATCGCGATGGACGCGAAGGGGCCCGTCACGCTCGGCGTCTTCGGCACGGCGAGGGTCACGCTCGGAAAGAGAGAGAACGTGCTCGTCGTCCCCTCGACGGCCATTCGCGGAGCGGTCGCCGACGGAGCGGAGGTCGCCGTCTGCAAGGACGCCAGGAGCGAGGTTCACGCGGTCCAGGTCGGGTGGCGCGACGACGATCGCGTCGAGCTCACCGGAGGCCTCACGGAGGGCGAGCGCATCGCGGTGGATCACGTGCTCGGCTTGGAGAACGGGTCGCGGATCGTCGAGGCGAAATGAGCAGCTTCTTGGCGCTGCTCCGCCGCCACACTGCGGCGATTTGGTTCGCGACGGCGACGCTCGTCGCGCTGGGTGTCGTGTCGGGGTTCGCGATGCCGAGCGCCATCTATCCGGAGGTCGAGTTCCCGCGCATCCTCGTCGTGGCGCGCTCGGGCGGTGCGCCCCCCGACGTCTTCCTCACCACCGTCACCCGCCCGCTCGAGCAGGCGCTCACGACGGTGCTGGGGGTCCAGCGCATCCGGTCGAAGACGATCCGCGGCGCCACGGAGATCTCGCTCCAGTTCGCGCCGGGCACCGACATGTGGCGCGCGTTGCAGCTGGTGGAGTCGCACGTCAACGAGGCGCGGAGCGATCTCCCGGCGACCGCGGAGATCCTCTTCGAGCGCGTGACGACCGGATCCTTCCCCGTCGTCACGTTCAACGTGTCGGGCGCCGTCGACCCACGCGAGCTCCGGGAGCTGGCCGAGTACGTCGTGCGTCCGACGCTGGCGGGCGTGCCCGGGGTGGGCCGCATCGAGGTGCTCGGGGGGGACGTGCGCGAGGTGGACATCGTCCTCGACCCGAACGAAGCCGCCGCGCTGCACCTGACGCCGGACGCCATCGCCGACAAGCTGCGGACCGCGATGGGCCTCAGCGCCGTCGGCCGCGTGGATCGAGACCGCCAGCTCGTCACTGTCATCGGAGACGCCCAGCCGAGGAGCTTGGCGGACATCCGCGAGATGCCCGTCGCGGTGGCGCCCCGCGGCGTCACGGTGCCGCTGTCTTCGGTCGCCGAGGTCATCGACGGGCACGAGGACAGGCTCGTGCGCATCGGGGGACCGCGCGGCGACACCGTCGTTCTGAGCGTCGCGCGCATGCCGGGTGCCAGCACGACCGACGTCGTCGAGAGAGCCATCGCCGCGTGCGGGGCCCTGGCGCCCTCGCTTCCAGCGGGTGTGACGCTCACGCCCGTCTACGATCAATCGCGCCTCGTACGCGAGTCGATGGCGAGCGTGCGCGACGCCATCGTCCTCGGCATCGTGCTCTGCGCGGCGGTCATCGCGGTCTTCCTGCGCGACCTGCGCGCCGGGGTGCTCGCCGGGCTCACCGTCCCGCTCACGCTGGCGGTGACGTTCCTCGCCATGCGCGTGGCCAACCAGACCCTCAACCTCATGTCTCTCGGCGGCATGGCCGTCGCCATCGGTCTCGTCGTCGACGACGCGATCGTCATGATCGAGGCCATCGCGCGCGAGCGCGACGCCGGCGCGAGCGTCGCGTCGGCGGCGCTCGTCGGCACGGCCAAGCTCGCGCCCGCCGTCATCGGGACCACCCTGACGACCGTCGTCGTCTTCGTCCCCTTGGCGTTCCTCGGCGGCGTCGTCGGCGATTTCTTCCGCGCGCTCGCGTTCACGGTGACGGCCGCCGTGCTCATCTCGCTGCTCGCCGCGCTCGTGCTGGTCCCGCTCGCGTCCGGCGCGTTTCTCTCGGCGAAGACGAGCGCGTCCGGCGGATCGCTGGCGCGCGCCTACCATCGGGTGGTCCGGGTGGCCGTCGGGCGGCCGGTCGCGGCGGTGGTCGGTCTCCTGGTCGTCGTGGGCGCCGGCGTCGCGGCGGCGCCCAGGCTCGAGAGGGGCTTTCTTCCGCAGATGGACGAGGGCGCGTTCGTGCTCGACTACTTCCTGCCCGCGGCCACCTCGCTCTCCATGACCGAGTCGTACGCGCGCGACCTGGAAGCGGAGCTCCGGAGCACGCCGGAGGTCCGGACGTTTTCGCGGCGCCTCGGCGCGGAGCTCGGCCCGGTCGCGGCGACCGAGCTCAATCGCGGCGACATCATGGTGAGCCTCGTCCCGCCGGCGTACCGGCGGCGCTCGTCGTTCCAGATCGTCGACGACCTGCGGTCGCGCATCGGGGAGAAGTACCCGGAGGTGCGCGTCGAGTTCGTGCAGGTGCTGCAGGACGTGCTGAACGATCTGTCGGGCAGCCCGCGGCCGCTCGAGGTGAAGGTGCTCGGCCCCGACTACGCCGTCCTCCACCACATCGCCGACGACCTCTCCGCCCGCATCAAGGACGTCCGGGGGCTCGTCGACCTGTACACGGGCGAGGAGCGCCCTGCGCCCGAGCTCCGCTACGCGATGCGACGCGACGCCATCGCGCGCCTCGGCATGACGCCCGACGAGGTGAGCTCGCGCCTCGCCAGCGCGCTGCTCGGCGCCCGGGTGGGGAGCATCCGCTGGTACGACCGGCTCATCGGCGTCCGCGTCCGGTACCCGGACCCGGTGCGCTTCGATCCGCAGAAGGTGCTGGCGATGCCCTTCACGGCGGGAGACAAGACGACGCTCTTCAGCGCGGTCGCCGACCCGACGAGCGACGTGACGCCTTCGGTGCTCCTGCACGAGGCGCTGCAGCCGCTCGTGACCGTCACGGCGGACACCGAGCAGCGCGACATCGGATCGCTCGCCGACGAGGTGGAGCAAGTTGCGCGCGGCGTCCCGGTGCCGAAGGGTTACCGCGTCGTCATGGGCGGCCAGGCGCAGAGCCAGCGCGACACCGTGCGCGAGCTCGCCGTCGTGGGGGGTTTTGCGGTGGTCCTGGTGCTCACGGTGCTCGCGGCGCAATTTCGCCGCATGCGCGTGGCGGCGCTCGTGCTCGCGTCGATACCCGTCGCGATGGTCGGCGCCATCGGCGCGCTGGTCGTGACGGCGACGCCGCTCAACGCGTCGTCGCTCATGGGGTGCGTGCTGCTGGTGGGGCTGGTGGTCAAGAACGGCGTCTTGCTGCTCGAGGAGGCCGAGCGCGAACGGGATCGCGGGTCGGACGCCGTCGGCGCGGTCATGCTCGCGGCCGAGCGCCGCGTGCGGCCGGTCCTGATGACGACGGTCGCCACGCTGGTGGGCCTCTTCCCGCTCGCGCTGGGCATCGGCGCGGGCGCCGAGCTGCAGCGGCCGCTGGCGATTGCGGTGATGGGGGGACTGCTGACGGCGACGGCGGCGACGCTGGTTCTCCTGCCGCCGCTCGCGGCGCTCGCGCTGCGGCGCGCGGACGGGGGGGCGCATTCTGCCCCCGGGGCCGCGCCTTAGGAGGCGTGGGGGCGCTCATTCCGCGGGGCCGGGGGCGCTCCGCACGACCGCGGGCACGCTCCGCACGACCGCGGGCACGCTCCGCACGACCTCCCGGGGCGCTCAGCCGAAGATGTCCTTCAGCTTCCCGAGAAACGTCTTGCGCTGCGGCTGCACGTCCTCGCCGAGCTCCTTGGACAGCTCCTCGAGAAGCTCCTTCTGGCGCAGGGTGAGCTCCGTAGGGACCTCGATGGCGACCTCGACGCGCTGATCGCCGCGGCCAATCCCCGCGCGGTGCGGAATGCCCTTGCCCTTGATACGAAGGACGGTGCCCGGCTGCGTGCCGGCGGGAACCCGCAGCTTTCCCCGCCCGTCGAGCGTGGGGACGTCGGCCTCGCCGCCGAGCGCCGCGTGCGTGAACGTGATGGGCACCGTGCACACGACGTCGTCGCCGACGCGCTTGAAGAAGGGGTGAGAACGGACGTTGATGGTGATCTCCAGGTCGCCGGCGGCCTTGTCGGGGCGCGGCTTGTTCCCCGCGCCGCTCACGAGCTTCGTCGCGCCTGCGTCCACGCCCGCCGGGATGGTCACCCGCAGCGACTCGGTCGTCGTCACCAGGCCGCTGCCGCGACACGTCCCGCACGGCGTTCGCACGGTGCGGCCGGTGCCGCGGCAGCGCGAGCACGTGCGCTCGACCGCGATCGGGAAGATGCCCTGCTGGAACCGCACGCGGCCGCGCCCGTTGCACGGCCCGCACGCCTCGGGGGCGGTACCCGTGGCCGCGCCCGAACCGCGGCAGTCGCCGCAGACCACGGCTCGCTCGTAGCGCATCTGCTTCTCGCAGCCGAACGCCGCCTCCTCGAAGGAGACCTCGAGCTCGCGCTTGATGTCGCCCTTGTCGCCGCGGCCCACGCCGAAGACACCGAGCAGGTCGCCCAGAATGCCGTCGATCGCGATGTCGCTGATGTCGACGAAGCCCCCCGGGAAGGGCCCGCCGGACCCGAACGGCGAGCCCGGCTCCTCCGCGCGGTGGCCGAAGCGGTCGTACATGCCGCGGCGGTTGGGGTCGGAGAGCACCTGGTAGGCGAGGTTGATCTCCTTGAAGCGATCGTGCGCGCGCGGGTCACCCTGGTTGAGGTCCGGGTGGAACTGACCTGCGAGCTTCTTGAACGAGCTCTTGATCTCCTCGGGCGTGGCGTCGCGTCGGACTCCGAGGACCTCGTAGTGGTCCCGCTGCGGCATGCGTCAGGGCGCTCCCAGTAGCATACTCACGCTCGCCTCGCTGGACGGCGCTCGTGACGAGAAGCCCGACGAGAAGCTGGGGAGCGGGTCCGCACCCATGCGAGGATGTACGCGGCCGCTTCTGCGGACACGTGCGAACACGCGCTCATGAGCCACCTGTTCAGCTCCAATCGCCTTCTCGGCACGCGCGTCCTCGTGGTGGCGCGCGGCGAGGAGCGCGAGCTGGCGACGGAGTTTCTCGCGATGGTCGGCGCGCAGGTAGCCGCGGCGGGGTCGCTGGTGGAGGCGCAGGCGGCCTTCGAGCGCGAGCTACCGTCGATCCTCGTATGCGCCCTCGCAGACACCGAGCAGGCTGCGCAGATCATCGAAGCAATCCGTGCGCGTCCGGCCGAGCGCGGCGGGCTCACGCCCGCAATCGCCGTGGCCGGCGGCGACGGCGAGAGGCTCATCATGCGCGGCTACCACGCGCATCTGCCGGCCCCGGCTGACCCCATACGGCTCGTCGAGGTCATCGACGACTTCGTGCAAGCCGGGTTGCACGATCGCTACGTCGAGGCAGAGTGGGCGGTGCACTCGCCGCGACCGGGCCTCCTGGCGATTGCGCTCTCGGGTCACGTCCGCGCGAGCGACATGCAGGCGATGATAAGCGCGGTGCTCGAGCACCTGGAGCAGCAGCCCTGCGACGTCGTCGTGGACTTTCGCGGCCTCTCGAGCTTCGCCCCTCGGCCGCGAGCATCGCCGAGCGCAAGGTGTGGGCGACGCGAAAGAACCTGCGCAGCGTGGCCATCGTCGGCGGCGGCCTCGCGGCGCGGGTCGCGGCCATGGCGGCGTGCAAGGTTCTCGGCGTGCCCTGCTCGGTCCAGGCGGAGATGCCCCCGGGCGGGGCAGCCTGAAGGCCGGGCGAAATCCTGCAGCCAGCGTGTGACTTCGGGCGTGACACACGGGAGCCGCGATGGAATCACGCGAATCGTCCTGCTACCTGCGACGGGGCCATGTCCTTGCATGTCGTACGCGAAGGGCACGCGCGCGAGAACGGGCAGGACGCCCTTCTCCGTGCCGTGCTCGATACCTGCGTTCCGCAGCGCGGTCGCGACCTGCCGCTCGTCGTCTTCGATCTGGACGGGACGCTCATGGACAACCGACCGCGCACCTGCGTCATCCTGCGCGAGTTCGCCGAGCGATGCCGCGGCCGCGACGACGTGCTGGCCGAACGCCTGGCTGCAGGCCCGCCCCGAAGACCTGGCCTACCTGCTGAGCGATTCGCTCGAGCGAATGGGCGCGCACCGCACCGAGCTCGTCGCCGAGATGCACGAGTTCTGGCGCGAGCGCTTCTTCGCCGATGCGCACCTCGTGCACGACGTGCCGGTTCCCGGCGCGCTCGAGTTCGCCCGCGCCTGCTACGATGCCGGCGCGCTCCTTCTTTACGTCACGGGCCGCGACCTTCCGCTCATGGGCACCGGCACGTTCCAGAGCCTGCGCGACCTTGGCTTTCCCATTGGCATTCCTGCGACGGAGCTCGTGCTCAAACCGGACGCCACCATGCCCGACGACGCGTTCAAGCGGCTCGTCGCCCCCGACCTCGCGCGCGTGGGCCGCGTCGTCGCCGCATTCGACAACGAGCCCGCGAACTGCAATGTCCTCCACTGGCACTACCCCGATGCGCAGGTCGTTCACGTCGCCACGCAGCACGCGCCAGGAGCGCCGCCCCTCGCGGCGGGCGTCTCGGTCATCGCCGACTTTCTCATGGTCTAGCCGGGTCGCGCTCGTCTTCGCCTGCGCGCTTTCGCTGGCCACGGGATGCAAGGGGGTCGCCGACCCGCCCGATCCCGCGGCGAGTCCGCAGGCGCGCGCCGAGCCGGCGCCGCTGGCCAACCTGACGTCCACGAACGGGACCAACCCCGCGGCGCCGGCTCTCGACGCGGGCCCGCCGGCGCAATCCCTGCGCAGCGACGAGCCGCTGGCACCAGACGTCCCGCACGAAGCAACGCGCGACGTGGGCGCCAAGGACGCCGGGCGCGAACCTCACGACCCTCGCGAGCTCGCGGGCTATTCGCTGCAGGCCGTCGTGCGCACAGGCGAGGGCCCGCCGGCGCCGAGGGGTCCCGAGGTGAACTCCGCGGCCATCGAGTCGGCGCGACGCAAGACCGAGGCGCACGTCGCCATCACGCTCTCGCAGACGCGCGCGCGATTCGTGCTGTCGGGCGGGTTCGTGGTGCCGCAAGGGACCGAGCTACGCGCGCGCGTCGATCGGTACGGACACGTCTTGCTCTGGCCGGGAGAGGACACCTACCGCATCCTGGAACCGGGGGCGCTGCGCGCGTTCCTGGGCGAGCGCCGGCTCGACGTCGCCCCGCTCTCGCCGGCCGGGGTGGCTCCCGGCGGCGAGGGCGCGAGACGCCTGGGCCTGCGCACGCGCCGCGTCGAGGTGACGACGCGGGCGGCGTCCGCATCGATGGAGCTGGCTTCGGTCCGCGAGGCGGGCGAGGGAGGCGCGCTCGTGTGCCGCCTGCTGCTCGACCTGATGAGCGCTCCTCCGTCCGCGGCCCCCTGCGCGAGTGACGAGATCCCGCTGCGCGTCGAGATACGCTGGATGACGCGCGGAGCCCTCGTCTTCGACGTGACCTCGCTCGCGCGCCGGACCGATCTGCCCTTGCAAGAGCTCGCGGCACCACCGGCGTCGGCAACCTTCGTCGCGGGTCCTCCGCCCGCCGCTCCCGCGGACGCCCTGGTCCCGCGGGGCGAGCTCGCGTCGTTCCGCACGGCGCCCCTCGAGGTGCCTGCGTCGGGCGGTCGCGACGCGCGAGCGCCTGCGCCGGAGTCGGGGTTGGTTCTGGTGAACACGACCGACGAGCTGCGGGTCGTCTGGCTCGACGGAGTCGCGGTCGCTTGGGTGGGGCCCGGCGCGCGGGAGAGCCTGTCCACCCTCGTTCACGGCCGCTACGTCACCCAGTGGCGCACGTTCCTCGGGGACGCTTGGTCTCCGCCGGAGACGCTGGCCGTACCCGGGGTCAGCGAGACGGGACGGGGCGACTCCGAATCGAAGTGAGGGCGCCGCTCACCCGCCCCAGGTACCCGGCCTGGCCCCCGCCGCGACGCGAGCGTAGATCGTCGCCAGGTCGAGAGGCCGCACCGGCTGGCCTTCGTGGCGGACGTGGCCCGGCCGCTCCGGAACGACTTCGAAGAGCCCCGCTCGACCACCTGCGCGCCGATGACGCCGAGGAGCTCCCCCGCGTGCTGGCAGAGGAGCATTTCGGCGCGCGCCGATCCGATGGACACGACCGGTACGATGCTCCCCTCGTGGATCGCGACGCCGACGAGCTCGGGCGGCCCACCCGGGATCGGCGTCACGCGCGGTGTGGGCCCGACGTGCACGGCGATGGACGCCGGGACGAACTGGAGTGCCCCCTCGACGCGCAAGACGATGCCCCCACGCTTGTGGGTTTCCATGGCGCTAGGCAGCTCGACGCCGCACGAGGCGAGCCTCGAGGAGCTGGAAGAGAATCTTGCAGGCGTCGAAGCTCGACATGTGGCTCTGCGCGATGATTTCCCGCACCGTGCGCTCGCCGTCGACGATCTCGAGCAGACGCAGCTCCTGCTTCGCGAGGCGGTCGACTCCCCCTTGCTCGATGGCGACCGGATCTTTCTGCAGGACCGATTCGAATTCTCCGATGTCGGCCTCGATGAGGCGCCATTCGTCCACGCGGCGGAACCCCTCCATGACGACCGAGGCGACCGGCAGCGCGAGCTGCGCGCTCTCGGCCAGGGCGGGCAAGCGGCTCGGGGCGAAACTCGAAGCGCCCGGTCGGCCACCGCAGCACGTCGTAAACGAGCTCGCTCGACTGCCGAGCCAGGGCGTCGCGCAGCTGCTCGCGCGTGACGCGCCCGGCGTCCACGAGAAGGTCGCCGAGAAGGCGGCGCGACGTGCTCGGCTCCTCGCGGGGCAGCGAGTGCTCGGAGGGCGGGCGCGGCGTGGGCGTGTTGTCGCGCAGGAGCCGGTCGATGTCCTCGGGCGTGACCAGGCCGTGCTCGACGAAGTAGCGACCCAGGCGAAACTCGCTGCCTGCGCCTCGCGCCTGCACGAGATCGATGAGCCCGTTGCGCATCGAGATGGTCGCCTCGGTCTTGCCGTCGGTCACGAAGAGCACGCCCGTCTGCGATTCGATCTGAAGGAGCTGCAGCACCGCCCCGATGGGAATGGTGGCCATGTCGCCCGAGAGCGCGGCGCGCGACGGCCCCGTGGCCGCCGGCAGCTTGAGCGACTCGGGCACCTCGAAGTCCTCGGGTATGCCCGCCGCCATGGCCGCGCCGCGCGAGCGCCACCGCTCCGAGCGCCGGATGGCGTTCTCGATGACGGCGATGAGCGCCTGCGCGTCGAAGGGCTTCGTGATGGCGTCGATCGCGCCCGTCTGCTGCACGAAGTGCTCGCGGATGCGGTCCGACTTGGCGCTCATCAAGACGACCGGCATGGCGCGGAGGCGCTCGTCTTGACGCAAGGCGCGGCACAGTTGATACCCGTTCATGCGCGGCATGACGAAGTCCACGAGCACCAGATCGATGGCCGAAGCCCCGTTGGCTCCGTTCTCCTGCCCGTCGGCCGCGCGCTGAAGTGTCTCGAGCGCCGCCTGGCCGTCGGCCGCGTCGACGGCTTCGAAGCCATGCCGCTCGAGCACCGTGCTCACGACCTTGCGGATGGTCGGGCTGTCGTCCACGACGAGGATTCGAGTGGCCATGGAAGGCTTACCCGATGACGATAGCACCTACGAAACCTACCCTGGGGAGCGCCTAGTTTGGACACCCTCATCCGCGGCGGCACGGTCGTGACCTGCGACCCCCGCGACCGAGTCATCGAGGACGGGTACGTGCTCGTCCGCGGCCGGGAGATCGCCAGCGTGGGCGCCGGGGGGAGCGAGACGGACGGCCCGGCGCGCGTGGTCGACGCGCGCGGGTGCGCGGTGATCCCGGGCCTGGTGCAGGCGCATGTCCATCTTTGCCAGACGCTCTTTCGCGGAACGGCGGACGATCTGCCGCTACTCGAGTGGCTCCGCCAGCGCATCTGGCCCCTCGAGGCCGCGCACGACGAGAAGTCTGCGGCGGCGAGCGCCGAGCTGGGCCTCGCCGAGGCGATGCTCGGCGGGACGACGACGCTCCTCGACATGGGGAGCGTGCGCGCGCACGACGCGATCTTCGACGCCTGCGCGCGCTCCGGGGTGCGCGCGCTGTCGGGCAAAGCGATGATGGACCGCGGGGACGGCATACCGGCGGGTCTGCGCGAGTCGACGCGCGCGAGCCTCGAAGAGAGCGAGCGGCTGGCCCGCGCGTGGCAAGGGGCAGCCGACGGACGCATCGGCTACGCCTGGGCTCCGCGGTTCGTTCTGTCGTGCAGCGAGGGCCTGGTGCGCGGCGCGGTCGAACGCGCGCGCGATCGCGCAGAGCTGGTGCACACGCACGCGGCCGAACACGCCGAGGAGCGAGAGGCGGTCCGCAAGGCGCTCGGCGACGACGACGTGGCCGTCCTGCGGCGGTGGGGAGTGACCGGGCCGCGCGCGGTGCTCGCACACGGGGTGCAGCTCCGCCGCGACGAGGCCGAGGAGCTCGGACGCGAGGGCACGCGAATCGTGCATTGTCCCAGCGCGAACCTGAAGCTCGGCTCGGGCATCGCGCCCATCGCCGAGCTCGATCGAGCCGGAGTCGCGCTGTCGCTGGGCGCCGACGGCGCGCCCTGCAACAACAACCTGGACGCCTGGGTCGAGCTACGCCACGCGGCGCTGCTCGCGCGGGTCCGCTCGGGCGTGAAGTCGCTCCCGGCTCGGCGCGTGTTTCGCTTGGCGACGATCGACGGCGCGCGCGCGCTCGGCCTGGAGAAGCTGGTCGGCTCGATCGAGCCGGGCAAGCGGGCCGATCTGGCGGTGGTTCGGCTCGACGGCGCGCACGCGGAGCCGGCCGGCGACGTATTCTCGCGCCTCGTCTACGCATGCAGCGCGCGCGACGTCGTGCACGTGCTGGTCGACGGAGCCTGGGTCGTCCGCGACCGCGAGCACCAGCGGCTCGACGTGCAGCGCGTCAAAGCGCACGCGCGAGCCGCGGCGCGGGCTCTCCTGGCGCGCGCGTCGATGTGAATTTATGCTGCCGGTACCATGCCGGCATCGCTCCTCGAACAATTGTCCCAAATGACCGTCCTCGTCGCCGACACCGGCGACATCAACGCGATCCGCAAGTTCAAGCCGCGCGACACGACCACGAACCCGTCGCTCATCATGACGGCCGCGCAGATGCCGGAGTACGCGGCCGTGGTCGACGACGCGCTCCGCTGGGCGAAAGCGCAAGCGGGCGGCGCGGCCAAGGACGTCGTGGTCCGGCAGGCGATCGATCGGCTCAGCGTCGAGTTCGGGCTTCGCATCCTGGGCATCGTCGCGGGGCGCGTCTCGACCGAGGTGGACGCGCGCCTGTCGTTCGATACGCAGGCGAGCATCGAGAAGGCGCGCTCGCTCATCGCGCAGTACGAGGCGGCCGGCGCGTCGCGCCAGCGCGTTCTCATCAAGCTCGCGTCCACGTGGGAGGGGATCCGCGCGGCCGAGGTGCTCGAGCGCGAGGGCATCCACTGCAACCTCACGCTGCTCTTCGGCGTTCACCAGGCCATTGCCTGCGCGGAAGCGGGCGTCACGCTCATCTCGCCGTTCGTGGGACGCATCCTGGACTGGTACAAGAAGTCCACCGGCAAGACCGAGTACCCGCCGAGCGAGGATCCGGGCGTCGTCTCGGTGACGCGCATCTACCATTACTTCAAGCATTACGGCTACAAGACCGAGGTCATGGGCGCGAGCTTCCGCAACCTCGGCGAGATTACGGAGCTGGCGGGCTGCGACCTTTTGACGATTGCTCCGAATTTCCTCGACGAGCTCTCGAAGACGACCGGCGAGCTCCCGCGCAAGCTCGACCCCGTCAAGGCGCGCGCGACGCCCATCGAGCGCATCGCCGTGGATGAGTCAGCCTTCCGAAAGATGCACGCTGCCGACCGGATGGCCAGCGACAAACTGCAGGAGGGGATCGATGGCTTCACCAAGTCCATCGTCACCCTGGAGAAGGTTCTGGGCGAGAAGCTGTAGGGTTCGGGCACGAGCACGTTTACGGAGGCAATTGCGGTAAGCTTCCAGGGTCATGCTCCCCGAGCGAAAGCAGGTGCTCATCGTCGACGACGAGCCGAACCTGCGCAAAATCCTATCGGCACAGCTCTCGCGCGACGGGTACGACGTCCTCACGGCGGAGGACGGCGAGCAAGGGCTGCAGCTGCTCCGCGAACACCACATCGATCTGGTCATCACCGACCTGAAGATGCCCAAGGTCGACGGGATGGCGCTGCTCAAAAAGGCGCTCGAGGAGGAAGCTGAGCTCCCGATCGTGCTCATCACGGCGCACGGCACGATCGACACCGCAGTCGAGGCGCTGAAGAGCGGCGCGTTCGACTTCGTGACGAAGCCCTTCGACAAGGACGAAGTGCGCCAAATCGTATCCAAGGCGCTGCGCACCCGGGAGCTCCGGGGCGCCGACGCGACGCCTACGCCTGCCGCCCGCGGCGCGCGCTTCGGCATCATCGGGACGTCGCCGGGGATCACGGAGCTCTACGCCATCCTCGAGCGCGTCGCCGATACGCCGACGACCGCGCTCATCACGGGCGAGAGCGGGACGGGCAAGGAGCTCGTCGCCCGTGCCCTGCACGAGCATTCGAACCGCAAGGACAAGCCCTTCATCAAGGTCAATTGCGCCGCCATTCCGAAGGAGCTCATCGAGAGCGAGCTTTTCGGCTACGAGCGTGGCGCGTTCACCGGGGCGGTCACGAGCAAGCCGGGGCGCTTCGAGCTCGCCAACGGGGGCACGCTCTTTCTCGACGAGATCGGCGAGATTCCCATCGAGATGCAGGTGAAGCTCCTGCGCGTGCTCCAGGAGAGCGAGTTCGAGCGCGTCGGTGGCATCAAGACGATACGCGTCGACGTACGGCTCGTGGCGGCGACGAACCGCGACCTCAAGCGACTGATCGCTGCGGGCTCGTTCCGCGAGGACCTCTTCTATCGGCTGAACGTCGTGCCGATCCGCTTGCCCGCCCTGCGCGAGCGGACGAGCGACATTCCGCTCCTCGTCGAGCACTTTCTGGCGAAGTTCAACGAGCGCCTGCGAAAGAGGGTCGAGGGCGCCGAGCAAGAGGCGATGGACCTCTTGGTTCAGTATCCCTGGCCCGGCAACATCCGCGAGCTCGAGAACGTGACCGAGCGCGCCGTGCTCTTCTGCGACACCCAATCGCTGCGCGCGAGCGATCTGCCCCCCGAAGATCCGCGGGATCCCCGCGATGGCGAACGTGCCGCTGCCGGAGGCGGACCTCCAGGCCGCGCTCGCGGGCGAGGGTGGCCTGAAAGAGCACGTGAAAGTGGCGATGAGTCGGCTCGAGAAGGAGCTCGTCAGCCGGGCCCTCCAGCAGACGAACGGAAACGTGACGCACGCCGCCCGCCTGCTGAAGATCTCTCGCAAGGGCCTGCAGCTCAAGATGAAGGAGCTGGGCCTGCGGGAGGGCTCTGCCGAAAAAGCCGACTGAGCTCTCGGATGTGGCTCGGACCCGTTCCGCAGCAGCCGCCGACCAGTGTCGCTCCCGACTCGACCCACGACGACGCGAGGGACGCGTAGGCCTGGGCGGCGCTCGGGTCGTCGGAGGCGCGCCAGCCGATGCCCTCGTCCAGCCCCCCAGCGTTTGCGTACGCGCCGAACGCGACCCCGAGCCCGGCCAGCGCTCGGACATAGACAAGCGTCCGACGGGCCGCCAAACAATTGACGATCACGGCCCGCGCGCCGACATCGACGCATGCGCGCGCCGCGGCGTGCATCTCGCCAGGGGTCATGAGCGCACCGTCCGGACCGGGCGTGAGAGCGACCCACGTCTCCACACCGGTCGCCGCTGCGGACTCCACGGCCACGAGAGCTTCCCCGGCATGGGGGAATGTCTCGCAAAGCAGCAGGTCGACTCCGGCCGACGCCAGCGCGCGCGCCATCTCGACGTGTTCCGCGCGCGACTCCGGCCCGGGGCTGAGGTCCGGTCGGTAGCAGTCCTCCAGCGGCCCGATGCTTCCTGCGATGCGATGCCCCGTCGGAACGCTCGCGCGCGCGATCTGCACGGCGCTGAGCATGAGCTCCCGCCAGCGGTCCCCAGCGGAGCGGCGTCGTGTCCGAAACGTGCTCGCCGTGTGCACGCTCGCGCCCGACGCCGCATATTCCCGGTGAATCGCGGCGACAATCTCGGGCGAGGTCTCGACCGCGCTCGCGCTCCACCCCGGCAACGGGGTGGGCACCCCCCGACGGGCGAGCTCGGTGCCCATGGGTCCGTCGAGCACCCGTACGGCCCTGCCATCGAGATCGGCGCGCTTCCCTACGTGCATCACGGGACGACCGTAGCGCCCCGTCGGTGGCTTGCACCACGACGCCCGAAGAGCGAAGTTCACGCTCGGGCGGATACGCCACGGAGGTGAAGGGCCATGCTGGGTAAACGCGAGACGGACGCGGTGGAGCTGGAGTGCCCCGAGTGCGGGGCCGTGGTGAAAACCACCGCGGAAGAGGCAGAGAAGGGGAAGGTGCGCTGCCCGCGAGGACACGAGTTCGCCGTCATGGGAATGCTCGGGACGTCGGCCGGCGGGGAGCGAGACCCACGCTAGCGACACAAACCATGCGGGAAACGCTGGCGGCACGCCATTCGCTTGTCAGGCTTGCTAGTAAGCAGTGCTTCGCCGCAGTCTCGTTGCCGCATGTCTGATGGGTTCCGTGGGCGCCGGATCGGTCGATACCGTACACGATCCAAGCGCGTGTCCTGGTGAGTGCGACCGGACAATCGCCTACTCTCTGGACCCGCAGTTCAACTCCGACGAGCAGGCCCTCATCGAGCAGGCGATGCGAGTGTGGGAGCGCGGCACGGGCGGTCGTGTGTGCTTCGCGCCCGGCGGGCGCGACCTCGTGATCGACAAACTCGATCGCTCCGACGAGCTGCAGCCGTGGGATCCCGATTGGCCTCGCCACGTGGCGCTGACCAAAGGCGGACGCATCTGGATCGTCGCCACGCGAGTTGATGACCCCGGCGAATACCGCGCGCTCGTCGTGCACGAGCTCGGACACCGACTGGGCATCGGGCACATCGAGGACACGACCGCCACGTATATGCACAGCACGATCAACGACACGCCCCAGGAGCTCTGGAAGAACGCGAAGCTCCCCGAACGCGACGCGCGTGCATTCTGCGAAGCGCACCGCTGTACCTGCGCCTACTGAGTCTTCACGCCCAAGCCTCGGCGTGAGGACACAGACTCCCGCCCCGAGTGTGGCTCGTGCGTTGCAGGCGGTCGCGCGACGCCGCGCACGTACTGCGGCTCTGGCCGCCTCGGCACGAGGAGAGGAACGATGCGCAATCCGGAGATGACGCGAAACCAAATCGCCACGCGGGTGCGAGAGCTCGGCGAGTGGTTTCACAACATGAACCTGGGCGGCGTGCAGACCGCCCCCGACCATTTCCTCGGCGACTATCCGCGCATCAAATGGGCGCGCTTCTCGCACGTCGTGCCGCCGAGCCTGCGTGGGAAGACCGTCCTCGACATCGGTTGCAACGCCGGCTTCTACGCCATCGAGATGAAAAAGCGAGGCGCGGACCGCGTCCTCGGGGTCGACACGGACGAAGCCTATCTCGCCCAGGCGCGCTTCGCGGCGCAGGTCCACGGCGTCGACGTGGAGTTTCGCCGAATGAGCGTGTACGAGGTCGGCCTCTTGCGCGAGAAGTTCGACCTCGTGATCTTCATGGGTGTGCTCTACCACCTGCGCCATCCGCTGCTCGCGCTGGACCTTCTCCATCGGCACGTCGTCGGCGAGACATTGCTCTTTCAGAGCATGCTGCGCGGCAGCCCGGAGATTCCGACCGTCGCCGGGGACTATCCGCTCGACGACAGGATCGTTTTCGCCGTACCGGGCTTTCCGAAGCTCCACTTCGTCGAGCGGCGTTACGCGGGCGATGGCACGAACTGGTGGATACCGAACCGCGCATGCGTCGAGGCGATGCTGCGCAGCGCCGGGTTCGCCGTCGTCGGTAACCCCGAAGAGGAGGTGTACGTCTGCCAGCCACGCGAGCGCGTTGGGGGCCGGGCAGGCGACGCCCTGGAACGGCGAGCGGTAAGCCCTCAGTGAGGTACGGAGTACGGACGACCCCGGCGCGGGCGCGTGGGCCGCGGCGCCACGCCGATGCGTTTCGCTACGATTTCGATCCGGCGAAACACGCACCGAAACATTGCGACGGGTAACTGTTACGGATCGTCAGCGAACCACCGCCCTCGTCCCGCGAAAGTCGCGTGATTTCCGACGGGGAGGATACGTTCGCACGCTGGCACGGAGATCGCTCTGCTCGGTGGCCACGGTGGCCACGCTGGCCAATCGCCAGTGGTGGGCCTGATCACGGGGAAGGCGGAAGACGCGGGCGGCGGGTAGCGGTCGCTGCCGAGGTCGGCCCCACCTGACGGTGGGGCTCGGACGCAAGCAGGACGCAGGTCGAGGAGGACGGCCGGGAACGCTTTGACAGGGCAACGGCCCGAGCGGTGCCGGCTGTTCGCATGCGGGGCTTGCCTGCCGCCCGCGTCGTTGGGATTCGTGCCGGCCGAGCGGGTACGCTCGCGCCCGGACAAGAGCGATGACCTCCGCGACCTGGAGCCGGCTTCAGTTCGGCTTCACGATCACCTACCACTACCTATTTCCCCAGCTCACGATGGGCCTGGGCCTGCTCATCGTCGTCCTCAAGGTGCTCGCCCTTCGCGGCCGGTCCGAGGAGTCGCGCGCGACGTATGACAATCTCGCGCGCTTCTGGGCGCGGGTGTTCGGGATCAACTTCGCCATGGGGGTCGCCACCGGCATCCCGATGGAGTTCCAGTTCGGGACGAACTGGGCGCGCTTCTCCGCGTATTCAGGCGGCGTCATCGGGATCACCCTCGCCATGGAGGGCATGTTCGCGTTCTTCGCCGAGTCGGCCTTCTTGGGCCTCTTTCTCTTCGGCGAGAAGAAGCTCGGCCCACGAATGCACCTCGCCTCGGCCGGAATGGTCTTCCTGGGTTCGTGGCTGTCCGGGTATTTCATCATCGTCACCAACGCATTCATGCAGCACCCCGTCGGCTACGCCGTGGGCTCGAATGCATCGCTCGAGATCGCCGACCTCGGCGCATACCTGACGAACCCCTGGGCCATCTGGGAGTACGCGCACACCATGAGCGCAGCCGTCGTGACGGGGACCTTCGTGATGGCGGCGGTCGGCGCCTATTGGGCGCTCTCGGGCGTGCACCCACGGCACGCGCAAGCGTGTCTTCGGGTCGCAATTCTGATTGGCCTGATCGCGTGTGTCTCGCAGCTATTTCCCACGGGCGATCGCGTCGGAAAGCTCGTGGCCGAGCACCAGCGCCCGGCACTGGCCGCGATGGAGGGCAAGTTCGCCAGCGGGGCGCACGCCGAGCTTGCCATCATCGGTCAGCCCAACCTCGACGCGCACGAGCTCGAGAATCCGATCGTGGTGCCCCACGCGCTGAGCTTCCTGGCATACGGCTCCTTCGGAGCCACGGTGTACGGGCTCGACGACATCCCGCGCGATCAGTGGCCGGACAACGTCGAGCTTTTGTATTTTGCCTACCACATCATGGTGGGGCTCGGAACGTTGCTCATCCTGGCGATGCTCACCGCGGCCCTGCTTCTCTGGCGCGGTCGGCTCTTCACGTCGCGGCCCATGCTGTGGGTGCTGATGCTCGCCTTTCCATTTCCTTACGTGGCCACGACCGCTGGATGGATGACCGCCGAGCTCGGACGCCAGCCCTGGGTGGTCTATGGCTTGATGCGCACGGTGCAGGGAACCTCGCCCCGGCTGAGTAGCGGCGACGTGGCGTTCTCTTCGCTCGGCTTCATGGGCCTCTACCTCGTGCTCGGCGTCGCGTTCCTCTTTCTCGTCGCGCGCGTCGTGGCTCGCGGGCCGGAGCCCTCGTAATGGCTGCGACCTGGTATTTCCTCCTGGCTGCGATGCTGACAGCCTACGTGGTGCTCGACGGGTTCGACCTCGGCGCCGGCTCGCTGCACCTTTTCGTCGCCAAGACCGAGGCCGAGCGGCGCACGGTGCTCGCCGCGATCGGTCCCGTATGGGACGGCAACGAGGTGTGGCTCGTCGCGTCGGGCGGCATCCTCGTCTTCGCCTTTCCGCGAATGTACGCCGCGGCGCTCAGCGGCTTCTACCTTCCGGTCATGATCTTGCTCTGGGTCGTCATCCTTCGCGGCGTCGCCATCGAGGTCCGCTCGCGCGTGGAGCACGCCCTCTGGGGCGCGTTTTGGGACGCCGTCTTCGCCGGCGCGTCGACGCTCATCGCATTCGTCCTGGGCGTGTCCCTCGGCAATGTCGTCCGCGGGGTCCCCCTCGACGAGTCAGGGTATTTCGCAGGATCACTCTTCCACAATTTCCGGCCGGGGCCGCACCCAGGTGCGCTCGACTGGTATACATTCCTCTTCGGCGTTCTGGCGGTCGCATGCGTCTCCGTGCACGCCGCGACTTACCTCGTCTGGAAGACGGAAGGCGCGCTGCGCGAGCGCGCGAGAGAGAGGATTGGCCGTGCATGGGCAGCCGTCGCCACGCTGCTCGCGTTCGTGACGGGCGCCACGGCATTCGTCTCGCCGCACCACTTCGTGCACTTCGCGGAGAGGCCCTGGGTGTGGCCGTTTCCGGTCCTGTCCGTCGCGAGCGCGGCCATGTCGCTGCGCGCCAGCGTGCGTGAGCGCGAACGCGCAGCTTTCTTGTTCAGCGCGGCTTTCCTCGTATCGACGCTGCTGGCAGCGGCGCTCGTCCTCTTTCCGACGCTGCTCTCCTCCACGCTGGATCACGCGTTCGATCTCGACGTGTACAACGCGTCGTCCGGAGCGCGGGGGCTCGCCCTAGGCCTCGTGTGGTGGGTGCCGGCGCTCCTCCTCGCGACCGGCTATTTCGCCATCCTGTTTCGCTCGATCCGGGGCAAGGTTGGCGCACACGATTACGGGCACTGACCTCGGCGCTGAGGCCACGGCCGGTCCGCCGCGGAGCGCTGGTCGACCGCAATATCGTGCGCGATCAGTGATTGGTACTTGACGACTCAAATATCGTCCCTAACCTCCGAGGCATGTCCGCTCATGCCGAGTTTCTGGGAATCTGCAGGGCAGTCGCGCTCTGGCAGAGCCGCGCCGACGCCGATCTCGGCGCCGTTCACGGGATTGGCCTGTCCGATTTCGCGGCGATGCACCACCTCGCCGAGGCAGCCGGCGGCCGTCTGCGCCGCGTCGATCTCGCGCAGCGCCTGGCGCTCACTCCGTCGGGGGTCACGCGCTTGCTCGCGCCGCTGGAGCGGCGTGGCATCGTGACGCGCGAGGAGGACGGTCACGACGCTCGCGCCACGTACGCCGTTCTCACGCGCAGCGGCAAGGCCCTCGCGAAGGACGCAACGGCAACGGTGAACGCTCTCGCCGAGTCGATCCTGGGCGCGCTCGGCGAGCGCGACCGAGCGGCGTTCGCCAAGCTCGCGTCTCTCTAGTAGTCGCGCATGTCCGAGCCCCCGAGGGGGCGCGGGCTGCGGGGGGACCAGTCTTGGGGGGTGCACGGGAAGGGAGTCGAACCCTTACGCCTTGCGGCGGCGGAACCTAAATCCGCTGCGTCTGCCAGTTTCGCCACCCGTGCTCGAGGTGCCCGCTGCGCGTCAGGGTTGTAGCAGCCGAGCCTTTGGGGCGCGAGATGGTTCGCCCCCACGGGTCGCCCGAGCGGACGCGAGGAACGCCTTGGTGCAGAAGGCGCTTACTCGCGGACGATGGCCCCGTGGTTGGATCTCAAGCGCTGGCGGCACGACCGCCAGGTGCGAATGGCTGGCCGCCAAGGCGGGCAGCCAGGCCTGAACGGCAGCACCGCGAGAGCCCTCCTCGAGCTGTCGCGCACCGCGATGGGCAACTGGGGAGAGTCAATTCGCCACATCGTCCAGTTCGATGCGGAGGCGCTTCAGGTCGAACGCGTCAACTTCTGGAGCTTGAGCGAGGAGTCCTCGAGCATCCACTGCGAAGCTGGTTACGTCGTCAGCTCTCACTTCTTCGAGCGCGGCGCGGCGCTCTTCGAGCACGATGCCCCAGAGTACTTCGCTGCGCTGCGCCAGAAGCGGATCCTGAACATGCATGATGTCAGCACCGATCCGCGCTCTCGTGGGCTGCGCGGCTACTGCGTCGCGCGAGGGATTTCCTCCATGCTCGACGTCCCGGTTTGTCTGGAGGGGCGGCTCGTCGGGGTCCTGTGCCACGAGCACGTCGGACCCCCGAGGCGCTGGACGGAGCGGGAGGAGGGCTTCGCGATGGGCGCGGCTCAGGTCGTCGCCTCCGCGCTGGCGGCCCGAGCACACACGCAGTCCGAAGCTGCCGCGCTACGCGCGTCTTTTCTCGACAGCGTCTCGCGCGTCACCCTTCAATCGCTCGACGTGCGGGAGATCGCGTCTCGCGCGATCTCGGTGGTCGTGCCCAAGCTCGCGGATATAGCCGTCGTCCGCGTGCAGAATCGGGATGGCGCGCTCGAGCTGATCGCCGCGACCCACGCCGATCCGGAGAAGCGGAGACTCCTGATCGACGTCGCACGCGCTATGGAGAGACGCGGGGGCCCGGTCGTGGCGATGCTCGTCATGCGCCAGAACCAGTCTCTGCTGGTCCCCGATCTCCAACCGTCCGCGTTCGAGCATTACGGCGTGTCCGAGGCGCAGCGAGCCGTTCTGCTCGAGCTTCGAGTCCGCAGCCTGATGGCGATTCCGCTCGCCGCTGCCGGCAGGTCGTTCGGCGCGTTGCAGCTCTGCACCGTCGATCGCCGATACGGCGCCGACGATCTCGATCTCGCCGAGGGCGTCGGCCAGCGCCTCTCGTCCGCGCTCGAGAACGCCCGTCTCTATTCGATGGCTCGCGAGGCCATTCAGGCTCGGGACGACCTCCTGGTCCTCGCCTCGCACGAGCTGCGCACGCCGCTGACATCGCTTCAGCTCTTGACCGACGACTCGCTTCGGCGCGCACGCCGCAGCGGCGATCGGGCCGAAGAGAGGCGTTGCGAGACGATCGTGCATCAAGTTAAAAGGCTCGGATCGCTCGTCGAGCGCATGCTGGAGGCGCTGCAGACCCGCGGCGAGGGGATCGCGCTGACCCTGCAGAGTTGCGACCTGACTTCCATCGTGGAGGGTTGCGTCCGTTCGACGACGGCTCGCTCGGGCCGCGCGATCACCCTGTCGGTGAGCGCGAAGACTCCTCCCGTGGGCACCTGGGATCGCGCGCGCATCGAACGCGCGATCTCCGAGCTGCTCGACAACGCCATCAAGTTCGGAGCCAAGGAACCGATCGAGGTTCTCCTCGGGGGGGACGAGACGCAGGCCGAGGTGACGATTCGCGATCACGGAGTGGGTATCGAGCCGGATCGACTGCCTTCGCTCTTCTCGCTCTTCGAGCGAGCGGTTCCGAAGGAGCATTTCGGCGGGCTCGGGCTCGGGCTGTACGTCGCAAAAGGCATCGTGGAGGCGCACGGCGGTTCGATCTCGGCCGCGAGCAGCGCGGGCGAGGGGACGACGTTCGTGGTGCGGCTGCCGCTGGCAGGGCCGGTCGCCGGCACCGCGCCCATGTGAGACGCGCCTATGCGATAGCCGCGCTCAGCGCCGCGTTCATGGCCTCGAGGGGTGCGTCACGCCCGGTGTACAGCTCGAACTGCCGCGCAGCCTGATGGAGAAGCATCCTACCGCCGTGCACGACCCGCGCCCCGCGAGCCCGGGCCGACGCGAGGAGGGCGGTCTCCAGCGGCTTGTAGACGATATCCATGACGAATAGCCCCGAACGGATCGCGCCGTGGGGCACCGGGCTGCGTGCGTCGACATCGGCCATGCCCACCGCCGTGGCGTTCACGAGGACGTCGTACTCCCCCACTCGCTCGGTCTCACCGAGCCCACGGGCCTCGCCGCCCACGGCTCGGGCAAGCGCTTCGGCCTTCGCGACGTCGCGGTTCGCGATCGTGACGCGTGCGCCGCTCTCGCTCAGGCCGTATGCGATCGCCCGACCTGCGCCTCCCGCACCGAGAAGCAGCACGCGTGCGCCAGCCACGGAGGTCACCTCCTCGAGCGCGCGCACCGCTCCGACCCAGTCCGTGTTGTGGCCGGTGAGTCTGCCCGCGTCGTTCACGACGGTGTTCACGGCGCCGATACGCGAGGCCAGCGGGTCGATCGCGTCCAGCAGAGTCATGACCTCTTGCTTGTAGGGGAACGAGACCCCCGCCCCGCGAATGCCTAGGGCGCGAAGCCCCCCGATGGCACCCGGCAGGTCACGAACCGCGAACGGCACGTACGTGAAGGGCAACCCGAGGGCGCGGTACCCCGCGTTGTGCATGCTCGCGCCGAGAGGCGATGGGTGAAGCGAGAGCGATCCGCACAGGGTGACGAGCGCCATACCGCGAGCCGCAAACCACTCTAGAGCAGATTGGGGCCGTTTGCTTCCACGACGGGCTCCGCCGAACCGAGCGCTGCGGCGTCGTATCGCACAGCGATCTCCCGCGTCTCGCCGGGCATCAGCGAAACGTAGTTGTCGTCCCAGAGCACCGGCAACATCTCGTCGCCGCCCGGCGCTCGGTCCAGCTTCAGCCGCACGAAGAAGGCCAAAGTCTTGTTCGGATTCGAGACCGTAACCGTCGTCACGCCCTGCTGGCCGTCACGCGAGGTCTTGCTCTTGACGTCGAGGTGAACCTTCGGCAGCTGCGAGAGAGCGGTGAAGTCGGCGAACGATGCCGTCGGCGTCGTGTACCACTCGGACTTGTCGTATCGCACTTTCTCCGGCTTGGTAGAGGCCCAATAAAAGTTCGAGCCGACCACCTTGCCCGCGTGATCCCGCAGCGTCAGGCGAACGAAATACGTCGCGCTGAGATCCTTGATGGCAGGAATGGTGAGTACGTTCTTCGTCCCGTCCGCGGCGATATCCAGGTTCACCTCGGTCGAGAACTTCTGCGACATATCGAGGTTTAGCACCTGCGCGGTGAGCTTCAGCCCAGAGGCGTCCTGGTAGGTACCGTTGACGACCCAGACCGAGCGGTCGTGCAGCGTGTATACGGGGTGGAGAGGCTCGAGCGCCCGTTTGGCGCCGAAGTAACCGCCACCCGGACGCATGTAATAGTCGTAGAGGTGCCAGATGAGGCTCGGCCAGGCATTGTTGAGCATCCACTGAATCACGCCGGTCGACGTGTATTTGTTTCGGGCGTACGCCTCGAACATCGCACGAATGCCCTCGTACGCCATCATCTGCGATTTGCTCGAGAAGTCTTCGACCGTCTTGGGCTTTCCATATCGTCTCGAGAGCGCCTCGCTGAAGATGTTGATGTTGTTGAAGACGTTGCCGCCCGAGTGAAAGTCCCATACCTCGTTGCGAGGCCAGAGCTTCTCCTTCGGGAGCATCGCGCGGAGGCTCTCGATGGGCGGAGGCGCGGGACCCGGGCTCGTCTCGGTGTTGAAGCCGAAGGCGCCGCCGTGCGTCGTGTCTTCGAGCCAGTACTGCGGCGCGACCCAGTCGTAAGGGCCGCTCATCTTCACGCCGCTTGCTCCCGACACGGTGGTCGCCGTCTCGGTCGCCGACGAAACGATGCCGTTCGGCCACTTGAGCTCGCGCTCGACGCGAAGGTACATTTCCTCCACCGGAGGGGGCGGCGGGTTGTCGCTGCCGTTCATCCAGACCGCCAGGCTCGGATGACCCCGCAGCCGGTAGAGCTGCGAGCGAAGCGACGCTTCGGCGATCTTGTGGTCCTCGGGTTTCCACTTGTCCCACTTCTCCCAGAAATCGCAGCAGCACCAGCCGGCGATGACGAGGAGCCCCCGGCGATCCGTCTCGTCGAAGAAGTGGTCGGGCTCGAGCTTTCCTTCGAGCCGGATCGTGTTGAGACCCATGTCCTGCACGTAGTCGAGCTGCTCTTCCACGTGCTTCGCGTCGTAGCCGAGCAGCAAGTCGGACGAGTAGCCCGCGCCCGCGATGAGAATCTTCTTTCCGTTTACCGTGACCAGGCGATTCTTGTTGCCGTCCAGCTCCGCCTTGATCTCGCGGATGCCAAACTTCGAGGTGCTCGCGTCCGATACCTGGCCGCCGACCTCGAAGCGCACATCGAGATCGTAGAGATTGGGAGACCCCATCTGCTTGGGCCACCAGAGGCGCGGGTTCGCCACCGTGAGCGAGGGGAACCTCTCGGGCTCGAACGACACGTCTCGCTCCTCGCCGGGTCCGAGCTCGACGTCTTCCTCTACTTGAATCGTTTCGATACGGCCGGTGAGCTTCCCCCGCACCGGGTGATTGGTCCCGTTCTTGAGGAGCGCGCTCACGGTCAACTGCGCCCGGTCGTTGGCGGGCGAGTTGACGTGCGAGACGACGGACGGATAGCGGATCGCCACCGGTCCGCTGCCCGAAACGTACACCTCGCGCCACAAGCCCATCGACTTGTCGGGGGGCGCGGGGTTCCAGTCCACGAACGTGATCCCGAGGTCCGTTTCGGTCGGGGCCCGAACCTCGACCGCGAGAACGTTCTCGACGCCGGGCTTCGCGGCGTCCGTCACGTTGAATTCGTACGTGCGAAGCGCGCCCACAACCTGCTTTTCGTCGGCAATCTGCGTCCCGTTCAGCCACACGTTCGCGCGGTAGTTGATACCGGCGAAATTGAGCCATATTGGCTTGTCCTTGTAGCTGGCCGGGAGAACGAACTTGGTGCGGTACCACCACGGCACGGCCCAGGGGCTGTCGGCCGGCATGGGCTGGTTCGAGTAGTTTTTTCCGATGGGATACGCCATGCCCGGGTAGCCGCGCAGGTTCATGCCGGCGTAGGGGGCCGGATAGACTTTGTTCGCGACGAGCGCGCCGAGCACGGTGCTGGGCGCCGTCAGCGGGTACCAGCCGTCCGGCGCGAAAGTCGCGCTGGAGACGACCTGCCCGCCCTCCTTGACTCGCGCTGACGATTGCAGCGACCATCCCGCATCGAGCTTGAGGGGGGTCGGGTTGCCCAGGGCAACGTCGCCGCGGGCGATGCTCGCCCCGGCGGGCGCAGTTCCCACGCTCGGAGGGCCGGCGGTGGGCCGATCGGCCGCGCACGCGGCGACGGCAAGAACCAGGGTGGTGGCGGCGGCGGCGAGGCCTCGCGATGCGTTCATGGCGCGCAGTATATCCAATGGCCTCGGCGACGCGGCAGGCTGGAGCTGTGCAAGTTTTGAACAGCGTGGCTGCAGCAGTTCGCTTCAGTGCACCGAACCGCTGCGCCGCGTCGGGGTTCGAAATGTAAATGTGCACCGGAGACGACAATCCGAGCTTGACCCACTCGGCAATACTGCGCTCTCTCTACGCCCACAGAGCGCGTACACCACGCGCCCTCAGGGAGCGCAGACCCAGCGATGATTGACTGGAAGCGGAGCGTCCGCAGGCGCGGCGCATGGTTGTGTGTGTTTGCGGCCCTACTGGCGCTCGTGTTTCACGCGAGGCCGGCGTTCGCCCAATCGGGTTCCGGCGTCTTGACCGGCACCGTGACCGACTCGTCGGACAAGAAGCCTCTCTCCGACGTCATCGTCACGGCCACGTCGCCCGACTTGCAGGGCGAGCAGGTCGTCGTGACCGACGGGGCGGGCTTCTTCCGTGTCCCGGACCTTCCCTCCGGAACGTACACCCTGCGGTTCGAGAAGGACGGATACCGGCAAAACTCGCGCGACGGCATCGCTCTGCGTGTCGACGCTACCTTGCGGGTGAACGCCGAGCTCTTGCCCGAAGTCATCAAGGGCGAGGAGCAGACCGTCGTCGCTCGGGCGCCGGTCATCGACGTCGGGTCGAGCTCGATAGGCCAGAACATCAACTCGGACTTCGTGAAGCGCGTGCCCGTCGCCGCGCCCGACGGCAAGGGCGGCGCGAATCGCTCGTTCGAAGCCGTCGCCGAGGTCACGCCGGGCGCCAAGCAGGACTACAACGGCAGCGGCGTGTCGTTCGCCGGGTCGTCCTCGCCCGAGAACAACTACATCATCGACGGCCTCTCGGTGAACAACCCGGGAACGGGCCTCGTGGGAACGCCGCTCTCCACCGAGTTCGTCAAGGAGACGAACATCATCTCCGGCGGCTACATGCCGGAGTACGGCCGGACCATGGGCGGCGTCCTCAACGTCGTCACCAAGTCGGGCTCGAACGAGTTCCACGGGGGCTTCTTCAGCTACTACAGCCCGGGCGGGCTCGCGGCGACGCCGAAGGGGGTCTCGGTCATCGGCGCCGGGGGTTACGTACCCGACGTGTATAACCAGCAGCTCTCGTACGTCGGCGACGTTGGTGCCGACGTGGGCGGCCCGATCATCAAGGACAAGCTCTGGTTTTACACGGGCGTCGACATCTCGAGCACCGAGTACTCGGTGAGCCGCTACTTCCAGCGAGAGGTGCTCAGCGGAAGCAGCGACCCGAACTATCCGATCCTGACCGACAACGGCAAACCGACCGGCAACGCCATCTCCCAGCGGATCCCGAACAGCGACCAGAGCTGGACGGCGTCGTCGCAGTCGTTTCAGGCACTGGCAAAGCTCACCTGGGCGATGAACCAGGACAACAAGCTCACGGGCACGTTCATCGCGTCGCCCACATGGTCCGGCGGCGCGGGCAAGTTCGGCATCGACCCGTCGAGCGGCTCCCCGGACGCCTCCCTCATCGGGGCGGCAACGTACAACTCGGTCGCGCACATCTTGAATAGCAGCGCGTACGACGCCAGCGTGAAGTGGTCGACCGAGTTCGACAACAAGCGGATGCTCATCGATACGACGGTCGGGTACCACTACGAGGAGAACGAGATCATCCCGAGCGACGGCTCGGCTCTGGGCGCTAAGTCGGGCCTGTCTTCGATTCCGAACGTCTCCTGGTACAACAACCACTCGCTGACCGACTTCGAGCAGAACAACCCGGTGCTCACGGCGGCCTGCACGCCGCCGGGGTTGTCGGCGAGCGTGGGTACGCTCTGCCCGACGGGCAACTCGGGCTACACGACCGGCGGGCCGAACTCGGTCCCCTCGCAAAGCACCGGGAGGCTCGAGACCAACAGCTTCTATCGATTCGCCGTCGGCAGCACGATCACCTACCTGCTCCAGGCGGCGGGCCACCACGTCATGAAGGCGGGGGCGAACATCGAGTTCACGCAGTTCGACCACACGAAGGCGCACCCCGGCGGCGCCGACCTGGCCGAGGGCAGCGGAGGCACCCCGGGCATCGCCCAGGCGAATGCCAACACGTGGGTGGGCGGTACGGAGACGTTCGGAACGCTGGTAGGGCCGGACAACGCCATCATCAACGAGCCGTGGCGCGTCAAGCCGAAGTCGATGATCGCCGGCGGGTTCATCCAGGACAGCTGGAGCGTGATGGACGTCGTCACGCTGAACGTCGGCCTCCGGTACGACGCGCAGACGCTCTACTCGGCAGACGGCAAGGTCGGCATCAGCATCCCGAACCAGTGGTCGCCGCGCGTCGGCATGATCTGGGACCCCACGCAGCAGGGTCGCGCCAAGCTGTTCGCGAACTACGCCCGCTACTACGAGAACATGTCGCTCTCGATCGGCGAGGCGAGCCTGACCGGCGAGGGGCTCCTCAAGTCGACGTACGCCGCGGAAGACAACAACGGCAACATCCCGGGCGCATGCGACGCACGCGTGCCGCTCAACGCGCCCAACGGCTGCCAGAACAAGAAAGTCCCCAACTCGAACTTCACGCCCAGCCAGCTCTACAACCACTCGGGCTTCGGGCAGGATCCGGTCGACCCCGACACGCAGGCGACCTCGGTCGACGACATCGTCGCGGGTGGGGAGTACGAGATCTTCAAGGATGCTCGCCTGGGGGTGACCTACCAGCGGCGCTGGATCAACCGGTGGATCGAGGACATGAGCCTCGACGGCCGCAACACGTTCTTCATCGGCAACCCGGGCTACGGCTGGGCGAGCGCCTTCCCGAAGGCGGAGCGCAGCTACGACGCCGTCACGCTGTATCTGATGAAGACCTTCGCGAACGACTGGCTCGCCAGCGTGAGCTACACGGCCTCGTACCTGCGAGGAAACATCCCCGGCTGCGACTCGAGCGGGTGCAATCACGGCGGCTACTTCGACGCGCCGGAGCTCGCGCTCAACGCCAACGGACCGCTTCCGACGGACAACAGCCACCAGATCAAGGTGTTCGCTGCGAAGGACTGGGTCATCGACCCGCACAGCGCGATCGCGAGCGGTCTGGCCTTCAACGCGATCTCCGGCCCGCCGACGAGCCTCTTCGGCGCCGACATCTACTACAGCACCGGTAGCAATTACCTGATTCAAGCCGGGACGGGGCCGCGCCTTCCCTGGACGTACAACGTGGACGTGGACCTCGGGTACAAGTACTCGTTCGACAAGGATCGATCGCTCTCCATCGGCATGGATATCTTCAACCTGCTCAACCTGCAGGAGACGACCTCCGTCGACCAGAATTACACGAACAACGTCGCCGTCGGAAAACCGAACGGGAATCTGAACGACGTGCACGTCATCGACCCGGACGGCACCATTCGCCATCTCAATACCGGCGATATCAATACGAACTACAACAACGCGACGGGCTATCAAACACCACGCCGGTTCCGCTTCAATATTCGAGGCACGTTCTGATGAACACGCGAGCCCTTCTCTCCGCTGCATCCCTCCTGGGCGCCATGGCGTTCGGGCTGTTTTCGATTCGCTGCGACAAGGATCCGCCCACGCGCTGCGGAATGGGCAGCGGCACGGCCCAGGCGCGGTATTACCTGATGAGCGGCCCTTCGGACGTCATGCCGGGCTCCGGCGCGTGCGCCGCGCTTCTGGCGAGCGAGCAGAACATCAGCCTGGCTCCGGGAACGAACACGGCGCTCCCGGTGACGGGCGAGGTCTTCGTGACCGAGGAGTACCTGCCGGACCAGTCGAACGCGGACGTCACGAACAGCACGCCTCGGTCGATGGCCATCGAGCCGATCTGGATCCTCAACCGCATTCAGGACTCGGAGCTCAACGAGGGCGACGGCGGGTACGAGTACGATTCCGGAGACGCCGGGCTGGTGCCGGGCCTGCCGGAAGCCGGCTTTTCGAGCTATCCGTACAACAGCTCGAATCCGCCCCCGGCCCTTCCACCCGCCGATCCGGGCAACGAGGATCGCCCGTATTCGTGGGGCTTCTTCGACAGCCTCTATCCGGATTCGAACGGGATATGTACGGCCCACCTGACGCCGTCGGTGATCGATCTGCCGGACGTCCCGGCGCACGCGATCAACCAGTACTCCAATCCGGTGCAGAGTGGCCTGTACCCCAACCCCGACAATTCGCCGGACCCTCTCAACGGGACCGCCCTCTCGATGCTCCAGCCGGATCAGCCTGCGACGCACGTCGAGTACACGTGGACGAACGTGAAAGTCGCTCAGACGGGATCTCGGTCGGCCAGCAGCTGTGGGCGGACCTGACCATCACGCGCGACGGCTGCACGGCGACCTATCACGTCGCTCTCCTGTCCCCGGAGACGCCCTGCGCGGCCATGGACGACGCGGGCAATGCCATCGGCCCCGATATCAGCCAGTGCAGTGCGACCGCGATGCCGGACGTTCCGATGCCGAGCCAGGGGCAACTCTACGGGTCGGGGCTTCCCGTGGGCGTGGAGTTCGAGTGCATCGACCTCAACGCGCTGCCGGCCGGTTTCGACGCGGGCGGCGCGGGCGGCGGCTCGCCTGATTACGAGTGTGTGGCCAAGAAGAGCCAGCCGTAGAACCCGCGGTACTGCGCGGCCCCTCGGTGGGGGGCCGCGCGTTCTTCCCTTTCGCCCGCGCCTCTCCGGCGGGCAAGGGCATCCTTCCCGGACAGGGGCGCAATATTCGCTGGGAGAGATGCCTGCATCTGCGGGAGCACCGCAGCGCGCTGCTGGAGGGACGCATCCGCCTGCATGAGGACCACACCGCCGCGCTGGGAGGACCCATCCACCGGCGGGAGCACCGCGTCACGCCGCTTCGGGGGCGCATCCGTCTGCGAGAGCACCGCACCGCCCCGCTGGAGGAACCCATCGGTCGGCGCGAGCACCGCACCGCCCCGCTTCGGGGGCGCATCGGCCTGCGACAGGACCGCTCCGCTCCGCGGGAGCCATGCGCCCCTCGGCGGGAGGACCCCGCCGGCTTACGAGAGGCACGCGCCCCTCGGCGATAACCCCGCACGGCTCTGCTGAAGGAACGCCTCGGTTTTCGACGGGACCGCGCCGTCAGCTGGAGCCACGCGGCCCTCGGCGATAACACCGCACCTCTCTGCGCGAGGGACGCATCCGGCTGCGAGGGAACCGCACCCCTCCACGGGAGGAATGCCTCCGTCTGCAAGAGAGCCTCACCGCTTCGCGGAAGTGAAGCAACCCTCGGCGAGGAAGCCGCATCCTGAGCGCGTGAGCCTCGCGGATGAGCGAGAGCGGTGCCACTCGCCACGCTCATGGGTCCACCCGTCGCCAAGGTCATGGGGCCGGGTAAGGACGCGAGCAACCGAAGCCCTTGATGCCAGAGTCGGCGGCGGGCGTCGAGCCCTTCGGAGGCGTCCGGCAGGACGCCGACGCGGGTCGGCTACGTCGTTGTCCCTCGTCGGCGTGCCGACGATCGCTTCTCGACCGGAGCCACAGGCGGAGGCGGGTCCTTGTCGACGGTGGGCTTGAGCCGAGCGCGGTAGGACTCGCCGTCGATGACGAGGTCGTACGCGTTGTTCTTGAATCGATTGACGGCGCTCTGCGCCAGAAGGGTGTCGTCGAAGACGGCCAGCCACTCGCTGGTGTCACGATTGCTGGTGACGATGGTCGACGCTCGGGCGTTTCGCTCCACGAAGAGCTGGTAGATGTCGCGGCTCTCGTCGCGGCTCATCGGCTCGAGGGCGAAGTCGTCGATGATGAGCAGATCGATCGTGCAAAGCTCGATCATTAGCGCGTCGCGGGAGTTGTCCATTCGACTCTGGCGGAGCTTCCGGAGTAGCGCATCGCTGCGGAGGAAGCGCACCTGGAAGGCTCCGCGACACGCGATGTGCCCCAGCGCACTGGCGAGGAAGGTCTTGCCGACGCCGACGGGGCCTAGCACCACCACATTACGATGAGCTTCGAGGAAGCGGAGCGTGCATAGCTCCGAGAAGACGCGTCGGTCGTAGGTGACCTTCGAGGTCTTGTCCCACCGCTCGATCACCATGTCGGCGTCGAGCCCGGCCTGCGCGGCGCGGCGCACCGCGGCGGTGCTGTCGCGGCGCTGGATCTCGTCGCTGAGCAGCATGAGCAGGATGTCTTCGAAGGGCAGGTCCTGCTGTCTCGCGAGCTCCACCCGCTCGGGCATGGCTTCGAGCAGCTTGCCCAGGCACAGGCGCTTGAGCGCCCGGCGTAGCTCGGGGCTGACGGATACGGGGCTCATCGTGAGCCTCCTTCGTGGCCGCCGCGGTGGGTGGCAAACGAGGACGGGTCGCGTGCGAAACGACCCAACGGAAGCGCCACGACCTGGCCGCGAGCGACCGCCTGGGTCTCGATCTGCGCGGCCGTCTTGAGCATCCGCTCGATGGGACGCACGTCGAGCACCTCGAATTCGATCGCACGAGCGCACAGTGCATCCACACGGTCGGCGCCGTAGCGGTCGCAGAGGCGGAGCAGCGCGTACGCGGCGCGCATGCGCGTCCACGGCAATGGGCCGGATAGCAGCCGCGCGACGAAGTCGGCGACGTGGACGCCACGTGCCTTGGCCTGGGCCCCGACGCGCTCGACGCTGCGCATCGCGTAGTCGGCCTTGCCAACAGGGTAGTCGCTCGCATCGGTCGAGCGTTTGCCTGGCGCCACGCGCGGATGCAGCTTCACCACCTCGCTGCCGCGGTACAGGCGCACGCTGCTGCGGTCGATCCGCACGTCGAGTTGCTGACCGAGGTACGCGGTGGGCACCGAGTACAGCGCGTGGGCCACCTGCACGTGGTGGTCGGGATGCACTTTGGCCGCGTCCAAGTCGGCACGTCGAAGGGCGCGACCGGCGCTGGCTGCATCTGAGGTTTCTCCTCGGTCTCGTAGACCTCGCGAGGCACGCGGCGCGTGGTCCCGTGGACGCGAGCGCCGGCGACCTCGCGGCACCAACGCTCAGCGTGGTCCCGAGCATCCGGCACCGACGCGAAGGTCTCGCCGTCGAAGCAACGCTCGCGCACGTAGGCGATTCTGATTCTCCACACGCGGCTTGTCCTGCGGGCGGCGCACTCGTGCCGGGTCGACGAAGATCCCGCGCGCCTGCGCGTACTCCAGAAAAGCCCTCTGCAGCCCCGGCGTCTGCGCGTCGGGCCGTACGACGGCGCAGCTCATGTTGTCTGGCACCAGGCGCTTGGGCATCCCGTCGAAGAAACGCCACGCAGCATCCAGACCCTCGCAGAGCGCCTCGGTGGTCTGCGTGAGCAGCGGCCAGACGAAGCTGTAGCGACTCGCCGACAACGTCACGACCAGCGCCCAGAGCTTGCGGCGCTTGCCCTCGACCTCGATGTGGCCCACGTGACCGAAGTCGATTTGCGCTTCCTCGCCCAACGGCGGGTCGTCCACGCGGACCGTGGGTGGGCGCTCGCGCCAGCCGAGCTGCGCGTGGGCGAAGCGGCGCAGCGTCGTGTAGGCAACCACGATCCCGTCGCGTGCCAGCAGCTCCTGCACGCGCACCAGCCGAAGGGGCCGCTCGCCTCCGAGCCAGTGCTCGATGCGCGGGCGGTGCGCCTCCAGCAGCTTGTACGCCTCCGACGGCGGCGACAGCGGCCGCGATTGCACCCTCTGCGCGATCTCCGCGACGAGCCCGTCGTCGAGCGGTGTCTCCGGCACGACCCCGCAGCTCCGGGCCGCCTCGATGTACCGACCCGCCGTCTTCCGATCCACCACACCGTCGCGCGCGATCCGGCGCGCGCTCTGGCCCGCCTGAAGGCGGCGCAGCACTTCCCTGATGTCCACCATGGTCAACTCCCGAAAGCTCATCGGCGCCTCCCGACGGCGTCCCGCGCCGTCGTCGTTTGGCACCGTGCCTTGTCTTCCGGTCGTCGTGTCCGGGCTCCCCGTCGACCCCGATGGGGGTGGCCCCATCACGATGGCGACGAGGTGGCCCCATGACCCTGGCGAATTGTTACCGCGCACACGGGATGACGGCGTGAGGGACGTTTTCGATCCGACTCTTTGAGGGTCGCTCCGGCGGTCTTCGTCCTGCCGCCCATCACGGACGTGGATTGGGCCGTGGGCCCCCGATTGTCGTAGGGCCGGGTTCGGAGGCGGAGCATCGGCACGACGTCGGCCGGAAAAAGGTGACGAGAGGGCTCGCCCTGGAAAGCCGCCCTCTCGTCGTGCTCCAGAGGCATTGGAAGCACGGAGCTCTTCTCACGTCGTTCATTCCATCTTCGATGTCAACGTTTGGGCGGAGCGTGTGCCGGGGGTTCACGAGGTCCGGCCGGCCCGCTGCCCATGCTGCGAGGGGGCAGGCCGGCCGGTAGGCCGGCCGCTCGGGATTGTCGGCCATGGCCTGCGGCTGCGGCAGGTGCGCGGTCCGACCTCGGTCGGGACGCCGGCGGTGATGCGGGTGATGGCCGTTCGCCGGTACCGGTGCCGTCGCTGCGACGCGGTGGTCGTCGTGGTGCCTCGCGGCGTGGTGCGCCGCCGGCACTTCGGCGGGGCGGCGATTGCCCTAGCGCTGTTTCGCTTCGGAGCCGGCGACCGGGTCGTGGACATCCGGCGGGAGGCGGGCGGACATGGGGAGACCGCCGCGTGGCCGACCTTGCGCCGATGGGTGCGCGCCGGCGGACAGTCGCGGCTATGGAGCTGCGTCCGGGGCAACCCGCCCGACTGGGGCCTCCGTCAGGTCGCGGAGCGCATCGCCATGACGCTCGTCGCGTACGCCCCGGCGGCAGCCGACGCGTCGCTCGACCTGCGCGTGTTCGCCGGCGCTGCGCACGCTCCGTGAGGGGCGCGCCGCCCGCGCGCCCGCCACTGGACTCGTCCACCGTGATGGATTGCTGCGCGGCGAGGGCGGCTCGGATGGTCTCGGCCCGCGCGCTCAATCAGGCGCGGAAAGGCCCTTCCGATGGACGAATTGACTCCCAAAGATCCCGCCGAAGCGATCGCGCTGTACCGCGCGCAGATTGTCGGCCCCCTGGTGCGCCGGGAGCTGGAGCGCGGCGACTTACGCGCGGCGCTCCTGGAGCTCACGACGCAGCGCTTCCGGCCTCCGCGGGCGCATTCGCCGCAGACCTACTCGATCGCGACGCTCGAGCGCTGGTACTACGCATTCCGCGATGGGGGGTTGGAGGCGCTGCGCCCCCAACCGCGCAAGGACAAGGGACGAGCACGCGAGCTGACCGACGAGCAAAAGGCGCTCATCGTGGGCATTCGAGAGGAGCATCCCAACGCCTCGGTCACCCTCATCGTCGACACGCTCGTCGCCGACGGCCGACTCGAGCGCGGCGCCGTCAGCGCGTCGACCCTCCGGCGGCTCTTCGCCGACAAGGGCCTCGACCGCGTGTCTCTGCGCGGCGCAGCCGGGCGCGGCAAGATCCGGCTCCGGTGGCAGGCCGAGCGTCCGGGGGCGCTCTGGCAGGGAGACGTCTGTCACGGGTCCCCGCTGCGCATCGGCGACGTCCCTAAACCCGTACGCGTCCACGCCCTTCTCGACGACGCCTCCCGTTACGTCGTGGCCCTCGAGGCGATGCACTCCGAGCGCGAGGTCGACATGCTCGCGCTCCTGGTCCGCGCTCTTCGCAAGTACGGACCTCCCGACGCGCTCTACCTTGACAACGGCTCGACCTACCGCGGACAGGCCCTCTCGCTCGCGTGCGCGCGCATGGGCACTGCGCTCGTGCATCCGCGCCCCTACGACGCGCCTGCGCGCGGCAAGATGGAGCGCTTCTGGCGCACCCTCCGGGAGCGTTGTCTCGACTTCGCCGGCTCGCTCGGCTCGCTTCACGATCTCAATGTCCGCCTCGGCGCGTTCCTAGACGAGCACTACCACCGAGCCCCGCACGCGGCCCTCATGGGCAAGACACCCGCCGACGTCTTCGCCTCCGCCCCGCGTCCGACCGACGCCTTCGACGAGAAGCGCCTCATCGACGCGCTCACGATCCGCGCGCGCCGGCGCGTCCGACGCGACAACACCCTCGCCATGGAGGGACAGGACTGGGAGACCTCGCTTCACTTTCTCGCCGGCCGCCTCGTTACTGTCGCGCGCTCGCTCGCCGAGCCCGACGCGCCACCCTGGATCGAGCACGAGGGCAAGCGTTTCGTACTCGCGCCCGTCGACCCGATTCGAAACGCGCGACGCACACGGAGCGTCTCCAACCTGGACACGCCCCACCCGGCGCGCGTCCCTTTTGACCCGCCCTCCGCCTTGCTCGACCGTGCCCTCGGACGCCGCGCGGGCGACGACAAGGAGCCGACATGAGCTTTCACCTCGATCACTTCGGGCTCTCCACCGAGCCGTTCACCAAGGAGATCGACGATGCCAGCCTGTGGCTTCCGCCCAGCAAGCGCGATCTGCTCGACGAGCTGGTCGAAGCCATCGAAGCCCGCGAGAGCGTCGTGCTCACCGGCGAGCCCGGAGTCGGAAAAACGTGCGTGCTGCGCGCTCTGAGGCATGCGCTTGCCGCCGATCGATTCCGGCTCACCTACTGCCATAACGCCACCCTCGGCCGGCGCGACTTCTATCGCCAGCTCTGTCTGGCCCTCGGGTTGCAGCCCAGTGCCACCGCCGCCGCCGTCTTCTACGCCGTCACCGTCCAGGTCGAGGACTTTGCCAAAGAGCGACTCCACCCCGTCTTTCTCCTCGACGAGGCGCACCTGCTTCATCAGGACACCCTCGACCATCTGCACATCCTGCTCAACTACGCCTGGGACTCCAAGGCACTCCTCTCGCTCGTCCTCGTCGGCCTCTCGGATCTCGAAGACCGATTGCGCCTCCGGCGCAATCGATCCCTCTACTCCCGTTTGCATCGCCGGCTGGTCATCGACCCGATCGCCCCGGAGGACACGGCCGACTACGTCCGGCTTCGACTCGAGCGCGCCGCGGGCTCGCGCGAGCTCTTCGCCTCTGACGCCGTAGCCCTCCTTCACGAGGCGACGGCTGGCTCGCTGCGCGATCTCAATCGCATCGCCACCGCGTGCCTCCGAGCCGCCGCTCGCAAGAAACGCAAAGCCGTCGACCGCGACGTTGTCTCGCGCGTCGTCAAGACGCTCGCCCCGGAGGACCGCTCGTGACCCGGCTCGTTCCTCCTGTCATCACCCTCATCCGCGCTCCCGAGCGCGCCGCCGTCGCCGCGCTCGCTGCCGCCGCAGCCCTCGCTCGCAACGCCCTTGTCGCGGCTCACCCCCATCTCGCCTGCGAGCCCACCGGCGACCCCATCGACCGTGCCGTCCGCAGGATCCTGCGCCGCCTCGACTGCCTCGACCGCGACCTCGACCTGTACATCGACGCCGACGACTCTCTGAATCCCCTCGACGACGACATCTTCTGAGCGACGCCATCATCGGGCGTGCGACCGTACACGCACGCCCGTTGATGGCCATCGCCGTGCCGAACGATTCCGCGCGTCTTCCTTGATGGCCATCATCGAGCCGGCACATCCGACCCGCAACGAACGTGCGCGGCAACACGAATCAGGTCACGCCACCGTGCGGGTGGCCCCATGACCCTGGCGAATAGGTGGCCCCATGAGGGTGGCGAATTGGCCGAAAGCCGGCCCCATGATGCTGGCGACCGACAAGCGGACCCCTCGACCAAGAGAGCGCCGTGCGCCTCTCGAGGGCGATCGCCGTGCTCCCTCAACCCCTGGGCACGCCGTGCTTCTGCTCCCAAACTCTCCTGAAGACGGTCACAGCCGCCAGCGCGAGCGTGAAGGAGAAGAGCGCGAGGAGCACGACCTCGATCGAGAGGCCCGCCATGCCCCGCTGGGGTGCATCGGCGATGCCGCGCGCCCTTCAGGCGGCGTGCGGCTCGTCCGGATAGTCGTGCACCGCGCGCCTGAGCAAGTCGATGATGTGCTTGGCCCCCCGCGCGTCGCTCGATGCGGCCTCGATCTGCATCGCGGCCACCCGGGCTCCGCGCGCCGCGCGGCACGTGGCGGCTGCCTCGGCGCGAAGCTGCTCGAACCGCTCGTGCGGCATCGCCAACGCGGCGCGCTCACCGGACGCGTCCGCATCCGACGCCATCACGGCAATCGCAGTCTGGAGCTCGCGGACGATCGAGTCGACAGGCAGCATCGGCGGTGCGCCCCTATGCTGTGCATGAAGAGCCCGCCGGACAAGCCTGAGAGTCCGTGCAGGCGCGGGGAAACGCGCAAAGTTTTCTCCACAGGGGCGGCCCCCCCGTAGCCGTCCTGTCCGCCGAAATCGCGAGGGACGAGACACCCCCTCCCCGCTGCGGGCCCGATGCGCTAGTAGCAACCCGCAATGGTTGCCGCCGCAATTCTCCAGAGCGCGCTCGGCATGTGCCTCGAGCGAACCGATTTCACGTCGCTGGGAGAGAAGTACGAAGGGAAAGTCCGCGACAACTACACGACCGGGCAGAACGGCCAGGCGCGGCGCTTCATTGTCGTCACCGACCGGATCAGCGCGTTCGACCGCGTGCTCGGCACCGTGCCCTTCAAGGGGCAGGTGCTCAATCGGCTGGCCGGCTGGTGGTTCGAGCGCACGCGGGGCGTGACGCCCAACCATATGGTGCGCGTGCCGGATCCGAACGTCCTCGAGTGCGTCGAGTGCACGCCCATTCTGGTGGAGATGGTGGTCCGCGCCTACGCCACGGGCACGACGTCGACCAGCTTGTGGACGCACTACGAGCGCGGCGTGCGCGTCTTCTGCGGTCACCAGCTGCCCGACGGCCTGAAGAAGCACCAGCAGCTGCCCGAGCCGATCCTCACGCCGACGACCAAGGCCCCGAAGGGGGAGCACGACGTCAGCGGCTCGCGCGAGGAGATCCTCGCCACCGGAAAGGTGACGGTTCGAAGATTTCGACGAAGCCGCCGATCTCGCGATGAAGCTCTTCGCGACCGGACAGCGGATGTGTGCCGAACGCGGCCTCATTCTGGTGGACACGAAGTACGAATTCGGCCGCACTAGCGAGGGGAAGCTCGTCGTCATCGACGAGATTCACACTCCGGACTCGTCGCGCTTCTGGCAGCAAGCGACCTACCAGGAGCGCCTGCGCGCCGGCCAGGACCCCGAGCCGCTCGACAAGGACTTCGTTCGACGCTGGTACCTCACGCAGGGCTACAAGGGCGACGGCCCCGCCCCGCCGATGACCGACGAGGTGCGCGTCGGCGCCGCCGAGCGCTACATCGCGGCCTTCGAACAGATCACGGGAGAGACCTTCGTTCCCGACACGAGCCCCCCTCTCGCCCGCATCGCGAAGAACCTCGGGATCCGAGGCGGACGATGAAAATCAGCGGTGGTCGTGCGGCTCAAGCCGGAGGTGCTCGATCCGCAAGGCGATGCCGTTCGCCACGCTCTCGGGAAGCTCGGCTTCGAGGGCGTGAAGAAGGTTCGCATAGGCAAGGTCGTCGAGATCGGAGATCGACGAGGCGCATGCCCGCGCGCCCGACCTCGAGCGGCGACTCCGCAAGATGGCCGACGAGCTCCTCGCGAACCCTGTCATCGAGGACTACGAGGTCAAGGTCTAGCCAGCCCCGTCAGAGCGCAATCGGCGTGGGCATGAAGAGCAAGGCGAAGAAGGCGAGCGTGAGGATGGCCAGCGCCGCCCGGCGGACCGACAGCGGAGCCGCACCCGTGGGCGGGTGATCGAGCAGCGCGCTCGACGCTCGCAGCGCGCCCCACCGGGCCTCCATCGCGAGGAGAACGCCGAGGCCCACGAACCAGGCGCCCCAGAGCAGCAGCGAGGCCTTCTCGCGCAGGGCCCAGGCGAGCAGCGCGAGACTCAGTGTCGCGAACACGCGCGTGCGGTTGTCGAGCGGGGCCTTGTTTTCGTCGACCGAGCGAACCCGAGAGGGCGCGGAGAACGTGCCGAGTATGGCGAGCCCCTCGAACAGCGTGAGCCAGAGGAGCGAGTTGTTGACGTGACGGCCGATGTGCCAGAGGCCGAGCCCCGCTCGCTCGTCGCGCGCGACGAAACTGACCACCCCGACGAAGAAGAACGCCAGCATCGAGCGATGAACCCAGCGGGCGATGGTGTTCTGACGCGGGCCGAAGAGCGAGAACGCGACGTGACCGCCGTCGAGCTGTCCGAGTGGCAAGAGGTTGATCATCGTCACGAACATCCCGACCCAGGCCGCAAACGCGACGGGCGACAGAGTGATGTCCATTCCCTCGGGGATCGGTGGAGCGTAGAGGCGCTCGAGCGCCCGCGCGAGCAGCGAGCTGCCGAGGCGCATCGAGTCGCCGTCGCCGGCGTCGATCGCGACCACACGCGAGTGCGCGACCCCCCAAGCGTAAAGAGGAATCGCGAAGACGAGACCCGCGAGTGGACCCGCGGCGCCGATGTCGAGGAGCGCGCGTCGAGTCGGAATGACGCTGCGCATCCGTATGACGGCACCGAACGTGCCGAACGGCGAGACGAGCGGCATCGGGATGAAGTACGGGAGCGAGGCGTCGACCTTGTGGATGCGCGCCGCGACGTAGTGCCCGAATTCGTGCGCGAGGAGGATGGTCATGAGGGCGCCCGTGTATTGCAGCGCGTGGAGCGCCCCGAGCGTCGAGGGCGCCGGCTCGTACATTTCCATCCAGGTCACGAAGGCGCTCGCGAGCGTCGCCGCGAAGAGCCATGCGTTGGTGCGCCACGAGAGCGACCGAGCGGACGCGGTCGCCGCGGGTTCGCCCCCGGGCTCACGTGAGGGCATCGCGGACGGCTTCGGCGAGTCGGTCGAGTCGCGAGGCGAGCTTGGCATCTATGGTTCCCAGATCGGTGTGAAGGACGAGCTCTCCGCGCGCAAGCGCTTCGCTTTCGCGTATCTCGACGGCTTGCACCGCGAGGCCGGCGGCCTGGAGATCACGCCGCAGGGCCCGCGCATCCGTGGGATGCGCCTCGAATCGTCGCGCGTCGCGCCCCGCGCGCTTCCTCGAGCACCGCTCGTGCCAGATCGGTGACTTTTGCCGGGGCCAGCTCGAGCGCAGCACCGAGTAGCCGTTCGGCCAGGACGACGGCAACCGACACGACCCGGTCGGCGTCCTGCCCCAGCTTGTCGCTCTCGGCCTGTCGCAACGCCAGCCAGCGCGCCGCGAGCTGCGCGTCGGCGTCTTCCCGCGCGGCCAGGGACGCGCGCTCTACCGCGACCGCGGCATCCTCCCGAGCGCGAGCGAGGATCTCCTCCGCTTTCTCGCGCGCCTCCCGCACGATGCGCTCGCCCGCGAGCCGGCCCTCGATCTCCTCGCGGACGATGCGGCTGCGCTGCGTCCCCGATGCACCTTCGCCCAGCAGCGGCTTGCTGCCCTGCGCGACCGCCTGCCGGAGGACACGAGCCCGCGGAGGGTTCATTGGAGCTCCATCCCGTCTACCTCCCGCGCGACCTGCGCCGCCGTCCGCGCGATGGCCCGAGCCCTTCGCTCGCGAGACGAAGACCGGAGCGCGCGCACCAGCTCCGCAGCTTCGGGCGTCGAGGGCTCGCCCGCCGACGCGACCGAGCACTCCAGCGGCTCGCCGAGGACCGCGCCCATCGCGAAGAAAGCCGTCTCCCAGTCGCGAGCGTTCATCGTGCCGCCTCGGCGACAAAGTAGCGCGGTTCCGGGCCCTCGCGAGCGCAGCGCACGAGGCCGTCCTCGACCAGCTTGGCGAGGTGCGCCGTCACGCTGAGGAGAGCGAGCGGCCAGGTGGCCGACGGGACTTCATCGTACGCGCCCGGCAAGAGCTCGTGCGCGGTGGCGCCGGACGGGTGCCTGCCCAGCGCGAGAAGCACCTTCGACTCGCGCATGAGGCGGTGCGCGATGTAATGCCTGAAGAGGGTGGTCGGCGCGGCGATGGGTTCGCCGTGGGCGGGCAGGGCTAGCTGGGCGTCGAGGCGCGCGAGCCGATCGAGCTGCTCGAGGTACGCCCGCATGTCGCCGTCGTCGGGGGCGATGAGGATGGTACCGACGCTCGCGACCATGTCGCCGACGACGAGCGCCCCCTGCTGCGGCTCGAACAAGCACAGGTGGTCGGGGGCGTGCCCGGGCGTGTGAAGGACGCGCCAGCTCTCGGGCGCGGGACCCTCGAGGACGATGGCGTCGCCGTCGGCGAGCCAGCGTGAAAGCGGCACCGGGACGCGCTTTGCCGTCTCGGCGTGGCCCCACACGGGGAGCTCGAGCTCCCTCGACAGCACGTCGATGCCGCCCACGTGGTCGGGGTGGTAGTGCGTCACGAGAATCGCGACCGGCGTACGCCCCTGCGACGGCAGCGACCGGGCCCAGTCGATCCACGCGCGCTGCTCGTCGGCGTACGGCGTCGCCGGTTCGACGAGCACGACCTCGCGAGCGCCGATCGCGTAGCTGTTGGTGTGCGTGGCGGGCGGCAGCGTCGGCGTCCGCGCCGGAAACAGCTCGAGCGAGCGGGACACCGCGCGCGGCCGATGCGCCACGCTCTCTCTAGCGCTCCACGACGACGGCGAGCGCCTCGCCGCCGCCGATGCAGAGGCTCGCCAGGCCACGCTTCGCTCCACGGTCCTTCATGGCGTAGAGCAGCGTGGTGAGGAGCCGAGCCCCGGTCGCGCCGATCGGGTGACCGAGCGCAACGGCTCCGCCTCGCACGTTGACACGCTGCGGATCGAGCCCACAGAGCTTGGTGCAGACCATGGCCACGACGGCAAACGCCTCGTTGATCTCGTAGAGATCGACTTCTTCCTTCTTCAGGCCCAAACGAGACAAGGTCCCGTCGATCGCCTTGGCCGGAGCGGTCGTGAACCACTCGGGGGCGTGCGCGGCGCCGCCGTAGCCGACGATGCGCCCCAGTGGCTCGAGCTTTCGCTCGCGAACGGCCTTCTCGCTCGCGAGGACGATCGCGCTCGCGCCGTCGTTGATGCTCGAGGCGTTTGCCGCCGTGACCGTACCGTCCTTCGAGAAGGCGGGCTTGAGGCTGGCGAACTTCGCCGGGTCGCCCTTGGCGGGACCCTCGTCTGCCTTGACGACGACCGATTCGCCCTTCTTGGCAGGCACCACGACCGGCTCGATCTCGGCGTCGAACTGGCCCTCTTTTTGTGCCGCGAGGGCGCGCCGAAAGCTCCCGACCGCAAACTCGTCCTGCTCCTCTCGCGAGAACTTGTACTCGGCTGCGCAGCGGTCGCCGAAGGTCCCCATGTGAGCCTGGGAGTACGGGTCCCAGAGACCGTCGAAGATCATCCCATCGACGATCTTGCCGTCCCCCATTCGGTATCCCGTGCGCGCCTTCTCGAGGTAGTAGGGAGCGTTCGACATCGACTCCATTCCGCCCGCCACAACCAGGTCGGCGTCGCCGGCGGCGATGGTCTTCGCGCCGAAAATCACCGCCTGCATCCCCGAGCCGCAGACCTTGCTGACCGTCGTCGCGGGAACCGTGTTCGGTATCCCGGACGCGATGGCCGCTTGGCGGGCCGGAGCCTGGCCGATTCCCGCCGACAACACATTTCCCATGAAGACTTCCTGAATGGCATCCGGCGAAAGCTTCGCCCGGCGGAGCGCTCCCTTGATGGCCACCGCGCCCAGGTCAGGCGCTCGGACGGAGGCAAGCGAGCCCAGGAACGAGCCGATCGGAGTGCGTGCTGCGGCGACGACGTAGATGGGCGGCATGGTCCGATCTCTGATGGCATACCCCGGCCACCCCGTCGACGCCGCGACGCCGCCGGGGCCGGTCCTGCCCGCCCCCTTGCGCAGGCCCGAGGTGGAAGGTAGGTTGCGCGGCCGTATCTGACGGAAATCGCCGAGGCAATCGACCATGACGGAACCCGCCGAGACCAAGTTCGCCAAGTTCATCGCCGCCAAGAAGCTCGACCGCCGCCGCATCCTCGCGGTCTCGTGTCGGCTCGAGGCGCTGCAGGTGGAGGACCGGCTCATCCGGCTCAGCAAGCGCAAGGCGCGCGGCGCGGCCGGAGAGGGCGGGGAGAACGCTCCGAAGGAGACCCGAAAGCCCCGTACCGGCCGGCCCGTGACGCCGCGCGCCATCGAGGCCGCCCTCCGCGGTGGGGAGATCAGCGGGCCCACCAAGACGCGGATTCTTCGGGCGGTGAATTACCTCTTGGAGCAGAAGAAGCAGGAGAAGACCGACCTGCGCTCGCTGTTCTAGCCCGTAGGCCCGTTTCGGGGGAGGGCCCCCGAAACACAAACTAGGGCAGGGAATTGGGCCACGCGGTGCGGCGCGTGCAACCTGCAATCATGCTCCTCGTCGCCGCCATTGCCGTCCTGGCTCTGATTGCTCTCGACCTGCGTGACCTCGCTAACCGCCCCCGCCCGCTGCACACATCGCACTCCATCGGCCGACGGCCCGTTGAATGACGATTGGAGTCGTGCACCCAACTATGATTGGTGGGTGCCACGATGGTTCAAGCGGCCATGGCCGCGCCGCTCCCGGGGCTCGTGTATCGCGGTCCGTCCTCTCGCGGGGTGAAGCCGCGCATGCTCGACGAAGACCGACTCATCGCGCGCGCCGCTGCCGGTGAGACCCCTGCTTTTCGTGAACTTTACGAGCACCATCGCAGTGATGTCGCTCGGCTCGTTTACCGAATGCTGGGACCGCGAAGCGACATGGAAGACGTCATCCAGGAAGTGTTCGTCCAGGTCTACAAGAGCCTGCGAGACTTCCGCGGGCAGTCGAAGTTCAGCACGTGGCTGCACCGCGTCACGGTCAACGTCGTCCTGATGTACCGACGGGCGGCCAAGAGCCGACCGGTCTTCGCCGACGAGCCGGCCGCGGACTCCGTCGTACGGAGCAGCGACATCGCCCCGGACGAGGACGCCGAGCGCCGAGAGCGGGTCCGGGCGTTCGGCCGTCTGCTCGGTAGGCTGGGCGACAAGAAGCGCATCGTCTTCGTACTTCACGAGCTCGAGGGCATCGCCCCGGGTGAAATCGCGAAGATCGTCGGCGCTCCGGTCCTCACGGTACGGACGCGCCTCTTCTATGCTCGGCGCGAGCTCGAGGCGATGCTCGCCGAGGAGCCGGCCCTGGCCGGGATGCAGCTCACGTTCTCGAAGGCCTCCGGCTTGGGAGGCGAGACGTGAGCAGCCCCTTCGAGCGCCTGCTCCGCGAGGCGCGCCAGGATCTGGGGCGAAGGCCCGCGCCACCTGTCGACTGGAGACAGGTCGACCGCAAGCTCTTCGACCGAATCGAGCGGGAGGAGGCGGCCGCGCGTTCGACCGGACGCGCATCGCGTCTCGCCTGGACGGCTGGGGCGGCCATCCTGTCCGCCGCTGCGGCGGCCGCGCTGGTCTTCGGGCGCACGCACGAGCAAGCTCCGCTCGAGGCAGTGCGGGCGGCCGCCGAAGAGCCCGCGGGCAGCGTCGTCTCGATCGACGGGGACGGCGACCTCCTGGTCAACGGGAAGCCGACCGGCGTCGGGGCCGTGCTTCGCAAGGACGACGTCGTGGAGGCCCGGGGTGGCGCGCGAGTTACCGTCGAGCGCGCGGGCAAGGTGACGTTCGCGCTCGAACGCAGCACGCGGGCGGCGGTGACGCATGTCCAGGGCGCGCTCGTTCTCTCGCTCGAGAGGGGCAGTATCGAAGCCCAGGTGGTTCCGGTGCCGCAGGGCGAGGCATTTGCCGTGGACGTCGAGCGCTCGCGCGTCGCGGTGCACGGGACCCATTTGAGAGTCGAGCGGCAGCGCGCGAGCAGCGGGTCGTTGCCGGACTGGCGGACCTCGGACTTGGTGGTCGTCGACCTGAACGAGGGGGTCGTATCCGTGGGCGAGGCCCCACGCATCGGTTCGACCTCGGGCACTCTGGTGACAGCTCCGGCGCACGCGGAGTTCGCGGCGGACGATGCGCAGGGGACGCTGAGCGTCACGCATGACGCGGCGCAGGTTCGCGCTCCGGTGGCGCTGGGCTCGTTCGCGCAGGCCAAGGCCTTTACACCCGCTCCGGCGGTGGTGCCCGCTTCACGCATGGAACTCGGGCGAGGTTCGCCCGACGACGGTCCTCTCGTCGTCGTCGCACAGCGAGTCGCGCACGGCTTCCGGCGGCGCTGCTCCTCAAGGCCCGCTGGCCAATGCGAACGCGGAAACGACCATGGCCGCAGCGGTTCGCGCCTGCTTCGCGGAGCGCCCGAGCGCAGCGAACGTCACCGTATCGGTCAGCACGACGCTTCACCTGGCTCTTCGCGGCGACGGCACGGTGCGCTCGGCGAGGTTCGAACCGCCGGTGGCACCCGAGGTCAACGCGTGTGCAGCGCCTTCCATATACAGAGCGCGCTTCATCCACGGTGGCTCGGCAGACATCGCGGTGGACTTCAGGGAGCCTTCGTCGACAGCGCCGTGATGGCGTGCGTTTCTCGCGCGCCGAGCAGCCCGAACTGCAGACCCATTCCGTCGGCGCGGGTCCAGCGCACGACCGCGGGCAACGCGAGCGGCGCCTTCTGCCCCGGCAGGAGCACGTGAAGGACTAGCTCGGCGCCAAACGCGGCCGGGGTCGACGTCTCGACGAACATCCCACCGAGAGAGATATCCATGGCGCGACCAGAGAAGCGTTCCTTGGATCCCTTCGCGAGGAACTCGACGGCCACGTCAATCGGCGTGCGCTGATGGCGGCGTAGCTCGACCACGTTGGGTTTTTCTCCTCCCGAAAGCCCGATGATAGCATTGGGTGCGATGGTCGCCTTTCCGCGTGATCGCGAGCTTCGCGACGCGCTGTGGCTCGCGCTCATCCCGATTGGCGCGGCAGCGTGTCTCGGCATGCTCCTTTTGCCCCGCAGCACGCCCCCGGCCTCGATTCCCGTGCCGGTCGTCGATTCAGCCGCGCTCGCGCGGACGATCGCCGCGGATCGCGACGCGGCCGAGCGAGCGCGACGCGAGGCGTTGCCGGGCCCGGTGAGGGCGCTCGGGTCCGCGCTGCGGGACTTTCACTCGCTCGAAGCGAGCGACGCCGATGTGAGCCGACTCGGGGAAGCCCGCGGCAAGGTGAACGCGGCGCTCGTCGACGCGCTCGCCGCCGGCGACGGGCCGCTTCTCGCGCTGCGCGCCGTCCAGCTCGAGGGGTTTGTCGCGGAGGTCGGCAGGTTCGAGGCGACGGGGGTGCAGTCGCCCGAGCTCCTCGCCCTCGCAGGCGGCTTCGTGCGAACCATGACGACGGAGGGCTGGTGCACGGGGCACGCGCTGGCACCGCGCGAGCCAGCGCTTCGAACGATGTACAAGCTGATGTGGAATACGTTCGTCGGGCTCGAGCACAGGCCGGGCCTCGAACCGACGCTCGACGAACAGCGAGCGCTTTATGCCTTCTACCTCGCGACCCCCCACGTCTCTCGAGGCATGCGTGAGGCGCTTGCGGCCGCGCGTCGCGGCGCGCAGGACGCCAAGGCTTGCACGGCCATCGCCGAGGCGAGTCGTCTGGCCGTGGAGGCGTGGCGACTGGACCACGTGAAGAGCCTCGCGGCGATCGATCCGGCGTACCCCGGCGACTACGCGCTCGGCATCGCGAGCTACCGCCACGGCGACTACGACGCTTCCGTCGCGGCCTTTCGGCGCTGGTTGCAAGCGCACCCCGAGGGGCCCTTGACGCTACGCGCGCAGAACTTCGTGCGCGCCGCAGCCGACGCGCAGCGCGTGGAGTGAGGCCGGGATGCGCGCTCTCCTCGTCAACGATGATCGTGAGCTCGCCCGGCTCCTTTCCGACTACCTCGGCTCCCACGGCGTTGCGCTCGCACACGTCGAGGACGGCGTCAGCGCTCTCGAGCGGCTCGCCTCCGAGGCCTTCGACATCGTGCTGCTCGACGTCATGCTGCCGACCATCGACGGCTTCGAAGTCTGCCGGCGCATTCGAATCGAGCACCCGGTACCAATCGTCATGCTGACGGCACGCGGCGACGACAACGACCGCGTCGTCGGTCTGGAGATCGGCGCCGACGACTACGTGCCCAAGCCCTTCAACCCGCGCGAGCTGCTCGCGCGCATGCGCGCCGTCCTTCGCCGCACCCATCCACCCCCGCGCACGATCGAGTGGAGGTCGGCGATCTCGGTCATCGACGTTCCTGCGCACAAGGCGAGCCTTCGCGGACGCGAGCTGCAGCTCACCTCGTTCGAGCTGCGAGTGCTCGTCGCGCTCGCGCGGCGAGCCGGCGAGACGGTGACCCGCGAAGAGCTGGCCAACATGGTCCTCCCGAAAGGGGACAAGTACGACCCGAGCGTGGATCGGTCGCTCGACGTGCACGTGTCGCACGTGCGCCACAAGCTCGGTGACGACGCGCGGGAGCCGAAGCGCATCCGTACGGTGCGTGGCGTCGGGTACGTGCTCGTAAAGCCCTCGTAAAAGAGCACCCCCCCGACTCTGGCTGTCGCAAGATCCTCGGCATGCGCGGCCCGCGTACGCTCCGCTTCCGGCTGTTCACCTGGTTCTTCGGCGCCATCGCGCTCGCGATCCTGACGAGCGCCCTGGTCGGAATCACGACACGGCCCGAGCCCGCATCGGGCGTGGAGGCCATGGCGCGCAACGTCGGTGCCCGGCTCGCGAGCCTATGGGACGACCCGGACGCCGTTCGAGCCTACGTCGGCGAAGTGCGCGACGTGACCGGCTTCGAGGTTCGCCTCGTGGGCGAGCCGCGCTCGCTTCCCTCCCGCGTGCGCCGCATCGCCGAGCATGGGGGGGCCATCGCCCCGGACGGCCCGCAGCACATGTTCATTCCGGTCGCGCGCGGCGGTGCGCTGGTCGGAGCGCTGGAGATGGAGCGCCTCGGGCCGCGGCCCGCCGCCTGGGCGTGGTGGCGCCTGGTGCTCGCGCTCGGGCTCGTGCATGCCGTGCTGTCGGTGATGGCGGGTCGCGTAGCTGACAAGCTCGCGCGGCCCCTCGAGCAGCTCGCCCACGCGGCGGATCGCTTCGGCAGCGGCGACCTCGCGTTCCGCACGGACGCGGGCCGGCAGCGCCGCTGGGTAGCGGTCGAGGTCCGCGACGTGGCGGTCGCATTCAACCGGATGGCGGATCGCGTCGAAGCGATGGTCCGTGGACAGCGCGAGCTGCTGGGCGCCATCAGCCACGAGCTGCAATCCCCGCTGGGTCGCGCGCGCGTCGCGCTCGAGATAGCCCGCGACCGGCTGCCGCACGTCGAGGGCTCGGTCGAACGGTCCCCGGCGGGCGCGCTCGACGAAGTCGAGGGGCAGCTCACGTCAATCGACTCCATCCTCGGCGACCTCCTGGACGTGACCCGGACGGGCCTGGCCAATCTACGCAAGGAGACGCACGTCTTCGCCCCATGGCTGCGGTCCCGTATCGCCGACGAGCCGACACCACCCGCCATCGAGCTCGAGGTCGCACACGACGCCGAGAACGCGAGCTTCGCCTTCGATGCAGCGCTGCTCGCCCGTGCCGTGCACAACCTCCTGCTCAACGCCCGTGTCCACGGGCATCCCGAGTCCGAGCCGCTCCGGGTACGCGTCTCTCGCGAGCGCGAGGCCGTGCGGCTGGTCGTCGAGGACCGGGGACCGGGGTTTGCGCCCGGGCTCGCCGAGAGGGCGTTCGAGCCGTTCGTCCGCGGGGAGCCGTCGCGTGCCCGGCCGAACGCCGGCTCAGGCTCTGGCTTCGGCCTCGCCATCGTGCGACGGATCGTCGAGGCGCACGGGGGTCGTGTATTCGCCGGAAATCTGCCCGGGCCAGGCGACGAGGGCGCCCGCTTGCCGTCCGGAGCGGCCGTCGGCTTCGATTTGCCCACCTGACCGGCGCCTCGTTAGCCTCGGCGTAGCGGCATGCGTACCTGGTTCCGGATCGTGGCGTGGTTCGTCGGCGTCTGCGGCGCTGCCGCCATGGTGCTCTACCTGTTCGTCTTCGACGTCTGGATGGTCCCCAAGGACGACCCGCTGCTGTCCGCCTCGATCGAGCCGACGCTGAGCGCCGGCGACGTCGTCGTCCTCACACGCCACTCGACGGCCCAGCGTGGCTACCTTCTGCGATGCGACGACCCACAAACCGTGGGCCGCTTCGTCGTGGCGCGCGCCATGGCTCGCCCGGGCGAAAAATTCGAGCTTCGCGACGAGGTCGTCACCATCGACGGATCGCGCACGCCCAGCCCGCGCGGATGCGATCCCCCGAGCGCCCTGCTCTTCGATCCGCGAATCAACGAGGACATACCGCTCACGTGTTCGGTCGAGGAGTTCGGTATGATGGCGTACTCGGCGCTGCGCGCGTCCGACCACCCGGAGCCGCCGACGCGGGCCACAATCGAGCCCGACCGATGGTTTCTCGTCAGCGACGACCGCCACATCCACCTCGATTCCCGCGACTTCGGCAAATGGACCCTGCCACCTGTGAGCACATCGTCTTTCGCTTGATGAGCGCGGCCGGGTTCGGCGACACGAAGAAGCGCCTCAGCATCATCTGGTAATCGGGGGCACCTTTCTTGATACGCTGATTTCGAGCGCATGGATTTCGAGCTCGGCGTCGTCTGCGGCCGCTGCGATTGGTACAGCGCTATCGGGACGGCCTCATGCACCTCATGCGGGGCCTCGCTGGCGATGGACCAGGCCTCGTCGCCCCCGCCGGCCGCGCCGGCCGCAGTCGATCGCCGACGCCGGCCCCCCCTTCAGCTCTTCGCCGCCGACGAGCTAAAACCCCGGCGGTCGTCGTCCAGCAAGAGCCCGACGGTGCCACCGGCTGGACCCGGCCGCTCGACCGGGATAAGCGCAGTTCGTGCCCAAGGCGGCGAATCGGCGGTATCGTCGTCCGGCGCCTTCGACCGCCAGGTTTCGGAGAGCGTGCGTGCGGGCCCCCGAGCCCGCACCGAGCTATCTCTGGAGGAGCTGATGCGATCAGGCCAGGAACTTCGTTTGCAAGTCGTGCTCGACGCCCGTGCCGATGGGGCACAAGTTCTGCGGCCGTTGCGGTGCCGCGGTCCCACCCGACATTCTCAACGCGCGGACCCAGTTTTTCGGGCAGCTGCAGGTCCCGGGCAAGGCCAAGCTCATCCTCATCCGCGGCGAGGGCGTCGAGGGCTTGAGCTACCAGCTGAACGCCGAGCAGCATGTGGTCGGGCGCAACGGTCAGCTCGTCTTTCCGGACGACGCCTTCGTCTCCCCCGGCACGCGAACCTCTTCTACCGGAACGGGAAGCTCGTCGTCCGCGACGAGGGGTCGCTCAATGGCGTCTTCTGGCGTGTCCGCGGCACGATCGACGTGCTGGCCGGTGACCTGTTTCTGGCCGGGGAACAGCTCTTTCGCATCGATGGGCCGCCGCGGGCCAATGACGGGCCAGCGCCGGACGGGACGTATTTCTATTCGTCGCCGAAGCATCAGTCGCAGTTTCGCATCGTGCAGATCCTCCAAGGCGGCTCGCCCGGAATGGCGGTGTGCGCTCGCGGGAGCGGCCTGCAGATCGGGCGCGAGGGCGGCGACCTCAACTTCCCCGGCGATCTCTACATGAGCGCCTCGCATTGCAAGATCGAAGAGGCCGTCGGCAAGCTCTCGCTGACGGACCTGAACAGCCGAAATGGGACCTACGTCCGTCTGAAGGCCGAAAAAGAGCTCGGCCACGGGGACTACCTGTTCATCGGGCGCAAGCTGCTGCGCGTGGAGATCACGGCGAACTAGGGCGTACGGCGTCTCGGCCTGGTCGCCGGCTTCATGCGTCCGCGTCCGGAGCGGGGTCACTCGCCCAGCTCGGCCAAGATTCGATACAGGCCCTGCCGGCTGATCCCGAGCGCTCGCGCCGCGCGCAGCTTGTTGCCGTCGGCGGCGGCAATCGCGCGACCGACGAGTGTACGCAGCTCCGCGCGGTGTCGAGCGCGCAGCGCCGCAACGCTCGTCTCGTCGAGCGCGCGCTCCGGAGGAACGGCCGCGCGCCCGGCGCTCGAGCGGATCGCCTCGCGCAGCTCGTCTCCGGAGATCATGTTTCCCTCGACGAGCGAAGCCGCTACCCGGAGCACGTTGGCGAGCTCGCGCACGTTGCCTGGCCAGGAGTGCTCGCTGAGCGCGGAGAGCGCCGAGACGTCGAGCCTCTTGAGCTGCAGCCCCGGCTCGCGTGCGAAGATGGCCCGCGCGATCACGGGGATGTCCTCGGGGCGTTCGCGCAGGCTCGGTAGCCGAACGGTGATGGCGGCGAGCCGGTAGTAGAGGTCCTCGCGAAAGGTTCCGGCGGCCACCATCGCGCTGAGGTCGCGGTGCGTGGCGGCCAGCACTCGCACGTCCACTTTGCGGGCGCGGTTGCCGCCGACGGGGCGCACTTCGCGCTCTTCCAGGACGCGCAGCAGCTTGGCCTGCATCGCGCTGCTCATCTCGCCGACCTCGTCCAAAAAAAGGGCGCCGCCCTGCGCTTCCACGAAGAGCCCGTGGCGCGCGCGCTCGGCGCCTGTGAAGGCGCCCCGCTCGTGGCCGAAGAGCTCCGCCTCGAGCAGCGGCTCCGGGATTGCCGCGCAGTTGACGGCCACGAAGGCCCCCGCGTGCCGTTTCGAGAGGCGGTGCGCCAGTCGCGCGCAAAGCTCTTTCCCGCTGCCGGTCTCGCCGACAATGACGAGGCTCGTATCGCTGCGAGCCGCGCGTCCAATGGTGACGATGGCCCGCGCGAGCAGCGGCGACTCGCCCACCAGGCCGACCTCTTCTTTGGCACGGGCGATCTCGGGACTGAGCGCCGTATCAATCTCCGTGCGCCGCGCCTGGTGGACCGCCAGCGCGCGGGACTCGACCGTGCGGAGCGTGCGCTTCATCGTCGGGCGCATCTCCGGTGGCGCGCGATCGACGAGCCGATCCCGAACGACCGCCAGGCCCATCCGAGCGAGCGCGCCGATGGGATCCGGGGCGCTCGCGAGCGCGGACAGCGCCTCGTGCTCGACCCGGGCCGCGGTGCCGTTGACCGACAGCGAGAGGCACCCGAGCCACCGGAGCAGGGCGGCCTCCGGGCGGCTCGTGGCGCGCGCCGCCAGCGCGATGGCCTGCGCGGCGAGCGCGCGGTTGCCGCCCTTGGCCGCTTGCGCCGTCAGCTCCACCGAAATGCGCTCCGCCTCGTCGGCGCGACCGCGCGCCAGAAGCGCCTGCGCGCGCAGGTGCACCAGCGACTGGCGAGACGGCGTGTCGAGCCCGGCGAGCTCGAGGCCCTCGCTGGCCATTCGTTCGACGGCCTCGGGTCGCTCTCCCTCCGCGAGCGCGAGGGTCGCTTCGAGCGCGAGGCGCTGCGCGCGACGGCCGGCCGGCGGATCCGCCTCGCGGGTCGATGCGTCGAGGAGCGCCCGCGCGACGTCCAGCGCGCCGAGGTCGAAGTAGATGGTAAGGCGCGTCGCCAGAAGGGCGGGACCGACGCCGAGCCTGGCGTCACGCGCGAGCTGCTCGGCCCGCTCGCAGGCGCGCAGGGCCTCGTCGTAGCGTCCAGCCGCACGATGCGTGACTGCGGCCTCGTGAAGGACGCGAAATGCCCGCATGGGCGGCTGTCCGACGGCCGGAAGCGCGAGGGCCTCGGTGAAGGCTTCTCGCGCTCGCTCGCCGTCGCCGAGGCGGCCGAGGAGCAGGGCGTATTCCGCGAGGACCGAACGGAGGGTCGGCACGTCACGCGAGCGAATGGCCGTCATGCGCGCGCGCGCCGCCCACCGTAGCCCCTCGATGTTGTCTCCCTGGGCGCGAACAATCTCCGAGAGCGCGAGCTCGGCCAGCGCCTGCTCGCGGTACGCTCGCGCTCCCTGGGCGATGCGCGCGGCCTCGTGCGCGACGCGGAGCGCTTCGTCGATGCGATCGGTGTAGAGCGACGCGAGCGACAGCAGCCGCCGGGCGCTCGCGCGCACGTTGCCGGCAATCTCGCGAGCGGCGGTCCCGTCGTCGGGAATACGTGCCGCTGCCTGGTCGGACGCCTCTACCGCACGCCTGGCGAAGGCTCGCGAGGCATCGTCGTCACCCGCCTCGAAGGCCGCCTCGGCAGCGCGCAGAAGGGCGTCGCGATCCTCGATTCGGGCTCGCTGGCGCAGGGCGCGGTGGGCGGGCTGCGGCACGGCGCATTTAGCCTATCATCTCGTCCGGTGCAGTCCTTGCTCGCGGCCACCTCGCTCCGCGTCGACACGTGGGGCGTACCTGCAGTCGACGGACTGTCGTTCGCGACGACGGGCGAGCGACTGCTCGTACTTGGGGCCGCGCGAGCCCTGTTCGAGGCCGCGGCCGGGCTGCGGGGGATTGCCCATGGCGAGCTACGCGTCGAGGGCAGCGGGCCTGCGGCCGCAGCCCGGGAAGGCAAGGCGGCTTGTGCACCGCTGGATCCACCGCTGCCGCCCAAGTGGACGGTGGCGCAATATGCGACGTGGAGCGCACGCCTGGCCGGACACGCGCGCTCTGCTGCCGCGTCGCTGGCGAACGACGCGCTCGAACGCATGCAGCTCGCCCCGATGGCGCGCACGAAGCTCGCGGCGGCCGCGCCGGCGGTCCGTCGCGGCGCGGTCCTCGCGGCGGCGCTCGCGACGGGCGCGAGCACCATCCTGATCGACGATCCGACCCCCGGCCTCGCCGACGAGGCCGTGCGTCCCCTCGCGCGTGTGCTGGCGCGCGCTCTGGCCGATCGGCGTTCCGCCATCTTTGCGGCACGCATCGCCCTCGACTCGCCGCTCGCCCTCGCGGCCGACGAGGCGCTCGTCATCGAAGGCTCCCGAGTCGTCGCGCAAGGTGCTCCGGCCGAGATCGCGGCGGCGGAGAAGACGCTCGTCGTTCGGGTATACGGAGACGCAGTCGCCTTTGCCCGTGCCGTCGAGGAGGCGGGAGGGCGCGCCGACGTGACCGCCGGAGCTCCGTCCCCGGCTCATGTGCAAGTTCATCTCGGGTCGCTCGACGCCCGCGACCTGTTGCGCATCGCCACCGATTCGAGCGCGGTCGTCGTGGAGCTTCGCCCACTCTCGCGCTCCTTCGCGTAAGCTCCGGGTTTCCCGCCATGGTCGAACCCTCAACCCTCACTGCCGACGACGCGAAGGACCGACTGCAGAGCGCGCGCTCACCCTTGGAGCCCGGGCGCCTGGGTGTCTACACGGCCCTCGGCGCGACGGTCGCCGCGGTGCCATTCCCCTGGCTGCCCGACGCGCTCACGCGCCGAGTTCGCGGGGCGCTTGTGCACGATGTCGCGGTTCGCCACGGGCTTTCGCTCACGCCGGGGGCGCGGGAGGTCCTCTCCGAGCCGTCGGCGCCGGAGGCGCCGCGGGGCTTCGTCTCGCAAGCCGTGCGCTTTTTCGGGCTGAAGCTCGCGGCGAGGATGCTCGCGCGCATGGGGCCCGTGGCCCTGATTTGGCCCGTTCACACCGCGCTTCGCACCTACGTACTGGGCCGACTGTTCGACCGCTATCTGGAGCGGTGGCGAACCGAGCGGGCGGTGCGCATCGATGCCGAAGAGGCCCGCCGCGTGCGCAGCGCGCTGGACGGCGCCCTCGCGCGAGCCATCACCGTGCACGTCGCGCCCACGGAGGAACGCGCGGCCGTCGACGACCAGCGCGAGCCGATGACCGCGCTGGTCGACGGGCTCATCGGAGTCGCGGCGGGCGTTCCCGAGCGGCTGCTCCGTCGTCTCGAAGTCGCGTTCGACGAGCACATGGCCGGCGGCCATGACTGACCCACGCGCCCAGCTGCCGCGCGCGCGCCGCGTGGTCGTCAAAATCGGGTCGAGCACGCTCGCAGGCGACGCTGGCGTGTTCGAGCGGCTCGCCGCGTCCATCGCTGCGCGGCGCGAGGCGTCGTTCGTGGTCGTGTCCAGCGGAGCGATAGCGCTCGGCATGAAGAAGCTCGGTTACCGCGCACGCCCCAAGGAGATGGCCAGGCTCCAAGCCGCCGCTGCGGCGGGGCAGTCGCTCCTGATGCGCGCCTACGAGCAGGCGTTCGCCGCGCGGGATCTCGCGGTGGCGCAGGTGCTGCTGACGCATGCCGACCTCGCCGACCGCACGCGCGCCAACAACGCGCGCGCCGCGCTGGGGGCGCTGCTCGAGGCAGGGGCGGTCCCCATCCTGAACGAGAACGACTCCGTCGCCGTCGACGAGATCAAGTTCGGCGACAACGACCAGCTCGCGGCGATGGTGGCGCCGCTGGTGGACGCGGACCTCGTCGTTCTCCTCAGCGACGTCGGGGCCTGCTCGACGCGACAGGGCCATCGTATCGTCCGTGGTGCGCGACGTCGCGACCGAGGCGGTCCCGCACGTGCGGGCGTCCGCGGGCGGCGTGGGAAGCGGGGGCATGGCGAGCAAGGTAGAGGCCGCGCGCCGGGCGACGCTCGCCGGCGCGAACGTCGTCGTCGCCGATGCGCGCGAGCCCGGGCATCCTCGAGTCGGTCCTCGCCGGCGAGGACGTGGGGACGCTGTTCGTCGCGGCGCGCGACCGCCTCACCGCGAAGAAGTACTGGATCGCATTCACCCTGCGCCCGCGCGGCGAGTTCTCCTCGACCGGGGGGCGGTCGACGCGGTGCGGGCGAAGGGCAAGAGCGTCCTGTCGGTCGGCGTGCTGGGCGTTCGTGGTGACTTCCGCGCCGGGGACGCCGTGCGGCTCGTCGACGTCGAAGGACGCGAGATCGCGCGGGGTCTCGCGCGCTGCGGAGCGGCGGACGCGCGCGATGGTCGCGGGCAAGGCGCGCGAAGAGCTTCCCGTCGAGCTCTGCGGAGCTGGCCGTCGTCGTGCACGCCGACGAGCTCGTCGTCGGCGGGCACGGTTGACGTACGGATCGTGAGCCCTCGACCGCCGCGATGCCGATTCAGGTCATCGGGCGCCTACCAGATCTCGCAGCGCTGGGCGCGGGCCATCGGCGAGCCCTCCTTGCACTGGAACGCGCTCCCGAACGCCGGCAGATTCGACAGCGGCCCGTCCACGCGGAACTTGGGCGGCGAATGGGGGTTGGTCGCGACGAGCAGCCGCAGCGCTTCGGGGCGGTAGTTGGAACACCACGCCTGCGCGAAGCCGAGGAAGAATTGCTGGTCGGCGGTGAAGCCGCCGATCGTGGGCGTCGCCGGGTGCTCCTTCTCGGCGCGCTGAAACGCGGCATACGCCAGCTTCAGCCCGCCGAGATCGGCGATGTTCTCGCCGAGCGTGAGCTTGCCCTTGATGTGAATGTCGTCGACGGCGACGTAGTCGTCGAACTGCTTCTGCGCGCAGCCAGCCCGACGATCGAACTCCGCGCTGACCGGCGCGGCCCACCAGTCGCGCAGATTGCCGTCTGCGTCGAACTGGCGACCCTCGTCGTCGAAGCCGTGAGTGAGCTCGTGGCCGACGACCATGCCAATGGCGCCGAAGTTGAGGGCCGGCGCCTGCGTCTTTGCGTAAAACGGCGGCTGCAGAATGCCCGCGGGGAAGACCATCTCGTTCATGGTGGGGTCGTAGTAGGCGTTCACCGTCGGGGGCGTCATCTCCCACTCGTCCTTGTCGACTGGCTGACCTACCTTGGCGAGCTTGCGCTTGACCTCGAACGCGCTCGCCCCTTCGATGTCGGCGAGAAAGGACTTCCGCGTGACGGCGAGGCCGTCATAGGAGCGCCACTTGGCGGGGTACCCTATCTTGTTCAGGATCTTGCCGAGCTTCTCCTCGGCCTTCGTCCGCGTTGCGGTGTCCATCCACGGCAGTGTGTCGAGGTCGCTCTTCATCGAGTCCTCGATGCCCGCGACCATCTGCGCGGCCGCACGCTTGCCGTCCTCGCCGAGGTTCTCCTTCACGAACGGCTGCGCGAGCGCCTCGCCCATGCTCCCGTCCACGAACCGTACGCACCGCTTCCACCGGGGCAGGAGCGACTTCGTGCCTGTCAGAACCTGATGGAAGCGAAACCACTCGTCGACGAACTTCTGCGACAAGTAGGGCGACGCCGCTCGCGCGAGATGCCACTTGAGATACGTCCGCCAGTCCGGCATCGGCACGGTATGCGTCATCGCGTCGAGCTTTTTCACGAAGTCGGGCTGCCCGACGTTGATGGCGGTGATCGCCGGAAAACCGAGCCCGGAGAGGTACACGTCCCACGCGAAGTCGGGTGCGAGCTTCTTCAGCCCGTCGATGTCGAGCCGGTGATAAATCTTCTGCGGATCGCGCAGATCCGTCTTCGTCATCGAGGCGCCCGCGAGATCCATCTCCATCTTCATCACGGTCTTGGCGTCCGCCTCGGCGGCCTTTGCCTTCTCGCCCAGGAGCTCGAACGTTCGGGCGACGTGCTTCTCGTACTCGGCACGAATGTCGGCCGTCCGCGAGTCGTCGCGGAAATAGTAGTCGCGGTCGGGCAGACCCAGGCCGGCCTGCGAGACGCCCGCGATCATGTGGGCCGAGTCCTTCATGTCGACCTCGCTGTCGAAGCCGAACGCGGCGCCGCCTATGCCCGCGAGGTGCAGGCGGGCAAGCTCCGCGGCGAGCGTCTTGGCGTCGTTCACGGCGTCGACGCGCTTGAGCTCCGGCCTCGAGATCGGCGAGCGCGGCCTTGTCGATCGCCTGTTCGTCCATGCACGACGCCCAGAAATCGCCCAGCTGCTGGCCGTACGAGTCGCCGCGCGTGTCGCCCTGCGCGTCGCGCTCGAGAATGGCTCGGAGCGCCTTCTCGTTATCCTCGTGGATGACGCTGAAGCTGCGCGTCCAGGAGGACTGGTCGTCGGGGATGGGCGTCGCCTTCATCCAACCGCCGCAGGCGAACTGGTAGAAGTCGTCGCAGGGCGACCCGGAGCGGTCGAGCGCCGCTTCGTCGGGTCCCTTCAGGTTGGGGTCGAAGACGACGGCTGCCGACGCTGCGGGCGTGACCGTCGCCGGCCCCGCGGCTTGCGGCTGCGCCGCCGGGGGGAAGCCTGACCGCCGCAGGCGAAGAGAAGGAGGACGGCCGTGGGCAGCGCCAGCGCCGCCAGCGCGGAGAGCCGCGAGGAACGCCAGATCGGGGGCAGATCGTTAGCTTGCGCACGATGGGTCATGGCCGCCGCTATAGGCCCAAAGCGCCGTCGTCGTCACGTCCCGCGTTGACTCAGCGGGCTGGACGGGCTGCGGGAGAGAGCAAACCGCGGGTCAGGGATTCGCGGGGGGCCCGACGACGGGACCGCGGGCAGACGGCCCAGCCGTGAGATCGACGAGGGCGCCGCCGGAAGCGGCCACCTGAGACGCTTGCGTCAGGAAATCCGGGCTCAAGGCCGCTTCCACGGGTCGGCCGCTGAGCGAACCGTGGCAGCCGGCGCACAAGTTGTCGAAGAACGCGCGCGGGAAGGCCTGGTGCGCATGCTCGCCCGGAGCGAACGTCATCGTCTCGCGCTGCCAGCGCGGCAGCTTCATGCGGGTCGACTCCTCGTCGTCGCCGAGGTGAAGCAAAATCGGGAGCCCTCCGGGGACCGCGAAGCGCGTCGATCCGTCGGGCCGCAGCGGGACGGTCCCGACGCGACGCCGTCTCACGTACACCTTTCCGAAGGCATCGCAAAACGTGTTTCCGCCGCACGCGGGAAAGCTCGACACGTCCGGCGGCAGCTCTTCGTAGATTTCGAAGCTTCCGAGGTCCGGCTCGAGGACGCGGCCCGTCGGCGTGTTCTGGAAGAGCAAGGACGCGAGGACCGGCGCATCGAGAAGCGTCACCTGGGCATTGGCCTCCCCCGGCTCCACGGACGTGACGCCGTTGGGCTCGTCGGGGGCCGACACGAACACTGGTTTGACGGCGCGCGGATACACGGCGACGGCATCGACCTCCGCCGTGCCGACCGCTCCGAGGAGCTTCGACTTCTGCCCGGTGACCGGGTCCATGACGTACACGTCGTAATCGCCGCCGAAGCTGGCCGGGGCCCCCGCCCCGAAGCTGACGAGGAGCTTGCCGTCGGGCAAGGGCGAGGGGCTTGCGTAGGACCCATCGGTCTGGACCATCCGGAGCGAATGCAGGAAGAACGTCGCCTCGGGCGCCGACGCCGATCCCGACTGAATGACCGCCGGGTCGACGGGATAGGCAGCCGGGTCGGGGCTCGTGAAGTCGATGCCGATCGATCGATTGAAGACGGCGAGCGCGCCGGCTCCGTGCAGGGCTCCCTGGTTGCTGAAGATCGCTGCGAAGTCCTTGTGAGACAGCTCTGCGACCGAGGTCGCCTGCTGGTAGCCGATGCTCGCGCGCTGCGCGTACAGGGGATGGTAATCGCCGCCGTCGAGGTTCTGCCGCCGAAGCGCGAGCTGGTAGAAGCCCGGCTCGCGCTTCTCTGCCGTGAAGACGAGCCGCCCGTCTTGCATGAAGCTCGGGTACCGCTCGAGGTTGAGCTGCCAGGTAAGCTGGCGCACGTGCTCGTGGCCGCCCCCGGCAGCGTCGGGCTCGAGGACGTAGAGGTTGGCGTTGGCCTTGGTCGGGTCCTCCGGCGTGCGCTGCGGGCCGGCGTAGTCGAACGCGCTCGCGTCGAGGTTCCCACGCGTCGACGCGAAGACCAGGCGCTCGACGCCGTCAGCGCCCGGGGGGCTGAAGGCGGGGTCGAAGTCGTGGACGAGCAGTCCGTTGGCGCTCGGCCCGTGCCCCGCGGCGATGTCGGGCTGCTTGGCGCAACCGCTGCCATCGGGGTTCGCCGTGTAGATGGCGAGCGGGTCGGCCGAGGTGGCCCGCGCGGCAAAGGCGATCGTCTTCCCGTCCCACGAAACCGCGGGCCGGCGCACGTCGGGGCCGCCGCCTAAGCCGCAAGCGCTCAGGTCGACCGTCCTGTCGTTCACCACGTGGAGATCGCCGGTCGTGGGAGTCGCGAGGACGGACGCCACGTGGAGACTGCTGCCCCCGGTGAAGACGTCGAAGTCTTGCGGACGATCGGGCGCCGGCGGCGGCGGACGGCTCACGTAGACGACCGCCGTGGGCCCGGAGGCAAGTTTGCGCGCCACACGCTCGAGCCGGTGCCATTCGCGAACTACGCAATACGCGGGGATCTCGTCGACGTTCGCGCTGGTGTACGTGTACGCGCCTCGATCGCACAGCGCGCTGCTCGGGAGCTGGGCGCCGAAGTCCTCGAAGAGCGGCCCGCCACGGTGGGCGATGCCGCTCGAGCCGGTGAACTCGTCGGGCCTGTACAGGTTCTTGCGAACGAGGCGACTCGCGCCCACGTCGTCGCTCTCGAACGACATCTGCCCGACGGCAAGAGCATAGTTGCGCAGCGTGGCGGTGAGCGAGAAGCTTCCCGCCGAACCGCCGCGCAGACGGAAGTCGTGGAACATCGCCGTCGAGTGGCACTGCACCATCATGCAGCCCTTCTTGACGAGGACCGGTTGCACCATCTGCGCAAAGAAGGCGACCTCGGGCCCCAGCTTCTGCGGCGGGGCTCCGTGCGCATTGGCCCAGGCGACGAGCGCCTTGTAGCTGGGGTCCTGAACCGAGGCGAAGAGAGGACCGCCCTCGTGGTAGCTGCCCCCTTGCGACGTCGCGAGCGGGCGACGCACGATTTCGCTTTGCTCCCCCGTCGCCGCCACGTACCCGCCGGCCGCGAAGTAGTTCCAACGCTGCTCCTCGGTTGTCTGGCCGCAGGAGAGATAGAGCGCGTTGACGGGCGACCCGTGGCAGTTTCCGTCCGCACAGGAGGTGGTCAGGACCGGGGCGACTGACTTCTGGAAGATCGGCCAGTCCTGCTGCTTGGCGGGATCCGTGCTCGGATCGAAGCCGGCGGTCGAAGGAACCGTGTGGCTACAGGTCTCGCGCGGAATCACGACCGGCGGCACGCCCGTGTCGTTCTCGGTCGCGCCGTCCTCGATCCACCGGTGCAGGGTCTGGTACGCGCTCGCCGTCGGGTCGAGGAGCACGCCGCCCACGTGCTTGATGTCCGTCGTGACGACGATCTTCGTCCCGTCCCAGAGCTGCACGGTGACCCGGAAGGGGGCGACGGTCTTCGCGAGGATCGACGGCTGTAAGTAGGGCCCGTAGTCGAGCAAGAGGTCGCGGCGCCGATTGACCCCGGGGTACTCGGTGAGGTCCAGGTTGCCGAACGCGTTGCCCTTCTCGTCGGCTACGTGGCAGCCGGCGCCTGTATTCGTCCGCACGCACGTGTTCTGCAAGACCGGCGCGATGGTGCGGTCGAAGAACGTGGACGGTTGCGGCTCTTTCGTCGTGCACGCGCCCGACACGACGAGCACAAGGGCGAGTACGGTCAGCCCAGCGGCGGCAAACGACCTCGCGAGAGGCACGCGGGGAAAGTCGGCCATGACGACATCGTATCGAGGCTCTACACCCTCCGCAGCGCGATCTGCGCCTGGTCCCGGACGAACGTGTCGGGATCGCTGCCGGCGAGCTTCATGAGGACGTTCCGTGCGTTCGAGTCGCCGAAGGTGCCCAGCGCATGGCACGCGGCAGCGCGCACTCTCGGGTCCATGTCGTTCTGGGCGGCGGCGGCGACGGGGGCGAGGGCGTCCTTCGCGCCGAGTGCGTCGAGCACCTCGACGGCGCGCCTGCGAACGTCGGAGCTGCTGTCGGTCGTCAGCGCCGCGACCGACGACAAGCCCGAGAACGAGTTGATGCGCGTCGCGGAGCCCAGCGCCGCCACCTTCACCGTCGGGTCGGCGTCGCCGAGTGCGCGCGCGAGAGCGCCCGCGCCGTCATCGTTCAGCCGGCCCAGGGCGCTCGCAGCGGCCGCTCGCACGAGCGCGCTCGGATCGCTCTCGAGCGCCTGCGCACACGCCGTGATTCCGGGTGCGACGAAGAACTCGCCGAGCGCGTACGCCGCATACGACCGCCTCACCGGATCCGGGTCGTTGGCCAGAGTCGTGAGCGTCTGCTCGTACACCTCGCCTGGACCGAAGACCCCGAATATGCGGCGCCTCAGCCACCACGCGGCGATTTCGCGATTCTTCGCGTTCGAATCGTAGAGAAGAGGCGCCACCGTCGGGATGCAGTCGAGGCACTCCAGCTTCTCGCCATGCTCGAGCGCTTCCCATACGAGCGTGGGCGCCCCGCTCGCCGCAGCGCTCTTGATGGAGTCCGGCGTCGACAGAAACTCCGCTTGATCCGCCGGGACGTCGCCGTACACCGAGGCGAACCCGTGGCCGGCGGAGTTCGGCGTCACCTCGCGCGGTGCGCCAGCGGAACGTGCATCGGCCGCAACGAGTGTCGCTGCCAGCGCGAGAATAGAGGCGAGGCCAGCGAGGGCAGGTGTCGTGTGGCGGCTCATGACGAGTGTCTCCTTGTGACGTCGTGGCTGAACGGGGAAAAAAGGGGGGTTCCGCTGCGGAGCTCGACTACCGCGGGGTGACCGGGTCTCCGGTCGTATAGGGGGCGAAGCCCGTATTTTGCCGCGCCCAGAACTGCCCGCCGAGGTCCATGGGGTACACGGCGATGGTCTTGCGCTCGTCGTCCGTCAGCGTGATCCCGACGTCTTCGGGGTGGAGTGGGTTGCTCGACACCGGCCAGGCGGTCGTCCCGTCGGAGGCGCGCAGGTTGAGCTTCTGGGTGAGCGCGGAAGCACGCGCGCTGCCGGGAATGCCCCATTTGGGAGGCACGGTGCCGGTCACGACGACCGTCTTCCCCATCTCGAGGGCGGCCGGGTAGAAGATCGACACGTACGACGCGGGCCACGTGGCCACCCTCTTGTCGTAGTAAACGGTCACCGGCGTACTGGTCAGATCGAGCGTGGGGATCTTGTACGTCACGGTCTGCCCGGTGACCGGATCCGTGCGCGTCATCGTGTAGTAGCTGGTCGTTTGCGTGTTGTGGCAGGAGACGCACTTCGCGTCGAGAATGGGTTGGATCTTCTTGTCCCACGGGTACTCGGCGCGCGACGCGATCGGAGTGTTGTACGGCTGCGCGCCCACGGTCTCGGCGACGGTCTGCCCTGTCACGAGCGAGGGAACGCCCTGGCCCGTACGGGACTCGTGGCAGCCGATGCAGCGCCGGGTCTCGTTCGGCACGCCGTGAATCCAGAGCGCCTGACTGCGAATGGCGAGGCCGTACTTGTCGATCGGCTGGAGATGTAGCGGAATGTACGGTGGGACGTCCGCGAGCCAGCTTCCGTCCTGGAAGACGGGCGCCTCGCCGAGCACGGCCGCGCCCTCGAACATCGTTAGACCGAACATCGTCACGCCCTTCGCGCCCTCGCTCGAGAAGCCCTCGATGACTCGCACGGCGACCGCCCCCTGCTTGAGCGCCTGGCTGAGCGGCGTATCGTTGAACTGCGCACCGGAGATCTTCTCGTTGAGGCTCGTCTGGGAAATGTCGACCGAGCCCAGATGCGCCGCCTGCGTCGAGTCCTGCGCGTGCTGGGTCGCGGCCACCGACGGCGGCTCCGCCCGCGGGACGACGGCGAGCGCGTTCACTTCCCACGTCGAGCGATCGTTGTAGACGAGCTGGTTCTGCTTCGTCGCGATGTCGTACACATAGATACCGAAGTCCGGCGGCGTCGCTGACTGCTCGTTCATGTCGTTGACAGGCCCGTCCGCCCACGAGACGAGGATGCGTCCGTCGGGCAAGAGGCTCGGCTCGCGGTAACGACCCACCGGCGAGGGGTCGCTGCCAGTCGGGACGTCGGGCGTGAGCACCGTGTAATGCACGTTCTCTTCGTTGAGGCACGCGTGGCCGACCGTGCCTCCGGTCGCATACGCGTTGGCGTCCATGCACACGGGATCGGCCGTGTTGCGCGCGTCGATCTTCAGGAGAGCGCCGGCATGGATGGTGCGATCGCGCGCGGTGACGATGCCGACCATCACGTTGGGCGAGAGCTCCTTGACCGTGAAGAGCGCGTCGCCCGGCTTCGTCGTTGCATCGTCGTCCCCGTGCTGGCCGGCGACGGCCTCTTCCTCGGCGCCGTCCGGATCGATGACGCGAATCTTCACGTCGTTGGTCGACGCGAAGTGCTCCCACTGCGAGAAGCCGATGCGCCCGTCGTAGCGGAGAAACGGCGCGACCATGTGCGACAAGTTCTGAGCGAAGAGGCGCCGGTCGGCGTCCCCGCCGTCGACGCTGATGGTCGCGAGCTGCAGCGCCTCGCGCGAGTGCTCGTACTCGTCTGCGCGCGTTCCCATCGCGGTGTACATCTCGTTCGTGACGAACGCGATGAGCCCATTGGGGACGTAAATGGGGCTGACGTCGTCGTAGCTACCGGCGGTCTTCTGGTGAATCTCGTACTTGCCGTTGGCGTCGGGCGAGAGCTCGACTGTGTAGATGTGGTAGTGGTCGTTCCCGTCCCGCTTCATCGAAAAGACGGCCTGCTTCGCGTCGAAAGACACGTCGGCCCCGTTGAAGTCGGCCGCAGGGAAGGCGCTCGTCAGATTGGTGACCGTTCCGTCGGCGCGCGCCGGCGAAAGCAGGTTCAGGCTGCCGCCAGCGACGTAGCGCTGGTAATCGAGCACCTGGCCGTTGCCACCGGCGACGTCGACGTCGTACGTGCCGTCCGCGTTGCGCGTCGTGGTCTGACGTTTGATGAAGAGCAGCGTCTCTACCCCGGCGCCGCCGCCGCTGCCGGGGCTGGACGTCGATTGGGTGCAGGCGCTCGCTCCCGAGATGGTTGCGATCAGCGCGAGCAGGGCGAAGAGCGGTGGACGGTGGGTCATCGGAGGGCTCCCGATCGGTGCGGTTGAGCACAACCCGGGCCACGGGTGAACTTCGTGTCATTCCCGCGAGATAGGGCGTTCGAAGTCGGTGCGGGCGGAGGGGCGGAGACCCGTTGGCTGGGGGCATGGGCCCTCGATGGGAAACGGTGCTTCGGGTGCGAGACGAAGCGCGGTCCCGAGGGGCGCGCCGGATCGACGGAACAATCCGGCGGCGCCCCCCGGGCACACGACTAGGCCGTCGGCTTCGCGGGTGTCGTCGGCGGAGCCACCGGCGGGGCCGCCGCCGGGGTCGCCACGACTCCCTTGATGCCCGCCTTCTGCTTCTTGCTCGCCGTGCCCCGCGCTTTGCGGGTCGCGCGAAGCTGAGCGGCTGCGGCAGCCTTCTGCTCGACGGTCCGCGGCGCCGGGGCCTTGGGGGGCTGCACGCCGTAGTCCGCGAGCGTCTGCGTGGCGTTGCCGTACGTCGCGACGAGGTACTTCCGGTACGCCTGCATCACAGGGCCTACCTTGGCCATGACGTCGCGAAGTGCGGCAAGCACGTCCTTGGCGTGGCTTTCCGCCTCGTCGTGCGCCGTCATCGCATCGATCAGCGATTGAAGCAGCTGGACGAGCGAAGCCGGCGTGTACGTGGCGTTCCCGAACGCGAGCGACCCGTTCGGGGTGTGCTTCTGCGTGCCCGCGATGAGAGCGCGGACACTCGCCAAGGCCGAGGCCTTGTTGGGCTTGAGAACAGTCGCGATCCTGGACATGGGAAAACTCACTCTTTTCGTCGAGGGCGCACCGTCGCCCGGGACGGGCGAACCGCGCGGGGGCCGAGATGCCTCCGGCGGCGTGTGCCTTTCGTGATCGTGTCCCTCGTGCGCCTAACCGCATCGAGAAGGGCGTCTTCCGAAGGAAATCGACAAGGGTGATGTCGATTCTGCGCAAGTGCGTGAAAAGACTGACCCGACCCGCCGCGGCAACGTGTCACTCGGTGCCGAGAGCGCTCGACCCGGGCCTGGTCGCGGCGCACCGCGCCGAGGCGGCGGGCGACTGGCGCGCGATCACCGTTCGCCTCGCGGAGGGAGGCGGCGACCTGCGCGCGGCAGCGCGGCGACCTGCGCGCGGCAGCGCGGCGACCTGCGCGCGGCAGCGCGGCGACCTGCGCGCGGCAGCGGACTACCTCCGCCGGACGACGGGCGACTTCGGCCAAGCGGCGGGCGACCTGGACCCGGTCTGCGGCGCTTCGGGCGAAATAGCCCGCGACCTCGCGACGCCGCGCGCGGCCTACGCGCGGCGCGCCGTCAGGGTCAGGGGCACATCCCGCCTGCCGGGCAAGTATGCGGAGCGGCGGTGCATGCGTTGCCGCCCCCCGTGCAGCAGGGTTGGCCGTGGCCGCCGCACTGGCAGGTAGCCGGGGCTCCTGCACAGACGAGGCTCGCGTTGCACATGCTCCCCGAGCAACAGGGCTTGCCCTTGGCGCCGCACGCCGTGCAGGTGTTGGCGGCTGTACAGAGATTTCCCGCCGAGCAGTTGGAGCCAATCGAGACGCAACTGGTGCCCGAGCAGCAACCCGTGGCGCACTTGGGCGCGTTGGGGCAGCAGACAGCGGTCGTGATCCCGCAGGTGCACGTGCCGCTGACGCATATGTCGCCATTGGCGCACGCGTTGTTGTTCGCCACGCACGTTCCGTTGCTGCAGCAGCCCCCGCTGTTGCACATGTTCCCGGCGCAGCACGCCGCGCCCGCGGCGCCGCACGGTGGGACGCACGTCCCGTTCGTGCAGGTGCCGCCGTTCGAAGCGCACGTCGCGTTGTTGGCGACGCACGTCGTCCCGTCGCAGCATCCCCCGTTGGCGCAGGCGACCGAGCCCGTGCAGCACGCCTGCGACAGGCCGCCGCAGTTCTGGCATGTTCCGAAGACGCACGTGCCCGTCGTACAGGACGAGCCGTTCGCGACGCAGGTATTGCCCGCGCTCGTGTCGCAGCAGCCGCCGTTCGTGCAGGTGTTGCCCGGGCAGCAGCCGTTGCCGCCGACACCGCACGTCGCGCAGGTCCCGTTCGAGCACACGGAGCCCGCGGTCGAGCACTGCGTCTGGTCGGCGTAGCAAGTGCCGCTGGCGCCCGCGGCGGGATCGCAGCAGGCCGTGTTCTCGCACGCCGGAGTCCCGCCGCAGCACGCGGTGTTGGCGCCGGTCGTGCTGCCGCACAACTGACACGTGCCGCTCGAGCACAGGCCGCCGTTCCCGCAGTGGGTGCCGAGGCCGACGCACTTGTCCGTCTGCGGGTCGCAGCAGCCGCCTGCGTGGCACTTGAGGCCGATGGTGCAGCAGGCGTTCCCCGACAGGCCGCACGCCCCCGCCTCGGCTTCCGGCGGCGCGTCTGCCGGCGCGTCCGTCGCGCCGTCGCGGCCTGCGTCCGTCGCATCCGGGGGGGCGTCGACAGCCGCGTCTCCCGCGGCGTCTCCTCCGGCGCTGTCGGGCGTCGCGTCCGCGGGTGCGTCCTCCCCCGCGTCCGGCGGCGCGTCCACGGTGGCGTCCGAATCCGCCCTCGGTACCGGTGGTGGAGTCGTCGCCTGCTTCGGCCTGCGACGAATCGGCGCCCGTGTCGAGCAGCGTCGAGTCCATCGCGCCGTGCGCGTCGTGTCCGCCGTGACTCGAGTCGGTCACGGTCACGTCGGCGGCGCCGCCGTCGTCGCCCGCGTACGGTTTGTCGAATGAGCCGAAGTCGTTCGTGCAACCGCCCACGAAGAGCGCACATCCGCCCAAGAGCCCCCAAAGACGAAGCGACTTCATAGCGACCCTTTTACTCCAAAGTACCCGGGCGCGACGACGAGCGCCGCGTTGGCGACCGGCGCCTTCGGCGGCATGCTGAGGACGAAGAGGGTGACTCCGGCGGCCGCGCCCACGATGCCGAACACCAGGCCCACGTTCGCGACCGTCTGCTGCGTCTGCCCGTTGCTGATCTCACTTTGCTTGCCCGCGCTCGCCGGACAGCCCCCGTGCGACGGCGGACACGCGCTCTGCAGATCGCTGTAGGTGGAGTTCGACATCAGGCCGAAGATCGCGAGAGTCGCGAGTCCCGCGACGCCCACGCCACCCGCGACATAAGCGAAGGGCCGCAGCTTCGTCTTGTCGAACGCCACGGGCGCGACGACTTCTGCCTTGGGCTCCTCGGCAGCGCCGGGCTTGTCGTCGTCGTTCGTATCGAGGGCGGACTTGGCCCCCGGCGACGGCGAGGGCGGCGCCTTCACGTCCAGGGACACCGGCGTCTTCTGGCCGATCGACGCCGATACGGTACTCCGCGCGAGCTCCTTGCCGCCTTCGTCGGCGAGCACGACGTCCACCGCACCGGCCGTCGCGACGATCGGCCCCGCCCACTGTTCGGGCGGGACGACGCGTCCGCCGACCTTGAGCGCGGCGTTTGCGGGGGCATTCTCGAGCGTCACAGTCACGAACGCGAGCTTCGGCTCGATTTCCCCGCGCTCGGTGATCGCCGCGTCGGCGGTCTTGACGTAGCGGTCTTCGATCGACGCGAGCTTCGTGGCCGTCTCGATGACACGTCCGTACTCGACCCAGGCCTCCCCGAGCTTGTCGGAGTCGCGCAGGGTACGCGCGAGCTCGAGCCGAGCGTTGGGGCTATCGACGACCTCGAGCGAGGCGCGAAGCTCCATGGCTGCGCGCTCCCAGTCTTTCGCGACAATCGCCTGCTTGCCGACCGTGAAGTGATCGAGCGCCTGTTTCTTCTGCTCCGGGTTCGCGGCGGCGGGAAGGACCGGAGCCGCGAGGGCGCCGGAAGCGAGCAGCAACGAACCAGACAACGCGCAGAGAGCGACGAGCGGGCGGAAGGTACGGTAAAGCGATCGCATTAGGCCTCAGAGGGAGTTTGGGTCGAACGCCGTCGACCTCGATTTGGGCTTCGGGTGCGCCGGTGCCGAGACGGTGTGGCTGGTGGCCGTGGGCTTCGGCGCGATGACGGCTGCCGCGGCGGGGTTTGCCTTGCCGGTAGGCGGTGACGAGCGAGCCGGCGCAGCGGTCTCGGCCCGCGCCGGCTCTGCCGGGACCGCGGCGGTCGCGGCGGGGACCGCGACGGGCTGGCCGAGCGCGGGGGTCGCGCGCGGGGGTGCGAGCGGGGCATGGCCGGATGGTACGGCGGATTGCACCGTGAGGGCACGCGTCGAGCTCGCCGCGGCGTCGTGGGAGTGCTGGGAAACACGCCACCCCGCGAGCGCGAATACGAGCGCGCCAAACGCACCGACGGAGCCGAGGACGATCGCTCGGCGACGCCGGCTGGGCGCAGGCAGTCCGAGATCGCCATCCTCGTCGTGCTCACGCGTAACCGCGGGCGCGGTCGGGAGGGGGTCATCGTACGCCGGAGGCGAAATCGAGATGTGGACGTCGACGTCCTCGGCGACCCCGGGCGCGCGCGGAGGATGAGCGTCCGTCTGGATGACGGGCGCAGCGAGCGGCGGGGGCGGCGGGGGCGGCGGGGGCGCCTGGTACGCCACCGGCACGGGCGGCGGCGCGGGACGCTCCGCGGCCTGCCCGGCCGGCGGCGGCGCAGGAGATGGCGGCACAGGCGACGCCCCAGCCGGGCCCGGCGACGGGTCGACAACGAAGCTTCCCAGCGCAGCGGTGGGGGTCGTGCGGTGGCCGGCCTCTTCTCGGTCGGTCGCCTCCGGCGGGAGCTTTGGCAGCGAAGGACCCGAGGGGGCCCGAGGCGCACTGCGGGCCTCGGGCGGCGAGGGAGCGACGGGTCGCGTGGGGGGCTGCAGAGGGGGGCGAGGCGCAGCGGCGGTGACCGGCGCGGGCGGGCGGGGGGCGAGCGCAGCCGGAGGCGCGGGCGACACCGCGGTTGCTGCGGGCGTACGGACAGGCGCAGGCGCCGGGGACATCGCGGGCGCATGCGCCGAGCCGGCCTTCCTCGAGCGCTCGAGTCCCTCCCGGCGCGACTTCACGCGGTCCGCGATCGCGCCCTTGGCGAAAGCGCTCACGCTCGATGCCGGCGCCAACTTCAATCCGACCAGCTTGCGTATTTCGGCGGCCATGGCGGCCGTGGTCGGCCAGCGACCTCCAGGCGAAGCCCCGAGAGCTTTCGCCGCGACGTCGATCAGTCCCTTGGCCCAGGCTGCCTTCTCGGGAACCGTCGCGGGTGGCAAGGGCGAGCCGCGCACGCGTGCGGCGAGAGCCGTCGGCGATTCGGTCTCGGTGAACAGCCGCCTCGCGCTCAGGGCCTCCCAGAGAAGAACTCCCGCGCTGAACACATCGGCGCGCGCGTCGTACGGTTCGCCTGCGTGCACCTCGGGCGCGAGGTAGCCCAGGGAGGCCGCGTCCGCGCGCACACCCGGAGCGCGACGCGCGACCGCGTGCAGCACGCGCGATACACCGTCGACCCCGAAGACGATCGTCGCAGGCGAGAGCTCTCCGTGCGCCAGGTTCATGGGCTGCTGTTTTGCGTCGCGTAGATTGTGCAGCGCACTCAGGCCGGAGAGAGCATCGAGGACCACGCGCAAGGCGATCTCGAGCGAGAGCGCCGGCGGTGGCCACAGCTCCAGGAGCTTTTCGCCCTCGAGGAACTCGCTGAACACGGCGAGGTCGTCGCCGCGGACAGCGACCTCGCGAACGCGAGCGAGATTCGGGTTGGCGAGGGTGGAGACGCGCCGCGCTTCGTGCAAAAGCTCGGCGGCCCTGGGGTCGTTGGCCTTGCCGGCACCCTCGAAGCGCTCGCCGACAGCGGCGAGGGGCTTGCCGCTCGAGGGCGCGCTCTGCCAGAGAATGAAGACGGGGTTCGCTCGCGAGCCTAGCTCGCGCACGACTTCGTACGGTGCGAAGAACCCATCGGGGACGTTGAAGCGGGCGCCAGGAGACACCACGATTGCAGAATATCACCGCGCCAAGCAAAGTGGCCCGCTACTTTGGAGCCTTCCTCTTCTTGCCCTCGAGACGATTCTTGCCCTCGAGACGAAAGGCTTGTGGGAGGAGGGATGAAAGGTGCGTTTCTTCTCGAGCGATGACGTGCGCTCGTGGCGCGCGCCCGGCTCGCGGCGCGTGCGCGGGAGGTTTACCGCGGCCGGGCCGCACGGGGTCGTCGGGCTCGTCAGCCGCGCCTTCCTCTATTTCCTCGAGCGCGACGAGCAGTAGCTCGATGTCGCCCTCGCCCTTGCCCGCGCAGGCGAATTCGGCAAGCACTTGCCGGCAGATGCCGCACGGAGCCGCCGGACGTGGCCGAGCGCGCGAGCCCGCGGTGACGATCACACAGAGGAGCGGGCGAGTGTCCCCTGCTGCCACCATCGCCGCCACGGCTGCGCGCTCGGCGCAGAGAGTCGCCCCGTAGCTCGCGTTTTCGACGTTGCAACCCGTGTAGATGCCGCCACGCTGGGTGAGGAGCGCCGCGCCCACGCGAAAGCCGGAGTACGGGGCGTAGGCGCGAGAGCGCGCCTCGATGGCCGCGGTGACGGCCTCGGAGCGGGCGCGGGCGGAGTTTTTGCGGATCGAGGTCATGTCTCGGCTTCGGCTGCCGCTCGCACGATCCATCCGGTGAGCAGCTTGAGGAGGATACCCCTGCGCGATCGTGCGACGGCTTCCACCTCCGCATGATCGAGGGGAGTGGGCGAGACGCCCGCCGCGAGATTCGTGATGCACGAAAGGGCGCCGACACGCACCCCCATGTGGCGCAGCGCGATGACCTCGGGGACGGTGCTCATCCCGACGGCTTGGGCCCCCAGCGTCCGCACCATACGCACTTCCGCCGGTGTCTCGTAGGAGGGCCCGAGCAGGCCTGCGTAGATGCCCTCACGCAAGACGACCCCAGCCTCCCGCGCGACGGCGGCGAGCTGCGCGCGAAGTTTCGCGTCGTACGCCGCGCTCATGTCCGGGAAGCGCACGCCGAGAGTTTCGTCGCTCAAGCCGATGAGCGGCGAAGCCCCCATGAGGTTGATGTGATCGGTCACGGCCATGAGATCACCGGGCGCCCAGGACGCGAGCAAACCTCCCGCGGCGTTGGTGAGCAGTACGCAACTCACCCCCATACGCGCCATCGTGCGCGCACCATGCACGACCTTCTCGATGGGGTGGCCCTCGTACAGGTGAACGCGCCCCTGCATGCACACGACCGGCACGGAACCAACGCGTCCGAAGCACAGGTTGCCGGCGTGACCGGGCACCGCCGGGGCCGGCATGTGCGGCAAATCGCGGTAAGGGATCTTCGTGAGATCGTCGAGACTGTCGGCGAACGCTCCGAGCCCGCTTCCGAGCACGACGCCGACGCGTGGCTGGATGTTCACGCGCTTTCGAATGGCGAAGACGCAGTCGTCGAGGCGCGCGGCGATCGACGACGGCGGCCACTGCGAGCTCGGCATGCGCGCGAGGATAGTCCCAAGTTTGGCCGTCCCAGGTTTGTCTTTTGGCGCCCCAGCCCCAAAAGGATCGCGACGGGGCAGGTCAGGGCGGGCGCGGCTGCGGAGGCTCGCGGGCGAAGGCGGGTCAGCGGCGGGCGAACTTCTGGGTCAGCGCTTCGCAGACGATGGCTGGGGCGTACCGGCTCACGTCACCGCCGTGGCTGGCGATCTCGCGGACGAGCGAGGCGCTGATGAAACCGTTCTTCGTCCGTGTCGGCAGGAACACGGTGTCCACGTTCGGTTCGAGGTCCGCGTTGGCATGCGCGATTTGCAGCTCGTACTCGAAGTCCGTCGCCGCCCGAAGGCCGCGGACGATCACGCGTGCCCGCTTCTGCTTGCAGAAATCGATGAGCAGCCCGTCGAAACCCTCGACGTGGACGTTCGGCAGGTGCGCCGAGATACGCAGGACGAGCTCGAGGCGTTCCTCGGCGCTGAAGAGAGGGCTTCGCGTGGGGTGGCGACCGATGCCGACGATGACGTCGCTGAAGAGAGCCGATGCTCGCTCGATGAGATCGAGGTGTCCCAGGGTTGGCGGATCGAAGCTCCCCGCGTAGACGGCAAGGCGTGCGACGGCCGTCATGGATGGCTCTTCGCGGGCGCCGCAGCAGGGGGCACGCCGGTGCCCGCCGTCGGCGTCGCGGCACGCCCGGCAGGCGTGCCAGGCGTGGCCGCCGGTGCTGGCGCGCCGGACGAGGCGGCCGACGGGGCAGGCGCGCCCGATGCGGGCCCGAGCAGCGAGGGATCCGGCTCGATCCACATGAAGCGTCCGCCGTCGGCCAGGGTCACGCGAAAGAAGGCCAGCACGTCGGCGCCGACGACGCCGGCCAGGTCGATGTCGATCCCGCTCGTCAGCTCGCCGAGGTCGATGCCCTCGAGCGCGGGCATCTTCGCCAGATCGAATCCACCTACGCGAAACATCGGGACTGGTTCCGCGCTTCGTGTTCGGCGCGTCCGCGAGCGGGACGAGCGTGTGAAGGTCGATCCCCGCCTTCGTCCAGGCTTGATCCTGCAAGAGGAGCGGGAAGGGTCTCGAGCTATCTACGAGGAGCGGAAGCGGGTCGTCGTCGCGAGCCGTCACCGCGGCCCGCAGGAGCATTCCCCCACCGCGCACGTAGTAAAGGGGAACGCGGCTGGCGTCCGGCGGAGGCGCCGCGTCCTGGCGGCGCACGACGAACTGATCGCCGCGCCGATCGAAGGTGGCGTGCGCATGCCTCAAGAGCTGGGCACCGAGGAGCGCCTTGATGGGTACGCCGATTTGACGCGTGATCGGCGTCAGGTCCTGGACGAGGGCGGGCACGTCCTTCACCTCGAGCCGGTCGAACTTCAGGTTGACCCAGGCCGCCTCGTGGCGGGCGTTCGAGTCGAGCACCACCTCGCTGGCCCCCGTGGCCACGAGCGCCAGAATCCGCTCGCCGTCGAGCTCGCAGGGCACCACGTTCGCCGCGCCGAGCGCGATCCGGTCCAAGGCACGTGGCATCTCGACTGAGGCCACGATTCCGCCGTCGATCTCGAACGGGTGACGCCCGCCTCCGCGGCGTGCGAGGCCCGCCACTTCGCGCGCCCAGGGGTCCTTGACCTTCGGGTCTGCGAGCATCGTCTCGAGCTCGTCGGCCGCGTGCTCGAGATCGCCGGAGAACCAGTACGCGCGACCGCGGATGCCGTGCGCGGCCGGGGAGTCGAGCCCCTCGCTCATGCGCAGTGCTTCGGTGTAGTCGAGGCGGACGAGGGCCAGGCGCGCCATGAGCTCGCGAATCTCCGGGTCATTCGGAGAGACGGCAATCGCGTGCTTGCCCGCCTCGCTCGCGTCGTCGAAGTCGCCTGAGCGGTATCCCGCTTTGGCCCGGTCGAACCACTGCGCGGCGAGCGGGGGGCGATCCACCCCCGGACGGCCCAATGTCGAGCCGCACGCAGGCGACGCGGCACAGACCGCGAGCATGATGAGAAGCGAAGTACGGCGCATTGTCATCGTTGGCGGGCTCTCAGGGTTCGGCTTCAGGGGGAGCGACGCGCAGAATGCGGTCGGCTCGGAGTTGCCTTCGGCCTCGTCCGGGGAGCTGATACCCCACAACGCGTGGCGGGTCGAGGTCGGAGCGAACCTCGAGGAGCACCATGGACAGCGGCAGAGGAGCGCGGCGCGCGGCGCGGTAGGTGACGACGACCGGCGCGCCGTGCTTGACAGCCGCTTCGCACGCGTCGACGATCGCCTGCCGCGCGCGGCGCTCGCCGACCCGCACCTCCCAGAGGTCGCGGGGGCTGAGGGGCGCGAGCACGCCGGTGCATCGGTCGAAGAGCGCCTGAAGCGCGCGCACGTCGCTCTCCGCGCGGTGGGCCCGGCCGCGCTCTATCGCGAGCTTGGTGCAAAGCGCGTCGAGCGAGTACGACTGAAAGGCGAAGGCGCGGCGCGCCAGCACGAGCGTGTCGAGCCAGTACGTCAGATTGGCCGCGACCCCTGCGCGCTGAAACTCGGCCTCGAGAAAGCGCACGTCCCAGACCGCCGCGTGCGCGACCAGAATGGCGCCGTCCAGAATTTCGAGAGCCTGGTGCGCCAGGCTCTCGAATCGCGGCGCACCGGCGAGCTGCGCAGCGTCCAACCCATGCACGTGCGCTGCCCCGCCGACTCGCTCGCCGGGATCGACGAGCGAGCAGAGAAAGGCGCGGCGCTCGCCTCCGACGACCCGGTCGATGCAGACCTCCACGACCCGATCGCGTGCAGCGTCGAGACCCGTCATCTCGAGGTCGACGAACGCCAGAGGCGCCTGGGACAGCGGCAAGTCCCAGGGCGGGCCCGGGGGCGGCGGGTTCACGCACCCGAGCTTATCTCGACCAGGCCCGAACCACGGCTTGGAGTCGCGCCTACCCCCGATTGCCCATTTTGCGATTGGCGCTAACGGTAGCTGCCTACACCTTGGGCTTCGCGAACAACCGCCACCGCCGCAGCTTCGAACCGGGCCGCGCCACTTTTGCGCTCCGGCGGACTCCTCCGCGCGCAACGCTTCGCATCGTCGCGCTGGCCGTGGCGGCGATCGCCGGAGCGGGGTGGGGCCTCGCGCGGCACTACGGGCACGAGCTTCCGCCGATGTTCGTCCCTGTCCCTCCGAGGCCGGCGCCCACCTACGATCCCGAAGCCGGGGAGGTCCCCGCGCCTGACCTCGAGCCGGAAGACGGGGGATGAGCGCATGTCCAAGACGGACACCCTGGTCGTCCACGAAATCTACGCGAGCATTCAGGGCGAATCGACGTTCGCCGGATTGCCTTGCACCTTCGTGCGCACGACCGGGTGCAACCTGCGCTGCGCCTGGTGCGACACGCCCCAGGCGTTCTACGGCGGCACCCGCATGCTGCGCAGCGACGTCATCGCGCGGGCGCTGTCGTTCCAAACGCCGCTCGTGGAGGTGACCGGGGGCGAGCCGCTCCTTCAGCCCGGGGTCTTGCCCCTCTTGACCGAGCTTTGCGACGCCGGTCGCACGGTGCTCGTCGAGACGAGCGGCGAGGCCGATGTCTCCGGCGTGGACCCGCGCGTGCACAAGGTCATGGACCTCAAGTGCCCGGGCAGCGGCGAGTCGCACCGAAACCGCTGGAGCAACCTTTCTCACATTCGGTCTCACGACGAGATCAAGTTCGTCCTGGCCGATCGCGTCGACTACGAATGGATGCGGCAGGCGATTCGTGAACGGCAGCTCGCGGAGCTCACGCCGAGGCTCCTCGCGAGCACCGTGTTCGGCAAGCTCGCCGTGCGCGACCTGGTCCGCTGGGTGCTCGAGGACGCACTTCCCGTTCGGGTGCAGCTTCAGCTGCACAAGGTCATCTGGCCCCCGGACGCGACCGGCGTTTAGGCACCTGCGGACCCGTACCGCCGCTCAGCGCTCGCCAAGCATGAACTTCCGGAAGATCTCCACGTCGTGGGTGGACCCGAGCGCCAGCGGCGTTCGGTCGTGAAGCGTCAGCGGTTGAATGTCGAGAATCCGGTCGACGCCGTTCGTCGCAGCGCCGCCGGCTTGCTCGAAGAGAAAGGCCATCGGGTTGGCCTCGTAGAGCAGGCGCAACTTGCCATCGGGGCTCTTGCGGTCGGCGGGATACACGAAGATGCCGCCCCGCATCAACGTGCGGTGCGCGTCGGCGACGAGCGAACCGACGTATCGGAGGCCGTAGGGAACCTGCTCCTTGGCGTCTTCGCTCTTGATGTAGGCGTTCCATTTCCTCACGCGCTCGTCCCAGCGGGCGAGGTTCCCCTCGTTGATCGAGTACGTGTTGCCCCGCTCCGGACATCGGAGATTCGGGTGCGAGAGGAAGAACTCGCCCACGCTCGGGTCGAGGGTGAAGCCGTGGACGCCGCGACCCGTCGAAAGCACCAGGGTCGTCGCGCTCCCGTAGACCGCGTACCCGGCTGCGACGATGCGGCGGCCCGGTTGAAGGGGGCTCTCCATGCGGAGGACGCTGAATATGGTGCCGATCGAGATGTTGACGTCGATGTTGCTCGAGCCGTCGAGCGGGTCGAAGGCGACGATGTACTTCGCGCTGTCGCTGAGGACGCGAGCGTTCTCGAGCTCCTCGCTGACGACCATCGCGCAGTGCCCGCTCTTCTCGAGCACGGCGCACAGGATGTCGTTGGCGAGCGCGTCGAGCTTCTGCACCTGCTCGCCCTGTACGTTTGTCTGGCCCGTGTAGCCGAGCATCCCGGCGAGCCCGGCAGCGCGGACGCGCGTGTGGATGACGCGGACCGCCAAGGCAATGGCGTTGAGGAGCGACGTGAAATCGCCGGTGGCGCCGGGCGAGCCACGCATGCCGCTCATGATGTGGGCTTCGAGCGTCGTGCCGACGCCGGTCGCGGGGAAGGAGGCGGTCGGCGAATCGTTCATGGCATTTATCGACCCAGGATGGCTTGCTCGAGCTGCGGCGCGAAGCTAGTGTGCCGCGCACCATGGCGGCAGATCGCGTAAAGCAGATTCTCTCGTATTACTCGACTGAAAACGTGGGCGTGAAGACCAACCTCGCCCGGATGATCGACCACGGCAAGCTCGCCGGAACCGGCAAGTTCGTCATCCTCCCGGTCGACCAAGGCTTCGAGCACGGGCCTGCCCGCTCGTTCGCGCCAAACCCAGCTGGATACGATCCGGATTATCACGCGCAGCTCGCGATCGACTCCGGGTGCAATGCGTACGCCGCGCCGCTCGGGGCGCTCGAGGCGTCGGCCGACAAGTTCGCGGGCGATGTGCCGCTCATCCTCAAGCTGAACAACTCCGACACGCTGGCGAAGCTCGATCAGCCCATCAGCGCCGTCACGGGCAGCGTCGAGGACGCGGTGCGCCTCGGCTGCGTCGCGATCGGCTACACGATTTACCCGGGCTCCAGCGAGCGCAACCCCATGTACGAGGAGCTCCGTGAGCTCATCTTGGAGGCGAAGTCCGTCGGGCTTCCGACCATCGTCTGGGCGTATCCGCGCGGCGCGGGCCTCAGCAAGGACGGCGAGCTGGCCATCGACGTCATCGCCTACTCGGCTCACCTGTCGTGCCAGCTCGGGGCGCACATCGTGAAGGTAAAGCCGCCGAAGGACTTCATCGAGCAAGCCGAAGCGAAGAAGGTCTTCGAGAAGTACGGCATTCCGACCAAGACCATGGCCGATCGCGTCAAGCACGTCGTCCAGAGCGCGTTCAACGGAAAGCGCATCGTCATCTTCTCCGGTGGAGAGACGAAGAGCACCGACGAGCTCCTCGAGGACGTGCGCGGCATCGCGGCAGGCGGCGGGTTCGGGAGCATCATGGGGCGTAACGCGTTCCAGCGTCCGCGCGGCGAAGCGCTCAAGCTGCTGGGCGACGTCATGGAGATCTTCCGCCGCGGAGGCTGAGAGCGCTCCGCGTTTTTGTCGGTGCGCGAGCTGAGCCGCGCGAGCGGCGGTTGCCAAGAGCTCGCGCTAGGCTGGCATCGTGGGGTCGCTTCGTTGGGTCCTCTTGCTTGCCCTCGGGGCGTGCGCCCATGCGGAGGCGGAGCCCCACGCCGAAGCGCCCCCGCTGGCTCGCGCGAGCCTTGCGGCCTCGGTTCCGGTGGCACCGGCTTCCGCCCCCGAGGTCGCACAGGGCCCGCGCCGGACAGCCCTTCGTTACGAGCTGAACGGACGCAAGTTTCCGCTGCCTTTGGTGCACGGTACGGTCGGCGGCGAGCCGGTCTGGATGCTGATCGACACGGGGGCCAACTCGCACGTCCTGGCAAGCTGGGTCGCGCGAAAGCTCGGGCTCAGCATGCGACCTCTCGGTGAGATCGGGAGCGATCACACGGGTCACGCCGTGACGGCATACACGGTGGACCATCCGCGAGTCGTCATCGACGACTGGGGCGCCCTCTCCACCGCGACCATGCTGGTCACGGACGTGCCCGAGCCCATCGCTCGCATCGGCATCGGCGCGTTCGTGTCTCCCCAATGGCTGGCGCCCGAGAGCGAAGCGCTCGTCCTCGATCTCGCCGCCGGCGAGATGCACGAGGCCGCATGGAGCGACGCGGCCCGGGAGCTCGACCACCACGCCGGCCGCGAGATTGCGCCCTCGAATGTGCGCCTGTGCCAGGACTCTGCGAGCACCATCCCGGGGCTTGCCTTCGTGCTGGCGGCGCGAGTCGACGGACACCCGGTCGATCTCCTGCTCGACACCGGAGCCCATCGAACGGACTTGCTCTCGACCTCCAAGGCAGGCCGCTTGCTCGCGCAGCGAGCGAAGCCGAGCGGCGAACAGATGTACTCCGCGTCCGGCCTGGTGCGGACCAGCGTCGTGCGGTCGGCGCAAGTGAAGGTCGGCGACTGGTCGCTGACGACGGACATCGACGTGGTCCCTGGTGTCTCCGACCCCGCGTGCCCGCGCGACGGAGTCGTGTCGATGGATGCCCTCGAGTCGTGCACGCTGCTGCTGGGCCGCAAGATGGTGCGAGGCCGCTGCGGCCCTTGACGGGTCTGCATGCCGGTCGTGCCCGGCGGGGGTATGCTGCGGCCCGCGGATGGCGTCCGAACCCGAGTATCTGACGTTGCGCACGAAGAAGCGCGTCACCAAGGTGATGGGCGCGTGAGCCGCCGCGCGTGCGCCGCCTCGCTGGTGCTCCTCGCGGCGTGCGCGTCTACCGCGGGCCAGGGGCCGGCGCGCGCGCCCTCGGCCGGCGAATCGATTGAGCTGGCGCGCGCGCGCACGACGCAGTTCGACCGCGTCGAGGACCTAGCCATCGAGTGGCTGGCTGCAGCGGACCCGCGCCTGGCGGTGCGCGCCAATGTTTCGGCAGGCGAAGACGTCCTCAAGCGCATCGGCACCGACGCGATCCTCGCGGAAGACACCACGGCGAAGATTCGGGGTGCCTCGCTCGACCTCTTCTCGTTCCAGGCGCGCTCTCGTGCGCTGGCGGAAGCCACCAAAGCCGTCACCTCGTTCCGTGAGCCACTTCCGGAGACGGGACCGCTCGGAAGCGGAATGGCGAGACCGCAGCTCGAACGGGAGCTGCTGCTGCGCCTCCTCGACGAGGAGCGGTTGCGGGCAGATGAGGAGGCTTCTCTCGGCGATGCGTCGGGCGATCTCGTACGCGCGATCGTCGCGACGTGGGCTCCGCCGTCAGCGCCACAAGAGGTGCTCGATCGCGACACGTGGGTGAGCAAGCACCTGCTCGAGATTCGGGAGTCCTTGCGGTCGTCGGGACCGCGAAGCGGCCCGCCCGACCTCGACGTCGCCCTGTACCCTCTCGAGCGGCTCCTGGCGCCGCCTGAATTCCCGCGTGGGTCCGCGGCCATTGCCGAGCTTCGCATGGCGCTCGACGAGGACATGCGTGCCGTGCCGCGGCTCGATACGCCCGAGCGCATAGCGCGCGATGCCAAGGCACACCTGGGGGTCGCCATCGACGTGGCGACGCTCCTGCCGGACCTGGGGCGCACCGCGGACCGTTTGCACGAGCTCGTCGCGAGCGCGATGAAGCCGGCGACGCCCGCAGAGCGCGCCGCAATCGAAGGACGCGCGCGCGAGCTGCTGCTCGTCGAGCGCTCGTGCCCGGCGGTGCTCGACTCCCGCGTTCGGTCCATGGCGCCGCCCCCCGAACGAGCCGCCATTTGCGGCGCTCTGCGCGCCCTGACCGAGGAGGCGTCACACGCGGCCGCGCTCGTCGCCCTGCACGACGACGTGCTCCTCTCGTTCGCGGCGGTGGCCACCTCGCCCCCTCCACGAACGCGACTGCTCTCGCACGCCGACAACGACGCCGTCGACTCGCTCGAACGCATGGCCCGCGAGCGACCCGTGGTCGTTCTCGGAGTCGCCCTCGCGGCGGAGCTCCTCTACGGCGAGGGCCGGAGCGAGGAGCGTCTTCAGACCTGGCGCGCCCTGGGCGAGGCTCCCCTCGACGTCGTCGCGCGCGAGCTGCAGCGCGGCCCGCAGTGACGAGCTACTTTTTCTTCCCCGCGTCCGGGGCTCCGGCGTCGGCCGTCGACTGGTACTTGCTCGAGTCGGAGAGAGCGAAGTCCGACGCGTAGCTCGAAATCTGGACGGTCTTGTCCTCGTCGCCGCGCTTGGCCCAACGATTCGTTCCCGTCGCGACCTTTCCGATGGCGAGCTCGTATTTGCCGGCGCCGTCCTTCAGCTCGAAGGTGATTTGCGCGTCCGGCTTGTCGAGGCCCGTCTCGGAGAGCGACTTGCCGTCGCCGAAGTCGTCGGCGTTCAGCGCCTTGTAGGCGCGCAGCATGTCCTTGACCTTCTCCTCGTCGAACCGGGCAATCGGCTTCTTGTCGAAAGTGCCCGCCCACTTGTCGGCCTTCGTGAAGGACAGTGTGCCGTGCGTGTTCGTGATGGTCACGTGCGAGACGTTGCCGTCGTCGAACTTGAGGAGCTCCTTGTCGCGGAAATCCTTCGGTTCCTTCGTGTAGAGATACGCGGAGTACCCCTTCGCCGCCCAGACGGCGCTCGGCTTGTCGTTCACGAGCACGAGCTGCCCCGCAGCCCCGCTCTTGCCGAAAAGCTCGTCCACCTTCTTTTCGCCGCCCTTCCACGCGATGACGTGCACCGCGTGCGCGGCGTCGAGCTGCTTCTCTTTCTTGACGTCGTCGCTGAGCGTCAGGTTCACCTGCGAGTCGACCTTCAGCTCCTTGAGGTTGGCGACCAGGTCCTTCACGCTTTGCTGGTTGGCCGGTGCTGCGACCGGCTTGGTCAGCTGCCACATGGTCGCCGCCCCGCCGTCGGTCGTGGCGCCCTTCGGATCGGGCACCTTCTCGAGGAGGACCTCCGGCTTGTCGCCGTTCGTGATGCTGATCCGTTCGATGTCATCGGGGGCGCTGATCGACGGGAAGTCCTTCGCGCTGGCCATGGGCTGACCCATGGCCGCGTCTTTCTTCGCCTGGTTGAAGACGAGAAACCCGAGGAGACCGAGGACGACGACACCGGCGATGATGAGCTTTTCGCGCGACATGACCCTTTCCCTGTGCTTGTCAGCCGAGAGACACGGTGGCCCGCGAAGCGAGCCGGATGCGCCAGCGGAGGAGGCCGTAGCCGGCGAAGAGCAGCGGGATACCCAGAATGAGGAGCAGCTCCACGTTGTGCTGCTGCGCCTTCCGGCCCTCCTTGAGCTCCTCCTCCTGTTTCCGAAGCTGCTCCTCGCTCATGTCCGCGGAGAACTTCGGACGCTGACCGTACACCAGGTTCGGATCGCTCAGGATCTTCGCGCTGACCGCGAGCAGATCGGTGTCGCCGGTCAGCCAGTCGAGCGTGTTCTTGAAGACGAGGATGGACCCGGTCACGAATTGCTGCGCGTAGGGTCCCGCAATCATGAGGAGCTGCTCGTCGCCGCCCATGTTGGGCATCATCATCCCGAACTGGCCCATGTCGGGCCCATTGCCCGAGCGGGCGAACGGGTTCGCGAGAAACTGCGACGACGCGATGACGAAGACGCGCGCGGGCTTCGCGCTCTGCGCGGGAGCCTCGACGCCTTGCTTGTCTCCCTCGGGGAAGGCCGTCTGGAGCGTACCCTCGACGTCGGCGGCGATCGCAAACTGCTGTTTCTGCAGGCCCTTGATCTTGCTGGCCCACTTCTGAAAGGGCTTTAGGTCCGCGCTCTCGCCCGTCAGGTGCACGGAATCGGGCGAGCTTCGCATCACGACCTGCATCTTCGCGCTCGGCTGCTTGTCCTTCTTGAGCGTGAGGCTCGATACGAGGGGCGCCGCAATGTCCTCGACGCGGAACAGGCACGCAAAGCTCGTGTCGATGAAGCGCTCGTCCGCGGAGGCCCGCGGATCGTCCTGCACCTCGAGCATCTGCGGGAAGTCCGGCTGCGCGAGGCCTCCGGCCGTCGGCACGACGACCCGCACCCGGCGCCAAAGATCGAGCACGGCGTCCTTGCTCATCGCGATGCCGTAGCCTTCGAGGAGCTTGTCGAGACCGTGCGCGTTCAGCGTCGCGTTCATCGTCGCGTCGTTCGCCTTCACGTTCACGGCGCTGGCGAATACGGCGAGGGACTTTCCCTTCATCAGGAACTGGTCGATCCGGCGCAGCTCCTTCTCGCTGAGGTCCTTGCCCGGCTGCGTGACGATCAAGCCGTCGAGCTCGTCGGGGATTTCGCTGTCGCCGTTCTTCAGGTCGACGTCCTGGAACGTGTAGAAGGGGAAGTTCTGCGTGATGATGCCCTGCATCGAGAACTTGCCCATGTTGGTGGGCACGAGGTTGTTGTCGTTGGGCTTGATCTCGTCGTGCCCGGTGAGCACGCCGATTTTGTGGTGAATGTCGTCGCCCTTGTCGCGGATCTCACGAATCTTGTTCGTGATCCAGAACTCGAGGCCGTCGGTCCGGTCGGGCGGCAAGAACTTGATGACGTCTTGCTGCTCGCCGTACTTGAACACGAGGCCCATGAAGCCCTGGGTGACGGCGGCCTTTTCGTCGGTCTCGCTCGCCTCGCCGAACGGCTGCTCCACGAGGCCGGCGTCCTTCGCCTTCTTCTTCGTGTCCTCGTCCTTCGCCTCGATCATCTCGTAGGCGAACTTGTCGCCCCCCGCGGTCTTGTATTCCTGCAAGAGGTCGCGAAGGTCACGGACGAACGCGTCGAGCTTGGGCAAACCCTTGGTGACGTAGGCGTCGACCGTCAGCTCCTGCTTCATCGAGCGAAGGAGCTGCCCGCTGCCCTTCGAGAGGGTGAACTTCTGGTTCTTGGTCACGTCAGTGCGGGCCAAGGGGCCGAAGCCGCCGAGCGCGGACAGTGAGTTCACGGCGACCAGGATCGCCGCGACGATGAGGATGAGTACGCCGCTCTCGAGGGCGGTCTTGTTACGCTTCTCCATGGATCAGGACCACTTACGGCTCTCGAGCGAGCGGAAGCTCACCAAGAGGCTCAAAAGCGCAACCGACACGAAGTAGACGACGGCGCGCAGGTCGATGAGGCCGCGGGCAAACGATTGATAGCGGCTCTGGAACGAGATGAAGTTGATGGCGTCGCTGAAGGTGCCCCAGCGGAGGGTCGATACCATCGGCCCGACCGCGTAAAGGGCGAAGAGCGATACCAGCGTGAGGAAGAAGGCGACGACGTCGCTCTCGGTCAGGCTCGAGAACATCAGCCCGAGGCCCACGGCGGCCGAAGAGAAGAAGAGGCAGCCGAGGTACCCAGCCCAGACCGGACCCCAGTCGAGCGCCCCGAAATGCCAGGGCTGAACGAACATGCTCACCGGGTAAAGGAGCGTCAGCGCCAGCAGGATGATGACCGTCGCGAGCGACGCGAGGTACTTGCCGAGGATGACGTCGCTGTCGCGCACCGGCATCGTGATGAGAAGCTCGAGGGTACCCGAGCCCTTCTCCGCGGCGAGCGATCGCATCGTCACCGCGGGGATGACGAGGATACTGAGGAGCGGCGGCAGCAACGTGAACATCTCGTCCATCGTCGCGCGGTCGATCTCCCAGAAGCCGCCGATCGAGGCGCCGGCGACGCTCATGTGCGGGAGGAGGAAGATGAACACCCCGAGAAGGAGCAACGTGCCGCCGATGACGACATAAGCGACCGGGGAGTTGAACTGCGCGCGCAGGTCGCGCCGAGCGATGATGAGGATATTTTGCATGGGTTTCAGCTCCGCTCGTCCTTGGCGACCTTCTGGTCCTCGTCGGCCGAGCGGTCGCTCTGGTCGTCGTCGCCCTCGTCGTCGTCGTCGTCCTCGTCTTCGTCGTCCTGGTCGCCGTCGCCGTGCGCCGGGGCGGCGAGGCTCCGGTTGCGGCGCTCGTCGCCGATGGTGAGGCTACGGAACACGTCTTCGAGGGTCTGCGCGTCGCGGTGAAGCTCGAGGAGCACCCAGCCCTTGTCGACGATGAGCTTGAAGACCTCGGGCCGCAGATCGACGCCCTGCTCGCTCACCAGCTCGAACGAATGAGCGCGGTCGTCCGTCGGCAGCTCGCCGACCTTCTTCACGCCGTCGATCTTGCCCAGCGCGTCCTCGACCTCGCCCTGCTTGGGAGGCGTCCCGCGCCCGCGGTACGCCGTCGTGCCCGCCGACTCCTGGATGGAGACGACGTATCGGACGCGGCCGCTCTTGGCGCGGATCTCGTCGAGCGGGCCGTCCGCCACGATGCGCCCTCGCGAGACGATGATGGCACGCGCGCACGACGCCTCGACCTCGGCCAGGTTGTGGGTCGAGAGCATGACCGTGCGGTGCTCCCCGATTTGCTTCAGGTAATCGAGAAACTCGGCCTTCTCGTTCGGGTCGAGGTCGCTCGTGGGCTCGTCGAGAATGAGAATCGGCGGGTCGTGAATGAGCGCCTGAGCCAGCCCGACGCGCTGGCGATAGCCGTGCGACAGGTACCGGATCTCCTTCCCGAGGACCTGCGCGAGGCCGCACACCTCGACGACATTCTTCGCGCGCTTCTGGAAGGTCGACTCGTCGAGGTGACGCAGGTCGGCCGCGAAGCGCAGGTACTCGAGCACGCCCATTTCGAGGTAGAGCGGAGCGCGCTGCGGCAAATACCCGAGGCTCTCGCGCACTTGCAACGAGCCGTCGAAGACGTCGTGGCCGTTGACGCGCGCGGTGCCGCTGCTGGGCGAGATGAAGCACGTAAGGATGCGCATCGTCGTCGATTTTCCGGCTCCGTTCGGGCCGAGGAAACCGACGATCTCGCCGCGCTTCACCTCGAAGTTGATTTTGTCGAGGGCACGAAACGACCCGAAGCTCTTCGAGAGGTCGTTTGCGTAAATCATCACGTCGTTGGACATTCGCGAGACTCCGGACGGGCTCAGGGGTCGAGAGCGAACCTGGGGCACGGCTCGCGCGGCGCGACCGTGAAAACTCTGCGACAACCCCCCGAGGCGCGGCGCATCCTAGCGGCGGACACCCGGGTGTCAACCGCGTCGGCCCGCCGCCCCTGCGGGGTAGGACACATCACGTGGCCGCGGAAAAACAGGTACCAGGCGAGCTTATTCCCGCCGGGTGCGCTTCCGTGGCCCCCCGGTCAGGGGGGCCTCGGGCGGGGGAAACCGGGCCCGCCGGCCCGACCCGTGCGGATTACTCCGTTCGCAGCGTCGCGGCGACCCCGAAGTGGTCGCTTGGAAAGACGCCCCCTGCGTCCGAGTCGAAGACGACGCGGGCTTCGAGCGGCGCGCCCCGCATTCGCTCGTCTCGCCCGCGCACGAAGATGTAGTCGATGCGCCGGTCGGGCTCGCAGAGGGGGGCCGCGAAGGCGTTCCGACGCGCGAACGTGTACCCGGGCGACCGGTCGTCTGCGACCAGGAACGCGTCTTGGTAGTACACGCGGCGTTCGTCGCCGAGAGAGGTGAGCCCGCGCAGGAAACGAATCTCGTCCGAGTCGGGCTCCGCGTTGAAGTCGCCGACGAGGACGGCGGGGAAGGCGTCGCCGGAGACGACGGACGCTATGCGCAGCGCGATCTCGCGCACCTGGGCTTGGCGCACGTGCCCTTCGTCGAACTTCCAGTTCAGGTGGGTCACGAAGAACGGCACCCTGCCGTGAGGAGAGTCAATCTCCGCGTGGAGCAGCGTGCGCTTCTCCTCGGTGCCGCCGCGCGGCAGCTCGAACAGCTGACTGCGTACGATGGGCCAGCGCGAAAGCGCCGCGTTGCCGTACCAGCGCTCGTCGTGAGCGCGCCCGTAGGCGACGTGGTAGCCGAACCCCTGCGCGATGGCCGCCGCCTGATCGAGCTCGTCGCCGTCGCCGGGATCGAGGCGCACCACCTCTTGAAGCCCGAGAAGGTCGGGCGCGAGCGCGGCGACGCCCGCGCGGATCGCGAGGAGGCGCTGCTCCCAGGGCCCGAAGCGATTCCAGATGTTGAGCGTCGCGACCCGCAGCGTCATCGTCGCGGGCGCACGCTAGCACGCACGCCCGCGGGCCAGGGCCGAGGGCCTACCAGCCGCACGCCTTGCCCTTGTTCTGCTCGGCGAGCCACTGCCGCAGCGGCGCGAAATACTCGAGCATGGGCGCCGCGTCGGCTTTGCGGCCCGCACCGATGGCCTCGAGCGCGTCGACCCAGGGCCGGCTCGCGCCGAGCGCGAGCATGCTCGCGAGCTTCGCCCCCGCCGCGCGGTTGTCGTGAATCGAGCACTCGTCGAGAGGGCCCGTGAAGCCGGCCGCCTGACAGAGCGCCTTGTGAAACTGGAACTGGTAAATGCGCGCGAGAAAATAGCGCACGTACGGCGTGCTCGAGTCCACGTGGAACTTCGCCCCGGGGTCGAAGTCGTCGGCGCTGCGCGCGCCCGGCGCGGCGACACCCTGGTAATGCTCCTTCAGCTTCCACCACGCGGCGTTGTAATCGCTCGGCGCGACCTTCCCCGCAAAGACATCCCACCGCCACTTGTCGATGAGGAGCCCGAAAGGCAAGAACGCCACCTTGTCGAGCGCGCGCTTCATCTGCTCGTTGATGCGCGCGTGATCGCCCTTCGGTACGGCGTCGAGCAGGCCGAGGCTCTTCTCGTACTCCGGCGTCACGCTGAGGGCCATCGTGTCGCCGATGGCCTCGTGGAAGCCGTCGTTGGCGCCCTGCTGGAAGAGAATCGGCAGCTTGCCATACCGCTGAAAGTAGAAGTCGTGCCCGAGCTCGTGATGAATGGTGACGAAGTCTTCCTCCGTCGGCTCGATGCACATCTTGACGCGCAGGTCGCCGCTCCAGGTGACGTCCCAGGCGCTCGCGTGGCAGACCACCTCGCGGTCGCGCGGCCGCTGGAAGAGCGACCTCTCCCAGAACGTCTGCGGCAGCGGATCGAAGCCGAGCGACGTGAAGAAGTGCTCGCCCTGCCGCACCATGCGACGCGCGTCCCAGTGGTCTCGCTGGAGCTTGGCGCCGATGTCGAGCGACGGCTCGTGCGCGTACGGCACCACCAGGTCGTAAATGTTGCTCCACTCCTGCGCCCACATGTTGCCGAGGAGCTGGGCGGGAATGGGCGCGTGATCGGGCACCGCGTCTTTGCCGTAGGCGGCTTGCAGCTTGCCGCGGACGTAGCAGTGAAGCTCGTCGTACATCGGCTTCACGTCGCTCCAGAGCCGCTCGACGTCGGCCTCGAAATCGGCCGGGGGCATGTCGTAACCCGCTCGCCAGAGCGCGCCGACGTCGGCGAAGCCGATGTCGCGGGCGCCTTCGTTCGCGAGCTCCACCGAGCGCGCGTACTCCGCCTTGAGAGGCGCGCCGATCGCGTGCCACCCGCGCCAGGCCTCGACGAGCTCGGCGAAGTTGCGGCTCGTCGCGAGCACGTGACTGAGCTCGTCCAGATGCAGGCACGAGAATCGCGGCCTTCTTGCCGGCCTCGCGCTTGGCGTACTTGACCAGCGGCGAGCCGGCGGGCGGACAGTACTGGCCTTTGCCGTACGCGCTCGCCATCGCGATCTCGATGGCCGCGAGCTCCTCACGCTTCTGCGGATCGTTCGGAGCCGGGATCGTCTGCGCGAACGAGAGGAGGTAAAGCTTGCGGGCCACCTCCGGCGGCAGCTGCGCGCGGATGGCGTCGAAGCGCTTCGAGCGGCGGATCGCCTCGCCCATGTACGCCGCCGTCGCCCCTTCCCCCGCGGCGGCGAGCGCCTGCGTGTCGTCGGTGATGAAGTTTTGATTCACCCAACCGGCCTGGTCGCGCGAGGGCCATAGCCGCTGCAGGTGCCCCTCGACTTCCGCGACGAACGCGCGCGCCTCGTCGACCGTGGGCGGACCCGCGTCGGCGGCGGCTCCGCCCGACGGCGGCTGGGCGCCCGCGGCCGTCGTCGGCGGCGGCAGGTACGGACACGGGGTCTGCCGGGATGAGCCGCCGCACCCGGCGGCGACGGCAACGGCTACGGCGACGACAGCGATCGTTCGGTCAGTCACGGCTCATGCCTCCGCGCGCGCTTCTAGCACCGGTCGCGTTCTCGTGGGCACGGTCGCTGCAGCGGCGCGGGGGCCATGAACGCCATTGCACTGCTGAAAGCGGACCATCGCATCGTGCGCGAGCTCTTCGAGAAGCTCGAGCATCTCGAGGGCAAGGGCTCCGACAAGACCAAGAAGACTCTGGTGGAGAAGCTCGTTCGCGAGCTGTCGGTGCACGCCGCCATCGAAGAGGAGTTCTTCTATCCCGAGGTCAAGGCGAGCGTTGCGGACACGGCCGCGCTGGTCTTCAAGTCGCTCGAAGAGCACAGCGTCGCCAAATGGGAGCTCGCCTCCATCGAGTCGATGGACGCCGACGACGAGCGCTACGACGCCAAGCTCCAGGTGCTAAAGGACGCGGTCCTCCGTCACATCGACGAGGAGGAGAACGAGCTCTTCCCGAGGGTGCGCGACGCCCTCGACAACGCGAAGCTGAACGCGCTGGGCGCCGCGCTCACGCGGGCCAAGAAGACCGCCCCCACGCGGCCGCACCCGCGCGCTCCCGACGAGCCGCCGGCCAACATCGTCGCGAACCTGGGCGCGTCCGTCATCGACCGCGCGCGCGACGCCGGGCGCGACATGCTGCGAAGGCGAGGCGGCGGCAAACGCGCCGCGCCCGCGGTGGGACGCCACGCCAAGTCGACGCGCGCCACGACCCGGCGCACGAAGCCTGCGACGCGGGCGCGGCCCTCGCGCTGAGCGCGCGGGGAGCCCCTCCTGGATCCGAGGCGCGCCGCGCGGCGCTTTGCGGCACGCACGAGGCCGCGCTAAACCCGGGCAACGTGAGCGAGCATACGACGTCTTTTCCGAAGGACCGCATCAAGGTCCTTCTCCTCGAGAACGTCCACCCGAGCGCGCACGAGCTGTTCCAAGCCGAGGGCGTGCACCTGGAGACCCTCCCGGGCGCCCTCGGCGAAGAGGAGCTCGCGAAGCGCATCGAAGACGTGCACGTCCTCGGGATCCGCAGCAAGACGCGCGTCACCGAGCGCGCGCTGTCGGGCGCGCGCCGGCTCCTCACGGTCGGGTGCTTCTGCATCGGCACCAACCAGGTCGACCTGCGGAGCGCCAACCGCCGCGGGGTTCCGGTGTTCAACGCGCCGTTCTCGAACACGCGCAGCGTGGCCGAGATGATCATGGCGGAGATCGTCATGCTGTCACGCCGGCTGGGCGACCGCGCGCGCGAGATGCACGTCGGCCAGTGGCGCAAGGTGGCGACCGGCAGCTTCGAGGTCCGCTCGAAGACGCTCGGCATCGTCGGCTACGGTCACATCGGCCGGCAGGTCGGCGTCATCGCCGAGGCGCTGGGCATGCGTGTCCTCTTCTTCGACACGGCGGCGAAGCTCCCCATGGGCAACAACCGCTCGACCAAGACTCTCGAGGAGCTCCTCGGCGCGAGCGACTTCGTGACGTTCCACGTGCCCGAGACGCCGCAGACGCGCGGAATGGTGGGGGCGCGCGAGCTCGCGGCGATGCCCGCGGGGAGCTACCTCCTCAACGCCAGCCGCGGCACGGTCATCGACATCGGCGCGCTGGCCGCGGCGCTCAAGAGCGGGCACCTCGCGGGCGCCGCGATCGACGTCTTCCCCGAGGAGCCCGAGTCCAACTCGGACAACTTCGCGTCGCCGCTGCAGGGAATCCCCAACGTCGTGATGACTCCCCACATCGGCGGCTCCACGGCCGAGGCGCAGGAGGCCATCGGCCGCGAAGTGGGCGCCGCGCTCATCAAGTTCGTCAACGCCGGGGTGACGACCGGCACGGTGAACTTCCCGCAGATCGACGCGCCCCCCACGCCTGGCAAGCATCGCATCCTGAACGTCCACAAGAACGTGCCCGGCGTTCTCCGCGACATCAACCGCATCGTCAGCGAGAAGGGCGCGAACATCGCGTCGCAGGTCCTCGCCACCGACGCGGACATCGGCTACCTCGTCATGGACCTCGATCAGGACGTCTCGCTCGACGTGAAGAACGCCGTCGCCGTCCTCGAGACGAGCATCAAGACCCGCATTCTATACTAGTCCGCACGCCCGAGCCCCCGCGGGGCCTGGGAGCGGACTGCACGCGACTAGGGCGGTTCGCCCCACGGTCCGCGGGACGTGACGAACGCCCAAATCGTGCGCATGCTTTCGGGGAGGCCATGAACCCCAGCCGTTTCGCTTCCCTTGCTTGCATCGTCCTCGCGCCCGGGCTCGCGCAATGCGAGATGAACTTCTCCTCCAGCCCGCCCGCGACGGCGCAGAACGCGCCGCCCCCCCCGCCGGAGCCTGCCCCCGCCACGGCGCCGCAGCCCTCCGACGAGGCCGCGGGCGACGACGCTTCGTACGCCTCCGGCGAGTACGCCGTCGGCGCGGACCCCGACGCCTACGAGGACAACGACCCCTCCGCGCTCACCGACTTCCGCGCCCCTCTCGAGCCGTACGGCACCTGGGTCGACGACGCCAAGTACGGCACCGTCTGGACCCCCTCCCCTACAGTCGTCGGCGCCGACTTCGTGCCGTACTCGACGGCCGGCCACTGGGCCTACGACGACGACTACGTCTGGGTCAGCGACTACGAGTGGGGCTGGGCGCCCTTTCACTACGGCCGCTGGGTCTTCGTCGACGGCCGCGGCTGGGTGTGGATCCCGGGCCGCGTGTACCGGGGGGCGTGGGTCTCCTGGGGCGTCGACGACGGCTGGGGCTACGTGGGGTGGTACCCGATGGCGCCGGCCTTCCTCTGGTGGGGCGGCGTGGGCAGCGCTTACTCGTTCTACGTCGGCCCGCGCTGGGTCTACTGCCCTCGCGGTGAGGTGTTCTCGCCCGTCGTCGGAACGCGCGTCGTCGCCGGGTCGGCGGCGGCGCCCATCGCGGCGCGCGTTCGTCCTTTCGTCCCGGCGACGCCGGGCGTCTCGGCCGGGCCGCCCCCGCAGAAGCTCGGCTTCGCCGCCAACCAGGTGCCGCGCCCGAGCGGCGCCGGCGCGACGAGCCTCGCGCGAGCGCAGCAGTTCTCTCGAGCTTCGACCGCCCAGGCCGTCGGCGGGCACCCGCCCACGCGGGTCGTGCTGCCGTCGGCGGCAACTCCTTCGCGCAGCTACACGACGAGCGGCCCGATGGCGCATCCGGGGGTGGGCACCACGCAGGTGCTACCAGGCGCCGCGGGGCGTGCGCCCGCGACAGGCGTGGTCCGCAGGCCCGGGACTGCGCCCGCCGTCGCTCCCGTCCCTCGAGTCGCCCCGGTCCACGGCGGGGGCGGGCACGCCGGTGCGGCGCACGGCGGCGGCGGGCATCGCTGAAGGGCCGGCGGTAGGCCCGCGCGTCACGCGAGCAGCGCGCGGATCGGCGCCCCGCCATCGGTGACCGAAATGGGCCGCCCGGCGGGCGACATCTCGGTGTGGCCCGGGTCGAGACCGAGCTGCGCGGCCATCGTCGCCAGCAGATCGGGCACGCCCGTCGCGGGACCCGCGACCTTCGCGCCGTCCTCGTCCGTCGCGCCGTGCACGACCCCGCCGCGCACGCCGCCGCCCGCGAGCACCGCGCTCCAGGCCTGCGGCCAGTGGTCGCGCCCATCGTTCGCGTTGATGCGAGGCGTGCGCCCGAACTCCCCCATGCACGCGACGAGCGTCGTCGCGAGCATCGCGCGCGCGCCGAGGTCGTCCACCAGCGCCGCGAGCGCGGGGTCGAGCGTCCCCATCAAGCCCTTGGTGCGCTCGAAGTCGTTCTGATGCGTGTCCCAGCCGTCGAGCACCACCTCGACGAACTTCACTCCCCGCTCGACGAGCCGCCGCGCCACCAGACATCCGCGCCCGAAGTCGGTGTCGCCGTACGCCCTCTTCGTCGCCTCGGTCTCGGTCGCCAGATCGAACGCGTCGAGCTTCGGCGCCTGCATCAGGCGAACCGCCTTCGCGTACAACTGCCGTCGCCCCTCGACCTTCGCGTCGCCGGTCTCGCGGGCGAAGCGCGCGTCCATCTCGTCTAGCAGCGCGCGCCGCCGCTCGAAGCGCGCGCGGTCGACGCCGCCGGGCAGGCGCGCGTCGGCCGGCAGACCCCCCGCGCGCTGCAGCACGAACGGCCCGTTCTGCACGCCGAGAAACCCCGCGCCGAAGCTCGGACCCCCGATGCTCACGAACGCCGGCAGCTCGCTCGCGGCGTCGCCGAGCTTCGCGCACGCCCAGCCGCCGAGCGACGGATGCACGACCGTCGGGTTCGGCGCGTAGCTTGTGTGCACGAAGTACTGGGCGCGCGCATGGTTGCCCTCTTTGCTGCTCATGCTGCGCACGATGACCAGCTTGTCGCCGCGCTCGGCCAGGCGAGGCAGGTGCTCGCTCAGCATCATGCCGGGCGCGCGCGCCTGGATGGCCTTGAAGGGGCCGCCGGTCGCGCGGCCCGGCTTCGGGTCGAACGTATCGATGTGGCTGGGCCCGCCGTTGAGCCACAAGAGAATGCACGCACCGGCCTTGAGCGGCACCGGGCTGGCCGCGGCCGCCGCGCCCGGCGACAACCATCGCGCGACGAGCGACCCGAAGACGGCGCTCGTGCCCACCCGAAGAAGCGCGCGCCGGTCGAACACGGAAGAAGCCATCGGGACCCCTCAGTGGTTGAGGACGAACTCGCTCGAGTTGAGCAGCGCCCAGAGAATGTCTTCCCACGCCCGCACGCGCGCGCTCGCCGGCGCGTTGCCCGCGCGATCGGCGAGACCACGCAAGGGATCCGGTGCCGCCGGCTTCGCGGGCTTCGCCCCGCCGGGCGTCCTCGCGCGCGACGCCGCCGCCGGCTGCAGCGGCGCGGGCGGCGCGGGCGCGGGCTCCGCGTCGGGCGTACGCTGCGCCTCGGCGATCGTCGCGAGCGCGCGCGCCGTCTCGTCGCGCGTCGGCAGCCGCGACAGCGTACGTAGGTACAGCCTCTCGAGGCGCGCCTCGTCTTGCGCCGCGTCGCCCGGCATGGCCAGCACCTCGGCGAGCGCGCTCCCCGGCAGAACGCTCGCGCCGGTCGCGACGAGGCTCCCGTTCAGCAGCGCGAGCCCCTGCGCGATGGTTCCCTCGTAGTCGGGCTCGGCGCTCTCCTCGTCCACGTTGAACAGAAAGCTGTACCGCTGCCGCATTCGAAAGCGCACGTCGGCGAGGTCGAGCCGCCCCGTGGACCGCACGACCGCGTCGAGGCGGGTCGCGGCGACGATCGCGTTCAGAAGCTCCTCGGGCCCGAGCGGCGTCACGCGGAAGCGCTCCCACAGCTTCGCCTCCGGGTCGACCTTCGCCGTCGCGTCGGCCAGCGGCGCCGCCGAGAGCGCGTACGCCCGGCACCCCGCGACGACCCGCACCAGGTGCTTCAGGTCGTAGCCGCTGCGCACGAAATCGGCGGCCAGCGCGTCGAGGATCTCCGGCGCGACCGGCGGGTTGGACGCGCGGAAGTCGTCGACCGGGTCGACGAAGCCGCGGACGAGAAAGTGCGCCCACACGCGGTTGACGATCGACCGGGCGAACCAGGGATTCTCGGGCGCCGTCACCCAGCGCGCGAGCGCGAAGCGCACGCCCGTCCCGCCGCCGAGGTCGGCCCCGTCGAGCGCAGCCGGCTTCGCGCTCGCGATCGGCGCGAGGTCGCCCATCTTGCCGAAGCGCGGCGCGACGCGATCGAGGTCGTGCACCTCCACGCGGCGGACCGCGCCCATGGGCTTTCCGGGGTCGAGGACCTCGAGGCGCGTCCGCACGAACGCCGCCGCGAACCCCTGGAAGTCGCCCTGCGTCCACTTCTCGGTCTTGTGGTCGTGGCACTGCGCGCACTGGATCTGCACGCCGAGCAGCGTGCGCGACGCCGCGCCCGCCATGTCTTGCGGGCTGTTCACGTACGCGAGCGTCCAGTTGACCGCGCCGTTCACGCCGGCCGGCACCGGCTGCGCGCCGTCGTTCTCTTCGGATGCGCGCCGCGGACCGCCGTCGCTGTTTCGCCCGGTCGCCGTCAAGAGCTGCGTCACCAGCTCGTTCCACGGCACGTTGCGGGCGAACGCGTCGTGCAGCCACGAGCGGAACGCGCCGCGGTCCACGTCCGCCTCGCGCCCGCCACGGCCCATCCACAGCTCGTCGAAGTACGCGGTCCAGTGGTCGGCCCACGCGGGCGACGCGAGGAGCTCGTCGAGGACGCGCGCGCGCCTGTCTGCGGGCGACGCGCCGCCCGGCGAGTCCGGGCGGTTCGCGAGGAAGCGCTGCGCGGCCTCCGGCGGCGGGATGGTGCCGACGACGTCGAGCCACACGCGGCGAAGCCACGTGGCGTCGTCGGCGGGCGTCACGGGCGAGACGCCGGCCTTCTGCCACGCGGCCTCGACGCGCGCGTCGACGTCAGCCGACGAGAGGAGCACCGGCGCCGGTGACGCGGGAACCGCGGGCGCGGGCGGCTTCGGCGGCAGATGCGGCGGGGGCTGCGCGGTGCACGCGGCGATCGTCAGGGCGAGGGTCGCGCCCGCGGCGCCTGCGCGCGTCATGGCTCCCATCGTGTCTTCGGGAGACGCGCAGGCGCAACCGAACATTTCCTTCGCCGAGGTAAACCTCCGTAAAGGCGCGCGCTCGACCTCTACGCCGACAGACGCAGCCCGGCGAGCACCGTCGCCACGTCGGCGCCCTCCCACACGATCGCGTTCAGCGCTTGCAGCAGCGGCAGCTCGCCCGGCACCCGGCGCTCGCGCGCGAACCGCCAGGCCGTCGCGACGGCCGGGTAGCCCTCGGTGAGCTCGCCCGCCGCGAGCATCTCCGCGGCGACCTGCTTGGCCGGCTTTCCGCGGCCCACGCGCTCGCCGAAGGCGCGGTTGCGCCCGGCCGCGGCGGTCACGTGCAGGTCGCCGACGCCCGCAGGACCGTGCACCGTCTCGGCGCGTCCCCCGCCCGCGACGACGAGCTTCTCCATCTCGACGAGCGCTTGCGTGAAGCACGCCGCCCGCGCGTCGTGCGCGTCGGGGCCCACGTGGCCGTCCCATAGCCCCAGCCCCGTCGCGTACGCGTTCTTCAGCGCGGAGCAGAGCTCGGCCCCCGCGATGTCTTCGCTCGTGCTCGCCACGAGCCCGCCCCCCGCGAGCGCCGCCACGCACGCCGCCGCGTCGCCGCGCGCTCCCGCGAACACCATCCACGTGAGCACACCGCGCGCGATCTCCATCGCCTTCGCCGGCCCCGCCGCGTGCACGTAGCGCACCGCCCGCCCGAGGTGCTCGGGCACGACGAGGTCGATGCGGTCCATCCGCCGCGCGCCCGGCGACTCGAGCAGACCCTTGGTCACGCTCAGCACCGGCACGTCCGGCAGGTGCGGCGCGGCGCGTGTCATCACCGGCACCGCGCCCTCCGAGTTGACCGCGTGCACCACGAGCTCGGCCCCGGCGAGCGCCCGATCGAGCGCCGCGGCCCGGCAGAGCGCGATGCCCTCGAGCCGCAGCTTGAGGCGCGGGTGCGGCTCGCCGCGCTCGCACGCATCGAGCAGAGCGTCGTCCAGCCACGTGCCCCAGAGGCGCACCTCGTGGCCACGCCGGGCGGCGACCACGGCCATCGCGCTTCCCATGTATCCGGCCCCGAGGACGGTCACGCGCATCGGGCCCTAGAGAGCACATTGCCGCCCGCTTTGCACGACCGCCGCGCGCGCACTAGCTTGCAGGCCAGCTTGCGGACCCTCGTGCTGCACTTCGACGATTCGGCGAGCTTTGCCCTCGCGCTGCGCGACGGCGAGCAAGAGCTGCCCCTTCCCGCCGGCGAGACGGTCGGCGACGGAGAGTGGGTGCTCGCGCTCTTCGAGATCGGCCCGAAAAAGCGGGCCACCGCCGCGGCCGGGCGAGGCGTGCCGAGCGAGGCGGGCGAGCCGCCGATGCTGGCCTTCGAGCGGCGCGACTGGGACCGCCTCGTCCTCTTCGCCGACGCCGGCAGCGCGAAGATGCGCGCCACCACCCCCAAGCCTCCGCCGCCGTCCTCGCGTGCGCCGGCGCGCACGTCGCAGAGCTCTGCGCGCTTGCGGGCCACGACGACGGCGGCCCCGGGCCGCGTCGCGCGCATCCTCGTCGTCGACGACGACCGCGACATCCGCGAGGTCGTCAGCGCGATGCTCGACGCGGTCGGGCTGGCCGTCGAGGCCGCCCCGAGCGCCGAAGAGGCCCTCGAGCGGGTGCGCAAGAGCGCCTACGACCTGCTCGTGCTCGACTGGAACCTGCCCGGGATGACCGGCGTCGAGCTGTGCCGTGTCATCCGGCGCGACACCAGGCTCGCGGCGCTGCCGGTCCTCTTTCTGACGGCCCACGCCTCGTCGCGCGACGTCGTCGAGGCCTTCGCCAGCGGCGCCGACGACTTCGTGGTCAAGCCGTTCCGCGCTCCCGAGCTCGGCGCCCGCATCTTCGGGCTGCTGCGGCGCGCGCGCGTGTCGGCCGCGACCCTCTGAGCCATGGAAGAAGAGTCCCTCCCGCCCGGCGAAGACGACACGGACGAGCCGCGGCCAGCCGCGGGCGCCGGCGCGCGCTTCCTCACGGTGGGCGGCGGCCGCGGCGGCGTCGGCAAGAGCCTCATCGCGGTCAACCTCGCCGTGTACTTCGCGCAGCTCGGCAAGAGCGTCGTCCTCGTAGACGCCGACGCCGGCGGCGCCAACCTGCACGCGCACTTCGGCCTCAAGGCCGCGTGGAGCGAGCCGGACGGCGCGATGGGCGTCGCCGAGGCGATGCAGCACGCGCTCGTGAAGACCTCCGTCCCCGGGCTGGCGCTCTTGCCCGCCGCGCACGACGCCATCACCCCGGGGCTGCCGGTGCGCACCGGGCGCAAGAACCGCTGGATCGCCGGCCTGCGCGAGCTCGCGGCCGACTACGTCGTCGTCGACGCCGGCCCCGGCCAGGGCGACCTGGCGATCGACCTCATGCTCACGGCCGACATCGCGATCGCCGTGACCGTACCCGAGCCGCCCGCCATCGAGACCACGTACCGCTTCATGCGCGCGGCGTTTCGCCGCCGCCTGCGCCGCGCGTTCGCGCGCGACAAGCGCCACGCAGCCACGCTCGAGCGGGCCCTCTCGAGCCTCGGCCCGCTGCCCGCGCCCATCCAGCTCGTGCGCAGACTCGCCAAGCTGGACCACGGCCTGGCCGACGCCGCATGGGCCGAGGCGCAGAGCCTTCGCGTGCAGCTCGTCGTCAACATGACGCGCGTGCGCGGCGACGCCGACCTCGGCTCGTGGATGAGCGGGCTGGTCTCGCGCCACTACGGCGTCGCGCTCGACGAGCTCGGGCACATCGAGCAAGACGACACCGTGTGGCTCACCGTGCGGCGCAACAAGCCGCTGCTCGTCGACAGCCCCACCACGAAGAGCGCGCGCAACGTCGAGCGCATCGCGCGGCGCGTCCTCGCGCTCGCCACCGCCAAGCCGACCGAGCGCGACACGCCCATTCCCACGCCCACCGACGAGCCCACGCTCTACGCGGTGCTCGGTGTCGGCCGCGCCGCCACCGACGAAGAGATTCGCCGCGCCTACAAGCGCCAGCGCGAGGTCTACGCCACCGGCGGTCTCGCGACCTTCTCCGTGCTCGACGACATCGAGCTCGGCTCCGCGCAGCGCCGCCTCGAGGAGGCCTACGACACGCTGCTCGACGGCGTGCGCCGCCGCGCCTACGACCTCTCCACGTTTCCGGTCCCCGAGCCCGACGGCGTCCTCTCTGCGCGCACGACGCGCCCGGCCGTCGCCGCCGAGCAGCTCCTCTTGCAGCGCGAGCTGCAGCGCGAGATCGGGCCGGACACCGAGTTTGCCGGGCCGCTGCTCCGCAAGGTGCGCGAGTCGCTCGGGATGGAGCTGTCGGACATCGCCGGGAAGACCAAGATCGCGCGCACGCACCTCGAGGCCATCGAGGAGGAGCGCTACGACGAGCTGCCGGCGCTCGTGTACACGCGCGGCTTTCTCGGCGAGCTCGCCAAGCAGCTGCGGCTCGACCCGATGCAGGTCCAGAAGACCTACCTGCGCCGGCTGCGCGAGGACCTCGCGTCGAGGGGCAAGGAGCTCGTGTGAGCAGCGGCCCGCCGGCCGCGCGACCGGGGGTCAGCGGGCGGGCAGCCGCGGGAGGAGACGCGCTCTTCGGGGCGCTGCTCTTCGTCGCCGCGCTGGCGCCGCGGCTCGTCGTGGGCCTCGCGTGGGCGAGCGAGCCGGTGTGGGACGGGCACTACTACGACTTCGGCGCGCGGCGCCTCGCCGAGGGGCTCGGGTACTCGGACGACCTGACGACCGCGGCGGGCCTCGTGTGGCACCCGTGGTGCCACTACCCGGTGGGCTACAGCGCGTTTCTCGCGCTGTTTTACCGCGTGCTCGGCGCGGGGCCGGCGGTGGCGGCGGTAGCGAACGCGCTGGTCGGCGCGGCGCTCGCGGTGGTCACCTGGGCGCTCGCGGCGCAGGGGCTGTCGCAGGCGCGGGCGCGCGTCGCGGGGCTCGTCGTCGCGTTTCATCCGGGGCTCGTGCTCTACGCGGCGCTCGTGATGACCGAGCCGCTCGCGGCGCTTCTGACGCTAACCGCGTTCTGGGTCGCGGGGCGCGAGGCGGCGCGCGGGCGAGGGCTCGAGGCGAGGGCGTGGTGGCGCGCGCCCGGGGTGCGCGGCGCGGTGGCGGGGGGATCGTGCTGGGGATCGCGGCGCTCGTGCGGCCGCAGGCGCTGCTGTGCGCGCCGTTTCTGGCGTGCGTCGTGGGGCGGGGGGGCGCGGCCGCCGGGCGGGAGGGCGCAGGAGGGGGGATTCGTGTGCAAGCTAACGATCGGGGCGCCGCCGGAGGGCCGATTCGTGTGCAAGCTAACGATGGGGCGCCGCCGGAGGGCCGATTCGTGTGCAAGCTAACGATCGGCAGCCCGCAGCCGGGAGCTGGCGCGCCCGCGGAATCGCCGCGGCGGTGGCGTGCGCGGCGGCGCTGGCGGTGGTCGCACCGTGGACCGCGCGCAACTGCCGCGTGATGGACGGCTGCGCGCTCGTGAGCACGAACGCGGGGTGGAACCTCGCGATCGGCGCGTTCCCGCGGGCGACGGGGCGCTTCGAGACGCTGCGGTCGAGCGACGGCTGCCGCGAGGTCACCGGGCAGGTGCAGCAGGATCGCTGCTGGTTCACGTACGGCGTCGCGCAGATCCGCGCGCACCCCTGGCGGTGGCTCTCGCTCGTGCCGGCGAAGCTCGGCTTCACGTTCGACCACGAGTCGTTCGCCGTCGAGTACCTGCACGAAGCGCGGCCGGGCACGTGGCCCGAGCCGCGGCGCACCGCGGCGCGCGACGGCCTCACGCTCGTGCATCGCCTGCTGCTCGCGGCCGCCGCGCTCGGGTGCGTCGCTTTCCCCGTGCCGGCCCGCGGGCGGCGTGCGGCCGTGCAAGGCGCGGCGCTCGTCGTCGTCGCCGCGCTCGTCGCGTTCGGCCTCGCGAGCGACGTGCCTGCGTTCTGGCCGCTCGCGGTGTTCGCTTCGGTGGTTCCGTGGTCTGCCTCTCCCGGGCAGACCCCCCTTCCCGTGTGCGCTCGTGCTCGGCGTCGCGCTGCTCGCGACGACGCTCGTCACGCACGCGGTCTTCTTCGGCGAGGACCGCTACCACATCGTCGTCACGCCGGTGCTCGCGATGCTCGCGGCCGCGGCGCTGCGAAGGCCGGCGGCGGGAGAGCCGCCAAGCCGCAAGGATGCCGAGGAGACGAGCTGAGATTTTTCGGCGGCTTGGCGGCTTGGCAGCTCTCCCCATTCAGCGTGGGACCGCGCCGTCGCGCATCGCGTGCTCGATGGCGGCACGCATCGCGCGCACGCCGGGAGACGCCTCGCCGCGCGGATCGAGCGCGCGCGCTTCGTCGAGGGTCGCGCTCGCATTCGAGGTACGCGCCGTTCTCCGGCGGCCTGCCGCTCGCCACGTTGTCGGGCTCGCGCTCGCGCATCAGCACGAAGAGCACGATCGCGCAGCCGAGGGCCGACGCGTAGAGCGGCCAGCGCTTGCGCAGGTGCTCGCGCGTGCGGTGAAGGCGGCCCTTGATCGTCGGCTCCGAGATGCCCTCGTCGAGGACTTCGGCTCCGAGGCGCCGAAGCCGCTCGGCAGAAAGACCGTGGCCACCAAGGCCAAGGCCAATGCCCAGGCGGACGCGACCCGGCAAGCGCGCCACACGATGGGGAAGAAGCAAAAGACCGCCATCAAGGGCACCGTCGCTCCCGCGGCGACGCCCGCCACGCCCGCGCCGACGGCCGCGGCTCCCGCGACGACGCGGGCGACCTCGCCGGCGCCGGCCCCGACCAAGTAGCGGCGCGCGGGGAAACCAGAGCGTGACGGACGGGGCCCTGGGCGCGAGCGCGACGTTTGCTAAGGTCAGCCGCGAAAGGACACTTAACCAAGCGATGCATGTTCGAAGCTTGGGGGGTTTTGTTCTTCTGCTCGTGGTCGCCTGCGACCCCGCGCCTCCGGCCGACACAGGCTCCTGCGACGAGGGCGGCGCGGCCGACCCGCTGAACGTCGACCTCACGATGCCGGCGGTCTCGTTCGCGAGCGACACCGTTCCCATCCTGCAAGCCAGCTGCTCCATCGCCGGCGCGACCTGCCACGGCGACCCGAGCGTCACCGCGCAGGGCCGGCCGTTTCTCGGCGACCCCGACGGCGGCACCAGCACCGCCGACATCCGCAAGGCCGTCGTCGGCGTCATGTCGAGCGAAGACCCGAAGCTCGTCCTGGTCGCCCCCGCCAGCCTGGACCAGAGCTTTCTCTGGCAGAAGGTGAACAACACGCAGTGCCGGTTCGCGTCGGACTGCGCAGCCGGTACGAGCGCGTACCCCACCTGCGGACTGCCGATGCCCTACGGCAACATGGCGCTGCCCGACGACCAGCTGAACACGATCGCACGGTGGATTGCGCAGGGCGCGAAGGACGACTAGCGCGCCGCGACGCAGCACGGGCGCGCCAGGGTGGGTCACCTCGATGACGGGCGCGACTCCGCCGTCGTCATCCGGTTGACAGGCGACAACCCGCGCGGCGTGCGCTCTTCGCCCACAAGCCTACGGGCTCCCAAGCTTTGCGCAGCGTACGCTTGGTTCAGCGGCTGCTCTTCGCGCGGCGGATCGCTTCGTGCACCGGCTCGAAGCGGGCGCCGCGAGTGGCGCGGAAGAAGTACCGGCATGCGCGCGTTGACAGTGTGGGCTCTCGCGGCAGGGGTGGCCATCGGCCCGATGGCCTGCGCCACGCGCGGCGGCCCGGCCGCGGTTCCGACGGGCGGCGCGGCGACGAGCTGGCGATACGACGTCGTCGCCGACGAGGGCGCGCGCGAGCTGCGCATCGACGCGTGGCTCCCGCCCGGGTCGCTCGCCGACCTCGTGGTGCGCCGTGGCGCCGAGCGCTTCGTGCGCGACGCGGCCATCGAGGATGAAGACGGCTGGCACGGCGTGCCCTGGCGCGGCGCGGCGGTGCACGCGCCCGAGTGCGCGCGCGGGTGTCACCTGCGCTACCGGTTCGAGCTCGGCGCGGCGGCGGCGGCCTTTCACGACGCGGACATGGCCATCTCCTGGGGTGACGTCGTCGAGGCGTCGCCGTCGGTGTGGCTGCTGCATCCCGCGCTCGCGCCCGCCGGCGCGCGCTACCGCTTCCGCGTGCACGGCGAGGACAGGAGCTCGTTCGTCACGGGCATCTTCACGACCGACGACGGCCCTCCCGGCACCTACGAGGCCGACGCGACGACGCTCGCCGTCGCCCCCTACGCGGCGTTCGGCCCGATGCGCACGCGGCACCTAGCCGTCGTCGAGGGCGCCACGATCGATCTCGCGATCGCACCGGCCGCCTACCACGCGACCGACGACGAGCTGGCCGCGTGGGCCGCGCACAGCGCGCGCACCATGGCGCGCTTCCTCGGCTGCTTTCCTCTCGAGCGCGTGATGCTGCTCGTCGTGCCGACGCACGGCGATCGCGTGCGTCACGGCGAGACCATGGGCGACGGCGGCGCGTCGATCGTCGTCGAGGTCGGCGAGGACGCCGACGGCGCCGCGCTCGACAGCGACTGGGTGCTCCCGCACGAGATGGCCCACCTGGCGGTGCCGAGCGTCTCGCGCCGTCACCACTGGATCGAAGAAGGGCTCGCCGTGTACGTGCAGCCGATCGCGCGAGCGCGCGCCGGCGAGCTGAGCCCCGAGCAGGTCTGGCGCGAGTTCGCCGTGGGCATGCCGAAGGGCGCGCGCGGCGACCGCAGCCTCGACGGCTCGCCCGACTGGGCGCGAACGTACTGGGGCGGGGCGACGTTCTGCCTCGTCGCGGACCTCGAGATTCGCCGGCGCACCGGCAACCGCCTCGGGCTGGAAGACGCCCTTCGCGGCGTGCTCGCGTCGGGCGGGAGCGTGGCGCAGATCTGGGACTTCGACCGCCTGCTCGAGACCGCCGACTTCGCCGTGGGCACGCCCGTGCTCCGCCCGATGCACGACGAGATGGCGCGCATCCCGTGGAGCGTCGACGTGCCCCGGCTGCTGCAGGACCTCGGCGTCACGCTCATCGGCGACGACGTGTGGCTCGACGACAGCGCCCCCCTCGCGGACGCGCGCCGCGCCATCACCGAGCCCCTCCCCATCAGCGTGCGCGACCCCGTCGCCTGCCGGTGGGCCGCCCCCGGCCGCATGGCCCAGCGCTAGAGCAGGACGGCAAGACGGCCGGAACCACCGACGGGGAGAGCCGCCAAGCCGCAAAGACGCCAAGACAAAGACGCCAAGAGAGAAGGCCAAAATCTTGGCGGCTTGGCGGCTTGGCGGCTCTCCTCTCCTCGCGCTGGCCGCGCTTTGTCCGGCCGTTGTTGCTACCGTGGCGCGCATGATTGGCCGGCTCAGCGGCAAGGTCGTCTCGCAAGAGGCAGACGGCGCGCTGGTCGTGGACGTCGCGGGCGTGGGCTACGAGCTCGCCGTGCCGCTCGGCACGGTCGGGCGTGCGCGCGCCGACGAGGCGGGGCGGGTGACGCTCTGGGTCCACACGCACGTGCGCGAAGACGCGCTGGCGCTCTTCGGCTTCGCCGACGAGCTCGAGCGCGCGGCCTTTCGCGCGCTCCTCGGCGTCTCGAACGTGGGGCCGAAGATCGCCGTCGCGGTCCTCGGCGCGCTGCCGGCGGCGGAGCTCGCTCGGGCCATCGCGCGGCAAGACCTGACCGCGTTCAAGGGCGTCCCCGGCGTCGGGCGCAAGATCGCCGAGCGCCTGCTGCTCGAGCTTCGCGACAAGCTCCCCGAGGTGGCGCTCTCCACGCCGGCGACCGCGGCCGCGCCCGGGCGCGCGCCGCCCGATGGCGACGACCGCCTGCGCGGCGCGCTCACCGGAATGGGGTTTCGCCCGGCCGAGGCCGATCGCGCCATCGCCACGCTCGGCACGCGCGTCGCCGACGCACCGCTCGAAGAGGTCTTGCGCGAGGCGCTCGCGCTCCTCGCGAAGTAGGCCGCCTGCGGCGCGCTCGAGCGGGCCCGTGCTAGCGTCCGCGCGGCCTCCCATGAAAGAAGTCCTCGCGTTCATCGATTCGAACCGGCAGCGCTTCGTCGACGAGCTCGTCACCTGGGTGCGCATCCCCTCCGTCTCGAGCGACCCTGCGCGCGCCGCCGACGTGAAGCGCAGCGCCGAGCACCTGGGCGAGCAGCTCCGCGCGCTCGGCGCCGGCCGCGTCGAGGTATGGCCCACGCCCGGGCACCCCGCCGTATTCGCCGAGTGGATGCGCGCGCCGGGAAAGCCCACGCTCCTCGTCTATGGGCACCACGACGTGCAGCCGGTCGACCCGCTCCCCGAGTGGGTGACGCCGCCGTTCGAGCCGGCCGTGCGCGAGGGGCGCCTCTGGGGTCGCGGCGTCGTCGACGACAAGGGCCAGGTCTACATCCACGCGAAGGCCATCGAGAGCTTCGTGCGCACGGTGGGCGCGCTGCCCATCAACCTGAAGCTCATCGTCGAGGGCGAAGAGGAGGTCGGGAGCGCAAACCTCGACGGCCTGCTGCGCCAGCACGAGAAGGAGCTGCGCGCCGACTTCGTCTGCGTGAGCGACACGGCCATGTTCGGGCGCGGCATCCCGTCCTTGTGCGTGGGGCTACGCGGCCTGGCGTACGTCGAGGTCCGCGTCGAAGGGCCGTCGCTCGACCTGCACTCGGGCTCGTTCGGCGGCGGCGTCATGAACCCGGTGAACGCGCTGGCGCGCATGCTGGCCTCGCTGCACGACGCCGACGGTCGCGTCGCCGTCGCCGGCTTCTACGACAGCGTCGTTCCGCTGACCGAGACCGAGCGCCGCGAGATCGCGCAGCTGCCTTTCGACGAGAAAGAGTGGCTGCGGACGACGGGCTCGCCCGCGACCTGGGGCGAGCGCGGCTACTCGACGCTCGAGCGCATCTGGGCGCGACCGACGCTCGACTGCTGCGGCATCAGCGGCGGCTTCCAGGGAGAGGGCGCGAAGACCATCATCCCGGCGCGCGCGACCGCGAAGGTCAGCTGCCGTCTCGTGCCGAATCAGGAGCCCGACGAGATCGTGCGCAAGCTCACCGCGCACTTCGAGCGCGTGGCGCCGCCGGGCGTGCGCGTGCACGTCACGAACCTGCACGGCGGGCGGCCTTACCTCGCGCCGACCGACCACCCCGTCTACGACGTCGCCAAGCGCGCCTTCTCGAAGGCGTTCGGCAAGCCGACGGTCTTCATACGCGAGGGCGGGAGCATCCCGTTCGTGCGCACCATCGCCGACGCGACCGGCAAGCCCTGCCTTCTCATGGGGTTCGGCCAGCCGGACGAGAACGCGCACGCGCCCAACGAGTGGCTCGACCTCGAGAATTACCACCTCGGCATCCAGAGCGCGGCGTACCTCTACGACGAGATCAGCCGGATGTGACCGGCCCAGCCGCGCCCGGCGCGAGACCTCTGGCCAGCCGGCCGATTCCGAGTAAGGTCCGTGCCTCGCATGGGCAAGGACAGCGGCAAGAAGGGTAAATCAGGCAAGAAGGGCCAGCCGCGCGAGCGCCGCGAGAGGCGCTTCGAGCCGCAGGCGGGCACCCGGCCGGTCGTCGTGTACCTCCTCGGCGCGCTCGGCGCGGCCGCCATGGGCGCGGGCACGTGGGGTCAGTTCGGGGCGCTGCTTCGCGACGGCCCCGGACCCGAGCCGTTCAAGCTCGCGCCCTACATTCTCGCCGCGGGCTCGGTCATCGTGGGAATCGCCATCTGGCTCGGCACGAGCGGCGACGCGGCCATCCGCGTGGGCGACGGCGGCATCGCGATCGAGAAGGGCGGCTTGCGGCGCATGCCGTGGTACGCGGTCGAGCGCATCGCGTGGACCGACGGCGCCGTGCGCGCGACGGGCAAGGACGAGACCGGCGCCGCGCTGACCGTGGTGGCCACGACGAACGCACACCCGGCCGCCGCCGCGTGGATCGTCAAGGAGGCGCGCCAGCGCATCCCCACGGTGGTCGACGTACCGGAAGACGCGGCGCTCCCCGAGGCGCGAGCGTCCGCCGGCGAGAGCCGCGCGCTCGAGCCGCCGCAGGTGGTGGGCAAGCACTGCGCGGCGAGCGGCAAGGTCATCGCCTACGAGCCGGACGCGCGCGTCTGCCCGCGCTGCGAGCGCGTGTACCACCGGGCGCACGTGCCGGCCGACTGCGAGTGCGGCGCGTCGCTCGCGGGGCTGGAGCAGCAAGCGAGCGCGGGGTGACCGCACCGCCATCGATCGACCAAGAAAGTGCCGGCGTGCTACCTGCACGCCGGCCGATCCACACGGTGGCCGTGCTCGGCGCCGGGACGATGGGACAGGGGATCGCGCAAGCCACGGCGTGCGCCGGCATGCCGACGCGCGTGTTCGACGCGGCACCCGAGCGCGCACGCGCCGCCGTCGAGGGCATCGGCGCGCAGCTCGCGAAGCTCGAGGCGAAGGGGAAGATGCAGGCCCCCGAGCGGGCACGGGCCGCGGCGCTGCTGTCGGTCGCGGCCAAAGTCGCGGAGGCGTGCGACGGTGCCGATCTCGTGCTCGAGGCGGCGCCCGAGAACATGGACCTGAAGGTGAAGCTGCTGTGCGCGGCGGCGGCGGCGGCTCCCGCGGACGCGACGATCGGGTCGAATACGTCGTCGCTGTCGCTCACCGAGATCGGCGCGCGCATCGGCGCGCCCGAGCGCACGTTGGGGCTGCACTTCTTCAACCCGGCGCCCGTCATGGAGCTGCTCGAGATCGTGCGCGGCCTCGGCACGAGCGAGGGCACGGTCGAGCGCGCCCGCGAGTTTGCCCGCGCGCTCGGCAAGACCGCCATTCTCGTGCGCGACGTGCCCGGCTTCGCGACGAGCCGCCTCGGCGTCATCCTGGGCGCCGAGGCGATCCGCATGCTCGAGAGCGGCGTCGCGAGCGCCGCAGACATCGATCGCGCGATGGAGCTCGGCTACCGCCACCCCATGGGACCGCTGAAGCTGACCGATCTCGTGGGTCTCGACGTGCGGCTCGCCATCCTCGAGCATTTGCATCGCGAGCTCGGCGAGCAGTTCCGGCCTCCGGCGCTGCTGCGCACGATGGTGCGTGCGGGCAAACTCGGCAAAAAGACAGGCGAGGGCTTCTACGTCTGGAGGGACGGCGCCCCCCTTCCGCGGCCGTGACAGAACGCCGCGCGTGACGCCGCGCCTCGCGCCGGGGCCGGCAGCGCAGCGGCGGAACGCCCGCGGAGCGCGGGGTACGCGCGTTGCTCAGGCACGCGTCACCCATGGTGAACGGCAGTCACGGCGAGACGGTGTTCGGGGGCCCATCGATTGGCGCGGAGGCCTACGCGCGCCTGTACCGGCACGTGATGTGGCCGGCTTGGGAGCACATCGCGAAGCGGCGGACGACGCCGCACCACCTCGCGTTCGTCGAGCGCATGCAGTGGCGCTCGGCCGAGGATGTCGAGAAATACCAGGTCGGGTGCCTCCGCGCGCTCCTCGCGCACGCGGGCAAGCACATTCCCTACTGGCGCGAGCTCTTCGCGAGGGTCGGCTTCGACGCGCGCGACGTGTCGCGGCGTGAGCACCTGGCTCCGCTGCCGGTGCTGACGCGCGACATCGTGCGCGAGCGGTACCGCGACCTGGTCGACCCGGCGCACGCGAGCGTCAACGTGAAGAAGTCGACGAGCGGGTCGACGGGCGCGCCGCTCAAGTTCGAGTACTCGCCGGAGAGCGAGAGCTGGCGGCAGGCCATCCGCATCCGCAGCTACTCGTGGAGCGGATACCGCCCCGGCCTGCCCACGTTCTATTACTGGGCTGTCTCCGGCTCTCAAGCGGCCGAGGCCCGCAAGCTGAAGACGCGCCTCGACCGGGCCGTCAAGCGCGAGACGTTCGTCGACTCGATGAAGCAAGACGAGGAGGCTCGCCGCCGCGCGCTGTCGGTGCTCCGCCGCAAGCGGCCTGCGGTGGTCGTCTGCTACACGCAGTCGTGCGCGCAGTTCGCCCGGTGGATCGTGGAGAACGGACTGCGCGACTGGCCGGACGTGCCGGTGCTGTGCGGAGCGGAGGCGGTGCTCGCGTCCGACCGGGCGGTGCTCGCGAGCGCGTTCGGGCCGCACGTCTTCGAGACGTACGGTTCGCGAGAGACCATGCTCGTGGCCTCCGAGTGCGAGGTGCACGACGGCATGCACCTGATGGAGGAGAACCTCCTCGTCGAGATCGCGCGAAGCCCGAACACGCTCGCCGCGCCCGGCGAGGCGGGCGATGTCGTCGTGACGGATTTGCACAACTACGGCATGCCGCTCATCCGGTACCAGAACGGCGACACGGCCGTGGCCCGGGCGCCAAGCCCGTGCGCGTGCGGGAGAGGCCTGCGCAAGCTCGACCGCGTCGAGGGGCGCCGCGCGGACACACTGCGCGACCGCGAGGGCAACGCGGTGCCCGGCATCCTGTTCCACGTTCTCTTCGCGGACGCTCGCCGCGACCTCGTGCGGCAGTTCCAGGCCGTGCAGCGGGCCAGCGGCGAGGTCGTGCTGCGCGTGGTGCGCGGGCGCGACTGGTCGCAGGAGCGCTTCGACGCGGTGGTGACGCGCTTCGGCGAGTACCTGCGCGGCCTTCCGCTGACGGTCGAGTACCGCGACGGCATCGCCCCGGCGCCGAACGGCAAGATGCGCACGGTCGTGGTCGAGCATGGCTGACCGCCCTCGGCGGGCGCTAAGCTCGCGCGGGAAATGGCCTTCCTCCGCGACGCTTTCCTCATCGACGCCGTGCGGACTCCCATCGCGCGCTACAGGGGCGCCCTGGCAGCCGTGCGCCCGGACGACCTCGCGGCGCACGTGGTCGCGGCGCTCGGAAAGCGAAACCAGGCGCTGTACGCAAGACTCGACCAGGTGGTCCTGGGGGCGACCAACCAGGCCGGCGAGGACAACCGCAACGTCGCGCGCATGGCCGTGCTGCTCGCCGGGCTGCCGTTCGAAGTGCCGGCGGTGACGGTCAATCGCCTGTGCGGGTCGGGGCTCGAGGCAGTGGGCGACGCAGTCCGGCGCGTGGCGACGGGAGAGGCCGACGTCGTGATCGCTGGGGGCGTCGAGAGCATGACGCGCGCGCCGCTGGCCTTCGCCAAGGCCGACGAGGCGTTCGCGCGCACGCCGCCGAGAGTGTTCGACACGACGCTCGGCTGGCGGTTCGAAAACCCGCGGATGCAGGCGCGGTTTCCGCTGCTCTCGATGGGCGAGACGGCCGAGGAGGTCGCGCTCAAGTGGGAGGTATCGCGCGCGGAGCAGGACGAGTTCGCGCTCGCCTCGCAGACGAAGGCGGGCGCGGCGGTCGCCGCGGGGACGTTCGATCGCGAGATTGTCGCGGTACCCGTTCCGCAGAGGAAAGGCGAGGCCGTGGCGTTCGCGAGAGACGAGTCGCCTCGGGCTGACGTGACTCGCGAGGCGCTGGCGAAGCTTCCGCCTGCGTTCCGCAAGGGCGGCACCGTCACCGCGGGCAACAGCTCGCCGCTCAACGACGGTGCGGCGGCGGTGATGGTGGCGAGCGCCGACGCGGTGAGCGCGTGCGGTGCCGAGCCGCTCGCGCGGGTGGCGGCGCAGGCGACCGCCGCGGTGCATCCCAACCTCATGGGCGAGGGGCCCATCCCGGCGAGTCGCCAGGCGCTGGAGCGGGCCGGCTGGAAGGCGACCGACCTCGACCTCGTCGAGCTCAACGAGGCGTTCGCCGCGCAGGCAATCGCATGCATTCGGGGTCTCGGGCTCGACCCCGCCACCGTCAACGTCAACGGCGGCGCGATCGCGCTCGGGCACCCGATTGGCTCGAGCGGCGCGCGTATCCTGACGACGCTCCTCTGGGCCATGAGGGCTCGCGGGGTGAGCCGCGGCCTGGCGGCGCTGTGCATCGGCGTCGGCCAGGGCATCGCCCTGCTGGTCGAGCGCTGAGCCGGTTTGCGCTACACCTGCAGCAGATGCCGCGCCCCGCTGAACACCCGTACGCCTCGTTCGTTCACCAGGTGCAGAAGCCCGCGCGCTATCTCGGCGGCGAGTTCGGCGCCCGGCCGAAGGACTGGGAGTCCGTGGACGCGCGCATCTGCCTGGCGTTCCCCGACGTCTACGACATCGGGATGAGCCACCTCGGGTTCAAGATCCTCTACAAGCTGCTGAACGACGAGCCACGCACGCTGGCCGAGCGGGCGTACGCGCCGTGGGTGGACATGGAGGCGCAGCTGCGCGCCCGCGCGTTGCCGCTCGTGTCGTGCGAGAGCGCTCGGCCGCTGCGCGACTTCGACGTCGTCGGCTTCTCGCTGCAGTTCGAGCTCACCTACACGAATGTCCTGTTGATGCTCGATCTGGGCGGCGTCCCTCTTCGCGCGGCGGACCGCGGCGAGGACGATCCGCTCGTCCTCGCCGGGGGCCCGACGGCCACTCACCCCGAGCCGCTCGCGCCGTTCCTCGACGCGATCGTGGTCGGCGACGGCGAGGAGCGCACGCGCGAGGTCGCCCTCGCGTGGACCAGCATGAAGCGTGCCGGAGTTTCGCGAGGGTCGCGGCTCCGCGAGCTCGCGAAGCTCGCCGGGCTGTACGTGCCTTCGCTGTACGCGACGAGCGTCGAGGCCGACACGGGCTTCACCGTGGTCGACCGCGCGCTGGCTCCCGAGGCCCCGCTGCCCGTCGAGCGGACGATCGTCGACGACCTGAACCGGTACCCATTCCCCGACGACGGCCCGATCGGCGGGCCCGAGGCCATCTTCGATCGCATGTCGATCGAGATCGCCCGGGGATGCACCGAGGGGTGCCGCTTCTGCCAGGCCGGAATGATTTACCGTCCGGTTCGCGAGCGCGATCCGCAGCAGATCGTCGACACGGTGGTCCGGGCGATCGAAAAGAGCGGCTACGACGAAGCGAGCCTCACCTCGCTCTCGACGGCCGACTACTCGTGCATCGCGCCGCTCGTGAAGAAGGTCGCCGACGCGCTCGCGCCGAAGAAGGTCTCGCTCGGTGTCTCGAGCCTGCGCGCTTACGGCCTCGAAGAGAACGTGCTCGACGACATCGCGCGCGTGCGGGCCAGCGGCGTCACGTTCGCGCCCGAGGCGGGAACGCAGCGGATGCGCGACGTCGTCAACAAGAACGTGACCGAGGAGCAGCTGCTCCAGACGGCCGAGCGGGTCTTTTCGCGTGGATGGTCGAACATGAAGCTCTACTTCATGATCGGTCTACCGACGGAGACCGAGGAAGACGTCCGCGAGATCCCCCGGGTCGGCGGCCGCGCGCGCGCGGTCGGCAAGCGCGTGAAGCGCGCGCTGGGTGCGCCGGGCACGCCGCGCGTCACGGTGAGCGTGTCGACGCACGTTCCGAAGCCCCACACACCGTTCCAGTGGTGCGCCATGGATACGCCGTCGGTCGTTCGCGTGAAGCACGCCTGGCTCGCCGAGGAGGCGCGCGCGGGCGGGGTGGACTTGCGCACGCACGACTGCGAGACGTCGTGGCTCGAAGCCGTGTTCGCGCGCGGCGACCGTTCGCTCGCCCCGGTGCTCGAGCATGCTTACCGTGCGGGCGCCCGCTTCGACTCGTGGGAAGACCAGAAGAAGATGGCCCTATGGGAGGAGGCGTTTCGCGCGCACGGCATCGATCCGGCGAAGTACCTCGGCACCATCCCCGTCTCCGCGCGGCTCCCCTGGGACCACATCGACGTCGGCCTCGAAGACGGTTTTCTCTTGCGCGAGTACCGCAAGGCGCTGAAGAGTCGCCTCTCGCTACCGTGCGGCAAGGTCGCCGGCGCCTTCGTTCATGCGACGAACCTGCGCGACGCCGTCGCCGAAGACCGCAGGCTCGTTTGCTACGACTGCGGCATCGCGTGCGACCTCTCCGCGATGAACGAGCAGCGCCTCGTCTACCTGCGCACGCTGGGCGCCGAGGACCCGCGGCCCCCGGCGCCGCCGCCCGCCGCGCGCCAGAACCCGCGGGGCGCGCCGGTCCGCCTGCCGCAGGGCGAGGCGCGCCGGTACCGCTTTCTCTACGAGAAGGTCGGCGCCGCCGCGTTTCTGTCGCACCTCGACGTCATCCGCGCCCTGCCCCGCTGCTTCCGAAGGCTGGGTCTTCCGCTCTTCTATTCGTCCGGATTCCACCCGAAGCCCGAGATGGCCTTCGGCCCGGCGCTGTCGCTGGGTGTCTCGAGCCTCTGCGAAGCCGTCGACGTGAAGATCGCGGCAGAGATCGAGCCGGCTGCCCTTCTCGAAGCGCTCACCGAGGGCGGGCACGCCGGCCTCCGCTTCGTCGGAGGGGCGACGCTCGGCGCGGGCGACCGGGCGATCTCGAAGGTCATTGACGGCGCGCGCTACGTCCTCGGGATTCCGCGTGGGGTCGTGGAGTCGCGCGGCGGTACCGACTGGCTTCGAGATCGCCTCGAGACCGCCTGGAGCGCGAAGGAGCTCGTCGTGACCCGCCGCATCGACGGCCTGGGAAAGCGCGTAAACGTGCGCGAGTTTCTGCTCGCGCTCGACGTCTCACACGAAGAAGGACCGTCCTCGCTCGCCGCCGCCGGCATCGTGGGCGACCTGACGGCGCTGACGGTAGACGTCGAGGTGCGCGGGTCGGGCGGGGTCAAGGCGGCGGAGGTCGTCGAGGCCGTCTTCGGCGACGCGGAGCTGCCGTACCGAGCCGTCCGCATCGCGCTGGGCACGCGGGCCGCGGGCGGGATCGTGCTCTCGCCGCTGGCGCTCGCCGCGCTGCGCGAAGCGCGTGCCGCCTGACGCCCACGCGCCCGAGCGCGGTGGCGACCAGGGCTTCAGCGGCCCTTCGGCGGAGGCGTCCTTCGCGCCGTCGGAGCCGCCGTTCCCAGCAAGCGCAGGGCGCGGCAGACGTCGCCGTCGTGACAGGGTCCGACGTTCCCGCCGTGAGGAGGCCACGCGACGTTCCACGTGCCGTCGTCGGTGTGCGCGAGCACGGCGCGATCGCGGACGTCGGGGCCGTGCCACGCGGGTGCGGCGTGCAGCAGCGAGGCCTCGCGATCGATGGGCTCGGTGGCGGTGAAAGGAAACCTCAGGCTCGGCGTGAGCCCGATGCGCTGGACGGGCGTGCCGTCCGGCAGCGCGTAGAGGAGCGTCGTCAAACGAAGGACGCCCGTATGCGCGTCGTCGTCGACGTATTCCTGCGCACAGCCCTTGCCGAAGGTGGTCGCACCGATGGTCAAGCCGCGGCGATAGGCGGCGATGGCGCCGGCGATCATTTCGGCGGCGCTGGCCGTATCGCTGTCGACGAGCGTGGCCAGGGGGCCGCGCCAGCGATCGACGCTCGGCGGCTCCGGCGCGCGATCGGTCTCGAGCGACCCATCGCGACGCCGCATCGGGAAGAGCGGCGCGCCGGGGATGAAGAGACCGAGCGCGTCGATGGCGCCGTCGGTGGACCCCCCGCCATTTCCACGCAAGTCGAGCACGACGCCGGTCAGACTTCGCCCTGCGCGCCCACGCTCGCGCAGGAGCGCGCGCGCCAGCTCGTCACCGAGATCGTCGCGCACGTCGTGGATGGTCACGATGACGGTATCGACGTCACCGTATTCGATGCGTTCGGTCGCGAGCTCCCCTTCGGCCTCGCCGGAGCTGCTCGACGCCCGACTCTCGACCGAGGCGCCGTCCAGCCAGGTGGTGAGCGGAGCTGTCTCGCCGGCGCGCAGGACGACCGCCTGGGCGGGCGGGCGGGCCTCGGACGCCGCAAACCCCAGCTGCTCCGACTGCTCGAAGCTGAGCCCGGCCGTCGGCACCCCCGCCAGCGACAGGACGACGTCGCCGTCCGCGAGCGGCGGCGTGGCGCCGGATTCGATCTTCAAGCCCACCGCCGTACGCTCGGCCTTGTCCCAGAGTCGCAAGGGTGGGCGCGCCTCGAGATCGACCTCGTACACGCTCGACTCCTCGTCGAGCGGCGCCCACGCACCGTGCGGATCGACTAGGGGCACGTACGCGCGCACCGCAGACGCGAGCACCACGTTGGCCCAGCCCTCCTCGGTCAGCGCAGGGAAGTACCGCGCCCGCGCGGCCTCTACGAACGGACGGGCGGACGCGCCGAGGTCGCGCTCGATGACGCCGAGGCGGCGTCCGAGCGTCGACGCGAGCGCGCGAGCCGGTCGCGTCACGGTGGTTCCCTCGAACGCGGGAGCCGACGCCGAGTCCTCCGCCGACTCGCCCGGCGAGGGATGGGCCGTGGCCTCGTCGAACGTCGCGCGCAGCTCACCGACCCACGCGAGCAGTTGGCTGCCGAGCGCCCGAGCGGCGCCGCAGTCTCGCCCGCTTCGCCCCTCGACGTCGGCCAGCAGATCGATCGCGTGACGATCGAACGCCGCCGCGACCGGCGTGTCGGGCGCCACGCTCCACAATCCGTAGGGATCGAGCCAATCGGCGGCCGCCTCGGCGAGGGCCTTCGCGTCGACTACGTCCGGGGGATAGGCGAGCTGCGCGCGAGCTTGCGCGACGATCGCACGTGCCGTGTCGCACGGGAGCGACGGGGCCTTTCCCGCGGGCAGGGGGAACGAGTGCGAGCGCGTGTCCTCCGCGGGCACCGCCGGCGAAGCGTCGTCTGCCTGAACGCCGGGCGGCAGGGCGACCCGACCAAGGGCCACGTGCCCCTCGGGTGTGCTCGGACGCGCCGCCCAGCCGAGCGCCAGCGCCAATCCGAGCATGCTGCCCATCAGCCACACGCCACGCCGGACCATGGGGACGTACACAGTAGCAAATGACCCGAGTGAGCGGCAGTTTGTCGCAGTCGCGCCCGCGTTTGGCTTAAGATTGGCAGGTCTTGCGCCCAGGTCGGCCCGCTGCCGTCACGTTCGCCGCGGCGCTCCTCCTCGCCCTCGTCCTTGGCCACGCGGCGCACGCGGATGGCATCGACGAAGGCATTCGGTTCAAGTCGATCGCCGTGCAGGGGAACCCTTTGGGGCTCGCCATCGGGCGGTACAGCGCCGATCTGGAGTACTTGCCCGAACCGCATCACGCGGTGCATCTCACCGCGCTCGGGGTATACGCGCTGCCCGGAGTCGCCGACCGGCTCACGGGTTTCGGCGGCGAGATCGGCTATCGCTGGTACTCGGGGGCGCACGGACCGCATGGTGTCTTCCTGGGGGCGTCGTTCCTCGCCGCGGAGCTCGAGTATCAGCACACGAGCAGCGCACCTCCGCCGATCGACGCTTCGAACGACACGCAGTTCGTCGAGCTGGGGGGCGCCATCGATGCCGGGTACCAGGTCGTCGTTCTCGGCAACTTCGCGGTTGGCGCCGGCCTCGGAGCGCAGTACGTCGTCGACACGATCCAGCCGCGCTTCGAGTTCGCGAGCCACCCCTGGCACGACCTCCTCTACGGTTGGGGAGTTCGGCCGCGGGTGCTTCTCTCGGTCGGCGCCGCGTTTTGAGAGGGTCTTCTCATCAGGCGTAGAAGCGCTCACCCTTTCTCGCCATCTGCACGAGAAGGGGCGCGGGCCTCCAGCGCTCACCGAACCTGTCGCCGTAGCTCTGTAGGCGGCGCAGCGTTTCGGCGGCGCCGATGGTGTCGACGTAACGGAGCGGCCCGCCGCGGAAGCGCGGGAATCCGAGGCCCAGGATGGCGGCGACGTCGGCGTCGCGCGGGCTGCGAACGACGCCTTCGCCGACGCAGCGCACGCATTCGTTGATCAGCGCCAGGGCGCAACGCATCTGGATCTCTTCGACGGGAAGGCGCGTCGTCGGCGACACGCCGAGGATCGAGTACACGCCGGCGTCCGCAGCGCGCACCGACGGCCGCCCCTTGGCCGGCGTCGGGTAACGATAAAAGCCACGTCCGCTCACGCGGCCGTACCGACCTTCAGCCAGCAACTTCGCGACGACGCCCGGCGGGGGCATCCGTTCGGCATAGGCCGCGTGAAGCACGTGAGCGACGTGCGCGCTCGCTTCGATCCCGACGTCGTCGAGCAGCTGCAGCGGCCCGATGGGAAACCCCCAGTTCATCAGCGCGGCGTCGATACCGACGATGCCCACTCCCTCGGCGACGAGCATCGCAGCCTCGGCCAGGAGGGGGGCCTGAACCCGCGTCGTGAAGAATCCCGGCGAGTCCTTCACGACGATGGGCGTCTTGCCCTGCTTCTTTCCCAGGGAGACCGCGGTCGCGACGGCCCACGGCTCGGTCTTTTCGGCACGAACGATCTCGAGAAGATCCGATTTCCAGGGCCGATGCGAATAGTGCATTCCCAGCACGCGCTCCGGTCGGCTCGCGAACTGCGCGATCTGCGCGATCGGAATCGAGGACGTCGTCGAGGCATAGACGCAGGTCGGCTCGACGAAACTCTCGACTTCGCGGAGCACCGTCTGCTTCAGGGGCAGGCTCTCGGGAACCGCTTCGATGACCGCGTCGGCGATGCGGAGACCGGAGTAGTTCGTGGTCGTGGAGAGGCGTGCGAAGACGCCCTCTCGCTGCAGGGGTGAGGCCTCGGACGCGTGCTCCTCGACGAGCCTCATGACCGCTCTCATCGCCTGCCCGGCTCGAGCGTCGCTCTCTTCCTTGACGCGCACCGCGATGCCGGCAGCGATGGAGGCATGCGCGACGGCCGCACCGACTCGGCCCCCACCCACGATGACGGCGTTCTGGACGGTTCGCGGCTCGACGCGGTCGTCGATACCGCGATCCTTCGCGACCTCTCGCGTAGCAAAGAACACTTCAATCATCCGGTGCGCCGTTTCGCTCACCACGAGCTCGCCGAACGCTTTCGCCTCCAGCTCGGCAGCGGCTTCGAATCCGCGACGCGACAGCCGTTCGAGCACGTCGAGGACGCGCTCGGGCGCGGGGAGATGTCCGTGGGTCCGCGCGCGTATCTGCCGGCGCGCGTTCCGGAAGGTAAGCGCCCTCGCGAGCGCGTTGATCCCGAAGGCGCTTGCCAGATCGCGTCGCCGGTCGGCTTCGTGCGGCGCCCGCCCGACGAGGGCTTTCGCGCGCCGGGCCGCTACCTCGATGAGAACCGCGTGCGGGCAGACGTCGTCGACGAGCCCGGCCCTCTGGGCAGCCACGGCGCCGACCGACTTGCCCGTGGTAGCGATGTCGATCGCGGTCTGCAGGCCGGCTCGCTGCGCGATCCGGAGCGTTCCGTTGCCGGCCGGTATCAGCCCGAGACCGACCTCGGGCAGTGCGAAGGTGGTGCTCGCGCGATCGCTGGCGACGATGGCGTGAGCGGCAAGGGCGAGCTCGAAGCCGGCGCCGATCGCTGCGCCGTGCACCGCGGCGACGACCGGCTTCTTGAGGCCAGCGACCTGGCAGAAGGCTCGACCGACGTCGCGTGCGAAGCGCTCGGCGTCCATGCTGAACTTGATGGCCTTGAGCGCTTCGGCGTGAGTGCCTTCCACGAACCCCGCTTTCGCGCTCGTGATGACGATGGCGGCGATGCTCGGCTCCCGTTCTGCGCGATCCAGAACGGCGCCGAGCTGCGCGCACAGGGCCGGGGTGACGGAGTTGTGCTTCTCGCGCGCGGCGTCCAACGTCAAGAGGGCGATGCCGTCGAGCCTCACGTCGAGCGAGAGCTGGTGATTCTCGGCACGCTCGGCGTCGAACGCCTGCGCCGAGCTCACGAAGCGGCCTCCAGAACGACGCTCGCGCCCAGCCCGCCCGCCGCGCAAGCCGTGGCGAGCCCGATGCCACCGCCGCGCCGCCGCAGCTCGTGGAGAACGGTGGCTACCATGCGCGCGCCCGTCGCCGCCGATGGATGGCCCAGGGCGATGGAGCCACCGTGAACGTTGAATCGATCGGGGTCGATTTCACCGATGGCTTCGACGCGCCCGAGGCGGTCCGCGGCGAACCTCTTCGACGCGAACGCTTTCACGTTGCAGAGGACCTGAGCGGCGAATGCCTCGTGCATGTCGACGACGGCGACGTCTTTCAGCTTGAGGCCCGCGGCGTCGAGCGCTGGCGGGGTGGCATACGACGGACCCATGAGCATCCACCCTCCGGGGTCCAGCGCCGCGTACGCCCACGATTCGAAGGTAGCCGAGGGGCTCGTAGCCGAGCGCCTTGGCCTTCGATTCGGTCATCAAGAGCAAGGCGCTCGCGCCGTCGGTCAGCAGCGATGAATTTCCGGCCGTGACCGTGCCGTGCGCGGGGTCGAAGGCTGGCTGGAGCTTCGAGTACGACTCGGGCGTCGAGTCTCGACGGATCACGTTGTCGGCCGTGATCGGTCGATCGAACTCCGGGGGGGGTATCACCGGCATGACCTCGTCGGCGAAGATCCCGGCGTCCCACGCTTTCGCAGCACGCACGTGGCTGCGGTGGGCGAAGGCGTCCTGCTCCTCGCGCGCGATGCGAGCTTCCTTCGCCATCTTCTCGGCGCTCTCGCCCATGAGCATGCCGGTCGACGGCTCGCGCGTCTGGGGAACGACGGGCAAGAGCTCCCGCCACGAAAGCTTCGCGAACGCCCGCAGCCTTCCGGAAAGCGTGCAGGCACTGCGGGCCTCGAGGATCGCCCTCACGAGTTGGCGGCTGAGCGCAATCGGTACATCGCTCGCGCTGTCGGCTCCTCCGGTGACTGCGACTGAACATTGCTTGGCGAGCATCGCTTCAGCCGCGCTGGTCATCGCCTGCAAGCCCGTGGCGCAAGCGCGGTTGACGCTGAACGCCTGAATGTCCTTCGGCATCCCGGTACCGAGGACGATCTCGCGCGCGATGTTGGGAGACTCGAGGCTCGGGACGACCTGCCCATAGACGACCAGGCCCACTTCCGCCGGATGAAGCTCCGCGCGAGCCAGGAGCTCGCGAACGACGACCTTGCCGAGGTCGAGCGCGCTCATGTGGGCGTAGGCCGTGCCCTGCCTGGCGAAGGGCGTCCGCAGCCCCCGAACTATCGCAATGCGCTCCCGTTTGGCCGGCGAAGAGCCGGTGCCGTTGACGCCTAGCTTCTTCGCACCCATGCGTGCACGCCCCGTGTCACCTGTGACTTGAATGACGCGAGGTGTCAACCGACCGCGACCGGCCAAACTGTGGTAAGTCGCGAGTTCCGAAAGGACGCGCGTCCCATGCCCAATCTGACCGAAGCGCTCACCGCGGAGTCCAAGAGGCACGCCGTGGTCGAAGACTGCCTCGCCCTCATCGAAGCCGAGGTTCAGGACAAGGGAGGCCTCACGGGGCTCGCGATCAAAGCCGGGTATAAGACCGTGCAGGGCATAAAGCCCGGCTTCGTCCGGCAAGTCGTCACCGACTTGCTGCCGGATTTCGCGCACGCGCTCGAGCCCATGTACCAAGAAGCGAAGGCCAGCGGACAGGGTGTCCGCGGCCACCTCAGCGCGAACGGTCCGCGCGTGGCGGATGCCCTCTTGTCGATCACCGACGACAAGGCCAAGCGCTCGAAGAGCGGCATGGTCAAAGGCACCTACGAAAAGCTGAGAGGCAGCGCGAAGAAGAACGTGGAGGCAGCGGTGCCGCGCCTCGCGGCGATGATCGAAAAGCACGCGCCGTGAAAGCGCCGGAAGGCTTACTCGTCTCGACCGAGTGGCTCGCCGCGCATCTGGGAGCTGACGACCTTTGCGTCGTCGACATTCGCGGCAAGGTGCTTCCTCCGGGGAACGAGGTTCGCTACCTGCCGAAACGCTTCGACTACGAAGCCGGGCACGTGCCTGGTGCCGTATTCGTGGATTGGACTCGCGACATCGTCGACACGGACGATGCGGTTCCAGCGCAGATTGCGCAGCCGGCCCTGTTCGCCGCGAAGATGGGCGAGCTCGGCATCGGTGACCAGACCCTCGTCGTCGCCTACGACGATTACAATCACATTTTCGCCGGTCGGCTCGCCTGGGCGCTGCGTTATTACGGGCACGATGCCGTTCGGGTTCTCGACGGCGGTTGGCTACGGTGGATGGCCGAGGGGCGCCCACGCACCCGCGCGACGTCGGCGCGCCCCCGGAGCACATTCACCGCGCGTCCTCGACCCGAGCTGCGGAGCACCGCCGACGAGGTCGCCCGGGCCCTCGACCAGGAAGGCGTGCTCCTCATCGACGCGCGTGCACCCGACCAATACGCGGGCACAACGAGTGCGGGCGCACGTGGGGGGCACATTCCGGGCGCGCGGAGCGTGCACTACGCGAAGCTGGTCGAGCCCTCTACGGCGAAGTTTCTGCCCAAGGATCAGCTCGCGCGCGCGTTCGCCGAGGCGGGCGTCGACGTGGAAAAGCTGCCCCGGAAGATCGTCGTCTATTGCAACGGCGGAGTCTCCTGCACGGTCCCGCTCCAGGCACTCCACATGCTCGGCCGGACCGACGTGTCTGTGTACGATGGCTCGTGGAACGAATGGGGCAATGACGACAGCCGCCCCATTCGGACCGGACCGGACCCGTGAATCTCGAGCTCGACTTGCCACGCGTGAGCGGTCGCGGCTCGTCGCTACCTCATTGCCGCTCGTCAGCGCTCTCAGCCCGTTCGTCGGCTAATGGCGCGCGATTCGCCTGGCCTGCGACACTGATCGGCGTGAACGTGCATCGTACGTAGTATGGAAGCGTCTCGCATGGCCTGCGGGACGCGTTCAGTAGAGGGCGGGCGTGGAGGCAATTCTCACCCATGCGTGACGTAGGCTCTGCCGAAGCCGGCAGCGCGCTGCGCGGTTCTCCGCTGGTGCCGCGAGTGGTCTCCGACGCCTTGCTCACGAGCCTCGACGGCGCTGCCGCGTGGCTCGTGCGCGCGGGCGTTTCGGCCAACGCCGTGACCGTCACCTCGCTGGTCTTCGCGGCGGTCGGTGGGGTCTCGCTCGCCCTCGGTTGCTTCGCGCTCGCGGCGCCGGCGATGGCGCTGGCCTGCCTGGGCGACGCGCTGGACGGCCTCGTCGCGCGACGAAGTGCGTCGACGTCCGTCGGCGGAGCCCTTCTCGACGCCGCCGTCGACAGGTACGGGGAGTTCTTCTTTCTCGGCGGTCTCGCCGTTTACTTTCGTGAGTCGGCGACGCCTCTCGTGCTGTGCCTTCTCGCGCTCTGCGGGTCGTTCATGGTGAGCTACGCGAGCGCGAAGGCCGAGGCGCTCCATCGTCCCGTACCACCGGGCCTCATGCGGCGCCCAGAGCGCGCCATATGCTTGTGTGTCGGCGTCGCTCTGGCGGCTGTGCTTGGACAGACCGGGTCGCTCTCCGGGGTCCCGGGATGGGCCGTCCGCGCGGCCCTCGTCGTCGCCGTAGGGGTGCTGGCAGTCTTCGCGAACGGCTCCGCCGTACGCCGCCTCCGCCTGCTGGCGCAGAGTGGCCCGCAAGCGGCCCTCGCGAAGGAGCGCACCCTCGCTGTCGCGCCGCGAGCTCTCGACCGGTTCGGGCCGAGCGACACGCGGGAGCCCAACGCCGTCGCCGCGCCCCGCGCGCTGCGCGCCCGCTGACCGTGCCCGGAGTGCCCCCGCCCGATGCGCATGGTCCGGCGCAGAAGTTCGTCGCGTGGACGCTGCGAAACGGGCGGTGGCTTTGGCTCGCCGCGCTCGTGTTGGCCGCAGCGGCCTCGGTGCGGACGGCGGAGCTCTACCTTCACCTTCGGAGCGAGCTCGAGGAGCTGCTTCCGACGAGCGCTGCGAGCGTCGTCGCCATCCGCGAGCTTCGCGATCGAATGCCTGGAGTCCAAGTCCTCGGCGTGATCGTCGACTCCGGCGATCCCAGCCAGCTCGGCGCGGGCGAGCGGTTCCTGGACGATCTCGCGGCGCGGATCCGAACCTACCCGCCCACGCTCGTCAGCGAGGTGCGAACCGGCGACTCCGCCGAGCGCCGCTTCGTGGAGGAGCACGAGGCGATGTACGTGAGCGCGAGCGACCTCGCGGCGATCCGTGCGCGTATCGAGGCGCGCCGGGACTTCGAAGTCGCGAAGAGCTCGGGCGCCCTTCTGGATGAGGCCGAGGCGCCGCCCGCGCTCGATTTTCAGAACATTCAGGACAAGTACCGGCGGAGCAGCCGGTTCGACGACGGCCGCTATTCGAGCAAGAGCCTGCACCTGTCGCTCCTGCTCGTGAAGCTCGGCGAGTTCGACACCGGTCGTTCGCGTGGCGCCGAGCTTCTCGGCCGCGTGCGGCGGGAAATCGCCGACCTCGGGGGACCCGACCACTATGCACCGGGAATGCGCGTCGGGTTCACCGGAGATGTCGCGATCCAGGTGGAGGAGACGAGCGCACTCGTCACGGATCTTCTCCTTGTCGGGAGTGGTCGTCGTGGTGCTGGTCGTGGCGGCGATCCTCCTTTACTTCCGCTGGTGGCCGAGCATCTTCGTCCTCTTGCCTCCTTTGCTCGTCGCCACGACGTGCGCCTTCGCCGGGGCCTCGTTGCCGCCGCTCTCGATCACGGCGCTCAACTCGAACACCGCCTTTCTCGGTTCGATCATCGTCGGCAACGGCATCAACTTCGGCATCGTCCTTCTCGCGCGATACGTCGAAGCCAGGCGGAGCGGCATGGTCCTCGAAGAAGCGCTCGCGATGGCCGTCGCTGGCGCGCGCAAGGGAACGCTCTCGGCTGCGCTCGCGGCGAGCGCCTCGTACGGGTCGCTCGCTCTCACGCAATTTCGTGGCTTTCGCCAGTTCGGAGTCGTCGGCGGGATCGGGATGTTGCTGTCGTGGGCCTTTGCCTTCCTGCTCATGCCGCCTCTCGTGGCTTTGCTCGACCGCGGTGGAGCGTGGGCGCCGCGCCCGGCGACGCCGCGCCGAACGCCGATGGCCGGACTGGCGTGGATCGTGGCGCGCGCCCCGCGGACGCTTCTGGTGGGCTGCTTCGTGGTGACGTGCGGCGCCTTGTGGAAGGTGCACGGGCTGAACGCGAGCTGGATCGAGACGGATTTCTCGCGCCTTCGACGGGCCGACACGTGGAGCACGGGCGAGGGCTATTGGGGGCGCCGAATGGAGGCGCTGCTCGGCACGTATCTCACGCCGACGGTCATCCTCGGCGACGATGTCGAGCAAGCGCGACGCATCGGCGCGCAAGTTCGGAAGATGCGCGAATCGCCGGCCCTCGCGGCGCAGATTGCGTCGGTGCGCACGATCGACGACGTCCTTCCGCGCGACCAGGCCGAGAAGCTCGCCCAGGTTGCCGCCCTGCGCGAAGACCTCACGCCGACGATTCGCGCGTCCATCGCGCCCGACCAGCTCGCCGAGCTCGAGCGGCTGCTCGGTCCGGAGCCGACGCGCGGAGTCGTGGCCGCGGACCTGCCTCCGCAGCTCGTCGCTGGGTTGCGCGAACGAAATGGCATGCTCGGGCGCGAAGTGCTGATCTTCCCGCGTCCCTCGAAAGCGCTCTGGCAGGGTGCCCCTCTGGAGGGCCTCGTCCACGCGCTGCGAGACGCCGCCCGCGGCGCTACGGAGAACGGCGAGCGGCCTGCGCGAGTCGCCGGCTCGCTCCCCCTTTCGGCGGACATTCTCGCCGCGGTGCGCAGCGACGGGCCGCGCGCGAGCGCCGCGGCGCTCGTCGGCGTGGTCATGGCGGTCGTGCTGATCATGGGGGCCAGGCTCTCGAGCGCGCTGGTGATCGCGTCGCTGCTCCTCGCGGTGACCTGGCTCGTCGCCGCAACCATGTTGCTCGGCGTCCGCGTGAACTTCGCCGACTTCATCGCCTACCCGATCACGTTCGGAATCGGGGTCGACTACGCCGTGAACGTCGTCGGTCGGTACGCGCAGACGCCGCGCAGCGACGTCGGGACCATCGTGCGCTCCACGGGGGGCGCTGTCGCCCTGTGCTCGGTCACGACGATCATCGGGTACTCGTCCCTGCTCATGGCCCAAAATAGGGGATTGCTTCTGTTCGGAGAGGTCGCCGTGCTGGGCGAGCTGTGCTGCATCGCCGCTGCGCTCGTCGCCGTTCCGGCGCTTCTGACGTGGAGCGTGCAGCGGACTGCGCGTTCGAGGCGAGCAGCGCAGAAACCAGGCGAGGTCGTCTCCACCTCGGGCGCGCCATGAGACGACCCGATCGTCTGCAACCGGCCACCGGCCGCCTCGGGGTTCTGCTGGCCGGCCTGGGCGCCGTCGCGACGACGACGATCGCCGGCGTGCTCCTCGCGCGCAAGGGCAAGGGCCTGCCGATCGGATCGCTCACGCAGATGAGCACCATCCGCCTGGGAAAGCGGACGGAGAAGCGGTCTCCGAAGATCACCGATTTCGCCCCGCTGGCCACGCTCGATCAGCTCGAATTCGGCGCGTGGGATATCTTCCCCGACGACGCGTTCGAGGCGGCCGTGCACGCGAGCGTGCTCAAGAGCGAGCACCTCGAGGAGGTCCGCGATGGGCTTCGGGAGGTGCGGCCCATGAAGGGCGTCTTCTACCCCGGCTACGTGAAGCGCCTCCACGGGACGCACACCAAGACGGCCCGCGACAAGGCCGAGATGGTCGAACAGGTGCGCGAAGACATTCGTTCGTTCCGGCGCGACCGCGGGTGCGACCGCGTCGTCGTGGTCTGGTGCGGGTCGACCGAAGTTTTCCTCGAGCCTACGTCCGTGCACGCCAATCCAGCTGCATTCGAAGAGGGTCTCCGCCAGGATGATCCGGCGATCTCCAATGCGCAGATCTATGCCTGGGCATGCCTGAAGGAGCGCGTGCCCTTCGCGAACGGCGCTCCGAATCTTTGCGTCGACTTCCCGGCCGCATGGGACCTGGCGCGCGAACGACGTGTGCCCGTCGCCGGCAAGGACTTCAAGACGGGGCAGACCCTCCTGAAGACGATTCTCGCGCCCGGGTTCAAGGCGCGCATGCTCGGGCTCCACGGCTGGTACAGCACCAACATTCTGGGCAATCGCGACGGCGAGGTACTGGACGACCCGGACAGCTTCCGAACGAAAGAGGTGTCGAAGCTCGGGGTGCTCGAAGCCATCCTTCAGTCGGACTTGTACCCGCAGCTCTATGCCGGGCTCGTACACAAAGTGCGAATCGACTACTACCCGCCGCGCGGCGACGCCAAGGAGGGATGGGACAACATCGATGTCTTCGGATGGCTCGGGTATCCGATGCAGATCAAGGTGAACTTCCTCTGCCGCGATTCGATCCTCGCGGCCCCGCTCGTGCTGGATCTCGCGCTCCTCCTCGACCTGGCGCAGCGCGCGGATTTTCAGGGCACCCAAGAGTGGCTGAGCTTTTTCTTCAAGAGCCCCATGGCCGCCCCGACCGTTCGCCCGGAACACGACCTCTTCATCCAACTGATGAAACTGAAGAACACTCTGCGCTGGATGATGGGCGAGGAGGTCATCTCGCACCTCGGCACCGAGTACTATGATTGATGTGGCGGACGCTCGCTCGCCATCAGCTGGGCGCGCTCGCGGCAACGGCCGTCGATTTCGCGACGATGATCCTCGCCGTCGAGCGGCTCGGCGTCGCGCCCACCCTCGGCACGGCCCTGGGCGCAACCGTCGGCGCGGTGACGAACTTCCTCCTCGGTCGCGTCTGGATCTTTCGGGTTGGCAGAGGCGGCTGGGCTAGGCAGGCGGTGCGCTACGCGGTCACCTCCGGCGCGAGCGCCGGGTGGAACACGCTCGGGGAGTACCTCCTTCACGACAGAGCCCACCTGCAGTACGTCTGGGCTCGCATTGTCGTCTCCGGCGCCGTGAGCTTGCTCTGGAACTTCCCGGTGCAGCGCGGGTTCGTCTTTCGCGAGGGGGCAGCGCGATGATCGCGAAGCGCTTCTGGCTGCACCTGCGCGCGTTATGGCCCGGGTGGACCCTCCTCGCGCCCATGCCCTTCCTCGCGGACTCGGCCTGGTCGCTCGCGCGCGGCCGGGGCCACTGGGAGAACGTCGCTCTCGTCGGGCTGGTCCTCGTTCTCTTCGCCGTCGGATCTCGCACGAAGAAGCTCTTCGTCGGCGCGTATCCCCTTGGACTCGTCGGCGTGCTGTACGACTCGATGCGCCTGGTGCGTGACGTCGGCGTCTCCCCGGCCACGGTGCACCTCTGCGACCTGCGCGCGCGCGAAGCGGCCCTCTTCGGCGTCACCATCAACGGCCACCGAACGACCGTCCACGACTGGCTGCAGACGCACGCGTCGCCCTGGCTCGACAGGCTCTGCGCGCTGCCCTACGGCACGTTCGTCTTCGTGTGCGTCGCGTGCGCGGTGTGGCTCTATGGGCGCGACTACCCGCGCATGGTCCGCTTCGGCTGGTGCTTTCTCGCGCTCAACGTCGCCGGCTTCGTCACCTACCACCTCGTTCCGGCCGCGCCGCCCTGGTACTACCACGCGCACGGCTGCGTCGTGGACGTCCTCGTGCCTCCCAGCGAGGGCCCGAACCTTGCGCGGGTCGACGCGTGGCTGGGAGTGCCTTACTTTGCGGGCATGTACGGCCGCTCGAGCCAGGTCTTCGGCGCGATGCCCAGCCTGCACTGCGCCTACGCGCTGCTCGTCGTCCTCGAGGGCTGGTCGCTCTTTCGCCCGCCGTGGCGCGCGGCGAGCGTGGCCTTCTTCGCGCTCATGTGCTTTTCCGCGGTGTACCTGGACCACCACTGGATCCTCGACGTGGTCGCGGGCATCACGTACTGCGTCGCCGCGGTCATCGGGGTGCGCGCGCTGGCGCGGTCTCGCGGCTGGCGCCACGCCCGCCAGGTCATCGCCCTGGAGGCGCCGAGCGGCCCGCCATGACCGCACTCCTGCGGCGCCTCGCGTGGGTCATCGCGACCTGGTTCGGCTGTGGCTTCTTCCCGGTCGCTCCCGGCACCATGGGCTCGCTCGGGGCCATCCCGCTCTATTGGCTCGTCATCCGCGGTGGGCGCGCGGGCGTCGGCGCTGCGGCGGTCGTGGTCACGCTCGTCGGCGTGTGGGCCGCGTCGGTGGTCGCGCGCGAGCTCGGGCGAAAGGACCCGCAGGTCGTCGTCGTCGACGAGGTCGCCGGCATGCTCCTCACGATGCTTCCGATGGCCCACCTCTCGTGGCTCGCGGTCGCCGTGGGGTTCGTCGTCTTTCGGGCGCTCGACATGGCCAAGCCCTGGCCCATACGCGCGCTCGAGAAGCTCCCGGGCGGCTGGGGAATCGTGCTCGACGACGTGGCGGCCGGGGTCGTCGGTGCGGGCGTCTTGTGGGGCTTGGCCGCGGCGGGCCTGCTCGTCTGAGCGGCACCGGCCCCACCGGGCTCGATTCGCCGGGATTTGGTCCCTCTCGGGTCGACCGTGATACGCCGGCCGGCATGGCGCCGAATACGACGAAAGCCCCGCTGCCGTCCGCGCAACCGAAGGCGGTGCTCTTCGTGGGGGCCGATTCGACCACTCTGACGACCGCGTTCGCGGAGACGGCTCACCGCTACCGATGCGAGCACGCGCCCAGCGTGGAGCGCGCCATCGAGATCGCGCGCCATGGGCAGCCCGATCTCGTGATCGTCGCGGGCGACGCGGCGGAGGTCGCACACGCCGTCGAGGCGCTGACCGACCACCCGGCCACGGGCGGCGCGTGCTTCGTCGCCTGGTCGGCGGACGTGAGCGGGCGGGATGTCGCGCGGCTGAACAGCCTGGGGGCTCGCGTGGCTCTCGCGTCTCCGGAGTCGCTGCGGCGCGCGAGCGAAGAGGCCCTCGCAGAGCGGGCGACCGCGCTGGCCCGGGCCACACGCGAGGCCGAGGCGGCCGCCTGCGCCGTGGATCTCGGCGGCACGCGCGTGGTCGTTGCCGACGATGATCCCGCGATCGTCTGGTTCTTTGCGGACGTGCTGCGCGCGGCCGGGTGCGCAGTCGCCGAGGCGAGCGACGGAGACGTCGCGCTCGACGCCGCACGCCGGATGGAGCCGGACGTCGTCCTCAGCGACATTCGCATGCCTCGCCTCGACGGCGTGCGGCTGTGCGGCGCGCTGCACGCGGACCCCCTCCTCGCAGACGTCCCGGTGGTGCTGCTCTCGTGGCGACAGGACTGGCTGCCGGAAGCCTGCCGGAACGCGCGCGCTTCGGCCGCGCTGGTCAAGCACGCCACGCCGGAACAGGTGCTCTCGTGCGTTCGCGCATCGCTCGCCGCACACGCCAAGCTCGCCCGCCGCCTGCGCGAGCCCGGCGCCGCGCGCGGCCGCCTCGAGACCATCACGCCGTACCGCGTCCTCCGGGCCGTCTGCGACGCCCGGCGGGACGCGCGCGTCACGTTTCGCGAGCCGACCCACTTCTACGAGGTTCGCATCCGCGACGGCGCCCCGCGGACGGCCACGCGTGTGGCTCACGATCGATCGGTCCTCCGCGGGGAGGAAGCGCTGTGGGCGAGCCTCGAGGTGCGGGCGGGACGCTTCGCGGTCATCGCGGAGCGAGCCCCCGTGGAGCGCGAGCTATCGGGGACGCTGCACGAGCAAATCGCGCCGCACGTGGCGCTCGCACGCAGCCGCGTGGGCTCGGTGGCGGCGGGCGATGCGTCGCGAACGATTCCCATCCGCCTGGCACCGCGGATCGACGCGGCGGCGTCTTTCGAGCTCCCGCGCTTGCCGGCTTCGCTCGTCGACTTGCCCGTGCGGACCGTGCCGATGAGGCAGCGACCGCTGCGACGCGAGTCGACGCACCGCCTGACCCTGCCGCAGGCCCCCGCGGCCCGGGCGCGCACGAAGCGCGTCGCGGCGGCCCCGCGTCGTTCCTCATGGGCGGGTGTGCTGCGCGCGCTCGTGGCCGCGACGGCGCTCATCGGGCTGGCTCTCGTAGGAGGGCTAGGTGCACCTCCCCCGCCGACGCCCGCCCCGACAGCCGGACCGGTAGCGCAGGGGCCGAACGACGGCGCCAGGCGACCGGATCGTTTCGGCGCCGACGCCGGAGCCCTCACGCCCTCGCCCGCCATCCGCGCGTCGCGAACGGCTCCGGGTCGGCCGAGGTAGGATCGGGTTACGCGTCGTCGTCGTCCGCCGGCTGAAAGCACCGAAGCCTTCGGCGAAAGGAGCACCCGCGTTCCCAGGAGAGCCCGGTGATCCGTCGTCGTGTCGCGCGCTTCGGGAAATGTTGTGGGCGCCTGACGCCCTCAAACGCGCTGCGTCAGGCGGCTCAACGGACGGAGGGACGCGGCACGACGCGGCACGAAGGCGTACCTGCTCGGGGGCGATTCCGCCCGCGCGCGGCTCGCCCAACCGCGGCGAGGGTTAAGGCGTGTCACCGTCGGGTAAGTCGGGCTCGCGGCGCCGCTTGGGAGCGGGCGGGACCCCCCGGCGCGTTTTCTTGAATGCGGGGACGTCGGGCAAGCGAAGGCCGAGCTGCCGGGCCGAAACAATGGGGCGAGCTAACCTCGGGAGATGGACCTCGACGCCAACGCCCTCCTCGCGTCGCTGTTCATCGGCCTGGTCGGCGCGGCGTGCTTCATGTACGGGCGTCGTCAGAGCCGCTTCGCCCCGATGCTGACCGGCGCGATCCTCGCCATCTACCCGTACTTCGTGCCGGATTTGCGCGTGATGGTCGCCATCGCCGTCGTCCTCCTCGCCGCCATGGCAGGCGCGATGCGCATGGGCTGGTGACGCGAAACGTGACCGACGCTCTCGCCCGTGCTTGACACCCCAGCGGTCGGAGACTACTGGGCGGGGTTCCTCGCAGCGGGGCCATTAGCTCAATTGGTAGAGCAGCGGACTCTTAATCCGTTGGCTGAAGGTTCGAGTCCTTCATGGCCCACCCCCGCACGGGCGCGCGCACGGGCGGGCTCCCGTGCTAAGAAGCCGCCGCCGTGCAAGCTGTAGTGCTCGCCGGGGGCCTCGCGACGCGCATGCGTCCGCACACGCTCACGGTGCCGAAGTCGATGCTCGAGGTCGCGGGAAGGCCGTTCGTAGAATGGCAGCTCGAGCGCCTGGCGGCGTGCGGCCTGAACGACGTCATCATGTGCGTTGCCCACCTGGGCGACCAGATCCGCGCTCACGTCGGCGACGGCTCGCGCTTCGGCGTGCGCGTCGCCTGGGTGGACGAGGGGCGTGACCTCCTCGGCACCGCCGGCGCCGTGCGAAACGCGCTCTCGCTTCTAGCGCCCACTTTCCTCGTCACCTACGGCGATAGCTATCTGCCGTTCGATTACGCGGAGCCGCTGCGGGTGCTCGCGAGCCACGACGACTGCGACGGCGTCATGGCGGTCTTCGCGAATGCAGGCCGATGGGACGCGTCCAACGTCGCCATCGCCGTCTCGGCCGACGGGGGACCTGGGTGGCTCGCTACGAGAAGGGCAGCCGCGATCCGGCCCTCGACCACATCGACTACGGCGCCATGGCACTCCGCCGCGAGGTCATCGCCGCCTTGCCGCCGCCCCGTAGCATCGGCCTGGACACGGTGCAGCGCGACCTGGCGCACCGGAAGCGCTTGCGGGCCTGCGTGGCCCGTGAGAGGTTTTTCGAGATCGGCTCGCCCGAAGGGCTTGCGGAGCTCGATCGAACCCTTCGAACGAGGGCATCATGATCGTATCTCGCGCCCCGGTGCGCTTTTCCCTCGGCGGCGGCGGCACCGACCTGCCGAGTTACTCCCGAGAGCACGGCGGCTTTCTCGTCGCGGCTGCCGTCGACAAGTACATCTTCGTGTGCCTGGCGCGCCGCTTCTACAACAACATGCGCCTCGCATACTCGGAGAGCGAGATCGTCGACTCCGCCGATCAGGTGAAGCACCGCATTTTCGCGGCACGCGCTCATCGAGACCGGCGTCTTGCGCGGAATCGAGCTTCACAGCCTGGCCGACGTGCCGGCCAACAGCGGCCTCGGGTCGTCGAGCTCGTTCACGGTCGCCGCGCTCAACGCGCTGCACACGTTCAAGCGAGAGTTCGTTCCGGCGGAAGCAGCTGGCGCGCGAGGCGTGCCGCATCGAGATTGATCTGCTCAAAGAGCCCATCGGCAAGCAGGACCAGTACATCGCGGCGTACGGCGGCATCAGCGCGCTCACGTTCAACAAGGACGGCTCGGTCGACGTCGAGCGCCTGCCGCTGCGGGAAGAGGTCATCGACGAGCTCGAGTCGAACCTGGTCATCTACTACTCGGGCGTAGAGCGCGCGGCGTCGGCGGTGCTCGCCGAGCAGGCGAAGACGATCACGCGAGAACAAGGACGCAGCCGTCGAGCGCATGCACCGCATCAAGGCGCTCGGCTACGAGACGAAGCGCATCCTGCTTTCGGGCAACATCGACCCGTACGGCGAGATGCTGCACGAGCACTGGACGAACAAGCGCAAGCTCGCGTCCAACATGTCCGGCGACGCCATCGACGAGCACTACGAGGCGGCGCGCAAGGCAGGCGCCATCGGCGGCAAGCTGATGGGCGCGGGCGGCGGCGGCTTCTTCATGTTCTACGTGCGAGCAGGCGATCGCCGGCGCGTGAACGATGCCCTCGTGGCGCGCGGCCTACGGCCGATGCGTTTCCGCTTCGACTTCGACGGCGCGCGCATCGTCGCCAACTTCCACCGTTCGTAGGGGACTCGCCGCACATGGAAAGTTTCGCCAGAAGTACCTCAAGGAGAGCGGAGAGCTCATCTCCAAGCTCGACGCCGCCAGCATCGAGGCCGTGGCCGAGGGGCTCGCCGCCGTTCGCACGGCGGGCGGTCGCCTCTTCATCCTCGGAGTCGGCGGCAGCGCCGGGCACGCCGGACATGCGGTCAACGACTTCCGCAAGCTCTGCGGCTTCGAGGCGTACGCGCCGACCGACAACGTGAGCGAGCTCACCGCGCGCGTGAACGACGAGGGCTGGGACACGTGCTTCGTCGAGTGGCTCCGCGTCTCGCGGCTGCGCGCCGGAGACGGCGTGCTCGTCTTCTCGGTGGGCGGCGGCAGCCGCGAGAAGAACGTCAGCGTGAACCTGGTCCGGTCGCTCGAGCTGGCTCGCGAGGTCGGCGCGAAGATCTTCGGCATCGTCGGACGCGACGGCGGGTTCACCAAGCAAGCCGCCGACGGCGTGCGTCGTGATCCCCACGGTCGCCACCGAGCGGGTCACGACCCGCACACCGAGGGCTTCTGCGCGGTAGTCTGGCACCTGCTCGTGAGTCACCCCAAGCTGCAGCGCGCCGCCACGAAGTGGGAGAGCGTCCGTTGAGAACGGATGAGCAAGGACCGAAGCTCGCCATCTTCGATCGCGACGGGACCATCATCGACGTCGTCCGCGACGAGGAGACTGGGCGCCATCTCGGTCGCGTTCCATCCCGACCAGCATCAAGCTGCTCGACGGAGCCGTCGAAGGGATGCGCGCGCTGCAGGACGCGGGCTTCGTCGCTCGCGATCGCGACCAACCAGCCAGCGCCCGCGAAGGGGCAGTTCTCGGCGCAGGCGGTTCGGCGCACCAACGAAGCGCTGCTCGCGCGTCTGGCGGATCACGGCGTGCGCGTCGCCGCGCTCGAGGCGTGCATGCATCACCCGGAGGGCGGCCCCGGCGGCGATCCGGCGCTCGTGCGGGCCTGCGAGTGCCGCAAGCCCAAGTCCGGCATGCTCCGCACGCTCCTCGAGCGCTTCGGCGCCGCCCCGGCGCGCTCCTGGATGATCGGCGACAGCATGGGCGACGTGGAAGCGGGCCGCGGCGCCGGCGTGCACACGGCTCTCGTCTTCCTACCCAACCGTTGCGAGCTTTGCCCGCTGCGGAGCGGCGTCGGAGCCATTTCGGGCCCCGCTCCCGACATTCACGGTCAGACGCTCGCCGAGCTCGCGAGGGCGATCCTCCGCCGCGAGTGAGGCGCGCGTGCTAGTTTGAGCCTCCCTTTTAAGGACGGAATGCCATGGCGCTTTTCATCGACAGTTCGGACCCGAAGGAAATCAAAGATCTCTACGGATGGGGCGTGCTCTCCGGCGTTACGACGAACCCGCTCATCATCTCCAAGGAGGCCCCCGACGCCGACCTCGGCGAGCGGATCCGTGAAGTGCTCGCCGTCAGCTGGGGCGACGTGTCCGTCGAGCTGACGACCGAGACCGAAAAGGAGATGATCGACGAGGGCCTGCTCTACCACGCGTGGGATCCGGCGCGCATCACGGTCAAGGTTCCGTTCAGCGAGACGGGGCTGCGCGTGCTTCACCAGCTCGTCAAGCGCGGCATCAAGACGAACGTCACCTGCCTCATGGCGATGAACCAGGCGTACCTCGCGGCGCTCGCAGGCGCGACGTACGTGAGCATCTTCAGCGGGCGAGTGCGCGACATGGGATACGACGTGCGGCCGGTCATCTCGGGCACGCGGGAAATCCTCGACCGCGAGGGGCTGGCGTCGAAGATCATCGTCGGGTCGATGCGCCACCTGATGGACGTGAACGAGGCCCTCGAGTGCGGCGCGCACGTGCCGACCGTCACGCCGCCGATCCTGCGGAAGATGGTGTGGAACCCCCGCACGATCGAGACCATCAACGAGTTCAACACGGCTTGGCGCAACCGCCCCAAGAAGAAGTAGGAGAGGCCGCCCCTTGAACTGGAGAGACAAGCGGGCGCTGGTCACCGGCGGCGGGGGGTTCATCGGGAGCCACGTGGCCGACGCACTGGCGGCGCGCGGTGCGATCGTCACGGTCGTGGACAACTTCTCGACGGGCTTTCGCGAGTTCGTCAGCGAGTCCCCGTCGTTGAAGCTCGTCGAGGGGGACTTGCTCGACCAGTCGCTCTGCGACCGAGTGGTCGCCAAGCAGGACTTCGTATTTCATCTGGCGGCAAACGCCGACATCAAAGACGGCCTCTTGCACCCGCGCCGTGACATCGAGCAGAACGTCGTGGCGACCCAGAACGTGCTCGAAGCCATGCGGGCACACCAGGTGAAAAACATCGCCTTCTCTTCGACGGGCTCCGTCTACGGAGAGGCGACGGTGCTGCCAACACCGGAAGACGCCCCGTTCCCGGTTCAGACTTCGCTTTACGCGACGTCGAAGATCGCGGCCGAGGGCCTCCTGTCGTCGTATGCATTCGGGTACGGCTTTCGCACCTGGATTTTCCGTTTCGTCTCGATGCTGGGGCCGCGGTACACGCACGGTCACGTGGTGGACTTCTGGCGCAAGCTTCGCGCCGATCCCTCGCGTCTCGCGGTCTTGGGCGACGGTCACCAGCGTAAGTCGTACCTCCACGTATCGGACTGCGTTGCCGCGATGCTGCTCGTCGTGGAGCGGACGCAATGGGCCGGTGAGCGTCTTCAACATCGGTCACAGCGAGTGGATCGAGGTCAACGACAGCATCCGGATCATCTGCCGCGAGATGCGCGTCGATCCGCGGCTCGAGTACAGCGGAGGCATTCGCGGCTGGGTCGGGGACTCGCCCAAGATCTTGCTCGAGACCAAGCGCTTGCGGTCTCTCGGCTGGGCCCCCACTCGGACAATCGAGGACTCGATCGTCGAAACTTTGCGCTTTCTCGGTCAGAATCCGTTCTGCGAGCGCCGCCACCCGTAGCTCTCGTCCCGGGGGAGAGCCGACCGGAGGCCCCGGGGAACCTGCGGCGGCGCGGCGGGCGCAATATGGTATGGACGCAGCGTCATGGCTCAACCCTCCTCCCGTGACGGTCGAACGCTCGCCTTCGAGCCGACGGCCGCGGTCAATGCGTCGCGCTCGCGCCGGCGCTTCGTGCGCTGCCCCGCCTGTCAGGCCGAGGCCGCCCGGTACCTCTTCCACAAGGTGGGCGTGCGCTTCGTTCGGTGCGGGGCGTGCGACATGGTCTACGTCAACCCGTCGAGCGAGAGTCCGATCAACTACTTCGACATCGACGGCGTCCGCCCGTTCACGAACGACCGCGATCGACAGCTGACCCTCGAAGGGTTCAGCGGCATGGTGGAGCGCATCGAGCGCGAGTGGGTACGGCTCCGCGGAGAGCCGCTGACGCGCACGCTCCTGCTCGGGCGGTACCTGCGTGAATTTCGCGATCTCGAGAGCTCCAGGCGCGTGGGGCTCGAGTTTCCCGAGATCGGCGCACCGATGTTCACCGAGCTCGCGCTCGAGTCGCGCATCGACTGGGTGACACCCTATCTCGCGCGCGAGCCGCAGGTCGTCATTCTGCACGAGCTGCTGGAGGCATGCCGCGATCCGGGCGCGGTCCTCGAGCAGCTGGTCGCTCGGCTGCCCCGCGACACGCTCTTCGTCGCTACGTATACCAACGTCGACTCGATACCGGCCCGGATGATGCGCCGGTATTGGCCGCCGTTCTTCGAGGTCAAAGCCGCATTCTTCAGCCCGCGCAACCTCGCGTCGCTCATGGGGCGGTTCGATCTCGTCCTCCGCGAGCAATTCCCGCTCATGGTCACGCACACGGTCGACTACGTCGCGGAGCGGCTCGCACCGAAGACGCGCACAGCGCGGGTCCTGCAGTCCTCCCCCGCCAAGAACATCGCGGTGCCGCTGCGGGCGGGGAACTGGGTCGCGCTCTTCACGCGCTGGACTCCCCCTGCCACCGACGGCGAGAAGTTGTCGATCATTCTGCCTGTCTACAACGAGGCTCAATACGTGGCCCAGGTGATCGACACGATCCTCGCGAAGCCGCTCCCCATCGATCGCGAGCTTCTCATCGTCGAGAGCAACAGCAAGGACGGCACCCGCGAGATCGTCAAACGCTACGAAGGGCGGCCGGGAGTGCGGCTCATCTTCGAGGACCGGCCGAGCGGCAAAGGCCACGCGGTTCGGACGGGACTCGCAGCCGTCACCGGCACCATCGTGCTCATCCAGGACGCCGACTTCGAATACGACGTCGAAGACTACGACGCCCTTCTCGAACCCATCTTGCAGCGCAAGACGAATTTCGTCCTCGGCTCGCGCAGCCTGGGACTCGACGACTGGAAGGTCCGTCGCTTCGGGACGGGAGCCACGAAGGCCCTCGCGCTGAACGCAGCGCAGCTCGTCTTCGCCTGGACCTACAACGCGCTTTACCGGCAGCAGGCGACGGACATCAACACGATGTACAAGGTCTTCCGCACCGAGTGCCTGGCGGGCATCGACCTCAAGAGCGACGGCTTCAACCTGGACATCGAGCTCGCATGCAAGCTCGCTCGCAACGGTCACCCGCCGATGGAGGTCCCCGTCAACTACGTGGCGCGCGGGTACGACGAGGGCAAGAAGATCGGCCTGCGAGACGCCTTTCCCTCATACGTGGAGCTCTTCAAGAGCTGGCTTGGCTGAGGGACGCGGCCCTTCGTGCGTGGTGCACACGGCGAACGTGTTGAGCCCGAGCTTGTGGGAGCGGCACTTGACGTGACTCGGCTTGAATCCGCTCGAGACGACCAAGCGCCAGAGGTCCCTTCGGTTGAAGTAGGCCTTGTGATCGTCCACCTCGATGGGCGAAGTGAGGCCCAGCCGGAAGGCGGCGAGCTCGAGGATCGTCTTGCCGCGCCACGACGGCACGTTCACGTACGCGGTGCCGCCCGGCCGTAGCACCCGCCGCACGTGGTCGAGCGCGACGGCCGGCTCCCACAGGTGCTCGAGCACGTTGTTGCACACGACCACGTCCAGGCTCTGCGATTCTACACGCTGGAGAATGTCCGGGAGGGCGCCCTCGATCGCGGTCACCTTGCGGAGGTGCTTCAGCTCCTCGGCGAGGCGCAGATCGACGACCGTCGCATGGGCCGCCTCGTCGAGAATCGACCGAACGAATACGGCGTTGAAGCCGCAACCGAAGTCGGCCACACGTTTGCCCGAGAGGCCGCCCACCTGGCGCCGGATCTGCCGAGCGTTCAACCACGCGCCGGCGCGGTCCAAAACGGTGAGCCCATAGCCCTGGCCGTAGGAGTCGGTGCGGTCGATGCCGCCGTTTTCACTTTTCATGCAAAATGGTCCGCCAAGGCCGGCATAGATTGCTATGGCCAGGCACACGGTGCAAGCACGCGAGGCAACGGGCCCCGCGAAGCACGAGGTCGAGTCAAGGCGATTGCCTGGACGACGGGTCCGTTGTAGCAATCCGGGCGTGCGATTGTTCGTCGTCGGCGGCGCGGGCTTCATCGGCAGCCACCTGGTCGATCGGCTGGTCGAACGCGGTCCTGTGACCGTGTTCGACGACCTCTCCGTGGGCAAGCCGGCCTTCATCGCCAAGCACCTCGCCTCGGGAAAGGCGACCTTGGTCCAGGGCGACGCGCTCGACCTCGCCGCCCTGAAGAGAGCCGTGGAAGGCGGCGGCGGACACGAGGTTCTCTTCCATCTCGCCGCAAACCCGGAAGCACGCTGGGGGCTCGAGCGGACTCGCCTCGACCTCGACCAGGGCACGATCGCCACGTACAACGCCCTCGAGGCGGCGCGGACCAGCGGCGTGAGCCGCTTCGTTTTCTCCTCCAGCGGAACCGTCTATGGGAACGTGGCCCAGCCTTGTGCGGAGATGGACCTCGGCCACTTGCCCATCTCGCTCTACGGGGCGAGCAAGCTGGCCGGCGAGGCGATGATCGCGGCCTACGCCGAGTGCTTCGGGCTGGCCGGTTTCATCTGCCGCTTCGGCAACGTAGTCGGTCCCCGCAGCACGCACGGAGCCATTCTCGATTTCTGCAAGAAGCTCAAGGCGCATCCCGAGTACCTTGATGTGCTGGGCGACGGGCGACAGGCAAAGCCGTATCTGCATGTCGTCGATTGCGTCGGCGGCATTCTTCACGTGCTCGACAACGCAAAAGGTGAACGGCCCGCGGTATACAATCTCGCTCCGGCCGACTGGACTCACGTGAAGCGCATTGCCGAGCTCTGCGTCGCCGCGTCGCCCAACCGTGCGGCGCGGATCGAATATTCCGGCGGGGCTCAGGGATGGCCTGGCGACGTTCCGCAGTCCCGACTCGATCCGCGCAAGTTGGCCGACCTGGGCTACACGGTACGCCTCACGTCCGATCAGGCAGTCGAGGCAGCGGTGCGCGAAATCGCCCTCGAGGTCTTCGGGGCTGAGTGACGACCCCGATGCCGCAGTCCGCCGCGCCGGCCTTGCCTCTCGTGGAGCGCATTTCGCGCATCGTCGTGATCGTCGCCTCCGTGTGGTTCGCGTTCACGGCCGTGTGGGGAATGTTCGAGATCCCGGGCGGCGGACACCTCGGCGCGGGGAGTCTCTCATCCATCATCTGCACCGAGCACATTCTGCGGTGGAAGATCCCGTATCCGACCTGGGACTGGTACACCGCGGCGCCGCCGCCGAAGACGTCCTACGCCTGCCACCATCCGTACGGGACCTTCTACCTGCCGCTGCCGCTGTTCGCGATCTTCGGCCATCACGACTTCGTCGTGCGCCTGCCAGCCGTTCTCCTCAGCTGTGCGGCGCCGCCGCTCCTCTACGGCATCGCCAAAGAGAGATGGGGGTCGGCCATCGGCGCGGTTGCTGCGGCTTCGTACGCGGTCGTGCCGATCGCGGTGGGCTATTCCAACTTCTGGGGGCTCGAGCCGATCGTCATCTTCGGTTGCCTGCTCTTTTTCTGGGGGCACTCACGGCACCTGACGACGCGCAAGACTCGCTACCTGGTCGCGAGCGTCATCGGGGTTGCGGTGATCTGTTCAGGCGACTGGATTGGGTACGTCATCCTCGCACCGCTTCTCGGGTGGTCGTTCGTGCGCGCATTCTTGCTGCCGCCGCGGCTGAGCCCGCGCATTCCGCTCGAGGGGTATGCCCGGTGGTGGGCTCTGTCCATCGCGGCCATGGTGTGCACGCTGCTTCTCTGGGTTGGTCTCTTCTATCGCGCAGGGCAGCTCGGCGACTGGCTCCTGGCAGGGGCCGCCCGGGCGGGTGGCAACGAGATTCCGTTGAAAGCGGTGCTGGAGGCGAGAGAAGACTGGATCGACTTCAGTTTCACGCCCCTGGCTATCTTCGTCGGAAAGATTGCCGCACCGGTTTGCTTGCTCCGCTTTCTCGTCCTGCGCCAGGACGCGGAAGCGTACTCGCTGGCCCTGCTCCTGGGTGCAGTCGTGCAGTACGTCACCTTCAAGCAAGGGGCTGACGTTCACATTTTCTGGCCGCTGTACTTCGCTCCCTATTTCGCGCTCGCGAACGCGCAGCTCGTTCACGCGGTCGCGAGGGGCGTAGCCTGGCTCGCGCCGCGCTATCTCGCCTGGCGTGCGCGGGTCACCTCCGTCGGGGCTAGCCTTCGGTCACGGCATCTGCAGTCCACCGTCGCAGGGGCGACCGCGCTCATCGTGGGGCTCACTCCCGTCCTGGCGATGGCCCATGACGCCGTGAAGTCGCTCTGGATCTGGCGCAGCACCGGTGGGCGCTACGACGATCACGGTTCGCGCATTCGCAGCCAGATTGACCTCCTGACGGTCGTCAAGCAGGTGATCTTGCGGCAGCGGCCTGGCAGTCGAGTCGACGCCCACCCATCGGTCGACTGGTACTGGGACGCCAGCTGGGCTTTCCACAACCAGGCGACCGTCGTGGGGGCTCCGACGGCGGGCGCTCCGGCGGATTCCACGCATCCGTTCTGGATTGCACGGGCGAGCGGCCTATCGAGCGACGAGCAGAAGAAGATCGTCCGAAGCGCTTACGTGCAGATCTACGGCGACACCTGGGTCGTCGACCAGCGGCAGCGGCCGGCACTCCTGGACGCCTACTCGCTCAACGAGCGCGAGCCGAATCCGCTGGAGTGGCTCTTCTTGGGGGGCACCGAGCCGGTACGCAGCGCAGGCGCTCAGCCTGATCCATGGCTCACGTGGGAGTGGCGCACGCACCTGGGTCAGGAGGCGCCCTTTCCGGAGGGCGAACCGCGAAACCTCGACGAGATGCGGATCGCGCACAACATCGCCGTGTTCCGCGGTGACGAGGCGGGGGCTCGACTCTGGCGGGGGCGCATCGAAGCTCAGCTGGATGGCTCCGTGCATGCGCCCTTCCAGGGGGCTCTGCTGATCGGCGTGCGCGTTGTCGGAGGGGTGCAACCGCGTATCGAGTCTTGGTTCGAGCCGACGGCGGCGCCGAGCGGCGATGGCACGTTCTCGGTCCGATCCGTGGTCGAGTCTCGCGCACCGCTGAGCCTCCTGCCGCCCAGCAAGACCGAGCGCGAGATGGCGTTCGGCCCGTCCCTACCGACGAAGCTCTGGCGAGAGCACTTTCTCTACGAGATCGCCACGGTCATGAACCATCGCATCGGCCGCGAGCGATACTACGGGCGATGGGTCGGTGGGTGGGCGCCTCCGCGGACCGATGGCGTGCCGGCGACGACGCTGGCCGTGGCCCCCTGAGCCTCGGGAGACTGCGGCCCAGGGCGCGGTCGGGCGTTTCAATCGTCATGGGTTCGTACGGGCCGCCCCAGGGGTGCGGTAGCCATGCACCTCATTTCGATCGGAGCGGTGCATCCCGGCGTGAATCGCGGCGAACCAGCGCCGCGCGCGGAAGACAGCGGCGATCCCCACCATGGTCGACGCGAAAAGGAGGAGAGAGACCCACCACCATCGAGGGCGATACCGGAACAGAAACACCTGCGAACGCCCGTCGATCACGGCCGCCGCGGTGTCGTGAAAGTTGACCGCATTCACGCCGTTCACCGTCCAGCCCGGGTCCCAATTCTGGTTCAGCACGATGAGATCGCCAGGAGTCGCGCCGCTGACACGCACCGTCACGGCATTGGGCGACCACGTTTCGACCGTGGCGCTCCCCTTCCCCCCCGCGACGTAAGCCTCCCCCCGGTACGCCGCGTCACCCTTGCCTTTGGCTCCCAGTCCTCCAGACACGCCGAGACCGTCGCGAACGTAAGAGTTCAGCCCGGGAAACGTGCTGCAGTCGATCGTGCCGACATTGGCGATTTCACCAGGGAGCGCCGGCGGTGCCCAATCCATGGCGTACCGAAGCTGGGGCGGGGCCACTTTCTCGGTATGAAAGGTCGTGTTCTCTTCCGGCACCGCTGGCGGAGCGACCCCGAAGCCCGATTGCATCGGAACAACCGCGACGTGCGCGATATCGAACGCCACCCACCCGGCGACTGCGAGGGCGGCCAGCTCTCCGATGCCCCGCCAGCGGTCCACGCGTTGCAGCGCGCGCTCCGCGACGGCCGCGGCGAGCAGCCCGAAGAGAAGCACGCCAGGGTACTCCCACCGCGTCGGCACGTGCTGCGAACGGAACATCGGGAGCCGATGCAGCTGAGTCCAGGGCGAATACTCGTGGAATGCCCCGAAGCCGAGCACGAGAGCCAGCACGGCAGTCCAGCGGAGCGCCGTCGCCCGCGATCCACGGGTGAAAGCGGCACCTAGCGCCAAACCGATCACGCCGCCCCACCCGATGAACATGCCGTACTCGTGCCATCCCCAGTTCGGCACGTTCGCCGGGTGGGAATAGACTCCTTGATCGCGGGACGTGAGCAGTATGAGGAAGGCATTGAGGTCGATCGACTCGAACGACGTGACGAGCCGCGGAAACCTCCCGAGCATCTCGAGAATGGGCAGCAGCTTGGGAGCCGACAGACCGAAGGCGACGAGCGCGAAGCCGGCCGCGACCGCCACAGGCACGACACGCCTCGTCTTCAACGAGAGCAAGGCCCCGTAGACGGAGAGGAGAACGGCGGTTTGCGGCAGTGGGTAAATGCCGCCCATGTACACCATCAGGGCCAGCACGGCCCCGCCGAGGGCGACGCTGACGCCCCTTCGTGCGGCGGGGAGGTCGTCGCTGCACGCGAGCTCGAAGAAGTAGAACGCCCACGGCGTCCACGCGTACGCCAGATGCCAGGTGTGGCCCGTCGCCGCTTGCAAAGCCCAGCGTCCGTTGACGACGAACACCGCGCACACGAAGGCACGGACGCCCGGGCTCCGAGTGAAGCGCCCAGCGAGGAGCCACGTGCCGACGGCTGACAAGAGCGCCATGCCGACGAGCTCGACGCGCATCGCTGTGCCTAGCTGGAGAAACAGGTATGGCAGGAGCCAAGGCGAAACGATGACGGTGCCGCTCTCCAGGCCCCCCCAGGAGGTGTGGCCACCGCAGCCGTAGGGATTCCAGAATGGGAATTGGTGATAAACGCGAATCGTCTTCGTGACGAGGTAGCGGTGAGCTTCCATCTGGTCCCAGTCGTGGAACCCGAGCGAGCGGACGTTGACGAACGAGGGAGAACAGACGACCCCAATCATCCCCAGAACCACCGACCACGCGAGCAGGTCGCCCACGAGTCGCAACCAGGGAACCTCGGAGAGCGTGCGGCGCTGGAGCTTGGCTTCCGACGCAGTCATCCTCTGGCTCGCGGCACGGCGGCATCATAGGGTGCGGGCCAAGGCTGCGCCACAGGAGCCGCGCGACGTGGCTGCACCGTTCTTCGTCACCTCGTGCCGAATACCTCGACTTGGCTCAGCGCGAGATAGCTGCGACGATCGACCCGCAGCCGGACATATCGCCCGCGGCTCTTGTGCGCGTCGAGGATCCACGGCGGGTCCTGGCCGAAATGCATGTCGCGGCGCCCGACGGGTTCGTAGTGTTCGCCGTCGCTCGAGAGCTCGACGACGAGGGGGAGGCAGTGGTCGAACCACCATCGCCGCGGTTGTACACCCGTATCGTCGTAATGGTGTAAGGGCGCAGAGGATCGATGACGACTCGAGGTGAGTCCTCGGTATTCGTATGGATGCCGAAGCTCGAAATGGGCTGCCCGTCCACGAGCTCGTGGCCGTCCGGCGGGTTGTGCTTGTAGCTGCTGGGGTGCACGGGCTTGTGCAGGGCGACGTTGGTCGGAAGGAACACCGCGCAGAGCGCGCGAAAGGCCACGTACGCGAGCACGACGGCCATCGAGGCCCAACGTCCCCAGCGGGTGGCGCGGACGTTCACGCGGGTCCGCGGCTCGATCTGCGCGCGCAGGTGCCGCGCGACCCTCTCTAGAGCGCCTCGCGTGGCCTCGAGCGCTTCGACGGGGAGTTGGTCGAGGTAGAGGGAGTCGGGCGAGGTGAGCGCGGCCAGCGCCAGTTCGACGTCTCGCGGCGCGTCCGAGAGCGGGAGCGCGCCCAGCAGGCCGACGAGCTCGGGGAGCCCGTCTGTGTGGTCCGGCGTCGCGCCGCGGCCCCGCTCCTCCGGTGTCGTGTGTGCGGCGACGCTCCTGGCGTAAACCAACTGGTGGATCGCCGAGCGCAGGAGCACCGATGCGCTGAGCGGTTCCGACAGCGAACGCGCGGCTCGAATTCGGCTCTCGGCAGCGCGAGTGTGGGCAGCGACGCGCGCTTGCTGGGCGGGCGTGTATGCGCGTGCCGTGCTCTCGGCTTTTTCGAGCACGAGCCACTCGCGGACCGGCGCGAGGACAGCTTTTGCACGCGAGGTCACGGCGTCACTCGTCCTTCTTCGGTCCCTCGTTGTACCCGCGTGGTCGATACTTCGGATTCACACCTTTGTACTCGTCGCCGTTCGACAGGGTGTCGTCTACCAGGTACTTGAACCAGGAGCCGGGGTATTCGTCGGCGGCGTCTTGCAGCGCGCCGCGCGCAGGAGAGTCGTCGTCGAGTTCTTTTTCGTCCCAGAGACACTGGAGACCCAGGGCGATGAGGTTGAGGTCGTTCGGGCCGAGCCGGAAACCGCGGAGGTAGTGCGGGAGAGCTTCGGGCGCGCGGTGCAGCCGGCATAGCGTGTCGCCCTCGTAGACGCTCGCCATCGGCCACTGGGGAGCGAGGCGAAGCGCGACCCCGTTCGATACGAGCCGCCCCTCGAGATCGCCGCGTGCGCCCAGCATCACGGAATAGTTGAGGTGCGCCTTGGCGCTGTTCGGCACGGCCTTGCGCGTGGCGTCCCAGAACGCCAGGTCGTTCTTGTAGTCGCCCGCGTGCCGGCGAGCTGCGAAGCACTGGAACCCCAGGAAGGAGGCGACCGCGGTCACGGCGATCGCGCGTGCCGCCGGCCATCTCCGAGCCGCTCCGAGCAGCCTGGCAAACGTCAGCGCGAGGAGGGTCGCAGACCCTATGGCCGGGAAGTACCAGAAGCGCTCGGCTCGCACCGTAGGCAGGACGACGGGAATGTTCGACACGGGGAAGTACGAAATCACCACCCAGACCAGGGCGACGGCCGCCAGCGACGCCACGCGAACGGGTGTCGGGGCGCTGTCCTGGAGCGAAGCAGCCCCCCGCCGCTCGCGTCGCCATCGCGCCCAGGCCGCGAACCCCACGATGGGCGCCGACAGAAGGGGAAGCAACATCGCCGCAGCGCCGATGGCGCTCTCGGGGGAGACGAGGTGCTCAGGGATGGGCTCCTGCGGTGCCGAGTAGTCGCCCGAGAGCGTCTTCGGAAAAAGCACCTGGCCGAGACCTCGCGCGAACACGCGAAGCGCACCCGCGACGCGCTGGCTCGGGCTCGCCTCGATCAGAGGATTGTTCAGCGGGTCGTGCGGAAGCATGGGCTGCGCGTACCAGCGCAGCGCGGCGACGAAGAAGCGATGAACCGCCGGCTTGTCAGCGTTGGCGGCCGCGGTGAGGTTCTGCGGCGTCGCCACGGGGAACCATCGGCGCCGCATCTCGACGTAAAAGACGAAGGCGGCCGCCGTCGTCAGCGCAGCGGCCCCCGCGCGGGCCCAGCGCAGGGGCCGCTCCGGGTGTGTCATCTGCGAGGTGAACAGCGCGACGAGGGGCACGAGCGGCACGAGGCAAAGCGCGCTCTCTTTCGAGTACAGCCCGAGCATCGTGGCGGCGAGGACGCCCATGGGCATCCAGGCGAAAGGGAGGCTGAGCGCCAGCAGCGCGAGGAGTGCGCCGGTTCCGCCGAGCACGTCCGCGAGCCCGACGTGCCGCTGACGGCTTCGGTGACGACGGCGGTCGCGACGAAGAGCCCACCCGCGAGCCAGGCGGTCAGTCGATCGCGCGTCCACCGGAACACGAGCAGCGTCAGGAGCGCGCCGTTGACCCCGTGCAGGAGGACGTTCACGTAGTCGTGCAAGAACGCGCTCTGCTCGCGCAGCCCGACCTTCCACATCGCCCGCCACAAGAGGTCCGGCAGGGGACGATACGACCCGATGGTCCGCTCGGGGGGGAGCCCCCAGAAGTCGCGCTTGAAGGCGTCGAGCCAGCGGATGCCGCTCGAGGGATCGCCAGCTGCGTGAACGTAAGGGTTCGCGAGCAGAGCTTCCTGCTCGTCGAAGATGAAGTTGGTCTCCCAGTGCCGCGTGTAGAGGACCATCGACAGAAAACAGGTCGGGACGACCGCCGTGAGGAGCGTCGGATCGTCTGCGAGAAAATAATCCCGCACCTTCTTCAGGATCGACCGTTTCGGCAGCGGCGGCAGCGGCTCGAACGCCTCTGCAGCGTCAACGGTGGGCGGCGGCTCGGGCTGAATCACGGCTCAGCGGGGGACGCCAGCGACCGCCTCGCCGGCTTGGGGTGCGTCGCGATCGGGGAGGGTCCAGGTATCGCCCCAGAGATGCGCGCCGCCGTCGATGTACCAGGTTTCGCCGGTCACGTAGGAGGCGGCGTCGCTGGCCAGATATGCGCAAAGCTGGGCGACTTCTTCGGGCGTGCCCAAGCGCTTGAGGGGCGTGCGAAGCCGGCAAGACTCGATGAGCTCGGGTGGATACCGATCGGTCCCCGTGGTGCGCACCGTGCCCGGGGCCACCGAGTTGACGGCGATTCGATGGGGCGCCCATTCGACGGCCAGCGTCTTGGTCATGTTTTCGACGCCCGCTCGCGCAGCGCCGGTGTGCACCATGCCCGGAAAGCCGCGCGCGATGTTGGCGATCACGTTGACGATGCGACCGCGGCGGGCCGGGATCATGCACGAGACCGCGACCTCCCGGGTCATGTAGAAGGTGCCGTTCAGATTGTTGCGAATGACAGCATCCCACCCGCGAGGCGACAGCGCCTCGGCGGCCACGGGGAACTGGCCGCCCGCGTTGTTCACGAGCACGCTCACCTCGCCGAGGGCACGGCGCACGCCCGCGACGAACGCCGCGACCTGGTCGACCTCGCGGATGTCACACGTCTGCGCGTGTACCGTCGCTCCGCTCGCGGCGAGCTCCGCGCGAGCGCGGTCGAGCTTTTGCGGGTCGCGGCCCCCTATGGCGACTCGCGCCCCGAGCTCCCCCAGGGTGCGGGCGATCTCCAGGCCGATTCCGCTGCCGCCGCCGGTGACGACGGCCACCTGACCGTCGAACAGCCCGGCTCGAAAGATGGTCGGCATGCGGTCACGTTAGCGCACCCTCGCCGGCCTTGCGGAGCCCCATCGCCAGGGAGAACGCCACCAGCATTCCGAACGAAGCGGCCGCGTAGGGCGCGCGGGGGCCCACGCTCGCGTAGAGCGCCCCGCCGACGGCCGGCCCGAACGTGCGGGCGAGGCTCGCGAACGATTGGTTCGTGCCGAGCGTACCGCCCTGGCGATCGGCGGGCGCCCGCCGCGAGATGAACGCGGCCGTTCCGGGCTGGGTCAGCCCGTTGCCCAGCGCGAGCATGGCGCCCGACGCGTAGAGGATCAGCCGCAATCCCGTCGTCCCCGCCAGGACCATGCCGGCGAACGCCACGGCCTGCGCGAGAACCCCTGCGCGGACGAGGACCGACTCGTCGACGCGCCGCGCGAGCGCCCGGACGAGGAAGCCCTGAACCGCTGCGGCGACCACCCCGATGAACGCAAGCACGTATCCCGTCCCTCGCTCGTCGATGCCGAACAGGTCGGCGCAGAAGAACGTGAACGTCTGGTCGAGGTTCGTGAAGCTGAGGATGACCAGAAAGTTGATGGTGATGGCCAAGCCGACGCCGGGCAGGGAAAAGGCCAGCCGTGTCGCGTCGAAGTTCAGCGGCGCGAGGCGGCGCCGAGGTACCGCCGCCCGACGCTCGGGAGGGAGCGACTCTCCGACGCCCGACGCGACCCAAAGAAGGTTGACGATGCTCAGGCCCGCCGCGACGAAGCACGGCACCGACCCGTGGCGGCCGGCGACGGGAATGCGCGCGAGCGCGCCGCCGATGGCCGGGCCGAGGATGAACCCGAGCCCGAACGCCATGCCGATGAGCCCCATGCCCTTGGCGCGCTCCTCGGGCTTGGTGACGTCCGCGATGTACGCGCTCGCGGTCCCCAGATTGGCCGTCGCGATGCCGCCGAATGCACGCGCTCCGAAGAGCCAGAGCACGCTCGTGCTCCACGCGAGGGCGCCGCCCAGCGCTGCCATGGTCACGGCCGTGGCGGCGATTGACCAGAGAAGGACCGGCCTCCGGCCCACGCGGTCCGATATGCGGCCCCACACCGGGACGAAGGCGAACTGCATCAACGAGTAGATCGAGCCAAGCAGCGTCGCCACGAACTCGCTGACGCCGAACGTGTCGCGCGCCTCCTTCGCGAGGAACGGAAGGACGAGCCCAAAGCCGAGCAGGTCGACGAAGACCGTGAGGAAGATCGCGCCGAGCCGCGGGGCGGGTTTCATGGGGAGCCGGCGACTATAGCGGTCGAGCGAGACGGCGCCCGCGAGTCACGCTCGCTCGGCCGCGCGCCGAGCCCACACGAACACCTCGCGGTTCCCCTTGGGCCCCGCGAGCAGGCTGTCTCGCTGGTCGAGAACTTCGAACCCCGAGGTATGGATGGCATCGATCGCCGCGGCGACCGCGTCGGCGCGCAGCTTGTCGTCACGCACCACGCCCTTGCCGCGAGATGCGTGAACGCGGCCGACTTCGAACTGAGGTTTGACGAGTGCGACGAGCTCGCCGCCGGCGCGAGTGCAGCGCGCGGTGGCGGGCATCAGCTTGCCGATCCCGATGAAGGACGCGTCGATGACGGTCATATCGGCTGGGCCGCCGACCTCCTCGGCCGTCAACGTTCTCGCGTTCGTCCGCTCCATGACCACGACGCGCGGGTCGGCCCGCAGCTTGGAGGCGAGCTGCCCGTAGCCCACGTCGACCGCGACCACGCGCGCCGCGCCCCGCTGGAGCAGGCAGTCGGTGAACCCGCCGGTCGAGGCGCCCAGGTCGAGACATCGCCGGTCCCGCACGTCGACCGCGAAGGCGTCGAGCGCGCCCGCGAGCTTCACGCCACCGCGTGACACGAACGGTTGCGACGCGGAACGAACGGCGAGGGCAACGTCGTCGCGGACGAGAGTCCCGGCCTTGTCGATGCGCGTCTCGCCGACGAACACTTCGCCCGCGAGGATGACGGCCTGCGCACGGGCGCGTGTCGGGGCCAGCCCACGCGTGACGAGCAACTGGTCGATGCGGACCCTCGTCATGTGGACGTCAACGAACGGTGGAAGCCGGGTGCAGCGAGCGCGCCAGCAGCGCGAGTCCCTCGGCGATTCGGGGACCCGGTCGGACGACGCGTTCGTCGTCGAGAACGAAGACGCGGCCGTCGCGCACGGCCCGAAGGCCGCTCCAGCCCGCGGCCTCGCGGGTGACGTGAGCTACGCCGTCCGCTCCCCCCGATGAGTCGATGATGACGTCGGGGTCGAGCTCGACGATGTGCTCGAAGCCAAGCGCCGGCCAGGGCGGACCAGCGTCGACCACGTTCACCGCACCCGCGCGGCGGAGGAGCTCGTCGGCGAAGCTCCGGGGACCCGCGGCGACCACCGGGCCGGTGCCGACCACCATGAGCACACGCGGCGCCGGCTCGGCCGCCACGGCCCGCTGAATGGTTTGCTCGCGGGCATCGAGCTCCGCCACGAGGCGTCGAGCTTCGCGCGAGTGCCCCGTACGGTCCCCCAGGCCGCGGAGCAGCTCGTCGATCGAAGCGAGGGATTCGCTCACGGGAAACCACGTCGCGATCCCGCGGGTACTCAGCTGCTCGGCGAGTCTCGACGACTCGCCCGAGGGGGTCCCCACGACGAGGTCGGGCTGAAGCTGAAGGATGGCCTCGAAGTCCGGCTCGAGCCCGCCCACCGTGGGCAACCGCGACGCTTCGGGGGGCCAGTCGCAGTACCGAGAGCGACCGACGACGCGATCGCCCGCGCCAATCGCGAACAGCGATTCGGTCACCGACGGCGCGAGCGACACCACCCGGCGCGCCTCGATGGCGCTCGGCGGGGCGCCCTCGCCCCGGGAGCACGAGGCGACGAGCGCGAGCGCCGCGGCCAGTGCCCACCGACGGGTCATCGCCCCATGAGCCCGTACTTGTGTAGCTTCTCGATGAGCGCGGGGCGCGAGACTCCGAGTCGGCGCGCCGTCTCGCTCTGGTTGTGCCCTGCCACCTCGAACGCCTCGGCGATGAGCGTACGCTCGAACGCCTCGACTCGTGCCCGTAGCGGATACCCGGGGCCCGGGTCGCCCGTGGGAGTCGGCGCGACTCCGGCGTGCGCCGGTCCCTCGGACAACGAGCGCCACAACGACAGCGTGATGCGCTCGTCGGGCGCCAGCGCCAACATGCGCGCGACCGTGTTCTCGAGCTCGCGCACGTTCCCGGGCCAGGGATGCGACCGCAGCGCATCGACCACGGACGGCTCGACCTCCACGGCAACCATGCCGTATCGCTCGGAGTATTGCCGCACGAAGGTCCGCACGAGGGGCTCGACGTCCTCGGCGCGCTCGCGTAGCGCTGGGACGCGAATGGGAACGACGTTCAGTCGATAGAAAAGATCCTCGCGAAAGCGGCCGGAGCGAACGTCCGCGAGCAGGTCGCGATTGGTCGCGGCGATGAGGCGCACGTCGACGGTCTCGGGTCGGCCGCCGACCTGCTGCACCTCCCCCGACTGCAGGGCCCGTAGCACCTTGGCCTGGATCGCCAGGGGCAACTCTCCGATCTCGTCGATGAAGAGTGTGCCCTTGTTCGCGCTCTGGAAGTAACCCGGGCGCGAGGCCTGCGCCCCGGTAAAGGCGCCCTTGGTGTGGCCGAAGAGCTCCGCCTCGGCGAGCTCGCTCGGGATCGCCGCCGCGTTGAACCGCACGAGCGCCTTTTCGGCGCGGCGCGAGTGCGCGTGAAGAACGCTCGCGACCACGTCCTTGCCCGCGCCACTCTCGCCGGTCAGGAGCACGGTGACGTCCTTCGGCGCGACGCGCGCGACGAGGTCCATGAGACGCTTCATCGCCGGGCTTTCGGCGACGATCGTTCGACCGAGCGCCGCTTCGGTCCGGAGTCGTGCGTTCTGCAGACGCAGCTCTCGCCACTCGGTCGCGCGGCGGACGGCCAGGACGAGCTCGTCCGGATCGAACGGCTTCGGGATGTAATCGAATGCGCCGGCCTTCATCGCGGCGACGGCCACGCGCTCGGAGCCGTGGGCGGTCAACATCAGCAAGGGGACGCTCGGGTCGGCCGCCCGCATGCGCTCGAGCACCTGCATTCCGTCCATGTCCGGCATGGCCAGATCGGTGAGCACGACGTCGGCGCCGCGTGCCTCGAAGGCAGCCAAGCCGCTCGCCCCTCCGTCACACGTCTCGACCACGAGACCGGCGTCGCTGAGGACCGCCTCCAGCGTGAAGCGCAGCGACGAGTCGTCGTCGATGACGAGCACGCGGCTCATGGTTTTCTAGCGCGCACCTGCGATGGCCGGCTCGGGCTTCTCGGCTTCGCCGTCGCTCCTCATCGCTCGCAGCGGGTTTGGCAGCCGGGCGCAGGGCTTACACTTCATCGGTAAGCGAATGCTGACGGTGGTCCCCTTGCCCGCGGTGCTGCGAAACTCGAGATTGCCGCCGTGCTGCTCGACGAGCCCTCGGGCCACGGCGACGCCCAGGCCGGTGCCACCCTCCTTCGTCGTGAAGTAGGGCTTGCGAATGCGTTCCAGGACGTCGGGGGTCATCCCGATGCCGTCGTCCCGTACGGCGATGACCGCCCGGTCGCATTCGCTCGCGACCGAGACCCGAACGGTCGCGTCCCTCGGCGAAGCCTGAACGGCGTTGAGGACCACGTTGAGCAGCACCTGGCGAAGCTTGCGCGCGTCGGCGTCGAGCGACAGGTTGGTGTCGCCGCTGACCTCGAGCGAAACGCCGGCTTCCTCTGCGCGCGCCTCGAGCAAGACGGTGAGCTCGCGCGCGACCTCGAACGGCCGCAGTGTCGACACGTTCAGAATCGTCCAGACCACGCGAGAACGAGAGGAAGCCGTCGACGATCCCCTGCAGGCGGTCGGCCTCGCCAGCGACGATGGCGAGGCGCTCGGCCGTCTTCGGATCGGTGGCGTGGCGCGCCATGTGGGTCGAGAGACCCTTGATCGCGGCGAGCGGATTCTTCACTTCGTGCGCGAGTCGCGCCGCCATTCCCTCGAGCGCACGGGTACGGTCCTCGTTTTCGCTGCACAGCTCCTCGCGCCGCTCGCCCAGCTCGAGGGCGGCGCGCTCGTAGCCGCGCGTCACGGTGCAACCGACTCGGTGGATGCCGACCATCGCGTAGAGGCTCGCGACCAGCGTGATGGTGATGTATTCGGGGGTGGACCACCCGCCAGTTGCGGCCAGCGGCGCCGGGAGCAGTCCCGCCGGCGAGCGAGCGAGAATGGCCAGCGCGATGAAACCCGCGACAAACGCGAGAAAGGCGGCTCCGCGGAGCCAGGGAGGATCGCGCAGCGTGAGCGCCCCCACGACGAGCAAGACGGCTCCCACCATGAGCAGGGGGCTCGCCAGCCCGCCGGTCGTCCCGATGAGGATGAAGTAGCTCACGGCGCCGATGAAAAAACAGCCCACCTTGGCCGCGACATGCTCGGAGACCGTCCGCACCACGAGCGTGACGCCAATCAGCGCGACCGCGACCATCTGCGCGAGGGCGCGCGGCCACGCTTCGCCACGAGCGACGAGCAGCGTGACGACCACCACGAACATGGGAAGCTGCCAGGTGAGCCGCCAGCGGGCGGAACCCTGCCCCATTTCGTCGAACACCCGCCGGCGCAGCGCATCGAAGCGGGCGCGCTGCTGAAGCTCACGCGGGGTCGTTTGGCTCGCTGCAGACGCCATTCCCAGGGATCTCAGCAAATCCCGTGCGCGAGCGCCAGCCTGCGATGCAGGACTTCCTGCGCTGTCGCAGGCCCCGAAGGTTGTCCGAATGCCGACAGGTGACGCGTCGAGCTACGATGCGACGCGCAGCGGCAACGGCAAGGAAGGCGAGGCCCGCCAGGACGGCACGCGGGCGCGAGGACGGGGGCGACGCCAGCGCGCATCCGACGGACGCGCCCGCCTGGGGGCTGGGCTGGGCCAGGCAGAAGCCGCCCTTGCAGTGGAACCGGGTCGCGCAGGCGCCGGGAGAGCAAGGGCTCGCGCAAACGAAGGGGGTGGTGCCGAGCGCTACGCAATTTCCCGACAAGCACTCCGTGTCGGCGCCGCACGCGAGGCCGTCGACCTTGCCCGCGCCGCTTTGGCCCGCGTCCGACGAGGTCGGCGCGCTCGCGACCGCCCACGCCGGCGCGTCGTAGCCCCCCGCGGCCGCGGCCTGGTTCGCGGCCTCGAGCAGGAGCGGAGCCCAGGCGTCGAAGCGCGAGTAGACCGGCTGGACGCACGTCTTGCCGTCGGTGCTGACGCCGCCGCGCGAAAGCACGCCGAAGCTCACCCACTGGCCCTGCGAGAAGTGCGTCTGCTCGAAGGCGCTCGACCCCGAGTCGCCCTCGCAGGTGCTCGCGTCGCCGGAGACGAACTCCGTGCTTGTCAGAATCTGGCGCGCGGCCGCACTGGCGAAGCAGTCGACGAACGTCTTGTCGTTCGGAATGCACGTTAGCGCGATGTCTTGCTTGATACGGCGACTCCCGGCGGACGTGGCCTGCGTGTCCGTCGGCGTGTCGATGCCGTAGCCGATGGCCGTCACCTTCGTGGAGTACGCGTTCGGGTCGGTCATCGAGGGAAAGAGGACCGGCTCGACATACTGCGGCAGGTCGACGTTCTTCTCGAGGACGAGGAGGGCGATGTCGTTGCCGCAGAGCTTTTCCTGCCCATTCCCGTTCGGCACGAGGATGCTCGTGGCAGCGACGAACGTGCTCGTGTCGCGGATCACCGCGTCGGTCGTGACCTTCATCTGGCTCGGAGCGACGACGGGACCGAACGTCGACGTCGCGCAATCGACGTTGGTGGACGTGATCTGCGCGACGCAGTGGCGGGCGGTAGCGACGAGGTTGGGGGCCAGCAGCGCTCCGCTGCAGAACGCCGCCTGCTGCCCCTGAACCTGCAGGACGGCGACGGCGAATTCGTGGATCGTGTCCGTCGTCCCGTCCTGAATCGCGCTCGACGACACGTCCGTGCGCTCCGGCGCGGGCGAGGGAGCACCGCAACCGGCGGCGCAGACCATCGCGCACGCTCCGGCCTGCGCGAGGATCTTCACGGAGCGAACTCGGCGCGCGTTTCGTCCGCGAGCAGCCCGGCGCGGTGCGCGCGCGCGTAAAACTCGCCGATGGCGCGGCGGACGTCGTCGGGAGCGTCGAGCGTGTCGCCGTTCGCGTACATGGTCAGGTAGCGATCGAGCATGCTCCGATCGAGCGCGAGGTCCGCGCGCGACTCGCCGTCGAGGAGCGCGCGCATGGTCTCGTCGCGGTGCTCGAGCGCCCAGCGAATGGATGCGCGGCACGAGGCCGACACGCGCGCCACGAGCTCTGCGCCCAGGCCGCGCCTTATCGCGTTCCCGCCGAGCGGCAAGGGCAGGCCCTGCGTCACGGCGGCCCACGCCTCCCCGAGATCGCACACGCGCTCGAATCCCTCGCTCGCGTACGTGAGACGGCCCTCGTGAATGAGGAGCGCGGCGTCCACCTCGCCGCTGCGCAGCGCCTCGAACGTGCGGCGGTAGGGCGTGATCGGCACGACGACGGCTTCGAACTCGGGCAGGAGCAGCCGGAGCGTGAAATAGGCCGTCGTCCGCAGACCGGGCACCGCGATGCGCGCCCCGCGGAGCGACGACAGCTCGCGCGCCGTGTTCGCGACCAGCGCGGGGCCGTAGCCCCGCCCGACGGACATTCCGTGCGGCAGAAGAAGGTAGTCCTTCGCAATCGACGGCCACCGCGCGATCGAGACGGCGACCACATCCAGGTCACACGCGGCGGCCCGCACGTTGAGCGCCTCCGTGTCGGCGCGCTCGGCCACGAAGGCGAGGCCGCCGCTGTCGACCTTGCCCGCGAGCAACGGCCAGAACATGAAGAGGTCGTCGCTGTCGGGCGAGAAGGCGAGGCGGATGGGCCGCATGGGAGTGAAACCTTAGCGCGGCCTTGAGGTAAGGTGGGGCTGCCCATGCGCACCGCCGTCCTCAGGGGAGACCAAGGCACCGGGCCCGATCGCTTCGCTCGCCTCGACGGCGCGCGCGCGCGCCTCTTCGATCGCGCGCCGTGGCTCGGCGGGCTCGAGACGGGCGAGTCGGCAGCGTGGACCGAAGCCGAGCTCCAGTGCCCCGTCACGCCGACGAAGATCGTCTGCATCGGGCGAAACTACGCGGCGCACGCGAAGGAGCTCGGTCACGACGTTCCGGCGGAGCCGCTGCTGTTTCTCAAGCCCCCGTCCGCCCTGCTCGGCCCTGGCGGCGCCGTGGCTCTGCCGCCGGAGAGCGTGCGCGTGGAGCACGAGGCGGAGCTCGCCGTCGTGGTGGGCAGGCGGGCCAAGAATCTCGCGAAGGACGAGGCTCTCTCGTACGTGTACGGGTATTCGTGCGCTTGCGACGTGACCGCGCGCGACCTGCAACGAAAGGACGTCCAGTTCACGCGCGCCAAGAGCTTCGACACGTTCTGCCCGATCGGCCCGTGGATCGAGACCGAGCTCGACTCGGCCGCGGTGTCCATCGCGTGCCGCGTCAACGGAGAGACCCGGCAAGACGGCAACACGAGGGACATGATCTTCGACGTTCCGACCGTGGTCGCGTACGTGAGCCGCATGATGACGCTCGAGCCGGGCGATGTGCTCCTGACGGGTACGCCGGAGGGAGTGGGACCGCTCGTCGCCGGCGACTCGTTGCAGGTCGAGATCGCCGGCGTGGGCGCGCTCGCGCTGCACGTGAGGAAGTGATTGCGACGCGCCGTCGCGGCTTGCGTCGTCGCGGGCGCGGTCGCGGCCGCGCTCGTGTTCGCGCGGGCTCGGCAGGCCGACGACGTCGCGCGGTGCGGTCCGGGTTTCGAAGCCCACGGACCGAGGTGCGCGGTCCTCCCGGGTCCGGCTCGCTGTCCGCATCCCCTCGAAGAGACCGACCACGGCTGCGACGCGCCCGACATCCGCGTGCTCGTGCCGGCCAGCGCGCTGGCCGTCGGCCCGTCGGACTGGGAGGCCGAGGGCCGCGTGTTGCCGCGCTTGATCCGCGTGGACGCGTTCCGCATCGACGCGTTCGAGGCCACGGTCGGCGCCTACACCGCCGCGAACGCCCGTGACGTGGCGCACGCCAGCGCGCGCGTCCCGGACTCCGCACGCGCAGCTAGCTCGCTCACGCGAGCCGAGGCGCAGGCCTACTGCCAATCGCGCGGGGGCCGCCTGCCCACCGAGGACGAGTGGATCGTCGCGGCGGCCTCGGCGATGAACCCGCCTCGTCGCTACGCCTGGGGCGACACCGGCGCGGTGTGCCGGCGGGCAGCCTGGGGCCTGGCCAACGGCCCGTGCTCCCGCGGCGCCGACGGCCCCGACACAGTCGGCGCCCACCCCGACGGCGACTCCCCCCTCGGCCTCCACGATCTGGCCGGCAACGTCGCCGAATGGGTCGCTCCTCCGCCCAGGCCCCCCACCCCAGGCGCCCACCGGTCGGAGCCCCTCGCCCCACCCCCCCCTGACGCCCCCACCCCCGGACCCTCGCAAGCCGCCTCCAAGGCCCCCGCCCCACCCCCCCCCCGACGCCCCCCTTTTGGGGTCGGGGCCCCAAAAAACAAACTTGGCCGACACCGCCCTTGGCGGAACCGCCAAGGGCGGCTCCTGGCGAGACGCGCTCGCCACGGACCTGCGCATCTGGGCCCGCCTCGAGCTCGACCCGGAGGCCCGCGACGCGCGTGTGGGTGTGCGCTGCGCCTATCCCCCGTGAGGCTCGACTCGCGCTAGGCTGTCCGGCCCCATGACGTGCGCCGTGCTGTCGATCGGGACTGAGCTCACACGCGGAGAACTCGTCAACACCAATGCCGCGTGGCTCGCGGCCGAGCTGACGAGCCTCGGCTTCGAGGTCATCGAGCACGTCACCGTAGACGACGACCGCGCGCACATCGCCGAAGCGCTCGGCCGGCTGGCTCCGCGAGCCCGCGTGATCGTGTCGACCGGGGGTCTCGGGCCCACCACCGACGACGTGACGACCGAGGCCGTCGCGAGCGCGCTCGGCGTCGCCCTCGTCCGCGACCAGGCCTCGCTCGACCACATCGAGCGCCGCTTCGCGCGATCGGGCCGAACGATGAGCGCCAGCAACGAGAAGCAGGCCGATTTCCCGGAAGGCGCCGACGTGCTTCCCAACCCGGTGGGCACCGCGCCGGGCTTCGCCGTCCGCGTCGGCGAGTGCCTCGCGTTCTTCATGCCCGGGGTGCCGAGCGAGATGAACCAAGATGTTCGAGGAGCAGGTCGCGCCTCGCATCCGCGCGCTCGCCCCGAACACGTCCTATCAGCTGAACCTTCGGCTGTTCGGGCTGCCCGAGAGCGTCGCCGGCGAGCGGCTCGCAGGGGTCGAAGAAGCGTTCCCGAGGACGACCGTCGGCTACCGCGCGCACTTTCCCGAGCTCGAGGTGAAGGTCCTCGCGCGCGCCGGCTCCCAGGCCGACGCGCGCGACCTGTGCCAGCGCGCGACGGCGGAGGTGCGCGCGCGGCTGGGCTCGTACGTGTACGGCGAGGCCGAAGACACGTTTGCCGGCGTCGTGGGTCGAGCCCTGCGTTCGCGCGGCTGGATGCTCGCGATCGCCGAGTCCTGCACCGGCGGGCTCGTCGGCCACATGGTGACGCGCGAGGCGGGCGCGAGCGACTTCTTGCTGATGGACGCGGTGACCTACGCCAACAGCGCCAAGGCGCGGCTCCTCGGCGTCGACGAGGAGACCATCCGCTGGCATGGCGCCGTGAGCCCGGAGGTAGCCGCGGCGATGGCGCAGGGCGCGAAACGCGTGTCGAGCGCCGACGTCGGCCTTTCGCTGACGGGCATCGCCGGACCGAGCGGCGGAAGCGAAGAAAAGCCGGTCGGCACGGTGTACATCGCCCTCGCCCGCCCCGACGGCGCGGTCGACGTGAAGCACTTCACGCTCGCGGGCGATCGCGCGCGGATCCAGACGCTGGCCGCGTATACCGGGCTGCAGCTCGTCCGCGAGCTCTGCATGTCGCGGCTCCCCGAGCAATCGCACGAGTCGGCGACCGCCATCAAGACGGGCTGAGTGGGGACGTGCCGGGGGCGCAGCAAGCCTCTATTCGCGCGTTCGTCGCGCTCGATCTCGACGCCGAGGGGCTGCGTGTCGCGGCGCAGGTCGCAGACCGTCTGCGCGGCGGAAAGCTGGCGCCGAACGCGGCGTGGACCGCAGCCGAGAAGATGCACGTCACGGTGAAGTTTGCCGGCGAGCTCCCAGCCCAGGCCGAGGAGCCGGTGAAGGCGGCGCTGGGAATTCTCGCGCAGCAGCAAGGCACGTTGCCCGCCTGCTCGTTGCGGATCGACGCGTTCCCGGCGCTCGAGCACGCGCGCATCCTGATTCTCGAGGTCGTCGACGGCGACGGCGCCCTGGCGAAGCTGGCCGCACACGTCGACAATCTGCTCGCGAACCACGGGGTGCCTCGCGAGGATCGCCCCTTTCGACCGCACGTGACGCTGGCTCGGCTCAAGCGGCCGTACGACGCGCGACGATGGCTCGAGCCGGCGTCGGCCGGCTTCTCCGCGAGCTGCACGCTCGCGAGCCTGGCGCTCTATCGGAGCGACCTCGGCCCGAACGGCTCGCACTACACGGCGCTGGCTCGATTCGCCCTCGCGCAGTCGACGACGTCTGACCCCTGAAAACTGACGTGCGTATCGGGCGGAGCGGAGAGCGCGGCAGGGTCCTCCGCGGGCGACATGTGGCGAGCACGTAGAGGCGCCTGTTCAACGGCGTTCCTCCCAATTGGACGCTCAGGCGGAGCCCGCCGAGGGCGACTCGGGGCAGAACACAGCCAGCCAATGCTCGGTGGACCGGGCTCCAGGAACGCCCGGTCGGGCGTATGCTCCTTTCGGTCTGGCGGTCGCCGCGGGTCTGGCGGCGCGACGCTGGCGCCGCCACGGGCGCAAAGCAGGCGCGGTCGGGGGCCTGCTCGCCGTCCTCGCGTTGGGTACCGCGGGCACCATCGAGTTCGCCGCGCGAGAGGCGCGCGCCAGCGTGTCGGTCACCGCCGTGTTCGACGACCTCGTTCGTCAGTCGAACGCGATCGCGGCGGTCACGCCGGTCGAGCGACTGGTCATTTGGGAAGGTGGACGAATCGTGACCTACACGCGCGTCCGCGTGGACACAGCCGTCGCGGGCGCGCTTCCCCAGGACGTGTGGGTCCGAAGCCTGGGCGGTAACATCGGCAGGATTGGCCAGAGCGTCGAGGGCGAGCCATCGTTCGCCGACGGCCAGTCGTCGCTCGTCTTTCTGCGGGCTCGCGATACCGGCTTCGAAGTGACGGCGCGCGCTCAGGGACAATTCGCGATCACGGCGAGCGAAGGCAAGGAGCCTCGCCTGGCTTCGGCGCGAAACGTGGGGGCACTCCTCGCTCCGGCGGAGGCCGGCACCGTGCGCTTCGCGCGCGACGTGCTCGAGGGCCGCGCTCTGAAGGACGCGTCGCGAGAGATCGCCGCCGCGTGGACGCGGCTCCACGCCAAGTAGGATGACCCAATCGGGGACCCTGTATGCGGCCGCTCTGGCGGTCCCTTCGAGCGCGTGTCGCGAATAGGACGCGATTCAGAGGCTCTCGATCGCCTTCCAGAGCGAGTAGGGCTCGATCCAGAGGCTCTCAATCGGGCTCCAGAGCGAGTAGGGCTCGATCCAGAGGCTCTCGATCGCCTTCCAGAGCGAGTAGGACGCGATTCAGAGCCTCTCAATCGAGGTCCGTAGCGAGCAGGACGCGATTCAGAGCCTCTCAATCGAGGTCCGTAGCGAGCAGGACGCGATTCAGAGCCTCTCAATCGAGGTCCATAGCGAATAGGACGCGATCCAGAGCCTCTCAATCGAGGTCCATAGCGAGTAGGACGCGATTCAGAGCCTCTCAATCGAGGTCCATAGCGAGTAGGACGCGATTCAGAGCCTCTCAATCGAGGTCCGTAGCGAGTAGGACGCGATTCAGAGCCTCTCAATCGAGGTCCGTAGCGAGTAGGACGCGATTCAGAGCCTCTCAATCGAGGTCCAGAACGGATAGGAGCCGGTCGAGAAGCTCCGGATCGCCAGCAAGAGCGAATGGGAGCCGATCTCGAGCTTCCGGATGGGGATCGGTGACGTACAAGTCACGCCCCGAAGGTCTCGAACCGAGCTCCCTGGCGGACAAGTCGCGATCCCGAGCCACCAAGCCGCGATCCGAAGCAGAAGGACCGCGGTCAGGACCTTACGAACCGCGATGGACAGCGTGCGAACCGGACGTGCAAGCTCTCGAACCGCGGTCCGTAGCGCACCCATCGCGATCGGGAGCGACCAAGCCGCGATCCAGAACAGACGGACCGCGATCCCTCAGAGCGCGAGCACCCAGATGTCGTAGAGCGCGTGGGTCCACACGGCCGCGGCGAACCCGCGGAGCGAGTACACGAGCGTCAGCATGAGGCCGAGGACCGCGCGCGCGACGAACGACCGCATGTCGAACGAATCGCCCAGCGGCCCGAGGTAGTGGCACCCGCTGAACAGCGCGGCGCACGCGACAGCCCACACGACCATGATGACGACGGCCCGAAACCCCAGCCGGGGCGCCGCGCCCACGAGCCCCACCCGCTCGTGTGCGAGAAGCCAGACGAGCACCTTGGCCCCCACCCCGAAGAGCAGCACGCGAAACGCGAGCTCCTCGTAGAAGCCTGCCCCGAGCGACATGACGAGGCCCGGAAGGGGACCCTGCCCGACGCGCCCCCCCCCGGCGAAGACCTTCCCGACGACCCAGGACGTGGCCGCGCCCATGGCAATCGCGTACGCCGCGCCCTCGATCGCGATCTGCACCACCTTGCTCAGGCGCAGGGTCTGCCCTCGCCCGAGGATGGCGAAGCCGCCGGTCATGAGGATTCCGATGGCGGCGGTGAGGCCCAGGTACGTCAGCCTGTCGCCGTGAGAGACCGCCAGCAGGCGCGCGGTGACGAGGTCCGTGGCGTTGCGCGTGTCGAGAAAGACGACGCCGAGCTGGTACACGAGGAACACGGGGAGAGTGAGCGCCAGCTCACCCAGCGCCCCCGGCTTCGCCGCCAGTCCGTCGGCTTCTCGCGCTGGGATCACGCGTTGGGCCGCAGCTTGTAGACGATGGCCACGATGACGATCACCCAGAGCACGAGGTTGAGCACGAAGGGCACGTCTCGAAGCATCTCTTGCGTGGGGGACTCGGCCCGGAGCCCGCGGCCGGCGCGCCCGCTGACGAGCTGGAGGAAACGCGCGATGCCGAACGCGGTGAACGGCGCGGTCATCCACAGCAGGTTCGAGTTGAAGAAGGCGCGCGTGACGGGGTCGAGGGTGTAGGCGACGTACGTGAGGGCCGTCGCCGAGCCCGTCAGGCCCAGGGCGACGTTCAGCGACTTCGTGGTGTACGCCTCGAGAGCACGGCGGCCCTTGCTCGCGTTCTCGAGCCCGAGCTCGTGACGGCGCTTTCCGAAGCCGAGGAAGAGCGCGAGGAGCGACGTGCAGGCGAGCAGGTAGGCGGAGACTCGGACGTCGGTCGCGATGCCGCCGGCGAGCACGCGCAGGACGAAGCCGAGCGCGATGAGCGACACGTCGAGGAACGCGACCTTCTTCAGCTTGAAGCTGTAGGCGAGGTTCTCGGCCAGGTAGACGAGAGAGACGAGCGCCAGCGCCGGCGAGAGGAAGTACGCCGCGGCGAGAGACAGAGCCACGAGCGTGACCGCCATCGCCCGGGCCACGCCCTCGGGGACCTGACCGCTCGCGATCGGGCGATCGCGCTTGATGGGGTGCGCTCGGTCCGCGACGACGTCGACGAGGTCGTTGATCGTGTAGACGGAGCCCGCGAGGAGGCAGAAATCGCGGTCGCAGCGAGGCCGCGACCCGCGACGACGAGGTTCAGCGCGGGCCCCTGCGCGGTCGAGAGAAAGACGTCCTTGTGGAAGAACATCGGCGCGAGGACAAAAGGTTCTTCACCCACTGGTGGGGGCGGAGCGTCTTGACCAGACCGCGGACCATGCCGGCTTCCCGGGCCGCTTCGGCAGGTAGGGCGGTGCTCACGGGGTCTGCTCCGAATCCTCGGGCGGCGATGTGTGCAGAAATAGCGCGATCGGGTGCGCGCGCCACCCGAGGTCGGCGCGCCGGGACCCACTCCGCCGCGCTTGACGACCTGCCCGTAGCCGCACGACAGTCCGGGCGGGCAATCCGTCGCCTCAAGCGATGAGGCCCGCGACCTCCGATGAAGCCCAGCTCACCCGCGCTCGCCCTGATCGCCGCTGTCCTCTCGCTGGCATCCCCGCCGGTGTCATCCGTGCACGCCGAGGTCTCGGATCGCCTTCCGCGGCTCGCGAAGCTCCGCGCGGACGTCGCCAGCGCCCGCGGGCCGCTCGCTTACGTGGCGCTGCGCCGCGTCTGGTCGGAGTGGGATCGCGGCGATCCCTCCGCCGTCGAAGAGACACTGCGCGACGTGTCGCTCGACGCCGGGGAGCCGGCTCCGGTCCGGGCGTACGCGGCGCTGCTGGAGGCGTACGCCCGGAGGCGCCGCGGCGATCTGGACGGGGCGCGCCGGCGCATCGCGCACCTCGGGTTCGTCGACCAGTGGATGAGTCTCGGGCCGTTCGACAACGACGGCAAGGCCGGCCTCCTCGCCGCGTACGAGCCGGAGAAGGAGCTCGCGCTCCCGATGAATCTCACGCACGACTACGACGGCAAGGACCACCGGCCCGCGCGGTGGCGCGTCTTGCCGGCCGCATCTCCTTACGGCTGGACCGATCTGAGCGTCTTTCTCCGGCCGGCCGAGCAGTCGTGCGGGTACCTGACGACGTTCGTGCGGGACGCTCGGCTCGCCGGCGGCGCGGCACGTGGGATCTCCGTGTGGGCGGGCGCTACGGGCGCCTTGCGCGTCTTCTGGAACGGCTCCGAGGTGCTGCACGACGAGAAGTACCGCGACCTCGACAGCGATCGATTCGCCAGCGCGGTGAGCCTGCGAGCGGGATGGAACAGGCTGACCGCGAAGGTGTGCGGCGACGACCGAGCTCCCCTGCTGTCGCTGCGCCTGGCGGACGCCAGCGGCGGGCCGGACGCGCACATCGAGTTCGCGGCCGACCCTCGGTATTCGACCGCCGCCGGGGGCGCGGCCGCTCCGAACCCGAAGGCCGCGCCCGAGCACACAGGCGCGGTCGAGGGCCCGGTGCAGGCCTTCGAGAGGCTCGTCAAGGGCGGGGACCCGGGCATTCTCGAGGCATACGCGCGCTATCTGGGCGCGACGGGCTCCGACGATCCGGCCGAGCATCGCGCGCGGGAGCTCGCGCGGCGGGCGGCGGAGGCGGGACCGACCGTGGAGCGGCTCCTCCTCGCGGGCGACCTCGCCGAGAGCCGCAACCAGCGCGCGAGGTGGATCGAGCGAGCCGAGGGGCTCGTCGCCGCCGGGCACGCGAAGCGCGAGGAGCGAATCGCCGCGCTCCTCGCTCGCGCGGCGTACGCGCGCACGGGCGTCAACTGGCGCGAGGCAGTCCCCTATTACGAGCAGGTCCTCGCGCTCGACCCCGACGACGTGCCGGCGACGCTCGCCAGGTTCGAGCTCTACGAGGAGGCCGGGCTGCACGAGACGGCGTTCGCCCATCTCGCTGCGCGCGCTGGCGAGGCGACCGCAGAGCGTGGCCCTCTTGCGCGCGGCCGTCGCGTCCCTGCGCGATCAGGGGCGCGAACGGGAGGCCGACGAGATGGCCGAGCGCTACGCGGCCCTGCGCTTCGACGATCCCGCTTTCGTCCGCGCGCGCATCGAGATTGCCGTCGCGCGGCGCGACACGGAGAAGGCTGCCCGCTGGATCGAACGGCTGCTCGCGACCAATCCGGACAGCTCGGCCGCGCTGCAGACCTCTGCCCAGGCGTGGGCGCAGCTCGGCGATCGAGCGCGCGCGATCGCGGCCTACCGCAGGGCGCTCGACCTGGCGCCGGAGGACACCGACGCGATGCGCGAGCTGGCCGCCATCTACTCGATCGCCGGCGAGCGAGACGAGCAGCTCCGGCTTCTCAAGCGCGTGCTCGAGCTGATGCCGCAGGCCAAGGACGTCCGCGAACAGGTCGCGCACATCGAGCCCGCCAAGCCCCGGCCCGACGAGCTTTACGCGCGGCCCGCGAGCGAGTTCCTGGCGGGGCGCGATGCGCCGTCGGCCGGTCAGGCTCGGCGCACGCTCGTCGATCTGCTCGTCACGACGGTGTTCCCGAACGGCCTCGCGAGCCGCTTTCACCAGGTCGTGTACCAGCCGCTGACCGACTCCGCGGCGGCCGCGGCGCGCGAGTACGAGTTCGCCTTCGAGACCGACAGCGAAGCCGTGCAGGTGCGGTCCGCTCGCGTCTATCGCAAGGACGGGAGGATCGACGAAGCCGTCGAGACCGGCGCGGGCGCGATGGCCGACGACCCGTCGATCTCCATGTACACGAGCGCGCGTGCCTACTACGTGCGCCTGCCGCGCCTCGAGCCGGGGGACGTCGTCGAGCTGCAATACCGCGTCGAGGATGTCGCGCAGCGCAACGCGTTCGCCGACTACTTCGGCGAGGTCGTCTACATGCAGAGCCCGGAGCCCATCGCGCGCTCGGAGTACGTGCTCATCACGCCGAGGTCGCGCGCGTTCTACTTCAACGAGCCACGGGTGCCCGGCCTGCAGCGGACGGTAGAGGACCGGGGCGAGCAGCGCATCTACCACTTTGCGGCGCAGAGCGTGCCCGCCGTCGCGCAAGAGGCTCTGCAGCCGCCCTGGAGCGAGGTGCTCGGCCACGTGCACGTATCGACGTACAAGTCGTGGGACGAGATGGGCCGCTGGTACTGGGGGCTCATCCGCGACCAGCTCATCCCCGACGACGAGGTCCGCCAGCGCGCCGAGGCTCTTACCAAAGGGCTCAAGGACGACGCCTCGAAAGTTCGCGCGATCTACGACTTCGTGGTCCAAAAGACGCGATACGTAGCCCTCGAGTTCGGGATTCACGGCTTCAAGCCGTACCGGTGCGCGCAGATTTTCTCGCGGGGTTTCGGGGACTGCAAAGACAAGGCGACGCTCATCGTGACGATGCTCGGCGCCCTCGGCATCAAGGCGACGCCGGTCGTCGTGCGCACGGCGAACAAGGGCGACATCGAGAGCAATCCCGCGAGCCTCGCGCCGTTCGATCACATGATCGCGTACGTTCCGTCGCTCGACCTCTTCCTCGACGGAACGGCAGAGTACACCGGGGCGCTCGAGCTGCCGGCCATGGACCGCGGCGCCCTCGCGCTCCTCGTGAACGAGGGAAACGCCAAGCTCGTCCGGCTGCCCGATCCTCCGGCGACCTCCAGCGTGGCGACCCACAAGCTCGAGGCCACGCTCGGCGCCGACGGCGGCGCACGAGTGGACTGGCGCGCCGAGGTGAGCGGGGTCGAGGCCTCGGAGTGGCGTGTGCGGTTTCACGCCGACGCCACCCGAAAGCAGCGCCTGCAGCAGATGTTCGCGTCGCTCCTCCCCGGGAGCGAGGTCACGGCCGTCGACGCGGGGAATCTCGAGGACGTCGAGCAGAGCGTCACGATTCGAATGCGAGGGAGCGCGCCGCAGTTCGCGAAGCCGACGGATGGGGGGCTCAGCGTTCCGCTCGGGCGGCGAGAGCACATGGTCCGCGACTTCGCGCCGCTGGCCACGCGAGAGCTCGATCTCCGCCTCTACGCGCGCTGGACGCAGGAGGACGACTGGACCATCCGGCTGCCGCCGGCGGCGCACCTGAAGGGCGTCCCTTCGCCGGCGCACGCGTCGGGGCCGTTCGGTTCGTACCAGGTGGACGTCGAGAACGCGGGCGGCGCCATTCGCGTTCGAACCACGGTCACGCTCGCGAAGACGCGGATCGCGGCCGCCGAGTATGCGAGCTTCCGCGCGTGGTGCGAGGAAGTGGACCGCGCGCTCGGTCAACGCGTGACGGTGGCTTTGAAATGATCCGAGAAGGCCTCGTGAACGTTGGGTTGTGGCTGCTGGCGTTGCCGTGCGTCGCCTGCGCCGGCGCCTTGCATGGCGTGCCGGCTCGCGTCGCCGAGCTGAGGACGAGCGCACGAACGTCGTCCGACGGGGAGCTCTTGGGTCGCTGGGCCCTCTCCGAGATGCTGGCGCCGGGCGGCAGCGCCGAGCAGGCGGCGGCCGCGCGATCTCGGCTGGAGACCGTGGCGCACGACGGATTGTGGGCGAGCCTCGCCCGGGCCACGGTCGACGAAGCGCACGGGGACCCTCAGTCCGCGGCGGCGGCGTACGTGTCGACGCTGGTTGCCGCGGCGGGCAGCTCGGAGGCGCAGGCGCCGCTAGTCGGCTGGTTCGCAGCGCGTCATCTGATGGGCCTCCGGGGCTCGGTCGCCGAGCTCTACGCGCGATACCGCAGCACGCTCGACCCCCTGCTGCTTCGACCCGGTCATGTCGGGTGGCGCGCCGTGGCCGAGCTTGAAGACTGGCGCGCGCTCGAGGTGTACGACAAGGCCGAACGAACGGGCGAGGCCTACGACACGGAGGTCGTGCGGCGAATGGGCTGCGCGCGCGCGGTGCGCCTCGCGGGGCCCTTCGGCCACGGCGGCGCGCAGGACCGTCTGCGCGGTTTCGCCGCCGAGGCGCCGGAGCCGTGGCCCGCGGCGTGGCCGGCTGACGCGATGCGCGGCAGCTTGCCGCACGTGCTGCCCGTCACGGCCACCCGCTGCCTGGCCGTGGCCGACGAGCAAGTCCCGGACGGCGTCTTCTACGGCGAGACGTTCTTTTCGACGCGCGGCGAACGCGAGCTCGTCGTCGCCGTGCAGGGCGCCGTCAAGATATGGATCGACGACACGCTCGTCCTGTCTCGTGGCGTCGAAGAGTGGGGCTCCTGGCAGCGCTTCGGGGCGCATGTGCTCGTGGGCGACGGGCGTCATCGCGTGCTGGCGCGGCTCATCACACCGGCGACGAGCGTGCGGCTGCTCAACCCCGAGGGAACGGCGGCGGGCCTCGACACCGACGGCGACGCGACAAAACCCCGGGCGCTGTCGCCTCCGCAGGTCCTCTCCGACGTGAACCCGCTGGAGGACTACGTACGCGCTGCGGCGCAGGGCAGCGACCGCCTCGCCGGCGCCCCCGTCGAGGCGGCGCTCGCGGCCTACGCGGCGCACGCGGAGCAGATGGACGACGTCGCCTCGACCCTCATGGAGCCGCTCGTCTCGCCGCTGGACGCCGGGCCGCTGGCGCTGCAAATGGCCTCGCTGTTCGTCGGCGGCGACCCCGCCCTCCCGGAAGACGCGCGCGGCCCGCAGGGTCGCGCTTTGCGCGATCGCGCGCTGGCGCGCGACGGCCGTCTGTGGCGAGCGCGCCTGTCGGCGATACTCGACGACGCCGAGCAGCACGGCCTCGCGGAAGCGGTCGATCCGCTCCGACGGCTCGCCGACGAGACGCGCGGCGAACCAGAGGTGCTCGAGCAGCTGGCGCGGCTCTACGGCCGGCTCGCGTGGCGGGGTGAGCAAGTGCGCGCGCTGGCAGACCTCAGCGCGCGATTTCCCGACGACTCGGCGGCGCTGCACGCGTACCTCGAGGCGCTCGACACCAGCGGGCCCGCCGCGGAAGCCGACAGGATCGCGGCACGCCTGAAGCACCTCGATCCCGACGCGGAGATCGACCTCGACCGTGCGCTCGCGCGGCACGACTACAAGGCCGCCGTCGCCGAGCTCGAGCGACTGAAGGCGCGGCGCCCGGACCGGAAGGAGATCGCGACGCGTATCGCAGACGTGCTCGCCCGGTCCGGGGACACGAGCGCGGCAGCTCGTGAGCTCGAGAAGGCGCTGGCGAAGCATCCGCTCGACTCCCAGGCGCGGTTTCACGTCGCCGACAGCCAGTACGCCAAGGGCGACACCGCCGCCTTGCGCCGCGCGCTCGCGACGGCGTTGCAGGTCGGAGCCAGCGCTGGCGAGCTGCGCGCGGCCATCGACCTGATCGAGGGAGCCTCGGATCTGGAGCCCTATCGTCAGGACGGCCGGGCGGTAATTCGCGAGTTCGAGACCTGGGAGAAGGGCGGCCACCACATGGACGGAACCGCCGCCCGGGTTCTCGACTACGCGGCGATTCTGGGTGCACGACGACGGCTCGAGCGAGATGCTCGAGCACGAAATCCAGCGAATCCAGTCCCAGGAGGCGATCAATTCGGAGTCGGAGATCGAGCCGCCGACGGGTCTGGTGCTTCATCTGCGTGTCATCAAGAGCGACGGGCGCATCCTGGAGCCAGAGCCGGTGGCCGGGAAGCCGACGCTCACGCTGCCACAGCTGGAGGTCGGCGATTACGTCGAGATGGAGCACATCACTCCGCAGAGCGGCGACGGAGCCAAGGGTCGACAGTACCGGAGCCCGCACTGGTTCTTCCGCGAGGCCGACAAGGGATACTGGAGAAGCGAGTACGTGGTCGTCACGCCCAGCAATCGCGAGCTCGAGATCGAGACGCAGGGCGCGGTCCCGGCGCCGAAGGTGCGCCACATCGGAACGTTCGTCGAGCGGAGGTGGGGCGTCGACCTCAGCCCGCCCGCGCAGATCGAGCCGGAGAGTCCCCCGATTACCGAGTTCTTGCCGAGTGTGCGCGTTGGCTGGGGCGTCTCGCTCGACGCCACGCTGGCACGGCTGGTCGACCTCGCGGACGACGACACGCCGCTCGACCCGCGCTTGCGCGCGAAGGCGCTCGCCGTGGTCAGCGGCGCCTCGCCGGCGGCCGCCGACGAGCGCGCGCGGCGCGCGTACCGCTGGGTGCTCGAGCACGTGCAAGACGGAAAGGAGGCGGATGGTCGTCGGGTGCTGACGGGCGGCAGCGGCTCGAGACAGTCGGCCTTCCGGTACATCCTGCGCCTCCTCGGCATCGAGAGCCAGCTTGCGCTCGTCAAGAACCGCCTCGCGACCCCGCCCCTCGGCAAGATGAGCGAGATCGACGAGTACGACGCGCTGGCGCTACGCGTGGCGACGGAGCGCGGCGTTCGCTGGATGACCGTGCGCGACAAGTTCGCTCCCTACGGCTACATGCCCGCGGAGCTGCGCGAGCAGCCGGCGATCGTACTCGCGCCGGGAATGCCGCGGGAGGTAGTCCACGCTCCTGGGGCCGTCGACGGCGACGTGTACGAGGGGCGAGCGGTCGTGCGCGAAGACGGCAGCGCGACCCTCGAGCTGACGCTGACGGTCTCGGGCAACCGCGCCATCGGTTGGCGCAACGCGCTAGACCGCGTCGCGCAGGCCAAGCTCTACGACTTCGTCGAGCGCGAGCTCATCGCGCCCGCGTTCGACGGCGGACACGTTCGCGAGATGAAAGCCGAGGGGGCGGATGCGCTCGACCAACCTCTCGTCGTTCATGTCCGTGCGGAGATCCCGCGGATGGCGAAACCCGCGAGCGTGGGCCTCGCGCTCGGACCTCCTTTTGCGCCGAACCTCGCGCCGCTCGCGGCCTTGCCCGAGCGCCACACGCCGCTTTTGCGACGTCGGTCGATTCACACCGAGGTCCACCTGCGCGTCGTCCTGCCCGAGTCGATGAAGATGCCCGCCCAGCTTCCCCAGGGCGAAGCGCGCTGCGGCGACGCCTTCGTGCGCGTGCTCGACGTGGTCAACGGCCACGCGATCGACTTCGATCGCATCGTCGACGTGCCCACGGGCCGAGTTCAACCCGGAAAGGAGTACGCGACCTGGCAGCAGTTCGTTCGCGACGCCGACACGCTGGTGACGCGGGACATCGTCCTGGGGCCCCCGAAGGCCCAGGCGGCGAATCCCACGGGCTACCTTTCGGCCGCGGGCGGCGACTTGCTGACGTCCGTGAAAACTCCGCCGTTTTTGGTATCGGCGATTCGGCGACGAACGAGCTCGTACGACTTGTCTTGCCTGAGCATGGCGTCGATCGCCTGCTGCCGCGACTGTCCGCTGGCGGGGAAGGCAGACACACCGGGGTACTTCGTGGCCCAGTCGAGATAGACCTGCCAGGCGGCTTTCGCGTCGTCCCACTTCTTCTGACGCTCCCGCAAGTCCGCCAAGACAAACAGAATCTTCGCGCGCAAGGACGGCTCCCCGTCGGTCGACTCCAAGGCTGCTCGGTTCCAGGCAGCGTCGGCTTCGGTCAGGCTGCCCGCGGCGAGCTGCGCCTCCCCGAGAAGGTAGTGGGCGAGGGGGTTTTTCGGCTCGAGCTCAATCGCCGTTCGGTACGCGTCGATCGCGCCGGCAAAGTCGCGAGCTACGTATTTGGCGTTGCCCTGAGAACAGGCCTCCTTGTACTTGGGGGAGGCTGTCGGTGTCGAAGCCGAGGCGTCGGGCTTATTCCTGGCGTCGCCCTTGCTCCTGCCGTCGCTACTCGCGACGCCGGACCAGAGCGCGCCCGCGATCGAGGCGACGAGAAGCGTCCCGCGGAACCGTAGCGACATGGATCGCACGGGAGACAGACTATCACGCGGCGGGGTCTTGCGGCGCGGCGCGGCTGAGGGCAAGAAGGACAGCGCCATGTTGCCGCTGCCGCCCGGAGCGTTCGCAGCGCGGGTGCGGGCGACGTCGTGACGCCGGCGGCTCGTGTGCGCCCGTTTCCGTGGGCATCGCTGGACGCAACGACCCACGGCGAGCTCGAGGCGCTGCGCGGTCTTCGGCGATGGCTCGCGCAGCGGGTGCGGTTGGAATCTGTTGCCGACAGCCTGGCGAGCGTCGTCGGCGCCGAAGTCGAGGTGATGATCCGGCGCGCCAGCAGAGCGGCCGAATTGCGCTCTCCGTACGACGGAATCGGCGTCGTGCTCGCACCAGGAGACTCGCCTGGAATGCAGAACGGGTTTCTCGTCGAGTTCGAGCACGCGCTCGCGGCGAGCGTCGTCGCGCGCTGCCTCAAGCGGAAAGCGCCCGTCGTGCTCGAGCCGGCGGCTGTAGGTTCTTCGGCCATCGCGGGCGCGCTCGGCGCAATCCTCGCGGCGGTGGCCCGGCGGGCGCACGCGGACGTCCCGCTTCACGTCGTCGCCGCGGGACCGGCTCGCGCGCTCGAGGCGGACATGGCCCGAGCGGATCCCGCGCTGGCCGAGGCCACCGCGACAGTGCTCGTGGCAAACCAAGCGTTCGTGGCGCGATTGATCGTGCCAGCCCGTGCGCTCAACCTGACGTCTCAACCTGGGTGCGATGCCGCGGAGCTGACGGCAGCGCTCGGCCCGGTCGCACTCACTCTGCCCATCGTGGCTTGCGCGACGCGCGCGACGGTCGCCGACGTCGCCTCGCTGCGCCCCGGGGACGTTTGGCTCCCCGGGGCGTGGCCGCTGCATCTCGAAGCGGATCGCCAGCTGGTCGGGCCGGTCTTGCTCGCGGCTCCGGCCGCGGGAATCGGGTTTCGGGCGGATCTCGGCGTCGGTGGCCGCCTCGTGCTACGTGGCGAGCCGCAAGCGCTCTGCGCGGCGGAGGCGAACATGGGCGAGCCGGTCCCGAAGAGTGAGCTGATCGAAGCCGTGGGCGAAGTGCCGGTCGTCGTCCGGGTCGAGATCGGAGAAGCACGAATGCAGGCGCGCGAATGGGCCGCCTTGCGGCGGGGTGATGTCGTGGCCCTGGGCAGGCGCGTCGGCGAGGCCGTCGTGCTGAGGGTGGGCGGGCTTGCCCTCGCGCGGGGCGATCTGGTGGAGATCGAGGGCGAAGTGGGCGTCCGGATCGTCGAGCGTGTCGCCGAAGGGAAGTCGTCTCCGTGACGCGCGGGCTGGGTCTGCTCGCGGTGCTCGCGGCCGTCGTCGGACGGGCGTGCGACCGATCGGGCGGCGGGGGCCTGCCCTCGACGCGAGAGGCGCCCTCGAGCGCTCCCGTCGCGAGCAAGGCCGTTTCGGCTTCACCAGCTCCGACCGCAAGCGCGGCAGCATCTGCAGGCTCGCGCTGGACCGGGACGTACAAGAGCGCCGCCGGTACACTCTACATTCCCCCCGACTGGAAGAGCGTGCGCTGGTCCGGCGCCGACACGCAGGCGGGGATCGGCGAGGGCACGATGGCTCTCGACGTCGACCCTGCGACGGGCAGAGTCGCCGGAACGCTCGAGGGACCGCTCGGCCCGGCCAGCGTGGACGGGGTCGTGTCGGGCGGGAAGCTCACGGCGTCCATCCTTCGCAAGGACCCTTCCGACCGCGGCTTTGCGGGGACGCTCGTGGGCTCCGTCGAGCCCGATCGGGCCGCCGGGACCATGAACCTCTCCTCGGCCGAGGCGAACGCCATTCGCGCTGCGACGTTCGCGCTTGGGCCCGCGGCCCACTGATGATGTTCGGCCCGTCGCGTTATCTCGCGTGGGCACGCCGCTACTACGGCCAGGTGGAGTGCGATCTGGCCACGAGCGGGATCCCCACGGCGCGGCTCGCCGAGCTTGCCCCCCCTCTCCGCGAGATCGACGAGCCCTCCGCGTGGCCGGCCTTGCGGGAGGCGATCGCAGCGCACAACGATGTCCCGCCCTCGGACGTGGTCCCGACACTCGGGACGTCACACGCGCTGTGGCTCGCGTACCTCTCGCTGGCCAGCACGGGCGATGACGTACTCGTCGAAGCCCCGACGTACGAACCGCTCGTTCTGGCCGCAAAGAGCACCGGGGCGCGCGTTCTGCGGTTTGCCCGCGAGACGCAGGACCGGTTTGCACTCGATCCGGACCGCATCGCCCGCTCGCTTACCGCACGGACTCGCGTGGTCGCCGTCACGAATCTGCACAACCCGAGCGGTGTGCGCGCAGACGACGCCGCTCTCCGGGAAACCGCGCGGCTTCTCGACGCGCGCGGAGCCTTCCTGCTGGTCGACGAGGTCTACGCGGCCTTCGATGACCTCGTGGACGATGCGGGCGTGTTCCGGAGGAGCGCGCGAAAGCTCGGCCCCAACGTGGTCGCCGTCTCCAGCCTGACGAAGTGCTACGGACTCGGTCCCCACCGGGTTGGTTGGCTGCTGGGGCCGGCGGGTGTGGTCGCACGAGCCGAGGAGGCGATCACGACGACGTCCGGAATGCTGCCGCTCGCGCACGCTCACATTGGCTTGCATGCCCTCTCTCGAATCCTCAATCTCGCGGAGCGCACACGCGCCCTGCTCTCGGGGAAACGATCGCGCGTGGGCGAATGGATAGCAGCCCAGTCGCTCGGATGGAGCGCGCCCGCAGAGGGCCTGTTCGGATTCGTCACGATCCCGGACGCCGGCGATCTCACCCCGGCCATCGAGTTGGCCGCGCGCGATCATCAGGTGCTCGTTGCACCAGGTGGGTTCTTCGGCGTTCCGAACGGTTTTCGATTGGCTTGGTCAGCTCCGAGCGCCGCACTCGAGGAAGGGCTCGGTCGGCTGGCGAACTGCTTGCGCGGGTGGCGCTAGAGTCTCCGGACCTAGCCCCACGGCCCGTTCGCGCAGGCGACAAGCATTCCGCGGCAAGCTAGTTCACACACGGGCCGCTGCTAGACTGCGGATACTCCAACACGCCCAGAAGGTACCCACCGGCGAGCCATGTCGAACCTACTCAGCCTCTTCGGAAGCACCTTCCCGGCGTTCGGCGGCAGCCTGCTCCTCGGGGTGATGGTCGTCGCCAGCTACACTTTTGCGGTGGCGATGGCCGCTGGCGCCAGCGGTCGCGCTCGAACGCTTCAGGCGGCGCGCTTCGGCGCTTACGCGACCGTTGCGTTGATCGGCGTGTCCGTCTTGTGCCTGGCGTATGCGTTCGTCACCCACGACTTTCGTATCCGATACGTCGCCCATTACTCGGACCGCTCGATGCCGCTCTCGTATCTGTTGACCGCGCTCTGGGGCGGACAGGACGGGTCTCTGCTTTGGTGGCTCTTCCTGCTCAGCGTGTACATCGGCGCGTGCGTCAAGTGGCTCGGCAACCGGTATCTCGCGCTGCAGCCGTACGTCATCGCGACCCTCATGGGGATCGTCCTCTTCTTCTGCGTCCTGATGGCGTTCGCGGCCAACCCGTTCGCGACGAGCGTCGCCGGCGCGCGCGCCGACGGCGAGGGGCTGAACCCGCTCCTCCAAAACTACTGGATGGTCATTCACCCGCCGTGCCTGTACACGGGGTTCGTCGGCTGCTCGGTACCCTTCGCGTTCGCCGTCGCGGCGCTGGTGACGGGCCGGCTCGATCACGAGTGGATCGTCGCAAGCCGCAAGTGGACGCTCTTCGCGTGGATGTTCCTCGCGATCGGAAACACGCTCGGCATGCTCTGGGCCTACGAGGAGCTCGGGTGGGGCGGCTACTGGGGTTGGGATCCGGTCGAGAACGCGGCTTTCATGCCGTTTCTCGTGGCAAGCGCCTACGTCCACTCGGTGATGATTCAGGAGCGGCGCGGGATGCTCAAGGTGTGGAACGTGTTCCTCGTCGGGTTGATGTTCTTCCTCACGATCTTCGGAACGTTCCTCACCCGGTCCGGGATGATCACGAGCGTGCACTCGTTCGCGCAGTCGTCGATCGGCACCTATTTCGCCGGCTTTCTCGTAGTGCTCGTGGTCTTCACGACGACCCTCGTGCTTTGGCGTTGGCCGGAGTTGCGGGACGTGAAACCCGAACGACGGCTCCGGTGGGCGGCGGTCGAGCGCGGGGTGGATCGTCATCGCAGCCTGCCTTCCGGGCCTGTACTTCATGTGGAGGCTGCCGTTGCCGGTCGGCTGGCGCGTGACCGCCATCGCGCTCCTCGCCGGCGCGGCCGTGTTCGTCGCTCTCGAGCTGGTGTTCCGCTGGATGACGCGAGGCCTGGAGGTTCGCTCGCGTAGGCCGCAGATCGAGTCCCTGCTATCGCGCGATTTCACCTTCGTTCTGAACAACTGGATCTTGTGCAGCCTGTTGTTCTTCATCCTCGTGGCGACCACGTTCCCGCTGATCAGCGAGGCTCTGACGGGCGAGAGCGTGACGGTGGGGCCGCTCTTCTACAAGGCTTGGGTACAGCCTCTCGGGCTGGTGCTGCTGGCTCTCATGGGGTCGGGCACGCTCTTCGGCTGGAAGAAGACGAGCACGCAGGCGCTCAAGCGCGCTTCCCGAGCGCCGCTGGCGGCCCTGGCCGTCGCGGCGGGGCTGCACTTCCTCGTGGGCCGCGCGTTGGGATTTCCGGCGGTCGTGTACAGCGATCCAATCTACGCCGGCGTCCTCGGCGCGATGCTGCGCGCTTCAACGCGTACACGCCCGTCCTCGGCTTCTCGCTGTGCGCATTCAACCCGCGGTCATCGTGCAGGAGTTCGTGTTGCTGCTCCGTGCGCGCGCGCGATCCGGGCACGCCACACCGCGCGTCCTTTGGCTCCTCGGTGGTTTGCCCGGGTTGATGCACACGCTGTTTTCGCTGTCGCCGCAGTCGCGCCGCCGCTACGGCGGCTACATCGTTCACCTCGGGATCGTCGTGATGTTCGTGGGGTTCGCCGGCCAGTCGTGGAACGTCGACCGCGAGGCATCCCTGGTCCCGGGCGAGAGCTTCGCTCTGGACGAGTACACGGCTCACGTACGTCGGCGCGCGGATGGAGGTCGACAACAACAAGCGCATGGTCTTCGCCGACGTCGACGTCTATCGAGCACGGCGCCTACGACGGCCGGCTGACGCCGGCAAAGTTCATCTACAAGAAGCAACCCGATTCGCCGACGACCGAAGTCGCGATCGCGCACGGCTTCGGCGACGACGTGTACATCATCGTCGGATCGATCAATCCGACAGACCAAGGTCGCGGCGTTCCAGTTTCACATGAATCCACTCGTGACGTTGGATTTGGATCGGCTGCTTCCTGCTCCTGATTCCCGGCAGCATCGTTTGCATGTGGCCGCAGTTCGAGCTCGGGGAGTCGCGCGTCTGGGCGGGAGCGCGCGGGCTGGCCGCGACCGCGGCGAGCGTGATCTTCGGCATCATGCTGGCGGCGACTCCGGCCGCGCGCGCTCAAGGCACCTCGAGCTTGCACTCGGGCACGGTGCACATCGAGAACGACCTCGAGCGGGGCATATTCGAGCACCTTCGGTGCATGTGCGGCGGCTGCGAGCGCCTTCCTCTTTCGTCGTGCGGCTGCTCCACCGCCGACGAAGCAAGGGAGCGGGTACGAGAGAAGATTCGCGCCGGAGAGACCCGCGATCAAAATCATCGAGGAGTACGCATCGTCGAGCTGGCCCCTCTCCGCCGGGGAACAGGTTCATGGAACCCGACTCGGTCAACATTCCGGGAAATCACGGCGTACTGAGAGCCATCTATCTGGTTCCGGTCGTCGCGATCACGCTGGGCGCGGCGGGTCTGGCTCAGATGCTGCGGCGCTGGCGCCGTGGGGGATCGGCAGCCGACACGAGTGGGGGTGCCGTGGGGCAGACCGCGACGCGCCGCGACGGATACGACGCGCGGCTGGACGACGAGCTGAAGGATCTCGATGTCTGAAGCGAAGGGTGAGGCACGGCCGTCGATGATGACGAAGGGCGCACCGGCGGAGGACGCCGAGCGCTCCCTGGGGCGAGCCGTCGCGGTTGGGCTTCCCGTGGCTTGCCTGCTCGTTGCCGGCGTCGTGACCGTATCGGGGAGCATCGGCTCGGCGCTGCTCGTGCTGGCCAGCGGCGCCCTGCTCGGGGCCATCACGCTCGTCTGGGCAAGCCTCCGAACGCTGAGCGGTGAGGCTCCGCTGGGTGTCGACCTCGAATCAGTTGCCGCAGCGGCCGAGCACTCGGGAGGAGATCTGGCCGAAGAGAAGCGGCGAGTCCTGCGAGCTCTGAAGGACCTGGAGGGCGAACATTCTCTCGGAAGAATGGACGACGCCGACTACGCGGAGCTCGTCGGCCGTTATCGCGATGAGGCCAAGGCTGTCATGCGGAAAATGGATGAGCAGGCGGCTCCCATGCACGAGGAGGCCGAACGCGTTGCGCAGCAGTACCTCGAGCGGCGTGGGGTCCGCCGGGCAAGATGCCGGAGACCGCCGCGGTCGAGCCGGCGAGGGCCGCGACTGCGCGGCGCGGCTGTGCGGTGTGTGGCGTCTCGAACGAAACGGACGCGGCATTTTGCAAGGCGTGCGGCGCAGCCATCCCGCGTAGCGAGGCCCCATGAAACAGCGAGGTCTCGTCTTCGCCGCAGCCACCTCGGTAGCGTTCCTCCTGTCAGGCACCGCCGTCCGCGCGGACACGGCCGACGAGCTTCCTCCGGGCCATCCAGCGACCGGTGAGGAGGATCCGCACTCTCGAGGGGCGGCCAGCGGGGCGTTGCCCGGCATGTTCGTTCCGCCGGAAGACGAGGAGCGCGAGGATTCGTCGCTTCCCGCGGGAACGATCGCTGTGGATTTGCGCGACGCAGACGGTTCGCCGGTTCCCGGCGAGCAAGTGACCCTCGGCGTGCTCGTGAGTTCGGTGGCCAAGGGTGAAAGTCGAAAGCACCTGCAGGGAACGACCGACACCTCGGGCCGCGCGGTATTTTCGGACCTGGCGACCGCGAGCAACATTGCGTATCGCGTCAGCGTCGGATACCGAGGGGGGCTTTTCGCGGCAGTGCCCTTTCAGCTGCAGAAGACGCGAGCCATGCGGGTATTGCTGCACGTATATCCGGTGACCCGCGATATTCAGCAAGCGCGCGTCGTCGGCGAGGCCGCGCTCGCGGCGGAGGTTCGCGACGATCGGATTCAGCTCGAGGAGCTGCTGACGATCTACAACCTCGGGCGTACGGCGTGGGTGCCCGAAGACGTCACCATGACCCTGCCCGAGGGGTTTACGGCCTTCAGTGCGCAACAATCGATGAGCGATCAGGGGGTGGAAGAGGCCGGCGGGAGCCTGCGCTTGCGCGGGACGTTCCCGCCCGGCAAAGGCGTGGTCGAATTTCGCTGGCAACTGCCCTGGAGCGGCAATCCGGACGTGGACTTCGCCGTCGGCCTACCTCCACACATCGCGATTGCGCGAGTCATGATCCCTGCGGGCGGGGAGATTAAGCTCGCCGTCGCAGGGTTCCCAGCGGCGGAAGTGCGTCGCGATGCCCAGGGCCAGGCCTTCCAGGTTACGGAGCGGCACATGCGCCCAGAGGAGCCCAGGCTCTCAGCACTATCGGTCGGGATTCACGACTTGCCCGGCCGGGGCCTGGGGCCGATTCTCGCGACGGCTCTGGCCGGATGCGGCGTCGGAGTGGGGCTGGTGCTTGGGCGGCGGAGGGAGCGCCGCAGCGCGAACACGAAGGCGGTGAAGTTGGCGCTGCTCGAGGAGATCGTGGCGCTCGAGGAGGCGCGAGCCTCGGGCGAGGTTGGACCGCGGACCTACGAGCAGACGCGCCGGCAGCTTATAGACGCGCTCTCGCGAACGCTAGCTCAGTCGTGATCGCGACGGGCACGACGCCGTGTGGAGAACGTGCCGGGAACGCTGGGGGTAGTCCAGGGGATGAGGCTGCGGATTGCTGGAGGGACCTGGTTGTCCCAGTTCCATCAAGCTCGGATCCCAACCGTGGCCCACAGGGACGAAGGATGACAAGAGCGCGACTTGACTGAGCTTTCAGGTCTTTCCCCTGTCTTCACAGGCTCTATCGACACTGCTAGTGATCTCATCTAAGGATGCTATCGAGATCGCCCAGATGGAACTGACCGTACCCAAAAAGGAACTCTTACGCTTGGTCACCCGGATGCAAGGGGTGGCCGAACGAAAGAGCACGATGCCGGTTCTGTCCAACGTGCTTCTGGCCGTGGATGGCCCTAGCGTCCTCCGTATCGCAGCGACGGACCTGTACCTGGCGCTGGTCGGGCGGGTGACGGTGGACGTCAGCAAGGGCGGTAGCGTGGCCGTATCGGCCAAGGATCTGCTCGAGCGGGTGCGGATGATGCCGGAGGGTCCGATCCAGATCGTGTCGCAGGACAACGCGAGCACGACGATCAAGGCTGCGGGCAGCGCTCGCCGATACACGCTTCGCGGGATGCCGGGCGACGACTTTCCGCCGCTGCCCACGGCAGCCGAGGGGTCACCGTCGCTGGCTATCGACGTCGACGTGCTGCAGGAGCTGGTGGCCAAGACGCATTTCTCCATCTCGAGTGACGAAACACGGGCGCATCTGAACTCGGGGTTGTTCGAGTGGGACGGGGACGTGGTGCGCATGGTCACCACAGATGGGCACCGCCTCTCGAAGATGGAGGTGAAGGTCAGCGGCCGACAAGCGTCCGCGACGATGCTGATCCCCTTGAAGGCAATTCAGGAGCTCCGGCGGCTGTGCGACGAGATCGCGTCGGAGCAGCGGGACGTGGGGAAGGAGGGCGCTCCCCGGCCGCAGCTGCAGATAACGCAGAGCGGCTCGAGCGCCTTCTTCACGGGCGGAGGAATGTCCTTTGCCGTCAGGCTCGTCGACGCGCAGTTTCCACCGTATGGGCAGGTGATCCCCCAGCAGAGCGAGAAGATCGTTCGGTTGCCGCGGGCGGCGTTCGCGGACGCGCTGAGAGCCGTGTCGGTCGCCGCGAGCGAGCGGACCGGCGGGGTAAAGCTGTCCGTCGGAAAGGGAACGATGCGGATCACGACGGAGTCGCCCGAAAGCGGCGAGGGCTTCGACGAGGTCCCGATCGAATACAGCGGAGCGGCCATGACGATTGGCTTCAATGCCAAGTACTTCCTGGACGTGCTCGGGGCTCTCGAGGAGGATGAGATTCAGCTTGGCTTGGGCGGAGAGCTGGACCCTGCGGTGGTGAAGCCGGTGAGCTCGCGCCAGTTTCTGGCTGTCGTGATGCCCATGCGCATCTGAGCGGGATGCGCGCTCTTGCGGTCGAGGGCCTGAAGATCCGGGGCTTTCGAAACCTGAGGCAGACGGAGCTCGCGCTCGGTCCGGGGCTCAACGTCGTGCAAGGCGACAACGGCCACGGCAAGACAAACCTGCTCGAAGCGCTGTACGTCGCGGCGACGTCGAGGAGCTTCCGAACGGCCAGGGTGCTCGACGTGGTGCAGGTAGGCGCGGACGCGGCGAGCGTCCGAGCGCAGGTGCGCGAGGCTGAGGACACGCGCGAGCAGAACGTCGGCGTCCAAAATGGGCGACGGATGGCGTTCGTAGACGGAAAGCGCGTCCAGCGTCTGGCCGACTACGCAGTGCAAACACCGGTTGTTGCGTTTCATCCAGGTGCCCTCGTGCTGTCGTCCGGAGCCAGCAGCGAGCGACGGAAGTTGCTCGACCGAGTGGCCCTGTACCGCCGTCCGGAGTCGCTTGCCGACGCCGCGGATTACACCCGAGCGTCACGAGCGCGCCAGCGGCTGTTGGAGGTCGGAGGCGAAGGCGCTCGCGGACTCGACGAATGGGAAGAACTGATGGTCACGCACGGCCTTCGGCTGAGCCACGCGCGGGAGGAGGCCGCAGGGGAGCTCGGTGCCGCCGCCGAGGAGTCGCACGCGGCCATTGGGCCTGCAGGGCTTAAACTGGATGTCCGATACGAACCAGGCGCGCCTCGTGACGCGGAGCCCTTCCGCTCCGCCTTGGCGCTGGGTCGTCGCAAGGACCGAGCGCGCGGGTCTGCCGGCGTAGGGCCACATCGGGACGACGTCGTACTGCGCCTCGGTGAGAAGCTGGTGCGGACGATGGCGTCGCAGGGGCAACACCGCGCCGTCGTGCTGGCTCTCGAATTGGGGGAGATGGCCGTCATCGGACGTGCGCGAGGCGCGCAGCCGATCTCTGTTGCTCGATGACGTTTCGAGCGAGCTTGACCGCGAGCGGACGACGGCCCTGCTGATGGCGCTGGAGGCGCAGGAAGGGCAAGTCTTGCTGACGACGACACGGCCTGAGCTGATCGACGGCGGCCGGTTCTCTAGCTTGGAGTCTCGGAGGGATTTTCGGGTTGTCCAGGGCGAGATTCGACCCGCATGAAGGGTCGACATGGCGGTTTGCTGCAAAGGGCGAGAGCAAGCTGCCGGTCGCGACTGAAGTCGAGGCCAAAGTCGGGCGAGAGCTTGCTTGCTGGGCGCCCGTAAGTATCGGCAATGGCAAGAGAATTGGCGCCCGATTTGCTTGCGCGAGAGGCCTGCCGGACGTATACTTTGGGCATACAGTCGCGCCGATCTCTTCAATGGGCATAACCCACCGGCTACTCAATCGGTGTTTTGGCGGTGCCTCTATGCAGCATGTCAGAGCGGCGGCGCGATGTTGACCCGAACAGGATTGAGGCCCGATGTCGAACGTGAGCACCTCGCAGACTACGCCGCCGCCGTCTTCGAGCTATGACAGTACGAGCATCACCGTTCTCGAAGGTCTAGAGGCCGTTCGTAAACGGCCCGGCATGTACATCGGCGATGTGCACGACGGATCGGGGCTGCACCACCTGGTCTGGGAGGCGGTCGACAACGCGGTCGACGAGCACCTCGGTGGGTTTTGCTCGCGCATGGACGTCACCATCCATTTCGATGGATCCATCACGGTCGAAGACAACGGACGGGGGATCCCCGTGGGGTTGATGCCCGAGCGCGGCGTGAGCGCAGCCGAGGTCGTCATGACGGTCCTGCATGCGGGCGGGAAGTTCGATCATTCGAGCTACAAGGTCAGCGCCGGGCTCCACGGGGTTGGCGTCAGCGCGGTGAACGCGGTCAGCGAGTGGCTCAAGATGGAGATCAAGCGGGAGGGTCACGTACATTTCCAGGAGTACCGGCGTGGTGTGCCGCTCGAGCGACTGGCCGTGATCGGGGATACGGACAAGACCGGCACGAAGGTCTCCTTCAAGCCTGACTCCGCTATCTTCAGTATCGTCGATTTTCAGTACGACATTCTCGCGAGTCGCTTGCGCGAGCTGTCGTTTCTGAACGCTGGATTCGTGATCAACCTCACGGATGAGCGTGACGAGGGTCGCAAGGAGACCTTCCAGTACAAGGGAGGCATTCGAGAGTTCGTGGAGCACCTGGCCAAGGCCAAGGAGCCTGTGCACGAGAAAGTGATCTCGATCGTGGCAGAGCAGCCCGTGGAGGGCGGCACTACGCCGATCGGTATCGAGCTCGCCCTGCAGTGGAACTCGAGCTATTCAGAGCAGATTTTTTGCTACACGAACAACGTCCACAACAAAGACGGCGGAACGCACCTGACGGGATTGCGCACGGCGCTGACGAAGGTGTTCAACAATTACGGGACGGCTCAGAATTTATTCAAGGATGTGAAGAGCGGCCTGCAAGGAGAGGACATTCGGGAGGGCCTCACGGCGGTCATCAGCATCAAGCATCCGGATCCCAGCTTCGATTCGCAGACGAAGAGCAAACTCGTTTCGAGCGAAGTAAAGACGATCGTGGAGACGTCCGTATACGAGAAGCTGGGTCAGTTCTTCGAAGAGAACCCGCAAACCGCGCGGAAGATCATGGAGAAGGCGATCGTCGCGGCGAAAGCTCGGGAAGCTGCGCGAAAGGCGCGAGAGGTCGTCCGTAAGGGGCAGCTGGATTACTCGACGCTCTCGGGCAAGCTCGCTGACTGCCAGACGCGCGACCCTGGGGAGGCCGAGCTCTACATCGTGGAGGGCGACAGCGCGGGTGGCTCGGCGAAACAAGGAAGGGACCGGCGGTTCCAGGCGATCCTTCCCCTGCGAGGGAAGATCCTGAACGTCGAGCGCGCCCGGCTCGACAAGATGCTCTCGAGCGCCGAGATCGGGACGCTCATTGCGGCGCTCGGATGCGGCATCGGCGAGGGCAGCTTCGACATCGAGAAGCTGCGATACCACCAGGTCGTCCTGATGACGGATGCAGACGTGGATGGGAGTCACATCCGGACGCTGCTGCTCACGTTTTTCTATCGACAGATGCCGGAGCTCGTCGAGCGGGGCTACCTGTACATCGCGCAGCCCCCACTTTTTCGAGCAAGACGCGGCAAGAAGGACGTGTACCTGAAGGACCAGGCGGGACTCGATCGGTTCTTTCTGGAGCACGGCGTCGAGGGCCTGTCCGTGCGGGCGAGCAAAGGACCGACCCTATCCGGAGAACCCCTGTTCCGACTTGCCGAGCGACTCCGAATGTTTCGCCGGGCCCTGGCGAAGATCGACCGGCGAGCCGACGCGAGCATCATTGGTCACGCGCTCCACGCGGCGCCTCTCGGCAAGGCGGAGCTGCGCGAGAGAAAGAAGGTTGAAGCGGCGGTCCCGGCCATTCGCGCGCGCCTAGAACAGCAGCGGCCGGACGTCTTGCCGATCGGGATCGAAGTCGACTGGGAAGTCGAGCACGGGGCAGCGCGCATAGCGATTACGCCGCGCGCCGGCGCTGCGGCGCGGCCGGTGGTGATCGACTGGAACCTCGTGGACTCTGCGGAGTACGAGGAGCTTTACGCCATCGAGCAAGACGTACGGTCGATCGGTCCTGCACCGTACTTCGTTCGCGAATCCGAGAAGACCAAGGGCGAAGAGATCGAGGTCGGGTGACGCAGACGCCCTGTGGGATTACATCGACGCGCGTGGCCGCAAGGGGACGCAAATCCAGCGCTACAAGGGTCTAGGCGAGATGAATCCGGAGCAGCTCTGGGAGACGACGCTGGATCCCAATACGCGCGTGATGCTGCAGGTGCGGCTCGACGACGTCGTCCAAACGGACCAGATCTTCACGATCCTCATGGGGGATCAGGTCGAGCCACGGCGCCAGTTCATCGAGGACAACGCGCTCAACGTCAAGAACCTCGACATCTGACTCATCGGGCTGGTCGGGCGCAGGGACCACGCGGAGTGGCGGAGGCATACCCGGGGCACGCGTCTTGCGCGGCCCGGATCTCGACTTAGTTTCGGGAATGCGCGAGCTCGCCCTCCTCGAACGGGGAGCGGGCGCTGCGCAAAGGTTGCGTCGCGTGCCAAGAACGTACGCACGCAGGGGAGAGATGCGCATGCGCCCGGATAGGATGACGACCAAGAGCCGCGAGGCGTTTCAAGACGCGATCGCTCGTGCATCGCGATTGGGCAATCCTGAGCTGCAGCCCGAGCACTTGCTCGCGAGCATGCTGGAGCAGGAAGGCGGGGTCGCCGGCCCGCTTTTGCAGAAGGCGGGTGCAGACGTCGCGGCGCTGCGGGCTGACGTTGCTCGGAGGGCCGAGGGCTTCCCGCGGGTGACTGGCGGGGCAGAACCGGGTCTGTCGCGTCGCACGCTCGAGGTGATTCGACGCGCTGACGACGAGGCGAAGCAGCTCAAAGACGAGTTCGTGTCGATTGAGCACTACTTACTGAGCATGGCGCGGCAGGACCGCGACACGCGAAGCCTGTTCGAGCAGCACGGGGGCATCGACTACGAGAAACTCCTCGGCGCACTCGCGGCCGTTCGCGGCAGCCAACGCATCACGGATCCGGATCCCGAGGCGAAGTTTCAGGCTCTCGAGAAGTACTGCCGGGATCTGACGGAGGCGGCGCGCAAGGGAAAGATGGATCCGGTCGTCGGTCGGGACGAAGAGATTCGGCGCGTCATGCAGGTGCTGTCGCGACGCACGAAGAACAACCCGGTTCTGATCGGCGAGCCCGGGGTCGGCAAGACGGCGATCGTGGAGGGGATCGCTCAGCGCATCGTTCGTGGGGACGTTCCGGAGTCCCTCAAGAACAAGCGCCTCTTCGCGCTCGACATGGGGGCGATCGTCGCAGGTTCGAAGTACCGCGGCGAGTTCGAGGACCGACTCAAGGCGGTACTCAAGGAGGTGGAGGCGTCGGAGGGGCGGATCATTCTCTTCATCGACGAGCTGCACACCATCGTCGGCGCGGGTGCAGCGGAGGGCTCGATGGACGCGGCCAACCTTCTGAAACCGGCGTTGGCGCGCGGTGAGCTGAGGTGCATCGGCGCGACGACGCTCGACGAGTACCGCAAGCGCATCGAAAAGGACGCGGCTCTCGAGCGACGCTTCCAGCCGGTCTTGGTCTCGCAACCGACCGTGGCGGATACGATCGCCATCCTCCGTGGGCTCAAGGAGCGGTACGAGGTGCACCACGGGATTCGGATTCAGGACTCCGCCCTCGTGGCCGCGGCTGTCTTGAGCGATCGGTACGTCACCGAGCGCTTCCTGCCGGACAAGGCGATCGATCTCGTCGACGAGGCCGCGGCGAAAATCAAGATGGAGGTCGACAGCATGCCGGCGGAGATCGACGCCGTGCAGCGCAAGCTCATGCAGCTGCAGATCGAGCAGCAAGCTCTGAAGAAGGAGCGCGACGCGGCGAGCAAAGCTCGCCTCGAGGAGCTCAAGCGGCAGATCGCGGAGCTGGAAGAGAGCGCCAGCGGTATGCGGGCCCAATGGCAGCGCGAGCGCGAGATCATCGAGCAGATCCGGAAGGCGCAGCCAGAAATCGAGCGGCTGCGGCACGAAGCCGAGGAGGCGCAACGTCGCGGCGACCTCGGGAGGGCGGCTGAAGTCAGTTACGGAAAAATCCCGGAGCTCGAGAAGAAGATCGAGGCCTCTCGCAAGGCGCTGGCGCACGTGCAAGAGCGCACCAGCTACCTACGCGAGGAGGTCACGGATCAGGACATCGCGGCCATCGTGTCGAAGTGGACAGGCATCCCGGTAGCCAAGATGATGCAGGGCGAGACGCAGAAGCTCCTGCACATGGAGAAGGAGATCGAGAAGCGCGTCGTAGGTCAGGATGCAGCCGTGGAAGCGGTAGCCAATGCCGTACGTCGATCGCGTGCAGGGCTCGGCGATCCGAATCGTCCCATTGGTAGCTTCCTCTTTCTCGGACCCACGGGGGTGGGCAAGACCGAGCTGGCGCGCGCTCTCGCGGAGTTTCTGTTCGACGACGAGCGCGCGATGATCCGGTTGGACATGAGCGAGTACATGGAGAAGCACGCGGTCGCACGCTTGATCGGCGCGCCGCCGGGTTACGTCGGGTACGAGGAGGGTGGGCAGCTCACCGAGCCGGTGCGTCGGCGTCCGTATTCGGTCATCCTCTTCGACGAGGTGGAGAAGGCGCACGGGGACGTCTGGAACGTTCTGCTGCAGGTCCTGGACGACGGGCGGTTGACGGACGGGCAGGGCCGCACCGTCGACTTCAAGAATACGGTCATCATTCTCACGAGCAACATCGGGTCGTCGCAGTTGCAAGCCATCGAAGAGCGCGCTGGCCTCGAGGTTGGCACGCGCCGCGAGCTCGCGAGAAGGGCCGTGTTGGACGAGGTGCGCAAGGTGTTTCGTCCGGAGTTTTTGAACCGGTTGGACGAGATCGTCGTCTTCAATCGCCTGGAATCGAGCCAAATACGTCACATCGTGGACATCCAGCTGGAGCGATTTGCGAGCCGGCTGGGTCGGCGTGATCTGACGCTGGTCGTGAGCGACAGCGCGAAGGCACTCCTTGCCGAGGCCGGCTGGGATCCCCAATACGGTGCGCGCCCGTTGAAGCGCGCCATCCAGAAGCATCTGGAGGACGCCTTGGCGCGGCGGGTACTGGCGGGCGAGTTCCCTCCTGGGACGCGCGTCTTGGTCGATCGCGCGCCCGGTGGTGAGCTGACATTTCGCGCGTCCATGACGAATTGACGTCTGGACCCTGGGTCTCCCGACCACCGGGTCTGCGGTGCGCCATGGTGACCGCGCACTGTGATCCTTTTGTCGTCACGGGAGGCGTCGGCCCGACGGCGCGATGACTGGAGACGGACGCGAGCGCCGGGGCAGAGGAATGCCGGGGGCTTCGCGGGGTTGGCCGCGACGCGGAGCGCCGGACGCTCGTGGGGCACGCCGGAGGGGGTTGTCCGCGTCAGCCGATTGGCGCTGCGCACCGAGGAATTGCTTGGGGAAAACTCAGGCACAGTTGTCGCAGAGACTCTGGGCAAGGGCCACGACGAGATGCCGAAGCGGAAGACAGCCAGCCAGCGACGAGGGCGGTCGGCCGCGAGAGGGTCGTGGCTCGCGCTTGTTGCCGCGACGACATTGGGCGACGGTGTCGACACGCTTCGGGCCGAGGTTCGCGCCGATGGCCTCACCGACGGCGACTATCGGCTGGTCGTCCAGTCGTATCATGGCAAGGACGGCCGGATGCTCGGGCGACGGACGCGCCCCATAGGAAGCGCTCAGCGCACGGTCACGGCCGACGAACTCCGAGCCGGCGTCCAGGTGCCCGTTCTGGAGGTCCGGGAGCGAGCCGTGGAGATGCGCAGCGAAGCGCCCTACGTCGTGGCGTGGGTCGAGGCTGGCGGCCCGGACTTGGAATTCGACGGGCTCACCGCGAGACCGCGTCCGGGAAGCGTGTACGGCGTGGTGCGGAGGGCTGCGAGGCAAGATGCCGTGCAAATCAGCTTGAACCGCACGGTTGCCGCCTAGCGGGGAGAGGCGCGTTTACGCCGCGGACCGCTCGGCGCGGAACGCCCGAATGTCGCGGACGCGACGCTCGAAGTCGCGCCGTGCGATTTCCGTGAGAACGCTGCCACCGAAGCGCGTCTCGATGTAAACGGTCGTTAGCGCGAGGATCTCGTTGGCGAGCGGATGCTGCCGGGACAGGAGCTCCTCCGCGTGTCGGAGCGGAGGAACGGAAGGCGCTCGCGCGATGCCTTGCGACTGTAGGGCCGTTTCGAGGAGCCGATACAGAGCCGCGGAGGTCTGCGCGCGTGGATCCGGTGGCCGCTCATCGGCCTGCCGTTCGTGGGTCGCCGCTCGCTTCTGCCGACGCTTCCATGCCGCATACACGATGCCCACGAGCGCCAGCGCGGCGCCCGCGAGCACCGGCCCGCGCGTGACGTTCGCGAGCGGGCCTCTGTCGATGCCGGCCCGCGAGCGGAGGCGGTCGTAGCGGCGACTGATCTCGTCGAAGATTCGGACCTGCTTCCGCAGGTCGTAGCCGACGACGTACGTGTTCCACCGCTGAGACAGGGCTTCGATGAAATCGCGAATGTAGTAGTAGGCGCCTCCAGGGGGCTCCAGCGGCTGCGCGCCGCTCGGCGGCGTGGGGTCGAAGGTCTGCCAACCGGGGTGCACGGGGTGGTCGACGTACGCCTCGACCCAAGAGTGCGCGTCGCCTTCGCGAACGGCGTAGTACTGGCCGAAGCGGTTCCAGGTCCCGCCGACGAAGCCGGTGACGTTGCGCGAAGGGATGCCGATCGCGCGGAGCATGAGGGCCATCGCGGTGGAGAAGAACTCGCAGTGACCCCGCTCGCGATTCGAAGAGGAAGTGGTCGACCGGCTGCAGGCTTGCCCTGGGAGGGCGAGCGCAAGTCGTAGCAGAATTCCCGACGCAAGTGGCTCTCGATAGCGCGGGCCTTGGCGTCGGCGGCTGGCAGGTCGTCGGTCCACTGCGTGAGCGAGCATCGGCGATGCGCTCGGGGAGATTCGCTGGAAGGCTCAGATAGCGGAGCCGGTCGGCCGGAGCGAGAGGCTCGACGAGGATCTCCCGCGTCACCGGCGAGGTACACGTCGTAGTGCAGCCCGCGAGCGTCGGAGCCGGCGTAGCGGTACTCGTCCTCGGCGCCGCGCTGAATCGCCAGCGGCTCGCCGAGAAGGATCTGCGTTCTGCGGCCTCACGCGGATCGCGATCGCCCGCGGGGGGAGGAAGACGACCGGCGGATCGATGGGCTCGAGATCGAAGGAGACGACGCGATCGCGCGCGGGATCGGCTGGCCGGAAGAGGGGATAGAGGTCGGAGCTCTCGGGGGCGTGGTCGGCGTGATCGCAGGTCCCGCTGCGTGCGGGCCCAGGCACGGCCGTCGTAGCCGTCGAAGGCGGTGCCTCGCAGCCTCAGGGTGAGCCGCGTCGGCGGAGGCTCGGCGAGGTCCTTGAGCTCGAAGCGAAGGGCGATCGCGGGGTCGTCCCGAAGCACGCCGACGTCGCCGAGGTCGACGTGCTCGGAGAAACCGATCATGCGGCCGGCGCGAGGGTGATTCGAGCAGGAGCAGGGAGAGCCCGACGCGAGGGAAGAGCACGAAGAGCGCCGTCGTGAAGAGCAAGATGGGAACGGAGAGCAGGCAGGTCGTCGCCAGGAAACCGCGACCCGACGACGCGGCGACTGCGAAGGATGCGCGGGACGTCGACAGGAAGTCCCGTGCGATCGCGGGCGCCCTGGCGGTAGTTGCCCTCGACCTCGCGACGCAAGTGGCTGAGGACGAGGGCGCCGGGCGCGACGACGAGAAAGCCGAGGAAGCAGATCCCGTAGGTGAGGCCGCCGCCGAGTACGGTGCCGGCCACGAAGTGGAGGAGAGCGAGAACGATGATCTGCTGGTCGTGCGCGGCGCCCCGACGCGTGGCGAGGCGCACGATCTGGAGCAGGGCCGCGAACTCGACCGCGACGTCCAGGGGAGAGCGCCCGGCGAGTAGGCGCGCGCCCTGGACGAGGAGGAGGGTCAGGGGCGCGAGGGTGGCGAAGTGCCGCATGAAGGGCGCGCCCCTGCCAACCCTCGGGCGTCGCGATGGCCACGGCCAGGCCGACGAGGAGGAGCGACGTTGGTCCAGGGGCTGAGCGATGCGGTGCTGACGACGGCGAGGACACCGAGCGCCGCGAGCGCGTCGGTCATGATGCGGTGGACTAGGCCGAACCTCACGGCGCTCCCGCGGAAAGCGACGGCGGCCGGGGCCTGCGTCGACCGGCTCGAGCAGGGCGAGGTATCGGAGGAGGGGATCCGCGCCGACCGTGCGATCGGCCCGGGTCAGGCCGCCGGCAGAAGTCGTCACCACCACCCGGTCCCCGCGCTTCAAGTGCGCTACGGCGCGCGACGCGACGTCGCGAATGCGGCGCTCGAAAGCGGTGTTCCACTCCTCGCCTGCCCCGGCCTGCTTCAACGAGTCGAGCGCAAGCGTGACGTCGGGGCGGGTCTCGCGGGCACGCTCTCGCATGACCATGTGGCCGACGGCCGCGGTCTTGCGCCAGTGGATGTCGCGGGGGTCCTCGCCGACGCGCATCAGCTCGAAGCCCGAGGAAATCCTCACCGTGGCCTCGACCCACGACGTGATCGGCACCGGCGAACGCCCGGCGGGCGGCGGCGGGAGCTGGACGGGGTCCACGGCGGGATAGATGACGAGCTCCCCTTGAGCCGGAACTTCGCGGGACTTTTCGAACAGGCCGAAGGGAAAGCGCGTCGCGATGCGGAACCCAACGTGGACGATCGCGGCCGCGTCGCGTCGGCGTGCGCCGGTACGCGGCGACCTGCGCCGACTTCGGGCTGATCTTGAGGAAGAAGCAGCGCTTGTCGGCGGGCTGCCCGGCGCGGAGGTCCTCCACCTCGATGGCGTACGAGGGGACGCGCGACTTGTGGTTGAAGACTTCGATCTCGACGAGGTGCGCGCGGCCGACCTGGGCACGCAGCGGGCAGACGGCGGACCACAGTGAGATCCCGCAGGGACAGCTCGCTCATGATCCCGCTGACCACGATGAGGGCGAGGAGCATTCCGAGCAGCAGGTAGAGGAGATTGTTCGCCGTGTTGATGGCGGCGAAGCCGACGCCCAGCGTGATACCGACGAAGAACTTGCCCTCGCGCGTGAACTTGAGGCGGCGCGGGGGCCGGATGCGTCGGCGCCACGCTGCCAACCATGGGCGCGAAGCGTGCGGCGCGACGGACGTGCGCCTGCATGGCGCGGCGCTTCAGAGAGGCACGGGGATGCGCGCGACGATCTCCCGGAGGGCCGATTCGGCTTCGTCCCGCGTCGGAACGAAGCCGTCGGCATGCGTCGCGAGGCGCACGCGATGCGAGAGGACCGGGATGGCGAGGTCGTGGATGTCGTCGGCGATGCAGTAGTGGCGGCCCCGCAGGAGGGCGCGCGCGCGGGCGGCGTGCCCGAGGGCCATGGCTGCGCGTGTCGAGGCGCCGAGGGAGAGCAGCGGCGAGCTGCGTGTCGGCCACGATGAGGGCGTGGAGATAGTTCGCGAGCGAGCTGTCGATGGTCACTCGCTCCACCTCGCGCTGCAGCGCGACCAGGCGCGCAGGATCGAGGACGCAGGGAACGTCGCGGGCGGTGTCGGTGTGTCCGTCGAGGACCAGGCGCATCTCGACCTGCGGCGGCGGGTATCCGATGCGCACTCGAAGGAGGAAGCGATCGAGCTGCGACTCGGGGAGCGGGAACGTGCCTGCGAAGTCCTGCGGGTTCTGCGTCGCGATGACGAAGAACGGTTCGGGCAAGGGGATGGTCTGGCCATCGAGCGAGACTTGGCCCTCGTTCATCGCCTCGAGCAGCGCCGACTGGGTGCGCGGGACTCGCGCGGTTGATTTCGTCCGCGAGAAGGATGTTCGCGAAGATCGGCCCCTGGCGCAGGACGAACTCGCCGCGGCGCTGATCGTAGACGCTGACGCCAAGGACATCGCTGGGCAGGAGGTCGCTCGTGAACTGCACTCTGCGGAGCTCGCCGCCGAGGGCTTTGGCCAGGGCGCGCGCGAGGGTAGTCTTGCCGACGCCGGGGACGTCCTCGATGAGCAAGTGCCCGCGCGCCAAGAGGGCGACGAGGGCGAGCTCCACCGCATCGTGCTTGCCCTCGAGGGCTCCCTCGATGGCCTGGCGCAACGTCTGGAGCGCGGGTTGCTCCTCGGCGATGCGGGCGGCGGCAGCCGTCATGGTGCCAGAGTAGCACGGCGGTGCGCGGCTCGCGTTGCCGTGCGGTTCGTCGCAGAAACTTTATGCATGAAGAAAACGGCGCGCGCGCCTTGCCCGGCAGGTCCGGTTCGGACGACCATGCGGCCCTGGTGGCCAGCGCCGTCGTGGAACTTCGGAGCGTGAGCAAGGCATACGGGCCGGTGCGCGCGCTGGTCGGCGTTTCATGTCGCTTTGCGGGGGGGAGCGTCACGACTGTCCGAGGGCCGAACGGGTCGGGCAAGTCGACGTTGCTGTCGATAGTGGGAACGCTCTCGCGGGCGACGTCTGGCACTGTCGACTACGGCGAGTTGGGCCGCGGCCGGGCTCAAGTCCGGAGGACGCTCGGGTGGGTCGGGCATGAGTCGTTGTGCTACCCGGATCTGACCGGCCGGCAAAACATCGAGCTGGCGGCGCGCTTGCACGGCTGCGATGTGTCGAATGCGTATGCCGCGGCGAGGGAGCGGTTCGAGCTCGGTCCGTTCGCCGAACGCCGGGTGCGGACCTACTCGCGCGGCCAGCGGCAGCGTGTCGCCGTGGCGCGTGCCCTGGTGCATCGTCCGCAGCTCGTTCTGATCGATGAGCCCACCGCGGGGCTCGATGCTGCGGCGACGACGAGACTGGAACGCGTGGTGCGCGAAGAAGCCAAGGCTGGCGCGGTAGTCGTCGTCGTGACGCACGACGCCGCGTTTGCGGAGGCCGTGGAAGGGATCGCCTTGTGGCTCGACCGAGGTCGTACCGTCAGCGAGCCACGAGGCTGAGAATAGCGGCGAGCTCGGGCGACGACGCCAGGCGCTCCGGCGCGGCGCGGGGAACCTGGGCGAGGACGGGCGTGCCGACGAGGTCCGGCAGCTCGGGGGCGTTGAGGCCGGTCGAGGGATCTGGCCGCTCGGGCGCAACGAGGACGATGCCGTCGATCGGCAGGGACATCGCCCGGCAAGCTCGGGCGGTGGCGCTTACGTCGTGCAGGACGCCCAGGCGGTCTGGTGCGACCAGCAGGAGAAGATCGGCGCGGAGCTGGGCGGCGATGTCGGCGTTCACGATGCCCGGGGCGAGGGGCGAGAAGAGTCCGCCGGCGAGCTCGAGGACCACGCCGTCGGCCGCATCGCGGGCGACCGCGACGGGGGCTGTCAGCATGGTCGCCTCGAGCGTCAGGCCGCGGCGGCGCGCCGCGAGGTGTGGGGAGAGGGACTCGGCAAAGGTGTACCGAGCATGTTTCACGTGAAACGAGGCGGCGCGGTCCAGCCGGGCCCCATCGCCTGAGGGATCGTCGGGATCCGCAAGGCCGCTCTCCACCGGCTTGAGGCCCACGACGCGGGCCCCCAGCCTGCCCCACGCGAGAAGCAGTGCCTCGGCGAAGTGCGTCTTCCCGATGCCGGTTCCGGTGCCTGTGACCAGAATCAAGCGCGCGGGCACGCCACGGGCTCCCGGAGCGCGGCTGCCACCGCCGCGACAAGGGTGTCGATATCGTCGTCGCTGTGGGCAGCGGTGACTGTGAAGCGAAGACGGGCGGTGCCTGGGGGTACGGACGGGGGCCGGATTGGTCGCACGTCGATACCGTGGACGGCTAGCGCCTCGGCGAAGCGTAAGGCGTCGCGGGATTCGCCCACGACCCACGGAACGACGGGCCCCGCGCCCCCTACCCGAAGGCCGAGCGCAGCCGAGCCGAGCGCGCAAGCGGCCGGCCCGCGCGAGCACCGTCTCGCGTCGAGCGGGCTCGCGGGACGCGAGGCGGACCCCCTCAAGCGCCGCGGCTGCGAGAACCGGGCTGAGGCCCGTGGAAAAGACGAACGATCGCGCGCGGTTCCACATCCAGGAGACGAGCGCGCTGCAGCCCGCGACGAACGCACCGCCGGCCCCGAAGGCCTTGCCGAAGGTCCCCACGATGGCTTCAGGGCGGACTCCGGCCGGCGGCGCAGAGCCCGCGGCCATCCGGCCCAAGAACCCCGAGGGCGTGCGCCTCGTCGACGACGAGCGCCGCGCCGTGGGCGTCGCACGGCGCGACGAAGCGCGGTCAGGTCGGGGGAGTCGGCGTCCATGCTGAAGTACGACTCGGTAACGACGAATGCTCGGCTCTCCCGGCGCTCGGCGAGCGCGCGGTCGACCGCGTCCACGTTCAGGTGGGGCACGACCACAACGCTCGCCCGCGAGAGGCGTGCGCCGTCGATGATGGAGGCATGATTGAGGGCGTCGCTCACGATGATGTCAGACGGTCCGGCGAGGGCGCTTAGAAGCCCGACATTGGCGGCGTAGCCGCTGCTGAAGACGAGGGCGGCGGGCTGACCGACCATGGCCGCGGCCGCCATCTCGAGGTCGCGATGAATCTCGCGCTCGCCCGACACGAGCCGCGACGCGCCCGCGCCCGTGTTACCCGACGGCGACGGACGCTCCGCCAGCGCGAGGTAGTCGTTCGAGCAGAAGCACAGCCGGCCAGGCGCGGGCGGCGGATGGCGCGCTCGCAACAAGTGGTCGCGTTCGGCTTCGGCGAGGGCGTCATCGAGGAACGACAGCGCGGGGGGGGTGCCGTGTTTCACGTGAAACTCCCGCTCGCCTCAGCAAGGCGGCCGAGCACCTTACTCGCTCGAGTCCGCCTCGCCGGCCTCCAAGGGCTGCAACGCATCGTCGATGCGGCCTAGCACCTGCTGCAGGACGACGCGCGTCCGCTGCTCGAGCGCCTCGCACCGAGCGCGCTCGGCCTCGAGTTCGTGCGCCAGCGCAATCGCCGCGAGAAGCACTGCCTGCGAGGCTGGAGGGCGGCCCCGCGGCGAGACCTCGGCGATCTTGGCGTCGACGAGGCCTGCGAGGCGCTTCAGCTCCTCTTGCGGCGCCGTACTCATGACCCGGCAGCTCTGGCCGGCAATGCGAACTTCTACGCTGCGGCGATCCATGGGCGCGACAGCCGAGAGTAGAGCGACGAACCCGAAAACACGAGACGGATAAGGCGGTGCTTCCTCTTGGGCGCCGTCGGCGGAATCGGGCATTCTCCCGCGGAGGCGGTCCGCTCCGGCGCAATCCAGCCAGTCCCGCCTCGAGCCCATTCGCCGCGCGATGCCGCGGAGGCGGTCAGTGCCTCCCCGGCAATCCGCGCGCCTTTCGCATCAAAGTGCTCGCGCCCCATGCAGGCAACCGAGGCGGGTCAACCATCGCCGCCGGTTAGTGGGTGACGGCCTCGTACGCAAAGAGAAACGGCATCGCCAGGAGCTCCGCGTCGAGCTGCACGCCGGCGACGACGTCGAGCGTCGCCGGCGATTCGGGCAGCCATCGGCTTTGCACGAAGAAGCCGGCCGCGAGCCCGTACCACGAATGAAAATTGTAGCTCCGGGAGCCGCAGAACAGAGTGCTCTCCAGCCCCGGGGCCCAGTTGCGCTCGGCGCCGGAGCGCGCGAAGAAGCCCGAAGAGACGACCAGGGGGATATCGTCGGTCAGCGGGATCAGCCACTCGACGCCGCCGCCCGTGTCCGCGTCGTGAAGCCCGGACGTGGCGACGTCGACGTACGGGCCGAGCGCCATGTCGTGTTCGTGCGCGCGTAGCAGCAGAACGTCCGCGCGCCCTCCCACGTGGACCCTCGTGCCCCCGGCGCCCACGACCCCGTCGAACGCGGCGCCCACCGTGAGCCCCGCGCTCACTTGCGGCTCGGCTGCCGCTGGGCGGGCCCACGCCCCTCCCAGCAGCAGGGGCCCCGATGCGACCCCGGCGAGCCCCAGGCGCCTAGCTGCGTGGGACCAACGCAGCCCTCGGTCTGGCGCGAGGATGCGGATGAGCGCTTTCAGCCCCCGCCGGCGTCGGCCGCGCCGCCGCCCGCGTCGACCGCGCCGCTTGGACGGTAGTTCCCGTAACAATCCGCCGGATTCTCCGCCAGCCCCTCGCACTGCAGGCAATCAATCGCCAGATCCTGCCCGACTTCGCAGGGAAGCGTCTGCTGCGCCGTCGAGCTACCCGCCGAGGGGTTGCCGGCGCAGTTCGGAATCGGCAGGGTCGGATTGATGTCCGCCGGCGAGAAGGTGATGAGGCAACCCTTACAGACGTCCACCGGGAACTCGAACTCGTCGGACTCGACGTAGCGGCCGCCCAGCGTGTTGCCGAAGAAGCGCACGTACGTCACAAGACGTAAGAGCCCGCGGTTGTTCAAGATTTGTGCCTGACTCGTCTTGAGTGTCGCGATGGTGGCGGTGTCGATGGTCGTGATCGACACCGGCGCGTAGCTGGGGACGCCGCCGCTGGCGGGATAAAGGGTCGCCGACGTGAGACGCGTGAAAGTCGCGAGCTGGTTTCCCTGCGCGTCGGTGACGCGCACAATCCCGCCCTGCAGCGTGACCGTCGAGGTCTCGGTCATGAGTTGCTGCGAGTTGGCCTCCGCCACGAGCTGATTGCCGAGCAGGTACACCGGGTCGTAATGGGAGCGAAAGTCGATGTCGAGGACGCCGCTCCATATGAACGTCTGCGTCGGCGTCGCCGTATAGACGCAGCCCGAGTTGTTCGAGACCTGCTGCGGCGCCAGGACGTCCTGAACGAAGATGCTGCTGTCGTTGTGGACGCAAGCGGAAAAGGCCACGCTGCCGAGCGCGAGCACCGACAGCCCGGCCAAAACGTGCCCCAAGACGCGCTTCATGAGCAGCCTCCGTGCGCAAAAAGGATCGCACCGAAAAGCCTACCCCTCCCGGTCCCAAAGCGCCAAAAACCGGCGGCGCGAGGTCCCGCCGGAGGGGCTCCCGCGTGGGGAGTCACGACGGCGGAGGGCCTCTCAGCCGCCGACGACGGCCCGGCGAAGGGTCGCGAGCGGCACGCGTTCCAGGCGCGCTGCGCCCGCGGCGACGACCACCGGAAGGCGCACGGCATCCCGTACGCGCTTCTTGTCGGCGGCGACGAATGGCCACGAGGCCGCGAGCTCACGGGGGTCCGGCTGCGTCGGCAGGCCGAGAGCGGCCAGGACGCGGCGAACCCGCTCGAGCAGGGGGGGCGGCGTCCAGCCCAGCGCCGCCGCGGCGCCCATCTCGGCGACCAAGCCGAGCGCGACCGCCTCTCCGTGCAGCAGCGCCGCGTAGCCGCCGTGCGCCTCGAGGGCATGACCGACCGTGTGGCCGAGGTTCAGCAGGGCGCGCGCGCCGGCCTCGCGTTCGTCGTCGCGAACGATGCGGATCTTCGCGGCGATCGCCTCGCGCACGACCGGCAGCAGGGCGCCCGCTTCGCCCCGGGCCAACGCCGCTGCGTCGCGTTCGACCCGGTCCAAGAGCGCGCCGTCGGTGGCGACCGCGATTTTGACCACCTCCGCGAGGCCTGCGGTGCGCTCGCGCGCCGGAAGCGTGCGCAGATGGGCGAGATCGGCGACGACCGCGCTCGGCTGGTGGAATGCGCCGATGAGGTTTTTGCCCGCGGGGTGGTCGAACCCCGTCTTGCCGCCCACCGAGGCGTCGACCATCGCGAGTAGCGTCGTCGGAGCCTGCACGAAGCGAAGGCCCCGCAGGAGACATGCGGCGGCGAACCCCGCGAGGTCGCCCACGACACCGCCGCCCGCCGCGACGACCAGCGCGTCCCGGTCGACGCCCGCGCCGAGCGCGGCGTCCCAGATGGTCGCGACCGTCGCAAGTGACTTGTGCGTCTCGCCCGGCGGGAGCGTGACGCGCGTGAGAGGAAGCGCGAGCGGGCGCAGCGCTTCTTCGAACGAGGGGCCCCGTGCGCGCACGACGTTGGAGTCGCTCACGAGCACGATCGAGGAGGGAGCGCACCGGGCGATCGCGTCGGTGAGGCGCGCCGGCTGTCCTTCGCAGACGTCGATGGAGTAGCTGCGCGAGCCGAGCGGCACGATCAGGGGGTCCCGCGCAACGAGGGCGGCGACGGCGTCGACGAGGGCGTCCACGTCGAGTGACTCGCTGGACAGCGACAGGTGGCACTCGGCATAACTCTCCGCGCGCTGACCCAGGAGCTCGCGGGCACGGGCGACGGGGTCGCCGCCGGCTGCCAGATTCGGGCGCGCGGCGACGTCGGAGACGCGCGCCACGATGGCCTCGGGCGACGCGGTGAGCGTGACGACGAGCGCGCGATCGACGACGAGCCGGCGCGTGCTCGCGACCGTGACCGCTCCGCCGCCCACTGCCAACACGCGCGGAACGGAGTCGGAAAGGAGCCTCTCGACGAGGGCGCCCTCGCGCGCGCGGAAGCCCTGCTCGCCCTCCTCGCGCCAGAGCGCCGCGATCGACTTGCCCGCGGCGCGCTCGATCTCCGCGTCTGTGTCGACGAAGGGTACGCCGAGACGCGCGGCGAGGGGCGGGCCGACGGTGCTCTTGCCCGTGGCCATGAGCCCGCTCAGGACGATCGTCCGGCGTGCAGGTCCCACGCTGGCACTCTCTCCCTTCGAGTCGATCGCATGCATGCTCAATACTCCGCGACCTGCGCCGCGTAGCCGTCGACGTTGCGCCTCAGCTCGCGCAGCGAGTCGGCGCCGAACTTCTCGAGCACCGCGTCGGCGAGCACGATGCACACCATCGCCTCGCCCACGACGCTCGCCGCCGCCACGGCGCAGATGTCGCTGCGCTCGAACGCCGCTTCGTAGGCCACCTTCGTTTGTACGTCGACGCTCGCGAGCGCGCGCTTGAGCGTCGCGATTGGCTTCATCGCCGCGCGGCAGACGACCGGCATTCCGTTGGTCATTCCGCCCTCCAGGCCGCCGGCTCGGTTCGTCGGACGCGCGAACCGGCGCGCGGCGGCTTCGTAGTGGATGGCGTCGTGAACCTGCGAGCCGCGCACGCGTGCGCAGCCGAACCCGAGGCCGATCTCGACTCCCTTGATCGCCTGGGTGCTCATGAGCGCCTGCGCGAGCCGGCCGTCGAGCTTGCGATCCCACTGCACGTGGCTCCCGAGGCCCGGCATGACGCCCGTCGCGACCACCTCGAAAACGCCGCCCAGGGTGTCACCCGCGTGCGAAGCCTCGTGGATCGCCTCCTTCATCCGCGCCTCGGTCTGGGCGTCGGCGCAGGCTGAGATCGCTGGCGCGCGAACGGGCGCGCAGCTCCGTGGGCGGCGCGTCGAGCGGGGGCGCTTCGATCGGGCCGATGGCCACCACGTGCGCGAAGACGTCGATGCCGATCGCGCCGAGGAGCTTGCGGCACACCGCGCCAGCCGCGGTGCGCGAAGCCGTCTCGCGGGCGCTCGCGCGTTCGAGAATGTCGCGCAAATCGTGGCGGTCGTGCTTGAGCCCACCGGCGAGGTCCGCGTGGCCCGGTCGTGGGCGCGTGAGCTTCTCGGGCGCGGCGGGCATGGGCGCGGGAGACATCCGGTCGAGCCAGTTTGCGTGATCGCGATTGGTGATCGACATCGCGACGGGTGAGCCGAGCGTTTCGCCCCCGCGCACACCGGCGACGATCTCCACGCGGTCGGTCTCGATCTTCATTCGCCCGCCCCGCCCGTATCCTCGCTGACGCCGCGCGAGGTCGCCGTCGATGTCCTCGGCAAGGAGCGGGAGGCCCGCAGGAATGCCCTCGACAATGGCCGTCAGGCGCGGCCCGTGCGACTCTCCAGCGGTCATCCAGCGCAGGCGCGACATGGAGGGCCCAAGCTAGCAAGAAACTATGCCGACGGAAGCGGTCAGCCTCGCGACGATCCCGATGCGCGCCACCGCCGACGGCGGCCTCCGCTTCGAGGTCCACGCCAAGCCGCGTTCCCGGAGGAGCCGCGTGACCGGCGCCCGCCTCGGCGCCCTGGCTGTAGAGCTCGCGGCCCCCCCCGTTGACGGGGCGGCCAACGACGAGCTCCTGGCGACTCTGGCAAAGGCCCTCGGCGTGCCCGAGACGGAACGTCACGCTGGCCGGCGGGGCGTCGTCGCGCACGAAGCTCGTCGAGGTGCATGGTCTCTCCGAGAGCGCGGTGCGTGCTCGCCTCGAGGCTGCCCTGACCTAGCTGCGGCGCCCTGCAAAGGGCCTGCTAGGCTGCCCGCTGTGCGATGCTCGCGCAGGTGCGTTTCGACAAATACGAGGGCCTGGGCAACGATTTCGTCGTGATCGACGCGGACGACGAGGCCGTCCTGACCCCCGCCGCCGCCGTCGCTCTATGCGACAGGCGATTCGGCGTAGGGGCCGACGGTGTCTTGCTCGTCCTGCCGGCGCGCCAGCCGGGGTGCGCGGGTCGCATGCGCGTCGTGAACGCCGACGGATCGATTCCCGAGATGTGCGGCAATGGTCTGCGCTGCGTCGCCCTGCACCTCGCTCGTCGAAGCCACGGGAATGAAAGCCGCGCGGCGGCTGAAGACCTCGAGCTGCGCGTCGAGACGGACGCGGGCGAGCGCACGTGCCGCCTCGGGGCAGGCCGCGCGCAAGCTACGGTCACGGTCGACATGGGCCCCGTACTCACGCTGGGAGATCGCGCCTTGCGTCTCGAGGGCAGCACGGTGGTCGTGGCCGTCGCCGACGCGGGCAACCCGCACGCGGTGCTCTTCGGTGACTTCACTCGCGCCGAGGCCGAGCGTCTCGGCCCTCGGATCGCAACGCATCCCGACTTCCCCCAGGGCACCAACGTGGAGTTCGCACGCATCGGGCCCGACGGGGTCGACCTCGTAGTCTGGGAGCGTGGCGTCGGTCTCACGCTGGCGTGCGGGACGGGCGCGTGCGCAACGGTGGCCGTGGCTTGCGAGAAGGGCTTGGTGCGCCGCGGCGCGCCTTTGGCCGTGCGTCTGCCCGGCGGAACCCTGCAGGTGAGCATCGACGCGTCTCACCGCGCGACGATGCGCGGACCCGCGCGCCATGTCTTCTCGGGCGAGACCGCGGTGGGGTGAGCGTCAGCCCTCGACGATCGTGCCGATGGTATCGCCGAGGACCACGCGCTTGATGTTGCCGCGGCTCGCCATCTTGAAGACGCGTATGGGCATGTTGTTGTCGCGGCACAGCGTCACGGCCGTGGAGTCCATGACGCCGATCCGCTCGGCGAGAAAGCGGTCGAACGTCATGCGCGAGTACATCTGCGCGTCGGGGAAGTGCACGGGATCGCGCTGGTAGATGCCCTCGACCTTGGTGGCCTTGCACAGGCAGTCCGCGTGGATTTCCATCGCTCGCAGAGCCGCCGCCGTGTCCGTCGAGAAGTACGGATTGCCCGTTCCGGCGGCGAATATCGCGACCCGCCCCTTCTCCAGATGACGTATGGCCCGACGCCGGATGTACGGCTCGGCAACCTGGCGAATCTCGAGGGCGGTCATGACGCGAGTGGGCGCGTTGGCTTTCTCGAGCGCGTCTTGCAAGGCGAGGGAGTTGATGACGGTAGCCAGCATTCCCATGTAGTCGCCTTGCGCCCGGTCCATCCCCGAGCTCGCACCCTTGAGTCCGCGAAAAATGTTGCCACCGCCGACGACGACGGCGATCTGCACACCGAGTGCGTGCACTTCGGCGAGCTCCGTCGCCGTCTCCCGGATGACGTTCCCGTCGATGCCGAAGCCTCCGTCCCGGCCGCAGAGCGCCTCGCCGCTCAGCTTCAGCACGATACGGCGGTACTTCAGGCCGGGGTGCAGGGGCGGAGGGGCGACCGTGTCGTCATCGCGCTCGTCGGCGGGTCGCATAGGCGCCCACGCTTACTCTTCCCGGTGCGCGCGTGCAATGGCGGACGCTTGCTTCTCGAGCTTCTCGACGAGTTTTTCGGCCCCATGGGCGCGAGCGAGCAGCGCCGCGAGCCGCACTTCCCCCTGCGAGAGCGGCGGCCCACTGGCCGTGCCCGGGCCCTCTCCTCCTGGCTCCGGCGCGGGCGCCCCGGAAATCGCGGGCCCGTCGAGGTCGAACCAGGTGCGCAGCCAAATCAGGTAAAGCCGCTCGTCGTCGTGCGATTGCTCGAGCCGCTGCACCAAGCTCAGCGCCGCCTCCTCATCACCCCGCTCGAGCACGGCTTTGGCCAGCACGTGCAGCGCGTAGAGATCGGCCTCGCGATTTCCGAGCTGAGCATACGAGCAGAGTCTGGCGATGCAACCGTCGAGGCCCTCGGACGTGCCAGCCGCGCGCTCGGCGTCCGCCTCGACGATCTGGCGCAGCTGGCGCAGGCGGCCCCCGCTCATGAGCGGCGCCGCGGCGGCGAGCAGCTCCCCGGCGAAGACGCGATCGCCGGTGGCGAGAAGCACGGCCGTGGTGCCCAGCTTGGTCGAAAAGGGACGAGCGAAGAACGGGAGCTGCTGTCGCCGATCCACCACCAGGCTGCGCAGCGAAGCCGTTCCCGTTCGCGCGATGCGAAGCTCCCTGGCAAGACGTGCCTCCTCGGCCCGGAGCAACCAGAAGAGAAGCAGCGCCGCCAACGCGACTGCCGCCCCGAGACCTTCCGCGTGCGAACGGATGGTTCCCGCCGAATGCATGAAGGCGAGACTGCCTTGGAGCGCCGCGGCCAAGACGACCGCGACCGTCGCCGTGCAGGCCGCCCAGCGGCCCCACGTCGCGACGAGGGGAGCACCGCGCGCTGGGCTGCTGGCGCCGAAGTCCGCGTCGCTCATCGCCCCCGCCGTCTACCACGCGATGGCGTGCGGTGCCGTCTCGTAGTAATCGGTGCCCATGCGGCGCAGGGTCCGAGCGTGCGCGCCGGCCCTCGTAGTGGCCGCGGCTTGGCTGGTTGGCTCGACCGTAGCCTGTTCCAGCTGCAAACGGCCGCCCGCGCCGCCGGGCGAGGGCGACGCCGCCGCTGCGTCGGGTGCGCTCACCCCCGAGCAAGCGGGGCAAGTCATCGCGCGCGTAGGCGACCGTACGATCACCGTAGGGAGCTACGCTGCAGCCCTCGAGCACATGGATTCGTTCGACCGCCTGCGGTACCAGTCGCCTGAGCGTCGCAAGGAGCTCCTGGCCGAGATGATCGACGTGATGCTCCTCGCCGACGAAGCGCGGGCGCGTGGCTACGACCAGGACCCGATGACCCAGCAAGAGATGCGAGAGGTCCTGCGGGACGCGATGCTCAAGAAGGCGCGCGAGGGGGCTCCCGGTCCCAACGAGATCGCCGAGGACGAGGTGCGCGCGTACTACGAGGCCCACAAGCCGGACTTCAGCGATCCGGAGCGCCGTCGTGTATCCGCCATCGTCCTGGCGAGCGAGCCGGCTGCCCGCGCCTTGCTCGAGGCCGCGGAGAAGGCGAGCCCAGCTCAATGGGGCGAGCTGGTGCGCACGAAGTCGATAGACCCCCGGGCGAAGGCGGGGGTCCCCGCGGATCTTGCCGGGGATCTCGGCTTCGTCGCCCCCCCGGGCGACACGCGCGGCGACAATCCGCGCGTTCCGGCCGAGGTGCGGGCCGGGGTGTTCGAAATTGCGAAGCCTGGCGACGTGCTGCCGCGCGCGGTGAAGGCCGGCGACAAATTTTCGTCGTGAAGCTGGCGTCGAAAACCGAGCCCCACGAGAGGTCGTTGGCGGATGCCGAGCGCATGATCCGGGTCAAGCTCTCGCAGCAGAAGGCGCACGCGAGGGAAGACCGGCTGCTCGAAGATCTGCGCCAGAAGTTCCCGGTCAACATCGACGAAAGTGCCCTTGGCCAGGTAAAGGTCGAATAGCTCTCCCGTGAAGTCCGCGGCAGGCCCGCGGCGGAGCCTGCGCGCGGGTGCGGATTTCGGCCACGTCGGCCCGGGCCGAGATCGCGTGCTAGACGCATTCGTGCCCATGACGGAGCCTCTCGAGCCCGCCTCCCTCGTGCGTCGCGCCGGCTGCGCAGACTGGAAATGGCAGCTTCGCAACGCCATTGGTTCCGTCGATGAGCTTGCGCGAGCGTTGCCGCTGACCGCACGTGAGCTCGCCGGAGCCCGGCGCGCCGAGAAGCAAGGTTTGCCGCTCCGAATCACGCCGTATTACCTGTCGCTGGTCGATCCGCGCGACCAGACCTGCCCCATCCGCCGCCAGTGCGTGCCCGACGCGCGGGAAGATGACCCGGTCGTCGGCGATCTGGTCGACCCGCTGGGCGAGACCGCGCACGAGGTCGCACCCCACCTCGTCCAGCGGTATCCCGATCGCGTCCTCTTGCTCGCGACCGATCAGTGCGCGGTCTACTGCCGGTTCTGCACTCGGTCGCGCATCGTCGGCGGGGGCGACGGTCCCGCGTCGCTCGACGCCCTTTCGCCGGCGCTCCGGTGGCTGCAAGAGCACCCGGAAGTGCGCGACGTCATCGTCAGCGGTGGCGATCCGCTGGCCATGGCCACCGCGCGACTCGCGAGCCTCGTAGGCGCGGTGCGCTCCGTCCCCAGCGTGGAGACGATTCGGCTGGCGACGCGCGTTCCCGTGACCCTCCCGATGCGAATCGCGCCCGAGCTCGTCGCCGCCCTCCGTCCGTTTCACCCGCTCTGGGTGATGACGCATTTCAATCATCCCAAAGAGCTGACGCCCGAATCGATCGCCGCTTGCACGCTCCTGGCCGACTCCGGGTTTCCGGTCATGAACCAGACCGTATTGCTCGCGGGCATCAACGATCGAGCGGACGTCCTCGAGGTCCTTTTTCGAGGACTCGTGCGAGCGCGCGTACGTCCGTACTATTTGCTTCAGGCCGATCCGGTGCGCGGCACCGGTCACCTGCGCACCCCAATCCACAGCGGCATCGAGATCATGGCGGCTCTCCAGGGCCGCCTCTCGGGCATCGCTCTGCCGAAGCTCGTCTGCGACACTCCCGGCGGACTCGGAAAGGTGCCGCTGGGTCCTGATTACGTCGTCTCTCGCCGTCCGGGCAGAACCACGCTCCGCACGTTCCGCGGCCAGGAAGTCGATTACTTCGACCCCCCGCCCCCTCTCCCCGCCTCGCGCTGAGCCCCTAGGCACGGACACAAACCTGGGCAACCGCGCCGGTTCCCGTTGACGGACTCGGCGCGGCACCCATACCTTCGAAACTCACCTTGCCCCGACTCGCCGCGCGCCCCCTCGCGCTGTCCCTCACCCTGGCTATGGCTGCGGCGCCCACGGCCTCGTTTGCCCAGGCGCCCGGTCCCTCCGCGCCGGCGGGTCAAGGGCACGTCGTCGTGCATGCGGCCGGCGGCGGAACCGAGCCGCTGCGTGTGATCGTCGACGGCGTCGACGTCGGCCCCACTCCCTGGGAGGGCGATCTGCCCCCCGGCTCTCACCAAATCGGCGGACGCAACTCGAGCTCCTCCGCGGTGCCTCAATCCATCGACGTCGCGGCAGGGTCGCGCACCGCGGTCGATCTCACCGCGTCGCCCAATCTGGCTCACTTGCAGGTACGCACGAGCGACGGCAAGGGGACCATCTTCATCGATGGGGCCTCGCGAGGCGAAGGCGTGTTCTCGGGGGACGTGCAGCCGGGACCGCACTCGGTCGTCGTCACGCGAGAGGGCTACGAGCGGTTCGAAAGGACGATGCCGCTGGCCGAGCGCCAGACCTGGGCCGAGACGGTGACCTTGCAGCCGGTCGCTGGGAACTCCGGCTCTCCGGACGCCGCCGAGCGTGCCTTCGAGGGCATCTACGGCGGGTTCGGATTCATGGCGGGCTTCGGCGTAGGAGGTCAGGGCTCGGAGCTCGAGACGAATTGCGCAACGCTCGGCGCGACCTCGTGCGACACGCCGTCCCCCGTCGGCGGCGGCGCGTTCGGGTACGTGGGCTGGACGTGGAACCCCGTGGGCTTCGAGCTTTTCCTGGCGGGCTTCGGAGACGCCAACAAGCAGACGGCCCACTTCACCGGCCAGAGCGTGCCGTCGCAGCTACCTGCGAGCACACCGGCACGGAGCGAAGCGTTCCAGTTCGTGCGAGGCGGAGGGCTGGCGGCTCTCCGGGTGCGCGCCTCTTTCCAGAATCGGCTGCTGCGCGCCAGCGTCGCGGGGGGGCTCGGCCTCGCCTACCGGCAAATGTTCATGAAACGCGACGCGACCGCGGCGGATGGTTCGGGGCAGACCGCAACCTTCGTCCCCGATGGCGTCGGCTACTACTCGCCGGCGATAAGCATTTCCGGCGAGGGGCAGATCCGCATGTCGCCGACCCTCGCGTTGGCCGTCGGGGTCCAACTGTGGGCCGACAGTGCGAGCATCGGTGGGTCCAACTCGTCACCGGCGCCATCCCAGCAGCAGTTCCTGGGCGCTACCCCGATTCCCACCCCTGCGTATCACCTGGCGACCGGCCCCCAGGTGTTTCTCCTGCCGTATCTCGGGATGCAGTTCGGACCCTAGTTCGGTAGGGACGAGAGCCGCCAAGCCGGAAGGACGCCAAGGGTCGCGGGGCCACGACGCGGGCAAGAGCGGTCACGACACAGGGCAGTGGCGGCCGCGACACAGGGGGCAGGGGAAACGCGATGGGGCGCACGCGGCCACGCGCCAGGTTCATGGCGGCCGCGACGCGGGATTGAGGGGGTGACGCGTGGCCGTAGTGGCCCTGTCGCGCGGGGATGAACCGGCCACGTGTTTCCCGTCGGGGTAGACGCGTGAGGGTCGTGGTGGCCGCGCGATAGGACAACGAGGGAGACGCGTCAGGAGCAAGGCGGCCGCGCATCCCCCAGGGGCGGCCGACAGCAAGCGCGACGCCCCGAGTCGTCGGGGCCCTAGTGGTCACGCGTGAGGAGCGAGACGGCCGCGTACCAGGGTCGTACCGGTCACGCGTCAGGACCGCAGCGGCCGCGTGTCAGGGCGACAGCGGTGACGCACGGGGACGGCGCGCCAACGCATCAGGGCTACAGCGATCGTGCGTGAGGGCGGCGGCTCTCCCCCGAACGCCTCACGGCACGGTCGAGCTGACGCACGGCATCGTCGCAGTCACGGGGATGTCCGGCACGGACGACGCGTCCATCTGGAGGGCGTTCGCCGTCGCGGCAAAGACGGCGTCGCGGATCGCCGTGCACGATCTCGGTGGCGAGGCCCCCATCTGGCCGATACCGCAGACGCGGATGCGGCCATTGTCGATGTTCCAGCCGTCGACCGTATCCGGAGCCGTCGCGTTGCAGGCCGCCGCAAAGGGGATCTTCGTGTTGCCGGGGCCGAAGGCGAGCGTCGCCGAACTATCGACGCCCGGCGGTAGATCGTAGAAGCACGTGCCCAGAGTCGACGCTGTCTGCGCAAAGTTGCCGAGGACCTGCTCGGCGTTGGTCGAGGTCGCGTCGAGCACCGTCGCGCCGGTGATGCCGCTGTAGAACGAGAGCGGAGACATGTGCTGAGCGTTGTCGAGCACCACGAAGTACGTCGACAGAGGCGGCGTACCGCTGGCGGCTGCATTGACGGCAGCCTGGATGGAGGCTTGTGCGGCCAGAATGGGATCTGCGTTCGCGGAAGACGGCGCGGGGCAATCGACGCTCTGGGTTGCGGCGACGCCGCCATCCAGCCCGCCCGACCCCGCGTCCAGGCCCGCGCCTGCGTCGCTCCCCGAGCCACCGAAACTGAGAGGCGTACGGTTCACGAAGAACATCACGGCGCCCACCGCCAGCGGATCCATCAGCTGCGTCGAGCCGGTCGCGAATTTCGAGAGGTACTGATACGCACCTTGCGGGCGCAGCGCGGCCTCGAGGTAGAGATCCTGGGGCGCGCTCGCCGGAGGCGCCACCCACGTGAGGAGCTTCTTGGCAATCGTCGGCTGGTTCACGAGCGCGAGGCCGAAGCTCACGTCGGGCGTGGCAAACGAGGTCGTGGCGCTCGTGCAGTCCAAGACATCATGCTTGAGAAACTGGAAGGCGACGAACGTGCGCTTGAAAATCGGCGCCGCCAGCGACAGGCCCATCGCGGTCGCGTAGCCGCTCTGCCCGAAGGCGCCGCTCATCTCGTCCGAGTCGTCCATCGCCATGTAGATGGCGCTCGGCGCCGGGACGAGGGGCACCGGAACGTTGCAGGTGATGTCCGTCGTCTTCCCGCCGTCGGCCGTCGCGCTCGTCGTCGTGCGATCGTTGGCGCAAATCGGGAGCAAGGGGGTCTTCGCGGGGCACCCGGTGGCGACGAGAACGCTGGAGATTGTCCGGTAGGTCCCGGTGCCCGACGTCGGAGGCGACGGCGGCGTCGTGGCCGCCTTGGCCAGGTTGCACAGTCCGGTCGCCAGCCGAAATTGCTGATTCGGAACGACGGTGACGAAACCCTCGTCCGGGTCCTCGTTCAGGATCTCCTGTTCGCTCGAGTTCGTGACGTTTGCTTGGTACATCTTGGTGGCCGAGTTTTGGCCCCACTCGAGGTCTTGATAGAACACCCGAACGTTGAGCCCGGAGGACTGGGCGAACGCGGGAACGCCGTACACGCAGTTGGCCGGGTCGATGGGAACTGCGGACACCGCCGCCGCAAAGCACTGAGTGGCGGGGAAGCAATCCTGCAATCCGTCCACGAGCGCCGGGCTGAAATCCACGAGCGTAGTCGCGTCCGTGTGCGCGTCTACACACTGCCCCGCCTTGCACGTCACGCTGTCGTCCGGCGAAGCACACTGGTCGAAGCACGAGTAGCTGAGGGGCATGGGCAGAAAGAGCGTGTGCTGATCGACGTAACTCTGGATCGACCGGCGCAAGATGCGCGGTCCGCCCGTCGTCGGGTCGTTGATCGTCGCGGCGGCGCAGCTCTGGAGATCGGTGCCCGTCGCAGCCGCCTTTTGGGTGTAGCCACGGACCTCGACGGTCACCACCGTCTGCGCCGACGACCCCGACACGACGCCGAGCGTCGCCGGTAGGAGAACGGTTCCATTGGTGACGTCGTAGGCCTGGCAGAATTTCTGCACCCCGTTGGCCTTCACGTCGATCCGGATCTGGGCGAGGTCCCGCGGGACCTGCACCTGCGTGAAGACGCCGGGTACGAGCTCGGTCGGCTTCTTCGCCGAGCACCCTGGGCCGCTCGCTCCCCCGATGGCAACTCCTACGAGACCGACAGCCAGCGCTTTCGACCCGACCCTGAACATTCCCGTTCCTCCTCAGAAGCGAATCAAAAGCGAATTCCGCGGAATGCCGTCTGCTGGATGCCAGGCTGCAAAGTGCCCGAGTATGGGTTCTGATCCGCGGGCTTGAAGACGAAGTAACCGGCGACGATTCCTCCGGTCACGACCAAGAGCGAACCGATGCCCCACGCGACCCAGCTCGTCCCGACCTCCCTGTTGAGCGGCACGTTGACATCCCGTGCCTGATCGTCGGCGACGAACACCTCCGTCGAGTACGTCTGGAACCCCGGCTTGGTCACCACGAGCTGGTGCCCGCCTGTCGTCGACACGACGCCCTCCCAGGTGCCGGCGCCGACCCGCCGCGCGTCGACCGCGATCGCTGCGCCCTCGGGAGCGGTCACGCGCAGGCGACCCTCGTGCCGCTCGACCGAGAGCGACAGCACGAGGCTCATGGGTTGCTTGTACTCGACGTCGACCGTCTGACCGACCGTCACGAAACCAGGTGCACGGGCCTCGATGGTGTGCCGCTCCGCGCTCAGCTCGCCTTTGAACGGCGCAGGCCCCATGTCTTTTCCGTCGACGAAAACCGTCGCACTCGGCGCGCCTCCGACCGTGACCGACACGAGCGCCGTCTTCGCCCGAGGCTCGAGCCTGAACGTCACCGGAGTTCGGGCTCCCGACGCGACGTCTACGTTCACCGTGGCGTCGACGAAGCCTTCCTTCGAGAGGCGAAGAGTGTGCTTGCCCACGTCGATGCGGACCGGCCCGACGAAGGGCGTCTTGCCCACGGGGTCATCGTCGATCGCGAGCGTCGCCTCCGGCTCGTTCGCCGTCACCTCGATCGTCGTGACGAACTGCTGCACGATGGCAATCGCGTTCTTCAGCTCCGCCATCTCGGCCGCGGTCAGTTTCCCGGAGCCTTCGTGAAGCTCCTTGTCCCACGCGTCCACCGCGCGGGCGTAGTGCGTGAGCAGCTTCTCGGTGATGCCCACGTTGTAGAGAACGCGTGGGTTCTTCGACAGCTCGTACGCCCGCTGGAACTCCACGAGCGCCCCCTTGAAGTCGTTGGCGCCGGCCAGCTGCTTGGCAGCGTCCCACGCCTTGCGCGCGGGCTCGGACAGCTGCGAGCGCACGTCGCCCGTGTTGACGGCGGCTGGGGGCTGGGCGCGTGCGGCCTGGGCAGTAAGGGACGCGGCGACAACGAGGGCAACGAGGGTAGGCTTTGCTCTCATGCAACTCTCTCGCGGTGTTAGTGAAGCTTCAAGCCGCCGAGTGTCTGCGGCAGAGTACCCGAATTCCCCGGCGGCTTCGCCGGCGCGCTGCTGGCGCTGGGTGCGGCGCTAGCCGAAGCCGAAGGGACGGCCGACGGGAGCGGAGCGGCCGAGGGCAGCGGCGCGAGCGCTGTGGCCGAGGGGGGTGAGCCCGTCGCGGCGGGGGCGGGGATTCCCGCGGTCTCGACCGGCTCGTGCGTCGTGGTCGGAACGGCAGCCGATCGCGCCCGAATCACGAAGAGGCCAGCCGTGGCACTTGCAAGTCCGACGAGGACCACACCCACCGCGACCAGCGTGCCGCGCCCACCCCTGGAAGCGACCGAGGGTCCTCCTCCGGCGGTTGCCTCGCGCGTGACGCCCACGTCCGTGGCGACGCGAGCAGGCCGCGAGCCGTCGCTCTGCGCAAAGGACTGCGCCGCGACGGGCAGGGGTGCTCCCGCCGCGGGGGGATCGGACGGCAAGAGCGACGGCAGCCTGCTGCCCCGGGCACCGCGCAAGCGGGCGAGGACCTGCGCGCTCCGGTCGTCGGCAAAAGGCGCGAGCGCGTCCGCCATCTCCTGCGCGGACCCGTAACGCGCGCCCGGGTCCCGCGTGAGCGCCCGATGGACGACCGCGCAGAGCGCCTCGGGCAAGTCGGGACGCAATCCACGCAGGGGCTCCGGCTCCGTCGTGAAGATCTTGAAGAGGATCTCCGTGTACTCCCCCGACTCCGACGTGTACGGGGTCCGGTTCGTGAGCATCTCGTAGAGGATCGCCCCGACCGAGTACAAGTCCGTGCGGTGATCGACGTCGCGCGGCGAGCGCGCCTGCTCGGGCGACATGTAAAGGGGAGTGCCCAACGCGCTGTTCGTTCGGGTCAGCTGCGCCGAGCGTCCCTCCGGGTCATCCGTTCGTACCTTGCTGATGCCGAAGTCGACGAGCTTCACGAAATCCGGCTCGCCGTCCTTCTCCGTGACAAAGCAGTTCGAGGGCTTCATGTCGCGGTGCACGATCCCCGCGGCGTGAGCCGTTTGAAGCGCCCGGAGCATCTGCAGCGTGAAGTGGACGGCGCGGCGAGGCTCGATGGTGTTTCCCTCGCGGGCCATGAGCTGCGAGAGGTCGCAGCCCTCGAGAAACTCCATGACCAGATACGGGGCACCGCTCGGCATGCGGCCCACGTCGAAGACTTTGACGACGTGATCGCTGTCGATCTGAGACGCAGCGACGCCCTCGTTGACGAAGCGCTCGACGGCCCCGGTGACGGCCATGACGGCGGGGCTCATGAATTTGAGCGCGACCGGCGCACGCCGAAGCAGATGGGTCGCCTTCGCGACCGCGCCCATGCCGCCTTCGCCGAGGAGCCGCTCGATGCGGTACTTGTCGTCGAGCACTTCGCCCGACTGCGGGTACGGGTTCGGCGGGATGAAATGAGGTTGCGACATCGGCAGCGGAGCGCCGGGCGTGTCCGGGCGTGTGCGCCTGAGAATAGCGGGGAAGTCGAGCGCGGCCTAGCCACGCGGAATTGGGCTATACGACGGGCCCATGTCCACACCGTCGATCCCCCCGACCCCGCCCATCCAGCGCCTGGACGACATGAACGCGCGCGCCCTGCAGGGAGGGGGTCTCGAGCGAATCAAGAAGCAGCACGACGGGGGAAAGCTCACGGCCCGCGAGCGTATCGATCTCTTGCTCGACCCGGCCAGCTTCGTCGAGATCGGCCGCTTCGTCGTGCATCGGTGCGCGGACTTCGGCATGGAGCAGCAGAAGGTACTGGGTGACGGCGTGGTGACGGGCCACGGCCTCATCGACGGCCGCAAGGTGTTCGTTTTCGCTCAGGACTTCACCGTCTTCGGCGGCAGTCTGAGTGGGGCGTATGCTCAGAAGATTTGCAAGGTGATGGACCTCGCCATGAAAGTCGGAGCTCCCGATGATCGGGCTCAACGATTCAGGTGGGGCCCGCATTCAGGAGGGAGTCGAATCGCTCGCCGGGTACGCCGACATCTTCCTGCGCAACACGCTCGCGAGCGGCGTCGTACCGCAAATCAGCTGCATTCTCGGACCCTGCGCGGGAGGTGCCGTGTACTCGCCTGCGATCACCGACTTCATTCTGATGGTCGAGGGAACGAGTTACATGTTCATCACCGGACCGGAAGTGATCAAGGCGGTCACCCACGAAGAGGTCACGAAGGAGGATCTGGGCGGCGCCGCGACACACGCTTCGAAGAGTGGGGTTTGCCACCTGACCTCGCCGGACGACAAAACCTGTCTGGCTCAGGCGCGCGAGCTCCTTTCGTTCCTGCCGGCGAACAACCAGGAGGACCCGCCCTTCCGCGCCACGCAGGACCCCCCCACGCGCGAGGTTCAGGAGCTCGACACGATGATCCCGCTCGAACCGACGAAGCCGTACGACGTGAAAGAGGTCGTGCGCGCCGTGGTCGACGAGGGATACCTGTTCGAGGTCGCCGAGGCTTATGCGCAGAACATCGTCGTCGGCTTCGCCCGCGTCGGCGGTCGCGCCGTCGGGGTCGTGGCCAACCAGCCGGCCGTCCTCGCGGGAGTGCTCGACATTCACTCGTCGATGAAAGCGGCGCGCTTCGTCCGGTTCTGCGACTGCTTCAACATCCCGCTCGTCACGTTCGTGGACGTACCCGGCTTCATGCCCGGAACCGATCAAGAATACGGGGGCATCATCAAGCACGGGGCCAAGCTGCTCTTTGCCTTCGCCGAAGCAACCGTTCCCAAGGTGACGGTGATTTTGCGCAAAGCCTACGGCGGAGCGTACGACGTCATGGCGAGCAAGCATATCCGCGCCGACGTAAACCTGGCGTTCCCGACCGCCGAGATCGCGGTCATGGGGCCCGAGGGTGCGGTCAACATCGTGCGCCGAAACGAAATCGCCCAGGCCGCCGAGCCGGAGAAAGCGCGAGCCGCCTTCGTCACCGACTACCGCGAGACGTTCGCAAATCCCTACAAGGCTGCCGAGCTAGGGTTCGTCGACGAGGTCATCTACCCTCGCACGCTGCGGGCGCGCCTGCATCGCAGCCTCGAGCTGCTCAAGGACAAGCGCGACTCCAATCCGCCGAAGAAGCACACCAACATCCCGCTCTAGTTGCGTGCAGTCCGCTCCCTCGGCGCTTCGCGCCTCGGGCGTGCGGACTAGTTGCGTGCAGTCCGCTCCTTCGGCGGGCGTGCGGACTAGCTGGGGACCGGCTCGACCGTCTCGATGAGAAAGCGCGCGCGGTCGATCCGGCTCGCGACGGGCGACAGACGTGGCTGGTCGTCGACGAAGGCGAGCAAACTGCGCGCAAGCTCGCGGTATCGAGCGCGGTCGAAGCTGCCGCGCAAGAGCTCTACGCGGAGAAAGATCGCTGCGGTCTGCGCCACGTCGCACAGGCAGTACGCGTTGACCTCGTCGAGCTTTCCGGCATGGACGAGAGGCAGCACCTGCGAGCCGTCGACGCCGACCTTTCCTGGAAACCCGATCAGCCGCGCATAGGCATCGAGGCGCGCATTCTTCGTCGCACCAAAGTCCGCAAGAAAATCCATGAGATCGAAGTGCCCGTCGGTCGAGTACCGGTAACGGGTGTTCCTGTCGTTGAACCACCAGGGCATGGGCACCCCGTGCCGCAGCGCGCGGCTGGTGATGACGGGCATGTCGAAGCCGCGGCCGTTCCAGGTGACGACCGTGGGCTTCTTGGAATCGAGCCACTGAGCGAAATCGGAGAGCATCTCGCCTTCGCTCTTGTGCTCGCCCACGACGCCGAGACGCTTCGGCATGTAATCCTCGAGCAAGAAACAGCCTAGCGTGACGATCTGGTTGAACGGGGGCGGCGGGACGCGGTCACTCTCGTCCTGACGAGGGAGCTCGGGGTCGGGGATCGTCTCGATGTCGAGCACCAGATGCGTAGGCATGAAAAACTTGGCCCTCCTCCGTCGGATTCTCTATCGCCTGGGGACGACGGAGGAAGAGATGAGCACGGACGAACGCCGGGCGCCGGGTACGACGCGGGTTCCCTACGAGGGGCTGGTCGAGGTGGGGGGCGCGGCCGAGCCGACGTTCGAAGCCCAGGCCGTGAACGTATCGGAGGAGGGCATCCAGGTTCGGTCCGCGTACCTGCCCGAGCCCGGGCAGCAGCTCTCGTGTCGCTTCGACGTCCCGGGGGGCCAAAGCGTCCTGGCGGCGGGCGAGGTCGCGTGGGCACGCGCGGCAAACCGGGGCGGTGAGCTCGGGATCCGATTCACGGAGATGGACCCCGAGAGCGTGGCGGCGCTCAAGCATGCGTTGGGTCCGCGCGACGATTCCGCACCCCCGGCGGCGCCCGGTGCGAAGGTCCGCCTCCACGTCGAAGGGCTCGCCTCGCCGATGCGCGCCAAGATTCGCGATTCGCGAACGAACGAGATTACCGTCGGGAGCGAGCTTGGATTCCTCCGGGTCGGCAACGAGCTTCAGCTCGAAGACCCTCAGAGCGGGGAAAAAAGGCCGGCGAGCATCGACGCGGTGGAGGTCGTCATCGACCCCGAGTCGCGCGTCCCGCAGCTCGTGGTCACGCTGCGATACGCCGACGCCGAGCCCAGTGCGCCCGTGGTCCCCGCGAGCACGCGGCAAGCCGCCGAGGGCGAGGAGGCGGCCCCCGTCGCTTCCCCGTCCGACGACCACGCCGGCCTGGAGGACGCCGCGCGCACGATGAAAGGCGGGTTCGCCCGGGCCGCGGCCCAGATCGGTCCGGCGCTTGCGCGGCTGGCCAATCAAGCCAAGACGACCGTCGCGCTCCTGGCCCAGCGCGGCCGGGACCCCGTCGGCGCGGGACCCAGCCCGCGGCGAACGACGGCGCCGCCTCCTGGAGGCGGTCTTCACACCAGCGGCCGCCGCGTCGTACGCGGTGAGGCCGGGCCATCACCCGCCGATGCCGTCCGGCCTCGAGGCCTGTTCACCAAGCGCAAGGCCGCCGCCATGGCGGGAGGCGTGATGGTGGCTGCCGTTCTGGGTGCCCTCGTCCTCAAGAGCACCCACCACGAGGGTGCGCCGAAAACCGCAGACACCGTCGCGTCGGAGGTCATCCCCCCGAGTGCGCCGCCGACGGCCTCCGCCGCGATCGCCGCTGCGTCTTCCGCCACCCAAGCGGCGCCCGGGCTGCCCGCCGCCGAACCTGCGCCCGCGCCTGGCGGGTTGGAGAGTCAGGTCGTTGCCTCGGACGACGGAGCGGACCTCGCATCCAAGGCCGCGCACAAGAAGCAGGTGCACGTCGCCCCCTTCGGAAACGGCCCGGTACGGCACGGCAATGTCATCCAGCTCAAGATGGACGGCCCCATCGAGTCGCTCGAGGGCGCGCAGCAACCGACCGGGTTTGCCGTGAAGATTCCAGGCCGCAAGTCGCTCGAGGCTGCCGGCCCGCTCGCTGCCCGTGACTCGCGCATCGCGGCCATGAAGGTCACGAACGACGCGGCGGGTGCCCAGCTGACGGTCGTCTTCAAAGACGGAGTGCCCAACTATCGGGTGAGCGCTCACGGCGAAACGCTGGTGATTGCCCTCGCCTCGCCCGGAGCGCTGAGCGATGGGCCGGTCGCGAACAAGGACGAGGCGGGTTCTACCGTCGCCAAGCGCGCAAAATCAGGTCGCGACCGCGAAAAGGGCGACAAGCGCGCGAATCTCCCGCGGCTCCCGGCGCCGACCTCCCGCGAGAATCCCTGAACTTGCTCGTCACCGTCGGCCGCGCCCCTTGCGCGTTCGGCGAGACAGGGAAGTGCTGCCGGTTGCCGTGAGGCCCCAGTCGTCACGCTCACCCCCGGCAAGCCGGCAGACCCCTGCGTACGCAATCATGGCCGCATTGTCGGTACAGCTCGCGAGCGGCGGCAAGACGGCTCGCACTCCGCGGGCGGTCGCCAATTGGGTCACGCGCTCGCGCAATTCCCGGTTCGCGGCGACGCCGCCTCCGAGCACGACGTCCGAAACCCCCTCTCGCTCCACTGCCGCCAGCGTCTTGCGTGCCAGCACCCCCGTGACCGCCGCTTGAAAGGCCGCACAAACGTCGGCGATCCACGGCTCATTCGCTCCTGTCGGTGAGCTCGGCGACGACGCGTCGGTTCCCGCGGCCGCCACGAGCTGCGCGACCTGGGTCTTGATGCCGGAAAAGCTCATCTCGAGCGAATGCGTCGACGCCATGGGTGCCGAAAGCGGAATCCGACGAGCATCGCCGCGGGCGGCGAGCCTGTCGATCGCCGGCCCGCCCGGGTAGCCGAGCCCGAGCAGTTTGGCGACCTTGTCGAACGCCTCGCCGGCGGCGTCGTCGCGCGTGCCGCCGAGCTCGAGAATCGCGCTCGGCCGGGGGCCTTCGACACGATAGATGGCCGTGTGCCCGCCCGAGACGAGCAGACAGACGAACGGGAACCGAGGGGGCGGCGTGTCCCCGGCGCCTCGGCGCAGAAAGGCCGAGAGCACGTGGCCCACCAGGTGATCCACACCCACGAGAGGTTTGCCCGCCGCCCACGCGAGGCCCTTGGCCGTCTGCACCCCGACGAGCAAGGCGCCGACCAGGCCGGGTCGGTGGGTGACGGCGATCCCGTCCACCTGCGACAGCGGGATGCCCGCTCGCTCGAGCGCTTCTCCCACCACCCGGGACACGTTGCGCAGGTGATCGCGGGACGCGAGCTCGGGGACGACCCCACCATAGGGAGCATGCAGCGAGACCTGCGACTGCACGACGTCGGCCAGCACGCGCCCCGCGTCGTCGACTACGGCCGCTGCCGTCTCGTCGCAGGACGACTCGATGCCTAGTACGAGCACGGGCCTGGCTGGCGCGTCAGGTCGAACACCGCAAAGACGTTCCCACTACCCCCCGCTGAGCTCCATCGACGCCAAGACCAGGCGCGCCGCGGAGGAGCCTTAGCTCCACGTCGCCCGACTGCATGAGCGAAACGACGACGAAGACGTCGTCGCCCAGGCCGTCACCAAATGGGCTGCTTGCGCCGGCCGCATAGACGAGGTTCTTCAAGCGCCCCTCGCCGAAACTGAGGGTCGAGAGGGGGTCGTGCCAAATCTGCGGAATGGAGCGGAGCGCGGCTTGGTGGAACCGGCCATCGTCGGTCGAGATCGCGCCCGGTTGATCTTGAAGATGATCGGCGTCGATGGTCAGACACAGTCTGGTGAGAGGCCCCACGCCGGCGCGCACGAAGTCGCCCTGCACGACCGCACCCTCGAACCGGTCGCCGCCCGTGGTGAACGACGACAAATCGCGGCAACCGAGGCAACCGACTGCGATGCTGACAGCGACCGCGCGGTTCATGCGGCCGAGTCTACTCGTCGGGCGGGCGTTGTCCCGCGGCAATGGCCCGCGCCGCGTCGCGTACACGAGGCTCTGCATCGTCGGTCGCCATTCGTGCGGCCAGGGCTCGCGCTGCCGGAAACGTCGAACTGGGCGAGCGCCTCGAGGGCCGCCTGGCGCACCAGCGCATAGGCGTCGTGCGTCGCAGCCGTCGGCAAGCCGGCGAGACGCTTCGGGTCCCATGGCGGAGGGGCCGAGGCGTCCCAGCGCCTGCGCGGCGAGCACGCGGAGCGGCCAGCTCTCGTGCCCCTCGAGCGTTCTGGCGACCGCGGCGATTGCGCGGGCCGTCGCGGGGGGCGGATGGGTGTCGCCGCGGCCGGGCAGGGCGATTGCGGCGAGTGCCACGCGCTGCACCGCCTCGCTCGGATCGTCCAGCGCGGAGGCGACCGCGTCGACAGCGGCGTCGCTCGACGAGCGCGCTACGAGCACGATGGCCTTCGCGCGAATCGCCGGGTCCGGGTGGCGCGCGAGGGGAATGATGCTGGGCTCGAGGCTGGCGGCTAGAGCCCGAGCGGCTGCGGCCGGGGGGCCGCCGCGACCCGCGCGCGACGAAGGGCTCGAGCTCCCCCTCGCCCGTTCCGAGCGCCTCTAGGACGGCTCGCGCGCGATCGCCCGAGGTGCGCAGTGCGGCCAGGGCGGCCCGCTGGATCGCATCCGAGAATCGGACGAGCGCCGCGCCTCGGTCCGCGTCGGGCACCTCGCGCGGCACGAGCTCCTCCAGCAGCGACTCGGCATTCAGCGCGCCCTCCGGAACGGGCATGCGCTCGCGAGCTTTGGCCTGGGCCTTCACCCAATCGCCGCTCGAGAGGATCGAGAGGGCGACGACGGCGGTTCGGGAGACCGCATGGGAATCGCCCGGCCCCGTGCCATGTCCTGCCCACCCGCGAAGGCGGCGTCCGCCATGGCCTGCACGGCCTCGTGCTGCCAGGGAGGCTCCTTTCCGCGGACCATCGCCATGCGTGCGAGCGAAAGGAGAGCCATCCGTCGAGGCAAGGCGTCGCCCTCCTGCGCCAGCTCGAGCAGCGAGGGAACGTCCCGCTCCGCGTCCAAATCACCGAGCGCGTACGCCGCAGCCGCACGTGCGAGGTTCCCCGCATCCGCGCCGCTCGCGATCGCGGCGATCTCCGGCACAGACGTCTCGTCGTGGGCCATTCCGAGTCCGAGTACGGCGAGGGCGCGCATCGCGGGAGTGCCCGCGTGCGCGATTCGGCGCAACAAGGGAAGGGCGTTCGCCGTGTGCAGCCGCGCCAGGCCCCAGACAGCGGCCACCGCCACGCCTTCGGCCAGCCCGGGTGGGTCGACTCCCCCGTCCTTTGCGATCAAGAGCGACTCGTACTTGGGCACGAGCGCAGCGTCAGCCAGGGCGCCGCAGGAGACCATGGCGCGCGCACGCAGGCTCGCCTCGCCCTGGCCGGTTGCGAACGCAAAGAGCGGCAACGCGGCGTTCCGGTTCTGGACGTACGCGAGCACGTCAATCGCGATGCGTTGCTGGCTTGCGTCCTGGTCAGCCAAGGCGTCGAGCAGCGGCTTCACCGCTCTCGAGCCGATGCGGGCGAGCGCTGCGCGTGCGGCCTGGGCGTCCTCGGCGGGGCTATGGCGAACGCGCTGAACGAGACCAAACGTGAGGTTGCCGTAGATCTCGACCAGGAGCCGCCGAAAGATGGGCCTCTGCGGCTCGCCTATGGCGAGCGGCAAGAGCTCCTGCTCGAGCGACTCGAGCGTGCGGCGCCCCAGGTTGATTTGCATCGAGAGGCGGGCTGCCCGAGCTACCAGCTCGTCGTCCGGAGCGCCGCGCACCACGCGCCGGAACAGGCGGTCGGCGTCGTCGGACTGTCCCTTGGACAGAAGCAGATCGGCCAGCTCGAAGTAGACCACGAACAGGCGGTCGTTCTTCGCTATCGCGGCTCGAAACTCGGCGATCGCGCGATCGACGTCCTGACGTGAGCGATACATTTCGCCCAAGCGGCGGTGACCCTCCGCGTCGTCGGGGTTGAGCTCCACGGCTCGCGCCGCGTACTTGATGGCGTCGTCGTCTTTGTAGACCTGCAGCGCATACTGGGCCATGCGCTCGTAAAGCTCCCGTGCGCGCTTGGGCTCCACCTGCGCCAGCTTCTCGAGCACGCCGATCGCGTCCGCGATCTTGGTCTGCTGGACCAGGGTGCGCTCCAGCGCGAGGTAGCTCTCCACGTCACCGGGTGCGATCTCGAGAACGCGACGGAGCGTCGCCTCGGCGTCCGGCAGTCTGCGGAGGTGCAGCTGCGCCTCCGCCAACATCCGCCCTGCCTCGACGTCCGGCGGCACGGCGCCGAACGCCGTCCGCAAGGCAGGCAGCTGCTGCTCGAGCACGCGCTCGAAACCCCAGAGCGCGACGATGCGCGTGCGGGCTTCCCGAGCAAGAGACTTGTCGCCCTTCTCCTTGGCCTTGAGGACGATCTCCTCGTAGAGGATCCGCGCCTCGCGATACGCGCGCGTGCGCTCCAACGCCGCCGCGAGGGACTTCTTGTAGGCGAGGCTTGCAGGCTCGAGCTGCGACGGCCTCCTTGTAGGCGCTCAGCGCGTCGGACGTCATGTCGTGCTCGAGGTACACGTCCCCGAGCGCCGCGAGTGCCTTGGCGCGCGGTTGCACCACCGACAGGATGCGTCGCCACGTCTGCACGGCCAGTGCCTGGTTGCCATCCTGGAAATATCGGTCGCCCAAGTCGACGAGGTGCCCCGGATCCCCGCTCGAACCTTGCGCGAGGCGCTGCAGGACCTTCAGCGATCGTTCCCCATCTCCGATTCTCGCGTAGAAGTCGGCAACGCGCGCCAGGACTTCCTCGTCGGCCGCAGCGCGCGTCTCGAGGTCCATCACGAGCTTCAGCGCGCGGGTACGATCGCCGCGTTGCAGGAGCGCCTCGCACTCCTCGAATACGAATTGCGGGTTGTCCGGCGCCGTCCGAATCAGCCCTTCGTATTCGCCGATGGCCGCGTCGAGCTCTCCGTTTGCCTGCAGTAGCCGAATCATGCGCAAGCGCATGTCGATCTGCCTCGGGTCGATCGTCAAGGCTCGCCGGTACGTCGCGATGGCACGCGCCGAGTCGCCGGTTTCCTCGTAGAGCGACGCCAAGATTGCCAGCCGTGCCAGGTCGTTTGGGTGCTCGTCCTCCAGCTGCTTGAGCAGCAGCGGAAGCCGCTGGTCGGCGCGATAGATCTCCATGACGATCTCGTAGATCTCGGCGCGCAGCGCGCTCTGCGCTCCGCCGCGGCCAGCGCGCGCTTGAGCGTGGCGAGCGCCTCCTGGTTGTCATGGGCTTTGGCTTGCGCGCGCCCCAGCTCCTTGAGCGCAGGCGCCAGCGCGCGGTTGTCGCCGGAGGCCGCCCTGACGACTTCCTTGAACTCGTCACTTGCTCGCTCGTACTCGCCCCGGTTGTAGAGCTCACGCCCGAGCTCGCCCTTGACGAATAGGCTCGATGGTTCGAGCGCTGCGAGCTGACGATGAAACCCCTTGGCGCCGTTCCAATTTTTCTGGTCGAGCGCGAGCGCCATGAGCGTGCGAAGGGTCTGCTCCTTGTCGGCGCGCGCGGTCTGCACGGCCAGGCACTGCTCGAACCGGGCGCTGGCGGGCCCGAGATCGCCGCGGTCCTGCAGCAGCCGCGCGAGCGCGAGGACTGCGTTGGCGTCGTCCGGCTTGAGTGCGATGGCCTTTTCGTAGGTGCTTACGGCCTCGTCGGTGCGCCCATCGAGCCTGTAAAGACCCGCAAGGGATACCGTCGCCGCGTATTGCTCGGGCCCTGGCTGTTGCGAGCGGCCTTCGAAGTCTGCCACGAGCTTGGCGATGCCCCCGTCTCGCTCTCGGTAAAGCTGCGCCAAGCGCTGCAGCGGAAAGGGGGCGCCCGGCTGAGCCAGCACCACCTTCGTGTACCGCTCGACGAGGGCTCCGCGCGTGGGACCGCCGGCCGCCGAGCCCGCGCTCTCCGGCGCCGGGTGTGGCCGGTGGCCGGTGGCGGGCGGCGCAGGTCGGGTCCGGCGGCGACCGTGGGGGTCAAAGTCCTGCGCGGAGACGAGCGACGAAAGCAGAAGAGCCGCAGAGAGAGCGGACAGGAAGCGACCGACCCGCACAAGGTCAGCTTAGACGCGAACCGCCCCCGCCGCACTTCACCCGTCTGGCGACCGCCGCACGCAAAGACCTCAGCCGACCCGCGCCACGAAGGCGGCCAGCAGAACGAATCCGAGCACGGCCACGAGTAAGGACACACCGACCCTCCACGGCAGACCGGCCGAGACCATGGCCGAGCCGCCTTCCTCGGCCGCCGCCCGAAGGTGTGCGCGTGTAGCCGCGGCTGCCCGCAAGAGAAGGAGCGTCTCCAGGGCCATCGCCACCGCAATCGCGGCCAGTGCCAGCCACATGCCCCGGATGCGCCGCCGCTCGTCGGCCGCTTGCTGCATCGAGAGGCCCTCTATGGCCATCCACCGCGGCACCGGGGTTGCCGTCGCGAGCGCGAGGCAGACGGAAAGGACCCGCGGCGCCTCCCGGCCGTCGAGCGGAGGCGCACACTCCGAAGGGTCCGACCCGAACGCCAGGGCCGATGCATCCGTGGGCGCGACGGCAAAGGGTCGCGCCAGTGTCCCGGGCCGAGATGCGCCGCGCCCTCCGGATCGCTCGCGTACACCGCCCAGTAAAAGCCTGGCGCCAGCCTCGGGACGCGAGCGGTCCCTCGAGGCAATCCTCCTCCCTCCGCGCTGAGCTTGATGTCGGTAGCCCACGCCCTCCCGCGGCGGTCGTCGATCTCCAGGTACGCAGCGGTGGTGTGCTCGGAAGGGGCGACGACGTCGACCATGGGCTCCTCGTCCGGCGCGAAGCGCTGGCGCACGTGCAGATGGGCCGCTCCTGGTGACACGAACAGCCCTCCAATCCAGAGGCCTTGCCGTCCGTCTACGGCCCGCGCGTGCAGAGTCATCGAGACCACGTGCCCCACGGGTGTTCCGATGATCTCGGCCCAGCCGCGCGCGTCGGTCCGCGCCGACAGCAGCGCGGGACGGAAGCTCGTGTCGGCCTCCGGCTCGATCGCAATCCCGGCGAGCGGGACGCTCGAGGCCGAATCGCTCGCGCGGACCCAGATGCTGGCGGGAAAACCGGACGCGACGCGCTGGCCAGAGACAGCGACGTCCAGTGCGATTGGTCCCCCGCGGCGCGCGAAACGAGCCCACGTCGAGACGGTCGGCGACCTCTCCAGGGGCGGTGGCGACCGTGCCTCGCCCGCGGCAAGCAGCGTGGCACCCGAGGTCACCTCCAAGTGCACACCGTCTTCGCTGGGCAAGGGCAGAAGCACCTCGGCCACGCCGTCTTCGTTCGTAGCTCCTTGCCAATGCACCTCCTTGGCCGCGGCGCGCGCGACGAGCCGCAGGTCGGAAATCGACACCGCCTCGCGGCCGCCGCGGCCTTCGCGGAACGTCAGGAGCTGCCACGCCAGGCCGGTCTTGGCGTCCGCCTGCGGCGCGGCGTAGACGACGGCGGCCTGGAAGGTACTGCTTGCGCCGAGGCGCAAGCCGAGCGCCACCGCCAGCATCGCCGCAGCCGGCGTCGCCACGAGCAGCAGCCTCTCGATGCGCGAGGGGCCTGCTCCGCGGGGGGCGATGCGGGCGGACCTCTCCGTGGTCACGGTCGCGCTTCCCAGCGGGCGTCCACCGAGTGAGTCTCATCCACGATGGCCGGGGGCGACTCGCTGTTGGTCCCGAGGGCGCCCGGGGCCAGGGTCACCCCGCGTACTCCTTCGGCACGCCTGATTCGTACCGCGTCGACGCCCCCCTCGATGTCCACGAAGGCGTCGCCCTGGGGCAGCGCACGCGCGATGCGCACTCCGTACGCGCCCGTGTCGGACGGCCGGGTGCTTCGATAGGTGACCCTGGGAGGATTCGCCGGTGCCCGCGTGGTCGCAGCCAGCGCGATGACCTCCGGAAGGAATCGGGCGACGAGGGCGCCCGAATGGCCGACATGCGGGACCCGCTCGAAGCGGACCGCAAAGCCGCGCTCGTGGATCGCGGACGCCAGCATCTCGCTCTGCCGGACCGGCGAAGTCTTGTCGTCCTCTCCGTGGACGAGAAAGACGACGAGGTTGCGAGCATTGTCGACGACATCGAGCGCGTTGACCCGGTGAGCCGCTGCCTCGTCAGGCAGGATGGCGTGCACGTAGGTGCTGAGGTCGTACTTCGAATCCCCGAAGAAGCTCGTGACGCTGGCGAATCGATCGGGGTGGTGTAGCGCGATCGTCGTGGCGCCCGCTCCCCCCATCGAGGCGCCCCATATCGAGACGGCGCGTGGATCGACGCGAAGGACTGTCGACAGCGCCTCGATGGCTCGCAAGAACTCGCCTTCCGCATCGGCCACGTAGAGCGAGTTTCCCAGACCGCTCGGCATCAGCAGCAGAACGTCGTGCGCGCGAGCTTCGCCCAGGAGCGGCGCATACGCTGCGTAGGTCCACATCGAGCCGTTCCATGGGTGCGCGCCGACGAGCAGTGCCGCCGGCGCGAGCATGTCGTGGCCGGGCGGCACGTAGACGACCGCGCGACCTCCGCCAAGCGCGGCATGCGGGCTGGGGTAGGACAGCGATCCGAGTCCCTCGACAGTGGACCAAGTCGAGCCGAACCGTGGGCGCTCGCCGCACGCGATGCGAGCCTCGTAGGCGCTGACCTCGACGGCCAAGACCACTTCGTGCGGTCCGTGCGACAGCGGCACGACGACGGGACCGGCGGGCTGCGCCGACATCCCGCGGCCATCGAGCACGATGCGTCTTCGCCCCGCGCACGCGGGTATCCTCACCGCCCTCGCATCGTCGCGCGCGTCGAGCCGCAGACGGAGCTCGTAGGAGCCCGGCTCCCGTTTCGTCTCCGCGAGGCTGTCCCAGGCGACCGGCTGCCAGGAGCCCGCGGCCCGTCGCACCTCGACGTCGACGACATCGGGCCCTACCACGTCGAGGTGCGGCTCGAGGACGGCTGCCCCAACGGTCCGAGAATGGAGGGCCACGAGCAAGGCTGCTGCCGGTCCGAAGATTCTCTTCAAAACCATCGTCCTCCTCTGGCCTTCTGCTTGCGAAGGCTTGTCAACGGCGCGCGAGGAGCCTACAGCCAGAGCGGACCCACGCCATGCCCCGTGCCCCCGCAGTGACCGCTCGCGGAATCCGTGCCGGCGGAGGCGCCCACCCTACTCCCCACGCGACACACGCCGAAGCGGTGTCGAGCTTCCTGCGAGCCCGTCTCGCGTCGGCGCTTGCCATTCTTCCGCTCGGCGTCTGGACCTTCGCGCATTTGTGGCACAACCTTTCGGCCTTCCAGGGGGCAGATGCCTGGCAACGCTCGGTAACGGAGTACCCACACCCGTTCGCCGAGGCTCTGACCGGGATCGTCGTCCTGCTGCCCTTGGCGATACACACGATCTGGGGCGTGGGTCGCCTCGCTTCGAGCCGCCCGAATGGCATTCGCTATCCCTTCTACGGAAACGCGAAGTACCTCCTGCAGCGGCTCAGCGCCGTGGGGGTCCTCCTCTTCCTCGGCGCCCACCTGTGGCTGGCCTTTCTCAAGCCCCGCACGCAGGAAGGGCACCCGGAGTCGTTCGCAGACATTGCCCAGCAGATGCACTTTCATACGCCGACCCTCGTCGTCTACGTGCTGGGCACACTCGGCGTCGCCTACCATCTCGCGAACGGAGTGCAGACGTTCTGCATCGGCTGGGGCGTCGTCTCGAGCCAGCTCGCGTTGCGTCGCCTCGAATGGCTCTGCCTCCTCCTCTTCATCGTCTTGCTCGCGATGTCCTGGGGGGTTGTGTACGCGCTCTGGGCAGCGGGAGCTCCGGCGTCCGCCTGAGCGCAAGCTCCCGAGCGCGTGCTAGAGAAATGCCATGCGCCCTGGCGTCCCGTGCGTCGCTCTCTTCACCTTGGCCGCGGCGTGCTCGCACCGTTCGCCCCAGTCCTCGTCGCCGCCGCCCGGCTCTTCGGCCGCGCCCAAGGGGACTCTCGTCATCGGGGAGCGGATCACGCAGCCGCTCGTTTCGCTCGGCGACATCGCCAAGAACCCTGACCAATACGCGAACCGCGTCGTGGCCACCGCCGGAAAGGTAACGGCTGTCTGTCAGGAGATGGGATGCTGGATGGAGATGCAGGACGACTCGGGGCGCGCGCACGTCCGCATGCATGGGCACAGCTTTTTCGTTCCGCGGACGGCCTCCGGTCACATGGCGCGTGTGCAGGCGAAAGTCGTTACGGGCGCACCGAGCGCGGGCGGAGAGGACTGCGTCGAGGGCAAATCGCAGCTCTCGAAGATCGAGCTCGAAGCCAACGGAGTCGAGCTCGACTGAGGAACGGGGGCCTGCGCTACGCGTGCGCCGTCACGCCACGCCGAGCAGCTTGTTCATCGAGGCTTCGTCCGCTGGTGTGAAGGGATACTGGTCGAACTCGGCGCTGGTCACCCACTTGAACGCGTTGACCATTCGCGCCTCGAGCGCGCCGCTCGTCAGCGTGCACTCGTAGAGAAACAAATCGACCACGTAGTGCTCGTAGGGATGGCTCACGAACGAGATGAGCTTGCCCACCTCGATCTCCGCGCCAAGCCTATGGCGCACCTCGCGCTTCAGCGCCTGCGCGTCGGTCTCCCCTTCCTCGACGCGCCCGCCCGGAAACTCCCACATGAGCGGCAGGACGGCCGCCGCCCTCCGTTGCGTGATGAGGTAGCGGCCCTCCTTCTCCAGGACGGCCGCGACGACGCGGATCGTACGCTGCGGGCTCATCGCACCCCGCGGCAGGCTACCACGTCCGGCTGCGTAGCCTCCGGCACTGGGGCCCTCAGAGGGTGACCCTAAACAACTGCTGCCCCATCAGGAGCACGTCGCCCGAGCGAACGTCGGCCTCTGCCACCCGGAGGAACGTGCCATTGGAGCTGCCGAGGTCCGTGAGAAAGAGCTTCTGTCCATCCCACGACAGCCGACAATGCAACCCAGAGACGTACCCGTCCTCGGGGAAGAGAATGTCGCCGCGCTCGCGCCCGAGGTGCACGCCGCTCTCCGGAATGGGAAAGGCGTTGCCGGTTTCTTCGCGGCCGACCACCAGCGCGATACGGCCCACGTAGCCCTTGCTGGGCGCGCCGAGGCGCTCGACCCCGTCGGGCGACGCAGGCTGCGGCGTCAGGGGCTCGAACTTGATGATCTCCTGGCCGATGCGAAAGACGTCATTGGCCCGGAGCTCGACCGGAACGTCGCGTGCAAGCCTCTTGTACACGCCGTTGAGGGAGCCCTCGTCCTTGACGTTCGCCCGACCGGCGCCGGTCATGCGGAAGGTCGCGTGGCGGGGAGAGAGGTAGCTGTCGCCCGCGAAGATCGACCCGGTCTCGCGTCCGACGGTGCCCCCGTTCGAGGGCATGTTGTACGTACCCGCCTCGGTTCCGTCGGCTCGGAGCGCGGTGAGGATCATCGCGTTCGCGGCCGGCTCGGGACTCGCGGGCGCCGGCGCCGGGGCAGCCGGCCGAGGGGCTGCCCCGCCGAGCCGAAAGCCGCACGAGCCGCAGAAGACGTTCGTCGGCGAATTGATGTGCCCGCACTGCGGGCACGTGACCGTGGCTGCCACCGGGCCGACGGCGGCCGCCTGAGCCGGAGCCGCCGCGACGGGCGGGACGGCCACGGGTGCCGTGACGCGAGGTGCAGCGGCGGCGGGCGCAGAGATCGCAACCGTGCTGCCCAGCCCAGCGCCGCCACCCTGAGGCTGTGCCGCCGCGGCTGCTTGAGCCGCGCGCATGCCCTGGGGAGGCGTTTGCGGAGAAAACGGCTTGGGCGCCGCATCGCGCGGCAACTCCGCGCCACATCCAAGGCAGAATTTGTAGTGGTCCTGGTTGTCCTTGGAACACTTGGGACAGGTGATCACACTCTCCTCCGCACGGGGCCCTATACGTCGGCTACCCGAGTATCTACTCCCCACCCCGGGGGTCAAGGTGTTGTTCGTCACGGAGGGGCGCGCGGCTGCAGGAGCCAGCCGCCTAGAGACGGGTCGGCAGCCTTCCCGACGCGCAACCGTTGAGGTGGGTGAGCGGGCTCGGCGCCGCCGGTCGGTTCGCTCACGGCACGAGCAACACCTTACCGATCGCCTTGCGGTCGTGAAGGAACTGATGCGCTGCCGCTGCTTCGTCGAAGCGAAAGGTCCGTGCAATGTGCGGCTTGACGAGGCCCTTCTCGTAAAGCTCAACGAGCGCGTTCAGCTGCGGGGTCAAGAGGTCTAGCCGATCGAAGAGATGACCCATGTTCACGCCCGAAATGCTCTTGTTGTCGTCCATCAGGGTGCGCGGGCTATAGCGGCGGATCTGAAGCAAGGCGCGGACAGCGTGCAGGAGGTTGCGCTTCGTACCCGTGGGCGCCGCGGCCGAAAGGCCGAAGGCGACCAGGCGACCGCACGGCGCGAGCAGATCGTATCCCTCGGTCCACGACTTGCCCCCGACCGGGTCGAGCACGAGATCGACCCCCGATCGCCGACGACCTTGCGCACTGCCGTGACCAGGTCGTGCGCCGAGTCGATCGGGTGCTCTACGCCCTGCTCGCGCAAGAACGAGAGCTTGGAAGAGGACGCAATCCCGAGGACGACGCATCCGTAAACCTTGGCGATCTGGATGGCCGCGATTCCCACCCCCCCGGCGGCGGAGTGGACGAGCACGGTCGACCCGCGTCGCAGGCTCCCCGTGAAAAGCATCATGTGGTGTGCCGTGAGGTACACGACGGGGAGCGCGGCCGCGTCTTCGAAGGTCATCGTCGCGGGCATCTTGACGACCTGCTCCGCGGGGGCGGCGAGCAGGTCCGTGTAGCCGCCGAATTTGGGCATCGCGAAGACGCGGTCCCCTTCGCTCAGCGAGGTCACACCGGGGCCGACGCGTTCGACGGTGCCCGACACCTCGTAGCCGACGACACAGGGAATCTTGGGCGCGTCGGGGTAGAGACCCACGCGAGCCATCAGGTCCGCGAAGTTGATTCCCGCCGCCCGAACGCGGATGAGCACCTGTCCTTGCCGGGGCACCGGGTCGGGCTCCTCACGAAGCTCGAGTACGTCGGGGGGGCCTTGGCGGGAGATCCATATCTGTCGCATGGCGGGCGGGAGCGGGCATACCGTTCGATGGTGGGCGGCGGCAAGCGTCGCGCGTCGACGACAAGGGTGATACCTTCGCTCGCCATGCCGACCGCCACCTTTCCCGAGATCCAAGTCGCCGGCACCGGACAGCTCTACGCGCGCTTCGTGACGTCGATGGGCCCGATCGTCATTCGCCTCGAAGAGCAGCGCGCTCCCAATACGGTCAAGAACTTCGTCGGCCTCGCGACAGGCACGCAAGAGTGGGTGCATCCGCGCAGCGGACAGTCGCAGAAGGGCACTCCCCTCTACGACGGGACGATCTTCCATCGGGTCATCCCGGAATTCATGATCCAAGGTGGCGACCCCTTGGGAGCCGGTACCGGCGGCCCGGGCTATCGCTTTGCGGACGAGTTTCACCCCGAGCTGAAGCACTCGGGCGCCGGCGTTCTCTCCATGGCAAACAGCGGCCCGGGCACCAACGGCTGTCAGTTCTTTCTCACCGAGCGTGCGACGCCCCACCTCGACAACCGTCACTCCGTGTTCGGCCTGGCGGTGGTCGGCGTGGACGTCATCAACAAGATCGCGCGCGTCGCCAAGGGGGCGCGAGACAAGCCTGTCGAGGACGTCGTGCTTCAGCGCGTGGAGATTTTCCGCAGCGAGTCCACTCCAACCGCGTGAGTGGGCGCGTTTTCGCGAGCGTCGGCCCGAGGTTCATCGAGCGAGCCGTAGCACCGTAACACTGGTGGAAGGCTTGAACCCGAGGACGCGCTCGAGCGTCCGGCGAACGGCGAGACGAGCCGCTTCTTCTATGAGGGCGTCGGGGGTAGACGCACGACCGCCGCTCTTGGCCAGCTCTTCGATCGCGGCTCGAGCTTCGGCCCGCGCGCTGGAAAGCAGATGGGAGTCGACCGCCTCGTCGACGACTCCGCGCGTGGAAAGCTCGATCTCGCCGGCCGGCAGACCTCGCGCGTCCACGGAGACGACTACATGGGCGACCCCACGCGCGGCCAGCGCCGCTCGCTCGCGTAGGACGCTCGCCGCAAGGGGGCGCTGGGCAAAGATGTGGACGCGCCCCGAGTGCACGTGTCCGGCTTTCCGGAGCGCGCCCGTGTCGGGCTCGCCCAGCTCGCCGACGTCTCCGTTCTCGAGTACGGCGATTTCCCGCACGCCGAGCTCGTGAGCCAGAGCCGCGTGCCGCGACAGATGGTGCAGCGTTCCGTGCACGGGAACGAAGGCTCGAGGACGTACGAGCTCGATCATCCGTTTCTGCTCGTCGCGGTGCGCGTGTCCGCTGACGTGCACGTCGCGATCGGACCACCAAGTCCGCAGCTCGACGCCGCGGCGTAAGAGTGCGGCCATCACGCCCATCACCTCGGACTCGTTTCCCGGGATGACGCGGCTCGACATCGCGACGACGTCCCCCTCCCCGAGATCGAGGGCCGGATGCTCTCCACGACCGAGCCGCGCGAGTGCCGCGCCCTCCTCACCCTGCGTCCCGGTCGCCACCGCCAGCACCTTGGAACGCGGGAGCTCGCGAGCGCGGTCTGCGGGCCAAACCAGATCGCTCGGCCACTCCAGGTACGGCGACCCCGCGTGCGGGCCTGTGGCCCGAGGCGTAGCGCGCGCGACGCGAGCGTGCGTGGCCAAGCTTCTCCCCAGGGGAACGATTCTGCGGCCATGCCGGCGCGCGATTTCTCCCAGCATGCGCAGCCGATGCACGTTCGACGCGAACACGCCGACGACGACGGTCCCCCTCGCGCGTGAAACGATGCCATCGAGCGCCTGTCCGACACCGGTCTCGCTTCCCGTCGGACCGCGAGAATCGATGTTCGTGGAGTCGCTCAGCAGCAGCCGCACTCCCTCGTGCGACAGCTCACCAAAGCGCTCCACGTCGAAGGTCTCCCCGTCGGGGGGAGAATCGTCGAACTTGAAGTCGCCCGTGTGGACGACGAGACCCGCGTCGGTGCGGATGGCGAGGGCGGTCGCGTCGGCGATCGAGTGAGTCACCCGGACCGGCTCGACTTCGAACGAGCCGACCGGAACGCGCGATCGGGGCAGCACCTCGCAGAGCCGCGCGTGGCCTAGGACGTCATGCTCGGCGGCGCGCTCACGAAGGAGCCCCAGCGCGTACCGTGGACCGAACACGGGGACGTCGAACCGCTTCAAGAAATACGGGATCGCTCCGATGTGGTCCTCGTGCCCGTGCGTCACGAAAAGCCCGGCGATTCGGTAGGGCTCCAGCGCGGTGAGATCCGGGTGCACGACGTCTGCGCCCAGCCGGCGACCGTCGAACGCCACGCCGCAATCGATGACCAGCACCTCCCCGCGCTGCTCGAGCGCCAGGCAGTTCATCCCGATTTCGCCGAGACCCCCGAGGGGCAAAAGCCGCAACGTCGAGGTAGGCGGTGCCATGGTCCCGCGTGGACGCTGCTTAGCACGCGCGCGCGTGCTATGCGTCCGCCGCGCTCAACGATGTCGACGCTCGCCGACAAGCGGTTCGTGCTGGTCACCGGCAAGGGGGGCGTCGGTAAGACCACCGTGTGCGCAGCGGAGGCGCTCGCGCTCGCCGCCAAGGGCAAGCGCGTTCTGGTCGCGATGTGCAACGCCAAGGAGCGCTTGAGCGTGATGCTCGGGGCCCCGCCCATCGGTTCGCAGATTGCCATGGTGGCCGAGCGCGTATGGGCCGTGAACATCCAGCCGGAGAAGGCGCTCGAGGAGTACGGCGTTCTCGTCTTGCACAGCCGCGCGCTCTATAAGACCCTCTTCGACAATCGTTACGTTCGCACGTTCCTTCGCGCCGTTCCCGGCATGCAGGAGTGGGCCATGCTCGGCAAGGCGTGGTGGCACACGACCGAGCGCCGCACCGACGGGTCCTTCCGCTACGACGTCGTCCTTCTCGACGCACCGGCTACGGGCCACGGCCTCGACATGCTGCGCGTGCCGAAGGTGATCCTCGACGTCGTGCCGCATGGCCTTTTGCGACGCGACGCCGAACGGGCGTGGGCACTCTTCGGAGACTCGGAGACTTCAGCCATCGTGCTCGTCACCGCTCCGGAAGAGATGCCTACGACGGAGACCATCGAGCTTGCGCGCGCCCTGGGCGAAATGGGGCTGCCGGTGGGTCGCGTGGTGGTCAACGGCGTGCTGCCGCCCCTTTTCTCCCGCGCCGAGCGCACCGTCCTCGAGCAGGCTGGCGCCGAGCCCTCGCACACCCGGGGTGACACCGCCGTCGCGGCGGCCGGTGAGCGGGCCGCTCGCGAGCGAGTTCAGGCCGAGAGCCTGAATCGATTGGCGCGGGAGCTTCCGGTTGCGCCGGTGTTTCTACCGCTCCTCATGGAGGACGCGGCGACGCCGGAGGCCATCAGGCAGCTCGCCAAGAGAGTCTGACTTCCCAGCTTGCCTCCCCTGACGTGCAGTTCAGGGGTGTGTGAACCGCAGTTGCGTCGCGCTTCGTAAACCCGCGGAATGCTGGTGGCTCCGCGCGCCCTTCGCGATGGCCCAGCGGTTGCGATGAGGGCCCGGAAATGGTTCCCCAACTCTCGCCGTTTGCCGTCGTCGCGGTCTGCTTCGCCATGGCGGTACCGGCCACGGCGCTCGCCCAAGAGCCGCAAGAAGCTCCGGTAGCTCCCGCAGCGCCGTCGCAGGCCGCGGGCTCCACCTGTCGTTTGGGCGATCACGAGGGCTTCGAAGAAGCCGACGCACGGACGGCCGCGCAGCTCGTCTGCGCCGAGATCGCGCGCGCAGGAGCCTCCCCCGGCGCTCACTTTCGCGTCTCGCTGGGAAAACTCGGGTCCGTGACGATCCTTTCGGTCGCACGGGAGGGCGATACGCCGGGAAGCACCGCCGACTCCCGCGAAATCCGCCTTCAGGGCATCGAAGAAGCGATGGTCGCGGCTCCCCGCATCGCCGAGTCGATAGTCAAGGGCACACCCCTCAGCGAGACGGAGAAGGTGGACAACCTGGTAAGCCAGGAGACCCGCCAGCCCAAGGTCAAACCCGGCAAGACCCACTTCGCCTTGGGCCTGGTCGGCCTTCTGCCGCCGCTCGACCAGGGACTGACCCCCGCGCCGGGGGTCGACCTCGACATCCACTACGAGACCGGTTCCCAGCAGTTCGAGGTCGGTGGCGACATGCGATTCGGCGGCGCCGGCGGGGGAGGTCATCAAGCCGTCGCCGACGGGTACTTCGCGTTCTCCGTCGGCGGACGCTGGTTCACCGCAGACACGGACATGAGCCCGTACATCGGCAGCGGCTTGTCGTGGTCCTTCCTCAGCCTTTCGCTACCCGGCGTCGCCGGCCTCGAGGCCAAGAACTCGGGGCTCGGCGCCTACGTCGACGCCGGGGTGCAGATTCTGCGGACCCACAACGCGCATCTGGCGCTCGGGGTCCGCCTCGACCTGCCCTTCTTCTCTCTCAACAACCAGAACGGCTCGTACAGCTCGAGTCCCGGGGCCGTCGCCCCGAGCACTTACTACTATGCGCCGCTCTCCGTGGAGCTTCGCATCACGCTGTAGTCGGTGGCTGGCGCTCAGCCCTTCTTCAAGTTCTCGAGCGCGTAGTTCCAGTTGACGAGACTCTTGAGGAACGTCTCGATGTACTTGGGGCGGAGGTTGCGGAAGTCGATGTAATAGGCGTGCTCCCATACGTCGATCGTGAGCAGTGCCTTCTGCCCGTGTTTCATCGGCAGATCCGCGTTGGCGGTCTTGGTCACGGCGAGCTTCTTGTCCTGGCCGAGGACCAGCCATGCCCAGCCCGAGCCGAACTGCGTCGCCGCGGCGTTCGAGAACTCCTCGGAGAACTTCTCGAAGCTGCCAAAGTCACGCTTGATGGCGTCGGCCAGGTCGCCCGAGGGTTGACCGCCGCCGCTCGGCTTCATGCAGTGCCAGTAGAACGTGTGGTTCCAGACCTGCGCCGCGTTGTTGAAGACGGGGCCCGCCTCACTCTGGGCGATGATGTCCTCGAGGCTCTTGTTCGCCTCGGGCTTGCCCTCGAGCAGCTTGTTCAAGTTGGTGACGTAGGCCTGGTGGTGCTTCCCGTGATGGTACTCGAGCGTCTCGGCGCTGATGTGAGGCGCGAGCGCGTTCTTGTCGTACGGAAGCGGCGGCAACGTGAACGCCATGGGGTCTCTCCTTTTCCTGCGTGAGGGAGCAATGGAATGCTCGCGCCGGGCCGAGATGTCAACGGCGCCGCTGGACGAGTAGCTTCTCGATCAGGTCTTTGGAGTATGCGCTGAGCTCGCGGAAGACCACGCCCATTCCTGGCGGGTCCTTTTCGAGACGCACGACCTCGCCGACGCCCTCGATGGTCTGGATGTCGTCCATGATGACGGTGAAGCGCAGGTTCACGGGCGAGCCGATTGGCAGGGGCTGCTGCGATTTGATGAAGACCCCGGTCCGCGAGATGTTGGTCACGTATTCCTGGATGAACGCGTCGAAAGACTCGAACTCCTTGTTGATCGTGACGCGAGCATCGTGACGGCCGCTCCCTTCGGGCTGCGGCAGATCATCCTCTCGCTTGTCGTCCTCATCCGTCATGGAGCCCTCGCCCGGTCGGCTGGTCCACCGCGTCACTTCCCGACGAGATCGAACTGCTCCAGATGGTACTCGGTTCGCGAGTTCACCTGGATGCGCCGCATGTAGCGGCTCTCGGCCTCGTGCAGGACCGCCTTCTCGCTTCCCGTGAGCAGGTCGGCGACGGCAGGATGGCAGTTGACGAGCACGGTATAGCCGGGCAGGTCCTGGCGCCTTCGACGGATCTCCCGGAGGATGTCGAACGCGATCGTCTCCTTGGACTGCAGGTGTCCCGGTGCCGTCGCAGTAGAAGCACGGCTCGTGAAGCAAGCGACCCAGGCTCTCGCGCGTGCGCTTGCGCGTCATCTCGATGAGCCCGAGCTCGGAGATGCGGTTGAGCGTCGTCTTGGCCTTGTCGCGCTGCAGAAGCTCCTCGAGCGTCTTGCGGACCTTCTCGCGGTTCGAGGCCCTCTCCATGTCGATGAGGTCGAGGATGATCAAGCCACCGATGTTCCGGAAGCGCAGCTGGTAGGCAATCTCCTGAACCGCCTCGAGGTTGGTCTTGAGGATTGTCTCCTCCATGTCCTTGCTGCCCTTGCCGACGAAGCGCCCGGTATTCACGTCGATCGCCGTGAGCGCTTCCGCCTCGTCGAGGATGAGGTAGCCGCCGCTGGGCAGGGGCACCTTGCGCGAGAGCGCGCGCGCGATCTCGTCCTCGATGCCGTACTCGTCGAAGATGGGCTCGTCCTCGTTGAAGTAGACGATGTCCTTCAGGCGATCGGGCATGAACATCTCGACGAAGCGGCACAGCCGGTCGTACTGCGCCTTGTCGTCGACGACGATCTGATCGACGTCGTCGGTGAAGAGGTCGCGCGCCGTCTTGAGGACGATGTCGAGCTCGCTCAGGAGGTTCTTGGGCGCCTTGGCCACTTCGCGATTCTTCGCGACCTCTCCCCAGAGGCGGACGAGGTAGCCGACGTCCTGCTTGAGCTGCTTCTTCGTCAGACCCTCGGCCACGGTGCGTACGATGAGACCCCCGGTCGGGGGCTTCATGCTCTCGATCGTCTCGCGGAGGCGCGCCCGCTCCTTGTCGCTCCCGATCCGCTTGCTCACGCCCACGTGCTCGAGCGTCGGCAAGTACACGACGTAGCGGCCGGGTAGCGAGATGTGGCTGGAACAGCGGGCGCCCTTCGTCGAGATGGGCTCCTTCGTGACCTGAACGATGATCTCTTGCCCCTCTTTGACGACGTCGCGGATCGGGGTCGACTTGGAAAGCCTTCCGGGAAGCACACTCTGGCGCGTTCGCTGCTCGCGCGGCGGACGCTCGCCGTCGCGAGGCCCTTTGTTTCCTCCTCGGTTGTCTCGGTTGTCGCGGTCTCGCCCGCGACCCCGGCGGCGTCCCCGGCCACGACCGCCGTTTCGGTCGTCGCGTCGCGCCAGGCGCGGAGCGGGTGCGCGCGGCATCGGTTCGCCGGGCTCGCTCACGGTAAAGCCGGGCAAGTTCGGGTCGTCCAGCGCCGCGTCGTCGAGGAGCCCGAGACCAGGCGGATCGACGTGGTCGACGGCGACTTGGGAGGACGCAGGCAGCGGCGCCGTGCCTTTCGAGTCGTCGAACCGCACGACGGTGGGCGCGTCTTCGAGCGAGGTTTCGCTGTCTGCTGGTGCCGACGCCAGGTCGAGCGGGACTCCGTCTTCGCCGAGCGAGTCGAGTTGGCCCTCGGCCGCGGAATCCCCGACTCGTCGTCGCCGCCTTCGTCGGCGGGAGCGTCGTCCAGCTCGTCGTCCTCGTGCTCGTCGGCACTCTCTTCGATCGTGCCGGGCGGGGGAGGCTCGCTCGGCGGCGTGCCGGCGCCCGGCAGCTCGTCCGCGCTCGATGCCGGCTCGATCTCGGCGTCTCCGATTTCGTCGCCGGTGGTCTCGATGTTCTCCGTGAGGCTCGCCGTCGACTCCAGCGCGACGGGAGCTTCCCCTTCGGCCGCCTCCGCCGCCGCGAGGTCGTTCTCGTCGGGTGTCTCCTCGACCGCGACGGCCGCCCCGTTCGAGGTTGCCGCGCCGAGCGCGTGCTTGCGACCGCCCGCGAGGTACGTCTCGAAGTCGTCCGGTCGGATGAGATCTTCGACGTGGAGGAACGCGGCGCGTTCGAGCCCGATGTCGACGAAGGCTGCCTGCAGCCCAGGCAAGACGCGTGTGACCTTGCCTAGGTAGATGTCGCCTACCGACCCGCCTCGGGGCTGAGCGCCCCGTCTCTCGATGTGTAGCTCGGCAATGATGCCGTTCTCGATGAGGGCAACGCGGGTCTCGGCGATGTCGCACGAGATGACGAGGATATTCTTAGCCATTCGGAGCGGAGCTTTCCCGCCCGAGAACACGAATCCCACGCAGGCAGCGTGCGCAGCGCCCCGTCGTGACGACGATCGGCCGCCGTGCAGGGTGCACGTCGGCAGTTTCTTCGATCGTCACCGGACGAAGGCGGGCTCGAGCCTGAACGGAGCAACGGATGGCCTCGGGCTGCGCCGGAGCCTACGTGGGCGCTTTGCGCGCGCATGAGCACCGGCGGCTGAAGAGTTGAGCTTTCGAGTACGAAATCGCACGCCGTACGGATCCGGCGGCATAGAGGAAACCTTTGGGCGACGCCCGGCCTCAGGGGCTAGGGGCCTCCCCTCAGCCAAGGGCTTAGCCGAAAGTTCGCTGACTTGCCAGCCCCACGCTCCAACTGCGGACATCCTCGGAGTTTTGTGGAGCGGCCGCGGGCGACGGAAGCCGAGCAGAGCCCGAGCAGACGCCATGCGCGCCCCGGACCAAGCGGGCGCCGACGCAATCGACAAAACAAAAAGGGAAAGGCCCCGCCACACGCTTCCACGCTACCGTTGCTCCCTTCCGGGCCTGGCGGGGTTCACGCTTCTGCGTCGACGGGGCCACACGCCGCGCCACGATTCGGCGCGCGACAGGTGCTATCTAGCGCCACGGCCGCGTGACGTCGAGGGGGGTCCTCGATTATACGGTGGGCCCTTGAGCGAGAGCACGCCTTGAGCCCGGCCCACGAGATTCGCCTCCTTGTAGGCCGCGAGGTGCGCCGTAGCGTCCGCAGCGCCAAGGGCATCGTGCTGGGCGTCGTCACCCTCCTCGGCGCGCTCGTCACCTCGTACCTCGTCACGTACATGGAGGGCGCGGGCCGCCGTTCCGAAGGCGGAGTCCTCTCGACGACGCAGTTCAACGAGCTGAAGCGCCAGGCCATCGAGCACCAGACCGGCAACGCAGCGCTCGCCGTTCAGGCTGCGAGCATGCCGGAGTCGCTCAAGGCGTTTCTCGACGTCACCATCTGGCTGGCTCCGCTCCTCATCGCCCTCCTCGGATTCGACGCCGTCTCGGGGGAGCTCCAGCATCGCAGTGTCCGGTTCTGGACGGTGCGCTCGCGCCGCTCGTCGTATTTCCTGGGAAAGCTCCTCGGCCTTTGGAGCGTGGTCGGGCTCGTCATCCTGGCGATTCAGGCCATCGCCGGAACGTTCGCCCTGTCCAAGGGGTACGTGACCGCCGGCGAGCTCGTGTCGTGGGGACTTCGCTTCTGGCTGGTGGCCGTGGCGATCGCGGGCGCGTGGGCTGCGATCGCCGTCTTCATCAGCTCGTGCTTCCGCACGCCGGTCGTGGCGCTCCTCACCACCTTCGCGACGTTCTTCGTGCTCTGGGTGTGCGGAATGGCCGCCGGCGTATCGCGGGCGCGCGCGATGCTGGAGACGCAGGTCCTCGACACGAACATGCGCTGGTACGAGTACCTGTACCCGAACGCCTACGAGTCGTTGCTCCTCTCCCCGGAGGGAAACCGGGTCATGCTCGGGGCGGCTGTCGTGACCGCGTTCGTCGCGTGCTTCGCGGTAGCAGGCGCGGTGGTCTTCCAGCGGAGGGACGTCTAGATGGAGCCCGCGGAGAGCGCGGCCGGCGCGAACGAACAACCGTCGTCGGACTCGCGGCGGCAGCCCTCGGGACGGAAGGGAAAGAAAGCGGCCGATGCGGCGATTCGCCTCCGGCGGCTGACGAAGCGCTTCGGCACCAAGACCGCCGTAGACGACGTGACGCTGACCATCGACGTCGGCAGCGTCTACGGTCTCATCGGCCCGAACGGCGCCGGGAAGACCACGACGTTCTCGATGATGTCCGGCTACCTGCGCCCGACCGATGGTTCGGTCGAAGTCCTGGGCCATCGCCCGACGGACGTCGACGACCTGCGCTCGCGAGTCGGGGTTCTCCCTCAGGACGCGATTCTGCCGGCGACCGAGACCGTCGGCGACCTTCTGGTTCACCTCGCGCGCTTGCAGGACATCCCGGCGAGCAAGGCCCTGGAGATGGCGCGGGCCGCCCTCGCCGAGGTCGAGGGCAAAGACTGGTGGAGCCAGCGATGCGGCAGTCTGTCGCACGGCATGGCCAAGCGCGTCGCTCTCGCGCAGGCGTTTCTCGGCGAGCCCGACGTCGTGCTCCTCGACGAGCCGACCGCGGGTCTCGATCCGAAGGTCGCCTGGGAGATGCGCCAGCTCATCGTGGCCAAGAGGGGGCGCTCCACGATCGTGATCTCCAGCCACAACCTGCAGGAGCTCGAGGAGATTCTGCGACGGCGCGGTGGTCCTCGATCGCGGGCGCATCATCGCCAGCGGCACGATGGCCGAGCTCACGGCGGCCAACGAGGAGATCCACGTGCGCGTAGCTCCCGGCACCAAGCGCGGGTCGCAGTCGGGGCAGGTGAACCTCGCCCAGGTACGCGAGCTTGCCATGGTCAAGGCGGCCGACTTCGACGAAGAAGGTCTCGCGCTCGTCGTCCACTTCGAGCGAAAACAGGCCGACGCCGAGACGGTGATCGCGCACGTTCTGTGGCTGCTCTTGAACAACCAGGTGCGCATCAGCGGCGTGACGAAGGGACGCGGGCTCGAGCAACGGGTGATGGACCTGACGTGAGCGAGCGTGCGTCGCGCGTTGCGGTGTTGCGCGATTGTTTTCCGCTCAGCGCCCGCGCACATCGCACGACGATCGTGCAGTCACGGCGAGCATTTTGGGCGAGACCGAATTAACGCCCGCTCCTTTGCACATGACCGGTTCGGCCGGTTAGGTTCCATCGTCCGGGGGAGCTTGCACAGGAACGATTGCCCATGCGCATTCGGCTCGTTGGTCTCGCGCTCGGCGCGCTCGGGTCGGCCGGCGCGTGCGACGTCAACTCGCCGCCCTGGGGCGATCCGCAGTACGACGCTCTCCACTTCTGCACCGACGAGGCGCAGGCCAGGTGCCAGGTCTCGACGACGTGCGGCTTCGACGCCGTAGGCTGCCAAACCTACGAGTACACGGCGTGCATCACGAACGCCAATCAGGTCACCATCGCTCAGACACGCCTCTACAACTCGAACAACGCCCATGCGTGCGTCGACGCGCTCCAGGGCGTGTACGCCGCGGCCGCGATGAACTCGACCGTCGGCTTCCAGCAGGTGCAGACTGCAAACGAGGCGTGCGCGCTGGTCTACGTGGGTACGATCCCCGCCGGCAACAACTGCCGGATGGACCTCGACTGTTTCCCGGGTCTCTTCTGCGCGGCCAAAAATCCGGGGGGCAACCCCGCCGTCTGCGCGGCGCCTCAACCCGTCGCCCAGGGCCAGTCCTGCGCGGCGGTCGGATCGCGTTGCGAACCGGGTACCTATTGCGGAAGCGTGGGGGGCGCCTGGCAATGCATCGCGGGCGCCGCTGCGGGGCAGCCGTGCGCCGAGGGAGCGTACTGCGGGGCATCGGAGTATTGCGTGGGCGCCACGTGCCAGCCGCGCGGCGGTCCGGGCGCTGCGTGTGTCTCGGCGAGCGCCTGCGACGGCAACGACGCGTACTGCGACCCCTATTCGAGCTCGTGCGCCCCGGGCCTGACCTTTCAGCCCGGCAACGCCGACTGCCGCGGGGTTGCGGGGATTGCCGTGGTCGACGATGCCTCCGCGGACCAGGGCGTCGGGCCCGGAGCGGGCGAGGGCGGCCCGTCCGAGTGACCGGCGCCGCGCGCCGTATCAGGCGAGAGCACGCTCGCCGCACTTGTCGTCGGACGCGTTTGGTGGCACGTTCCGCCCGCTCCGGAACGAGGGAGAGGTGACCGAGTGGCCGAAGGTACCCGCTTGCTAAGCGGGCGCAGCTCAAAAGGCTGCCGCGGGTTCGAATCCCGCCCTCTCCGCTGACTTTCGCGAATAGATTCCGCGACGCCAGCTCTGCGAGGGGTCCAACTTGGACCGCAGCTTGGACCGTTCAGTGTCCATGAGGAGCGGCTCAAGCGGCGGGAACACGTCGCCGAAGCCGGCGCGTACCGCTTCGGCCTGACGGATGTACCCCTGCGTCGTCGTGAACGCCGTGTGCCCCGCGCGGTGCTGAATGTGGAGCGGGTCGTCGCCACGGATTGCCATCCACGTGATGCCGGTCGCGCGGAGGTCGTGCCAGGTCAGCGCCTTGCGCGTCTTGTCCGTGTGGTGCAGCTCGTAGCGGTCGACGCCGGCCAGGCGTAGGAAGTTGCGCAAGCCTTCGGCGAGGTCGCGCATGCGAGGCATCCGCGGCACGACGGGGCCGTTCCCACCGCTGTCGTCGCGCATCGCGCGGAGCAGCGGCACGAGGGCCGGTTCGATGCCGAAGCGCCGGGCGAGGCCCGTCTTCGTTCCTTTGGTGCCGCCTCGCTCACGGTCGATGCCGCGGTGGATGTGAACGATGGAGCGGTCCAGCTCAATGTCCTCCCACTCGAGCGCCTCGAGCTCCCCCGCGCGCGGGTAGAGGTACACGGCGATCGCAATGAGGCGCCGCCATTCCAGCTCGACGTCCTCGCACCGGATGAGCGCGACGAGCTCCGAGGGGTAAAGGAATTGCTTGGCTCGGCGCACGCCTCGGTCGGGTGGCGCGACGCGCTCGCACGGGTTGTCGTCGCGCACGCGCAGGTCGCGCTGCTTCGCGCTCATCGCGTCGCGGAACATCTTGGAGACCACCGCCCACGTGTTCCACGCCGTGTGCCAGCTCATCTCGCCGGCGCGGACCTTCGCATCGAGGGCTTCCACGATTCCCTCGATGTCCACGCGCTGAACGGTAGCCATCGGCTTCTGGCCGATGAGCGCGTCGACGTGCGTCTCGTAGCGGCTCTTGTCGTCTCGCGTCGACGTGTTCCCCCTCGCTACGCGCGAGGCCACCCAGCGCTTGTGCCATTCTCGGACCGTTTCGGCGGGCACCAGCGGCGCCGGGGCGAGGCCGAGCTTTCCGGCGAGCAATCGCCCGTGAAGGTCCTCCTGGCGCTGCACCTGGTGACGAAAGCGCGCGCCTGCGCCTTGTCGAAGCAAAACGGCTCCTCGATGTCGACGCGCTCTCGCGATCCATCGGCGAGGCGAACCTTGCCCCGGTAGTACCTGGTCCCGTCGGCACGTTCAAAGGGCTCTACGGTCCCAGTCCTCCTGCGTCTACCCGCGTTCTTTGCGCCGATATCCCGCATCAGGCTAACGCTCGCCCTCTTCCGAAGTCGCGGCTTCGGCGCTCTGTTCCGAAGTGGCGGCTTCGGCGCTGCGCTGTCCTGGGGTCAACTGCCGCGGTGTGACTTGCAGGCGTGCTCGCGCGAAAGGAGAAGACAAGCGAAACGGCCGAGAGGGTCAGCGCGATCACCGCGATCGTCTGCCCTAACAACGCCATGCGATTCGCGAAGCGGTTCTGTTTCAAGTTTTGGATACCGGCTTCGACGTTTGCGGCCTCCATGCGCATTGCAATCGCTAGGGATTCACGGTTTGCCGCCTCAAGCGCTTGCGAGATAGCGAGCGAGGCTCGGTTGGCTGCCTCGATGCGTTCGGAAACGGCGATGATCAGTTCGCCCTGCGTCGCTCAGAATGTTCGCTGCATGATCTCGACGAGCGTTGCCTGTGCAATGGCCGCCTTGACCAGAGCGGTCTGAGTCACACGCGGGCGTCCTTCCAGCACTGATCCCCGCCCCCCCGGGGACGACTTTGTTCGCGGCGCTCAAGTAGTCCCGCACCGTTGCCCACATCCCTTCCAATTTCGGATCCTTCATTGTTCTGCTCCCCTCATCGGGAGGGCGCCTTTCGCCCCTTGACGGCTCCCCCAGCAGGATGGCCGGATCATGCTCGATAGCGTCCAGCCCGATGCGCAGTGCGAAGCGCGCAATCGCATGGCGCGTACCAATCGGGAGGCGCTCCGCGAGCGCGTCGAGGCGGGCCAGGTCATCGGTGCTCACTCGGACGCCCAGCATTGCCGAAAGCCCCTCGTCCTTGTTCTTCGTCGCCTTGGCCATCTCTTCCACTGTCGTCGCTCCTTTCGCTCACGTCGAGTGCTCTCGCTAGCCGTGCTTGCGCCGCCGGGGTCCGCAGTCGCGGCCAGCGGGCCACGATGCGGTCCAGGGCGGCCAGGGCGCGGCGCACACGAGTGGGCAGCACGCCGTCACGCACTAGAGTGCCTATCCCGCTGCGTCTCCTCCCTAAAACGCCCGACCGCGAGCGAATCGATATGCTGGCGCCCATGCGCGCGCTTGCGGCTACCGCCCTGTCTCTGCTCGGAGCGTGCTCGTCGTACGAGCAGACGGCGCCGTCTCGTGCGCAGGTCCCCCGGCCTGCTGCCACTGTGGTCACACTGCCCGTCCAGCCGACCCAGGACGCAGGATGCCTTGAGACCCCCGAGATGGCGGATGGCGGTCCGCCCGTCCTTCGTCCTTGGGGCTACGTATGGGCGAAGCGCACGCCCGTTAGCCCGGCAAGTACTGGATTTCCGAGGAGTGCAGCTGCACTCGCTGCGACGTACCAAACACCTTCTGTCGGATGGGCGGCTTGTTCTGGCGTGTGGGGGGTGAGCGCTCCGTCATGCGGCGGCCCTCGCCAGCATGCGTGCGATCTGCGTCTTGGCGAATGGCCGGCCGACGCGTGACATCAGCCCACGTGCGCCCAGCTCGGCAACGATGGCCCGATGCGATAGGCCAGCGGCGCGGAGCTCTGCGACCGCGGCAAGCACCGCCTGTTCGGCCTCGTCGGCCACCAGCCGGCCCCCCGTCGACGGCGCGGTAGCCATAGGGCACCTCCCCGGAGCGCTCGCCCCGGGCGCGTTTGGCGGCCAGGGCGGCCTTGGTGCCGGTGCGCGGATGAGGGCGCGCTCGTAAGCCGCTGCCGCGTCCAAGATCGTCCGCATGAACGCATCTGCAGGGGTGTCCCCATTCGCCGTCCCGTCCGCCGGACACTACTCGGGCGCCGCCGCTCGCGACCGCTCGCTCGATGGTCGCGGCCACGTACACGTCACGGGCCAGGCGGTCCCGCTTGGCGATCGACGAGCACGCCAGCGCCGAGGGCACGTAGCTCGCCAAGGGCCGCCACAAGGGCCGGACGGTCGCCAAGGTCACTTCCCCCGCTCACCCCTTGGTCGACGTGCCACGCGGCAACGGAGATGCCTTCGCGGGCCGCCCACGCCTCGACGGCGGCGCGCTGGGCTTCCGGCCCAAGCCGTTGCTCGTCGGTCGAAACCCGGATGTAGGCGACGGCAAGGAGCGGGTTTCCGGTGCGCTTGGCCATGGAGAGAGTGTGTGTCCGTCGGTTAATCATTGCAAGCTTCGCTAGCGAAGTAAGTCATCTCTGGTCACACACCGGACGGTGCGTGTCCGGCGGCGCGTCAATGCTGTGGCGCGCCGTCGGACGCCGATGGTCGCCCACGGCTCTCGGCCGTGCAGTTCCCCCAGCAAGACGTGCGAGCAATCGGTCGCCGTCGGCAGGTCGCTGTAGGCCGGAGCGGGCGAAGGCCCGGGCGCGGGTCTGGGGGGGAGCCTCGCAGTCCAAGCGCCGCCTCTCGAGCCACCGGGACGTAGCCTGCTTGCCACGTCCCGCAATTCGGCCGCCGTGCTGAGGACTTTGGCCGCGATGGTCGTCGGCCCCGGCGTCCGCCCTTTTAAGCATCGGCCTGAAGGGTCGTCCAAGGCTCCACGCCCGAGCGTCCGACGGCGCATCCAGTCCGTCAGCGTCGGGCACGCTTACGCCCGCGGAGCTCACTGCCGCGCATTGCTGGCTGTTACATGCGGCGACGGCGTCGTCAGATACGCTTGGCGACGAAGTCGTCTAGCTTCGACGGCCGGCCAGTCTTCGGCATCGCCCACCAGCCCGCTTGTTCGCTCCGCCCTACGTCGCTTCCAGCTCCGCCACTCCGCCCGGAGCCACGCTTCCAGTCTCGGCCTCGTCGCCGTTCAGGAGCCGTTCAGCAGCACCTTCCGGGGGCCGCGGGTCCAGTCACCTCGAGGAGCGCCCCGTTCGCATCCGACATCGCTCGCCGACGAGCACCTCGGGTCGATCGCGGTCCTCGCGCACGACGACGGTTGCGACGGGCTACGATGCGGAGCTCGTGGGCGCAAGGCAACGGGCCAATAGCCGCGATCGCCCCTCGCGCGCGCGCGCGACGTTTTTTCGGCGGTCGCCATTCGGGGCGCCAATTCCGCGGCCGTTCGTCGGCGCCGTCGGTGATTTTTGCTCCTCTTCCGCTGGCGCGCTTTATGTGCACTCTCGCGTTCCGAAAACTTCCGCAAACCGGCACCGTTGCCTTGCGGAGTGTGTGTCGCGCACGCTCTCTAAATCCCCCCGTACCCCCCTGGTCCGGCGGGGAACGCCGGGAACGGGGAACGGCGTTCCCGGCGGGGCGTTCCTGGGAACGGCGGGAACAGTGGGAACAGCAGGAACGCTCATCTCGATCCTCGGACGCGAACAATTGCGGCATGGGCGCGGGTCCCTCCGCACGCGAGCGCCTTACGGAGCAGCGCAACAAGGTCCCGCACGGGCGCGCTCGGATGGGTCGCCAATGTCTCTCTCGCCGCCGCGTCGTCGGCCGTCGTCCCGCTGCCGGATGGCCTCCTCCCTCTCGGACCCGAGGGCGGCGCGTCGCTCGGCTTCCTTTCGCTGCCGCTCCGTTCGCATCTGCTCCCGCTCGGCCTCACGCTGCGCCGTCTTCGTGGCTCGCGCGGTTGTATCCGCTGCGTGCGGTCAGCACGGTCTCACGGTCGGCGTCGTCCAGGGGGAGGAGAGCCCCGCCGTTGTCGAGGTCATGCCGCAGGAGCAGGTCATCGGCCCGGCGGCTGTAGTTCGACTTTCGTATCGGACTCCACGTGACGATCTCGCCCAACCGCTCGCGCTGGTCGGGGTCCTCGAGCTCCAGCCGCTCGACGCCGAGCGACACTTGCCAGCGAACCCCATCGACGAGCGCTGAGCTCCCGCGGCCGGCTGCGGCTTCAATCGCCCCGCCTCGTCTGGCGAGCTTGTTCGTGTGGTGGGCTACTAGAACGGCCGCCCCAGTGAGCGACGCGATTGACTCCAGCGCCTGAACAAAACGTGTAGCGGCCGCGTTGTCGACCTCGGCATCGGGGCCCTGCAAAGCGGGAGAGCGGGTCGACGATGACGAGGGCCCACGGACCGTGGGCAACGAGCCATTCCTGGAGCCACGTCAGGAATGGAGCGTCCAGCGAAGTTACCCCGATCATCCCGCGTCGAGCATCGGGGCATGGGACGCCCGCGAGCGGCAGCAAAACGATCGCGTCAGGCTCTGGGGTCGGGGCGTTCATCGCGCGGCGCGCGCGAAATAGCCGGCGATGCGCCTCCTCGGCGTCCTCCTCGCCTACCAGGAGCAACACACGGCCTGTTGTTGCTACATCGAAGGTACCCAGCCAGCGCACGCCCGTGGCCACCGCGACCGCGAGCTGGAACATGGCCATGGTCTTGCCGGCGCCGCCCTCCGCGATGAGCTGTCCCACCTTGCCCAGGGGAAGCAGTCCCTCCGCGTTCGGAAAGCGACCGTCGCGGAGAAGCCAAGTGCGCCCCGGTGGGGGCTTTTGGAACCACTCCTCCGGCGCGGGCGTGACGAACCGCTCCCACGGCGCTGCTGAGGTCGGGGAAACGTCGCGCGTGCTCCCGTCCGCGTTCGCCGCCGGTTGGCTCCCGGGCGGGGGATCGGAATTGGACGCCTCCGCGTCCCATTGCTCAATGTCCGCAAGCGTCGCGGGCCCGCCCGGGAGCGATGTATCGTGCCCACGCCCCACCCGTCGGCGAGATGGACCGCTCCCGCTCGTCCGCGGGTGCCTGCAGTGCACGCAGACGCCGGCCTCCGTGTAGCGGCAGGGACCAGGGGAACACCGAGGCCGCTCGAAGGGGGCTGGCATTGCCATCAAGCCCCCCCTGCCTTGGCCCGCCCTGCCATCGCGACCGATTCAGCTTGCCCGTCGCGTTCGTCGAGCTCGGAACGTAGCCCGCCGATTGCGCGCTCGAATTCGTCGGTTCGCTCGGGAGCGAGGCGCGCGTATTGCCGGGCCGCTTGCGCCGCTAACTCCGCAGCTTGCTGAGCGCTCGCGAGATACTTCGCTGCCTCGGCGCGAGAGAGGTCCGCCAAGCGCAGCCATGCCGGTGGCGAGTCGCCTCTCGTCGGCGCAGCGCGGCCGCCTGTCCAAGGAAAATGCGGAGCCAGTCCACGGCCGTCATGCACTCCGCCCTCGAAGGGCGACAATGCGCCCGTATTGCTCGCGCGCCGCCTGGGCGGGATTCGGGCCGGAGCTCGCTTCGGGGCGTTGCCCGAGGTGACTCCAACGAGCGCGAGGAGCGCGCTCCGGCGCGTGTACAGCCTTCGCCCGATTCGCTCGACAGGAAGCCGGCCCTCTCGTTGCAGCCGTCGAAGGGCGCGGCGCTCGATCCCGGCGTCGGCCAACGAGACAAGCTCATCGCCTTCGCCATCCCGCCGCTCGGCCGCGAGCGCGTCGACCAGCCCCACAAGGGCCGCGACAACGGCCAGCACACGCGGATTCTCAGGTCGCATCGGGTGCCTCCGTGCGCCGGTCGGCGAGCGCGGATTGGAGGATGGCAACCGTGCCGCGACGTACCGGCATTCCTGCGATCGCACGGGTAATCGGTTCCCGGCTCACCCCAAGGCTGGCGGCAGCCGCGAGAACGCCGATTCGGTCTACGAGAGCGCGGAGGGCGCGCCGCTCGGCTCCGTCGAGAGTGGTATCCACATGCGCCATGCCGCGAAACGTAGGCAGGCGCGGCGCACGGGTCTCCGCAACGCGGAGGGGTGCCCCCTCTAGGTTGGTCCTTCTGGGGGTGGCTTTCGCACGCGTGCGACGCGCTTGACCTCCTCGGCGAGTACCTGGTTCACCGTCATCCCCGGCTTGCCCTTGAGCAACGCCTTGTAGGTACCGCGAGGGCACTGCCCCCAGAGCAGGGTGAACACCGCAAGCTCCCTGTCCGCGAGCTCCTTGCCGTAGAGCTCGCGCACCCGCTCGTCCCATTCGCGCACGAGCGCCGCGCGTCCAGTGGGGGACACTTGGTCGAATGGCGGCTCGGTCAGCGGTGGGAGCACTGGGAGAACGCCCCGCATGTAGAACAGCGCGCGACCGGCCGGCCCTCCAGCGCCGCGCGACAAACGGTAGGCAAGAGCACGGGCCTCGTTGATCGCCTTTCGGAGCCGCGTGTAGACCTCGCGCGTGTGCCTTTCGACCGTGGCGGACAACTCGGCGACCGGCTGAAGAAACGGGACGAGCTTCTCTTCGTCGAACGCGAAGCCCATGATCGTGCCGAACTCCGCCGCACACTGGTCGCGCACCGCTGCCTCCAGCGCTGCTGGGGTCTTGTATCGCTTGCGCGCGTGCTTCCGCTGAACTGCCCCTGCGGTCTCAGCTAGCGCCGCCTGGTGTTCCGCGAGCCGTTCCTTGTGCTCCGTCCGCTCGTCCTCGGTGTTCAAGCCGCGGACTTGCACCCTTGACCTGCGCTCCGAAGCGACAGCCTTGGCCGCCTGCTCCATTCGGACGTGAGCGACTATGCGCCGGCCAAGTTCCTCCGCGTTCGCCTTGTCGCGCGCCCTCTGGCGTTCCCAATCGGCGCGCAGTTGCTCCCTCAGTTCATCGACCCTCGAATCGCCGGTCTTGCCGGACACGCCCGCGGATGTACCCTTTTCCTCGCTCGACCCCACGTCGACACGCAGCGCCCCGCCGGTTGCCGCCGGCGCAGGGCGCTCCTTTCACCGATGCACTCTATCGGCTTGCGGCCCCCGATAGGCCGTAGCACCTACTGTCTGGTCGCGGTGAAGTCGTAGGTCCCCGTGCACATTGCGGATGTAAACGTCACCTCGCCCGTGATGACGCTCCCGTCCGCCTTCTGCTCGACGGAGACCTCCGTGATGGTCTGCGTGCCCCCCGTTGCGGGGCAGGCGATGACGCCCGTCAGCACGCAGTTTCCATCGCTGAACTGGGACATCAGGACGCTGCACCCGTTCTGCGCGCTCATCATCTGGTCGACGGCGATATTCTGCAGAGTATCGGGGATGGTGCCGCAGTTCCCCGAGACGGTCTTGTACTGGAACAGGTACGTTCCCTGCCGCGTCGTGACGTCGCAGGTCGTCAGCGGGCTTGTGGTCGTCGTGGTGGGCGATCCACTCGAGCAACCAGCGAACGACAGGACGGCGCATCCCGCAGCAATCGGCCAGGGTTTCATCGTTCCTGGCTACGCCATATGTGGCGTGGTGGTCAACGCACGCGCCTCCGTAGCGTGGCCGGGTGCCGCGCCTCACCGCGTCGGAGCGGAGGGTCCGCCAAAGGCTCGCTGCCAACGCGCGGCGACTACGCGAGGACGCCAAGCTCACGCTGGAAGAGGCCGCGCACCGGGCGGGGCTGCACTGGCGCCACTGGCAAAAGATCCAGAGCGGCGAGGTAAACCTGACGCTAGCCTCGCTGGCGCGGGTCGCGGACGCCTTGCAAGTCGAAGCAGCGCGGCTACTCGAGTAGACGGTTCACGGCGTCAATCCGAGTGTCTTCGCGGAGTGCAGCAGGAGCAGACCGCAGTTCACGCACTCGACGGCTGCGACGGGCAGGTACGGCGCTCCTAGGCGGCCGAAGTGAAAGTCCTTTGCCGCGACCAAAAAATACGCATCCTCGTGGACTGAAAAGGCCTTGCTCTCGCAGCTCGGACACATCTTCATCCGAGACTTTGTCTGGAGGGCTCTGGCTGTTGCCTCGTGCATCGGGCTTGAGCCGATGTTGCGTTCGGCCCTCTCGTCTCGATCCCCGGAGGCTCGCAGGTCCGTGCCGTCCTCCAGGAAGTAGCGGAAGTGCGCATCCGGCATCCCGGTTCGGATCCGACGAAGCCGTTCGTCCATCAGGTGAAGGAGAAAGATCGGGAGGTTTCGGTAGCCGAGTTGCAAAACGGTGTAGCCGAGAGGGCCGTCGGGTGACCCCTGGGGAACTCGCGCGATCAAGTAGCTTCCCGTGATGCCAACCCGTCTTCGCTCACCCAGCACCAGGATGTCATCGGGACGTTCTCCTTCGGGCATTCCCTCCGCAATACTGAGCAACCGACCAATGTGTGCCTCTCGCTCCTTCGTCGACCCCTTCGGAAGCCGGTAGGCGACCACTGCGCCAAAGCGATCCGCAAGGGTGTGGGCGCCCACCTTGACGGCCGCGCATAGGCGCTTGAACGCCGCGATCTTCGCGGCTGCGTCCTTGAACTCAGAGACGCCCAGTACCGATTTGACCTCGACTACTCCAAAGACGCCTTCCACCGGGAGGACATGACCCTGATGGCCATCGTCATGCGAGAAGACGGGTGTTTCTGCCGCGTTGTAGACGATGACGTCGCACTGTTGAGACCACGCGGGCCCGTAGGAGATGACGTGACCGGCCGCAACGCCGACCCTCCTTGGAAGGAATTCTTTCAGCAACCTGCGGAAGATCTCCTCTCGCGGGGCGCCGCGGTCCAACGAACGGCGATATTTTCGTTCGGTCTGCTCAAAGACAAACAGCAACTCGTCGACCCAAAGCTCAACGAGACCTTTAGGATGACGGGCCTGGGCCGCGGACCTCGGCATCAGCGCCATGCTGCGCGAACGGGAGGACAAAGCAAGGGCCGCGGGACGTGAGCAAATGTCGAAGGCGGCCGGTACGACGTGCGGCACGCCTCCGGGCTACCGATGGTTCCGCGCTTTGCGCTTCGTCGGCGTGGCGCTCCCCGGCGGGTCCTTCGCGCACTTCGGGCACACGACGTAGCCGGTCAGGTTCTTGTTCCCGTCCGGCCAGTAGTAGATCCAGCCGGTCCGCTTTGGCTCCGTCCACGCCTGCTCCGCGATGAAGGAGGCGCTCAAGATGATCGTGGCGGCGATGATCGGCACGGTGGGCCAGTGAGTGCGCCCGATCGACGATGGCTGCTGCCCATCTACGGAAGCCTGCTCGTGCCATTTGTGGGGCCAGCGCTGCTCATCGTCGTGAGCTCGGTCCTCTACTACGGCTGGCGGATACAGTTTCCCGCGCGAGCGCGCTGGCTGAACAAGCACGGGTGGATCGCCATCGGACTGAATGCGTGCGTGAACGCTTCGATCCTCCTGCTGGCCACGAGCTGATCGTCACGATTTCATCCGCGCCCCAGCAGCGTAAGCTCCGGGGATATGCGCATTCTCCGATTCTGGTGGGCACAACTCATCATCTTCGCGTTGCTGGGTGTCTCCATCATCGTCGCCGCGGAGCGATGGGTCGCGGCCGGAGTTTGGCAGGAAGTCGTGAAACATTTGGGATGGCTGCCCTGGTGGCAGTCGTCGTCGCTGCACTCTTTCACTTTCGCGAGGTCGAGGAGCAGCTGAGCAAATTCGCCAGCATCGTAATGGTGGACAGCGAGTTCCTTGGACAACTCAACAAGGGCAGCCTGTTCAAGCTTCGACGTAAAATCGCTGCTGTCGTCCTCGAGAAGGTGGTGACGAACAGGGAACACTACGATTTCTACCGCATCCACGAGGCGTTAGAAGAGGTCCTGTTTCGAGAGCTGGCGGAAGCGACGACTGGGGGCGAGTACCGTACCGACTACGAGGAGACGGTGGATATCCGCTTCTACACCGGCGCCGAGCTGGCACTCCGCAAGGGTGCCGATGGGCCCCAACCGTCGGGGGCCGCCAGCGAACGCCTCTACGCCGAGATCACAACGGTGAGTAGGTACAAGGTGGTGTCGCCTCGCAAGCAGGAGGCCCCGCATAAGGTCGAGTGCACTGGGATCCTTGCTCGCGTCCCGTTCCTTCGCGAGAACCAGCAAGTCGAATGGCTCGTCGGCTCATGTCCAACTGACCAACAACCCGTTCAGCTGTCATTTCCATCGGGTACAGCGAATGAGCGCCTGGAGTATTCCGGCCGAGCGAACCTGAAGTTCTCGAGCGACGGCCTGATCAACGTCTGCACTCAATGCGTGGAGGTAGAGACCGCAGACGAAGCACCGTTCATGCTGAAACAGATGAACATGATGACCGACGCCCCGCAGCTCACGTTGACATCGAACGTCCCAGTGAAGCTGTTCCGTATACATCAGATGGGGCTCGGGCAGCCTGGCGAGCGTCGCGGCGAAACTAGCGGAGTCGTGACGCTGCCCTACCGCGGGTGGATGGCAAAAAACCACGGCTACCTGCTCATCTGGGCACCATCTGCGGTACGCGCCGCTATAAGCGAGCGAGATTCTTGGCGTCCTGCGGGGCCATCATCCGTTAGGTCAATACCTCCAGCAGGAGGGTTGGAGCCCCACCAGGAAGAGAAAAAGGAGGCGTCTACTTGACTTCGGAAAGCAAGCGGCCACCTACTAACGGCATGTGCAACATGGGCGTGAAGACCGGTTGATTTCTGCGACCTGCGCCGAATCGGGCGCGGGCCGAGTCTTCTGCTGCATCGGCGCGCTAGCGCGCCCGGCAGGAAGAAAGACCGAAAACGCCACCGCCCGCCATTCGCAGGGCGGTGGCTTTATTTTGTCGTCGTCCAGCACGCGTTTTCGTCCTGATTCGAGAGTACCGTCGCGGGGCACAGGGTGCCACCGCGGCGCCAGGCTCCGCGGGGGAGACGGGGAACCGCCGCGAGCGCCCGGTCGCTACTGCTCGGCGTCGGTTCCGCTTGCCGGCCGCGGCGCTATCCGCGGTTGTGCCGCTTTCTCGTGCTTAGGCTGGCGACCCCCGCGCGGGCAAGGCGCCGGGCCTGTAGCTCGCCGGCTAGGAGGGCGACGACGTCGAAATGCCCTGCCTCGGACGCTTGCTCGATTGCCCGCACGAGCCTGTCATCGTCCGCCACGGGACTCGAACGGTCCAAGTCGCGGTCCAACTCGGTGCTGTTCAGTGCATCATCGGCATCCGCCGGCCGGGTAACCTCTGATGTAACCTCGCGATGCCCGGTCAGCGCCGTGCCGACGCGCTCCCTTTGGGCGCTTTCGAATCCCGCCCTCTCCGCTAGAGCCTTCGCGGGGCGAAGGCTCCGCGGACAGGGCGGGCGTTCTAGCGGCTCGGCCTTTCCCTGGCGGGCAAGGACTCGGCGACGAATCCCGCCCCCTCCACTTCGACTGACGGCGACGATAGCGGGGTGTGCTGGCGTACTCTCTGCGCGCTCCATGCGCCGGCCCCACGTGTCGCTGCTCGTCATGCTCTTCGTCGGGTATGCGGCGTTCTATCTCTGCCGGGCGAACGTGGACGCCGCGATCCCCCTCCTCGTCGCGGAGGGATACGCGAAGGCCGACCTCGGCAGGGTTCTGTCGATTGCCGTGCTCGCGTATGCCGTCGGCAAGTTCGTCATGGGCGCCGCCGGCGACGCCCTCGGGGGGCGGCGGGTCATCGGCGTGGCCGTCGCGGGCTCCGTCGTCTTCTCCCTGGCGATCGGAACGTCGCACACGCTCTTCGCGATGACGGTCTTCGCCGCGTCGAACCGCTTCTTCCAGTCTGGCGGGTGGAGCGGTGTCGTGCACGTCGTCTCGCGCTGGTTCGAGCCGAAGGTGCACGGTCGCGTGATGGGGCTTCTCGCGACGAGCTACGAGCTCGGCAACGTGTTCGCCCTGGCCCTCTGCGGCTTCGTCGCGCGCTGGGGATGGCGCGCTCTCTTCGTCGTCAATCCGCTTCTCTTCGCCCTCGTGAGCGGCACCGCCGTCGCCTGTTTGCCTGCTGCGGCGCGCGCTGCCACGACCGACGCCGGCCCGGTCGCCGCTCCCGTCGAAGAGCCCGTGCCCCTGGGGGTCATCGTCCGCGACCTTCTGGCCCGAGGGTCTCTCTGGACGGCGATCGCGCTGAGCGGCCTGCTGACGTTCATCCGGATCGGCTTTCTCACCTGGACTCCCACCTACCTGTTCGAGATGTCGCGCGCCCTCGGTCACCAGGAGGTCTCGGGCGCCATCATCAAGAGCGCTCTCTTTCCCGCGGCGGGAGTGGTCGCGGCGCTCAGTGTAGGACCCCTGAGCGACCGGTTGGGCCCCGGGCGGCGCTCGCCGATCATGGCGGCCTCGCTCACGGTGGTCGTCGCCCTCGTTCTCGTGCTCGCGCACGCCTCGCCGCGCAACCCCCTCGCCGCGGCCGTTCTCATCGGCGCCGTGGGCCTGTTTCTCCTCGGGCCGTACTCCCTCCTCGCAGGGGCGATCGCCCTCGACGTCGCGGGCCGACGGGGAACCGCGACGGCGACCGGAATGATCGACGGAGCGGGCTACCTGGGGGCCACCGCGGCGCCGTTCGTCCTGGGCTCGATGGTGGATCGCGCGGGATGGTCCGCGGCGTTCGACATCATCGCGATCGCCGCGCTGGCCGCCGCGCTCATCGCGGGAGGCTGGACCGTAGTCGTCTTCGCAGGCGCGCGTAGGCGCCGGCCCGTCGCCCGGCTAGGGTGACTCGACCGCGTTCGCCCGATGGTCCGTCTCGTCTCGTCCAACCACACCGAGCAGCTCCTCGTCGTCCTGGCGGAACGTGTGCGCGCGCAGCAAGCGAGGGACGGCGCGCTCGTGCCCGTACGAGTCGTCATCCCCACGGCGATGCTGGAGCGGTACGTGCGGCTCGGCATGGCGCGCGTCTGCGGCATCGCGGCCAACCTCGAGACGATGCTCCTGACGCGCTTTGCCGCGCAGATCGTCGCCGAGCGCACACGCGTCCGCGTCGCCGCGTCCGACGAGCTCGAGGCGATGGCCCTCACGCTCCTCCTCGACGACTCGTTCCTGCAAGAGCCCGAGCTCGTCCCGGTGCGCGCCTATCTCCGGGCGGTCGAGGGCGACGACGCGGTCGCCGCCCGCAGGGTGCAGCTCGCCGCGCACATCGGCCGGCTCTTCGAGGAGTACACGTACTCCCGCGAAGAGATGCTCGCTGGCTGGCGGACGGGAACGACGCTCGACGCGCGCCACGCCGAGACCGAACGATGGCAGCGGCGGGTGTGGCTCGGGATGTTTGGCGACGACGGCATCGCCCGCGCGCGCGGCGTCGTCCCGCTGCACGAAGCCGCGGCGCACCTCGAACGCGCCGGCGAGGCTCACGCAACGCCGGTGCATCTCTTCGGGTTCGCGCACTTCGCGCCGGTGTTCCACCGGCTCCTGGCCCGCCTCGGCCGGCTGGGCGAGGCCTGCGTGTATTCGCTCAGCCCGTGCGAGGGCTTCTGGGAGGACTTCGACCCGAACGACCCGCCCCCGCTGCACCTCTGGGGTCGGCCGGGACGCGAGCACGTGAGAGCGCTCGACCAGATCGCCGGTTTCGAGCACGACGACCGCTTCGTCGAGCCGCCGCGAGCCACGCTGCTGGCCCAGCTTCAGCGCGACCTCTTGCAACGGGTACCGGCGCGCGAGAAGGTCGACGAACGCTTCTCCTTCGCGCACGACGGAAGCGTGCGCGTCCTCGAGCACGCGAGCATTCGCCGCGAGCTCGAGGCCATCGCGAGCGAAATATGGGAGCTTGTCGTCCACGACGAGAGCCTGCGCTTCGACGAGATCGGCGTCCTTCTGCCGGACGCGGAGGCGCACGCGTACCTCGCCCACTTGTCTGCCGCATTCGGGGAGGCTCACGCGCTCCCGCACCAGATCGTCGGTGTCCCGGTGGCCGGCGACAGCCGCGTCGTCGAGGCAGTCGAGATGCTCCTCGCGCTCCCGCTCGGCCGCTTCACGCGCCAGGAGCTGCTGCGCCTCGCCGTTCATCCGGCCGTCGTCGCGTCGCTCGACGACGTGGACCCTCAACGATGGCTCGCGTGGTGCGACGCGCTCGGCATCGTGCACGGGGCCGACAAGGCCGATCACGTCGGCACGTACATCGAACGCGATCTCTTCAACTGGGACCAGGGGCTGCGCCGTCTCGCGCTCGGCGCGTTCATGGCCGGCGACGCGAGCGGCTGTCGCACGCCGGTCGACCTGGGCAACGAGGCCTACGTCCCGTACGAGGTCGCGCCCTCGGACCTCCGCGACGCCGCGGCGTTCGGCCTCTTGCTTCGCTCCCTGGTGTCGGACGCGCGCTTCGTCCGCGACGCGCTGCTCACCACAAAGGACTGGGCGCGCCTGCTCGGCGCCCTCGTCGAGACGTACGTCGCGCCGCAGGCCGACGGCGACGCCGAGGCGCTCGCGCAGTGCCTGCGGAGACTGCAATCGCTCGCGGGCGTCGACCTCGGCGACAAGCGCGTGCCCTACCGGGTGGCCAGCGAGCTCGCGCGCGCGCGCATCGGCCGGCTCTCCGCCTCGCGGGGCGGCACCGGAGTGGTGGTCTCCGGGATCGCGTCGATGCGCGCCGTCCCGCTGCGGGTCGTCTTCGCGTGCGGCCTGGGGGAAGGGAGCTTCCCGTCGTCGGACGCCGAAGACTCGCTCGACTTGCGTACGATCCGCCGTCAGGCCGGCGACGTGTCGGCACGCGAGCGCGACAAGTACGCGTTCCTCGAGCTCCTGCTCTCCGCGGGCGAGCGCCTGGTCCTCTCGTACGTCTCGCGCGATCCGCTCACCGGCGACACGCTCGCTCCCTCCTCGGTCGTCCTCGAGCTCCTGCATGCGATCGAGCGCGGATACCTGAAAGACCTCGGCTCGCTGCGCTCGAAGCACCCCCTGCGCCGCTGGGACCCGAGCTACTTCCCCGACCTGTTTCCGCGGCCGAACGAGGGCGCGCGGAGCCCGGCGGTCACGCATCTGCCCGAGGCGCACGCGGAGGCGAGCACGCTGGCGCTGCGGAGGGCCCTGGAAGCCAAGGGGATGCGGCTCACGCCCGCTCGCGTCGAGGAGCTCGCCGGCGAGAGCTCCGCGTGGGGCGCGGTGGCCGAGAGCCTGGGGGTCGTTCGGCTGCCGCCGTTGCCCACGACCGCCAACGAGCGGGTCGTCGTGCCGATGTACGCCCTCGTGAAGTTCCTCGAGTTTCCCCTCCAGGGCTGGGCGCGCTTCCGCGTGGGCCTCGAAGACGCCGAGGAGGAGGACATCCTGGCGCGCGAGAACGAGCCGCTGGAGACCGACCTGCGCGAGGAGACGTTGCTTCTGCGCGAGGTGGTCCTCGGCGCGTGCCGGAGCGGGGCGTCGCTCGAGCAGGCCTACGACTCCGTCGTCCGCGACCGCGAGCTGCGCGGAGACGGTCCCTCGGGGAATCTTCGCCCGGGGCGAGCGCGGCGAGCACCTGAGGACTCTCGCGTCGTGGCGCACCGAGCTCGAACACGAGAACATTTCGCTCGCGGAGATCGAGGTGCACCGCTTCGGCCGGGCCGGCGAGCACGCCCGCGCGGATCGCGCGCACGATTCGCTCGCGCTCGACGTCGCCGTGGTCGACGAGCGCGGCGTACAGCGCACCGTGCGTGTCGAGATCGTGGGTCGGGCTCTTCCCCTCGCGACGACCGCAGGGGCTTCCGTCACGCTGCTGCGGCGTGCGAAGGAGCGGCCGGACGAGCCGTGGGCACGGGCCGACAGGGAACGCGCCGCGCTGCGCGCCTTCGTCGATCACGCGATGCTCGCCGCGACGGGCGCGAGCACCGCCAGCCAGCCGGCGAGCCTAGCGCATTCGTCGGTGCTGGTCGTGGCGACGCGGGAGGAGCCGGTGACCGAGCGGATCCAGTTCGAGCCCCTCTCGCAGGACGAGGCCGTCGGTTGGCTTCGCGACCTCGTTAGCGAGCTCCTCGGCGGGCCCCACGCCTACTTCTTCCCCTGCGAGGCGCTGTTCGTCCGTCAGCGCACCGATCCAGGCGGTCCGGTCGCGTCGTGGCTCCGGAAAGCACGCGACAAGATCCGCGACAGGAGCGGCCCGTTGTCGCTGCGCTCCGCATATGGACCCGTGCCTCGCACCCACGAATATCCGTTGCCTACCGAAGAACGGGCGCAAGCGATGATCGCTCGCCGGTTCGGTCCGCTGTTCGCCAAGCGCCGGGAGACGCCATGAGCGCCGCGCGAGTGGCCCGGGCGGGCGTCCTCCGGGACATCCCTCTCGATCGGCACGCCGTCATCGAAGCGTCGGCGGGCACCGGCAAGACGTTCACGCTGGAGCAGGTCGTCGTCGAGCTTCTCCTGTCCACCGAGATCACGCTGGACCGCGTGCTCATCGTGACGTTCACCGAGAAGGCCACCAACGAGCTTCGCACTCGCCTCCGGGGCAAGCTCGAGCAGCTCCTCGCGGGCCGCGGAGAGCCCCCTTCGGCGGAGGACGAGCGCCGCGGCGACTTCTGGACGCTCGACGGCGGCGCGCGCAAACGCATCGAGCGAGCGCTTCATGCGTTCGACGCCACCACGATTGCCACGATCCACGGGTTTTGCCAGCGCGTGCTCCGCGAGAACGCCTTTGCGAGCGGTCGCTTGTTCGACGAGCAGCACATCGACGGCCGCGACGCGTTCGGGCGCGCGATGCGCGAGGCGCTCCGACGCGACATCGCCTGCGATCCGGTCCGCGCGCGCTGGCTCGAGGCGGCCCTCGGCACCGGCTGGACCGTCGCCGACATCGAGGACCTCTTGTGGAGATGCGTGCAGGCGCACGGCGAGCTCCGTCCCGCGTTCGACATGGCGGCGCTCGACGCGGCGCTCGAGGCCTTCCCGCTCGACGACGCGCGCCGGAGCACGACCATCACCGACTTGCAGCGCTCGGGAATGCACGCGAACACGGCCAAGAAAGTGGGGTCTCTCCTGCAGGCCATCGCCGACGCAGTGGAACGCACGCGCGCCCACCGCAGCGCGCCGGAGTTCGTCCTGGGGGCCCACTCGCTCGAGTTCAAGTACCTGCTCGAGAAACTCTCGATCGCTCCGGCGCGTCCCGGCCCCGCCGCGAACGTCAGCGTGGCCACCGTGCGGCTCGCCCGCGCGACACCGCCGTTTTCGGCGGCGCTCGCCCACGCGGTCCTGCCCGGGGTCAAGAGCGAGCTCACGCGACGGAAGCGTGAGAACGGGCAGTACGACTTCGACGACATGCTGGGGCTCGTCGAGGAGACGCTGCGAGGTCCGGGCGGCCGCGCGCTCGCCGACGCGATGCGCGAGCGATGGCAGTACGCGCTCATCGACGAATTTCAGGACACCGACGAGACGCAGTGGAGCATCTTCCGTCGCGCGTTCTTCGAGCGCCCGGGCGCGCGCACCGTGCTTTGCCTGGTCGGCGACCCGAAGCAATCGATCTACCGCTTCCGCGGCGCCGACGTGCACACCTACCTTCGCGCCAAGCGCGAGCTCGTCGACGGCGGCGGACACGTCGTTTCGCTGGAGAGCAACTACCGCGCGACGGCTCGGCTCGTCGAGGCGCTGAACGCGATGTTCGACCCCGAGGCGCTCGAGCCCGTTTTCTCCGGAGACATCCCCTATGCGCCGGTGGTCTGCGGCCGCCCGGACTCCACCCTGGTCGACGGCGAAGGGCGGGACGTGGCGCCGATTCACGCGCTTCGCTTTCAGCTGCCGGGCGAGCCGGTGCCGGCGCCCCTCCTCGGCGCGCTCGTCGCACGCGAGTATCCGCGTCCTCACCGACCCGGCCCGCCCCTGGAAGCTGAACGGCGCCCCGCTGGCCCTGAGCGACGTTTTCATTCTGACGCGCACGGGGAAGGAGGGGCGCGCGATGGGAGCCTCGCTGCGCGAGGCCGGGATCCCGCACGCCTTCTACAAGGAGGAGGGGCTCTTCAAGACCGACGAAGCCAGGGAAATATGGGCGCTCCTCCTGGCGATCGACGACCCTTCCGACCGCGCACGCCGCCTCGCCGCGTGGCTCACGCCCTTCTTCGGGCTGCCGCTCGCCGCTCTCGAGCGGGCGCGTCACCTGCCCATCACGCACCCGCTCTTCGCCAGGCTGCTCGCGTGGAAGGCGCTCGCCGACGTCCGCGATTTCGAGCGGCTCTTCGAGAGCGTCGTCCGCGAGTCCGGCATCGTGCGGCGCGAGATCTTCTTCGCGGACGGCGAGCGCGAGCTGACCAACACGCTCCACATTCTGGAGCTCCTGCTCGAGCACGCGCGGCGCACGCACGCGTCGCTGCGCGATTTGGTGCACGCCCTCGCGGGTCTCATCGAAGGCACGCGCCTTCCCCTCGACCTCGAAGGGAGCGTGCAGCGCCTCGAGAGCGACCGACGCGCGGTGCAGATCATGACGATTCACAAGGCCAAGGGCCTCGAAGCGGGCGTCGTCTTCGTGGCCGGGGGCTTCTCCTCTTCCAGCGGCGACGAGGTCCGCGTCTATCACGAGGGCGCCGCGCGTCTGGCCTGGGTCGGCGGGCTCGAGGACGGCCAGGTGGAAGCGCGCGTGAAGCAGGAGGAGAGGGAGGAAGAGCAGCGGCTGATGTACGTGGCGCTGACGCGAGCCAAGGGGCGGCTGTACCTGCCGTGCGTCGTCGAGGACGGGACGGGCAAGCGCGCGCGCGGCGAGCCTCGTACTCTGCGCGGGCCGTACGAGATCGTGAACCGCCGCCTGCTCGAGCTCGCGCAGGAGCAGCCCGCGTGGCTCGAGGTCGAAGACATCGGCGCCGCCACCGTCTCCGCGCCGCCTGGCCGGCCCGAGACCGACACGGTGAGCGATCCGCCGCTCGCGCTGCTGCACGCACCGGATGACGACGCGCCCTACGCGGCGCTCCGCGAGCGGCGCGCGGGCGCGATCGTGACGTCGTACACCCGCATGCGGAGCTCGGGCTCGCGGTCGCACCAGTCGTTCGAGTCGGCCGACGAGGCGCGCGCGGAGAAGGCGGGGGACGTCGCCGACGAGGTCACCGCGGCGACGCTGCGCGCGTCGCGCACGTCCGGGATCTTCCTCCACGAAGTGCTCGAGCACATTCCGCTGGAGTCGTTCGCGGTGTGCGACGGCGCGGCCGCGTGGCGCGAGCGGCCCGAGGTATCGTCGGCCTTCGACGAGGCCATGGCGACCTACCGCGTCGAGGGCGCGCAGCGCGGTCACGCCGAACAGCTTGTATGGGCGGCTTACACCACCCCGGTGGTCCTGCCGGGCGGCCGGCGCATCGCAGGTCTCGCCTCCGCCGCCCGCGTCGTGCGCGAGATGGAGTTCGTATTTCCGATCGACCCGAAGGGAGCGAGCCGCGGGTACGTCCGCGGCTCGCTCGACGTGGCGCTCGAGGAAGGCGGGGTCACCTACTTCGTCGACTGGAAGAGCGACTCGCTCCGCTCGTACGCGCCGGCGGCGCTCGAGCGGCACGTGCACGAGCACTACACCGAGCAGGCCGCGCTCTATGCGCTCGCCATCGTGAAGCTGCTGGGGGTCTCCTCTCGCGAGGAGTACGTGCGGCGCTTCGGCGGCCTGCTCTTTTGCTTCCTGCGCGGCTTCGACTCCGCGGGCCAGGGCGTGTGGTCGATGTGCCCGTCGTGGGAAGAAGTCCTCGAATCCGAGAGCGCTCTGCGTGCCCGCCGGCACTGGGGCGAGGCGAGGACCCGATGAGCGCGCTCACACCGCTCGGAACCGCGCGGCAGCGGTTCCTGCAGGGCTCGGGAACGGCGCCGGACGCCGACCAAGCGCCGCAGACGCTCAAGACGTCCGACGAGGACTTCGAGCCCTGGTATCTCGGATGGGAAATCGGGCGCAGCGTCGCGGTGCCCTCACCCGACGCGGAGGGGCTCGCCGCCCTGGCCGCGGCGTGCATCGCCGCGATGGGCGCCGGGAGCACCCGTCTGTCGCTCGACCCGGAATCGCTCGCGTCCACGCTGGCGCGGGCCGGCCTGAAGGCGGCTCTCCCCGCGGCACTGGCCGTCGTCGAGCGCGTGCGCGCGGCCGCGCCGGGAGACCCCGTCCTCGAGCTCGTCGGGCGCCCTGGCGAGCGCAAGCCGCTCGTCATCGACGGCGCGTGGCTCTACGCCGAACGCATGCACGTCCTCGAGGAGCGCTTCAGCGCGCGCGTGCGCGAGCGCCTCGACCGGCCGCCGCCTCCGCGCGAAACGCGTGCGGTGAATCGCGCGCTCGCGGCGGTCGTCGGGGGCCCCCCGCCGCTCACGGACGAGCAAAAGCGGGCCGTCCAGCGCGCGCTCGCCGCCCCGCTCGCGCTCATCACCGGAGGCCCGGGCACGGGCAAGACGACCATCGTCGTCGCGCTGGTGCGTGCGCTCGCGTGGCTGGGCGAACGGTTCGACGCGATCGGCATCGCGGCGCCCACCGGCAAGGCGGCGCAGCGGCTCCAGGAGGCGCTCCGAACGGGGCTCGCCTCGGCGGCGCGCGATATGGCCGACGTCGCGCTGACGCAGATGCTGCCTGTCCCGCAGACGCTCCACCGCTTGCTCGGGTGGTCGCCGCACACGGGCCGGTACGCGCACCACGAGAACGACCCGCTGCTCCACCGGGTCGTCGTCGTCGACGAGGCGTCGATGATCGACCTGGCGATGATGGACCGCCTGATGCGAGCGCTGCGACCCGACGCTCGCCTGGTGCTCCTCGGCGACGCCGACCAGCTCCCCTCGGTCGAGGCCGGCGCGGTGTTTCGCGACCTGTGCGCGGGTCTCGGCGCGGTGCGGCTCACGGTCAATCTGCGTGTCGCGCGCGAGCCGAGCGCTCGCCGCATCGTCGCGGCGGCCGCCGCCGTGAACGCGGGCAGGGTCGACGACGAGCTCGCCGACGCGGTCTCGACTCGCCAAGCCGTCGAGGAGATTCGATTCGAAGGCGTCGAGCATCTGGCTGCCCCGTGGAGCGACGTCGGCGAAGCCGTGCTCGACCGGTGGTGGCAGCTTCGCATGGCGTCGCTCGAGGGACTCGCCAGCCGCGCGAAGCGCGTCTTCCGGAGCCAGGAAGGGCAGCGGGGCGTGCTCGAGCCCTCCGAGCACGACGAGCTCCGCGCCCTCTTCGACCTCTACTCCCGGTCGCGTGTCCTCTGCGCCACTCGCGTCAGCGGCTTCCCTGCGAGCGTCGAAGCGATCAACGACCGCATGCTGGCGCGCCTCGACGGCGGTCGCTCGCCAGCGTCTCGCTGGCGGCGCGCGGGCCTCATCCCCGGCGCTCCGCTCGTCATCGAACGCAACGACTACGAGCGTCAGCTCTTCAACGGCGACGCCGGCGTCGTCGTGCGCGCCGACTCCGGCCAGGGCACGAACCTGCTCGGGGTCTTCCGCCGCGGGGCCGCGTTCGAGGCCTACCCGTTAGGCTCGCTCTCCGACGCCAGCCCCGGTTTCGCCATGACCGTGCACAAGGCCCAGGGCTCCGAGTTCGACGACGTCCTTCTCGTCCTCCCCGAGGAGGACCTCCCGCTGCTGACGCGCGAGCTCGTCTACACGGCCATCACGCGCGCGCGCCGCTCGGTGCTCATCGTGGGACCGCGAGAGCTGCTCGCGCGTTCGGTATCGCGCGTCGTCCAGCGGGAGTGCGGCGTCTCCGAAAAGCTCCAGCGTTCCGCGGGCTAATGCCAGAGGCTCGCGGACATGCGCGCGGCTGTGCTAAACATTAGAGCAGCTGGAGGCGACCATGGAACAGGTGACGTGGGCGCTTAGTGCGGTGCAGTCCGCGGTGCAGCCCATCGAGAAGGCACGGGCACGCGGGTCCGCCTCCGGAGTGCCCGTCGTCCTCACGCTGGAGGTGACGGACCCCGAGGTCCTCGCCGAGCTGCGCCGCCAGGCCGACGGCCCTGCGCGCGACCGCTACGCCCTCGCCGCGCTGCGCGTGGGTGTCCTGTCGCTGCGCGCGGCGAACGGGCAAGTCGACGCAGGCGCGATCCGCGAAGCCGGCGCCGCGCTCGTCGGCGAGGTGCGCGACCTTCTCTCCGCGCGCGCCGTCGAATTGACCGAGCGGGTGTCGTCGTCGCTGACGCAATTCCTCGACCCGCAGAGTGGCGTCCTGCCCCAGCGGTTGCAAACCCTCATCCAGCCGGACGGCGAGCTCGATCGGCTCCTCAGCGCTCACGTGGGCGCGGACGACTCGGTGCTCGCGCGGTCGCTCGCCGCCCACCTCGGCGAGGGGAGCCCCATCTTCAAGCTGCTGTCGCCCACCGACGCCGGCGGCCTGCGCATGCAGCTCGCGAAGACCGTCGAAGAGGCGCTCACCGAGCAGCGCCGGCACATCTTGCGCGAGTTCTCGCTCGACCAGAAAGACTCCGCCCTCTCGCGGCTCGTCGCCGAGTTCTCGCTCGACGACGACGCTTCCGCGTTGAGCCGGCTGTCGAAGATGCTCGCGGCGACCAGCGAGCAGATCGGCAAAAACCTCACGCTCGACGACGAGGGCTCCGCCCTCTCGCGGCTGCGGCGCGAGCTCGTCGTGACAATCGACCAGCTCGCCAAAAACAACGTCGAGTTCCAGTCGCAAGTCCGCGAGTCGCTCGCGCGCCTCGACACGCGCAAACGCGAAGAGGCGCGCACGCCCACCCACGGCGTCGCATTCGAGGAGCGCCTCGGAGCCCTTCTGGCCGGCGAGGCGCAACGTCTCGGGGATGTGTACGAGGCGACGGGCGAGACGACAGGCGCCATCAAGCTGTGTCGCAAGGGCGACCACGTCATCGAGCTCGGGGCCGAATCTGCCGCCGCGCACGCCCGCGTCGTGTGGGAAGCCAAGGAGAAGCAGTCGTACTCGCTGCGCGCCGCGCTCGAGGAGATCCGCGAGGCGCGCCGCAACCGGCAGGCGCAGGTCGGCGTCTTCGTCTTCTCACGCAAGACCGCTCCTGAGGGACTGGAGTCGCTGCAGCGGCACGGCAGCGACATCGTCGTCGTGTGGGACTCCGAAGACGCGGGCAGCGACATGGTCCTTCACGCGGCGTACAGCCTCGCGCGCGCGCTGGTCGTCCGGGAGCGTCGGTCCGACCGCACGTCCCAGGCCGTCGCCGAGATCGACCGTGCGTCGCGCAGCGTGGAGCGTCAAATCGGGTACCTGGACGACGTGCGAAAGTGGGCCGAAACGGTCAAGGGGCACGGCGAGAAGATCGTCGAGCGGTCGACCCGCATGGCCGAAGAGCTTCGTCGAGAGGTCGAGCACCTGGACAGCCACGTCGCGTCGATGCGCACGGCCGGCGAATCCGCGGACTGAGCTTTCTTACTTCTCGAAGAAGTGACGAATCCCAGGCCGTGCCCGCGACGCTACGGCGCGGACCGCGCGCAGCGGAATCCCAGGTTGTAGCCGCGGTCGCGCTCGTGGACCCAATCGCGATAGGTGCTTCGCAGGTCGGCGGGGTCGCTCATCTCCCAGCTGCCCCCGCGCGTCACGCGCGCCTGCGCCTCGCAGTGGCCGCCGCCGTACGCGCAGTACGGCGTCGACGTCCACTCCGAGAGGTTGCCCGCCATGTCCATCACGCCCGAGGCGCTGAGAATCGCCGGCGTGGCTGCCCGCCGCGCACGTTCCGTCGCTGCTCACCGGTTTGTTCCAGCAGGTGCGCGTGCCCACGGCGTCGTTGCCCCACGGGTACTTGCCGCCGTGCGCGCCCCGCGCCGCGTACTCCCACTCGGGCTCGGTCGGCAGGCGCTTGCCCGCCCAGGCGCAGTACGCCGTGGCCATCGCCCAGGTCACGCAATTGACCGGGTCGTCCTCCTTGTTCGCGCCCGGCGCGGCCGGCGCGACCGCGTGCGTGTTGCACCGCTCGTGAAAGGCGTCGGGCGGCGCGCAGGCGCCCGCTCCCATGCATCCCCGGTAGTCCGCGACCGTCACTTCCGTTCGGTCGATGTCGAACGACTCTACGGTCACCTCGTGGACGGGCCGCTCGTCGGGCTCTCCGTCGTCCGCCCCGAGAGAAACCTTGGCCGCGGGCAGGTGCACCATCTCGCCGCGCCGCGGCACCGCGGGCCCGGAACGCGCATGCCCCAGGGCGACGTACGCGCCGCCGGCGGCCGCGGCGAGGGCAATCCCACCGAGGATGGCGACGCGTGCTGCGGTAGGCCGCGGCCGCGGGATGGTCGCTCGAGACTCTATGTCACCCATTTGGAGGACTGTGCGGGGCCCGTTAGGGGGGGTATCACGGGCAACTCTGCACGATGCACGCGCCGGCCGCTTCCGAATCGTCGCTTGACGGACCGCGCTTGTGCGACATCATCCGCGCGCCGCGGTCGCGCGCTCTTCCAAGGGAGATGCGAATGAAAATGGTGAAGAACGCAGTTGCCCTCTCGCTCTTCGTGGGCGCGGCCGCCGTCGCTGTCGATGCGGGGGCCGCCGGTCCCGCTGGCGGCGCCGCCGGTGGGGGCGCCGCCGGTCCTGGTGCCCAGGGCTCGGGCCCCATCACGGCGTACATCAAGTTCATCGGCCAGTCGCAAGGCCCGTTCGACGGCGCCGTCACGGTCAAGGGTCACGAGCGGCAGTCTCTCGTCATCGGGCTCGACTACGGCGTAGCGTCGCCGACCGACCTCTCGACCGGTCTGGCGAGCGGCAAGCGCCAGCACTCGCCGTTCGTCATCACGAAGGAGTTCGACGGGGCCTCCCCGCAGATTTTCCAGGCGCTCGTCGACAACGAGAACCTCCCGACCGTGGAGGTCGATTTGGTCAGGGGCTCGGAGACCTTTTACAAGTACGTGCTGACCGACGCCCATTTGACCAATCTCCACCAGTCGATGACCACGAACTGCGTCGGGTCGGCCCCGTGCAAGGCCGTCGGACCGGACGGGAACATCGTCGGGCCCGACACCCCTGTCGAGTCGGTCGCGATGGTCTTCCGGCACATCGAAGTGACGTACGTTCCGGGTACCAAGGGGCTGAACACGGCCGGAGACAGTTGGTTCTCGCCGGTGGGAAAGTAGCGAATGCCCATTCGCCATGCGACCGTGGCGAGCGCGTGGGGCGCGATCGCGGTGTACGCGGCCCTCGGCTGCAGCTCCGCGGGTCCGCACGACGCGGTAGCCACGGCGAACGAACCGGCGGGTCTCCTGCCCGCGGCCAACGCGGGCGCGTCCGCCACCGGCGCGCGAACGAGCTCGCCCGCGTTCGCCGAAGACACGGCAGGTGCCCGCGCCTTGGCGTGCACGGCGTTTCCCCAGTACAGCTCGCAGCACCTCGCGGCGTTGCTCGGGCGTCCGCTCCCCGATCAGCGCGGCGGCACCGTCGAGGGGCACGACGCTTGCAGCTTCTTCGGCGACGGCCTGCGCGTGCGCTTCGTCACGAACCGCGCGGGTAGCGCAGCCGCGGCGCGCAGCGAGTGCCAGCGGCTCGCAGGCTCGGGCGCGCAACTGGTGCTCGGCGCGGGCTCGGCGTCCTGGGTCACCGCCGGCGGCGTGCACACCGCTCACAGCGCGGAGTGCACGCTGACGCAGGTCTTCGACCACGGCGCGCTCGACACGGCGGCGAGCCTCCGGATCGCGCAGGACACGGCCTTCCGGCAGATGTAAACGGCCGGCTACTTGGCTTGTCGCCAGAGAGCGCCGGTGTTCGCAATCAAGCTCCCGCCGGAGTCGAAGCTGCTCTCGCTCAGCCAGAACACGTAACCGCCGCTGACCGTGACCGAGAAGGGCCGCGGCAGCGCGGACCCGATGACGGTGATGCCCCCGTCGGCGGCGAGCTTCCCGACTACGCCGTTGCTCGCCTGGTTGGAGCCGAAGTCGGTCCAGTAGAGGGTGCTGCTCGGCGCGTCGAAGAAGAGGCCGCCCGCAATGTTCAGGTTGGGCACGGCGATGACGCCGGCGTCTTGCGCGTTCTTCGGCGAGCGCATGACCTGGAGGTCACTGCCGTAGTACGCGCTCGTCGTGTCGAGCGCGACCTGCCAGTCGAACGCCTCCGAGTTGCCGGTGGCCATCATGACCGGATTGCCGCCGGCGATCGGTACGCGGAAGAGGCCCGCGTACTCGTCGGTGACGTAGACGAACGCGCTGTCGAGGGCGCACGGCCCGGCGCCCGTGATGACGCTGTCGCCCGCATCGTAGAGGAGTGTGCCGCCGCCGGTGCCGCCCGTCTTCGCCACGCGGTTGACCGTGTTGTCGTACCCCTCGGTCCAGTACACGTAGTTCGCGTCGACCACGACGCAGTTCGGGCTGGTGGCGTCGGCGAGCTTGATCGGCGTTCCGCTGCACCCGGTGAGGGGGCACGACCAGATGGCGGAGTTCGGTGATCCCGACGCGTACGCCGTGCCGAAGTAGATGTTCTGCGCGTCGACGGCGATGCCCTGCGGATTCGTCAGCGCGGCGCCGTAGACGAGCGGTCCTGCGCCGCAACCGGTCAGCGGGCAGCTCTTGACCGCGCCGTCGGCGTTGCCCGCCCCCGAGCCGTACTCGCTCCAGTAGACGCGGTTCGCGTCGCTCGTCACGTGCCACGCGGTGTTCAACCCGCCGACGAGCATGCACGGGCCCGTCGTGCTGGCGGTGCACACGCCGGAGTCCGGCGACCCCGCCTCGCCCGCGGGTCCGTCGTTCGTGGGCGGCGCGTCGGCGCTCGGCTGCGTGTCCGCGCCGGGTTGCGTGTCCGCCAGCGGCGGGCCGTCGCGGCCGGGCAGGCTGTCGCCGGCGGGAGCGTCGCTCGAGCCGTCGGCGAGATCCGGGTCGAGCCCGCGATCGCCGATGCCGAGCACGCTCGCGCACGCGACGGCGCCCAGCGCGAGGGCGCCGCCGACGACGAGGACGGGACGGATGCGAGAGGCGCCTCGCAGCATTGCTGGCATACGGGTCCCGACTTTAGCTCAATCGCGCTCGGTAGCGTGTGGGACGCGCTCAGGAGTGCACGCAGAGCTCTCCGGGGCGCGAAGGACGCGTGCAGGAGCTTCCGAATCGCAGTTCGTCGTCCAGGGAAGCCATGCAGGAGCGTTCGAAGGGAGATCCGGAGCGGGCGAAGACCCGTCCACGAGCTCTGAACCGCGACTCGTAGCGGTCCAGGCTCGCTCGCGAGCGTGCCAAGCGCGGTCGAGAGCGAAGAGGAGGGAGTCTGGACGCTGTAGATCGGGGTGGAGAGCGGGTAAAAGGCGATCGAGAAGCTCCGGATCGCGTTCGAGAGCGAGTAGGGGTGGATCGAGAAGCTCTGGATCGGGATCGAGAGCGAGTAGGACTCGATGGAGAGGCTCTGGATCGAGGTCGAGAGCGAGTAGGACTCGATGGAGAGGCTCTGGGTCGCGATTCACAGCGAGTAGGAGCTGTTTGAGAGGCTCTGGATCGGGTCCGGGAGCGAGTAGGAGCCGATCGAGAAGCTCTGGATCGAGGTCGACAGCGAGTGGGACGCGATCGAGAAGCTCTGGATCGGGTTCGAGAGCGAATAGGAGTCGATCGAGAGGCTCTGGATTGGGATTGAGAGCGGACTACCCTCCCGCAGAAGCGACCCGGGGCCTGTCAGAAAGTCTGTGCTTTTCGCGTCGCTTCAATGGAGCGAAACGGAGAGCATCGATGGCGAAGAAGAAGAGGAAGTATCGAGCCGAGCTTCTCGACGAGCTGCTCGGAGGTGCGAAGACCCAGGAGGAGATCTTCGGGCCTGACGGCGTTTTGAAGCAGATGACGGCGGCGATCGTGGAGCGCGCGCTGGGCGCGGAGCTGGGGCATCACCTGGACACGGAGCGGCCGAAGCAGGGCGAGACGGAGCGCAATCGTCGCAACGGCGCGAGCGGCAAGACGTTGCTTACCGAGCAGGGGCCCGTGCCGATAGACGTACCGCGCGATCGGCTGGGCACGTTCGAGCCGCAGATCCTGCCCAAGCACGCGCGACGCGTCGAGCCGCTCGATGACCGCATCCTGGCGCTCTACGCGCGAGGCATGAGCGTGCGCGACATCCGCGCCCACCTCGAAGAGCTGTACGGCACCGAGGTCTCGCCGGAGCTGATCTCGCGCGTCACCGACGCGGTTTGGGACGAGATTCGCGAGTGGCAATCACGCCCGCTGGACGCGACCTACGCTGTCGTCTGGCTCGACGCGCTCTTCGTGAAGATGCGCGACCAGGGCGTCGTGCAAAATAAGGCGGTCTACGTCGCGATCGGCCTTCGCCTCGACGGCCGACGCGAGGTCCTCGGCCTATGGATCGATGCCGCCGAGGGCGCGAAGTTCTGGATGCGCGTGCTTGCCGAGCTTCGCTCGCGAGGCGTTCAGGACGTGCTGATCTGCTGCTGCGACGGCCTCAAAGGCTTTCCACAAGCCATCGCAGCGATCTTTCCCAAGACGGTCGTGCAGACCTGCATCGTGCATCAGGTCCGCTACTCGCTGTCGTTTGTGGGCTGGCAGCATCGCAGGGCCGCCGCCGCGGCTCTCCGCTCGATCTACACAGCCGACAGCGAAGCCACCGCGTCCCATGCGCTCGCCGAATTCGAACAGCAGTGGGGCTCGCGCTATCCGACGATCGGGCCCAGCTGGCGTTCGTCGTGGTCGCACCTCACCGCCTTCCTCGAGTTCCCCCCCGAGCTGCGGCGCATGGTCTACACGACCAACGCGATCGAATCGCTCAACTTCCAGCTACGAAAAATCATCAAGACCAAGGGCCACTTTCCCGACGCGGACGCCGCAACCAAACTCCTCTTCCTTGCGCTGCGCAACGTTGAGAAATCCTGGAACCGCGGCATCAAGGGCTGGAGCGCGATCTACAATCAACTCGTCGTCTACTTCGGAGCAGAACGACTGAACCTCGAGACCCGCGGCGCGAACCGAGCACAGAATTCCTGACAGGCCCGCGACCCGTACGCCGCCACCGCGGGAACGGTGCTTGCGTGCCCGGACGGCATGCGGCAGAGGTCGGCGCTTCCGTGGTGCCTCACGAGACGTGGCCCCATCTCGCGAGAACACCCGCGGCAGGCGGCAGGCCTGTGGTGCTCGGAACAGCGAGTGACATGGCGGTCGCCGACGACTGCGTTTACGCGACCGACTACGTGGGGGGCGTTTACAGCATTCCCACGTCGTACAGCCCGGGAGGGCACTGGGGATCGATGTCTCCGCCTCACCCGGTGCGCGCGCTCGGAGCCTCCGTGCCTCCGGTCGCCAGCGCGCTCTCGGCGCGCCCGAGCAGGTGACACTTCGGGTTAGGCGAGCTCACAAGCGCACGGGCAGCTCGAGGTGCTTTGCGTAGATGTGGTCGCGGTGAGCGACGAGAATGGGCGCGATCGCGCTCGAGAGATCGGGCGAGGCCGTGGCGAACGCATGGCGCACGACCGGGTGCGTATCCGGGCAGAGCTCCGTGGGCATCGGCGCGAAGGGTGCGATCGCGGTGGCGACGTAGAGGTCGAGCGCGGTCAGCGCGGTGCCGAGCGCGTACGTCCTCCCCTCGAGAAGCCGCGCGAACCTATCGAACAGGGAGCGCACCCGCGCGCGAGCGGCCTCGACGCGCTCCGCCGCGTAGCCGTACTTGGGGGCGAGGTACTGCGCGATCCGTAGCGGAAAGCCCTCTTGGCCCCCGGTCACGAGGCCGCGGTGAATGACGAGCAGCCTGCTCGACCACACGAGACCGTTCTCGCCGAGGAGCTCGTGCGCGAGCCCGAAGAGCCGCATGCGTTCGTTTTCGTCGTTTGGAACGAGTGACGGCCCGCCCCGCTCGGCACCGAGCCGCTCGGCCGCCTCGAGGATCTCGCTCCAGTGCGTGCGAATCGGCTCACCGGGCGCGAGCAGCACCGGCACGTTGTGCCATCCCATCCACTCGCGGACCGCCGTGTCGGTGCTCGAGAAGCGAACGAGCAGGGCGTCGAGGCCCTTGACGTGGAGGACGCCCTTGGCCGCTTCGGACCACGGGCTCGGCAGCGACGCAGCGACGACGAGCTTCAATCCGGTTGCGGCGCGAGCTTCTTCGAGCGCGACGAATCTCATGACGCAAGGATTGTCGCAAGCGCGTCCCGCGACAAGGCGACCTCCCGCGGCGTCATCCCCAGAGGTTCCGGCGTAGGGATTCGAACCCCAATAAGCGGTACCAAAAACCGCTGTCCTGCCATTAGACGACGCCGGAGTTAGGCGCGGCGCCCCGAGAGGGGACCCGCGCCCGGAGCGAGAGCCTACGAAATCGGACCGCGAACGCAACGTCTCCCTCGCGGCGGGAACTTCGGGCGCCCCGGGGCGGTCAGCCCTTGCATGTCCAGGCGGGGCCGTCTCACGACGGACCGGCGGCGTTCGCCTGGCGAGCGCGTCGAGGGCGACGGGCCGCCCGGTCCAACGCCCGGTCCACCATCCGATCCACCACCCCCCACCGACGAGCACGCGGCCTTTGCGCGCGCCGCCGGGGATGGGGCACCATGGGACACGGTGCCAGGCCCCGACGACCGCGACGACCAGGACGGCGGCGCGCGAGGCCTCGCCGCCGTCGCCGCCGCGAGCCCGGCCGTACTCGACGTCCCCGTTGCCCGCGCCGACGACGAAGCCCGCCTCCTCGAGCGCCTGGTCGCCCGCGACGAGCAGGCCTTCAGCTCGCTCGTGCGCGCCTACGAGCGGCGTGTATTCGCCCTCGTCGTGCGCATGCTCGGCAACCGCGCCGAGGCCGAGGACCTCGCGCAGGAGGTGTTCGTCCAGGTGTTCAAGGCGGTCGGCACGTTCCGCGGCGAGTCGAAGCTCTCGACGTGGATCTACCGGATCGCGATCAACCTCTGCAAAAATAGGAGCAAGTACCTGCGCTCGCGGCACGCCGGCGAACAGGACGAGCTCGAGGCGGTGCAGGAGCGCGCGATGGGCGAGGTCGCCCGCGGCACCGGACGGGCGATCGCGGCGCAGGTCGAGCGGCCCGACGAGATGATGGCGGGGCGCCAGATCGAGCGCATCGTGCAGCGCGCCATCCTCGCGCTCGAGCCGAGCTTTCGCGAGTGCCTGGTGCTGCGCGACGTCGAAGATCTGAGCTACGAAGACATCGGGCAGATTACGGGCCTGCCCGAGGGGACCGTGAAGAGCCGCATCCACCGCGCGCGCTCGCAGCTCAAGGAGCTGGTCGAGCAAGCGCTGGGAGAGAAGATCCCATGAGCCAGCCGCACGACAGCGACCCGGATCCGGCGGCCACGGACGCGGTGCGCAGCCTGGTGAAGCGCGCGCTCTCGGACGAGGCGATCGGGGGCGCGGCGCCCGACCTCTTGCGCGGCGTGCAGAGGCGCATCCGCAAGCGTTCGCGCGGGAAGTTCTTCGCCGACGGCTGGAGCACCTCGCAGAGCCGCCTGGGCTACGTCCTCGTCGCCCTCATGACGCTGCTCCTCGTCGCGGTGGCCTACTTCGTCCTCTCGCCGATGGACGTTCGCTAGCCCGGAACCCAGCGCGCCAGGACGACCGTGATGTTGTCCGGGCCGCCGTTCTCGTTGCCCTTCGCGATGAGCCGCGACGCCGCGGTCTTCAGGTCATTCGTTCCGTGGAGGATGTCGAGCATCTCCGGGTCGCTGACCGGCCCCGAAAGGCCGTCGGAGCAGAGGACGTACATGTCGCCCGCGCGCGGCTGCTCGAGGCGCGTGTCGACCTTGACCGTGTCCTTCATGCCGAGCGCGCGCACGATCACGTTCTTGTGCGGGAAGTTCGCGATCTCCTCGGGCGTGAGGCGCTTCATCTTGATGTAGTCGTTGAGCAGCGAGTGGTCCTCGGTGAGCTGCTCGAGCCGGTCGTCGCGCATGCGGTACACGCGCGAGTCGCCGACGTGCGCGATGTAGACGCCGTCTTCCACGGCGAAGAGCGCGACGATGGTCGTGCCCATGCCGCGCTGGCGCGGGTCCCTCTGCGCGCTCTCGTAGATGCGCAGGTTCGCGAGCTTGATGCCCGTGATGAGGCGGTTCTCCTCGTACCCCTTGGAGCGGTCCATCTTGTAGGGCCACGTCCGCTCGGGGTCGTTCGCGGTGGCCGCGAAGAACTCGCGCATCGCGTCGACCGCCATCTTGCTCGCGATCTCGCCGGAGGCGTGCCCGCCCATGCCGTCGGCCACGATGTAGAGGCCGCTCTCCTCGATGATCGAGAAGTTGTCCTCGTTGTGCGTGCGCTTCATCCCGACGTTCGTCTCGCCGGCTACCTCGATGCGCAGGGGACCGCCCACGATGGGCGATCGTCGCAAGGACGCGCGCGTGGTGTCAACGTCGATGCTCAGAGTGGGTCTCTCGCTAGTGGCGGTCTGGCTGCGACTCCGGCGTCCTCGCCAGCGCGACGGGGACCTCGCGGAACTTCTCCTGACCATACACCAGAAGCTTCACAGTCTCGCCGGGAGCGTGCTTGGCGATGGCCTCGGCGAGCCTTTCGGGCGAATCGATGGGCTGTCCGTCGACGGCGACGATTACGTCGGTGCCGGTGCGGAGGCCCGCCCTTTCGGCAGGGCTTTGCGGCGCGATGGCGACCACGCGGACGCCGCGAACGGCGCCCGGCGCGCCGGGTGCTCCGGTCTCGCTGCCCGCGACCTCGCCGCGGATGCCCAGAAACGGCGCGGGGAGCGCGGCCGCGGGCGGCGTCGTCGCGAGAAACGACCGGATGGTCTCGACCGGGGCCCCGAACACCGCGGGCGTGCACGCGGCGGCGGCTTTTCCGGTCGCGCCGGCCGCGCCGGGCCCTGCCGCTGCCTGGGCCGCCCACGCCGCCCAGGGCGACGCGCCGGCCGCCGCTTGGGACGGCGGCTGGGCCGCGCCCTTGCACGCACGCACGAGCACGGCCACGACGCTGCCGGTCGAGTCGAGCAGGGGGGTGCCCGCGATGATGGGCCCGCGAACGTCGACGTCGAGCAGCTGCAGGAGCGGCTCGCCGTCGCGGGCGTGTGCGTCGACCCGCCCCTTCACGCCCGCTTCGGCGGGACCGAGATGCCCACCCCCGGCGGGCAACATGGCCCGGAGCTCGGCGGCGGCGGGATCGGTCTCGCTAGCCCGAAGCCCCTCGGTCCCGTTTCCCACCCGGCCGGCCTGCGGCACCAGCAGAGCCAGGTCAGTCGCCTTGTCACTGTGACCAAGCTTGGCGTGAACGGTGGTTCCGTCCGCATAGTGAACGTCGGCCGTGTCGCCGGTGCCCAGCCCGGACAGGGCGGTCAGAATGCGCCCGTCGTTCCCGAGCACCGTGCCGATGGCGATGGGCAGCCCTCCGCGCTCGATGACGGCCACGCCCTTGCGCACGTGCTCGTAGAGCTGCTGCGGCGTGGGCATCGCCACGGCTACAGGGCCCGCCGCCGGGTTGCCCGAGGGGGCCGCCGCGCTTGCACCGTCCGCGGCCGGCAGCGGCTGCAGCGCCGGCGATTGCGCGGCGGCCGGCGAAGCCGCGCAAGCCATGCCGAGGGACAGCAGCGGAAGGGCGACGCGCTTCACGGCGGACAGCATAGCGCGCTCGAACTGCAAGTGCCGAGCCGCTCGTCGGGTCTCGCGCTGCGTGTGGGTCCGTGTCTGGTAGAGAGCTGCCAAGCCGCCAAGCCGCGAAGGATTGGGGTTTTGGCCATCCCGGCTTTCCTTGGCGGCTGGGCGGCTTGGCGGCTCTCCCCTAGGACGGCCCGCCGGCCCCCCAGGGGGCCTCGTGCTAAAGCTTCGCCCGCCATGAGCGATCCGCATTCCCCGGCCGGCGCCGTCGCGGCCGTCGACGACGAACCGAAGACGCCGATGTGGCTGCCCGTGCTCGGCGCGGTCCTTTTCCTCGGTGTCGCCGCCGCGTGGGCCGTCTCGTCGTTTTCCCATGCGCACCCCGCCGACGCGGCTTCGGCCGCGACCGTCGCGTCGACCGCGGCCACCGCGGCCGCGCCGCGCCCTTCCCCGTCTCCCCCCCCCGCGCAGGCCGCGCAGGCCCTCCCGCGCCCCCAGCCCCCGCAGCCGATCGCGCGCCCCGCGGCGCCCTCCGCCACCGGGGCCGTCCCGCCGCGCGCCCGTCCGCAAGAGGGCCTCGTCCCCGCGAACCGCCCCCCCCGGTAATCGCTGCACCATCGGTCCGTTTGAGGTAGATTGCAGTCGCGTCATGGAGAAGCTGCGGGTCGGCGTCGTCGGAGCGTCCGGCTATTCCGGGGGCGTCGCGTCGCGGCTCGTGGCCGGCCACCCCCGCCTCACGCTCGCCCTCGCCACCAGCGACAAGCTCGCCGGCGAAGCGGTCGCCGCCCGCCTGGCCGCGCCGCTCGTCGATCGCGCGCTGCGCTTCGCCCCGAACGGCGAAGCGCTCGACCGCGCGGAGAGCTGCGACGCGGTAATCCTCGCCACCGGGGCGGACGTCTCGCTGCGCCTGGCGCCGGTGCTCGCCGAGCGAGGCAAACAGGTGATCGACCTCTCCGGGGCCTTCCGCCTGGAGGCGAGCGCGTACCCGCGCTGGTACGGCTTCGAGCACGCAGCGCCCGCCTGGCTCGACCGCGCGCACTACGGTCTGCCGGAGCTCTTCGGTCCGCCCCCGCGCGGCGCGCTGGTCTCCAACCCCGGCTGCTACCCCACCGCGGCGCTGCTCGCCGTCGGGCCGCTCGTGCGCGCCGGGCTCGTCGAGCCCGCCGGCATCGTCGTCGACGCCAAGAGCGGCGTCACCGGCGCCGGCCGCCGCAGCGACGAGGCCCACTCCTTCGCCGAAGTCGACGGCGACCTGCGCGCGTACCGGATCTTCACCCACCAGCACACCCCGGAGATCGCCCGCGGCCTCGCGCGCCTGGCGCCCCAGGCGAGCGGACCGAGCCCGCGCAGCCCCGCCCCGCTCACCTTCACCGCCCATCTTCTTCCCGTATCGCGCGGGCTCCTCGCCACGTGCTACGCGAGACCGCGTCCTGGCGTGACCGCGGCGGCCGTCGCTGCGTGCCTTGCCGAGGCGTACGCCCGCACGGCGTTCGTCCGCGCCGTGCCCCCCGACGAGGTCATGCTCAAGCGCGTGGCAGGGACCAACCTCGCGCTCGTAGGCGCCACCGCCGACGAAGGCGTCGTCATCGCGTTCGGCGCCATCGACAATCTGGTCAAAGGCGCGGCCGGTCAGGCCGTGCAAAACCTCAACGGGATGAACGGCTGGGACGAGGCCCTGGGGCTCGACGCCCTGCAGCCCATCGCTCCTTGATTCGGAGGGCCATCGTGCGCACACCGCGCGGATTCACGTATTCGGGCATTGGCTGTGGCATCAAGACCGCGCGCAAGGACTTCGCGCTCGTCTTCAGCGAGGCGCCGTGCACGGCGGCCGGTTGCTTCACGGTGAACGCGTCGCGCGCGGCCCCCGTGCGCGACGCCGCCGCGCGCCTGCCCGGGGAGGGCATCTACGCGGTCGTCGCCAACAGCGGCAACGCCAACGCGCTCGTCGGCCCCGAGGGAGAGCGCGACGTGCACGAGGTGTGCGTCGCGGTCGCGCGCGCGCTGCGCATCAAGCCCGAGGGGGTGCTCACGGCGTCGACGGGCGTCATCGGCGTGCGCTTGCCCGTGCAGAAGCTCGTCGCCGCGGCGCCGCAGCTCGCGTTGGCGCGCGGCACGGCCATCGAGCTCGCCGCCGAGGCGATCTTGACGACCGACACGCGCGTGAAGCTCGCGAGCCGCCCGCTGCGCGTGAACGGAGTCGAGGCGACGATCGCGGCGTTCGCCAAGGGCAGCGGGATGATCGCGCCCGAGCTGGCGACGATGCTCGCGTTCATCACGACCGACGCGGCCGTGTCGCCGGCCGCGCTGCAGAGCGCGCTCACGCGCGCGACGCACGCGAGCTTCGACATGCTCACAGTCGACAACGACATGAGCACCAACGACTCGGTCTTCGCGATGGCCAACGGCCTCGCGGGCAACCCCGTCATCGAGGAGAGCACGCCCGAGCACGCCGCCCTCGCCGAGGCGCTCGAGGGCATCTGCGTCGAGCTCGCGCGGCAGATCGCCGAGGACGGCGAGGGGGCCACCAAGCTCGTCGAGGTGCGCGTCAGCGGCGCGCCGGAGGTCGCCATCGCGCGTGACCTGGCGCGCGCCGTCGCGGGGTCCAACCTCGTGAAGGCCGCCATCTTCGGCGCCGACCCGAACTGGGGGCGCGTGCTCTCGGCCATCGGGGCGCGCGTCGGTTCGCGCAAGTGGCCCGTCGACCCCACGCGCGCGACCGTGCACGTGCAGGGTACGTGCGTCTACACGGGCGGCGCGCCCACCGGCGTCGACGCCCTCGCGCTCCGCGCGCGCATGCGAGAGCCGAACGTCGGCATCGAGGTGCGCCTCGCCGAGGGCAGCGCGCAGGCCGTCGCCTGGGGCTGCGACCTCTCGTACGACTACGTGAAGATCAATGCGGACTACACGAGCCTCACCCACGCCAGCGCCGACGGCACCGTCGCGCGCGACGACCGGCTGACCAACTACAGCCCCGGCTTCAAGCGCGCGCTGCTCGTCGAAGCGCTGAGCTACATCTCGCGGTTCACGAACAAGCGGGCCGTCGTGAAGTACGGCGGCGCCGCGATGGTCAAGGACACGCTCAAGGCGAGCTTCGCCAACGACATCAACCTGCTCCGCAGCGCGGGTCTCCTGCCCATCGTCGTGCACGGTGGCGGCCCGGAGATCACGCACACGATGGAAAAGCTCGGCCACGCCAAGAGCGAGTTCGTCGACGGCGTGCGCGTGACCGACCGCGAGGACGTGAAGGTCGTCGAGATGGTCCTCACCGGGAAGATCAACACCGAGCTCGTGTCGCTGCTCAATCAGTCGAGCGCGCACGCGGTGGGCGTCTCGGGCAAGGACGCGGGCCTCCTTCGCGCGCGAAAGCTCATGGGCGAGGGCGGGCGCGACCTCGGCATGGTGGGCGAGGTGACGCACGTGAACCATGAGCTGCTCGAGGTGCTCCTCGACAAGAAATACGTGCCGGTCGTCTCGCCGGTGGGCATGGGCGACGACGGCCAAGGATACAACATCAACGCAGACTCCGCGGCCGCGGAGATCGCCATCGCGCTGCGCGCCGAGAAGCTGATTTATCTGACGGACGTACCGGGCATCCTCGAGAACGGGGAGCTCGTCAGCGAGATCACGGCGAGCGAGCTGACACGCAAGATCGGCAGCGGTGTCATTCGGGGCGGCATGGTCGCCAAGGCCAAGAGCGTCCTGCGGGCGATCGAGGGGGGCGTCGCGAGCGTTCACATCCTCGACGGCAGGACACCGCACTCGGTCATCGCGGAGCTCTTCACCGACCGCGGCGTAGGCACGCTCGTCAAGCGCGACTGATCGGCTAGCTGGGACGCCCATCATGCGGCCGGTCACCATCGTCCGCGTTTTTCGCTGCCGAGCGTCGCGCGCCGACGCGTGGGTTCAGATCTCGAACACGATGCGCCTCAACCGCGCGGCCGGCCACTCGCCCCTCGCCGTCGTCGAGAACGACACGCGCGGGCTCGAGCGCTTCCGCCTGCGCTCGCGCATCGGCGGCTTCGAGGTGACCTACCTCGAGCACCCGTACACGTGGCAGGCCGGCGAGTTCTTCTCCTTCTACCGCGTCATGCTCGACGGCCCCGCGCGCACGCTCGCCACGCGCTACGACCTCGCCGACGTGCCAGACGCAGCCGGCTGCGACGTCACCGTGCGCGTCGACGTGACGCCGCGGGCGAGCGCGCTGCGGCCAATCCTCTGGCTCGCGACCAAGCGCGCCCTGGCCGCGGTCGAGGAGTACATCGCCTCGATCGATCGGTCCCCCGAGCCCACCGTCGGATCGCGCGCCGACGACGGCGTGCTCGCCACGGCGCGCGAGCGCATTCGGCCGCGGCACGCGCCGGACCTCGTCGCGCGCCTCGTCGACCACGTGCGTGCCGCCGACGACTTCGCCGTCGCGCCAATCCGGCCGTTCGCGCTCGCGGGCACGTGGGGCGCGGACCGCCTGGCGCTGCTGCGCCTGTGCCTCGAGGCGGTCCCCGCGGGGTTGCTCGAGCTGCGCTGGGGTCTGCTCTGCCCGAGCTGTCGCACGGCCAGCCAGGTGCTGCCGTCGCTGCGCGACCTCGATGGACGCGCGCACTGCCATGCGTGCGATCTGCGCTACGACACGGATCTGGACCGCGCCGTCGAGGCGCAGTTCTTCCCGCATCCCTCGGTGCGTCGGGTCGAGACGCGCCCGTACTGCATCGGCGGTCCCGCGCTGACAGCCCACGTCCTGGCGCAAGTGTCGCTCGAGCCCGGCGCCACGGGCGAGATGCGGGCCCCCGCCGAGCCGGGGCGCGTCCGCCTCTTCGTGCGCGGCGGCGCGACCGCGCTGGTCGACGTCGTGCAAGGCGCACCCGACTCGGCCGCGCTCGAGGTGGGGCCCGCCGAGCTCACGCCGGCGAGCGTCTCGATTGGCCCGCGAGGTACGCTATGCCTGGTCAACCAGTCGGGCGAGGGGCGGCACGCCAAGCTCGAACGCACGGAATGGCTGACCGAGGCGGTGACGGCCCACCACGTCGCCGCGGTGCCCGAGTTCCGCGCGCTCTTCGGGGCCGAGGCGCTGCGCCCGGGCCTCGCGCTCAAGGTGTCCAGCGTGGCCATCCTCTTCAGCGACCTGTGCGGGTCGACGGCGCTCTACTCGCGCGTCGGCGACGCAGCCGCGTTCGGCATCGTGACCGACTGCCTCGCGTACGGCATCGAGATCGTGGAGCGGCACGGGGGCACGGTGGTCAAGACCATCGGCGACGCCGTGATGGCCGCGTTCGCCGACGCCCGGGGCGCGGTCGCCGCAGGCGTCGAGATGCTCGAGCGATGGGGCGAGTTCGCCGCGGCGCATCCAGCGGCGCGCGCGCTCGATCTGAAAGTGGGGCTCAACGCCGGGCCGTGCACGGTCGTGACCGCGAACGCGGCGATCGACTACTTCGGGCAGACGGTGAACGAGGCGGCGCGAATGCAGCACCTGGCGGGGCCGCGGGAAGCGGTCGTGGCCGAATCGCTGCTCGAGGCCGTGCCGCGCGGAGGCGGCGTGGCCCTCGTCGAACGCTTCGAAGCCGTCGTGAAGGGCATCGAGGCGCCGCTCCGGGTCGCGCGGTTGCGGGCTCGGGTCTCTTGATCGAGACCGGTCACTCGTCGTCGACGATTCCCTGCGGCAAGAGATTGCCCGCGGGCGCCGCGCCCGCGCCGAGCGCCTTCGCGAAGTGCAGCAGCAGCTCGCGGTTGTCGAGCACGCCGAGCGACTGCATCTCGAGCGCGCCGACGCGGTCTTCGGGGCTGAATGCGCTGGCGGTGCGCTCCATCGACAGCTTGTCCGGCTCGTAGGCGCTCCGCGCGGCTTTCGTGTCGAGCAGCGTGTAGTCGTCGCCGCGGCGCAGCTCGAGGATGACCGAGCCCGTGACGGCAGGCGCCACCCAGCGGGTCATCGCCTCCTTGAGCATGAGGGCCTCGGGGTCGTACCAGCGGCCCTCGTAGAGCAGCCGCCCGAGGCGCCGCCCGAGCGAGGAGTAGAGGTCCGTCGTGTTCTCGTTGTGCACGGCGCTGAGCAGCCGTTCGTAGACGATATGGCACAGCGCCATGCCTGGCGCCTCGTAGATGCCGCGGCTCTTCGCGTCGATGACGCGGTTCTCGATCTGGTCGCTCATGCCCAGCCCGTGGCGGCCGCCGATGGCGTTCATCGCGACGAGCGCCTCGAACACCGAGCCGTAGCTGCGTCCGTTGATGGCCACCGGTACGCCGCGCGAAAGCTCGACCGTGACCTCTTCGGGATCGACGCGGACCTCGCTCTTCCAGTGGGCGACTCCCATGATCGGCTCGACGATGCGCATGCTGCGATCGAGACGCTCGAGGTCCTTGGCTTCGTGCGTCGCGCCGAGGACGTTCGCGTCCGTCGAGTACGCCTTCTCGGTGGCCATCGTGTACGGCATGCCGATGGACCCGAGGTACTCGCTCATTTCCTTGCGGCCGCCGAACGCCTCGACGAACGCGCGGTCGAGCCAGGGCTTGTAGATCTCGAGCGCCGGGTTGACGAGGACGCCGTACCGGAAGAAGCGCTGGATGTCGTTGCCCTTGTGCGTGCTGCCGTCGGAGAAGACGTTCACGCCGTCTTCGCGCATGGCGCGGATGATCGCGGTGGTCGTGACGGCCCGGCCGAGCGGTGTCGTGTTGAAGTACTTCTTGCCGCCGCTCGAGAGGTGGAAGGCGCCGCACTGAACGGCGACGATGCCCTCGCGGACGAGGGCGTCGCGGCAGTCGATGGCGCGCGCGGCGCGGGCGCCGTGGCGGGTCGCGATGGGCGGGATGTCGGCGACGCGAGCCTCGTCGGGCTGCGCGAGGTCGGCCGTGTAGGCGAAGACATCGAGCCCCTGGCGCGACATCCACGCGACCGCGGTACGCGTGTCGAGGCCGCCGGAGAACGCGATGCCGATGCGAGTGCCCTTGGGGGGGAGCGAACGGTGAATGCGCGCCATGGCGCGAGAGGAGATACACGCAGAAAGTCGGGAGGGCCAGCGGCCCCGGTTGGTCCTGGGCTCTCCGAGCCTCAAAGCCCGGCGACTCGGGGCTGTCCCGGTGTTCTTCCCGTGCCCGTGCCCGAAGTCGAGGCTGAACGTGCCCACTACGGGGCCGTCGTCACCATCGGATGCCCGCTGTATCCGGGCACGGGCACGGGCACGGGCACGTTTACGGGGAGAGAGAGGCTCTCGTTCGGAGCGGGCTCCCCGGGACCACCCGACCGCCCCACCCCCACCGGAACGGCCGCCTTTCCCCGTCCCACTGGCCCTTCGGCCGCTTCCGCAGTACACGGAGAACCCTCCCATGACCGGCCTTGCCCGCACGAGCGCTACGGGTTCCGGCGCCATGCTCGAGGAGCTGCTCGCCTGGTCGTCGTCGCTCGAGCACGACCGGGCCCTGGTCTGCGAGGACCTCGTAGGGAGCGCGGCGCACGTGACGATGCTGGCGGCCACGGGCATCGTCCCGGTGGCCGACGCGCGCGCGCTGCGCGACGCCCTCCGCGCGATGTACGACGAGGCGTGCGGCGGCCGGCTCGTGCTCGCGGACGGCGAGGAAGACGTGCACATGGCCGTCGAGCAAGAGCTCGGCAAGCGCGTCGGTCCGCTCGCCGCCCGGCTGCACACCGCGCGGTCGCGAAACGACCAGGTGGCCCTCGATCTGCGGCTGCACGTGCGCGATCGCGGCGCGGCGTTGCTGCACGCCGTCGCGTCGCTCGTGGGCGAGCTCGCCGATCGCGCCGCCGTCGAGAAGCACGTCATCTTGCCGGCGTACACGCACCGGCAGCGTGCGCAGCCCATCAGCGCGGCGTTTCTCGTGTCGGCGTGGGCCACGGGCGTCGCGCGCGCGGCCGAAGCGCTCGTCTTCGCGCTCGATCACATCGAGATGCCGCTCGGCAGCGGAGCGTGCTCCGGGACCTCGCTGCCCATCGACCGTGCGCTGGTCGCGCGGTTGTTTTCACCGTGGAACCCCACGCGCAATGCGCTGCACACGGTGGGCGACCGCGATTTCGCGCTCGACTGGACGTGGGCCGTCGCGCGGTTGCTCCTCGCCGTCGGGCGCGTCGCGACCGACGTCGTCGATTTCGCGACGAGCGAGTTTTCGCTCGTGCGACTCGACGGCGCCATCGCCGCGGGCTCGAGCATGATGCCGCAGAAGAAGAATCCGGACGTCTTCGAGCTCGTTCGAGGCAAGAGCGCGCGCGCGTCGGCCAACGTGGTGGCGATGCTGGCACTCATGAAGGGGCTCGCCAGCGGGTACAACCGCGACCAGCAGGAGGACCGGCTGCCGGTGCTCGAGGCAGGCCCGCTGGCGCTCGGGTGCGTGCGCGTGCTGTCTCTCGCGCTGCCGCACGTGACGTTCGACGCCGAGCGCGGCGCGCGAGCCTGCGCCGACGGCTTCACCCAGGCGACCGACCTGGCGGAGGCGCTCGTGCGCAGGGGAGTGCCGTTTCGCGAGGCGTACAAGGCGGTCGGGAAGCTCGTGGCGCTCGCTGTCGACGAGGGCAGCGCGCTGCGCGCGGTGGACGCCGCGCGCGCGCAGGCCGTCCACCCCGCGCTCGACGCCGAGGCTCTGCGCGCGCTCAATCCCGCGGCGGCCGTGGCTGCCAAGGAGAGCCTCGGCGGTACGGGCCCTCGCGCGGTCGATTCCCAAATCGCGTGGCTGAAGGGGCGGGCAGGCGGAGCTCGCGTCCGCGGCCGACGTACACGGGTCGCTCGAGCGCGCTCGCGCAGCGCGTTTTCTCCGAGTCGCTGGAGTAGAGACCATGGCCAAGCGTGATTTTCTCAAGCTCGCCGATCTGACCATCGCCGAAGCGCGCGCGGTGCTCTCGCTCGCAGCCAAGCTCAAGCAGGAACCGCGCGGCGCGCGCGCGACGCAGCTCGCCGGGCGCGCCGTGGCCATCGTGCTCGAGAAGTCGAGCACGCGTACGCGCGTCTCGTTCGAAGTGGGGTGCGCCCAGCTCGGGATGCACCCGGTGGTGCTGGGCGTGCAGGGCAGCCAGCTCGGGCGCGGCGAGCCCATTCGCGACACCGCGCGCGTGCTGGCCCGCTACTGCGACGCCATCGTGTACCGCACCTCGGCGACCGCGCGCCTGCTCGAGATGGCGACCGCGAGCGTGCCCGTGATCAACGCGCTCTCCGACGACGGGCACCCGGTGCAGGTTCTCTGCGACGTTCTCACCGTCGAGGAGCAGCTCGGCACGAGCATCGCGGGCAAGCGCGTCGCCTTCGTCGGCGACTGCTCGAGCAACATGGCCCGGTCGTGGCTCGAGGCAGCGAGTCTCTTCGGCTTTCAACTCGTACTGGCCGGCCCCCGCGGGTGGGTGCCGCCGCGCGAGGAGATCGCGCAGGCGGGCGAGGCGGTGACGCTCGTGCACGACCCCGCGCACGCCGTCGACGGCTGCGACGTCGTGAACACCGACGTGTGGACGAGCATGGGCCAGGAGGCCGAGGGCGATGAGCGCGTGGAGGCCTTCGCGGGCTGGACGGTGAACGAGCGCATGCTGGCGCGGGCCGAGCCGGGTGCCATCGTGCTCCACTGTCTGCCGGCCCATCGCGGCGAGGAGAATCGACGAGGCCACCCTCGAGGGCCCGCGCTCGCGGGTCTGGGACCAGGCCGAGAACCGCCTGCACGTGCAGAAGGCGCTGCTCGTCTGGCTGCTGGCGGCACGTACGGGCGAGCCCGCGATCTGACGATGCGCACGCGCTTCGCTCCCTCCCCGACGGGCGACCTGCACCTCGGCGGCGCGTGGACGGCGCTCGCATCGTGGGTGCTGGCGCGAAGGGCGGGCGGAGCGCACGTGCTTCGCGTGGAGGACCTGGATCTGCCGCGGGTCGTCGCGGGCTCGGAGGCGCGCATCGAGGACGACTTGCGGTGGCTGGGCCTGGACTGGGACGAGGGGCCCGTCCGTCAGAGCACGCGCGGTGCGCTGTACGAGGAGGCGATCGCGAAGCTCGCCGCGCGCGGCCTCGTGTACGCGTGCGACTGCTCGCGCGCCGATATCGCGCGGGTCGCGAGCGCGCCCCACCCGGGCGAGGAGGTGCTCTATCCCGGCTCGTGTCGCGACTTGGAGCCCTCGCGCACGATGAAGCGCCCGCCCGCGTTGCGCGTGCGCGTGCCCGACGAGACGGTCGGCTACGAGGACGCCGTCGCGGGCACCGTGACGCAGAACCTGGCGCGGGAGGTCGGCGACTTCGTGTTGCGGCGTGGCGACGGCGTGTTCGCCTACCAGCTCGCGGTCGTCGTCGACGACTTGGCCATGGGCATCACCGACGTCGTGCGCGGCGCGGACCTCGTGTCTTCCACGCCGCGCCAGATATGGCTCGCGCGGATGCTGGGGAGCGCGCCGCCGCGCTACGCACACCTGCCGCTCGTCGTCGCTCCCGACGGCTCGCGTCTGGAGAAGCGAACGCGCGGGGCGTGCGTCCGCGAGCTGCGCGCCCGGGGAGGGCTCGCCGAGCGCGTCGTAGGGGAGCTCGCGTTCGGACTCGGGCTCGCGCCCACGGCGGCGCCGGCGACCGCGCGTGCAATCGCCGCGGGCCACGTGGGGGATGCGCCCGTCCGCTGGCCGCGCGAGCCGTGGCGCATACCCGCGCTCTGACGGCGATCGCGCTCAGCGGCCCGCGTGAATCGAGAGCCACGCGCCGAACCCGATTCCGGCGAGCGCCGCAAAGAGGCACACGGCGACCCATGTCGCGGACGGCCGGGCCCTCCGAGAGCGCCGGTCCGGGGCGGGAGACCCGACCGAGCGCGGCTGCGAGGACCGCCGCGCGGGTGGGCCAGCTTCCGCCGGCAAGGGAGAGGGCACCGTGGCGCCGTGACCGTCGCTCGTATCGATTGCGACGCGGGCGCGAGAGGCGGGCCGCACGAGAACGAGGTCGTCGGGGGCCGCGAGCGCCGCTCGCGCGGCCGTGGCGAGCGCGCCGGCCGTCGCGTAGCGATCCATGGGGTCCTTGGCGACGGCGTGCAGGACAACGGCCTCGAGCGCTCGCGAAATGCCGCGGTCGGGCGCGCGTTCGCGCGGCGGCTGCGGCGCCGCCGTCAGATGGGCCGTCAGCACGCTCAGGGGCGTCGTGCCGCGGAAGGGCACCATACCGGTCAAGAGCTCGTAGAGGATGATCCCCGCCGCGTAGACGTCGCAGCGTGCGTCGAGCTCGTCGCCGCGGGCCTGCTCGGGTGCCATGTACTCGGGGGTGCCGAACACCATGTTGTGCTGCGTGAGGGCGGTGGTGCCCGTGCCCACCCCCGTGATGATCTTCGCCATGCCGAAGTCGACGACCGTGGCCTGGTCTCCCGGGCGCAGGAGCACGTTGGCCGGCTTGAGGTCGCGGTGGATCACTCCCTGCGAGTGTGCCTCCCCCAGGGCCTCGCAGACGCCGAGGAAGATCGCAACGGCGCGGTCGATGGGCAAGGGGCCCTCTTGCTCGAGGACCGCTTCGAGCGCGGGCCCCTCGACGCGCGCCATGGCCATGTAGAGCAATCCGTCGGTCTGGCCGCGTGGGTCGGGGATCTCGCCGGAGTCGAGCATGCGACAGAGGTGCTCGCCCTCGAGTCGCCGCAGAATGGCGACCTCGCGAGCGAAGCGGCCGCGGATCTGGGCGTCGCCCGCGAGATGCCGGTGAATCAGCTTCAGCGCGACGCGGTCGCCCTCGGCGAGGCGGCGCGCGTCGTAGACGATCCCCGTTCCGCCCTCACCGAGCACGCCCAGGATCTCGAACCTGTCCGCGAGCTTTCGCCCGGTGCCGAGCGGAGGCAGGGACGTCTCGGGCGGCACTCCCCCAGATTACCGCTCCGCGCAGGCGGCGAGTACCTTCGGCGAGACACGGACGGGATCGAGCCGCGGACTGGGGTCGTTCGAGCGCCAGGCGGCGCACGCGGCCGCGGCGTCCGCGGGTGCGTCGAGCGCGACGTAGGCGTCCAGCAGGGCGCGGTGTACGGCCGACAGCTGGGCGTGCGTCAGCGCTCCGGCGCCGAGCAGGCGATTGCCGCGGGCGAGGCCCTGCGCGTAGCGACCGAGACGCACGTCCGCGAGGAGCGCGGGGATCTCTGTGTCCGCCTTGCGCTGCAGCTCGAGCGCCATGCCGCCGCTGGCCCCGTCCCTTTCGGCGGCCGCCAGCGCCTCCGCGCGACCGGCGTCGGTCAACCGCAGCCGCGGCATCGGTACGAGCACGGCCTCGCCTCGATGCACCGGGATGTCTTCGCGGCGGTTGTACACGTTGAGCTCCCACCCGCGGTTCGCGTCGTCCCAGAACCGCTGCGCGACGCCCTGGATCGTTTCGTTGTCTCCTGCGATGTACGTGAGGACTGCGGGGATCTCGATCTGCTGGCCCTCGACCGGCGGCACCCACGGAACGCCCTTGTTCGCGTGCGAGAGCAGCTCCACGCGCGCGATGTCGATCGTGCCCAGCCACGCGACGGCCAGATCGGGCCAGGTCTCCCCGAGCATCACGGTGTGCTGCCCCGGCGCCGGGATCTCCAGGCGCATTCCCGGCGCGATGACGGTCCCCCCTTGCGCGTCGAGCGCATTGGCCCCCACGAGGACGCGCTCGAGCTTCGCGTCGCCGTACACGCAATCGGCAATCTGGGCGAGCGTTTCGCCCGTTCGGACGACGTGCGTGAAGGCGGCGGCGTCCGCGGCCCAGAGTGTCGCGGTCAGTCCCATCGCAGAGAACGGCCATCGGCGCATGAATCACCTCTCCTTTTCGGCGCTCGACCCGGAGGAGCCTGCGGCGGCGCCCCGCGAAAGCTCCGGAACCGCCATGACGACGTCGAGCGTTCGCGTCTCGCCAGGCGCCACGGCGACCGTGCGCTTCTCGACGGGGGCGTTCGGATGGACCAGCGTCACGTAGTGTGTGCCCGGGGGCAACGGGATGGCGCGGGCGAAAGGCGTGACGTCCACGCGCTGGCCGTCGATCCACACCTCGGCCCACGGGGTCGCGAGCACGCGCAGGAAGCCCGGCGACGTCGGCACGAGCTCGAGGGGAGTCACTCCCGCCGTCTGCCCCTCGCGGTGCGCAGTCGCCTGCAGCACGGCGCCGCCTGCGACGGCCAGCGCTCCGAGGGCCGCCAGACCGGCGATCGTCCGCCGGAGGGAGGTTTGGTCGGCCGGATTGGCGGTCGCCGCGCCGAGCGCGTCGCGCTCCACGTCGAGGCCAGAGTGCTCGAGCGCGCGGACGAGGAGCATGCCGCCCGGCAAGCCCCAGCGCGACTTCGTGAGCTCCTCGAGCTCCTCCGCGAGCCCCTCGGCGGACTGGAACCGGTCGACCGGCAGCTTCTCGATGGCGCGCATGATGATCCGCTCGAGGGCGAGCGGTACGTCCGGCGCGCGGCGATGCAGCGGAATGGGCGGGTCGCGACGAATGCGGTGCGCCGCGGGGCGGCGATCGGCCTCATCGCCGCGCTCGAAGGGACGCGCCCCGCACACGAGCTGGTACAAGACGACGCCGAGCGAGAAGAGGTCGCTACGGCCGTCCACGTTCTCGCCGAGGATCTGTTCGGGGGACATGTACGCGGGCGTTCCGAAGGCGGTGACGTCCTCGAGGCGGACCGGCTGCAGCCCCTCGGGTTCGTCGCTCGCACGCTGCGCGATGCCGAAGTCGAAGATTTTCACCTCACCGCGACGGCTCACCATGACGTTGCCGGGTTTGATGTCCCGGTGAACGACGCCGCGCCCGTGCGCGTGCGCGAGCCCGCGCGCTACGGCCGCGCCGAGGGCGGCGACGCCCTCCACGGGCACGGTGGGCGTCTTCTTCAGCAGCGTGGCGAGGCTCCAGCCATCAATGTACTCCAGCACGAGCACCATGCGGGCCTCGGTCTTCGTGAACCCGAAGAGGAGCCCGACGTTCGGGTGGCAAAGCCCGGAGAGCACGCGCGCTTCGCGTTCGAGCTGCGACGCAAACGGGGAAGTCGGCGCGATGGTGCTCTTGAGCACCTTGAGGGCCACCGTGCGGCCGAGCGGCTCCTCCACCGCCTTGTAGACCGACGACAGCGAGCCCAGGCCCAGCTCTTCGAGGACACGGAAGCCGGCGACGGTGGGCAGCTCCGTCACGACAAAAACCCTCAGCGGACGAGGAGTGACCTCCCAGTCATCTCCTTCGGCTGCGGCAGCCCCAAGAGCTCGAGCATCGTGGGCGCGACGTCGCAGATGCGGCCGCCCCCGCGAAGACGCGCATCGGCGTCGGCGTCGTTCACGTAGAGGAGCGGCACGGGATTCAGCGTGTGCGCCGTGTGGGGTTGCCCGCTCGCGGGATCGCGCATCAGCTCGCAGTTCCCGTGGTCGGCGGTGATGAAGACCGCGCCGCCGCGCGCGCGGGCCGCCTCGACGATTCGCCCGACGCCGGCGTCGACCGTCTCGACCGCATCGGATCGCGGCGTCGAGCACGCCGGTGTGACCGACCATGTCCGGGTTGGCGAAATTGACGAGAATGAAGTCGTACTTGTCGCTGCCGATGGCCTCGACGACGGCCTGCGCCACCGCGGCGGCGCTCATCTCCGGTTTCTTGTCGTACGTGGGCACGTCCTTCGGCGAAGGCAGCATCTTGCGGTCCTCGCCCTCGAAGGGGTCCTCTCGCCCGCCGTTGAAGAAGTACGTCACGTGGGCGTATTTCTCGGTCTCGGCGCAGCGAAATTGCTTGTAGCCAGCGCGCGCGATGATCTCGGGGAAGACGTTCGCGTACGTCTCCTTGGGGAACGCGATGGGCAGGCCGAAGGTCGAGTCGTATGTGGTCATGCACGCGTAGCGGCCGCCGAGCGGCGGTCGGCCGCCGGCGCGGAGAAGGAGTCGAACGACTCGAGCGCGAGCGCGCGCGTCAGCTCTCGGGCGCGGTCCGGCCGGAAGTTGAAGTGCAGCGCGGCGTCGGCCGGCTTGATGCCGTCGTACGACCCGACCACGAAAGGCTCCACGAATTCGTCGGTCTTGCCCGCGGCGTAGCTGCGCTCGATGCCGTCCTGCGCCGTCGCGGCTTTCGGGGCTTGGGCTTCCGCGATGGCGCGGTACGCGCGTTCGACGCGCTCCCAGCGGTTGTCACGGTCCATTCCCCAGTAGCGGCCCGCGACCGTGCCGATCACGCCCACGCCACCGGCGAGCTTGCGTTCGAGCTCCGCCACGTACTTGGGGGCCGTGCCCGGCTGCACGTCGCGGCCGTCGAGAAAGGCATGCACCACGGCCGGGAACCCGCGCCGTCTTCGCGACGTCGATGAGCGCGAGCCAGATGCGTAAGCAACGAGTGCACTCCGCCGTCGCTGAGGAGCCCGAGAAGGTGGAGCCGGCCGCCGGCCGTCCTGGGCCTTGCGCACGACGTCGCCGGATGACCGCATTCTGGGCGAGCGTGCCGTCGTGCACGGCGTTGTCGATGCGCGAGATGTCCATCATCGCGATTCGGCCGGCGCCGAAGTTGAGGTGCCCGACCTCGCTGTTGCCCATCTGCCCGGGGGGAGGCCGACGTCGGGGCCGCTCGTTCCGATTAGGCCGTGCGGGAAGCGCGCGAGGAGCGAGCCGAGGGCGGGGGTGTCGCGCGAGGCGGACCGCGTTGTCGGCGCGCTCCGCCCGTTCGCCGAGGCCGTCGAGGATGACGAGTACGAGGGGCCGCGGACGAGATTTCGAGCTCATTCGCGCGTCACCATAGCATCGCGCGGGGCCTGCTGGCACCCGGGCACGCACGGGCACGCAGGCCGGCGGCTCGTGGTAAAGAGTGGCTCGATGCCGTGGGTCGAGGCGACGCTCCGGGGTGCAGCGAGTGCTGGCGCGCGCGCAGGCGGACGGGTCGCTCGCCGTGTCGGGCGGTCGCGTCGAGGTCCGGTACAAGCCCAACGACGGGCGCGCCTACCTGGCCGGCGCGCGCAACGTCGTCGTCGCGCCGGGTGCACCCGTGCTCCCCGACGACGCGTGCGCCCCGGCTGCGGCCGCTCCCGAGGGACCGGCGCGGCCGGACGCGCCCGCTCGGGCGAAGAAGCCGGCGACACTCGCCGTTCCCGCCGACGCGTGGATTGCGTACACGGACGGCGCGTGCAGCGGCAACCCGGGCCCCGCAGGGTCGGGCGTCGTCCTCGTGTCACCGGACGGCAAGATGCACGAGGGGCGAGAGTACCTGGGCGAGGCCACGAACAACGTGGCCGAGCTCACCGCCATCCTGCGTGCCCTCGAGTGGATCCCGTCGGAGGCGCGGGCGATCGTGGTGCACACGGACAGCCAGTACGCCATCGGGGTCCTGCAAAAAGGCTGGAAAGCGAAGGCCAACGGAGAGCTCGTGGCCCGCACCAAAGAGGTGGTCGAGAAGCGGGGCGCGAGGCTGGCGTACGTGCCGGGGCACAGCGGCGTGCCGCTGAACGAGCGGGCCGACGAGCTCGCGAGGGAAGCGATCGTCACGCGAATCCACACGTGCTGCGCGCGCCGGATTGCCCGCCTAAGGGGCCTTGCCAATCTCGCGTGTCCACTTCTGCGAGAGCCCGCAGTCGCCGGCGCTCTTCCACCCGGAGGCCGCGGTGGAGGCCGGGCCGGCGACGAAGATCAGGTCATTTCCCGAGCGCGACACGGCAAGCGGCCCGCGATCCGCGCGTTCGCGGCACAGAAAAGCCGCCTCGCTGCTCTTGGCAGCGCCGTAGGTCTTCTCCATCGCGTGGGTGATCGCCGTGAACGCGCGCGCCGCGCGCTCGTCCTTGCGTTCGCCGGGGCGAGCGGCATCGAAGCGCAGGCGCCAGGCGAATGCCCCCCGGTCGCCGTTCATGACGAGCACGCCTCGGTCGCCCCCCCACCCCGCGCTCACGTCCGCTGCGCTCTTCGGGTCCATCCACTCCTCGAAAGCGATGCGCGCGCCGAGCTCGCCTTCGGAGTCTTCGTCGGCGACTTGCCACCCGGAGCCCAGCGCCGCAAACACAGGCGGGTCGACGTGCAGCGCCGGTTCGTGCGCGGCCCACTTCTCGACGTGAAGAATCTGTTCGCTGGTCGTCGGCGGATCGTCCCACGCCCGATTGACGGCATCCCAGCCGCCGCTTCGGCGAAGCGCGTGTACGAAGACGGTCCCGTAAATGTACGGTGCGCCGAGCGACGTGCGCATGACGTGAGGTGCGCTCGCGCCGGGGCCTTGGTTCATCCCAGCTCGAATCTGTTCCGAGAATACGTCGTCAGGCAAATCCAGGGCCGTCCTGCCCCCACCCGCGGCGCGCGAGATCATGACGTCGAACATGGCGCTCGTCGCGTCACCCTCGGCGAGCGCGCTCACCGCCTCGGAGCGATCGCCGTCGCCCGGCCTGTACTTCGAGCGCTCTTCGAGGTTCCAGCGCTGGTCTTGCAACGCGTGCACGAGCTCGTGTGCGAGGGTCGCCTCGGCTTCGTCGTCACCGAGGTCGCTGGCCATGTACATCGTGCCGTCCGCGGGCTCGTAGTACCCGGCCAGCTGATCCTGCAGAAGCTGGTACTCCGCAGCTTCGTAGTCGAACTGCGTGGGCACGAAGCCCAGGAGCTGCAGCGCCAGCCCCTCGTTGCGGATAGCCTCCGGCGGAAGCTCGCGCGAGACGTGGCTCTTGACTCGGGCGATGAGCGCAGGACGGTCGAGGAGGACGCCCGGGACCGGGTTCTTGACGCCGAGGCCTCGCGCCGCTTCGACGCGACGGAGCATACGGGCAATGAGTCGTGCCTCGCGCGACTCGCCGAGCGGCGGGGGTGTCCGGAGGAGATCGGAGGAACGGCGGCGGACGCTGCGACGGGAGCTGACGGCGCCGTCGTCGACCGCGGGACGTTCGTGCCGCACGCCAGCGAAAGGTAGGCTGCCGTGACGATGGCCGCGCGTTTCACGGAGTCTCCAGTCCACGCTGGCCCTCGCGCCTCAGCTCGGCGATGGCATTCGCATAATTCGACTGCCGAAATACCGCGCTGCCCGCGACGAGCACCCGCGCACCCGCCTGCGTCGCGAGCGCCACCGTGTCGGGCGAGATACCTCCGTCGATCTCCAGGTGAATGGGTCGATCGCCAATCATCTCGCTCAGCGCGCGGACCTTCGGGAGCACTTCGGGAATGAACGCCTGGCCGCCGAACCCCGGATTGACACTCATCACGAGCACCAGGTCCGCCGTGTCGAGGACGTACTCGACCGTACTTTGGTGCGTCGACGGGTTCAGCACGACTCCCGCTCGCTTGCCGAGGTGCCGGATGTGCTGGAGCGTGCGGTGGAGATGTGCGCAGGTCTCGACGTGCACGCTGAGGCCGTCGGCGCCCGCCTTGGCGAACGCCTCGAGGTACCGCTCGGGCTCGACAATCATCAAGTGGACGTCGACCGGCAGCCGGGTCGCCGCTCGGATGGCCTCGACCACGACCGGACCGATCGTGATGTTCGGGACGAATCTCCGTCCATCACGTCGACATGAATCCAGTCGGCGCCGGCACGTTCGGCCGCGCGTACTTCCTCGGCAAGTCGGCCGAAATCGGCAGACAGGATCGAGGGTGCGAGGATGAGCGAGTCCGTCGGTGAAAGCACGAGCGAAGAGGTGGCGGACGGGCGAGCGGCCGTCAAGCTCCTCGTGGGCGGGCTAGACCAGGCCAACCTGACGCCCGAGCCCCCAAAGGGCGAGGGAGCGGAGTGCGCGCGACTCGGCCCGCTCCAACGACTCTCGTTGCGCGGCGCCGACAAAACGACCACTCTAGGTCGCGTCCGGTTGCCATGAACGTTCGTCGCATCCAGAAAGCCGACTTCGACCGCATCGTCGAGGTCATCGACCACTGGTGGGGAGGGCCCATCGGAACGTTCGCCCACCCGATCTTCTTCTACGAGCTCGGCGACCAGGCGCTCGTGGTGGAGCAGGGGCCGGAGATGATCGGCTTCTTGCTTGGCTTCGTCGTCCCCGTGCCGGCACCGCACCGGATACGTGCATCTGGTGGGGATCAACCCGGAACACAGGCGTCGCGGCGTAGGCCGTCTCCTCTACGAGCGCTTCACGCAGGAATGCCGCTCGGCCGGTTGCGTGCGAATGAAGGCGATTACGACGCCAGGCAACGAGGGCTCGATTCGCTTTCACGTGGCTCTCGGCTGGAATGTCCAGGAGCTCGACGACTATGCCGGTCCCGGACGACGTCGCATCGTATTCACCAAGCCTCTCTCGGATGACGGATTGATGTGAGCATCGCCTTCGGCCGAGCCGTATACTGGCGAAGATGATGACGAACGGCCCCAAGTCGGCGCCGCGGGAGACGCGCGACCTCCCCATCACGATCGCGACTCTGCGCGACGTGGGCCTCTTCGGCGCCTTGAGCGACGAGGTGCTGGACCACTTGTCACGCAGCCTGAAGACGCTCCGGGTGGCGACGGGAGACTCCGTGTTCCGCGAGGGCGACACCACGGCGCGCGAGATGTACGTCGTCCTCGAGGGGGAGATGGAGGTCTCCAAGCGCAGCCGTCGCGGCCGGGAGATGCGTGTGGCCATTCTCGGCCCCGCCGATTGCTTCGGTGAGATGTCTCTCATCGACATGCAGTCGAGGTCGGCGAGCGTGCGGGCCATCGCGCCGTCGCGCCTCATTCGGATCACGAGCGAGGACATGGACGCGCTCTACCGGTACGACCTCAAGTCGTACACGCTCATCGTCCTCAACATCGCCCGTCACCTCTCGCGGCGCTTGCGTGTCACCGATGGCCTTCTTGCCGACATCACCGCCAACGTTCTCGACGAGTACGTGGCTGCGCCGAAGACGTGAAGGCTCGGGACCGCGGTACGGGTCCGTATCTGAGGCGATCGCCTGGGTCGGTCCCGTGAGGTGAGTAGAAGTCCGAAGCCTGCTCAGTCTACGGAGCCGGAGTCGCCGGTGCTCGCCTCCGGCGAGCCGTCGTTCGGCCCGTCCGCGGGAGCATCCGTGTTGCCGTCGGCGCCGTCGCTCGGGCCGGCGCCGTCGTGAGCCACCTCGGCGGCGTCGCCAGCGGCATCCACCCCGCCTCCGGACGCGCTGCCCGAGCTGCTCCCGCTGCTGGAGCTGCCTCCACTGGAGCTTCCCGAACCGCTACTGCTGGACGGTATTGTGCCGTCGAATGCCGCGGCGTCTGTGGCGGTCTGGGTGCCGGAGCTGCTGCCCGATGAGCTGCCGAATGCGCCTCCCTCCGGCTGTCCGCCAGGTGGAAGCTGCTGCGGATTGAGAACGCATGCATAGCTGGCCACGCCGAGCGCCAGAGGAGCGCAAACCAGCCATCGAGCGAGATAAGCGACCCGTGTCATGGCGCCAGATGGCTGAGGTGCACGGGGAGTGCCAGGGCCATTTCACCGATGGTCTTCGAAAATCGGCCGGAACCCGATGTCCGAAGTCGGGTCCCCCGGGTCCGTGGCGGCGCAAAGTGGCACACCATTCGGCGGGGGCGCCTTGAGTGAAGCGGACGTGCGTGATACCGGGAGCCCGATGACGAAGCCGCATGCTCCGTCGGAGTTGCCGCCCCGCCTCCGAAGGACGCTCGAGCTCGTGTACGGCGTCGAGGGAGTCGTCGCCGCGCGCGTATGGCACTATGCCGGCCGCGTCGCGGTCGGCGTGCGTGGAACTCCAGCCACTACGCCCCAGGAGCTCCTCCGTCGAGTCGAATCCGCCGTGGCCGGTCTTCGCCAGCCGGACGAAGCCTGGGACTTCGGCATCCTCGAAGACGCGCGAAACTAGCGGGGCGCACGAATTCGTTGCGTGCCGTCGGCGCCAATCAGTTCGAGACGAAAATGGCTTCGATCTCGGTCTTGACCTGTTCCTCGGTCTGGCTCCGTGCGATCGCGATTTCCTTCACGATCAGCGAACGAGCCGTGTCGAGCATCCGGCGTTCGCCGAAGCTCAGCTGCTTGTCGGTCTTCAGGCGGTAGAGATCCCGCAGCACTTCCGCGACGTCGTAAATGAACCCGGTCTTGATCTTGTCCATGAAGCCGCGGTAGCGCCGATTCCAGGTCTGATTGTCGAACGCAATCGTGCGCTCGCGCAGGATGTCGAAGATCTCGCGGATCTCCTGCTCACTGATGACCTGGCGAAGGCCAACCGCGCTGGCATTGGCGACAGGAACCATGATTTTCCGGTCGGTATCGAGGATGCGCAGCACGTAGAACTTCTGCCGACTGCCGGCGATGTCTTTTTCCTCGATGCGGATGACCTCCGCGACACCCTGCGCGGGGTACACGGCCTTGTCACCCACCTTGAATTTGACGTCGGCAGCAGCTTGCATAGCGTCTCCTTGGGGAAATTTGGTTCGCCTAAGGCCTTCCACGCAAAGCTTCCCGGACGAGGAACCTGGTGAAAAGGTACCTGCCTGGGAGAAAAGGTCATCGGCTCGCGATCCGTCGACCCTAAAGACGTGACCCGATAGTGAACAGAAACGCCTCGGATGACATTCCTGACCGAGTTTCCGTTTCCGGATACTCGGGCGAGCCGAGGTCAGGAAAATAGGCACGCGCACTGTAGTTGGAAACACCGTAACTTGTCAACTGGTTTTTCCATTGGCGCTCCCCGCCGCTCCCCGCACTCAAGCGCGCCTCGGCTCGCTCGCGAGTTCGCTGGCCAGACCCCAGCGCACCCCTCGATCGGACACGGTCACGCTTCTGGCGCCCCAATGGTCCATCAAGGCGAGCGCCACGCATCCCCCTGCGACGATGACATCGGCGCGCTGGGGCTCCATGCCGGGTAGGCGCCGTCGCGTCGGGAGATCGGCCGAGGCGAGCCGGCCGAGGACCCGCACGAGCTCAGCGCGGCTCATGGCGTGGCCGTGGACGCGGGCGCCGTCGTAGGGCTCCAGCCCGAGCGATACTGCTGCCAGGGTGGTCATCGTCCCGGCGACGCCCACGGGTGCCGGCCCCTCGGGCAGCCCTGGCACGGCCGCAAATGCGGCGCGCGCGGCGCTCTCGAGCAGCGCTCAATCTTCGCCGTGGCGCTCGGTCAAACGGACGCTACCGATGTCGAAGCTCGCGGAGAACGACAAGCTCGGTCCGCCTTTGTCGACGCTGCCGACAACGACTTCGGTACTGCCGCCGCCTATGTCGAACACGCCAATCTGCTGGCTTGCATCGACGCTGAGTCCGCTCAGGGCGCCGCGAAAGGTGAGCCGCGCCTCTTCTTCCCCCGTCAGGACCTGCGGCTCCACTCCAAACAGCGCGCGAATCCGAGAGCGCACCTCGTCGCTGCCTTGCGCGTCGCGCATGGCGCTGGTCCCCACGATGCCGACCCTTTCTGCGCCCAATTGCCCGACGAGGCTCGCGTATTCCGCGAGGCACCTGAGCGTGCGATCGATTGCGTCGGGGGCCAGCTTGCGGGTCCGATCGACTCCTGCCCCGAGCCGAGTGATGGTCGCTCGCTCCGCTACCGCCAAAAGGCTTCCGTTTTCCTCGCGATCGGCCACGAGGAGCAGCAGCGTGTTGGTCCCGATGTCTACGGCCGCTACGCGCATTCACGCAACCCTACGCCCGAAGGGAACGCACCGGTCGGCAGCGCTGCCGCGGTCAGCTACCGGTGACGTCCTTGAGGTTGAGCATCTCGGCGACGTCCGGCTGGAGGACGAGCTCTACCCGACGGTTCTTCAGCTCCTCTTCTCGCGTCTGTTGCTCGACGGTTCCAGCAATCGGATCCGTCGCCCCGTATCCTGCCGCGGCCAAGTGCGTCGCCTTGAGCCCACCGCCTGCGGGCACTCCCTTGGCGTCGGTGCCGCTGTCGGGCGAAACGAGAAACACGAGAACCTGGCGAGCACGCATGACACTCAGTCCCCAGTTGTCGAAGTACTGGCCCGCATACGGTTCTTTATCCGTGTGCCCCGCCACCTGGAAGTTACGCAGGCTCAAGGTGCTGTCACCCTTGATGACGTCGGCCACCTGCTTGAGGATCTTCTTCCCGTCTGGTCTCAGCGAGTCCTTGCCCGAGTCGAAGAGGATGTCACCGGGCAGTTGAATCACCATGCGGTTGTTGCGAACGACGACCTTCAGTCCGACGCTCGTCAACTTGTCGAGGCGACTCTTCAGGTCTTTGAAGCGCGCCTTCATGTCATCGAGCTGCTTCAAGCGCGCCTCGTACTCGTGCGTCGCCGTCCGCAGCTTCGACGTCTCCTCCTCGGACTTGGATAGGCCGACGCCAAGATCTTTCAGCTGCGCCTGCATGTCCTGGATCCGCTGCTGGGCGTCCGCGTACTTCTGCTCGTCGTCGGCGTGGCGCTTGTTGGACGCCTCGAGATCTGCCTTCAGGCCGCTGATGCTTCGCTGCGCCTGCTGCCACTCGTCCTCGCTGTGACCGCAGCCCGTAGCGACGCTCGCCATCAGGGCGGCCGCAGTCGCGCCTACTTTCCAGTTGAGCATCGGTGACCTCGTCGGGGGATTGCCGAAGAACGGTGCGACCGTATCGACCACCCTCTGGGTGGTCAAGCCGCTCTGCCCCGCAGAAGCGGGCCAACTTTTCGATTGACACCTAACGTACGTGACCATATACGTCACTCAGCTGACCTCAACAAAGGAGGGACTCTCATGGCTGCGAAGAAGGGTGCCAAGAAGGCAAAAAAGGGCGGCAAGAAGACCAAGACAACCAAGAAGGCCGCCAAGACGGCGAAGAAGCCTGCAAAACGAAAGGCTGCAAAAAAGCCAGCCAAGCGGGCAGCCGCCAGGAAGCCCGTGAAAAAGGCGGCGCCTCGGCCAGCAGCGAAGACCCCCGCGGCAGCTCCAAAAGCCGCCGCGAAGGCAGCTCCTCCGGCCGGTGTGCCGTCGATGCTGGGCGGTGCTCCGACGTCGAGCCATGGACTCGACGACGGAGAGGAGTAAGTCTTTCCTTAGGGTTGGCTCGGTCCCCTGCTTCACCACCGAGCATCGCCCGCCGCCGAGACAGGCGGGCACCAAGCGACGGGCGCCTCCAACCCTGGGGGCGCCCGTCATTCCTTTGGGGGTACTCTCATTCGCCGAGATAGAGCTTGAGAGCCTCGGCGGCGGCCCGACGGTCGAACGCGGAGTCGGCAAGCTCGTCGCGCCGTCCGATGGCTTCGAACAAGTCCACGAGAAAGCCGTGGAACTGTTCCGCTTCGTCAATCGCGATCTCGAGTCGAGCCGGATCGAGCAAGTCCGCGTCCTCGAGGCCTGCCATTGCCTCCAAGAACGCGTCGACTCGCGGATAATCCGCGGTCCGCAAGAGCGGATAGCCCATGGCTCGAAAATAGGACATGAACTCGCGTACGAACGCGAGCGGCGACACGCCGCCCCACCGGTCGTGGCCGTTGGTGCTGACCAATCGCGCCTTCACGGCAAACGCCCGTACGATTTGCGCGAACATCCAGACGTCGCGTCGAAGCCGGTCACTCAGCACGCGGCGAGCAGTTTCGTCGTCGAAGACGCCGCGGGCATCCAGGCGCGCGCCGAGCGAGCTTCCAAGAAACATGACGGCATTCTGCAGGGCGGGTCTCAGGTTCGACGCAATCCTCTGCACAGCGGCCCGAAGGTCATCGAGCGAGGGAGCAAGGTCGAGCGGAGGAAAGTCGCGCTCGTAGGCGCGGCGCATCTCGAGGCGCAGGTTCGCCGCCACTCCCTCGAGAGTTGCCTTGACGTCACGAAGCTCGTGGCCGCGAGCGAGGAGTCGCTCGTATTCGCCGGCGACTTCGGCTGCCGGAACGCGAAAGATGTCGGTCTCGAATCCGTCCGCCAGCAATCCGCCGGCGTTTCCTCGCAGGTACCCGGACAGAGCGCGTCCATCGGAGCGCAGAACGCTGAGCACGAGGTAAACGACGGCGACGCTCCGCTTGGGCGTCTCGGTCTGCTCGCGCGCGACGCTTTCGGTCAGGGATAAGTACCGAAGCATCCGGAAAAGCGAGAGAACCGTGAGTGCGACCAGCCGCCGCGCATGCTCACCGGGCACCGACCGAATGAGCTCGAGCATCTGCGCGTTCGTGATCCGGTCGAACTCGGGGCGGAACTCCAGGGCGTGCAGGGGGTTGAAGTAAACGCTCTGCGCAATCTCGCGCTGCCCGACGGCCAGAAGAGCGTAGAAGAGCCGAAAAGGCAGGCGCGGCAGGCGCGTCAAGCCGGTCGTCACTTCGAGCATGTTCGTCATCGCGTGGCGAAGGACGAACAGCGACCGCTCCGGGGTGTTCTGCGCCAGCGTATCGCCTACCAAACGCGTGCGGGCGCGATCGTCGGGTAGCACGGTCTCCAGGTATCGCTGAAAGACGAAGGCGCGATCGCGCTCGACGAGCAACAGCCTGCAGCTTTGCACGATGCGACCAAGCGCTTCCCGAACCAGGGCCGCGTGCTCGCGAAAATCCTGGGCAACGACGGGCGTCTTGCGCGGCGGTCCCGGGTGGTTCCGCGGGTTGGCGAAGCAGGCTAGGCCTTTGAGCAGGATCTCCAGCTCGAAGAGGTTCTCGACTTTGCGATCCATCGGCAAACGCGCGAGCCACCCCTCTCTGGCGTGCGCATGCTCGCGTCGTAGGCCGCGGGTATCGCGAAGCAGGTCGTCGTAGACGTCGCGCTCTTCGCCACCGCGCTCGAGTCCAACCGTCGCCACGAGCGGATGTTACCTCCGGCCTTTCGGAGGGGTCGCCTCCGCCCTTTGCTGCGTCAAGTCGACGGGCGCGCGCACCCGGTTGGGAGCGTTCCCGCCATTGGCTCGCTCTTCTCCCATGGAAAGCCTCGCGTGGGAACGGTCTTCCGTAGGGCGAGGTCCCACCCGAAAAAAAATGCTTCCTTTTGCCGATACCTGGCTAGTCTGGCCGCGCACGTTGCACCGAAACCCGGCGGCTGTCGCCGGACTAACGCTGAAGCAAGACGCTCTTCGAGTAGGAGCGGGGAGACGAAGTTATGAACATCTCTAAGGCTCTGGCAGTATCGGCGGTTGCGGGAATGCTGATGGGCTCCACCGTCGCCTGCGGCGGTGGGAACGCGGCAACGCCCGACGCGAACAGCCCGGCGGCGGGTGGCAAGAGCTCGTGCAGCGCCGGTGGCGGCGCTGCTCCGAGCGGAACCACCGCGGCGCCGGCTGGAAGCGGCAAATCGTCCTGTAGTGCGGCCGGCGGTGCCGCGCCTGCTCCGAAGTACTGAGAGTAACGGAAGGAAGACGACGCCGGGCCGTGCGAGAGCGCGGCCTGGCGTCGTGCTATTTGAGGCGAAACCACCCAATGGGCTATCGCGAGCGCAACCGCATCGTGGACCTGGGCGTCGGCGTCGGCCTCCGCAAGCCGCACGTGGGTCGGGTACTGCGCGAGCGCCCTCCCATGGACTGGTTTGAAATCATCAGCGAGAACTACTTCGCCGAGGGTGGCATCCAGCGCGCCAACTTGGACGCCCTTTGCGCCGGGTATGCTGCGATACCCCACGGGGTTTCTCTGTCCATTGGGGGCGCTGATCCGCTCGACGACGAGTATTTGCGGAGGCTCCGGGCCCTCGTACGGCGCGTCAAAGCCCCCTGGTGCAGCGACCACCTTTGCTGGACCGGCACGAGCGGGATCGATCTGCACGATCTGCTCCCGCTCCCCTACACGCGCGACACGCTCGCTCACGTCGTAGAGCGCGTGCGGCGTGTTCAGGGAGAATTGGGGGTTGCGTTTGCACTCGAGAACCCGTCCTCGTACCTCGAGTACCGCGAAAGCACGATGACCGAGTACGAGTTTCTCGCCGAAGTCGCCGAGCGCGCCGATGCCGGCCTCCTACTCGACGTAAACAACATCTTCGTGAGCTCCTATAACCACGGCTTCGACGCTCGCGTGTACATCGACGCGATTCCGGTCGACCGGGTCCTCCAGATCCATTTGGCAGGGCACACCAACCGGGGCTCGTATCTGCTGGATACGCATTCCGATCACGTGCATGCGGATGTGTGGGATCTCTACGGTCGGGCGTTGCGTCGGTTTGGGCCCACCTCGACCCTGATCGAGTGGGACGAGAACATCCCTTCTTGGGAGGTCCTCGCCGCCGAAGCCAGCCAAGCGCGGTCGGTGAAGCAGGAGATCCTGGGCATGCCAGCGGTCGCCGCCGGTTTCGCGTGACATCGCTCGCCTCGCTCCAGCGCGCCATCGCGCAAGCCGTCCGGCAGCGGGAGGGCTTGGGCGCCCCGCTCCGCGATGAAATCGAGGGATTGGTGACGCCGAGCTTGCGCGGAGTGTCTGCCTCGGACCGCCTCGAGATCTACCGAGAGCAATTCTGGTTACGTCATCTCTCGAACCTCGGGGAGGACTACCCGACGCTCCAATGGGTTCTCGGCGCCTCTGCCTTTCGAAACCTGGCGACCGAGTATTTGCGGGCATTTCCCCCTCGCACCTGGAACCTCGAGCGCTTGGGCGAGGACCTGCCCTCTTTTCTCGCGCTCGAGCGAACGGGCGAGCTTCCCCTCGCGCTCGACGCCGTGCGTCTCGACTGGGCGTTCATGGAGGCGTTCGCCGCGCCGGACGTGCCGCCCTTCAACGACCAGGTGCTCGTCACGGCGTCGGAGGACGCGTGGCCGGGCGCGCGCATCGTCTTTCACCCCTCGGTTCGCCCTCTGGTCCTCTCCCACCCGGTGCACCTTCTTCGGGACTGCATCCAGCGTGGTGAATCGCCGAGCACTCCCGCACTCGCGGACACGCACCTCATCGTCTGGCGCGATGCAGCCTGTTACCTGCGAACTGTCGTCGTCGAGCCGCCCGCGTTCGAGCTGCTGTCCGCCCTCCGCGCCGAGGTGCCCCTCGGCGCCGCGTGTGAGCGCCTCGCAGGCCCGCCCGGAAGCGGATCGACAGCCACCGAGCTCGGTCCTGCCATCGCGGGGTGGTTTCGGCAGTGGACGGAAAACGCCTGGGTGTCAGCCGTGCACTTCGGATGAACGGCTAGTCCGGAGCGGACTGCACGCGACTAGGGTGCCTCCCCCTCGGGGCCCTGCTGCGTACCCGCATGCCGCGGGTGGAAGTTGAACGGGTAGAACGCCTTCGTCTCGAAGCCGCCTGGGCTCGCTGCGAACTTTATCTTCCGGACCACGTCTCCAATGCAAGCCACCACGCCCGGCTCGGTGATCTGGCTGCGCGCGGAGTCGAGCGAGACTTGGGTCACAGTCCCCTTCGGGTCGATTGTCCACTGGACGACGAGATTGCCCTCCAGCCCCGGATGTGAGGGCAGCGCCTTGTCGTAGCAACTCCTCGCCTCATCCCGATGCGCCACGACGATGGCCCGGATGTCTGCAGGACCGCGACCCGGGTCGTGTGAGTGGGGCGCCTTGGGCGCGGGAGCCGACCCCGACGGCGTGGCCGCCACGGTGTGCGATTCGGTCAGCTTCGCACCCTGCAAATCGCCGGCGTCCCCCAAGGTGACCGCCGTCGTCGTAGACGGGCTGCCATCCACCGGAGAGGACGCGCTGCCCGCCGCCCCCGCGGACGACGGCTCCGTGGAAGATGGTTCGCCCAGCCTCGGTGCATCGGTCGCCGCCTGTCCGCCGCCACATGCGACGGCGGCCAAGCAGCCTGCGACCAGACTCGGGAAGTAGCCGACCAGCGATGCTCTCATGCGAGCAACGTACCTCAGGTCACCGGCTCGACGCAGCCGCCGCTGCGTGCTTGGCTTGTACCACTGTGTCGACCGGCTCGGCACCCCCCGCTACATCGGCGTTCCCGCCCTCGGGCGTTGAGGCGGAGCCTGCGCCGGTTGCGCCGCCTGCCCCGCGTCCGGAACGCCTGGGCGCCTACGAGCTGCTCCTCGAGCTCGCATCCGGCGGAATGGCGACCGTTCACCTCGCTCGGCCCACCGACCGTCGGCAAGGACCGCCGATCGTGGCGGTCAAGCGGCCGCACAGACACTTGCAAGGCGACAAGACCTTTCTCACGATGTTGGTCGACGAGGCGCGGCTCGCGTCGGCGATCGACCATCCTAACGTGGTCAAGGTTCGCGAGCTCGGATTCGACGGCGGCATGCCGTTCATCGTCATGGATTACATCGAGGGGACGTCCCTCGCCGAGCTTCGCCGGGAGCTCTCCGCGATTGGCCGCGCAATCGACGTGCGGGTGGCCGTGCGCATCGTCCTCGACGCGCTCGCGGGGCTCCACTCCGCGCACGAGCTGAAGGACGACAACGGGAAGGCCCTCCACATCGTGCATCGCGATGTCTCCCCGCACAACGTGCTCATCGGGTGCGACGGCCGCTCGCGAATCACCGACTTCGGGATAGCCAAGGCCGAAGACCGCATTCAGACGACTCGCACGCACGAGGTCAAAGGCAAGCTTGCGTATCTCGCGCCCGAACGAATCGACAAGAGAAGGCTGTGCACCGTGCAGAGCGATGTCTTCGCGATGGCGGTCGTCCTCTGGGAGTGCTTCGCCGGACGGCGGCTCTTTCGTGGTGACGAGGCTGTCGACATTCTGCAGGAGGTCATCTCGGCGCCGATTCCCACGCTGAAGCAGATCGGCGCGCAGATCCCCCCGGAGCTCGACGATGTCATCGCGCGTGCCCTCTCGCGCGATCTGGATACACGCTACCGGACCGCGCTCGAATTCGCTCAGGCCATCGAGCGCGCTGCGGGTCGCGACCACGCCGGGACGCCCACCGACGTCGCCCGACTGATGGAAGCCATCTTCGGCGCGCGAATGGCCCTCCGCCAGGAGCAGGTGCGCGTGACCATCGGAAGCACGGACTTGGATGACCTGCTTCGGGAAGCAGGGCTCCCCGCCCGTGATCGCGTGACGCTCGCCGACGTCCCCACCGGACAGCTGCTCGCGGAGCTTGCGCCGCCCGCGCCGACCGGCCGGTACGCGCTCGGGACGGAGCTGCGCGCCGACATTTCCAGGCTTCGGCCCAGGCGCATCGCGTGGTGGACGGTGGCGGCCGTGGCAGCCGGTGGCGTGGTCGGGGCCCTAGGCACCATGGCCGTCGTAGCCACCCGGTTCAAGCCTGGCCCCATCGTCATACGCAGTCCCGTCGCCACGGCTCCCGCGCAGCCGGTCGAGACTCCGGCCACCCGGAAGGTCGTCTTGCCCCTGCCATTCTTGGCCACGCGGGTCGCGTTCGACGAAACGACCCGGGACCTCGATCCCGCCACGGATGTCGTCGCCTTCGAAATTCCGAGCGGCGCCGAGCCGCTCCATCACGTCACCATCGTCGCCCTCGACGGAACCCGCGCCGAAGGTCTCGTTCGCGAACGAGACGGCATCGCGAGGCCCGAGGGAGACGGCTACTCCTTCGTCGGTCCGCCTGGACTTGCGGATCCGCGGCCGGGAGGTGCTCGCGGCGTTCGGCCGATCGGCACCGTACACAACGGCTTCACGAAGCTACGCTGAGCGGCGATTGCGGCCATCGTCCCAGCGATCGCGAATTCGTAATGACTCAGCTGGCGGCCTTCGAGGAACGGCTCCCACTCCTTGAAGCGCCAGCCGCTTCCCAGGAGAATCTGCGCGGTCATCGTCCACTTGGGACGAAAGGGCCGGCGCGCGAGGCGCATGTTCGCCTCCTCGGGCGTCTTCCAGCCCTTGCGCAGGTTGCACGTCCGGCAGGCGGTTACCAGGTTCTCCCACGAGTCGTCACCCCCGCGCGAGCGCGGGACGACGTGGTCGATGTTCAACTCGCGCAGCGGCGGCCGCTTGCCGCAGTACTGGCACTGGTGCGCGTCTCGGAACATCAGGTTGCGTCGCGTCAATCGAACGGTCACCCGCGGCGTGCGGTCGTAACGCAAGAGGTGGACGACCCGAGGGACGCGTAGCGAGCCGCTGACCAGGGGGATGCCGTCGTCGTCGCTTCGCACGGGCAAGTCCCGCCAGAGCTCGAAATCGTACGACTCGCCCGCCCTCGTCGAGGGCGAGCGCCACGCCGCCGTAGAGAAGCACGACCGCGCGCTTGACCGTGGTCACCTGAACCGGCGAAAGGTGCCGATTGAGGACGAGCACGGGAAGCGAGAGGACGTCAGTCATCATTCAGCGTCGTCGTTCGGCGCGCGCGGCGGCGAGACGTAGGCAGCCCTGCACCTTCTTCACCATGACACGCCGATGGGCTCTCGAGGGGAGAGGCGTGGCAAACTGGCCCACGACACGAGTGTACACCGTGGGGGAGGCCGTCGCGAACACCGCGATATGAGAGGGCTCGCGTTCGCTCCCGTTTGACGTCGTGCGCCGCAAAGCTACCCTTTAGCCGAGCCATGGCCGACGAGCCGAACCCCTTCGAACCTCCCCCCGGCGCAGCGTCGCCACGCGGGCGCGGCGCAGCCGACGAACCAGAGCGGAAGCGCTGGGCAGGTCTGGCCGCACGCGGTCGCGCTTGCGATGGGTGCGGCCGCCATCGCGACGCTCGTGCTGACCGGCATGCAAGACAAGGCCATCTATTCCAAGCCCGTGGACGAGCTCCTCTTGCAGAAGGCCAAGTTCATGGGGCGGCCGGTCCGCGCCGAGGGCAACCTCGTGCACGGCTCGCTCGTCAAACGGGATCAGCCTTGCGAGTATCGCTTCGCGATCGAAAAGCGCGGGGTCGAGCTGCCGGTCCGCTTCGCCCAGTGCGTCGTACCCGACACGTTTCGCGATGTCCCCGACATGGACGTGGGCGTGACCGTCGAGGGCGAGCTTCGCGACAACGGCAGCTTCGAGGCGTCGAGCGTGCTCGCGAAATGTCCGAGCAAGTACGAGATGCAAGAGCGCAAGCAACGCGGAGAGCAGATGCCGCACGGGAAGCTCGCGCGCAATGGCCTGGGTTCCGGCCCGGCGGAGCAGAATCCGTAGGGGCTGCCGTGCGGGCGTGAGCGGCCGTGGGCGGGCGTGACGGGCGTCCGGCTCTTGCTCGAAGGCCGCGCCGAAAAGACGAAACATGCCCTTTTCGGCGCTGTGCTAGCGTCGCCTCGGGCCCCCGTCGATGCGCTCCTCTCGCCGACCGCTCCTCGTGCTCAGCCTCCTCGGGTTGGCTTTCGTCGTACCGGCGCTCGCGCAGCCGGCCTCGCCGTCCGCGTACCCGCAGGCTTGCGAGGATGCGAAAGTGACGAAGGCCGATCGCGACCGGGCGCACACGGTCTACCTCAGCGGCAAGCAGTTCCTCGACGAGTCGAACTACGACAAGGCCATCAGCTATTTCAAGGACGCGTACTCAATCGACTGCAGCGTCCACGGCATCCTGCTGGCCATCGCCACGGCGAACGAGCGAAAGGGCGACAAGCGCGAGGCCATTCACGCGCTCGAGGAGTACCAGAAGCGGGCGCCCAGCGCCGCCGATCACGAGGTCGTCGACCGGCGGATCAAGAACCTGAAAGACCAGCTTCCCCTGGAGCCGCCGACCGCCCCGAGCGCTACCGCCTCCGCGCCGAGCGCACCCGCGCCAGCGGCGAGCGGCTCCGTCGAGCCTTCCGCGACCGCCGGCAGCACGGGGCCACTGCCCACGACCCCTGCTCCCCAAGCTCCGCCGGAGGGAGGCTCGTATCACACCGCGGGGCCCTGGATCGCGGTCGGTGCCGGCGTTGCGGCGCTCGCCGGTGGCGTGATCATGTACGCCGTGGGTGCTCCCAAGATCTCCGACGCCGAGAACGTCTGCCCCACCCGCATGAACTGCGCGGCCACTGTGGCTGGTGAGGGCAACGATGGCCGAAGCCTCGAAACGGCGGGCATAACCGTGGGGAGTGTCGGCCTCGCCGCCGTCGTGGCTGGCCTGGTCTGGCATTTCACGGAGCATCCGAAGACCGCGAGTACCGCTCTGGCGCCTGGCGTGCGGATTGAGCCCATGCTCGCCCCGGGCGTTGCTGGCATCTCGCTCGGTACCTCGCTGCAGTAAACCCGCCGTAGGCTGGTTCAGCCTCGACGAACGCTCCCCGAAGCTCGCGGGAGCTCGTGACGGGGCGGATGAAGCTCGTGATGGGGCGGATGAAGCTCGTGATGGGGCGGATGAAGCTCGTGATGGGGCGGATGAAGCTCGTGATGGGGCGGATGAAGCTCGTGATGGGGCGGATGAAGCTCGTGATGGGGCGGATGAAGCTCGTGATGGGGCGGATGAAGCTCGTGGATGGGGCGGATGAAGCTCGTGATGGGGCGGATGAAGCTCGTGATGGGGCGGATGAAGCTCGTGATGGGGCGGATGAAGCTCGTGGACGGGCGGATGAAGCTCGTGGACGGGCGGATGAAGCTCGTGATGGGGCGGATGAAGCTCGTGATGGGGCGGATGAAGCTCGTGATGGGGCGGATGAAGCTCGTGATGGGGCGGATGAAGCTCGTGAAGGGGCGGATGAAGCTCGTGATCGGGCGGATGAAGCTCGTGGACGGGCGGATGAAGCTCGTGATGGGGCGGATGAAGCTCGTGATGGGGCGAATGAAGCTCGTGATGGGGCGAATGAAGCTCGTGGACGGGCGAATGAAGCTCGTGGCGGGGCGAATGAAGCTCGTGGACGGGCGGATGAAGCTCGTGAGGGGCGAATGAAGCTCGTGGACGGGCGGATGAAGCTCTGAAGCCCCAACTGCCCGAAATCCGCTGTCCTTCCCTTGGCGCAGGCGCCGGCGTACGCTCTATCGGTGGCGAGCAGCGTCCCGCCGATCTCTCGGGGAACCGTGCGGCAAAGCGGCAAGGAGGAGCTCCGCGCCGCAGTGCTCAAGACGTACCTGCTTCGCACGCGAACCGAGCAGGGCGAGCGCGCGGCGCGGCAACTCCTCGCCGGCGCGGGAATCGAGCCGTCCGCCGTAGACAACGAGACAGGCTGGGTCAGTCAGCTCGCTGCCAAGCGGGCCCTCCGAGGTATCGCCGAATCTGCTCGGGCGAGACGCCATTCGGCACCGCGGTGACTGGGTCACGCACCCGGAGGCGCTGGGCGTCCTCGTGCGCATGCTGCGCGCGAGCGAGCAGCCCATCGATGCGTATCGCTATCTGGCGCAAAACGCCCGGGAGGCGACGCGCGTGGGTACCTGGCAGATCGAAGAGGGTGCCGAGCCGAAGCGCAAGGGCGCTGGCGGCACTCAGAGCGTGCGGATGACGTACCGCCCGCGAACCGACGCCGCGGACGAGTCGTCGGAGAGGGCGGACTTCGAGGGCGAGGAGTTGCTTTGCGATGCGCGCGCCGGCGAGCTCGCGAGCCTTCCACGCATCTGGGGATTGACCGACGCGGAGGTAACACCCGACGCCTGCATCGCGAAAGGCGCCGAAGCTTGCGTCTACGAGGTGCTCCTGGACGGCTCGACGCTCCCGCGCCGGATTGCTCGTCGGTGGGCTCGGCGCCGGCGCCGCGTGCGCGAGCGTGGTCGCGGTCGCGGGCGGCGCCGTGGCCGGCCTCGCTCGCCGGTGGGCTCGGCGCAGCCCTGGGCGGGGGCGCCGGGTTCATGTGGGATCGCGCGCGCGAGGAGCGTCAGCGAGAGAACGTTCGAACGAAATCGCATCGCGGCGCTGGAGCGAGGCCTCGAGCTGCGGGGCGAGCTGGGTGGGACGCCCGGTGACCTCAGCGGTACGGTCCTGGGCGGAAAGTACCGCATCGGGCGCAAGATCGGCTCGGGGGGCATCGGCGTCGTGTACGCCGCGGAGCACGTGACGCTCGGCCACGAGGTCGCCGTCAAGGTTCTCCGCGGCGCCGCCGCGCGCGACGGTGGCGAGATCGCGCGCCTGCGCCGCGAGGCGTACATCCAGGTGCACGTCGAGCACCCGAACGTGGTGCGCGTGCTGGATCTCGACCAGATGCCCGACGGGAGCATCTACGTCGTCATGGAGCGGCTCGTGGGTCGCTCGCTGGCCGACAAGTCTGGCGCGCGACGGCCTGCTCGCACCGGGGTACGCCATCCCGGTCTTCATCGACGTGTGCCGCGCGCTACACGCCGCGCACAAGAAGGGGGTCGTCCACCGCGACCTCAAGCCCGGCAACATCTTTCTGTGCGAGGACGGCGTCGCGAAGGTCCTCGACTTCGGCATGAGCAAGCTTGCGACCGCGGAGTCGCTGACGCAAACGGGCTACACGCTGGGCACGCCCGAGTACATGGCGCCGGAGCAGTGCATCGGCGCCCAGGTCGAGCCGCGCACGGACATCTACGCGCTCGGCGTCATGATGTACGAGGCGCTGACGGGCGAGCTCCCCATCGTGGCGCCAGACCGGCGCGAGCTGCTCGACCTGCATCAGCGTCAGATCCCGACGCCCATGCGGCAGCGGCGACCCGATCTGCCCATCCCCGAGGCGCTCGATGCCGCCATCATGAAGTGTCTCAAAAAGCGCCTCAACGAGCGGCCGAAGAGCGCCGCGGAGCTCGAGCAACTGCTCGCCGCGATACCCTTGGAAGGTCTACCGAAGGCGTACCCGCCGGGGACCGAGCGCCGCGCGTCGACCTCGGGCAAGCACCACAACGACCCGAACGCCCGCACGATGCCTGGCCTCGCGAGCGCGCACCCGGAGCCCTCCTCAAGAGCGGCGATTCGTAACGGCGCCGTCAGCTGCGAAGCGAGCCACACCGAGCCCGGCGATGCTCAGCGCGAGCACGCCGAGCGCCGCGCTCACGACGACGATGTCCGTCGCCGACCAGATCGCGCGAGGCTTCTTCGACTCCAGCGCGAGCGCCCTCGTTGCCCGCGGGCATCGCGGCAGGTGCTGCGTCGGCTCCGGCCGCGCTCCGCGGACTCACCGCCTCCGTCCGCCGCGACCCGCCTGCGGCGGCGGAGCCGCCGGCGCCTCCGGCGCGAGGTCCTCGTCGGGCGCGACTCTCGAGCTGCGCGAGCGCGTCGTCCACGGGCTCGACGAGCGCGAGGACCGTACGCCCGATGCGCGGCCATCTGCGCTGGGCGCCAAACCGCCGTGCCGCCCTGCTGCGAGGCGACGCGTCCCCGAGCCAGGTGCCCGTTCTTCGCGCCGAGGTCGCGCACCGTGACGCCGCCGCCGCGGCGGCGTACCTCGACGTGCTCACGCGACGCGTCGGGGTCGCCGAGCGCGAGGTCGCACTCCGCCGCGCGACCCGACGAAGTAGACGCGTCCCTCCATCGGCGAGCGGGAGCTTGCCGCCCTGGTCGCGGCCCTCGACGACCTGCATTCGGGTCGTCGTGTCCTCTCCCGCGCTCGCATCGCCTGCGCGACCAGCGCGAGCGCCAGGTCACGCGTGGCCGCCGCCAGTCGCGCGTGACCGGGTGGCTGGTCGAGGCGGAGCTCGAGCCACACGCGACCGGCACGCACCGTGATCGCCCGAGCGCACGATGCGCGACGTCCGCGCGCGCGATGCGAACGCCGCCGACGAAAGTGCCGTTGGTGCTGCCCTCGTCGACCAGGACGAAGTCGGCGCCCTGGGCGCGGAGCGAGGCGTGCCGGTGGCTCACGCTGAGCGGTCCGGCAGCCGGACGTCGCAGCTCGGCGCCTCGGCCTATGACGACTCGCGCCGTCCCGTCGAACGTGTCAGTCGGGTCTCGCCGTCGGCGGCGGAGCGAACGATGACCGTGATGGGCATGGGCGGGTCACCCGGGCGGGATGCTGCGCAGCGCCGGGCGGTACGCTCGACACGTGCCGCTCGATCCAGGCGATGACCGTCTCGGCCACGTCGCGCCCACGTGCCGGCTGAGCTCCTGGATGCCCGTCGGCGAGGTGACGTTGACCTCCGTCGAGCTTGCCCCCGATGAAGTCCAGGCCCGACGAAGACGAGACCGTCGGCGGCAGCCGCGGCGCCATGTCCGCGACGATGGCGCGCTCCTCGGCGGTCACCTCGCACGGCTCGACCCGGCCCCCCGCGTGGATGTTCGAGCGCACGTCGTCGTCGCGCGCGATGCGGTTGATGCGCGCCGAGGATCGTCGCCCTCGAGCAAGAGGACGCGCTTGTCGCCCGCGCGGACTGCCGGAAGGAACTCCTGCACCATCGCGTGCCGTGCACCCTCCTGCGTCAGGTAGTCGACGATGGACCGGGCGTTCTTGTCGCCCTTCGATCGACCACGATGACGCCGCTGCCGCCGGCGCCGTCGAGCGGCTTGATCACACCGGTGCCTACCTCGGCGACGAACCGATGGATGCGCGCGCGGTCCGTCGTCACCAGCGTGCGAGGCATGTGCGCGTGCGAAATGCAGCGTGTAGAGCTTCTCGTTCGCGTCGCGCAGACCCCGCGGGTCGTTGATCACCAGCGTCCGACCGCGCAGCCTCTCCAGCATGAGCGTGACGTAGAGGTACTCGGCGTCGAAAGGCGGATCCTTGCGGATGAGAACGCATTCGACGTCGGCCAGACGCACGTCCGCGGCTCGCCCGAACGTCGAAATGAGGAGGCGCGTCGCTGACGCGTGAGCTCGCGGACGTGCGCCCAGACGTCCCCTTCCTCGACGTAGACGTCGCGCGGCTCGCAGTGCAGAGCCGTGTGCCCGCGCTTCTGCGCCGCGCGCTGGAATGCGAAGGTCGTGTCCTTGGTCGGGGAGACCCGATCCATCGGGTCCATCACGTAGACGAAGCGCATCCGATGCGAGGATAGCGGGCCGCGCGGCGCTCAGCGATCGTCGTAGACCATCGCCGCGAGCTGCGCGCTCTTGTCCGGATCGAGGTCGCTCGCGACCAGGTAGCCCACGCCGGCGCGCTGCGTCGGCGGCCACGGAGTAGCCCTTCTCGCGGCCGACGCGGACCTCCGCCGTGCCTACCGCCCGCGGCGGCGAGGTTGGCCGACGCCCATCTGGATCTTCTGCGCGTCGTACACGATGCACGCTCACGCGCGCGCGCGTCGTCGCCGGTGCCGACGACGTACTGGAGCATCGCGGCGCGCTGCGGCGTGAAGCGGCAGGACGCGCCCGCCGACCAGGATGGGCGCCGGCGCGCTCGAAGCTCGCCGGGGCGCACCGGCACGCCGACGTAGCGCTCCAGCCCGCGCACGGCTTCGGGTCCCGTCGTCACGTCCGGCGGGAGCGGCTGGGAGTGCTCGGCCACGAGCTCGGCCAGCAAGTCGTCGCCGCCGAACCCGGCGCGCGCCTCGCTGGACCTCGCCGGCTGGGCGCCTCGCGTCGCCGCGCCCCACATCAGGGCGAGGGCGGCGGCCGTGGCCAGCGGCACCATCGTTCGCCACGAGGCCAGGCTGACCAGCGGCGCCGCGCGCGCCGCGCCGAACGCGTCGCCCTCCGCGCCGGCACGCGCCTCCTCGCGCGCGCGCTCGGCCGCCATCGCGGTGCCGATGCGGTCGCGCAGCCCCAGCGGGGCGGGCGGTCTTCACGACGCGCTTGAGCGAGCCGCGCATGGCGCGGAGGAGCTGTGTCTCTTCGCGGCATGTCTCGCAGTCGCCGACGTGCTCGTCAATCTCGATGAGCTTCGCCGCCTCGAGCTCGCCGTCGAGATACGACCCCAGCATGCGCGCGCGATCGCGACATTCGTGCAGCGTCATGCGACACCTCGTTTGCGCGCGCGGTACTCGGCGAGGTTGGCGGTTCGCCTCGGTTCGCGGCCGGCCTCCTTGGCCCCATGCTCGCGCGACTCGCCGATGTGCTCTTCGCCTTTGACGATGCCGAGCGCCAGGGCGTGGTTGTAGAGGGCGCGCTGCAGCAGCTTGCGGCCGCGATGCAGCCGACTCATGACGGTGCCGATGGGGCAGCCCATGATCTGCGCAATCTCCTCGTAGGAGAACTCCTCGACGTCGCACAGGACGACCGCCAGCCCGAAACTCGGTCGGAAGCGCGTCGAGCGCCCTCTGGATCTCCTGCTCGACCAGGGGCATGAGCGCCAGCGTCTCGGGATCGCGAAGCTGGCGCATCGTGCTCGCGCTCACCCAGCCGTCGGCCAGCGGATCGGCGTCCGGGCCGTCGAGCACCGAGCGCTCGAGCCCGCCCCGCCGGTACTTGTTGATGAAGGTGTTCGTGAGAATGCGAAACAGCCACGCCTTGAGGTTGGTGCCCGCGTGGAACTGGTCCCGCGCCCGCATCGCCTTGACGAAAGCGTCCTGGACCAGGTCTTCGGCCTCGGTCGGGTTGCGGGTCAGCTTGCACGCGACGCCGTACATGGCGTCCAGATGGGCAAGCGCTTCTTCCGCGAAGGGATCGGGCTCCGGTTTCGTCGTCGTGGAACTAAGGGCCATGGTCTGCCTTCAGGCTCAAGGGGTTCTCGGGAGAAACACGCCGCCCCAAGCCGTATTCCCCCTGTAGCCACTCTGGCGAAGGCACGCTCGAATCGGCTCGTTCCCAGCCCGTGCACACCGTAGCCAGGAAGACACACCCGCTACCCGGCGTTCGGAGGGCCGTCCTTCAGCTTGCGTTCGAGCTCTTCTATACGCTCGTTCAGGCGTTTGACCTCTTGCTGGAGCTGCTGCAGAGGTCGAAAGCTCGTGAGGATCGCTCGGATCCGCTCGTCGAGCTGGTGCTGCATCTCCTCGAGCTTTTCCTTCGCCTGGTCCACCAAGGTGGGCTTGCTGCTGTCCTTGGACGCCACTTCGACCTTCTCCTCGCCGCTCTTGGTTCCCGGGATGAGCCGGCCGATCGGACCCTCGCGCAGGTCCGCGAGCACCTTCTCGGTGCGTGTGTGGATGAGCTCCTTGAGCGTCTGGAGCGGGACGTTACGCGAATGCGCCTTTTGCTCCTCGTAGATGATCTGCGCGAGGGTCACCTCGGTCAGATCGTCTTTCGTGTTGTTGTCGATGATCTGGACCTCTTCACCTGCGCGCACCATTTCGGCGATCTGCAGCAGCGTGACGTAACGGCTGTCTTTGGTGTCGTAGAGCTTCCGGTTCGAGTACCGCTTGATGATGCGGCGCGGGCGCTCGGACGGAGCGGAAGACGGAACCGTGGCCTCGGGCTTGGGGTCCAAGTTAGTTCTCCTCGACCAAAACGCGCACGATACGGGTGCGACGCCAGGCGCAACCAAAAGATACACTAACGCCCGGTGTCAATCGTGGGAGAAGAAGCGGCGGCCCTCGACATCGCGGGTGTTTCGGTCTGGTACGCCTCGCCCTCTTCGGAGGTGCCGGGCCGACTGGCGCTGGATGGCGTAACCCTCGAGGTTCGGGCGGGGGAGGTGATCGCGCTCCTCGGGCCCAACGGCGCCGGCAAATCCACCCTTCTGCGCGTGGCCGCGGGGCTGATCCGCCCTGCCGCCGGAGAGGTTCGATGCCTCGGCCGAGCCCTCGCCGTCCTGGGCAGGCGGACCATCGCCCGGGAGATGGCGCTCGTGTCGCAGAGCGAGGGGGTCGCCTCGGGATTTCGGGTGCGGGAGGTCGTCGCGATGGGCCGCGCCCCCCATCAGGGCGGCTGGATGCGCGAGCGCCCCGACAATCGTCCGGCCGTGGACCGGGCGCTGGCCCGCTGCGATCTCACCGCGCATGCCGGGCGTCTCGTCGAGGAGCTGAGCGGAGGGGAGCAGCGGAGAGTGGCCCTCGCGCGGGCTCTCGCGCAAGAGCCGCGGATTCTCTTGCTCGACGAGCCGGCGGCTTTCTTCGACGTTCGCCACCGCGTGGAGCTCGGAGCTCTCGTTCGGGACCTCGCGGCCCACGACCGCCTCGCCGTGATGTTCGCGACGCACGACCTCGAAGAGGCCTCTCGCATAGCCTCGCGCGTGCTTCTGCTGCGCGAAGGTCGCGCCCTCTTCGCAGGGCCGCCCGAGTACGCGATGACGCCTGCGCGGCTGCTCCAGGCCTTCGACGCCGAAATGAACGTGGGTCTGCACGCCGAAAGCGGGCAGCACTACTTCTTGCCGCGGATCAGAGCGCAAGCCCGATGAGGCGATCGAGCTCGCTCTCGTCGGCCGCACCGGTCTGGACGGCGAGTACCTTGCCCGCCCGCGAGACGACGACCAGCGTCGGCAATCCGTCGACCCCATAGTTGCGCGTGGCCCGGCCGGTCTGGTCCTGGACGATCGGATAACTGAGCCCGTGCGCGATGGCGAAGGATCGCGGGTCGCCTTGATCGGGGCCGTCCGTGTCGACGCCCACCACCACGACCCCCCGATCGCGCCATCGTCGCGAAACGCGCTCCACGAGCGGAGCTTCGTTGCGGCAGTATCCGCACCATGTCGCCCAGAAGTTGAGCAATACGGCCTGCCCGCGGAGCTCGCTCAGGCTCAAGGCTCTGGCGTCGGCGCCGACGGCCGCTCCGTTGGCTACGATGGGCAGCGTGAAGTCGGGTGCGTCGCGTCCGACCATGCCGTGTCCGCACATGCGCGGCAAGAGGGTGAACCCGAGCACCGCCACGCCCACGAGCGCGAGCGTGCGCAGCGCGGAACCGGGGGCGCGGTCGGCACCGTCCATCGACCAGAGAACGTAGCACGGCGCCGGTCACGCGCCGGGCGTGTGGCTCGTCGCCGCGATCGCCAGCGAATGCGGAAGGGGCAGGGTGAGCACGAGCGCTGCTCCGCCGAGGCGCGCGCTCTTCGTGACCCGGATCGAGCCGTTGTGCTCGACGACGATCTTCTTCACGATGGCGAGGCCGAGCCCCGTGCCGTCCGGCTTGGTCGTGAAGTACGGATCGAAAACCCGCTCGCGTGTCTCTTCCGGCACGCCGGGTCCGTCGTCCTCGACGACGATTGTCACACCCTCGCTCGTCCGTTTCCGCGCGAACGTCGACATGGCCTCGCACGGCTGCGGCGTCTGCGGGGTCGACCGGGTCCCGACGACTGGCGGTGTTGCGGATGGCCTCTACCGAGTTGCGCACGAGGTTCACGATCACCCGCCTGAGCATTTGCCGATCGATGGCGACCGACATCGGATCGCTCGGCAGCTGCCATCGCACCTCGACGTCGTGGGCAACGACGACGTCTTCCGCGGCGTCCTCGCGAGCGCTCCGCGCCGAGGTGGCCGAGCTGCTCCGAGCACTCCCGCAGAAAGTCCTGCAGGCTGGCTTCGCGGAGCTCGGAGTGAGGCAGTCGCGCGAAGCTCGAGAAATTGCTCACGAGGCGCCGGAGCGTCCCGACCTCCTCCTCGACGATCTCGAGGGTGGTGTCGAGCAGCGAACGGAAGCGCGGGTCGTCTCCCGAGTACTTCCGGTGGCACTCCTGCACGGCGAGCTGGATTGGCGTGAGCGGGTTCTTGATCTCGTGAGCCAGACGCTGCGCCATCTCCTGCCACGCGCCGATGCGCTGCAGGTACTCGATACGAGCGCGCGACTCCTGCATTTCGCCGAGCATGCGGTTGAATACGCGCGCCAGCTCCGTCAGCTCGTCGGACCCGGTCACGGGCACCCTCGCCTCGAGGTTTCCCGCGGCGACCAGGTTGATGGCGACCGCGAGTCGGTTGATGCGCCGCGTGATGCCGCGCGCGAGAGAGAACCCGAGCAGGACCGTCGCGACCACGGTGATGCCGAGCAGGAGCGCGAACGCCTCGAAGTAGCCCGCGTACAGGCGAGCGCGCCCCTTCTCCAGCTGGGCGTACGCGTCGTGCACGTCCCCCGCCCGCTCGAGCTCGCGCTCGTAGCGACGGTCGAACGCGAAGGTCGCGACGAGCGTCGGCCCGTCGGCCTCGGAGCCGAGCGTCCGGCGGACTTCGAGCTTTCGCTCGGTCGCCTCGTCGAGGGGGCGTCCGCGATCCTGCGTCGCGAGCTGCCGCCCGTCCCCCTCTTCCACCGCGAGTGACACGAGCTGCGCGACCCTCGGGAAGATCGTGCCGAGTGCACGGCCACACCCGGCGGCGTCGTGGCGGCGCGCGGCTTCCCGGAGCGGCTCGTCGCCGGCCAGGGCGTCGGTCCGGTGCTTCATGTCGTCTTTGACGACGCGAACGTAGTCCTTGTAGAGGTCGATGCCCCGCTCCAGCTCGGCTTCGATCTCCGGCCGGAGCCACACCGACGACGCGTAGTTGAGCATCGAATAGGCGAGGAACATCGCGCTGGCCAGCGGCAGAAGCGCCGTCATGAGAATGACGAGCGCGACGCGGCGTTCGGTTTGGCCCGACATTCGGAGCGGGCTCAGGCCGGCGAGCAAAGACGGAAGACGCAAGCCCCGCGAGCATACGCGCTGTGGGTACAATCGTCCCTCATGCACCTCGTGCAGGCGCGACTCGTGGGACTCGGGCCGCTGGCCGACGTGACCTTCCCTTTCGCCGACGAGTCGGGGATTCCCCGCAAGATGGCGGTCGTCCTGGGCGGCGGGGGCGTGGGCAAGACGACGCTCGTCGCCGCGATTGCGAGCACACGGCCGGGGCACGCCGTGGCTCAGCGACCGTGGCGTCCGGGCGCACCTGCGTTCGCAGTGCTCGAGTGGTCCATTGCGGCGGAGGACCCGCAGCGGCCCCACGCGCTCCGGGTTGCCAGCCCAAACGCGGCCCTCGGCGAGGCCGAAGATCGAGCGCTCCTCGTGCGCCGCGAGCAGGCTCTCTTCGACCGACGCTCCTCGGAGGGCGGATTCGCGCTCATCGGCTTCTCCGCAGCCCGTGGTTCTCGCGGTCGCCCATCCTCCTCGGCGGCGGCGAGCGCCGCGCGGGGCGGCACGACCCGCTTGCGGCTCCGGGCTTCGAGGAGCCGACTCGCGCCGATTCCGCGCGCGAGACGAAGCAGGCGCTCGCCTACCCGGTCGTTTCGGCGGCGCTCGCACGCGCGCCTGGGTCGCGCACCTCCAGCGAGGTCGGCACCGAGGCCGAATCGCTCGAGCGGGCGGTGCGCGGGGCCGTAGAGCCTCTCGCCAACCTGGCGGGGTACGCCTACGTCGGCGTCGAGCATGCGACGCTCGAACCGGTGTTCGAGCGCGGCCCTCGCGGGCCCCTCGTGGCTTTCGACGAGCTACCCACGCATGCGCGCCACCTGATAGCGCTAGCCGCGCTGACGGTGCGCGCGCTCCACACGGCGTGGCCCGGCATCGACGCGCGTGGGGGCGAGGGCGTGGCGCTCGTCGACGACGCCGACGCGCATCTCGACGCGGCTGCACGCCGGGGCCTCGTACCGGCGCTGCGGGCGGCGCTCCCGAACGTGCAGTGGATCCTCTCGACGTCGTCGCCCGATGTGGCCCTGCCCTGCGAGGCGGGCGACATCCTCGCGTTGCGGCGTTTGCCCGAATCCGACGAGGTGCGCCTGTACGACGGAGAGCTCGCCCTGGTGCATTAGGGCCCGTTCCCGACCGTTTCGGGTGTCCGCGCCCGGGCCCGTGCCCGACCCCTACGAAATCGACCGGCCCTCGGCTTCCTCGATTCTGCGACAGCGCTACGGCCAGGGCGTCTTTCGCCCGCTCGAGAGACTGCCGGTCGCCGTCCCACTTGGCCTGAGCCTTGTCTGCGCGGGACGTCTCGCTCACGAGCTTTTGCTTGGTCTCACCGAGCTCCTGCTGCGCCGCCGCGAGCTCGGTCTCGAGCGCGCCGACGCGCTCGGTGCTGCTCGCCAGCCGCGTACCGAAATCGTCGCGCGCGTTCTGCGCCTCGGTCAGACGTCGCTCGAGCTCGGCGGTCTTCTCGGCGGCGGATGCATCTTCGGCTGCCTTGGCCTCTCGCAACGCTCCGAGCTCTCCGCGCGTCGCCGATAGGTCCACGTCGTGCTTCGCCAGCCGCTCGTTCACCTCGTTCAGCTCGCGTGCGGCGTTCGCTTCGAGCGTCCGCACCTTGTCCGCGTGCTCCGCGCGCAGCGCCTCGAGGGCGGCCTGCTCGCGCGTCTGCGCTTCGCGAAGCTTGTCTTCCGCTTCCCGGAGCGCGGCGGCCAGCGCCTCTTGCGCCTCGCGCTGCGCCTGATCGCGCGCCTCGGTGAGCGCGGCGTCGCGGTCGCGCCGGGCCTGCTCGAGGTCCGCGCTGCGTCGCTGTTCGGCCTGGTCAATCTCACGCGCGTGCTCCGCGCGCTCGTTGGCGAGCACCTGATCGAGCTCGGCTCGAAGTGTCGCCAGCTTCGAGTCGCGGATGGCCACGTCTTCCGCGTGGCGCGCCCGAAGCTCGGTGAGCTGCCTTTCCTTGGCCTCGGCGTCGGCGCGAATCCGGTCGACCCTCGCGCGGCTCTCCTCGCTGACTCTCTTGGCGAGATCGCGATTGGCGGCGAGGACCTCGGCGTTCTCCTTCGTCTCGGCGAGCGCGCGCTCCATGCCCAGGAGACGGTCGTCGAGGTCGGCCTTGGCCCGCTCGAAGGCGAGCTGCTTCTCTTGCAGCTCCACGCTCTCGCGGTCCTTTCGCGCCAGCTGCTCCTTGAGAGCGAGAATCTCCTTGTCCTTGCGATTGAGCGCCTCGCGAAGATCGAAGAACTCGCGGCTCGAGATGCCGCCGGCCTTCGAGCTGGCCAGGATCTTCGCGCGGAGCTCGTCCACCTCGGCGGTCAGCCGTTCGGTCTCGCCCGCCTCGAGGCGGAGCTTGTCGATCTCCCCTGGGCATCGCGCAGCGACCCTTCGACCTCGGCGGTGCGCTCCCGGGCGCGCACGAGCTCTTCACGCAGGCGGTCGTAGTCAGCGATGTCCACGGTCGACGGCGGACGCGCGCTGGGCCGGACGGCGGGCATGGGAGCCGTCGACGTGCGCCGGGGCATGGCAGCTGCCAGCGACTCCGACGCGCCGTTGTGCGGGACGAGGTGGGCGTGCGACGCCAGGTCGGCGCCCGTCAGCCTTCCGAACGCGGACTCTGCGAACGCGTCGACGTCCGTGTCGATTGGCTCGACGCCGCGACCCGAAGCACCGACCGCCGAGGGCGAGCTCGGCGGCGGTCGCGGCAGCACGTGGTCCTCGAGAGGCAAGGTCTCTTCCTCGAGCACGTAGTCGGTGCTGCCGATCTCGATCTCGTCGTCGATGACGATGGCCGCTTCGCCGTCGCCGCCGGCGCGGGACGCCCAGGGCCACGAAGTCTTGGATGTGCTGAAGCAGCTCGCCGAAGGCGATGGGCTTGTGTACGTAGTCCTCGGCCCGCGTGCGCAGCTTCTTGTGCTGCTCGAACGTCTCGTCGCTCGACTCGCTCGACATGATGATGAGCGGGACGTCCTTCAGGCTCGGGTCCTTCTTCAGCTTGTTGCAGACGGAGAAGCCGTTCATCCGCGGCAGCTCGATCGACAGCAGGATGAGGTCGGGCTTGTCGGCGACGGCCTGCTGCAGCCCGACGTTGCCGTCGTCGACGACGGTGGTCGTGCAGCCGAGCTTGCCGAGCTCGTTTCGGAGCTCGCCCGCGAAGGCCGGAGTCGCTCTCGAAGACGAGGACCTTCGTTGTCATGAGCGCCCTTAAGATATCACGCTACCTCTCGGGCTGGGTGCTTCGAACGCGACGCTTTCTCTGCGCGGCCGCTCGCTCCGAAGCGGCGCGCCAGCTCCGCCAGAACGCGCCGCAGCGGGATGGCCCGCCACCGCAGCCCGACCAGTAGGTGATAGAGCGACGTCGGCCGCCTCGCTGACGACGCGCTCGTCGCTCTCCGACGCGAGCGAGCGCGCGAGCTCGCCTGCCTCTTCGTCGACTTTCGCGCCGATGCGCGCGGCGCCCCGTCGTAGAGGCTCTTCGTGTAGCTCGCCGCGTCGGTGCGACTTCTTGCGCGACTCGAGGACGGCCTCGAGCTCGCGAGCAGCGTTTGCGGCCGCTCGCTCGCGGAGGTGAGCTTCTCGCCCTCGCGCTCGTGTCCAGCGACTGAAAGAAGCAGCTCGGTGCGCCCGTGTGGCAGGACGTCGCCGTGCGGCTCGCCCGAGTAGATGACGCAGTCGGAGTCGCAGTCGACGAGGACGCGCTGAGACGCGAATCTCGTTGCCGCTCGTTCGCCCTTTCTCCCATAGCTCGCCGCGCGATCGGCTCCAGAACGTGGCGCGGCCCGTCTCGAGCGTCTGCGCGAATGGCTTCGTTCGTGGCGTAGGCGAACATGCGAACCTCGCCCGTGAGGCGGTCCTGCACGACGACGGGCACGAGACCGTTCGCGTCGAACGTGAGGGGAAGCTGCGAGGCGACGCACGCGAGGTGGAGAGCTGCGAAAACCGCCGGAGGTCATGGACGTAGGCTGCAGCGTACCATCCGGTGTGACCGGCTACACCTGGGGGGCCCGTGCTAGAGGGTTAGGCTTGGCCCCACCACATTTTCGCTCGGGCATGCGGGAGTCGAGTCCGCACCCCGCTATCGCTCGGCATGCGGCCTGAGCTCTGCTTCGCTTCGCCGCGCAAGCTCCCACGCGCGCGCGACTTGAAGGGTCGCGTCGTCGTCCTCGACGTGGCCTTCGCCTCGGAGGCGGCGTGCGGCGGCTTCGAGAAGATCACGCTGCCCTTCATCGAGCAGCTCGGGCCGCGCCTCGTGGGCTGGGTCGACCACCACGATCACGTGATGCACGAGCGCTACCGCGGCGACCCGCGGTTCGTCCTCGCGACCAAGGCCGAGCACGGGGCCTGCCCCGAGATGGTCACGCCCGAGCTCGTCGCGCGCATCGGCCCCGTCGATACCATCGTCTGCCACACGGACTTCGACGGCCTGTGCAGCGCGGCCAAGTGGATGCGCGCGGGCGTCGAGCCGTACCCCGGCGCCGATGACGACGCGCGCGCCATCGACACGCGCAGCGCGCAAGCCCGGCCCCATCGGGCAACGCTTCGATCGCGCTTTGCGCGCGCGCCCGCGCGACACACGCCCTGCTCGGCATCGTCGTGCGTCACCTGGCCGGCGGCCTGGAAGACGCCTCGCTCTGGGAGCCCATCGACCGCGCCGCCGCCGCGCTCGGGCCCATCGAGGAGCTGACGCAGAAGCATCGCCAGCGCGTACGCCGTCGTCGACGTACGCCCCGCCGGCGCCCTCCCCCCGCGATTCGCTCGCTCGCCTTCGTCGACGCGACCGCGCACCATGGTCAATACGACAAGACGCAGCTGCTCTTGATGGGACAGGAGCGCGCGAGTCTGGCGATGGTGCTCGACCTCGACACTCTCACGGTCGCGGCGCCGTACGGCAGCGGTGTGAGCTTCCTCGACGTGCTCGAACTATCCGGCGGCATGCCCACGCTCGTATCGATCCCGAAGAAGCGCCTGCACGACACGCTTCAGCGCCTTGGCGTCGCCGAGGGCGACGTCGCGCGGCTCGCCGGGTGACCGCGAGTCGTCGCCGGGCGGTGTCATTGCACATTCGCATCCTGTGACGTTTTCCCTTCTGCAATCCGTGCCAAGCCCTCGATTCGCCTCGCGTTCGTGTTGACCTCTTCAGCGCGGACGTGGTACTGGCCTTTCAACTTTGAAAGACGCCCCCCGCGCGCGTGCGCGCCCGAGCAGGTGCAGGCGGCGGGAGGGAGGGGGCTCGTGACGCGATGGCAGCCAAAGCCTGGGGTTCTCAGCAGAAGCCGGTCGACGAGGTCTTTTTCCAGAACGAGGCCGTCTCGCTCTGCCTCCTCATCAACCGCCGGGCGCGCACCATGCGCGTCATCGACTTTCGCGCCGGCCCGACGCCGGCCAAGCGCCGCTTCGTCCTGTCTTTGGCCCAGCGCGAAGGGGTCGACAAGGTCTACACCCTGGTGGAGCGAGACGAGGTCGCCACCTGGGTGAAGCTCGGTTTCGCCAAAGAGGGAAACATCCCTGGCTTTTACAAGCGCAGCGACGCGTTTCTCCTCGGGTGCGCAGTGCCCCCTCCCGGGAAACCAACTCGCTCGGGGACGTACCCGTCCGCCGCGGCTTCCGCGGAGCACGAGCCCCGCTGCAGAGCGAGACCCGCATCGCGATTGCCGACGTCGACGAGCGTGCCGGCGCGTCCGTGCCGCCGCCGATGACCAAGGCGCAGGAATCGATGGAGCGGATCGTCGTGCAGGCCGAAGAAGGCGGCGAAGGACCTCGGCGCCAAGGGGATCCCCGCCGCGAAGCTTGCCGCGGTGACCGAGGCCGAAGCGAAGAAGGCCGTTGCAGGCCGCCCTTCGAAGCGGGCGGGCGCTCACGGCATTCGAGCCTTTCGGGCGTGATGTCGAGCGGCGTTACTTCGCGGCGACGGCGCGCGGCGGCTTCGAGCTCTACGCTTCGACCCAGACGCAGGCGTGCTTCGGCAACGCGTACATCGAGCTGCTGCAAGCTCCGCGCACCGACGCCGAGCGAGCGGGGACCATCGCCGTATTGAAGGCGATTCTGCGACAAGCTGCTGGGAGAGGACGTCGTGAGCTGCTACGCGCTCGCGCCCCGCGACGACCTCGCACTCGCCGTGGCATTCGTCCACAACGGCTTCCGGCGGACCGGTCTCCTCATGCACCACCTCGTCGTGGGAAACGAGCGCAAAGACGCCATCCTCTGGTCGCGAAAGCTCGCGAACCCGGCGGACGAATAGCCGCGCGAGGCCGTCCGGAGCCCATCGGGCCAACGCGCTGGCGCTTCCACGGCGTTGGCCATGGTCGGCTCGGGGCGAAGCTCGACCGCGTCGCCGTGGCGCAGACAAGCCGCCGGCGCGCGCCCTGCTATCCTTTCGCCGTCGCTGCCCCTCCCCATGCCGCGTATCGCCGAGCAAACCACCTCTCGAATCGAAGGCGTAAAGGCCAGCTCCGAGCTCGAGGTCGACGACACGCGCATTCTGCTCGCGCTCGTCGGCCCGCGCAGCGAGAAGCTCAAGACGATCGAACGCGAGGCGAACGTCACGTGCGGGCTGCGTGGCAACAAGATCCTCCTCCAGGGCGAGGCCGAGAACGTTGCGCTAGCCGAGCGGTTCCTCGCGGAGACGGCCGGGCTGCTCAAGCAAGGCGTGGACGTGCACATTGCGGACATCGCCCGGGCGCTGCGCGTCCTGAAGAGCGAGCCGCAGCTACAGCTGCGCGACATGTTCGACGACGTCGTGTCGCTCGGCACGGGAAGGCGCGGCATCGGCCCCCGCGGCCTGGCGCAGAAGCGCTACGTCGAGTCGATGCGCGCACATGACCTCACCTTCGGCATCGGCCCGGCAGGCACCGGCAAGACCTATCTCGCGATGGCGTCCGCGGTCTCGGCGCTCCTCGCTCACCAGGTCAAGCGCATCGTCCTCACGCGCCCGGCCGTCGAGGCGGGCGAGAAGCTCGGTTTTCTGCCCGGCGACCTCGCGGAGAAGGTGAACCCCTACCTGCGGCCGCTCTACGACGCGCTCAACGACATGATGGACATCGACAAGGCGCAGGGGATGATTTCGCGCGGTCACATCGAGGTCGCGCCGCTCGCCTTCATGCGCGGGCGCACTCTCAACGACAGCTTCGTCATCCTCGACGAGGCGCAGAATACGACCAGCGAGCAAATGCGGATGTTCCTGACGCGCCTCGGGTACAACTCGAAGGCAGTCGTGACGGGCGACGTGACGCAGGTGGACCTGCCCGAGGGGCGCGCGAGCGGCCTGGCCGAGGCGCGCGACCTGCTCGACGGCGTCGAGGGCATCGCGTTCTGTCATTTCACCGAGGTCGACGTCGTGCGCCACCCGCTCGTGCAGAAGATCATCGTGCGGTACGAGGCGCGGGATGCCTCCGAGCGCGGCGCGAGGGCGCGAGCGCTGCAGGTGCTGCGACAGAAGGAGCTGCTCCGGGAGAAGAAGGCGTGAGAGCCGCCGCGGGGGCGCGCTCCATCAAGAAAGAGACCGCGCGCAAGAGGGCGACGGGCAAAGGGGTGGCGCCCGGCAAGAAGAGGGCGCGGGCGGGCGGAAAGCCGAACGCACCGGCGGCGAACGGCGCCGTTCCGGCGATGGACCGCGTCGAAGCGCTCTTGCGGCGCGAGCCCGGCCTCGCGTCCGACGAGGTCGCCCGCCCGCACGCGGCGCTCGTGACGGTCTGGCGCACGGTGGAGTCTCCCAGCGGCCTCGCACGCGAGCGCCTGTGCGTCGTGTTCGCGCCGGCGGCCCTGTGGGACCGCGCGCGCGAGCTGCTCGCGCCGTTCGCCCAGCGCTTCGCCGAGGGTGGCGCGCTCGCTGGTGCTGGTCGGGCGCCCGGCTTCTCCGTCGCTGGACGAGGCGCTCGAGCGGGGGCTCGCCTCCGTATGCGGCGCCGACGCGGGCGGCGACGAGCTATGTCTGGCCGCGCGCCGGGCCCTCGAGCTGCTCGAGGCCAAGACACGCGCCGAATCGCGCGGGCGCTGGGTGCGCCGCTACCGCTCCGAGCTCGGCGACCTGCTCCAGATCACGCGCGCGATGACGACGGTGCGCGACGTCGACAAGCTGCTCGGCGTCATCCTGGAGAAGAGCCGCGTCATGACGGGCGCAGACGCCGGCGCCATCTACATCGTCGAAAGACAACCCCAGGGGTCCGGCGAGGCATCCGGCGACCGCTCGGCGCTTCGCTTCAAGCTGACGCAGAACGACAGCATGTCTTTCGATTCGCGCGAGTTCACCATCCCCCTTTCCGATCGCTCGATCGCGGGCGCAGCGGCCGTGCACAAACGGGCGCTCAACATCCCCGACGTGTACGAGCTGCCTCCGGGCTCCACGTTCCGCTTCGATCCGAGCTTCGACGAGCGCACGGGGTACTTCACGCGATCCATGCTCGCGCAGCCGCTCATTAGCCAGCGCGACGAGGTCATCGGCGTCATTCAGCTCATCAACAAGAAGCGCGACCCCGTCGCCCGCGTGACCACCCGGGCTCAGGTCGAGGCGCAGGTCGTGCCGTTCGACGAGCGCAGCGAGGAGCTCCTCGGCATGCTGGCCGCGCAGGCGGGTGTGTCGCTCGAGACGGCCATGCTCTACGGTGAGATCCGAGCTCTCTTCGAGGGCTTCGTGAACGCGAGCGTCGAGGCCATCGAGTCGCGCGACCCAACGACCAGCGGCCACTCGCGGCGCGTCGCCAACCTGACCGTGGAGCTCGCGCGCGTCGTCGACAGCGAGACCACCGGGCCGTACGCGGGGGCCACCTTCTCGGCCGAAGACCTGCGCGAGCTGGAGTACGCGAGCTTGCTGCACGATTTCGGGAAGATAGGCGTGCGCGAGAGGGTGCTAGTCAAGGCCAAGAAGCTGTACGACGAAAGGCTCGAGCTCGTGCGCGCGCGGTTCGACTACGTCGCCAAGGCGACCGAGGCGGACCTGCTCGCACGCAAGGTGCGCCTGCTCGAGGGCGGTGCTTCCTCCGAGCAGCTCGCGGCGCTCGACCGCGAGCTCGCCGAGCGGCTCGCGGCCATCGACGCATCCTGGGAGGCCGTCGTCTGCGCCAACGAGCCGACGATCCTCACGAGCGGCGACTTCGCGCGCATCGAGGCCATCGCGCGCGAGACGTACGCCGACCTGCGCGGCGAGGTCCGGACGCTGCTCGCCGACGAGGAGCTCGCGTGTCTGCGCGTCAGCAAGGGGTCGCTCACGCACCAGGAGTTCGACGAGATTCGCTCGCACGTGATGCACACGTTCCGCTTCTTGTCGCGCATTCCATGGGGCAAGTCGCTCCAGCGGGTGCCGGTCATCGCGGGCGCGCACCACGAGCGGCTGAACGGCACCGGGTACCCGAACCGCCTTCGCGCCGAGGAGATCCCCGTACAGTCGAAGATGATGAGCATCGCCGACATCTACGACGCGCTGACGGCGAGCGACCGCCCCTACAAGAAGGCAGTGCCGCCCGAGCGGGCCGTCGACATCCTCGACTACGGTGTGAAAGACGCGCACCTCGACGGAGACCTCGTTCGCATCTTCAAAGAGGCGCGCATCTGGGAGCGCGTTCATTCACGCAGCTGACCGGCGCGGGCTCGCGCGATGACGTCACGGACGCTCGCGAGGGAGCGTACACCCTCGAGCGCGACTCCCGGCGCTGCGAGCGTCTCGTCGACGATACGCCCGAGCTCCTCAGCGGGGCGCCCTGGGCCCCTGCCTCCAGCCGAGCGAGAGCGTCGCGCGAGACGAGCAAATCGCCGCCGACGCGCAGGGCGCCGCGGGCATCGGGTCCAGCGCCGAGCATGCCGATTGCTTCCTCGCAGGTGGCCGCCCATGGCGGGTCGGCGCGCGGGTCGCTGGGGGGGGGCTCGCGTCGCCGCCCGCGTCCGGGACCGCGACGTCACCGACGGGGATCTCGACCGCGCCGCCTGCGACCTCGACGTACGCTTCGACAATCGCGTCGGCGAGGCGCGGCGCGTGACCCGCGTCCATCGGGCGCTCGCGCAAGGCGCCGAGCGTGCTGACGGGCTTGCCGAGAAAGCTCGGGCGTGGGCCTGTCGCGAAGGGCACTGCGACGCCCACGAACGCCTCGAAGACCGTGCGGCGGGAGCCCGCGTCGTGCGCGAAGCCCACCCAGGCGACCGGGTGGTCGAAGCGGAGATCCAGTCGCGGCCGAAGTAGTGCGCGACATTCCCCGGTCTTGGCCAGCGCCCTCAGGAGCGGGCGCACGGCGCGGTTGACGATGCGCTTCTCGTCGCAGGGTACGAGCGCGCCCGGGTGAGCCAGCGCGAGCGCCACGTGCACGGTTCCGGGGCCGACACGCACCTCCGGGCCGCCCGAGCCCCGACGGCAGAGAGGCCACTCGGGCGGCATCTCGATGCCGCGCTGGAATGCACCCACGAGCACCGCCTCGTCGCGAGCGACGGCGACCCAGAGCTCGGCCGGCTGATCGGCGGGGTCGACCAGCGGGCGGTCGAGCGCGCCCCGCGAGTGCGTCGCGATGGCTTGCGCGCTCCGCTCGCCGGCGCGGATGACGCCGAGACGCACCAGCATGGCGCGAGTAGAATAGCGCGCATATGGGCGTCCACCGCGAGGAAGGGCGATTCGTCGTGCGCATCGAGCTCTCGGCGGAGTTCGAGGACGATTACGAGGGCGACGAGGACGGGTACGCGTGGCTGGAAAGCTGGCGAGCACGCGTGCAGCCGAGGCTGGTGCGCGCCGTCTTCGAGCAACTGCGCGCCGAGCCAGGGTTTGTGGCGATTCCCGCCTCGCGCGGCAAGAACCCGGAGGACGAGATTGAAATCGACGTGCGGCTGAAGTCCTCGCACGCCGAGCGGGATTCCGATTAGGAGCATCATCTAAAGGATGAAGCACATGAGGCTGACTGATCGCCCCGATGGCCGCTCCCCCGCTCGCAGGGCGCCTGCGGCGTTAGCGGTGCCGCGGGCCCCAGGCGTCCCGTTGTTCGCGGCAGCGTGCGTCTTCATGGCCGCGATCGATGCGCAGGCCGCGCCGCCCTGGGTCGATCGGCACCTCACCCTGCCGGCGGGCGACTGGGCTTTCGACCTCGGTCTGGGCGTCGGCCACGTGGCACCTCCCCAAGCGCCCGACATCACCGGGGCGGGTATGAACCTGGAGATGGCCGTCGGCCTGACGAGCCGCGTGGAGCTGGGCGTGCGCACCGGCCTGCGGTTTGGCGACGCGCCAGACCGCTCCGTGCAGAGCGACGGGTACGGGCGCCTCTTCGACCGGCAGTACTTCGACGGCGCCGACGATGTCGTCGCCAATCCCGAGGTGCGCGTGCGCGGTGCGCTCGTCCGAGACGAAATTTTCGAGCTGGCGCTCGAGGGCCGCCTCATCGTCCCCGTCGAGGACAACGACGCGGGCGCCCTCTTCGGCGTCCCGATGATGTTCCACCTGGGCCAGCGCGTTCGGCTCGACACAGGCGCGTACGTGCCCATCGTCTTCGGCAATAGCCGCGCCCCTGGGCAGCCCGGCCGCATCGCGACGAGCGTGGGTGTGACTCTGCCGATCGATGTATGGATCCAGGCGAGCCCGCGCCTCTGGCTCGGGCCGATGTCGGGCGTCGCTTTCCGCAACGTCGGGCGGGACTCCGCGCGCTCCGACCTCTCGCTCGGGTTCGGCTTGGGGTATCAGATCACCCACTACCTGGACTTCAAAACGATGCTCCTCTTCCCGTACATCACGGAGGGCAACGGCCCGGAGTTCGGCCTCGGCGCCGGCGTCGAGATCCGCATCGAGTAAGCTATTAACCAGTTTTGGAGGGGCCCCGAAACAAAGACCTGGGCACCCGGGGGAGGGGCCCCGAAACAAAGACCTGGGCACCGGGGGAGGGGCCCCGAAACACACAAATCAGAGCAAGCCCGCCGAGACACAAACCTGGGCAAGCTTTACGTTGCCACGCCGCAACGCTAGAACCGCTATCCTATCCCGCACCGCCCGAGGCATCGCAATGGTCAACCCCCAGATGGTGATGTACGAGGAGGAGTTCAATCAGATCCAAGCGGTCGTGGACCGCCTGGTTCGTGACGCGAACTCCAAGGTCGTCTTCATCGTCGACAAGAACGGTCAGCTTATCGCCGCCGCAGGCGACATCGACAACGTCGACACGACGAGCCTGGCTTCGCTCACCGCCGGAAATATCGCGGCCACCGGCGGCATGGCCAAGCTGCTGAAAGAGCAGGAGTTTGCCACCCAGTTTCACGAGGGGGAGAAGGCGAACATCCACATCCAGCTCGTCGGAAACCGCGTCATCCTGGTCGTCATCTTCGACAGCAAGTCGTCGCTGGGCCTCGTGCGACTTCGCGTGAAGAAGGCCAGCGAAGAGCTCAACCACATTTTCGAATCGCTCCTCAAGAAAGTGCAGGAGCCGGGAGCCGATTCGCCGTTCGCAGAGATCACCGACGAAGACATCGACAACCTCTTCAACGACTGAGGACACGTCAGGCTGCCGATGAGCTTCATCAACTACATGGCCCGGGAGATCAACTGCAAGCTCGTGTATTACGGGCCGGGCCTCTGCGGGAAGACGACCAACCTGCAGTACATCTACGAACGGACGAATCCCGAGCACAAAGGGAAGATGATCTCGCTCGCGACGGAGACCGAGCGAACGTTGTTCTTCGATTTTCTGCCGCTGTCGCTCGGCGAGATCCGCGGCTTCAAGACCCGGTTTCACCTCTACACCGTGCCGGGCCAGGTCTTCTACGACGCCTCTCGAAAGCTCATCCTCAAGGGGGTCGACGGCGTCATCTTCGTGGCCGACTCGCAGATCGAGCGCATGGAGGCCAACGAAGAGTCGCTCGAGAACCTGCGCACGAACCTGGCCGAGCAGGGGTACTCGCTCGAGAAGCTCCCGTTCGTCATCCAGTACAACAAGCGCGACCTGCCCAACGTGGCCGGCACCGAAGAGCTGCGCCAGTTGCTCAACCGCATGAGCGTGCCCGACTTCGAGGCCGTCGCGCGTACGGGCGTCGGCGTGTTCGATACGCTGAAGGCCGTCGCGAAGCTGGTTCTCACCGAGCTGAAAAAAGGCGGCGGCTAGAAGGTCGGCGTCTTTCGGCCGATACCTTCGCGATCCCGCCGTCGGGGGGCGTCGCCGTACGGGAGTACGGCTCCTTGCCCCGCCGGCGGGCTCGCTCGGTCTCGGCGGAAATACACCGACCTTCTGTCAGCGGGCCCGTAGGCCCTGCCCCGACCAGCGGGTGATCTGGCAACGAGCTACCCGGGTGGAAAGCTCGAGGGGAGCGTCCCGCCTACGGCGTACGTGCGACACCGCGGCATCGACCGGCAAAGCGAGACCGAGCCACTGCGCTCGGTCGCGCGTTAAGCCTGTTGATATACGCGCTTGCGACGCGCCTTGTCTTTCGCCTTGAGCTTGGCGCGGTAGCGCTTGCTCTTGTCGCGATTGACCTTGCGCGGCTTCTTGGAAAGAACGATGTACATGGGTCACGCCCTGCTGGAGACGGTGCGGCTCTTACCATGAACGTCCGGCTCGCGCACGAGTTCCGATTCGAGGCGGCGCACCTTCTGCCGAAGGTTCCGGCCGGGCACAAGTGCTCGCGCCTACACGGGCACAGCTTCCGCATCGAGCTGACCGTGGCAGGCCCCGTCGACGAGGAGACCGGCTGGTTCATCGACTTCCAGCGCCTCTTCGACGCCTGGAACCCTCTCTACGACCAGCTCGACCACCGCTTCCTCAACGAGGTGCCCGGTCTCGAGAACCCGACGAGCGAGCTCCTCGCCCGCTGGATCTGGGACCGCGTGCGGCGCGTTTTGCCGCAGCTCGCGCGCGTCACGGTCTTCGAGACGTGCGAGTCGCGCTGCGAGTACGAAGGCGCGTGAGGCGCGCGGTGAGGGACGAACCGTGAGCAAGACGCTCGCCTGTCGCTGCGAGGACGTAACGCTGCACGACCTCGAGGAAGCGATCGCGCGCGGACACACGGACATCGAGTCGCTCAAGCGGTACACGGGCTTCGGCACGGGCTGGTGCCAGGGCAAGTGGTGCGTCGCCCTTTGCGCGCGTCTGCTCGTCGCTCGCGGCGGTTCGGCGGCCCTCCCGATCACGCCGCGTCCACCCGTTCATCCGGTCGCGCTCGGCGACCTCGCCGGCTTGGGGCGCGTCGCAGACGACGACGAGCGATCAGGGCGCGCGCCCCGCTAGTCGTGTCTGGTAGGGAGCTTCGCCTGCAGCGAGATCGCCCTCCGCTGCCTGGCTCTCGCCGAGCGCAGCGGCGGCGACGAGAACGAGCGCGATCCAGACCGCGTCGGCCAGGACGAGATGCCCGAGCTGCATCCACACGGGAGCGAGCGCTACGAGGTCGAAAATGCCGAGCGCGACCTGAGCGAGCACGAGCGAGCTGGCGATGTTCGCCAGTCGGCGGGTTGCGGTCGCCGGCCGAAGAAATCGCACGACGCTCAGCGCGGCGAGGCTCAGCACGGCCGTTGTCGATGCCAGGAGCGGATGGATCACGCGAAGGCGCACGAAGAGGTGCGCGTTGCTCGATAGGTCCTGGGCGAAGCCCTCTGCGAGCGACGAGGACGGGAAGAGCGTGTCGCCGAGCGCCGTGACGGCGCCCGTGGCGCCGACCAAGAGGAGCGCGGCGAGTGGAACCCCGAGCGCCCACGCGACGGGCGCCTGAGTCCGCAGCGCGTGACGGCGGACCGGCGCGCCGCCCGAAGCCCACCAGGCGGTGAGCGCGGTGGAGCCGAGCAAGAAGAACGTGTTCACGAGGTGCGCGCTCACGCTCACGGCACGCATCAGCGAGGCGTCGCGCTCGACCAAGGCGAAGAGGACGAGGAGGGCCCCGATGAGTGCCTCGGTCACCATGAACCCGAACGTCGCCCAAGCGCCGCGTCGTACGTGGTGCCCGCGCGGATACGAGCGCACCGCCCAGGCGAGAAGGGCCGCGGAGAGGACGAGCACAGCGCCGCTCGTCAGCCGGTGCGAAAGCTCGATGAGCGTCGCGACCCGCGGCGCGCGCGGCACGACGACTCCGTTGCAGAGAGGCCAGTGGCGGCCGCACCCCGCACCCGAACCGCTCGCCCGGACGTACGCGCCCCACGCGACGACCGCGATCTCGCAGGCGAGAACGCCCCAGCCGAACCGCGCGAAGGGCGGAATGCGAGAAGTTCGAGGCATGCGAGGCGGCAGCGGTAGGGAGGCGAGTCGACTCTCGGGCACGATCATCACCGGGGGGGCGTCCGCCGGAGTACAATCCCGGCGCGCCCTACGCCATGTAGCGTCGCATCCGGTTCCGGCAACGCGGATTCTGCGGAGGCGCCCCGCCCCGCACCCACCTTGGCCCCAGCCGTTAGAGGAGGCCCCCCGGCTGAAGTCACAAGGCAACGTGACTATCGCAAAGTGGTAGGCTAGAGCGACTGTGGCGGCCCTGTCTTCGCGCGACGCCAGCGGGTCTGCGCCGACCGACCGATTCCGCCTGCTCCGAGAGCTGGGGGCTCGCCCGGTGCCGACCTGGGCGGCGCTCGAGCTCCTGACGAACGGCCGCACGCAGCTCGTCGTCGTCGAGCGAGTCGCGCGGGGCGGCGACTACGGCGACCAGGAGATTGCCGACTGGGTGCGCGATGCGCGCCGGATAGCATCGCTCGAGCACCCCAATGTCGCACGCGTTCGTGACGTCCTGATTCGCACCGACGACGTGCTGGTCGCCACCGAGTTCATCGACGGAGTGCGCTGGTCGGAGCTCATCGCCCGGCCGGTGCCCCTCGAGCTCATGCTGCGCGTCTTCCTCGACGTCCTGGCAGGCCTGAGCGCGCTGCACAACCTGCGCGACGCCAAACGCCAGCCGCTGAAGCTCGTTCACGGCGAGCTCACTCCCGAATGCGTGATCGTCGGCGAGGACGGTGTTGCTCGCGTCGTCGGCTCGTGCCGGGCAAAGTCGGCGGCCACACCCCCGGGGCGGGCGGGCGCGGGCTACCTCGCCCCCGAGGTGCTCCTCGCCGACGACTCGGCCGACGCCAGAGCCAATCTCTTCGGTGTCGGCGTCATGCTCTGGGAGGCTCTCTGCGGCGCTCCGCTTTTCGGCGCCAAGACCCAGCCCTCGGCAATCGTCACGCGCGTCCTCGGCGGGCATGTGCCCCAAGCGACGGTGCCTGCCCAGCACCCTTGGGCAGCGCCTCTAGTCGGCCTCGTGGCGCGCGCGTTGTCTGCCGATCCGCAGAAGCGCTTTGGCTCCGCGCCCGATATGGCGGCCGAGCTGCGTCGGATCGCGGGACCTCGGCTCGCGGCCTCCTCGCGCTTGGCCGCGCACGTAAAGACGGCCTTCGGCGAGAAGATTCGCGTGCGCCGGGAGCACCTGGAGCGGGCAGAGGCGCGCCCGCCCGAGGTGTCGGGTATCGAGCCGCAGCTCGTGCCGGACGCGGATGAGGCTTCCGGGGCTCGTGACTCGGCCTGGGAAGCTCCGACCCCGGTGCCTCCGAAGCCTGCGCCGCAGGCGGCTGCGGTGCATCCGCCGGTTCCGGCGGCGCCCCGGGCCCCGGTGATCGCGAAGCCGCGCGCTCCGGGCCCGGCGCCCGTCCAGGGTCCCCCGCGGACCCGAGTGGCACCGCAGGGGCGAGCGCCCGCCCCGGCGCCCGCCGCACCGCGGATGAAGGCTCCCCCAGCCTTGGCCCCGGCAACGCCGCCGAACGTCGAGCCGGTGCTTGAACCCCCGCCTCCACCGGAAGTGGCTCCGCCCCCTGCTGCGCCCCAGACGACTCCCGGCTTACCGCACGCCGGCCAGGTCGGCGCCGCCAAGCCACCGCCCTTGCCCCCGCACGCTCCGCCCCCTCCCGTTGTGCGGCCCCGTCTGCCGACGCTCACAGGCGTCGCGCCCGAAGCCGTGCCGTCGGCTGCCGATTCGGCTCGGCGCCCCCCCGTCATCGTTCCCTCGTCCGATCCCCCGCCACCGCTGCCGGCCTCCCCCGCCGAGCTCGCGGAAGACCTCGCGCCCCTGCGCCTGCCGGCGGCGCCGAGGGTGCCGAGCGATCTCGCCGCTGCAGCGGCTTCGCTCCCGCTCTCGCCTTCGCTCCCGCTCTCGCCGGGCGCAGATCCTCGGCTGGGGCCGCATCTTCCGGCGGCACGTGACCAGGCGCGCGGCGTCGCGACCGACGCAGCTTCGGCCTCTTCGGTCCGCCGGCGCGCCGTCCGCGTCGCCATGTTCGCGGTCCCGGCGCTGCTGATGACCGCCGTCATCGTGTGGCTCGCGCCCCGTCCCCCGGCGACGCAGCCGCGACCGGCGGAGCGACCCTCGGCGCCCGAGCCGTCCTCGGCGTCGGTGACCTCTCCCCCTCGCTCGACGACGGCGCCTGCAGTCTCGCCGTCTGCCGCTCCAGCAGCCGCCGCCCTTCCGCCGCCTTCCGCGGCGAGCCCTCCCGCCGAAGTGCCTCCGCCGTCTGCCCCGAGGCCGGAGCCCGCCACGCATTCCGACGACCTCGCACCCTCACGCCCGGCGCCTCCGCGGGGCGAAGCCCCAGCTCTCGCGCCGGCGGCGCCGCCGAGAGCGCCTGTCACCCACGCGCAGCCACGCCGAACCAAGCCGAAGTACGAGCCCGAGGGTATTTGAGCCGATGCGAACGCTCACCCATGTCTTTGTCACCGCTTTCCTTCTGTCGGTAGCCGGCACCGCGTTCGCTGACGGTGTGTTGCCCGCCGTCGCGACACCCGTGCAGCGCGAGCAGGCGCAGGCGCGCTTCGTCCGCGGAAAGGAGCTTCTCTCCAAGAACCGCTACGAGGAAGCCCTCGCCGAGCTCCGGGCCTCCCACGAGATCGTGGCCAGCCCCAACACGCGGCTGCAGCTCGGGCGCTGCCTCCGCGCGATGGGCAAGATCGTCGCGGCCTACGCCGAGCTGGGGCGGTCGATGGTGGAGGCCAAAGAGCTCGTCGCGCAGGACAATCGGTACCAGCGAGCCTACGACGCGGCAGCCGCGGAGCGAGCCGAGATCGAGCCGCAGCTCGCGTTCGTGACCATGACCATCCTGAACGCGGCCGATGGCTCGATCGTGCGCGTCGGCGGCGAGGAGATTCGCCGCGCGGCGTGGGGAGAGCCAGCGCCCGTTGCGGCAGGCACGACCGAGATCGTCGTGGAGACGCCCGGGCGCTCGCCGGTCAAGCGAGAGCTCACGGTGGGCGCCGGCCAGAAGCTGCAAGTGACCATCGACGCGCAGCCTGCCGAAGCACCACCTGCCGCTCCCGTGGCGACCGCCGAGCCCCCGCAGCACCCCTCGTGGGCGAAGTCGCCGCGCAATTGGGCCTACGTGGCGGGCGGCGTGGGGGCGGCCGGTCTGCTGGTCTCGGTCGTGTTCGGCGCCATGGCGCAGTCCACCTACAACGATCTCGGCTCCGCTTGTCACAGCGGTGGCTGCCCGCCGGGAAAATCGGACGAGATTCTCGTCGGGCAAGAGCCAGGAGACCGCCGCCAACGTGGCGCTTGGAATCGGTCTGGTGGGGGTGGCGGCGGGGGTCGCCCTGTACGTGCTCCCGAGGCCGAGCCACGCCGCGGGGGCCAGCGCGGCCGTCCTCGTCGGCCCGGGCTCGATGACCGTGCGGGGGACCTGGTGATGCGCCCGGGAACACGCGTCTCCACGGCGTTCGCTGTCCTCGCGTTGGCCACGGTCAACTGGCGGTGCACCCTCGACTTCGACAGGTACCAGGCGACTGCGGCTGACGGCGGCGGCGGCGACGCCGAGCCTGACACGTGGGTCGCGACCCAGGGGCCCGACGCAGCCGAAACCGGCGCTGTCGATGCCGGCACCGTCGACGTGGCGCTCGATCTCGGAGTCGCCGAGGGCCCTTGCGTCCCTTCCGCCGCGTGCCTGTCGCAAGCCGGCTCGTGCGCGATGACCTGCACGCAGCAGTACAATCGCTGCGTCTCGAAGTGCAACGGCATGAACATGGGGTGCATGAACATGTGCACCTCGCAGCGGCAAAGCTGCGGCGGTCAGTGCATCAGCACGTGCATAACGTGCGCGCAGAACGCCGGGTGCCCGGCTTCGAGCGATTGCTTGACCGCCGGAAGCCCGTAGTGCGCGGAGTCCTGCGCACGGACGAGTTCACGAAGCCTTCGAGAGCACGCGATGCGCTCGTCACGAAACGGGCAGACGCTGGTGTCCCATGCTGCGGCACGTGCCCCTCTCCTGCCTCGCCCTGTCGTCCGCCGGCCTCGCAGTCCTCGCGGCCGTGCCCGGCGTCGCCCATGGCCAGGGGCGCTCGCCCGACATCGCGAGCGTCTTTTTTGTCGCCAAGAGCGAGAACCGCAACCAGGTGCACTACGGGGTGCGCCTGGACGAAACGTGCGCTCCCACGGGGCGTTCCCCGGTCTTCGCCTACTGGCGCATGCTCGAACGCGGCCCGCTGGCGACCGAGCCGCTGCTCTCGCTCGAGCAGCCAGCGTACGGCGTGGCCGGGCAGCGGGTGCTCGCACGGGGCGCTTCCGGCGGCCAGGTGGAAGTCCAGCTCAACGCCCTTCGCGCAAGAACGATTCTCGTCGCGAGCAGCCCGCGGGGGCAGTCGGAGCAGGCGGGGCAGCCCGGCGAGCGATGCGCGGCCGCCGCCACGACGACGATCGGCGGCGCCCCGGCGGCGCTGACGAGCGTCTACGCCAAGCTGGGCTGGCCGTTCGGGGTCGCCTACCTCACGCTCTCGGGCCGGACGCTGGCCGACGGCCGCGCGATCCGCGAGCGCATCGTTCCCTGAACGGGGGACGAGCACTCCGAAAAATCGTCACAATCTCGCAAGAGGTCGTCGTGGCGGCTTGTCGGACCCCGTACGCAAGTGGTTCCATCGCGGACCGCAAAATGAACCCGGCGACAGCAGACGAGGTGCGCGCGGTCAGCTCCAAGTTCGACATTGGGGCCGCGCCGCAGCGCCTCGAATCGGGTGAGCTTCCCTGGGCCTACGGCGAGGATCGGATCACGGCGATCGTCCGCGATCCCGATTCGGCCTACCTTTACTGGGAGATCACCGACGGCGGCATCGCGTCGGCGCGCGCGCGCCTCGGCCCTGCCGGTGCCGACGGTTGGTGCAACCTCCGCGTATACGACACGACGGGCCGCCTTTTCGACGGAACGAACGCCAACGACTACTTCGACATTCGCGTCGACCGCACCGACCGCGAGTACTTCCTCATGATCCGAAGGCCGACCTCGACGATGCACGTCGAGATCGGCATCAAGACCAGCGAGGGGTACTTCCAGGGGATCGCCCGCAGCGGCCGCGCCGACTTCCCGCGCAACTCGCCATCGCCCAATACTTCGCTCGAGTGGATGACGGTGGCCTCCGACTACACCCCGCCGGCGGCGGCGCCCTGCCGTTCGCGCTACCGAGGACCCGAGCCGCGCCTGCCTCCTCGCGAGGGAGCCGGCTACGTCGACGTGTGGCGAGCCGCGTTCGCGCCGAGCGAGGGCGCCCAGGCGGTTCAGACGCAGGGCCCGTGGAGTGGCTCGACTCAGCGCCGCTTCGAGAGGAGCGCGCACATCGAGCGCTGGTGGCACCTGGGGGAATGGCGCGCCGAGTGGCGCGGCGGTTTGCGCTTCAGGTTCACCGAGGGCTCCGCCGAAGGATTCGAGCGGACGACGTGGCACGAGGGCCCCTTCCCGCTCACGCTGCTCGACCCCGCGCGCATCGCCTACGAGCTGCTCGGCGGGGTGCCGGCGATCCTCATCGCGGACGGCACGCAGGTGACCGTGTACGGCCCCTGGCGCGTGACGATTCGAAGCTTCGAACACGAGCCGCAGCGGCGGGTGCTCGGCACCTGGTCGATGCACTGGGTGGTCGCGACGACGCCGATGATCGAGCGCTGGGGATTCACAATCGAGCGCATCCGCATCTCGGGCTTCGAACGCCAGCAGGTCGTCCTCGGTGCGTCCGAGCAGCATGTGCTCCTCGAGCGCGGCGCCAGCGAGATGTGGCGCCTCGGGGGTTCCGAGCGCCTCTGGTTGGGCGCCAGCGAGCGAGCGCTGGGGGGCGCGTCCGAGACCGCGATGATGGGCGCCTCGCAGCTGGCGTTCGCAGGGGCGAGCGCGCTCCTCTACGCCGGCGCGAGCGAGCGGGGCGGTGCGAGCGAGCGATGGCGAGCGGCGCTCGGCGGGAGCGAATGGCTCGGTGGCAGCGAGCAACCGGGCGCGAGCGAACAAGCACCGCGCCCGGCGGGCGCGACCGGCGTGCCGGAGAAGTGGGCGTTTCGTCCCGACGGGGAGCGATGATCATGGCGCACGGATTTCTTTCGATCGTTCTGCACGCGCACTTGCCGTTCGTGCGGCATCCGGAAGCTCCCTCCTACATGGAGGAGGAGTGGTTCTTCGAGGCCATCACCGAGACGTACGCCCCGCTGCTCCTCGCTTTCGAGCGCCTCGCGAACGACGACGTCGATTTCCGAATGACGATGTCGTTCAGCCCGTCCCTCCTCGAGATGATGCGCGACGACCTCCTCAAAGAGCGCTACGCCGTGAAGCTCGATCGGCTCATCGAGCTCGCCGAGAAGGAGGTCGACCGCACCGGGCGGGAAGACCGCACCTTCCACGAGCTCGCGAAGATGTACCGCCATCGCTTCTACGAGATCCGCGATTGCTGGCGGCGCTACGACGGCGACCTCGTTCGCGGCTTCCGTGCCCTCCAGGAGTCCGCGCGTCTCGAGAATCATCACATGCACGGCGACCCACCCGTTCTTCCCGTTGCTCGACCGCAACTGGGCGGCGTTCCGCGCGCAGGTCCACGTCGCCGCTTCGGTCTACGAGGCCGCGTTCGGCCGGCGTACGCAGGGCATGTGGCTCGGCGAGTGCGGCTACGTCCCGGGCGTGGACGAGCTCCTGCGAGAGGAAGGGATTCGCTTCTTCTTCGTCGACACGCACGGACTACTCTTCGCCGAGCCGAGGCCGCTCTACGGCGTGCACGCGCCCGTCTATTGCCGCTCCGGCGTCGCCGCGTTCGGGCGCGACATCGAGAGCTCCAAGCAGGTGTGGAGCGCACAAGAGGGCTACCCCGGCGACGCCGCTTACCGCGACTTCTATCGCGACATCGGCTTCGACCTACCACACGACTACGTGGCGCCCTACATCCACCCGGAGGGCATCCGCACCTTCACCGGCATGAAGTACTTCGCGGTGACGCACCGCTCGATGGACAACAAGCGGCCCTACGACCCGCACGTGGCCTACCTCCGCGCCGCCGAGCACGCGGGCAACTTCATGTTCAACCGCGAGCGGCAGATCGAGCACCTGCGGGCGAACATGGACAGGCGGCCGATTGTCGTCGCCCCGTACGACGCCGAGCTCTTCGGCCATTGGTGGTACGAGGGCCCGATGTTCCTCGAGCTCCTCTTCCGCAAGATTCATCACGACCAGGGCGGCATCGCGCCCATCACGCCAAGCGGGTATCTGCTCGAGTATCCGACCAACCAGGTTGTCACGCCGAGCCTCTCTTCGTGGGGCGAAAAGGGTTACGGCGACTATTGGTGCAACGGAAGCAACGCCTGGGTGTACCGGCACCTGCACAAGATGGCCGAGCGCATGGTGGAGCTCGCGCGCACGTTTCCGAACCCCGACGGCCTGCGCCGGCGCGCGCTCGATCAGGCTGCGCGCGAGGTCATGCTTGCGCCAAGCCAGCGACTGGGCCTTCATCATGAAGACTGGAACGACCGTACCGTACGCCACCAAACGTACGGTGGACCACGTGACGCGCTTCACGCGGATCTACGAGAAGTTGATGGGAGGGGCGGGCGCGGCCGCGGGTGAGGTCGACGCGCGGTTTCTGGCCGAGGTCGAACGGCGCGACAATGTCTTCCCGGAGATGGATTATCGCGTCTACGCTTCGTAGCGAATGCGTCTCGGCATCGATTTCGGCACGACCCGGACGGTGGTTGCGTACGCCGATCGCGGCAACTACCCCGTCGTGCAGTTCATCGATGCGGCTGGCGACGCCATAGGCTGGGTTCCGACACTCGTCGCCGAGCGCGACGGTGAGCTGCGCTTCGGCCTGGACGCTGCGGCGGTCCTCGAGGATCCGACCTTCACGGTCGTGCGCTCCTTCAAGCGCCTGCTCTCCGGGCCGCGTGCCACGCCCGGTGAGGAGGTGAGCGTCGGCGCGCGATCGGTCCGCATCGACGACCTCGTCGCCGGTTTTCTGTCGCATCTCCGACGGGCGCTCCTCGAGCGTTCGAACCTGCGCCGCAAGCTCAAGACCGACGCCGAGCTCGCGGCCGTGGTGGGCGTCCCGGCCAACGCCTTCGCAGCGCAGCGGCTGGTCACGATCGACGCGTTCGGGCGCGCGGGTTTCGCCGTGACCGCCATGCTGAACGAGCCCTCGGCGGCGGGCTTCGAGTACACGCACGGATACCGCAGCACGCTGACGTCGCACCGCGACCTCGTCGTCGTTTACGACCTCGGCGGCGGCACGTTCGACGCCTCGGTCGTCCGCATGTCCGGTCGGCAGCATCAGGTGCTCGTTACGGCCGGTGTGCCGCAGCTCGGGGGCGACGATTTCGACGCCGTGCTCGCCGACATGGGTCTGCGGGCGGCGGGGCTGTCGCCGGGGGATTTGACGCCGCGCCAGGCCGACGAGTGGCTGAGGCAGTGCCGCACGGCCAAGGAGGCGATAACGCCCGCGTCGCGCAAAATATCGCTCGACCTCGAGACGGTGCTCGGCCGGCGCGCGCCTCGCCCCGAGGTGACCCTGCCGGTCGGCGCGTTCTACGAGGCTTGCATGCCGCTCGTGCAGCGCTCGATGGACGCCATGACGCCGCTCATGACGAGGGCGGACAACGAGCCGCAGGCGGACCTGCGCGAGGTCGCTGGCATCTACGTGGTCGGCGGCGCCAGCGAGCTGCCTCTCGTGAGCCGCGCCTTGCGGGAGCGCTTCGGCAGGCGAGTCCACCGGTCGCCTTACCCATCGGCGGCGGTGGCCATCGGCTTGTCGATCGCCGCCGCGGAGAACACCGATTTTCAGCTCGTCGATCGCTACGCGCGTACGTTCGCCGTCTTTCGCGAAGCAGACGAAGGTCGCGAAGTCGTCCTCGACCCGATCTTCACCGGCGAGACGGTCACGCGCGACGACCTCCAGCCGTCGGTCGGGGAGCCGCTCGCGCACCATACGCGCACATACCGTGCTGCCCACAATGTCGGCCACTTTCGGTTCTTCGAGTGCAGTGCCGTCGACGACCGCGGCAAGCCCAGAGGAGACATGTCTCTCTGCGGCGACGTCCTCTTTCCGTTCGACCCCCGCCTCTCCGGCGAAAACGATCTCGCGTCCGTCCCTGTCGAGCGTCGTCCGGGCGACGCGGGCGACGGCCCGCGCATCGTCGAGCACTACTCCGTCGACCCAAACGGCATCGTAGAGGTCGTGATCCGCAACGCCGACGCAGGCTACGAGCGCGCGTATCGTCTCGGCGGGCGGGTGTCATCCGGAAGAGAAGCCGCCACGCTGCGAAGGGCGACCGCCGCGTCGTAGGGCGGAGTGGGCGGAGGAGCGCAAGCCGGCCCGCCAAAGCCACTCGGGAAACGAATGTCCGACGGCGGTCGCGCGTCTTGGCACCCTGAAGAGCCGGCTCTTGCTCTACAATGGATTGCCTCTGTTCTTGGGTGAACTCCGTGAGGCAGGAGGCGGCCCGTCCCGATGTCGTTGCATGAGGATCCAGGGCTGCTCCTGGTGGATGACGATCCTGCCGTGCGGCGGGCGTACCAGCGAGCGCTCGTGCGTTCGGGGTGGAAGGTCGACGCGGTCTCGAGCGGCAAAGAGGCCATCGGGCGGGTCACCGGTGAGTCGTTCGCAGTCATCCTGAGCGACATCTCGATGCCCGAGATGAGCGGGCTCGAGTTTCTACGCGCGGTGCGCGAGCACGACATGGACGTGCCGGTCATCCTGATGACGGGCAATCCGGAGCTTACCTCGGCGATTCACGCGGTCGAGTACGGCGCGTTCCGTTACCTCGTCAAACCAATCGAGCCGGCGGTGCTCGACGACACCGTGCGCCGGGCGGCGCGGCTGCACAAGCTGGCTCGCCTCAAGCGGGAGGCACTCGAGCTCCTCGGTGGTGGCTCGGGGCTGCTCGGCGATCGCGCGACCCTCGAGGCGCGGTTCGCGACGGCCCTCGAGGGCCTGTGGATGGCCTATCAGCCCATCGTGTCTTGGAAAGAGCGCCGCGTGTTCGGGTACGAGGCGCTGCTGCGCTCGAGCGATCCGGTGCTCCGGAACCCGGGCGAGTTTCTCGACGTGGCCGAGCGCCTGGGCCGTCTCCACGAGCTCGGGCGCACGATTCGCGCGCGTGTGGCAAGCGCGGCCGACGACGCTCCCGAGGGTGTGCTGCTCTTCGTGAACCTGCACTCTTCCGATCTGAACGACGACGAGCTCTTCGCCCCGAATTCGAGCCTCGCGCCGATCGCGGCGCGGCTCGTGCTCGAGGTGACCGAGCGGGCCTCGATGGACGCCGTGAAGAACCCGGCGGCGCGCACGCAGGAGCTGCGCGCGATGGGCTTTCGCCTGGCCGTCGACGATCTCGGCGCCGGGTACGCGGGGCTCACGAGCTTCATGCAGCTCGAGCCCCATTTCGCCAAGCTGGACATGTCCCTCGTTCGCGGAATCGATGGCGACGGCCGCCGGCAGAGCATCGTTCGGTCGATGAACTCGCTCTGCGACAATCTCGGCATGCTCGTCGTCGCCGAGGGCGTCGAGACGGAAGCCGAGCGCGACATGCTGGTGGCGCTCGGGTGCGACCTGCTCCAGGGCTACCTCTTCGCGAAGCCCGGTCCCGGGTTCGGCGCGCCCCGGTGGTAAGGCCATTTTCCTATTGCCTACACCGGGCGTAGGAATGCGGTAATCTCGTCCAATCGACGTGCGAGCCTTCGAAGTCGCGACAGCGCTCCCGGCCCTTGGAGTGAGGGCGCGGTCTGCCCTCGTGCTCCTACCCGAGGCCCGATGACGTTCGATCCGCGGACTCTGCCGTTGGGGGCGCTCGTCGCAGGCACCGACTGGGTGAAACGCTGCGTCCTCGGCTCGGGCGGCATGGGCGTCGTGCTCGGCGTCGAGAAGGATCCCGGCATTCGCGGCGCGATGAAGGTCATGCAGCCCGAGCTCGCCAGCCGCCCGGAGCACGTCGCGCGCTTTCTGCAAGAGGCCCGCATGATGGTGGCCCTGCGGCATCCGAACATCGTGCAGGTGATCGACGCCGGCCGCTTTCCCGACGGTACGCCCTTCGTCGTGACCGAGTGGCTCGAGGGCCGGACCCTGCGCGCGTCGCTGACCAAGCACTCGCGCGGCCTGCCGGCCGTCGTCGCGTGGGAGATCAACCGGCAGCTCTGCACCGGGCTGCACCGCGCGCACTGCCACACCGTCAAGGACCTGCCGACGCCCATCGTGCACCGCGACGTGAAGCCGGAGAACATCTTCTTGCAAAAGCAGGAGCTCGCCGAGCCGGGGGTGAAGCTCCTCGATTTCGGCGTAGCGCAGCTGATGGACGGCTCCGACGAGCTCCGGTCGACGGCGGGGACCCTCGCGTACATGGGACCGGAGCAAGTGCGCGGAGAGCGCGTCACGCCGGCGACGGACATCTATGCGGCGACGCTCGTGCTCTACGAGATGCTCACCGGCCGACTTCCCTGGGACATCGACTACGACGATTTCGACCAGATGATTGCGGCGCACCGGTCGCTGGCGCCCATTCCGCCGACGCGCTTTGCACCGTGGCTTCCCCGCGGCGTCGAGGCGCTCATCCTGAGAGGGCTCGCGAAGGACCCGTCCTATCGCCCGGCCAGCGCATACGAGCTGGCCACCGAGCTATACGAGCTGCAGTTCGTCGACGAGAGCCGAGCTAGCTTCCGGATTGGGGTCGTTCGCAACACGACCGAGCCTGGCGTCCGAGCCATCGCCGCGTGGGAGGAGCTCGAGCGCGAGGCCGTCGCGCCGACGGAGCCGGCGTTCGTGTATCCCGGGGCGGCCGCGCCGACGTCATCCCCGCAGCGGCCAGGCGACCATCCGGCCGCAGGCGAGCCTTCGTCGCATGCGTCTCCCACGCGAACCGAGGGCGGCACGTCGCGCTCGCTGCTCTCGGCGCGGTCTCATTCGCTTCGCGCCCGGAGGCGAACCCGCTTCCTCGCGCGAGCCGCGCTTGGTGGCCTCGTGAGCCTCGCGGTCGTCGAGGGATTGGCGCTTTTCATGCGTAGCCGGCCGGTGCCCCAGGCCGCGACGGCGCTCGAACGACCGCCCGCCGTCGAGACCCCCTCGCCCGGCGCCTCCGGCCCGATCGGTTCGCCCCGGGCCGCGGCGTCCCCGGCGCCTCCGGCGGCTCCGGAGACCTCGGTATCCTCGGCCGCTTCGATGTCGCCCGCGGGTCCGGTGCATTCGTCGAGCACCAGCCCTCCCCCACGGCCCATGTCTACCGCCGCCGAGCGACCCTCCCCCAGCGCCGCGCGCCGTCGGAACACGATGGTCGACGACCTATGACCCACCGGGTGGACGGCCAAGGCTTGCTCGGCAGCGACGACGCGACCGCTCCGGGCGCGCCATCCCCCGTGTCGCCATCTGCCGGGTCGCGCGACGACGACCCCGAGTTGGCGAACATCCTCGCCGCGTTTCACCGGCCGCCGCGCCCGCCGGCTCCTCTTCTCCAGACGCACGCGGCGGCGTCCGGTCGGGACCTCGCCGCGCACCGCGCTGCATCGGCTCCTGCGCGCGCGCAGACCCCGGAGGAGCGCCGCCAAGGCGCGCTCTTGCAGCTTTCCAAGCTCGTCTCCGAGCCGACGCCTTTGCCGCCGGAGCCTCTGCAGAGGGACGCCGCGACGTTTCTTCTGCCGCGAACGAGGCACTCGCGACGGCGTCTGGCGATACTCGCAGTCGCCTTCGTCGCCGTGGTCATCGCCGCGGTTTCCGGCGCGGCGTTGCGACCGATCGCGCGCGTGATGGCTTCGCGAGCGCAAGTCCTCCTCGCGTCGCACGCGCCGCCGGTATCGGTGCCGATCGCTTCGACGGCCGCCGCAGCCGTGCGCGTCCCGCCTTTCCCAGCCGCCGCCGGCGCGGGAGAGCGCGGTCGCGCGCAGGGAAGACCGAGTGCTCTCCCCGAACCGGTCGAACCGGGCCCACTGGTCCCGACAGCGGGGCGCCCTGCGCCGGATCGCGCCCCGCCGAGCGCGAAGCTGGATCCCGAATACAAGCGCTCGATGTAGTCTCACGTCGGCAAACATGAGACGCCTCTGGCTCGCTGCTTTCCTCCTGCTGCCCGCCGCAACCGTTTTTCCCGAGCGGTTCGCCCTCGCGGATCCCGACGCCGCCGCGCAGGCGCAGGTGATCTTCAACGAGGCGCTCGCACTCGTGGCCCGGGCCAAGACCGGCGGGGACGCGCGCGTGTACGACGAAGCCATCGGCAAGTTTCTCGCGGCCTACCGCCTCTCCCCGCGGCCGAACGCGCTCTTCAACGCGGCGCTGACCGAAGAGGAAATCGGTCGCCCAGCCGACGCGATGCACCACTTCCGCCAGCTGTCGCACAATCCGGCTTGCGGCCCGGTGCTGGCGGCGCAGATCGACAAGCACCTCGCCGAGCTGGGTGGAAAGGTCGCCGTCATCCAGCTCGACGCTCCAGCGGGAGCCGACATCGCCGTCGACGGCGGTCTCACCGGCGAGAAAGCGCCGCTGCCCGATCCCATCGATCTGCTTCCGGGCAAGCACACAATCGAGGCCCGCATGAACGTCTCGGCGTCGATCGAGATCGACGCGGTCGCAGGGACCAAGCAAACGCTCCGAATCGGATTCGGCGCGCCTCCGGCCGAACCCCAGGCGGCGGCGCCCACCCAGGGGCCGCTGCTTGCGGCGTCGAGCACGGGAACGGCCAACGCGGAAGCGACCACGCGGGCGGGGGAGGACACCGGCCAGGGCGGACCGCCGTTCTGGAACACGCGCCGAGTGCTCGGTCTGAGCGTCGCGGGCCTCGGTGTTGCGTCGCTCGTGCTGAGCGCGGTCTTCGAGTCGCAGTCGAGCAGCGACAAGGACAAGGCGTCCTCGATTCGAGCCGGGCTCAGTCCGTCGAGCTGCTACGGACCGGTCCCCGCAGCGGCCTCGGATTGCGCCTCGCTCAACGACGCCTACTCCGGGCAGAACCGTGACGAGGACCTCAGTCGCGTCTTTCTGGGTGTGGGTGTCGGCGCCGCGGTCGCGGGTGCCGCGCTGTTTTTCTGGCCGCAGTCCGCTCCGGCTCGCGCGTCCGTCGCTCCCTTCCCGGTGCGCCAGGGCGCCGGGCTCGCCCTCCAAGGGGAACTATGATCGCGATGCGCACGGTCCCTCGGCGCGCCGCCGCCCTCGCAGCGTTCTCGCTCGAAGCCGTCGCGGTCAGCGCCGCCGTGAGCTGCGGCAGCTACGCGCCTCCTGCGAGCGACTGCCAGGCCTACGGCAATTGCCCCGGCGACGCCACGGCCGATCGCGGGGCCGCCGACGTCCTCGCCATCGACGTCGTCGAGAACGACGGCGAAGACGCCAGCACTGCCGACGGGAGCGGCGTCGACTCCGCGCTCCGGGACGGTCCTGGCGAAGGCGGCCCGCCGTGCGACGCCGCAGGGGTCCTCGTCTGCGGGGGGCACTGCGTCGACGGGACGAGCGCAGCGCATTGCGGGTCGTGCGCGAACGTGTGCTCCGCCCCACCGTCGGGCAACGGACTGCCGGCGTGCGGAGCCCTCGCGGAGGGCGGGCCGGCGTGCGGCGTGACGTGCGCGGCGGGGTACCACGTCTGCGGTGGCGACTGCCTTTCGAACTCGGATCCGGCGTCCGCCGCCGCCGCCAAGGATCCTTGCATTCTGACGGACGCGCTCGGCGTGTTCGTCTCGCCCGCGGGAAGCGACATGTCGGGGACCGGCTCGCGCGCGCAGCCGTTCGCGAGCGTGGGGCATGCGATGGACGTCGCTGCAAAGGGCTCGAAGCGGGTCTACGCCTGCAGCACGGCGGGTCGGTACGTCGAGAACCTCACCGTCGCTGCCTCGCGCGACGGCGTGAGCGTCTACGGAGGCCTGGACTGTACGACGACGCCGGGCAGCTGGACGTACAGCGCAAGCCAGCTCGCGACCGTCTCGCCTCCAACGGGCTACGCGCTGCATGTGTCGGGGCTGGCGGCAGGCGCGACGTTCGAGGACTTCTCCTTCGTGGCGGCCGACACGACGGGAGCCGGCGCATCGAGCATCGCCGTGTTCGTCGCGAGCGCGCAGAAGGTCGCCTTTCACCGCGTCACGATGGCGGCGGGCCAGGTCCTCGCGATGGGCGCCGCGGGGCAGACGGGGAGCAACCACTACGCAGGGTCGCTTGCCGGAAACGCCGCGTCGGGGACGACGGCGGGCGGTCCCATCACGTGCGCGTGCGGCGACGGCAGCACGAGCACGGGCGGGCAGGGAGGTGCCGGTGGCCCCCCCGCCCAGCCGCCGGGTGCGGGTTTGCCGGCTTTGGGCGGGGGCTCGGCGGGGACGAACGGCATGGCCTGCAGCGTTGCCGGAGCGAGCGGCGGCGATGGAGCCGACGCGCCGGGCGGTGTGGCGGACGTCCCCGGCACCGCGCGCGGAACCCTCACTGCGTCCGGCTGGGCACCGGCGACCGGCGTCGTCGGGTCCAGCGGCAAGCCGGGACAAGGTGGCGGGGGAGGCGGCGACCACGTCGCAAGTGGCGCCGGCGGCGGCGGAGCGTGCGGCGGGTGCGGAGGCGCCGGCGGCACCCCGGGCGGCGCCGGCGGCTCGAGCATCGCCCTTCTGTCGTTCGGGTCCGGCGTCTCGCTGGTGAGCTGCACCCTCATCGCGCAGAAAGCCGGCGACGGCGGACAAGGCGGCAGCGGGGAGGCAGGACAGGCGGGAAGCGTCATCGGGGGCAACGGAGCGTCCGGCGGATGTCCGGGCGGGGCCGGCGGCTCGGGCGCCGGCGGCAACGGTGGGCAAGGGGGGCCTGGTGGGCTCTCGCTGGCGATTGGCTACTCGGGACCCGCGCCGAGCGCCGACAGCTCGACGACGACGACCGCCGGCTCTACCGGCGCCGGCGGACCTGGCGGTCTGGCAGGAGTCGCCGCCGCGGGCGGAACTTCGCCGCAAGCGGGCGTGGCCGCGGGCGAAGGGCCAAGACGGCCTCGCCCAGGCGACGTCGGCGCTCTGACGGCGAACCGCTCCCCTTTCGTCCGAATCGTTGCGATTCTCGCGACGTCCTCGCTCGTGGTACACCGCTCGCCGATGAGCAGAGCAGCGCCGGATTCTCGCGTTCCGCGTCGATTTGAAAGACAAGGTCGCCGTCGTCACCGGCGGCAGCGGCGTTCTCGGCTCGGCGATGTGTCGGGCGCTCGCGACCTGCGGAGCGCGGGTCGCCGTCCTCGGCCGCGATCGGGAGAAGGCGGAGCGCTTCGCCGGAGAGCTCGTACGCGACGGCGGGACGGCGCGAGCCTTCTCGTGCGACGTCGTCAGTCGTGCCTCCGTGGAGGCGACCGCGCTCGAGGTCCAATCGGCGTTCGGTCCGTGCGACATTCTCATCAACGCCGCCGGCGGCAACCACCCGAAAAGCATCTCCGGGCTGGAGCTCTTCAATCCGTCGGCTGCCGGCAAGGGCCCGGCCGAGACGACCTTCTTCGATCTCGAGGTATCCGGATTCGAGTTCGTGTTCGACCTCAATCTCCTCGGCACGCTGGTCCCGAGTCAGGTGTTCGGAAAGCAGATGATTGGGCGTGCTGGTTGCACCATCATCAACATTTCCTCGATGAGCGCCTTCCGGCCGCTGACGAAGGTCGCGGCCTACGGCGCCGCCAAGGCGGCGGTGAACAACCTCACGCAGTGGCTCGCGACCCATTTGGCGCCCGCCGGCATTCGCGTCAACGCCATCGCGCCCGGCTTCTTCCTCACGGAGCAGAACCATCGGCTCCTCGTCCAGGAGGACGGCGGGTACACACCCCGCGCGAAGAAGGTGATCGCGCAGACGCCCATGCGTCGCTTCGGTCAGCCCGAGGAGCTGCTCGGCGCGATGTTATGGCTGGCCGACTCGAAGGCCTCGGGCTTCGTCACCGGCACCGTCGTTCCCATCGACGGCGGCTTCTCGGCTTACTCGGGCGTGTGATACGCGCTATCTCCGCCCCACGTCGGCTTCGCGTAGCCCCTCGAGCACGCGGCGCAGCGGCGGAAAGAGGTTCAGCGAGAGCGCGCGTTCGGGCGACCACCACGAAGCTTCCACGACCTCCCGATGGTCCACGAATACGTTCGGGCGCACCGCGACCTCGAGCGTGAAGATCTCGACGTGATCGCGCTTGCCCTCCCAGTCGTGCGTTTCGTCCCGCACGAGCTCGAGGGCTTCGGCCGACACACTCACGCCTACCTCCTCGGTGAGCTCGCGAAGCGCGGCCTGCCGCGCCGTCTCGTGCCGCTGAACGTACCCGCCCGGAAGCGAGTAGTAGGGCACGTACGAGTTTCGCACGAGAAGGACCTCGCCCCCGCTGCGGATCACGACGAGTGCGCCGTGCGTTTCGGGGTGGCGCAGCGCCCAGTAGCCGCGCATCAATCGGTACGCGCACACGTACGCCAGCTGAAAGCCTCGGTCCACCAGGGTGGGGCCGGCTTCGTTCCGCCGTGCGCTCTCGTTCATGGCCAGAACGTACACGCCAATGCCTCGATGGGGGAGCGTCGCACCGCTCAGCGCGCCTCTCGCCCGTAAAGGGCAGTCGCTCTGGCCCGGCCGTCAGCCGCTCGTGCAGACGCGGTCTCTGCCGGCCAGCTTCGCGCCGTACAGCCGGTCGTCGGCTCGGGCGAGAATCTCCGCGGCGCCCTCGTCCGGCTCGATCTCGGCGAGCGTGACGACGCCGATGCTGACGCTGGGCGAAAGAGGCACCTCGTTGGCCACCACGTGTGCGGTGCTCGCCGCCCTGCGCAAGCGCTCGGCGAGCTGATACGCCGCGTCGGCGGTCGCGCTCCGGGCCAGGACGATGAACTCGTCGCCGCCCCAGCGGGCGAGCACGTCTTCGGCTCGGACGACCCGGCCAAGCTGGCGCGCGAGCTCGCACAGCAGGTCGTCGCCCGCCTTGTGTCCGTAGGCGTCGTTGAGCTCCTTGAAGTGGTCGACGTCGATGAGGAGCACGGCGATGGAACCGTTGGACCTATGCGCGTGGGAGAGCTCGGAAGCCAGGCGCCGATTGAAATAGCGGCGGTTATAGACGCCCGTCAGCGAGTCGCGTATCGCCGATTCGTACAGAGCGCGTTGAAACGACTCCTCCTGGGAGTCGCCGAGAGTAAACCGCATCACGAAAGAGGGACCGAGCTGCACGCGCGCGCCGGGATCGAGGCGGCGCGAACGGTGCACGCGCGCCCCATCGACGAAGGTGCCGTTCTGGGAGTCCAGATCGTGGAGCACGACTCCGCCGACCTGCGCGTGCACGATGCGAGCGTGCCGGCGGCTGACAGCAGGATCCGACACCCGAGATCCGCCCCGGGGTCCCGCCCCACGATGAGCTCTCTCTCGTCGAGCGAGACGACCCGGCCCGCCTCCAGCCCGCTCATGACCGTCAGCAGGGCACGCTGCGGGCTTGGCGCGAGCGGAGAGCCCGGACGCAAGGGGGTATTGCGCTGGCGTCGCGCGGCGCGAATGCGCGACCCCGAATGCGCGTTCGACGGCTCCTCGGACCCCACTGTCGCGCGCCTCTCGCGGCTCATCCTTGCCTGGCTCCCCGTGCGAGTGCTTGCCGCAACGGTGCCCATTAATACACGGAACGAAGCAAGCTGGACTACTTTCTCTGCTTGCGAGAGATCACGGATTGCACGTCCGTGACCGCACGAACGGCCCATCCGCTGCGGCGTCCCGTTCGGGCGACCCTCGACGTCCCGTGCCCGTGTCGTTCGAAAACCTGCCGCTCTCGCACGTTTTTGCTCGGGCAGGGCGTGCGCGCGCTACGATTGGCAATGCGAAAAGGCGGCGAGCCCGTCGTCTTGGTCGTCGAGGACGACAGCGATGTGCGCGAGACCGTGGGTATCGCGCTCGCCGACGAGGGCTATGCCGTCGCGCTCGTCTGCGACGGACAGGAAGCGCTCGAATGGCTGCGCACCCATCCGACGCCGCGCCTCATCCTACTGGACTGGATGATGCCCCGTTGCAACGGCGAGCAGTTCCGAGCCCAGCAGGCCGGCGAGCCGGCGTTCGCGGCCATCCCCACCGTGGTGATGACCGCCGACGTTCGCGCCCGCGATGCGCCTGCCGCACGATCCGCGGCCGCCTTGGTGCTCAAGCCTGTCGACCTGGATGTTCTCCTCACGGTGGTTCACCGTTACGGCTCATGACAGGAGCGACCGCTCGCTGTATCGCGGTCGTGGCAGGGCTCGCCGCGCTCTACATTGGCGTCGCGCGCTTCGGGCTCGGGATGGACGCCGTCCGAGGTTTCGCGGCGCTCGTGTGGCCTGCAACCGGGCTGTCGCTCGCGGCGCTGCTCGTCGTCGACCCAAGGGCGTGGCCCGGCGTGACGATCGGAGCCTTCGTCGTCAATTCGTGGACCGGTGCGCCCTTCCCGGTCGCGCTGGGAATTGCAGCCGGAAACACGCTCGAAGCCGTCGCCGCGGCACATGCTTTGCGGCGGTTCGCCGATTTCCACCCGTCCATCGACCGCCTCCGTGACGCCCTGGCCTTCATCGCGATGGCCGCCCTCGGCAGCACGATGCTCAGCGCGAGCGTCGGCGTGGCCAGCCTCGTCATCGGCGGCATCGTTCCGCTGGCCGCCGCGGGAAGCACGTGGCGAGCGTGGTGGCTGGGAGACGTGATGGGCGATTCCGTCGTCGCGCCGCTGCTCTTGACGCTGGTGGGGATGCGCGCGAGTCGCGGCGCGTCGCCACGACGGATGGTCGAAGCCGCCGCGCTCGAGGCGGCCGTCCTGGGGGCCGCGGTGTGGCTCTTCGGTACCTCCCCGGATGGGGCCGTCGCGGCGTTCCGCGGGGCCTACATGATATTCCCCTTTCTCGTGTGGGCAGCGCTGCGCTTCGGATCCCGCGGCGCCGCCGTCGCGACCTTCTCCGTTTGTGTCATCGCGATCACCGGGACGGCCCTCGGCCGCGGCCCTTTCCTGCGCGGCCGCCTCTCGGACAGCCTCCTCTTTCTTCAGGTGTTCATGGCGATCGCCGCGATGACCACCCTCATCCTCGGGGCGATCGCGCAGGAGCGCCGCGCGGCCCTCGCGCTGCGCGATTCGCTCCTGTCGGTGGCTTCGCACGAGCTACGCACTCCGCTCTCGGCGCTGCAGCTCCGCGCCCAGATTCTCACCCGCGGAATCAACCGGGGAGCCGCGCCCGCCGAGCGCCTCGCCAGCGACGCACTCGGCATCGAGCGGCAGGTCAAGCGCCTCTCGGCGCTGGTCGACGATCTCCTCGACGTCTCGCGCATCATGGCGGGGCGGATGCGCCTCGAGCTGGAGCAGGTCGACCTGGGCGCGCTCGTCGCCGAGCTCGTCGAGCGCTTCTCGCCCGAGGAGCGTGCGCGCGTGCGCGTGGTCGCCCCCGCGCAGGCCATCGTCGGTCACTGGGATCGAACGCGCATCGACCAGGTGGTCACCAACCTCGTCACGAACGGGCTCAAGTACGGGGGCGAAGGACCCGTAGAGGTAGCCCTCGCCTGCGGCGACGAGAGCGCGCGCATCGTGGTCCAGGACTGGGGCATCGGCATTCCGGCCGAAGACATGCGCCGAATCTTCGGCCGATTCGAGCGTGGGCGCACTCCCAAGACCGCGACCGGCTTCGGGCTGGGTCTGTGGATCGTCGCGCAGATCGTGGACGCGGCGGGCGGCACCATCGCGGTGGAGAGCGAGCCGGGAAAGGGATCGACGTTCACGGTCGAGCTTCCGCTCGGCAGCACGCGTGAGCCGCGCCGATCGTCGGTTCCCAGCAGCGTCTTGCGGCACCAGCGCTAGCGGGCTCGCGACGTGGTGCGGGGGGCTGCTCGCTGGTGAGCGGCAGCCCCCGCTCCCTGGCGACTACTGCCAGTGCCCTTCAATCCACACCTTGCCGCGCGCGCGGGGCTCCCAGTGAGGCGTTACCCAGCGCGCGTTCACGTGGGGGCGCCGCTCGTAGTGGCCACGGTGCCACCGGTACTCGCGTCCCTCCCAGCCGTAATAGCCGGCCACCCACGTCTGATCGCCGGGCGGTGGCGGTGGCGGAGGCGGCTCCACCTGCGGAGGCGGCGGCGGCGGTGGCGCCTCGACGATGACCTCCTGGGCCGGCGGGGGCGGCGCCGGCGGCGGCGGCGCCGCTACGACGGTTGCGGGCGGCGGGGGAGGAGCCGGAGCCGCAGCCATCGGGGGCGGAGGCGGCGCGGGCTCGGCCGGCGGCGGCGGAGGGGGCCCGGCAGCCGTACGCCCTTCCACGTAGCATCCGGCCAGCGGAAGGACGGCGAGGACGAGCAGCGGCGAAAAGAATCCTGTTCGAATCTTCATGGTCTCTCCTCGAAAGGTCACTGGTAGGTGCAGCAGTACAGCGTGGCACCCGTCCCCGGTGTCCCGGTGCTGCAGGCGATGTTCGAGTAGTCCACATCCGGCGTGTCCGAGCCGGTGCACGAGAAGCCGTACGACGGATTGCCGGCGGAGTCGGGCTGGCACCCCGCGACGGTCGAATCTTGCGTGCACGTGGAGTTCGTGGCGGTGACGGTGTTCGTGTAGCAGCAGTACAAGTCGACGTTGTTCGACGTCGTCGGCACGCTGCAGACGAGGGACGGGTCGCTGGTGTCGGGGGGATTCGCTCCCGTGGCGCAGCTATAGCCAGTCGCCGCCGTCACGCAGCCGCTCACGCTGGAGTCGTACGTGCAGGTGCTCGTCGAGCAGCAGTAGTTGCCCGCTCCGTCGCTGCTGCACACGAGGTCGCTGTTGTAGTCCTCGGGCTGAGCGCCGGCCCCCGTGCAGGTCCATCCCTGCGTTCCCGTCACGCATTGCAGGCTGCTGTCTTGCGTGCAGCTGTCCGCCGGAGGCGGCGGGGTGGTACCCGCCGACACGCTGGCCGTGCATCCCGTCGCCAGGCCAGCCAGCACCAGCGAGAACGTTTGACCCAGGCAAAGACGCGAAAGCACCGCTCGTAGCTTGAGCATGAACTCCTCCGATGGTCGTTCAGGAAGTGATGGGATGGACGCACGAACCGCCGCGATTACTCAGATGTCATCGTGGATTTGTCGGCCTTGACGGGCACTCGGCGGGCACGGTGGCAATCGTAGGCACAACTCGCGGTCGATTGCGCAAGTCCCCGCGTTCGACGTTCGAGGACGTGCTCGCTCTACATGCAAACCGTCTGCGTCCGGACGAGTCGGGCGCAAAAAAACACCAGCGGCTCGCTCGAGCCGACGAACCGTGCGCCCGGCGCAGCCTAGGCGGACCCTCGCGCGCACGAGCTCGCGGTTACCTATTCCTACCTATTTGCAGCCTCAAGAATACCACCCCCTAGGCGGTATGCGTCGCGACCCCCCACGGTCGAGACGCTCGAGACCGCCTCCTGTCTGCTCCCGATCGCGATCGCGAGCGTGTCGAGCGCCTCGTACTCGCTCTCGCTCGCGATTCAGAGCTTCTCGGTTGGCTCCTGCTCGCTCTCGATCGGCTTCTATTCGTTCTGGATCGCCTCCTACTCGCTCTGGCCCGTACCCAGAGCCTCTCGACAGAGTCCCGCTCGCTCTGGGATCGCGCTCACCAGCCTCTCGACCGCTCCTGCTCGCTCGGGAAGGCGATCGAGAACCTCTCGACCGGCTCCTGCTCGCTCTCGATGCCGATCGAGAAGCTCTCGGTCGTCTCCTCTTCGCTCTCGAACCCAATCCAAGAGCCGGTCCGCTCGAGATCGCGACTCCGGCGCGGCCGGTGTGGCGGATGGGGTCCGATGCTGCCGGGGAAGACCACTCGCGGTGTTGCAGTCCGTCCGTGCGCCTGCACATGGCCCCGTTGTTGTAGTGGGCGAGCGCGATGCACCTGCGCAAGATCACCGCCTGGGGTCTTCTCGGCTCGCTCGGCCTTGTGCCCACGCTCGTGCTGGGCCTCGACTGCCGCCGGCACGCCGCTCCCGCTCCGCCCGAGCCGCTTACCCAGGTACCGGCGCCCTTTCCCTCGGCTCCCTTGGCCCGGCGATCGGCAGAAGGACCCGACTTGGCCAATCTCGTCGAGCGCGTACGCCCAGCCGTGGTCAACCTCACCGCCGTGCACGAAATCGCGGTTCGCTCCCCGGAGCGGGGTTGGCCCTTTCGAGACCTGCTTCCTCCCTTACCGGGGCGCCAAGGCCGGGGGGGCGACGAAGTGCTGCAGCAGCGAGCGCTCGGGTCGGGCTTCCTCGTCGATGCCGACGGTCACGTCGTGACCAACGCCCATGTCGTCGATCAAGCCGACGTCGTAGAGGTGAAGCTCACCGACGAGCGCGAGTTTCGGGCACGGATCCTCGCCAAGGACGAGATGCTCGACGTCGCAGTCCTCCAACTGGAGCACGCGCCGCGCGACTTGCCCGTGGCCTCGCTCGGATCGAGCAGCGCGCTCCGGGTGGGCGACTCCGTGGTTGCGATCGGCAATCCATTCGGCCTGGGCGACACCGTCACCCTCGGCATCGTCAGCGCGAAGGGGCGAGCCCTGGGTGCCGGGCCGTACGACGACTTCATCCAGACGGATGCGTCAATCAATCCCGGCAACAGTGGCGGCCCGCTGTTCGACATGCGCGGGCAGGTCGTGGGGATCAACACGGCCATGAATCCGCAGGGCAGGGGAATCGGATTCGCGATCCCGATCGACGAGGTGAAGCGCGAGCTGCCCCAGCTCATCGCCCGCGAGCGCATTGCTCGAGGCCGTCTCGGGGTCACGATCCAGCGAATGGACGACGCCCTGGCGCGGGCGCTCGGGCTCGATCGCGTGCACGGCGCGCTCGTGGTGGAGGTGCAGCCAGACGGTCCGGCGGCGAGAGGAGGGATCGAAGCGGGCGACGTCATCCTGACGGTCGAAGGCCAGGACGTAGCGCAGGCCTTCGACCTTCCGCGCATCGTTGCGCAGCACGCTCCCGGCTCGCACGTGAAGCTCACCGTGCTTCGCCACCGGGACAGGCTCGGGCTCGAAGTGACGCTCGGGGCGCTGCGCCAGACGCCCGAAGGCGTGACAGCCAAGCAAGCGTCTGAGCCAGCTCGCGACCAGGAAGCCCGCTCGCCGCTCGGCATCGACGCCGGCGACGCGCCCGGTCGAGGAGCGCTCGTCGTGACCGTGAGGCCCGGCGGCCCGGCGGAGGGGAAGCTCTTGCCCGGAGACGTCATCGAAGCGGTCAACGACCGACCCGTGACGGACGCGCGCGATCTCGCTCGAGCGATGCGCGTGACCAACGTGCCACTGCTCCTGCGTGTACGGCGCCAGGATCGAGGGCTCTACGTCGGCATCGAGCCGGAACGATAGATGGCGTTCTCGCACGGCTCGAACGATGCGCAGAAGTCGATGGGCATCATCACGCTCGCGCTCCTCGCGTTCGTCGCCGCAGGGCATTCGGGTGTCCCGGGCTGGATGCTCCCTCCCAAGGGCGATCAGGTCCCGTTGTGGGTCATCACCGCCTGCGCCGCGGCGATCGCGTTCGGGACGATGGCGGGTGGGCGGAGGATCATCAAGACGATGGGGACGAAGATCATCCGGCTCACGCCGCTCCAGGGATTCGCCGCGGAGACGGCGGGGACGGTCACGATCCTCGCGGCCAGTCACCTGGGCGTGCCCGTGTCGACCACTCACTGCATCAACGCGTGTCTGATGGGAGTCGGCGCGAGCAGGCGTGTGTCGGCCGTGCGCTGGGGAGTGGCCGGTAACATCGTGATCGCCTGGGTTCTCACGTTGCCTCTCAGCGGCGCGATGGCGTTCCTCGTGATGCTCGCGCTGGGACCGATGTGAAGCAGGCGCGCTTCGGGTGATTCATGGTCGGCTCAGCGCTTGGCGACACGCTTGGCTCCCGCCTGCCCCCGTAGCTGCGCTCTCTTGACCGAAGGTCCCCCGCCGGCTCGCCGGCCGCCATTGGGGGCGCCCGACTTCCCGAAGTACCCGGTCATGGGCAAGAGATAGTGGGTCCGCCAACCCTCCTCGTATTTCGCAGCGAGCCCCTCGGGGAGCTCCATGTGGAGAATCATCACGTCGCACCCGCCCGGCACGTCGCGCAGGTGCAGCTCGAGCCGTGAGTCGGGGTGGCTCGAGTCGAAGTCGCTCGTACGCCAGCTCTGGACGATGCGCCGTCCGGGCTCGAGCTCCAGGATTCTTCCCGTAGCGTACGCGTCCCACGCCGAATAGTCGCTCCCAACCCGCGCTTCCACGCGGACCGAGCCCCCGCCGGTCATTCGACTGTGCTCGCCGCTGTCGAGCCAAGACGCATAGACCCGATCCGAGGTCGCCGGGACCACGGCGGAGACGCTGAGCGATTCGAAACCCATACTAGAAGAGGAGCACCGGAAAGCTCTTGCCGCAAACAAGTGGCGGATCTCTGCACTTGGCCCTTCACGCGAATCACCAGCGTACTCGCGGACTTCCAAGCACGTCCGTCAACCTGCGACCGCCCGCGTGCCCTCGTTTTCGGCTGAGCACAGAGGTGTTCGTCACCAGCGAACGGGCGCGCGGCTTACCGCAGTTGCCACGAACGCGTTGCGAGCGACACGATCTGCCACGCAATAGAGCGTGAGGGCGGACCGTCTACGGGGTCCCCCTGCCGTCAGCCACCGCAGGGCGTAGTGCAGCTGTTCTGAAGGCAGGTCACCAGGGCATGGGCGGCCGCGTCGCCCGATTGCTGCGCCTCCTGCGCTGCGCACGAAAGGCTGGTCCCGCAGTTCTGCGAGACGCTTTGGGCCACGTTCACGCACGCGGTGTCGTTCTGGCAAGCGACGACTTGGGTGCAACAGCTTTGCTTCTCGCAGGTGTCGCAGGCCGTGTCGGTCGCGGCCGCGGGGCAGGAGCCTCCCCCCCCGCCCCCGCACGCCGTCGCGCACTTGTTCGTTCCGCATGTGTTCAGATTGTTGAACGCTTGGTTCTGCGCGAGGCACTGCGCGCAGTTGCCCGCCGCATCGCAGCCGTCGTCGCAGGTGACGCAGGCCTGGTCGGCGGCGCACGCCGAGGCTTCGGCGCAACACTGCTGGGCGAGGCACGTCGCGCAGGCGGTTGTGGCGGTGATGGCCGCGCAGGTTCCCGCGCCGCCGGAGCTGGACCCCGAGCTGGGGCAGCTGCCCGAGGCCGAACCGCCTCCGATGCCACCGCCAATCCCTCCGCCGCCCGTCGAGCCGCAGTTGCCGTTGCTCTTGCTGCTCGACGAGCACCCGAGCCCCCCGACCGCCACTCCCAGCGCGCACGTCACGACGAAGCGTATGACGGGATTCATCGAATCGAGTTCCTCCGGTTCGCGTGCCATCCGCGCAATAAGGCCGACGTACCACGCGCGAGGACGAGGCCACAATGGCCACTCGAACTGCGGGCTACGAATCCCGTTGGCGGTGAAGAAAGGCTCGTATAACGTGGGGTCCGATCGGGAAAATATGAAATCTATCTCGCGAGCTTCTCTGTCGATTCTGGTCCTTGCAGCCATCACGAGCGAGGGAGTGGCGAAGGCCGACCCAAACAATCCATCGGACGGCGACAAGGCCGCCGCCCGGCCGTTCGCGCTCGAAGGTCTGCGGCTGCACCAAGCCGGCAACTGCCGGGAGGCCGTCGAGCAGCTCGAGCGTGCCGAGACGCTCGTACATGCGCCGACCACGGCGGTGCCCCTGGCCCAGTGCCAAATCCAGCAGGGAAAGCTCATCGCGGGGACGGAGCTCCTCAATCGAGTGATGAACGAGTCCTACCCGCCCAACGCTCCAACATCGTGGGCCGACGCGAAGAAGCAGGCGCGCGGGATCTTCGACGCCACGGGGCCGAAGGTCCCGAAGCTCAAGATTCACGTCGACGAGCCCGCGGGCGTGCAGCCGAGCCCCGAGGTCACGGTGGATGGCCAGCCCGTCCCGCAGGTGCTCCTCGACAACGACCGTCCGACGGACCCGGGCCCGCACCACATCGTGGCCCGTCAGGCCGGCGTCGGCAGTGGCGAAGGCGGACGTGACGCTGGCCGACGGCCAGGTCCTGGCGGTGACGCTGCACGTCGTCGCCGGCATCGCCGGCGCGAACGCGACGGCCGCGACGGGCGGGGGGACGGGTGTCGTGCCGGACCCCTACGGCCAGGGGGTCGTGGCCGCTCCGGCGGCGACGCCGGCGGCGGACGCCGGCGCCTCCTGGATGGCGTTCGAGTTCGGCGCGCGCCTCGCCTTCGGTCTTCCCCTCGGCTCCGCGATCGGCGGCAACGGCAACGACCTCAATCACTTCACGAGCAACCAGTTCGCCCCGCTCTGGCTCGACGCGGGCGTCCGCCTCGCCTCCCATTGGTACGTGGGCACCTATCTCTCGTTCGGCCTAGCGTCGATCTCCAACCAGGTTGCGCAGGGGCAATGCAACCAGCCGGGCTTCGGCTGCTCGGGGAACGACACTCGCTTCGGCATCGACGCCGCGTACCACGTGCTGCCGGATGGTTTCGTCGATCCCTGGTTCGGCGTGGGGTTCGGGTACGAATGGTTCTCCTTCACCGAGACGGCCGACGCCGCGCACTCCGGTGCGGGCATGCCGGTCACGCAGAGCAGCGGCGTCGACGGGTGGGAGCTCCTCAACCTGCAAGGGGGGGTCGACTTCCGCCTCCTGAACGGGGCCCTGGGGATCGGCCCGTTCCTCACTCTGGCTCTCACCCAGTACGACCACCAGAGCACGCCGACGGACAGCAACGGTGGGACGACGGGGTCGTCCATCCAGACGCAGGCGCTGCACGAGTGGGTCCTCTTCGGGGCGCGCGGCACCTACGATCTGAAGTTCTAGTCGTCGCCTCGCGCGCACGCCGTCATGCATCCTGGCCCCCGATCCGCGCGGCTCGTGGCCACGGCGTGTCTCGTCCTCGCGGGGACGACCCGCGCCGCGCGCGCCGACAACAGCAACCCGAACCTCGTCCCCTTCGGCGAGACGGAGTCGTTCCTCGGCAACGCCGGGGTCGGTCGGGCCACCGACACCGGAGCCGTCTACTACAACCCGTCGGGCCTCGCGGAGCTGCAGTCGGGGAGGATTGCGGTCAGCGGAGCCGTCTACATGAGCTTCGCCGTTCATTACGCCGCCGCCCTGAACATCGACAACACCAACATCCCGCTCGACGTCTCCGGCTTCAACACAATCCCGTCGACCTACGTGGCCACTCGCAAGCTGGGGGACTGGGTCGGCGCGTTCTCGGTCCTGGTCCCCAACTCCATCCAGCTGAACGACCACGTCGCCTTCTCCACGCCCAACACGGCGACCAACGTCGTCTATGCCACGCAGACGAGCGACCTCTGGATCGGTCTGTCGCTTGCGCACATGCTCGGCGACCACTTCAGCGTCGGGGCGACGGTCTTCGGCATGCAGCACGCGGAGACGCAGATCATTGGCGTGGACGTTCAGCAGGGCACGTCGGGGTTCGGCACGAACCTGGAGCGCACGACTCTCGACACCCTCGGTCTGTCGGCGGTCGTTGGCGCGACGTACCTCGCGACCGACTGGCTGCGCTTCGGGGCTCGCGCCCAGACCCCGTTCATCCAGGTCTCCGGTTCGGGCGACACGTACTCGGTCACCCATCCCCTCACGGGGGCGAGCTCGACGGAGGACATCCACGGCGGAGGGAACTTCGCCAAACCCTTCGACTTCAGTCTCGGTACGGCGGTGATACCCGCCCCGTGGCTTGCCCTGCTCGCGGATGTGAGCCTTCAGCTCGGGGCGAGCTACACGGCGTTTCCGTCCTCCACTCAGTTCAACGACGTGACCTCCCTCAAGACGGTCCCGCGCTTCAACGTCGGAGCGGAGCTCACGCCTTTGCCCTCCTATCCGATCCGCGTGGGCTTTCTCTACGATCCGAACGCCAACAGCGGCAGCCCGGGCGACCCGGGCTACTCGGGACAGGACTTCTACGGGGTCACCGCCGGCGTGGGCCTGAACACGGAGCACATCCGCACCAGCGTGGGCGGTTTCTACCTGTGGTCGACCGGCCTGGCGACGGTGAGCGGGACCAACGACGCCACGGGCTCAATCAGCAGCCGTGCCTTCGGCGCTCTGCTGACCACCGCGTATGCGTTCTAGAGCGGGCCTACGATGGCGATCGCTGGCGGAAGCGCTCGCGGCCGCGCAGATCACGGCGGATACCCGCGTCCGTGCCTGAGCCTACGCGTTGCGTCCTCTCAAGCGGTCGTCGGGCGAGCGCGCCGTGGCCAGCCCGGCTCGTGTTTCGGCGTCCCTGCCGGCTCGAGGGCTCCTCGCAAGAGATAGCGCTGAATCGTTCGCACGCTCACGCCTAGCCGCTCGGCCGTGCGCGAACGGTTGCCGCCCTCGAGTGCGAGAGCCGCCTCGACGATTCTCTCGACGTTCCATTCGAGCGGCTGCCCGAGATCGATCGACAACGAGGAGAGGGCGCCCGCGCGGGGGCCGGTGCCCTGCGACGCGCCCTGCTGGATTGTCTCCGGCAGATCGCGCACTCGCACCTGGTTCCCTCCCCGCAGCAGGCACTGCGTCTCGACCACGTTCCGTAGCTCGCGTACGTTGCCCGGCCAATCGTGACCGAGGAGCGCAGCGCGTGCGGCGCGCGTGAAGCGGGGTGGCTGGGTGCCGTGCGAAGCCGAAAGCTGCTCCACGAATCGCGCGAGGAGCGGGGGGATGTCTGGGCGGCGATCACGCAGCGGCGGCACCTCGATCGTGATGCCCTGGATGCGGTAGTAGAGATCGGCGCGGAATCGGCCGGCCCGCACCTCGTCGCTGAGCGACCGCAGCGTCGCGAAGACGAGGCGGACGTCGGCATGGAGCTTCGTCGAGCCGCCCACGCGCATGTACTTTCGATTCTCGAGAAAGCGCAGAAGCTTTACCTGCATCGCAAGCGCCAGCTCGCCGACCTCGTCGAGAAACAGGGTTCCACCTTCGGCGGCTTCGACCTTCCCCCTGGCGCGCTCGGTTGCGCCGGTAAACGCGCCTCGCTCGTGCCCGAATAGCTCGCTCTCGAAGAGCGCGTCCGGGATCGCCGCGCAGTTGATCGGAATGAAAGGGCCCGTTCTACGGGGCGAGATCTCGTGAATGCGTCGGGCGAGCACCTCTTTGCCCGAACCGCTCTCCCCGATGAGCGTCACGGGGACGTCCTTTGGCGCGACCGCCTGGATCACCTGATCGAGCCGGCGCATGCTCGCCGACTGCATGATCGGCGCGAAGACTACGTCAGCTTGTCGCGTTCTGGGCTTCATCCGAGGACGATCGCGATATTCTGTCGCAATCGTAGCGCAGGGCGCCGTAGCTCGCCGTGGGACCCCGACGTTTTGGGCCCGGCGCCGTATGGAACGCGCGGTGCTTAGGCCTCGCGCCGATGGTACTGCGCGACCCGAACCGCCCCGACGACACTCTCTTCGACGCCGTGTATCCGTTCCGCGTGCGCCTGCTTTCTCGGCGCTTTTGGACACCCGTGGGTGTCGCGCGACGTGCGGCTGAGCTATTGCGTCGCGCGGGCGCACGTCGGGTTCTCGACGTCGGTTCGGGCGTCGGAAAGTTCGTGCTGGCCGCCGCAGGCGCCGCGCCGGAGCTCGACTTCGTGGGCATCGAGCATCGCGCTCACTTGGTCGAGGTCGCGAGGCGCGCGCGAGCGCAGCTCGGGGTACCGAACGCCTACTTTCACGCGGCCGATGTGACCGCGATGCGCTGGGACCCGTTCGACGCGTTTTACTTTTTCAATCCGCTGGCAGAGAACCTCTTCATCGAAGATGACCGGATTGACGATTGGGTCGAGCTCACGAGGGCTCGCTTTGCGCGGGACGTGCTTCGCGTCGAGCACTGGCTCCGAGAAGCGCGTCTTGGAACCCTCGTCGTCACGTACCACGGACTGAGCGGTCGCGTACCCGCGTGCTACGAGCTCCTGGCGTCCGAGCCCGCAGATTCGGGTCGGCTGCGGCTGTGGAGGAAGAGTCACGAAGCGGACGACGGTGCTTTCTTCGTCGAAATCGACGACGAAGTCGTCTGGCACCGTCGCGGCATCGGAGACGGATTGTTTTCCTGAAGCGCTTTCGTGCGGAGTCACTCCGCCGCGTGAGCCGCCGTCGGCCCGTGCGAGCGGCGGCCGGGCTGCGGAGGCGGGATCTGGCGAGCGAGCGCGAGCGCGGCGGTGAGGTCCGCGGCCATGTGGACCATCCCTTCGTGGCGCTTGTCGAGGCGCGCCTTGTCGAAGATCTTCCTCGGCTGCGGAAAGGGGCCCGCGAGAATCACGATCTTGCCGCGCTTCACGAGTACCTGGATCGCGTTCTCGAGCGCCGCGAAACCGGTCGCGTCGATGACGGGGACCTTCCCGAGGTGCAAGATCAGGGCGAAGAACACGTCGCTGTGGCTCGCGTGGAGAGCGTCCATCGCGTTCTGCGCAGCGCCAAAGAAGAGCGGCCCGTTGATTTCGTAGAAGCTCACGCCGCGCGGCAAGCCGACGAGCCGGTGCTCCTCCGTGTTGTCGATCGCGAGCCTGGCCTCGGTGATGTCCGCCATGCGCCGCATGAAGAGAATCGCTGCGAGGACGAAGCCGACGGACACCGCGACGACCATGTCGAAGAAGACCGTGAGAAAGAAGCACGTGAGAAGCACGAAAATATCGCTACGTGGCGCCACCTTGAACAGACCCACGAAGTGCCGCACCTCGGACATGTTCCAGGCGACGAGCAGCAGCAGCGCGGCGAGCGACGCCATGGGCACGTACGCGACGAGCGGGGCGAGCGCTAGAATCGCCAGAAGAACCACCAGCGAATGCACGGCGCAGGCGATGGGGGAGCGAGCGCCCGCGCGGATGCTCGTCGCGGTGCGCGCGAGCGCGCCGGTTGCCGCGATCCCGCCGAAGAACGGCGCGATGATGTTGCCGATTCCCAAGCCCACGAGCTCCGAGTTCGGATCGTGCTTCGTGCCGGTCATGCCATCGGCGATCACCGCCGAGAGCAGCGACTCGATCGCGCCGAGCATCGCGATCGCGAACGCCGCGGGGAAGAGCTCGCGCACGAGGCCGAACGAGAGCGATCCGCCCCAAGGCAAAGCCGGCGTCGGCACGACGGGAGGTATCCCGGCGACCTCGACGCCGTTGACGATCGTGTGAAAGCGGCTCCCGATCGTGGCGACCGAGAACGATGGCGCAGCACGATGCCCGAGGGCCGCCGCTGCGGACACGAGCGCGATCGCGATGAGGGGCGCAGGGATGCGCCTGGTGATTTTGGGTACGCCGAGGAGTAGCGCGAGCGTTGCGGCAGCGATCGCGACCTCGCGCGGGCTCGCCGAGCCTCGCGCCTCCCACAGGGTCGCGAGCTTCTCGACGTAGTGCTCGGGCATCGCGGGCACCGACAGCCCGAAGACGTCCTTGATCTGCAGAGTGGCGATGACCGTCGCGATTCCCGTCGTGAACCCAGTCGTGACCGGGTACGGGATGAACTTGATCAAACTGCCGAGCCGACACGCTCCCATCGCGACCAGTAGCGCGCCGGCCATCAGACCGGCCGTGAGCAGGCCCGAGAGACCGTGCTTCGCCACGATCGGCGCGAGGATCACGACGAACGCGGCGGTGGGGCCGGTCACCTGGAACTTGCAGCCGCCGAGGAGCGAGACGGAGAACCCCGCGAAGATCGCGGTGTACAAGCCCGCCTGCGGCGGCGCGCCCACGGCGATTGCGAGCGCCATCGACAGGGGCAGCGCGACAATCCCGACGACCACGCCCGCGAGGACGTCGGCTCGCAGATACTGCGCCTTGTACCCGTTCCTCAGCACCCGACGCAGCGCATAGGCGATCGGAAACCCGCTGCGGTCCTCGAACCCGGGACGAGATGGTGCGTTCGCCCGAGCAAGGCCAGGAGAATCGGTGGTCTTTGCAGTGGGTTTCATCTCGAGGCTGGCCACTCTTCGGCGTGCGCGCGGATCGCATCGAGGATGTCCCAGCCGAAGGTCGGCTTCGGCAGCAGGACGGGGGTGAGCGAGCGACCGTCGGGCTTCAGGAGATCGCGAAAGCGATGCGGCGCGCGAGTCACGATGAGAAAGAGGAGGCGCGGCCTCGTGCGGCGGAGCTGCCGCACGAGAGTCAAGGCCTGGTCGTCGTCGAAATCGTCCGGAAAGAGAACCGCCGCAGTCGCAGACTGTGGCGCGACGATTCCGAGGTCCTGCAGCGCTCGGGTGCAGTGGGCGGGAACTCCCGCACCGCCCAGGTAGGATTGAAGGCCGTCGAGCGTCTCCGGGTTCGCCGAAACGATCGAGACGTAGGCCGGCGCTCGCCGCTTTCGTCGCTCGTGCGCCGGCATCACGATGCGCCCGTGTAGCAAGCGAGGTGCCGTGCCAAATCTCGGCGGAAAAGTGGATGCGCGAAGTCAGATGTCGAGCCCGACACCACGACGCGACAGATTGTCGCACCTGCCGACGTGAGCGACGCTAGGAACGGACACCGAAGTGTTTCGAAGGGCTGCCGACTCGACCGGATCGCGCCATCGCGCGATTGCACGGCCCGCGCGAGTGCCTCCTGCACGACCTCTCCGCACCGCCGCGGTCAGGCGACCGCACGTGCGGCAGAACTCCCCCGTGTACGGCCTGGCGAGCACGTGGCGGCGCGCCCCCGGTTGCGCCAGATCAATCGGAGTACCGGGAGCCGCGACGAGACTTCATGTCATGAAGCTTCGATTCGCGGCCGACGTGCGGGCTCTCGTCTGGGCGGTGCTCCTCTTCCCCGCCGCGGCCACGCTTCCGTACCTCTTGCCGCGTCACGTCGCGTGGGTCCTACCGCTAGCGCTGTACGCCGGGTTCTGCGCCGGTGTGCTCGCACACTACCAGAACCACTGCCCCGTCTTTCATGGCCGCCGGACGAACGCGCTTTACGCCATCTGGTGATCCATCTTCTACGGATACCCGATCTTCGCGTGGATCCCGACCCACAACGCCAACCATCACAAGTTCGTGAATGGTCCGGGCGACGCGACCATCACCTGGCGGTGGACGAAGAAGGACACGCTGCTCGCCGCGCTCGTTTACTTCTTCGTCTCGGCGTACTGGCAGGCGGGCCTGATCAAGGAGTTCGTCGCGCGGGCGCGCGCCAGTAACGCGCGCAGGTACCGGCAGATCGTGGCGCAGTACGCCTGCGTCGCGGGCACTCACGGGGGCATGCTCGCGCTCCCAATCTACGCGCGAGGCGTGCGCCTCGGTGTGCTCACCTACGCATGTGGGCTCGGCGCGACCGCCGGCATGGGGCTCTGGGGGATGATGTTCATCAATTACATCCAGCACGTTCACTGCGACCCCAGCTCGCGCTACGACCAGTCGCGGAACTTCGTCGGACCGGTTGCGAACTGGCTCGTATTCAACAGCGGCTACCACACCGCCCACCACGAGAAGCCAGGCGCGCACTGGAGCACGCTGCCCGAACTTCACCGGGCCATCGCAGAACAGATCAACCCCGAGTTGAACCAGGGAAGCATCGCTGGGTATCTCCTGCGCACGTACTTGCTAGGCCCGTTCAGCCCCCGGTTCCGGCCGAATCAGATTGGCCGCGCCGCCTACGATGCGCCCGCCGGGGAGGGCGAGCTCGAGGCCGCCGCTGCCTGAGGCCAGAGAAACGCTCGCCCGACTCGCACTCCACGCCGCACCCACTTGGTCCCGGAGGACACTCGATGATCCGCTATACGAGCGCGTGCCTTGCGGCCGCCAACGGCAAATGGCTGACCGGAGCATCCGGCAGGCGCGGCCGCTCCCAAGGGCCGCGGTCGATACGGGTGTTCGAGAGCTCGCTTCTCGAGCTGATGAGTCGAGCCCACCCGATCACGCCCGGCGTGTGGTTCGGGCCCTTCATCCTGTGGGCCGGGGCAACCACTCCGGCTCGGATCGGCCTGCTTGCCACCACGCTGCTCTTCGTTTCCGGCGTCGCGGTCTTCTCGCTCTCCGAGTACGGCCTGCATCGCCTGGTGTTTCATGGGCTCATGCGTCGAGCCGCAAAGGACGCGCGCGTCCGTTTCGTCGCGTTCATGGCGCACGGCTACCATCACGAGTTCCCCGACGATCCCTTGCGCCTGGTCATGCCGCCCATGATCAGCTGGCCCCTCGCGCTGATGTTCGCGGGTTTTTACTTTCTCCTCCTCGGTGGCGAGCGATTCCTGCCGGCGCTCGCCGGTACGATGGCCGGCTACCTCGCATACGACTGGATTCACTACTACACGCATCACTTCCATCCTCGCACGCGGCTCGGCAAGTGGATGCGGGCGTACCACTTGCGCCATCATTACCAGGATCCCAACGCCTTCTTCGGGATCTCCTCGCCGGCATGGGACCTCGTGTTCGGGACGTACCGCAGCCCCCTGCCTGGCCGCCGAGATCAGTCGGATTGTGCAGCCTCGAGCTGCGTGCGCTCGAGCAACCGGATGCCTTCGTCGGTGCGGGACACCGCGCCCTGACGCGCGAAACCCTGAATGACCCGGCACACGGACTCGTGACGCATCGCCAGAAGCGCGGCGAGGTCGCGCTGCTGAAGCGCAGCCGGCAGGCAGTCCAGACGCCGCGCAGGCGACAGAGTGTCCGCTAGCACGCAGAGTAGAGCCGCCACGCGCGCGCGCGCCTTCGGACGGCTTCGCGCGTATGCGATCCGCTCCACGCGGTCGAGAACCGCGCCGTAGAGGGCAACCATCTGGGCTGAAGCCGGCGCCCCCGCGTCCACGGCCAGGCACAATGGCGCTCGTGGGTACAGACAGACGAGGGTGTCGCCGGCCGCGTACCCAGCGTGGCTCGCGTCGCCCCCTTCCGGCAGCGGTATCGCCCCGCCCGGCCCTACCGCGTCGAGCGCGGTCGCCGAGCCCTCCGCGTCCACCCGCTGACGAACGACGATGCCGCGTCTCACCAGGGCAAGGCCGTAGGCCGCGAACCACCGTGGAGGCAACGGCTGACGAGCGGCGACGAACCGGCAGCGGAGCGCACACCGCTCGCGAGCACCATCGATGAGCTTCGGCAGCGCGCGATTGCATGCGGCGGGGCAGTCGGGACAATCAGGCGAGTTCGGTCGGACCATGTCGAGAAGCTTGCCTTGCTCGAGTCGCTGCGCGTGTGTCTCGGGCATCCTGGGCACGCCCACTCTTGTCAGCTCCCGGCGCCAGGTTCGTGCGCCCACGCACGCCGTTCGCCGCCAGCCAAAACGGCCGGAGGCGGCCCATGCAGGTCCCACACGAGCCCGAGCGCGGCCAGGGCGCGAAGGACCCAATACGTCGGATCGAGTTCCCACCAAAAAAAGCCCTGACGAACCGAGCGCTGGTAATGATGGTGATTGTTGTGCCAACCCTCGCCGAGGGTGATGATCGCGAGCAGAGCGCTGTTGCGACTGTTGTCGGAGGTCGCGTATCGGCGCGTGCCGAACATGTGCGTGAGCGAGTTGATCGTGAAGGTCCCGTGCCACAAGAGCACGGTGGAGACGAAGAACCCCCAGACCAGGCCGAACCATCCGCCTACGGCGAACAGCCCGCAGCCGAGCACCGACGGTGGCAGCCACCACCAGCGATCGAGCCACACGAGCTCGCGGTACTTGGCCAGATCGTGCACGCGGCTCCGGTCCGTCGCCGCGTAGCGGCGAGACAGGATCCATCCGACGTGGCCCCAGAGAAAACCGTCGAGCAGGACCGAGTGCACGTCGCCGGTTTGATCGGAGTACTTGTGATGCGTGCGGTGGTGACCCGCCCACCAGAGCACGCCCTTCTGCGAGCTCGTCATCGCGAGCCACGCGAGCGCGAACTGTACGAACCGGCTCGTCCGGAACGAGCGATGGGAAAAGTAGCGGTGATACCCTGCCGTCACTCCGAACATCCGCAGGGCGTAGAGGGCGACGGCGAGCGCGACACCGCGCCACGACCAGCCCAGCGCGGCGACTCCGACGATGGCAGCGGCGTGCACTGCGAAGAACGGGATCGACTTTCCCCACGCGATGGCGTGGTCCTGGCGCGCGAGGGCATCGCGTACGACATCAGCGACCGACGTTTTCATTGCGAATCCAGTAGCGCAACGCTTCTCATGATCACGTCACACGATGAACATCGTGGGCACCTCGGCCCCGATCGCAATTCATGCGCGAATGCGCGATTCTTTCGTCGAGTATGCGACGAGCACCGATGACGAAAGCGTGACTGGATCGCCGTAGCGCGAGCGCTAATAGGGTGCGGGTCCGCGTGTCGTCGAGATTCGGACCCCCTACGATGCTGAAGTTCGGGCCCGTCGCCATTACCGATCCCGTCGCCACGCCAACCTATGGGCAAGGGTTGATCTCCCGCTGGTGCCGGCGCCACCTTGTGGACGCGCGCGACGAGGTCTTCGTCCGGCTGACGCTGGCGACGATCGCGCGCATCTCGGTGCTCATGGCGGCGCTCTATCTGGCGCTTTACGCCGCGCGGCTTCCGACGCTGCTCGTCGGCGCCGTGTACATCGCCATCTGGGCATACACCGTCCCCCCCGTAGTGCTGATGCTGCACAACACGATGCACCGGGCATTCATCCGCTCGCCGCGATGGCTGAACCGGGCGCACGGCTACGCGATGTCGCTCTTGCTCGGTATCCCGCCGGCGTACCCGGAGCATCACCTGGGTATGCACCATGCCGAAGACAACATGTTCGGCGATCTATCGTCGACGCTCCGCTACCGGCGCGACAGCTTCGTCCACTTCCTCGCGTACTTCTTGCGCTTCCTTCTCTTGGCTCACGTCGAGGTGCCGCTTTATCTTTACCGCCACCGACGCCGGCGGATGATGCGCCGAATGCTCGTCGGCGAAATCGGCCAGCTGGGCTTGATCATTGCCCTCTGCTGGTTCGTCACACCCTTCGGCTTGTTCGCCTTCGCGCTGCCCACGCTCATCATTCGCTTCATGATGATGGCGGGCAACTGGGGGCAGCACGCGTTCGTCAACACGGCGCGTCCGAACGACGGACTGTCGAACTCGATCACGTGCATCAACAGCAGTTATAACCGCCGGTGCTTCAACGACGGCTACCACATAGGACATCACCTCAAGGCCAATCGCCACTGGACCGAGTTGCCGCAGGATCTCGTCGACCATCGCGAGGCGTACGCCGCGGCTGGCGCGCTCGTGTTCGAGCGCCTCGACTTCTTCATGGTCTCGCTGATGCTCTGGACGGGGCAATGGAGGCGGCTTGCGCAGCGCTCCGTGCATCTCGATGGCGCCGAGCCGAACCTCGACGAGGTCGTCGCCATGCTCAAGCGGCGCGTGCAGCGGGTGCACCAGTGGGACGCCGCGCCGGCGCTCTCGGTGAGCGTCGGGCCGTTGCCCTCATCGGCACCCAGCCCTCACGCCTCGCGTTCGACCTGATCCGCCATTCGTTGTACGTCGCTTGCCCGTCCAGGTCGGCGAATCCCACGCACCACGACGGAATACGCCGCAGATGCTCGGTTCCGACGGGCGTGGTGCGACCGTGCGGGGCAGCCGGCCGCGGGCCTTTGCCGGCTCTGCAGCCCATTTGGCGGTAGATCGTCGATTGCCATTCCGTCCGCGCAAAAAGCGGAAGGACTTCAGCGCGCCACAGAGGATTCGAACCTCTGACCTACGGCTCCGGAGGCCGTCGCTCTATCCAGCTGAGCTAGTGGCGCGAGTGTGTTTTGCTCGGTGTTTTTGGCGTTGCTGATGCTTTCGCCAGAGTCGGTCGCCAGAGTTTCTTGGTCAGATTGGAGCGGACAGCCTTGAGGGGCCCCGGGGGGCAGAGTTGTACAGCATTGCGAGCCCGATCCAAGTGCTCCGGCAGAAGGTGCGTGTACAACTCGGTCACGTACGTCTGAGAGTGCCCGAGGACCTTCGCAAGTAGCGGCAGATCCGGCTGGGCCTTGAGGAAGTGACTGGCGTACGTGTGCCGGGTGGTGTGCGGGCCGCCGTGAATACCGGCAGCCTTGGTGAGCTTGCGAAAGAGCTTCTCCGGAAAGGTCCGGTACCGCTCTCCACGATTGTTGGGGAAGATGTAGCGGCTGCTCCGAGCTCGCCTCTTGAGTGCCTTGGTGAGCGCGTCGGAAAGGGGCACCTCGCGCGCCTCCTTGTCCTTTGGCTGCCATTCCTCGGTGACCGGGATGCGCAGCAGGCGCGCCTCCCAATCGATCCAACTCCACTCCGCCGCGAGTACCTCGCCCTTGCGACAGCCCGTGTCGAGGGCGAAGTGCAGCATGGCAACCAGCTGAGGGGCCTTCTTGCTCGCGGCGTCGTAAAGCCGATGCACCTCGTCGAGCGACCAGGTGCGCACCCGGCGTTTGCCGTCCTTGGGCATCATCTTGAGCTTGAGGAGGGGGATGGGGAGCCCCATCTGCTCGCGGCCCCAACGCAGCATCGTTTTGAGGACGCGCAGCTCGTTGTTGATGCTGGACGACTGGACCCCGGCCTCGATGCGCCATCGCTTGAAATTCTCGATGTGTTCCGGGTTGAAATCGCTGAGCCGCAGGTCCCCCAGGAACTCGACGAGAGTCGCTACCTGGTAGACGCGAACCTTGCGCCATGTACTAACCCCCAGATGGGTTTCGGCGTGCGGTCGGTACGTCTCCTTGGAGAAGACGCAGAATGTTGGAACGCTTCGCTTTTGCGCGATCGCGCGAGCCTGCAGGTCGAGGCGCATCCGCGCTTCGTGCGTGTTCGCGTCCTTGCGAGACCCCTCCACGATCCATTCGTGCTGCTTGCCCTGCGCGAAGATCGTTACTCGCCACGTCCTTGGCCTGCGGCCTGGATATACTGGCATTCTGTTCCTCCTTCAAGAAGAACGCTGTGATAGCCGACTCGGGGATCCGCCACCGCCGACCCGCTTTGCGCGCGCCGGGTAGGTCGCCTCGGGCGCAAAGCATGACGACGGTCTTGCGGGGGATTTCGAAGCGCGGCGGCTGCTTCTTCCGGGGTCAGGATGCGGGGAATCATCGCGACTTCGTCGTGGCCGGCTCGGGCGGAGGCGGCGACGCAGCTGGACCGGGGGTGGTGGGGAGGAGGAGCGAGGCGGGGCCCCACCTGCACGGTTCAAGGGCGGGGGCGAGGATGGGAGCGTCCGCCGGAGAAGGCAGCGGAGCGTGTTGGAAGCGGAGGTCCAGCGTCACGACCGTCTCGAGATCCGGCACGCGGATGGCTTCTGCGTAGCGATGCAACACGCAGAGGCGTCGGGCGTGCGGCGCGCCGGTCGACTTCGGCAAGGGCACGGAGGCCTTCAGGTGGGCGCAGTCGTAGTCGTAGGCCGAGAGCATCGCGGAGCCGACCGTGATGTTGATGCAGGGGTCGAAGAGGTCGTCGGGCTTACGCCCGAAGGTCGCGGCCCATGCGACAGGAACCTGCATCACTCCGACGAGAGGCTCGACGCCCTGGGCGAGCAGGTCGTTGAGCTGCGTGATGGCTGCGTCGGGCGTGCGCGGAGGAATCGCCAAGGCGGCGGCCTCCGGGTCGAGCTCGGGGTTGATGAGCATGTACGGGTTGCCGTGGGCATTGTCGACGATGGCGCGGACAAGCGCGTCGTCAGCGTGGAGGCTGCATGTCAAAACGGCGGCGAGGATGTTCATGGCTGTGCAGGGAGGGAGGGGACGAGAGAGTTGAGAAGGCGGGGCGCTGGAAGGCGCCCGGCGAGGACAGCGCCGATCCGGAACCAGGTTGCGTCCGGGAGTGCGGACGGATCGTGCTGCTGGTCGAGCAGGTGAGCGAAGAGGCGGCCGAGGAGGCGCGTTCGGCCCGCGGAGCGCAGATGCACGAGCAGGCGCACGTGCGGGTGGACACCGGGGACGCGAGCGGCCATCGCGTCGTCGGTATCGAGCGTGCGGAACACGAATGCCGATCGGCTTCGCTGAACACGCAGCGCGTAGGCGACGACCCGGTGGGGAGGGAAGAGGGCGATCGGCCCGCTGCGGCCTGCGATGACGCCGAGCGCGTCGCCATAGATCAGCTCGCAGCGGGGCGCCGAGCTCGGGGCATGGCCCGCGGAGCGTAGTTGGACGGCGGTTTTCATCGGGAGCTGCAGAACGCGGGGTTGAGGACACGTGCCGTGGCGGGGAGCGCGGCGATGTAGTCGGCCTCGGCGCGCTGGAGGACCTCGTTCCAGTCCTTGCCGCACGTGGGGACGTGCTGGCGGAAGCTGACGTGGGAATGTCGAACGGCGATGGCCTGAAGCTGCTTGCCGAGCTTCGTTCCGCCGGCGTCGGCGTCGACGGCCGCTACGACGAGGGAGGTGCGCGGAAGCTGCGCGATGATGCGTTCGAGCAGGTCGAGTTGGAGATTGCTCGGCGTGCCGGCCGTGGAGAGGTAGCGGGTGCGTCCGCCGAGCTCGTCGTGGAGCTGGTGGTAGCTGAGGGAGTCGATGGCGGTTTCGGTGATGACGAGGGCGCGATCTTCAGGCCAGGCGGCGCTCTGCCAGGTCGTCTTCGTGCCGCCGGCGGCGAAGCCGGTGAAGCGCGTGTTCTTGAGCTCGAAGCCGGTGATGGCGCCGGCGAGACCGCGATGGACGAAGAGGGTGTTTCCTCGCTCGTCGATGCGCCAAGTTTTGGCGAATCGCGGCTCGGCCAAGGTCGAAGGACGGATGCCGCGGGCGTTGAGGTAGGGGTTGTCGGTGGCGACGCGGGCGGCGGCGAAGGCCTCGACGGGCGCACGGGACTCGAGGCGGAGGCGCTGAGACGGGCGATCCGCGGGGAGGTTGAGCGGCGGGCGCGGCGTGCCGAGCCAGTCGCGCAGCTGCTGCCGGAGTTGGCCGAGAGAGTGGGTCCCCCGGCGCTGGACGAAGTCGACGATGGTGCCGTTGTCGCGGTCGTCTCGGACGGAGAAGTACGTCCAGTGGCCGTCGAGGGTCTGTCGGACGACGATCTTGTCGTGGTCGGACTCGAGCCGCAGGACGTGGCTGCCCCGGCTGCTTTCGGATTTGTCTCGCGTGTAGCCGTAGCGTTCGACAGCGTACTGAACGAGGTGGATATCGCGTTTGAATCGATCGAGCTCCTCGTCATACATGGCGGGCCTCCTTGCGGCATTAGAGCCGCGCCGCGGCGCGAGCCCTTTTTGGGAGCTCGCGCCCGCGGCGCCGGGATCATTCGGCGGCTTTGTCCGCGTCTTTCGCGTCGAACTCGCGGAGCTGAATCGTGGTCTCGCCCATGCGGGCCGGCAGGTAGTCGAAGCGAAGGTTCCAGGAACCGTCCTTGTTCTGGAAGGCGACGCCGATCCGGTTCCAGAAGCTCTTCTTCTCCTTGCCCTCGGCCGCGGGGCGTTCGATGACGGCGACGATCTGCATCATTTTCTTGTCGTTGTTCATTGGAGTTTCCTTTCCGTGTGGGCCGCTTGTGCGCGGCTCGTTTTCGCCCTTGAGCGGGCCCGCAGGCGCTCCTCGACGATGCACGGCTGCATTCCCGGAGGGCTCCCTCTCGGGAAACCGGGAAAGCAGAAGCCGGGCACCCCGAAGGGGCCGAGCGGGCGAGGTCTCGAGGCGCGCCTGGCTGTGCGGGCCCGCGGCGAAACGAGGCGAGCAGCAAGCGCGCTTAAGGAAAGGAACCCCTTCGGGCACGGAACGAAGAGAAAGCGAGTCGCGAGTCGTGAAGCCGGCCGCCGGCGTGGAAAGCAGAGAGACTACGGAGTGAAGAGGGATCGCATCGCGCGAGAGCGGGACGGTTCGGGCTCGAGCTCGAGCAGGTGCCACGGCCGGTAGTGGAGGCCGCGAGGAGGCTCCGCGGGGGCGTCGGAGAAGACGACGGCGTAGTCGTCCCAGCTCCAGACACGGAGGCCGCGGGCCGCGAGCTTGGAAGCTGCTTGCGCCGCGCGTCGGTCACCCCAGACGGGCGGCTCGATGACGAGGAGCTCGCGCCAAGCGCGATAGGCTTCGGCGTCGGTCGGCGGCTCGGCGAGTGCCAGGTGGACCTCTAACGCGCTCGTGACGGCGGTGGCGCCCCAGCGCTGCATCATTGGTGGGCCGTGCCCGTGGGCATGGGCAAGGGCAAGGGCAGCGTGTGCGCGTCGGCGTCCTGGTCCTCGGGGTCGACCTCATCGCACGCGTAGTGTTCGATGACCTGAACGAGAGACGCGCAGAGGTCGCTGAGGGTCTCTCGCTGCTCGAGCAGACTTTGAACTTCACTGCGTAGCTGGAGAGTGTCGGAGTCCTGTTGGGGTTCGGGCGTCCCGAGCTCGGGGAAGGCGTCCGGCGCGGCTGCGTGGTAGTCGCGGACGATGGCGGCGTACTGCTCGAGGTTGCGCTCCGCGGTGATGGCCCGGTGCTGAAAGTCCGCGGCCCGTTCGAAGGCGGTGAAGAGCTTGTACTTGAGCGCGTGGACCTGCTGCTGGTCCGGTAGGGTCCGGATCTCCTTGATGGCTTCGCGGAAGTCCAAGAATGCGACGACGTTGGCTGGAGTCATGGCGGGCACCTTTTGGCTGGGCGGCTCGTCTGGCCGCTCGATTCGTCTGTGGGGTCGAGCGTCCGCCGACTTTTGTTGATCGAAATCGACAGCGGGCCTGGCGATTGTGCGGATCCGCGGGCTCGCCTGCGTTCCGCGGGCGCCGGAGGAGCGGCGTGCGAGATGACTTCCGCGGCGGTCGGGAGCGATCGGCGCGTCGCGGCGGTCGCCGGGAGGTGGTCGTTGCCCGAAAGGGACCGATCCAGCGGGACGTCGCGGTTGTTGCGCTAAATCGACATGCGGTCGGACGATTTTCGGTCGCAGGGCGCTTCGAGCGTTGCGGGATGCGCTCGTCCGTCCGTGGTGCCTGCGAACGGGTCCAGGTCGGCTAGCGACGGCGGAAGCGACCGCTTGCGAGCTCGAGCTGGTGGGCCTTGGAGAGGCTGTACTCGGCGGCGAGGCGGGCGAGCAGCAGGCGCACGGGCTTGCGGGGCCGGATTTTGGCCCAGTCCTGGATCGTCGTCGTGTGCACCTCGAGAAGCTCCGCGAGCCGGGCGGTGCCGCCGACGGCGCGCGCGAGGGCCCCAAGGGCTCCTGGCAAGCGGACGTCGTGGGCTCGTGAGAGAACGACGGGGTCGGCCACGAGTGTCGGCGACGGTGACTGGCGGATGTCGCTAAGTCAAGCGAATGGGTGGCGTGCGGAGCTCGTGTGGCATGAGATGGTTCGCCGAGCGCCGGGTGCGCTCGGGTTGTTCAGCGGGAACGGGCCACGCGGCGCTCGGGATCGAAGTCGGCGAGCTGCCGGCACACCGTGGCGGGAAGGCCGTGATCCGAGGCGGCTGTACGCGCTCGTTGAGGTAGGTGGCGTGGCGGCCGACGCCTTGGGGATCGAGAAACGTATTCTTGCGCTCCTGCATGTTGGGGTCCCCGTCGGCCCCGGCGGTCGGGACGCGCGGAGGCTCGGACGGTAGGAGCGAGGGCGGCGGGCTCGAGGCGGGAGGCTCGAACGAGGCGGCGCCGCGGGGAGCGTCGAAGAGGATCGAGGCTCCGCGGGCGCGCAGGTCCTGCTCGGCGCGTTCGTTGCGGAAGGGGGGATCGGCGGCGGCGCGGCCGGCCGAGAAGTCGGGGATTCCGGCGTCGGGCAGGGGCACGACCGAGAGCCGGTCGGTGGGCGGGGGCGGGTGAGCGGCAGGCCCGGGTTGCTGCTGGCCGCGAACCGTCTCGGGAACAATGGCAGCGGGTGGCGAGCCGGTCGCGCTCTCCCCGGTCTTCTTGGCGTCGGCGCCTCGTGACGACGGGAGGATCGCGGCCAGCAGGCAGACGAGGAGCAAGCCGACGATGCCGACGACGAGCGCAATCGCGGGGCCGGGTTTGAGCGTCCGGCCGCGGGTGGCGCGGAGGCGCAGGCGCGGATCGTCGGGCGCGATCTTCGAGGTGTGCGGGTCGGCGGGTGCCGCCGCGGCGGCGGAAGACGACTCGGGAGCGGAGGTGGTCATGGCCTCGCCCGGGTGATGCGAACGATCTGCTCGCTGTCGCTGGTGCCGAGGCGTAGCTCGGCGGACTCGAGGAGGCGGTCAACGACGTAGAAGTCGTTCTTCATGCGGTAGTTGACGAGCTGCGTGTCGCCGCCGCTCAGAACGAAGAGCGCGGGGGTTTCGCGCACGAGCATGGTCTGGGGGAAGCGGACGAAGGTCCGGCGGCCGTCGTCGAAGACTTGGACGGGAGTCCACGGCGGTCGGCCTTTGGTGACCTGGATGAGGTAGTCGAAGTTCAGCGCGCTGAGAGAGACGATCGGCGCCGAGTCGCGGGCCTGTGCCGCTTGCGCTGCCCCTTCCGCGGCGAGCTTGGTGACCTCCTCCTGAGGGAAGCGCCACGTGACCATGGCCATGTACGTGTCCTCGTAGCTGTGCAGCTCGAGCATGTAGGCGTGGCCGTGGTCCGTATTGATGGCGAGGTTCGTCTCGAGTCCTGGGCGGGTGGGTTTGAGATAGACGTGCCCCTGCTCGACGCCGGTCGGGTCGACGGCCTTGGCCGACGTGTTTTGCGCGATCACCGGATCGCGGTAGAGGCCGAGGCAGGACATGGCCGTGGAGAACACGCCGGAGAGCTCGTTCTCGCTCTTGTTCAACATCTCGCGTGCCGCCTGGGAGACGACGGGATGCGGGCCGGTGGCCAGGTGACTCGTCGTGAGCATCCGCTGCAGCGTGTCCATCTGCGTGCGGTTCGGATCAGAGAGAAACGAGGCGACGCCGGCGAGCGTCTTGTCCGGCTCCGCGTAGAGCACGTGCAGGATCGCGCCGCACAACAAACTGTGGGCGGTCGTCTGCCAGTGGTCCTTGCTGTCTTTCTCGCCGGTGGGATCGACGAGGATGTCCGCCACGTTCTGGACGTCCTTCACTTCGGAGAGGCCCTTGCGGATCTCGAAGAGAGGGTTGAAGCGAACGCTGTCGGTGGCCGTCGGCTCGAAGCGCCAGGTCCTGCTGAACTTCTGCCGCCATCCCGCGGTTAGCGCCCAGTTCTCCTTCTTGATGTCGTAAACGAGCACGCTGTGCGGCCAGCTGAGGAGCGTCGGGATGACGAGACCGACGCCCTTGCCGGATCGAGTGGGCGCGAAGCAGAACACGTGTTCGGGGCCGTCGTGTCGCACGAGCTGCCCCAGCCGTGGGGCGGTCGTCTTCGTCTTGCCGGACGAGTCAATCGTGGTGCGGAACTGGGCGTCGCTCGTCTGGCAAAGCACGACGCCCGCATCACGCAGCAGGGCCGCCTTCTTGATCTCCTGCGTGCTGGCCCAGCGCGAGCTGCCGTGAGCGTTGCTGGTGCGGGAGGACTTGCGGCGAAGGCCCGCGATGAGCGCGAACGCCGTGCCGAGCAGCGGACCGAGGGCGGCTATGCCCTGAGCGTTGCGGAACACGATGGGAGCGCGCGTCCCGTAGCCGCCAGCACCCAGCTGGAGCTCCCCCTGCCGATGCGGTTTCTCGACGCCGTTGTTGTACAACTCGCCCAGGCCGACCCCCCGCGACCCTCCGGCCGAACGTCACGACACTCCGCTCCTCCCTTCGCGGCCTCTGCCTGCAGGAGCGCTGCGCTTCACGCCCAGCGAGGAGACGGACGAGTCGCTGCAGCGCCCGCTGTACGAGTCGTCGGTGCGCGATCGGCTCACCGGCGTGTCCAACCGCGCGTACTTCGCGGACCGCATGATGGTCGAGGCGGCGACCGCGCGCCCGCGGCCAGGGCGCCGCTTCGCTCCTCATGATCGACCTCGGCGGCCTGAAGCGAGTGAACGACCGCCACGGACACCCATCCGGCGATCGGGCCCTTTCGTTCGTCGCCGCGAGCATGGCCAGCGTCACGCGCCTGGGGGACGTGCTGGCGCGCTACGGCGGCGACGAGTTCGCCGTGATCGCCGCCCGGACGGATGTCGCCGAGGCGCTGGTCATCGCGGAGCGGGTGCGGCAGGCCGTCGCTCAAGTCCACTTCGCCGCCGGCGGCGAGCGCGTGACGATGATGGTGAGCGTTGGTGTCGCGTCCTGCAGCAAGCTCCTCGCCGGCGACGCCGACCCCGGCGAGGCGCTGATTGCGCTCGCGGACGAGCGGTGATCAGCGAGGAGCTCGGCCTCAAGCTCGAAAACGTGACCATGGGCGATCTCGGCCGCGCCAAGCGCGTCACCATGGACAAGGACAACACGACCCTCGTCGACGGCGCCGGCGCCAAGGACAAGATCAAGGGGCGCATCGCGGAGATTCGCGCTCAGGTCGAAAAGACGACCAGCGACTACGACCGCGAGAAGCTGCAGGAGCGCCTGGCGAAGTTCGTCGGCGGCGTGGCGATCGTGAAGGTCGGCGCGGCGACGGAGACGGAGATGAAGGGAGAAGGCCCGCGTCGAAGACGCGCTGCACGCAACGCGCGCAGCGGTCGAGGAGGGCATCGTCGCGGGCGGTGGCGTGGCGCTGGTTCGCGCGCAGAAGGCGATCGAGAAGGTCGCGGTCTCCGAGGAGCAGCAGGCCGGCGTGCGGATCATTCGCCGCGCTCTCGAGGAGCCCCTCCGCCAAATCGTGCAGAACGCGGGAATGGAGGGGGCCGTCGTCGTCAACCGGGTCCGAGAAGGCGAAGCCGACTTTGGCTACAACGCGGCGACGGAAAAGTACGGCAACCTCATCGCCATGGGGGTCATCGACACCGTCAAGGTCGTGCGCGTAGCCCTGCAGAACGCCGCCAGCGTCGCCGGCCTGATCCTGATGCTGACGACGGAGTGCCTCATCGCCCAGCGCCCCAAGGACGGGGCGGCCGGCGACGGCGATTCAAGCGGTCACGGCGACTTCTGAGAGCACGCCGGCCTCGACGAAAGGTCCAATCGCGTCAGCTGCGCCGAACGTGGGGATGGGTTACTCTCAAGAGTTGCGGCCGGGTGGGCTCCAGGCAGACGGAGCCTGGGCAAGAGGGGGGACGGAGGGATCATGAGCGAGCGCGGATGATCGAGCCTCGTCCCGCTTTTCGTCGATTCGCTGCGTCCGTCGTCGCCCTGGCCATCCGGCGCGGCGAGCCCGCAGAGGAGATCACGGCTCGGCTCTACGCAAGCCTCGCGAATCTCGTCGGCCCCGCCGGGTTCGATGTCTTGCTCGCTCGGTCGATCATTCTCGCGCGGCCCGCCCACCCCTTGCTCACCGCCGTGGCGACGGGTCCGGGCGGTACCGTGAGGGGGCTCGCCGAAGCCGGGGAGCCCGTCCTGGTCGAGCAAGGGACCGTGGCGATCGTCGCCTACTTCATCGAGCTTCTGGCCGTGCTCATCGGCGAGGACCTTGCGATGGGTCTCGTGCGCGACGCCTGGCCTGAGGTAGAGGACACCCGCTCCGTTCAACCGGAGGAGGCGAAGAAATGACGCCGATGGGCAAGAGGACGATAAAGCTCCTGCCGAGCGGCGTCCCCGGGCTGGACACGGTCCTCGGGGGCGGCTTGCCCGAGTACTCGTTCAACTTGATCGCCGGGGGGCCCGGCGCCGGCAAGACCACGCTCGCTCAGCAAATCGTCTTCTCACGTGCGTCGCTGGAAGCGCCGGCGCTCTACTTCACGGTGCTCGGCGAGCCGCCGCTCAAGATGCTGCGCCATGCCCAGCAGTACACCTTCTTCGATCAGAGCAAGGTCGGCGGAGCGGTTCGCTTCGTGAACCTCAGCGCCGAAGCCATGGATCAGAATCTCGATAGCGTGATGAAGCGCATGCTCGCCGAGGTCGAAACGGTCCACCCGAGCCTCGTCGTCGTCGACTCGTTCCGCACCGTTGCGCGCGCGAGCACCTCGGAAGCGCAGCTCCAGGAATTCGTGCAGCGCCTCGCGCTTCACCTGACCGGCTGGCAAGCGACGACCTTTCTGGTCGGTGAGTACGAGGCCGGCGAGTCGCACAGCAACCCCGTCTTCACCATCGCCGACGGCATCCTCTGGCTCGCGCAATCGGTCGAACGCAACGCGAGCGTGCGGCAGATGCAAGTCACCAAGATGCGCGCCTGCGCGACGATGCCCGGTCTGCACACGTTCGTCATCTCGACGGACGGGATCCGGACCCTCTCGCCGCACATCACGGAGTTTTTGGCCGACGTGGTCGTCCTGCAGCGGTTCGTCGAGCTGGAGGGCAAGCTCGAGAAGGTGCTCGCCGTCGTCAAGATGCGGAGCAGCGAGCACGACACGGCCATCCGTCGGTACGCGATCGAGCCCGCGGGCGTGGTCGTGGGCGAAGCCGAGCATCGCTACCGCAGCTTGCTGACGGGTGTGCCGATCGTTCGGGCTGAAGAGGACGCAGCGCTCGCGTTGCCCGGCCTTACCCGCGAGGAAGCGAAGCTCCTGCGAGCGCTCCGCGAGCTCGGCGAAGCCACCGCCGACGAGCTCTCGCGCGCAGCGGGGTTGAAGGGCACGGCTCTGTCGCAGGCCATCGAGCGCTTGCGGCAGCTGGAGTACGCGACCCCCGTGAAGAAGCAGAAGGGCGTGGCAAGGTACCGGGCGAAGGTCTAGGAAGACCTCGAGAGAATCGGGCAGGAGCCCCGCACGATGCCAAGCCAATTGACGACTCGAGAGCTTCCGACGTTGCTCGCGCCGAAGGACTTTCCGACCACGCTGCTGTGGCGTGAGCTGTTCGAGCTGTCGCAGGACGGGCTCGCGTTCACGAGCGGAGAGTCGCACGTCGTACGGTGCATGAACGCCCGCTTCCGTGAGCTCTTGCCGCCACCACGCGATCGAAGCTCGTTCCGGTTTGGCGAGGAGTTCGGAGACGTCCAGGTGGCCATGCTGGACCGCGTCTATGCGTCGGGGGTTCGCGAGTCATCGGCAGACGCCGAGCACCGTTTCGCGGACGGAAGGCTCGGTTGCTTCACGTACACGTTCGCGTCGGTGCGTGAACCGAGCGCAGGAGTGCGTGGCCTGATCGTGACCGTGCGGGACACGACCGACCAGATGCTCCGGCGCCGAGAGTTCGCGCGGTCGTCGGCGACGATGCGCACACTCAACGAGCGCCTGGTGGTGAGCAGCGTGCGCGAGCAGGAGCTCGCCGAGTCCGAGGCCACGCAGCGTGCGCAGCTCAACGCGCTGCTCGCGAAGTTGAGCGACGGGGTCCTCGTCGCCGAGCCGAGCGGCCGCATCACGATGCTGAACCCGGCAGCGTGCGCGATGATGGGCGTCGGCTGCGACGAGCTGCGAACGGTCGGGGACCTCGACCGTTTGGAGGTTCACGATCTCGCGGGCAAGCCCCGGCTTCGCGAGGCGCTCCCGATTCTCCGCGCCCTTCGCGGCGAAGACTTCGCCGGGGACGAGGTTCTTGGTTTTCCCTCGCACGGCGGCGAGCCGCTTCGTGTCGTGTCGACCGGCACGAGCGTGAGAGATGCGGATGGCCGGGTCGCGCTGGCAATCGTCGTCTTTCGCGACGTGACGGAGCTCCGGCGCCTCGAGCAGCAGCGGGAAGAGTACACCGCGCTCATCTCCCATGACCTTCGCAACCCGCTCGGCGCCATCCTCATGTGTTCCACCCTACTGAGGCGGTCGATGCAGAAGAAAGGGCTCGCCGAGGACGCAAGCCTCGCTCTGCGCATCGAGCGCAACGGCGTCCGAATGAACGTCATGATTCAAGAGCTCCTCGACGCGACGAGCCTCGAGCTGCATGCGGTCGCGCTGCGCCAGGCGCCACTCGACCTCTGGGAGCTCGTCGTCGGCGTGGTCCAGGGCCTGGACGACGCGTCAACACGGCGAATTGCCATCGAGGCGAAGGACGAGTCCCCTTGCATCGTCTTTGCGGAGGCGCCGCGCCTCGAACGGTGCGTCCTCAACCTGATTACGAACGCGCTCAAGTACTCTGCGGCAGATTCTCCCGTGAGGCTCCGCCTCTTCCGGGATCAAGGTCGGGTCGTCCTCGACGTCATCGACTGCGGCATTGGTATCGCGCCCGAGACCGCGAAGAGGCTCTTCGACCGGTACTACCGGAGCGCGGGGGGCAAGGCGCAGGCGGAAGGGCTCGGGCTCGGCCTCTACATCGCGCGCCTCATCGTGGAAGCGCACGGCGGGCGAATCGAGGTCCTCAGCGAGATCGGCAAAGGCAGCACGTTCCGGCTGATCTTGCCGCCGTATGTCAAACCGTCCTGAATGGGCTCTGTCCGCCCGGCGCGCGCCACGCGCAGCTCGACAAGCCGCCCCAGCTCGCAAGACCATGCGGAGCGCTTCGCGCAGCACTATGGTCTGCCGTAAGCATGGCCCCCAGGGACCAGCAGGCCACACGAGAGCGCGAGCGGACCGACCAGAGCTTGCGCGCTGAGCGTCAGAAGGCGGACCAAGAGCTCGCCGCCACGCACGGTTGCGCGGAGAAGCGCGCTCGCGAAGTCGTCGACCTCGCTCGCGAGCAGGCAGACGGCATCTTGGACGCGGCGCGCACGAAGCCAGCTCCAAGTGGAGAGCTCCGGGGCTTCTCTCGAAGCTCTCGCCAACGTCGGGGCGGAACAGGCCAAGGAGGATACCGCCCTGGACATCGAACGCCGGACGACGGACTTCCTGGTCGAGAGTCAAGGCCAACAGCGCCGGCGAGCCCGTGCAAACCTTCTTCGCGTGGAGCGAGGACAAACGGACAAGCATCTCTTGCTGGAGCGAGCGCTCGTCGACGAGAGGTTGGCGCGCATCTTCGCGGAGCTTGCAGAGGCCGTGCGACTCCGCGGCGAATTCGTCGCGCTGGCAAGCCATGAGCTCAACACGCCTTTGACGCCGCTTTCGCTTCGCCTTCAGGTCCCTCGCGCGTGAAACCGCAAGACACCCCGACTCGCCTTTGGCTCGACACGTGAATGACTACATCGAAATCGCGAACGGACATGTGCCAAAATTCTCGGTGCTCATTGCCGATCTGCTCGACGTCACGCGCATGGCTGCGAGCAGGTTGACCCTCGACCTCGACTCGGTCGATTTGGGCGCCATCGTGCTCGATACGATGGCTCTCCGCAGACGGCAAGGAGCCTTCTCGACTGGCCCGCGATGTTGCGGCTCCTGGAGCGGCCGTACCTCATCGACATCGACACGGGCAAGAAGCGCTGGAAGCTGGACCGGCTGTAGGTGTCGCTCAACGCGCGCGCCGGCCGCCTTGAGACCCCAGTCAATCGCGCTCATCGCGCCTGTCATCCTCGCGTTGACGGCGAGGGAGTGAACCCGGCGGGCGGGCGCTCGTTGATCGTGGCCCGCCCGACGGATCCGCGATCTAGGAATGCTTCTGCGGCATGGCTGCAGGCGTCGTCGACCACTCGCGCATCGCCTGATCGCCCGGACGATCGATGTGAACCTTGTCGTCGATCGTCTTCACCCAGGCCGTCGGGATGTAGTGGTGCTGGCCCTTGTCGTCCTTCGTGAGCTTGATGGTCTCGGTGCCTTCCATGTGATCGACCACGCCGAGCTGGCGGTTGTTCGAGCAAACCACAGGGGTGTTGGGCTTGATCTGACTGGCATTGATCATCGCAGACTCCTTGTTTGGTTGAACGGCTCGGCGCAGCAAGCACGACGCGTGCCGCTTCTACGGCCGGCAGCCTCAAGCGCGATTCCGCTGCGTTTTCGAGTACCCGCGCGCTCGCAGCGCTCGGGCGGTCCTGGTGGTTTGCGAAACGCATTCGGCCCGCCCGGGGCCGATCGTCGTGGGCGGAAAGCTGACATTGTTCGCAGACAGGACAGTTGCGCTCCCGCGCTTTCTCCGCGAGCTCACCGCGCCTGTGGGCGCCACACGGTCGATCCGAGGCACCAGGCCTCGCGCGCCGCAGCCGGCGGCCCCAACTCGGGCGAGCTGCCGTCGCGCGATCCGACAGCAACAGCGCGATCGAGGATGGGCGAGGGGGCCCTCGCCTTGGCACACGCGAGGACGCGACGGATTCACAAACTCGAGCCCGAACGGCCCAACTTCTCGGTTCTGAGGGGGCTTTGCCGGCCCTCACCAGGATTGCCGGTCGACAGTCGCTTGCTCCCTGACTGGTGCGGCGCCGGGAGCGGCGTAGAATTTTCATGCGCGAGGCTGCACGAGTTCATCAGCGCAAACGGCGGCGCTCTCATTGCTCGCGCCCGAGCAAGGGGCGCGGCCCGATCGGCGCCTTGGCCGACCGAAGACGCGCTGGAAAGTACCTCTGGCGCTTGGCGCGCCTAACCCTCTGGGCGGCAAGCGCTACAAGGCGAGCACGTCGGAGCGCCGCTTGTGCGCCTCGGCCGCGTATATGCGCAGCACCGCTATGGCGAGCGACACCAGCACGGGGCCCACGATGAGCCCTTTGAGGCCAAACACCTGGACCCCTCCCAAGAGCGCCGCGAACGTCGCGAGAGACGGGACAGCCCCGGCACGTCCGATGAGGCGCGGCCGAATGGCGTAATCGCAGAGGGCTCCGACGATCGCTGCTCCCCATAGGAGCTCGAGTGCACCGCGTGCAGGATGCCCGTTGAGGATCATCCCGAGGCCAACCGGTGCCCAAACGAGTGCGCCGCCGACCGCTGGAACGAGTGATGCCACGGCCACGGCTGCTCCGAAGAACAAAGGCTCGGGCACCCCGGTGATCCAGAAACCGACGGTGCCGAGCACTCCCTGCGCGAGTCCGGTTCCCATCGTACCAAGCAACGTCGAACGCCCGACGCGGCGGAACTCGGCGAAGAGCGCCGCCGTGTAGTCGGGTCGAAGCGGGAGCGCCTCCTGCGCGCGCAGTGCGACGGTTTCCCAGTTCCGCAGAATGAAATGCATCGAGAGCGTCGCCAGGAAGAGCGCGAATAACGAGCTCGCGGTCGTTGCCACGAGCAGCTCCGCGCCGCTTGCGGCTCGTGCTCCCGCGGCTTCGGCCAGCGCCCGAGCATGCGCCGACAGGTCCTCGGGGGGGACGCCAAAACGACCTGTCAGGCGACCAATCGCGCTCAGTGCCGCGGCCCCTGGACCCCACGGTCCTTGCGAAGCAAGCCACTCTTGGGTGAGGACCGTGCCCTTGGCTGCGAGCAGCCACGCGAGCCCGCTGAGCGTGCCGGCGAACACGAGGATCGACCCGAGGACGACGGTGAGCGCAGAGCCCCTAGGACCGAGGCGGAGCTTGAGCCGTTCGAAGAGGGGCTGTGCCGAGAAAGCCAGCAGCGTGCCGAGAAGGATCCCCACGCCGACGGGGGTCACGATCCACGCAATTGTAGAAGCTGCCGCAATCGCCGCCCAGCCCAATGCCTGCCGCTCCTCACGAGCAGCCTCCAGCCCCGTCCCGAACGATTCCCAATCGCAATCCATCCGCTCGCCCGGCGAAAGCGGAACGGAGGGGATTCCCCCCGGTGCTTCCGGCGGCGTGGCGCCGGGGCGCCGGAGGCGCTGACTCTCGCGTCCGCGGCGCGAACGTCGAAGCCGCTCAGCTCGACGATGGGCTCCGCGAGGGGACATCGTCCTTGCAGAACGCACGCGCCATGCCGCACCTGCCCATTGGAGCTGGGTTCCGTTGCCGTGAGAAGGCTGCCGCTCCTCACAGTGGATTCCGACCAAGTCCACGGTGTCGCGCGAGTCGACTTTCGCCCGCCGTCACGCTGCGGCTCGGACGCGTGTGGCTGAGCGATGGGCGCCTTCAGGAAAGCCACGAGCACGACCCACCATGACGAATTCTAGGCGTGGAGGCGCCCCCGCCCCAAAAGGGCGCGCTTGACGCTGAGGACTACGATCGCACCGATAGTCGCAACGAACATACTCCAGATGTTGAAGCCGCTTACGCCGGTTGCTCCGATGAGCTGGAAGAGAAAGCCACCGACGACCGCCCCCACGATTCCAAGGACAATGTCGAGGACCGCCCCCTCGCCGGTCTTATTGACGATCTTGCTCGCGATAAAACCTGAAACCAGACCCAAAATGATCCATACGATAACTGACATTTTGACCTCTTGTATCCAAGAAGCAACGGATGCGCCAACGGCTCGTCGCGGCACTTCGAATTCGCGCGCGGTGCTCACGCAATGGGCAAACGCCGGCTGGATCGCACCGTTTCTATGGTTCCGCCGCCGGCCGCATGAGCGCTCCGTCAGCGCACCGGTGAGAGCCGCGGCAGATCGATCGTAAAGACGCAGCCGACCCCTGGGACGTCCCGCACACGCAGCTCGCCGCCGCTGGCCGCGACGCTCTTGCGACAGATTCGAGAGTCCCAGACCCAGGCCCGTTCGATTGGCGCTTCGCTGTTCGAAGGGCCGAAACAATTCTTCCACCTTTCCAGGAGGAAGACCGCCGCACTCGTCCTCGACTTCGAGCAAAACGCGATCCTGAGTCGAAGTTGTCTTCAGCGATACGTGGCCCTGGGGGCGGGTGAACTTGAACGCGTTCTGCAGCAGGTTGGTAACCGCCGCCGCGAGCAGTTGACGATCGACGACGACCTCTACGTCCGGCTCGACCGGCGCGACGGCCAGCGTCAAGCCCCGAGCGTTCGCCTCCATGGTCGCGCCGACCTCGACCTCCTCGACGAAGTCGCGCAAGGCCAGACGTTGAGCCGCTCTGACCCCCGATTCGAGCCGCACGAGCCCGAGCGCAGAATCAATGAGGTTGGACAGCCGCCTCAGGCTGACGTCATGCAGGGCGGCGGTGGACCCCGACAGACCGACGCTTCCCGTTCGCAGAATCTGGAACGACATCATTGCGGCGCTCACCGAGTTGCGAAGCTCGTGCGCCAGGTCCCCCAGGCGCTCCGTTCCCGTCTCCGTGATCGATTGCTCGCGCTGGCGCGTGTACTCGGTCACCGCATGGGCAATCGCATCGTCGAGGCAGCGGTTGAAGGTATGAAACTCGTCAGCGGTGATGGGCGCCTTCGACTCGTGGGCAAGCTCCGTGACCGCCTGGCAGACGCCCCCATAATCATGGACGACCTGGGCCACCGTGAAGCCTCTCTTCAACAGATCTCCCCCGTGGCGGGTCGCACTCGCGTCCATGGCCAGGCTGGAGGCAAGCGACAGCCGCACGCTGTCGGTGAGCTGGTCGAGGAAAAGCGGGATGCCGCTTTCGAGCTCTTCTGCGGTCGCGCGTGGTGCTAGCCGGGTGGCCACCTTCGCACGCGCCCGCGCAATGATCGCATCTCTATTTGCGAGAAGAAACTGGTGGAACATGCCGGGGCTCCGGGCTGAGCGCTCCTCGGGCTCGATGCTCTCGAGCACCCAATTAAGCATCCCGGCCGTTGCGTCAACTCGGCGGCTGGGCTCTCCGCCGTCGCAAAGTGGCTCAAGTCGCATTCGCCCATCCAATTTTGGCGTTTCGCCAAAGCACGATGCAAAGCGAGCGGCAACGGCATCTGCGTTTCTCCGCACCAAGTGCGCTGTCAGCGGCACAAGCGCGCCCGCGCGTTCTCATCGTGGACGACCACGCCGAAATGCGCAACACGATCGCGCTCTTCCTCTCGGGCCCAAAAGGATTCTTCGGAATCGGTTCATCCAGCTATGGCTGCGTTCGACAACCCAGCGGCGTGCCTTGAATCGGGCCGCCCTCTTGGTGGCGTGGGCCTCTTCGCCACGGCATCGGATGTGCGCGGTAAAGCGAAACTCGTCGGCGAGCTCGCGGACTGTCGCCGTAGTCGTAGCCCTTGTCGAGGCAGAGGCCCTGCGGCGTGTCGCTCGTCACCTTGGGACGCGCGATGATGATGCTCTCGATGGTCTCAAGCGCCAGCTTGAAGTCGTTGCGGTTCGCCCCGGCGACGACGATGGCGAGGGGGATGCCGTTGGCTTCGGTCAGCAAGCTGCGCTTGGTGCCTCGCTTGGCTCGGTCGGTGGGGTTCGGGCGGGTTCTTTTCCACCCAGCGGCTCCTTGGTCATCGCGCCATCCATCGACAGCCAGCGCCAGTCCACGCCGACAAATTCCTCGTCGTCCGCCAGCGCCTTCACCCATGTCTTCTCGAACACGCCCGCCTCGGTCCACTCCACGAAGCTCCGAGTTTCACACGTTGAACCGGTGTCTGGACAATGCCATCGCAGGCGCGGTCTCGTCGAGGAGCCAGGAGCGCGATCGCACACTGGCGCACAAGACGGACAAGGCGTCGGATACCGCCCGACGGGATCTCGGCAGGCTGCTGGAGCAGGCGAAGACGGCGTTCGACGTGATTCGTGGGGGGAGGGTTGGTGCTGGCGGAGCTACCGGAACAATCCTCCAGCTCGCCCTGGCTGAAATGGGCGCAATCATCCACAAGGTCGGGTGCGCGAGCGCGGCCGACTATAGCGCGGCTGGCGCCGTGGGATGCCCGGCGCAAGGACCACCCGCGGAGCGCAGCGGCGAAGCCTTCGCATCACTTCTCGATTCCGAGCGCGATCGCGCGCGAGGATGAAAGCTCAATCGTACGGATTCGTGCCCGATGTCTGCTCAGGCATGGGCTGGGCGGAAGGCGCACTTCGAATGGTGCTCGACGCCAGCGGACCAGGCACGGGGAAAGGGTACAGATGCACGCGGGGCACGGGCTTCGGCTTCGGTCGAGAAAGCGGGACGGCCGTAGCGGGCCGAGTCGACGCGAGGTTTGCGACCGGCGAAGCGGTCGGCGCTACGCTCGCAGCGGCTGGGGTCGGGGTCGAGAGGGGGGTCAAGGAGGTCGGGTTCAGGGTCGCGACGGCGGCCGCCGTCGGTTGCAGCAAGGCCACTCCCGGCCTTGGGTCTTGCGATGGGCCGCCGCGCACTAGCGAGTGCATCAAGAACAACGCGCCCGCCCCGACGGAACTTATGAACAACAGCGATGCAAGCATCGCCTTCGTCGATAGGGCGTCCGGCCGTGTTGCAAAACGAGCATCGCTGGGCCTTGAAGGTTCCTCCGGCCCGTCCGGGGGGCGCGAGCGCAGAGGCACCGCAGGCCTCGCCCCCAGTTTCGCCATCGTCCTGCTGTTTTCGACTGGGCGGTTCACCATTTCATGACAATGTGAGCAAGCGCTGAGCCATCTGGACGAAAGGCCACGGCGCGTCCCAATCCGGCCCGCTTCTCGATTCGTACGGCGCTTCTCACGCACGGCCATCCGCAGAGGGGCTCGGTGTTCTGGGCCGGCGAGAGTAGTCTGAACGATTTGCTCACGCCTCAACGTTCTCTTCTTGCCAAAACATATATGTACGATGGTGATTGCCTTGGCGGCGCTCTGGCCAATCGACATGTGCATTCTCTGTTTGGCAAACAAGAAACGGGAAATGCGAGCCCCCGCTGCGCGTCCGAGGCACACGCACGCGCTCCGCGTGACGTCGTGAGGCGCCGGTACGCGCGACGTTCTGTAACGGATCGCCGAGGCGTTCCGATGCGCCGAGCGCGTGAGGTCATCCCGTGTCGCCAGCAAGGAGACGACCGCCGCGGCGACGTCCCCTCTTGGCGAAGACGTAGGCGGTCGAGAGGCGAATCGGGTCAGCTTGTCGCCCGTCTGTCCCCTTGCGCGGGCCCCGAGCCGCCGGGCTCGCCGCGAGGACGGCGCCTCACGCTGGACGACGGCCCATGACGAGCCGCACGACGACCATGCCGACCGCCAGGACGAGCAGGAGGTGGATGAATCCAGTCGTGACGTGGAACGCGCTGAAACCGAGAAGCCACAACACGACGAATACAACCGCGAGGCCCCACAATAAATTCATCGTCGAATCCTCCTACCGAGCTGATTCTCTTCGTTTTCGACTGCGAACGCTTGGTCCCGCCCGGTTGGGGTCACGTTCTCGCTGCGCGCAGGTGCTCGAGTCACGACACGTCGTCGACGAGCGTCTTGAGGTCGTTCCATTCGCCGTCGAGTCGCGCCTTCGTCGAATCCCAGGTCACGGCCGCGGCGCTGTCGAGCGACTTGAAGTCAGCCGCGAACGCAGCTCGTTTCGCCTTGATCGGAGGCAACTTTGCGTGCAGATCGTTCTTCGCCTTTCCTGTCGCTGTCTTCGCCTCAGCGTCGAGATCATCGATCTTTCGATCCAGATCGGTCAGGTCGGTCTGCGTCTTGTGACGGTAGTCTTCCACCGTCTTCGCGAAGCTCGCCTGCAGGTCGGCCGTTCGCCTATCTGCCTCGGTCTGCGCGGCAGTGATCTTCAGATCCGCCTCTTTTTTGGCAGCAGCGACCTTTTCGTTGGCCGTGGCTTGCGCGATATCGGCCTGCTGCTGGGGGTCGGTGGGCTTGTCGCAAGCCACGATCGACAACGAGAGGACGGCCGCGGCGAATGTCACACGCATGGTCATGGATGCTCCTTCGGAGGAGAGCCTGACAACTGAACTCCAGTGGCCCTCGTCTTCGTCCGGGCGCAGCACTTTCCGAGCCACGCGATCGCGCCATCCGGACACGCGGCTGCGTCTCTCTCGGAGACGTCGGCACGGGGAATGCTGACCCACGCGGCAAATGGGGACCCAATGCTGCCACCAATGTAGCGAACGATCCCTTAGGAGATCGCGTCGCCGCGGCATCGATAGATGGCTGTCGTTGCTGGGTTTTTTCCCGTTTCGCTGCGATGCGTGTCTCGCGCGAAGTTGGCGCTATGTCCCCACCGAGGCGGGCCGCTCGTAGCCGACCTTCCGCCTGCAACGCTTGCAACCTGCGTGGGTCGCCGAGGGAAAATGCGAACGAGAGGGACCCAGCGATGACCCCCCGCCTCGCTTCGCGTTCGGTTCTATGTATCCCGGCGCCGATAGAAGCTCGGTGATTCGGCTCGAAAATGTTGGCAGTAGGCAGATCTCATCGATGTCAGCCACTCGAAAGAGAGGAAATGTCCATGGAAACGCGCGATCTCTCACAAACAAAAGTACGAAGCGCAGATGCACGAGTGGAGCGTCAAGCTCGACGCGATAAAGGCGCAAGCCGAGAAGCTGACGGTGCAGGCCAAGCTCGACGTCAAACCTCACCTCGACGCCGTGTACGCCAAGCTAGACGCCGCCAAGGCGAAGCTCGCCGACATCGCGGCAGCCTCCGACGACAAGTGGCACGACGTCGTCAAGGACGTCGATCGCTCATCGAATGACCTTAAAGCCAAGGCCGAGGACGCATACAACGCCATGAAGCGCCACAAGAAGGACTGAAGCCGTGCGGCACGAGTACGCACGAGTACGGTCAGCAGTGGTAGGTTTGCAACAGGTCGTTCGCCGGACTGCTGCGCCTCGGCTCGCGAATGAACAAATGGCGGACGAGTAGCTGCGCGGCACGGCGAACCCTTGTCTTCATTCTCCTGGACGGCGCGAAACGGATGCGGCAACCCAGTTGGAAGACTCCTCGTTCTCGTCCGTCATCGCTGCAGCGCACTCCAGTATTCGGCGGCCGAGGCGGGCGACTTCCTCAGTGAGATGCTCGGCAACGCCGGTTGCTACCCGAGCCCCCGCGCCCGGCAGCGTGACACGATCCAACTCGTCGAGGAGGATGCGAACGAGCGCGACGTGGCTCCGAAGACGCATCAGCCCGGCCGAGGCTCGATCTCGCCGAATCGAGAGAACGATTTGGACATGGGCGCCGCTCTCCGCATAGGGAGTTTGCGCAAGAGCAAGTCGCGGACCACCCCTCAGGGTGCTCCAGACAGCGGAACCGCAGCGCGACGACGCCGTTCCGGTTAGCGTTTTGCGACGACCCTTGCATCCGGCCGGATCGCCAATGGGGCTCTCTGCGAATTGCGCTAGAGGGGCGGCGCCTGCGCTTGGTGGCACATGTGATGCCCTCCTACCCGTGAGAGGTAACCGTCATGGTCGGTGTCGTCACGACGCGTCACTTAGTCACGCACTCGGCCATGATCGTCCACGAGTTCGGGGCGCTCTGCTTATATCGCTGCCTTTGGCGCACGCTGACGGCCGACCATGCGGTCACGTTTCTCGAGTGCGCGGACCCCATCCACGGGGGGCCCGCTTGTCGGAGAACGACGCCGCCCGCGGGCGTGGAGCCAAAGGATGTGCGCGTGGCGAGCGTCGCAGGCTCCGGCGGCACGAGTGGGAATGCTGCGAAGCGTCCCCGAGCGTGAAGAGTGTCGAGAGTCGCTCTCTCTCGGGAGGATGTTATGCATGTTGAAGCGATCATTACGACGGGCGATCTACCCGGGCTGCTCGCCCAGTTCGCCCCGTTGACGATCCGCCTTGGCAAGCACGGACTTCTCATCGTATCCGAACCGAGCGACGTCACGTTCGTCCCAGGCGCGGGTGCGCGCGTGTGCTGCAAGGCGAGGCTGACGTGGACCGTCTTAGGTCTCGAGGGGCCGGTCACGCTGAAGTCAGTGACTTCGATCGTGCGACCGGAGATCGAGAAACGCGAGAACGGCGAGGCGCTCGTCTTCAAGCTCGCGATCGAGCATGTCGACTTTGCCGGTGTCCTGGGGGTTCTCGATAAGAGCATCATGGACAGTATGAGCAGCGAGCTCGTAGGCAAGCACGTCGAGCTGTCGTGGAACTACGTTCGTGCGCTAAGCCACACCTTCAAGCTCCCCGAGTCGCTCGGGCCGCCCGAGTCGTTTGAGCTTTGCGCGATCGGCGGCCAAGTCCACGTAACGGCGGAGGTGCTTCGATTTACCGTACCCTTCCGCGCCGCCGTGGTGCGAGGGCGGCCCTCGCCCGCAAGTGAACTCGGACTCGCCGCCGCCGAACGGGAGCCCGTCCTTGGGTGACGGCTGGGGCCCACGTGTTGAGTCGGAAGGCACGTACGTTGCCTTGGTCCCAGCTGGTCCGCAGTTATGCCTGGAGTCGTCATGTCGTCGTCCGCCGCTTCGTCGCCGTTGCGGCGCTTCACGGCGATGGAGCACGTGTCGAACGCGCTCTTCGTCGCCATGCACGGGGCAGTCCTGCTCGTGCTGTTCGTTCCGTTCTCGTGGAAAGTGCTCGCTCTGGCGATCGGGAGCTACGCGCTACGAATGTGGGCCGTCACTGCGGGCTATCACCGCTACTTCGCGCATCGCTCGTACAAGACGAGTCGCGCATGGCAGCTCGTCCTGGCCGTCCTGGGCGCTACGGCGATGCAAAACGGGCCAATCTGGTGGGCGAGCGTCCATCGTCGTCACCACAAGGACTCCGACGGTCCCGGCGATCCGCACTCGCCGCTGCGGCGAGGGTTCTGGTACGCGCACGTGGGCTGGGTGTTCGATTGCTCCGTTCCGCGGCCGCGCGACGAGTCGAACGTCACCGACCTGATGCGCTACCCCGAGCTCCGCTGGATCAATCGGCACGATTGGGTGCCCCTCTTCGCGTATGCGCTCGCGTGCCTTGCCGTCGGCGGCGTCTCGGGCTTCGTCTGGGTGTTCGTCGCGAGCACGCTCGCGGTCTTTCACGGGACGATGCTCATCAACTCGCTCGGGCACCTCTGGGGTTGGCGGCGCTATGCGACCACCGATGGGTCTAGGAACAACCCGCTGCTCGCCGCGCTGACGTTCGGCGAGGGCTGGCACAACAACCACCACTTCTACATGAGCTCTGCGCGCCAGGGATTCTTCTGGTGGGAGATCGATCTCAGCTACTACACGCTCAAGCTCCTTTCGTGGCTCGGCGTCGTCTGGGACGTGCGCGAACCGCCGGCGGCTGTGCCTTCAGAACGTCACCCGAGGCCGGAGCCTTCGACCCGCCTCTCTCTGCTGCATCCTCGTGACCGATCCGCGACGGCACCCGTCATCGACGGCGCCTGGGCGATCGGCGTGTCATCCCAGAACGGCAAGAGAGAACGCCTCAGGCACTTCGCCAGGAGATCGATGCGCTGAAACGGCGGACGCGCTCGCGCCGCGGCGAGGAGGACGTCGGCAATTCACGACGAAGTTGGCGTGAGGCGCACTTCCCGCGAGTCCGGGCCCCCCCGTTGGCGAGGCGCGGGGGCCGCGCGAAGTCGCATCGGTGCCCACACGGCCACGTCGAGCGCGTCGCGGACTACCTCCCGGAACGACTGCGGGTCGTCATGGTGGAGATAGTGCCCGCAGCCCGCGAACTCCACGAACCGGACCCCGTCGACCTCTCGGGCCAGCGCCCTCCCGTGGGCAATCGGAAGGATGGAGTCACGATCTCCCCACAGGACCGCGATGGGAGGAAGCTCCTCAATCTCGTGTGCGTGAACGAAAAAAGAGTGGCGTTGTCCATGCCAGTCCATGAGGTCGCGCACCGTGCGCGCGAACGCGCGTGCAGTTCCGCGACGCGCGTTCATGGCGCTTACCTCCGAGAGGTAACGGTGAGGCAACTTCGCCCGCAAGCGACGAAGGGCCAGCCGCGTGCCGACGGCCATGAACGGTTGTCCGAGGCGCTCCACAATCCCGGGAATGGAACGCGAGGCGCATGACGAACGCGATCTCCTTCCCCAAGCCGCCCGGCGCAGCGAGCACGAGACGTCGAATGCGCCAGCGGCACGAGCGCAAGAGCATGAGAGCGATCCCGCCGCCGAGCGAATGGCCGACGACATCGACCTGCGAGAGCCCGAGGGCCTCCATCCAACTCGCGACGAGCTCGGAATACCACGCCAGCTCGTACCCGGCGTCGGGTCGATCCGAGAGGCCGTGCCCGGGAAGGTCCAGCACAAGGACCCGGCGGTCCCGAGCGAGCTCTGGCGCTATCTGCCTCCACGTGAGGTGCGAGTCAATGAGGCCATGAAGCAGGATCGCGGCTGGCAGTCGACTCGGGCGACCGTATTCCGCCCAGTGCAGCTTCACACCATCGATGACTTGGAGGAACGAGCGCGGCTCACCGACTGGCGGCGGTGTCTCGATCGTTGCTTGAGACGCCATGGCGGTTCGCGTCTTCCACCAATCGTGCCAGCGCCTTTGTTCTCATTTTTGCGGTCTTTGCCCGCACAGGCAAGTCAATCGCTGCCGGAGCAATGGCAACAAACCACTGCGGCGTGGGGAGCTCGCGCGTCACGATGCTATCGTCGGAGGAGAATCGCTGCCTTCTCCTCGAGCACGCGGAACGTGAACGACTCGGTCAAGAAGAGCTCGACGTTGTCGCGATCGTGGACGGCGTAGCCGATCGATAGGTCCTGCCCGACGGTGAGCTCGTAGTCGCCGCCCCGGGTGGTAAGGAGGACCGCGCCGGCGTCGAGCGCGGGCGCCCAAACGAGCGGACCGTCGAGGTTGGCTTCGATGCGCTGGCGAAGCGGGTACCCCTCTTCGCTGTCGGCCGTGAGCTCGTTGTAGCCTTTGGGGCCGAGGGCGAGGGCGTACGGTCCGCCAATACCCGAGGCGCGGAGGGTCTCCTTGGCCTGAACGACCGCACGGGGCCAGTCGATGTTCGCGGTGACCTGGATCGGCGTGTGCGGGCTCGCCTCGACAATCCCCAGGATATTGGCCTCTTTGAACCCGCCGAAGATCGCACCGTCCTCGGCGTGTGCGACGCGCTCGGCCGCAGCGATGACCGGGTCGAGATCGAGAATCGGTCGCTCCGCGCGCGGCGTAGTCGAGCTCGAGGACTTTCATTACGAACGGCGCGCGAAGCTCGACGAGCGGCTGGACGCGGCGCACGGCGTGATGCACGTCCGCGCCCGGGCCTCTCTGGACGGACTCGAGACGTCCTGTGTTGACGCCGCCGAGCTCCCACCCGTGCGGTCCAGAGAAGTCGACGAGCTTGCGTGCCGCCAGGTGGAGCTTGAGGACACGGCGGGCTTCTTCGTCGATCTGCTCCCAAGCTTTTGGGAGGACTGGGCGCGATCTCGCTTGAGGAGATCCACTACGCGCCAACCTTCAGGCTGCCGATGCCGAGAGACGGCGAGCCCACGACGGGCGCCGCCCCACCGGTCTTCTGTCTTTCGACTGCCGTGATGGGACCGCTGGACCTGAGGTAGGTGCTCGCGTTCGCGTCGAATACGTCGCTGCGCCGGCGGATCCACTCGAGAAGCATCATCGCGTGCTCGATTTCTTCGTTCTTGTTGTGGACAAGCACGGCGCGAAGACCATCGTCCGAGCAGCCATCCGCGCGCTGCCCGTACCAGTCCACTGCGTCGAGCTCCTCGCGGAGCGACGCAATGGCGCGGTGCATGTTCTTGGTCTCCTCGGAGAGGACTTCGGGCGCCTCGTGAAAGGTCTCGCTGCTCATGGCGTCGGGCTGGCGGCGGGGTGAGCCGCCTTCTCCATCTCCGTTGCAAGCGCGAAGTCGCACGCGCTGATGCCGCCGGCGTCGTGCGTGGTCAAATCGACCACGAGGCGATTGAAGACGTTGAACCATTCAGGGTGATGGTCTTGCTTCTGGGCGACCAGCGCACAAGTGGACATGAACCCGAACGCCTCGGCGAAGCTGCCGAACTCGTACTCCCGGTGTAGCTTGCCGTCGCGAAGCGCCCAGCCGGGCAGCTTGTGCAGTCGTGCCTTGACTTCTTCGTCCGTTAGCCTGGGGACCTTCATGCCTCGCTTGGGTCGCATCCTTCGTGCCGCCGCGAGCTTGGTGCTCCACGGAGTCCAAGCCGCTGACCAAGACGCGGCGGGGCTTGGTACGCCCCATGCTCTGGGAACCGGTCGGAGGCGCGAGCCCTAATCGCTCGAAGCCGCAGGTTGGAACGCATTCTCAGAAAGCGGGAAATCCCTATGGGCGAGCTCATCGACAAAGCCAAAGGCAAAATCAAGCAGGTCGTAGGCACCCTCGCGGGCAAGGACGAGCTCAAGGCAGAGGGCGACGTCGACGCGCTCAAAGGCAAGGCCAAGGGGGCGGTGGAAGATATGAAACACGCGGTCAAAGGTGCCGCGAAACAATAGCGGCCATCACCGCTCCCTCGATTCCGCACACTTTGGAGGAAGATCACCATGAGTGCGAACATGATTCTGTTCGTCGTCGCGGCCTTGCTCCTGTTCGGCGGGGGCGGCGGCTACTACTGGAGCCGCATCCGCAAGGGCCAGTAGATGCCGACAACGCGGTCCGCAGCAGGGCAGCGCGCGGGGAACCGCAGGGGAAGGGGGCCGCCGGGGGCCCCCTAACGCGCGCCAGACGCTGGTCAACGTGCCTCGCCGGTTCCCTGTTTTCGAACGGCGAGCGCGGCCTGGCTGACGCTACGCCGCCTGATCCACACGACAGCGGGACCGCGAACTCTCTCATGCGCGCCGCCGAGCCAGCGCCATCGAGGCCGGAAGCGTCGACCGTTGCTTGACCAGGTCGGGCTCCGGCGCCGCGCGCATGCCCTGGGCCACGTGGCATGAGCGGTCGTCGATGCTCACTCGGCCGGCGTAGCGCGAGAAGCCTCTGTGCTGTGCTCATTGCTGCCCGCCGAATCGATCGTCGCTCGCGCGCCTAGTCGGTCGCCAGCCACTTGGAGGGCGCTATTGCGTCCGCGAGCACGGCCGCCCGCCCGCCCGATCGCAGCCATATGGGCACGGTCCCGACTGACCGCCTCGCCGCCCTTTCGGCCCGCGATGCGTGCCTCTTCGGAGCTGAACTGGTGCGCGCGGCCTAGCTTGTGGGCCGCGCGGCCACCCTTGCTCGCAAGCTCGCGCTGCATGCTGGGATCCATGGACGAGAATCCGCGCTTGCTCCTCGGGTACTCAGATTTGTCCGGTGCGGTCATGGGTCCACCTATCATTCTTGTTTGTCTTGTTGTCGTCGGTGTGCGCACGCCCTCGCCCCACACCTGCCTCTGAAGTACCGGCGGTGGGTTCATCCACCAGCCGTTGCGGGGTCGGCGCGCCTGCATCGCTCGTGCCTCGGCGCAGCTCGCCGCGAAGTGCGCGGAATGTTGTCGCGCATCGCAACCGGGAGGTACGCGGCGGGTCATTCCCGTTTCATTTTGCCTTGGCAAAACGCCCAGCAAGCGCGATGCGCCGCGAGAAAAGCGGGGGCTGGCGCCGACGAGAGCCTTGTTGGCCGCGGCGATCGCGATCGTCGCTGCTAGCAGCGATAGAGTCCGACGCGCTGCGCGTAGGCAACGTGGCGATCTCGTAGCGGCGACCAGGGACCGGGTGCGTCCTACGCGGCGGTGCGCAAGTCCCACTCCAATGCGACGATCGCCGAATGGAGACGAGCCGTCAGTGGCAGAACGTGGCGGAGCGTTGAGTCGACACCGAGATCGGCCCGATGACTCTCGATCTCGCGATGGAGCGGCTCGAGGAATTCGCCGATGTAGGCCAGGGAGTCCGCGACCGAACCGTCGCCTGTGCCCGCCTGATTTCCATCCAGTTCCTGCGCGAGCGCGCTCACGTCCGCCAGCACGTCGCCCGTCCACACGTACGCGTCCGCCAAGTACTGGACGAGGAGCGAGTCTTTTTGAATACGCCGACTCGCGCGCGCGTGTGTAACGAAGACTCGTAGCTGACTCAGGCTATCGCGAATGTCCCCGAGACTGGCAATGTACCAATCGAGACGTACTTGCGCGGTTGTCGGCCGAACGTCCCGCGTCGCCGCTCGCAGGGCGGCGATTCGCACATTCAGGGTAAAGTCGGCTTCGCTCCAATGCTCGAACAGAAGCGTGTCGCCATCGGGTGCGAACAACCCATCGCGTGCGGGTCGCCACGTGGGGGGGAAGGCGTCGCCTGGGGCCAGGGCGCCGACGTGGTCGGGCTGCATGGTCATCCTCGCCTTTCGAGCGCGAATACGGAGCGCGAACGAGGAGGGGAGCAGTTGTCGTGCCGTTGCCGCCACCATGCGACACATCGCGCGGCTTTCGGCAGTCCCTCCTTATCCGAACCGACGGGGGCCTGCGGTCGGGGCACGGCGAATCACCGTGCCTGCGGCGCCACTTGCCTTCGCCGGTACGTAGACGAGCTCCGGCTCGAGGACGATTTCCAACGCACGTTGCACCAAAAGACGACAGAAACGAAGTTGAGCCAGTTGAGCCAACTGTCCGCTACGAGAAGCGCGCTCACGAGATGTGGCGCTAGCCGCGTCGAAAGTCTTCCTCGCGCCCTCGCCGCCCGGCGCACTTTCGCGTTTCGCCTGGTTGCTTGGTCGGCCGCCAAGGACTGCGCCGAGATTCCGTTTGACTGGGACACCGCGGACCGTCTCTTTCTTTTGTCGATTACCGGCGCTCGGGCGCAGGGGCGCCCTTGACGGGGGCCACCCGCCTCGGGGCGGGCCGTGGTTTCGCCATTTCCTCGCGGCCACGTGGCTGCGCCTTCGGAGCGGACGTTGCCGGCGCGCCTTTGGGATTCGGCTCCACGGTCGGGGTTCGGTGGTCGGGAGGCTGCGCTTCAGCTACCCCCGGACGTTGCGCCGCCGGCGGGACGCGCTGCGGTGCTCCCCGCGGGTCGGCCCATCGCGCATCGTGGTCGCGCCCATAATGATCCTCGCGCTGGCGGCCCAGCTCGGGCGGCTCTTGCCGATAGTAGGACCAGCCGCGTGGCCCCTGGTGATACCAGAGCCCGTCGACGTAATAGACGTTGACGCCGCCGTAAAAGACGCTGGGGTACGTATCGACTTCAACGACGGGCGGGCCCTGCACGTAGACCACGTCGCCGTCGTCCTCCGCCGTTCCGGCTACTACCGGCGCGCTTTCGACGTTGGCGGGGCCCGCGTACACGCGCCCGGTGCAACCAGCACCTAGGGCGATGACCGCAACGGCGAAGGCCGGGCTGCTGACACGTACGGACCGGCGGGTTTCGAGTCGGATCATGATCGATTCTCTTTCGTGCTGGCGTTGGCAAGAGCGCGCCGGGACGACCATCGAGGGAGCAAGTCCGGTGCCACCCGGCCTGAGGTACGCAATCGCTAAGAGCGATGACAGAGACGTGGCCCGGAATCCGCAGGTTGGGAGCGCGTCTTCCACTTTTCTCGCGTGGGCAGCGGGCGGCGCAAGCTACTTGAGCAGGCGCGCGTACGCGATCATGCACCGAATGCATCACGCTCACAGCGACACGCCGCGCGACCCGCACTCCCCGGTGCAGCAGAGAAGCGTCATCAGGATGATGTGGCGAACCATGCTCCAGTACGAAGGCATCAAGAACCGGCGCATCGCGGTCGACCCGCGGTTCGATGGCGGCTATCCGGAGTGGAAGCTACTCGACTACACGCTAACGAAATGGCCGGTGTCCATCGCCTGGGGCACGCTTTACACGCTCTTCTACGTTGCTTCGGGGTCCGTTGGTCCGAGATTGACCCGGCGTACCAGCTCATGAGGGTGTTCTCGCTCCTCGGCGTCATCGACATGTCGAAGTCCCAGAAGGCGCGATGGGAGCCATCCTTCCACGGGTAGGGGGCTTGCCCAAGGCGGCGAGCTCACAGCGCCCGAAGGGACCCACCAGGTGACATGTCGATTTGCGTTGCGCATTGCTCGTTCAGAACGTGCCGATGGCAGCGAGCCCTGCGCCGCCGCTCCCATAGTTCACCGGCGTGATGTGAAGTGTCGGCTGCGTCGAGGCGTTGCTCGTTGTCGTAGTCACCTCGCGCGTGTTCGGAAACAGGAAGCCGCTAAGGACGGAAAGCACGCCGACGGCCTGGAAGACTTCATCCACGACGATGAGCACACGGTCGGTCGTCTCTCCGTCGCACGATCCCGTCTGCGGGCACGTTCCACGGTCCCCGAAGTCGAGCCACGGACCGACGATCGGCACATACAGATGATTGTCACCCTGATGCGTGCTGCCGGCGGCGACGCCGACGGCTACCCCATACGAGATGCCAAAGGTGACGATTCCTCCGCCGATCATCCTCATATCCGGGCCGCCGCTCTCGTAGCGTGTCTGCACAGTGTCAGTCACGGGTGCGGGCTGCACGATGACGACGGGTGCGGGCTCCGCCAAGACGGGTGCGGGCTGCACGACGATGGCGGGCGCGGGCTGCACAACGACTGCAGGCTGCGGAGCGACGACGGCCACATCATCGGCACGCGACATCGAGGCGACGGAGGCGTGCCGGTGACGAAGGTCAGCGCAGCCGCGGTAAGACCTGGATTGCGAATCATGAGTGCACCTTCTTTGGAGAGCATCAATCGCGAAGAAGTCGCGATCTCGTCCGGATGTAGGTGCAGGCGCGATGCCGTCACGAGGGAACGACGCGTCGCAAACCGTCAGCATGCCACGCGAGGGATTCGAAGGGCCCCTTCTCGCTGCCGTGATTCATGAGGTGCGTGCGGTCAGTGTGAGGGAGCGCTCGGCACAGCGCTTGCTGTACCGACAGGAGCTTTCTCATTCTACCTGCAGTGGGGCGAGGGGCGGCCACTGGATCGATCAAGCCGCTGCCTTCCGAGGCACCTCTCGAGGGCCGTCTTCGTCCTCACCTCGGTCGTCGTCCTGACCGTCGCCGAGTGTCACGCGGGGAACCTGGACGGTCTGCTACGCCTCAGCCGCGCGTGACGGGGCCGCCCCTTCGGCGCTGCCGCGCCGTCGTTTGACCCTTCTTCCTCGGCAGACGCCCTCGCGCGGCGGTGACTGGCAGGCTTCTCGTCGTGGTCCTCGGGGAGAAGCGGCGAGGATTGTGGTGGACTCGGGACATCTCCAGGACCGCTCGGCCCACCATGTCCCGGAGCGTACCCGTGCGACTCGTTGAAACCGTTGTCTCTCTCGACCGGCAGCGGTTTCGGCTGTTCCGTATTTGGATTCCATACCAGTGGAAGAATGCGATGCGATAAGCGCGCCGTGCTTGTTCCGCGCCGCTCTCCTACACGAGCTAGCCGGGCGTCAGGGGTACCTTCCTGACGCCGCAACATGCGAACGCCCCCGGGTTCCACTCGCCGTCGTCTATCGGGCCGCCCCGCGGTCCCCCGGTGCGGAGCTCGTCGCCGAGAGGGCGGGCCGGCCCGCATCTGCCGACGCCTTCGCGGGCACGACCACCGAACCCTGATCTTCGACGGGGAACAACGTCGAACGTCGTGGGCGCCGCAAAGCCCCCTGCCCGGTGATTCGCACGTCTGCTTCGCAGCGTGCCTAGGTTCGTGTCGTGCCCCAGCACCGACGAGGAAACACAAGAGTGGTGTTCGACATGCGATGGGCGTCCGACGCAGCCGCGCGGCACGCATCGTGCTGGGTCCAGAGGCAGCGACCCGCTCGAGAGGTGGCCGAAAAAGACTCGGGGCCGGTGAAGGTAACATCGGACATTTGCATGTTCGACGAACAACTACATCGCATGATTGGCAATCACGTGGCCAGAAAGAATGCAAGTTGCGCCTGTCGAGGTACTGGCACTCAGCACCTCATTACCTATACGGCTCCAAATGGCGGCGCGTGAGAGTGGTCGCCCCGCCCTCCGTGGCAAGGAGCTCGTCATGCACGACGATGTTGCAGTCTCGGATACGGGGACTCCACTGAGCCACGCCGATAGTCACGACCACCAGGAAACTTGCGTGAACTCTGGGCGTCCGCCCTGGACCGCGGATGGAGCGGGGTCCCCTTCGCCCGTACCTACGGAGGGTCAGTTGCTGCTGCCGTCTAGCGCTGCGGTCGGCGAGGAGACGCGTGCTGTTCTCGAGCAGGCCGGTCTCCGGCGGCAGCTGCAAAGCGACCACATGGCTGCGCTCGGCACGCTGTCGGCCGGCCTGGCGCACGAGATTAACAATCCGCTGACGTACGTGCTCCTTAACCTCGAGCACGTGCTGCGGCGGCTGCGTGCAGCCGGCGCCACCAACGACGGGCCCTTGGCGGACTTAGCCGGCGGTACGCGTGACGACGAGCTGCCTGGGCTGGTGCAAGCGCTGCTTCACGCGGTCGAAGGCGCCAATCGCATTCGTCGGGTCGTGGGCGATGTGTTGACCTTTGCACAGGGCAACGTGGAGCGTCGCGGACTTGTCGACGTGCGAGGAATCCTCGAGAGCGCGACGCAGCTCGCATGGCACGAGATTCCGTCACCGCGCGCGGCTGTCGAAGTTCCTCGCGCAAGTCCCGCCCGTGGAGGCCAACGAAGCTAGGCTCGCGCAGCTCTTTCTCTGCTTGCTCATCAACGCGGCGCACGCCATCCCGGAGGGGCAAGCGGACCGTCACGAAGTTCGCGTAACGACCAAGACGGACGTGCGCAACAACGCCGTCGTAGAGGTGAGCGACACGGGGCGCGGCATCGCGCCGGAGAACCTGTCGCGTGTCTTTGATCCGTTCTTCACGACCGAACCGCAGAACGGCAGCGGCCTCGGCCTAGCGATTTCGCATGGCACCGTGAAGAGCCTCGGAGGCGAGATTGCGGTCGCGAGCGAACCCGGACGTGGCACGACGTTTCGTGTCGTTCTTCGGCCTGCTCAGCGCTGGGCGGCGAGCACGCCGCCAGGTCGCGACGGGGGGCCCCCTACGCGCCGCAGGCGCGTCTTGGTCATCGACGACGACCGACTCATAGGCGAATCCATCGCGTCCGCCCTCTCGGAAACCCACGACGTCGAGATCGTCACCGAGGTGTGCCGTGCGCTCGATCGGATCACCGCGGGCAAGCGCTACGACGTCGTCGTCTGCGAACTGATGATGCCCGTGATGACCGGCATGGACCTCTACGCCACGATCGTGCCCCGCGATCCGAAGCTCGCGGGGCGCTTCGTCTTCACGACCACCGGTGCTTTCACCCCGCGGGCCCGCGCGTTCCTCGAGAGCGTGTCGAACCCGTGCCTTCCAAAGCCCATCGCCATGGGGCCACTACGAAGCATGATCGCTCGCGTCAACGGTCTATCGGCGTCCGACGGGGCATTGCCGCCCGGATGGGCTGCGGCCGACGCTCGCGCGATCCCTTTTCTGTAGAACGATCCTCCGCAGAGTCCCACTTGCCCTGGCGTTTGGCGAAACGCCCGGGGGCTGATGCCAGAGCGCACATGGAAACGCCACGACTCGTGCCGCAAAGCGTGTTTGTTGGCGGTGGCCCGGTCCGTGCACCTTGCTTGTCACAGGACGGCGCTGGCGGACGACCAGCCACGATGCTTCCACAAGCTCATCACGAGCAACAAAGGTGAACGGCTCGCCTCTCGAGAGCGAGGCTAGAAACCGAAGGCATCGCATGACGCTTGATCAGTTTCTCAAAGACAATCGAGCGGAGATCATCAGGCGCACCCGTGCCAAGGTCGAGAGTCGGCGGTCCCCGCCCGCGAGCTCTGCCGAGCTGGAACATGGGGTGCCGCTCTTCCTGTCTCAGCTTTCGGCCACGCTCGAGGACGAAGGCTTGGGCGGGGCCGAACACCCAGGCCGGCCAAGTCACCCCACGCACCGGGCCATCGGGGACAGCGCTGCCTTGCACGGCCGAGACATGCTCAAGTTCGGGTTCACGATCGAACAGGTCGTGCACGACTACGGCGATGTGTGTCAGGCGGTCACGGAGCTTGCGGAGCAGCTGGGCGCCTCGCTGAGCATCGCGGAGTTTCACACGTTGAACCGGTGTCTGGACAATGCCATCGCAGGCGCGGTCTCGTCGTGGAGCCAGGAGCGTGAACGCACACTGGCGCACAAGACGGACAAGGCGTCGGATACCGCCCGACGGGATCTCGGCAGGCTGCTGGAGCAGGCGAAGACGGCGTTCGACGTGATTCGTGCGGGGAGGGTTGGTGCTAGCGGAGCTACCGGAACGATCCTCCAGCTCGCCCTGGCTGAAATGCGCGCAATCATCGACAAGGTCGGGTGAACTGAGCGCGGGTTTGACTGGTGAAGCTTGTCACGCTCGGCGGTCACCTGTGCGAGTGTCGTCTGCGTGCTGCGCCCCTCCCGAAGCTCGCCAACGGAATTTGGGTACCCGCGGCACGGACCCGTTCTCGACGATGCTCGCGACGTGACGCAAGTTCGCGAGCGTGGCGGACCTGCAGGAATAGTTGCCCTCGACCCGCGGAGGTAATTGTTGTCCGTACCGATGCACGAATAGGCGGTATGGCGCCTCGGCGCGAAGGCGCGCATGTTCGCGTGCGTGGATGGCGGTCGTTCAGTCCGACGAGGGTTGATCTTGTCCAACAGCTGGTCCAGCGTTGGCGAGACGCGACAGAGGCAATGGTGAGCGACAAGCCGCCTGGACCTCCCTGTCCACCGTTGCCGCCAGCCCCCGCGCCTCCAGTCCCACCAGCACAGCCATCCACTGCCGCAGGCATGCCGTAGCCAAGCCGACGTTGAAGCGTTCATCCATTTCGCTCACGTCCTCGGCGCTCGCGTCACCGGCGCGCCGTACGACGGCGCCATGCCGGACGAAGACGATCGACCTTTTCTGGAAGTCGCCCTCGGCGGCGCCGCCGACGTCCTCATAACGGGCAACCGCGACGACTTTCCCCACCATCCCTTTGCTTCCGGCCTTCGCATCCTCAAGCCGGCCGAGTTCGTGAAGTTGCTGTCGATCCGCTGAGCCCCCGACGACAGGGTGGATGAGGTCATGCTCCGGCGCGCGGCGCGGGGGGCGCGTGTCACACCCTCTCGTCAATGGCCCAGTCTCTCGCGCAGCTCGCCCTCGCCCTGGCGGCGTTCGCCGCGAGGTCGACGGCGCTTCGCTCGAGCCCATGCGCCCCATCGCTGGTCTCCCGCCTCTCGCCGACCCCGCGTGGATCTACGAGCTCAAGCTCGACGGCTTTCGTCTCCTCGCGGACGTCCGCGCCGGCCAGGTCACCCTGCGGTGCCGCTCTGGGCACGACTGCACGCAAGCATTTCCCGAAGTGGTAGCGGCGCTCCGTGGGCTCCGCGCAGCGCGGCTCCTCCTCGACGGCGAGGTCGTCCCTTGGGACGAACCCGGCCGTCCCGACTTCGACATGCTTGGTCCCCGACTCTACCGGTCCGCGGATCAAAAGCCCGCCGTCTCGTACCACCTCTTCGACGTGGTCGCCGTCGGGGCGGTGGCCGTCCGGCCCATTCCCCTCCGCGCAACGCTCGTCGAGCGCATCATCGCCATGTCGAACGGTCGTCCTGTGTCGCGCCTCGAGACCTCGCTCGCTCGGCCCTGCGGGTGCCGGCTTCTGCTTTTCCGGTTTCCCCAAAGGGAGCCCTCCGGAAATGCACCCGGCATCTCGAGGAGCTCCGGCCGCCCCGCTCCAGGGCGAACGAGCCGACAGCCACGGCTCACCACCCGGAGAAGATCCCGTGACCAATCAACTCGTCACTCGCGCCAAGCGGTCTCGCAATCCCGGAAACAACCTTACCCCCCCCCGCTGCAGCCCCAAGCGTCGTCGACCAGGTCCGCGCCGCCCTCGAGCCTCGCTACCGGCTCGCGACATTTCTCGGATTCCTCCTCGGAGGCTTCGTCCCCATCGCGCGCTTCTTCGTCGCGCACTACGAGCTATCCACCCTCGCTCCCCTCTACACCCAAAAGGGCCTGTACCTCGTCCTGGGCGGCCTCACTACTCCGCCCGAACAGTCTGGCAGTGGGGCCGCATCGCCTTCCAGAAGGCCTTCAAGGCCGCAGGGTTCGTCGTCCCCCTCGAAGGCTTCATGGTCACCTCTCGAATCGTCTGGCTGAGCGTCGCCGCCTTGGTCTACTTGGTCGCCATCAACGGGATCGCCACTGGCTGCAACCTGAGCCGCAGCACGCGCTGAGCAGACCGTGCAGGCCGCGGGCTCACCCCCCGCGGCCGAAGGGCCGCCCCCCCCTCTCGCGCTCTAACGCGGTTTGGCGTGGCTCCAGCCATGCACGGCATCGACAATCGGAGCGTCGGATGCCCGGACTCGCGGATCCGCAACGTCCTCCATCCGCCCCTCGGCTGCACGGTCACCCGACCGGTCCGCATGCACCGCGGCGGCCGCGCGGCTTGGCAACGCGGCAGCCAGCAAGGGCTGGCCCACCTGCGCAGGCGACGCGGCGCCAGGCGCCTGCCGCGAGCAGCCGCCGACCGGGGCAATTAGAGCCAAGCCAGCAAACGCCAACATCACCCGAAGTCCCAGCTTCATACGAGTCATTGGTCATCCCCTTGGTTTGCTTCCCTGCAGACGCGCCGAACCCCTCGCTCGGCCACGAGTCGGCGAGCACGAGCCCCACCTTGACGTCCGCTCCGATCCCCTCCGGCCTTGCAGCCATGCGACTCGAGAGGGTGGGCAATGGGATGAGGGAGCAGCACCGGCTTCATGCCCGGCTGCCCCCTATCCCCTGGAGGAGCCAACGCGGCTCCTCACCCATAACGACGGTCGCGCGGCCCTACGGCCCCGACAGGGACACCGCGGCAACGCCGTCCTGTCCCTGGCTTATCCCCCCGCCACCGTTTCCACCCGCACCGGCGGTCGCAAGAGTGCACGAGCTCGTCGCGCCACTGACGATGCCGCCCCCACCCTGAAAGAAGCAGACCGAGGAGCCGCCCGAACCGCCACCACCCTGGCCCCCCGCCCCGCCAGCTCCGCCGGTCGTCCCTGCACTACCCTTCACGGTCGGAATCCACTTCGAGGGGTCAAATGAACCGGCATTCTCGGTAATCACGCAATGAGGCATCCCAGAGGAGTCCTTCACCACGCCGCACGTCTGCGCGCCGTAGAGGTCGCTCCCCGCTTCGCCGGTCGTGCCCGCGCGGCCAGTCCCGCCCTTTCCTCCGTCGCCTCCATTGCCGCCCGCGCCGACGGCGAAGGTTCCGGTCGCCATCACTTGGGTGCCCCAAGCGAAGATGTGCTCGTACGCCTCCGCGCCTCGCCGTAGAGGCTCCGCGTCCACATCGTCTGCCGCGGCCGCCGAGCAATGACCCAGGACCACGAAGACCGCAGTCGTACCTGCCAAGTTCCGCCACGACCAACGCATGTTCCTCTCTCCGTTCTACGTCACAGGGCCATGGGTGCTGCCTGAGCGACGCCATCAACACCGGCGGCGCCAGGGGCGCCAGGGTTTGTGCTGAACATCACGGGTAGTCCCGCCGTGCCGCCCGCGCCGCCCGCGCCGCCCTTACTTGCGACCGAGGCGGTCGTCATGCTGTCGACGGCAGGCAGCAGCCCCGAGTAACCAATCGCCAGAGACAGGCCGCCCGGACCTCCCTGGCCGCCGTTGCCCCCCCCACCCGCGCCACCCGATCCGCCACCGCAGCCCAGCGCCGCGACAGGCATCCCATACCCAGAGCCGCCGACGCCTCCCGACTGCCCCGCTTCTCCAGCCCCTCCGGGCCCGCCATTGCCTGGCGATTTCGCCGTCAGCACGCAACCAACAAGCGCCACGGTCGATTCGAACGAGAGCAAAGCGATGCTAGAGCCCCCGCCCGCTCCGGGCTTCCCGCCGGCGCCGCCGCAGCCACCACACGCGCCTCCTCCACCCGCACCAGACGAGTGCGGTCCATTGCCGCCGCCGCCGCCACCTTGTCCGGGCCTCCCTGCCGACCCACTGGTCCCCGACGCCGGGGTCCATCCGTTAGCGGAGAGCGTTCCGTGTGCCGTCGCCGAGGAATCAGCCAAGCCAGCGGGAGCAGCGCTCGCGACGGCTCGCATCGTCGTTCCTTGCGAAAGGGCAGACGATCCCGTATGCTCGTCTCGTCTCAGGGATTGAAGACGGGTCGAGCCTGCTGGGCCTTCGCCAGCCACCGCTACCAACGGTGACAAGCTCGGCCCGATTCGTTTTGTAGGCCTGCCGCTAGGTCATTGGGTCCTCCCTTCGGGTTGAGAGGCCTGGGGAGTCGCTGAAGCGGCGGTGGCAACATGGGAATCGCGCACGGGCATGCAGAGTGCTCGGCCGCAATGCGCGGGTCTGCGAGTGGGCCTTCGCTGTGCCGGGTTTGGCCCTCGTCCCCCGTTGTCGGTCAGCGCGGCGTTTGCGGGGCCGATGTTCACCGGGCTGTCGCCGCAGTCCTCCAGGCGGACAAAACGCAATGAGCCGAGCCGGGTACAAACCCGACTCGGCTCGCGTGATGCTTGATCCTGTGGGTCCGGCGAGATGTCCGCGCTCGCGATGTCGCGACCGCTCGGCGTCCTCGCGCGATGCTGGTGGTGGCTCTGGGTCAGCCAGAGTTTCGCCAGACTTTGTCCGGCAACGGCCAGAAACAGCCGGTTGCTTCCAGCGTGACAGGCGCCTTTTGTTCGAGGGATTTCGATCCCCACCAGCCAGCTGAGCTAGTGGCGCGTCAGCCGCGTTTCTCGCACGGCGCGGAGTCCCCCGCAACACCAGCGTGACACGCCCGTGCGTCGGGACCCCGACGGTAGGGTTCTCAGGCCGCGAATACGGGCCACGCCGTGTCCCGCGTCCCCGCCTGCCAGTTGTCGTGCCGCCCGTCCCAGTAGGTAACCCTGATGCCCGCGAGCTCGACCCCGTCGAGGCAGTTGAGATTCACGCTGACGTAGTCGCCGCCCACCTCGGCCAGGTGCCCGCGCGCGAAGCAGTGAACACCGCAGTGCTTGCAGAAGAAGCGCTTCGAGATCTTCGCGCCCCACTCGTACGTGCCCAGGTCGTTCTCGCCCGAGAGCAGGGCAAACGCCGTCGGTTTCACGATGCTGCCCGTGCCCCCCACCTTCGTGCAGACCGAGCAGTTGCACCGCCCGCCCGCGGAGGCGTCGACCTCGACCGAGAAGCGGACCGCCCCGCAGTGGCAGCTTCCCTCGTGTTTCGCGACGCCGCCTGCGCGGCTCTCGTCCTTGTCCATGTCCTTGCTCCTTTCGTTGCAGGACACGGTAGCCGCTCGCGTTGACAGCTCTCTGTCAGGTATTGCGAGCGGCCCTTCCGGCTGTCGGGCGCGGCGCGTTCGGCGCGCTCAGCCTTGCGTCTCTTCGAACTCCGCGTCGATGACGCCGCCCTCTTTGCCGCCCTTGCCTTTGCCCCCGCCATCGGCGCCGGGCCCCTCGCCCGGCGTCGGTTCGCCGTTGCCGGGACCGCCGGGCGGCGCGGCCGCGCCGTACATGACGCCGGCCATGCGGTGCGCCTCTTTCTCGAGGCGCTCGCTGACGTCGCGAACCTTCTCGTCGTCCTGCTTCTCGACCGCCTCGCGGCCCTCCTTGATGAGAGCCTCGAGGGTCGTCGAATCCTGACCGGCGAGCTTTTCCTTGTTCTCGCTGATGGTCTTTTCGAGCGTGTAGCAGAGGTTGTCGAGCTTGTTGCGCCGCTCGATCTGCTCGCGGCGCTCCTGGTCCTCGCGCTCGTGCTCCTGCGCCTCCTTGACCATCTTCTGGATCTCCGACTCGTTCAGGCCGGAGTTCGCCGTAATCGTGATCTTCTGATCCTTCCCCGTCGCGGTGTCTTTCGCGTGCACGCTCAGGATGCCGTTCGCGTCGATGTCGAAGGTCACCTCGATCTTCGGCACGCCACGCGGCGCCGGGAGAATGCCCTCGAGGTGGAACTTGCCGAGCGTGCGGTTGTACTTGGCGTCGGTGCGCTCACCTTGCAGGACGTGAATCTCGACGCTCGGCTGGGTGTCGGTCGCCGTCGAAAAGATCTCTTTCTTCTGCGTCGGGATGGTCGTGTTGCGCTGGATCATCACCGTCATGACTCCGCCGAGGGTCTCGACCCCGAGGCTGAGCGGCGTCACGTCGAGGAGCACGAGATTCTTGACCTCGCCCGAGAGAACGCCGGCCTGCACGGCGGCACCGACGGCGACCACCTCGTCCGGGTTGACGCCCTTGTGAGGCTCCTTGCCGAAGAACTTCTTGACCGACTCCTGGACGAGCGGGACGCGCGTGGAGCCGCCGACGAGCACGACCTCGTCGATGTCCTTGGGGCTCTTCTTGGCGTCGGAGAGCGCCTTGCGCACCGACTCCATCGAGCGCTCGACCAGGGGCGTTATCATCTGCTCGAGCTTCGCGCGCGACATGCGCATGTCGAGGTGCATCGGCCCGCCGGCGCCCACCGTGATGTACGGAAGGTTGATGCCGGTCTCCTGCACACTGGAGAGCTCGATCTTCGCCTTCTCGGCGGCTTCCTTCAGGCGCTGGAGCGCCATCTTGTCGTTGCGCAGATCGACGGCGTTGCTCTTTTTGAACTCGGCGATCATCCAGTCGATGATGAGGTTGTCGATGTCGTCGCCGCCGAGGTGCGTGTCGCCGTTGGTCGACATGACCTGCACGACGTTGTCCCCGACCTCGAGGATCGAGATGTCGAACGTGCCGCCGCCGAAATCGTAGACGGCGATGACCTCGTCCTTCTTCTTGTCGAGGCCATAGGCGAGAGCCGCCGCCGTGGGCTCGTTGACGATGCGCTTCACTTCGAGCCCGGCGATGCGCCCGGCGTCTTTGGTGGCCTGGCGCTGCGAGTCGTTGAAGTACGCCGGCACCGTGATGACCGCCTCCGTCACCTTCTCGCCGAGATAGTCCTCCGCGGCTTTCTTCAGCTTCATGAGGACGCGGGCGCTCACCTCCTGCGGGCTCGTCTGCTTGCCTCGAAGGACGAAGACGCTGTCTCCGTTGGAGGCGCGCACCACCTTGAAGGGAACGCGCTTGGCCTCTTCCTGCACCTCGTCGAAGCGCCGGCCGATGAACCGCTTGGAGCTGAAGACGGTGTTCTCGGGGTTGGTGACCGCCTGACGCTTGGCAATCTGACCGACGAGAATCTCACCCTTTTCGTCCCAGGCGACGACGCTCGGCGTCGTGCGAGCCCCCTCTTCGTTCACGATGACCTTGGGCTCGCGGCCCTCCATGATCGCGACGACGCTGTTCGTCGTGCCGAGGTCGATGCCGATGATCTTGCCCATGGTCCTGTGTGCCTCCGGAAAATCCGTTGGGTCTTGCTGGGGGACGAGCCTGCGGGGTGGTAGCGCCCATACCTCTTCGGCGCGACCTGCAAGCGGCGGAAATGGCCAGCCCTTGAGCTGGCTGCGGCAACCGCGTGATAACGCCGGGAATCCCCAGCGTCCACAACGTGTTTCGGTTGACGCGAGGGCAAGGTAACCACCGGCCCACCCGCGTCAACGGCACGAAAGTTGAGGCGTGCATCCAGCGGTGCGCCGGGCGATGCACCTCGGCGATCGACCTGGCTACGCCCTAGCCCTCGGCCGGCGGCTCGTGTCGGGGGATCGTGGGGACCGCGACGGGGACCGTGTCGTCGCTGGGGCGCCTCATGTCCGGGTCCGTCTTCATGTCGTCCTCCAGGCTGCGCACGGCGACCTGCAACGAGGAGCTCGAAAAGGCGCCGCTGCTCTTGGCAGCGCTCGCCACCGACTCGACCAGCGTGCTGACCCACTCGTCCTCGTCGAAGGCGACGTCGACGTCCACGGCGGGCCAATCGCCGCAATCGAGCGCAGCCGCCACGCGCCACCATTCCTCGAGCATCGCGCTGGCACTCGGGAAGCGCTCATTCGGATCTCGCGCCAGCGCTCGTGCCACGAGCGCGTCGAGGGCGTCGCTCTGCGGGGCGCCCGCCAGGGTCGACAGGGCGGGTGCGTCGGCCTCGCTCTTGAGCTTCGTCAAGGCGGCCAGGTTGCGGCTCACGAACGGCAAGCGGCCGGTGAGGCACCGAAAGACGACCACGCCGACGCCGTATATGTCGGCCGCCGGCCCGACATTGCGCGCCGACTCGAGCTGCTCGGGCGCCATGTATCCGATGCTTCCAATCAGATGGTGCGTATTCGTCAGCCCCGAGCCCGCGTTCACAATCTCGTCGAGCCGGGCGACCCCGAAGTCGATGAGCTTGATCGACGGCTCGGGGCGCTCGCCTCCGGCGCCGCGCTCTTCCGGCGTGACGACGAAGATGTTCGCCGGCTTGATGTCGCGGTGAATGACGTTGGCCCGGTGGCAATCGCGAACGCCGATGAGAAGCTGCTCCACCCAGTCGACGAGGCGAGAGGGAGCGATTCGGCCTTCGCGCCGCAAGAGATCGGCGAGCGTCTCCCCGTGCAGCCGCTCGAGGACGAGAAACGGTTGGTCGCCATCCCAGCCGTGCCCGAGGAGGCGGCTGACGTTCGGGCTCTGCACGCTCCCGAGCAGCACCGCTTCACGCGCCAGCCGCTCGCGGAGCTCGTGCGACCCCCGTGCCGACCCGTCGAGCAGCTTGATCGCCACCGGGCCGCCCGTCTTGCGGTCCACGGCCCCGAGCACGCGGGCCATGGCGCCCGAGCCAAGGGGCTCTCCCATGGCGAAGTCGCTGAGGAGGCGGGGTTCGAGCCGAGCCAAGCGGATGCCCAAAGCCGAGGCGTGGTTGCCAGCAGAGGTTACCAGAGGACCGGCCCGCGAGCCTGGAGCCGCGCGGGTACGCGTGTTACAGTCGACCTGGAGCCTACGATCGCAGCCCGATCGCGCCGAGCCCTCTCCGGGTTCGCCGTCTCTTATGACAACCCCCGACGACCACCTGCCCGCGCCGCCCGACCTCCCCTCCTACACGGTCGAGGACGCGGTCGAAGCCCCCGATGCCACGCGCGACGGGCCCGCGCCCGAGGGACGACGCCAGCGCGACATTCTCGAACGGCACGTCGGGACGGGTCTCGTCCGCCACGACGTCGTTCTCAGCGATGACCGCATCGATCCGGACGCGGCCAAGGTGGTCCGGCGCCTGGAACGCAGCGGGCACCAGGCGTACCTGGTGGGCGGATGCGTGCGCGACCTGCTCCTTGGCGGCAAACCGAAAGATTTCGACATTGCCACGAGCGCCCGTCCCGAAGACGTTCGCGCGCTCTTCCGCAACTGCCGCGTCATTGGGCGGCGTTTCCGGCTCGCGCACATCCTCTTCGGGGGCGGCAAGGTCATCGAAGTCGCCACCTTCCGGCGCAACCCCGCCATGGAAGCGCCCGAGGAAGACGCGAGCGAGGTCTTCGACGACTTGCTCATCCGCAGCGACAACGTCTTCGGCGAGGCGCACGAAGACGCCCTGCGCCGGGACTTCACGATGAACGCGCTCTTTTACGATCTGGATCGACGTCAGGTGCTCGATTGGTGCGGCGGCATCGACGACGTGCGACGCCGAACGATCCACACCATCGGCGACCCCACCGTGCGCTTCCGCGAGGACCCGATCCGCATCCTGCGCGCCATCAAGTTCGCCGCGCGCCTCGATCTCGGCATCGCGCCAGACGTGTACGACGCCATCGGGTGGGTCCGGGACGATCTCGCCAAGGCTGCTCGGCCGCGCGTCTTCGAAGAGATCCTGCGGCTGCTTCGCGGGGGCGCGGCGCACCGGTCGGCCTGGCTGATGTGGGAGACCGGGGCGATGTCGGTCCTCCTCCCCGAGCTCGCCGCGTTCCTGGAGGACGAGGAGGCGACCGCCGGCGGCGCGCAGCGTTTCTTCCGCAAGATGGACGCCGTGGACGCCATGGGGCGCGCCCGCGGCCGACCGCTCGACGACGTCGTCCTGTGGACCGTGCTGCTCAAAGAGCCGCTCGACGAGGCGTGCGCCGGCGAGCGCGACAAGATCCGCGCGTCGGGCGAGTTTCTGGATCCCATCATCGAGCGCGTAGCCGTGCCCCGTCGCATCGCCGACGGCGTGAGGCGCATCGTGGCCATCCTGCCGCGCGTGGCGGCCGGCCGCGCCGGGCGTTTCGCGAGGACCGATCTCATGGCCCCGGCGCTCGACGTGCTCGAGGCCGAGCTGCTCGCCGCGGGTCGCCCGGTCGACGCCGTACAAAAGATGCGATCGGCCGAAGGCGCCGCCGCAGGCCGCTCCCCCTCGACCCGCCCGAGCGCTCATCGCGACGTGCGCGGGCCGTCCCGCGAACGGCGCGGCGCGGAGTAGTCCGCTTACGTGGCACCCGGTGCCGGCCGCGACGCCAGGGTCTCGGCGAGCTCCCCCGGGTCGCCTACCGGCAATGAACACGCGTTGCCGCGGCACACGTAGGCCACGGGCCCGCCGTGCGCGGCCTTTCCCTCGGCGAGCACGCGGCAAGCCGCGGCGCTCTGCGGGTCCGCGGCGTCGAGCCAGGCGACCACGCGATCCGGGAGCGCGGCCCGGAAGACGTTGCGCGCGAGGGCCCCCGTGGCGGAGCTCGCCCGCGGTCCCACGAGGACGACGTCGACCGTGCCGCGAAGCAGGCGATCGACCAGGCATAGTACGCTGCCCATGGCCATCGGGTTGCCCGCGGCCGATTGCGCGACGCCTTCGAGGGCGCGGGTCGCTGGCTCGGCGTACTTCGGGTCGACGAGCCCACCCAGCCGCAGCAGCATGCGGCAAGCGACCGAGGCACCGCTCGGCACGGCATGGTCGTAAGGGTCTTTCGCGCGCACGAGTACCTTCTCGCCGTCGTCCGGAACGAAGAAGAACCCGCCGGACGCCGCGTCGAAGAAGTGGGCCAGGGTCGCGTCGGCGATGGCGCGGGCGAGAGCCACCCAGCGCGGCGCGCCCGTGGCTTCGTACAGATCGAGGGCGGCGTCGGCGACTCCCGCGTGGTCGTCGAGAAATCCCCCGCCGCGGCCGACGCCGTCCTTGGCTAACCGGAGCACGCGCGCTCTGCCGCCGTCTTCGCGCGACACGAGGACGCGCTCGACGAACCCCATCGCGCGCTCGGCGGCGGCGAGGACCTCCAGATCGTCGAGCGCCGCCCCGGTCTCCGCCATCGCGCCGATCATCATCGCGTTCCAGCTGGCGAGGACCTTCTCGTCGCGGAACGGCTTGGGGCGCTTCTCGCGCACCGCCCACATGGCCTGCCTCGCCCGTTCGAGCGCCAGCCGCTCGTCGTCGTCACGTGGCGACTCCACGACGCTGAGCACGGTGGCCCCCGTCTCCTCGAAGTTGCCGGCTTCGGTGATGCCCCACACGCGCTTGGCCGCGCGCGCGGCCTCGGCGTCCCCGCCGCACGCCTCGTCGACTTGCCGCGGCGTCCATACGAAGAAGCGACCCTCGGCGCCCTCGCTGTCGGCGTCCTGCGTCGCGTAGAAGCCGCCCTCGGGCGACTGCATCTCGCGCATGACGTACGTGGCTATCCATCGGGCAGTCTCGGCGTGCCGGGGCTGCCGGAGCGCGCGCCAGCCGTCGACGTAGAGGCGCATGAGGAGCGCGTTGTCGTAGAGCATCTTCTCGAAATGCGGCACGAGCCAGCGCTCGTCGGTCGAGTATCGATGAAAGCCGCCGCCCAGCTGATCGAAGACGCCGCCCGCGCGCATCGCATCGAGCGCGCGCGAGACACGCGCTCCGTCGCCCGCGCGCAGCAGCACATCGAGCGACATCGTGTTGGGAAACTTCGGGCGGTGTCCAAACCCGCCGTTGTCCTCGTCGAAGCGCGCGAGCAGCTTCTCGCGGGCGCGCGACAGGAGCGCCGGCGTGAGCGCGCCCGGGTCCTGCGTCCGCGCGCCCGCGGTCGCCTCGCCGATGGCGCGCGTGAGCTCCGCCGATTGGGCGTCGACCTCGTCGCGGCGCGCGCGGAAGGCGTCGGATACGGCCTGCAGAATCTTCGGGAAGCCCGGCATGCCGTAGCGGTCGACCGGCGGAAAGTACGTGCCGCCGAAGAACGGTCTCTGATCCGGCGTGAGAAACACGGTGAGCGGCCACCCGCCGCTGCGACCCATGAGTTGCACGACGACTTGGTAAATTTGATCGAGATCAGGTCGCTCTTCGCGGTCCACTTTCACGTTGACGAACCATTCGTTCATCACGCGCGCGATGTCCTCGTTCTCGAAGCTCTCGCGCTCCATCACGTGGCACCAGTGGCACGCCGAGTACCCGATGCTCAGCAGAATGGGCTTGTTTTCCCGCTTCGCGCGAAAAAGAGCCTCCGCGCCCCAGGGGTACCACTCGACCGGGTTGTTCGCGTGCTGCAGCAGATAGGGCGACGCCTCGCGGGCCAGTCGATTGGGCATACGCCCTTGGTGGCCCAGGGCGCCGCGAGAGGCAAGAGGCACCGCCACTGCTAGGCTCGCGCCCGCCATGCGATGCCTTCCGCTTGCGACGGCCATTCTCCTCGCTCCGGCCTCGGCCCTCGCGCAGATCAGCCCGACGGATCCGAACGCGCCCGAGCCGACGCGTTTCGTGGCCACCGAGCCCCCCCGTCCTCCGCCGCCACCTTCGGCGTGGGAGACGACTGGCAGGCGCGGACTCGAGCTGGAAGTCCGCTTCGGGGTGATGCTACCGAACGGCCAGTCGCCGGTCCAATCCGCGAATCTGTATCCGGGCGCCAGTTACACGGCCAATCCGACAGGCGACATCCTCGACGGCAAGGAGGCGCCCTACGGTCCCAGCCCGTTCGGTCTCTCCCTCTCGCTCGGGTATCGTTTCCTGCCGTGGCTCAGCGCGGGCGCTTCTTTCTCCTACGCGTCCTTCTGGGTCAACGACGGCACCGACACCGGCGACTACAGCGACTCGACCTCTCAGCTCGAGCGCCAGTACTGGTCGCTCGCGGCGTACGCCCGCTACTACGTCATCGGCCTGCATCCGCGCGTGGAGCCCTGGCTCGAGCTCGGCGTCGGCTACTCGGACGACAACGCGAATTACGTTCGCCTCGCCACGCAAGGGAGCGGCACCGCCGAGCTGCAGCAATACCTGCTCGAGGAGCAGGGCGTCGTTGCGTCTCTGACCGCGGGGCTCGACTGGCGCCTGGCCCCGGTCTTCTCCGTCGGTCCGAGCGTCGGATATTCGCGTACGTTCGCGACGAAGGCGTGCGCGACGGTCAACGTCGACCCCGGGAACCCGCTGCAGATCAACAATCTCTGCAGCGGGCCGGTGCAAGGCGACGGCTACGGCGTCTTCTTTGCCGGTGCGTTCGCGAAGCTCACCTACGATCCGTGGCTGCACTGAGCCTGCACGCGTCCGTCACTTGTTCCAGACGGCCTTCACCCAGCCTGCGTTGTACTGGCACGACGCGGTCGCCGCGTTCGCCGCGAACGCCATCATGACGGTATTCGCCACGGTCTGCGAGGGCATGGTGCCGCCGTTCAGATACGTCTGCATCGCGCTGTAGTTGGCCGGCTCGTTGATCCCATAGGCCTGCGTGGGATCGGTGCCGCCCGGGGAATAGTCGTTGCCCTTGTCGTTGGCCTTCTTGTACGTCCACATGTTCCAGCCGATCTTGTTCATCTCGTCGAGCTTGATCGTGTTCATCAGCCACGCGTAGCTGTGCTCGCCGGTCTCGCCGTGCCACATGGGGCGGCCCGTGCTCGTCCGCACGGCGATGTACTGGTCCAAGTCGGACTGTTTCATGTTCGTGTCCTTCGACAGATCGATGTACTCGTGAAACGACCACGCCGACTGCGGATCCGCGGCCGCAGGCTCGAGGCCGCTGAAGCCGCTGCCGGTCGACCACTGCGCGCCCTCGAAGATGATGATGTGGTTCGGGTCGACGGCGCGGATGGCCTTGGTGAGGTCCTGGTACATGGGGAGGAGCGTCGTCGCCGCGCCGGCCTTGAAGTCGCCGCTGTTCTCGTCGTCGTACGGCTCGTCGAAGAGGTCGTAGCCCATGACGGCCGGCTCGTTGGCGTACCGCTTGGCAATGGTCTGCCAGAGGTCAATCGTCCACTGCCGGTACTTGGTGGGCTCGCTCCAGAGGTGCGCGATGCCGTCGGGCGTGTCGCTCATCTCTTCGCAGTTCTGCGCGCCGGGAGCGGCGTGCAGATCGAAAATCACGTAGATGCCGGCCGCCTTGCACCAGCTGACGAATTGGTCCATCACCTGGAAGCCCGCCTCGATGTACATGCCGTCGGCGGTCGTCAGGTCGTGCCAGTTCATCGGTAGGCGTACCGTGTTGGCGCCCCAGGTCCCCCATTGCATCACGTCGGACGCGGTCAGGATGTTGGCGTCCCACATCGTGAAGAAGGCGTCGGCGCCGGACTGGCCCATCGCAGTCGCGAGTTTCGTCTTCAGCGAGGTCATGCCCATACCGGGCGAGTCGCTATTGAGGCTCAACCCGAGGAAGTACGACTCGATATTGTGCCACTCGCCGGGAGCGATGCCGCGCGGGATGAACTCGGCGCCCTTGCCGTCGACGAACCCGGTGCCGGACACTTGAATGCCCGTGTACGGGCCGCCCGAGGTGCTCCCGCTCGAGCTGCCCGAGCTGCCGCCGCTCGTTCCCCCGGAGCTCCCGCCGCTCGTGCTCCCCGAGCTACTCGTTCCGGAGCTCCCGCCGCTCGTGCCGCCACTCGAGCTGCCGCTGCCCGAATCCGCTCGATGCGGTGCCGCTGGAGCTGCCGGTGCCGCTCGAGCTGCCGGACCCCGCTCCGCTGGATCCTCCGGAGCTGCCGGTGCCGGAGCTGCCGCCGCTGGAGGAGGTATCTCCGCCGGAGTTGTCGGAGGTGCCGCAGGCCACTGGGCTGAGCCCGAGAGCGCCCGCCAGGAAGATCCAAGACGCGGAGCCACGCATCGCGTTGTCCATGATTCGCCAGCCTTTCGCCGTAATGCTGCAATTCTCTCGAGAGCTTGCAATTGCCCTCTCGCGGCCTTTCTCGGTGCTTGCCGCGTGCCACGCGTCGAGTGCCGGCCAAAGAGCGGCTTGTCCCGGGATTTCCGGGCGATGACCTCTCCTCCCAGGCCTGCGGGGGTACGCTGCGTTTCGCATCGCACGCAGCCGATCGAGGCGACGACAGCATCACTCCGACATGCGGACACATCGCCCCCGTCGGGCGCTTGGCACGTGCGTCGCACTGGGAGAAGCTTGATGAGCGGAATGTCCCGAGAATTCGCCGGCGCCGACGGGTCCCAGCCCCCCAAACGCGCGGGCCGGCCACCCCATCGGAGGCGCGGCCACGACGCGGGCGCGCTCGCGCCCATCGCCCTCGCTTGCCTGGGCGTCGCGGCCGGCGCCTGTGCGCCCGCCGGTTCGGACCAGGTGACGTCCCCGATCGACCTCGCGATGAGCAGCCAACTCAAGACGCCGTACTACGCGGACCAGAACACCTCGATATACGAGGTGCAGATCCCCGTCCGGTTGCCCGTCCGCAGGCCGAGCGGCGCGGAGCTCGGGGCCCTCGGGCCCGCGCCGAAGGGTACGCCGTATCCGCGAGCGCCATTTCTCCATGCCTCGGACGAGAGCGTGGAGGTCCACTACACGATCTCGAACCTCGACGCCGATCAGCACACCATCTGGATGCTGGTGGATCCGTGGAACGAGTTCGTTCGCTACAACCCCGGCGTGCAGGTGGTGGACGAGGACACGACCGTCCCCAACTTCGGCTACGACCTGGCTTTCGTTGCGCCTGGCAAATCGCGCCTCGAGGGCACGCTCACGACCGACGACATGCAGGAGATCGCCATCAAGCTCGCGTCGGTCATGAACCTCCTCGCGAGCCCCGCGGCGAAGGCCGGCCCGAACAACCCCAACGGCTTCAACGCGACCACGATCGCCAACAACATCTTCAACCCGCAGAATCGCTCGAACTCGAACGATCCGCTCTACACCCCCTGGATTCCGTCCGTCGTCGCGGGTCTCACGGGATTCGACCTGGGTCTGCGTTACTTGTGCGGCGACGGGTGCACGCCGCCGAACATCGCGATCGAGATCACGATGGACGTCCAGGACCTCAACGGGGACCGCTTCGTTCCGCAGGACTCGACCGACCGCGAGATGGGGATGCCCAAGACCGTACTGTCGCCGCCCGCGGCGCGGTGACCGCTGGAGACATCAAGCTACGCCCCACGCGAGCACGGCGTATCCCGCGAGCTCGCAGAGCTGCTCGGTCGCGCCGAGGAAGTCCCCGGTTATGCCTCCGACACGCCGCGCGTACCGCCACCCTGTGACGAGGGAGACTGCCGCGAGCGTGCCGGCGAACGCCGCGAATCGCGACGCGCTCACGTTGCCGTGGAGGACCAGGCAGGCCGCCGCGGCCGCGAGCCATGCCGTCGCGGCGAACGCTTGCGGGAACGTCGCGCCCACGATGTCGCGGCTCTTGGCGGTGCTGCGGGAGACGTGCGACAGCGCGACCATCTGCCAGACGGGAGCCACGCGGGCTGCGCAGCCGACCAGCGGAAGCGCCCACTGGGCGGAGCGCCCCAGCTGACCAAGCAGGGCAATCCGGCCGACGACGGAGACCAGAAGAGCGCACGCGCCGAAGGTCCCGACGCGGCTGTCCTTGAGGATCTCGAGCACGCGCTGCCGGTCGTATGCGCCTCCGAGCGCGTCGCTCGTGTCGGCCAGGCCGTCCTCGTGGAGCGCGCCGGTGACGAGGAGCGACACGCCGACGACCAGCGTCGCGTCCGCAAGGGGGCCGAGCGGCGAGAGCAGGTGGTGAACGGCGGCCAGCCCCGCGCCGAGGACGAGACCGACCAGAGGGAAATGCGCGGGGGCCCATGCCCAATCGGCGGGCCCCAACGGAGGGCCGCCGACCGGGATGCGGGTCAGAAAGATGAACGCTGCTCGCGCGCCGCGCACCGGTGCGCTCACGCGCGGCCCCGAGGAACGCCCGCCGTCGCGAACGTCGCCATCTCGCTCTGGAGCGCGACCGCCGTGCGAACGAGCTCGATTCCCAGCACGGCGCCCGTCCCCTCGCCGAGGCGCAGGCCCAGCGACAGGAGCGGCCTCAGGCCAAGCGCTTCCAGCACGACGTGACTCCCGGGTTCCGGCGACTCGTGCGAGGCGAGAAAGAAGCGGACGGCAGCCGGACGAAGCGCGCGGGCGACGAGCGCCGAGGCTCCCGCCAAGAAGCCGTCGAGAACGACCGGGACCCCCAGCTCGGCCCCGCGCAGCGCAAAACCCGCGACGGCCGCCAGCTCGAGCCCGCCGACCGACGCCAGCGCGCCCACGGGGTCGCTCGCACGAGGGGCGTGCCGCTGCAGGGCGTCGGCGACCACGGCGATCTTCCGGGTGCGCGTCGATTGATCGATGCCGGCGCCGAACCCGACGACCTCGGCGGCAGGCGCACCGGTCAGCGCGCACGTGAGGGCGGCGGCCGCCGTCGTGTTGCCGATGCCGATCTCGCCGGTCCCCAGGATGCGCGCGCCCGACGCGACGCAGGCGTCGGCGACGCGAGCGCCGACCGCCATCGCCGCACGGGCCTCGGCCACCGTCATGGCCGGCTCGCGTCGGAGGTTGCCCGTTCCGGCGCGGACCTTCTCGCGCCACAGGCGGACCTCGGGATCGCTCGGAACGGCGCTCAGGTCCCCGGCCACTCCCACGTCGACCAGCGCGAGCGCGACCCGATGGCGCCGCGCCAGGACGTTGATCGCCGCGCCGCCGGACATCATGTTGCCGACCATGGCCGCCGTGACTTGCGACGGGTAAGCGCTGACGGCTTCGACGACGACGCCGTGGTCCGCAGCGAACACCGCGACCGATGCGTGCTCGGGCGGGGTGCAAGGGAACGAGCCGGTGGCCCCCGCGTACCACGCCGCGATTTCCTCGAGGCGCCCGAGGCTGCCCTTCGGTTTCGTCAGGTCGTTCTGGTGCGCGCGAGCCGCCTGCTCCGCCTGCTCGTCGAACGGTCGGCCTTCTGCCGGGGACGTCGCCTCAGCACGCAAATCGAGGGGCGGACCCGAGCCCGCTCGAACCGGCTCCGCTGCGTGCTCGAACGGCGGGTTGCGCTCGCCCCATCGCTCGCGATGGACGGCTTCCCCGAGATCGCGCCGTTCGAGCCACCCGGTCTCTTCGAGCATCGGTCGGGCGCGAAAGGCTTGCGGAACCCCGACGCACAAGTACGCGATGGGCTCGACCCCGGCCGGGAGCGCGAGCTCGGCCCGGAGCACCGCCGCTTCCACGATGCTCACCCACCCGACGCCCACCCCCTCGGCCCGCGCGGCGAGCCACAGATTCTGCACGGCGCAGCACGCGCTCGCCCGAACGGCTTCGGGTTGCGCCGTGGTCCCGAGAATCGCCTCGCCCCGCGATCGCAGAATCGACCACGACGCACACATTGAGGGACGCCTCCACGATTCCCTCGAGGCGGTATGCGAGGTACTGCTCGCGGCGGCCGGGCGGAAAGCGCGCGGCTTCGGCCTCCCGACATCGGAGAAAGCTCTCGCGGACGCGCTCGCGGCGCTCGCGCTCCCGGACGACGACGAAGCCCCACGGCTGCGAGAAGCCAACGCTGGGCGCGAGATGCGCGGCGGCGAGAATCCGCATGAGCGTCGCGTCGTCAACTTCTGCGCCTGCACGGAAGTGCCGCACGTCTCTGCGAAGCGAGATGACCTCGTACACCGCGCGCCGAGCCTCGTCCGAGAAGCGCTCCACGCATTCGGACAACCCAGGCGAGAGAGGCGGATCGTGCATACGCATGCGGCGGTCGCTCGCGGTCACACTTGACGAGCCGGAGCCACGGGGATAGCTGACAGGGCCCCTGTGTGCACGTGGAACGCGCAGCGGAGGCACCCGTGACCAGCATCGCCCTCGTGGGCGGCGGCGTGCGATCGGGAAAGAGCGCATTCGCGCTCGCGCGGGCGCGCGCGCTCGGTCCACGGCGCGTCTTCGTGGCAACGGCCCAGCCGCTCGACGAGGAAATGCGCCTACGAATCGAGCGACATGCCGAGGAGCGCGGCGACGCCTTCTCCACCGTCGAGGCACCCTTCGAGCTGTCCGAGCGCCTCGCCTCGCTGCGCGGCGTCGACGTCGTCGTGGTGGATTGCTTGACGCTCTGGCTTTCGAATTTGCTCGTCCGTGGAGACGGCGAACCCAGCGCGCTGGCCGCGGTCGATACGCTCGCGAGCACGTTGCTCGCCGCGCCTTTCGCGACCGTCGTCGTCACGAACGAGGTGGGAATGGGCATCGTGCCGGAGACGCCCCTCGGTCGGTTGTTCCGGGACGTCAGCGGACGAGCCCATCAGCGGCTGGCATCCTGCGCCACCGAGGTCTACTTCGCAGCGATGGGCTGCGTCATTCGCCTCCGCCCGGGACCGGTCGCCCTCGAACCCGGGCCGTAGCCCCGCTCAGCGCGGCGGGCAATCCGTACGCTGCAGGCGCCGGACGCTCGGCCGACTCGCGTTGGGCCCGTCCAGGAGGACGCTGACGTACTTGATGAGCCGATCGCGACGGAACGGTTTCTTCAGAAACGCGTTCGCGCCCACCTCTTCGGCGTGCGCCATGTCCTCGGGCGAGCTCCGATCGCTGATGACGAGCACCGGGACGAAGCGAAGGCGCCCGTCGGCCCGAATGTATTCGCAAAGCTCGAAGCCCGATTCCCGCGGCAGTGTCAGATCGAGGCACACGAGAATCGGGCACGCACGTCTCGAGAACCTTCACGGCGCCGTGGTAGTCGGACGTCGCCTCCACGTGGAAGCGGTTCTCCATGAGACACCGGCGGATGGCCTCCCGCTGGGTGGGGTGGTCTTCCACCAAAACGACCGTGCGTCTGAAGGTGTCCACCCGTCAACTCGCGCCGCGACCTGTGAGTACCACAGGGAAGGTCTTCAGGATTAGCTGGAAATCCTGCGCGAGACTCCAGTGGTCGATGTACTGCATGTCCAGATACATCCACTCTTCGAAGGAGATCTCGTTGCGGCCGCTGACCTGCCACACGCAGGTGAGCCCCGGGCGCACCGAGAGCCGCCGGCGCTGCCACGCCTCGTACTTGGCGACCTCCTGCGGAATGGGCGGCCGCGGGCCGACGACGCTCATCTCGCCACGCAGAACGTTGATGAGCTGGGGCAGCTCATCGATGCTGTACTTCCGGATGAAGCGGCCGACTCCGGTAATGCGCGGATCGCGACGGATCTTGAAGACGGGCCCCCCCTGCTCGTTTTGTGCGGCGAGGCGAGCCTTCAGGGCCTCTGCGTCGGCGACCATCGAGCGGAACTTCAGCATGTGGAACGTGCGCCCGTGAAGGCCCACGCGCTCTTGTTTGAAGAAGATGGGCCCGCGTGACGTGAGCTTGATGAGCGCGGCCACGACCACGAAGAGCGGCGAAAGGAGCGCGAGGGCCGTAAAGGACGCGAGCAGATCGAAGGCCCGCTTCAGCAGCATCTGGAACGGCTTGCTCTGCACGCTCAGATAGTGGATGTAGCCGTCGGCAATGGCTCGCTCGTGCTCGGGTCGGGCCCGTCCGAATCGGAAGCCGCAAGCCGGCAGCGCGAACGGGATGCCGAACTTCTCGAGAACGCGTATCGCTCCCTGCATCTCGGCATGGTGCGAGTCGCGGTTGCCTGCGATGTACACCTCGCTCACGACGTGCTTCTTCAGCAGGTCCTCGAGGTCCGCCGCCACGCCCATGAGAATCGGCGGGCAATCGGTCGTGCGGGACTTCGTCCCCGAAGCGCAGGTAACCCAACGGGCGGCGATGCTCGCCGCGGTCGCGAATCTCGAGGCCCGTGTGCCGTCCGAGCGGGCCGATTCCGATGACGAGCACGTGCTCGGTGGGAACTTCTCGGCGTCGAATCCAGCTCGTCGTGAGCCGTAGCCAGAGAATCGCGGGCACCGCGACGACGGCGAATCGCTCCAGGTCACTGCCCGCCGCATACCGAGGCACGAACCAGCGCAGCACACCCATCGTCGCCAGCATCACGGCCATGAGGAGAGCCGTGAGCGCAACATCTCCCCGAACGCCGCGCCCGTTGCCGACGTCGTAATGCCGAAGAACGCGCCCGGCGACGGTCCACACCAGCATCGAGCCGGTCGACATCCCGAGAAACACCATCCAGTGCCACTGCCACCAGGCCCCGGGCAAATGCGTCGCGACGCCCGACGCGACGAAGAGGATGCTGCAGTCGGCAAGCAGGTTCAGATTTTGAGCTGTTTGCTTGGTCATGACGTTGGACGCGCAATTCGGCGTGTCGCCCCGCCAGCGAGCCTGGGGCTACTACGCGACGATTGCATCGATTACCACGGGCGCCGCTGCTGTCCAGTCTGCACTTTGGGTGACAAGCGAAGTTACCGGGCTCGGTCGCGCGCGCCGACCTGGCGCGCGCGCGCGCGCGGCGGCGCGGTCGGTCGCGCCTCACTGCTCGTCTGGCGCGTCTTCCGGTGGCCCGAGAACGCCCATCAGCAGCGTGATGGCCGCGGGCTCGAGCTGGATGAACTTCAGCCCGACGTCGAAACGAGCAGGGCTATGGGGCGGAAGCGCCTCGATCCAGACGACCTCCGCCGTGTAGGTTACAGGGGCGACATCGGGCAAGAAGAACTCCATCTTCAAGAGCTCGCCGATACGAAGCTTGTCGTCGCTGTAGATGCGCACTCCCCCGAGGCTTATGTCGATGGGTTCGTGGTGACGCGCCAAAAACTGCATTCCCGCCGGGCGGCAATACACGGGCGCCCGAATGCGGCGGTATTTTCGTCGATCATGGGACACCACAGGCTGCTTATTATAGCTCCGCTTGCCGACGAGCGGAGGCGAGCAACGAATCAGCCCAATCCTCCACGTGCGTCGCGCCGCACACTCTCGTACCCTTCCTGATGGCCATGGCCATAGGCGTTTCTTCAACCGTTCTCAGAGCATCCACGAGCTTGCGGCTTGGGGAGCGGGTCGTGGTTCGGTGCGTGGATGGTGCCTTTGCAGCCGAGTACGTTCTTTTTGATGCCGGTGAAATCGTTCTTCGGTCGTCGGATCCCGTCACCGTGCGGGAGATGGGCTACATCACGACCGCGCGGCAAGCGCTCGCGCGACTGGCAAGGGCGGGAATCACGCCCGAGCTCGCGGCTCAGGCCGCTCAGGCCATCCCGCCGGCGGTGCGGGCGTCTTTCGCGCGCGGCGCCACGGTCGGCGGTGTCGCCGCCAAGTTGGGGCCTCAGGAGCTCTTCGACGGCGCCGTGTATCGCTCGGCCACGCAAAGCTACGACGGAGCGTGGCTCCAGCTCGCGCCGCTCTCGGCCGCGCTCGGGCGGGAAGCAGCCTGGGGGCTTCAGGCGCTCCATCTCGCCGCAGTTCTCTCGGAAGTCACGGGCACGACGCCCGTGCAGCTCGCGACAGCCAACCTGACTCGCACCGGACGTTCCGGCGAGCGCACCTACCGTCGGCTTTCCCTCGACTCGGTACGCGAGATTCCGGCGCGCCTGCGCGAGCTGTCGTCGAACCCTCTGGGCGTCGAGCTCGAGCCGCAAGCGGAAGCCGCGGTACGCGAGTCGCTCCTGGCGCGCGTGCGGGAACGAATGGCGGCGGACTCGGCTCCGAAGCTGAGGTCTCACCTCGAGCTTCTCGAGAGTGTGCTCACCTCGGGCGCGCAGCCGCGCAGTCCGCTGGCGGATCCCGCGCTCCGCGAGGTCGAGCGCCAGCTCGCCGGCGGCGACGCGACCGGCGTCGACTCTCGCCTCGACGCACTCGAGCGCCAGCAGGGTCGCAACCCGGGCATCCGTTACCTGCGGGCGCGTGCTGCGCTCGTGCGCGGGGACGAGTCACCCCAAAAAGTCGCGCAGGCTCTCTCTCTGCTCGCCGGCGAACAGGCCCACTTTCACGAAGCCGAGCTGGTCGCGGCGCGGGCGTGGCTTGCCGCCGGTGAGGAGGCCCACGCCCGCTACTTCGCTCGGAGACTCGCGGACGACGCCAGCGCCGGCGAGAGCGCCCGGATGATCGCCCTGGAGATTCTCGAGGAGACCGCCAAGACGAGCGTGTCCAACGCGCCGCCGGCGGTCCAGCCGCAGGTGACCATCCCGCCGGAGCCAATCGCCGTTCGCCGCGCACCGCCCGTCGAGCGCGTGTTGGAGGTCCAGGCCTCCGTCGTCGAGGACATACCAGGGCTCCGAGCGGCCCCGCCAGGCGCTTCCCTGCCGCCCATCGCACCCGCGGGCAACGCGTCGTTCTGGACGCCGGGAGCGGCGCCGATTCCTCGCGGTTCGTCAGTCCCCGTGCGCACGGGGCCCCCGGTGCGATACGACCCCGAGCTCGTCGAGTCCCTCACGCTTCCGCACGGAGCGAGCGAGGACCTTTTGCCGATAGGCGACACGCCGGCGAACCCGGCGCAGGCACGCGTCGCGATGACCCGGCTCGCTCGCACCATCGGGCGCGATTACCGCCTCTGGTACGGGGCCACTCTTCGCTGCAACGTCATCGCCATCGATCTCATGCAGCGGCACCTGGCCCAGCGCTACATCGGGGCATCGCTCGCCGATCCGAGGACCACGTCCGAGCTCTTGCGGCACGGCGCCCTGCTGAGCGAAATCATCGCGCGCGCCCTCGGTGGCGCTTGGGCCGATGTCGGGCCCAGCGAGTGTGGGTACTGGGCCATGCTCGTGCCGCCCGCGGCGCGATGCTGGCCCATCGGTCGCATCTACCGATTCGTCGCCTTGGGACACACGGAGCGCGATCTGGTGGCGTATTACTTGGACCTCGAAAAACGAGTGCGCGGGTCGGCAAGCTGACGGCGGCTCAGCTGTCTGGTGTCGAGGGCTGACGGCGCGCAGGCAAGAGCGGGCGGTTCGGAGCCACCCAGGCCCGCACGCGCCGGGACCATGTCTCGCGCGCCGGGGCGCCGACCGGCGGATAGAAGTGATCCGCGATGAGATTGGCGTGAAACAGCATGGCTTCGCGGCGCGTGTACGCGGCGTGACCGAGACCCGAAGAGAGAAAATTCGGCAGCCCCCGAGCGACATCCCCGTAGTCCACGAGGACCGTCCGCCCATGCGGCGAGACGCGCAGCCCGCGGGAGACGTTTCGAAGCCAAACGCGCAGGCTGGTGCCATCGCCCAGGATGCCGTCGAGTCGCGCGTTCATGGCACGCTCGCTCGCCGTCAGCGCCGGGAAGTCCGAGCCGTCGGCGCCGAGCTGGTGCACGTAGTCGCCCTGGCGCGTGTGAAGGACTCCCAGCAGCGCGGGCCCGCGGGCCTCGGTGCCCCGGTGGTTGACGATGTGAAGCAGGCGGAAACCCGCCGCGCGCGCCCACGAGTACCGGAGCGGCGTACCGAACGTCGCCACGTCGATGGGGCAGCGCCGCAGCAGCCCGAGGTGCTCGTCCAGTGCGCCGAGGTCCTCGCCCCGCGCGCCTGCAGCGGCGACGAGCTCCTCGTAGCCGCGGGCACGCGCGAGCAGCTGGCTCAGGATCGCAAACAGCTGCCCACCGTGGCTGTGGCCTACCAGCAGCGCGCGGTCGCCGGCCTTGAGGGCGCCGCCCCGGTGGAGCGCCACGGCTCGCGCGAGGCGAACCGCACCCTGCACCCGTGCCGCGTGGTGGTTCTCACCGGACCAGGTGAAGCCGACTGCGTCCACGCCCGTCGCACGGGCGAACGCACCGATGTACTCGTTGGGAAATTCGAGAGATCGCCGAGCAGGCGCGAGAGGTGAGCGCGGGTCAAGCCCCGCAGCTTGCGCCCGATCTCGGGGAGCAAAGGTATCGCGTCGTCGAGTAGGCTCGCGATCGCGAGCGGGTCATCCCCGACGAACGAGCCGTGGGTGAAGACCACGAGCCGAACGCCCGATTCGCGCATCCGCGTGCCGAGGTCGCCCATCGCCGTGGCCCATTCGCGCGAGCCTTCGATTGCATGGTTCGTGAACGCGATGCGTGCCGGCTCTCCCGCGACGTCCACGGGAGCGGCAAGCGGTGCGTCGGGGACGGGCGCAAGCGCTGCGCGGCGGACACGCACGCGAGCCGCGGCGAATCCCGCCGCGAACGCGACGACGGCGACGACGAGGAGAAGCAGGACCGACACCGCGCTCACGTGTTGGCCGGGCATCGCGCCGAAGCCGGCACGCACTATTCCTTATGGCGGCCATGCGCGGCGCGCAAGACCGGCCGCTCTTTTGGCCGTCACGCAGGGGAGCGCCTGCCGCACGTGCGCGTGTCAGTCCGGCGAGGCCGCCGAGTCGTCCGTCGCGTCGGTCCCGCCGTCGTCGCCGCCTTCGCCGCCTTCGCTGCCGGGCTTGTAATAGTGCGCGTCGTAGAAGTTGTCGCAGTAGGTGTGGCCCGGATCGCCGACGCAGGTCCACAGAGTGCGGGTGCACCCGGTCGCCGGATCGCACGCCTTGTAACAGAGGCCGTCGGACGCGCACACGCCGACGACCGGCGGATCGCCGGTGCCCTGGCAGTCGCTATCCGAGGAGCAGGTCTTGGTGCAGAACCCCTTCCACTTGTAGGGGTCGCAGGTCAGGTGCATCGGGCAGACGGTGAGGCACTTCGATCCGACGCCCTGGATCGTCGTCTTGACCTTCGCATCGGAAGCGGCATCGGAAGCCTCGGGGGTCGGGCTGCCCGTGTCGCCCACGCTCACAGGCGGGGAATCCTCGACGCCGGAGTCGACCGCCACCGCGTGTACCGTCGCGCTGCAGTGCGCCGCCGCGCAGACCAGAAGAAGCAGTCCCAGAGCGATCCAAAGTACCTGCCATCTCGGCCTGGACATGAGCATTCCTCTCTCTCGCGCGTCGCGAAACCAATTCACCCGTAGCGCGCGTGGTAGGTAACCGATCGCCTCGCCGACCAGGCAGCTCCCGGCGCATTTTTCCAACTGGACGCGCCGAGGTTCAGGGCTTGGCGGTCGTGCGCGCGAATGCGGCGAGCAGTGCGCTCACGCCACGCGTTGCGTCGCGCGCGGCCTTCTCGCGCGAAATCGTTCCCGTATACCACTCCTCGAGCACGACGCGCCCGGCAGCGACGAGCATCCGCGATACGGTCTCCGCCTCGCGCGCGCTCGCGCCGGTCGCCCTCGCCACCCGCGCGTACCACGGCGCCAGCAGTCGCGCCTGGATCCTCTGCGCAAGCCCCGCCACGACTCGATCGGGCCCCTTGGAGCCCAGGAGCTCCCACGGTCCGATCCCCTTCGCCTCGATCGCGTCGCACACGGCGTCGATGAAGAGACGCGTGGCCGCCGTGACGTCTTCCGGAACCGGACGCCTGGCCACCTCTTGGAACCGGCGAATGAGCTCAGCCTCCAGGTCCTCGAGGATCCCGATGATGAGCGCCTGCCGGTTCGGAAAGAACCTGTAGACGATAGGCCTCGAGACTCCGGCCTCCGACGCGAGGCGCGTGAGCTCGAGCCCATCGATTCCCTCGCGAGCGACAAGGTCGCCGGCAATCCTCAGGAGCTGTGCGCGTCGCTGCTCGGCGGAGAGCCGCTCCTTCGATGCGGCGCGCGCCGCGCGCGCGGTTCGCCGCGCGCTTTGCTTGTTGCGCGAGGATGTGCGCGTTGACATCGGAGCGCCCTAGGTTTACACGATGTAAACAACGTCTAGGCCCCTCGCCAACATCCCCGGCTCGGGCTCGCTCGCCGAGCTCGCGCACCTGCTTCGCGACGCGCGCCGGTTCTTGCACGAACGATTCGACCGGCACGGGAGGGTCTTCAAGACCCGCCTCGTCTTTCCGGCGGTGGTGCTCGTCGGGGACGAAGCCAACAAGTCCATCCTCGTCACTCGCCGCACGGAGCTGAGCTTCGGCCAGGGCTACGCCCGGACCGCCGTGAAGCGTGTCTTCGAGGGGAGCATCATGCTCCAGGACGGCGATGCCCACGATCGGACGCGCGACATCCTCGCGCCAGCCGTCGGCAAGCTGCGATAACCGAGTGCAGCGCGAGGATCCACGAGATCTGGTCGCGCGCCGCCGAGCGCGCCGCGGCCGCCGGCAGCACCGACGCGTACCTGCTCGGGCAGCGGGCGACCTTCGACGTCGCCGCGAACGTCTTGACCGGGCTCCGGCTCGGCGACGAAACCGACGCGTTCCGCCCGTTGTTTGAGGCGCTCATCGCCGGCATCATGGCCCCCGTCCCCGTGCGCGTGCCCTTCGGAAGGCTCGATCGTGCCCTCCGCGCGCGCGAACGCCTGGGACCTTGCTGCGCCCGCGCGTCGAAGCCGCCCGCGCTGCCCCGGCACACGGGCTGCTCGGCCAGCTCGCGCATCACCGCGACTCGACGGGCGAGGCCCTCGGCGTCGACGCAATCGTCGAGCACCTCCTCCTTCTCTTCTGGGCGGGTTACGACACGACCGCGAGCGCAGTCTCCTGGGTACTCCACGAGCTCGCGCACCGTCGCGACTGGCAAGACCGTTTGCGGGCCGAGCTCGGCGATCGGCTGGGCGCCGATGTGGCCAACCCCGACCGGACACGCGCGCTCGAGCAGGTGAGCTGGTTTTTCAACGAAGTGGAGCGAATGTACCCGAGCGCGCTCTTCTTCCCGCGCATACCGCTGCAGGACTTCGCCTTCGATGGATACGTGATTCCCCGCGGTGTCCTCGTCTTCTACTCGCCGTACCTGGGTCACCGCGACCCGGCGAGCTGGGAGTACCCGAATACGTTCGACCCCGAGCGCTGGAGCCCGGCCCGCGGCGAGCAGCGCGCCGTCGCGGGCAAGCTCGTGGGATTCGGAGGCGGCCCGCGCGTGTGCTCGGCAAATCCTTCGCGCGCCAGCAGCTCACGCTCATGCTTCACGCGGTCCTGTCGCGTTACCGCGTCGAACACGACCCTCGCTCCACTGTGCGCGTCCGCTCTCTCCCGGTTCACCATCCGGAGGGGTCGCGCGTCGTCCTCACGGCTCTTTGACCCGCCTGGAACCAAACGCTCATGCGAACCCGCATCTGCCAATCGTTGAACATCGACCTGCCCATCGTGGGGTTCACGCCCTCGCCGGAAGTCGCCGCGGCAATCAGCCGAGCCGGTGGCTTCGGCGTGCTCGGAGCCATCCGATACACGACCGTCGAGGAGCTCGCGGCCGCCCTCGACTGGATGGACGCGAACGTCGGCGGAAGACCCTACGGCCTCGACATCGTCATGCCGGCCAAGCACGTCGGCGGCGAGGATCTCGACGCACTCGGAGCGATGATCGACGACCGGCACAAGCAATTCGTCCAGGAGCTGCTGGCGCGCTTCGGCGTTCCGCCTCTGCCTCCGGGCGCACCCGCGCCGGCGGGCATCAACGCGTGGGTCCACGCGCGAGCGCGCGCACAGCTCGAGGTTGCCTGGCGTCACCCCATCAAGCTCCTCGCCAATGCCCTCGGTCCGCCGCCGGCAGACGTAATCGAAGAGGCCCACGCGCGCGGGGTTCTCGTCGCTGCGCTCGCGGGCAAAGGAGAACACGCACGCGCGCACCGCGCGGCGGGGGTCGACATCGTCGTCGCGCAGGGGCACGAAGCGGGCGGCCACACCGGGGAGATCACCACGATGGTCCTCGTGCCGGAGGTCGTCGCGGCCGTCGAGGGCCTGCCGGTGCTCGCAGCAGGCGGAATCGGCACGGGCGCGCAGGTGGCGGCTGCGCTCGCTCTCGGCGCGGAGGGCGTCTGGACGGGCTCCGTGTGGCTGACCAGCGCCGAGTACAAGCTCGAGCCCGGGGCGGGCAACGCCGGGTACGGCATCGTCAAGGAGAAGCTCCTCGCCGCGACGTCGTCGGACACGGTCCGCTCCCGCGTCATCAGCGGCAAGCCGGCACGCATGCTTCGCACCGAGTGGACCGACGCGTGGGAAGCGAGCGATTCGCCCGGGCGCGTCCCGCAGCTTTCTTGCAGGGACCGCGCGTCGCCGAGCACCACATCGAGGATGCCTGCGCGAGGCCTCGCGGACGGCGCGCCCGGCGGCGAGATCGGGATCCTCTCCGCTCCGAAGAGGCGCTCGAAGACGAGGCGCGGATCGGTGGTCGGCGGATGGGAGTGTTCTCGTTGCGCCAGGAGATGTTGTTTTGATAGGCGCAGGCGTAACCGGAATCGCAAGCGCCCGCCTGGCCGGACCGGAGGTGTCGCAGCTCAGTTCGAGCGATGGCAGCGAGATGCGATTCCCGATCTGCTGCGCGGCAAGCTGGTCGGCGGAGATGCCGATCTGGATGTCCGCGCCGGCGGTCTTGCGGGGATGGACGCCGGTGAGGAAGCAGGAATTGGCGCGCGCGTGATCTCCGGCGCCGTCGCCAGGCCGCGCGAGCATCGCGGTGCCGCTCGCGCCCGCCTGCGCGGTGGCGCTCGTGGTCCTCCCTACGACTTCCGCCAGGCGCTAGTCAACAGCGAGATCGGCGCCGTGATGGCGCTGTCGCTCGTCCTCATTACGGGCTTCGTCGGCCAGATTCGGTCGTGCAGCTCAGCCTCGCGGGCGTCACGGGTTTCGTGATCTCGCGCCTTGCCACCGATCACGGCGTGCCCTTCCCCTGGGCCCCGTTGGTCGGGATCATCGCCGCCGTCGTGCTCGGGCTCGTGACAGCCGTTTCGGCGCTGCGCGTGCGCGGCGTCAGCCTGGTCATCGTGACGCTTGCCGGCGCCGTCGCGATCTCCAACTTCTACTTCAACAACTCGGCGATCGGCGCGGGGACGAGCGGCTCGCCCGTTCCCAACCTGGGCCTCTTCGGGCTCAATCTCGGCCCGAGCAACTCCTTCCGCGGTCTCGATGGCAACATCCCGAGCCCGTCTTCGGCTGGGTGGCGCTCGGCGTCACGTTGCTCGTGTTCCTGATGGTCGGCTATATCCGCCGCGGCGGGTTCGGCATGCGCATGCTCGCCGTGCGTTCCAACGAACGCGCCTCGGCGCGGTCGCCGTGAGCCCACGCCAGTCAAGCTGATCGCGTTCGCCATCAGCTCCTTCATCGCCGGGTCGCGGGCGCCCTCTACGCCTACAGCTCCGGCTCGGTCAGCCCCGAGCAGCTTCGACGCGGTGACGACCCTCAGCCTGATCGCGTTCGCCTACGCCGGCGGTATCGCGATGATCTCGGCGCGTGTTCGCGGGCCTGATCTCCTCGCAGGCGCTCCTCCCCTACGCCCTCGAGAAGTGGTTCGGCGTGAACGGCAACTACGCCCTGCTGTTCGGCGGCGTGGTCCTGATTCTCACGCTGCTGCAGAACCCCGAGGGGGTGATCGGAGTTCTGCCGAAGCCGCACAAGAAGGCGCCGATAGTCGCACCCAAGGAGTCGCCCGCGCCGCAGGCGCCGCGCACCGCGCGGCAGCCACGGCCCGCGCGCACCGGCGGCCAACCGGTACTCGCCACCGCCGGTCTCTCGGTCGACTTCGGCGGCGTCCATGCGCTGCACAACGTGAGCTCGAGGTCGGCGAGGGTGAGCTGGTCGGCCTGATCGGCCCGAACGGAGCCGGCAAGACGACGTTCGTGGACGCCGTCACGGGCTTCGTGCGCTGCAGCGGCGGGATCCTGCTCGACGGCAGAGACGTCGAGGTCGCTGCCCGCGCACCAGCGCGCGCGGCTCGGCCTCGCGCGGACCTGGCAGAGCGGCGAGCTCTTCGACGACCTGCTCGTCGAGGAGAACCTGATGGTGGCCCAGGAGCGCTCCGCGGCCTGGCGGGTCGCGTTTCGCTCGCGCGGCCGACCAGCATTCGATCGACGAGACGCTGGCCCTCTTCGATCTCGGTTGGGCCGCGAAGGCGAACCCGGCGGACTTCTCCCAGGGCTACCGCAAGCTGGATCGGCGTGGCTCGGGCACTCGCCGCCAGGCCGCGCCTGCTGATGCTGGACGAGCCGGCGGCGGGGCTCGACACGCGTGAGAGCGAGGTCCTCGGCGCACGCCTGCGCGCGGTTGCCGACGCGCGGCCAGTCGACGCTCCTCATCGACCACGACATGAGCCTGGTGCTGAGCATCTGCGATCGGGTCCTCGTGCTCGAGTTCGGCGAGCTGATCGCAGAGGGCGCGCCCGAGGCGGTGCAGCGCGACCCGCGCGTGATCGCCGCGTATCTCGGCGGCGCCGAGGATCAAGCTCGGGGTGCGCGATCCGACCGTCGGGGGCCTCGAGCCGGAGGGCGCGCTCGGGATGAGCGGCGCGCCCAGCCACGCCGAGTCCGGCACCGCGCGAGCGCAGACGACGGCGGCGCCGATGCTCGAGGGTCTCCGAGCTGAGCGCCGGCTACGACAACGTGCCGGTGGTGCGCGGCCTCTCGATGAGGCGTGGCGCACCGGCGAGGTGGTGGCGCTGCTCGGCGCCAACGGCGCCGGCAAGACCACGACGCTGCGCGCGATCTCCGGGCTCGTGAAGGTCGTGTCGGGAAGCGATCCGGCTGGACGGCGGGGACTCGCGCGGCGTGTCGCGCCAGGCGCCGCGCGCACGGCCGGAATCGCGCACGTTCCCGAGGGGCGGGGCATCTTCTTCGGGCTCACGGTCGGCGAGCACTTCGGCATCGGCGTGCGCCCGAGCGCGGCCGACGTCGAGGAGGTGGTTCGAGTACTTCCCCGCGCTGCGCGACCTCCCAGGGCCGCCGCGCCGGGCTGCTCTCCGGCGGCGAGCAGCAGATCTCGGGGATCGCCTGTGCCCTTGATCCACAAGCCCAAGCTGCTGCTGCTCGACGAGCTGAGCCTCGGTCTCGCGCCGGTGGATCGTCGAGCGGCTGCTGCCGGTCGTCCGGCAGTTCGGCGGACGCACGCGCGACCGCCGTGGTGCTGGTCGAGCAGCACGTCCGGCTCGGGCTCGAGATCGCAGACCGCGCGTACGTGCTCGCCCACGGCGCCCTGACGGCGTCGGGCTCGGCAGAGGAGCTTCGAAAGGACACCAACCGCCTCGTCGCAAGCTACCTCGGCGAGACACACGCATAACCGCTCGGAAGAGAGTGCGATGGAGCTGAGCGAGATCATGCGCACGCAGCACGCGTGCCGGTACTTCACCCCGACCCGGTCCCCGGCGAGGTCATCCACCGAGCGGTCGAGATGGCGCGGTTCGCGCCGAACGGCGGCAACCGCAACCCCGTCCGCTTCGTGATCGTTCGCGATCGGCCGGGACGCGGCGCGAGCTCGGAGAGCTCTACCTGCCGCTCTGGCGCGAGGTGACGGCCGCCGTAAGGGCGGGCGAGCACGGGATGACGACCGCGACCGGGGTCGTCAAGATCACGCAGCTCGGGTTCAGCAACCCCGAGAGGGCGCTCGTCGACGGCGATCACTTCGCCGAGCACTTCGGGCAGCACCCGCTGATCGTCGTCGTCTGCGTCGACATCGCGGAGACCCACCCGACCGACACCGAGCTCGGCCGGCTCAGCATCGTCGGCGGGGCGTCGGTCTACCCGATGGCGCAGAACCTCTGCCTCGCGCTGCGCTCGCAGCGCATCGCAACCTCCTTCACCACACTGCTGGTGGCGGCCGAGCCCGCCGTCAAGGCCCTGCTGGGGATCCCCGCCGAGTTCTCGACGGCCTGTCACATCGCCGCCGGGTACCCGGCGAGACCCTTCCCGACGCGCCTGCGGCGGCTGCCGGTTGAGGAGATGGCGTTCGTCGACCGGTTCGGCAACGCGCTGGGGGGCTCATGACTATCATGCGCTCAGCGCACACGTGTACCGTGAGAGGAGACCCAACTCGTGGAGCAGCTTGAGGGACGCGTCGCGGTCGTGACGGGCGCGGCGAGCGGGATCGGCCGGGCGCTCGCCGAGCGGCTCGGCGCGGAAGGGATGAAGGTCGTGCTCGCGGACGTCGAGGTGGAGCCGCTGGAGGAGGCGGTCGAGGCGGTGCGCGCCGGCGGCGCGAATGCGATCGGCGTGCGCGCGGACGTCGCGCGTGACGCGGACGTGCAGGCGCTCGCCCACGCGACGATCGCGGAGTTCGGCGCGGTCCACGTCCTCTGCAACAACGCCGGGGTCGAGACCGGCGCCGCGTTCGCAGAGATTCCCGAGCGGGCCTGGGAGTGGGTCCTCGGCGTCAACCTCTGGGGCGTCCTCCACGGCTGCCGGATCTTCCTGCCGTTGATCCGCGAGCAGGGCGAGGGCCACATCGTGAACACGGCGTCGCTCGCCGCCTTCGCCACCGGGCTGCCGACGTTCGCCCCCTACACGACGTCGAAGTTCGCGATCCTCGCCGCGAGCGAATGCCTCGAGCTCGAGCTCCTCGCCGGGGGCGAGCAGGTCGGCGTGTCGCTCCTGTGTCCGGGGGTCGTCAGGACGCGAATGCCCGATGCCGAGCGCAACCGGCCCGAGGACGTGCCGTTCAGCGAGACGATCCCTATGCGCCAGACGATCCTCGGCCAGCTGCGGAGCTTGGCGGCCGAGACGGGCATGGACCCGGTTGAGGTCGCCGGGATGGTCGTCGACGCCATCCGCGAGCGTCGCTTCTTCGTTCTCACACACCCCGACCAGGCGTTCGCCGCGATGGAGCGGCGGGTCGAATGGATGCGGACCGGCGTACCGCCGGCCCAGCGCACACCCGGGCGAGCCTCGGCCGCCCCCGTCGCCGGAGGAACTGCCTGATGAGCGCGCCAGAGACGACACAGCCGCTGACGGCACCCGAGCCGGACCTGACACCCGACCAGATGGTCGAGCGCGCGGTCGCGATGCGCGAGGCGCTGATCGACGACCAGGCGGACACGGAGAAGCGGACCTACTACTCGGCGGAGATGCACCAGCGCTTCCTCGACGCCGGCTTCTACCACCTCTACGTCCCACGACGCTTCGGTGGCTACGAGTTCGATGTGCCGACCTACATGCGCGTCGTCCAGGAGATCGCGCGCGGCTGCGTCTCGACCGGTTGGTGCCTCGGCCTCACGATGAACCACGCGCTGATGGTGTCGTCATGGTGGCCGGCGGAGGCGCAGGAGCAGATCTTTTCGGGCCACGACTTCCGCGCGAGCTCAGTGGCGGCGCCGGTCGGCACCGCGACGCGCGACGAGCGCGGCTGGGAGATCGACGGGCAGGTGGCCTTCGCCTCGGGCACGCCGTACTCGACCTTCTACATGGGGCAGGCGCTCCTTCCGACGGACGACCCGACGGCCGTGCCGCCGGTGCTGCTCTTCGTCGCGCCGCGCAGCGAGTGGGAGATGCTCGACGACTGGGGCGACATGCTCGGGCTCAAGGGATCGGGCTCGCAGAGCATCCGCTTCGACCACAGCCGGATCCCCGCGAGCTGGGGCTTCGAGGGGAACATGATCGACATCGACGTCGGCGGCGGGACGCCGGGGTCGCGGCTGCACGGCAACCCGATGTACTCGGGGCGAGCGATGTGCATCTTCACGATGTCGCTCGCCGCCGTCACCGTCGGCGGCGCCTACAACGCACTCGACGAGTACGAGCGCCTGATGCGCACCAAGGCGACCGCGCTGCCGCCGTTCGCCCCGCGTGTTCAGGATCGCGAGAACCAACGCTGGTACGGGCGCGCGTTGACGCATATCGCGACCGCCGAGGCGGCACTGCGCGACACCGCGGCGCGCCACATGGAGCTCTGCCGGCGCAACGTCGAGGACGGCATCGACTACGGCTACGGCGACGACATCCTGCTCGCGAACATCGCCCGCGAGCTGATCATCTCGTGCTGGAACATCGTCAACCACGACCTCTGGGAGACGGTCGGAGCGTCTGAGGCCCGCGACGGACGGCGGATGCAGCGCGTCTTCCGCGACATGGCGATCGCCGCCGCGCACCGCAACACCCAGTTCCGTGACCTGATGTACGGCGAGGTCGCGCGGGCTGCGCTCGGAGAGCCGCGGATCCCGCTCGGCCAGTGAGCGCCCCGCTCGCCCGCGCGGACACGGTCGGCAGCCTGCGACGGCGTCCCGAATCGCTCGATCATGAACGCCGCCATGAAGTGGGAGTTGATGACCTCCGAGAGCGAGATCCACCCGCGCGAGAGCTCCTTGATGATCAGCGCGTAGGTCGTGAGGTCGAGGCCGAGGCCGCCGTACTCGACCGGGATCGTGACGCCGAAGAGCCCGAGCACGCGCATCGTGTCGACGAGGGCGGCCGGGAACTCATCGGCGTGGTCGAGCTGGGAGGCGTGCGGGATCACGTCGCGGTCGACGAACTCGCGCAACGTGCGGATGATCTCCGCCTGCTCATCGGGGGCGCTGGTCACCGCTCTCGTCCCGGGCTGAATGCCTGACACTCGCGGTCAGCCGAGCCGGCGCTCGACCCACCGCTCGAGCACGGCCAGCGCCTCGGCGTGGTTGCGTTCGAGCATCATGCCGTGGCCGTTGCCGCGCACGCCGGCGTCCGCGAACCGCACGAGCTCGACGTCGCAACCCGCCTGCTCGAGAAACGCGACGAGGTGGCGGTCGAACGCGAGGAACATCGACGACTCCGCGGTCATCACGGCGATCGGGAACCGCGCGAGGTTCGGCAGGGTGCGCGCCGGCTCGCGCTGCAGCGTCAGCGGGACCGGGCCGAAGTCCTCCCGGACCTCGGTGACGAGATCGAGCTCGTCCGCCGAGCCAGCCGGCGGCGAGTAGGTGATCGGCGAGCCGGCGAGCCCCCATGCGAGATCGAGCCCGCGCTCGGGCACCTTCAGGAACGGCGGCCCCATCGTCTCGATCGCGATCAGCGCCGCGACCTGGTCGGGGCGGGCATCGGCGGCGGCGAACGTGCCGGGACCGCCGGCCGAGTGCGTGACGAGCACGGCCGGGCCGACCATGTCGAGCAGCTCGCCGAGTCGCGCACGCTCGAGCGCGTGCATCGCCGCGAGGTCCGCGAGCATCGGGCCGCCCGCGCACAGCCACTGGTCGTAGACCGGATCGCCGAGCTCGCGCCCGCCGGGCCACTGCGTGTGGAGATGCGCCGCCGGGTTGCTCGCGGGCCCCTCCGGCGGCGGCGTGAAGATCGGCTCGAGGAACTCGGCGGAGAGCTGCGGGCCCATCGCCCCGAGGACGTCGGGGTGGTGAGGAGAGCGTCCGTGACCGGGGCGATCGACGACATACACCGTGTGGCCGTGTTCGACGAGCAGGCGCGACCAGCCCGGGCGGCCGTCGGGTGTCGTCGTGTAGTCGGTGCCCTGTCCCCCGCCGCCGTGGACGAGGACCCAAGGCGGTGCGGAGCTCGGCTCCTCCGGAGCCTCCCACTCGACGTACATCTGCCCGCGCAGCGTCGTCCCGAGCATCGAGGACATCGGCTCTATCCCGACCCAGAACGAGCCTCGCCGCGAGCGCGTGACGGGTCCGTCGGGAACGTGCCGAGTCACCGGGGGCGCCCCGAGGGGCGTATGCGCGCACCGCACACTTGTGCGGAACGCTATCTTCATCCACGATGAGCGTCAAGCACCGCGCCGGTTGACCGTGGCGACGCCGAGCTCGGACGACGGCGCAGCGCCGGAGCGCGACTCGCTTCAGGCGCTCGCGCGCGGCCTCGCCGCGCTCAGCGCGTTCGGCCCGGGCCGAAGCGCGCTGACCCTGAGCGACGTCGCGCGGCTGACGGGGATGACGCGCGCGAGCGCGCGGCGGATCCTCCTCACGTTCGAGGCACTCGGCTACGTGCGATTCGAGGACCGCCACTTCTCGCCGACGCTGCGCGTCCTCGACCTCGGGTGGGCGTTCCTCGACTCGCTCCACGTCGACGACGTCGCCAAGCCCGTGATGGAGGAGGTCTGCGCGGCGCTCCACGAGTCGGTCGCGCTGTGCGCGCTCGACGGCCCCGACATCGTCTACCTCGCACGGGTGCACACGCCGCATCTGCTGATCGTGCCTGGCGGTCTGGGCGCGCGGCTGCCGGCGAGCGCCACCGCATCCGGGCGCGTGCTACTCGCCGAGCTCGAGCCGCACGAGCTCGATGCGACCCTGCGCGCCGCACCGCTCGCAGCCCACACGCACCGCAGCGTGGTCGACGCCGACGCGTTCGCAGCGCTGCTTGAGGCGGTGCGCCGTCGCGGCTGGGCGATCGTCGACGAGGAGCTCGAGATGGGGTTGCGGGCGATCGCCGCCCCGGTTCGCGATGACTCCGGCGACGTCGTCGCCGCGCTCGGGATCTCGTCGTCGACCTCGCGCGTCACGGTCGACGACCTCCAGGACCGCTGCCTTCCCGCACTGCTGGCAGCGACCGAGCGCATCTCCGCGGGGCTCCAGGGGCGTGGGTCGTGAGCGACGTCGATCCCGCCGCGCGGCGTGAGCCGCCGCTGCAGTCGCTCGAGCGCGCGCTCGGCGTGATCGGCGTGTTCTCGGCCGAGCACAGCTCGCTGACGCTCTCCGAGGTGGCGAAGTTGGCCGCGATCACCCCGGCGAGCGCGCGGCGGATCCTCCTGACGCTCGAACGGCTCGGCTACGTCCGCAGCAGCGGCCGTCGGTTCTCACTGACCGCCCGCGTCCTCAACCTCGGCGCGGGCTGCCTGTCGGCGATGTCGCCGGTCGAGGTCGCAGCGCCCGTGATGCAGGACCTCGTCCGCGAGCTGAACGAGTGGTGCTCGATGGCGCTGCTCGCGCCGCCCGACATCGTCCATGTCGCGCGCGTGCACAGCGGCCACGTCCTCAGCATCGCCGGTGGCGTCGGAAGTCGCCTGCCGGCGCACGCGACGGCGACAGGCCGGGTGCTGCTCGCCGGGCTCGACGAGGAGTCGCTGGCCGACTTCCTCGACGACTGGCCGCTTCGCGCCTACACCGCGCACACGGTCACCGACCGCACGCGCTTCAGCGTCGCGATTGAGGCGGTTCGCTCGCAGGGCTGGTCGCTGGTCGACCAGGAGCTCGAGCTCGGGCTCCGCGGGATCGCGGCGCCGATCGCCGGCGCCGACGGGCGCACGTTCGCGGGGCTGAGCGTGTCGACGACCACGGCGCGCCTCGACCTCGGCGAGCTGCTCGAGCGATGCCTCGCGCCGCTCGTCACGGCGGCCGAGACGATCTCGACCGCGCTGCGACGCGGCGCCGGCGCCGGCAGCCGCGAGGCGGTGTCGTGGTCGCCGATGCTGCCCGCCGGCTAGGCCCGCAACCGCGAATATCCGGCTCGCGCGCCGCCGTTCGGCAGGTGCTAGCGTGGCCGCGCAAGCGACTCGGAGGAGGCCGGATGGGCCGGGTGGACGGGAAGGTGGTGCTCGTCACGGGCGCGGCGAGCGGACAGGGCGCCGCCGAGGCGGCCGCGCTCGCGCTCGAGGGCGCGACCGTGCTCGCGACCGACATCCAGGACCCGATCGCTCCGCTGCCACCGGGCGTGACGTTCCGCCGGCTCGACGTCGCGCAGCCGGAGGACTGGGCCGCCACGGCGCGGTGGCTCGAGGACGAGCACGGCGCCGTCCACGGCCTCGTGAACAACGCCGGCGTCACCTGGCGAGCCCGGCTCGACGAGGTCACGCTGGAGGACTGGGAGCGTGTCCTTCGAATCAACCTGACCGGCGCGATGCTCGGGATCCAGACGATCGTCCCGCTGATGACCGCGGGAGGCTCGATCGTCAACGTCAGCTCGCGGGCCGCGCTGACCGGCCACTTCCCAGCCGCCTACACGACCGCGAAGTGGGGCCTGCGCGGTCTCTCGCGCGTCGCCAGCCTTGAGTTCGGCCACCGCGGGATCCGCAGCAACTGCATCCTCCCCGGCTACATCGACACGCCGATGGTCCGGACGGCACCGCCGGCGTTCGTGGAGGCGTCCTTGAGGGAGATCCCGCTCGGCCGCAAGGGCACGCCGGATGACATCGCGCCGCTCGTCGTGCACCTGATCTCAGACGAGTCGGCCTACACGACCGGCGCCGAGATCAGCGTCGACGGGGGCGAGTGGGCCCACGGCGGCACGAAGGTGTACTCGGACCTCTTCCGCGGGATGAATCTCGCCGGCTGAGGCGGCCCGCGCCTACCCCGCGGCGCGCTCCACACTGCACTCGAGGACCACCTCAGCTGCGCATCGCCCGCGGCCAAATCCCCTGCTTGCCCGGCGAAAGGATCCCGTTCGGATCGAGGGTGTCCTTGAGCAGTTCGTTCAGCCGCCGCTGAGCGTGGTCGTTCCAGTCGAGCGTGTCGGCGACAACGTCCATGTGTTGGATGTTGGTCCGGTACACCGGGTAGCCGCGCCTTGCCATCTCACCCACCAGCTGCGCGTACGTGTCGTAGGCGGCGCGCGTCTGGCGCTCGTCCTTCGTGTCGAAGAAGAGCGAGGAGATGTGCAGCAGGCTGCGTCCGAGATAGAGCACTCCGGCGAGGTAGGGAAACTCGGTCGCGCCGTAGAGCTCCCGCAGCGTGCCGATCGACGCGACCAGGTCGACGCCGTCCATCGGCCCCACCAGCGAGAGGTCGAGGTGCCCGGTGTCCGGCCCGTAGGGGATCAGGAACGCGTCCATCAGCTCCATGCCGGGCACTCCGCCATGGACCTTGTCGTTGTGGCTACGGACATCGGGGCGCTCCTGCCACGTGAACGCGCGGCGA
>CAVREO010000021.1:0-15065 GCA_963720145.1 uncultured delta proteobacterium
CGCAAACGACCCTCGGCGGGCTTGGCATCGAGGCGACGGTACCAGATTGGCCAATCGCGCTCGGACGCGTTCAGTGAACGGGATGCACCTGGCCGGATCGCTCGTCCTCCGCCGCCGCGGCCCGCCCTGCGGCGCCCGCCTTTTCTTCGCGCGGAACGGCGTTTGCGTGCGGCAGGTCGAACCAGAATATGGCCCCTCCCGCCTTCGCCCTGCGAACGCCAACGGTGCCGCCGTACGCGCAGATGATCCGTTTCACCGTCGCAAGGCCGAGCCCGAGCCCCGGTTGCGTGATCCCAGGGGCGCGCGCGTACGGTTCGAAGATCGACTGCTCGGAGCCGGGCGGAATGCCGGGGCCCGAGTCCTCGACCTCGACACGCACGCGTCGGTCGCCCGGGATCGCCCGTACCGAGATGCAGCGCTGCGGCGAGTCCCTCATGAACTTGGCGCGTGCATCGGGTGCAAACGGAAACGGCCCCGCGAGGGCGATGTGCGCGAAGTCCGGGTGCTCCGGCGAGAGGAGCGCGTTGGCTTCTTGGGGCACGACCGCGGACGGAACGAAGAGCAGCGCGGTGCGCCCGCGCGCGACCCATGCGTTCCCAATCTCGCGCAAGGGTGCAGGGGCGGGGGTCTCGCGCCACTGCGAAGGAAGAGTCTCCGGGGTCACTCGCTCGCGCGCCAGGTGCGCGGGCACGTCCGCCCGGAAGAGCACGAGGCTCGGCCGCTCTTCTTCGTATGACATGTCCACCAGGAGCTCGATCAGGGCGAGCGCGGGAGAGATTGCGCAGTTGACGACACGGCGCCCCTCGGTTCTGCCGCCGGGCCGTCGCCCGAGAACGCCTCACCTGCGGTCGAGGCGGCTTTCTCGCGGCAAACGCGCCAGAGGGTCCGCATGTCGGCCATTCACAAGAAGCGCCATACCCGGTTCTCTTCCGGGGCGGGCGGCCCGGCCGCATGCCGGAGCCGCCCGGCTGCAACCGAGCACACCGCTTGCGACGCAGCGCGCTGCGTGTGGTGGAGAATCCTCCTCGGCAATGCGCCACCGGTCCTCCATGGAGGTGGTGCTGCGCACAGTGGGTGTGTACGCGGTGCTCGTTCTCGTGTTGCGGCTGCTCGGCAAGCGCATGGCAGGGCAGCTCTCGCTGCTCGAGATGGGCGTCATGATCAGCATCGGCGCCATCGTGTCGGTGCCCATGCAGTTCCCCGAACGCGGCGTCTTGCTGGCAATCGTGCTCCTGCTCGTCATCCTCGGGCTGCAGCGTGGGCTGGCACACCTCGGCTCGCGGCGCCGTCCGTGGCGAGCCGTTGATTCAGACGGGCAGACTCCGCCGCGACCGCCTCGGTAGAAGGGTGGCGCCCCATCCGCCCAGGATCGCGAGCTCCGCGACCGCGTCGAGGAGATGCGTGCGGCGGGATCCGTCCGGGGATGGCGTATGCCAACTCAATCGCGAGGAACGCGGCGGCCGTCGTCATGCCGAGCCAGCGCGCCGTGGGGGTTCGAGCCTCACCCGCGCGGACGGCCCGCACGAGAGAAACGCCAATCGCAGCGGCAAGCAGGCCCACGGTGCGAACAGCCAGCGCTCGCGCTTGCGACCGGTCACGGCCTCGAACGAACGCATGTGGACCAGCGGCCAGACGCCCGTCGCAACGTACAGCACCGCCTGCGCGAGAGCGACGGCATGCGGCCGCAGCGGTGGGTGCGCGCGCGGTTCGAAGTTCTCGGCGCTACCGCTCGGACTTGCCATGGCGCACCTCCGCGGCTTGGCTGTGCATCCAGCGCGCCCACGGAGCACGATCGTTGCAGCAGCGGCGGCGTCATGGCCGTGCTCGCCCTTCCGCTCGAGCCCGAGCATGCCGCTCGCGTCGCCCGCTTGCGCCACGTGGACCCCGAAGCGATGCCGGGGCTCAGGCGCGTGAGGGCCGGCGCGGGCTTCGCGTACGTGGACGCACGCGGAAGGCGCGTGCGGGATCCCGGCACGCTGCAGCGCATCCGACGCATCGCGATTCCGCCCGCGTGGACGAGCGTGTCGATCTGTCCCGTGGCCAACGGGCACATCCAGGCGGTCGGGCGCGACGCGCGAGGGCGCAAGCAGTACCGTTACCACGAGCGCTGGCGCGAGGTCCGCGACGCGACGAAGTTCCACAAGATCATCGCGTTCGGGGCGGCGCTGCCGCGCATCCGCGCTGCGGTCGAGCGGGACCTTCGCCGTCGCGGACTGCCGCGCGACAAGGTGCTCGCGACGGTCGTGCGTCTGCTCGAGGTGACGCGAATTCGCGTCGGCAACGAGGAGTATGCGCGAGAGAATGCGTCCTTCGGGTTGACGACGCTGCGCAACGGGCACGTGCGGACGCGGGGGGCCGAGGTCACCTTCCGGTTCCGAGGCAAGGGGGGCAAACCGCACGAGGTCGGGGTGCGCGACCCGCGCCTCGCTCGCATCGTGAGAGCGTGCAGCGATCTGCCAGGTCACCGCCTGTTCGAGTACGTCGACGAAGAGGGGGTACTTCGCGCCGTCAGCTCGCAGGACGTCAACGAGTACATCCACCGGATCGCGGGGGAGGAGTTCACGGCGAAGGACTTCCGGACGTGGTCGGGCACGCTGCTCGCCGCGCGTGCCCTGCGCGCGTGCGCGCCTTGCGCGGGGGGCAAGGGCCGCACGCGGAACGTGAAGGAGACCATCAAGGAGGTCGCCGCGGAGCTTCGCAACACGCCGGCGGTGTGCAGGCGCAGCTACGTGCACCCGGATATCCTCGATGCGTACGTGTCCGGAGCGCTCGATCGCGTCCGCGCGCGGACTGACGAGCGAGTGGTCCTGGCGGTGCTGCGAAAGGGTGCGACGCTCGGCAGTCGCGGCGACGGCGGCTGGCAGCTCGCGCCCGCCGCCTGCCTCGTCACGGGTGATAGACGTAGAGCTCGACCATGGACCACCAGAAGGTCGCCGCTCCGGTCTGCACGATTCTGAGATACCTCGCCGTCTGCGCCCCGAAGGTCACGGTGATGAGCGGAGCCGCCCCGGTGCCCGTCGCGATCGGGTTGCCGAAGTTGACTCCGTCGCTCGAGACGTAGACCGCGTAGCCGCGTGCGTAGTCGTTCTTGCTTCCGCCCGAGTTCATCGTGATCTGGTCGAAGGTGCGGGTCGCCTGCATGTCGAGCTCGAACCACATGCCGTTGGCCATCGGTGCGCCCGTGCTGAACCGCGTCGCCTGGTTTCCGTCGAGCGCGTGGGCCGGCACGTCGGTGCCCCCGGTCTTCGATGCAGTCGCCACCCAGCCAGTACGCGGGAACGCCGTCTCGGAGGCCCCGGCCTCCGGCGTCCCGGCGTCCGCCACCGCCGGCGCGTACACGTTCAGCTCGGCGATCGACCACCAGAAGCTGGCCGCTCCCGTCTGCACGATCTTCAGGTAGCGCGCCGTCTGCGTCGCGAAGGACACCGTGATGAGCGGCGCCGTCCCGGTGCCCGTCGCGATCGGGTTGCCGAAGGTGACGCCATCGCTCGAGACGTACACCGCGTACGCGCGCGCGTAGTCGTTCGTGCTTCCGCCGAGTTCATCGTGATCTGGTCGAAGGTGCGGGCCGCCTGCATGTCGAGCTGGAACCACATGCCGTTGGCCATCGGTGCGCCCGTGCTGAACCGGGTCGCCTCGTTTCCGTCGAGCGCGTTGGCCGGCACGTCGCCGCTCTCGTTCGAAGCGGTGGCGACCCACCCCGTGCGCGGGAGCGCCGTCTCTTTCGACCCGCCGTCGCCGGAGCCCGCGTTCATCGCGGGGGGCGAGCCGGGCAGCCGGAACGCCGTCAGCTCGCGACCGTTGTCGCCGATGTACACGACCCCGTTCACGATGGCAGGCGTCTGCCAGTGGATCGGGCCGATGCCGGAGTTATTCCCAGCGGAGTGCCCGTGACGGGGTTCAGCGCGTGAAGATTGTTGTTCGAGGCGTAGTAGAGAACGTTGTTGGCGATGGCAGCTCCGCCTCCTCCGCCTCCTCCACTCCAGACCGGCACGAGCGTCGGCTTTCCCGTTCCATCCACCATCAGGTGGACCGCGTTGATCCCGTTGCTCGGGCTGACGATGAACGCCCACGTCGTGCCGTCCTCCGGGTTGATCCAGCTCGCGATCGGATTCTGGACTTCGCCCCCCGTCTGCAGCGGGAGGGACGAGATCTCGCCTCCCGTGTGCCCCGGCCCTCCCTGGCCGCTCATGTTGTCGAGGTTGACCAGCCGGAGCACGGCGTCCTTGCCGCTGAGCAAGGCCAGGTGCGGGTACTGGCTCCCGTTGTTCGGGAGGATGAGAACGTTGGTGCTCCCGAGATCTTTGTCGTTGTTCTGGAGCGTCTGGAAGTTGGTCGGCGTGTAGCTGTCGAGGGGGCCTCCCCCGGCGCCCGTCCCGTCGGGATTCAGCGCGAGGATCGTGTCTCCCCAGTAGTTCTGAGACGGATTGAACGTGCCGTTTCCCGTACCGGCATACAGTCGATTCGTCGCCGGGTCGTAGACGACCCCTGCCTTCGCCCAGATGCCGGATTTCTGACCCGCGCAATCCGGCGTGCCCGCCGTTAAGCGGATCGTCTCGTTGCTGCACATGGCGTTGAACACGGTCTGTGCTCCCGTGCTCAGGTTGATCGCCGTCACGTGCCCCTGGTAGTCGCCACCGTCGCCGTCGTATCCGCCGACTCCCATGTAGAGGTAATCGGTCGAACCGACGGTGCCTATCGTGATGGCCGTCCCGTCCTTCTCGACGTTGATCTTCAGCGTGGAGAGTTCGGGCCAACCACCGCTCGTCACCTCCGTCCCGGTCCCGACCTGGTACTTGTGGACGTATCCATCGAGCCCGGCGCTGTACACGTACTGGAGCGACGGATGGATGGCCGGCGACGACATCGTGATGTTGGTGCTCGCGGGCTGCGCTGACCAGATCGTCGCCCCGGTGTACGCGTCGAGCGCGACGATGTAGCCGCTGCGCGTCGTCACGTAGGCGATGTCGTGCACGCCAGACGGCGTCGACACGTTCGTGAGGACGACGGGGCGCCTTCGATGGTCTCGGGGAGGTGGATCTGGAAGAGTTGCTGCAGGCCGGAGACGTTCTGCTGCGTGATCTGCGACTCGAGCGTGTTGTTGCCGCCGTGCCGCGAGTCGCCGCCGAACTGGAGCCAGTCGTACTTGGCCGTCGTGGCGTTGCTCGACAGGCTCGCGGACTCTTCGTACTTCGTGCCGCAACTCGAGACGACAGCCGCCGCGAGGACCCACTGCGCCACTCTCGTGCCCACCTTGACTCTCCCGACTCGATGCATGGGGCTTCCCGCCATGCACTTGCCTGACCACCGGGCGGCCTGGCGTCCTTGCGCATGCGCCCGCCGGCCATCTCTCCGGATTCTTCGCGCAGCCGTGCGACACCGATGCGGGCCCATCGCCCTGCGGTGCGAACGCTTTGATTCCTCGGGTGGCCGGTGCGGCCGCAGTCGCACCGAGTCCAAGCGAGCGTTACCGAGAGGGTTTGGAGGGCAGGTTCTTCGAGACGATGCCCGCGATGATGACGAGGTAGCCGACCAACCGAGGCAAGTAGAAGATCACGCGTTGCTCGAACGGATTGCTCTCCGCCGCGAGGGCGACGCGACCCACCGCTTCCAGGACGAACCCGATGGCGAAGAGCAAGAACAGAGCTTCCCGAGTCCTGGCCCAAGAACGCAGAAAGAAGAGGGCGCCGACGACGAAGCCCATCGCCAGGGCCCCCTGAACGATCGCGTTCACGATCATCGCCCGCTCTCCCAGATGAAGGCCGCGATGAGCACCAGGATCGACACCAGGCCGATCGCGCCTCGGACCAGGATCAGGCTCACTTCGGGGAACACGACGAGATCCACGAAGACCATGGCGTTGTTGATCGCGAGCCCGAAGAAGCAGACGGCGCTCCACAGGAGCAAACGGGTGCTCGTTCTACGGTACGCGCGCAAGAGCAGGACGGCGCACGTGAGCGACGTCAGCGTGCACAGGACGAACGTGAAGGCAGACATGGCCAGGCTCAGTCCTTGCGCAGCCGGAAGGCGGCGGCGAAATCGCGGATGCTTCGCGCCTGCGCGTGTTCGTGGATGAAGCGGGACAACGGCACGAGGCGGGTGCGGTGAACCTCGGCCAGCGCGTCGACCGCGGCGCGGCGCTCCGGCGTCGACGGTGCGTAGCGAAAGGGGCCCTCGGCGCCTGTTGCGGCAACGAGTCCTTCTGCGACGAGGTCCTCGAGCGCCGAGAGCGCGGCTTTGGATTCGACGAAGAGCAAGGCAGCCATCGTAGCCGCGGAGATAGCTTCGTCCGATCGCTGGCGCAGGAGGAGTATCGCCTCCAGGTGGACGACACTCGGGATGCATTCGAGGACCCAGCGCTCAAGTTCGCCAGAAAAGAGGTCCTCCGGCATGCATTGGATTCAATATATATCTCGCTGCTTTTCGTCAACGTTGCGACCGCTGAGCCCTGACGCTATGGGCCTAACTTCGAACTGCGCAAGCCATGGCGAACGCCACCGCACCTGTAGAAGGCTCGGCTCGAGCCGTCCGATTTTCTTCGTCCTCGTCGCGGCCGCGTGCCTGGCCGGCTGCGACGGACCGGGGCGCGTCCAGTACGACGGCGGTCGGTGCTTCGAAGACGGTCGGCCGCTGACCGCAAAGGAAGTCGAGGCCGATCAAGCCGACGTGGCCCGACGCATTGCCTCGCGCCAGCCCTGGTTCGCGATCATCACGATCGGCATCGTGCTTCTCGCGGTCGCCGGCAACGCCGAGAAGGCCCTGCTGCTCGTTCGCGCTCGACACGTCGAGGGACATCGGCCTTTTGTCGAGAGACTTCGCGACGTGCTCTTGCGGCAGCGCGAGAGGCGCGCGGTATTCGGAACGATCGTCGGCGGCTCGCTGGCTCTCATCGCGGTCGCCGGGGGCGCGTACATCTACCTCGACATCGACAAACGGGCGAGTGAACGGGCCCTCGGGATGCTCCAGTTCTGTCATCTTGCGCTCCGCACGCAGCAGGAGCAGGGTCAGCTGGACGAGCAGCGTCGCAATCTTCGAGCGATCGAGTCGACGGCCGGCGACATCCGGACGCTCGTCGGCAAACTTCCGCCGGAGCAGCAGCGCAAGGCGCAGCTGATCGTCGATCAGATGAACAGTGCCCTCGACAAGCAGGGCAGGATCGTGGGCGAGTACATCGAGCGCACCGACGAGGCGCAGAAGGATTCGACCACGCACACGATGGCAATGGAGAAGGGGCTCGCGTCGGTCGAAGGCGAGCTCTCGGAGCTCAGGTCCCTTCCGGCGAATCTCAAGGACCTCGAGGGCGCCGCACACCGCATCGACGAGACCACCACGTCGTTCGACGCCCGCCTGGGGGACCTTCGTGCGCGACTCTCCGCTGTCGATGCGAAGCTCGACACGTTGCTCGCGCGGCCGGTCTGTTCCGCGCCGCCTCCCAGCGCCCCGCCGAAGGCGGCGAGCCCGTTACCCTCGGCGTCTGAATCCGCTCACGCGCAAACACCAGCGGACGCCGGAGGCGGAAGGACCGCACTCTAGGACACCAACGGACGCCACCTCGGATGCGGTACTCGATCCACGCGTAGGAGCGCGCCTTCTTCGATCGGCCTCCATGGCTCGCTGGTCATGGCTTCCGAGGCGATCAGCACGGCGCTCCGGCCGGGCGACCACGGGGTCACGATCAAGGTGCCGTCCCGACTCTGGCGCGTTGGACGCACCTCGTCCGTTGGACCGCGCTCGAGTAGAAAGAGCGTGCGCCCGGAGCGATACGCGTACATCGCTACGCCGTCCGACAAGAGGAAGTTCACCGCTCCGAACTTCGGATTCGCACACGCGCGGCGGACCGAATCCGAGATGACCCGATCCGTCGCAGATGACGCGGGCTCTTCGGTCAGGCCGGCGGCGTCGAGCTCGCTCAGGAGGTACGCGAAGAAAAGCTCACTGTCGGTGTTCCCGCGTACTTCCGCCACGCGACTGGCCGACGTGCTCGCATGCAAGTAGCGGAGCTCGTGGATCGTCCCGTTGTGGGCAAACACCCAGCGCCCACTGCGGAACGGGTGGGTGTTATCGACCCCGACGGCTCCGATCGTTCGGCGGCGGAGGTGCCACAGCATCAACTCGCCGCGCGCGCTGGCGAAGCGACGGAAGTCCTCGTCTTCGGCGGCGCACGCTGCGGCCTTGTGCAGGCGCCAGTCCGCGCTGCGAGCGTCCTCGAGAGATGCCGAACCGTAGACTGCCAGCCCCCAGCCGTCGCGATGATCCTGCGAGAGCGCGGCAAGACTTCGCGGCGATTCCTGGAGGACGAGCCGGAACTCAGTGGGCTCCGAGGCGACAATTCCAAGCAAACGGCACATTGGACTGCAGGACCGTAGGGCCGAGCCTCTCCCTCGACGAGTGAGCAGCAAGGCTGAGACGGCCCACTTCGCAAGTGGCGGGCCAGCGTGTCATCTGCACTGTCTCGGTCAGCGGGTGGCCTGGGCGAGCGCCATCGTCGCGTTATTTCGACTCTGTGGGTTGAAATGACACGGATCCGGAGGCCGCGATTCGCGGCGCTTGCCCCGGACAGAGCGGCGCCCTATCGGCAAGCTTCGTGAGCAATTCGCGTGCGCCGGTGATCGAGCTGGTGCTCGAGCTGGGCTCGGATGCGATGTCGTTTCTCGCCGTCGAGTCGAACATGCGCCACTGGTTCGACGCGGGACCCGGCGGGACCGGGGCTTGCGTCGCCTACGTGGAGACGCCCCGCGCCTGGGTGGCTGCGTGCGCTCCTCTCGTGTCGCCGACCGAGCGAGCCCGCGCCGCGGCGCGCTTCCTCGAGGTGGCAGGCGCGCGCGGGCGTCGAGCTTCCTTCTTCGCCACCGAGTCTTTGGACCTACCGGGAATGGTGCGCCTGCTGGTCGGCGAGCAGCCCGTCTTCTATCCCACCCGGTGGCTGAAGGAGCTCTCGGGCCACCGGCGGCTGCGCGAGCAGCTGAGGCGGGCGCGCGCCAAGGGTGTGCGCGCGCGGCTCGTCGCGGTCGACGAGGTGCACGAGCACGAGCCGCTGCGGGAAGCGATAGAGCGTCTCGGCCGCCAATGGCTGCGCGCGCGCCATCTCGAGCCGCTGGGTTTCCTTGCCGCGGTCGAGCCGTTCCACGAGCCCGCAGCGCACCGCTACTTCGTAGCCGAACGAGGCGGCCGGGTCGTCGGGTTCCTCTCCGCCGTACCGATGCGCCGGCGCCGCGGGTGGCTCGTCGAGGACGTCTTCCGCGACCGCGACGCACCGAGCGGTACCACCGAGACGCTTCTGCACGCACTGATGAGCGAGGTGAAGGGCTACGAGTGCGTCACGCTGGGCCTCACCCCGCTTGGGGGGCCCGTCGCGTGGCCCTTTCGCGCGGCGCGCTGGTTTTCGCGACCCCTCTACGACTTCGCCGGCCTTCGCGCGTTTCGCGCGCGAATGCACCCCCACGATTGGGAGCCCGTGTTCCTGGTTCACCCGCGCCGTGGTCCGGCCCTCGTATACGTGGTCGATGTGCTCCGCGCGTTCGCGCGCGGCTCGCTCGTGGGCTTCGCCGCGCGCTCCTTCGCGAGGCACCCGAGCGGTCTGCCATGGGCCCTGGCGCTGCCCCTCCCGGTGTGGACGGCCGCTCTCGCATGGCTCGCGATCGCCCGCCAGGCATCTCTGCTCGGCTTTCCGACGACCGAGTTGGCGCTATGGGCGGTGTTCGACGCCATCCTCTTGTTCGTCCTCGTACGGGTCGCGATGCGCCCAATGCGCCCTCGGCTGCTCGTCGCGACATCGCTTGCTGCCGTCGACGCGATGCTCTCGGTCGGGCACCTCCTCTGGGTCGGGCTCGGCACGGGGCTCGTTCAGGGGTCGCTCCGGGTGGTCGCGACGGCGGCGCCGACGTTCGGAACGCTGCTCCTCGCCTGGGCGACCTCCCAGGCCGAGCCGTGAGGGCAACCATGGGAGAACATGAGGATGGCGAGTGGAGCGAAGGACGATCCTGGCCTTCAGGCCATTGGTGAGAACCTCTGGTCGATCGATGGGCCCGTCGTGTGGGCCTACGGGTTCCCGTTCCAGACCCGGATGGCCGTAGCCCGTCTCGACGACGGCGCGCTGTGGCTATGGTCGCCAGTCCGCCTCGACGAGGGCGTGCGCCGCGCGATTGCGAGCCTCGGAGAGCCTCGCTACGCCGTCGAACCCAACAAGCTGCACCACCTCGCGCTAGGCGAGTGGGTGGCGGAGTGGCCGCTGCTCCGGCTCTACGCGCCGCCTGGCCTGGCGAACAAGCGCAGCGATCTTCGATTCGCTGCGAGCCTCGCCAACGAGGCGCCACCCGAGTGGCGCGGTCGGATCGATCAGGTTCTCGTCGAAGGCAACCTCTGGATGACCGAGGTGCTGTTCTTTCACCGAGCCTCGAGCACATGCCTGGTCGGCGACTTGATCCAGAAGCACGAGAACGAATCGTTGACGACCCTGCAGCGCTGGATGATGAAGGTGGGCGGAGTCTTCGGCCGCGATGGCAGCACGCCGCGCGATGCGCGCCTGACTTTCGTCCATCGCGCCCGTGCCCGTGAGGCGATTTCGCGCGCCCTGTCATGGGCTCCGCGGCGGCTGGTGATCGCCCATGGAACATGCGCGATGGAGGACGGCGGGGCTGTCCTCCGCCGTTCGTTCCGCTGGCTGCTTGGCGCAGGCAACGACGATTCCGCCCGCGCTTCTCCCGCTGGACCGTCGACCTAGAGTCGCTGCTGATTGTCGACCGGGGGCTGACCGCGAACGAGTCACACATCAGCGCGACTTGCGGCTGGTCCGGTCCCGTCGCTTCTCCCCGCGCGTTTCGGACTGCGCGGGAGCGCGTTCCGAGACGAATTCGACGCCGCGACGCACCCACCGGGCGAGCGTAGCCTTGGTGCGCAGTCCCTCGGGTGCGACGTAGACCATTCCCTTGAGAGGGCGGCCCGTGAAGTTCATCGGACGTGCATGCGGCTGCGCGAGCGCGTCTCCGTAGTGGGCAGCGCCGACGCGGACCATGAAGTCACTCTTCGTGAGCCCGCAGCACATCGCCCCGTTCACCAGGAAGCAGAGGCCGCCGAACATCTTCTTCTCGACGACGTCGTCGCGCTCGGCGAGGAGCGCACGGATCCTAGCGGCGAGCTTCTCGTCGTAGCTCATGAGCGTCCCCTCTCTCGAATGCGCGCGATGCGATCGCGGATTTGCCGCGCCTCGTGCGCGTTTCGCGCGGCTGCAGCTGCGTGCTCGAGCGCCGTCGTGGCCGCCTTGTCGCGCCCCAACTCGTCGAGTAGTGTGCCCCGCACGAGGTGAGCGTACGGGTATCCAGCGACGAGTGCGCCGCCGCTTTCGTCGAGCACCGCAAGTCCCTCACGTGCGCCCTGCGCACGCGCCACGGCGAAAGCGCGGTTCACACGTACTGCCGGCGACGGGCGCAGCTTCTCGAGCAGGGCGTAGAGCGCGGCAATTTCGTTCCAGTCCGTATCGGCGGCTGCCTTCGCCCGGCAATGCGTCGCGGAGATTGCGGCCTCTATCTGAAATGGGCCTGGCGCGCCGGCGCGCAGCGCGAGATCGAGTAGGGCCGCGCCCTCGGCAATAGCCTCTGCGTTCCAGCGCGCTCGATTCTGTTCCGCTAGAGACACCGGCGCGCCGGCCGCGTCCATGCGGGCCGGGCGCCGCGCCTCGTGCAGGGTCATCAGTGCGAGCAGGCCGAGGACCTCGGGCTCTTCGGGGAAGACCTCGCGCAAGGAGCGACCCAGACCAACGGCGAGGCGGCACAAGTCGCCTCGGATCGGCGAGTCGTCCCGGGTGGACCAGTAGCCCTCGTTGAACAGCAGGTGGATGACAGCACCGACCGCGTCGAGGCGCTCGCGCGCCGCGTCCACCCGCGGTGCTTCGCTCTCGCCCCGCTCGCGCAAGCGGCGTCGCGCGCGTGTGAGGCGTTGATCCATCGACCGAGGCGCGAGCGCGAACGCCTGCGCGACCTCGGCGCTCGAGAGGCCGAGAACGGTTGCGAGGGCGAGTGCCGCGCTCTCGCCGGTGTCCAGGCACGGATGGCAGCACGCGAAGAGAAGCCGCAAGAGATCGTCGTTCCACCCGCGCGCGATCTCGGGCGCCGCGACGGCTCCTTTCACCCACGGGCTCATCTGCGCGAGCGCCGCCAGCGCTTCGGCGTGCCGCTCCTCGCGTTTGTCCTTGCGAACGCGATCGCGATGGCAGTTGGCGGCGACCGAGACGAGCCACGCTTCGGGCGAATCCGGCGCGCCGGTTCGCGGCCACGTTCCCAGCGCACGCTCGATCGCATCCTGCACGGCGTCCTCGGCGTCCGCCAGGCGGCGCGTGAACGCAAGAGTCTTCCCCAGGACGCGGGGATAAAGGGCGCGGAGGTCGGCTGCCGCGGTCACGGCGTCCATCGCCACGTGACCGGGCGCACCTCGATCACGTGCTCGTCGTCCGCGCAAATCACCTTGGCTCGCGCGAGCGCTTCTTCTCCACTCGCGCAGTCGACGAGGTAGAACCCGACGAGCCATTCTTTCGTCTCGACGAAGGGGCCGTCGACGACCTCGTGCGCCCCGGCGTTGCGCTTCACGGTGCGCGCGTTGCGCGACTCTTCGAGCCGCGCCACCGCGTGAAGGTCGCCGCGTGCGGCCGCTTCCTTCTGGAGCTTGCGATGTGCACGAAGTGTGGCCTGCTCATCGATCCCGGCGGGCTTCTTCCCCAGCTCGGTCGCGCGATAGATGAGCAGGACATACGTCATCGCGACCTCACACCTTCTGCCAGAGTGCCACCGTCGCGCCGCCCGGATCGCGCACGACGGAGTACGTGCCGGCGGGGCCGCGCGTCTGGTCTTCCAGAAGCCCGGCGCCGAGCTTGACCGCCCGCTTGGTCGCCGCGGCGACGTCGTCGACCTGGACGTAGGGGACCCAGCCGCCGACCTTCCCCTTCCTCGGCATGACGGCCGCGAATGGCTCCACTTCGCGCACCAGCATCGTCATCCCTGGGGGACCTTCGGAGGCTCTCCAGCCGAGCAGCTTCTCGTAGAATGCGACGGAATCCGCGGGCTTGTCGCTGCCATTGTGGAACCAAACGAACGTGTTGGACATAGCGAGCCTCTTCTTTCGTGGCGACCAGGCGTCATTGCTTGCGATGACGAGACGTCTCAGGGGAGTCGGCTGCGACAGGCGCCCCTCTCTTTTTCTCACCCACTGGGGGACGCGGTGCCACGATCCAATGGTTCACGAGGCCTGGATGCGGCGACGTCTGGCCCTAGGGATTGGCTCCATGAAGGTTCTCGTGGTGGGCGCCGGCCTGGCCGGCTTGTCGCTCGCGCTGTGCCTGCATCGTCGAGGGCACACTCCCGTCGTAGTCGAGCGGGCCCACCACTTGCGGGGCGAGGGCTACATGATCGACTTCTTCGGATCGGGATATGACGCAGCAGAGCGCCTTTCGCTGCTGCCTGCGCTGGAAGCGATCCACTACTCGATCGACGCGCTTTCGTTCGTGCGCTCAAACGGAGAGGTACGCATGGCCATCCCGTATCCGAGGATGCGCGAGCTTCTCGGCGGCCGTCACTTCAACTTCATGCGCGGCGACCTGGAGCGTGTCCTCCTCGATGCGCTTGGAGGCGAGCAGGCGCCCGTGCGGTTTGGTACCACCGTCGAGTCATTCGCGGAACGCAGCGACCGAATCGTGGTGAGGCTCTCGGGGGGCTCCGTCGAGGAGTTCGATCTGCTCGTCGGGGCGGACGGCGTGCATTCGCACACGCGTTTCCTGGCCTTTGGCGAGGGCAGCTTCGTCCGCGAGCTTGGGTACCACACCGCGGCGTACCTCATCGAGGACGACGCCTTGCGCGAAGAGGTCGGACCGACCTTCGTGACGCTATCGGTACCCGGCAAGCAGATTGGCATCTACCCGATTCGTCGCGGGCGGGTCGCCACGTTCTGGATCGACAGAGACGATCGCCCGATATCGGACGCGTCGAGCACGGCGGCGATCCGCGAGCTCCGAGACGTCTACGGCTCGCTCGGCTGGTTCGTGCCTCGACTGCTGGCGCGCGCGGAGATGGCGCCCGGCCTGTACTTCGACACCGTGTCTCAAGTGGAGGTCCCCCACTGGACGCGCGATCGAGTGGCCTTGGTGGGTGACGCCTGTCAGTGCGTCTCGTTGTTGGCCGGGCAGGGTGCGTCGATGGCGATGGGCGCTGCGTACGTCATGGCGGAGGAGCTCGACGCACACCCCGGGGACAGGAGGGCTGCGCTCGCGAGCTATGAGGCGCGCATCAAGCCGGCGATCGCAAAGAAGCAGAAGGCGGGTCGGAACATGGCCCGGTGGTTCGTGCCCGAGAGCAGCGCCCGAATGGCCGTGCGCGACATGGTCCTGCGCGCGTCGACCTCGATGTTGGGAGGCTGGCTCCTCAAGCGCCAGATCGCTGGCGAGAGCGTGCTCTCGAACTAGCGGTCGCGCTCATCCGGTCCACTGCCGACGGCTGCGAGTCGGCTCGGGGCGCCCTCCGGTTCAACGATTTAGGCTTTGAGCTCTGTTGGAGTGTCATCAATTCGAGTGGGCTAGGCTTCGGTGTCGATTGCAGCGTCATCGGGTCGAGCCGCTTCGGCGTCGCGTTCAATTGGAGCGCCATTCGATTGAGCGGGCTCCGCTTTGTGTGCGAACGGCGTGTCATTCGATTCGACTCGGTCGACGTCGTGTCGCGAGGGCGCCGACGAGTGTTCGAAGAGAGCGGCCTTTGGTCTGGGGAGAGCCGTTCGTTGCTGCCGAGAAGCGGCTCTCCCGTCCGAATACGCGGCGCTCACTTCGAAGAATGCGGTCCTGACTTCGCGAGAAGTGGCATTCCGTCTCGAGAGAGGCCCTTCCGGTCGACTCGAAGCGGCGTCCCGTCTCCAAAACGACACTTCTTGTGACTTCGAAGCGGCTCTCGCTCGACCGGAAGCCGGTGTCACTCGACTCAAAGCCGCTCCGAGTCGACCGAACGCGGATGTCGGTCGACTCGGAGCGGGTTCCTATGGACTGCCTTCGTCGGCAAGCGACCGCCGCCGACGTCACTTGGTGCGGACCTCGATGG
>CAVREO010000022.1:0-394197 GCA_963720145.1 uncultured delta proteobacterium
GGCGCGCGGGCGGCGCGCCCCTCACGGAGCGTGCGCAGCGCCGGCGAACACGCGCAGGTCGAGCGACGCGTCGGCTGCCGCCGGGGCGTACGCGACGAGCGTCATGGCGATGCGCTCCGCGACCTGACGGAGGCCCCAGTCGGGCGGGTTGCCCCGGACGCAGCTCCATAGCCGCGACTGTCCGCCGGCGCGCACCCATCGGCGCAAGGTCGGCCACGCGGCGGTCTCCCCATGTCCGCCCGCCTCCCGCCGGATGTCCACGACCCGTACGCGCTCGAAGCGAAACAGCGCTAGGGCGATCGCCGCCCCGCCGAAGTGCCGGCGGCGCACCACGCCGCGAGGCACCACGACGACCACCGCGTCGCAGCGACGGCACCGGTACCGGCGAACGGCCATCACCCGCATCACCGCCGGCGTCCCGACCGAGGTCGGACCGCGCACCTGCCGCAGCCGCAGGCCATGGCCGACGATCCCGAGCGGCCGGCCTACCGGCCGGCCTGCCCCCTCGCAGCATGGGCAGCGGGCCGGCCGGACCTCGTGAACCCCCGGCACACGCTCCGCCCAAACGTTGACATCGAAGATGGAATGAACGACGTGAGAAGAGCTCCGTGCTTCCAATGCCTCTGGAGCACGACGAGAGGGCGGCTTTCCAGGGCGAGCCCTCTCGTCACCTTTTTCCGGCCGACGTCGTGCCGATGCTCCGCCTCCGAACCCGGCCCTACGACAATCGGGGGCCCACGGCCCAATCCACGTCCGTGATGGGCGGCAGGACGAAGACCGCCGGAGCGACCCTCAAAGAGCGGATCGAAAACGTCCCTCACGCCGTCATCCCGTGTGCGCGGTAACACTCGAGGAGCCCGCCTTCGTCGTCCAGCCATCGGGATGGCTCGCGCATGAAGCTCGCGTCGTCGTCGGTCGAACCCGATGGCTCGCCGAGCCAGCGCGATGGCTCGAGCAGCCATCCCGATGGCAGCTCGACCCACCGCGGTTGGTCGGTGACCCACCCGGCTTGCGGATAGCTCGCTCACCCATCGGGCTGGCTCGGCGATCGATCCGTCGAAAACGTGGGTCTGTTAGGCAAAGCCCTCAACTCGCGGGTACAGGTCCAACTTCGGCTAGGGGAGCCGCGGGTCGAGGCGCTGGAAGCTGCGGTGGATTGGCTTTGCGAGCTGGTCGACGCAGATCCGGACGACCTCTACGACCAGCACATGTCTCACGACGCGCTCAAGGCACGTTTTCGGGCATGCGCATCTCCCACGGAGCTGATCGAGTGCGCGACGACGCTGGGCGGCGGCTAATCGCCGATGACCGTGCCTTGACTGCACAGGAAGGCGGGCCCCAAGGACGTGTCGCTCCCGCGATGGCCGACCTGGACGTCGCCTTCCCGAAGGGTCAAGAAGCCCCTCCTCCTCGACCTCGGCGTCGGCGGCGACAACCTGGTGTTGTCCGGCTATCTCGCGGCGCCAATTAGCCACAGCTAGGACGTGGAACCCTTTATTAGGAGAGGCAGCTCTCGATGCTGGCCGAGCGTTAGCCGTACTTGAGATCGGTGCTCTGTCCGACCTCGATAATATAACCGTCAGGATCGCGGATGTAGCAGCGAATCTCGCCGTACTTGGGGATTGGTTCCGTGATGAACTCCGCTCCTCGACTCTTCCATAATTTGTAGCACGATTGAATATCCGCAACGCGTAAGTTGATGAAGCTGTTGATGTGAGTTGGGTCGGGAACGCTGAGAGTCACCGTCGGCTTGTCCGGGGTCGGCCCGCCTCCAACGTTCAGAATCATCCAGATATTCGCAAGCTGAAGGTACCCAGGCGCGTTGCCGTCACCCAGGCTCAGAATGCGAGCGCCGAAGACCCTTTCGTAGTAGCGAGCCGATCGCTCGACGTCGCCGACGGTGAGAAAATGCGCAATGCTGATCCCCTCGCGCGGGGGCATCTCATAGCTCTTCTGCTCGATTTGTACGCTGCTCATTGACGACTCCTCGCCACCATGACCCCGCGCTCGTCCGTTTTGGGAGCAAAACCTCTCCGCGCTCCAGGAAAGCAAGCCGAGTGCCGTTGAACGAGTGTCGCGAGGAAGCGGCGCAGCACGACCTCCATCTCGCGTCCGGCGACCCGGCTTTCGCACGACGGGGACCTGCCCACAGCGCGCTGCTCAAACGAGCTTGGACTCCGTCTCGCGCTGTCCACGGACGTGCTGCTGGACGCCGCCCCGGCCGGTGTGCGAGCCCGCTTCACGCTGAGGGAAAGCCAGCAAACGACGTTCGTCCTCCGGCGCGTTGAGGGCGACGCCTGCGCTCCGGCGCTGTGCGCCGGCGAGACGCAGACGCTCTTCGAGGAGGTCATCCAATTTTGGCGCAAGTGGCTGGCGCGCTGCACCTACCGCGGGCGGTGGCGCTAGATGGTCCACCGCTCCGCGCTCGCGCTCAGGCTCATGACCTTCGAGCCGACCGGCGCCATTGTGGATGGAGTGGCTCGAGCACGCAGCCGCGAGTCGGCCGGTTTACCGGCCGCTGCAGATTGTCTACCGCGTGCGCGGCGGCGCCAACTTGACCGAGGCGACCCTGGATCACCTCGAGGGTACCGGGACTCGCGACCGGTGGGCATCGGCAACGGTGCGTACGAGCAGCTGCAGCTCGACAGCGACGGCGACCTGAGGGACTCGGCGTACCTCTACAACAAGTACGGGACGCCCCATCTCGTGGGAGCTGTGGATGGACCTGAGCCGGATTGTGAACTGGCTCGCCGGCAACTGGCGCCGCGACGACCAGGGTATCTGGGAGACGCACACCGAGCGCACGGCCGACGGCCTGCCGGGCCTGGAGGGTACGTTCAACGGCGGAGTGCGTGCGGCCCGACGAACCGCCCCGAGGGGGTTGCGGCGCATCGTTCGTGAACCCGCAGCGGTCCGCCGCGTGCATCACCCACGCCTTCGGAAATCTCGCATTGTACACCGTCGACCTGACCACCGTCTCGCTGGGAATCGATGAAGGGCTCGTCGCTCATGTCGCCGACCAGCAGGGCTACTACACTGACGAGGGCGTTCCCGTTGCCCTGCGAGACGCCTGCACCTGGGACACGGACCTCATCCGGCGGACTGCCACGGTAGGCCTGGGTCGTGCGCTCGTCTCTGCCGTCACCGACGGCGTCCCGTGGGTCGTCCTCTGTGTCAACACCCAGCACCCGCTGTTCTGGCTTCCGGCGCGGGAGAGCTTTACGACCGTCGACGCGCTGAAGGGCCGCCGGATCGGCATTCACTCGCCACGTACGGCCCCCGGCTGCTTCGCCCGCATCGCTCTGCGCAAGTACGGCGGCGCGGCGCTCACCGCCTGGAGACCCGCATCGTGAAGCGCTTCGACGCGATCGTGATCGGCACCGGGCAGGCGGGACCGCCTCTCGCACGCCGTCTCGCCGGAGCCGGGCAGAACGTGGCGATCATCGAGCGGAAGCTCTTTGGCGGCACGTGCGTCAACACGGGCTGCATTCCGACCAAGGCATTGGTCGCGAGCGCAAGGGCCGCTCAGGTGACTCGCCGAGCCACGGACTACGGCGTCCTGGTGTCGGGCGCGATCGGCTTCGATCTGCGTCGCGCCAAGGCACGCGCCGATGCGACCTCGGCCGCTTCGCGTCGCTGGGTCGAGTCGTCCCTGTGCGAGGCGCCGCGATGTACCGTTCTCCGGGGTCATGCGCGCTTCGTGGGGCCCGACGCCGTACAGGTCGGGGGCGAAACGCTGCGCGCGGAGCAGGTCTTCATCGACGTGGGCGGCCGCGCCCGTGTGTCGGGCATTCGGGGCGCCGCGGAGGTTGAGCACCTGACCAACTCGTCGATTCTGGCGCTAGAAACGCTGCCGCGGCACCTCGTCGTCATCGGGGGCGGCCCCGTGGGTCTCGAGTTCGCGCAGATGTACCGGAGGTTCGGCAGCGAGGTCACGGTCATCGAGGCGCGCCCACGCCTGCTCGCGCACGAAGACGAGGACGTTTCGAAGGCGGTGCAGGACGTCTTGGAGGGCGATGGCGTCCGCGTCCGCTGCTCGGCCGAGTGCATCTCGCTGGCTCCCTCGCTCGACGGCGTGACCGTGACCGTCGATTGCACGAGCGGTGACCGGGCGTTGGCCGGCTCGCACGTGCTCCTCGCGATCGGGAGGCAGCCGAACACGGACGACCTCGGGCTCGACCGCGCTGGAGTGACGGTCGATCATCGCGGCTACGTGATCGTAGACGACGTTCTGCGTACCAACGTGCCGGGCATCTGGGCGCTCGGAGAGTGCAACGGCCACGGCGCGTTCACGCATACCGCGTATGACGACTACGAAATCGTCGCTGCGAACCTGCTCGACGGCGAGCCTCGCAAGGTAAGCGACCGCATCGAGGCGTATGCCATCTACATCGATCCGCCGCTCGGTCGCGCCGGCCTGAGCGTGGAAGGGGCGCGCAAGACGGGGCGCACGTACCTGGTCGGCGAGCGGCCGATGACGAGAGTCGGGCGCGCGGTCGAAAAGGGGGAGACGCAGGGGTTATGAAGGCGATGGTCGACGCGGAAACGAAAAGAATCGTCGGCGCGACGATCCTCGGCACGGGCGGCGACGAGGCGATTCACGCGCTCCTCTATCCAATGTACGCAGCGGCGATGTGCGGGACTATCACCCGCAGCGTCGGGATTCACCCGACGGTATCCGAGCTCTTGCCGACGATCCTCGGCGAGCTAAGGCCGCTCTCGTAGCGGCAGTGGAGGCTTTCATGAAAGTCCTCATGGTAATGACGTCGCATGGTCAGCTCGGCGACACGGGCCGCAAGACCAGGCGCTGGCTCGAAGAGCTCGTGGCGCCGTACTTCGTCTTCCGCGATGCCGGGTCGCTCGGCCTCGCCTCGCCGAGGCGGGCAACCTCCTCCTGAACCCGCGTCCGTAACGCAGAGTTCCAGCCGCTCGTCCTCGGGAAGGGCGAGCACGTCCTGCAAGAGCTTGCGGGCGGAGCTGGTCATGGTGCAAGTCTAGCGCGCGCCGCTCGCTAGCACGGGGTGCGTGGGCCAGCCAGGACCACAAGCGATGTCCCGAGATCCCTTCAGGGGCCGGCCGGTGAAGTCCATCGGGCGCGCGTGCGGCTGCGCGAGCGCGTCGTCGCAAGGTGCGCGGCGCCGACGCGGACCATGAAGTCACTCTTCGCGAGTCCGCAACACATCGCTCCCTGGCGTGCCTCGTGCCGTTGGTCCACCCCGGCTTACTCAAGGGCGAGTCGGAACCTGGAGCCGACGTTCCTTCGGGAGCGCGCACCGTGAAAGGCTGGGGGACACTTCATGCGCGTTGGGCGGCAGCATCTGCGAAGGGATGCAGCTCATTCGGGACCGGCGCGCTGGTTCGTCCTGACCAAGCCACGGCGATGGTGGCGCTCGGCGGCGCCGCGCTCTCAGCTCGCCGCTTTCTTCACGAGCGCGGCGATCTTTGTCTCGTCGGCGGCGGTTAGGTCTTTCAGCGCGAAGGCGGTGGGCCACATGGCGCCCTCGTCGAGGTTCGCCTTGTCACTGAAGCCGAACGTCGAGTACCTCGTCTTGAACTTCTGCGCGGATTGGAAGAAGCAGATGACTTTGCCGTTCTTGGCCCACGCGGGCATCCCATACCAGGTCGTCGGCGAGAGGACGGGGGCGCTCTCTTTGAGGATCGCGTGGATCCGCTTGGCCATGGCGCGATCCGGTTCTGGCATCTCGGCAATCTTCGCGAGCAGAACGCCTTCCTCGTCCGGCTTGCCTTTCGTGCCGCGCGCTTCCGCCTTCAGCTCGCGGGCGTGCTCCCGCATCGCGGCGCGCTCCTCGTTCGTGAATCCCCTGGACTTCCTGTTGGTGCTCTTGGCGGACTTCTTCGTCGCCATCACGCCTCCTGACCCGGCGCGATCATAGCGGAGCACGACCACACCACCGGGGAACGAGCGAGTCTCGATGAGGCGCAGGTCGAGCCGGTGCTCCATCGAAGCAAAGTACGGCGTGCCGCCGCCGAGCACGATAGGGCACCTGTTGGGCCCCGCAGTAGTATTAGAATGAGTGCGTACACGGCCCGGAGAGCGCCTCGAATAGGTACGCGATGAAGCTTAGAGCTTTGGCGATTACGTCGAGCGCTTCTACAACACCGCCCGGAGGCACTCGCACCTGGGCTACGTCAGCCCCATCAAGTTTGAATTGAGATCCCAGACCGCCGCCCTTGCGGCATAGTCAACCCGTCCACGGCGGCGGGGGAAGATCACCCAGCTGCCCCGGATGCCGGTTCAGGAGCTCCCACGACACTTTCAGTAGGCTTCTTGAAGGGTCGGTATTGGAGCGATCCGCGCGCACGCCAGAACGCAGGAGTCGTATTGCGCGGCGCACGTTGCCGTGTATGTCCCGCCGTAGCGGCAAATCAGATACCCGAGGCTGCAATTGTTGAGGCACGCCGTCTCGGACTCCCCAGACGGATCGTTGCCTCCGTTGTCCAGCCCCGACCGCGCGACGGCGGTCGACTCGGCGTTCGGCTTCGCTTCGCTCGTCGACTCGGGTACGCCGGACGAGCAGCCGGCAACGAGTCCAAAGGCACACAGCCCTTCGATCAATCCCCGCGGCGATGCGTCGGCGCCGCTTATCGAAATTCTCAGGGAAGAACCTCTACGCGGCTCGCTCCGTTGCTCCCCTGCAACGGGGGACGGGTTGCATGCAACGCGACGGAAGCTCCGGGTGGACTGGAGGATGTCAGCGGAAATCCTGCGCGCGCTCGACCCCGTCATCGTCCAGCGGCTTGGTTCGATGCTTGCTGGTGCCGCCGAGACGGAGGCACCATGCGGAATCGCAAGCAGCTCGCGTTCATCGCGGCTTGGATGGTTGGACTTTCATCGTGGGGGTGTGGAGCGTCGCCCGACGGAGGGGACCCGGGAGAGGTTGCCGGGCGCGAGGTGGCCGCCGTGACCGGACCCACCCTCGATCGAGACGGCGTCGCGCGTCTGGGGGATGACCTCCTCGACCGGCAATCTGTACTGGACCGGAAACTTCCACGACGAGTACCTGAGCGGCGAGGTGTTCCGCGCGAGCAAGGGGTCGACCCCGGGGAAGGAGACCGTCCTGGTCCACGTCCCGGACGGCGTCATCATGGGGCAGATCAGCTGGGCGCTGGTCGAAGGGAACTATTACGGATTCTTCAGCGTCTGCGCGGCCCCCGAGATACTGCTACATCGCTCGAGTGCCCCTCGGCGGCGGCGACTACACGGTGGTCGCCACCTATCCGAACATGGAGATCCAGGTGAACAAGCCCGTGCTCACCGACGGCACGAACGTGTACTGGTCCGACACGTACCACAACATCTACAGCGCGAGAGCGATGGCCACGAACGCGACGCCGACGCAGCTGACCCGCGGCTGCAACCTCGACGCGCAGGACGCGAGTTACCTCTACTGCGATCAAGGGACCGCGCTCATCTTCCGCGTTCCGAAGACGGGCGGGACCCTCCTTCCGGTCATCGGCGGGTGGAACACCATCCAGAGCGTGTACGTCGACCAGGCGTCGGACACCATCTTCTGGGGTGAGCTCGGCGGGGGCGTGCGCAGCTATTCGTTCAGCACCGGGAAGCAGGTCGTCTATCAGTACAAGGACGGTGCGATCCAGATCGGGTTCGTCGCGTTCGACGGCAGCCGCGTCGTCTGGACCGAGCTCGGGGCCCGCTGCAGCGGGGTCCCCCCCTGTACCGATACGAGCGTGAAGTACTGGAAAGCGGGCGCCGTCACGACGCTCGCCCGGAGCGCGTTCATCGACGTCGCCGGCCTGGCGGTGGATCCCGGTGGGGTATACGTCGCCGACGACTACGGCATCTGGAAGGTCGTCTATTGACGATCGGGGAGGGCACCATGCGCAATCGCAAACAGCTCACGTTCATCGCGGCTTGGATGGTTGGACTTTCATCGTGGGGGTGTGGAGCGTCGCCCGTCGGAGGGAACCAGGGAGAGGTTGTCGGGCGCGAGGTGGGTGCCGTGACCTGGCCCACCCTGATCGAGTCGGCGTCCATCGTCGCGGGGATGACCTCCTCGACCGGCAACCTGTACTGGACGGGAAACCCCAGGGGCTCGCCCCTGAGCGCCGTGGTGTATCGCGCCAGCAAGGGGTCGACCCCCGGGAAGGAGACCATCCTGGCCCAGCTCCCGGACGGCACCCTGATGGGGCAAATCAGCTGGACGCTGGTCGAAGGACACTATTACGGATTCTTCACCGCCTGCGAGAGCGAGGCGCACTGCTTCATCGCCAAAGTGCCCCTCGCCGGCGGCGACTTCACGGTGGTCGCCAACTCGCCCCTGGGCCTCCTGACGACCACACCCGTGCTCACCGACGGCACGAACGTGTACTTTTCCGACTATTCCCTCAACCTCTACAGCGCGCCCCTCACGGCCGACCACGCGACGCCGACGCAGCTGACCCGCGGCTGCAACCTCGACGCGCAGGACGCGACCTACCTCTACTGCAATCAAAGGGACGCGCTCATCCTGCGCATTCCGAAGACGGGAGGGAGCCTCAATCCGGTCATCGGCGGGTGGAACACCATCCAGAGCGTGTACATCGACCAGGCGACGGACACCGTCTTCTGGGGTGAGCTCGGCGGGGGCGTACGCAGCTATTCGTTCAGCACCGGGAAGCAGGTTGTCTATCAGTACAAGGACGGTGCGACCCGAATCGGGTTCGTCGCGTTCGACGGCAGCCGCGTCGTCTGGACCGAGACGAATCTCCCCTGCAACGCGGGGTACCCTTCTTGTCTCGACACGAGCGTGAAGTACTGGAAAGCGGGCGCCGTCACGACGCTCGTCCGGTACGGGTTCCGCGACGTCGTCGGCTTCGCGGTGGATCCGGGTGGGGTCTACGTCGCCGACAACAACGGGATCGAGAAGGTCGCTTATTGAGGATCGCCGTTCTCACGGGAGCTACGCGTCTGCGCGTTGCATGCAACGGAGCTCGCGTTGCAGTCCGCCGCCGGGCGCGGTCGCCTTCCTCGACGGGGAACGGAGAAACCGCTGCGAGGTCGCGCCGCGCGGCGCGGCTCGCCCGTTGCTAAGGCACGGCGGCGCGGCGTGGTCGGCCCTTCCGGCCCGCGGGAGACCCATGGACCATCCTCAGTACGCCTCGTTGCCCGTGCGCGTCCGCGCGAAGCTCCCCTGTGTCGCGGCGCTTGGCGTTGGACTCGGGAGCATCGCCCTCGTGGGCTGCACCGGGATTCTCGGCGATTTCTCGAATCGCCCCTGCCGAGATCGTCGCGTCGAGCGACGGGGGCGAAGCGAACGACGCGGGCGACGGGAGGGACGCAGGTGACGCCGGCGACGCGCGCGACGCAGGCGACGCAAGCGACGCAAGCGACCTCGATTCGGGAAGCAACCGCGCCCCGGAGGGGGGCCCCGACGCGGCCGGCGACAGCGCAATCGACGCGGACGCGGCCTCGCCGGACGTCGGGTCGAGCACGGACGCCAATCTCGAAGACTCGAGCCCCGTCGACGCATCGTTGCCGACCCCGGACGTGGTGACCGCCCCCGACGGGTGCGCCCCGACGGCCCCGGACGAGAACGTCGCGGTCTTCGTCGCCAGCGGCGGAGCCAAGACCAACTGCGGCACCGAAGCCGCTCCGTGCGGGAGCATTCAGACGGCGGTCGGCGTCGCACAAACGACGTCGAAGTCGTGGGTCTACCTCGCGGACGGGGCGTACACGGAGAGCGTGACCCTCGGGACCGGGATCAGCCTCCGGGGCGGGTGGATCGCGTCGAGCGGGAGCTGGGTCCAAGACTGCAGCGCCCACGCCGCCTCGAACGTCACCCTTCAGGCCCCTGGCGGCGCCTCCACGACGGTCCTCGCGAAAAGCGCGGGCGCGGTCGCTCTCGACACGCTCACGGTCTTCAGCGTCGACCAGGTCTCGGTGCCCGCGAGCGGATCGGTCTACGGCATCGTCGCGACCGGTACGACGGCCCTCACGCTGAACGACGTCCTCGTCACGACGGCGGCCGCCGGCGCCGGGGCGCCCGGCACGGGGGCTGCCGCTGGTTCGCCGGGGACGAATTGCACCGGCACGAGCGACGGAGCGTCCGCGGCGCCCGGGGGGCCGGGCTCCGGCGCCCCGGCGGGATCGTTCGCTTCGGATGGCTACCACGCGATGGCGGGAGGGAGCGGCCTCGCAGGGGCGGCTGGCAATCCGGGAACCGCACCGACCGCTCCGACCTGCGTCGGCATCCTGGGCTGCACCTACGTGGCTTCGGCCCACACATGCCAGGCGCCCTCCGAACAGTCGTGCGGAACGAGCGGAAGCGCCGGTTGCGGCGGCTCGCCCGCGCAGCCGGGGAGCGGCGGAGATGGCGGCGGGAGCAGCATCCCGCTCTTCGTCTGGGGAGCGAGCGTGACGGCGAACGGCGGGGCGCTCACGGCGGGCGCCGGCGGCAACGGCGGGGACGGGAGCCCGTCCGCCGGCGGAGGCGCGGGAACGCCGGGCCAGGCAGGGAAGGCCGGCCCGTCCAACATCGGACTGTGCTCGTACAGCGGCTCGGGGACGCTCTGCACGGTCGGCGACGTCTCGCCCGGCGGCACCGCGGGGGGCGCTGGCGGGACCGGGGGCAAGGGCGCAAGCAGCGGCGAAGGGGGCGGCGGCGCGGGGGGTGACTCGTACGCCTGGTACGCGGGCGGCGGCGGGTCCGTCACGACGTCGGGGACGACGCTCGCGTACGGGGCGGCCGGGAGCGGCGGCTCGGGGACGAATCGGGGAGCACCGGGGGTCGCCGCGGATCACAACTGACTTCGTCACTGCTCGTTGCGCCGCCGGTCGCCCGCGTGCTCCCGGAAGACGTCAGGGTCGATGCCGAGGCGCCGCATCCACCGCTGCACCTGCTGGCGCGCCTTGCCCATGGCGCGCGCCACCTCGCTCACGCTGCCGCGCGTCTCCGCGAGGCGCATGAGCAGCTCGCGCCGCAGCGCCTCGTCGTTCGCGGACGCGACGGCGCCGGGCAGCGCAGACGAGGGCGGAGCGACCGCGAGCTCAGCGATCGCGGGCGGCAAATCGTCCAGCCGGATCTGGCCCTCCTCGGCGAGGGCTCCCGCGGTCGAGAGGCATTGCTCGAGCTCCCGTACGTTGAGCGGCCAGTCGTACCGGAGCAAGGCGCGCGCTGCGTCGGGCCGGAACGTCAGTCCGTCGCCGCCCTTCACCTTCGGCGAGCGCAGGAGCGCGGCGACGAGGAGACCGATGTCGACGCGGCGCTGCCGCAGCGGGGGCAGCACGTACGCGAAGCCGGCGAGGCGACCGTGCAGATCGCGCCGGAAATGGCCTCTCGCCGTCAGTTCGTCGATCGGCTTGTGCGTCGCGCTGACCACCCGAATGTCGACCTTCGTCGTCCGCGACGCACCCACGGGGAGCACCTCGCTCTCCTGCAGGACCCGCAGGAGCGTCGCCTGCGCGGGCGCCGGCAGGTCGCCCACCTCGTCGAGGAAGAGCGTCCCGAAGTGAGCCGACCGGACCAGCCCCGGCTCGTCGCGGAGCGCCCCCGAGAACGCCCCCTTCACGTGGCCGAACAGGTGACTCTCGACGAGCGTCGGCGGGATCGCGCCGCAGTTGATCGCGACGAAAGGCCCGGGGCGCTTGGACAGCGCGTGGATGGCCTGCGCGGTGACCTCTTTCCCCGTGCCGCTCTCGCCGAGCAGCATCACCGCGACGGGGGAGCACGCGACGCGCTTCAGACGATCGAGGCGGTCGGCCAGGACCGGGTCGAGCGTGGACAGCCCGGCGATGGCGGCCTCCTCGGCGCTCGGGTCCAGGTCCGCGGCGCGCAGCTTCTTTCTGGCCACAATCTCCGCGTACATCAGCAGCGTGCGCCCGATCTCCACGACGCTGCCGCTGCGAAGGTGGACCGACCCCTTCGTGGCCACGCCGTCGACGAGCGTGCCGTTGGTCGACCCGAGGTCCTCCACGCTCGCGCCGTTCGCGTCGAGCGCGATGCGCGCGTGATCGGCCGACATCCGCCGATCGGGGATGGACCAACGGATGCGGCGATCGGCTCGCGCGACCTCGCGAGCCGCTCCCCGGCCGACCACCACCTCGTCCGCCCCGCGCAGCGAGACCCGCGCGCCACCGGCGAGCGGGCGCGTGCACTCGAGGACGAGGAAGAGCATCCGATGCACCCCGTCGCCGTCCCTGCTCGGCTCGGACGACCGCGTGTTCTCGGTCGTTCCGCCGCCCGATACGCTGCTCATCCCGCCCGTGAGGCTACCATCGTGCGCCTTTCGCGAGCTTGACGGATGGCACCCTGCCGAGCACCCTCTGCGCGCATGCGAGGTCGCGTGTGGGCGTGCATGGCAATCGTGCTCGTCGAAGGCGCCGCCCTCGGGGCCTGCAGCCGAGACTGGGAGTTTCTCGATGCGGGCGCCCACGCGGATGCCGCGGGCCTCGACGGGACGAGCAGCGACGGCCCGCCACGCTCGGACTCCGCCGCTCCGGGCGACACGACCGACGCAGCGACGATGGGCGCCGACGTCCCGGGTTCCGACCGCTCGCCTCCCGCGACGAGCGGCTGCCGCGTGGACGACAAGTTCGGCCCTCCCGACCTCGTCGCTGAGTTGAGCACGAGCGACCACGACCTCGGGCTGCGTCTCTCCGCCGACGGAACCGCCTACTTCACGCGCGCTCCGCTCGCGCCGGACGTCGGAAATCCACCCTACACCTACGCGGACTTGTACGTGGCCGACGTGGCGCCGGATGGTGGCTTCGGCCCGGCCTCAATCCTCTCGCCGCCGAGCGTCTCGGGCGAAACGGGGGATCTCAATCCCACCTTGACGGCCGACGGGCTCACGCTGTTCTTCGACAGCTACCGCCCCTATCGTGCCATCTTCCTGAGCAATCGCTCGGACGCGGGGGCGATCTTCAGCGACGCGGCGATGGTGGTGTTCTTCGGCGACTCGGAGGAGTTCGAGCCGTACATCACGCCCGACGGAAGCGCGATCTACTTCGTCTCCGGTCACATCATCGACGGCGGGCCATCGTTGCCGCACATCTGGCGCGCCTCCCTGCAGGGCAATCAGATCGCCGCGATCGGTGCCGTCACGCTCGGGGCGTATCTCGATCGGCAGCGCGCCCCCGTCGTGAGCCCGGACGAGACCGCAATTTACTACACGGGAATTGGCATCGGCGGCGGCAGCCAGGAGGACATGTATCTCGCGACGCGCGCTTCGGCGAACGACCCGTTCGGCCCGGCGCGCAGGCTCGACGAGATCAACTCGCTGGGCGCGGATCACCCGTCGTTCATCACGGCCGACGGCTGCGATTTCTACTTCTCGAGCGATCGAGTGGGGGGCGCCGGCGGATGGGACATTTACCACGCGCAGAGGCCCCGCCCGGATGCGGGCGACGGCCCGTAAGCTCGTTTCGGAGGGCGTTCGTGGGCTCGCATGCTATCTCGAGGGCGGGATGCAGCTGCCGGGGCCTGCGGATCCGTTCGGCCTGGTGGGAACGGTCGTCGACCGCAAATACCGCGTGGACAGGACCGTCGCCGAAGGGGGCTTCGGACTGGTTTACGCCGGCCATCATCTGTCGCTCGACGTTCCGGTGGCCATCAAAGTCCTCAAGCGGCCCGAGGTCGATCCAGACGCGTGGCAGGACCTGCTGGGACGCTTCGTTCAGGAGGCCCAGACGATGGCCAAGGTGCGTCACCCGGCTATCGTCGCCGTCCTCGACACTGGGATCGCGCACGTCGACGCGTCCACCCTGCCCTGGATCGTCCTCGAGTGGCTCGACGGCACGACGCTGCACGACGACCTCGACGCGCGGCGAGGGCGGGGCGGTCGCGTCCCGCGGGAAGCCATGGAGATCGCACGGCCCGTGATCGAGGCGTTGGCAGAGGCACACGCCGCCCAGATCGCGCACCGCGACATCAAACCGAGCAACGTCATGCTGGTCACCGGCCGTCGGGGCGAGCTGCTCGTCCGTGTGCTCGACTTCGGCGTCGCCAAGATCATCGATGGCGAGGCGCGCGCAGTGACCGGCCACACGACGACCGCCGGCGCATTCCGCGCATTCTCGCGGGGCCATGCCGCGCCGGAGCAAATTGCCGGGGCGCGGACCGGGCCGTGGACGGACGTGCACGCGCTCGGCCTGCTGCTGACCGAGCTCCTCGTCGACGCGCCTCCGTACTCCGACGAGCCGACCGAGCAGCACGCGCGCGCGTTCGACGAGCGCCGGCCGACGCCCGGGCGCTTCGGCGTGGACGTGGGGCCTCTGGAACCCGTGATCGCGCGTGCGCTTGCGCTCAAACCGGCGGACCGCTTCGCCGACGCGGGGGAGCTCCTGGCCGCGCTCGACGGCGCCGTTCGCGCCCCCGCGCCCGACGGGCTGGAGCGTGCGAGCTCCGTCCCTGTCGTTCGGGACGAAGCTGCGCCGGTGGCCGCCCGTCGGCGCCGCGCCGTTGCCGCGTGGACCGCGGTCGGCGTCGCGACGACCGCCGCGCTGGCGACGGCAGCCGTGATCGGCGCGCGGGGAAAACCCTCGGCGCCGGCGACCGAGGTCGCGTCGCCGCCGAGCGCCGCGAGCGCGCCGCCGTCCCCGCGCCCGACGGTCGTCGTGACCAGCGCGCTCGAACCCGCTCCGCCGCCTGCGACCGCGGTCCCCGACGCGCCCCGCCAGCCCGCGCGACCTCCGGCCACCCGTCTCGTACAACCGGCATCCCCTACCGCTCCGCGGGCGCCGAGGCCTTCCGCGATCCGGTCCGCCGCGTCCGGTCTTCCCCCCTACACGCCCGAATGAAGTGGATCGCGGCTGCCGTCCTGCTGTGCGAGGTCCTCGCGGCTCGTAGCGCGAGGGCGGGCGACTCGGAGCGCAAAGCCCTCATCGACGCTGCCGTCCAGGCGCGCGACCAAGGCAATCACGCCCGCGCGCTCGAGCTCGCGCGCTCGGCCGACTCCATGCGATCGACCTCGTCTCTCACGCGCTTCATCGCCGAGGAACAGCAGGCCGTCGGCAAGCTGCCCGAGGCGTTCGACGCGGCCCGCCGCTGCCTGCGCCTCGCGGAAGGCGAGGAGCCGTCCGCCGACCACGACGCGGTGCTCATCGGTTGCCGGACGCTCGCAGCGGAGCTCAGGGCGCGCGTCGCGCTCGTGTCGCTGCGGCTTCCGTCGCCGCCCCCGCCCGGCACGTTCGTACGCTTCGACGGCGCGCCGGTGGTGCCGGCACGCGAGCCAATCGCTACCAACCCGGGCGCGATCGTCATCGAGGCGGGCGCGCCCGGGCGTATCCCCTTCACGACGACGACCCACGCGCCCGCGGGCGAGGAGACGGCAGTCACCGTCGTGCTCGAGCTCCTCCCGAGCGCGCCGCCCCCAATCGCCGCCCCCGCCGCGTCGCCGCTGCCGCCGGAGGCCACGCCGCACCGCGCGAGCCTGGTGGGCCCCGTCGTCGGCGGTCTCGGCGTGGTCGCGCTCGCCACCGCCGGTGTGGTCCACCTCGTGGCCAACGGCCGCTACGAAGACCTCAAGACGCAGTGCTCGGGTGGCTGCGCGGATGGAGACGCGCGCCGCAGCGCCATCGAGCAGCTCGATCAGAATCTCGCTCGTGACCGCGGTGGGCGGCGCGATGCTCGTCGTAGCCGGGGTGACGCTGTTCGTGCTCGATCACCAGCACCGCGCGGCGACGGCGCGGCTCGACGTCGGCCCCACCGGCGCTTGGCTGAACGGATCCTTCTGATGCATGCCGTTCTGTGCCCGGGCTTTGCGGCCGGCCCCCCCTGGGGACGCCCCCGACTATTTGGCGTCACCGGCTGCCGACCTCCGGGCGTGCTCACCCGCTCTCGGTTGGAAGTTCGTGTTCGATCCAATCGGCCTTCAGCGTCGTCGGCAGGTCGAGCACGCGCACGCGCGTGAAACCCATCGCGACCGCCTTCGAGTACGCGGGGCGGATGTTTGACGACGTCTTTCAGCGGCGGGCGTCGCACGGATCAGGAACTCCCTTCGTTTCGCGCGCGCCCTCCTACAACCCGAAGAGCCTCTGAAGCAGGTCGCCGAGACCCCCTGCCTGCGGGCGCTTCGTTTCGCGACAGCGACACCGCTTCTCGGCAGGTACGTCGCCGAGGACCTGCTCAACGTGCGCGCCACACCCCACGTAACTCGGCTTTCCACACGAAGAGCACTTCACACGCTGGCACATCGACTCTCCTCCACCTGCGGTGAGAGCCACGAGCTGAGAAAAGGGTTCGGCGACGCCTGGGGGGCGAACCCTTTCTCCCGGCCCCGGCTCCCACCTGGCGTAGGCGAACATGAGCACGCGCGAGATGACCACGGCGAACTTCGCGGAGACGATCGGAAACGGAACGGTTCTCGTGGACTGGTGGGCTCCCTGGTGTGGGCCCTGCCGCGCCTTCGCACCCGTGTACGAGACCGTGGCCGCCAAGCACCCGCAGATCACGTTCGCGAAGGTCAACACCGAGGTCGAGCCCGGGCTCGCCGGCGCGTTCCAGCTCCGAGCCATCCCGACGCTGATGGTGTTCCGGGACGGGATTCTCCTCTTCCGTGAGGCTGGGATGCTTCCGGCGGCGGCACTTGAAGAGCTGATCCGGCGGGTAGCCGAGCTCAACATGGCCGACATCCGAGCGAAGATTGCGGAGGCGGAGGCGACCCAGGAGAGACGAGTGGCGGTCGCTGCCGTCGACCCGCTCGAAACGATGGCCGCGTACGGGGAGCCGGGGCTTCAGGCGGTTGCGCGCGATGTCCACGACAAGCTGAACCGGGTGATCGCGCGTGTCGGCGAAAGAACCTGAACCGCGAATCCTTTCGGGACGGCGTTGGCTCCAACCGGGCGCGATGCTCCTCCGTACAATCGTCTCGGTGCTCCTGGGGGCCGCGTTCGGCTTTGGTTACCATCGCCTCGTCGGGTGCCGCAGCGGCGCTTGTCTCATCACGGCAAACCCCTACGTCTCCACGATCTACGGCGCGTTCATGGGCTATCTACTCTCGAGCGGAGCTCGGTGAGCCAAGCGGGGGCCCCCTCAAGGCCGTTTGGCCTGTGCGGTGAACTCGCGGAGCGCTTTGCGTACGAGCGCCTGCACGTCTGAAGGTACCTCGCCTCGTGACTCCGAGCGACAGAGGGTGAGCGTGCGCTTGAGCGACTCGCACGCGGCGTTGCACCGCTTGCACGTCGCGACGTGTGCCTCCATCGCCTCGCAGTCGGCGGCACCAATCTCCCCCTCGAGAAAGCGTGAGAAGAGTGCGACGACGTCCGGGCATCCGCTGGCTGCCGGCCGCTGGCTCCCTGGCTTCGAGGTCGGCGGGTGCCCTTCAAGGTTCGCACGAACCTCCGCTCGCGCTCGATGCAGGCGGCTCTTCACAGCGTCGACGCTCACCCCGAGCACCTCGGCCACCTCTGGTGCGGTGAGCCCTTCGACGTCGCGCAGGACGAGCACCTCTCGGCTTGCTGGGTCGAGCGCGCGGATCGCCGCCTCCAGCATCGCCGACAGCTCCCAATCGGAGGCCGCCTCGTCCGGCGGCCTTCCGGGGGCGCGCGCCTCGGCCGCTCCGTCGCAATCGTCGAGGGAGACCGTTTCCGTTGGCGCAAACTTCGATGAGCGCCGCTTCTTGATGCAGAAGCTTCTCGCCACCGTATACAGCCAGGTCGAGAGCGACGACGCCCCGCGAAACTCACGAATGCCGCGCGCGGCGGCCAGGAGCGTGTCCTGAAGAACGTCCTTCGCGTCCTCCGGGTCGCGGCACATCTTCACACCGAAGCGGTAGATCGCGGGCGCGTGCCGCGCGAGCAGCGAGCCCAACGCCGCGTCATCGCCGGCGCGGATCGAGGCGAGGAGCTCTTCGTCGGCGCGGTCCATCGTGCGCCGTTCTACCTCACTGCCGCCCGCCGCTCACGCTTCGGAGTGCGTCGGGTAGGTGGAGACGCCGAGGACGCGGTACAGCGGGCAGCTCCCCAGCGCCCCCGTGGCGAACGGGACCACGCCGACGAGCCCCCACAGCGTCTGGGGCCCGACGAAAACGAGCGTCAGCAGCACGAGCCCGAGGACGATGCGTGCTCCGCGGTCGAGGCTTCCTTCGTTCTTCGGAAAAAGTGCGTTCATGACACGTGTCTCCTCCGATTCACGATGCGTGAGCGAGCGCGGCGTCGGCTCGAGCGACGACTTCGATGAGGGGCGCGGCCGCCATGGTCTTCTTGACCTTGCACCCTTCGGCCGCGCGGACGACGGCAGCGCGATACTTCTCCGGGAAGGTCGCTGGGAGCCTGAGCTCGAGGCGTATACGACTGGGGAGCTTCGTAGCGGCATCGACTTCCACGCGTTGGCTGAGCCCGATGCCGTCGGTCTCTAGGCCGCGCGCCTGGCAGAATCCGAGCACGTAGCTCCCCGCGCAAGTCGCGAGCGACGCCAGGAACAAGTCGAACGGGGCCACGGCGCTTCCGTTGCCACCGGATTCGACAGGCTGGTCTGTGCGAACGACGTAGGAGCCCACCCGCGCGTCGACCCGCTTTCCGCCCGGAAACGTGACCTCGATGTCCTCCATGGCTTGGCTCCTCTCGTCCTTCCGCAGGTGAGAGCCCTGGCCCGAGGAAAGGGTTCACGCATTAACTCGAGGTCGGCGCGAACCCTTCCTCATCCCACGGGGCTCCGATAGGGAAATAGGCTTCGTGGAGCGACCGATGTGTGAGCTCTTGGCGATGTCGGCGCGGTGGAGCACCCGAGCGGAGACCGGAGGGATCCTGACGTCGAGGGGCAGTTCACCCTCGGAACTGGTTCGCTCGGGTCCTTTTCTGGCTCCTCGCGAGACCGATGATCGTTCGCTGACGCGCAGCGTAATCCTAGAGCTGGAGGCTTTCCTTCTCGTGCGCGCCGAGGGGGGATCGAGTTTCACTTGAGTGCACGAACGCGGACCGGATCGAAGGCGCCGGCGGCCATCATCTGAAGCCGGCGGCGAAGCACCTCGCGAATGGCCGGCGATGGCGCCGATGCGAGCGCGGCTTCCCGATACCGGCTCGGCATCATCGTGCCGAGAACGCCGCGCGTGCTGCTCCAGCAGGCGCTCGCGACGAGCGCGTCGACGTACTCCACGATTGCGGTCGACTCGTAGAGCGCGACGCCATGGTCGACGAGCCGACGGTGCGGGTTGCGCCGGCTGCGGGCGAGAAAGGAAGACGGGCACCTGAGCAACGAGGCGCTAGGTTAGTCATCTAACTAAGCCATGGCCACCGCACCTGCAACGACAGGCGACGCTCGGCTCGAGCGATCCCGGGACACGAGGGCGCGGGTCGCTTTTTACTGGATTGCCACGGCGTTAGCCTGCGTAGCGTTCGCCGTGCCCGGTGTCGGCAACCTGACGCATACGTCCCACATCGCGACGGATATGGCGCACCTAGGCTACCCCCCCCATTTCCTCACAATCCTTGGAACGTGGAAGGTCCTCGGTGCCGTCGTCGTCGTCGTGCCCGGCTTCCCTCGGCTTAAGGAGTGGGCCTACGCAGGCATGGTCTTCGACCTCACGGGCGCAGCTGCGTCGCGCGCCGCGATGGGCGACGGGGCCGCCATGGTGATCGTGCCGCTGATGATCGCGCTCGTTGTCCTCACGTCGTGGAAGCTGCGTCCCGAGGGGCGCGCGCTCCAAGTACAGCAAAGCTAAGCCGGAGGCCGAAGATGAAGCCGCTCGTCGACAAGAACACTTTTGGACCGTGGGCGCTCGTCACGGGTGCTTCGTCGGGCATCGGCAAGGAGATCGCGACTCATCTCGCGGCAAGTGGGCTGAATCCTGTCCTCGTCGCCCGAAGGCTGAATCAGCTCGAAAGCGTCGGGCGCGACCTCGCGAAGCAGTTCGGGATCGAGTTCCGCGCGGTCGAGGCGGACCTGTCCGAGGAGGGATTCTTCGACCTAGGTCAACGCGAACCTAGTCCTTGCGCACCACTTTACCCGCAAGCTGGTGGCTCGCGGTCGTGGCGGCTTGCTGCTCGTGTCTTCCGTCGGCGGGCTGAACGGCGTCCCGTACGTGTCGAACACGGTGGCCGTCGAGGCGTACGTCCTGACTCTTGGCGAAGGACTCCACGAGGAGCGTGGATCCATCCGAGATGCCGATGAAGCCGATGTCCCCCGTCCGAGTAGCTGCGGAGGGCCTGCGCGCGCTGCAGGCGAACCGCTCGACGCACATCGCGGGACGAATCAACCGTGTGATGTCGCGGCTGATGCCGCGCTCCGTCGCTACCCGGATGATGGGCGCGATAATCGGTAAGAAGGTTGCCGGCCGCGCATTGGCGGCAGGAGCGAACGGGCCCGCACCCGCGCTGCCGCTGCCGCCGAAGCGCACCAACCAGTAGCAGCCAATACACGACGGAGTCGAACGACCATGAAGAGGCTCGAAGGACAAGTGGCGCTCGTGACCGGCGCCGCGATCGCGGAGCGGCTCGCGAGGGACGGCGCCGCGGTGGCGATGCGACGCAGGCCGCGGCTGGGCACTTCCCCGATCGGAGAGGGCGCGTGATCAACGTGAGTTCCCTCGTCGCCACCCGCCTGCTCGCGGGGGCTTCGGTCTACGCAGCGACGAAGTCCGCGCTGGAAGCGCTAACCCGGTGGGCCGCAGAGCTGGGTCCGAAGGGCGTTACGGTCAACGCCGTGGCGCCGGGACCCGTGGAGACCGACGTGCTCCGGCAGTCGGGCGCCAACGACGAGATGCGAAGGGGCCTCATCGCACGCACCCCGCTCGGTCGGATCGGCAGGCCGGAGGATGTTGCGGACGTCGTCGCCTTCCTGGCCTCGTCGGACGCACGGTGGATCACCGGACAGGTGCTCGAGACGTCTGGGGGGATGAGACCCTAAGGGCAAAGCATGTCGGCCCCCACTCCTCTCGACAAGCGCACGCGGCTCATTGATACGGCTGCAAAGCTCGCTCACGAGCACGGCTTCCACAAAACGTCGCTCGCCGACATCGCTCGTGAATCGGGCGTGCCACTTGGCAACGTCTACTACTACTTCAAGACGAAAGAAGCGCTCGGTGAGGCGCTCGTCGAGAAGCTCTCGACCGGGTTCGCGCGGATGCGAGAACGCTGGGCGGCGATTCCTGACCCCAAGGCTCGTCTCGAGGCCTTCATTCAGATGACCATCGACAACCGCGACTCGTTGGCGCGGAGCGGCTGCCCCATCGGGACACTGTGCGCGGAGCTCCACAAGGAGGGAGGTCCCCTTGCCGAGCACGCAGCGACGCTCTTCGGCGATTCGCTGACCTGGATGGAAGCGCAGTTCCAAGAGGTGGGTAGGGGAGACGAGTCGCGCCATCTCGCCGTGCACCTGTTGTCAGCGCTCGAGGGCGCCAGCCTGCTCACGCACACGTTCCACGATCCCAACGTCGTCACCGGCGAATCGAACCGCCTGAAGCTGTGGGTTCGGTCGCTCTAGTCGGAGGGTGGAGGTACGTCCCAGGGGCTACCGTGGTCCCGACTGCTTCGAATCGGGCCCCGGTCCCTTGGTCACGCGGCTGGTGGGGGAGCTTCGCCCGGTCGCCACCGGACGTGGATGCGTCCATTGAACGGAGAGTCCAGGTCGGGCTCGGCGCTGCCCGTTGCGCTGCAAGCATAGAGCACGCCTTCCGTGCCGCCGACGTGGGCGCTCTCGATCCAGATGTACTCGTCGAAGTAGTGGATGACGAAGTAGTCCTCGTCGCGCGCCTCGACTCGCCACCCGCCGTAATTCCAGAACATGTCGCGCTGGGCCTCGAGCCATCGCACGGCATCGAGCGGGCTCGCCTTCAGAAGGGCCGTGAACCGCTGCGCGTTGAAGAGCGGGGCGTAGCGAGGCGCGTTCCGCCAGATCGCGCGCAAGGCGGCGTGCGGATTGTTCGGATTGATCGCCGCGGCTCCGGCGGCGGCGTCCTGCACGAAGTCTCGAACCGAGTACATCCGGAAGAACCAAGTGGACTTCACCGGCGACAAGCGACGATAGGTCGCGACGGCCGCTGGCCCGTGCCGCGCCACTTCGTCCGCCGTCATCTTGAAGATCCAACCGCGCACCTGAGCGGACGCCGGGATCTCGGCAAGACGACGATCGACATCGAGCGCCTCACGCACCCCACGGACGTCAATCGTACGATCCACCGCGGAAAGGATGTTCACCGCGGGAAACGATATCCCGAGCGCCGGCAACGGGCGAACGCCTTTTCTGGTCCCCGACCCCTCCCGTAGCTTCTCAGCGCGCGCGATCAAACGGGTCTGTAGACGCAGTACGTCCCCGTCCGCACCGTCGCGTCGAGATACCCCCCGAGCGCCGCGTCGTGCTCGGCAATGCGGCGGATCGGAGTCTCGGAGCCGCCGCTGCACGTTCACGCGTGCGCGCTCCACGTTGGACGCGGCTTTTCGATCGCGTCCGCCCAGCCCGACGGCGGACGCGAGCTGCTCCGCCACCGCCTCGAGCTCCTCGCGCGCGCGGCTCGCGCGTCCGCGATCGCCCAGCCGCTCCGCTTCGGCGAGCTGATCTTCGAGGTCGTCTACGCGCCGCCGGTACGCCTGCTTGGCCCGGTCGTCGAGGACCGCGCCGGCGTCCTCGGGCGCTTCGTCCGCGCCGGCGAGGACGAGCACGTACACCTCGCGGCCGGGGCTCCGGAGCAGGTGGTCCAGGTACTCCATTCCCTTCGCGTGCTTCACGCGGAACGGCGCGCCCGTCCCCCACGGCCCACACGTCGCCTTCGCGCGAGAGCGCGAGGCTCGCCCCGGTCGGCCCGCTCGCCATCGGCCGGGCGGGCGCGGTCTTGCCGCCCATTTTCGCGCGCGCCTTCTCGCAAGCGCATGCTCGCGTCGACGTCGGCGAGGTCGAGCGCGAGCGTCGTGACCTCGTCCAGGCGCCCCGCGAGCCGCGCTCGCGCGCTCGCGAATCATCTCGACCGCCGAGTCGGCGGCGTGTCGTGCGACCGCCGCCTCGGCCGCGCGGCAGACCGTGCGGGCCACGCGGCCGGCGTCCGCGGTCTCCTCCCCCGCGGCGAGCAGGTGCCGGGCGACGAGCGCCGGCGGTCCGCCTCGAGCTTCGATTCTGTCGGCGGCGCGCGCGTGCAAGAGCGCGCGCCGCGATGGCGCGAGCGCGTCGTAAAGCGAGTCGCGCAGGAGCACGTGCGAGAACGCGAGCGCGCCCGAGCCCGCGGGCGACAGCACCCCGGCGAGGTGCCCCTCGCGCGCGGCGGCTGAGCCGAAAAGGAGCCCGCCATGATCCCCGAGCTGTTCTTCCTCCCTGCCGCTGCCCTCGCCCACCCCCCGAGCTGCCGCCGCTCCCCCTCTGGTTGAAGCTGGGCCTCGCAGGTGCCGTGACGCTCGTCATCGCCCTCGCGTTGACGCTCGGCTGATGGAGGCCCGTCAGGCAATCGTCAGGAGGATCCGATGACCGACGCAACGATGAGGCTCGTTCCCGTGCTGGTGCTCGTCACCGGCTGTGCGTCCGCGACGCCACCGCCTTCATCGCCAGGTGCATCGCACCGCGTGCCCCGTATGTGCGTGCCTGCGCAGCGTCCCGGTCGTCCACGTTGCGAACGTCGACATCCACCCCATTTTCCCGCAGGATTGGTGCAAGAAGAAGGGCATCAAGCCGAGCGCCGCACCGTCAGATATCTTGCAAAGCTCGACATTAGGCAAATGATACCGACCTCCGCAGCGGATCAACGGTTCGTGCTCCCCGTCGACGTGCAGATTCGCGTCAGAGCCCAGGATCAGGTAGAGGTGCGCCGACATCGTCACGCGGCCCTCGTGTCTCCGGACCAGCTGCACGTCTTGATGCAGTTCGCCGAGCCGCGACGCATCGCAGATGTCCAGCGCCCGGTCGACGTGACGGAAGATACGCTCACACGGTTCGTCAAGCGACTGTGCGATGCCGGCATCCTGATCGAGGCCCCCAGTGCTGACGTGGTGGATCTGGGCCTGCGGTCCTTGCTTCGGCCGGATGTCCTGGGCGGTACGAGCTCTGCAACGGAGTTGCAAGGTCACCTGAAGGCAGGACGCCTCGTCATCATTCCGAATGCCTTTCGCGAGGACTTTGCAGGGGCCGTGTACCAGTCGCTCGAAAGTTGCACGCGGTGGGACGCCTACGAAGGCTTTCCTGTTCCGAGTTCGACCGCCACGCCTCGCGGAACGCCCGCGCGCTTCTTTCATTTCAAGCATCATAACCTGTATGATTTCGGCGCGTATCCGCCGGCCCTTCGTGAGTGCCTACGGGTGTTCTCCACCGCAAGCACCCGCGAATTCATCGGGGAACTGTCGGGGCGCGACTGCAAGGGTCGCATCCAGTTCTCGGCTAGCCTGTATTTGCCAGGCGACTATTCGCTTCCACACAGCGACGCCGCGGCTCCGCGTGAGGTTGCGTTCATCTGGCATCTGACCAAGTCTTGGCATCCCGAATGGGGTGGTGCGCTGTTCTGGTGTCCGACGGCCACATACGTGAGCCCGTCGTACAATTCGCTCATTTTATTCAACGTAGTAGAACAGCACTCTTATCATTTTGTCACTCCCGTCTCGCCGTATGCACAGGGAAAGCGCCTCACCGTAAACGGCTGGTGGACGAGCGACGGATCGGCCCCCCCTGAGCGACCGCGTGACACGGCGGAGATGTCTGCCGCTGGCGGGGTATGTCTGAGCCGACAGCCTCCGCCCATTGCTCGCGAGAGCTTGCCGAGCGACGTGATTGTCATTTAGAACGCCCATCAAAACCGCTCGACGAAGCTGAGGCACATGAGGGCGACACGAAGCGCCCGGTCCAGGCAGCTACGACCCGTGGGCGTCGCGCAGGAGCTCGCGTCGACGGGGTCCGGAATGTAAAGGACGTCGCCGGGACACAGGATGTTCGGGTCCGGCCGAGCCTCGCGGAGCTCGTCGTTCGAGCCGTCTTGCCACACGGCCTGCGGGTCGAAGCCGAACTTGTGGGCCAGATGGGCAAGGTGATCGCCTTGCCTTATGACATAGGGCTGCATGCTCAGGGCTCCTCGTCCTTTCGCTCGCGGTCCTCGCGCCGGACCACCTCGAAGTTGTAGAGGCCCGCGATCGCGAATCGATCGCCAGGGTGTAGCAGCGCCTTGCGCGTCGGAACGCCGTTGACGAACGTTTCGTTGGTCGACTCGAGGTCCTCCAGTGTCAGGGTCACCCCGTCGCCGGTCGGCCAGATCCGCGCGTGCTTGCGCTTCACGTACGGCGAGACGATCCAGACGTCCACGCCTTGCAACCGCCCGAGAATGATGCCCGCTGCCGGGACCTCAAACTCCGCTCCGGGCGGGAGATTCTCCATGTCCTCGAACAACCGAATTTCGGCCAGTGCGCCCGGGAGGGGATGCATTTCGAGATAGCGCACGGCGAGCCGCGAAGCGGTCATGGAAGCACCTTTCGGTCGCGGTCACCGCGCTGGACCACCTCGAACTGGTAGAGGCCCGCGACCGCGAATCGATCGCCAGGACGTAGCAGCGCCTTGCCCGTCCGCACGCCGTTGACGAACGTTCCGTTGTTCGTCTCGAACTCCTCCAGTGTCAGTGTCACCCCGTCGCCGGTCGGCCAGAGCCGCGCGTGCTTGCGCGTCACGTACGCCGAGCGAATCCAGACGTCCACACCTTGCAACCGCCCGAGGACGATGCCCGCTGCCGGAACCTCGAACTCCGTTCCATGTGGGAGAATGTCCATGTCCTCCGATTGTCGGCCTTCGTACAGCATGCCCGGACGCGCCCGCGAGCGTCCGTTACCTCCGCCACGCCGCGAACGAGGGGCCGAACGGCGCCATCCACGATGAAGCCGGGACGACCGAAAAGCGTGCGCTCCCGGATGAAGACTCGTCCCTCCAGCTCGGGGATGGGGACAGCCGTCCCCGCGGGCACGCGGGACTTCGGAGAAGCCGTTGGCGGGGCATAGGGGTTCATGGGGTCTCGCCTGGCTGCCCCTTCGAGCCCGATGGCCTCTGGCCGATGGGGTTGCTCACCGGACCCGCGGGCGTTGTCCGCTCTGCGTCCGCAGGAGAGAACTGAATCGGGTACACGACCGTCACCATTCCTCCGCGCGGCTTCGCGAAGCGCATATCTCGAAAGCCGTTCTGGATGCAGGTGACGACCGTCGCGTCGGAGAGGTCCGTCGTGTTCGCGATGGACGCGACATCCCCCTCGCTATCTATGATGAACGTGGTGGTGACCTTTCCACGCAACCGAGGATTCTCGAGCAGGCCGTCGTCGTAACAGCGCTGGAGCCGGGCGAAATGAGCGCGCACGACGACCTGGATCGATTCGGGTGTGAGCCGTGCGCTGGGTAGCGGTAACCGGCCAGGCCGCTGGGGGGGCACGAGGGGATTGGGACACGCAACTCGCATTTGCGCGATCACGTTCTGGAGCTGCCGTGCGTCCTCGTCATAGGGAGTGCCGTCACGAACGTGCCGGGCGATGGCATCGAGAGGCGCCGCTCCCGTCGTAACAATATCCTGCAGGTCGGCGGACAGAGATGCGCCTGCGCTTCGCAGCGCCGCGGACCGCGCGGGCGCGTTCTCGTTGAGCCACCGCTCCAACGTGGAGCGAACGTCGGTCGCGCCGACCGCGAGCGCGGCCCCGGCGACGTCCGCCGTGCTCTCGGCATCGGCGAGCGCCGGCTCGAGCGTGGCGCAGGTGCCGGCCGCGTTTCCCTCGTGCTCCGCGTGGTTCGCTCGCGGAAGCTGCGTCGGCGTCGTCTCGGCGGAGCGGGCGGCGTTCGGAGCCGCACAGGCGGAGAGCGCGAGGTATGCCGCGATGAGAGGCGGAAGCCGAGGGAGGATCACGATTGAGGGCCCTTCGTTTGCACAAACAGGCGAGGGCGGCTCAGTGCGGCTGACACCCGCCGACTGGGTCGCACTGCTCGCAGTAATCCAGGGCGTATCCGCACCGCGCGGTGCCCGGCGCTGCGATGTCGGAGCAGTCCGACGGGTCGTACTGACCGCTGATGCTGCTCTTCACCTGGCACGTGCACATGAAGGCGGACACCCACGTTCCGTTCTTGCACTGGTCGATACCGAGTACCGGGCCCTGACCCGTCGTCGGCGTGCAGCGGTAGCCGCCGTTCATGACCGTGTCGCCGAACGCTCCGCCCAGGTTGGTGCATCCTCCGTTGGGCGGAGGAGCGGCGTCGGGTGGGCCGTTCTGGTTGGTCACGCAGGCCGAGTCCCCGCTGCTGAGCAGCACGCATTCGCCTTGCCCGGGACACTGCGAGGCGCTCGCGCACTCGCGCGCGCATTGCGACGCATTCAGGCAAAGCGTGTTCGCACCGAACTTGTTCGAGCAAAGGCTCAGATCGGCGGTGCAGTCGGCGGTGCACCGGCCGAGGAGCGGCCCGCTGGTTGCGCACGTGAGACCGCTGGCGCAGTCCGCCGTCGGCGAGCACAGGTCGCCGACCGTTCCCCCGCCGCCGCTTCCGCTGGAGGAGCTGCCGCTTCCCGAAGAGGACCCGCCGGAGGAGCCACCTGAGGTGGACCCGCCTGAGGTGGACCCGCCGTCAACGGAGTCTGCACCGGAGCCGGGCGAGCTACTGGAGCACGCGGGCGTTCCGAGGCCCAAGGCAGAAAGCATGAAGAGTGCGAATGTCGTGGATTTGGAAGAGCAACGCATGGTCCCTCGTTGTCGTCGGTGGAGAACAGGGTGATTGCCTCGTTCTACGAGGGCGACACCCCGCCTCTTCCCGCCCTGACAGCGGCGCCACTCATCGACTCGACCGCGTCGGCGGCGCGGGGATCGTGAAGCACAGCGCGGCGCCTCCCGAGTTCGGGCTCTCCGCCCAAATGCTGCCACCATGCGCTTCGACGATGCTCTTCGAGATGTAGAGCCCGAGCCCGAGGCCTCGTCTGTCCTTCGTGACCTGCTGAAAGCGCTCGAAAATCCGCGCTTCGTGGCTGGCGGGAATGCCGGCTCCCGTGTCGATCACCGCGAAGCGAGCGCCGGCGCCGACGCGAGCGACTGACACGCTGACGCTTCCCCCCGCGTCCGTGAACTTGAGCGCGTTGCTCAGGAGGTTCGCGAGAACCTGGAGAAGACGATCGTGGTCGAACGCCAAGAGGAGCGACGTCTCCGGGGCTTCGAGCGTCAGCGTGAGCCCTTTGGCCACGAACGACGGGAGAAACGCCCCGATGGCCTCCTTCGCGAGCTCGATGGCGTCGTGAGGCTCGGGGCTGACGCGGAGCTCTCCCGCTTCGAGGCTGACGACGTCGAGCAAGTCGCCCACGAGCCGATTCATTCGAGCGGTGGATCGCTGAATGCGCTCGACGTGCCGCGACGCTTCGGAGCCGGCCTCGCCGTCCGCGATCGCACGCTTCGCGACGATCCCTGCGCTCATCGCGATGTTGCCCAACATGTTTCGGAGATCGTGGCTGACCATCGCCAAAAAATCGTCTCGCGTTGCGACCGTCGCGTCTGCGCGTGCGCGCTCGAGAAGGAGCCCGTCGTCGGTCGCTTCGCGTTCGAGATGAAGGAGGGCGGAGAGCGCGCGTCGCTGTTCCATGCGCTCGACCCGAAGAGTCTCGTCGGCGACATCCCGCTCGCGGGTGACTGTTCTGTCCTCGGCGACGCGTTCGGCCGCCACTTCGTCGACGACGCGAGTCGTCGCGCCGGACTTCTTCATGTCGCAGTCCGCTCGATCGCGTGCTTCGCGAAGGGTGGTCTCGGCGCGCTCGCGGGCCAGTTCGACGACACGATCGGCATCCGCTTCGACGGATCTGCGCGTCTTCGCGAGCTCCGCGTCGGTCTTCTCTCGCTCCGCCAGAAGGCTCGCGTCAGTCTCATCGCGCTCTTTGCGAGGCTTGCTGTCGTGCGGCTCCATGCCGTCCGTAGTATCAGGCATCGCGTTCGGACACTCGCCGAGGGGCGCAGCGCGACCGTGCACTCCTCTTGAGCCTGCGGCGGACGCTGAAGCTCCCTCGACGCAACTCATGCGCGGCTCGGCGCCGAGGATCAGCGCACGGGCGGGAGCAGGCACGCCTGCGGGATGCAAAATGCGAAGATCGCGCCTCCGCCGGGATTGGCCTCCACCCAGGTGCGACCGTGGTGGAGGTCGACGATCCTGCGGCAGATGTACAAGCCCAGCCCGACATTGCCGCGCTGCTCTCCGCGCTGCACGAAACGTTCGAAAATGCGCTCGCGGTCTTCCTGGGAAACTCCGGGTCCCTGGTCGGTGACCCGACACACCGATTGCTCGCCGTCGAGGGCGATGGTCACGTCGACTCGCCCACCTGGTGGGGAGTGCCGGATCGCGTTGGTGAGCAGGTTGGCGATGACCTGTTCGAGCCAGCGCGCGTTTCCGATCGTTCGGATCGGATTGCTTGCAGCGACCACGATGGACACCCGCGCGTCGTCGGCCAGCTGCTCAAGATCGGCGGCGACCTTTCGGGCGATCGCATCGAGGCGCAGCGACTCGAACGATTCGGAAGGGGACTCGACGGCGTCCAGCCGCGCGGCCAAAAGGAGATTGTCGATCAACTCGAGCATTCGCCTGCCGTTTCGCTCCACCCGCTCGGCGTGTCGTTCGGGCTCGATGGGCCGTGCGGCGGCGGACTTGTGGCGCAACGTGGCCTCGGTGAGCATGATCGTGCTCAGCGGCACTCTCAGATCGTGTGCCAGAGCCGCAATGAACAGCTCCCGAAGTTCGGCCTGCCGCTGAAGCGCCTCCTTCGCGACGTCGAGATCGCGTTTCTGGCGTGACAGCTCCCTCGTCAGGTTGGCTAGCTCGCTGTTTGCCGACATCAGTCTCTCGGCTATTGACTCCGAGTACCCTGGGGACTGCGCAATGAACAGTTGCTCACCCTCGGTCGAGAGGATGAGGAACCGCACGGCTTTCGGTTCCCCGCCGCTGGCCCCCCAGAACTGCAGCTCGGGAGTCGCTCCGGAGGCGCTCTTGTGAAGAGCTCGGGCCAGTTTTTCGCGGCTGCGCTCTTCGAACAGCTCGCTCACCTCCGTACCCACGCGAACCCGCGCGAACGCCGCCCGCGCCGCGGCGTTCACCTCTTGAACGCGGCCGGCGCGAACCGAGAACACGGGGATCTGGCCCTCGCCTATCAGCTCCGCCCGCAGGTTTCCGAAGGGCTCATTTCCGACCACGGGTTACCTCGACCGCTTCGGTCCCGCTGTGCGCGACTGCATCGGCGCCCAGAGCTTCCCACCCGTCACCTTCGGTCGCGAGACCCCCGACCAGGACCTTCGGAGACGGCAGCGCTCTGCGCAGCAGGCGTATCGCGTTCTTGGTCGTCGGAATGTGCGAGACGAGCGTCACGGACAGTGCGACGACCTTGGGGGCAAAGCCCTCGGCGTGACAGGCGAGATCCTCGATCGGTACGTCGCCTCCGAGGAAGCGATCGTCCCATCCATCCAGCGCGAGCATGTCGGCCGTCATCCGAAGGCCGAACTCATGGCGTTCACCCGCTGCACACGCCAGGAGCAACCGTGGCCCACGGGCGGGCCACTTGAACAACGGGTAGAGCGCGGCAACCGCAGACTGCGCCGTAGTCGTGGCCAGATGCTCGTCCGCGACCGTGATGGAGTTCGTGGACCAGAGCCTGCCGAGCTCTCGGAGTGCCGGCTGGATGACCTGCTCGTACAGGAAAGCGACCCCACGCTGCTCGAAGACGTCGCGCGCGCGGACGCCAGCTCGGCGACGATCCCCTTCCAGGAGGAACCCGAGAAACGGCTCGGGCGCGTCGACGAGCGAGGTCGCGCCGCATTGCTGCATCGAGCCTACGGACACGCGGACAGGGAGAGCACCCTCGATTTGTTTGTCAAGGACGCACCCTCGATGGAGAGCTGTACCGCCAGCTGTCTCGAGCGTCTGTTCCCAGCGGCAGCGGAGGCCGCGCTACGCTTCGGCGCGTGGTCGATCTCGATGCGCTGTACCGACAGCACGCCCCCGCGATCACGGCGTCGCTCGCGCGCTCGTTTGGCGCGCGTCGCCTCGACCTGATCGAGGCCGCCGTCCAGGAGGCTTTCGTCTCCGCGATCGAGAGCTGGCGTACGGGTGTCCCGGAGCGCCCCGGCGCGTGGCTGCATGTGGCTGCGCGGCGTCGCGTCATCGATGCGATCCGGCGCGCGACGTGGATCGCACCGAGTGAGGCGCTCGACGAGCTCGAGGCGCCCGCCGCTGCGCCCGATCGCGACGAAGATCTGTTGAAGATGATGTTTGTCTGCTGCCATCCGGCGATTCCGCTCGAGAGCGCGCTCGCGCTCGCGTTGCGGACGCTTTGTGGCTTTCCGGTGCCAGCCCTGAGCCGCGCGCTGCGGCTCGACGAAGCCGCCGTGGAGAAGCGCCTGACGCGCGCGCGTCAGGTGCTGCGCGAAGAACAGGTCGAGCTCGAGCTCGACGGCATGCCCGACGGCGAGCTCGTGGTGCGCGTCGACGGCGTCCTGCGCACGCTCTACGTGCTGTTCCTCGAGGGCTACAGCGCTCATGCCGGCGACAAGCAGATCGACGAGGAGCTGTGCCTCACGGCGATCCGCCTGAACGCGATGTTGCTCGCGACCCGGTTCGCGACGCCCCGCGGCTACGCGCTGCAGGCGTTGTTCTTGCTGCAGACCGCCCGGCTGGCCGCGCGGGTCGACGAGGCCGGCGACCTGATTTCCCTCGATCGGCAGGACCGCGCGCGCTGGGACCGCGCGATGATCGCCGAGGGGCTCGAACATCTGGGGCGCTCCTCGACGGGAGACGTCGTGTCACCGTTCCATCTCGAGGCCGCGATCGCGGCGTGCCACGCGCTCGCGGGAACGTACGCCGCGACCGATTGGCCGCAGATCGTCGCGCTTTACGATCAGCTGCTCGCGCTCACGCCGTCACCGGTCATCGCCCTGCAACGGGCCATCGCGATCGGGCGAGCCAGCGGAGCGCGCGCGGGGTTGCGCGCGCTCGAGGCTCTCGTCGGCAATGACCGTCTCGAGGACGATCCGGTGCTCGCCGCCGCGATCGGCGAGCTCGAAGCACAACGCGGCGACGTCCGCGCCGCGCGTGCGGCGTATCGACGCGCCCTCGAGCTCGCGGGCACGGCTCCCGAGCGCCGCTTTCTCGAGGAGCGGCTCGCGGCCCTGTGACGCAGCCGACTCCGGCCACGGCCTAGACTAAGGCTTCGGAAACGTCCCCAGCATGCGCACCTCGGTCGCGCCGCCGATCTCCGCGTGCGGCGATTCGGCGGCGATGGCGCACGCCTCGTCGAGGTCGTTGACGCGCACGAGGAAGAAGCCGAGCACCGCCTCGCGCCCTTCGGCGAACGGACCGTCGATGACGAGCCCCGCGCCTTTGCGGCGTACGGTCTTGCCGCCCTTCGCGAGCGCCTCGACGCCTGCGTACACTCCGCGGCGCTTGAGATCCGCGGCCCAGTCGACGAGTTTCTGAAACAGCGCCTTCGATCGACCCTCGACGGCGAGGTGTGCCCAATCGACGCCCTCGTCGCGGAAGATCAACATCGCCGTCTGACGGGTGTCGGTGTGCTCGGTGTGGCTGTCGCTGCTCTTGGGGGCCATCGCACGCTCCTCATGCCGCCTTCGGGTACGGCTCGCCCGTACCGGTCATCATGTAGCTCGCCAGGCTGCGCAGAAAGTGCGGCCAGGCTTCGCTGCATCGTTCGTACACTTCGTTCTTGGCGGGGTAGCCCGAGTGGACCAGGCGGAGCCGCGTCCCGGTCGGCGTCTCGCCGAGCTCGATCGCCAGCGTGGTGCCCAGCCAGTCGGGGTTGTTTTCGTGCGCGATGCACGTCATCACGATGGCGCTCCCGTCGCAACGGTCGACCTGGAGCGTGACGGAGCGCGGCTCGCTCGGCCGCGAGAACCGAAACGTCGCCCGCGTGCCGTCGAAGTCGGCGTCCTGCGCGAACCATGCGCGGTAACCGGACTCCGTGGTGATGGCGGTGCGAACGCGAGCGAGCGGGGCGGCGATGTCGATTGTGCTGTCGATGGTGAACATGGTCGTTGTCCTTTCACCGGGTCGTCGAACGAGCCGCGCGGTTCCGGACAACGACTTGCAAGTCCTGGAAATGGTTCGATTCGCGCAGGACCGTGGGGGGACGGTCGGCGCGAGGTGAGGCCGGAGCGGCGGCCGAGACGGTGCTCAGCCGAGAGCGCGAGCACGCCAAGCCGCGATGCTCGGATGCAGCGCCGGGGGGGCACGTTCGCTGCAGATCACGAACGCGGGACGCCTACAACTCGGGAGGTGACGCATGCCCGGAAGACACGCGCAGACGGTGGACTTGAACCATGCCGACTTCGAGCAGTTGATGACAATCGAGGGCATCGACGACAAGCGGGCGGAGCTCATCCTCACCTATCGACGCGAGCACGGCCCGTTTCATAGCTGGGACGAGCTCCGCGACGTACCGGGCATAGGCGACACCTTGCTGGAGCGCGCGCGGGAAGCAGCGACGCTCGGCAGCGAAGAAGCCGGCGAGGAGAGCGGGGTCTCCGAGGCGCAGCCCGCAGAGGACCAACGCCAGGCGGAGGCGCCGGAGACGGCCGTGGCCCAAGAGGAAGAGGAAGACGAAGAGGAAGAAGAGGTGGACACCGACGAGATCGAGGCTCTCCTCGGGATCGCGCAGCTCGACTCGGAAGCGGCGACCGCCTACGAAATCGCCGCGGAGTCCGTCTCGAGCAACGAGCTGCAAGGCATGCTGCGCGCGTTCGCGGGCGACCACCGCCGCCACATCGAGGACCTCCAGAAATTCATGCGCGACAACGGAGCGAAAGCGGAGGTGGCCTCGGATGGATCGTCCATCGTGTCGATCGCCCGCGCGATGGGCGCGCTCGACCCGCAGGCCGCGCTCGAGTCCATCATGGGGAACGAGCTCCTGACGAACGCGATCTACGAGACCGCGCTTTGGGTCGTCAGCAACGACGAGGCGCTGGCGATCGTGCGGCGCAACCGCGAAGACGAAGCGCGCCACCTGCAGGCGCTGCAAGCGTGGGCCGCCGAGCATGACGAGGACGAGGAAGAGGAACAGGGCTGAAGGCGACGCGACGCCGGCGGTCCCAGCCGCCGGCGCCTCCCTTGCGTCCTGGGAAACTAAGCTGAGGCCTCGAGTACGCAGGGTCCGTTCATCGTAAGTCTTCGAGATTCTTACGGACGTGTCGCGGCCCCGCGTGTGCTTGGAGCCGCTGGCCCATGCGTCGGTCCAGCGGGAGCGAATTCCACCTTTCCAGACACGTCGCTCGCACGACCGCGACGGCCCTGGCTTTCGCGCTTCTGTCGATTGCCTCGCGCACCGCGAACGCCGAGCCGCGCGCCGTGGGCATCTCGGGCACGTTACGGTCGGGTCTCGAGCGCCCCATCCGATCGTCGCCGTGCCCCCGCGACATGGCCTTGGTCGGTCGTTCGTGCGTCGACAAATGGGAGGCATCGCTCGTCGAGGTGCATCCGGACGGCAGCGAGACCGCCTTCAGCGCCCATGAAGCGGCGAGCGGACACGTGGTCCGCGCGGTGTCACGGCCCGGCGTCGCACCGCAGGCTCACGTCTCGATGGTCGACGCGCAGCGCGCATGCAAGGCGTCGGGCAAACGCCTCTGCCACGCGCCCGAGTGGAAGGCGGCGTGCCGCGGACCGGAGAACACGACGTACCCGTACGGGCATTCGCACGTCGACAACGCGTGTGTCGACACGCACCGCACGTCGCCGATGGCCGTCTTGCATCACGGTGAGCACACCGCGCGCACGCTGAACGACCCCGAGGCGAACCAGGTCGCCAATACGATCGAGCCGACGGGCGCAGCCGCCCAGTGCACGAACGGGTACGGCGTTTACGACATGGTCGGCAACGTGCACGAGTGGACGGACGACGGTCACTTCCACGGCGGCTACTACCTGGACACGAAGCTCAACGGTCCTGGCTGCGAGTACGTCACGACGGCGCACGCGAAGAGCTATTACGACTACTCGACCGGGTTCCGCTGCTGCGCCGACGAAGACACGCTGGCCGACGATTCGCCGCAAGAGGCGGATGCGCCCGCGTCGACCTCGGGCGACGATGGAGCCGCGGCGGCGCACGCAGAGGAAGCACCGGCCCCGCCCGACCGGATCGGCGGTGGCCCCGGCGATCACCAGGGTGCCCCCGCGGCTGCCGCCCCGCAGGAGGTCAGCGACGGCGACCGGCGGAGCTTCACGCCACGCGAGATGGTACGCGCCGTCAGCGGCAGGGCGTGAATCTCCCGCCGCGTCGTTCGTCGAACGGCTAGCCATGCTCATGATGCAACGCTCCCCCTGGCTCTCCGCCGCCGTTCTCTTCGTACCGCTGGCGCCGCTCTCGTGCCGATCCAGCGCCAACGGGCGCGACTCCGATGGCGGCCCCGGCGCCGTGGCGGCGCAGGCAGCACCTGCGAGCCCTGCGGGCCGTCACGGGAGCTGCCGGGTACGACCTCCTCCCGCCGAGCTGCTGGCCCGCCTGCCCGACGCCGGCTCGTCGCTCACGACGTGCTTCGACTACGTCGGCGATATGTTCACCCCGGAATGGGTGACGCGAGCGTGCAGCAGCGGGACGTACTCGAAGGATCCGTGCCCGACGCAGGGCCTCATCGGCAGCTGCGTGACGCGCGAAGGAAAGCCGGAGGCCGCCATCATCCGCCACTACGGGGGAGACAAAACGGGGGCCGCGATCGTGCAGAAGTCATGCGAGGGAGCCGCCGGAAGGTGGATCCCGGACTGACGCCGACACGCCGCGGCACGCGACGTGTACGCTCTCGCCGACGATGAAACCGTCCGAAAAAGGAGAGCCGCTCGTCACGGAGGCGATCGCGCTCGTCCACGAGCTGGCGAGCTACAGCGCGCTGACCGACGAGGTGAGCCGCATCGCGGTAAACTCCGAGAAGAGCCTCGCGCGCGCATCGCGGGCCGTGCAAGAGGCCTCGGCGTGCCAAGAGCGCATCCTGCAGCACGTCGGCGCGCTCTCCGCGGCCATGGCCGAGACCCGCGAGCGGCAGCAAAGGGACCTCGAGCGAATGGCCGAGGCGGTGCAGCGCGTCCACGCGCGCGCGTCGACGTTCCAGGCGCTCATCACGCGGTATGGCGCGCTCGCCGAGATGGCGCGGTCCGCGAACGAGCGTGCCTCGGAGATCTCGGCGCGCAAGGCGGCGGGCGAAAGCGTGGACGCGTTGCGTCCCGCCGTGGACGACCTCGTCGGTCGCGCGGCAGAAATCATCACGGGAGCCGGCGAGCTGGCGGAGGCCGCGAGGGAAGGGGAGTTCGACGACCTCACGCGCGCGGTCGACGGGTTGAAGCAGCAGATGGAGTCCGCGCGCAACCGCATCACGCTCGCGCAGCGTACGCTGGCGGAGCGCGCGTCGTCGTAGGGGGCGCTCGGCTCAGCGCCCGTTCCCCGAGCCCCCGTCCGCCTCCGGGATCGGCTCATCGGTTCACGGCGCGGCCGGGATGATCACGCTCTGTCCGAGCACGTTTCTCCGCGCGAGCGCGACCACGGCGCGCCGCGCGAAGACGAGGTGGTCCTGCTCCTCGTGCAGTCTCTTGCGGAACTCGCGCCGGGCCGCCGTGTCGTCGGCGTCGTCGGCCAGCTCGAGGAGCAGCTCCCAGCCGCTGTTGTCGACGAGCTCCGCGGCGAGCAGCGCGTGGAGCTGGTGCGCGATGTCGTGGTCCGTCTGCACGACCTGCTCGATGCCGGTGGACTCCGCCTCGATGAGCTGCGCCATCTCGGTCCTTCCGTGCGCGTCCCCGCCGAGCGCCCGGATCTGCTCCTCGAGCCACTCCTCGTGTTCCTTCTCTTCCTCCCGGTGCTTCTGCATCGTCGGCAGCATGCGGGCGATTCTCGGGTGCTCCGGCGCGCTGCATGTTCTGGACGATGGCGTCGTAGAGCTTGACCCCTGCGCGCTCGAAGGTGAGCCGCTCCGTCAAGACGTCGATGACCTTGTCCCGGTTCCTGGCCGCGAGCTCCTTCATGGCGTTCCTCCGTCACCGTCTGGATGCGAAACGCGCACCCCGGGACACTTCATGCGAAAGGCGGCATCGCGATCGCACCCTCGTCAATTCGGTGCCGGCGAGGTGGTCCAGACGGAAGGGACCAAGGTCAGCGTGCGCTTCGGGCGTGCAGGCATCCGCACGATCGAGGCGGGGTATCTTCGCACCGCGTAGCTTCTGCTACGGTTTTCCGCCTTGCGTACCCGCCCCATCCCCGCAGCGCGGTTCTTCGCGATCCCCGCCCTCGGCGCTCTGGCCCTTGCGTGCGGAGGAGCGGTTTCCCCCGCCGCCTCCGGCCCAGGCGACGCGGGAGCCCCGATGCCGCAGCTCGAAGCCGGGCCTGGCGCGGCTGACGCGTCGCTCACCGCCGACACGGCGCCCGGCTACCCCGACGCCGGCAGCGTGGACGCATGGGAAGCTGCTGCGCCCGACCGTCCCGAGGCGGCGCCCGCTCCGTGCGCCATGCAGCTCGACCCGACGTTCGGTGTCGGCGGCATCTCGACGCTGGTCAACCCTCTCTATCCGCAACCGGCGGCGATCGCCTTCGAGCCCGACGGAAAGATCCTCGTGGGTCTGGGCGATCTCTCCGACAGGCCCCAGGCCACCGTGGCGCGCTTCGACGACGCCGGAGCGCTCGACCCGACGTACGGCGCGGGCGGGTTCGCGACGCTCTCTCAGCGCGTCGCTCTCCCGTATTCCGGGGGACTCGTGGTCCAGCCCGACGGCAAGAGCCTCACCGAGGCCTACAACGAGAACACGCCGATGCTGGCCCGGCTCGAATCTCGACGGCACGCCCAATCCGACTTTTGGACTGGGTGGGTACGCCACCCCGACGACAGACTGGCCCAACGGGTGGGAGGCCGCTGCGCTGTTCGCGGACGGTTCGATTCTCGTCGCCGGGTCCGCGGACTTCAACGCCGGCTGGACCCTGTTTCTCGCCAAGTACGATCGCGACGGCGTGCTCGACACGACCTTCGGATCGGGAGGCTCGGTGAGCTCGTCCAGCATGGGGACCGCCCGCCGCCTCCTGGCCCTGCCCGATGGAACGTTCGTCGTGGCGGGCGACTCCTATCTGCCCCAGTTTCCGGTTACGAGCGTGCAGCCGGCGCTCGAGCGCTACACGCGCTCGGGCACGCTCGACCTCACCTTCGGGTCGGGCGGCACGGCGACCGCAGCGCCAAGCCCGGGCAACGTGTACGTCGTCGGGATGGTGCGGCAATCGACCGGGGCCATCGTCCTGGCCCTTACCGGGGGAGGAGCTCCAAACGACGATTTCGCGTTGCTGCGCTACACGGCGGACGGCCAGCTCGACCCGACCTTCGGCCAGGGCGGCCGCGTGCAAACCGACTTCTTCGGCGCGGCCGACTACCCCGCGGGCCTCTCGCTCGGGGAGGACGACTCTCTTCTTGTCGCGGGGATGGTGAACGAGCCGACCGATGCGAGCCACGTCGTCGACCTCGGGATCGCGCGGTACACCGCCGAGGGTCGGCTCGATACGACCTTTGCGCCCGGCGGCAAGCTCGTCACGCGCTTTCCCGCAGGCAGCGTGAGCGAGATCGACGCGCAGGGACGGCAAGCGGACGGCAAGCTCGTCGTCGCCGGCTACGGACTCCGAGCGAACGAGGCGGGAGAGGACGCGATCCTCACGCTCGCGCGATACGCCTGCCCTTGACGGGTGGGGGAGACGACGCCACCGGCTCCGGCGACGCGATGCGCTCGATTCGCGCGCGGTGCGCTCAATCCAACCTCGCGCGAGGGACCCAATCGGCCACATAGGCGGGCGTTTCCGCGCGGCACTGTCGTTGCCTCAGAGGCATGTTCGTGTTCCCGAGGGTTTCCCCTTTGCGCGTGCTTGCCGTTGCCGTCGCCAGCTGCGCGGCGCTGTCGGCCCACTGCGGCGGCTCGGGAAGCGGCAGCGGGTCGACCAGCGGCGGCACGAGCGGATCGAGCGCATCGAGCGGATCGAGCGCATCGAGCGGCGGCACGTCCAGCTCGAGCGGTTCATCGAGTGGCTCGTCCAGCGGCACGTCGAGCGGCAGCGCCCCCCCCGACGCGGCCCCTCCGGACGGCGCCGTCGACAGGGTGCCCGCGGGCTACGCGGGGACCCCCTTCAAGCCGCTCGCGATTCCCGGCACCATCTACTCTTCCGATTACGACACCGGCGGCCCCGGCGTGGCCTACTGCCATGCGCCCGGAGCGACGGGGGCCGCATGCGCCAACGGGCGCAAGCTCACGGACTGGTGCTGCACGACCAGGCTGTGCACCCAGACCGCTCCGGTCTGCCCGCCCTATCGCTCGGGCGACGACAACGCGGGCCTCTCGCACATGAACCCAGCGGAGCCGGACGACTACCCCGACGGAATGCCGGTATCGCCCTATTTCCCGTACCTCTCGTACAGCGTGACCGGCGAGTGGTTCAAGTACACCGTCCAGGTGCACGAGGCGGGGACGTATTCGATTGGCGGTCTCATGGCGGCCCCCCGCCCGCCGCAGAACCAGGCGCCCACGATCTCCCTCGACTTCGGCGGTGGCGTCACGACGGGCGTCTTCACCGTCCCCCCGAGCGTGTGCGGCAATCCCGACCCGGGATGCACCGAGGGGTATCACGTCTGGCAAATGGACACCGCCCTGGGCACGGTGACGATTCCGGCGCCCGGCACGTACGTCATGACGTTCTCGCTCGTGAGCTCGTTCCTCAATCCCGGCTATTTCACGTTCACCAAGTTGTGATTCGGCATGAGAAACGTCTTCGCACATGTGTGGAGCGTCTTCGCACGCGTGAGCAGCGCCTTCGCCGGCGAGCGGAGCTCTCCTCCTCGCGAGCGAAGCCCTCCGCCACCCGTGCGAAGGCCTTCCTTGCCCGACCGAGGTCCCTCGTTCGAGGTGCGAACGCGGTCCCTCGGCGGGCAAAGTGGCTTCCCGCGCGTGCGGAGACGGTCCGTCCGCGTCGGGAGCGCTCCGGACGCGTGCCGAGGCGCACTTCTCGTCTGCGAAGACGCTTCGCTCGTGAGCGAAGGCGCTGCGGACGTGTGCGAAGTCACTTGTCTCGTCGAGAGATGCGCTCCGGATGCGCGCCGAACCGTCCCGCTCGTCGAGCGATCCTCCTCATGGACCGAACGGTCTTCGTCGGAAGTCGAGCGATGCGCTTTCCTCGTCGAGCGAGCCGCCTGGGACGCCGCGAACCTCGCCTCGCACGACGAGCGGACCGCGTTCCTTGCCGCGCGCGCGCAGAACGTCTCCGTTGCGTCCGAGCGACCCCTCGGCCGCGGCATGTCCCCAGTCTTGCTCTCCCATACGTTGCCGATGGTCGTCCGGTCGCTCGCCTTCGCCTGGAGTTGCCTCGCGCTTTCGCTTCTTGCCGTCGCCGGCGGCTGCGGAAGCGGCGAGAGCGGCCCTTCCGACTCGGGTGCCGCCGACGCCTCGGCCAACGACGCGACGATTCCCCGAGAAGGCGGCGCCGACTCCGGCGACGGTCGAGACTCCGGAGCGTCGCTCGATTCCGGCGGCGACGGCTCGCCCGCGGATGGCGCAGCGTCCGAGGCCGGCGACGCATCGACGGTCGCGGTCTCCGGATGCGCGGGGGGCGCGGGGACGGTCACGATGACGCGCGGCGAGATCACCGTGGCCTACGATCTGGGGTCCGGCGTCGCCACGTTCTCGTACGCCACCGTGCCCAAGATCGTCGGTTTTTACGCCGGCGTGCAGCTCACGAGCTACGTCACGAGCAAGCAGTACGCGAGCCGCGCCTGCGCGAGCTCAGGCGACGGCGTCGTCATCACGAGCACCGGGAACGGCCTTCCCGCGATGCAGCAGGCCTTCACGCTGGACGCGGACGACCACTTCCTCACGCAGGTCACGGTCACCGCGTGAAGCTCGATTTTCTCACGCACGGCGCGCTCGAGAGCACCGTCCGCTACGACCCGAGCGTCACGACGGGGATCGCCGCGTACAACGCCGGGATGAAGTACGTCGCGAGCCGCATCGGCGGGTCGATGTTCGTGAGCGAGTCCGTCGCCCCCCTCTTTCCGTACCAGTACGGCCAGTCGCGGCGCGTCTCGTGCGACACGTTCGGCGCCGCGACGGGAAGCTCGAGCACCGAATACGAGCTCAACTCGGCGGCCTACGGCTTCTGGATGAGCGGGCACCTCTATGCGTACAACGATCCCGACCAGCTGGTCTTCCAGGGCTTCCCGGCCGCCGACAACCGTGCGCGGCTCCTGTCGGGCGTCATCACGGGCACCGTCTTTCTCGACGGCGACGATTTCACGAGCGACGCGGGGCGGGCCGCTGCCGTGAGCAACCTCACGAACGCGCGCGTCCTGGCCGTGGCGCGTCTCGGGCGGGCGTTTCGTCCTCTCGAGGCCAACACGGGCGCCGGCGCCCCCGACGTCTTCGTGCTGCAGAGCGGCGGCTCGACCTACCTGGCCCTCTTCGACTTCGGCACGACCGACGCGACGAAATCAGTCGACCTCGCGCGCGCCGGGCTGGACGCCGCCACCTCGTACACGGTGACCGATCTCTTCACCGGGGCGATGTCGACGGCGACCGGGACGCTCACCGTCGCGGTGAGCAGTCACTCCGGTGCGCTCGTCGAGCTCCATCCCTGAGGCCAGCGCTCGAGGCCTCAGGCCCGTGCGGCCGCCGCGATCGACTTCGCTTCCTCCGGCGACAGGCGAACGGCTCGCGCAGCCCAGTTCTCCTCCACGTGCTCGGGCCGGCTGGTGCCGGGAATGGGGAGCATCACGGGCGAACGGGCGAGGAGCCACGCGATCGCGATCTGCGCGGGGGTGACCCGGTGCCGCTCCGCGGCGGCGGCGATGGCCGCGTCGGGTTTCGCGTGCGCGCCGACGCCGAGGGGGAAGAAGGGCATGAAGGCGATGCCCCGCTTCGTGCAGACGTCGAGCACCTGCTCGGGAGACTCGACCAGCGAGTGGGTCGCCACCGCCATGGGGCCACCCCCTCCCGAGACGCTGTAGACGTTCTGCACCGAGACGATCGGCGTGCGGGCGAGCGCGGCCTCGAGCTCCGCCGGCCCCACGTTGGACAGGCCGATGTGGCGGATCTTGCCCTCCTTCTGGAGCGCGATCATCGCGTCGAGCGAGTCGCCGAACGGCACCGGCGACCCCTTGATGTACCGAAGGTGCACGACGTCGAGGACCTCGCGACGCAGCTGGCGCAGATCGGTCTCGCAACCCTCGCGCAGCTCCTCGGGCCGGCCGAACGGGGCCCAGCCCTTGTTCGGCAGCCGCTTGCCCCCGAGCTTGGATGCGATGACGAGGTCCTTCGGGTACGGATGCAGCGTCTCGGCGATGAGCTCGTTCGAGACGTTCGGACCGTAGTACCAGGCGGAGTCGATGAGGTTGATGCCGAGCGCGACGACGCGGCGCAGGACCTCGCGCGCGCGCGCCGGGTCTTCGGGCGGACCCCATACGTCGGGGCCCGGAAGGCGCATCGCGCCGAAGCCGAGGCGGACGACTTCGAGGTCGCCGAGGCGGATCGTCGAGGGAGCGTGGGCGAAGTCGAGGGGCTGGGCGGACATGGGGTTCGTGGTCGGATGCGAGGAGCGCGCGCGCCGTTGCGCCGGAGGAGGCATCGTTCCTGCACGCGTGAGCACGATGGGACGCGTCCCCCCTGAAGACGAGAATAGGGCCCGGGCGCACCTGCGCTTGGTCGTCGACCTCAATCGATGCCAGGCCTACGCGCAGTGCTGTTTCCTGGCGCCGCACGTCTTCGAGCTCCACGGTGAGGAAGCGCTCTGGTACGACCCCGCGCCGGAGCCGTCGCAGCGTGAGCGCGTCCTTCGCGCGGCCGCGTCCTGCCCGGTCCAGGCGATCACGGTGGAAGGCGCGGAGCCATCGTCGTGAGCCGCGACTCGCTGGGCCGGAGCTCGAGCGCGCACATCGTCATCGTCGGCGCTTCGCTCGCCGGCCTCTCCGCGGCCGAGGCGCTCCGCGAGGAGGGATTCGAAGGCCGCATCACCGTCGTGGGGGACGAACCGTGGCTGCCGTACGACCGCCCGCCGCTGTCCGAGGCGGTCCTCACGGGGCGCATCCGGGCGGCCAGCACCCAGTTGCCGCGCAAGCGGACGAGCTCGGGAGTCGACTGGCGACTGGGCGTCCCCGCCGTCGCGCTCGATGCGACGGAGAAACGCGTGCGCCTCGCCGACGGCACGGCGCTCCCGTTCGATCGCGTGCTCATCGCGACCGGCACGCGCGCACGACCCTGGCACGAGTCCAAGGGCGCAGAGCTCGACGGAGTATTCGTGCTTCGGGGCCGGGGCGATGCCGAACAGCTGCACGCGCGCCTCGCCGCCGGGCCGCGGCGCGTCATGGTCATTGGCGGCGGCTTCACGGGGTCGGAAGTCGCCTCGGCATGCCGCGAGCTCGGTCTGCCCGTGACGCTCGTCGAACGCGGCACCGTTCCGCTCGCCGGAGCGCTCGGGGCGACCATCGCGGGCCTCGCCGCCGAGCTCGCGTGTGCCCACGGAGTCGACCTGCGCTGCGGCTTTCTCGCCCGCTAGCGCTATCCTCGCGGTGTGCGCCCTACGCTCGCCATCGCTCCCGCGGCAGCCCTTCTCGTCGCGTGCGGGTCGTCCCCGGCGGGATCCAACGGAGGCACGGGCTCGTCCGGTGGAACCGCGCCGCCGCTCGGGATGCCCCAGCAGGGGATCGCGACGTTTTACGCGGCCAACGGAGACGGTGCATGCGGGTTCGGCCCGAGCCCCAACGACCTCGACGTCGCCGCGATGAACCAGGCAGAGTGGGCTGATAGCGCCGTCTGCGGCGAGTGCGTCTCCATCGTGGGACCGAAGGGGAACGTGACGGTACGCGTCGTCGACGAATGCCCCGATTGCCAGATGGGCCAGCTCGACTTGAGCCAGGAAGCCTTTGCGCAGATCGCCGACGTCTCCGCAGGACGCGTGTCGATCACGTGGACGCCCGTCGCCTGCAACGTCACCGGGAACATCGGCTATTTCATCAAGGCCGGGAGCTCGCAATACTGGACCGCCATCCAGGTGCGTAACAGCCGGCTTCCCATCGCCAAGCTCGAATGGCTCCAGAGCGGCGCGTGGACGGCGGTGCAGCGCGCCGGCTACGACTACTTCGTCGCCGCGACTGGGGTGGGGCCCGGCTCGTATCAGGTGCGGCTCACGGCGCTCGACGGGCAGACCCTCGAAGACACGCTGCCGCCGGTCCAGGCGAGCACCTCGGTCACGGGCAGCGGGCAGTTTCACTAGGCTCGGCCTGGGTCCCTCAGCCTTGATTCTGCCGCCCCTCCCGTTCTTAGTCTGCTGGGGTGGTGCGCCTGTCGTCGCTTCTCGTGAACGCGCCCTCGGTGCTGCTGGCGTTGGCACTCGGCTGCCACGCCGAAGAAGGACCGGGTACCTGGGGCCTCGATTCTTCGACGTCCGCGTGTCCGGCCCCGGCGGCGGTGCAGGCAAACGGACCGTGCAGCGCGCCTCACGGCACGATCTGCAAGTCCGACATGCATCGTCTCGACTGCAACGGACAGCCTACCGGATTCGTCGGATGCACCTGCGAACAGGGCGGATGGACGTGCGACGCGCAGGCCCCCGACTGCCCCGATGAAGGGAGCGAGGCGACCGCGGGCGAAGGGGGCGAAGGGGGCGACGGAAGCGACGGAAGCGAAGGGGGCGACGCGACCGAAGCGGGACTCGACGACGGGCCCGACGCGACCGAGGCCTCTGGGGGCGGCGGCCAGGGCTGAGGCGTCGGTAGGTCCCGGGTCACTGCTCCTTGAGCCACTTCAGGATGTGGCGCACGCTTCCGGTTGCGAGCGCCACGCACGTATCGGCCGCTCCGTAGTAGAGGCGAAGCGTGTCCCCGTCTTCGTCGAGGGTGCATCCGCACGGGAACGCGACGTTGGCCACGTCGCCCTCGCGCTCGTAAACGGCCTCCGGGCCGAAGATCCAGGAGTCACCCCGCATCAGACACGTGTCGGGCTGATCGCGGGCGAGAAGCGCGACGCCCAATCGATAGAGAGACCCCGACGCCGTGGTGCGGACGCCGTGGTAGAGCATGAGCCACCCCGCGTCCGTCTCGATGAGAGGCGGCGAGAGACCGACCTTGTTGGCGTCCCACCAGCCGCCCTTGCGCGCGGGCAACACCAGCTTGTGGGTTCCCCAGTTGCGCAGGTCGGGTGACAGCGACATCCAGACGTGCGCTCCGGAGTCCGTCATCGGACGATGAATGAGCGCGAAGCTGCCGTCGACGCGATGCGGAAGCAGGGCCGCGTCCTTGTCATCGGGCTGCATGACCAGGCCGCAGCGTTCGAAGGTTCGAAAGTCCTCGGTGAGGGCCAGCGACACCCCCGGCCCCGCCTTACCAAAGGCCGTGTATGCGATCGCGTACCGACCGAGCTCCGGGACCCACGTGATGCGCGGGTCCTCGATTCCCCAGAGCTCTTCCGGGTGCCCCTCGGGGTCGGGGCGAAGGGTCGGCTCGGGATCGATGACCCATCCATCGACGCCGTTCGCCGAACGCGCTGCGCACAGGTGCGAGAGGCCGCGTCGGTCCTCGACCCGACAGAGAAGCAGTGTCGTTCCGTCGGAAAGCTTGGTCGCCCCCGGGTTGAAGACGCTGTGCGCCGGATACGGCCAATCCGCGGCCGTGAGTATCGGGTTTCCTTCGTAGCGGCGGAACAGCGTCTCGTACCCACGCTTCGCGGTCATCGTTGGACTTCCTGAGTGGTGGAGCTCACGACGTCGACGCGATCGGCGGCGCGCATTTCGAGCAAAGCCGCGAGAAAGGAGAGCGTCGACTCCGCTCCCTGGTTCTCGTTCGTGCGGTCGGCGTGCAATCCGTCGCGGCACCCGCCCGTCGACGGATCGTACAGGGATTGCTTGAGCACGTTGTGGCCCAAAAACCAGTTGAAGGCGCAGCGCGCATGCTCGGCCCACCGCTCCTGGCCCGTCACGCGGTGTGCCTCGAGGCACGCAGACACCATGGCGCACGCTTCGACTGGTTGCTGATCGAAGCTCGCTTTCGTGGAGCCTCGCACGAAAAAACCGTCGGAGCCGACCGGCGCGAAGCAGCCGTCGTCGGACGATTGCACGGACACGAGCCACGCGAGGGAGCGAAGTCCCATCGAGGTCATCTCCTCGTCGTCCATTCGCGAGCCAGACACGATGAGCGCCTGAGAAAGCCGAGCGTTGCAATACGTGAGGCGGTCCTCGAACCATGGCCAAGCGGGGCTGGCCACCTGTCGATGCATTTCGGCGAGGCCCGCGGCGAGCGTCTTGCGCACCGCCTCGACGTTGCTGTCTCCGCGGAACGCGCGAAGGTATTCGTCGATCCCGAGCAGCGAGTACGCCCACGCGCGTGGGCTCGTGAACCGAGTGACGGCCAGCAGCGCGCGCTGGAACAAGCTTCCGGCGAGGCTCCGCCGATCCGGCCTTCCCGAGCGCCCGACGACCGTGCCGAGCGCCCACAGCGCCCGCCCGTGGCTGTCCTCCGACCCGCATTCCTCGGTCCACCGACGGGAGTACGACATCAAGTTGCGAAACCGCCCCGTCCCAGCCCCGTACGCGTGGGCGACGAAGGCGAGATAGCGCGTGCCGAGCGCGCGAACGGTCTCGGCGTCCTCTGACCCCGCGTCCTCCAGGAGCGCGGTGAGCAGAAGCGCACGCGCGTTGTCGTCGACACAGTAGCCGTCGTCGTATCGGGGGACGTTGAAGAGCGCATGCTGCAGAATCCCCGTGGAATCGGTCATGCGCTGCACATGACCGAGGTCCACTTCGGGCATCACGGCAGGTCGCGCGGCGAGCGTCTTGGCCTGAAAGAGCGTCTTCAGTCGCTCGCCGTGCGAGGACCGAGCGCGCTCGAAGGTCTCGAGGTACCGACCTGCGACGGTCGGCCAGGTCATGGCACGCCCGAAGGCCGCCGCGCGTGCCTGCATCTGCGCCCGTTTGCCGTCGTCGGTCAGCAGAGCGATGACTTCACGCGCAATGGCCGCCGGGTCGCGCCACGGGACGAGCACCCCTCGACCGTCGGCCAGGAGCTCGCGCGCATACCGGTACGGCGTCGAAACGACCGCCTTGCCGGCCCCCACGGCGTAGGCCAGCGTGCCGGACGTGACTTGCTCGGGATTCACGTAAGGCGTGATGTACACGTCGGCGGCGGCGAGAAACTCCGCGAGCTCACCCGGGCTCACGAAGCGGTCGTGAAAGATCACGTTCGACGCGACGCCGAGCCTCTGCGCGCGACTCTCGAGCGACAGTCGATAGCTCTCGCCGTGCTGCTCTTTCACATGCGGGTGCGTGGCGCCGAGCACCACGTAGATCGCCTCGGGGCAGCGACTCCGGATGGCAGGGAGCGCGTCGATGACGTGCTCGATTCCCTTGTCCGGCGACAAGAGGCCGAAGGTCAAAATGACCGATTTCCCCTCGACGCCCAGGCGGTCTTTGCTCCTCTGCGACGGCGGCACGGTCGGAATGCCGTGAGGGATCACGTCGATCTTCGCTTCGGGGACATTGTGGACTTCGCGAAGAAGGCCGGCGCCGAGGACGCTCATGACGACGATCCGCTCCGACAGCGACGCGAGCTCGTCGAGGACTCGGCGCTGCATCGCCGTCGGTTCGCCGACGATCGTGTGGAGCGTCGTCACGATGGGCATTCGCAGCTCGCGCGCCAGCGTGAGCAAATGGCTACCGGCCTTGCCGCCGAAAATTCCGTACTCGTGCTGCACGCAGACGACGTCGACGGTATTGACGTTGAGAAAGTCCGCCGCGCGCCGGTACGAGGCGATATCGCCCTCGGCGATCTCGAAGCGAACTCGCTCGGGGTACTCGTAGCGACGACCCGGATCGTTCATCGCGAGGACGAAGCAATCGACACTCGGACATCGGCCGGCAATCGCGTCGGTCAAGTCCGCCGTGAACGTGGCGATTCCGCATCGCCGCGGCAGGTGATTGCCGAGCATCGCGACCTTGCGGATCCCGCTTGCGATAACGACCGGATCGATGATCCCTCCGATGGAGCCCGCACGCTCGAGTCCGAAGAAACGAGGGCGCAGGCTCACCGCTTGAGCCGATGGCGCGCACGGCCGAACTCTTGGGCGCGCAAGCCGTCACGCCCGACGGCCCGATCGCGAGGAGGTGACTATGCGGCCGAAGGGGCGGAGGCGCAATGGCCGGCGTCGTCATTTGTAGGCCGCGAGCTCGCCGCCTTGCGCGGGGCCGCAGCGGAGCGTAGCGTCCTTGCTACGTACAGCACCGCCACAGCCGTCGCGTCGTCCTCGTTTCACGCGAAATCGCAGGACACAGCCCAAACCTTCGAACGCGATGGCGCGCTCGTCGTGGCCCTTGCCGACGGCGGGGGCGGAATGCGCGACGGAGAGGCGGCCAGTCGCAGCCTCGTCGCCACCGTGGAGGCCGCAGTCGGCGATCGCGCGTTCGTCCTCGAGCGCGCGCAATCGTGGGTCGATCTCTTCCGCTCGGCCGACTCGGCACTCGCGACCCACGGCGCCCAGGAAACGACCGGTCTCGTGGTGGTCCTCCACGCGCGAGGCCTCGTCGGCATCAGCACGGGCGACAGCGAAGCGTGGATCGTGAAGTCCCACGGCGTCGACAACCTCACCATCGGGCAGCACACCCAGCACCGTCTGGGCAGCAACCAGGCGACGGCGGCGACGTTCGAGCGGTCGTCCCTCGACGGCGTTCTCGTCATCGCGACCGATGGTCTCTTCAAGTACGCGGCGCCGGATGTGATCGCGAGAATCGTCCGGGGCAACGCAATCGGTGTGGCGGTGGACGGCCTCGTGGAACTGGTTCGCCTCCGATCCGGAAGACACGCGAACGACGTAGCCGTGGTCCTGGTGCGACAGGCCGAGGCGCCGTCCGACTAGGTCATCCGGCTAGCTAGCGTGCCTTCGCGAATGTCGCGGGGGAACGCCCTGAATGTTGAAGGCGCGGCCATCGAGTTGCGCGCTGCGGAGGTGCCCGAGCGCGAGCGCATCGGTGCCCGTGTCCATTCGCGCGAGCAGGCCAACGAACGCGAAGCCACGCTGCAGCCCGGTGACTCGGTCCAGCACGAACTCGATCTCGCCTACGTCCACACCTATGAGGGCAAACGCCGCGCGCAGTTGCGGCTCGGTCGTCCCACGCGGCACGTTCCCGACGTAGACGAGATCGAACGACGCCGGTTGTAGCTGCGAAAGGGGAAACACGTGAAGAACGTAACCATTGACTCCTGACGGCGCTCCCGACGGCGGCTGATCGACTCGTCACGTTCGTGTCATGTTGCCGGGCAGACGAGAGAGCTCCGCCGGGGAAAGACGCGCGGCTTGACGAGCCTCCACGTTCTCCCCGAGCGTATACGGCCGATGGGATCCCAGGCCTGGCTGACTCTCGTGCTCGTTTCGACTGTCGCCTCGTGCGGAAGCGCGCCGAGCGGTGCGCCCCCGTTTCCGCCGAAGGGCCCAGCTGCGCCTGCGGCCGTCGTGCCGCCGCCGCCCGCGGCCCGCGACGATGGGCGATTGCCGCCGACCGCCATTCCGCTCCACTACGGGCTCGCGCTCCGCATCGATCCCGCGAAACCGACGTTCGCGGGCGTGGCGACCATCGACATCGAAATCCCGGCGGAGACCTGGCACCTCGTCTTGAACGCGAGGGATCTTCACGTGACGCGCGCGGTCGTGCATGCCGGCGCTCGCGATCTCGTGGCGACGGCGAGCATGCGTCTGGCTCACGGGGGCGTCGTCCCCGAGGAGCTCGTGCTCGGTTTCGCGACGCCGGTGCCTGCGGGGTCCGCGGTCCTGGAGATTGCGTACGACGCGCCGTTCGCGCAGGACCTGGCCGGCCTCTATCGCGTGCAAGAGGCGGGGCGCTGGTACGCGTACACCCAGTTCGAGGCGACCGATGCACGGCGAGCGTTCCCGTGCTTCGACGAGCCGGGCTTCAAGACACCGTACGACGTGACCCTCGCGGCGCCGTCGGGGGCCGTGGCGCTGGCGAATTCGCCGGAGACGACCCACGCGGACACGGCCCATGCGGATACGTCGGACGCCATGGTCGTGCACCGGTTCGAGACGACTCGGCCGCTGCCGAGCTATCTCGTCGCGTTCGCGGTCGGCGACTTCGACATCGCCGAAGGACAGAAGCAGCCGTTCCCGATCCGCGTGGTCACGACGAAGGGCAAGTCGGGGATGACGGCGCTGGCCCTCGACGCGGCCGCAGCCCTCATCGAGAAGCTCGCCGGGTATTTCGACGTGCCGTATCCGTACCAAAAGCTGGATCTCGTGGCCGTCCCCGACTTCGGGCCGGGCGCGATGGAGAACGCGGGCCTCGTGACCTTCCGCGACGTGCTGCTCCTCGTCGACCCCGAGACCGCCACGACGGCGACCAAGCGCCTGCAGGCGCTCGTCATCGCGCACGAGCTCGCGCATCAGTGGTTCGGCGATCTGGTGACCATGAAATGGTGGGACGACATCTGGCTCAACGAGGGCTTCGCGACGTGGGCGGAGGCCAAGGTGGTCGACGAATGGAAGCCCGCGTTCGGGGCGACGGCCGAGGCCATCGCCGACATGCAGGGGATCATGGACACCGATGCGCTCAAGACCGCGCGTGCGGTGCGCCAGCCCGTCGGCTCGACGAGCGAGGCCATGGAGATCGACCGCATCGTCTACGACAAGGGAGCGGGCGTCCTGCGGATGGTCGAGAGCTGGCTCGGCGCGGGCACCTTTCGCCGCGGCGTGCAGCACTACATCCGCGAGAACGCCTGGAAGAACGCCAGCGCCGGGGACTTGTTCGCGGCGGTCGATTACGTCTCCGCCCAGCACGTGGAGCCCATGGTCGACGCGTTTCTCGAGCACCCCGGGGTGCCCGAGGTGCTGGTGAGCTGGACGTGCAAGGGCGGCGGAGCGCGGGTGGAGCTGCGCGAGTCCGAGTGGCGCTCGCTCGGCGACGGGGGAGACCGGCCGCGCACCTGGACCCTTCCGGTGTGCTTGTCGAGCGACGCGCTGACGGCCAAGACTTGCTTCACCCTCGGCGGCGAGCCCATCTCGCGCGAGGTGCCCCGCTGTCCCACGTGGATTTATCCGAACGCGGAGGGCGCCGGCTACTACCGGTACGTCCTCGACGCGCCGCAGCTCGCCAAGCTCGCGCGCTCGGCGCGTGCCCTGCAGCCCGTCGAGCGTATGGGACTCGTGTCGAACGCGTGGGCCGCCGTGCGGCAGGGCGCCATCGCGCCGGGCGTCTTGCTCGACGCGCTCCCCGAGCTCGACCGCGACTCGGATCCGTTCGTGGTCGAGCAGATTGCCGGAGCGCTGAGGCAACTCGACGGAGCCCTCGTCGACGACGCCGCCCGCCCGGCCTTCCGCCGTTACGTGGCGGCGCGCATGGCCGCGCGCAAGGCGCTGCTGGGGTGGGAGGCGAGGCCCGCGCATCGGGGGAGCAACGAGGACGACCGCGCCCTCGAGCGGCGGGTCGTGCTGCGAACCATGGGCGAGGTCGCTCGCGACAAGGCGACGCTCGCGGAGGCCGAGAAGTACACCCAAAAGTGGCTGGCCGACCCCTCGGGCGTGCCGGGTGACATTGCCGCCGTCGCCGTGCCCGCAGCGTCGCTGCTCGCCGGCGAGCTCCGCCTCGAAGAGCTGCGAAGGGCGGTGTATAGCGCGCAGAATCCCGAGCGGCGCCTGATCGCCGTCAGGGCCATGGGCATGTTCGGGGACGCAGACGTTCTTCGCAAGGCGCTCGACCTCGCGCTGACCGACGAGCTGAGGCTCTCCGAGCTTCGCTACTTGTTCGGGGCGGTGCACAGCCGTCCTGAAGCTGCGCCCGTCCTCTACGCGTGGGAGAAGGCGAACTGGCCCAAGCTCGCGGAGCGGCTGCCGGGGTCGTTCGGCCGAGGGATGCTCGTGGCCGTGGCGGCCGACCTGTGTACCGAACCGGCGCGCGAGGATGCGCGTGCTTTCTTCACGCAAGCGACGCACGGTATCGAGGGCATCCAGCGAGACCTCGACGAATCGCTCGAGCGCGCCGAGCTTTGCCTCGCGCTGCGGACGCGCTTCGCCGGCGAGGTCACCGAGTACTTCAAGCGGAGGTGACGATTCGCCCTCGAGGCTCCGGCGCCTTCCCGTAGCGCCCGACCGAGGTACCGAATAGGTCCACCTGGGACTCGTACGTCATGCCCAGGCGTGCGATGACCCGCAGCGACTGCGTGTTGCCAGGGTCGACGAACGCCGTAGCTTTGGGCTCCCCGCGCTCCTCGAAGACGTAACGCAGCACCTCGGTCGCGGCCTCGCTCGCGATCCCTTGCCCCCAGAACGCACGGAAGGTGTTCCATCCGAGCTCGAATCTCGGGCCATCCCTCGCGGAAGAAGGCGCCGACATTGCCGACGAGGGCGCCCGAGTCGCGCCGCTCGATCGCCCACCAGCCCGCGCCTTGGAGCAGCCAGCCGCCCGTGTTGGTCGCGAAGATGCGCCAGGCGGTGCGCCGGTCGTGGCCGCCGAGAAACGCCATGGACTCCTCGTCGCGGAGGTGCGCGGCGAAGGCGTCGAAGTCGGCCATCCGGTACTCGCGCAGCGTGAGCCGCTCAGTCTGCAGGCGCGGGATGGAGACGGCCGGCGAATGCTCCTTCAGCATGACAGCCCCCTATGGCACGGCGAAGTGCGCTCACCCGCGCGAGGCGCGCTTCTCCTCGTCCGCCGTCGCCGTCGCGGTCGTGGCCTTGCGCAGCCCCGGGCGCGAGGTCGCCTCTTCCGCACGGACCCATCCCATGCCCTCGCACCTCGGACAGACGTAATCTTCGGTGTCCCAAACGCTGCCCGGGCGCCCGAAGGGGCCGCCGCCGGAACCGCCGCAGGACGGGCACTCGTCTGCTTCCATCGCTCTCGTGGAGCATAGTCGCTCCGGGGCTCCGCTCGACAAATCCGCGGATCGTGGCGGACGGTCCCGTCGGGAATCCCGCCGCAGACGTCGGTGGCCGCGAGCTCGCCTCGGGTCCAGAGCGTTCGCTCCACCATCGAATCGGAAGACTCTCTCGAGCGTACGCTGCACGTCCTCCCCCTCGAGGATCGCCATCGCGCGCGCGATGGCTTCAATCGTGGAGAGGCCGTGCGCGTGCGCCTCGGCGCGCATCCGGTACGGCAGCCTCGCCTCGCCCGACACCGACACGCACGTCACGTCGCCGAGCCCCGGCACGCGCCGCCTCACCTTCGAGGCCTGCCTCCACGTGCCGTCCGGCACGATCAGCACGACGGGCCGGCCGTCGAGGACGCGCACGGCATCGGCGATCGGCGTCGCGTCCTCGAACGGGAAGAGGAGCAGCGGCTGCGCCGCCTCGCCCCATGCGAGCGGCTCGCTCGGCTTCCCCTCGTGCCCTCGGACGACAATCTCGCTGTTGGCGAGGCACGCGGTGGCGAGGCGCCCCGTGTTGGTCGACTTCGCATTTTCGAGCCGATGCATGACGAGGACGACGCGCGTCCGCGTGGCGAGGGGAGGGTCGGGGAGGAGCGGGCAGACGCAGAGACGCCCGAGCATCCGGCAGACGCGGCACCGGAACGCGGTGTTCTCCCGCCGGCTCACCCGTCCGCTCCGGCGTACTGCAAGAGCTCGAGCGCCTCGAGCGCGCGCGAGAATCTTCCGGTACCGGCGCCGTCGCGACCATGCGTTCGCCCGTGGTCGGGTGATCGAACGCGATGGTGCGCGCGTGGAGCGCCAGGCGATGCAAATCGTAGCGAGCGCGGTAGTGCCGGTTGATCGCGCCCGAGCCGTGGCTCACGTCGCCGACGATGGGATGGCTGATGTGATGGAAGTGCCGGCGGAATCTGGTGCAACCGCCCGGTCTGCGGGTGCGCGAGCACGAGCGAGCAGCGGTCGACGGGCGACCGCGCGAGCCGGCGGAAGCGCGTCACCGCCGGCACGCGCTCGCCCCCTTCGCTGCGGGGGATCGCGTGGTCGATGACCCCCTCGTCGCTCGGTGTACCCCTCACCAGGGCGAGATAGCTCTTCTCCACGCGACCGGATTCGAGCGCCCGCCCGAGTGTCGCCGCGGCCTCGCGCGTGCGCGCGAAGAGCAGCGCGCCGCTCGTGCCGCGGTCGAGGCGGTGCACGGGATGCACGTGCGCGCCGAGCATGTCTCGCACTCGGAAGAGCGCGACGTCGTCGTCGTCGGCCCATCCGCGATGGACGAGCAGGCCCGACGGCTTGTTCGCGACGACGACGGTCTCGTCGACGAAGAGGAGCTCTATCGGCGGCGAAGTTCGCAAACGCGCGCGGGGGACCTTAGCGCGAACTGCGTCGAGGCGCAGGCGCGGGGAGGATAGGGAGGTTGCAAACGGACGACGTTAGCCGGAGACTGACGTCCTTACGTGCCCGCGACCTTCACCAAAGGTGACCTCTTCAACACGAAGGGCCTTCATGCCTACGCCTTGGCGAGCAACGCTCGGGGGACGATGGACGCAGGCGTGGCCGTCGCCTTCAAGAAGCGCTGGCCGAACCTCGCGGTCGCGCTCAGCGCTCGCGCGGCCGAAGGGGGCCTCGCCCTCGGCGACGTCGTGGCCTTCTCCGAAGGGGAGGAGACCGTCTACGCGCTCATCCTCCAGGAGGACGCCACCAAGAAGGCCAAGCTCGCGTCGCTCACCAAAGCGGTGAACAGACTCGTGGAGCTCGCCTCCCAGGGAGGGGATCGAGCGTGTCGGCCTCTTCCATCCTGGAACCGGAAAAGCCGGCCTCGATTGGCCCCGCGTGAAGCGCATCCTCGAGGAGATCGGCAAGGGGACCGCCGTCACCCTGGTGGTCTTCGAGCAGTTCGTGCGCGCGAAGGCATCCGAGTAAAGGCCGCGATCAGCGGGCTCTGATGAGCGTCGTCATCCAGTTCTCCCCGGGCCTGGGCACATGGCTCGTCGAGCGCCTCGACGAAGGCAAGCCGCCCGGCGAGCTCGTTCAAACTTTCGATCGAGCAGCGAATCGAGCCGCGCGCGGCACGCGCGATCGTCGACGCGTTCGTCGCGGCGCGGCGCGACGGTCGTCCGGTGCCCGTCGACTCGGTGACGGTCGAGGCCGGAGCGCCCGAGTACGTCTACGAGGCGCCTCGCTTGCCCGCCGGCTCCCGAATCGCGACGTTCGATCGCACGATCGACGTCGTGGCACGTGCCGAGAAGCCCGTCATCGCGGCGCTGGCCGGGGTGCTGACGCCCGAGGAGTGCTCGGAGCTCATCGAGCTCGCGAGGCCGCGCCTCGAGCCCTCGACCGTCGCAGATGCGCACACGGGGAAAGACGTCGTCGCGGCCCACCGGACCAGCCTCGGCATGTTCTTCCTCCCCCAGGAGAACGCTCTCGTGTCCCGCCTCGACCGGCGCCTGTCGGAGCTGGCGCAGCTGCCCATCGAGAACGGGGAGGGCCTTCAGATCCTGCATTATCCGGTGGGCGCGCAGTTCCCGCCCCACTTCGATTTCCTGCACCCGTCCAACGCCGCCAACGTCGCCTCGATCGCGCGAAGCGGGCAGCGCGTGAGCACGCTCATCGCGTACCTGAACGACGTGGAGGCCGGCGGCGAGACGACGTTCCCGAACGCCGGCTGGACGGTCTTTCCGAGGCGAGGCAGCGCGGTATATTTCGAATATTCCAATAGCCGCGGACAGGTCGATCCGCGCTCGCTGCACGCCGGGTGTCCCGTACTTCGCGGCGAGAAGTGGGTGGCCACCAAATGGATGCGCGGGCGGCCCTTCGTCCCGGCAGCGGCTGTGGGCTACGGGTAGTCGTCGCTTTCGCGTCTAGGTCACCAGCCGTCCTACGGGTGGCGTCGTTCGCGTGGTAGAGCGGAGACATGCAGGGAGGCGCGGTTCACTCCCTCGTGCAGGTCGCACTCGCTTCGCTCGCCCTCGGGTGCACGGCCGAAGGGTCGGGCTCCCGCAGCGCGCCGCCCCGGGATGGCGGCGATGAGGCCGCCGACGCGACGTCGACCGGCGAGCCTCGAGATGCCGCGCCGGTCGACGGGTCGCTCGGGGATTCCCCGCGCGATTCTCGAGGCGATTCCTCGGTGCCCGCCGACGGGGAGTCCTCCGACGCGAGCCTCGATGCCGGCGAGGACGGCGCGGGCGAGGGAGGATCCCCGGACGCCGCCCCCGACGCTCCGCTCCTGCTCTCGCAAACCGGCCTGTTCGCGGGCATCGCCTCGGACGGCGGCCTGGCCATCGCGGCAGGAATCGAAAGCTACCAGCCCAAGTATCCGCTCTGGTCGGACGGTGCCGACAAGCAACGCTGGGTTTACGTGCCGCCTGGCACGACGATTGACACCCGCAATCCGGACCACTGGTCCTTCCCCGTGGGGACCAAGTTCTGGAAGGAATTCGCGCTGGCCGGCCAGCGTATCGAGACGCGCCTGGTCTGGCGCTTCGGCCCCGGTGCCGGGGACTTCCTCTACGCGGCGTATCACTGGCAGCTAGCCGCCGACGGCGGTCCGGCGACCGACGCCGTCGCAGTAAGCCCCAGGAGCATCGTGGGCGTGCAGGACGCCAACGGGACGTCTCACGACATTCCGCCCGTTACCGACTGCGTGCGGTGCCACGGCCGCGAGCCGGAGCACGTGCTGGGCTTCGGGGCCATCCAACTGAGCCACAGCCTTCCGGGGTTGACGCTCTCGCAAGTGAACGCGAAGGGCTGGACGTCACCGCCGCTCGCCGACGACTACCCCATTCCAGGCACGACTCTCGAGCAAGACGCGCTGGGCTACCTTCACGGCAATTGTGGGAATTGCCATAACGACGTCCCGGGCTTGGTCGGCCCGCCGTACATGAACCTTCGCGTGTTCGTCGGCACGGCGACGGTCCAGGACTCGAACGCGTTCCTCACGGCCGTCAACCAGCCTGTCACCAGGTTCGTGAGCAACAGTCCGAAGATTACGTACCGTATCGCGGGCGGTGACCCGGGCACGAGCTGCGTCTGGTTTCGCATGTCCGTACGCAGCGGCGTCAACAACGTGATCGACGCGAGACAAATGCCGCCGCTCGCGAGCGAGGAGGTCGACGACGCCGGGCTGAGCACGATCGGAACCTGGATCGCGACGCTCCCCCCTCCGGCAGACCTATGAGGGTGACAAGGCTGCAACGCACCGAGTACAGTCGCCCCACTCAAAAACACACGTATCGAAGCATTCCCTTTTTAATGCCTTTTTCAGGTCACGCGGACTCGCGCATGAGCCACCGCGTGGTAGAGCCCGAAACTCGGAGGTCCACCATGTCCCAAACCAGGTCACAGACTGCCGATCATGAGGCGACCCTCGCTGGGCGCGCGACTCCCGCGCTCTGGGTGCTCGCAGGAGCCCTCGCGGTCGCGCCGGCTGCATGCGGAAGCTCGGGATCCTCGAGCGGCAACGGGAGCAGCGGCTCCAGCAGTGGTGACACGGGCAGCAGCGGGAGCACGAGCGGCAGCACCTCGAGCGGGAGCGGGTCGACGAGCAGCGGGAGCGGGAGCAGCGGCAGTGGCAGCAGCACGAGCGGAAGCGGGAGCACGAGCGGGAGCGGCAGCACCTCGAGCGGGAGCGGGTCCACGAGCAGCAGCGGCAGCACGAGCAGCAGTGGCGGCACCACGGGGGGCGGCGCCAAGTTCGATAATTTCGTGATTATCCTGATGGAGAATCACAACTACGACGAGATCTACGGCACGGCGACGTACATGACGAAGCTCGCCGACGACAATTTCTCGATGCAGAACTACACGGCGATTACCCACCCCAGCGAGCCGAACTACCTGGCCATCGCCAGCGGACAGACGTTCGAGTCGCCGCCTCCGCCGATTCCCTCTTCGACCGACGACGCCTATCACGTGTACACGGCAAACAACTTGGCGGACAGCCTCGAGGCCGCCGGCAAGAACTGGAACATGTACGCCGAGCCTGCGTCCGGCCCGTGCGACACCAACAACGGCGACGTCAAGCACGTGCCGTTCATCTTCTTCTCGACCGTCGCGAACAATCCCACGCGGTGCGCCCACGTCCAGCCGTTGACGAACACCACGGACGACGAGGCCATCGCCGAGCTCAATTCGGCGACGCCGTCGAATTTCATCTGGATAACCCCCAACGCGACCAACAACATGCACGACGGAACCGTGCAGGACGGCGACACCTATCTCGCGGGCGTGGTTCCCAAGAATCCTCGGGAGCCAGACCTTCATGCCGGGGAAGAAAGCCGCGCTCATGATCGTCTTCGACGAGGGCAACAACTCGTTCCCGAGCGATCTCGTGTACGCGGTCCTGGTGGGGCCCGTCGTCAAGACGGCCACGAAGTCCACGACCATGTATTCGCACTACTCGATCCTCGCCACGCTCGAGGCGAACTGGGGATTGGCATCGCTCGTCCAGGGCGATGTGGGCGCACCCTCGTTCTTGAGTGACGCCTTCAAGTAGCCGGACCATGGAGGCGAGCGTCGTTGGCCGCCTTTCGCGAGGCCGTGCCCTGGGCGGCATCGGCCTTCTGTCGATCGCCATCGCTGCATCGTGCCGGAGCACCGAGGGTACGACCTCGAGTGCTCCGGCCGCCGATGCCGGGACACGGCAGACGCTCGCGCTCACCGTGGCGTCGGTGGACCCGACGTTCGTGACGCGCGAACACTTCGTCGCGTCCGTCGAAATGCAGGTCTCCGGCGAGCCGTTCGCGGAGGCGATGGGCCGCAGCCTGAGCGGGTTCAGCCGCGACTACGTCTGCCGTGCGAGCACGTGCTCGCCGAGCACGTATTACGACCCCGCGCTGAACGGCGGGGTCGCGGGCGGTGGCAAGAAGGGCCGCATCGACCTGGCGGGGTTCTCCTCGGCCATCGAATCGTACGAGTACTCGAAGCAGCCGATGAACAACATCGCGTTCGAGTCCGGCGCGGGAACGTCTCTCGCCTTCGGCCCCGTGCTCAACCCGAGCGGCAAGACGGGAGCCGAGGCGCTGGGGACGCTCCGAGGACTGGGTGCAGAAGATCGCGGGCGAGGCGAACACCGGGGCGCGTATCGACACGACGGTCGGTCCGGGCAACCCACTGGGCTGGCCCGGGTTCTGGCCGACGCTCCAGGCCTTCTCGTCGTGGAGTCCGGCCATCAAGCCGACCAGCGACGCGACCGGGTGCACCATCAGCTCCGACGACGATCCCGGCGCGAACGGCGCCCTCCAGTGCGACGACTACGAGTGCGACTACACGAGCCTCCACCTGGCGGATCGCGCCGCGCAGGTGAACATGACCATCACCCCCGGCGCCTCGGGCTGGGCGGGCTGGAAAGAGGCGCTCTGGGTTCTCAACTATCTGCAGGTGATGCACGACGCGAACGAGGCGCCTGTCCAGACCGTGCCTGCCGACCAGCTGGACCTCGTGGGAACCGCCGGCAACACCGTCGTCGGCGTCGGAGCGAGCGGTCCGACGCTGCCCGGGACGTTCCTCGGGTCGAGCAACATCGAGGGCTTTCAGGCGGGAAACTTCCTCCAGATCCTCGATAACCAGGCGCAGCAGTGGCTGACGAGCTTGACGACGGCCGACGGCAGCACGCTCGGCGGCTTCCCGAGCCTCGCCGACGCGCTGTCCTATTCGGACCAGAGCCCGCTGCGGTGGTTTCCCGGAGCCATCAAGGTGACGGAGAGCACCGACGCGAGCGGGTTTCCACGTCCGACCGCCTACGCGATCGACTCGCCCGACAGCAATCTGCTCGATCTGGCCGGGCTGCTCGGCTCGTTCGCGAGCGTCTACGCGCTCACCGACCAGTCCAACGAGCAAGTCGGCGGCAGCCAGCCTGTCCTCGCCTACTTCGACGGGGACCCTTTCCCCGTGCAAAACCAGACTCCGACCGGAGCGCCCACGCTGCACGATCGGGCGCTCGCGATGATGCGCGTGCTGGTCGTCGACATCGATCGCCTGCATCGCGACCCCGGCTCCGGGCTGCTCGTGGACGACGTGAAGCTCGCCGGCGGCCAAGTCTCGAGGGGCGCCCAGCTCTCGACGGAGGCGGGGGCCTACGCGCTTTTCGCGCTCCGCACGGCGAGGCGCGGGCTCGACTCCCTCCTCCAGCTCTACAGCAACACGAAGCCCGACCCGAACGGCGTGCCTTGCCCGCTCGACACCTTCGCCGCCGTGGAGGGCATGCCCTTCGGCGCGAAGCTCGACGCGCTCATCGCCTCGCTCTCGAGCGTGTTTTACGACAAGCTCACGGCCGTCGATGGGCACGCGTTCGGCGGCTGGGACGTCGCCAAGAACGCGCCCACCGACGACGGCAGCCATCTCGACGCCCATTCCGGTGCGATCCGCGGGCTGCTGGTCGCGTATCTCGCCACCGGCCAAACGAAGTACCGCGATCGCGCGCGAGCCGTTTTCGAGCGGCTGGAGAGCGCCTTTTACGATCCGGCCGCGCGCGTGTACCGGCCGACGGCCGGCGACACGTCGCCGACGCTGACCTTCACGCCGCTGCGGTTCGCGCTGCTGCAAGCCTCGCTGCGCGAGACCTACGAGCTCATTGGGCTCATGCCGGGAAACGAGGGGCTGGCCGCGCTCATCGAGAGCCGCGTCGGGCGCCTGAACAAGCTGGTCTTGAACGGGTGGGACGACCGCGACGAGGACGGGCAAATCGAGTGGCCGGGCGAGTGCGCGCACCTGGGCACGCAGCCCGACGGCAGACCGATGGGGCTCGGCGGCCTCCAGTTGGCCGAGCGCGTCCTGTCGGGCGAGTCGGGCTCGGCGACGGACAAGTGGGGCGGCGACGCCGGCCCTCGGCTGATCGTGGCCGACCGGGAGCACGACTGCGTGCCGGAGATTTCCGCCGTGGGCCTGCCTGCCGCGCTGGCAAGCTCGATCACGTTCACCCTCAGCCCGTCCGGGGGACCCTGATGCGCCGCTGCCTTCTGCTCGCGGGCCTCGCGCTCATCGGCTCGGGGGGCTGCGGCTCCTCCCCGGCGCCGACGAGCCATCCGTCCCATTCGAGCACCATCGCCGTGGGCCCGGACGGCGCCAAGCTTTTCGTCGTGCACCCAGATGCCGACAGCGTCAGCGTGGTCGACCGGGCCTCGCGCACCCTCGTGCACGAGAATCGCGCTTTCGGACGCGCCTCCGGCCCTCAATCCGTCGACCCAGCGATTCGACCCGCGCGTCATGCCTCGGGCCCTCGCGCTCGACTCCTCGGGCACGACTCTCTACGTCACCGGCGAGCGATCGGGGAGCCTGTACGCCATCGACACCGCGCGAGCCGCCGTTCGCAAGAGCGCGCCCGTCTGCTCGGAGCCCGTCGGAGTGCTGGTGAGCGCGGACGACTCGAACGTCTTCGTCGCCTGCTCGCAGGACGACGAGGTCGTCGAGGTGGACGCCGTTTCGCTCTCGGTCGTCGCAGAGGCGAAGACCCCGCGCAAGCCGTGGGGGCTCGCCTGGGCCCCGGACGCGCAAACTCTCGTCGTGACCCACTTGCTCGGCCCGGGCGTCAGCGCACTCGCTGCGAACCCGCTGTCGCTGAAGGCCACCTGGACGGTGCCGGACGCCGGACCGCGGAGCGATCCGACCGAGCCGCACGGCGTCGTACGCGGCATCTACGACGCGGTGGCTCGGCCCGGCAGCGCCGAGCTCTGGGTGGCGCACCTCATGCTGGGAATCGACACGCCGCAGCCGACGCTCGTCTTCAACAACACGGTGTTCCCCTCGGTGTCCGTCCTCGACGGCAAGGGCAAGCAGCTCGCGCGGCTGTCGGTGCAGGGGGAGATGGGCACGGGCCCCGGCGAGCAGGGGGCTTTCGGCGACATCGTCAGCGGACCCCACGCGATCACGTTCTCGGATGACGGCGAGCTGGCCTTCGTCGTCGACACGAACAGCGACGATCTGCTCGTCGTCGACGCCGAGAAGCGGGTCGAGGCGACCCTCGTGCGACCGCTTCCGGGGCACATGCCCGAGGGGGCCGTCTGGTACGGGGACGAGGTCTACGTGCAGGAGCGGAACACGGAAGACATCGTCGCGTTGAAGGTCCAGAGGACGAACGGCAGCCTCTCGATCGTGGCGGACGGCGCGCCCATCGCCACCCTGGCGAGCGACCCCATGCCTTCTACCTTGCGCCTCGGTCAGCAGCTCTTCTACTCCGCGAACAGCGACGACCTGCCCATCACCCAGAACCACTGGGTCGCGTGCGCGACCTGTCACATCGAAGGACGGAGCGACGCGGTGACGTGGCGGTTCGAGCAAGGCCCGCGCGACACGCCCACGAACGCCGGAGGCATGCTCGGCACGGGCTTTCTCTTCCGGACCGGTGACCGGTCGCGCGTGCAGGACTACTGGAAGACAATCGACGTCGAACAGGGAGGCTTCTTCCATCCGGGAGGGTCGCAGCAGCCGCTCCTCGACGCGCTCGCGGCGTACGTCAATTACGCGATCCCCGTCCCCGTGCCGCCGAGGACGGATGCCACGCTGCGGGCAGACGGCGAAGCGTTGTTCTCCCGCCTCGGATGCGACGCGTGCCACTCCGGTCCGGCGAAGACCGACTCGGGAGAGGGCAACCCGAACCTGGACTTGAAGGGCGTCGTCATCCTGCACGACGTCGGAACCTGCGTGACGAGCGGGCCCTGGCCGGATGTCGCCCACAGCGCGGCGGACGGAGAGGCCCGGGGAGCGTGTTACTACGACACGCCGCCGCTGCGCGGGCTCTGGGATTCTGCGCCCTACCTCCACGACGGCAGCGCCGCGAAGCTCGACGACGTTCTCCCGTTCATGCTCGAGGCCACGGTGCCGGCCGGTGCGCCGACGCCGATCCTCGGTGCGCACGGCCAGCAGGCCCTGGTCGAGTACCTCCGGAGCTTGTGATGCGAAAGGACTGGCTCCGCCTGGCTTTCGCCGCAACGCCCGGCCTTCTCGCCGGCCTTGCGGCCGCGTGCAGCAGCGACGCAAAAGGCGACGCCGGGCGCGACGCAGTCGATCGATGGAGGGGGCGACGATGTCGGCCTTGCTCCCGGGCCGGACGGGGAAGCGGATTCCCTTCCCGAGACCTCGGGCCCGCCGACCCCGACCCGCCTGCGCGTCGCCCACCTGTCGCCTGACTTGCCCCCCATCGACGTGTGCCTTGCGCCGCACGGGACGTCGCACTGGAGCGGTCCGTTGACGGGTCAGCTCGTGGGAGGAGACGCGGGCGCCCCCGGGCTGACGTATGCCCAGGTCAGCGCGTACCTGCCCGTCGGCCCGGGTCCGTTCGACGTCCTCCTCGTGCCCGCCGGGTCGGCCTCGTGCCCGCCCTTGCCGCTCGACCTTTCCGGGGACGCGGGCGCCGAGGCGGCCGCGCCTGCCGATGCCGAGCCGGACGCAACCCCCGACGCCTCGATCACCGACGCGAACGAGTCCATCGACGGGAGCGACGCGAACGCGAACGACGCGACTCCCTTCGACGCAGGGTCTGCATCGGACGCGGGCCCCTTCCCGAGGCTGCCTGTCATCACGAGCCTTCCGGCGCTACCAGCCGCGGGGTATGCGACGCTCGTCATCGCCGGGGAGGTATCGCCCACGGGGAGCGACATGGGGTTGACCTTCACCCTCGTCGTCGACGACGGCGAGCTCGCCGGCGGAGCCGCATCGCTCCGCGCCATCAACGCGTTGCCGCGGGTCGCTTCGATGGATCTCGACCTCGGCGCCTTCGGGATGAAATGGACGACCCTTCTCGCGGACGTCCCCTTCGGCGCGGCCAGCGCGCAGTCCACCCCGAACAACGGGGTGGTGGACGCGAACGGTTACCTTCCCATCGCGCCGTTTTCGGGGGCTACCCTGAGCGCCAGGGCGGCCATCGCCACGGTCGACACGGCCATCGCGAGCTCCGTCACCATCCCCCTCGGCTCCGTCGCGACGATCATCGCCGTCAGCGGGCCAGCCGGCGACGCGGCGCATCCCGCGGCGCTGCTTCTCTGCGTGGACAATCAACCGTCCGGCGGGCTTCTGTCGGACTGCAGCATCGCGCAGTAGCCCGAAGGTACGAGGTCCCAGCATGGTCGAGCACCAAGAGCGTCGTCTGCGGAGCGCGTTCCGGCACATCCTGCTGACGGTGGTGGCCGCTCCGCTGGCGTTGGAGGCGTGCAGCGCTTCCAGCAAGGAGGGCCACGTCGACGCCGGCAAGCCAGACGCCGCTCTTCGGGACGGCGCCGGCGCGGACGGCGGGGCTTTCGATCCCTGCTCCCCGACGTTCGTCGACGCGTCCGGGCCGGACGCCGACCCCTGCGCCCTGCTCGCCCATGCTCCTTGCGGCGCGCCGGCCGGCGTGAAGCCCATGGGTGACAGCATCTGCACGATCCCGGTCGCGTCGTGCGGCTACTTTTGCCAGGATTTCTATTTCAGCTGCCACGCGATCCCGGCATCGTGCATGGACGGAAGCCTGCCCGACGGCCCCATCACCGTCGACTGCGTCACGTGCCTGGGTGCGGTCGGAAGGCGCCCCGCGGGGCTCGAGCCGGTGCACGGCGGGGCGGCCACGAGCGCGCTCGGTGACTACTTCGCGCGGGTCGCCCACCTGGAGGCGGCCTCGATACGCGCATTCCACGACCTTCGGAGCGAGCTCGCCGAGCGGGGCGCCCCGGGCGCTCTCGTGCATCATGCGTCGCGTGCCGCGCGGGACGAGGTCCGTCATGCCCGCGCGATGGGCCGCCTGGCCCGGCGCTTCGGCGGCAGTCCCCCGCGCCCTCGGGTCCGCAGGCGCCAGCGCCGTTCGCTGGAGGCGATGGCTCGCGAGAACGCCGTCGAGGGGTGCGTGCGCGAGGCGTACGGTGCGCTGCTCGCGACCTGGCAGGCTGCCCACGCGCGCGATCCCGACGTGGCCGCGGAGATGGCCCTCATCGCCGCGGACGAGACACGCCATGCCGCCCTCTCCTGGGCGATCGCGCGCTGGGCCGAGCCGCTCCTGGGTCCGCGCGCGCAGGAGCGACTCGCGGCCCTCCGGCAGTCGGCGATCCAGCGTCTCCAGCAGGAGATCGCCGCTTTGCCGAACGCGGTGTCCCGTGTCGCAGGCTTCCCCTCGCGCGCGGTTCAGCGGTCGTTGATCGCCGCCTTCGAACGGCTCGTCACCACGGGCTGCTAGGTCCAGATTCCACGCCCGAATATGGGAGCTCGTTTCGTGCTCCGCGCCACGAGTCGGAGGCGGCTCGAGCCGAGCACCCTGCTACGGCTTCGGGAAGCACCACCGTGAACGTCGCGCCAAAACCTGGCTCGCTCTCGACGTCGATCGTGCCGCCGTGCGCGAGCACGATCGCACGCACGAGGTAAAGCCCGAGCCCCAGGCCTCCGTATTGCGTGGGCGAAACGGCGCGCTCGAAGCGCTCGAAGATACGGGCCAGGCGCGCCGGATCGATGCCCGTCCCATGGTCGGTTACCCGAAGCCGGGCGAGGCGATCGACCCGCCCAATCCCGATCTCGATCGGGTGCCCTGCGCCGAACTTCATCGCATTGGCGAGCAAATGCGTGACCACCTCTTCCAGTCGGGCCGCATCCCATCGCCCCGTCGTGGGCTCGGCACACTCGATCGACACGCTGCAGTGCGCCGAGTCCAGCTCGCGTGCACGCTGCTCGACGACGTGGCGCACCAGCAGTTCCAGATCGACCTGGGTCTCGCGCAAGTCCAGCTCCCCCTGCTCGATGTGCATCACCTCGAGCAGCTCAGCGGCGAGCTGCTCGAGCCGATTGGTCCCTCCCAAGACACGCTCGAGGTTGCGCGCAAGCGTCTCCGGCGAGAGCGCTCCGCCCAGCTTCGCAGAGCGCAACAGCTGCTGAACCGACAACCGGAGCGACGTCACGGGCGTGCGAAGCTCGTGAGACGCCACGGCGAGAAAATCCTCCCGCAGACGGAGGGCTCGTCGGGTCTCCTCGAGCAGCCGTGCGTTGTCGATCGAGAGTGCCGCGCGGCGCGCGATCTCCTTCGCAAGCGCCAGGTCCGCGGGCTGGAAGCGGTCGGGTGTCGCGGCCACGAGCGTCAGGGCTCCGAGCCGCTGCTCTCGGGCGACGAGCGGCACGACGATGGCGCTCCGTGTGCCCAGTGTGTGAGCAAGATCGCGGTGGCGGGGATCGCTGCAGACGCGCTCGATTTCCTCGTCCGAAATGGACGGGAGACAAACCGGAGCGCCGCCCTCGAGGACACGCGTGACGGGGTTCGGGGCGCGGGCAGGGTACTTGTCGGCCAGCTCCTGGAGGAGCGGCTCCTTCTGCGGATCGCGGTGTGCTCCCGCCAGTCGCACGATCTTGCCGTCGACAACGAGATCGATGACGGTCCAATCTGCGAACGACCGCGAGCACAGACGGGCCAGTGCGTGAAGCACCTCCTCGTATGCCAGCGTCGAGGACATCAGGGCTGTCGCCTCGGCTAGCAGGAGCGCGCGCCCTTGCGATGCCTCCGCCTCGACGCGCCCGGTGTGTTCCCGCTCCAGCAGGAGAGAATTCTCGAGCGAGATGGCCGCCTGCGCCCCGAGCAGCTCGAGAGCCAGAAGACGCTCGGGCGTGAACGCCGCCGGAACGAGAATCGTTCTCCAGAACCAAAGCAGCGACGGCCTCGGCCTGCCGGAGCACGGGCACGCACACGAGCGCGCGAGGGCGAGCCCGCACGAGGTATGGGTCGCCCGAGAACCGCCCTGCGTCGGCGGTCGCGTCGTCGAGGACGACGCGACTGTGCGTCCGGCGCACGTATTGGACGATCGACACCGGTACGCGCGCAGCTATGTCTGGGGAGGTTCTGGATGTCGCCGCCGGTCCCTCTTCGGCGATGCACTCGGTCAGGACATCCGGGTCCCCGGGGACCGGCCACGATTCTCCCTGGCGAAAGAGCACCAGGCATGCGCGGCGCGCGTGCCCCTCTTCGAGCACGACGCGCAAGAGCGTCCGAAGGAGCTCGTCCTTCGCCATCGCGCTGGAAATGGTCTGCGACGCCTTGAGCACCGAGAGCAGGTCGAGCTGCTCTGGCTGGAGCGCCACGGTCGTCGCGGGCCCCAACGACGTGCCCTCCGCCAGCAGCGGGTGCAAACGTTCGAGCTGCCGCACCTTCCCGTCCGCACCCCAGCGACGATACCGGTCCCGCGCCTTTCGCAGGTACAGGTCGGCGATCTCGCCATAGCCGCGCGCGCGGTAAAACCGCGCTGCGACCTCGTATGCCAGCGCCTCGCGATGAACGAACCCGCTGTCGCGCGCCGAGCGAACGGCGTTCTCGTACGAGCGCTCCGCGTCGAGCTCCCGGCCCTCGATGCGTGCGATTTCCGCGGCGACCAGCGCGTGCTCGTCGCGGAAGTTGAACGGGCAGACCTCCGCCCACTCCCGCAGCTGCTGCTCCTGCGCGGCGAGCAGCTCGCGCAGCCGGGGCTGCTCGTCGGGGGGCGCATGCTCGAAGCACGCCGCTGCGGCGAGGGCCGTGAAAAATGCGCAATCCACGAGCACGATCTGGCCGGTCATTCCCCAACGCACGGGGGCGACCCTTTGGGCGTCCGCAAGGGCAGCCATGCAATCGCCGGCGAGGAAGTGTGCCTTCAGCTTCAGGGCCCAGTAGTACGCGACCAATATGGCGTTTCGGGTTCCGGTCAGCTGCGACTCGAACGCAGCCTCGTCGAAATGCTCGCCGTCGAACGTCGATAGATTGGCCGTCCGCCCCTGCATGTCCTCGACGAATCGCTGCTGGCTCGTGACCCAGTCCACCATGTCGCGGAAGCGAACCCTTCGCACGAAATCCAGACGCCTCTCGACCTCCTGCCGGACCGAGTCGAGCGGCTCGCCGCTGAAGGTCAGCTCCATCGACGCGACGCCGGCGGCGTAGCAAGCCTGGGAGAGCTCGCTCGTCTCGATGGCTACGTCGAAAGCCCTTCGCGCGTAGTCGACAGCCACTGCGATGGGCTGTGTCCAAGCTGCCGCGGAGCTCGTGGCCACGAGGACCGCCGCCTCGTAGCGACGCAACCCCCGCGCTTCCACGAGGGCGCAGGCGAGCCTCGCAAAACGCAACCCGTCGTCGTAGCGGTGGAAATGCGGACCGAGGAGCATCCCGAAGTTCGAGAATCCGTCGGCGGAGGCGTCCGTCACGCCGTGCGCGATGCTCAGGCTCGCCATGCGGCACACGAGCAGACGATAGAGATTACCGTCGAAGTTGAACGCGGCGGGCTTCAGGATCGAGAGCACTTCGAGCGCGGTCTGCAGCTCGGGATCGCCCAGAAGCGGCAAGTCGACGAGACTCTCGATCGAGCGATCGCCGACGGCGCGCCAAACCGCCTCGTACCCGGCTTGCACCTCGTCTCGGCTCGGGTGCGCCGGCAGATCGATTTCCAGCACGCGCAGGCAGGCGAGCGCGGTCCGGACGGCTTCCGACGGATGCGATCGTCTGTTGTGTAGCTCGATCTCGACACGATACAGGTCGCACGCATCGATCTTGGACGCGCACCGCGGCAAGAGCTCGGCGATGAGCCGCTCGGCGACTTCGAATTGACCGTCGAGGAGCTCGCAGCTCGCGCGCTCGAGCCCCAGGCGGAACGTCAACTCGTGACGCGTGCTCCACGAGCTTTCGTCGAGCAGCGCCATTCCGGCCGCCAGATACCTCGCGCCGGACGCATAGGCGGCCGACGCTTTCGCGAGACGGCCGGCGCGCAGGTTCAGCTCGGCCACCCGTTCGCGCTCCTCCTGCGAGCGAATGAGCGCGAGCCCCCGATCGAGTTGGCCCGCGATCTCGAAGGCCTTCTCGTCGAGAGCCTCCGGGCTCGTACGCGACAGGAGTCGCCGGCCAATCTGGAGATGGAGCTCGGCGCGTCTCCCTTCTTCGGTCAGCGAGTAGGCGGCCTCCTGCACGCGATCGTGCGAAAACCGGTAACCGTCGTCGAGGCGGAGGAGCAGATCTTCCTCGAGCGCCCGGCGCAGCGCAGCGTCTGGATCCCGCTCGAGGACCGCCGCCAGCGTGTCTCGTTCGACCGTCGCTCCCATGCAGGCGGCAACCTGCAGCACCCACTGCACGTCGGCCGGCAGCCGGCGCAGCTTGGCCACCATCAAATCGGCCACGTTGTCCGTCGTTACACCAACACGGACTTGCGCCGCGTCCCAGCGCCACTTGCTTGCGCTCCGGTCGAAGGTGATGGCTCCGCTGCTGTGGAGAGTCGTCAGGAACTGGATCGTGAAGAAAGGATTGGCTCCGGTCTTCTCGCCCACGAGGTCTGCCAGAGGCTTCACCTCCTCACGGGAGACGTGCAGCGTGTCTGCGATCATGCGGCTGAGGTCTTCTTCAACGAGCGGCCCGAGCGGAAGCTCGCGGACGACCGCACCGCCCTCGCGCATCCGCGCAATCGACTGCGCGAGCCGATGGGAGGGTCCGACCTCGTCGTCGCGATACGCGCCCAGGAGAAGCACGTGGCGCATGCTCCCGTCGGACAGCAGGTCGACCAGGAGCCGGAGACTAGCCGCGTCAGCCCATTGCAAGTCGTCCAGGAACACGACCAGGGGACGCTCGGCTTCCCCGAAGACGCCGAACAGCCGCTGAAACGCCATGCGCAGCCGAGCCTCCGCCTCGCTCGTCGACACCGTTACACAAGGCAGCTCCCCGAGGACCAACCGTATCTGAGGAATCACGTCGGCGACCGACTGGGCGCCGTGCCCGAGCTCGCGAGCGAGCCGCTCTCTCCACCGCGCAAACTCGTGTTCGCCCTCTGCGACGATGTCCAGGACGAGCTCTCCGAAGGCTCTGGCGATCGCCAAATACGGGATCTCGCTCTTGTGCTGTTCGCACTTTCCCGCGACCAGCAGTGCCCCCTTCCTCGGGGTCCACTCCATCGATTCCCTGACGACAGCCGACTTGCCGATTCCCGCATGTCCCGAGACGACCACGAGCTCGGGCGTCCCGGTGGCGCGCACGCGGTCGAGCGCGGCTCTCAGCGCGGCGACCTCGCGCTCGCGGCCGTAGAGCTTGTGCGGAACGAGGAATCGATCGGAGATGTCGTGCTGACCAAGTGGGAACGACGTGATGACGCCGCGCTCCCGCCACTGGCGTTGGCTGCGCGCCAGATCGTGCGCGAGGCCGGCTGCCGTCTGGTAGCGGTCGTCGGGCATCTTGGCGAGGAGCTTGAGGACGATAGCCGAGAGCGCGCCGGGAACCGAGGGAGAGACCTCGTCCGGCGGGACCGGCTTTCGCGCCAGATGACAGTGGATCCAGCCGAGAGCATCCGCGGCCTCGAAGGGCAGGTGCGCCGTGAGGAGCTGGTAAAGGACGACACCGACGGAGTAAAGGTCCGAGCGGACGTCGACCATCCGGTTCATCTGTCCCGTTTGCTCGGGCGACATATACGGGAACGAGCCCTCGATGCACGAGGGCGGAGGCGGGGTGTGCCCCGATGCGGCGCGGACCGCCAGGCCGAAGCCGCCGATCCGCACTTCGCCGCTCTCGGGCTGGAAAAGGACGTTGCCCGGCTTGAGGTCCCTGTGGACCACGCCACGCGCGTGAATGTCGCCAACCGCGCGGGCTAGGCTCACCGCCACCCGAAGAAAATCTCCGACCGGCATGGGCGCGCGCACGAACTCGTCGAGGGGGCGGCCCTCGAATGCCGCGAGCTCGAGCGCCGGTCGACCCTCGAACATTCCCAGCCCCAGCGGCTCGAGCACAGGTGAGCCGCGAAGTGCTCGTCCGATGTCGTATTCGTTTCGCAGCCGTTCGACGTCGCGCGCGCCGCTACGCTCCGATTCGAGGACCTTCAGCAAATGGGTCGACCATCGGCGTCGCGAACTGCGCGCCACGCCTTCGCCCAGCCGAAATCGCTGAGCAGTTGCCCCAGCGCGTATGTCTGTCGACCCAATTGTACCCAGGGCCAAGTTGGCTACGGGGCCTGAGATATCAAGGTGGAGCAGGCAACCCGCGGCCCCAGCCGGCCGTTTCAGCGTCTCCATGGCCACGCGGATGTTTTCTTGTGCGCCTCGGCTGCGCGCGCGATCTCGTCGCGCCGCCGAGCGACTTCAGGCGAAAGGTGGACCCTCGCCTCCTCGAGAAACTCGAACACCTTGAGCATTCCCTCGTCTCGCGTCGCGACCATCGCGACCGGCGTGGGCGGGGTCTGGATCCACCAGATGGCCGTGACGATCCCCCGGATGATGGCGGACGGCGTGACGGCCACGCCGCCGACGGAGCACGCCGCCATGTCGTCGGCCGTCCGCTTCACCCACTGGGCGGCTTGCCTGCGCTGGGTTGCGGAAGGAATGTTGACCACGCCGCTCAGGTCCGTGACCTGGGCGAACCTCTCGCCCGCGGCCCGGGATTCGGTGAAGAGCTGCGCCAGGTATTCGAGGGCGCTTTCGAGCTGCACGTCGGTCGCACGGTAGGCGCCGGCGTTCATGACGATGACGGGCCAGTTCACCGTTTCGATGCGAATCGTCCCGAACTGACGAACGACGCGGGTAACCACGGGGCCTTTTGCCAGGTTACCGGGGACTCGCGCGGCTTGGGGGCGTGGCTTGGCCAGGTGCCTGACCGCAACCCACCCTCGGACCCAACTGGCGGCCGTGTCGCACAAGTTGCGGGCGCACCTATTTTCCCAGGCTGTCCGGCGTGCCGTACCTTTGTGCGATGGGACGGATCCGCCCCCCGGGCTCGGCCAAAGAGGATGCCGAGCGCTCCGAGGGCGTTGCCCGTCCTGCCGATGGCAACTCCATCGGAAAACGTTCGCGCCTCCGCCTCGGCGTGCTGCTTTCGGATTCGTCCGAGGAGTATCAGGCGGCCATCGTCCAGGGGGCGCGCGAAGTTGCGCTCGCCGAGGGCGCGATTCTTCGGTCCTTCGCGGGAGGAAACCTGGGTTCGGGGCGCAAAGACGACGAGACGCGCAACGAGATCTTCGATTACGTCCGGCCTGACATCGTCGACGCGCTCATCATCCTCACGGGTGCGATTGGCGACTTTTGCAGCGAGGAGCACATCGCCCAGTTCTGCAAGCGCTTTCAAAGCTTCCCCGCTGTGCACGATCGGCGACGACTTGCCCGGCATACCGAGCGTGCGGGCAGACAACGCAGCCGGCGTGCGCGCCGCGGTGACGCACCTGATTCACGCGCACGGTCGGCGCCGAATCGGCTTCGCCGGGGGCCCGGATGGCAACCAGGACGCCACGGAGCGCTACCAAGCCTACGTCGCCGCGCTCGCCGAACACGGGATTCCCCTGGAGGCGAGGCGCGTGGCCCGCGGCGAATTCTCGTTTCAAACCGGCACGGCCGCGATTGCGCTCATGCTGGACCGAAACAAGGTCGGCCTCGAAGACCTCGACGCCGTGGTGGCGGCCGACGACAGCACGGCGTTGGGCGCGATGAGCGAGCTCGCGAGGCGCAATATCCAGGTGCCGCGCCAGGTCGCCGTGGTCGGATTCGACGACGTGGAATCCGCGCGCACATCCTCGCCTTCGCTGACCACGGTCCGGCAGCACCTGCGCGAGCAGGGAGCGGAGGGCGCGCGCATCGTGATGGGTCGCCTGAAGGGACAGCCGGACAGGCAGCTGCGCTCGCTCGTGCCGACGACCGTGGTGCTTCGCCGATCGTGCGGTTGCTCCGGCGACGACCCGGCGATCGCCAAGCCGGCAGGCGCCGCCCGAGCGGGGGCGTCGACGTTCGACGCGCAGCTCGTGGTTCGCCGTCACCTCATGCGGGCCGAGCTCCTGCGGGCCGCCAAGGGGAAGTTCGGTGCCGTACCCGGTTGGGACGAGCGGCTCATCCAGACACTGGCCGGGCAAGTGAAGACCGGCACGGACGTCTTCTCGAGCACGTTTCGCTCGATGGCGAAGGCCCTCGTGATCGCGCAGGTGGAGCCAGCTGCTCTCGGGTCGGTGCTGAACGTGCTGCAAGAACAGATGCTGCTGTGCTTGGGCCAAGACGACCACGTGCGCGCGCCCATCGTGCGGGCGATTGAACAGGCGCGAGCCATCGTGGCCTCCTTGGGTCCGGAGCCGCGAACGGGCAAGAATCGCATCGAGTGACGACGACGGGCGGCGTCGGGCCCCCGCCGCTTCAGCGCGGTGCCGGGGACTTGCCGGCGCAGCTCGAGGCGGCAGGTGGCGCGGGGACATGCTCGCCCAAAGCCGCCGACAGCGCCTGCACCTGCTCCTTGCGACCGAACTCGGTGGCGATCATCAGCGCGGTTTGGCCCGAGTTGTTCTTCAGGTTCGCGTTCGCGCCGAGCGCGAGGAGCGCCACCGACATCGAGGGCCGCTTTCGTCGGCATGCTTTCATGAGCGCCGTCTCGCCCTCGCCGTCCTGAACGTCCAGCCGGGCTCCGTGGCGCGCGAGGAGCGTCGCCGCCGGCGGCGGTGCCTTCGCTTGCGCCGCATGGATGAGCGCCGTTTTGCCCCCCCGGTCTACGGCGTCCACGCTCGCGCCATGGGACAGGAGCGCGTCGAGGATGGCGAGCTCGCCCTTGTGCGCCGCCCACATGAGAGGCGTCGTCAGGTCCGCGCCTCGCGCGTCCACCGCGGCTCCGTGCGCGAGAAGAGCGTTCACCGCGTCGGCGGTCTCGCCGCTGGCATCCTCGCTCGCCGGATTGCCTGCCGCGTACGCGAGCGCCGTGAATCCCTTGCCGTCGCGGGCTTCGAGCTCGGCGCCGTGCGCCAGCAGGAGCTCGATCATGGCCGTGCGCCCCAACGAAGCCGCCAGGAGGAGCGGCGCGGCGCCGTCCGCGCGACGCGCGTTGACATCAGCCCCGCTTCCTAGGAGAAGCTGCGCCGCCCCGACCTGCCCCTCGCTCGCGGTGCTCATCAGCGCAGTCGTCCCGTCGGATGTCCGGGCGTCCACGCGTGCGCCCCGGGCGAGGAGCAGCCGCACGACGGCCTCGCGACCCTGACCGGACGCCCACATGAGCGCGGTGAACCCGTACGTATTCGTGGCTTCCAGCGGGACCCCCGCCAGAAGGAGACGGCGTACGAGCTCCACGTCGCCCAATCGGGCAGCCTCCACCAGCGCGTCGCCCGTCGCCGCGGTCGCGTGTGTCCGAGCAAGCTCCGCGCGTGTCGCCTGTTCCTCGGACGCCGCCGGTGCGACGGCCGTTGGGCTCGATGACCGCGCGCCCGCGCCCGAGGCGCAGCCCGCGAGGGCCACGAGAACGGGAACGACGGTCGCGAGCCCCTGCTCAGTAAAAGAGCCCGTATACCGCGACATTGCCGCTGGTGCCGGTCGCGCTGTTGAACGTCGGGACGTACACCCTCCCGTTCCACACGACCGGGGACGGATTCTTCGCGTACGTGCCGTAATCGTCGCGAGTCTTGCTCTGGTACGAGTTGTAGATCTCGGTCCCGGTCACCGCGTCGAAGGCGCGCAGGATGCCGGGGACTGCGCCGGCGTTCGCGTCGCCACTAAAGGGCATCGCGCCCCAAAGGATTCCGTCTCTCGATCCGCTGGCCGAAATCCAGAGGCCCGCCCCGTTGTTGCCAAAAGGCTGCTGCTCGGGACTCTGCCAAACGGGCGTGGGATCGAGCAGACCGTGGACCAGCCTGTACGCCTGGATGTGCGCAAAGTCCGGCGACACGTAGACCATCGGCCCCGATGGGGACTGCCAATACACAGGACCGCTGTGGACCTCTGCCTGAATGCCGTCCTGCTGTCCGGTCACCATGAAGGTCTGACGGTTCTGGTCCTTGTGCTTGTTAAAGCCCCCCATCTTGTCGGCGTCGACCAGGTAGAGATTCCCGTCCTTGCCCCCGGACAGCAAAAGGCGCGTCCCCGGAATCAGCAGAGTGCCCCCGCCCCCGAGATCGACGTCGTCGAAGTTGAGCGCGGCGTACGTGTTGGGTGTGAACCAGGACGTGATCGTCGTCAGGCTCGCGTTGAGGCCTACGAAGCTCTCTCCGTAGTCCCTGCCGCCGTTGAACGCGTCCGCGTCGCCGTTGCCGGTCGTGAAATAGATGTTCTCGCCGTCACCTACGAGGCCGCCGCCCCACATCCAGATGCCGGCCTGCGTTCCGTTGGGAGTGTCGGTCCACGCGCCGGTCTGTTTGAAGGCTCCCGCCGAGGCGTTGTACGCGTAGGACATGACCCAGCCGTGGTACGGCACGCAGTCGTTGTGGCCGGACCAGGCGATGTACACGTTGCCGTTCTGCAGCAAGAGAGCGGTGCGCTGGTTCTGCGTCTTCGGGTTGAACGTGAGCTTGCCGTTCACGCTGTCCGGCCCGTTGCCAGGCAGCGTTGCCGCGATCTCGGTCGGGCTCCCGCGGCGATCGAGCCCGGTCGCGATGTCGATGGCGTGCAAGTACTGGTGGTACGAGTCGTCGACGCTCCGGTAGTTGCGGGCCACGAAATACATCGTGTTCGACGCGGCATCGACGACCGGCGTGCTGACGATCCCGACGTACAAGTCGATGTCCGGCCAGCCGAAGCACTGTACGTTCATCGCGGGCACGGCCGGCCCGAAGTTCGCGCTCCAGTAGAGAACCGGAGGGTTATAGGCCGTCGCGTCGTAGGCGTACACGTTGTTCTCGTAGTCGGCCAGGATGACCATGTTCACGGCCCGCTTCGCGCCGTGAACGGAGACGGGCACGTTCTCGGCAATGAGCGGCTGCGCGTACAGTTCGCCCGCGACGGGAAGGGTGTAGCCCTTGCCGAAGTGTTTGTTATGGACCGTGGCGGGTGTGAGCTTCACTTCGTTCAGAGTGGCTCCGGTGCGACTGGTGTCGCCCTTCCCCGTCAGAATGGGCGTCGCGCGCGCGCCAACGGCCGTCAAAAGGGTCATCCCGAACACCGCCGACACCGCAACGTTTCTCATCGATTGCCTCCCTGGTACCGCCCTACCGCAGAGTTAGAACGCCACGTAATGACAGGCGGCGGGAGGATCGTCAACGAACTACCCGACGAGAAGGCGCCGCCCGGTCCCCCGCAGCCACACTGCGTCAACCCGCCAACCCGCCGGATTGGGGGGAGAACCGGGCAATATCCGCGGATTAGAACGAAGCTCCCATGCTCATGTAGCCCCACGGGAGGACGCCGATTTCGGTCGCATCCCGGTTCGAGAGCCCCAGGCCGTTCCCGGCGAGCGCCATCAGCCCGACGCGGAACTGAAATCCCGGACCATCGACCGGGTGAAAGCGGTACCCCACCATGGCTACGCCGTAAGGAGCCATTCCGGAGCCCGAAGCGCTGGCTCCCAGTCCGCTCGCGCTGCCGCTCGCGAAGTTCAGCGAGGCGCCCGCACCGAGCTCCAGGGAGCTCTTTCGCCCGCGCAAGCCGATGTAGCTCGCCGTGATCGGACGGTGACGAAGGTCGCACTGCTGCTCACGCTACCGCTGGCGCTCGAAGCGCTCGCGCCGACCGACAGGTAGCTGAATCCGACGCGCAGTCCGAACTCGTCGGCCACCAGTCGCTCGTAGTTGAGCGAGTACGCCAGCCCGGCCCCGAGACCTTCCAGATAGATCGAATTCGGCGCCGGGTGATTGCCGGTGTCTTTCTGCGGAGCCTCGGCCGGGGCCGGAGCCGCTTGCGCCGCCGGAGGCGAGGACGACGTGTCGTCGGGGCCCTACCGGTCTGAGTCGGTAGTGCGATGAGAGCCGCCATGGGCATCGCGCGGTAAACCCTCTCCTCGGAGTGACGCCTCCACGGCGAGAAGTGTCCGCGGCTCTTGCGTCAAAAGCGAGCGACCGCGCGCTTGCATCCGCGGCTCGGTGGATCCACGCTCGCTCGCGATGGCATCCCCTTCGCGCGGCCGCGGCGGGCGGCTCTGCGCCTCAGGTGCTCTGGCCCTGGCGCTCCTCGGCTCGCGCATGGCGGGGCACCACGCGCGCGCGGCGACGCCGGAGCAGGCGCCCGCTGCGTCGCGCGTGCAAGTCGCCGCCGCGCTCGAAGCCCTCGGCGTCGCGTTCCGGGGACACGACCGGCGCCTCGCGAGCGGCGCGCCCGGCACGATCGAGCGCGCCATTCTCGCGTATGCGCCCGGAGTGTTCCGTCCGGTGCAAGAGGGCGCGCTCGCGCCCGCGAGACCAGGCGCACACTGCCCGCCGGACATGGGGCTCGTCTTCGGCGCCGTGTGCGTCGATCGCTACGAAGCGTCCGTCGTCGAGCGCGCGCCCGACGGCACGCTCCTCACGCACCCATCCAACCAGTCTCTCGCCGTCGATCACGTCTACGTAGCGCGGAGCGTCGCCGGGGCGACGCCGCAGGCGTACGTGAGCGGAGCGCAAGCGCTGTCGGCGTGCCGCCAGGCCGGCAAGCGCCTGTGCGCCCCGGTGGAATGGCGCGCCGCGTGCGGCGGCAGCCAGGGCTACGCTTTCCCGTATGGCCCCGACCGCGTGCCGGGACGCTGCCACGACAGCGGCGTGAACCCGATGCTCACCTACCACGCCGACGCGCAGGCGCGCGGCTGGGGTCCGCTCGAGCTCAACGACCCGCGCAACGACGAGCTCGACGGAACGCTCGCGAAGACCGGCGCGTTTCCCCTGTGCGTCAACGACTTCGGTCTTTACGACATGGTCGGCAACCTCCACGAGTGGACGGCCGACCCGAACGGCACGTTCCAAGGGGGCTACTGGCTCGACACGTCGCTGCACGGCGACGGGTGCGCGTACCGGACCATCGCGCACCCGTTCGAGTACCAGGATTACTCGATCGGCTTCCGCTGCTGCGCGGATCCGGAGGATGCGCCCAGCGGCGGCACCCGCAATTGACCATTCTCCGCGCCGCCCATCAGATCCCCGTCTTCGCCCTGAGCCGCCCAGTCCGGACTGCGCGCACCAGCGCCTCGTGGTCTCGCTCGTTCACGGCGGCGTAGGCGCTGGCGAAGGCGGCGATGGCCTCGTCGAAGGCCGCGCTCTTGCCGAGGTAGGCGGCCATCGCCACCCGGTCGCCCGAGCGGGCGTGAGCGCGCGCGAGAGTCCACCCGCACATGCCTGCGTAGACCGACATGCTGCCGGGCGACATGTTCTCGATGACGAAGGAGCCCTTCCAGTCGCGGAGCTGTCGGAAGTAGTAGTCGCGAGCCCCGGCATCCATCCCCGTGCTCCGGCCCCAGCCGAGGAAGATATCGCTCGCGCTCTGCATGAGGCGCTGCCCGGCGACCACGCGCTGGCCGTGGTTGGCGTAGCGGCTCCGCCCGAGGAACCGCTCGAGAGCCGACTCCTCGGCCTGTTTGATCTGCAGAAAGAGCGCGTCGCTCTCGTCGACACCGAGAAGAAGAGCGATCCAGCAGCGCGTGCCCACGCTGCCGACGCCGACGGCCTTTCGTGCGAGACCCACGATGTGAAACTGCTCGAGGAGCGCGCGCCGATCGCCCGGCAGGCTGGCCCGGTACCCGCGGAACATGCCCCGCACGGATTCCTCGACGCGCTTTCGCTCCGCGGGGGCGAACAGCTCGTCGATGGGTACTACGAGCGGCGGATGCGAGACCATGCGCACCTCGTTGCCCTCGAGCCGGGTCAGCCGCTGCAAGGCATGCTCGCTGTCGCGCGTGAGTGCCTTGGCGACCTCCCGGCGCTTGCGCTTCGCTTCGCGTCCCGGCAGCCGCTTCTCGTACTCGGCCATCGCCGTGTCGATGTCGAGCCGCGCGTACCAGACCTCGAGGTTGCCCTGCTCCGCGAAGCCGCTCATCCCCGTGCGGTACGAACGAGCGACCTCGAGGACGACCTCGTGGCGGTTCGTGGCGGAGAAGCCGTCGGCACGCCCGGCGATCTCGAAGCTCGTCGCCAGCCGCTTGATGTCCCACTCCCACGGTCCGGGAAGGGTTTCGTCGAAGTCGGTCGTATCGAAGACGTGCTGGCGCTCCGGGGTGCCGAACATGCCGAAGTTCGCCATGTGCGCGTCGCCGCTGAGCTGCGCGCGAAGCCCGCTCTGGGGTGTCCGCGACAGGTCCGCGGCCATGATGAGCGCAGCGCCGCGAAAAAAGCCGAACGGCGAGTCCACCATGCGCCCGTGGCGCACGGGGATGAGCTCGGGGATGCGATCTTTCTCCTGCTCCTCGATGAGTGCGATGGGGTCCCGCGTCGCGAGCAGGTTGAGCTCCGCGTGGCGCGAGCGCGGCACCGCCGACCGAGCCGCTCTCCCGCGCGCGACTCGCTGCTCGCGCGTCGGATGCTCGATTCTCGCGGGCGTCGGGATGGTGCGGACGGGCTGCGGAATCACGAGCGGGCCTGTCGTCGCCGTCCTGCAATCCCGGGACCGCGCAAAGACGCGGGCCGTCGGGATTGGCCGCTCCGGACCTAGTGGGCCGCCTTGTGCCGGTCCTGAAGCGCCGATCCGGCTATCGCGCGTTTTCGCTGCGATCATGCGCGCCCGCCAAAGGTTGGCTCACCACGTGCTTATGCCGGGCTCTCACGCACATGCCGCCGCCCGGCACCCCACCAATCGTGACGGTCGCGAGGACCCTCGCCACCTCCGCCCTGCTCTTCGCGGCCTGCGCTGCGCCTCCGGGCGGCTCCCCCGGCCCCGGCGATCCGCTGCCCTACCTCGACGATCCGGCGTTTCGCCGCGCCGAGCTCGAGGCCTCGCTCGTCAACCCGGACAACGGGTACTCGCAGCTGCGCCTCGCCCACTACGACTCGGGGGGCCCCGGCGACTGGTCGCGGCTGCCCGAGTGGAACCCGGCGGCGGAGAACGTCGCGGCGAACGAGCTCGACGCGCCGGGCGGGGCGTCGGTCGCCGCGCTCTCGCCCACCGCGGCACCGCTGGCGCTTCCGGCGTCCGCGGCCTCCACGGAGGACCCCGACCTCCTCGCGCTGGGCGCGGAGGCGTTCGCACGGTACCCCCTGCAGCTCGCGCCGTACTTCGACGTCGCGCTGGCGTCGCGCGAGGCCGCGGCCCGCTACGGGGTCTGGGTCGACGACGCGCGCGGGGTGGGGGGCCTCGTCCGCGCTCGCATGGGCGACGGTTCCGTCGCGATCGCGCTGACGTGCTCGACCTGCCACGCGACGCACGACGCCGAGGGTCGCTGGACGCCGGGCCTGCCGAACGCGAAGCTCGACCTCGGCGCGGCCATCCTCGCGAACGCCGGTGCAGACCTCGACCCGCAGCTCGCCGCCGCGATCGGCGCCTGGGGCTCGGGACGGCTCGACGTCACCACCCACGAGGGCACCGAGCCGGTTCGCATCCCGGACCTGCGCCCCGTGCGATGGCTGACGTACCTGCAACACGACGCCACCGTCCGGGCTCGCGACCTGTCGACGCTCGCCATCCGTCTCGAAACGCTCATCATCACGTCCAACGACCAGGCCGTGCGACCGCCGCGCCTCGTCGCGCTGGCGCTCGCCGCCTACGTGACGTCGCTCGCGGCCTCGCTTCCCTCGCTCGACGCCGCCGCCGCCGCCGCGCCCCACGGCGCCCGCGTCTTCGCCGATCGCTGCGCAGCTTGCCATGCGCCGCCGGCGCTGACCGGCGAGCCGGTGCCTCTCGCGACCGTCGGAACGGACCCGCACCTCGGCCTCTCGCTCGTGCGCGGCACCGGGCGCTACCGCGTGCCCTCGCTCCACGGAGTCGGCTCGCGCGGCCCCCTGCTGCACGACGGCACGGTGCCGTCGCTGTCGGCGATGTTCGACCCGGCCCGCGTCACCCCCGCGTTCTCGGGCAACCTCCACGGGCAGGGCGCCGTACCCGGACACCTCTTCGGCCTCGACCTATCCGACGCCAATCGCGGCGCCTTGATCACCTACCTCGAAGGACTTTGAAACCATGAGCACGATCCGCCGCCTCGTTCTCGGAGTCTCTCTCTTCGCCGTTCTTCTCGGAGGCTGCGGCGGAGGCGTCTCGGCCACCGAGCATCCCGGCGACGCGGGACACGATGCCACCCCGGATCCCATCGACGCCGCGCACGACGCCATCCCGGACCCCGGCGAGGCTGGCCACGATGCGATGGCAAGCGAGGGCGGACTGCCACCCGACTCGGGAATGTGCGAAGGGACGGCGCTTCCGGGAGAGGTTCCGGTCGAGCATCGCGCCACCGCGGTCGCGTGCCCCCAGACGCCTCCCTCGCCCGGCGTCGACGCCGGGACCCGCCCGTCGTGCAATGTCGACAGCGACTGCACGAATCCCTACTGGCGCTGCACGGAGCACATGTGCGGCTCCGACGCGTGCCTGGTCGACGCCGATTGCCCCAGCGGGAACATCTGCGTGTGCAACATCAACGCCGGGGTCGGTCTGCGCGCGCAGGGCAACGTCTGCGCTCCCGCCAGCTGCCAGGTCGATTCCGACTGCGGCACCGGCCAGTACTGCGCACCGAGCCGGGGCTATTGCGGCAGCGTCGACGAGTACCACTGCACCTCGCCCAAGGACGCCTGCGTGGATGCCGCGAAGGACTGCGCGGGCTGCGGCGGCAACAGCTGCAGCTATTCCCCCGTCGTCGGGTACTTCGTGTGCGCCACGAGCACCTGCAACGGATGAATCGGGCTCTCCCCGCTCGAACGCGAGCCCGAACGCGCCCGCGTCCACCGTCTTTCCGACAAATGTAAGCACGATGTGAGTGCCATCTCTTGCCGGCCCTGGGAGACCCTCGCCTGGAGGAAATCCCATGGCGGCCGAGACGAAGTTGGGGGTGGCGATCGCCGCCGCGGTCGTGACGCTCGCGGGTCGAGCGGCTGCGGCTCCGCCGCAGGCGTCGATCTACGTGTCGCCCTCGGGCAGCGACAATAGCCCGGGCACGTCGTGCCAGCCGCTGCAGACGCTGCCGGCCGCTCAGCAAATGGTTCGCACCATGAACCAGAACATGACCGGCGACATCGAGGTGGTGCTCGGCGACGGCTTCTATCGCCTGAGCGCGCCGCTCGCCCTCACGCCGGCAGATTCGGGTACTGGCGGCTTCCGCGTCGTGTGGACCGCCGCGCCCGGGGCTCGCCCCGTCGTGGCGGGCTCGGTGCCCATCACGGGCTTCGCTCCGTACGCCGACGCGGGGAGCAACGTCTGGGTCGCCCAGGGCCCGACCGGAATCCAGACCCGCCAGCTCTACGTCAACGGCGCTCGCGCCGAGCGAGCGCAGGGACCGGTGCCCGTCACCCTCACGGCCACGGCGACGGGCTTCACCGCGTCTTCCTCGGCGATGGCCGGGTGGCTCGACCCGAGCGGCAAGCCGCCGGCCGGCGTGGAGCTCGTCTTCCGCAACGGGTACGCCGCGTGGACGGAGCTACGGTGTCCGATCCAGACGATGTCGGGAACGACCGTCACCATGGTCCAGCCCTGTTGGCAGAACACGTACAAGCGGGCGCAGAACCACGTCGACTCCGCGAACCTGCACCTGCCGCCCACCTCGATCGAGAACGCCTTCGAGCTCCTGACGCAGCCCGGCCAGTTTTACCTCGATAGCCACACGAGCCGCTTCTATTACATTCCCCAGGCGGGCGAGGACCTCACGACCGCCGACGTCGAGGCGCCTCTTCTCGGTCCGTATCTCGTCACCGGAACCGGGACTCCGACGAGCCCCATCCACGACATCGCCTTTCGCGGCATCCAGTTCTCGTACGTGACCGACATGGAGCCGAGCGGCCCGGACGGCTTCTCCGAGATCCAGGCCAACTACACGATCACCGGCCCGGGCGGCGGCGCGACGCAGGCCCTCTGCGACCTGGTCCCGAACGGGACGTGCCCCTACGCGGCGTGGAAGCAGATCAAGGGCGGCGTGTCGTTCACCTACGACCAGAACATCCAGTTCACCGGCGACGTGTTCGTTCACATGGGGGGCGCCGGGCTGACGCTCGGCAACGGCTCGCAGAACGACGTCGTCCAGGGCAACGTCGTGACGGACATCTCCGGCAACGGGATCCAGATCGGCAACGTCGACCTGCCCGACGCCACCGGCGCCGACCAGACCGTCGGCAACCAGATCACCGACAACCATATCTTCGACCTCCCCGTGGAGTTTCACGCCGGCATCGGGCTCGACATCGGGTACTCGAAGAACACGCTCGTCTCGCACAACCAGATCGATCACACCTCGTACTCCGGCCTCTCGAACGGCTGGGGCGGTTGGCTCGACAAGATCCAGCGGCCGGGCCTCCCGAACTTCTCGAGCGGAAACGTCATCTCGAACAATCTCATCTTCCAGGTCACGACCGTCATGACCGAGGGCGCGGCCCTCTACACGAACGGCGTGCAGGGCACGACGCTGGCCGACGGCCTGACGATCACGGGTAACGTCCTCCACGACCTCGTCCACGGGACGCCGCACCTGCTCTACACGGACAACGGGAGCTACGCGCTGACGGTCACCGACAACGTCATCTACAACAGCCCGTGCTGCGTCTCGTGGGGCAGCCTGCGCTGGGACTACAACCAGGGCCCCGACAGCGGCGTGCGCAGCCCGTTCGACGTCGAGCACAACTACTGGGACATGCCGACGGACGCGGGGACGATTCCCGCGGCGACCGTCGCCAACAACACGGTCATCGCGGCGCCGAGCCAGGCGCCCGCGAGCATCGTCGCGGCGGCGGGGCTGGAGGCCGCGTACCAGGGGCTGCTCACGTGGACGCAGGCGCCGCTGCCCGCGGCCGTCGCCGACGGAGGCGTGGAGGACGCGGGGTGTGTGCCGGCGGTGTCCGACGACGCGGGCGCGGGCATGGACGCGAGCGGGAGCGGAAGCGGGAGCGGGAGCGGGGGCTCGGGCGGGGGGAGCGGATCGAGCAGCGGGGGAGGGTCGGGGTCCGGAGGGGGCGCGAGCGGGGGATCGAGCGGCGCGGTCGATGCCGGGAGCGCGGTGGGCGACGGGGGAGACGCGGGGGCGGGCACGGGCGCGCACGCGGGTTGCGGGTGCCGGGTCGCGGGGACGACGACGGGGACGGGCGCGATGGTGGGGATGGGGATGGGGTTATTGCTCGTGGCACGAAGGAGGAGGCGGCTTCCGGTCCGCGCCTGCGTGCGAAGCGAGCGCCGTTCGCCCCGATAGCGTCCGCCGAGGCGAGCCATGGGTCGCGCCGTCCGGGTGCTTCGCCCCGGGAGTTGTGGGCGATGGCGGACGCGTCGTGCGCGATGGGTCGAGGCGAGGGGTGTCTCGCTGCCCACGGTGCTCGTGGAAGGAGCACCGCGAGGGGCGCGATGGTCTCGAGGTTGGTGCGCAGCGGCCTAGCCCATCATGCGTCTTGGGTCCGAGCCTTGCGCGGTTCGGGGTGGGGCAAGGCGCGGGATTCCTCGAGGGATGGCGCCGCATCCGGTGACCCTTTGCGCGTCATCGGTGCGTGAGCCGGCGCCTTTCGTTGGCGAGTATCGCGTCATCGGTCGTGGCAACAAGCGGAATCCCGGAAGCCAAGATGGCCAGTCCGCGGGCGGAAGGAGCGTCTTTCCTCGAAGGCTCACGCGCAAAGGATGGTGCCCTCGCGCAGGACTCGCGAGGGAAGATGCGAGGCTGCCCGGGGGAAGAAGGGCCAGGGCACCAGGCAAGACGTCGAACGGGCGAGGCCAAGACACGCGACGCCCGATGCCGAGTCGATGGATCGCGAGCGAGTCCACGACGTCCCGCGACCTGGGGACGGGGGATCGCGGACGCCAAGACGGCCTCTCGTGAGGGGAAGAGGTGGGTTGCGTCAGGGCGAGGCGCGCAAGGGCCGAGGGAAAGGCGCGTGCCGGGCGAGGGGGAGTCGCGGGAAGGGTCGTCGGAAGCGCACGCAGGCGTCGAGGGTCCGAGATCGTTGCCTAGCTAACGATCGCGCCGCTCGGGTCCGCGATCGTTGCCCAGCTAACGATCGCGCGCAGGTACGCGTACTCCCTCATGGATTTCTGACCCACGTCGATTTTTGAAAATAGTCGGAGAGATCGGCGACCCGCCCGCGTCAACGGCACGAGGACAGCGACCAACGCGCCGGGAAGTGATCCCGGCATCGCTGACCTCGAAGAGGGTGATTGAGATGGCCAAGAACCAGGGAAAGGGAACGGCTGCGGACCTCGCGAAGATGGTGATCGCGGGAGTCCAGAAGCACCTCGCGACGGCAGAACTGCCGATCGCGGGGAACACGGTCACGGCCCCGCAGATCGTCGCCGAGCTTCAGAAGCTCGTCGACCTTCGCGATGCCGTGGAAGCTGCTCGAGCGTTGAGCACGAGCAAGGTCGCCGCCGAGACGGCCCAGGCGCCTGCACTTCGCGCGTTTCTCAGCGCGATCGTGCAGGCCGTCCGGCTCGCCTTCGGCAGCCAGGCGGAGGTCCTCGCCGACTTCGGGCTCACCCCGCGGAAGGCGCCGACTCCGCCGACGGTCGAGCAGAGGGCCGCGGCGGCCGCGAAGCGCGCAGCCACGCGCGCGGCGCGGGGCACGAAGAGCGCGAAGGCCAAGAAGGCGATCCACGGTGCCGTGACGGGCGTCGTGGTGACGCCGGTTTTGGCCCCGCAGCCCGTCGTGCAAGCGCCTCCCGCCCCCGCCGTCGCGCCCCCTGCGGGCACGGCGGCAGGCGGGACGACGCCGCACACCGCCTAGGCCAGCGGTGACGCGAGAAGGAAAGGGCGCCGCCTCTGGAAGCGGGAGGCGGCGCCCCGAAACAGGTCGTCATCGACCTTGCCGCCGGAGCCTCTCGATGTCCGACGCGACGGCGTTGAACAGATCGAACACGTCGACCGCCTCGCCGTTCTCGACGCGCTTCGAGATCATCGTGAGCGGATAGACGAGGATGCTCGTGCCGGGGGCACTGAGCGCGGGGTCGCGGCCGTAGGCGTCCTCGACGAGGACCCACTCCATCCCGCAGTAAAAGGCCAGGGCATCCCCGAGCACGACGCCGAGCGATTGGAGCTGGTAGGTCTGCGTCGCGGCGAAGACCTTTCCGGCGAGGAGGGCCCGTATCGCGCCGAGCTTGCCCGCGGCCGTGTTGAACTTTTCGCGGGAGTCATCCGGGACGTATTTCTCGACGAGGCGCCTCTGCTGCTGCAGGTGCTCTTGATCGAGTGCCGTGAGCCTGGTGACGGCCGGAACCGCGTCGTCCATGGTGCGCCTGGGAATACGCGCCGCGACGCCCGCCGGCGTGTCACCCGAATGGGTGACTTGGGGAGTCCCGAGGAACCTGCGCCGCCCATGCCTTCAGCGCTTCGCGTACCAGTCCTTGACGCGCGCGTGATCGCGGACCGCGTCGTGAACGCGAACGAGCTTGGGGAACGGATCGAGCACGGTCACCGGGACGTGGTCCAGCACGCCGCTGCGGAGAAAACGTGTGGCCATGTAGAGCTTCAGGTCGACCACCTGCAGCAACGGCCCGGCGAAGTAGGGCCCGTCGCCAATCTGCTTCTCGGCGTTCGCTCCCCAAACGCGGAGGACCGTCGCCGCCAGCTCTTCGCGGGCCTTCTTCTTCTCCTCGGGGTCCTTGATTCGCCCCGACGGCGCGACGGCGGCGCGAAGGTCCTCGACGTGGCCCATCATCGCCTCGTGCCGCGCGGCCTCGAAGGGGTCCTTCGGGTGAAGGCCGTGCAGCCGGCCGATGAGCACGAGGATGGCGTTCGACTGGGCCAGGACGGGATGCCCCGGCATCTCCAGGGTGGGGAGCGCGCCGAACGGCGTCTTCGGCTTGAGCGTGGGCCAGTCGGTCTGCTTGATGCGCACGTCGTCGAAGTCGATGCCCGCGACGTGGAGGGCGAGGCGGCATTCCTCGCCGCGGCTCGCGGGGGAATCGAAGTACGTCAGCTTGGGTTTCGACATGGGTGGTGACGGTATCAGAGACCGGCGTCGCCCACCTCGGCGTGCTCGAGAGCGGCTCGCGACGCCCGGGGTCCGTCAGGGGTTCACGAGCGGTCCGACCTGCATCGCGAACGGCCATCCCGTAGCTTGGTCGGTCTCCATCGACCAGTCGAACGCTCCGTGCAGGTTCGGGTGTGCGGCCAGGAGGGCGTTCCAGGTGGCGATGACCTGCCCGACGGTCATGTAGTTGGAGGCGGTGTCGATCCCGAAGCCGACGACGATGTGGCTCTCGCCGAGGAGCCCGGCCCACGTGCCGACATTCGGGACGATGTACGACTGCACCGCCAGGCCCGGGCCGTCGTAGTACTGCGGAGCCGCGTAGTCCAAGGCGCCGGCGGCGACCATCTTCGAGCAAAACGTCTGATCGACGGTGCTCCACGGGGCGGGGGGCGTCGTGATGAGAAAGCCAGGATAGGTGGCCTTGAGCTTCAGGCTTATCCAGATCATCTCGCTCGTGTCCGGCGAGTCGCTCCCCTCGTAGGTGTCCCAGTCGATTCCGTCGAAACCTCCGAGCTTCGTGTAGAGGGATTGCACGCTGGCGACGAACGTCTGCGACGTCGCGCGGTCGGGGAACGACATGGCGTTACCCGCGCCGCCGATCGACATGACGATCGTGCGGCCTTGCGTCTTTCGCGCATACGCCAGGTCGGCTTGGAGGTTCGTCGCGGCGCCGAGCCCGTCGCCGGGGGCCGACCACTCGATGGCTCCCGTGCCGGGCGAGCCCCCCACCGGTGTCGCCGCGAAGAGATAGATGAGGTTGTAGTGCGGGTCCACGTCGCGAATCCGCGCGGGCGACGGCGTCCAGTTCGGGTAGTACCCGGCGACGACCCGGCCGGGTGCGCCCGTCGAGCCTTCGTGACCGCCGTCGCTCGGCGGGTTCCCCGCGTCCGCTCCGCCCGAGGAGCTCGAACCACTCGAGGAGCTCGTGCTGGTGCTGCCCGAGGAGCTGCTGGTGCCCGAGGAGCTGCTGGTGCCAGAGGAGCTGGTGCTGCCGGAAGAGCTGGTGCTGCCCGACGAACTGGCGCTCCCCGAGGAGCTTGCGCTGCCCGACGAGCTACCGCCCCCTGCGTCCGCCGCCCCGGGGTCGCCTTGGCCTGCTCCACACCCGACCAGAACCGCGAGCATCGCCCGCGCGAGAAGAGGTCTCCTCATTCCGAGTGAGTGCCGGGAGTCCCCCGAAGTGGCTCACCGCTGCCCGCGGCCGGCGTGGCTACTTCGGCTTTCGCGCCCGGAGCAGGTCGCCCAACGTCCCGTACGTGTGCGACGCCGTGCTCTCCTTCTCCTTCGCGCGGAAGGTCTCGACTTCGGCACGCTCCTCGTCGTCTTTGAGCGCGCGAAGCGACATGCGGATCTTCCCCTCTTCGAGGGCGACGATCTTCGCCTTGAGCTTGGTGCCGATGGGAAACGCTTTGCGCAAGTCGGCACCGCGCGGCGTTCCCAGCTCCGCCGTCGGCGCGAGTCCGCGCCCCGCGCCGCCCTGGGTGCCGTCGATCTGGATGAACAATCCGTAGTTCTCGATCCGACTGACCGTTCCCGAGACGACCTGCCCGACCGCGACTTTCACGCGATCGCTCTCTTTGGCGCTGCCCGGGCTCGGGCTGCCGAGGCTCACGCTCGCGCCGACAGCGACCGCCGCGTCGACGGTGGGAGCCAGCCTCACGCCTTGCTCGCCGACCTCGACCACCCGCGCGCGCAGCTTGGCGCCCAGCGCGACCGCCATCGTCCCGTCGGGCGCGCGCAGGTCGATGGCCTCGAAATAGCCCTGCCGTCGGCCGTCGAGCTCGACGAAGACCGCGTCTTTGCCCACCTGGACGACGACGACGTCGACGGTGTCGCCCGGGCGAGGGCCGCGCGCCGGGGGGGCCGCGCGGCCCGACTGCTCGAAGAGGGCTGCGAACGATTCGTCGGGGCGATCGGAAGGCATGGCCTCAGTGTATAGGCCCCCGGGCGCGCGGCGGAATCCTAGGGACTGGTGATGCAGAGGTTCGAGAGGCTCCCGGCGGCAAGGGCGACTGTCGGATCGCCGGTGTAGCCGATGCAGGCATCCGTGCCGACGAGCAAGGGAGGCAGCGCGCCGAACGAGGCCTTCGACTCGCCGGAGCCCGATGCGCGCCCGTCAATGGTGATCTTGAGAGCGCCGGCGACGCGCGCGACGGTGATCTCGTGCGGCTGTCCGTCGGCGAGGGCGGTCGTCGAGTAGAGCGAGTTGTACTGGCTGGATGCGTTGGACCCGCCCGTCTCGACCATCAGGCCACCGGCGACGGGACAGTCGTCGTGACCGGGCGAGCAGACGCGGATCTCCCAGAACGCGCCAAGCTTGCAGACGCTGCGCTGATTGGCGAGGGCGACCCAGCCGGCCTGCGACGTCGTGAGCCGAAAGGACACGTGGAAGTCGGCCGTCTTGATGTTGGAGAGATCGTTGATGCACGCGGTGGAGCCGTCGTGGGTCTCCGCAGCCGGTGCGTCGTCGGGCTTGGCGTCATCGACCTTGGCGTCATCGGCCTGAGCGTCGTCGGCCTGAGCGTCGTCGTCCTGGTCGGACGACCCGTCCGGTACCTGCACGTCGTCGGGCGTTTGGGCGTCGAGCAGGGGTTGCGAGACGTGGCCATCTGGCTTCGCCGGCGACCCGTCGTGCGGGGGAGTCGTGCCGTTGCCGGAATCGGTCTCCGGGTGCGAGCCCCCCGCGTCGGGGTCCGCCATGAGACTCGCCGAGTCGGCGGGTCCGACACAGCCCGCGGCTGCGAGCACGGGCGCGAGGAAAAGCGCTGGAATTCCAAGGAAGCCGGCCTGCCTGAACCAAGATTTGTTCACGGCGTGCACATACCACACGGCCCGAGAGGGTGTGCGTCAGCCGGGGCTCTAATCTGCGTCTCTCTTTTGGCCAGTTCGTCTTTGGCCAGTTCGTCGACCTTCCGATCGGTCGCGGCCGCCGTCGAAGCGCCAGCCCAATGCTAGGGTCGCCCCCACCCCACCCCCTCCAACCGGCGTGCTGCCCCATGGAACTCCCCTTCCGTATCGTCAACGTCTTCACCGAGCAGGGCCGGCGCCTTTCGGGCAATCCGCTGGCCGTATTCGAGGACGGGGACGCCCTCGCCGAAGACCAAATGCAGGCGCTCGCCAGGCAGTTCAATCTGTCCGAGACGACGTTCCTCCTACGTCCGTCGAGCCCGTCCGCCACGGCTCGCGTCCGGATTTTCACTCCGGCCTTCGAGATGCCGTTTGCCGGCCATCCCACCCTCGGGACTGCCCACGTCGCTCGGTCGCTGCTCGCCTGCGGCGACTCGCTCGCCCTCGAGATGAAGGCGGGCATCGTGCAGGTCACCGCACGCGGCGACGACTGGACACTGCGGGCGGCGTATCCCCCGAAAACGCAGCGACCCGCCGCTTCGCGCGCCGAGATCGCGGCCATGGTGCGACTGCCCGTCGAGAGCGTCGCCGCGGATCCCCTGTGGGTCGATACCGGCTCCGAACAATTCGTCGTCCCCCTCGCGAGCCCCGAGGACGTGCTCGCCGCGCGCCCCGACGCAGAGCTCCTCGTCCGGCACGCCACGCAGCCCTCGGGCCGAAAGTGCATGGCCTACGTCTGGGCGCGCACTTCGCCGGACGAGGTAGTGGCTCGCTTCTTTTTTCTGGCCGGCGGCATCGCCGAGGATCCCGCGACGGGCTCGGCGTGCGCGAACCTCGGCGGCTGGATGATCGCGACGGGCGCTCGGCTCCCGATCACGGTGCGCGTCCGGCAGGGAGACGTCATCGGGCGCCCTTCACGCCTGACGCTCGCGGTGGACGGGGAGAAGAACGTCTTCGTCAGCGGTCAGGTGATCGAGATTGCCCGCGGGACGGTGAGCCTCTAGCGCGGCCGCTCCGGACCCGCGGCACGGTCAGCCCTTGTACGGGAGGATGTCCTTGTTTCCCTGCGCGCGCCCGTGGATCGAGTTGACGGCGTCCATGGCCGAGTCGCGAAGCTGCTCGTCGATGAGCGATTGCGGCGCAGGCAGACCGGGGCTCAAGAGGAGGTCGAACTTGAGCACCGTCCACTCGGGCCCGGCGGGGTGCATCGTCCACACCATGGCGACGTCGTCGATGTTGCCCTTGCCGTGGACCATTTGCCCGTCGAGCACCTCGGTACCCTCCGACTGCACGCGGAGGGGCGCGAAGCGGGTCACGTTCCAGAACTTCAGCGTATTGTTCAGCACACCCATCTGGATGTAGACGTCGGTGGACCCGTCGGACTCGTGGCCCACGACCCGCGAGGTCGTGATGCTGCCGGCGAGGTCCTTGTAGTGTCCGAAATCGAGCACCAGTCGGCGAACCGTCGCCAGGGGCGCATCGATGAGCGTCTCGGCGTGGCCGTACCGGGCGCTCCGTCCGGGCGGGGTCCAGTTCCACTTCAGCGGGTGTCCTGCCGAGGCGATGCGGGCCGCATCCGGGTCGGCGGGCTCCGCGTCGGCGTGGGCCGGCGCCGACAGCGCGAGCGTCCCGAGGGTGAGAAGAGAGGCAGATAGGCGGAGGGCAAGGGTCGTGAGCGGTCGCATCGGTCTCCTCGGGTTGACCGAAAAGCACATGACGTGCCCTGCGAATTCCGCGCGAATCGTGCTACGCGTTCGATGGCTTTCCCCGCCAGGCCGCGGTCCGGGAGTCGCGGTTCGGTGTGCCGCCAGTTCACACGTGCCGTGGGCTCACACTCGGCGGGCTCCGGGGTGGGACGTCTACTTCTTCGCCGCGAGCGCGCCCGGCAGTCCGTCCACGTGCTCCGCGCCCACGGGCACCGAGAGGCTGGACCCCACGAAGTCGTCGCCTATCGGCTGATACGGGCCGCCGAGACAGCGTGCGAGAAAGGCCTCGGAAATGGCGCCCAGGCTGGTGCGGTCGGCAGCGAGGGAAAGGCCCGACCCCTCGTCGGCATACGAGACGTACGTCACAGGGACGTTCCTCGAGGCCAGGGCCGCGACGACCGCCTCGGTTTCCGCCGCGGGAACGCGCCGATCGCTCTTGCCCTGCGCCACCAGCAACGGCCGGCGAATCGAGGCGACGCGAGCCGTCGGCGATCGCTCGGCAAGCAGCAGCCTTCCGTCGTCCGTCCGCCAGTCGCCGATGCGCTTGGCCAGCTGCTCGAGCCGAGGCTGCATGGGGGGAGGAGCGCTCTCAAGGAAACCGAGCAGATTCCAGGGGCCGCTCACGTCGATGCCGCAGGCGAACGCCAGGGGGTTTCTCGTCAGGGCGACGAGCGATGCGTAGCCGCCGTAGCCCTCGCCGAGGATCGCGATCTTCGCTGGGTCGCTGATCTTCTGGTCGGCGGCCCATTTCGCCGCGTCGAGCAGATCGTCTTCCATCTTGCCGCCCCATTCGAGGTTGCCGTCGTTGACGAGTCGCTTCCCGAAGCCGGTAGAACCTCGGAAGTTGACGCTCAGCACGGCGTACCCGCGGCTCGCGAGCCACTGCTCTTGCGGGCGGTATCCCCACGAGACCCGCTCCCACGGGCCGCCGTGCACGAGCAGCACGGTGGGGAGAGGCTCTCTCGGGCGCCCTTCGCCGCGCGGATCTTGCGCGGTGGGAAAGGTGAGGTAACCCAAGAGGTCGAGCCCGTCGCGTGTCTTGATCGTGACCGGTCGCATGGCCGCGAGCGCCACGTGCTCGAGGTCGTCCTTGCTGCTGAAGAGGAACGTGGCCTTTCCCAGGCTGCCCGGCATGTCGGGGTCGCGGTCGTATCGGTAATAGTGGATTGGACCGTCGCTGTGTTCGTACGCGACGAGCCACTTCTGCTCGTCGAGCGATCGACTCGTGACGACGAGCGTCCCGTCGCCGAACGTCGACAGGTAATCGAACTCGAACTGGACCGACGGGTCGACGACCTTCCAGGCTGGCCGTTCGTACTCGAAGGAGACGGCCTCGACGGTCTTGCGTGTCGGGTGCAGCAGCACGTCGCCGACGTCGACCCGGGGGTCTTCGGCGACGAGCGAGGCCTTGCCCGTCTTCGTGTCGACTGCGAAAAGGGCGCTGGTGTCCCGCGCGCGGCTGTCCTCGAGGTAGAGGGTATTGCCGTCCTTGTCGAAATCGAGGCCGCGCACGGCGAGCGCGTCCTCCATGGGGAAATGCAGAGACGACTTCCACTTTCCACGATCGGGCGCGAAGAAATCGAGGCTCGCATCGCCGTTGTGGCGAATGCCGTAACGCAAGCGCAGGTCGTCGTCGGCCGACCACGCGGCGTATGCGCCGTCGTTCTGCATCACGAGCTTGCGTGCTCCGGTCGCCAGGTCCACGAGGTACACGTCGTGGACTGTCTTGTCGCGAATCGTTCAAACCGAGGAGGGCCTCGTGCGGGCGCCTCGAGCTCAGCTTCAGTAGCTGCGCGTCGACGCCGACGATGGGCGCGAGGTCTCGGGTCGCGTGCTTCGCCAGATCGACGACGTAGAGATGACGGCTCTCGTCGGCGCCGTCCTGGACGAAGAGGACGCGGTCGCTCTCGAAGCTCCACCACCAAGAGCGGATGCCAGCTCCCCCTTGATGCGTGACGGCCTCTCCTTTCTTCACGTCGTCGGCCGGTCCGACCCACACGTTGGGCACGCCCTCTACCGGCCCCAACCAGCCGATGCGCGTGCCGTCCGGGCTCACCTTCACGGCTGCGCGGTCGGGATCGCCGAGAAAGACCTTGCGAGGAACGAGCGATGAATCCGCGCGCGCAACGGGCGCGGTGGCTGCGTCCGCGGACGACGAGAGCACGGCGCCCGGCACGGGCGGGGGCGGTGGTCGCGCGCCGCTGCACGCGATCGCCGCGGCGACGGCCAGCGGCACGCAAGAGGCGACGACCCGTACGAGGCTCATCGAGGGCTCGTGGACTTCGAGGGCCTCAGGGCGACGTCGGGCACGCGGCGCACGCAGGCGAGGTGGTCTGCGGAACGCTGGTCTCGGTGCACCCGGGAATCGTGACGAATTGGTTGGTCGAAACGAAATCCACGTCTGTCGTGTTCCAGCCGCGATAAACGCCGCACGGTGCGGCCTCCACCACGGAATTCGAAAGAAAGGCTGCGGGAGGGTCGTCGAGTTGCATCACGATCGCGCACGTCGCGACTCCGTTGGGGGCCGTCGGCGTCGATCCGCAAATGCCCACGGCTCCGCTGGCGCCGCCTGCGTGCAGAATCCGCGCGTAGGTGATCGACGTCCGGGAGTCGACGACATGGTCGAAGTAGAGTCCTTGCCAATCCCCCGGGGCCGGCGCCGCAGCGGCCGAGTCGAGAACCACAGGGGCGGCCGCCGTCCCCTGAACGACGAGAGCCCCCTGGGGTTGATAGGAGGGAGTGCCGGCCTGCGCGTTGATGACGATTCCGCTTTCTGCGCCGGTTCCCTGCGGCGTGAAGAGGAGCGTGACCCCGGCGGCTATCGTCAGCGAGGCTTTGGGGCTGGTGGGGAGCAAGTCGCCAATCTTGATCTGCGTCGGGACCGTGCCAACCCGATACGGAACTCCGAGGTTTCGGAGCGCGACATCGGACACGAGGGGCCCCGAGTCGTCGTAAGCCGCGATGTCGTAGGTCTGCAGCAGAATCTGGTCGATAGCGTTTCCCGTGTATGTGCCGTCCGGGAGCTCGTTCGCCGACGCGACGCCGAGATAGATGGGATACCAGCCGGAGCCGGTGATCGTCAAATCCGTCGACGCGGGGTCGAACCGGGCGCCGACGAGCATGGCGCCGAGGCCGCCCGAGCCGGTCACCACGACGTGCTCGGTCCGAAGAACGACCGGCCGCATCGCCGGGGAGCCGATGGCAGCGAGCGACGCTCCGGCAAAAGGAGACGTGTCGTGCGGGCCGGCGCCGCCGCCCGTGAGCGTCACGTACGCGAGGTGCGCGGTCGCGGGAGCCCTGACGTCGATGTCGCCCCATCGCGCGCCGGACTGCGCGGAGACGAAACGAATCGGGCCCGCCGCGGTCCCGACGGCAGCGAGAGCGCTGCCCGCACTCGCGACCGCAATCGACGCACCGGAGCCGAGGCGAATCTCGCTGCACGGCGCGATGCTCAGCTGGGCCCCGTTCTTCACCTGGATCGACGAGGGCACGACGTGAATGCCGCTCGCCCAGGTCTCGCTGCTCGTCACGTCCGTCGTGTGCATCACCGGGGCGCTGGCCGGCGTGCACGCGGCGTCGATTGCTGCATCGGTCGAAGGGCCGCTGTCGACGACGTCGCCGCTGTCCACGGGGACGCCGCTGTCGAAGGACGGGATGGCGCTGTCCAGGTAGGGGATGCCGCCGTCCCGCGGAGGCGGGCTGGAGCTGCTGCTCCAGTTGCACCCGGCGATGCCGCCAGCCATCCCGCATCCGAGAAGAGCGCAGACGCAGACGCACACCAGGTGAAGCGTCGTCGATTTCGATGCCATGGTCACCCCTTGCCCGCCCACACTCGGCGCTGGACGACGATAGCGCGTGTTCCGACGGAGCACCCACGCCCAATCGGTCGTCCCGCCGGAGGGTTCGCGAGCTTCACGCAGGAAATGCGGAGCGGCGCAACGATTCCGCGCGCGGCGCGGAGGCGGTCGCTCGGTCGAAGCCCATTTCGACGCGGATCGTGAAAGGCACGGACGCTGCTTTGAAGTCCCACCGAGGCCCCACCATGGCGAACACCTCAGCCAGAATCGACAAGTACATGACCCGCTCCCCACACTCCATCGGCGCCGAGCAGACGCTCGCGCGCGCGAATGCCGTGATGCAGGAGCATGGGATCCGTCACCTGCCGGTGCTGCACGGCGGCAGGCTGGCGGGCATCGTCACGGACCGGGACGTGAATCTCGTCGAGACTCTCGACGACGTCGACCCGCGGCTCGTCACCGTCTCGGACGCGATGTCCACTTCCGTCTATTCGGTCGCGCCGGATACGCCTCTCGGGCAGGTCGCCGCCGAGATGGCCGTCCACAAGTACGGCTCCGCCGTCGTCATGCAAAGCCGCGACGTCGTGGGCATCTTCACGACCGTCGACGCATGCCGCGCCCTCGCGGCGCTGCTGCAACGCGGCGACTAGCGAGCGGACTGCGCGCTACTAGTCCCCCGGACCGTGGTCCCAGTACGTGACGACGTCGCGATGGCGATGGACGAATCGAACGCTGCCATCTTGCGAGACGACGATCGCGACCGCTTGGGGAACGGCGGCGCAAAGCCGGTACGCGGAGCGATGGCGCGTTCCCACCGCGTCGACGACCTCCGTCGAGAACGTGTCGGCTTCGGGATCCTGCGCGCGGCGTACTTCGGTCACGTGCGGCAGGTTGCCGGCGATCTCGGCGCCGAAGCCGAGGACCTCGTAGCGCTCCGTGAGGACGACCGCGCCGTCGACCGCGGCGAGCGCCGCGATGAGGTTGCTCAGCTCGAAGAGACCTTCGTCGAGCTCGACGAGCATCGGCGCTCCGTCGCGTCGGTAGAAGTCGACGTCGGCGTCGCGGCCCGTCGCTGCGGCGCGGACGGCGAGCGAATCGAGCATCGCGAGCACGAGGTTGCGGAATCGCCGGCGCGACTCGACGTCGCGAAATTCGTACTTGGTGTGGAGATGGCGTTCGGCCAAGCAGGTCGGCGGGGCGACGAGGATCGTTCCGCCGTGGTGCGAGGCGCGCATGGTCGAGATGACGCGCTTGATCATCTGCTGCGCGACGTGCTTGGTCAGATCGTTGGCCGCGCGCTCGGTGAGCGGCGCCCGCGAGCGAGCGCGGTGCTCGGAGGCCATGAGGGCGCGCGCTCCGGCGAACTGCTCGGCCAGCCACTTCGACTGAAAGACGTCGAGGGCGAAGTTGGAGAGACGGCCGCCGCGCAGCTCGGCGACGAGCTCGCTGCCGCAGCTGACGACCAGGTGACCAGGGCGCACGATGCGGATGACCAGGCACCGTGGCATGGCCGGTTCCCTGGCGCGCCCGCCGTGCGTGACCTGAAGCCAGCGCGGCCCGCTCTGGACGATGCCCCAGATGCCGAGCTCACCGCCCGCCGACTCTTCGATGCCGATGAGCGCCCGGTGGACCGTGGCGGCGGGCGCGAGCCGTCGGATCTCGTGCTCGTCGAAGCTGCGCGGCGTCGTGAACGGCAGAGGGAGAAGCGCCGACGGCGGTCCCCCCTCGGCCGCGAGCTCGGACGGCGGAAGAACGAGGACGCGGCAGGTGACCGCCCGCTCCTCCTCGCGCAGAAACGACGCGTGGTACGCCACGTCGAGCACCGACTCGAGCCGTGCCGGCAGCGGCCGCGCGCCCGCGGGCCAGGCGGCGCGGACGTGCGTCGCGAGTTCACTCGGGTAGCTACGCTCGACGTCGCGCATATCCCGTCCGTAGTGACACAACTTCGACCGCGCAAGCTGAGGTTGCCAAACTTCGAGCCCAGCGGGAGACTCGGGCTCACACCGATGCGCTGGTACCACGGCGTGGCGTACTTCTTCGGGGGCGCTTTTCTCGCGAACTTCGTCCCGCACTTCGTCGCGGGCATCTCGGGGCGCCCTTTCCAGAGCCCGTTCGCATCCCCGCCGGGAGAAGGACTCTCGTCCTCGACCGTGAACGTCCTCTGGGGCCTGATAAACCTCGCGGTCGGCTACACGCTCGTCTGCCGTGTCGGCACCTTCGAGCTCCGCCGTACGACTCACGTCGCCATCGTGGGCCTCGGCGCGCTCGTCATGGCCGTCGTGCTCGCGCGCGCCTTTGGCAGGTTCTACGGCGGGCTGCGATAGAGCCCTACTGCGGGCTGAAGACGATCGGGTACACGACGGTGACGACTCCACTGTCGGGCGGTGGAAACGAGAGCGCCGCGAAGCTCGAGACGACGCATCGCCGCACGTTCTCGTCCGGAATGTCGCTGCCGGAGTCGGACGCGACCGCCACCGCGCCGGTGCGGTCGATGAGAAAGCGCACGGTGACGCGGCCCTGCAGGTTCGGGTTGGCCTTGAGGCCGCTCTCGTAACAGAAGCGGTACCGCCCGTCGTTCTGGCGCACGATGCGCCGGATCACTTCGGCCGGCAGGTGCCCGTTGGTCTGCGGGTCGCTGTAGCGCGCCCGGATGAAGCGTGCCGTTCCCAGCCGTCGAGGCGCAGCCGCGCACCGGGCGGGGCCAGGGCCACGGCCCGATCGCCGTCGTAGCGCACGATCTCCGCGTGCTCGGCGCCGAGCGCAGCGGCGGGGAGGAGGAGATCTCCCGATTCGCCCAAGGCGAGATGCCCGCCGGCTGCGACGTGGGTCACACCGAGCACGGTGCGCGAGGCTCCTTCGCCCCAGGAAAGAAACACCTCCACCACCTCGCGTGCCGCCGACCGCCGCCCGTCGCCGCCGCGCGCACCCACCGTGTCCCCTGCCTCGTCCTGGCTCATCGCACACGCCTCCCTCCCGGCCGGGCGCTCGCACGCCGGCCTGAAACCGAGCTTCTTGTCGCGCTCGCCGGCGAAAAAGGCCGCTTGGCGCGCTGGGCTCTCGGAAGACGGACAGCTGCCGAGGGGCGGAGGTTCCGGCAAAAGCGCACTCGCCCCCTGGCGAGCGGCGGTTACCCGAAGGACGCGAGCGTCCTCGTCACGAGTCGCTCGGAGGTTCCGAAGTCGCCAGCTTTTCGAGCTCGATGAAATCCGTCTTCGCGCTCTTCAGGCGCTCGAAGGCGTCTTCGACTGCCTTGCTGATCGTCCAGGTCTTCTCGGCGCGCGGCTCGGAGCGGATCTCGCGAAGGACCTCGGCGAGGGCCTTCTCGGCCGAGCCGACCTCGTCGAGCGCTCGGGCGAGCTTTTCCACGAGCACGTTCTTCATTCGAGCAGGCTAACCCGTCCGCCAGGCGCAGGCACGCGCCTTCGCCGACTTGCGAGCCCGGAAACAAGGCTCTTTTGCCGGCCGACCTTGCGTGACCTCGGGCGCACGCGTAGCGTACGCGCAAGCTCACGGACACGTTACCTGGCTCTACCAACGCCCCCTCACGACGGGATTGCGACTGGCCGCGCCTCCTGACGCAACGTGCAGTCGTCGAGGAAGAGAGAGGCAGATGGTAGCCGCGATGTCCAAGGAAGAGGTCCACGCCCGCATTACGAATCAGTTTCGCAAGCGGCAATCCATGGTTTACGACCTGTCGTGCCACGACGTCAGGCTCACGGTCGAGATCACTCCCTCCCCGAGCGACGCCGGCAGCAGCGACTGGTCGGTTCGGGCGCACGCCCGTCAAGCTCCCGAACAGCCGTTCGTCGACGAGACGGGCGCCACGCGCGAAGCCGCATTGAGAGCCGTCGCGATCGCGTGGACGGCCAAGGGCGGCGCCTACGGGTTTCCGGCGTTGGACTGGGAGGCCGTCGTGCAGGCGCTGCACGCGGTCCGCGCGCTCTGACCGACTCACTCGAGATACGGAACTATTCTCCCGAATCGCGCGCGACCTCCGCGAGCTCTGCTTCGAGCGTGGCGGCGGCGTCCCGGGATTGGAGCGGGGTGCTTTCGACGCATTTCCGGTAGCTCACGTACGCGGCGTCGAGTCGCTTCATCATCTGGGTCATCGTGCTCACCTTGTGCGTGTCCGCAGGCGAGCCGAGGAACGTCCCGGAAGCGAGGCGCCCCGCGGTGCCCAGGCGCTCGTTGAGCTTCGAGGCCGCGGTCTGCAGCGGCTCGGGCGGCGGCCCCTGGTCGGCCCCCTGGGTGGCCGCCTGCTCGGACCATCGGGCGACGCGAAGGGTCGCATCGAGCGATTCGATCAAGCCGTCTAGGGCGCCGCGAAACACTTTGAGCCGTTGGTCCTTCATCGGCGCAAGCTAGCACGCGCCGCCGCGCTGCGAAGGGCAAGCGAGTGACAATGAGCACGGACGCCATGCTCCGCACAGCCGCACAGCCGCACAGCCGCACGACCGCATGACCGCATGGCCGCACACGACGCGCGGCGCGCGCGCCGCGCGAGCGTCAGCGTCACGGTGGGCCTGACCGCGACCGGCGCGCGACCGGCGACGATGAGCGCGAGCTCGCGCGGTCTCCAAGTGGCGAACGGAAGGCCGATGCGGCCGATGCGATGCCGATGCGATAGACCCCTCCGCAAGGCCGCGGCGCGCGTATTTCGCGCCGAGAGGCGATCGCCGTGATATGGTGCGACCTTGGCAATCGTTCCCTTCGCACCGCACAGCGACCTCCGCGCCTACCTCTCGCAGATCGGTCGTCTGCCCCTGCTCAGCCGCGAGGGGGAAATCGAGAATCGCGAAGCGCATCGAGCTCGGTGAGCACGCGGTCCTCCGGGCGTTAGCCGACTGCGATACGGGCATTCGAGAAGTCCTCCTGCTCGGCGAGCGGTTGCGCCGCGGCGGCGTGCGCATGCGCGATGTCGTCCGCGGCTTCGACGAAGAGGATCCGGACTGGGAGGAAAAGGAACGACGCCGCGTTCTGCGCCTGTTTGCACGGGCGTCGCGGCTCTCGTCCGACCTCATCGCGAGCGAATCCAAGGACGCCGCGCCCAAGAAAAGCCCGGCGCGAGTCACCGGTCGGGCGCGCGACGAAATTACCGAGATGCTCGTCGAGATTCGCCTGAATCAGCGAACCGTAGACGCCATCGTGCGAAGTCTGACGAGCGCCCAGGGGGCGGCCGCGCACAAGTCCGTTTCGGTGCTCGAGCGGCGCCGCGTTCGTCGCGCGAAGATTGCCATCGCAGAGGCCAATCGTCTTGCGACCGCAGCGCGCGCGGAGCTCGTGCGGGCAAACCTGCGGCTCGTCATCTCGATCGCCAAGCGATACGTGAACCGCGGGCTCCCCATGGTCGACCTCGTCCAAGAGGGGAACATCGGGCTCATTCGCGCCGTCGAGAAGTTCGAGTACAAGCGCGGCTACAAGTTCAGCACGTACGCGACATGGTGGATCCGGCAGGCCATGTCGCGCGCCATCGCCGATCAGGCGAACACGATTCGCGTGCCGGTCCACATGTTCGAGCTCGTGAACCTCGTCAGGCGCGCGAGTCAATCGCTGGTTCAAGAGCTCGGTCGCGGGCCGACGACCGACGAGATCGCGCGCGAGCTCGACGTCGCCAAGGCGAAGGTCGAGACCGCGATTCGTTGCATGGGTCAGCCGATGAGCCTCGACGCGCCGCTCGGCGCGGAGAACGACGCGACGCTGGCCGACATGCTCGAGGACCGGCGGGCCCCCTCGCCGCTCGACGAGGCGATCCAGTCTGCCCTCGCGACCCACACCGAGCGCCTGCTCGAGCTCGTGTCACCCCGCGAGGCGAACGTGCTCCGCATGCGCTTTGGAATCGGCGGACGCGGCGAGCACACTCTCGAAGAGGTGGGCGAGCGTTACACCGTGACCCGCGAGCGCATTCGACAGATCGAGTCGCGCGCGCTCGAGCGCCTGCGGCTCCGCACGAAGCGCTCGAAGTTCGTCGACGTATGACGAAAGCGGGCAGGGCGCGCTACGTCAGCGCGCCCGCCAGCTTGGCGGCTACACGCCGCGCGTTACCACTTGTTGCGTCGACCGAAATCGCCGCCGCCGCCACCACGGCCGCCGCCGCCACCGCCGCCGCCGTATCCACCACCGCCGCCGCCGCCGCCGGAGCGCTGCGGGCGCTCCTCGGCCTCGTTCACGCGGAGGGCGCGGCCCTCGAGCGTCGCGCCGTTCATCGCCGCGATGGCCTTGCTCGCGTCCTGCGCGCTGCCCATGGTCACGAAGCCGAAGCCGCGCGACCGGCCGGTCTCCCGAATCGGTCACGATGTGCACGTCGGTGACCTCGCCCGAGGCCGTGAACGCTTCGCGCAGCGACTCGCTGGTCGCGCTGAAGGGGAGGTTCCCCACGTAGAGTCGATTGCTCATGATGTTGTGTCTCTCGTTACTGGTGGCAGCCCAACTTGGAGAGGCGCGCTATTGCCGTGCGCCGAGTGCATTCCATCCAAACGAGCTGCCGGGATCGGAGGGACGCTGCGACGGAGAATCCGTCGCGTCACAATGCGTCAGGAGGCGTGCCAGTCGCGATCCCAGAATCGAGAGAGCGTGGTGAGCCATAACGTCTGTGAACAGGCCACAAGGTAGACTCTGCGGGGCGCCCGCGCAAGTCTCGGGTCTTCGGGTGGCGTAGGCCTCCCCACCCCGCGGCGCCTCATGCCGGGACCGCGATTCGGACGACGAACCACACCATGCCGGCGAACGCGATCCCGAGGCTAGCCAGCTTCGTGCCGCGGTCGCGGAAAGCAGGCGCCCGTCGAGCGGCCAGAAGGACCGGGAGCGCGATCGCGAGCACGCCCAGCTGCCCCGCCTCTACGCCCAGATTGAACGACACGAGGGCGACGGGAATCTGCGCCCGCGGTAGCGCGATCGCGCGGAGCGCGCCGGCGAAGCCGAAGCCGTGCACCAGGCCGAAGGGGAAGGTGATGCGCCATCGCTTGTTCGCGTCCTTCACGAACAGGTTTTCCACCCCCACGTAGGCGATCGAAAGGGCGATGAGCGGCTCCACGAGCCGCGGGCTCGGTGCGACGATCGAGAGCGTCGCCAGCGCGAGCGTCATCGAGTGCGCGAGGGTGAAGGCGCTGACGACGAGCGCGAGCGACCGCGCGCTGCCGCCGACCAGGATGAGCCCGAGCAGAAACACGAGATGGTCGGTGCCGGTCACGATGTGCTCGATCCCGAGCTTGAACATCGACCAGGCCGTCCCGCCGGCGCGTGACAGAGAGCCCGCGGCGTCGACTGTCCACGACGCGTCGCCACCCTGGAGGACGGCGTCGTGGATGACCGAGCCGACGGTGACGCGCGCCAGGTGACGATGGCCGGCCGGGAGCGCGCCGAGGAACTTCCAGCTCAGCGTGAGCCGTCCCGGTGGTCCGGGGCAGGCGTAGTGCGCACGGATCGACACTCCGTCGTCGCCTTCGACGAGGCTCGCGCCGTCGAAGGATCCGGCGCACGCCTCACCGTCGGCGGAGACGACCAGACCCTCGACGAACGCACGCGCGATCCGCGCGCGCCCGGTCTCCAGCTCCGTGGCCTGCAGACCGCCGTCGTGGTCCAGGTCGAGCGCGGGCAACGCGAGGACGAGCTCTCGTCTCGAAAGGGCGATCTCGCTGGAGAGGATCGCGCGCTCGAGGCGGTAGTCGCCCCGCGACAGCCCGACGGCGTGCGCCTCCGCGAGATGCGTGCGCGTCAGGGCCGCCAGCGCGACCGCCAGCGCGAGCGCGAGCCGTGCAGCTCGTGACGAAAGCCACGTCATCGACGGGGAGGGTACCAGGGCGGCCCGGCATGCACGGAGAGATGGAACGGCGAAGCGCAGGCCAGCCCCGGCCGTTCGCTCTTCGTGGCGATCTCGCCCAGGCACTGCGGCGAGCCGCGCGCGAGCTCGCGGCACGTCTGGGGGCGCGCCTCGTAGATGGTGCAGACGAAGCGCCGCGCCTGCGGCTCGACGCGAAGGGCGGCGCACCGCCCCTCGACCATGCGCAAGTAGGCCCGGTTGCCGAGGAATACCGTGAGCTCTTCCGCACGGTCACCCATGCGCGCGTAGTCGTCCCCCGACACAGGCACATAGGTCTCCAGCGTCGAGAAGCAACAGGTGCCGCAGGAGAGGCACTCGGGCACACTCACCCGCGAAGGATAACCGCGACGCCCAGCGGCCGGCGCGGATCAATCGCCGCCCGCCGGCGCGGGCTCGCAGGTGACCTGCGCCGAGAGGAGCCGATCGGCCTCTAGGCCGGCGTCGGTCGCGATCCGCTCGACCCAGGCGATGATCAAATCGGCGCGAAGCTCCTCGTGGTTGTCTTGCGCCGCAATCGACGACGCCACAATGGGGCCGCTCGGCGTCACGATCGGCCCGCTCGCGGACACCAGGTGCCCGTCTGGGGCCATCCAGGCGAGCACGGCGTTCCCCGACTTGTCGCCCGCCGCACCGAAGAGAAAGAGCTCGTCGCCCGACCAGGCCTGACTCGCGACGCTGAGAGGAAGCTGGCCCGGAGAGACCGCGCCATGTTGCACGAACGGCGGCTGCCCGATGATCAGCGAGGCCAGAGCCTGTGGGTCCACAGTCGCGCCGGTCGTCACGAACGTGCCCCCCGGGCCCGTCTGCGAGCCGGCGAGGACGATCACCTTGGACGGGTCGGTGGTGCTCGGGTGGGCGGCGAAGACGACGGAGCCGGCATCCGGGCCGCCGATGAGGCCCTGGGTCGAGGCGTCGGGGAAGTCGGTCGAGACTTCGAACACCGTGGCTCCCTCTTGCGGCACGACCCCGGCGGTGACCGCGTACAACGTGCTTCCCATGACGAAGAGCTGCGGATTGCCGAGCTTGTAAAAGTCCTGACCCGAAGACACGAGCTCCGCCCACCTGGATTGCCCGCCGTCTGCCGAGCCCGCGCCGGCCCGCACGGCGCCCGTCGGCACCGGCCCCTCCGTTCCCGAGGCGACCCAGACGGCCGACGCGTCCGACGTCTGAGCGAGGGCCCCGGCGTTCGTCCGAAAAAGACCGAGATCTCCGACGGGGTAGCTCGGCGGAGCGAAAAGGAAGTCTTGGCTCGTGTTGGGTAGCGACACGAGCTGCAGCCCCTGCTGGTTCCCCACGGCCGTCCTGAGGGTCCGGTACGTCGTCAGCGCCGCGTTGCCGAAGCCGTGGGGGTCCGCGATCGTGGTGAGGAGATCGATGCCACCCTCGGGCGCGAAGCCCGTCAGCGGGTCCGGCGTGACGAGCGCGGGCGGCCTGCTCGTCACCCCGTACTGGACCGTGTAACCGAGAAACTCGCGCTCGTCGCCCTGGAGCTGCGCGACCACGATGGCGGTTCCCGAGACGTCGCTCAAGGGGACGATTCCGATGGTGTTCGCGTACGTGGTGGGCCCGCCTTCTCTCGTCGAGAGGTCGTCGACGACGACACGGCTGAAGCGCACGAGCGTGCACGCGACGGGTGGGGGAGCGGCCTCCGGAGCCGGGAGCGCGTCGGGGCGCGCGTCCTGCGGAAACGAGACGCTCGCATCGGAGGCGGAGGCGTCCATGGTGGCCGCATCGGTGAGAGTGGTGCCCGCGTCGGCGCCCGCCGCGTCGCGCCCGCCCGCGTCGCGTGAGCCGCCGGGCGTACCCTCGTGGATGCCGGCGAGCGCCGTGCAGCCGAGACACGCCGGCAAAGCCAGGAATGCGCACCTCACGGCGAGATCGCGTGCGTTCACCGCCAGCCTGCCGTCATCACGAGATGAATGCTCGTTTGCGCGCCCGCCGAGAAGTCTCGACCCCGTCTTCGAACCTACAAGTCGACCTGAATCCCGATCTCGATGACCTGCCCCGGCGGGATCTTGAAGTGGCGGTCCGCGGTCACGGCGTTGCGCTGGAGATAGCCGAAGAGGCCCTCGGCGAACTCGCCCATCGCGCCCTTGTTCGTGGCGAGCACCGCTTCGCGCCCCAGGTAATAGGTCGTGTCGTCGAGGTCGCAGCGAAGGCCGAGCCGCAAAACGACTTCGCAGACGATCGCGGGCACGTCGGGCTCCTGCATGAAGCCGTACGTGGCGATGCCCTGGTAGAGGCCACCGCCGAGCGAATTCACCCGGATCCGGCGCTCGATGGGCACCTGGGGGGTCGTCTCGGTGACGACCGTGAGGAGGAGGACGTGCTCTTTGAGCGCACGCTCGCGTTCGACGACGTGCGTGAGGATGGGCGGTAGGTGCGTGGCGCTCGAGGACATGAAGACCGCGAGCCCCGGAACACGCGCAGCCAGGCGCGGAATCAAACGAGGCACGGCCTCCGAGAGCGGCAGCGAGCGTCGCAGATACTCCGCGACCGTGAGCGCGCGGCCCTTGCTCCACACGAGCATCGCGGCGATAAAGCCCATTCCGATGAAGACCGGCACCCAGCCGCCGTCGAGGATCTTGACGGTATTGGCGGCGAAGAACGGGACGTCGAACGAGAGGAAGAGCGCGAGGACGCCCGCCGCAAGGGGAAACGACCACCGCCACGTGTGCCGCATCACCACGTAATAGACGACCGACGTCAGGGCCATGGTGCCCGTCACGGCGATGCCGTAAGCGGCGGCGAGGCGGTCGGACTTCTGAAAGCCCATGACGAGCAGGAGGCAGCCGACGGCGAGAATCCAGTTGATCTGCGGGATGTAGATCTGGCCCTCGGTGTGCGCGGCGGTGTGCCGGATCGTCACGCGTGGGAAGTACCCGAGGAGCATCGCTTGCCGGGTGAGCGAGAAGGCGCCCGAGATGAGCGCCTGCGACGCGATCACCGTCGCTGCGCTCGACAGGCCCACGAGCGCGAGCGTGGGTGCGCCGGCCGGGACCATGGAGAAGAAGGGATTCTCGATCGTGGCCGCGTCTCGCAGCACGAGCGCGCCCTGGCCGAAGTAGCAGAGAACGAGTGCGGGCATCGCGAGCGCGAGCCATGCGATGCGTATCGGTCTGGCGCCGAAGTGCCCCATGTCCGCGTAGAGCGCCTCCCCGCCCGTGACCGCGAGGACTACGGAGCCCAAAACGAGGAACCCCGGCATCCCGTGCGCGGCGAAGTAGCGCACCGCATGGTGCGGCGAAAGCGCAGCGAGCACGTGGGGCTCCCGGGCGACGTGGTACGCACCGAGCGCGCCGATCGAGAGAAACCAGACGAGCATGATCGGGCCGAAGAGCGTGCCGACGGCGCCGGTGCCTCGCTTCTGGACGAGGAAGAGCCCGAGCAGGATGGCGCACGTGATGGGGAGGACGAGCGCTCCCAGGTTGGGACGAGCGACCGTGAGCCCCTCGATGGCGCTGAGCACCGAGATGGCGGGCGTGATGGCGCCGTCGCCGTAGAGCAGGGCCGCGCCGACGACGACGGCGAGCGCGACCCAGGAGATGTGTTTGGTCCCCTTCGTGCGCAGGCGCTCCGGGACGACCGCCAGCAGAGCGAAGATGCCGCCCTCTCCCTGGTTGTCTGCCCGCATCACGAACGTGAGGTACTTCACCGTCACGACCATCGTCAGCGACCAGAAGATGAGCGACAGAAGGCCGTACACGTCTTCGACGCGCGCGGGCCCGCCGCTCGCCCCCGAGGCGTGCATGCACTCGCGAAGCGTGTAGAGCGGGCTCGTTCCGATGTCGCCGAAGACGACGCCCAGCGCGCCGAGGGTCAATGCGGCGACCGAGGCCCTCTCGTGATGGCCCGCGAGCGCCGCCGGCTCCCCTGGCAGGGCCGTTGCCGAAGGGTCATCCATGCGCGAGGAGTGATACCCCCTCCGCGCCAACCAGACGAGCGTGGGCGGCGCGGCTACTCCGCTGCTGCCGGAAGTCGCCGCCGGACTCGGCCCCGCGCGGGCGCGCCCTCGGGATAGAACTGCTTCGTCCACCGCCGAAACTGGCCAATCGGGCCGTCGCCGTCGCAGAGCACGGGGCGCTCGTGGAACACCTTGTTCTCCCAGATGCGAATGTCCTGCTCCACCTCGTGCGAGAGCTCGTCACGGAACCCCTGGCGAATCATCTCGGTCGCCTCGGGGCTCGGGAGCTTCTTCACGGTGAACGAGAAGCGAACGTCGACGTACTCGTCGTCGATCGGGGTCTGGTTGGTGAAGAGCAGCGTCTCGATCATTCCCGTCAGCCGCGCGGTGCCGCACCCGAGGCCGTACGAATGGATGTCGAGCGTGCCGTCGATGCCCGTGCCGAAGGGCGTCTCCATCTGCGTGTCGTTGACCATGTGAAAGAACGGGCCCGTCAGGTCGAGCTTCGGGTTCGGCACGGTCTTCATGCGATGAAGAATGTGGAAGTGCGCCGAGTCGAACGCGTTCTCGGCGAGCTCGTGGATGTTCGTGCGGATCTTCCACCGGCAATGCTCGAGCGACGTCCACTCGTCGCTGCCGACTTCGGAGAACGAGGGAATGTCCCAGGTCGGTGCTTCGCCGAGCGGGTGATAGTGCACGAACAGGAACCCGTTGCGCTCGCAGACCGGCCACGGCTCGATGCGCGCCAGCGGGGGAATCTTCTTGGCGTAGGGGACCCGCGTGCACGCGCCGTCGCCCGAGAAGGTCCATGCGTGAAAGGGGCACCGGATGCAGTTGCCCTCGACCACCCCGCCGTGGCCGAGGTGCGCGCCCAGGTGCGGGCAATGCGCGTCCAGCACGTGCGCGGTTCCGTCCTCCGCACGAAACGCGACGAGGTCCGTACCGAGATACGAGAGCGGAAGCACCCCGCCGACCGCGAGATCGTGCGAGTAGGCGACCGCGAACCACCCTACGGGATTGGATGAGAACGGGAACCGAGAGCTCATGGGCGGCCTGTATAGCCCGCTTGCGAATCGTCGGGGTCGCAAGCAACGTCTCAAAAGCATCGAGGCTGGGCGGACGACCGCGTCGGCCAGGTTTCAGACGCGAGGCAACGGTTGCCCGCGCTTCCGTGGATGAAAGGTCCTTGCATGGTTGCAACGGGCCTGCAACAGAACGCCGTCAAAACACCCGGCCATGCAAAGCGTGTGCACGATTCACGGAACCCGCCGCAACGCAGCGCAGGCTCCTGGCATCGGCCCATCCATGATCGAGCTTCATACCTGGAGCACCCCGAACGGGTTCAAGGTCTCGATTGCGCTCGAAGAGCTCGGCCTGCAATACGAAGTGCACCCCGTTCGCATCGGGGCCGGAGAGCAGTTCAAGCCCGAGTTTCTGGCCATCAGCCCGAACAACAAGATCCCGGCCATCGTCGACCGCGAGGGTCCCTCGGGGCGGCCGCTGTCCGTCTTCGAGTCGGGCGCCATCCTCATCTACCTGGCCGAAAAGACAGGTCGCTTGCTCCCGAAGGACGCCGAGGGTCGGGTTTCGGCGCTCGAGTGGCTCATGGTCCAGATGGCGAGCGTCGGCCCCATGCTCGGCCAGGTGCATCACTTTCGCTCGTACGCTCCGGAGAAGATCCCGTACGCGATCGAGCGCTACACGAACGAAGCCCAGCGTATCTACGGCGTGCTGGACCGGCGTCTCGGCCAGGCCGAGTACCTCGCCGGCGAATATTCGATCGCGGACATCGCGACGTATCCGTGGCTGCGCGCTCCGGACAAACAGGGCGTGGAGATCGGCCAGTACCCGAACGTCGCGCGCTGGCGAGACGCGATTGCCGCCCGGCCTGCCGTGGTTCGCGGTCTGGCCGTGCCCGCGCGAGACCGTTCGACGACGATGGACGCCGAGACGCGCGAGAACCTCTTCGGCAAGACGCAGTACACGCGCCGGTGAGCGTCGGTCCGGGGGCGCCCCTCGCGCCAATCCTCGCGACGTCGCGGCGTCGCCGGGTTGCCGCTCGAGGCGGGCGGACCTAGACCTAAGGGGCTTCGGTCCCTCGGCATCGTCCCGGGCGCTCTCGCGCTCCCTTTCGAAAAAGGTGACAACCCATGCGTTGGTTCGCTCCGCTCCTCAACGGGTCCGCGCTGGCCGGTGTTCTTCTCCTCGGCGCATGCTCCTCTTCGTCGGACCACGCCGGTTCGAGCGGGGGCGGGTTCCACCACGACCTCGTCTACACGATGTCGTTGACGGTGCCCGCCGATACGGAGCTTCACCAGTGCCAGTACGTTCAACTCCCCGCGGACGCAGACGTGAACGTGACGGGATTCGCGCACGAATACACGCCCGGCAGCCATCACTTCCTCGTCTACAAGACGACGCTGACGGCCATCCCGAGCGACATGACCGGCCAATACGACTGCACGCTGGGTAGTGAGCCCATCATGAAGGACGCGGCGGGCATCGTGTACGGCGGGCAGGTCCCCTCGGGCGCGTACCCGTTTCCCGACGGCATCGCGGCAACTCTGCCCGCCGGGGGCGTGCTCATCATGAACACGCACTTCCTCAACGCGACACCGAACCCCGTCGCGACCACGGTGAAGCTGGGGCTCGACACGACGACCGCGGACAAGGTCAAGACCCAGGGCGGCTTCTTCGTGTTCTACGATCCGTTCATCGACCTTCCCGCCCAGGCCACGTCCCATTCCGGCGGCCGGTGTCTCGTTCAGGCCGACGTGACCGTGCTGACCGCGTTCACGCACTACCACCAGCGGGGCACCGAAATGCAGGTCTGGCTCGACCCGAGCGCGACGGCGACGGGGACGACGCCCTTCTTCAAGACCAGCGACTGGCAGCACCCGCAGGAGTTCGTGGGGCCGATGACCTGGCCCGCCTCGTCGGAGGTGCGCTTCCAGTGCGACTACGACAACACGGAAACGAGCGAGGTGTTTCAGGGGCCGAACGCGCAGACGAGCGAGATGTGCGTGCTGGCAGGGCTTTACTACCCGAAGCAGTCCCGGTCCTTCGAGGAGTGCGACCAGTATTCGGTCTCCGGATTCGGAAAGACGGCGTGCCTGTCGACGGCGAGCTGCCTCCAGAGCTGCCCTGCCAGCGACGCGCCCGTGAACTCGCCCACGGGAGTGGCCGTCGGGCCGTGCTGGGAGCGGTGCGTCGCCGCGGCGTGCGACGGCGCCGTCGACACGGTCTTTCCGCTGTTCGGCTGCGCCCAGACCAAGTGCGCCAGCGAGTGCGCGAGCGGGGCGTCCGCGTGTCTGACGTGCACGAACTCGAAGTGCGGGCCCGAGCTCGCCGCATGCTCCGCGCAGAAGTGCCCGTAGTGGCTACGCCCGCTCGATGACCGAGAGCAACGCTTGCGCGGGGTGCTTCGGCACGAAGCCGAGCGTGCGCTCGACCTGGGTACGGCACGAATGTCCGGTCGCGAGCACGCGATCGGACTCGCCGCCGTCGATCTTGCGCCGCCACGACAGGTCGAAGATGCCCAGCGACTCGCGCTTGTGGGCGACCTCGTGGCCGTAGACCCCGCACATGCCGCAGCAGCCGCTCTTGATGGTCTCGAGGGGGACGCCGAGCGCCCCGAAGACGCTCGCCCACAGGGCGGGTGCTTTCGTCACGAGAGCCTGCTCGGTGCAGTGCGACAGAAGGCGAAAGGGCGGCGCGCTGCCCGCCTCGGCGGCGACTCTCACGGAAGCACGCGCCTCGCCGACGTGCTCGGACAGGAACTCCTGCAGCAGCGAGACACGAAAGCCCGCCTGCTTCTCGAGGAGCTTGGGGTACTCGTCGCGATACGTGAGAACGACGGCGGGCTCGATTCCGACGAGCGGAAAGCCGAGGCGGCCCACCTCGCGCAATAGCGATGCGTTGCGCGCGACCACCCGTCCGAAGGCGCGGAGGAAACCTTTGATGTGAAGAGCCTTGCCGTTTTCGAAGTACGGCAGCACGTGCGGCGTGAAGCCCAGCGCGCGCAAGAGCAAGCACGACGCCTCGAGCACGGCTGGTTCGTAGAAGGTGGTGAATGCGTCCTGGAGCACGACGACGACGCGCGCGTCCTTGGGGAGCCGCGCGAGGTCCGCCGGACCGGAGACCGGGACGCCGTGGCGTGCGAGGCGCTTGGCGGCGGAGTCGCGATCGAGCAGCGGCGGATCGACGATGCCGACGATCCGCGCAGCGAGCCAGCGCCCGAGGGGGTTGTCCATGAGCGCGTTCGTCAGCCAGGGCGCGGCGGCCATCAGCGGCAACATCCGCTCGAGGAGCGCGGTGAAGTAGTCGCCGAGGGGCCGCGCGTAGCGCCGGTGGTAAAGCTCGAGAAACTGCGCGCGGAAGTCCGGGACGTCGACGCGCACCGGACAGGCCGTCGCGCACGCCTTGCACGCCAGGCAGCCCGACATGGCGTCGTAGACCTGGTGCGAGAAGTCCCGAGAGCGGTCGCGCTTCAGGGCGCGCTGCCAGAGGCGCGCGAGCCACGGCAGCTGCCCCGGAGCCGCGAGCGCGCGTGTCGCCAGGATGCCCCTCTGCGAGAGCAGGCGAAGCCACTCGCGCATCAGCGTGGCGCGGCCCTTCGGCGAATGGATGCGGTCCCGCGTGATCTTGGACGACGGGCACATGACGCTGTCGTTGTTCGTGTCGAAGCACTGGCCGTTGCCGTTGCAGTGCATCACCGCCGAAAGGGCCTCGCGATCGGCGCCGCCGATCTGACGATTCGAGCGCGCCTCGGGTCGGTCCGTCCACGCGAGCCAGCGCGTACCGCCCGCCTGCGGGCGTGGCGACCTTGCCCGGATTGAGTTGATTCCTCGGATCGAAGAGCGCCTTGATGCGCTGTAGCTCAGGGTAGAGCACGGGGCCGAAGTGGTGCGGCACGAGCTCCGAGCGAAAGCCCTTGCCGTGCTCCCCCCAGAGCAGGCCACCGTAGCGGGTGACGAGCGCAGCGACCGCGTCGGTGATGCGCCGCACGCGCGCTTCGTCCTCGGGATCCTTCAAGTCGAGCGCCGGCCGCACGTGCAAGCAGCCGACGTCCACGTGGCCGAACATGCCGTAGCGCAGCCCCTCGGCGTCGAGCAGCGCGCGAAACTCGCGCACGTACGCCTGCAGGTGCTCGGGCGGGACCACCGTGTCTTCCACGAAGGGCACCGGCTTGCGCGGCCCCGGGGCGTTGCCGAGGAGGCCCACGCCCTTCTTGCGCAGGTTCCACAGGCTCTCGCGCTGGTCGGCTTTCCAAGTCAGCGCGTATCCGTGCGGAGTGCCCAGCGCGCCCCGCCGGCGCGCGATCTCGGCGAGCAGCTCGTCGACCTTGGTGCGTACGGCCGCCTCTTCGTGGGCGGTGTACTCGACGAGGTTGATCGCGCCGGTCGTGACCCCGGCCTCGTCGACGAGAAAGTCGCGTACCTGGTCGTAGATGACGTCGCCCCGCGCGAGCGTCAGAACCGTCTCGTCGAGGGTCTCCACCGATCCGGGATCCGTCGCAATCAGCCACGCGGCGCCGGCGAGCGCCGCGTCGAAGCTCGGATACTTGAGCACGAAGAGCGCACGATGGCTCTCGAAGCGCGTCAGGCGGAGGCGGGCCTCCGTGACCACGGCGAGCGAGCCCTCGCTGCCGGTCACGAGCTGCGCGAGATCGACCGACGAGCCGTCGGGGGCCGCCATGTGGGCCAGGTTGTAGCCGGTCATGTGGCGCTGCAGCTTGGGGAAGGTGCTCGCGATGTCGGACGCCCGCCTCGTCGCGATCTCGCGCACGAGCGCGTGCGCCTGGCCGACCAGGGCGGGCTCGGCGCAGAGCGCGTCGAGCTCGGCGCCGCCGACGCGTGCGGTGCGATGCACGACTCCGCCGCGAAGCACGATCCTCGAGCTCCAGCACGTGATGGCTGGTCTTGCCGTGACGGCGCGAACCCTCGCCGCTCGCGTCGGTCGCGATCATGCCGCCGAGCGTCGCCCGGTTCGAGGGCGAGAGGTTGGCCGCGAAGTACACACCTCGTGATTTCAAGGAGTCGTTGAGGTCGTCGAGCACGACGCCCGGCTGCACGCGCACGAAGCCCGCCTCGACGTCGACCTCGAGGATCTTCGCCATGTGCCGCGACAGATCCAGGACGACCCCGCTCGTGAGGGCCTGCCCGTTGGTCCCCGTTCCTCCCCCTCGCGCCGTGAGCGACACACCGTGGAAGCGCGGCTCGTCGATGAGCCGCAGCGCGAGCGCGACGTCTGCGGTCGTGCGCGGGAAGATCACCGCGGCGGGCAGCACCTGGTAGATGCTGTTGTCGGTCGCCGCCGTGAGACGCGTCGCGTAATCCGTGGCGAGGTCCCCGGAGAAGCCGCGGCGCCGCAGCTCAGCCATCAGGTCGGCGACGCTCGACTCAGCGCCGGCGAGCGGGTCGAGCCTGGGTAGGACCGCCGGATGCACGTCCGCCCTGGTGTCGCATGCCAGGGATGGATTTTTCAAGCGGCTCGAGCAGCCGGATCACAGCCACGCCATCGGCATCGGACGCGCGGAGGTTGCGCGGATTCGAGGCTACAGGCTGCGCGTCGCCGTGTCGGTCACATGAAACACCCTCCGGACGTTCACCTGCGTTCCGTCGAAGGGCGCCACGCGCACGGCGTGAAACGCACGCTCGACGCATGAGCGGCTCCCGCTGGCGGAGCCCTGGGGGAGGTCGACGCCGACGGTCCCGGGCGAGCCGCTTTCCTCGAAGGTGAGCGTCACGTGTCCGTATCCGGACGCGAGGCCTTGCTCCTCGCAGTCGCTCAGATTGATACGCGCGATGGCGCCATAAGCCCCCCCGAGATTGAAGGGCCGGGGCCGCTCGGTCGTCGTCCCGGGTGCCGACGCGTGCGGTGGGAGCGCGACGATCCTCGGCTGCGCGGGCGGGGCCGCCGGCTCGTCTCGGGGCGGCGAGCCGTCGTCGGTGAGCCACTCGCCCTGGGGACTCCCTGGGTCGGGGCTCGCGTCGTCGCTCGCCGCCTGGGCCGCCTGGGCCGCGTCCGCGACGAGTTCGAGCATCTCGAGCCCGGCGTAGCCGGCGCCGGCGTGAGCGTGTACGTGGCCTCCAAACGCCCCCGGCCGGGCGTACATCGCCGTGCAGCCCGAAGTGGTGACAAGGAGCCAAGCGGAGGTCGTAAGAAGAAGGCTTTTTCGGAGCATGAGCTCCGGTGACTTCAAGGTCCGTGCCGAGCAGACGGCACGCCGATTGTCCCGTGTAGCGCACGCCCTCGCCCCTTCGCGGCTCGGGGCATGCGGCCCAGGTGTGACCGCCCGTGCGGGGCCCAGTGACGCAATCGCGATACGCTAAAGGACCCCATGGTCGCCGTCGATGCTCCGGTACCCGCCGCGGCTGCGGACAGCGAGAGCGCGCGCGGCCGTTTCCCCGGCATCGCCGAGTTCCTGGTCGTCGGCGGCGTGACACCGCTTCTCTTTGCCCTCGCGTGGCTCCTCCGCAAGACCATCGGGCTCGACTCCTCGGAGCTCGCGGTGGGATTTTTGATGTTTCACGCAGCGTTCATCATCAACGATCCGCACTTCGCGGTGACCTATCTCCTCTTTTACCGGCGGGCCTTCTCGCGTGCGTTCCAGGCGACGCTGCCGCCCCTGCTACGGGTTCGCTATGTCGCGGCGGGGATCGTCGCGCCGCTGGGGCTCGGCATCTGGGCCGCCGGCGCGATCGCCGCGAAGTCGGCGTTCGCGATGGGGCTCATGATCCAGGTGATGTTCCTGCTCGTCGGATGGCACTACGTGAAGCAGGGCTTCGGCGTGATGGTCGTTCTCTCGGCGAGGCGCGGGGTCCGGTTCGCGTGGCCCGAGCGGATGGCGCTCCGCGCCCACTGCCTCGCCGGGTGGGCGTATGCATGGGCGAGCCCGGCGGATCCGGGCACGGAGGTGGAGGAGAAGGGCGTCGTGTACACGAGCCTCGCGCACCCGCTGTGGCTCGAACGGCTGACGCACGTGGTCTTTCTGGCGACGGCCATCGTGCTCGCGGTCGTGCTCGTCCGGAAGGTGCGGCGAGAGGGGCGCCTGCCGATCCTGACGCCGCTGACCGCTCTCCTCTGCAGCGTCTGGTCGTGGTCCATCTACTCCAGCGCGGACCCGCTCGTCGTATACGCCATTCCCGCCCTTCACTCGGTGCAGTACCTCTACTTCGTCTGGTTGCTCAGGCGCAGCGAGGCGCGCGAGCGCGAGGGGCCGCCCTGGTTCGAGACCTCCGCGCGCACGCGTCTCGGGCTCCTGGCCGTGTCGGCGTTGGGCCTCGGCTGGCTGCTCTTCCACGGTGCCCCCACCTTTTTCGACGACTCGATGGTCCCGCGACGCGCGCGATTCGCGTTGCCCCTCGGTCCGACGCCCTGGTTTGCCGCCATCTACACGTTCGTCAACATCCATCATTTCCTGATGGACTCGGTCATCTGGCGCCGCGACAACCCCGAGACGCGGTACCTCTTCGCCTGATTCGGCGCGTGTCGCGGTACGACGGAGCCGCGTGTGGCTCGCTCAGGGCGTCGGGTTCGCAGGGCACGACGAATAGATGTACGTGCCCATGTTGGCGTCCATCGGCCCGTCGGTCGCCGTCACCTTCCACAGGGACTGGTCGGTGGCGCTCGCCGACTTGTCGACGTTGATGATGAAGACGCTCGCCCCCGTATCGATGTTGCTGAGCAGCGGCGGCATTCCCCAGCACGGCATGATTCCGGCGCTCGCGGCCCCCGTTTTGTACGCGCTGGTGATCTGGTAGGCCATGCTCAGGTCGGTGGCGCTCTCCGGGCTGTTCGTCATCGGCGTGTGCGTGCGCCTCGCGACCTCCCACGTGGCGTTCTGGTCGGTGTCCTTCTTCCAGGTGCGGTTGCCCGACATCTCGACCGCGCGCTCCTGGATCATGAAGCCGAGCCACCGGCTCTCTTCCCACGGCTTGCCCGCGAAGTTCGACGGCAGGCCGGCGCCGTAGTCGGTGTCGGCCCGGCCCATGACCGTGTGCGTGCCGCCGAGGGGCGTCTTGCCCGTGTCGTCGTCCTCGCCGAAGTTGATCTCGGTGTCGTAGAGGAAACCCATCGTGAGGAGGTTCTGGAACCCTCGCTGCGACGCGTGCGCGAGCGCCGCGCTCCGGTAGACGGCGTCCCCCACGTCTTGCTGGCACTTGACGAACACGCCGTCGGCGTCGGCGGCGGCTTTCGCGATGTCCCCGCAGAAGTCCTGCACGCCGCCGTCGGCGTTCGTGTCGAGCGTGGCCGTGCTGCCCTGGTTTACGCCCATGCTGCTTATGAACGTGTTGTTGATCCCGACGAGCGCGTCCCAATACTTCGAAAGTTCGTTATTGGGCTTTCGGTCGTTGTAGCAAGCGGCGACGAGGATGAAGTCGCCCGTGCCCGTGCAGAAGCCCACTTCTCCGATGGTGTACCCACGGCCGTCGTTGATGTTCTGGCAATAGCCGTAGTTGAGCGTCGCGTTGTCGTTCTCGCCCATGCTGATCATCGTGTTCACGATGTCTCGCTGCCACTTGGTGACCATCGGGTCGCTGCATCCGCAGGTGCCGATGCCGACGCCCAGCGTCTTGCCGGGCACGCACCACTGGCCCGTCGGGCAGCCGCCGCAGAAGACCGATCGATTCGTCCCGGTGCTGTCCTTCACCGTGACGGCGCCGCAGCTGTAATCGCCGAGGCACTTGCAGAACGACGCGTCGTCCGTGTACGCGCACGATGGAGGGGCGCCCGTACTGTCGATGGGGCCGATGTCGCACGACGCGCCGCCGGACGATCCTCCCGACGACCCGCCGGACGACCCCCCGGAGGACCCGCTGCTCATGCCGCCGTCGCCCGTGCTCTCGCCCGTCGACGCCTTCCCGGCGCAACCGCTCGCGAAGAGTGCGACGAGAGCGCTCCCCACGGCGACGGTAGCCACCCGCCTCGCCACCCCCGCAAGAACGCAATCGATCATGCCGCAGATAGTACCCAGGGCATTCCCCGAGCAGGCAAGGCCGCCCGGCGCTTGCTTGACCACGAGGGGGGGGGTAAGCTGCGCCGCCATCAGGAACGCCGGTCGACCATGAAACAGACGCGGCGCCGAACACTCCGGAGCGTCCTTGCGCTTTCGCTCGTCGGCGGCATGGCGGCGTGTTCACGTTCAAACCCGGTCCCCGGCGAAGGCGGCGCGCCGACGGACTCGGGTTCGCCTCCTCCGATACCGGTGTCCGACAGCGGAACCTCCGAGGCGAGCGACGGCGGCGAATCCGGCTCGGGCAACGACGGTTCTGTCCTCGAGTCCGGTCTCGCGGACGCAAGCCCGCTCACCACGGGCGAGCCTTGCTCGAGCGACTCCCAGTGCTCGGGCGGCCTTTGCATCCCGCTAGGCAACGCCGCCGGCTGCACGTCCGAGTCCACTTGCCAGGGCTCTTGCTGCCTGAACGTGAACGTGGGCGGGTCGGTCGCAGGCGCGTGCGACCCGGGCGCGTGCGCGATGCAGTTGTGCACGCCGACGGACGTCGTCCGGTGCCCGCGTGGCGAGTCCTGCGTGCCGTTTTTGAACGGAACGGGCGTGTGCGCGCCGGGACCGCTGGGAGGTGAACCATGGGACGGCGGCGGGAGCCTCGTGGCCCCGGTGTTTTCCGGCAACGTGTGCTCTGCCGCTTGCAGCGCCGCGACCGGCACGACCGACTGCATCGCGGGGTGGACATGCGGCGCCGTGCCCGGTCGGCCGAGCCCCGCGTGCCGGTGCTTTGCTTCCGTCGAGGTCTGCGACGGCAAGGACAACGACTGCAACGGCGTCATCGACGACGAACCGGGCGCCGACCGTTGGTGCTGGCTGGCGAATGGGCCGGGACACATCTGCCAAGGCGGGCGGTGCGTGTGTGCCGGCGACGCGGGCTGCGTCGACGACGCAGGCGTCGGAGGCGACTCGAGCGCTCCCGATTCGAGTGCTCCGGAAGCGGGCGCCGGCGACGCTTCGGACGCCGGGGCGATCTACGATCCGTCCGTCTACCAGCACCACAAGAATGGCACCCGCGACGGCGTCTACGTCGATCCCACGTTGACGATGAGCGCCGCCGCTACCATGCACGCGCTCGGCTTCATGGGAACCGTCACCACCAGCGTGTACACCCAGCCGCTGTACGTGGAGCACGGGCCGGGTGGCCAGGAGACGATCCTCGTGGCCACCCAGGAGAACCACCTGACGGCGCTCAACGCCGCCACCGGCGCCGTCATCTGGGATCAGGGCCCCGCGACCTACGGGCAACCGGTCACCGGAGGGCTGCGGTGCGAAGGGACCAGCCCGCTCGGGATCGCCGGTACCCCGTTCATCGATCCGGCCTCGCCCATCAACGGCGGGGAAGGAGTCGTCTACTTCGACGCGATGACGACGCCCGACAACAACGCGACCGCGAAGCACATGGTGTATGCGGTCCGCCTCGCCGACGGAAGCGTGCTCCCCGGGTGGCCGGTCGATGTCGGCGCCGTGGTGAGCGGCTTCACTCCGGGTTGGCAAAAGCAGCGCGGGGCGCTGCAACTCGTGAACGGCGTGCTCTACGTTGCCTACGGGGGGCTCATCGGTGACTGCCCCAAGACCCTGCCGACGTATCAGGGCTGGGTCGTCGGGGTTCCGGTCGCCAATCCTCAGAATCCCGGTGCCTGGCACACGAGCGCGTACCGGGGCGGAATCTGGGGACCCGGCGCGTTGCCCACGGACGGCACGTCGATCTTTCCTGTCACGGGGAACACCGTGAGTGCTCCGAGCTGGGCCGGGGGTGAGGCGGTCATCCGCCTCGCCGCGACGCCGAGCGGTCCGACGTTCTCGGGCAACACCGCCGACTACTACGCCCCGAGCAACTGGCACACGCTCGACACGAGGGACCTGGACCTCGGCGGCGCGAGCGAGGTCCTCTTCGACATGCCGGGGGCGTTCCGGCCGCACCTGGTCGCGGCGGGTGGCAAGGATTCAAACTTCTACTTGATCGATCGCGACAATCTCGGAGGAATCGGCGGGCAACTCCTCCGCCAATCCGTCGCCTCGTGCCAGATCATGGGCGCCCCGGCTGCGTATACGACGAGCCGCGGCACCTACGTGGCCTTTCACCTCGAACAAGAGCAAGGGGGAGACGCTGGCGCCCCGTGCTGTCCAGGCTCGCCGGCGAATATCGGGAGCCTGGTCGCCGTGCAGGTCGTGCCGAGCGCGTCGGGCTTCTCCGCGCGCATCGCGTGGTGCGCGCCCGACTCATGGCTCGGTTCGCCGATGGTGACGACGACCGACGGCGCTTCGAATGCGCGCACGTCGACCATCGTCTGGGCCGCCAACGATCACCTGTGGGCTTACGACGGCGACACCGGACAGAAGCTTTTCACGGGGAACAGCACCGCGATGTCGACGTCCGTTCAAGGCTGGAACACCCCGATCGGCCTCGGCGCGGGTCGGATTGCCGTCGGCGTGAACGGCCAGCTCTACGTCTTCGCCGCGCCCTGAGTGTCGGCACTGGCGGGGGAGCACGAGCAGCTCCCCGCCAGAGTCGTCAGCGAGCCAGTCCTTCGCTCGCGGGCTGCCTCAGTGGCAAACCATGTCTATCGGCAGGACCTGCCTGTCCGTCCAGCATTTACCCGCTGTGTCGAACAGGAGGCCCGACCTGACCGGGAGACCGTCCGGCGGATTGATGATGACGGTTCCGTTGGTGGTGCCGTAGCCGGGACCGCCGTCGATGGCGTTGTTGATGTTGTAGACATCGCCGAGCGTGGTGAGCGCCTCGCAGTCTTGCGATGGGTTGTACAAGGGACCCGGGTTCATCGCAGTCCCATACTGGTTGTTCGCGTTCGTGTTCGGCCCCATCCAGAAGTCGAGGTGGTGATACCACTTCTTCGTGCACGGGCTCGGCGGATTGCCCGGGCCAGCATCGTCACTGTCATCGTACTTGCAGGCCCAGTCTGCGTCGCACTCCACGCATTCGTCTTCCACGACGTAGTATTTCTGGGTTATCGGATTGTATACGAGCGTGCCCGCTGCGAGCTCGCTGTTGTCGGTCGCGACCGTAATCGGATCGGCGTACGTACCCGCTCCCTCCGTCGCAATCTTGTGTGGACCGCCACCCATGATGATGGCGGACGGCGGCGAGTTGTCCGGGAATCCGTAGTTGGTCATGAACACGTTCCGCCACACGGCGCACCCGGAAGGGGCGCCGGTGCCGCAGGCACACTCAGGGCTCGTGAACATGGCGCCCGGGACGTTGCCGGCGTCGTCGAACATCAGTCCGCCGTCGCCCGTGGAGCCGGAGCTGCTTCCCGAGCTGGAGCCGGAGCTGCTTCCCGAGCTGCTTCCCGAGCTGGAGCCAGAGCTGCTTCCCGAGCCAGAGCCGGAGCTGCTTCCCGAGGTGGACCCGGAGCTGCCTCCCGAGCTGGAGCCCGACGACCCGCCGGAGCTCGACCCGGAGGACGACCCCGACGAGGAACCCGAGCTCGACGTGGAGCCGGATCCGCTACTGGAGCTCGAGCTCCCGTCCGATCCGCTGGTGCCGCACGCTTGCAATGTCGCCACCGCGCCACTGCCAGCCAAGAGCAACCCAGACATCAAAAGCCAACGAATACTCATATGAACCTCCGTTTTCACGCGCGCGACTAGATCCCGAACAAGTACCCCGGAAGCCTGCCCAGCAGGCATCTCGGAGCCCCGTTCGTGGCGGCCCCACGCCCACAATTGCTTTCGCTACCCGGGCGGCAGCCTAGCAGCGGCTCTTCTGTGAGGGAAGGTGGCCCGGGAGCTCGTTCAGGCCTGACGCGCTGCGCGAGAGGATGGTGGCCTGACAGTGTCCGTTCAGGCCTGACCGGCAGCGCGCTGCCGATCGCCACGCTGCTGCTCCATCAGCTCCTCTCACGATGAGCACGGTCCACTCGAAAGCTTCTGCGGTCCTCGAGGAGGCTTCTGGTCGAGATGTTATCGTGCCACGCGGAACGACAGGGTGTGGGAGCGGATCGATGCAACCATACGTGATCAAGCAAGGGGACTACCTCGCCAAGCTCGCTCACAAGCTCGGCTTCGACGCCGACGACGTGTGGAGCCACGAGAAGAACGCGGATCTGCGTAGGCTCGAACGGACCCCAACATCCTCGCTCCGACCGACATCCTGTACATCCCCGACCCGGGCGAAGCGAAGACCTTCGCGCTCCAGACGGGGACGACGAACTCGTTCGTCAGCAACGTCCCGACGAAGACCGTCAAGGTCCAGTTCATGGACGACCACCTCGCGTCCCAATCGTGCACCATCGCGGAGCTCGACGAGCTCACCGGCCTCGCGACCGATGGCGACTTCCCAAGCCAAACCCCGCTGCTCCGGGCGCCACGGAGGCCGATTATCAAGCGACCGCCGCTCGTCTCGGCGTCGAGGTAGCGGCCTTTCATGCCATTCCAGACATTGAGTCGGGCGCCCCGTTTGCGCCCGATGGTCGGCCGACACTACGCCACGAACTCCACGTTTTTCACGCTCAAGCCACGGTAGCCGTCGGCGCAGCTCGTGCCGACGCGTTCGTCCAAACGCATCCACACCTCTGCCATCGGACTTGGCCCGCGAGCGACCCCTATCATGACGGTAGACAGTCCAACGAGTGGAGCCTCTTGTACGGTGCGATGATCTTGCGCTCCGGAGTGGATGCTGCGTTGAGGTCTGCGTCCTATGGCCGCTTCCAAATCGTGGGTAGGTACTTTGCTGAGACGGGAGCCCCGACCGTGCAGGATCTCGTGCGCAATGAGTTTGGCTCCGAACTAAACCAGCTTCAGGATTTCGCCGAATTGTTGCGCCACAGGGGGCTGGTTGCCCCCCTGAACGCTCACGATTGGGCGACCGTGGCCAGGGGGTACAACGGCGCCGGATTTAGCAGGAACCATTATGACGCGAACCTCGCCGCGGCATACGCTCGGCGCACGAGCCGTCCGTGAGCTGGGGACGATTGCGATCGTCGACGCTCGTCGTGATGCTGATGGTTGGGTGCAACAAATCGAAGTCAGACTCTAGCGGCGCAACGTCTGGCCAAGGGCCGAGTGTGGCACACGACGCGTCACGGCTTGACGCCCGATCCGGCGGAATCGATGCGGCGCCCAGCAAGTCCGAGAGCTCGAGCGCCGAGAGTTCACCGATTGTCCGTACTCGAACGGAAGCGAAGAAGCTCACGAGCGACGGTTGGACCATACGGTGGACTCCGGATCGGGCGTGGGGTGAAGATCCCCATGGCTCGACCTTCGTCATTTACCACGACGACCTGGCGTCCGTTGATTGCGACCACGAATTTTCGGGGCAAGTCCTGAGCGTCGTAGGTGCGATCGTCTCCGTCTACGAGCAGTTCTACGCCGATTGCGGCGGCGCTCACCCGTCTGCGACCCAGCACTTCCGCACGGTTGATCTGACAAAGTTGCGACGGGGAGACTTGGACCCTTCAGCGAACCTGTTCGATTTCTTCGACGAAAGCGAAGTCACCCAGGCTATGAAGGTCGATCCGTACCTGATGAGATTTCGAGACGCCGACTTGCCATGCGAGTACAGCCTACTTGGCTATGAGACGGAGTGGGCGATCTACGATCGCGAGGGCGACCGGGTCGGCGTAAGGCTCGGCCTTCCGCACGGTTGCGAAGTAATGCGCGGTAGACTGACGGAGATCGGTCTAACGCTTACTCCGAAGCCGAACTTTGAGAAAAGCGTCATCACCGCAGCGAATTCGGGGCACCTCATGCGGCAGCTAGCCCCCAACGTGAAGGGGTCACCCAACCCGTCTGACCCCTAGCAAGGACCGGCTGGCGGGCTGCTGGCCGGAGACGTGTCTGCGCGAGGGGACGAAGTACGGCCGCTACGGGCCGTGCTACCGGTGGGACGGAGAGCGGTACGTCGACGAGCGGTGACGGGCCAAGCTAGACAGGTGCTTGGTCGCACGCGCCGGGCCTACCGACCGCCGGCCGCGCGCGGGCGCTCCCCGCCGCGCTGCTCCATCAGCTCTTCGTAGGTGCCGCTGAACTCGGACATCTCGCAGCCGCTGCCCTTGCTGCCGGGCGCACGATCGCGCAATTCGACGATGCGCGTGGCCAGCGCCGCGACGAAGTGGTGATCGTGGCTCACGAAGAGCACGGTCCCCTCGAACTTCTGCAGGCCCTCGAGCAGCCCCTCGATCGACTCGATGTCGAGGTGGTTGGTGGGCTCGTCGAGGACGAGGACGTTGTGTCGTCCGAGCACCATCTTGCCGAGGAGGAGCCGCGCGGCCTCGCCCCCCGAGAGGGCCTCGGTGGGCTTGAGCGCCGCGTCGCCGCTGAAGAGCAGCCGCCCGAGAATGGCGCGGATCTCCTCCTGCGGGCGCTGCTTGTCGAAGCGGTAGAGCCACTCGTACGGAGTCGTGCCCTTTCCCGTCTCGCCGAGGGCCTCGTGGTGGTCCTGCGCGAAGTACCCGACGCTCGCGTCGTGACCCCAGCGCACCTCGCCCGCGTCGGGAGCGAGCGCGTACGGCTTCGTCTCGGCGTCGAGGGCCTTGTACCCGCCGACGAGCATCTTGAGCAGCGTGGACTTGCCGATGCCGCTCCGGCCGATGAACGCGATGCGGTCGCCGCGGTTCACGTTCAGGCTCACGCCGTCGAGGACGACGTTCGCGCCGAACGCCTTGCGCACCCCCTCCATGCGCGCGACGTCGCGCCCGCTCGGCTTGCCGCCGTCGAAGCGCACGTAGGGACGGATGAGGCTCGAGCGCTTCGCGCCCTTGGTCTCGACCACGTCCTCGAGCTTCTCGATCTGCTTGAGGCGGCTCTGCGCCTGCTTGCTCTTGGACGCGTGCGACCCGAAGCGCTGCACGAAGTCTTGCAGCTCGTCGATCTTCTTCTTGGCGCTCTGCGCAACCGCCGCGGCGCGCTGCTGGTTCTCGTACTTGGCCGCCACGAACTCGGCGTAGTTGCCGGTGTAAATCATGATCGTGCGGAAATCGATGTCGGCGATGTGCGTCGCGACCGAGTTGAGGAAGTGCCGGTCGTGCGAGACGACGAGCAAGGTCCCCTTGAATTCGTCGACGAGAAAGCGAATCAGCCAGTGGATCGACTCGAGGTCGAGGTGGTTGGTCGGCTCGTCGAGGAGCATCACGTCGGGCCGGCCGAAGAGCACCTTGGCCAGGAGGACGCGCAGCTTGTAGCCGCTCGGCAGGCTGCGCATCGGTTCGCCGTGTTTCTCGGCGGGGATGCCCAGGCCGACGAGGAGCTCGGCGGCCTCGCTCTCGGCCGAGTAGCCGTCGTGCTCGGCGATCGTGCCCTCGAGCTCGGCCAGGCGCACGCCCACCGTGTCGTCCACGTGGCCGGCGAGGAGCTTCTCCTTCTCGACCATGGCGGCCCAGAGCTCGGCCTTGCCGGCCATGACCGTGTCGACGATGCGCTGCGCGTCGTACACGAAGTGGTTTTGCTCGAGGACGCCCAGCCGGAGACCGCCCGGGATGGCGATGCTGCCGGTGTCCGAGTCTTCCTGCCCCGCGAGCATGTCCATGAGCGTCGACTTGCCCGCGCCGTTGGCGCCGGTCACGCCGTAGCGCTTGGCCGGGTCGAACTGAAGGCTGACGTTCTCGAAGAGAATCTTCGGGCCGAACCGCTTGGTGACGCTGGAGAGGACGATCATGGAGAAGGCGCGCTGTCTAGCATGCCCCGCCGGGCCACGCCGGATGCGGGCAGGAAGCCGCGGGGCGGACGAGGGAAGCCATCCGTGCGGATGGGCCATGTGATTCGTGCACGGACGCCGGGCATCCGCGGGCCGACGCCCGGGCGGCATGCGTCATAAAGGGGCATCCACGCGTGGACGCCTGGGCGGCATGCGTTCATGAAGGGGGATCCCGCCTGGGTGGCATGCGGTCCTCGAGGGGCATGCACGCAGGGACGCCGGGGCGGAGCCAATCCCAATCCCCAATCCACTTCCCGTCTTCCCGTCTTCCTTTCCAACTCTCTCTCTCTCTCTCTCTCTCTCCCGCGACCGCGTCGAGGTCGGCGCCGAGAGAGAGAGAGTTGGAAAGGAAGACGGGAAGACGGGAAGGATTGGGGGGTGGGAACACGCGATGGCGACGCCGTCGGCTTCACTCGGTGAGCAGCTCCTCTTGAAGCTTCGCGCCGCACGCCGCGAAGAAGTAGCCCAGGAGGTAGCTCAGGTGAATCCAGGGGTTCCCCGATACTTGCTCGCTCGTCCAGAGAAACGCCGCGACGAAGTCGCCCGCGGCGATGAGCGCGAAGCCCGCCAGGAGCGCCGCCCAGACCGTCCAGACCTTGCCGGGGCGGAAGGCGAGAGCGATGCGTATCATCACGAGAGTCGGCACGAGCGCCGCGAGATCCATCACGGGATACGCGATGTTGATGAAGCGTTCGGCGAACGGCGCCTCCGAGCGCACCATGGGAGCGAGGAGGGCGCACGCCAGCGCTCCGAGGACGACCACGGCGGCCCCCGCGATGAGAAGGTGCTGCCGTCCGCTGCCCACCGGAAAACCCGACGCGCGATACACGAAGATGAATCGGACCTGCCCGGTGAAGAGCAGGCCGTATCCGAGCAGAAACAGCCCGTCGGCCGCCGAGGGCACGGGGGGGAGCACCTGGCGGACGAACGCGAGGTACATGAGAACGGCCTGACCGAGCGCCCAGAGCGCCAGCCAGCCGCCAATCGCGAGCCATGGCCAACGCGCCGGGTTCTCGCGCTCGAACCGTGCGGCGCTGCGCAGGCAGAAGATGGCGCCGAGTCCGAGGCACGCGAGCTCCGCTGCCGCTCCGAGGATACGAAGCCGGAGCGGCGAGAGGACGTCGACGTACATCGCCGCGTGAGGCCAGAGGGCCTTCGGCAGGTAGACCGCGCACGCCACGACGACGAACGGGAGGACGACTCGACGAGCAGCGATTCGTTTCATCCGTTCCCCTCCTCGTCGCTCAGCGCGGCGCGGATCTCGGCCAGGATTCGATGGGTCTGCTCGGCGCCGAGAAAGACCCGCAACCCCGGCTTCATCTGCTCGATCAGCGGTTCGATTTCGCCGGGCTGCACGCGCGCGCCGACGAGGCCCAGCTTGCGCCGGCTGACCTCGAGCGCGGCGCGCGCCATGTTCTCCCCGAGATACGGCACGAGAATGCGCACGATCCGGTCGAACGCGCCTCGCTCGTCGCTCGCGGACATGGACTCGACCAGGGTACGACGAATCGGCTGGTCACCCAGGGTCCATCCATCCCTGCCGGTGTCGAGAATCATGTCACCCGAGGTCCATCCATGACTCGCGGTGTGGCGTAACGAGTCACCCGAGGTCCATCCGTGAGTCGCGGTTCTGCGCGACGAGTCACCCGAGGTCCATCCATGACTCGCGGTGCGGCGCGACAAGTCACCGGGGGTCCACCCATGACTCGCGATGTCGCGCAGCAAGTCACCCGAGGTCCAGAGATGACTCGCGGTGTCGCGCCACGAGTCACCCGAGGTCCATCGATGGCTCGCGGCGTGACATCCGTTTTGATTTCCGTCACTTGCGAGACGTACGGTGCCTCCTTCGGTCGAACCGGGTAGCGTGCCGGTCGACAGGATGAGCCTGACCAAACCCGCATCGCGTGCCTTCGCCGTCTTGAAGCGCCCCCGATACCGCGTGCCCCAGCTCGTCACGTACGCGCGCAGCATCGTGCTCGCGATGACGGGCAACCCCCGGTTTCCTTCGCCGGAGCCGCCGCTGGCGACGCTCGAAGCCGCCATCGACGCGCTCGAAGCCGCCGAGATAGCGAGGCGGGCGCGAACGATGGGGACCGTGCCCGTACGAAACGACAAGCGCCAAGCGCTCGAGATCCTTCTCGACAACCTGTGCCTGTACGTCCAGGTGGTGGCCAACGCCGACATCGAGCACGGAGCGTCAATCATCGAGAGCGCGGGAATCTTCGTGAAGAGGAAGCGCGTGCTCCCGCTGCGCGTCTTCGCCGCGCAACCTGGACCCGTCTCCGGATCGGTGAAGCTCATCGCGCCCCGGGCGGGCAAGTACGTCTCCTACGAGTGGGCCGACAGCGTCGACGGCATGAAGACGTGGACGACCCTGCCGTCCACCGTGCGGGCGAGCACGATCGTATCCGGCCTCCATCCGGGGACGACGGCGTACTTCCGGTACCGCACCGTGACGAAGAGCGGCGTGGGCGACTGGAGCGACCCCGTGTCGATCATCGTGCGCTAGCGCGCGCCGGCTGGCGTTGACGCTTGGTGGGGGGTCGGCCTAGCGTGCGCGGAAGCGCATGAGCGGTCCGAACACGGCGCAACGCTCTCCCACGCGGTCGCCCGGCCCGTCGCGCCCTTCCGCCGGCAAGGGGGCCTCGGTTCACGTCGTCGGGGCTGGCGTCGTCGTCTTTACGCCCGGCGTGAAGCACGATCACAAGCCCTGCGGACGGTGGGCCGACATCCAGGCGCGTCCGTGCAGCGAACGGCTCGAATCCGTCATCTGCTCCGAGTTGAGTCCCGAGAACGTCGTGCGGGCTGCCATCGTCGGCAAGTTTCTGGACAAGCCCATCGCGCTCGCTCACCTGAACTGGTTTCTCGACGGCGGGGCAGGGGCCAATTTCGTCGAAGACGCCAACATCGAGAGCCTGCTCCGCCAGGACGACAAGATCCGAGAGCAGCTACGGCGCGCCATCCTGGGCAAGTCGGGCCGTATCGTGCGACACCGTCGGATCGAGCAGAGGGACTACGCGGACTCGATGGACGGGCAGGACTTTCGCTTTGCGTTCGGGGCCATCGACCGATTCGACTGGATTGCGGACTTCACGGCCGGCACGTTCAAGGCCTGGTTTCAGGACTGCTACGAGTGGCACCCGTTCTACCCCGGTCTCTACTCCGTGAAACCAGGAGATGGCCTTCGAAGCGCGTCGAACTGCGTCCACGCCGCCTGCGTCGAGCTGAAGGCCGGCACCGCCCGTGATTTCTGGATGAAGGGCCAGGCCACAATCGACCTCGGCGTCATCCTCGCCCCGCCCAAGTCGTCGTTCTTCTCGTGGCCCTGACGAGCGTGAAGCCCATCGATCGGCTCATATCCGGGCTTGCTGCGTTCCACCAGATGGCCGCGGCGCCTCGCCTCGGGCTCGTGTTCGCCATCCTCGCCGCGCTCCTTTTTCGCCGGTTGCCTCGCTCGCTTCCGGGTGTGCGCCTGGCAATCTTCATCGCGGTGTTCGTGCTCGCGCGCGACGCGATGACCACCACGGGCGTGCTCGTCGACTCGGGCATGGCCGGCCCATTTCTCAGCCCGTCCCCTCCGGCGCTCTTCGGGCTGGCCGCCGTCTGCGCCGCCGCGACGGCATGGCTCTACGTGTCCGAGCGCGAGTTGCGATCGACGCTCGCGCCAACACGGCCCTCGTTGGGATACGCGTTGCTGGTCGCCGCCATCGCGGCGGCGGTCATGGTAGCTCCCGTCGCGGCGAGTTCCCTGATGGGGGACGTGATTCCCGATACCGCGTCGCTGACCCGCGTGCAGTTGTTCGGGTTCTCGCCGACGGCGCTGACGGCACTCGCCTTCTTCAGTCTGGCCGAGGGGACACTCGAGGAAGTTCTGTTCCGGGGGTATCTGACGGGGCTCCTCGCTCGCGGCACGAATCCGAAGAATGCGCGGTTTCTTTCCACGGTCCTTTTCACGCTATGCCACGTAGAGCTGGCGGTCTTGCTGAGTCGCGCCGGTCTGCAGCTGCTCTTGTTCGTCTTCTGGCAGGGGCTCGTCGCCTCGTACGCGCGGAGCCGGTCGGGGCTCGTGGCCTCCTCTCTGGCTCACGCGATGGGCCTGTTCGCACTTGCGTCGGGCTATTTCTGAGAGCCTGGCTGCCGAGCCGTCGTGCTCAGGCCATGGCCTCATCGTCGTCGGACGGAAGGTCGGCCTCGACGAGCGCCGGCAGCATGCGATCGCCGTCATCGTCAGGGCCCGCGTCCGGCCCCGAGGAGTCCGGAGGGGGGTCCGGAAGCGAGTCGTCGTTCAGATCCTCGAACGCAGCATCCGTCACGAGCGTCACCGAGTCCTCGCCCGGCGAGACGAGGTCGATAGAGTACCGAAGCGAGGGGTCGACCGAGTCGAAGAGGAGGTCGACGGTGGTGTCGTTGGCCGTATAGTGCGTGGCGATGGCCAGCGTGACATCGACGCTGCCGTCGTCCGAGTAGAGGCGGACGCTGTCTTGGCTGTCGTCGGCGGCGTCGGGGGTCAGATCGAGGCGCACCCACAGGTTCGACTCGGCGGCGGTGTCGAGCGAATGATCTTCACCGGGGGCGCATGCCACCTCGGGCGGGGGCTCGGGCAGGGCGACCGGCGTGCCCGGGTCCGGGGGGTCGTAGGACGCGCTCGGATCGAGGTCGTTCGCGACGAGGAGCGCCGTCAACGTGACCCCCCGATCGGAGGCGATCGACTCCCACGTGTCACCGTCCTCGGCCACGATGGTGAGCATCTCGAGCCGCACAACATGTAGCATTTCTTCCCCAGGCGTTGCAGATTCCGAGGAACGCCCGCCCGCCGAGGAGAGCCGCCGATGATGGTACCGTACGTCGTCCGCACCGGGGATCATCTCCTCCTCATCGCGCATCGGAGGGGGTTCGACGCCGACACCGTCTGGAACGATCCGAAGAACGCAGACCTCAAAAAGCTGAGGGGCAAGCCGAACGTTCTTTGCTGCGGCGACATTCTCTACGTGCCGGAGAACCCAACGGAGTGGCGGTCGCTTGCGGTGGGGGCCGTGAACACGTTCGTCGCGACAGAGCCTACGACGACGCTGTCCTTGACGTTCGCGCAAGAGGGGAACGCGCTCGCGGGCGCCAAGTGCATCGTCCACGGGCTGCCACCGCCCAACGAGTTCACCACCGATGGCACCGGCAAGCTCTCGTTGACCGTCCCCGTGACGGTGCAGGAACTGGTGGTGGAATTTCCGAAGGTGCCTCTCGTCCGCCGCGTGCGCATCGGTCACCTGGACCCGATCACGGAGCCGACGGGCGTTCTGCAGCGACTCGGCGCTCTCGGGTACATCTCCGCCCGGACCCGCGTCGACTCGAGCGACGCCGCGGCGGTCGCCCGTGTGATCGCCGCATTTCAAAAAGACAAAGGACTCCCCGTGACGGGGACCCTCGACGAGGGCACGAAGTCGGCGCTCCAGCAGGCCCACGGGGTCTAGCGGGTCCTGGCGAACCGCGGAGTCAGCCGAGATGAGGGGAAAGGGACTTCTCTGGGGGCTGCTCCTCGCCGTCGCTGCGGCGCCGCTGCCCGGGCTTCTGGCCGCCGTGAGCGTGTCCGCCCGCGCCGAATTCGACGAGCTGCCCTCGTCGACCCGCGAATATCGCACGATCACCCGTCACCTCCGAAGACCCTTCCATGGCTATGGAACGCTCGACGTTTTCACGCCGCAGTTCGGGATCGTCGCCCTGTCGCACATGGCCAGCGGCCTTCTCAACGTGTACGTGGCCGAGCCGGACAAAGCGCCCGAGGTTCACGAGAGCCTCCGTGAGGTCGTGCGGCGAGCCCTCTCGGCCCCTGTCTCGCCGACGCACGCCGTCACGACCGCCGCGACGTCGCTCGACGACCACAACCTGTTCTGGAGCCATCTCGGGCTGATTCTCGGGATCGAGCGTTACGTGCGGTGCAAGGGGGCTGCCTGTCCTCCGACGACGGACACCGATCGCTTGCAGGAGCGCCTCGTCCGGCACCTGCGCGCCCGGACCCTGGAGACGGGCAGCTTTCACGCGCCGTCCTACCCCGGATCTCCGATGTGGCCCGCCGATCAGTCGGTGTCGCTCCTCGCGATGAAGCTCTACGACGTGATGAACGGGACGTCTTTGCACGAAGAGCCTCTGCGGGGCTTTCTTCACGTCATGCGGCTTCGCGCCGACCCCGCGACCGGCCTCTTTCCGTCATCGGTCTCCCCGATCGCGAATGCGAACGTGCCGCGCGGCTGCGCCACGAGCTGGACGGCGCTCTACCTGGCGCAGCTCGACGCGAACGCCGCGCTCGACCAGTACGTGCGCGAGCGACAGGTCCTCGGAAAGGCGATTCTCGGCGTCGGCGGCTTTCGCGAGTGGCCGACAGGTCGCGGAGGAGGCGCCGACCTCGACTCGGGGCCGATCGTGATGGGCGTCGGCGTGGCGGCGAGCGCGCTCGGGCTCGGTCCGGCTCGCATCTTCCGCGACGAGCGTTCGTACACGGCGATCCGGCGCGCGGCGCTCGTCTTCGGGCTTCCGGCGTGGTGGCCCGCGGGCGGGTATTGGGCGGCGCCGCTGCTCGGCGAGGCGATCCTCTTCGACGGGCGTACGGCGCGCCCCTGGTTCGGTGCCGCGGGTGTGGTCGAGGCGAGCCCCGTTCCATGGCCGATCGCGCCGGCCGTCCTGGCGATCGTCGACCTGGCCATTCTGGTCTGGCTAGGGCGAGCGCTGTGGCAGCTGCTCGCGACGCCGAGATGACGTGGGCCGCCCCGGTTACCGGATCGGGCCGGTCGGGCGCCTGTCCGCCGGGACACCCGAAGACGACCTCCGCGTCGGTCACCTGACCGCTCTCCAGCTCGGAGCATGCCATTCCGTAGAACGTGACCGAGTTCGACTGGGCGTCGTAGTCCCAGCCGTTCGCGTGGCTCGTGTCGCGCGCGACGGGCGGGGGCGTCTTGTCGAAGTACACGTAGATGAGGCTCGCGTCCCCGTTGGGTGGAGACGCCGAGAGCTTCAGCGTGCACGAGAGCGTCGACTGGGCGATGGCCGTCAGCGCGGCGTCGAGCGAGGCGGGGTCCGCGGCGTTGTAAAACATGTTCGGCCCGGCGGCGTTGGGCGCGCCGCCCGCCATCGCGAACGCGTCGAGCGACTTGACGCTCACGCCAGACCCGAACCCGACGACGAAGGTGCGCACGCCCTTCGCGCGCATGGCCTGGAGGGTGCTCAGCGTCGCGGGGTTGCCGCCGCCGGGCGTGGTGCACCCTGCCTGCTGGCCGTCGGTGATGAGGAGCGCGAAGTCGCCGCGAGACGCATCGGCGAGCCCCGGATCGCTCGCCGCCTCGGCCATGGCCGTGTCGATGGGCGTGACGCAGGGACCGCTCGGATAGTTCGGGTCCGTGGCGCTCAGCGACGCCGCGAGCAGCTGCTGGATCGGGGTCTCGTTTGCGGGCCCGACGGGGACCGGAATGCTGCTGACCATGCACTGGCTCGTGGCGTGTCGCTCCGGAAAGAGCTCGAGCCCGAAGCGGATCCGGTTCGTATACGCCCGGGTGAGCTTCGTCAGCGCCCCGGCCGCGATCGTCCACTTGGGTAGGCCGGCGACGAGTTGCCGCATCGAGCACGATCGGTCCAGCACGATGAGCAGGTTGGGCGCGACGGTCTGCGCCGTGACCTGCGTGCCGCCGCAGCCGCACGTGTGCATCGCCGGGTCGCACACACCACCGGCGCCGCAGTCGGTGTCGGACTGGCACGGCCGGCCGATGGGGACCCCCTGGGAGCCGTCCCCTCCGAAGAGGCTCGCCGCGTCGGCCCCCGACCCCTGGCCCCCCGCTATCCCGGAATGCGTCTCGGCGCCGCCGCAGCTGAGCGCGATGGCCACCACGGGGAACCCGGCCGTCCATGCCCTCGAGAGTCGCAACACGATCCAGATAGGGTACCGCCAAAGACGCGGCGGCGCTAGACGGGGCCGCTTACGCAGACGGGGCGCGGGCGTCTCCAGGTGCTCGCGGTGCTCGAGCGACCTGGGCTCCCCCCATGTCGATGATCCCGATCCACCCGAGGAGGCGCATGATCTGGTAGGTGGGATCGAGCTCGAACCAGCGGATTGCGAAGTTCGGGCTCATACCGAACTTGTGGTGGTTATTCTGAAAGAGCTCGCCGGCGGTCACGAAGTCGAAGATGAGCGTGTTACGCGAGTCGTCGCCGTTGTCGAAGTTCTTGTACCCGTAGCGGTGCCCGCACCAGTTCACGATGGCGCCGTGGATGGGCCCCATGACGTAATGCATCGGGAGCAGGGCGTACATCCACGCGTGGGTGGCGAACTGGAAATAGAAGAGCGTGTACGCCGTACCCCACGCGATGCGCGCCGGCCAAGACTGGCTCAGTCGGTCGAGCGCGGGCCAGTCCGGAAGCCCGCCGTCGAAGCGCGCCTCGGGCTCTACGCGGCGGTAGGCGAAGTCGTCGTACTTCTTCTTGGTCGACAGCATCATCGTGATGACGCCGCTATGGTTACGGGGCGAATGCGGATCTTTCGGCGTGTCGCTGAAGGCGTGGTGCATCCGATGCAGAATTCCGTACGCGCGCGCCGAGAGGAAGCTCGGGCCCTGCGCGAGGTACGTGGCAAGGTGGAAGAAACGCTCCCATCCCTTGCTCATCGAGTACATCCGGTGCGCGCCGTAGCGGTGCAGAAAGAACGTCTGGAAAAAGACGGACGCTTGCCAGTGGAGGACGAAGAAGATGAGGATGACCACGTCGTGTTCTCCCAGGGGTTTGCGGCCGGGCTCGCGCGCTTGCCCAAACCGGCGCCCAAATCCGACAGGGAGGGCGTGTAGCGCCGGGAAGGGGGGGGACCGTCACGCTTCGGTCACACCGGCACGACCGGGACTGGACGCGCCGCTGTTCGGGCGTCCCGCAGGGGGGCCCGATGCGAGCCCTCGTGACGGGCGGCGCAGGCTACGTGGGCTCCGTGGTGGTGGAAGAGCTCCTGGCGGCCGGGGCCGAGACGGTCCTCGTGCTCGACAATCTCTCGTCCGGCCACGCCACCGCCGTGACTCCGCCTGCCCGCCTCGTCCGCGGAGACATCGCCGATGCCGCGCTCGTCACCCGAGTTTGCTCCGACGCGAGCATCGACGTCGTCGTTCACATGGCCGCGAGCTCGCTCGTCGAGCGTTCGATGGTCGACCCGGCCGCCTTCTACCGGAACAACGTCACCCACGGGCTCGCGCTCCTCGACGCGCTCGTCGGCGCAGGGGTGAGGCGGTTCGTCTTCTCGTCGACGGCCGCCGTCTACGGAGATCCGCCAGGGGGGCCCATACTCGAGAGCGCTCCCCTCGTTCCGACGAATGCGTACGGCGAAACCAAGCTCGCGTTCGAGCGAATCCTCACGTGGTACGGGCGAGCGTACGGGCTGGCGTTCGCCTGCTTGAGGTACTTCAACGCCGCCGGCGCGACCGAGCGCAACGGCGAGGTGCACGAGCCGGAGAGCCATCTCATTCCCCTCGTGCTGCAGGTGGCGAGTGGCGCAAGGCCCGGGCTGTCCGTCTTCGGCGACACGTATCCGACGCCGGACGGTACGTGCGTCCGCGATTACGTCCACGTGTCGGACCTGGCGCGCGCTCACGTTCTCGCGATAGCCGGTCTCGAGCGACGCCCTTCGAGCGCCTACAACCTCGGGGGTGGCGGCGGGTATTCGGTCCGGCAAGTCATCGAGGTCGCCTCGAAGGTCACCGGAAAGGCGATCCCGCACGCGATCGTCGGCCGTCGCGCGGGGGATCCGAGCATGCTCGTCGCCAGCTCGGAGCTTGCGCGGCGTGAGCTCGCGTGGGAACCGAGAAAGCAGGACCTGGCGCAGATCGTCGGCGACGCGTGGGCGTGGATGAAAAGCCACCCGCGCGGGTACGTCGAGAGCTGACGGCGCTGCGGTCGCGCGCGCTGCCGTACGCACGGGCGCGAAGCGGCAACCGCCGTCGCGCCCTGCACGCGGAGGCCGCTGGGATTCAGACCACGGCGTCTTTGACCGCCTTGACCGGGCGGGCACGAACGCTCTTGCTCGCGGGCTTGGCCGCGAACATCTGCTTCTCCTTGGTGAACGGATTGATGCCCTCGCGCGCAGGACGCGCGGGCTTCTTGACGACGACGAACTTCGCGAAGCCGGGGAGCACGAAGATGCCGTTCTTCTTGAGCTCCTTGTGCCCGACGTCGACGAGCGTCTCGACGACCTGCCTGACCTGCTTGCGAGAGATCTCCTCGCCGATCGCCTCCGTGACCGCCTGGAGGATCGCGCTCTTCGAGAGGGGCTTCTTCTTCGTGGCGTTCGATTTCGCCATGGTTCGAGGCTCCTTGGCAGCGAGGAGAGCGCCACTTTTGCTACGGGGTCAACAAAAGCCGCGGCCCAGACGCTACTTCGGTCCTACATCCGCGGCGCGCCGCCTCGCGTCGAGGCCGCGCCTCGGCGGTTCCCATCGCGGCGGGAAGGCCGGCGGCTCGCTCCGGTTTTCCGCGCCGGATGCCCCAGCCGGCGCGAATTTGCACGGCGCTTGCCTCCTCAAGCCGGGAAACGGAGGTTCCATGGGCAAGCTGGGCTACGCCGCTGCGCTCGCGGTGGGCGCCGCGCTGATGTACGGCCTCGACCCGAACCAGGGCCGGCGGCGCCGCGCGCGCCTTCGCGACGAAGCCGACCACCTCGCGCACGCGGCCGCGCGCAGCGCGAACAAGGCCGTTGACGACGCTTCGCACCGCGTCCACGGTCTCGGGGCGCGCTTGCGCTGGCTCTTCGACTCTCGCCGGGTAGACGACGAGGTGCTGGCCGAGCGCGTGCGCGCCTGCCTGGGACGGCACTGCTCGCATCCGCACGCGATCGACGTCGCGGTGAAGGAGGGCGTTGTCGAGGTGCGCGGACCCGTTCTCGCGGAGGAGGCGGCGGGGTTGCTCGTGAACATCAAGCTCGTCCCCGGCGTGGTGAGCGTCGACGACGCGCTCGAGCGGCACGTCACCGCTGACGTGCCCTCGCTGCAGGGCTCGCGCACCGTGCCGCGCCACGGCTTGGCGCGGAGTCGCTGGTCGCCGTCAGCCCGCTGGGCCGTGGGAGGGACCGGCGTCGCGCTCCTCGTGTCGGGGCTGCGGCGAGGCGTGGCCGGCGTCCTCCTCGACGCGGCCGGTGCCGCCGCCGTGCTGCGCGCCACCACGAACCGTCCGCTCGCCGAGCTCCTCGGGGCGGATGGGGCAAGGGCCGGGCGCGGCCGCGCGGGAGTCGACATCGCAAAGACGGTGACGGTAGGGGCGCCGGTGGGCGAGGTGTTCGCCTACTTCGCGGCGTTCGACAACTTCCCGCGGTTCATGCGGCACGTGCGCGAGGTCAAGCGGGTCGACGGAGACCGGTGGCACTGGAAGGTAGAGGGCCTCGGGGGCGTCGTGTTCGAGTGGGATGCTCTGGTCACGCACCAGGTCGACGGCCAGTACATCTCCTGGAGGAGCACCGAGACGGCGACCATCCACAACCGGGGAGAGGCCCGGTTCGAACCGATGGCCGACGGCTCGACCCGGCTGACGATCCGGTTCGTCTACGAGCCGCCCCTCGGAGCCGTCGGCCACGCGATCGCGAGGCTCTTCGGCGCCGACCCCAAGCGCGAGCTCGACGAAGACGTGCTGCGATTCAAGTCGCTGCTCGAGCGAGGCAAGGCGACGGGGCGAGAGGGCGCCGTCACGCGCGACGACCTCCGTACGCCCAAGGGTCCCTAGTGCACCGCCGTTGATGTTCCATCAACGGTCGCAAGCGACCGCTCGCTACGCGAGCGGCGGTGCCCTAGACGATTTCCGTGGGCTGCGCCCACACCCCGAATTCGCTCCCGCGAATTCGCTAGTGCGCCGCCTACCCACTCTGCTGAAGGCTACCTCGACGGCGGTGCCCTAGACGAGCGCCGCGATCTGCGAGACGGCTCGCCGCGCTTCGGCGATCGCGTTGCGGTGGTCCATGGCGCCCGCGAGGTCCGTGTTCGCGAAGGCGATGCGTCCGAACGGCGCGCGCCGCAGCACCTCCCTCGGGGCGGGGCGGCCTTCGCTGCCGAAGAAGAAGCCGGGCTGGGGATTCACGTACGCGTGCCCCCACCGGTTCACGATGATTCCTGCGATGTCGCGCTTCGCGTCGAATCCGGAGCGCGCGAACATCTCGGTGAAGGTCTCCCGGATGTTCCGCTCGAACTCGTGAAAGGACGTGCCCCACAGCTCGGCGCGTCCTCGCGCGCCCTGGGCGGCAATGGGGAGCCCCGGATAGGAGTAGATGACCTTGAGCGTCAGGACCGTCGGCGAATCGGGGCCGAATGTCGGCGCGCTCGCGCCCACGCTCGCGAGCTTGCGCACCTCCGTGTAGTTGCCGAGGCCGTCGAACCACTGGCAGCCGGAGATGCCCATGTCGTAGAGAAAGCGCCAGTTCCGGACGGCGACGTTCAGAACCGCGCAGGGAGAACGGTAAAACTCGGCGTAGGCCTCACGGTGCGAAGAGGGGAGATCGCGCACGACGTGCTTGGTGGTCCACGAGCCGCCGGCCATGATGACGGCACGCGCTTTCACGCGATAGACGCGTCCGCCCCGAACGTAGGCGACCGTCACGTCCTCCGCGGCGCCGGGCTCGCCTGAGTGCTGGACCCAGACGACCGTCGAGCTCAGACGGATACGCGTAGGTGCGCCGGGCCGGTCGAGCGCGTCGAACCGGACACGGTTGCGGCAGACGCCGTCGACCGACCGCGGTCCCTCGATGGCCCCGTCGACCAGGGTCTTGACCATGAGGCGCGCGAAGCCCGCGTTGCCGTCGGGGAACATCTGGTCGCCGGCGTCGTCGTCTCCGTCGTTCGGGTACTGCATCTCGACGGCGTAGGGGCAGTAGGCCGAGAGCGCGTCGGCGCCGAGTCCGAAGCCGCCGCCCTCGACGACCCCGAGAAAGTCTCGCACCGTGCCCCTCCCGATGCCGTGGCGCTCCATGAGGTGGTCTTCGAGCGTCATGGAGTCGAGTCGCCGCGAGATCGCGTCGCCCTCTCGCTCCGGGCGCAGCTCGGGAGCAGCCGGGCCTTTGCGCCATCGCAGGAGGTCGAGCTTGGTGGCGTCGGGCAGAGGAGCGCCGTCGAGCTTCTTGCCCCAGGGGTCGACCAGCCAGAGCCCCGGCGCCTGTCCGAACTTGGCGCCGAAGTAGAGACCGTAGGTAGCGGGCTGCTCGCCCAGCATGTCGTAGGGCGTCTGGCTCAGGCGCATGGGCGGCGACGGCCCTTGCCATGCCTGATACGGGAAGGAGCGGCGGTCCATCCCGATGAGATCGTAGAAACCCGCCATGAAGCCGCCCGGCTGCGGCACCGGGAAGAACGCGGAGCCCTGTTGGGCCACGAGCGTCTGGCCGTCTACCTCGAACGCATTGCCCTTGGCTTCGCCGCCGAACATCGCGTGATTGTCGAGCACGAGGCACGAGCCGCCTCCCGCTGCCCGGCGCACCCCGCGATGGAAGAGCACGGCCGCCGCCAGACCGCTCAGCCCCGCTCCGACGACGACGAGGTCGAACCGCTCGCCCGTATCAATCGCGTCCGGCGGCAACGACTCGAACCCTCCGTCGCGCATGGCATGCGCCGAGCGGAGGGCGGCTCTCGTGTTGCCGTTCGATCCCGCGTAGTCGCCCAGCCCTCCGTAGCCGTCCCAGTCCGGATCCCAGCCGATGTCGCGAGGGGAGACGTCGACGAGGAGCGCCCCGCCCGCTGCCACGAGCGTCGCGTTGAGAAAATCTCTCCGCGCGATGGGAGCGCTCATCCCGAGCGTACGGTCGGAAGCGTGCGATGGGCGTGTACCGCGCGAGCCGTGCGAGCCGTTACCGGTCTTCTTCGGTCCGTCTTTCACGCGTCGTCCTCCGGGAGCGTCGAGAGCGTCGGAGCGCGGGAGTGTACGTGGAAGCGCGAGGGCAAGGGCAGCCGAGCAGGGCCGCCGACAGCGTTGCGCGCCATGTGCGCGTGCGCTAGGTAATTAGGCGCGCTCGCGTCGCCAGCGCGGGTGGAAGAAGCCCGAAATGAACAGGAGATACTCGGAGGCTGCAGAGCGATTCGCTGCCCGGCGTCGCCGCGAGGATGAAGCGCCTCGGCTCCAGCAGCAAGTGCCGAGCCTCGTGTCGCTTCGCCTCGAGGTGGAGGAGAAGCGCGCCTCGGCTGTCGCCGTGGAGTCCCGACACGTGCGTCACGTCGTCGACGGCGCCCCCGCCCTGTTCCTGCTTCCGTGCGGCGACCCCGCGTGCAAAGAGGGCGGGCACGACCTGACCACGCCCATCATGCGGGGGCTCACCTCGGGTACCAAACGGTTCGAGGTCGAGGACGTTTGCGCGGGCGACATCGGCACCGCTCGCTGCGGTCGCATCTTGAAGGTCACCGCAATCGCGACCTATCGCTGACGGAAACGAAGCGCGGGTCGCGTCGGGGTGCCAGGGACCCGGCGTGGCCGTCCGAAGCCGCCGACGCGCAAGGCTCGCGTGCTCCACGCGAAACCGGGGCTTTTTCGAGGGTGCACAAACCGATCAGGGGATCGAATCGTGCACCGCGCAAAGCGGTGCCCAGGCGTACGAGGCGGATCGATCCGATCCGCGTGCGCTCGCAGGACGCGCGTTTCTCTCGGGTTTCGAACGCGTGGCACGGAACTGGAATCGTCGTTTTGCGCGAATCCTATGAACCTCGATCGAAGCGTTCTCCTTGCGGCACTGGTTCTCGCGGCGACCGGTTGCGCCGGCAGCGCCCCCGGCCACGAAAGCAGCTCGAGCTCGGGCGGGAGCAGCTCGGGGGCCGACGCGCAGACCTCCGATTCGTCGAGCGGTTCGAGCTCGCCTCTGGACGGGAGCAGCGGGGAATTCGACTCGAGCGCGCCGCCGCCGTCGAAGAACTTCAATCTCTCGAACTGGAATCTCACGTTGCCCACGGGCAACCCAGGGAGCCCGACGGTCATCACGACGGCGCAGCTCCTCGCGGGGTACCAGTCGGAGTACTTCTTCACGGCCCCTGACGGCGCGATGACCATGTGGTGCCCGGTGATGGGCGTGACGACGACCAACGCGAAGAACCCGCGCTCGGAGCTGCGCGAGACGCAGAACGGCGCCAACTTCAACTGGCTGGTCAACGCGGGCACGGCGACGCTCACGGCCACGGCGAGCGTCAGCAAGATCCCGTCGGCCGGCGGCAAGGTGGTCGTCGGGCAAATCCACGGCAACGGGACGACGGTCTACACGTTCCTCGAGCTCGCCTACCAGTCCGGGACGCTCATCGCGGAGGTCACCACGAACCCGACGACGGACGCGAAAGCCCCCAACACGACGCTCGCGACCGGCATCGGCCTCGGGACGAAGTTCGAGTACAGCATCGTGACGACCAAGGCGCCGGACCTGACCATCGCGATCAACGGACAGACGATGTACCACCAGCCCGTCGATCCCTCGTGGCTCACCCCCACGATGTACTTCAAGGCCGGGTCGTACCCGCAGGCCAACCAGGTCGGCACCGGCCCCACCGACGGCAGTCAGGTCTCCTTTTACGCGATCTCGACGACGCACGCTCCGTAGCCCCGCATCTCAAGCCCCGCATCTCACGGCGAGCACGCGTAGTCGGTGCACGTCTTGCCCGCCGCGCAATCGCTGTCCGCGGCGCAGCCGCACTGGTGCCAGCCCGACAAGTACGGATTGACGCACGCGTGCCCGTAGCGGCTCTGCGCGCAATCGGTAACGCTCTGGCAGCCGCACTTGCCCAAGCCATTCTGCACCTGGCAGTGCGGACCGCCGGCGCGGCCCACGCAGTCGGCGTCGCGTCCGCAGGAGCAATCCCCGACCTGCGTGGGGGTGCCGCCCTGGCAGACGGTACCAGCGCCGTTGTACGCACAATCCACGCAGGCGGGACCGTCGCCGTTGTTCGCGCAATCGGGAGACGTGCGACACGCGGCGCAAAGGTTGATCGTGGGGTCGCACACGCGGGCGTCCGGACCCGTGCAATCCGAGTCGGCGACGCATGCGTAGCAGTAGCCGTCGGCCGGATCGCACACGGGGGCGCTCTCGCCGGCCGGGCCGACATGGCCCGCGCAGTCGGCATTGGCGGCGCAGCCGCAGACGCCGTTGGCCGCGCAGGCCGACGCCGTGGCGGACACGGTGCAGTCCGCGTTCGAGGCGCAGCCGCACTGCTGAGAGCTCGTCACGCAATGCGTGCCCCGGCTCGAATCCCACGCACTGCGAATCCGTCTCGCAGCCGCAGCGGTTGCCCGAGACGCAAAGCAGCGGCGCCGTGCAGTCGCTGTCGACAGCGCACTCGGCGCAGCTGCCGGCGACGCACACCGAGCCGGGCGCACAGCCAGGGTCGTTGCACTGGCTCACCGGGGGGCTTCCCGAGCCCGAGGAGCTCCCCGAAGAATCGAAGGCCGCGGAGTCCGCCGACGCGGCGCCCGACGAGCTGCCGCTCGAACTGGTCGACGAGTCGGTGCCCGAGCCTCCGTCGGCTCCTCGTGCGGAGGGCTGCACCTGGCCGGCGCAGGCGGCGAGAGCCAACACGCTCGGAGCGAGCAGCAGCAGGGGCTTCCGCACCATGAGCGGGGTGCAGCATGACCCATGCCACGAGACGGCAGGCGATGGAGAGGCTCGGCGATGTCGGCTCGGACCGACGCGGGCCTGATCCCGCTGTCGTTCGCGGCACAAGGCGCGCGCTTCATCGGGATAGGCAGGCTCGCGTCCTCGCTTCCTCTCCGTCGCCCGCGTCGCTCGTTCGGGTGACATGACCGAGCGCGCGCTCTTCGCGTAGACCCGCGAGCCATGAGGACTACCTTGCGGCGCTCGGCCGGGCGCAGGTTGCTTTGCGTGTTTCCGGTGCTGACCGCGCTGACGCACGAGCTTGCGGAGAACCTGACGGACCCGGATCCGTACAACTATCCCGGGTGGGAGGACAGGGCATGCACGGGCAGCGGCAGCAGCGGTCAGAATCGGCGACCTGTGCGCGCCGGCGATTCCCCTCGGCTCGGGCACCACGTTGGCGGCGGCCATCCAGACGCCGTACTTCAACCCGGCAACGGGCAATAGCGACCTGGTCGTGCAGAAGCTTTGGTCCAACGTATCGAACGGATGCGTAACCGAGGACGCGAAGAGCGTGCCCTACAACTGAGCCAGGTCGCGTGACGATTCGGCCCGCGACGGCGCGGGTGCTCGGCGACCCCCATGAGACGCGCCGCGCGGTTCACCGCGGAGCCGCGTATGGCGTGCTCGGCGCGCTCGAGAGCCGAGCACCACGCTCGTCATCCGCCCGTCGAAACGTCCGCGCTCCGTTTTCCGTGCTTAGCTAGTTCGTCATGAGAACCCACGACAAGCTCTACATCGGGGGTGCATTCGTCCCACCGGCGAGCGCCGGCACCATCGAGGTGTGCTCACCGGCGACCGGCGAGGCGGTCGGTCGCGTCCCGGAAGGCACGACGGCCGATGTCGATCGCGCCGTCGCGGCGGCGCGCGATGCCTTCGACCGGGGCGCGTGGGGACGGTCGACCGCCGCGGAGCGTGCCGACGCGCTGCAGCGACTGGGGGACGAGCTCATGGCCCGGCAGGAGGAGCTCGCGAATGTCATCACCTCCGAGGTCGGTTCGCCCATCACGTTCTCCCACGCGGCGCAGACCACCGCCGCGGCGATGGTCGTCCAGTATTACGCAGAGGCCGCGCGAGCCTTCCCCTTCGACGAGGTGCGCGAGGGATTGCTCGGCCGAGCCCACGTGCTTCGCGAGGCGTTGGGCGTCGTCGGCGCAATCATTCCGTGGAACGCGCCTCTCTTCGCGGCGCTGACGAAGCTCGGGCCCGCGCTCGCGGCCGGGTGCACGGTCGTTCTCAAGCCGCCGCCCGAGACACCCCTCTTCGCGTACCTCATGGCCGACGCCATCGAGGCGGCAAACCTGCCGAAGGGCGTGGTCAACGTCGTCGCAGCCGGTCGCGAAGTGGGCGAGCACCTGGTCACGCATCCGGGCGTCGACAAGGTGAGCTTCACCGGGAGCACGGCAGCCGGGCGACGCGTCGGCGCCTTGTGCGGCGAGCGCCTCCGCCCGGTGACTCTCGAGCTCGGCGGCAAGTCCGCGGCGATCCTGCTCGACGACGTGGACGTCGAGAAGTGCATTCCGGAGCTCTTGCCGTTCGCGATGATGAACAGCGGGCAAGCGTGCGTCGCCCAGACGCGCGTACTGGCTCCGCGGAAGCGGTACGGGCAAATCGTCGAGGCGTTCACCGAAGAGGTGCGTCGCCAGAAGGTGGGAGACCCCTTCGACCCGGAGACGTTCTGCGGCCCGCTCATCTCCGAGCGCCAGCGCGCCCGGGTGGAGGGTTACATCGCGTCGGGGCGCGAGCAGGGAGCGCGCGTCACGACGGGCGGCGGGCGGCCCAAGGGCCTCGATGCCGGGTGGTTCGTCGAGCCGACGGTCTTCGCCGACGCGCGGAACGACATGCGCATCGCGCAAGAGGAGATCTTCGGGCCGGTGGTGGCGATCATCCCGTACGACGACGAGGACGACGCGGTTCGCATTGCGAACGAGACGCGCTACGGCCTCTCCGGCTCGGTGTGGACGAACGACCCGGCGCGCGGAATGCGAATCGCTCGTCGCGTGCGGACGGGGACATTCACCGTGAACGGCTGCGTGCTCGACTTCGCGACGCCGTTCGGCGGGTACAAGGAGTCCGGGCTGGGCCGGGAGATGGGGCCCGAGGGTCTCATGGCCTTCGTCGAGCAGAAGTCCGTGAGCCTGCTCGACTACCGAGAAGAGAGCTAGCGCGCGAGCTCGTAGGTCAGCTCGCGCAAGTAGCGCGCTCCGTCCGCCAGCCAGGCGGCGGGCCGGCGCTCGTCGGGCCCGTGCGCGCCGTGACCGGACATGCCCTCGGCCTTCGACGACGGCGAGACGCCCACTCCGTACGCGAGGATGCCGATGGCACGCAGGTGCCGCGAATCCGTCGCTCCCGTGCTCATCGACGGAACCACCGGCACGCCCGGCCACTGGGCGGCAGCCACCTTGCGGATGGCCCGCGGCACCTCGCCGTCCACGGGCGAATAGGGGCCATAGCCGAAATCGGCCGTTGGGGTGATTTCGACGCTCGGGTCGCCGATCACGCGCTTTAGCGTGTCGAGCGTCTGCTCGCGGGTCTCGTCCGGCAGAATGCGGCAGTTGACGGTCGCCTCCGCGGTCGTGGGCAGCACGTTGTCTTGCGGCGATCCCTGCAGCTGCGTCGTCACGCACGTCGTGCGCAGATGCGCATTGACGAGTCGGTCCGCTGCCACGACGCGCTCGTCGCTCTCGGATACCTGTCCGGCCGCCGCGACGTGTGCCTCGGCCGCCGAGAGGGGCGCGCTCTCGAGCTTCGCGTCGGCGGCGAGCTCCTCGCGGGTGGCGGGGAGGACGCGCGCCGGGAACCGGTACTCGCCGACCTTCACGAGGGCGCGCGAGAGCGTCAGCACCGGGTCGGCGTCCGTCGGCGGGATCGACGAGTGCCCTCCCTTGCCGTGAACGACCAGCCTGTAGCTCTGGAACGTCTTCTCGGCCGCGCCAATCGAGACCTGAACCACGCGAGCGAAATCGTCGGACAGGCGGTACCCGCCGCCCTCGTTGAGCGCGATCTCGGCGTCGATGAGGTCCTTGCGATTCTTCGCGAGCCATTCGGCCCCGGCCTCGCCGCCGGTCTCCTCTCCCGCGGTGAGCGCGAAGACGACGTCACGCGACAGGCGCGGCTTGGTCCGCGCCATCTCGAGCGCGATCGCGACGATGGCTGAGGCCATGGCCTTGTCGTCGTTGACGCCGCGGCCCCAGAGAAAACCGCCTTTCTCGGTCACCTGAAAGGGGGGCACGGTCCAGGGCTGCCCTTCCACGGGGACGACGTCCACGTGCGCGATGAGCAGGACCGGTCTCTTGGCGCCGGTTCCCTTGTAACGGGCGACGAGATTGCCCCGCCCCGGTGCGCTCTCCACGAGCTCGACCGCGAGCCCCGCGGCGCGGAAGCGCTCGGCAATGGGTCGCAGGGCGTCGGTCTCGTGGCCGTGGCTCGTGTCGACCGAGACCAGCGAATCGAGCGTCGCCCGGGTCTCGTCGGCGAGCGCGCGGTCGGCCGGCGAAGGACCGGCGGCGGGCTTCGCGGTCGCGGCTGCGGGCGCGCAGGCGGAGAGGGCGAGGGCGAGCACGGACGGGAAAGCGCGAGGCATGCGCCCCACATAGCACTCGGTCGCGCGTGGCGTGAGCCGCGTGACGAGATGCGCTCATGCGCAGCCTTTCGGCCCAGCTAGTCAGGCGTATCGGGTGACGTGCGTCACCTCGCCGAGGTGCTCGGCGCCGGACGTGATACGCAGAGCCACGAGGAGGCAGGGAGATGAACGGACGACACGGCAACGGCGAGGCACCCGCGAAGCGGCGCGCGTGGATGTCGTGGTCGTCGGGGAAGGACAGCGCGCTCGCGCTCCACGTCGCTCGGTCGAGCGCGCACCTCGACGTCGTCGCGCTCCTCACGACGGTGAACGAGACGCACGCGCGCGTCGCGATGCACGCGGTGCGCGAGTCGCTCCTCGAAGCGCAGGCGGCGGCCGTCGGGCTGCCGCTCGTGAAGGTGCCGATCCCGAGCCCTTGTCCGAACGGAGATCTACGAGCAGCGCGTCGGGGAAGCGATGGCGCGCGCCCGGGCCGACGGAGTCTTCGACATGGTCTTCGGGGATCTGTTCCTCGAGGACATCCGCGCCTATCGCGAGAAGCAGCTCGGCGCGGTCGGGATGCGCCCCCACTTTCCGCTCTGGGGTCGCCCGACCGACGCGCTCGCGCGCGAGATGATCGACGTTGGCATCGACGCCGTCCTCACCTGCGTCGACCCGCGCCAGCTTTCTCGAGCGTTCGCCGGGCGCCGCTTCGAATCGGGCCCTCCTCGCCGAGCTGCCGGCAGCCACGGACCCCTGCGGAGAGAACGGAGAATTCCACACGTTCGTGTGCGGGGGGCCGATGTTTCGAGCGCCCATCCCCGTCGAGACCGGGGAGATCGTCGAGCGCGACGGGTTCGTCTTCGCGGATGTGCTTCTGACCTCGAGCGCGGGGTGAGTCGCACCGCCGGGCCGCCTCAGGGCGCCCGTTCGACCCGCCCGTCCGCGTGTCTCGCGAACCGCCCCTCCTCGCGCCCGTGAACCGGATCGTCGGCCGGCCACGGCCACCCCCCGAAGCGTGTCCGCCGGTAGTCGGCCATCGCCTGCTCGATCTCGGCGCGGCTGTTCATCACGAACGGCCCGTACTGCACGACGGGCTCGCCGATGGGCCGTCCCTGAAGGAGCAGGATTTCGCATCCGTCGTCCCCGGCCTGGAGCGCCGCGCCGGTATCGCCGCGGACCTTCAGCGACGCGTGCGTTCGTTGTGTGTGCTCCCCGACACGCAGCGAGGCGCCCTGAAAGAAGAACAGCGTGCGCGCCGTGCGCGCGTCCGCCGCGGGGGGCACCGTCCAGCTCGCGCCGGGCTCCATGCGGATGCACCAGAATCGCCACGTCGCTGTCGGGGCGCGACGCCCAGGAGCGCGGCGGCGGCGGCGGCGGACGGCGCCCCTCGAGCGGTCCGGCCACGACGGTGACCTGCGTCTTGCGCCCGGCCGCGTCGCGCATCTCGCACTCGGGGATGTCGCGACCCCAGAGCATCGCGAAGTGCGGCTCGGCGAGCTTGTCGTGCGCCGGCAAGTTGAGCCGAATCTGGAAGAGCTCGACCGGATTCGGGGAGGCCCGGTCGAGCAGCGGGAACATCTCGGCGTGCACGATGCCGCCTCCCGCGGTCAGCCACTGCGCGTCGCCCGGTCCGAAGCGCGCCGCCGCCCCGAGCGAATCGGAGTGGTCGATGTACCCGCGCCGCGCGAGGGTCACAGTCTCGAACCCGCGGTGGGGATGCGCGGGGAATCCCGGCACGGTCCGCCCGTGGTACATGCGCCAGCCGTCCTTGCCGGCGAAGTCCTGGCCGAGCTCGCGCCCGGCGAGCGACGCGGCCGGCCCCAGGCTCTCGTTGCCGGCGGGATACGCGTCGTCGTGGTGCACGCAGAAGAGGAACGGGTCCGCGGTCTCCCACGGGAACCCGAGCGGACGCGTCTCGAGGACGGTTGCGGTCATGGACAGTTCTTACCGCATTGCGCCGGCTTCATCCCGAGCCCGCCACCCGCAGGCGCAATCAATCGAGCGCTCTCGCCAGCCGTCGCTCCAGCCGGGCGATGTCGTCGAGCGATACGCTCAGGCTCGGGCGCAGGCGGATGGCATCGTCGGCCGTACCGAGAAGGAGCGTCGCTTCCTCCTGGAACGCGATCTCGATGAGAAGCTGCTGGTACTTCGGCTTTCGCAGGGAAAATCCCTGGTAAATCCCGAGCCCTCGCACGTTGGTCACGAGCTCGCCGTACGTGCGCGTGATCCGCTCGAGCATCGCGACGAGGGCCGCCTCTTTTTCGTGCACCTGCTCGAGCAGCCGTTCTTCCCGCACAATCTCGAGCTCGCGGACGAAGCGCACCATGTCGACGAGCGAGCCTCCCCAGGTGGAGTCGAGGATGCCGTCGGCGCAGGGGTGAAGCATGTAGAGGACGCCGTTCCCGAGCTTCTTGCCGGAGGCGACCGCGGCGGGGGCGTACGGCAGGTCGAAATCGTCAATCGCGAAGAAAGTGTCGCCGGTGCAGCCGGCCGTCTGGACTTCGTCGAATCCGAGCGGCACGTCGTACGCGTGCGCGAGCTTCGAGAGGCTGCGAAAGAACTCGGGCAACGCGACGCGGTGTCCGCCGGCGCCCTGAAGCGGCTCGACGACGATGCCGACAATCTCGTGCCTGTGCGTTTCGAGCAGATCGCGCAATCGCGCGAGCGCCTCTTCGGTCCTGGCGAAGTTTTCGGCCGGCGTTGCCGACGTGTCGACGGCCGGGAACGGGGCGCGGAGGTTCCCGGGAATGAACCCGTGGAAGTCGCGCGTCACGAGCGGGTCGTGGCCGAGCTGGGTCACGCTGAGGGCCAGCATCGTGCGCCCGTGGAAAGCCTGGTCGAAGAAGATGAAGCGTCGAGAGCCCCTGCTGCCCGCCCCGCCTTCGCGCGCCTCGTACTGATGGGCGAAGTACTTGAGCATGTTCTCCATGGCCTCCGACCCGGAGTTGACCGCGAAAATCTGGAGATCGGGGCTCGAGCGCATGGGCTTTGGCCGGATGGAGTAGAGCGCCTCGTAGTACTCGAGGCACTCCGGCGTCAGAAAATCGGGATTGGCGATCTTGTTGTTGGCGGCGAAAGTCAGCCGCCTGACGTACTCCGGCTCGTAGAGGCCGGGATGATTGTGGGCGATGAGCTTCGAGCCGTAGTATCCGGTCCAGTCGAAGAGGCGCTGGCCGTCGACCGTGACCAGCCACATTCCCTCGCACCGCGGAATGTCGAGGACGCAGTACACGCTGCGCGAGAAGAGCTTCTTGAAGTCGGCCGTGACCCGGGCGCCGCCCGGACCCGGGAACTGCGAAGCCGAGAGCCGCATCACGCCCGAGTCGTGACGCTTCATCGCGCCCCCTCGCCCTCGAGGCGTTCGCGCGTGAAGGCGAAGTGCGATATGTCGTGCGCCGTCTTTCCGGTGAGCGCCAGCTCCGCCAGGATCTTGCCGAAGACGGGCACGTACTTGAACGCCCAGCCGGCCGTGCAGACGAGCACGTTCTCGCGGTTCTTCACGGATGGCGGCGCGTAATCGAGCAAGAAGCCGCCGTCGGGCATGTGAATCGCCAGGCACGTGCAGAGCTCCTGCGGCACCGGATCGAGGTGCGCCATGTGGTGGCGCACGAATTCGGTGACGTGACCGACGTCCTTCGCCACCGGCGCGAAGTCGTGCTCGTACCCGGAGCGAAGCGGGTTCTCGTCGCTGTCGATCGCCAGCTTGACGTAGCCGGGGCGCGCCCACGGCACGTCGGGAAAGCCGTAGAAGAGGCGAACGTCGCCTGCACGCTCGGCGGGAGCGAAGTGAAACCACATCGGGAACGTCGCCGAGGGCTCGAGCACCTGATAGTGCGCGTAGGTCATCTTGTAGATCGTCGTCCGAATCTTCACGCCGAGCGGAGCGAGCGCTTCGCGGACGAACGCGCCTGGGCAGAGGATCACCTTGCGGGCGGCGTACTCCCCGCGGTCGGTCCGCACGCGTACGGGCTCGGTGCTCGTGTCGACGTCGAGGACCTTCTCGTTTTCGCGCAGTACGGCACCGCCCTTCTGCGCCAGGCGAAAGAGGCCCCGCACCGTGGCCCGCACGTCAATCGTGCCCGCGTCGGGCTGGAAGACCCCCCAGTACTCGGACGGTAAGTCCCGAAACGGGAACCGAGATTGAAGCTCCCGGGACGTGAGTCGTTCGTGCGGGAGCTTCAGCTCGCGCATCGTGCGGAGCTCGAGCTCGAGGGAGCCTTCGCGGGTGTCGGCGTCGACCCCGAAATGAAGGATGCCGCTCTTGTCGATGAGCGGCTGGCCGACGAGGGCCGACAGCTCGTCCCACATGGGGCTCGTCTCCACGGCGAGACGCGCCAGGTGGTGCTCCGAATAGAGCACGCGCCACATGCGCGAGGCGCCCCCCGAGCTGCCGCGACCATGGAAAAAGGGAAACTGCTCCAGCACGAGCACCCTCGAGCCCGCGGAGCTCGCACGGTGCGCCGCGGATAGCCCAATCGCTCCTCCGCCCACGACGATGATGTCGTACGTCACGCTCACGCGGCCCTCCTCGGGAGATTCAGGTTGGAGACGAACCCTCGAGTAGACCCGTGGCCCGCGACCGTGTCACTCCGAAACGACGGCTCCAGCGTGGTGCGGGCGGCGTTCGGTCTGCCGTGAAGGCGCACCCCGACCCAGGCGCGCTACAATGACGCCGAAACCGAGTCCCCGATGCGAATCGCCCTCCTTTACCCCCCGCCGTGGAAGATCCCGCTGCCCGGCGAGCCGCGGGAAACGACCGGGGACGGCCCGCCCTCCGAGTACCTCGAGGGCAATCTCGACGCCGATTTCTTCCAGACCCCCTACGGCCTCTTCGCCCTCGGAGCTCAGGCGCTCCGCGCGGGCCATCAGGTCAAGGTGATGAACCTCTCGGCCTTCGCCTGGGCGCGGGTCGACGAGGTGATCGCCGCGCTCGACGCGCAGGTCTTCGGCCTCTCGTGCTGGACGGCGAACCGCCGGGGCGTGGCGCTGGTCGCGGCCGCCATCAAGCGCCACCACCCGGGCGCGCACGTCGTCGTCGGCGGACCGCACGCCACGCCGCTCGCGCGCGAGATGCTCGAGCACCACCGCGACATCGACACGCTGTGCATCGGCGAGAGCGAGGGCACCTTCCTCGAGCTCCTCGACCGGCTGCGGCCGCGGGCAGCCCACGCACGGCATCGCCGGGACCGCGTACCGCGCAGGCGACCAGGTGGAAGTGAAGCCCGAGCGGCCTGCGATCGAGAACCTGGACGGGCTCGCGTCGCCGCACGACTACTTCGACACGCACATCGTCATGACCTCGCGCGGGTGCGCGTGGCGCTGCACGTTCTGCGGCGCGGAGGCGAGCTGGGGCCGCGGCTACCGGGCGCAGTCCGTCGGCTACGTGCTCGACGCCCTCGAGCGGGCCGTGGCGCGCGCGCCGGTGAAGATGATTCAGATCAAGGACGACACGTTCACGACCAACCGGAAGCGGGTCATCCAGCTTTGCCGCGGCATTCGCGAGCGCAACCTCAAGTTCGTCTGGAGCTGCGACACCCGGGTGGACGTCCTCGGCGACGAGCTTCTCCGCGAGATGCGCCTCGCCGGATGCGAACGCCTGAGCCTCGGCGTCGAGTCGGGGTCGCAGAAGATCCTGGACGCGATCGACAAGAAGATAACGCCGGACGAGATCATCGCGTCGAGCGAGCTCGCGAAGAAGTACGGAATCAAGCTGCGCTACTACATGATGATCGGCAACCGCGGCGAGACGCGCGAGACCTTCGAGGAGAGCCTGCGCTTTCTCGAGCGCGCCAGGCCGCACCAGTACATCTTCGCCGCGCTCTCGGTCTATCCGGGTACGCGCGACTACGACCTCGCGGTGGAAGCCGGCTGGCTCGACGGGGAGTTTTACTTCGAGCGCGACTTCCAGGAGCTCAAGACGACGTTCGACGCGTCCGACGAGGACACCGCGTACTTCCGCGACTGGTTCCAGAGGAACAAGGGATTGCACGAGGTCTACCAGGAGAACGTCGCCGAGTGCGCGGCGGTCCTCGAGGCCCTCGGCGATCACCACGCGGCGCACATGGACCTCGCCGGCGCCTACTGGCGCGAGGGGAACCTCGACGGGGCCGAGCGCCACGCGCGCCGCGCGATGGAGCTCGGGTATCCTCTGCCGGGCCTCGCCCTCAACTACCTGGCCTGCGTCGCCGCACGGCGCGGCGACTCGCGCGCGATGAACGAGCACTTCGGCCGGGCGATGGAGCTCGATCCGCAGCACTGGGTCCTCGCGCGCAACCTGCGCGCGGTGCGCGCCGGCAACGTGGCCGACCTCGTCGCGCGGCACGACTTCCAGCTCCTCGAGCGCACCGCGCAGCCGACGCTCCCCGGCCCGCTCGATCCCGACTTCGCGACGTGGCATGTCCCGCCGCCGGCGCCCGCGCGTCCCGTCGGCGCAGGCCGCGCGGTCGACCCGCGCAAGCTCCCCGTGCTCGGAGCATGATTGTCGTCAATCAGCAGCGCATTCCACGATTCCGTCACCGGATGATCGAGGAACAGAACCACTCCCGTTGCAGCAGATTGGCGTCCCCGTAACAGCCAGGCCCGCCCCCCGTAACGAGGCTTCCTTAGCGTCTCGCCCGCTCGCCGGCATCGTGCCGACGCGGCGATGCGCAGCGGGCCCCGTGCCCCCCGCGCTTGGAGGAGACTCGTCATGAAGCTCAAACGCACCATTCACTCGCTCGCGGCCATCCTGGGCGCGGCCTGCGTCGCCGGCCCGGCGCTCGCCGACGAGGGAGCGGTTCCCCGCGGCGTTCCCCATCTCGATCACGTGATCGTCATCATGATGGAAAACCATGGCTATAACCAGATCCTCGGCAACCCGGACGCGCCGTTTATCAACGCGTATGCCGATCGCGTCAACCTCGCGACGAACTACTACGCCGTGGCGCACCCCAGCCTGACCAATTACCTCGAGGTCGTCGGCGGCTCGAATTTCGGCGTCCTCAACGACAACTCGCCCGACTGGCACAATGCCACCTGCACGAACAACCTCGCCTCGGGCACGACGTCGTTCGACACCTCGGCGTTCGGGCCCATCTGCCCGATTTACGGGACGGGCACGGACGCTGCGACCCCGGTCTTCGACACGTCGAACGAGACCAGCCCACCGTCGATCACGTCGGTCACCGAGATCGACGGCAAGATGTCGATTCCGGCCGCTACGCACATCAGCGGCAAGACCATCGCCGACCAGCTTCTCGACGCCGGGATGAACTGGAAGACCTACCAGGAGAGCCTCACGTACTCCGGCGCGGACCTCGTCGATTACAGCGACGGACAGTTCGACAACAACTCGAACCTGGCGACGCTTCTCGCGGGTAGCGGCGCGACCTCTTCGAACGTAGTTCACCTTTACGCGGTCAAGCACAATCCGTTCGTCTACTTTCGCAGCGTGCAGGAAGGCGGGCTCGCGAACGTCGTCGGGTTCGAGGGCTCGCACGGATTGTTCGACGACCTGGAGTCGGGGCGCCTCCCCGAGTTTTCGTTCGTCGTCCCGAACCAGTGCCACGATCAGCACGGCCAGAACAACGCCACGGCCGGCTGCTTCGAGGACCCGAATGACCAGGGCACGCTCGTCGGCCTCAATCCGGGCCTGATTCGCCAGGGCGACACGACGCTGCGCTCGCTCGTCCGAGCCATTCACGACTCGCCGGTGTGGACGCACGGACACAACGCCATCGTCATCACCTGGGACGAGAACGACTACAGTGCGGCGCCATACCCGAACCGAGTCGTCCTGACCGTCGACACGAACTACGGTGCCCACCACGTGAAGAGCGATCGCTTTTACACGCACTTCTCGCTGCTGCGGTCGATGGAGGCCGGGCTCGAACTTCCGTGCCTCAATCACGCGTGCGACTCGAGCGCGAGCGTGATGTCCAATCTCTTCCGCTGAGCGGCTCGGAACCGCGATGCATTCCGCCCTCGGTGCCTCGGCGCCGGGGGCGGCTGCGTTCCATGGTCCGAATCTCGTGACCTCCGACCGCCGGCTCAGCGCCGTCGTCGCTTCTTGGGCCGCTCGGTCCCGCGGCGCGGCGGTGGATGATGGTGCGCGTGCGCGCCGTGCGCGTGCGCGTGATCCGCGGCCGCATCGTGGAGCTCCGTTTCGGCGATGATCTCGACGCCGCCGTGGGTCACCCCGCGCGTCCCGAGGAGCTTGTCGGCGGCGGCCTTGAGCTCGTCGGAGCGCCCGCGCATCACGATCACCTCGAGGCAGTGGTCGTGATCGAGGTGCACGTGCAGGGTGGAGCGAACGCGGTCCTCGAACGCGTGCTGGATCGCGTTGAGCCGCTCGGTGAGCTCGCGAACGTGGTGGTTGTAGATGATGGTGACCGAGGCGACCGCGGGGACCCGCTTGTGAAGGAGGCCGCGCACCACCTCGGCGCGGGCGAGGTCGCGCAAGAGCTCCGACCGGTTGCTTCCCCGCAGCTCGGCGAGCTCGTCGAGCTGCGCGAGGAGCCGCGGCTCCATCGCCACACCAAAGCGAACCAGCTCTTCCTTCATTGGCAGGACTCTAGCCGAATTGCCGTGCTACGTATTGTCTCCATCGTGCTATGCACGAGCTCCACGCGATGGAGCGCCCCTCGACCGTCCGATGGCTCCTCGCGATCGCGACGTTGCTAGGCGCCTTCGCGCTCGAGCGCGGCGCCGGCGCCGCCGAACCGGACGCCTCCGCGGGAGACGCCTCCGCCACCGACGCTGGCGTGTCGCCTCCCGACGCGAGCGCCGGCCCCGACGCGGGCACGACGTCCGGCGTCGATGCCGCGAGCGTCCCTCCTGCCGCCGCAATCCGCCGCGAGCCGGCCCTTTTGCCCGAGGAGACCGTCGAGGTCGTCGGCAAGCGGGTCTTCCCCGGCTCGAACCTGGAGCCCGAGAGCATCGCCGCCTCCGACTCGACGACCGGCCAGGCCGAGCTCCAGCTGCGCCCCCACCTCCGCGCGGAGGACGTCCTCGCGGCTGTCCCCGGTCTCTACACCGTGCAGCACGCCGGCGGCGGCAAGGCGCAACAGTACTTCATGCGCGGGTTCGACCTCAATCACGGGACCGACATCGCGTTCTTCGTCGACGGCGCTCCAATCAACGCCGTCAGCCATGCGCACGGGCAGGGGTACTCGGATCTGCACTTCCTCATCCCCGAGGTGATCGACACGATCGAGTCGACCAAGGGCCCGTACTCCGCACGCGCGGGCGACTTCGCCACCGCCGGCTCCGTGACGTTCCACATGGCCGACTCCCTGAAGGAGAGCATCGCCCGTGTAGAGGTGGGGCCCCACGGGCACCGGCGCGCGGTCGCTGCCGTTTCCCCCGACCTGGGCGAAGGCTGGCGGGCGGTCGCCGCGGCCGAAGCGTTCAACGAGGACGGCCCCTTCGTCCACCCCGAGGGCTACGACCGGTTCAACGGCTACGCGAAGGTGACGCGCGTCCTCGACGAGCGCAGCGAGCTCTCGCTCCTTTTGACGGCCTACGGAGGGAGCTTCAACATGTCCGGCGTCCTCCCCGCGCGCGCGGTCTGCGGAGAGGGGGACGGCACGCCGACTCCCGCGGCGTACTCCGGCTCTCGTTGCCTGAGCCGCTGGGACTCCGTCGATCCGAGCCAGGGCGGTGCTTCGCAACGACAGGTGGGGCTCCTGACGTATCGCCGCACGATCGACCGCGGCGACGCCGAGGCGACGGTCTATCTCGCTCACACGAACCTCCAGCTTTTTCCGAACGACGGCATCGCGGCGTCGTTTCAGCCGCTCGGCATGCTGTACGGCTCGCAGGTCGAGCAGGACGACGGACGGGTCCAGGCGGGGGGCCATCTTCGTCTGTCGCGGAGCTTCGACGTGGGCCCGCTCGAGGTGCGTGCGACCGGGGGGCTGCAGCTTCGGGCGGACGGGATCGACGGCGAGCTTCACCGTACGGAAAAGCGTCAGCGTCTCGACGGATTGCCGGGGATTCCCGGTCCCATCTTCGACGGCAGCACGAGCGAGAGCGAGATCGGCGCCTACGCCGAGGTCGACTCGCACCTGACGCGCTGGCTCCGCGTCGTCGTCGGCGCGCGCGGGGACCGCGTCGACGCGACGCTGAGCAGCCAGAGTCCCACCGCGGTCGACCAGACGTCCGGCTTCCAGGGAGCGTCGCAGCTCTCGCCGAAAGCGGCGGTCGTCGTCTCTCCGGTCGACCGCGTCGACGTATTCGCGAACTTCGGCCAGGGCTTTCACTCGAACGACATCCGCGCGGTCCTCGTCGGCACGCTCCACGGCGTCTCGCCTGCCCTGATGGCGACCGCGACGGGATACGAGCTGGGGATCGCGATCCGACCCGTGAAGGGCCTCTCCCTCAGCGCCGTCGCCTTCCTGCTCGATCTGAAGTCCGAGCTGACGGTCGACGGCGACACCGACTCGACCGCGCCGACCGGCTCGACACGGCGTTACGGCGGCGAGTTCTTCGCCCGCTACCAGATGGCCCACGGGTTCTTCGCCGACGCGACGCTCACGCTCGCGCACGCGCGCTACACCGACGCGGCCGACGTCGTCGCGAGGCAGACGCTCGTGCCGCTCGCGCCCCTTCGCACGTTCAGCGCCGGGCTGGGGGCCCGCGAGCCCATCGGCCCGGTCACGGTCGTCGCGTCGCTGTACGTGCGGTCGATGGCCGATCGCCCCGCCACGCAGGACGGCACGCTGACCGCCACGGGCTACACCCTCCTCAATGCGCAGGTCGGCGTCCGCTGGAAATGGCTCGAGCTCGGCGCGGACGTCCTCAACCTCGGCGACGTGGCGTGGCGCGAGGGCCAGTTCGCGGTCAACTCCAGGCTTCCGGGCGAGGGGCCGAATCCGCCCGCGGGCGTGAGCTTCACCCCCGGAGTGCCTCGCGAAGTCCTCGGGCACGCGGTCCTCTACTGGTGAAAGGGAAACGAGCCCACCCCATGCGCCTCGCCTGGCCCCGCCACCGCGCTCTCGCCGCGATCGCGCTGCTCGCGCTGGCCGGCTGCACGACGCAAACGCAGGACAACTTCACGAACCCGCCCCCCGGTCCTCCCGCGTCGTGTCGGACGGTCGCCCCGCTCGCCGGCTGCGCGTCGGGCTCCGTCTCGTACGCCTGCGCCGGCGGCGGGCCCGACGAGACCGACATGAATCTCGTGTGCGACGACGGCGTGCCCGGCCCCGTTGGCGACGGCGACGGCGGCGCGGCGACGACGCTGTACTGCTGCGCGCGCTACGGCCGGTGGGCGAGCGAGTGCGTCGCCGCGCTCGACGTGCCCGGGTGCGGCGCCGAGTCGCTCGGGTTCTCGTGCAAGGGCGCGGTCACGCCCGACCAGGTCGACACGTCAATCGTATGCAGCGCGGCGATCGCCCGCGACGGCGGCCCCAGCGCCTACTGCTGCGTGCCCTTCGATCAGTCGGCGGCGGCGTGCCGCTGCAGCACCTTCGACGAGGACGCGGGGCTGTGCGGCTCGACTGCGGCGGGAGCGTGTGGGACCGGAGTCGGATTCGACTGCGCTCCGGGTCACACGCCCGTGGAGGGGAACCCGCTGCTCGCGTGCGCGGCTTCCGACGCCGGGGCGACCTGTTGCACCACGCCGTAGGACCCTGCGTCGCTACGCCCGCCGGCCCGAGCGGGCCGGACTCTCGTACCGGCGACAAAGCGGGCTCAGAAGCTCGGGAATCCGCACGCTCGGAAGGCGTCGTCGGGCAATCCACATGTCAGGCACGAGCTCGTCGGAGCGGTTCCGACCTCCTGCCCGTTCACGGTGCACGCGCACGATGTCTCCGGGCATGTGCAGGTGACCTGGTAGACGTCCCTCTCGCAAGTGGCCTGTACGAAGGCATTCGGCGTGCACGCGCCGTCCACCGTGTCGTGACCGTAAAGGCTCAGTCCGGACTGGCATGTGATCGTGCCCGCCCGCCTCGCGTCGCCCGCTGTCTTCGCCGGACACGGTGTCCGACGGCGGCGCGCGGGAGCCCAACCGAGGCCGGTCCGGTCCCCGCACCCCTGTCCAAGCGTCGCGGCGGCGACAATCGCCATCGCCGTCGCGGCGCGCTTCGCTGCGAATGTCCCCTCCGTCGACTTCGGCAAAGCCGCCGACGACTACGCGCGGCATCGCCCCGGGTTCCCCCCGCCGTTCTTCGACCACGTGCGCGCGGCCGCCGTCGGCCTCCCGGGCCAGCGCGTCCTCGACCTCGGCACCGGCACGGGCACCCTCGCGCGTGGCTTCGCCCAGCGGGGGTGCAGCGCCGTCGGCCTCGATCCCTCGGCTGCCATGCTCGGAGAGGCCGCCAAGCTCGCGGCCTCCGAGGGGCTCGCCGTCCAATGGGTTACCGCCTCGGCCGAGAACACGGGGCTCCCGGAAGCCCATTTCGACCTCGTATGCGCCGGACAATGCTGGCACTGGTTCGACCGCGCTCGCGCGGCGGCGGAGGCCAGGCGGGTGCTCCGTGGCGGCTGCCGCGCGCTCATCGCGTACTTCAACTACCTGACCACCCCAGGCACGGTCGGCGCCGCCACCGAGGAGCTCGTCCTTCGGCACAACCCCGCGTGGCCGCTCGCCGGCCTCGACGGACCCTACCCCGAGTTCGCCAGCGACCTCACGGCGGCCGGCTTCACGCGCGAGAGCACCTTCGACTTCTCGGTCCCGGTACCCTTCACGCACGAGGACTGGCGCGGGCGCTTTCGCGCGTGCAACGGCGTTCTCACGCTGCCCCGCGAGGCGGTCGCCGCGTTCGACGCCGACCTCGCGCGCATGCTGCGCGACCACTACCCGGACCCCTTCGTCTCCGACCACCGCATCTGCGGCGTGCTCGCCGAGAAGCCCGCGAGCTGACTACGGCGATTCCAGCGTCATCGAGAACGCGTATCCCTGCCGAGAAAAACCGAGGGCCTCGTAGAACATGTGGGCCTCGCGCAGCCGCGTGTTGCTCGTGAGGATCAGCTTGTAGGCACCGCCCTCGCGCCCAAGGTCTGCCGCCTTCGCCATCATCGATCGCCCGATGCCTTTCCGCCTCCACGCGGCGTCGACGACGACATTTTCGACAATCGCGATCGGGGCGCACATGTGGCCCAGGTTATCCATGAGCATAAGCGCGAAGGTGCCCACGACCCTCTCTCCGGCGAGCGCCAGGTACACCTTGTAGTTGGGGTATTGCCGGATGCGGCGGAAGACGGCGGGCGCAAGCTCCATCGAGGATTCACTGCTCTGGGAGAGGAGTCCCAGGACGACCTCGAGGTCGTCCTCCGCGGCGGGTCGAAGCTCGATCGGGGTCATCCCCACGTATTTAGGGACGCGCGGTCCACCTGCAAGCCAGCGGGCATCCGCGAGAGCCGTCTCGGCTGCTGCTTGGCCAGGTCTGGGGCCGTCTGGCGCAAAGCCCGCGCGCTGCGTGCTACGCCGTCGCCGTGGGCTCGAAGACTCGCGACGTCGTCGTCGTCCCGTACGATCCGGAGTGGCCGGTCCTCTTCGCGCGTCTGCGCGATCGCGCTTGGCCCGTCGTGCGCGACATCGCGCGCGCAATCGAGCACGTGGGGAGCACGTCGGTGCCCGGGCTCGACGCGAAGCCGATCGTCGACCTCGACGTCATCGTCCCCGAGAGGGCAACGGCGACGGCGATCGCGCGCCTCGCGACAGTCGGCTACGCCCACCAGGGGAACCTCGACGTCGAGGGCCGCGAGGCGTTCCGCGCGCCGGCCGGCAATCCGCCGCACAACCTCTACGTCGCCGTCGACGGCGGCCCCGCCGTGCGCAACCACCTCGCCTTCCGCGATCATCTCCGCGCGCACCCCGAGGAAGCGCGCGCCTACGCCGCCATCAAGCGCGAGCTCGCGGCGCGCTTCCCGCGCAATATCGACGCCTACGTGGAGGGAAAAACGTCGTTCATCGTCGGCGTCCTCGAGCGGCTCGGGTTTTCGCGCGGCGAGCTCGAGACGGCGGTGCGGATCAACGTGCGCTCGAACTCGCCGGCGCCGGACGTTCGCGACGCGCATCCGTCGGAGGCCTCCGCGCTGACCGAGCTCGCGCTCCGCTCGAAGGCGCACTGGCCGTACGACGCGGCGTTCCTCGCCGCCGCGCGCCCGGCGCTGACGATCGACGCCGCGCTCATCGCGCGCGCCACCTGCCGCGTGGCGACGCGGGGCGGCGCCATGATCGGCTTTTACCTGCTCGCCGTCGACGACGGCGTCCCCACGCTCCGCGATCTGTGGCTCGAGCCTGCGGCCATCGGCTCGGGCGCGGGGCGCGCGCTCTGGGACGACATGATTGCGGCAGCGCGGCGCCTCGGCTACGCACGCGTACGCATCGAAAGCGATCCGAACGCCGCGGGTCCGCTTCTCGGTCCGTGCCCGACTGCTATCGACTGCGAGCTTCGATTACCTGACGCGTTCTGACACTCGCCGGGTGCATGCTCCGGCCTCTCTCCACCTCAGCGAGGAACGCCATGCCCGACGAGATCGTCTTTCACCACAACCCCATGTCGCGCGGTCGGATCGTGCATTTCATGCTCGAGGAGGTCGGCGCGCCCTACCGCGTCGTGCTCCACAGCTTCGACAAGCGCGAGCACAAGACGCCCGAGTACCTCGCCATCAACCCGATGGGGAAGATCCCCGCCATCGAGCACCGGGGCACGGTCGTCACCGAGGCGGCCGCCATCTGCACGTATCTCGCGGACGTCTTCCCGGCGGCGCGCCTTGCGCCGACGATCGACGACCCTGCGCGGGGCCCGTACCTGCGCTGGCTGTTCTTCGCCGCGGGCTGCGTCGAGCCGGCCATGGTGGACCGCAGCTTCGAGCGGCCGGCGGTGCGCGCGAGCACGATCGGCTACGGAACGTACGACGACGTTCTCGGTGCCCTCGAGAAGGCGATCGCGCCGGGACCGTTCATCCTCGGCGAGCGGTTCAGCGCGGCCGACGTCTACGTCGGCTCGCAGATCGGCTGGGCCCTGCGGACCAAGAGCCTCGAGTCGCGTCCGGCGTTCCTCGCCTACATGGAGCGCATCGCCCAGCGTCCCGCGTTCCAGCGCTCGGTCGCGCAGGACGACGAGCTGGCCAAGAAGATGGCCCCGTAGTCCCCCGGCTCGCGGCGAGCACGACACCGGGCATCCTTGCCGAACACGCGCCCGGGGGGTAAGAAAGCCCCGTGAGCCTCGCCGCTCGCTTGACGCCCGCGATTCGCCGCCTGCTGCGCATGGCGTGCTGTTACGCGGTGCTCGCGACGCTGGCCGCGCCCGCCGCGCTGGGACCCGCGCTCGGTCCGGTCTTGCGCGCGCTCGGCGCGCAGGAAACGCACTTGTGCAAGTGCGGCATGAAGCCCGGGAAATGCGGCTGCCCCGACTGCGCTCGTCTGGAGCACGAGCGACAGCTGGCGCACCGGCAGGGCGCCGTTCCTGCCCTCGGGAGCCATTGCGACGACGACGAGGCCACGATTGTCTTCGGCGCGTTGCCCGTCGCCGCCGTCGCCTCGTCGACCGTCACCATCCCCGCGGCCTCGCGAGAGCGCGTCGCCGCGCTCTCGAGCCCTTTGCCGCCGGCGCTGCGCGACCTCGATCCTCCTACGCCTCCTCCTCGACTCCTCGCGGCGTAACCCAACCCGCGTGCGTGTGTGGGCCATGCCCGCGCGCGCGGCGAGCGCCATGGTGCTCGCCGTCGCCGCGCGGTGTCCGCGCCCGCCTTTCGAGGCTTTTCACGAGGAGGATTTCCATGAATTCGAGCACTTGGTCTTTTGTGTCTCGCGGTGTGAGCGTCCTGGGCACGGGTCTCGCCGTGACGCTCATCGCCTGCAGCAGCAACACGGGCGCCAGCAGCGACGCCGGTAGCGACGGAGCTCCTGCCGCGTCTTCCTGCGCCATGCCGGGCGGCGCCGTCACGGGTGCGCAGGACATGCATTGCGGCAGCATGAAGCAGCTGACCACCGTGGCCGGATGCACCGCCGACGCCGCCGCCGCGGGAGACGACGGGGGCTCGACTGGGGACGACGGAGGCGCCGCCGACGCAGGCGACATCGGCAACTGCGGCAATCCCGACTTCGGCGCGACGATGTACAACAGCTCCGGCAGCGACGACGACTGCAAGTACGACGTGCACTGGACGTCGACGCCGATCTGCGAGGGGCAGCCGGGCGTCTATTTCACGGTAACGGCGACCAAGCGCATCGACGGCTCGCCCCTGACGGGCGCCAACGCGAGGCCCGACGCCGTGCTCGACTGCACCCACTCGATCCTCGACCATCCGGCGAACCCCTCCCCGGAAATTTCCCCGGGCACGTACCTGGTAGGGCCCATCGTGTTCGACAAGCCCGGCCGGTGGGTCTTTCGGTTCCACTTCCACGAGGAGTGCGCCGACTTCTCGCCGGAGTCGCCGCATGGCCACGCGGCGTTCTACATCCAGGTCCCATGAGCCCGCGCAGGCATACTGCCGTACTGGCGGCGAGCGCTCTCGCGTTCGCCGCTTGCTCGAGCGGGACCGGCTCCTCGGGCCCGCTGACGTTCCCGACCGACGCCTACGCAACGATGACGAGCGCCTCGGGCGCGCTTCGAATCGAGGTGCGCTCGTCGCCGCAGCCTCCCGAAGTGGGGACCAACGCGCTCGAGCTGACCGTCACGGATGCCAGCGACGGAAAGCCCCGCGACGAATCTCGCCATCGCGGTCAAGCCGTGGATGCCGGCCATGAACCATGGCTCTTCGGCGACCCCGACGATAACGCCCGAGGGCCACGGCAAGTACCTGGTGAGCGAGGTTTACCTCTTCATGCCCGGCCGCTGGGAGATGCGAACCTCGTTCTCGGGCGGTGTGACCGATCATGCAGCACCTGCCTTCGACATTCGGTAGCGCCCTCGCGATCGGGGTGGGGCTTCTGGCGGCCTGCGTGCCCGCCCGCGCCTGGGCGCAGGCCTGCTGCGCGGGCGGGAGCGCCGTCACGCCGGGGCGGCTCGAGCTGCACGAAGACGCGCTGCTCGGCGTGCAGCTCAAAGCGGGGGGCGTCCTCGGCTCGTACCAGACCGACGGCCGGTTCGTCGCGCCGGGAGCGGGCGAGAGCGAGCAGGATTTCGAGGAGGACCTCTTCGGCGCCGTGCGCGTTCTGCAGCGCGGGCAAGTGGCGCTCCTCGTGCCGCTCGTCGAGACGAGGCGCACGGCGGTGCGCGACGGCGCGCACCTGGGTGGCGGCATCGGCGACGTGAACGCGAGCGCGCGCTACGACTTCGTCCGGGCCGGCGAGTCGCTCGTCGTGCCGGGCGTCGCGCTCCTGGGAGGCGTCACGCTCCCCACCGGGAGGCCGCCCGAGCAGGCTTCGCCCCCTCTGGCCGTGGACGCGACCGGGATCGGCGCGTTTCAGGTGAACGTGGCGCTCGCGGTCGAGCAGACGTTCGGACCGTGGCTGGTCAACGCCACGGGCATTCTCGCGGCCCGCACGCCTCGCTTCGGCGAGACGCTCGGTACCCAAGTCACGCTCCTTGCGGCGGGCGCGTACACCTTTCGCAACGACGTCGCCGTCGCGCTCTCGGCTTCGTACGCGTTCGAGGGGGACGCCAGGGCGAGCGGCGGAGCCGACGTGGCGGACAGCTCGAAGCGGTTGACGATCGTGACGCTCTCGACGCTATGGCCGTTTGCGGACGGCTGGCGGTTGCTCGGAGGGGTATTCCTCGAGCCTCCCCTCTCGGGTCTGGGGAGCAATCAGCCCTCGTCCGCGGGGCTCACGTTGACGGGGATTCGATCGTGGTCCTGAAAGCGGCCACTCTCGTGGCTGCGCTGCTCGTCGCGCAGGCGGGCTGCGCTCCGGTCGAGCCGCGTGTCGCGGCCGTGGACCTCGGCATGCTGCCCTCGCACGGGACGCTCACGGTGCTGGTCTTCTTTTCGGAGACCTGCCATTGCCTGGCCGCGCACGAGCCTCGTCTCTTCGAGCTCTACGGGCGCTACCACCCGCGGGGCGTCGACTTTCTGATGGTGGACTCGGAGACGAGCGGCTCCGAGGAGCGCGACGCGCTCGAGGCCCGGCGTCGCGGCTACCCGTTCCCCCTGATTCGCGATCCCGGCGCCAGGCTGGCCGGCGCGCTCGGCGCCCAGTACGCGAGCTACGTCGTGGTGCTCGATGCCGAGGGGCGCGTCCGGTACCACGGCGGAATCGACAGCGACAAGAGCCGGCTGCACGACGACGCGCGACCCTATTTGCAGGATGCCCTCGACGACCTTCTATCCGGGCGTGCGCCGCGGGTCGCCGAGGGTAAGACACTCGGGTGTGCCTTGCAGCGATGGTGAAGTCATGAAGGGTCGCAGCCGTGCCGTTGTCTTGGCTCTCGTCGGTCTTTCCGGTGCCCTCGCGGCGCTCGCGGCTTGCTTCGACGCGGCGACGCCGGACGGCATGGCCGATTCGGCCCCGAGCTGCCCGGCCGTCTCGACAGACTGTCCTTCGACTCCGCCGAGCTGGGCCAAGGACGTGCAGCCCATCATCGAGAACTATTGCATCACCTGCCACGAGCCCGGTGGGAATGGGGAGGCGCTCGCCGATCTCACGTCGTATGCGTACGTATACCGATCGCGCTCGTCGATCCTGACCCAGGTCTACCAGTGCCTCATGCCCAACCAGGACGCCTCGCCGCCTCCGCCGGAGCTCACGACCGATCAGCGCGAGACGATTGTCGCGTGGGTCGCGTGCAACGCGCCGAACAACTGACGGCGTCAGCCCTGGATGCAGAAGCCGAACACCGCGCTGTCGGTCTGCGATCCCGAGGCCGCGTGCAGCGTCACCTGCCAGAGGCCGTCCATCATGAAGTACACGTCGTCGATCGTGTAGCTCCCGTCCATGTTGTCGGTGACCGTCGGGTGGGACGACGACGGATGGCCGTGATGGGGCATGTACGGCAAGACGCCGACCGGCCAGCCGGGCGGCCAGGGAGAGGAGATCTCCGGCGGGAATGTCGGGTCCGGGACGACCGGCTTTCCCGCTGGGTCGAGCACGCGAACGATCGACCGGTTGGTCCCGTAGGCGGGCGAGCCGTCGGTCATCACGCCTTGCTCGTTGGGGACGAGCACCTTGGCCAGCTGGAACTGAAAATGGCCTGACGCCCCGGCCTGCACCATGTTCGGCGCATACGCCTGAGCCAGCGGGTCGCTCGCGCAGCTCACGAGTCCGCTGTCGCCGAGTGAGCCGCCGCCGCTGCTCGTGCTGCTTCCGGCCGAGGGCGGGCTCGTCGACGACGAACACGCCACCACGCTGGTGCCGAGCCAAGCCAAAGCTGCCGCGAGTCCGAGGAAGCGCATGGGTACCTACCTTGCCGTCCGCCGGCGTCCGAGCGCGAGCCCGCCGAGCCTAGAAGAGTCGTGGGGGCCGCCTTCGGTGGCTCACAGTCTAGGGCCGTTTTCGCGATTACGCCCCCGACCGGGGAAAGTTACGCTCTTGGAGCCTTTTTCGCGCGGAGGTGCGGCGCCTTTCCGCCCGGGCGCTAGGGTCTTTCGAGCTGCCGGCGCCATGACTCTCCAGGCCCCTCCCCAGGCCCTGCCGTCCACGTTCCATCCGGCCGTTCGCCACTGGTTCGACCGCGCGTTCGAGCAACCGACCCCGGCGCAGGTGCGCGGCTGGGCGGAGATCCAGGCGGGGCGCGACACGCTCATCGCGGCGCCCACGGGATCGGGCAAGACGCTCGCGGCCTTTCTCGCGAGCCTCGACGCGCTCGTCCGCCGGGCGGACTCCGGCGAGCTGCCGCCCGCGATCGAGGTCGTGTACGTCTCGCCCCTCAAAGCGCTCAGCAGCGACGTGCAAAAGAACCTGGCGACGCCGCTGGAGGGCATCCGCGACGCGGCCGCCGAGCTGGGTCTGCCCGTCCCCGCGATCCACACGGCCCTCCGCACGGGCGATACGAGCGCCGCGGCCCGCGCCGCCATCGTACGCAGCGCGCCGCACGTGCTCATCACGACGCCCGAGTCGCTCTATCTCATGCTCACGGCGCGGCGAACCCGCGCGCTGCTCGCGAGCGTCCGCACGGTCGTCGTCGACGAGCTTCACGCCCTCATGCGCGACAAGCGCGGCAGCCACCTCGCGCTCTCGCTCGCGCGCCTCGACGCTCTCGCCGAGCGCCGCCCGCAGCGCATCGGCCTGTCGGCCACGGTTCACCCCATCGACGAAGCCGCGCGCTTCCTCGTGGGCGCGGGCCGACCCTGCTCGCTCGTCGACGTGGGCCACCGCCGCGACCTCGACGTCGCGGTCGAGGTCCCGGGCACCGACCTGCAGGCCGTCGCCACCCACGAGCAGTGGAGCGAGATCTACGACCGGCTCGCCGCGCTCATCGGGAGCCACACGACGACCCTCGTCTTCGTGAACACGCGCCGCATGGCCGAGCGCGTGGCGCACCACCTGGGCGAACGCCTGGGCGAGGACCGCGTGGCCGCCCACCACGGGAGCCTCGCCAAGGACCGGCGGCTTCGCATCGAGCAGCGCCTCAAGGCCGGCGAAATGCGCGCGCTCGTGGCGACGGCGTCGCTGGAGCTCGGCATCGACGTCGGCTCGGTCGATCTGGTCTGCCAGATCGGCTCGCCGCGTGCGGTGACCACGTTCCTCCAGCGCATCGGGCGCTCGGGTCACGCGCTCGGGCGCACCTCGCGCGGCAGGCTGTTCGCCACGTCGCGCGACGAGCTCGTCGAGTGCGCCGCCCTGGTGCGCGCCGTCGCCTCCGGCGAGCTCGATCGCACGAACCCCCCCCAGGCGCCGCTCGACGTCCTCGCCCAGCAGGTGGTCGCCGAGTGTTCGGCGCGCGACTGCACCGAAGACGGCCTTTACGACCTGGTGCGCACGGCAGCGCCGTTCGAGCAGCTGGCGCGGGCCGACTTCGACGCCGTCATCACCAGCCTCGCCGAAGGCGCCGCGCCGAGGCTCGGGCGGGGCGGCGCGCTTCTGCACCGCGACCGCGTGAACGGCGTGCTGCGCGGCCGGCGCGGGGCACGCCTTGTCGCGCTGACCAACGGCGGCGCCATCCCCGAGGTCGCCGACTACCGCGTGATCCTCGACCCCGACGAGACTCCCGTCGGCACGGTGAACGAGGACTGGGCCATCGAGAGCATGGCCGGCGACGTCTTCATCCTGGGCTCGCACTCCTGGCGCATCCGTCGCGTGGAATCGCGAAGCGGCGTGCTGCGCGTCGAAGACGCCCGCGGCCAGCCGCCCAACGTGCCGTTCTGGCTGGGAGAGGCGCCCTCGCGCACCTGGGAGCTCTCGGGTGCGGTCAGCCGCCTGCGTCGAGACATCGTCGCGCGGATCGACGAGGGGACCGGCGCCGCCGCCTGGCTCGCGTCGGAGTGCGCCCTCCCGCCGTCCGGCGCCGCCCAGGTCGTCGACTACCTCTCGGCGCAGCGGGACGCGCTCGGCGTGGTGCCCACGATGGACGACGTCGTCTTCGAGCGCTTCTTCGACGAGGCGGGGGGGATGCAGCTCGTCATCCACGCGCCGTTCGGCGGGCGCATCAACCGCGCGTTCGGGCTGGCCCTGCGCAAGCGATTCTGCGTCTCGTTCGACTTCGAGCTGCAGGCTGCCGCCACCGACGACGCGATCGTCCTCTCGCTCGGCGCCGCGCACAGCTTCGCGCTCCCCGACGCGTTCCACTTCGTCCGCGCGGCGCAGCTCGACGTGACGCTGCGGCAGGCCGTCCTGCAGGCGCCCATGTTCGGGACGCGGTGGCGGTGGAACGCCTCGCGCGCGCTGGCCGTGCTTCGCTTCGAGCGCGGCAAGAAGGTGCCGCCGTTCCTGCAGCGCATGCGCTCCGACGATCTGCTCGCCTCCGTCTTCCCCGCGCAGGTCGGGTGCCAGGACAACGCGCCGGGAGGTCCCATCGAGATTCCCGACCACCCTCTCGTCCGGCAGACCGTGAGCGATTGCCTCGGCGAAGCGATGGACGTCGAGGGCTTGCGCGGAGTGCTCGATCGCATGGAGAGCGGCGCGATACGGCTGCACGCCCGCGACACGACCGAGCCCTCGCCGTTCTCGCACGAGGTCCTCAACGCGAAGCCGTACGCCTACCTCGACGACGCGCCGCTCGAGGAGCGACGCGCGCGCGCCGTGTCGCTTCGGCGGACGCTGCCGGAGCATCAGCGCGAGCTGGGTGCGCTCGATCCCGAGGCCATCGCGCGCGTACGGGCGGAGGCTCGCCCGGCCCCGCGCGACGCGGAGGAGCTGCACGACGTTCTGCTCGGGGCCATCGTCGCTCCCGTCGACGAGGGGTGGCGCGCGTGGCTGAGCGAGCTCACGCTGCGCGGCAGCGCGGCAACCGTGGGTCGCTTCGCGTTCGCGACCGAGAACGCGCGCGCCGTCGAGGCTCTCTTCCCCCACGCACCGAAGACCGTGCTCCCGGCGCGCATCGAGGGGGCGCCGGTGGCCCGCGAAGACGCCGTGCTCGCGGTCGTACGCGGTCACGCGGAGCTTGCCGGCCCGTTCACCGTGGCGTCGCTCGCCGGCTCGCTCGACTTGGCCGAGTGGGAGGTGTCGTCCGCGGTCGGGAGGCTGGAAGGGGAGGGGGCGGTCCTTCGCGGGCGCTTCACGCCCGGCGCGGCCGAGGAGGAGCTCTGCGACCGGCGCCTTCTGGCGCGGATCCACCGGTATACCCTCGATCGCCTGCGCCGCGAGATTGAGCCGGTGAGCGCGCAGGACTTCGTGCGTTACCTCTTGGAGCGGCATCGGCTCACGGCGCGCACGCGCGCCGGCGGGCGTGCCGGTCTCAGGGACGCGATAGCGATGCTGCAGGGGTTCGAGCTCGCCGCGGCCGCCTGGGAGCGCGACGTGCTCGCGGCGCGCGTCGCCGGCTACAGGCCCGAGTGGCTCGACGAGCTATGCCTCGCGGGGGAGGTGGCCTGGGGCCGACTGTCGCCGCGAAAGTCGTCCGAGCGCGACCCGGCCACCCTCGGCTCGACGTCGCGCGCGACGCCGATCACCCTCGCGATGCGGCGCGACTTGCCCTGGATGCTCGACGCCGTTCGCGGCGGTGCGGGCCTCGAGCTTCCCTCCGGAGGGGGGCCCGCAGCTGCGCTCGAGGCGCTCCGCCGCCGCGGCGCTCTCTTTCTGGACGATCTCCGCGGTGGCCGCCGCGCTGCCTCCGTCGGAGGTGACCGACGCGCTGTGGGATTCCGTCGGTCGCGGTCTGGTCGCCAGCGACGGCTTTCAGCCGCTGCGAGAGCTCATGACGTCTGGCCGCGCAAGGCGCCCTTCGCGCGCGGCGCAGGGGCGCTGGTCGCTCATCGAGGACGCCGAGAGCCGCACGCCCGTCGAACGACTCGAAGGGAGCGAGTGCCGGCGTGCTATCTGCACGCCGGCGGACGAGCTGGCCGATCGGGTCGCCGGTCAGCTCCTCGCGCGGTACGGCGTCGTGTTCCGCGAGCTCACCGTGCGCGAGAGCTTCGCCACGCCGTGGAGGGACGTCTTGCGCGCGCTGCGCCGCCGCGAGGCGCGCGGTCTGGTCCGCGGCGGCCGGTTCGTCGCGGGCTTTCTTGGCGAGCAATACGCGCTGCCCGAAGCCGTCGAGGCCCTGCGCCGCGTCCGCCGCGAGGAGCGCACGGGCGAGGTCATCCGCGTGCGCGCGGCCGACCCGCTCAACCTCGTCGGCATCGTCACGCCGGGGCCGCGCGTTCCCGCGAACCACGGGCCGTGGCTCGTCCTTCGCGACGGCGCGTTCGAAAGCGCCGAGGAGCTCGCGGTCGGCTGAGCGCGCGCTACAGCCAGCCGCCCGACGGCAACGCGGCGAGCCCTGCAAGCGCGGCGAGGAGGCCCGCGAACAGCCAGAACATGGCCCGGTCCCCTTCTTTGGGTGCGTCGGCGCCCAACGCGCGCACGAGGGCGATGGCTCCGACGATCGCCGGCATCCACTGGTGGAACGTCATTCCGGCGAGAATCCCGGTGCCTGCCACGGCGAAGCGCTCGGCGCGCGAGAGGGCACGCAGACCGCGCGCGCCGTCGAGCTGCCAGACCGGAACCAGGTTGAAGCAGTTGATCATCGCGGCGACGGAACCAACCGCGAGAGCCGTGTGCCAGCCGAGAGCCCATCCCAGCCCGGCCGCGACGCTGGCCGCACACATGCCCCAGAGCGGCCCCGCGAGACCGGTCCGAGCCTCCTCGTGCGCGTCGGTAGGGTACTGCTTCAGCCGCACGAAGGCGCCGAAGCCGGGAACGAACATCGGCGCGGACGCTTCGATTCCGTAGCGGCGGAGCGCCGCCACGTGACCCATCTCGTGCACGTAGATGGTCGCGACGACGCCCCCGGCGAACCCGAGGCCACGGCCGCTCCACCACGGCACGTAGAAGAGCATCGACAGCAGCGTGGGCAGCTTCAGCAGCCCGAGAACGAGGAGCTTCCCGTTCGCGAGCAAAGCGGCGAGGAGCGCCTTCGACTTGAGCAACGCCACCCCCGCCGCGCCCGCACCTGCCGCAGCGCCGGCCTTGCCTCTCGAAGAAGGGGCGGCCTTCGTGCCCGCCCGCGAGCCGCTCGCTCGGCCGTCGAGCGCCGCGCTCAGGCCCTCCATCTTCCTCTGGATCGTCTCGCGCTGCGACGTACCCGGGGGCAGAAGCTCAATCGTGCGGCGCCAGCCTGCCAGCGCCCCGGTGCGGTCCCCGGCGAGCTCGGCCTCCTGAGCGGCGGCTGCGAGGCGCTGGAGCTCGACGCCGTACACGAGCCGCGCGCACCCAGGGCACGCGAGCAAGCCCGCTGCGATGTCGGCGCCGCATTCGGGGCAGCGCAGGGCCGGCGCGGGGCCGCTCATGCCGTGGGACCAGGCGACGCGGCGGCGCGGAAAGGCCCTTCGAGGCGCGCCGGAGGACCTCGCGAGAGCTTCCATGCCTCCCACAAACCGAACGCCACGATGAGCAGTCCGAGCGGCGCCTCCGTGGCCTCGAGGAACGGAGCCGCCAGCATGAGCCCGACGAGCCACGCGACGGCGACGAGCAGATTGCCGGCCGCCGGTTTGGGCTTTGCGGCGTCGGTCGCAGGAGAGGTAGGGGCCGCGGCCTCGGGCGATGACGAGGAAGGGTCTTTCGCTTCGGCCTTCTGGTGCTTGGCCGACGCCTCGCGCAGCCCCGTCCAGATTCCCGGGATGTACCCCATCGTCGCCGAGAGATACGTCAGCGCGACGGCGACGATTTGGAAGCGAGTGCCGCCGATGCCGCCGGACGCTTTTCGCACGACACGCGCGATGACGAACGCGATCCCGATGGTCGCGAGCGCAAATTGCATGCGGGTCGCCGAGACGAACACCGCGTACGCGATGCCGCATGCGAGCGCCGTGGCGCCCCCGGTGGCGACGGCCTTCGCGAGGCTCTTGTTCGACTGCGAATCGGCCAGCCGGGCCGCGATGCCCTCGCGACAGCGGGCACACACGATGTGCTGCTGCCATCGCCAGTACGAATCGCCGAGCGGACCTTTGCAGCTCGCGCACGGCACGCCGTTGTCGGGCCCTTTCGTGTACGTCGCGCGGTCGAAGCGAAGCTCGGAGCCTGTCGGATTCATGAGCACCCCCTGCGACGCCGAGGAATGTACATGGTGCGCCGCGCCGGATCGACCCGCCACGGTTCTTCTCCCCGGGTTTGCGCCCCTATCGGGTTCCCCGACACGCCGCCGGCTCCGCGTCGCGTACCCACGCGATCGCCTCGCACATGCGCGCGCTCATGTCGGGCGGGAACTCGTGCCCGCCGGGGCCGAGGCTCGTGAACCGCGTGGGTAGCCCGGCGGCGTCGGTGGCCTTCGCGAGCGCCTGCATCGACGCGCGAGCGCCGTCCTTTTCGGCGGCGGCGAGCACGATCCGGCGGATTCCTGCGGCGCGAAGGCGCGCCACGTCGAGCTCGAGGCGCATCGACAGGAGCACGAGGCCGGTCCATCGGCCGGGCTCGGCCATGGCGACCTCCACCGCGAAGTAGGCGCCGTTCGAGTAGCCCGACGAGCGTCCCGTCGCCGCGGCGGTCGAGCTTTCCGGGCACCAGCGCGCCGGCCGCGGCGAGCGCGGCCCGCAGCTGGGGGGCCACACTCGCGTAGTTCCCGGCCCACATCCTCCCCTCGCCGAGCGGCGCATTGCCGCGCGGGCACACGAGGAACCCGAAGGGCGTCGCGGCCTGCTCGAAGACGCCGCACGAGTCTTCCGGGCTGGCCCACATGCCATGCAGATAGACAATCGCCGGCCGAGGCGCGCTCGCGTCGATCGGAGGATACGCGACACCCCACTCGCCGTGCCCCCGCAGGAGCGCGAAGAGGAGGGTCGCAACGGAGAGGACCAGGACCGACGGGCTGCTCACGGAACGTCGAAGGCGAACGTCTTCTCGAATCATCCCCCGGCGAGAGCTCGACGTCGAATCCAAGCGTGCGCGGCCCGAGGCGCGCACCGAAGCGCACGCTGACGGGCGGGTCGGCGCCGTGCAAGTCGCCGAGGGCGATCTCGACCGTGTAGTGCCCGCGCGGCGGCTCCGGCCCGTCGAAGAAGACGTTTTCCGTGTTCTGGCCGCCGCAGCCGTCCTCACCCGGGCAGTCGCGGTCGAAGTGGAACCCCGCCGGCGTCGCGCGCGGGTTGGATCCCGGCACGCGCTCGTGCGAAGGCGTCATGATCGCGAGGTTCACGTCGGCCTGCGCAGCGCTCCACGCGATGGTGAACTGCAGGAGGCCGGTCTGCACGCCGCACCCTTCGTCGATGACCCCGTTGCAGTTGTCGTCGATCGCGTTGAAGCAGAGCTCCGGGCCCGTCGGCGTGCACGCCTGGACCAGCGTCGTGCCCGCGGGCGCCTCGAGGTTGCGTCGCCTCGAAATGCGACGCAGGCTCTTTGGCGGGCGCCCTCGGCGCACACGACAAGGAGAGAGTTAGAAAAGAAGACAGGAAGACGGGAAGGATTGGGGACCGACCCATCATTTCTTCCCGTCTCCCCGTCTTCTTTTCAACCTCTCCTCCCCGAGTGCGGCACGACGGATGTTGGTCCGGCGTGCGCGGCTACTTGCCGCCGGCAAGACCCGGCGGCGGGCCGCCCTGCTGCTGCGCGGCTGCCTTGGGCGACTCGGGGACGCTCTCGACCACCGTCTTCGGGTTCATCACCTCGAAGAACGCCTGTCGCGCCATTTCGCCCAGGGGCCCCGGCTCGTTGCGCAAGGCCATGAGCACGCCCTTCTCCTTGGTGAACTTCAAGATGTGGATCGCTTCGCTGCGTTTGACGTCGTTCGAGCCCTTCGCGTCGGCCATGAGCCGCGCGCGAAGCTGCACCCGCGTCATCGAATGCGGACCGTTGTCGATCTCGATCGACTCGACCAGGTTGCGCCCGAGGATGAGCCGCGGCCAGTCCTGCAGCTGATCGTGAACCTTCACGTGGGCGAGCGCCTCGGCGTTCTCGACCCAGCGCGCGATGTCGCCGCTGTCGAAGTTGCGATCGCTCCAGTAGCCGAAGGTCTTGTTGTAGACGTCCTTCAGCTCCTCGATGGCTTCGGCGGGGACGTCCTTGTCGTTATACGTCGCGATCGCGCGCGACGCCGTGTCGGCGTCCGCTCCCAGGATGAGCGCGATGGCTGCGTCGGCCTTGAGGCTCACGTCCTTCAGCTTGTCGAACACCTGCGGCACCATGGCGCGCGTGATTCCGCCCATGCCGATGGCGCGCGCCACCTGGTGGCGCACCTCGATGTCCGGCACAGTCGGAGACAGCTCGTCGACGAGCCCGGCCGTCGCGTCGGGCAGCGGCCGGTGGATGACCGTCTCGAGGTAACACTGGCGCATGAAGTTCGCCTTCGGGTCGGTCTTCGTGTTGTCGTGAATCTTCTTCACGACGTCCTTCATCTGGTCGTCCTTGGCCACCCACGACAGGGCGAAGCACGCCTCCATGCGCGACTGCTCGTTTTCCTGCACGTCCTCGGCGTACTTGACGAGATCGTCGTACGCCTTCGGGTCGCCCCACTGCGCGAAGCCGTCTGCCGCGCCGACGCCCAGCGCGCGGAGCGTCATGCCCAGGATGGTCAGCCCACCTTGCTGCAGCGACTCCCACGAGACGTCGAGCTTCTTCATGCGGCGGTGAAGCTGCTTCTCGAGGACGTTCCAGGCGTGCGGGTCCTTCGTCCACCCGAGGTACCGGAGCGCGCTCTGCGCGGTCGCCCACGTCTCCGGGAACGGCGGCTGCGCGCCCTCGGTCGGTAGCTTCTCCCTGGGGTCCGCCCACTTCGTCAGCAGCGGCACGGCCTTCTGCGAGCCGACCAGCGCCAGGAATCGCATCCCGTTGGCGTGCGGCTGCGGCTTGTTCGCCGGGTCGATCCACGCCAGGGCCCCCGGCTCGGCCACCTTCAGCAGGTAGTCTCGCTTCTCCGGGTGCATGACCGCGAGGTCCGACAGCATGCGCGCCGCGAAGACGCGCTCGTTGTCGTCACGGCGCAGCTCGGGCCAGTCGACGTCGTTGTAGAGCTTGAGCGGGTCCTGGGCGAGACGCCAGCCGAGCACCTCGGCGGCGCGAACGTCGCCGATCTCCGCCATGCGCATCGCGGCCTCGAGCTTCCAGTGCGGCTTGGGGTTGCTCTGGATGTACGCATAAAGAGCGTCGCCGCCTCGCGGGTCCTCGAGCTCCTTGATCATGTCGAAGATCTGCTTGGTCTGGAACTTCTCGCTCTCGGCCGAGGTCTTCTGCACGGTCTTGAGCGCGAGGACCAGGCCGTTGGCCCCGATGCCGTCACGCAGCGCCTGGAGGAACTTCTCGCGCGACGGCTTGTCGGCCTTGGTCAGCGCGTCGACGAGCGGCTGCGTCGCCTTCTCGTTGCCGATCTTGCCGAGACCGACGGCCGCCTCGCGCGCTATTTCCACCTGCTTGTCTTGCACGAGCTTGATGAGCGTGTCGGTCCACCGCTGGTCGCCGGTGCGAGACAGCGTCGTCGCCACGAGCTGGCGCACGCTGTCGCTCTCGTCGCCCGAGAGCGAAGCCAGCTTGTCGATGGATACGAGCGCCGCCAGCTTCTCCGCGTCGAACGCGGGGTACCCGTCGAGGCGCGATACCGTCGCCAGGTGCCCGAGGCGATACTCGCCCATGATGCCGTCGAACGCGCTCGACTCCTTCAGAGCGACGAGCGACCACGCGACCTGCGGCTTGTCGGCGCTGGTCGCGTCCGCGAACGCCTTGAGCAGCGCGGGCTTGGCCGAATCGGCGTCGGGCGAGCCGAAGTCGACGAGCGCCATCGCCGCCGTGCCGCGCACGGTGTGGTCGACCGCGCCGAGCGCCTTCGCCATGAGCGGAATGCTCGCCTTGTCCTTGGCCCACGCGAGGTGAACGAACGCCTCTTGCTGCAGGCGAGGCTCGCTGTCGGTGTCCGCCCACTTGCGCCACCTCGGCAGCTGCTCGGCCTTCGGGAGCAGCTGGATGTCGAGGATCTCCTTGTTCACCTGCTCCTTGCTCAGGCTTTGCGCCTCGCCGTGCGCGCTCAGGAACACGAACGCGGCGGCGCCTGCGACCAGCAGGAGGCCGACTACGATGGCGATGGGCTTCGTCGCGCCACGCTTGAAATTGCCGTCTTCGGAGGGGAAGGCTTGGTTCATGGCGTCCTCAGGTTTCGACCACGCCGCCCCTGGCGGGCGTGCCGTCGTGCCGTTTGGCCGGTCGGGACGATACCGCAACGGGAGGGCCGCGAAGGCGCAAAAACGGGAGCGAGTAGGCGTGGATGCGACGCGCGATGTCAGGGTGTAGGGTTGCCGCCGCATGCGAACGGTGCTGGTTTCGGCCGCGATCGTGATCGAAGCGGGGCGCGTTCTCGTGACGCAACGCAAGACGGGCACCCACCTGGCGGGCGCCTGGGAGTTCCCCGGGGGTAAGGTCGAGCCCGGCGAGGACCCGCGCGAAGCGCTGCGGCGCGAGCTTCGCGAGGAGCTCGGAATCGAGGCGCGGGTCGGGGAGATCGTCGACGTGACGTTCTATCGATACGAGGAGGCGGACAAGGCTGTGCTCCTCCTCTTCTATGCGGCGGCTCGCGAGGCGAGCTCGCCCGAGCCGCGCGCGGTCGACGTGGCGGCGTTCCGGTGGGCGACGGCCGAGGACCTCGAGCCTGGCGAGTTTCCCCCGGCCGACGTCGCGGTGCTTCGCAAGGTGCGCGAGCGGCTCGCCGACACGTAGCCGAACGCTACATCCCGCAGTACATCGCGCCGACTGCCGCGAGCCAGGCCCCGTAGTTTCCCTGATACGTACTCGGGCTGCACGCGGCGGCCGGGCCGGCGAGCGCGGTCGAGAGACACGTGTTGCCCTGCGCGTAGGCCGAGCAGGCGCCCGACGCGGCCTGCGTGAGGCAGGTCGACTCGGCGCTCGCGACGGCGCATCCGAAGCAGGCCGTCGTCAGGCAATCGCCGTCGCAGAAAGCCTGGGTGTTGCAGGTCGGATCCAGGAAGGGCGCGGCGCACGCGGCCAGGCCGGCGACCTGGTCGAAGTCCCACGTGAAGGGAGCCAGGCAGGCATAGCAAGCTGGATTCTGCGTGTTCTCGAAGCTGAGGAAGCTGCTGCACTGCACCGAGGCGTAGATGCCCATGGAGCATGCGGCGGCCGCGTTTTGCAGATCGTTGGCCGGGCACACCTGCTGCTTGGTCGTCACCGGAGGCGGCGCCATGCACCCCGCATACGTCCCCGGGCAGGCCGACTGCGGGCCGGCGCAGGCGACGGGAAACACCTGCAGGTCGCATGTCGACGCCGGCGAGAGGTGCGTGCAGTCCTGGCAGGTGGCCCCGTTGCCGCCGCACTGACTATCGAGATAACCCCCGTGGCATCCTCCGGCGGCGTCGCAGCAGCCGAAGCAGCTCATGGCGCACGCCGAGGGCGGGAGACACGAGCCGCCGATGCACACCTGCCCGGACTGCTGGCAATCCTGGCACGACGAGCCGAACGTCCCGCACTGCGTGTCCGTGCTGCCCGGCTGGCAATTGCCCGCCGCGTCGCAGCAGGTGGCGCAGGTCGCCGCGCACGCGGTCATCGGGGTGCACTGCTGGTTGTTGCAGGTGCCGCCGGAGCGTGCGCAGCTCGTGCAAGACGCCCCGCCCGAGCCGCAGCGTCGATCGCTCGTGCCCGGCTGGCAATTGCCGTTTCGGTCGCAGCAACCCGAGGGGCAGCTCTGCGGGTCGCAGACGGGCGTGGGCGGCGGCGCCACGCACTGCTGCGCGTTGCACGTCGCACCCGACTGCGTGCAATCCTGGCATTGACCGCCTCCGCCGCCGCAGGCGTTGTCGGACATGCCGCGCCTGCACCCCCGGACGTCGCAACAGCCGCTCGCGCAGCTCTGCGGATCGCACGCAGCCGGCGTCTGACACGAGCCGCCCGCCTGGGAATTCGGCACGCACACCTGGCCGGACGACGTGCAGTTGCCGCAGGCTGCGCCGCGCCGCCCGCAGGCGGTCGGGTCGCTGCCTGCGAGGCACTGCGTTCCGAAGCAGCACCCCGAGCAGTTGGTGTTGTCGCACTGCGGCCCGACGTCGTCGCCGCAGGCGTGGAGCATGGCGTTGCAGAGCTGGAAACCCTGGGCTTGGCAGTCGACGCATGCCTCGCCGGCCGCCCCGCAGGCGGACAGCGCCGCGCCCGGCAGGCAAACACCGCTGGGATCGCAGCACCCGGAGGGGCAGCTCGTCGCGTTGCACCCGGCAGGGCCACCCTCGGTGGGGTGCGCGCCGTCTGCGGGGCTGTCGAATAGCGCCGTGCCGTCGGTGAAGGGCCCGCCGTCGCCCGCGCCTGCGTAGTCGACGATGTCGGATCGGCTGCAGCCGTCCGCGCACACGAGGAGAGCCGCCAGGCAGACCACGACCCAGCCCCACGATACCGAGGCCGTGGCCCCAACTCGGATTCCCGTCTGCATCGCTCACTCCCGCGCCAAGAACGCTTTTGCCTAGTGGCCAGTGGGCCGACATTCCGTCTGCTTTTCGCACTCGTTGCGCGGGGCCCGTCCAGCGAGTCCTCGTGTGGCTGTAGGATGACGCTGGCACTGCACGCCGCGGTTTGTCGAGTTGGCGCGGGAAGGGGGGCGAAGCCTTCGTGCGGTCGAGGTGTGCTCGTCTCCCCTGTTGGGCGCCCGAATCAGCCAGCGTTTGACCCGTTCGGCTTCGCCGCAGTTACCTATTCAAGGTCGGTTGTCCCCTGTCCGTCCCTGTGAGGCCCCGCATCATGCATCCAGAATCGAGAGTCGAGAGCGCGCGCGCCGCGCGCCGTGAGGGGCGTCGCCCCATTTTCGTCGTCGTCATCGCGTCCTTCGTGGCGATATTCGTCGCCGGCTGGGGTTGCGGGTCGAAGGGCGGCTCCGGCTTCTCGGGCTCGTCCGGAGGCGCGTCCGGAGGCGCATCCGGAGGCGGATCTGGAGGCGGGATCGGCAGCGGCTCGGGCGGCGGGTTTGGTAGCGATGCGGGCAACAACCCCGGCGGGCTCCTGCAGGTTGCGCCGGGGATGACGACCCTCACGGTGACCGTCGGGATGCCCGTCCCCACGGTCACGTTCATGGCGACCGAGATGGGCCAGCCCGTCACGCCGCAGTGGAGCGTGGACCGCGGCGAGATCGGGATCGTCGACGGCAGCGGCGTCTTCACGCCGAGCGGCACCACGGCCGGGACCGCGATCGTCTCGGCGTCGGTCGGCGGGCGAACCGCGCAGGCGAACGTCCTGGTGAACATCGTGCAGTCCCAGAACGGCGGGACTCCCGCACAGCTCGGCGCCAGCGCGGGGGCTGGCGGCTACGGCGGAGTCGGCGGACCGGGGATTGGGGGAGCGGTCGATCCGGGGACGGCGATGGTGCTCGGCGCAGCGCCGGCAGGCAACGGCTCGGCGCAGGGCCTCGCGTGGCTGTACCCGTACGACGGAACGGTGTGGCCGCGCGGTCTGCTCGCCCCGCTCCTGCAATGGTCGTGGACCGGCGGGGCGATCGATGGGATTGCAATCCACCTTCAGACGAAGAGCGGCCTGGTCGTCTACGACGGCATGTTCGCGCCGCCAGCGGGGCTCGCCGGGGGCGCGTTCGTCGACGCGCCGATTCCGCAGGACGCGTGGGCCGCGGCGACGAACTCGGCGAGCGGCAGCGAGACGCTCTCGGTGAGCCTGACGATCGCGTCCGGCGGGGCGGCGTACGGGCCGCTCACCCAGACGTGGATCGTCGCGGCCGCGCGCCTCTCGGGCACGCTCTACTACAACGCGTACCTGACGGACCTCGTCACGAACTCCGATTTCCAGGCCCTCGGCAAGTACTGGGGCGCGGCCATCATGGGGATTCACGTGGGGGATACGAGTCCCGTCGTCGTCGCGGGAACGGACGATCCCCCGGGGCGCCGCACGGGACCGGGTGCCGTGCGTGCCACTCGGTGGCGTCGAACGGCGCGACGCTCATCGCGCAGCAGGGGCTGCCCACCGACAGACCCGCGTATCCGTGGACGTCGGTTTACAACCTTCTGGCAGGCAATGCGGAGACCCCGCTCACCGCGCCGGCGTACTCGGAGACCTTCGGGTGGGCGGCCCTCTCGCCCGACGGGACCGTGGCTCTCACGACGACGGCCAATCTCGCATCGCAGAACCCGGCGACGCAGGTCTGGGCCTTTCCTCCCAGCGCAGGGGGCAGCGCGCCCATGTCGGGCACGGGGGTCGATGGCAGCGGCGTCCAGATCTCGACGCCGGCTTTCTCGCCCGACGGCAAGCACGTCGCGTTCACGCTCTCGAGCGCCACGCTCCCGAGCGCCGTCATGGGCGGGAACGGGCAGCCCGACACGCAGATCGTCGTGATGGACGTCAGCGGCACCACGTTCTCCAACCCGCGGGCCGTGTTCACGCTGTCGGGAGCCCAGCAAGGCTCCTGCGTCGGGTTCGCCTCGTTCACGCCGGACAACCAGGCCGTCGTCGTGCAGCTTCAGGTCCCGACGTCCCAGTACCCGCAGGCCTCGTGCGGCGCATCGACGTACGGCGCGTACCTGGGGACGATGGGCGTCGGAAGCGAGATCTCGGTGGGCACCGCTCGCCGCGGGCGGCACGCCCATTCGCCTGGACGCGCTCAACGGGCACAACGCCGGCGGGACCTATCTCCCCACGGGCCCCAACCATCCCGACGACACGACGCTCAATTACGAGCCGACCATCAACCCGGTCTTGTCCGGAGGATACGCGTGGGTCGTCTTCACCAGCCGGCGCATGTACGGCAACATCGCGACCGGCGACCCGATGGGGAGCGACCCGCAGCAGGGATTCGACCCGACGACGGCGGTCACGCCGAAGAAGCTGTGGGTGGCGGCCATCAACCTCAGCGCGCAGGGCGGCATCCAGCCGATGGACCGGCCGCTTGCCGTGCCGAAGGACCCGAGCTCCCCGCCGTTCTACCTGCCGGCGCAGGAGCTCAAGGCCGCAAATTCGCGCGGCTTCTGGGTGCTCAACCCGTGCGCGCAGAACGGCCAGTCGTGCATGAGCGGCGACCAGTGCTGCGGCGGCTTCTGCGAGCCGAACGGCGCGGGGGGCGCCCTCGTGTGCGGGAGCCCCCCTCCGGGCATGTGCTCCGGGACCGGGGACAAATGCAACACGGCCGCGGACTGCTGCGACAGCACCGAGCAGTGCGTCGACGGCTTCTGCGCGATGCCCGCGCCGCCGCAATAGCGGATTGAGCGCCTACGCGGGCGGCTGTCGCGGCAGTGCGGCAGCCTTCGAGCTCGGCCGCGACGCGCACTCTTCCCGCCGCCAGTGCCCGCACTTGCCTAAGATACGCCCTCGATGACGACGCCCGCCTTCGGCAAGGACTACGCTTCGATCGGCAGCGCACCGGACAACGACCTCGTGCTCGCCGGGCCGGGCGTCGCGCCGCATCACGCCCGGATCGTGCGCCAGGGAGGGCAGCTCTTCTTCGTCGACCTCGGCGCCGGCCCGTCGACCGCGAACGGCGGGCCTCTCGCGCCGCAGCAGCCGGTGCCGTTCGACTTTCGCACGGTGTTCATGGTGGGCGGCGTTCCCGTGCCGTTCGCGCACGCGGCCGTGTGCACCATGCTCATCGCGCCCGGCCAGCTGCAGGCGCCGCCCGGTCACGTCGTCGTCGGACGTGACGCGGCCCGGGCGTCGCTCGTCGTGTCGCACGCCGCGGTCAGCGGGCAGCACGCGACGGTGATGCTCGACCGCATGATGGTCGTCGACCACGGCTCCACGAGCGGCACCTGGGTCGCCGGCCACCAGATCGTCGCCAACCAGCCGACGCCCATCGATCCGAACGGCGTGGTCGCGTTCGGCCCGGTCCCGGTGCCCGTCGCGCTGCTCGCGTACTTCGCGCGCGGAGGAGCGCTGCACGGCGCCACCCCGGCGACCGGAGCCGTCGCCGCGGGTGGACCGGCGGCTTCCCCGACGGGAGCCGCGCCGGCTCGCGAGGCGAGCAGCCCGCAAGCGCACCGCAAGCACCGCACGATCATCGGCGAGCTCAAGCTCGACGAGCTGCCCTCGGGCCTCATCGCGATCGGCCGCACGCCCGACAACCAGATCGTCGTCAACCATCCGCAGGTCTCCTCGAAGCACGCGGCCATCGTGAAGGTCGGCGAGCAGCTCTTCCTCGAAGACCGCGGCAGCGCGAACGGCACGTACGCGCGCGGCCAGCGGCTCGCGTCGGGGCAGCGGGTGCCCGTCGCCAACGGCGAGAAGGTCTTCATCGGCCCGATGCCGCTGCTCATCCACATCGCGGAGAGCCGCGTCAACGTGGTCGTCGAGGACCAGGCCGACTGGGCGGGAAAGCCGCTCTACGAGATCGAGGCGTGGGACCTCTATCTCGAGGTGCCCGACCGCGACGACAAGTCCAAGCAGAAGGTGCTGCTCGATCACGTTTCGTTCAAGGCGCTGCCGGGCGACATGATCGCGCTCATGGGCCCGTCGGGTGCGGGCAAGACGACGCTCCTCCTCGCGCTCAACGGCTATCTGCCGCCGACGAGCGGCCAGGTCCGCATCAACGGCGAGGACCTCTACACGATCTACGACGCGCTGCGCGGCAGCATCGGCTACGTCCCGCAGGACGACATCGTGCACCCCGAGCTCACCGTCTTCGAAGCGGTGAAGTACTCCGCGCGCTTTCGCCTGCCGCCCGACTACAGCGACGAGGAGATCGACCGGCGCGTCGACGAGACGCTGCGCGACCTCGGGCTCGAGGGCGTCGCCAACCTGCAGATCGGCAAGCCCGAGAAGAAGGTGCTCTCCGGCGGGCAGCGAAAGCGCGTGAACATCGCGCTCGAGCTCGTGACCGACCCCGTCATCCTCTTCCTCGACGAGCCGACGAGCGGTCTCGCGGCCGACGACACGACGGCGCTCATCAGCCTGCTCTCGGAGCTGACGAAGAAGACCGGCAAGACGATCGTCATGACGATCCACCAGCCGGCGAAGGACGAGTTCGAGAAGTTCAACCTGTGCTTCATCATGGGCTACGGCGGCATCCCGACGTACTTCGGCCCGACGGGCGAGCCCGCGTACGGCTTCTTCCGCAGCATCCTCGCGCGCACGCCGGCGACGGGCAGCGCGGCGCACAAGATCGTCGACAACCCGCGCGACATGTTCGACATGCTCAACGTGCGCGAGCGGCACGTCCTCGAGGAGATGAAGCGCACCAACCCGCAGGCCTCGCGCCAGGTCGCGCGCACCGAGGCGGCCAAGGGGTGGCGCGCGGAGTTCTTCCGGAATGAGAATTCGGTCTTCCAGAAGATGTTCTCCGGGCGGCGCGCGATCGGCACGGTGCCGGCGGCGCGCGGCGTTCCGCACAAGGCCGACGTGGCCGTGATAAGGCAGTTCGGGCTGCTCCTGTCGCGCTACTGGAAGGTGAAGCTCCGCGATCGAATGGGCGCGGCGATCATGTTCCTGCAGGCGCCGATCATCGGCGTGCTCCTGTGGCTGGTATTCGGGGGGCAGACCTCCGGGGTGCCCTACTGGTGCCTCGGCGCGATGCAGGAGCTCTCGAAGAAGAACGACATGAACCAGGCGAGCACCACCAGCTTGCTCAACTCGATGCAGCCCACGACCGATCACACCGCGGCGATGTTCTTCGTCGTCGTGAGCTGCGTGTGGTTCGGCACGAGCAACGCGGCGCGCGAGATCGTCACCGAGCGGGCCATCTACCTGCGCGAGCGCATGGTGAACCTTCGTCTGGTCAACTACGTGCTCTCGAAATACGTGCTCCTCAGTTTCTTCTGCGTGATCCAGTGCGCGATGCTGCTCGGTATCGTCTTCTTCGCGCTCGGCTTCAACGGCGGCCCGCTCGCCTTCTTGATCGAGCTCGCGAACCTGGTCGCGCTCGCCATGAACGCGACGGCGCTCGGACTGTGCGTCTCCACGTTCGTCGCGTCGGCCGAGGCGGCGATGGCCCTGACACCCATCGCGCTCATCCCTCAGGTCGTGCTCGGCGGGCTCATGGTGCCCATGACCACGAACCCGAACCTGAAGCCGCTCATGTACCTGATGCCGTCACGCTGGGGTTTCGAAGGAGCCATCGCCAACGAGCGAATCGCCATCGCCTCGACGCCGGCCTGGAACATCGATCTGCACAAGCCGGACCTGACGAGCCTCCCCGACTTCATCCAAAACGGGAAATTTCAATGCGCCATCGCCCAGGTCGCGAGTGACTCGCTGAACGGAGCATGGGGATTTTCGGAATGGGACACCCTCTGGCTGCCTTCGGCCGCTCTGCTTGGCATGACTTTTCTCATGCTCGTGATCTTGATCATGGCCCTGAAGGCAAGAGACCCGGTGTGACTCGACACGCGGCTCAGGCGTAGTAGAGATGTGCGCCTCAGGCGCGCGCTACGCCGACCCTCCACCCTCCCCCGACGTAGCGCGCGCGTGCTTTCCCCCGGTCCCTTCGCGATGCCGGCGTCGGCTCGCTGCGGCGTATTAGCTCCGCCTGTCCGTGAGCTTCGTCGCGAGGGTCGTCGGGTCGGTGCCGACGATGAGGTGGAGGATCGACGAAGAGATGCGCATGATCGCGGGGGCGCCCAGCGTCTTCAGGAGTGGTTCGTCGATGCGAGACGAGTCGACGAGCTCGACGCGTAGGCGCGTGCCGGCGATGCTTTCCACGCCGAGAAAGTTCGAGGGTCCCCCGAGGGCAGAAACCCACGCATCGGGGTCGATCGCCGCGCAATCGTGGTCGCGGTCGGGGTCCTGGTCGCCGTCGCGGTCGCGTTCCCCATCGCGTGCCGTTCGCCCCGAGACCGCCTCGCGAATGAAGCCTGCGATTCGGTCCGCCTCCGGCCCAAGCACGACTTGCACGCTGCCCGGAGCCGGCCGTACCACCGCCTTCGCGCCGAGCGCCTTGAGCGCCGGGTCGTTCACCGCGGCATTGTCGGCGACCTCGAGCCGCAGCCGTGTCGTGCAGGCATCGATCGTGACGAGGTTCGCTGCCCCGCCGAGCGCGCGCACATAGGCTGCGGCGCGCTCGGCGTCGCCGCTCGGTGCACCTGACGATAGGCCTGCTGGCGCGAGCGCCGGCTCGGGGCTCGCGGCCGTCGCGTCCCCGGCGGGTGCCTCGCGCCCCGGCGTGGCGAGGCGGAAGCGCCGGATGCAGACGAAGAAGACGCCGTAATAGAGCGCGAACGTGAGGGCGCCCACCGGCCCGAGCATCCAGCCTCGCGACGAGAGCCCGTAGGAGAGCGCGTAGTCGAAGGCGCCCGCCGAGAACGTGAAGCCGAGGCGCACGTCGAGCGCATGCATCAGCGCCATCGACAGTCCGGTGAGCACGGCGTGCACGGCGAAGAGCTCGGGCGCCAGAAACATGAAGGTGAACTCGATGGGCTCGGTCACGCCGGTCAGAAACGACGTGAGACCCATCGACAGGAGCATGCCGCCGACGCCCTTGCGCCTCTCCGGCGGCGCCGCGCGGTACATCGCCAGGCACGCGGCGGGCAGGCCGAACATCATGATCGGGAAGAAGCCCGCCATGAAGCTCCCCGCGCTGGGATCGCCCGCGAAGAACCGATGGAGATCTCCGTGGACCGGCTTGCCGGTCGCGTCGGCGTAGTTGCCGAAGACGAACCAGACCAGGCTGTTCAAGATGTGGTGCAGCCCCGTCACGAGCAGCAGCCGATTGAGCGTGCCGTAGACGAACAAGCCGAGCGCGCCCGCGCCGATGAGCCAGGTGCCGACGCCGTCGATGGCCCGGTGCACGGGCGGCCAAGCCACGCCGAGCACGATCCCGAGCGCGAGGGACCCGAGCCCCGTCGCGATGGGCACGAAGCGCTTGCCCCCGAAGAAGGCGAGGTACTCCGGCAGCCGGATGTCGCGGAAGCGGTTGTAGAGAGCCGCCGCGAGCAGACCCGCGAGGATTCCGCCCAGGACGCCGAGGTCGTTGTCGGCGTGGATGGCTTTCGCGACGTCCCGGAGGACGATGTAGCCGAGCGCTCCCGCCAACCCGGCCACGCCGGCGTTCTCGTGCGCGAAGCCGACCGCGACGCCAATCGCGAAGAGCAGGGGGAGCTGGGAGAAGATCGCTTCCCCGGCCTGCGCGACCACGTGCACGTTCGCGAGATCCGGCTGGCCGATGCGCAGCAGCAAGCCCGCAATCGGCAGCACCGCGATGGGCAACATGAGCGAGCGCCCGAGCTGCTGGACCTTCGCGAAGGGGGCGTTCTTCATGACGGGCTCACGGTGACTTCTGCGCCCAGGGCGCGCGCCCGCTCGCGCACCGCGGCGGCCGAGGGCAGGTCGAGCGCCGCTCGCGCCTCGCGACGGCACGCGGCGTAGTCGAGGCGGCGAACGCGAGCCTTCACCTCGGGCACGAGCGTCGGTCCCACCGAGAGCTCCGTCACGCCGAGGCCCACCAGGATCGGGACTGCCTCCAGGTCCGACGCGAGCGCGCCGCAGACGCCGACCCACTTGCCGTGAAGAGAGGCCCCCTCCACCGTGCGCGCAATCAGGCGAAGCACGGCCGGGTGCAGGCCGTCGAGGCGGCCCGCGAGCTGCGGGTTCTCGCAATCCATCGCCAGGGTGTACTGCGTCAGGTCGTTGGTGCCGATGGACAGGAAGTCGGCGTGGGCCGCCAGCTGGTCGGAGAGCAGCGCGGCCGAGGGGACCTCCACCATCACGCCGAGCTGCGGCCGCTCGGGGAGGTTCGCCTCCCGGGCGAGCTCCTCGAGGCGCGCGCGCACGGCGAGGAGCTCGGTCGCGTCGGCGACCATGGGGAGCATGATTCGGCACGCCGCGAGCGGCCGGACGGCGAGCAGCGCGCGGAGCTGGCCGTCGAGCACCTCGGGGCGCACCAGACCCGAACGAATCCCTCGCAGGCCGAGCGCCGGGTTCTCTTCGGGCGGCAGCGCGAGAAAGGGCAGGGGCTTGTCGCCGCTCGCATCGAGCGTGCGGATGATCGCCGTTCTTCCGCCGAGCGCGTCGACGACCGCCTGGTACGCGCGTGCCTGCTCGGTCTCGGTCGGCGCGTCGTCGCGATCGAGAAACAAGAGCTCCGTGCGCATCAGGCCGACGGCGTCGGCTCCGTGCGCCACCGCGACGCGTGCGTCGTCCTCGCTCGCCACGTTTGCCGCGACCTCGATGGTGCGTGCGTCGCGCGTCACGGCGGGAGCCCGCATCTGGGTGAGGGCCGCGGTCCGCTCCTTCGCGCGGCGCTCGATGGCCACGCTGGCTCGTGCCAGGCCTACGGCGTCCGGGGCGGGGTCGAGCATGCCCGCGGTCGCGTCGAGGAGCACTTCTCTCCCGTGGGGCACGCCGAGGACCGCGCGCCCTACCGCCACGAGCGCCGGCACGCCGAGGGCGCGGGCGAGGATCGCGACGTGGGAGGTTGCTCCTCCACGCGCCGTGCACAAGCCGGCGACTCGCTCGCGCGGCAGCCGCGAGAGCTCGCCCACGCCCACGTCTTCCGCGACGAGAATCGAGGCGTCGAAGAGCTCCGGTGCGGCCGCGGCGGTCCCGCTCATCGCGGCGAGGACACGGCGTTCGAGCTCACGCAGGTCGGCGCAGCGCTCGGCGAGAAGGGGGTTGTTCAGCGCGACGAGCGCGTCGCACGAAGCGCGGATGGCGAAGCGGAAGGCGTGCCCGGCGCTCTGGCCTGCGGCGATGGCCCGCTGCGCCGCAGCGGCGATCTCGGGATCGTCGAGCAGGTCTCGATGCATCGCGAGAATGGCGAGTTGCTGCGGGACTCCTCGCGCGTGCGGGTCGAGCATGGAGCGATCGATGTCGCCGCGGACATGGGCGACTGCGCCGGCCAGGCGGGCGCGCTCGGTGTCGAGGTCGCCGGAATGCGCGGGCGGCTCGGCGACGACGGAGTCCAGGCGCACGACGCGGCCCGTGGCGATACCGGGCGCAGCGCACACGCCGCGCAGATTGGGACCGTCTGCGCTCGGCTTCTCCGGACCGGCGGTCGCTCCGTTGACGTGTTCGCTCCGGGTGACGCTCTCGATCGCCGCGACGACCTTCGCGAGCGCCGCCTCCGCCCCGTCCCCCTTCGCCCGCACCGTCACGCGCGCCTCGTACCGCGCGCCCAGCGACATGAGCGCCACGATGCTGCGAGCGCTCGCGCTGCGCCCTTCGAGCTCGACGACGACCTCGGCGGCGGACGCGCGCACCGCGGCCTGCACGAGCGCCGCGGGCCGGGCGTGCAGGCCGTCGGCGTGGCCCACGACCGCGACGGCGGACCACTCGCGCCCGGCACTCTCTCCCTTCGCGTTCGCCTGCGCCGCTTCCCGCGAGACGTTCATCAGCGCGCTGCGGCCGGCTCGCAGCTCGCCGCCGGCCGAGGCGCGCCACGCGATGCCGTACCCCACGCTCGCGAGGATCACCATCGTCTGCAGCGACTTGGCGCGGCGCGCGACCACGTCGGCGTCGAAGGCGACGAGCACCTCGCCCGCCCGAACGCGCGCGCCCTGGGTGACTCGCGGCGAGAAGCCGCGTCCCGCGAGCTTCACGGTGTCTACGCCGATGTGCATGAGAATCTCGGCGCCATTCGCGGCCGTCAGCGTGACCGCGTGCCCGGCCTGGTGAACGAGCGACACGAGCCCGTCGCACGGCGCGAGTAGCTCCCCCGACAGCGGTTCGATCGCGATGCCGTCGCCGACGACGCGACCCGCGAACACCGGATCGGGCACTCGATCGAGCGGCACGACGAGGCCGGTGAGCGGCGACAGCAGGGAAAGGTCGTCCGCGGAAATCAGCGAAGCCACAGAGGCTCTCCCTCGCCATATACCGCGGTCACGCATAACTCGCGATCGAGCACCACCATGTCCGCCCAGGCGCCGACCGCCAGCCGCCCGCGATCGGCGAGGCCGGCGTACTCCGCGGGGTATTGCGAGAGGCGCCGCGACGCGTCGCCCACCGTGAGGCCGATGGACACGAGGTTGCGCAGCGCCTGGTCCATCGTGAGGGCGCTGCCCGCGAGGGTCCCGTCGGCGAGGCGGACTCCGCCCAGGCACTTCTGGACCGAATGCGATCCGAGCCGGTACGTGCCGTCGGGCATGCCGGTAGCGGATGTCGCGTCCGTGACGCAGTAAAGGCGAGGGATCGCGCGCAACGCCGCACGAATTGCGCCCGGGTGCACGTGCAAGAGGTCGGGGATGATCTCCGCGTGCTCGGCGTGGGCGAGCGCGGCTCCGACCATGCCCGGTTCCCGGTGGTGCAGGCCGCTCATCGCGTTGAACAGGTGCGTGAAGCCGCTGGCGCCTCGCGCGAGGGCCGCAACGCCGTCCTCGTAGGTTCCTGCCGTATGGCCAATCTGCACGCGAACATCGCGGTCGACCAGCATCCGGATGGCCTGCTCGTGGCCGGTCACCTCGGGCGCGAGCGTCACGATGCGCACCGGCGCCAGGGCGCAATAGCGCGCGATTTCCTCGAGGTTCACGGGGCGCGCGCAATCCGGCTGGGCGCCCAGCTTCTTGTCGCTGATGTAGGGCCCTTCGAGGTGCACCCCGGCGACCCGCGCGCCGGCCGCAGGCCGCTTCTGGCACGCCGGCGCCAGCGCCACCAGGGCGCGCTCCAGGTCATCGAAGGGGGCCGTGACGGTCGTCGCCAGCAAGGCGGTCGTCCCGTGGCGCGCGTGCACCCGGGCGACCACCGCCGCCGCGTCGCCGCCGTCCATGATGTCCGCGCCCCCCCCACCGTGAACGTGCAAGTCAACGAAACCAGGCAAAATAATGGTCTCGGCGCCCTCCGGTGTATCCACGGAGAGGCCTTCCAGATGCGTGACGCGATCGCCGAATACGACCGTTCCGCGGAGCCATCCCGAGTCGCAGAAGACAAGACCCTCGAGTTGACGCAGATTGGTCATCGTTGGCGTCTCTTCGCGGGCACGAGCTTGACGGGGCCCATTGACTAATACCATGTTAAGGCCACTTCAGCCGGTGGCCCTCGCGAACAACAAGCGCTTGAACGCTCTTCGTCCCAACGGGGACGACCCGACGCCCCTGTATTTGCAGGTCGCGCGAAGGCTCGCCGACGCCATCAACTCGGGCCAGTGGCAAGCGGAAGAGGCGCTACCACCCGAGCGCGAGCTCTCCGAGAGGCTCGGCGTCTCACGCGTCACCGCCCGTAAGGCGCTCGACGTCCTCGTCGATCAGAAGCTGATTCACCGGCGCCAGGGGTCGGGGACCTTCATCGCGACGCACATCGAGGAGCCTCTCTCCAGGCTGACGAACTTCACCGAGCTACTCAAGCGCAAGGGCTTCGAGTCCTCCTCGCGCTGGGTCGAACGCAAGAATCGATGCGCCCACGTACGACGAGGTCCTCAAGCTCGGCGTATCGCCCGCCAGCCAGGTGGCCCGGCTGGAGCGCGTCCGCATGGCCGACGGCGTCGTCATGGCGCTCGAGCGGAGCACGTTGCCGGTCTCGATTCTCCCCGACCCGACGTCCGTCGAGAGCTCCCTCTACGCCCACCTGGACGCGCGCGGTCAGAGCGTCGTGCGGGCGCTGCAGCATTTCCGCGCGGTCAACGCGTCGAAGCGAATCGCGCGCCTCGTGGGCATCAACCCCGGAGACGCGATCTTGCTCGTCACGCGCATCGGCTTCACGAAGGCCAACGTCGCCATCGAGCTCACCGACACGTTCTGCCGGAACGACTATTACGATTTCGTCGCCGAGCTGCGGCGCTGAGCGCCGGGCGGCGCGAGCTCAGCGGATCTCGTAGACGGTCACGCCCTTGTGCCAGCCGTTGGGGGCGCCGACGAACCCCGGCGGATGGTAGTGCCGCTCGAGGACGAAGACGTACCGCTTGCCGTCCATCGCCACGAACCGCTCCTCGCCCATGGCGAGGTCGAGAAAACCGCGCGCCACCCGGATGATCTCGGGGGTCACGACCTTGACCACGACACGCTCGCCCACGAAGGCGCTGTCGGTCGCGTCGTGCGCCGGGGCGGCGAGGTGCGCGTGCGAGAGCGCGCTGCTCGTGGCGGTCGACCACGTCGGAGTCGGCAGAGACACGAGCCACCACGCAAACGCGAACGCGGAGACCATCGGCGGCACCCTCCCGGGAATCGAGCGACCGGCGGCGCCGAGCGGGGTACGCGGGCGCCGGCTCGGTCGTTCGAGCTCGCTTGCCTATAGACGAACTGTGCCAAGCTCGGGCTGTTGCTCGAAAGCACAATTATTTCGGACCTATGCAGCTTTCCCGGGAACCCTTGGCACGGGTGGATCGGCTCGATCCCGGTGCTGGCCTGAGGCCGCAGGGCAGCAGCCTGCAGACCTCAACGTCAGCGGCGGTCAGCCAAGCGCGCACATCGCGCGCCGGAGCGCTTCGCCTATTAGCTCGTCCAGCGTGGGCGCAGACATCGGTTGCCACGGCTCACCGGTGCGCTCGACGAGCTGGCCCGTTCGCGGATGGATGGGAAGGTTGGCCTCGATGGGATACCAGCGGTTGTGCCGATCGATGAGCTCGCGGAGGCTCTCGAGCGCGCGCGAGGGCGCACGCTCGCGCGCGTGGGCCCGCGGGTCGATTCCGCGCGCCGTGGCTGCGTCGCATAATGTTGCCAGCGTGCGGACGATGCCCGCCTGCATGTCTTCGATGGCGCGCTTGCGTCGGACGTGAGCGGGGGGGCCGCCGACGATGGCGCGGACTCGCTGCTCGACAGGGAGCGCGAAGTTGCGCGCCGGGGCTGCCGTCTCGGCGGTCGCTGCGTACTCGGAGGGCAGGGGGTCCTTCTTCATCGGCCCAGATGAGCGCGGGCGGCGCTCTCTGGGAGCGTTAGGTCCGGATCGGGTCTTTGTCTACACGTCGCCCATGGCGAACGAGCCGTACCCCACGACCTCGTCTTGCCCGCCGGCATGGACGAGCGCGAGGCGCACCGCGCGCAGCCCCCGCGCTTGCGCCACCGCCATCATCGCCGTCAGCGCGGCGTACCCGCACACTTCTGCGTCCACGATTCGGGAGCGATCGAGAGATTCGACCGCCTGCGCGGTGTTCTCGTCCAGCTTCATCGCCGTTTCGGCGTCGTGGTACTGGCTGAGGTCCACGGACGCGACAGCGAGGGTCGTTTCGTCCCAGATCGCGTCGAGCACCTCGGCGGCCTCCTCGGCCGTCGCGTCGCCCACGACGAGGGGAACGATCGTCGCCGACGGCAGGACGGTCTGCAGGAAAGGCAGCTGAACCTCCAGCGAGTGCTCCTGCTCGTGAGGCACGTCGCTGACGAAGAGCTGCGGAAGTCGGCGCGCGGTCTCGATGGCAATGCGATCGACGGTCACTGGGCCCAGCGGCGTCGCGAACGCGTCCGCGAAAGGGGCCGCCAGACCGATGAGGCGTATGTGGTGCGCGGGGCCGAGGAGCACGACACGCCGGATGCGATGCGCCTCGGGAACGACGGAAGCCCAAGCCGCCGCCATCGCGGCCCCGGCCCTTTCGAAGCGCCCATGGGGCGCGACGATGCCGCGTACGTGCTTGAGGCGCGACGCCGGCGGCGAGGCGTGCGCGGACTCGAGGAGAGCTTGCACGATGCTGGCGAGCGCGTCCCGCTCCGAAGGATAGAAGACGCCCGCCGCGGCGGGCCTCCGCGCGTCGACCATTGCGCCCATTGTGTCACGGCTGCCGTGGAGCCGCGCGCAAATGCAAGGCCGTGCACCTATGCACGCCCGGTCACCGCCTGCTCGGTGGAGCCGGACGAGCGAGCCCCCTGCCATGGAGGGTGCGCTGCTCCAGTGGTGCGCAAAGTTGATGGCGAGAAGGCGATAGGGCCAGTATCGAGTAGGTCAACTCCGAAGGAGCGCGCTCGACATGAGGCCGTATGTGGTGACTCAAGGTGAGACAGTCGCTTCGATCGTTCTACCGCTTGGCGGCGATCCGGACGCAGTATGGAACGCCCCGGAGAACGCCACCCTCCGCACGCTCCGCTCGGACCCAGCGGTGCACCTACACATCGCCGGTTGCGACGGAGACAGTGAAGCTCGTTCTCTGGGGCGACGAACCGCTCGCGAATGCGGCCTATGTCATCAAGGGCCTGGGCGACGACATATCCGGTACGACCGGCCCCGACGGAAGCCTCTCGGTCGAGGTGCCCGTCGACGTTGATACGTTCCTCCTCGAGCTCACCGACCAACAGGTCGCGCACCAGGTGCTGGTCCGCCACCTCGACCCCATCACCGAGGACTCGGGCCTTCGGCAACGCCTGTCGAACCTGGGGCACGGGTCGGCGCTCTGGGATTTGTTCGACGTCGAGCCGTCCCTGGCGATCTGGATGTTCCAGCTGCAAGACGGCGACGGCACGCCCCCAACCGGTACGGCCGACGACGACACCATCGACGCCATCCAGAAGGCGCACGGCACCTGAACATGACCAATCTCCTAGCTCCGGATACGCCCACCCTTCCGCAGGGGCCCATCTTCTTCGCCGCTCCGTCGGCTCTGGCGAACAACGTGGTTCCCTCGGACCCGACACTGGCTGCGCTCATCGGATTGGGCAGGCAGCTGCACGAGGGGAATGGGCGCCTTGCGGACCTGCTCGACAACAAGCTGCCAGACGCCGCCAAGGCGTTTTCGGGTGCGATCGTCGCGGTCAACGCCCTCGCGGGCATCGCGGACGCCATGGACGACTCGTTCCAGGGCGCAAGCTTCCCGAACTTCCCCGACGTTCCGGGGAAGGCAAAGACGCTCCGCCAGAAGGCCGACGCGCTGGCCACCGCGGTGCAGAACAAGACCGGGGGCGGCGTCGACGTGCGAAAGTTCGTCGCCCAGCTCGACGCCGACATCCGCCAGGAGGAAACGAACCTCGTGAACCTCCTGCGTTCGAGCATGAACATCGTCCAGAAGTTCGCCGACAGCGGGCTCCCCGATGTCGATCACTTCGTAGAGCTGTCGGCTCTCAACTTCATCATGGCGGAGTCCGCCGCCCTGCTCGCGCGCGGGAGCAAAGCCGAGGAGATCGACCGCATCGCGCAGGAGGTCCTCGAGCAGCACGACCAGAAGCAGTCCGTGCCCGCGGTCTCGATCGCCGCCGCCAACAAGTTCTGGGACGGGTTCGTGGCCGCGGCGCAGACACACGGAGCCGCGGTCGGCGCGCTGCCCGGGCCCGACAGCCTCTCGATAGCCCTCATCAAGATCTGGGTCGCCAACCGGATGACGCAGGTAGCGTTGAACGCGACGGCGTCCAGTGACTTGGAGAGGACCGTGCTGTCGATGGTCATGAGCGCGGTCAAGCTGCCCCCCGCGGACGAGCAAAAACTCCGCGGCTTGCTGGATGATCTCGTCCGCGCCCAGAAGAAGGTCATCGACCTCGCGAAGGACGAAGTGGCCGCAAGAAGGGCGGGCGCCGACCCAGCGACCATCGAGGCCAAGTCGCAGGCGAGGGAGGCGGCCGAGGTGGATTGCGGCTTCGAGGCGGAGCTGACGCGCGTCTACGTCGAGGGCACCTTCGACCCCGCAAAGAACCCTGGGATCTTCAACAATGTGCAGCGCGGCAAATTCATCGACGGCTTCTGCAGCGTGCTTTCGATCATCCAGCTCATAGCGGCGCTGAGGGAGGTCAGAGACCCGGACGTCCTCACTGTGCACAATGCTCAGGTGTTTGCCGACATGGCCAGCTCCGGGCTCCTGACCTTCGGCGCAGTGGTCTCGACGGTCGGGAGAATGGGCGCCAACATCAAGGTCAATGTGGTGGTCTTGAAGGTTTTGTTGGGGCACATTGCCGACTTCGTAAAGTCCGGAATGTTCTCGTTCTTCGTGGCTGGCGCGATCATCCTCTCTGGACTCCTACAAATGGTCACCGGGAAGACCACCGAACAAAGGGTCGTCGGAGGCGTTGTGACGGCTTCAGGTTTGGCGATTCTCATTGGAACAAGCCTTTCGGGAGACATGGTGGCTGTGGGCGCCGCCTTCACGGGGTTCGGCGCTGCCCTCTCTGCGCTATTGGCCATCTACTCGCTCTGGGGCGTGCTCTCCGAGGCAACGAAGACTCCGACGGAAGTGGCCATCGGGGGCCTGCTCGATGGGCTCGAGCAGACGAAGGTGTACACGCACCAGACGGCGATCGAACACCTGGGCCTCGCGTCCGACCTCAAGAATGTGCGCGATAGTCTGTCCGACGCGTGCTGGAACATCATTCCGCAATCAGGCGGAGACCGGCTGCTGGCCGTGGAGGCGATCATCCGCCGCTTGATGCCACTCGGCATCTCGCGGGAGGACGCCGCGAGCCTCGTCGAGGACGACCTTGGCGCGCGCGGACGCTTGAGCCTTCGAACCTTCGACTGACCATGGCCCCCGAACTGCCGCCGTATGCCCGAGTCGTTCTCGAGGACGATGCTCGTCAGCGAGTGATACGAGCGCGCTTCCCGGGAGTCGTCGCCGTTGCGGACTGCGTTTTTCTCGGGCTCGCGTTGGCGACGGCGATGCCCATGGTGACGTCCTCTTGTCCCGTCGCTGGCGATTTGGTGTTCACGCTCCTCGTGGAGTCCACGTTCTTCCTTTCGGTCTACGCGATCGACGTTGCGGCCCGGAGTGGGACCGCGCATCCGCTGTTGCGGCGCGCGGTCGTCCTGCAGGACGCCGTCGTCGCGGAGAGTGCATATCGGTCCCCCGCCCTGACGCGCGTCCTCGTCAACGGCCGGACGCACGCGCTCTCCGACGGGTTGCTCGTCGTGACACACTGGCACGACGCTACGAGGGCCAGGAACGGCGATACCTACGGAGTCCAGCTCGCCTTCCCGGAGGTCGCCTACGAGCTCGCCTCGTTTGTCGAGCGCGCCGAGGCCCTCGCACTCGCGAGCGCAGCGGCCAAGTTGCTCAACATCCCAGCCGCCAAGGACCTGATCGATCACGTGCCATTCGTCCTGGGTCACGCGCCCGTGAATGGCGGCCCGAGATCCACTCATTTGGTCGGTCTGATCTTCCTCTGCGCCTTTCTCCTTCCCCTATTCGCCGCTTGGGCAACGAGGTCGAACCCATGGGCGTACGTGGCCACTGTCCTCGGTTTCATGGTGCTGCCTGTCGTGCTGCGGAGACCGGCCGGCCTGCACTTTCGGAAGAGGGCGGAAGCATCCGGTATCGATTTGCTCGCGCGCATCGCCGCCGCTCGTAGCTCGTCGGAGCCACGGCGAGCTGACGGAAGCCCCTCTACGACGGCGGAAGTCTGATGCTCTAGTGCACGTTGACGACGACGTGGATGGACCTCGCGGGAGGGGCGCTCTTGGTCCACGGTCGTTGCAGGTCCATCTCGACGGGCGTCGAGCCGGTGCGCTGCGCGACGAAGCGGTACACGTCGACCTTGGGCGCGCCCGGGGCGCTCGATTCGAGCTCGCTCGTCCGGTCTCCGACTTGCGCGAGAACGGCCGGGTCCACACCCGTCGGCATCCACACGTAACCGGTGCCCGCGTTGCTCGCGAGCTTGAACGTGAGGGTGCCGCCTGCGGCCAATTCGAGTGTCTTTCCGTCGTCTTCGACATGCACGACGGCGTCGCGCGCCGGCTGGTCTCCGCCGGGGGTGGTCGCCGAAGTCGCGGCGCTCGGGGGCGGTGGGTTGCCGCCGTGGCAGCCATGGCAGGCGAAGAGCACGGACGCGGCGAGCGGAGCAGCGAGCCTTAGCATGGCGCGATCGACGGTATCGGCAAGCGAGACGGCGCGCCACAACTCGTCCCGGCGAACCGAACGAGCAGGGGCCGGAAATCGCCCCAGCGCGGTGGCACGGACCGCGCTAAGACCCTCGCGCGAGGCCCATGGGACGGTTCGAGATGATCCGCGCGGATCCCGTCGGCGATCCCATCGCCGCGATGCGCCGCGAGCTTTCCACCGGGCTCGGTCGTTCGCCCAGGACGATTCCACCGAAGTATTTTTACGACGAGCACGGCTCGCGCCTCTTCGACGAGATTCTGCCGACTCCCGGAGTACTACCTGACTCGCGCGGAGCACGCGCTGCTCGAGCGGCACGCCCGAGGCATCGTGGAGCGCACGCGGCCCGAGGTGCTGGTCGAAATCGGCAGCGGGATGGCGCACAAGACCCGGCTCCTTCTCGACGCCTTGAGCGAGCGCGCGGCATCACCTCGGTACGTGGCGTTCGACATCGCCGCAGAGGCCGTCGAGGCCGCGGCGCGGGCGCTCTTGAAGGCCGACCCGCGCCTCTCGATTCGCGGCGTCGTGGGCGACTTCGCGCGCGAGCACGATTTTCACGTCTTGCACTCGGGCCTCGCGGCGTCCGGCGGCGCCCGCCTCTTCGCCTTTCTGGGCAGTACGATCGGGAACCTCGACGAGCGAGAGGCGCCGGAGCTGCTGCGGAACGTCGCGGCGATGATGACTCCACGCGATGCGTTCCTTCTCGGGGTCGACCTGGTGAAGGACGAGCGCGTCCTTCACGCCGCGTACAACGACGCCCAAGGGGTGACGGCGGCGTTCAACAAGAACGTGCTTCGCGTGCTCTCGCGCGAGCTCGACGGCGATTTCGAAGAATCCGCGTTCGAGCACCTGGCGTTCTACGACGCGGGGCGCGCCCGCATCGAGATGCACCTCGTTTCCGGCCGGCGGCAGGCGGTCACCCTGCGGGCGATCGACATGCGGTTCGAGCTCGCCGAGGGCGAGCGCGTCATGACCGAGATCAGCCGCAAGTTCACCCGCGAGAGCGTCGAGCGAACGTTCGTCGAGGGGGCGATGGCGCTCCAGGAGTGGCTGCCCGCGAGCGACGGGTCCTTCGCGCTGGCACTGGCGCGCCGGGCCTGAACCTACGAGACGAGCTCGCGCGTCGCCTCCGCGATGCGCGCGCAGCCGGCCAGCGCCATCGCGTGATCCAGCTCGCCGTGCAGCGTCTCGAGCACGCCGAGCGCGCCCTCCTCGCCGGCGACGGCGAGCCCCCACAGGATGGGACGACCGACGAGCACGGCGCGCGCGCCGAGGCAGAGGGCCTTGAGGACGTCGCTTCCGCGGCGCACGCCGCCGTCGACCAGGACCTCGATCCGCCCCTGGACGGCGTCGCTCACGGCTCCGAGCACCGAGGCCGTCGCCGGCGAGCCATCGAGCTGGCGTCCGCCGTGGTTGCTGACGACCACGCCGTGCGCGCCCGAGTCGACGGCTCGCCGCGCGTCGTCCGGTCGCACGAGCCCCTTGACCAGCACGGGTAACTTCGTGAGCGACCGGAGCCAGGAGATGTCTCTCCACCCGAGCGACGGGTCGAGCCTCGCGGCGACGTACGAAGCGAGGCCGCTGTCGCCCTCGCTGCGCGCGACCTCTCCGTAACCTGCCGCGCTCATGTTCTCGATCCGCAGGCCTTCGGGCAAGTGGAAGCCGTTTCGCACGTCGCGCTCGCGCCGTCCCAGGAGGGGCGCGTCCACGGTCACGACGAGAGCGCGCGCGCCCGCGGCCTCCGCGCGTGCCACGAGCGCGGCCGTCGCGCCCCGGTCGCGGTACACGTAGAGCTGGAACCAAACGGCCCCGCCCGCCGCCTTGCAGACCTCCTCGACGGACGTGTTCGACAGCGAGGACAGGACCATCACCGTGCCCGCTCGCGCCGCGGCGCGGGCGGTGGCTGCCTCCCCCTCCGGGCACGCGAGCTTGTGGAAAGCCGTGGGAGCCACGAGCACCGGCATCGACACCGGCGTGCCGAGCACGGTCGTCGAGGTGCTCCGCCGGCTCACGTCGACGAGCACGCGGTAGTGGAGGGTCAGGCGGGCCCAGGCCGCAACGTTGTCGCGGAGCGTGTGCTCGTCGAGCGCGCCGCTCGCGAAGTATTCGTAGGCCATGGGGGAGAGGCGCTCGCGCGCAAAAAGCTCGAGCTCGTGTACGTTCAGCGCGCCGCCGGGGAGGCCTTGGGCCATGAAGACCCAGCGTAGAACGAGTCCCTGAGGCGTGCGGGGTCGAGTTGGGCGACGAGACGACGCGCCCGCGCCCCTGCCGCCGACGGTCGAGCCCGATCTGGCAAGCGCCATGCACGGCGGGGATGCCTGATGACCCAGAGCCCCCCCCATCGGAGCCCGCCCCACCCGACCTCGCCCCAGCCGCATTCCTCCGAGGGATCTCACGGCGTATCCGAGGACGAGCGCGTGGACGAGGCGACCGCGGAGTCGTTTCCCGCGAGCGACCCCCCGAGCTGGAGCGCGATGCACGCGGGCGGGCCGTCGCCCCGATTCTGGGCCGCCGAGCACGGCCACGAGATGCGGGCTGCCCTGCGCGGCGACGTCGAGCACCTCGTGCGCGCGGTCCGCGACGCCGGCACGACCGAGCCGCGCGGAGAGGTCGGGCCCCCGGTCCTCGACGACGTCGCGGCCCACGCGATGCTCGCAGCCGGTCGCGCAGTCGTCCGGGAGCCGGTCGACGAGTCCTTGCGCGCGTGGAACGTCGAAGCCGAGCAGCTCGGAGCCGAACGCGACGCCCCCTGCGTGGTCGTCGGTGCGCGGACGCGCGCGGACGACATCAGCGGCGCGGCCATGCTGATCGCCGTCGTGCGCGCCCTCTCCCCCGCGCGCTTGCGCCGGACGGTCCGCTTCGTGGTCTTTGCCGGCGCATCGGGCAGCGCCCGTTTCGTCGAGCGGCTTCGCCTCGAGCGCCGGTCGGTGTACGCGATGGTCGCGCTGGATCGGCTCGACCTCTCCCGCGCCGGCCGGCGCAACCGCGTCCTCTTCGTCGGCAATTGGCGCTCCGCGTTCGTCGCCCGGGCCGCTCGCGATGCGTTTTGCGGGTCGTCGCGTATCTTCGCACGCGCGATGGTGCTGCCCTCGTGGCTGCCGGGCGTCGCCTCTTCCGATCATGTGACCTTCTGGCGCGAGGGCTGGCCCGCCGTGATGGCCACCGATGCCTCGCCCTGGCGTAGAGCCCACGGCGACGGCGTCCCGGACGTCGACCGGATGGCGGCGGCCGTGCCCGGGCTCGTGGCCGCGGTCACGCGTCTGGCCGGAGGGCGCGTCTGACGCGAGATCGTCCCAGCCGGCGGCGGACCCGATCGCGACCCCCTTCCGCGCGAAGGATGGCGTAGACTGGACTTGCGCCGCCCGAGTCGCGTCGCTCCCGCATGAACAGGCCCTCCGATCGCCGCCGCGCCGCGCGCGTGCGGGTTTGCGTCCCAGCCAGCATCGAAGTCCTCGGCGAAATGCCAGCACGCGGGGGCTTCGACACGGGCTACGAGCGTCTCGTCGTCCCCGCAGACATGGCCGGGTCCCGCTTCGACGCGACCATCCTCGACCTGTCGACCAACGGCGCGCGACTGAGCGCGGCCAACTTGCCCCCCCTGCTCTCGCGCTTGTCGGTCCAGTTCTCGCTGGCGGGCTACGGGGCCGCGCTCGCGGTCTGCATCGTCATGTGGCGCCGCTCCAAGCCCGAGGGGCCGCCGACGAATCCCGACGACGGGCCGGGCTCGCCGGAGTTCGGCGTCCTGTTCGAGGCCGTGGACATCGGAGTGCGCAAGTGCATCGGCGACTTGGTCGGTCGCGAGCCCGAGACCGCGTGATGCGCGATCCGCGGGCCCGCGCGCCTCACATCGCCCGCAAGCGTGTCTGACTCGTGAGCTGAGGCTCTTCCAGGTGCGTCTGACCCGGGGGCTCGGACTCCTCGAGCGACAGAATCGAGCGGGCGAGCTGCATCGCCAGCTTGCCGCCGAGGACCTGGTCCGTCGACCTCGTGTCGCCGATCCGAGCGGCCAGCGCCACGATGTCACGCCAAGCGTCGCTGTCGAATTTCGAATCGTCTTCCGGCGATTCCGTAGCCATCGCGTCCGGCTTTCTCCCCAAAGCGCCTAGTAGTTTGCCACTGACCCGTTCGAGCCTTCGGTGTCGCGTGCTCAGGCCGCGGCTTCCGACCCGCTGTCGGCAGGAGGCGCCGCCTCTCCGCGTGCGGGGGCGGACCTCTCCGGAAGGGCGATGGCGCGCTTGACGGGTTGCGCGACCACCGTCCGGTGGAATTCGAGAACGAGCTTCGCCAAGACGACCGGATCTTCTACCTCCGGTTCCGTTCTGGCTCGCACGTCCAGCGACCTAGCGAGCGCGACAATCTGTTCCCAAGTTGCCCCCACGTTCCTCATGGCGGCGCACCCTCTTCCGGATGTCGCCGCGCGTCAACGGTCGGCGGTTTGTTTTCCCGCGCAGTCCCCGGACCCGTAGAGGAGGTACTTCTCCCGCTTCGCCGCGAAGGCCTCGAGCTGGCCGCGATACGTGTCGAGGATCGACGCGATGGGCAGCCCCGCGTCGATGGCCTTCATCGTCGCCGGTTGCACCAGCAGGCGATCGAGCTTGGCGAACTCCCAGTCGTGTGGATAGAGCCGGCGCAGCGCGCGCGCGATCCCGAGCCCCGTTCGAACGGGCTCGTACTGCGTCCGATCGCGAACGGTGATGCGCAATCCGCCGCAACGCTGACCCGCGTATCGGTCGGAGCTCGGCGTGAAATCCTCCGGAGCGATCGCCACGCCGGCCAGCGCTTCCTCCTCGATCGCGGCGCCCAGCGCCCTGCCGTCGACCCACGGTGCGCCCACCCGCTCGAACGGAGCGTCCGTGCCCCGACCGACCGATAGGTTCGTCGCCTCCAGCAACCCGATGGCCGGATAGAGCAGCGCCTCGTCGACGCTGTGCAGATTGGGCGAGGGGTTGACCCACGGCAGCCCCGTCTCGTCCCAGTAGGCCGAACGTCGCCAGCCTCGGATCGGCACGACCGAGAGCGCGAGACCGAGATGGTCGTCCGCGTTGAAGAGATAGGCGAGCTCCCCGACGGTCATGCCGTGACGCACCGGCAGCGCGTGGTAGTTGACGAAGGAGCGCGCCGGCGGGACGAGCACCGGTCCCGCGAGGTCGGCGCCATCGATCGGGTTCGGGCGATCGAGGACGACGAAGCGCAGCCCGCGATCGCGCGCCACCTCCATCGCGCGGCGCATCGTCGACGCATACGTGAAGAAACGAGTGCCTACGTCCTGGATGTCGAAGACGAGCGTGTCGATGCCCGCCAGGCTCTCGCCGGTCGGGGCGAGCGAATCTCCGTACAGGCTGAACACCGGCAAGCCCGTCCGCTCGTCGGTGCCGCTCGGAATGAGCCCCTGCCGATCGGAGCGCAGGCCGTGCTCCGGCGTGAAGAGGGCGGCCAGCTTCACGCCCTCGGCGTCCTTGAGCAAGTCGATGGTCGTCGTGCCGTCCCGTGCACGGCCGCTCGCGTTCGTGATCAAGCCCACCCGGGCTCCGCGCAGGCGCTCGAAATGTTCGTCGCGAAGGACGTCGATCCCGGTCCGGACGTCACCGACTCGCTCGGCGCACGCGTTGACCCGCCCGACCGAAGGGCCGATGGCGCTGGCCGCCAGCGTGTTGATTCGCAAGACGAGCGGCTTCGAGTCTCCCTTGCCGTCGGGGTGGACGCGGTTGGTCAAGACGATTGAGAAGAGGTCCTTTTCGGGGTCGAGCCACAGCGACGTCCCGGTCCAGCCGAGGTGGCCCACGGCGCGCGGAGACAGCCCGTCTCCCCGCCACTGGCTCTGAACGCTCCATCCGAGGGCCCGTACTCCCCCGGGGACGTCGTAAGGCGCGATCATCGCAGCGACCGAGGCGGGGGAGAGGAGCTGCCGGCCGTCGACGGTGCCGTGCCCGAGGATGGCACGCGCATAAATGGCCAGGTCGTCGCCGGTCGAGAAGAGCCCCGCGTGACCCGCGACGCCGCCGAGGCGGTAGGCGCGAGGATCGTGAACGACGCCGGCGCGCCACACTCCGTCGACGAGCTCGGTCCACGCAGCCCGCTCCTTGCGCTCTCCGGCGGGCTGGAACCCGGTGTCTTTCATCCCGAGCGGTGTGAAGATCGCCTCGGCGGCGAAGTCCGGCAGCTCGCGGGACGTGACGCGGCGGACGACCTCCTCGAGCAAGAGAAAGCCGAGGTCGGTGTAGATTGATTTGACCCCCGGGGCCGCGCGCGCGCGGACGGCGCAGATCCGCCGGATGGCCTCCTGGCGGCCCTTCACGTAGTCGTCGAAGGGCGTGTCGGCCGGCAGGCCAGCGACGTGAAGCAGCAAGTGGCGCAAGGTGATGGCGCTCTTGCCGTTGGCCGCGCACTCGGGCACGTACTTCGCGAGCGGATCGTCGAGCGCGATGGCTCCCCGCTCGGAGAGCGCCATGATGCTCGTCGCCGTCGCGATCGGTTTGGTCAGCGACGCGAGGTCGAACAGCGTGTCCATCGTCATGGGGACACGTTCGGGCTCGAGCTCGCGGTACCCGTACGCGCGGCGGAAGAGCACACGGTCACCGCGGCCGACGACGACCACGGCGCCGGGTACGCTCGCGCTCGCGATCGCGTCCTGAACGAAGCCGTCGATGGGAGCCAGGAGCGCGGCCTCGGCTGCGTTCGGCGGCTCGGGCGCAGCGGGCTGCGCGGCGGAGCCGCCGTCCGCGGTGGCCGTCCTCTGGACATCGTTCGCGTTCGTCGAGGCGTGCCCCGCGCCCGGCGACCGCGCCGCCGGGCCGTCCTTCGGGGTGCACATCTGGCCGCACAGCACGACCAGGGAGAAGACCGCGAACGACGGCGCGCTCGACAGCGCGCGCCACGACTGAGCCATGGGTCCATGGTAGCGCGGCGTCGGGGGTGCTGGCGGCGCCGACTGCAGGCTGCCGGGCCATGTCGCGTCCTGGCACGGCGGCTTGCATCTCAGCCGCTTCATGGTCCCGCTACTCTCGCAACAAGCCCTTCAGTACCTCACCCACTGGTTCTCGCTCAAGTCGCTCTGCCTGGCGGTGTGGACGGCGATAAGCCCGCCCTCGTCGCAGCTGGCGGACGCGAACGAGATCGCGGAATCCATCGCGACGGCCGTCCTCGAAACCGAGGGGCCCGTCTTCGAGAACGTCGACCAGGACGCCGCGATTCTTGCGGTCTGGGCCTACTACGAGACCGGCGGCACCATGAGCCGGCATCCGCGACCCATGTCGTGGGACGCGAAGGCAGGCCTCTCGTGCGGAGTCTGGCAGCAGCGGTGCAGCACGCTCCCGGCGACCATCCTCGGACAGGCTCGTGCGGAGCTCGTCCTGATGCGCCGCGGCGCCGCCGTCTGTCCCGACCAGCCGATGGCGCCGCTGTCCGGCGGATGCCACGCCGCGCGCAAGCTCGCCGACCGGCGCGTCAAGAAGACGCGGCAACTGCTCGAATCCCTTGATCGTTAGACCCTCGTGAGCGCCAGCCGTCGACCGCGTGGCACTTCGCCACGGCGCCCGGCGGCGGCGCGCCTCACCCGCAGGTGCCTGCGGCGGAGCACGTCTGCCCGTTCGGACAATCGCGCGTGCCCCGGCACGCGACGCACGCGGCTCCGCGGCAGATCGGCGTCGGCCCTGCGCAGTCGGCGTCGCTCAGGCACTCCACGCATTGTCCGTCGGCTGCGCAGAGCTTCGACGGCAGGGCGGCGCAATCGGCGTTGCCGAGGCACTCCACGCACGACGAATGGCGCGTATCGCAGACCGGCGTGACCCCGGAGCAGTTCGCGTCGCTGGCGCACCCGGGGCGACAAACGAACAAGTGAGGGTCGCAGACGGGGCGGTGGCTATCGCAGTCGCTGTTCGAGGTGCACGGCACGCACGAGCCGGCGGCGACCAGGCATCGCGGCTCGGTCGACGGGCAGTCGGAGTCGCCGGCGCACTGGACGCACTGACGCGTCGCCGGGCTACACACCCGCGCCGAAGCGCCGCAATCTCCGGAAGTCCGGCACCCGACGCACACGCCCAGGCCCGACGAGGTTTCGCAGATGGGCGCGTCGCGAGGGCAGTTCGCGTCGACCATGCAGGCCGGGTGGCAATCGCCGTCGCTCGGCCAGCACGCCGGCATCGCGGCGGTCGGGCAGTCGCGGTTCTGGAGGCACGCCGCGCACGTGCCCGTTCCTGCCACGCACAAGGGCGCGTCTTGCGGGCAGTTCGCGTTCTGCGTGCAATCCACGCAGCCGAGCACGGGGTCGCACTGGCGGTGCGTGCCGCACTCGTTGGTGCCGTTCGCTCCGCAGAGGGCGCTCCCCGGTCCGGGGTTGGCGCCGCGGCTGGCGCTTCCGCCGCAAGCCAGGAGCGCAAGGAGCAGAAGCGCGGTTGCGGCGGCCCCCGTTCGCCCTCTGCGTGTTCGTCCACGCACGACGCGTCCCTCCTCGAAGAAAGTTTACGCAAAAGGATAGCCGATCCCCGCTCGCTCCGCCCGAGGTGGCCGGCGCCGGGGCGCACCACTACCCTCAGGGCCACCGCCATGCGCTCTTCCCACGTGTGCCCGAAATGCAGCCATCCCGAGGTCATCTTCGTCCCGCGCATTGCCGATCGCGACGACAAGGACAAGGTTCGCCCCCTCGTCCTCCACGTGCATCACTACGACTGGAAAGACGACGAGACCGGCGCTCTCCAGGCCTACGTGTGCCGGTCGTGCGGCTACACGGAGCTCTACACGGCCCAGGCGAAGGGGATTCCGCTCGACAAGATCCCGGGAGCCCAGCTCTTGCGCGCGAAAGCCACCCCATGACCGACGCCCGCCTTCCCGACGAGATCAAGCGCAGGCGCACGTTCGCGATCATCTCGCATCCGGACGCCGGCAAGACCACGCTCACCGAAAAGCTCTTGCTCTACGGGGGCGTCATCCAGCTCGCGGGTGCGGTCAAGGCCAAGCGCGGTCGAGCCTCGGCCGTCAGCGATTGGATGGAGATGGAGCGCGAGCGGGGCATCTCGATCACGACGAGCGTTCTGCAGTTCCCGTACCGCGGGTTCCAGATGAACCTCCTCGACACCCCCGGCCACGCGGACTTCAGCGAAGACACGTACCGCACGCTGCACGCCGTCGACAGCGCCGTCATGCTCCTCGATTGCGCCAAGGGCGTGGAGCCGCAGACCAAGAAGCTCTTTCGTGTGTGCCGGCAGCGGAAGATGCCCGTCTTCACGTTCGTCAACAAGATGGACCGCCCCGGGCGAGACGCCTTTGCCCTCGTGGGCGAGGTGGAGAGCGTGCTCGGCATCGGCGTCTTCCCCGTGACCTGGCCCATCTTTCGCGGCGGCGTATTTCGCGGCGTTTACCACCGCCTCGCCAAGCGCGTGTACCTCTTCGAGGCGGGGCGAGCCGGTTCGGGGGCGGGGCTCGGTGCCGAGATCCTTCCGGTCACCGTCACGGGGCTCGACGACGACCGCCTGCGACAGGAGCTCGACGAAGAGGGCTATCGCCAGCTCCGCGACGAGGCCGATCTCCTCGACGCCGCGGGCGACGCCTTTCACCCGGAGCGCTTTCTCGCGGGGGACGTGTCGCCGATGTTCTTCGGCAGCGCCATCAACAACTTCGGCCTCGAGGCCTTCCTCGAGAGCTTCTGCGACCTCATGCCGGCCCCGACGCCCAGGGAGACCAGCGCCGGGCTGCTCTCCTCCAGCGACCCGCGCTTTAGCGCGTTCGTCTTCAAGATCCAGGCGAACATGGACCGCGCCCACCGGGATCGGGTCGCGTTCGTGCGCATCTGCTCGGGGCGGTTTCAGCGCGGCATGAAGGTGCGCCACGTGCGGACCGGTCGCGAGATGCGCCTCGCGAATCCCACGCAATTCCTCGCCCAGGAACGCAGCCTCGTCGAGGAGGCCTTCGCCGGCGACGTCATCGGCGTCTACGACCCCGGCGTCTTCGAAATCGGCGACACCGTCACCGACGGCGCCGACCTCACGTTCGAGGGCATACCGAGCTTCGCGCCGGAGCATTTCGCGCGCATCGCGATCGCCGATCCGCTGAGGCGCAAGCAGCTCGCGAAGGGTATCGAGCAGCTCGCCCAGGAGGGCACCATTCAGCTGTACCGCCCGCCGCTCGGGCGCGCGGGCGACGTGGTGCTCGGCGCGGTGGGCCCGCTGCAGCTCGAGGTCGTCAAGTACCGCCTCAAGGCGGAGTACGACGTCGAGGTCGTGCTCGAGAGCATCGCGTGCTCCTGCGCCCGCTGGGTCACGCGAAAGGGCGGCGGCAACGTGGACATGGAGGAGCTGCGGCGCGCGCGTGTGGGAATCCCGGTCGAAGACGTGCGCGGGCGGCCGGTGCTGCTCTTCGAGAGCGAGTGGGCCGTGGGTACGGCGCCGAAGTACCTGCCCGACTACGAGCTGGCGGAGACGGCGCACGGGGTCGTCGTGAGGAGCTGAGGGCGCGGGGTCGAATCGAGCGTGCGCCTGCTTCGTCGTCAGAACGCGCCCGAGAGCGCGATTCCGCCGCCGCCGCGCGCCGTCCAGAACACGGGCATCGCCCGCAGGGGCGACCGTCGCGACGCCCCGGCGACCGCGCGATCAAACCGATGCGGATCGTCGCCCGTCGCGAGCAGGATGACGCCGAGGCCCACCGCGGCGCCGCCGAGCGCGACGGCTCCCCAACCGAAGTAGTCACGCGTGTTCGCGTCGTTGACCTGCGACTGCGCCTTGCTCTCCGGGACCGCGCACAGCATCTGGAAGGCGTCGAAGGCTTGCCCCGTGTCGCACGCCAGGCCGCTTCCCTGGAAGTGGCCGGCCTGCAGGCCGGAGTACATCGCGTTGCCGTCGCCTCGCTGCTTCGCGTCGTAGACGACGAGACCGATACCGCTCCCCAGCACGACCGCCCCCGCGGCGAGGCTCACGATTGCCCAGGTGCGCGCCGCCTGCGCGTGCGAGACATAGCGCGCGCGGAAGTCCGGCGTCGGCTCCAGCGCGACGTGCACTGTGACCGTAGCATCCGCGTCGACCGAGAAGTCGCGGTCGAACGGTTCGAAGTCCCCCCGGTCGACGCGGAGATGGTGCGGCCCGGCCGGCAATCGCAGCGGCGCCGCGTAAACGCCGCGCCCTCGTCCGTCGACGGTCACCACGGCCTGCGTCTCGTTGACGTCGAGGGCCAGCAATCCGTGCGCCGCTCCAATCGCGGATGCGTCGTCCGCCGGCTCCAGCGTAACCTCTCCGGTCGCGCCGTCGCCGAGCGTAACCTCCGCGCGTGCGGTGGCGTAGCCCGCCCGCCGCAGCTCGATGCGATGCGGACCAGGTGACAGCGAGAATCGACGTCGAGAGGGGAGTCGTGCCAACACGCTGGTCGTCGGCGAAGACGTCGGCCCCCGGCAGGTGGGTCCGGATCGCGACGTGCGCGAGCCGCCCTTGCATGACGACGAGGTCGGCCTTGAGCGACTGCTTCTCGCCGCTCGCGATGGTGACCTCCTTGTGCTGGGGGGCGTACCCGGGTGCCACGACGCCGACGACGTGCGTACCGCTCGTCACGCGCACCGGGCGCGCGAGCGGCGTCTTGCCGGCTGCGAATCCCGTCCACGTCGACTTCGGCTCCGTCGACGCTGGCCTCGATCGTGATTTCGGCGATGCGCGCCGCCTGCTCATCGCGCGTGCGCCGGGCAATGGCCACGCGCTCTGGCGTCAGCGCCACGGGCGCCTCGAGCACGCAATTGAGCGCCTCCGTCGCGTCGACGGCGCGCCCCATCTGCGCGTAGACGAGGCCGATGTTGTAGAGAACGACGGCGTTGTCGACCAGCTCGTAGGCCCGCCGGAACTCGGCGAGCGCCCCGGCGTTGTCGCCGGCGTTGAAGAGGCGCAATCCCTTGTCGAATCGGTCGCGGGCCTCGGCGCGAGCCGTGTCGCTCGCGGCAAGCGAAGCCGGAGGAGCGGGAGGCGCGGCCTGCGCGCGGACGGGACGCGGAGCCAACGGGCCGGCGGTGACGAGGGCAAGGGCAAGGGCGAGCGCGCGCCGGATCATCGGAACGGGTTTTCGCCTGCGAGCCCCTTCTGGTCAACCCGACTCGTACCCGGCGCCGCCGGCGCGGGCGCCGGAGCGACACCGCTCGACCGCACGGCCGCGTGGCGAGACGCTCCCGACGCCGCCTCGCCCGAACCTCCGCCGCTCGCGCTCACCCCCGCGCCCGCGTCCGGGCTCGCGCCCGCACCCACGCCCGCGCTTCGGCCCGCCGCCGGCAACGGAGCGAGCACCACGCTCTGCGGCGGCAAGTCTTCACGCGCCGCACCGCTCGGCCCCGCGCTCGGAGTCTCCGGCGTCGCCGTCGCGGAGACCGCGACGGCAGGCCCGACGGAGACGCTGGTGCCCTTGAGCGACCGCGCCACCAGGCCCACGCCCCCCGCCGCCGCCAGGACGACGGCGACCGCGGCGACGGCGACCGCACGCGAGCGCGCCGCCTTCGCCGTTGGACGGTCGGGCGCCACCGTCGCGGCAAGCGCCTTCTCGCCGGACGGCACGGTAGAAGAAACGGGCGGCGCCTCGCCGGACTGACCTAGCGGAGGGGCCGACGGACGAACGACGACGCGTGGCGGCGGCGCGCCGCTTCCGGAGCCGGTGCCGCGGACCACGTGGTACGTCCGCACGCGCAGCGGGGCGAGCGCCTCGCCGAGCGCCCGCGCGCTCTCGAAGCGCGTGTCGCGGTCGGCGGCCATCGCGCGGTGCACGATCGCACAGAAGGCTGGCGGCAGGTCCGGACGGCGAACGGCCAGCGGCGTCGGCTTGCCCTCGTGGATGAGGACCGCGAGCTGCGCGAGGTACGACGCGTCGTACGGGCGTTCGCCGCAGGCGCACTCGTAGAGCATGACGCCGAGCGCGTAGATATCGGTGCGGTTGTCGATCGCGCCCGACGCGCGCACCTGCTCCGGCGACATGTAATACGGGGTCCCCATGACCGACCCCTCTTCGGTGATGCCGAGCGCGCCCGTGCGGCCCTCGTCGAATTTCGAGATGCCGAAGTCGAGGATCTTCACGAACGGCTCGCCGTCGCGCACCGTGATGAAGAGGTTCTCCGGCTTCAGGTCGCGGTGCACGATGCCCGCGTCGTGCGCGGCCTGGATGCCCTCGCACGCCTGGTAAATCAGGTCCGACAGCTCGCCGGGCTCGATGGGTCCGGCGCGGCGCAGGCGCTGGTCGAGCGTCTCGCCGTCGAGGAGCTCCATCACGAGGTACGGCTCGTCTTTCTCGAGCGTGCCCGCGTCGAATGTCTCGGCCACGTGCGGATTGCCGATCCGCGCGGCCGCCGACGCCTCGCGGACGAACCGCTCGACGACGCTCGCCGAGGCGCCCGCGTGGAGGATCTTGAGCGCCCGGTGATGCTTGGTCAGCGTCGTGCTCGACCTCGTAGACGGTCCCCATCCCGCCGACGCCGATTGTCCGGACCACACGGAGCTTGCCGCCGACGAGGGTGCCGGCAGCGAGACTCGGGGATCGGACGGGTGCGCGGTCGAGGACACCTAGCCACACCTTACGGCAGAAGGGCACGTGGCGGGAGGGCGGTCGCAGCCGGCCTGGCATCGGCCGCCCTCCAAGCGCGAAACGCTGGCGACTCATTGCCTTACGCCGTTGACAGCACGGGCGCGTTCCGGCAGAACCCGCCTAGGTTAGGAGGGGCAGACATTCCATGCAGAGTCGCGCGCGCTTCACGCTGGCACTTGGTCTGATGTTGGCGGTCGCGGTGACTGCAGCGGCATCGAGCTGCAGCAGCTCCAACAACGGCCCCAACCTCTCGGCGAATTGCTCGATCAACAGCGACTGCAACTCGCCGCTCATCTGCGCCTTCGCCCGCTGTCACGAGGCCTGCACCGAATCACGCGACTGCATGTCGGGCGAGCGCTGCGTGCAGGCGGGCAAGAGCGGCGTGTGCCAGCTCGCGTCGGAGAGCACCTGCGGAGCGGGCGGCACCTGCCAGACCGGCCAGGTATGCGTGACGACGGACAACCAGTGTCGCGGTCAATGCACGGCCGCCGGCGGCTGCACGATGGGCGACTACTGCCTCCTGAGCGGTGCGACCAGCGCCTGTTACTCGGCGTCGAATCCGAGCGACCAGCCGGCGCTCATGGCCGCGGGCATCCTCGGCCCCGACGGTGCAGTCCTCAGCGATGCCAGCACGGTCGTCGTGGACGCGGCGGGCGGCGACTCCCCGGCGCCCCCCGGCGACGATTCGGGCGACGCCACCATCGCGCCGGAGCCGTGCGACGCGGCAACGCTTGCCGATGGCGGCTGCGACTACTGTCCACCGAAGGCCTGCGCCAGCGGCACGTGCATCAGCGGCAACCACGATTACTCGTGCAAGTGCAACGCCGGCTACGCGGGCACCGGCACGAAGGCCTGTACGCTCGCGAATGGCTGCCTCGGCAACGATCCGTGTCCGCCGGCGTATCCTTGCGAGCCCGTGGCTTCGTCCGGCACGGCCTGTCTGGGGCAGTACCTGGTGACGAGCGTTCCCGATCAAGCGGCCATGAGCGGAGGGTCCACGCAACCGCCGTCCTACTCCAACAACGGGGACGGCACCGTCACCGACAACGTGACCGCGCTCATGTGGCAGCTCAACGTGCCCACCACGGCCAGCTGCGCGACCGCGCCGACCGACGCCGGTGCCGACGCGACGGCGCCGAACGAGTGCACCGTAGCCGAGGCACACGCCTACTGCGCCAGCCTCACGCTCGGCGGCCACAACGACTGGCGCTTGCCCGATTTGATCGAGCTCGAATCGATCCTCCAGTGCACCAGCCCGGCGGCGCCGTACATCGCGAATGCCTTCTTGCCTACGCCGCCGATCAGCTTTTGGACCGCTTCCGCTCTGACGTCCACCGCCGGTTACAACTGGTACGTCGACTTCGGCGCGGGTGCCTACGGTTGCGGAGACATAACCTGGGCCGGGGCCACAGGTCGGAGGGGGTCCGTTGCGTGCGCGGCACGGGGGCAACGCCGACCACCCCTGCGGTCCACTACACGATCCAAGCAGGTGCCATCGACGCCGGCGTGGGAGACGCAGGCGGCGCCGGCGATACGGTGACGGACAATTGGACGGGCCTCGTCTGGGAGCGCAGCGCGGCCCCAGCCATGGTTTACGCCGCCGGAGCGTCGTACTGCGCCCAGCTGGGAGGCTTCCGGTTGCCTACGCTCAAGGAGTTGGCGAGCCTCGTAAACCCCCTCGCCTACGGACCGTCGATCGACGACACCACGTTCCGGGGACGCCGACGGGCACGTACTTCTGGTCGTCCACAGCCATCTACCCTGCAAGCTCGAGCGTCCAGCACTTCTGCCTCGAGTTCAACAACGGGCGGTCGACCTATTGCGGCGACAACAACGCGTACTACGTCCGATGCGTTCGCTGAGCGGCGCAGTCTGACGAGCCCGCGCCCCCCGCCGTCGATCCATCGCGCGGAGACGGGCAGCGACGCCCGCGCCCGCGCCCGCGCCCGCGCCCGCGCCCGCGCCCGCGCCCGCGCCCGCGCCCGCGCCCGCGCCCGCGCCCCGCGCGTCATCCATCGCGCGAGCGCGGGCGGCGGGCAAGCCTTTGTTTACGCGGCGACCCGCACGAGCGTCCCGATGACTCGGTTCATCTGGGCGACGAGAGCGCTGGGTACCGCCCCGATGTATCCGAACGCCTCCGCGGTCCGCAGGCACGCGAACGACTCCCTCGCCGACCCGAGCGCCGTTCGATAGCGCACCGTGCGCACCCGCCCGAAGGAACCGCTGCCCTCGGCGAGATTGAGGACCACGCTGCTCGCCGCGCGCCTCAGTTGCCTGGCGAGATCTGGGTCGTGCCGCCCAATGCAAGCGAGCATGGGCCGCATGGCGACGATGGCCTCGAGCATGTCGTCGTGAATCCGAAGCATGAGCGTGTCTCCTTGTGTGCGCCGGCACCTGCTTGCTCGGCGTGCTCCGCGCGACGCCGTGGCGCGCACGACGCGTCAAGGCTGCGAGCGTGCGCGAAGGCGCACGCGAAGCACCGCCGCGCAGCGGCGGCTTGGCCTTGAAGCGGAGGAGCACCACGGCACGCTTGTTTCTGCCGAGCAAGCAGGAGGGGGGACCGATGTGGCGGGCGCGGGGCGCGGGCGCGGGCGCGGGCGCGGGGCGGGCGCGGGCGCGGGCGCGGGCGCGGGCGCGGGCGCGGGCGCGGGCGCGGGCGCGGGCGCGGGCGCGGGCAATGGGCGTAGGCGTTGCGAACGCGGTTGCAACGCTACCAATCGGGTTCGCAAGCGAGACGAGCGCGGTTGTAAGCCCACCAACCGGCTTTGAACGCGATACAGCCGCGGTTGTAAGCCCATCACCCGGGCGCGCAAGCGATCCAACCGCGGTTGCAAGCCCATCAACCGGGTTCGAACGCGATACAATCGCGGTTGCAAGCCCACCACCGGGGCTCGCAAGCGAATCCAGACCGCGGTTGTAAGCCCACCAACCGCGTTTGAACAGCGATACAATCGCGGTTGTAAGCCGATCACCCGGGCGTGCAAGCGATCCAACCGCGGTTGTAAGCCCACCAACCGGGTTCGAACGCGATACAACCGCAGCACGTAGGCCTGCCAATCGGGTCCGAGAGCGAGACGAACGCGCTCGCAACGTTGCCCAGCGCAGTCGCGAGCGAAATGGCCGCGTGCGTAGGGCAACCAACCGCCATCTGTATCGGACGAATCGCAGCCCGCTGAGCTTGCGGCCGACGGTTCGTGGCAACCAGCGCAAGGCGCTGAACCTCCGACCGCGATTGGTAACGAACAAGCCCGCCGCAGAAGCGAAGCCGTCGCGATCGGTAGCGAGTGAGTCTCGACCGCAAGCTTCCGAACCGGCATTTGTAGCCGACGAGCGGCGCCCGCGAGCTTCCTACCGCGATCCGCTCGCGCAAGGAGCGCCTCGACGAACGCACCCGAGCGCGAACAGGAGCGAACGGGTCGCGCCCTCGTGCATCCCGACCGCGATTGCTTGCGTCACCGGGTCAACCCGCGAGTCGCTCCGCTCGGCTTCTCGAGGGTGGCGCAGTGCTCGGCCACATCAAGGCCGCAGCCGCCGCTGCGCGGCGGTGCTTCGCGTGCGCTTTCGCGAACGCTCGCAGCCTTGACGTGAGCTGCGCGCTGCGCCGTGGGGCGAGCGCCTTCGCACGCAGCGCGAGGGCGAAAGGAACTCACCATGCTCCGAATCTATTCGACCATTCTCGAGGTTCTCGTGGCTCTTCGGCCCGTGATTGTCGCCATCGAGGCGCACGACCGCAATCTGGCACGGCAGCTACGACGAGCCGCATCGAGCATCGCGCTCAACGTGCAGGAGGGCAGCGGCTCTCACGGTGGCACGCGGCGAGAGCGTTATCGCAACGCGCTGGGCTCGGCGCGCGAGACGGGGGCATGCTTGGATGTCGCGATGGCGCTCGGCTACGTCGAGCACATCGACGCACCCTTGCTCGATGCGCTCGACAAGGTCCGCGCCACGCTCGTCAAGAACGTGCTCTGACCGCCCTTCGCGCCCGCGCCCGCGCCCGCGCCCGCGCCCGCGCCCGCGCCCGCGCCCGCGCCCGTCAGAAGCACCCGAGACTCCCGTCGTTGTTCCCTACGCTCCCGTCGCGCAGGGCAGCTGCACGCTCGCATTGAGGCTCTCCGTCCCGTCGATCCGCGTGCACCCCGCGCACGTGAGCACGCACGTGTCCCCGATGTTGCAGTCCGTGCAGGACGCCGCGTAGCTCGGGTTGGGCCCCAGGTAGCAAGCGGCCGCGTCGAACGGAGCTCCCGCGTCCCCGCCCGCGAGCAGCCCATACACGCAGACCTGGTTCGAGAACGTCGGCAAGTACACCTTGCCGTTGACGACCGTGGGCGACGCATACTTCGCGTAGAAACCGCAGTCGTCGCGAGCCGCGTTGACCCGCGAGCTCCACAGCTCGGAGCCGACGTTCGTCGCGTCGAGCGCGCGCAGCACGCCGGGGATGAGCCCCTCGTTCGCTCCGGTCAGCGGCATCGCGGCCCAGACGATGCCCGTTCCCGCGGTCGTTCCGTTCGCCGAGACCGCGAGCGAGCCTCCAGGCCAACCCGGCTTCGGCGACGTCCCGACCGCCCCGGCGGCGAGCCGTCCGCCGGCAAGCGTGTAGCTTCGCACGACGTCGTCGGCCGCCCACACGTACACGAACGTCCCCGACGCGCCGGTCCAGGTCACCGGCGAGCCATGCAGCTCGCCGGCGTCGAGCGACACCGACTGCACGATCTGCGAATCGTCGGCAGCGTGGAAGCTGCCGAGGCCATTCGTGTCGTTCACGTAGATCTTGCTCTTCTTCGAGCCGCTGATCAGAAGGTGACTTTGCGGCAAGAGGAGCACGCCCGAAGAGCCCACTTCGAGGTCGGTGGCGTTCAGGTCCGCGTAGTCGTACGGCACGAACCAGTCGCTCGGCGTCAAATCCGGCGTGAGGCGCAGGAGCGCCTCGCCGTAGCTCGTACCGCCGCTCTGGACGTCGGTGTCGCCGTTGCCGACCTTCACGTAGACGTTGCCGCTGTCGTCGGCGCAAGGCCCCTGTCCCGACATCCATATTCCTCCGAGGGCGCCGTCGGGAGTCACGTTCATCGCCGCGACTCGGGTGAGCGACGCTGCGTCGTACGCGAGCACCCAGCCGTGGTAATTGCCCGAATCGCAATACGACGAAAAGGCGATGTAGAGCTTGCCGCTGGCCAGGAGGAGCGCTGGCCGCTGGTTCTCGAGGGACGGGTCGAACGAGACGACCCCGCCGTCCGAGCCGGCGCCGTTGCCCGGTACGCTCGCGTCGAGGACGACCGGGCTCGGCCCGCGCTCGGCCCCCGTGGCGAGGTCGAGCGCGTGCAGCCGGAAGACCTGGCTACCGTTCTCCTTCGTCTTCGCGACCACGTAGAGAGTCTGCGCGGCAGAATCGACGACCGGCGTCGATTCGATTCCGATGTTCCCTCCGATGTCGAGGTACGTACCGCAGGCCTGCCCCACGTCCCCGTGGGTGACCGGCACAATCCCGTGCGCGGGGTCGACGAGGCTCGCCTTCCAGTACGGAGCGCTCGCGGAAGCATCGTCGGCGTCGAACGCGTAGATCGAATCGCTCATCGTCACGACGTAAAGGACGTTCACGACGCCCTTCCCGGGCATCGAGACCCCCGCGACGACGAGCGGCTGCGCGTAGACCTGATCGTCCACCGCGCGCGTGAAGATCCGGCCGAAGCTCGCGGGGTTCACGTTCGCGGTCGTGAGCACCGTCTCGTTCAGGTTCGAGCCCGAGCGGGCGTTGTCGTTGTGCTGGGTGAGAACGCTATGTCCGGGAGGAAGACCGCTCGGGGCGTCCGATTCGGCGTGGGAGTCTGCCTGAGCGTCGAGCCCGGCCGAGGCCACGTCGGCCAGCGTCCCGTCCGGCGGCGTCGCGTCGGAGGGCGTACCATCGAGCGCGCCGCCGTCGGAGAGGGTCGCGTCGGACGCGGTCGCGGCGTCGTCCCCCGCATCTGGTGTCGGCGAGCCCGCCGGGGGGGCGCCCGAAGCGCCGCACGCGGCGAGGGTAAGCAGCAGAACGGGGGAAAGTCGGTGCGTCATGAGGAGTCTGTGGCCGGGAGGACGACCGCGCATCCGCGTTTCGTGCGTCGACGGTGGCGCGAGCCTAGCGGCGTCCTCGCCCCTCCGCACCCACGTCGGCCGGGTCCTTGCTTGGGCGGGCGCCATGTCCAGGCGACCCCCTTGGCGCCGCGCCCTCCTCGCCGCGGCCTCGTCAATCTCGTTCCTTGCCTCGTCGGCCGCCGCCGACGAGGCCCCCCGGCGCTGCCTTCGTCGGCGACGCCGAGCGTCGACGCGCAAGCCCCGGACGCGAAGCCCGCTTGGCGTGGCGTTCAGCTCGGCGCGCGCCTCGGGTACTCCCTTCCCGCCGGCACGCTCTCCAGCGCGGGCTCCTCGACGCACCTCAGCAACCTCGAAACCGCCTCGGTCCCCATCGGGATCGACGCGGGCTATCGCTTCTCGCACGCCGTCTACGTCGGCGGCACCCTCGCGTGGGGCCCTGGCATTGCACCCAATTCGCGAAGCACCTGCCCGGCGCCCGCCTCGTGTTTCCGCCAGGACGCCCAGCTGCGCCTCGATGTGCGCCTCTACACCCATCCCCGGGCTCGGGGGGCGTGGTGGTTCGGCTTCGGAACAGGCTGGGAAGTCGCGGCTTTCTCCGAGGGGGCTTCGGGCAACTCGGAGACCGCAACGCTGACCGGTCCCGTCCTGGCCGACCTTCAGGCTGGTTTCGAGGCGAACCGCAGCACGCCTCTCATCAGCCCCTTCTTCGGCATGGCCATCGCCGAGTTCCTCACGCAGGGGCAGAACCCCGCGCACGGGCAGGTCTCGACATGGATTCCCGACCCCGGGATTCACCTCTGGTTCACGTTGGGGCTGCGCGGCGAATTCGGTCCATGGTGAGGGGCACGGGGCTTGCGGAGGAGCATTCGGTCATGAGGGGGAAAGGGTCAATCGCGCGAGTCGCCGCGGCCGTCCCTCTGACACGCGAGTCATGGTCGGTGCGACCGGACGGATACAGGGGAGTCCACATGAGAACGTTCACCTTGGGAGCTTCGATCTTCGCCGTGATCGCCACTTCGGTCATCGGCGACCGTCCGGCGCACGCCTGCGGCGGCTGCTTCTCGCCGCCGGCGCCGAGAGAAGTGACGGTCGTAACCGGTCACCGCATGGCGTTCTCAATCTCGCCGCGGCAATCGGTCCTCTGGGACCAGATCGAGTATTCGGGCTCGCCGCAGGACTTCGCCTGGGTTCTGCCCGTGCGCGCGGGGGCGACCGTCCAGCTGTCGCACGACGAGTTCTTCGCGGCGCTCGACGCGATGACCAACCCCGTCATCACGGGGCCCACGCCCAACTGCGGGGGCGGCGGCGGCTTCGGCTGCGGAGCCAGCGGCGCGGGGAGCGCAGACTTCGCCAGCGGTGGCGGCCACGGTGTGCAGGTCATCAGCCAGGGGGTCGTCGGGCCGTACGACACCGTGACCGTCCGCTCGACGAATCCCACCGCCCTCTACGATTGGCTGGTCGCGAACAAGTACGACATCCCGGCCTCGACCCGCCCCATCATCGACGGCTACGTGAGCGAGGGCTTCGACTTCCTCGCGCTGCGTCTCGCGCCCGGCCAGGGGGTCCAAGCGATGAAGCCGGTGCGCGTCGTCACGCCGGGAGCAGGCCTCGCGCTGCCGCTGCGCATGGTGGCCGCGGGCGTCGGCGCGAACGTCGGCATCACGCTCTACGTCCTCGGCGACGGGCGCTACCAGGCGCACAACTTCCCCAACGGCGTCGTCGACGCCTCGAAGCTCCTGTGGCTGCACGCGCAGAGCCAGTCCAACTACGAGCCTTTGGCCGAGCAGACCATGCAGGCAAGCGGGGGGCGCACCTGGCTCACCGAGTTCGCGCAGCCTGTCACGCTCGCCGGCACGGCCGACAGCGTGCAAACGAGCGGCGGCTACTCCTGCGGGTCCCTGCAGAGCGGCGGCTCGAGCTACTACAACGGCTTCGGCGGCAGCTTGTCGCTCGCGAACTACTACTTCGGGCAGTGCCTCTGTCTCGGGGTGCCGGTGTGCCCGCAGCTGCGCGGCGGCAAGGTGCGCCCCGACGTGGGGGGCGGGACCGCGGACGCGAGCCTGGACGCCCTCCTCGAGGGGGCGGCGCCCGGGTCCGACGACGCCTCGGAGGACGCGCCTTCGGAGTCCGCGCCCGACGAAGCGGCAACCCCGGACGCGCCCGACGGCGATTCCGGCTCTGCGGCCAGCGCCGAGGGCGGTGCCGAGGGCGGTGGCGACGACGCAAGCGGGCTGACCCCGCCGGATGCGGGTTGCCCCTCCGTCGCGTGCGGCGGCTTCGACGACCTGGAGGTCGCCTCCGCCGGCCTGGACCCGACGAGCACGTGGGTCACGCGCATGCGCGCGATCCTTCCTGCGAGCGCGCTCACCGAGGGAGACCTCGTGCTCGAGGCGTCGCCCGCGCAGTCACCCGTGTCCAGCCAGTACACCGCCGCGGTGTACGACGACGCGACCTACGATCCGTGCGCCGGCGGCAGCGGCGGCGGGTGCGCGACGACCGACGAGCCCCCCACCGTCGGAGGGCGCGCTCTCGTGACCGGCGCCCTCGCCTTTCTCGGGTTCGCGCTCGTGGGCCGCAGGCGTAGGGGTGCGCGCCGGGCCTAAAGTCTTCGGCGCGGGTGGTCGTACTTTACCGGTGTTCGTGACGCCCCGCGGAGCGCTGCGACACCAACGCAAGTGGGCCCAGGGGTTCTGGGGCTCGAGAGGGTGCCGATGAGGCCGTGGGGTTCGACTCCCCAGCTTGCGACCGAAGCACGTTACACGCCGGCTAGAACGTTCGCGCGCTGCGCGACACCGCGTGTCGCCTCGACCTCCGGGCCCGCCTGCAATAGGCTCCGGCGGCTTTGCGTTCAGGAGCAGCACCGCAGCAGGGCGAACGGGGAGGGGCCTGGTGAGCGGGCCCGACGTCCCGCCGACCGAGCGTCCGGCGGTCGACCCGCTGATCGGCTCGATTGTCGCGGGCAAGTACGCGATCGAGGCGCTCCTCGGCTCGGGGGCGATGGGCCGCGTGTTCCGTGCGCGCCAGCTCGCCCTCGAGAAGCCCGTCGCGATCAAGGTCTTGAACGCCACGCTCGCGGTGGATCCCACGTTCGTGGCGCGCTTCGCCCGCGAGGCGAAGGCGGCGGCGCGCCTCGATCACCCGAACTCGATCCGCGTCTTCGATTTCGGCCGGGAGCCCAGCGGCCTTTTTTACATCGCGATGGAGCTCGTCGAGGGAAGGGACCTCGCGGGCGAGATCGAGGAGCAGGGGCCGATGGCTCCGGCGCGCATCGTGAACATCCTCGGGCAGGTGCTCGCCGCGCTCGGGGTCGCCCACGAGATGGGCGTCCTTCATCGCGACTTGAAGCCAGCCAACGTGATGCTGGTCAAGCGCAAGAACGACGACGGCCACTCGGTCGACCTGGCGAAGGTCTGCGACTTCGGGATCGCGAAGATCGTGGACAGGTCCGAGGACCCGGGCGGCGCGCGACCCGGGGGCACCCACCCGCTCACCGCGGGCCTCGTCATCGGGACTCCGGAGTACATGGCCCCGGAGCAAGCGCGCGGCGCGAAGATCGACGCGCGCGCCGACATCTACGCGGTCGGCGTCATCCTGTACCAGATGCTGACCGGCCGCTTGCCGTTCGATGGCGACACGCCGCTCAGCATGGTCATCAAGCACGTGACCGAAGAACCCGCGCGGCCGTCGGCGGTTCGTCCGGACGTCAATCCCGCGCTCGAGGAGATCTGCATGAGGGCCCTGCGCAAGGACCCGTCGGAACGATTCCAGAACGCGACGGACATGCGCCTCGCGCTCGCCGCGACCGTCCCGCAAGCCTCGACCCGCCCCGCGGCGCGGCTCTCCGACCGGGTCAGCGGTCCCACGTTCACCCCGACCGCTGCCGCCATCGAGCAAGTCCATTCGAGCCAGGAAGAGGCTCGACACGCCCCCACGCTCGCCGGAGTCACTCCGCCCAGGGCGAGCAAACCGGCGACGCAATCGTCCCGGTCGTGGCCGTTGAGAGCCGGCGTCACCTTGGCGACGGCCATCGTCGGCATCACCGTGGGCTCTCTCTACCGGCACTTCGAGAAGAACAGCCAACCACCCCCGCAGCCGCCCCGTGTGCAAGAGAGCGCGACGATGCCGTCGCCCGCGCCCTCGCCGACTGCGGCCATCACGGCCGTTCCGTCCGTCACGGCGGTCGCCGAATCTCTCCGTTCCCACCGTCGTGGACCCGGCCTCCGTCAAGCCGCCCGCGCAATCCGTCTCCGCGCCCCTGCGAGTCAAGCTCCAGCCAATCGCGGAGCCCTCTTCGAAGCCCGCCCCCGACCTCGAGCCCCCCGCGCTCTCCCCCTCGCAAGCCCCGCCCGCCGTCGCCGTAGACCCCCCCCCGCCCGCGCCCACGTCCGCGCCCACGTCCGCGCCCGCGCCCGCCCCCGCGCCCGCCCCCGCGCCCGCGCCCGCGCCCCGCTTCGACATCTCCTCAGCCCGCGTCCTCCTCGAGTCGCCGACCCACGTGACGGGCGCGACGGCGAGCGGCGTGAACCGAGCGCTGGCCAGCGCCGTGTCCCAGCTCACGGCCTGCTACCGCGCCGCTCTGCCGCAGCTCTCCGGCGCCGTCGAGGGCGACGGAACGCTGCACATCGAAACGGACGGCGCCGGGACCATCACAGACGCTCGCTTCGGAGGCCCGCTCGGCCCGGCCATCCAGCGCTGCGCGATGTCGGCGGTTCTCGGGCGCAGGATTCGAACGTCGACACGGGGAGCGCGAGCGCGGACATCCCGCTCGTGTATAGACCCCGTTGATCCCGAAGCTCGCCGTGCTGTTCGCTGCGGGGGCGCTCCTGGCGCTGCCCGGCTGCTCGGGAGAGCGCGCGGAGGAGAGCGATTCCGCCCGGCGCCCGGAGGCTCGCGACGACTACCGGGTGTTTGCCGCGCGCTGCTCGAAGTGCCACTCGCTGGCGCGACCGCTCAACAGCGGCATCGACGACGACGACCACTGGAAGCGATACGTCGCCCGCATGCGGCGTCAGCCTGGAAGCGGGATGAGCGAGGCGGACACCGTCGCCATTCTTCGATTTCTCCATTTGTATTCGCTCGAGGAGCGGCGCAGAAAGTCCGGCGAGGCCATGGACCTGCAATCCGTACCCGCAGACGCATCGCCCGCCGTCGCCCCCGTCGTCCCCATCGCCGAAGCCTCCGTCGGCCCCTCGGAGCCGCACTGATGCCCGCGCGCTTGCTCCTCGCAGCGCTCGTCGCCGCCGTGCTGCTCGCCGTGCTCGGTCCGCCCGCCGACGCCGGGGAAGACCGCAACTTCGCGGGCTCGGCGCAGATCGACTACAACTTCGTCCCGTCGGACGTCGGGGCGACCGCCGCGCCCGGCCCCGCGACGACGTTCCGGGGCTTCACGCTGGAGGCCGCGCTCAAGGTTGCCGCGGACATTTCCGATCACCTCTCGGCCAACGTGAAGGCGTGCTTCGGCTGCCACGGGTTCGAGCTCGACATGGCCTACTTCGACCTGCGCGCGAGCGACGAGCTCAACGTGCGCCTCGGCCGGTTCAGCCCGAGCTTCGGCGCCTTCAACCTGCGCCACGATCCGGCCGACCACCTCCTCAGCGACAAGCCCTTGCCGTACGACATGGGCCGCATGCTGCGAAAGCAGGACTGGAACAACGGCGTCTTGCCGTCGCCGTTCCCGATGAACGGGGTCGAGCTCAACGGAACGCACTGGTTCGGAGGCGCCGCCCAGCTCGACTACGCCGCCTATGCAGTGACCGGCTTCAAGAACGACGTCGACGCGCACCCGGTCGATTTGAACTTCCAGGAGTCTCCACCTGCCGTATTACGTGACGAACGATCCGAGCCCCGCCGGGGGCGGTCGCGTCGCGCTCACGCTCAAGGCCGCCCCCACCACCGACGTCACGCTCGGGGCCAGCGCGATGTTCGGCACGTACACCCCCGCCAATACCCTCACCTACGCCATCGTGGGAGGGGACCTCTCCGTCCGCGTGGGCCGCACCACGCTCCGCGCCGAGTACCTGGTGCGCCGGCAGGAATTCGACACGAGCGATCCGGGCATTTTCCTTTATGCGCCTGCGTCCGAACGCAACGACTTCTTCGTCAAGCACGGCGCGTTCGTCGAGATGGAGCAGCCGGTCGTATCGGGGCTCGATTTTTTGGGCCGTGTCGACGGTCTCTACCGGGTCGGCAACGTCCCGGTGGGCAGCCCCCTCAACGAGAAGTCGTCGGTCGTCCGCGAGACGCTGGGCCTCGCCTATGCGGTCGAGCGAAACCTTCGGCTGAAGGGCTCCGTCGAGCTCTGGGAGTTCAGCTACCGCGACGCCGGGCGAGACGCGGAGCTCTCGGTTCACCTCGGCGCGGTGGGCAGCTTCTAGGCGCACGATGAACCGCCGGATTCTCGCTCATCCTCGCCGTGTGGCTGCCCTTCGCCGGTGGCTGCTCGCTCTTCGACCCGAAGGTGGGGCCCACGCAGGCCGCGTGCGAAGACCAGTCCGGGTCGGCGACGGGCAGCCCCTACGGCGCGACCGTCGTCGCCAGCGGCACGTGCTGGGCCGACGCCGGGAGCGACTGCGACGACTGCGAGAGCACGCATTGCTGCCAGACGCGCCTCACGTGCTACGGCGATCCCGTCTGCGACTGCGCCGACAAGGCGCTCGACACGTGCCTGGAACCGCTGACCAGCGGCCCCACGTCCGACGGCTCCGATCCGGCGACGCAGTGCTGGAACGCCTTCAACGCGAGCGGTCACATCGCGCAGGCACGCACCGCGTGCGAGCGCGCGTGGTGCCAGCAGGTCTGCGCGGTTCCCTGAGCGCTGAGCCGCATCACTGCGTGCACGTGTACTGGCAAGTAGCCGTCGTCGCCGCCGGGCAGCAGACGACGTCGGCGCAGCACGTGCCGCCGCCGGTTCCGCACGCGCCGTTCGCTTCGCTGCAGACGCCGCCCTCCGGGCCGCCGGTACCCGAGTCCCCGCCGCCGCCGCCCGGCGGCGCGACGACGGTCGCGACCCACTGGGCCGAGTGGTTGTGCGCCGTCACGTCCTGGAAGGGTAACCAGAACGCAGGATACGAGCGGTCCTGCGCGTCGAGCGAGCGATCGGGGTCGACGATCACCGCCGCCATCCAGATCTGCGGCGAGGCGTAGTTGTCGAAGGTGATGCCCATCTTGCTCGCCGGCTGCGGCTGGTCGTAGGACGGCGACTCGGGCGGGTAGTAGTTGTCGAAACCGGGCGCGCCCGTGGGATAGCCGGCGGGCGTGTTCTTCAGATGCAGACCGTAGTCGCGGTTCGACGAGAACGTGACCCAGAGCACGGCCTTGCCGTGGTAGGTCGTGAGCGCCGGGCTCCAGCGTGGCCACGAATTCGAAAGGCCCGCGCCCTCGTTGAGCTTGGCCAACTCGAGCGGCTGGTCCCCGCTCTGCGGCGGGAAATGCATCATCTTGACGGTGCCCTGCCGGCTGTAAAAGCAGTCGCCGTCGTTGTTCGCCGCCGACGTGTCGTCGTTCTCGTTGAAGACGACCCAGTTTCCGTCCACCGACTGGTCGGGGTAGTAAAAGCTCTGCGATCCGGTCGCCGGGAGGAACGCGGCGTAGTTGCCGAGCGCGCCCGAGGTCGAGTCGAAGCTCGCCTTCCAGAGCGAGCCGCCCAGGAAGTGGTCGTCGCCCCCGGCGCCGCCGAGCCCGCCCTGGACATCGTTGGCCATCGTGGCGATCGACCCGTACGTCGGCGCCACGAAGACGAGCGTCTTGTCGTCCCACGAGAGGTTCGGGTGGGTCCCCTGCATGCCGCTGGGAAGAGTGTCGGTGGCGAGCTGCGTCGTTCCGTCGCCGTTCCACACCGCGAACGCCGAATCGGGCGCCGCCATGCCCATGCCCGGCCCCGGCTTGCCCGCGGGCTTGAACGTCGTGGCGATCATGAGCTTGTGGTCGTGCGTGAACGTCTGGAATCCCGGGCCGACGTTCTTGCCCCCGATGACGGTGCGGCTCGCGACATCCATCGTGTCGGTCTTGACGTCGCCGTACTCGTCGTCGGCGTCCGGGTCGTCGGTCATGAGCGACATGCGCGCGCCGTCCTTCGAGAGCGTGTGGCAGCCGACGCAGGTCCCCGTGCCTCCCGACGTGTAAAAGGGCGTGGGCGTCGGGTCGAACGTCCCGAAGTCGTGGTAGTAGATGCCGCCCGTCTTGCCGGCGGTGCCGCCGAAGGTCGCCGACTGCCAGTAGTAGATGCCGCCGGTGAGATCGTCCTTCGCGAAGGCGATGCTCACGCTCTGCATCGACGAGCTGACGCACGGCTGCCCGCCGGCGGGCGTCGCGCGCACGGTGACCTTCAGGGGATCGCCGTCGCGGTTGGTGTTGGCGATATCGTTCCACTGCTGCTGCGAGAGGGTCAGCCCGCAGCCGACGCCCGCGGCGCCGCGCACCGTCGTGATGGCGTTGCACGGCGTTTCGACGCGCACGTCGGTCACGCCGTTCTCGAAGTCGACCTCGAAGAGCGAAGCCCCGCTCGGAGGCACCCACTGCACCTCGAGCACGTTCATGTTCGGCGGCAGGAGAGCGCCGTCCGGCGGGTAGACCAGGGTGGAGGGCCCGAGCGTCATCGGGTCGCACGCGGGCGCGCTTTGCGACGGGAAGGGCGCGCAGCCATCGCACGAGAAGCTCGCGTCGCCCATGCCGGGACCGCCGCTGCTTCCGCCGTTGCCACTGCCGCTGCTGCTGCTGCCCAAGCCGCTGCTGCTCCCGCTGCTGGCCCCGTCGCCCCCACCACTACCGCCACCGTCGCTCGGCGCCCCGCGCACGGTGCTGCCGCTTCCTCCGCAGGCGGCAACCACGGTGACCACACTGATGGCGGCAGCCAGCAGGACCGACGGGACGCGAGGCCGACCGATTCGATTGTCCATGCACGTTTCCCCTTGGGACGCCGAGGGCGCGGGTCCAAGGGGCGCTAGCGAGCACGCTGCGTGCCGCGGCCGACCGACTCAGTCGCTCGTGCCGGTGCGAGAGTGCAGCGGCGCCCGGCAGTCGTGCGCCTCGCGATAGAGCGCCGTGAGATCCTGGATCATGTCCTGGACCGCGGCTTCCGGGGTCTGCGGTGTCCACGCGGAGAGGCGCCCCTTCAGGCGTAGCGCGCGAAGGTGGAGATCACGCGCGGCTCCGTGCACCGGCAATCGCAGGAGCTCGCTGGCGATGTCGTGCAGCAGCGCCTCCGCGTGCCCTATGTCGGTTCGGGCTCCGAGCCCTCGAACGGGCGAGGTCACGCCCAGCTTCAAGCCATCCATTCCAGGGGAACCGACGGGGTCGCGGGAACCTTCCCCGGGACGCGTACAGTGCGCCGCAAGCTTTGAACCGGGCGGAGGGCGCGCTGTCCGCGCCGGAGCGACGCGGACAGCGCGGACGAGCGCTCGCCGGTGCGAGTCGGCGGCCGCTCGCGCCCACTTCCCATGGGCCCCTAAGTTTTTGGCACTGGCGGTACGAGACGCGACTTTGTCGTTCCCGTCGTGGCCGGGCGTCGGCGCGCGGGGTTTATCTCGGCGCATGGTGCGTACGCGCTTTCCTCTACCTGGGTTGGCGGCTCTGAGTGCCTGTGCCCTCGGGCTGGCTGCGTGCGGCAACGCCACGGCACCGGATGCGTGGCTCGTCGACTCGGGCTCGTCCGCGCCTGCCGCGGACGGCGCCGCGAGCTCGCCCCAGGGTGCCTGCCCGCCTTGCATGACGGACAAGGACTGCGCGAGCGGCGGCGCGTGCGCGCAGTTCGGCGGGGACACCTACTGCGCGCCGAGATGCTCCGGCGGAGGAGCGTGCGACTCGGATTGCTCGTGCATGCCGGAGATGTCCGCGACGGGCGCGGCCGTGACCGTCTGCGTTCCCCGCGGCGACGTCTGCAGCGGCGGGACGACACCGGACGCCGGCGGGAGCGGCAGCAGCGGCGGCTCGAGCGGGGGCTCCGGAGGCGGCAGCAGCGGAAGCAGCAGCGGGGGCAGCAGCAGCGGAGCCGGCGGTCCCCTCGACGCGGGGCCGCCGCCGTCGGGGAGCATCGGGCCGAACGGCGGAAACGTCTCGAGTCTGTATTTCGTCGTCGTCGGCGACACGCGCCCGGCCAACATCGACGACCTCGCCGGGTATCCGACGAGCATCGCCACCAAGATCTTCCAGGACATTCAGGCGCTCGCTCCGACCCCCCTCTTCGGGGTCTCCACCGGCGACTACATGTTCGCGTCCACGACCGGCGGTCAGGCGGCGACCCAGCTCGATCTCTACCTGCAAGCGCGCATGGGGTTCTCGGGAACGATCTTCGCGGCCATGGGCAACCACGAATGCAACGGATACACGAACTCGAACTGCGGCACGGGCAACGCCGAAGGACTGACCGACAACTACACGCAGTTCATGACGAAGGTGCTGCAGCCGCTCGGTCAGACCAAGCCTTACTATTCGATCCGCGTCGACTCGACCGCGGGCGCCTGGACGGCGAAGTTCGTCTTCATCGCCGGCAACGCGTGGGACAGCGCCCAGGCGACGTGGCTGTCCGGCGTGCTCGCGCAAGCGACGACGTACACGTTCGTCGTGCGCCACGAATCGGCTTCGGCCAACACGGCCCCGGGCGTCAGGCCCTCCGAGAGCATCATGGCTCAGCACCCGTACACGCTGGCGATCGTCGGGCACACGCACTCATATTACAAGAGCGGCCCGAAGGAAGTCATCGTCGGCAACGGCGGCGCGCCGCTCACGTCGAGCACCGGCGGCTACGGTTTCGCGCTCGTGCAGCAGCGCGCGGACAACGCCATTCAGGTCGACATGGTCGACTACATGACTGGGCAGCAAGACACGAGCTTCCGCTTCGCGCTGAACCCCGACGGCTCGGCCGCGCCGTAGGCTCGCGCGTATTCGCTGGCCGTCGCGCACCTCGAGCGGTCCTCGCCCCTCGAGCCGTGTGCGGCACCCATTGCGATGGGACCGCCAGCGCCCCATATCCCCGATGTCATGCCGCTCCCCGGGTCGATGTCCGTTGCGCGTACCTGGAACCTCGTGGCACCCGCCTATGCGGCCGAGGTCCTGCCCGCGTTCTCGCGCTTCGCGGAGGACGCCCTCGAGCTGGCGGCCCTCGTGCCGGGGGAACGTGTGCTCGACGTCGCGACCGGACCGGGCACCGTCGCGCTGGCGGCGGCTCGGGCGGGGGCGTGGGTCTCGGCGATCGACTTTTCGCCGCGCATGATTGCCGAGCTTCGCGCGCGCCTGGCGCGTGAGGGGCTGCCGGAGCTCGACGCACGAGTCGCCAACGCGGCAGCGCTGCCCTACGGGGAGGGCGAGTTCGACGCCGTGCTCTCGATGTTCGCGTTGAACCTCGTCGCCGATCGTGCGGCCGCGTTCCGGGAGATTCACCGCGTTCTGCGCCCCGGCGGTCGCGCCGTCGTCGGTACGCCCACTTCCTTCAAGAGGAAGGCGGCGTTCGCGGACATCCGCGACATCGTCCGCCGCACGCTCCCCGAGCTGAATCTCGACATGGACCTTCCGCTCTCCGAGCTGGCCGAGCTTCTCGGGGAGATGGCCGCGGCGGGCTTCGCCGACGTCGACGCGCGGACGGTCACGCGCTCGTTCTCGTTCCCCTCGGTGAAGACGATCTGGTCGATCGCAGGACGCGCCGGAGCGCCCGTCGCCCTGGTGCGCGAGGCAATTGGCGAGGAGCGCTGGGCGCGGGCCTCCGAGGAGATCGTGCGGAGTCTCGAGCAGCGATTCGGCGCCGGCCCCCGAGCACGTCGAAATCTCGGTGAACCTGGCCCGCGCAGGCAAGCAGGGCTACCAGAGCCACTAGGGAAGACAGGCGAGGCTCTGTCCGGGCTCGTCCTTCTGCCCGATGAACGATCGGGCGTCGAGCGGGAAACAACGACCGATGAGCCGTGCAGCGGTCTGCCGTCGGAGATTCCTCGTCCTCGCAGGGGGCGCGGCCACCGTGGGGGCCTGCTATTCGCCGAGCGTTCCCCCGGGCGCCTTCGGCGACGTCGGGGCCGGGAACGTCTCGGGCCTCCCGGTGGGCTCGCTGCGCGTCGTCGACTCGCTGCCTGTCTGCATCGGCCGCGACTCGAGCGGCGTCTACGCGATGACGCTGACATGCACGCACGCCGGGTGCGACATGGGCCACGAAGGGTTCGTGTCATCCGCGGGGCTCGAGTGCAGCTGCCACGGCAGCCGCTTCGATCCGAACGGCAACGTTGTCAGCGGTCCCGCGCCAGCGCCGCTCGCTCACTTCGCCGTCACCGCCGACTCCGCGGGGAATCTCACCATCCACGGCGGGCAAGTCGTCGATTCGGCGCAGCGCCTCGCGGTCCGAGGATGAACGGCGCCGCGTGCGCGCACATTTCCCCGGGCTCGGCGTACCATCTCGCGGGGGCGGCCTCTCTCAGGGCCAGCCCGTACACGACGCCGTGCCCGCCCATCCGTTCGAGTTGCCCGATCCGGGCGTTGCGCTCGCGTCCGCGCAGGCGTGGGCCCAGGCCGATCCGCGCCTCGGCGTCCTGCTCCAGACGGGCGCTTCCCCGGCGCGCGCCCTGCTCCGCTGGGGGATTGACCTCATGCGCTCGGGCCGCACGGCCGACGCGGTCACGGTGTTCCGCGCGTCCGCCGCGCTGGCGCCCGACGAGCCCCTCGTCTGGACCAACCTCGGCGTGGTGCTCGACGCGACCGGCTCGCACCAGACGGCAGGGATGTGCCTGGAGCGGTCGCTGGAGCTCGAATCGGCGGCAACCAGACTCCTGGCTCTTGCTCGGGATGGCGCGAAGTCGCGCCGGAGACTCGTCGGGCGCCGAGACCGCCTATCGGACCGCGCTCGACCTCGCCCCGGAGTCCGCCGTCGCGTGGAAATGCCTCGCGGTCTTTCTCGAGCAGCGGGGCGACACCCCGGGAGCCATAGACGCGTTCTCTGCCTGCGCGCGCGTCGGAGAACCGGATGCCGCCGTTCAGGCCAACCTCGGGAAGCTGCTCTACCAGGCGGGTCGTCTCGTCGAAGCCGACGAGGCCTACGCGACGGCGGCTCGACTCGACGCCGGGAGCCCCCATTTCCGGCGCATGGCGCGGCGGCTGCGCTTCTTGCGGGACGTGCTCGAGGGCCGCACGGTCGATGCCGCCCTGCGTGCGTTCCTCGCCACGACGCCCGTGACGCCCGCGCCCGACGTCGCGGAGCGCGAGACGACGGAGCTGTTCGAGCTGGCGATCGGCGTGCTGACCGGGCTCGGGCACCTCGAGGCCGCTCTCCGCATGGCTCGGTGGCGCCTCGAGCGCTGGCCGCAGAGCGCGTCGGCGCGGTATCTGCTCGCCGCGCTGACTGGCGAGGAGGGGCTGTCGCGCACTCCGGACGAGTACCTGGTCGAGAGCTTCGACGCGTTCGCGGAGGGCTTCGACGAGCAGCTCGTCGGGGTGCTCGATTACGACGTACCGCAGCAGATCGCGACGCTCGTGCGCGGGGCCTCCGCGCCGGGCCGCCTCTACGACACACTCGACGCCGGGTGCGGGACCGGGCTGTGCGGCCCGCTCGTCCGCGCGTTTTCGCGACGACTGACCGGCGTCAATCTCTCGCCGCGGATGCTCGCGCGAGCTTCGCAGCGAGGCGTCTACGACGAGCTGGTCTGCGAGGAGGTGACCGCGTTCCTGTCGGGCTCCGCGGCGGCTTACGACCTCGTCGTGGCCGCCGACGTGCTGATCTACTTCGGCGAGCTGCGCCCGCTCTTCGCGGCCGCGGCGACCGCCATCCGCCCGGGCGGGTGGCTCGCGGTGAGCGCCGAAAGGACCGACGCCGGCGGTGGATATTGCCTGAACCCCTCCGGCCGCTTCGTGCACGCGCCCAGCTACGTCGAGTCGGTCGCCGGCGAGGGCTTCGAGGCGGCGGTCTCCCGCGACACGACGCTGCGCAAGGAGGGCCTCGCCCGGGCACCCGGTCGCCTCTTTCTCTTTCGTCGCCGGTGAAGGCGCTCAGAAACGGCCCTGCAGCCAGAGGGCCGCTCGCGGGCTCACCCCCGGGGTGAGGCCGAGCGCACCCGGGTGCGCCGGCGAGGGCGCGGTGAGCCACAACACGGCGCCTGCAGCCGTGCGCGAAACCGTCGCGGTCAAGCTGCTTCACCCCCACGTGCTCGCGAACCCGCGGTCGATCGATCGATTCCTGCGCGAAGCCCGCGTTACGATGCGCCTTCGCGGTGAGCACGTCGCGCGCGTGCACGACGTCGGCGCGCTCGACGACCGGACTCCGTTCGTCGTGATGGAATCGCTCGAGGGCGCCGACCTCGGCGCTCTGCTGCGCGACCGCGGGCGGCTCCCCGTGCGCGAAGCGGTCGACTACGTTTTGCAGGCGTGCGAGGCCGTCGCCGAGGCGCACGCGATCGGAGTCGTCCACCGCGACCTCAAGCCGGCGAACCTCTTTCTCACGACGCGGATCGACGGCTCGCCATAAGGCCGATCGAGACCAGGAGCACCAGCGCTCTCGCCGCGAGCATCGAAGTGCAGCCTCCGTCGTCGAACGCGACGGGACACGCGGCGACCGTTCCGGCGACGATGACGACGACCCACGCGTTCGTCGGATCGCCGAAGTACGCGGCGCCCGAGCAGCTTCGCAGCGCTCGCGATGTCGACGCGCGCGCCGACGTCTGGGCGTTCGGCGTGATTCTCCACGAGCTCGTCAACGGGACGCCGCCGTTTCAAGGGACCACGCTCGAAGAGATCAGCGAGGCCATTCTCAACGGCCGGCCGGCGCCGTTCGCCGTGAAGGATCCCGAGGGTCTCGAGGCGCTCATCGAGCGGTGTCTCGCGAAGGACCGCGCCGATCGCTTTCCCCACGTGTGCGCTCTGGCCGAGGCGCTGGAGCCGCTCGCGTCGCAAGAGGGACGACTGAGCGCCGAGCGCGTCATCCGGATGACCTCGGGCCGGCGAACCAGCGAGTTTCCCCCGGGCCGACCTCGCGTCGCGTCCCGGCGGAAGGCGATGCGCCCCTCAGTTCTGCTCGTCGTCGCCGTCGCGGTCGCAGCAGGAGGCGTGGCGGGGGTCGCGGTTCTCGCGAGGCGGGCGAGGGGGCCGGGGATGACGCCCGCGGCCGCGATCCCGACCGCGACGGCGACCGCGACCCCGACCCCGACCTCGACCCCGACCTCGACCTCGACCTCGACCTCGACCTCGACCTCGACCTCGACCTCGACCTCGACCTCGACCTCGACCCCGACCTCGACCTCGACCTCGACCTCGACCCAACGTCCGCTGCCTCCGCCCGCCGCCCGAAGCAGCGGTTCGGCCGATCCTCTTGGCATTCCCGGGGGTCGGCTCTTCGATACGCGAAGATAGCCGCGCCTCGAGTCAGGCGGCTCACGTCCTCGGCTGGCGTCTCGCCTTGACGAGCCGAAAGTAGCGGACGCCCAGGCCGGAGGCGCGAGCCGCCTGCGCCACGTTGCCCCCGTGCTCGCTCAGCATGCGTTCGATGTAGCGGCGCTCGAACTCGGCGAGCGCCCTGCGGCGGGCCACGGGGTAGGCCATCCTCTGCGCGACGATGGTCTCGATCCAGTCGGAGTGCGGCGAGGCAGCGGCGGCCGGCTGCGTCGGGGACGAGTGCGGCGGCTGCCAGTCGTCGCCGAGGGCGACGTACCGGGCGACGGCGTTTCGCAGCTCGCGCACGTTCCCCGGCCAGTCGTAGTCCGAGAAGCGTTTCTCGATCTCGGCCTCGACGTCCCCGGGATCGGCGCCCATGTCGGCGGCGAACTGCCGGGCCAAAAGGGGTACGTCGCCCTGCCGCTCGCGCAACGGCGGAAGCTCGATGCGCGCCACGGCGAGGCGATGAAACAGGTCGTCACGGAAGCGTCCCTGCGCGATGGCCCTATCGAGATCGCGCCGCGTCGCGGCGATCACGCGGACGTCGACTTTCGTCCACTTGCCGCCCCCGACGCGCCGGACCTCGCCCCGGTCGAGCGCCCGGAGGAGCTTGGCTTGCAGCGGCAGCTCGAGATCGCCGATTTCGTCGATGAGCAGCGTGCCGCCGTCCGCCTCCTCGAAGACGCCGGGGCGAGCCATGGTCGCGCCGGTGAAGGCGCCTCGCTCGTGGCCGAAGAGCTCCGCTTCGACCAGAGTGGGGGACACGGTCGTGCAGTCGAAGACCACGAACGGCCCGGCGGCGCCGCCGATCTCGTGCAGCGACTCGGCGAGGACCTCCTTGCCGGTGCCGGTTTCGCCCTCGATGACGACGGGGACGCGGGTCTTCGCGAGGCGCTCGCAGAGAGGATAGAGGCGGCGCATCGGGACGCTCGCGCCCAGCGTGGACCCGAAGCGCGTCGCGCTGGAGAGCTTGGCGCGGGCGGGCTCGGCGTCGACCTCGAGGCGCAGCGCCGTAGAGCCGCAGCGGACGACCTCGCCGCCGCGGACGTAGGCGACGACGACGGCGACCCCGTCGACGAAGGTGCCGTTGGTGGAGCCGAGGTCGGTGATGCGATATCGGAGGCCGACAGCTTCGAAGGCGGCGTGGCGGCGGGAGACGGTGGGGTCGGTGAGGCGAAGGTCGCACACTTCGCTGGTGCCGAGCAGGATGCGGGAGGGGGCGTCGGGGTCGAGGTCGAACTCGCGACCGGCGTCGGGGCCTTCGATGACCGTGACGCGGCGGACGCGCACGGGAGGGGTGGCCTCGGGTGCGCGGGGAAAGGTGGCTTCGATGTCGCCGTCAGGGGGCACGAAGCACCGGGATCATGGGGATACGATACAGGAATTCGGCCGGGGGCCGAGGGCGGGATTCGAGCGTGCGGGAACGCGCACCGGGCTCACTGCAGCGCTGCGGGAGCCCGGGCCAGATAACGCCCAGACGGCGAAAAGTTTGGCACCAGCCCGAATTGAGAGGCCTCGCGACGCGCTGACATTGCGCCGGGCCACTCGCAGGTCACGCGCGAGGTCATGGAAAGAGAGGACCTTTCGTCCTGAAGGGCAAAACCTGGCTTTCCCCCGCGCGCGCTCACGAGAGTACCTGGCGGAAGAACGCAAAAGCGCGCTCGGTTGACCGTTGTTCTCCGGCCCGCGGTCGACGTATAAGGACGGTGGCGTCTCGTGCGCGCCTACTTTTGAGCACGCCTCTCATCGGGGGGCGAAGGGGATTTGGACATGACTGGACTCGCTCAACGCCTGGTACTCGCCGGTGCGCTCGCCAGCGCCGTCGCGTGTGGCTCGCAGGGGGGCCACTCCTCCTCGGGCGTGCCGTACACGGGGAAGCCGTGGGTTGGCCTCCCGTCGGGCCCCATCGGCATCACGGGGGCTGCTCGCCTGCTGACGCAGGGCACCTTCGGAGCCACGATCGACGGAATCGATTCGACGGCCACGCAGACCTACGCCGATGGTTCGCCGCGCAGGTATCGGCGCCCGTGAGCCTGCAGTCTCCTCTGGTCCCGGCCGGGAGCAGCGATTCGAGCACGCCCTGGTGGATGACGGTCGTTCAGGGGCCCGACCAGCTGCGCCAGCGGGTGGCGTTCGCCCTCTCGGAGATTTTCGTGATCTCGGGCCAGGCCGGGCCGCTCGTCGGCGACTACGCGCCCATACTCGCGTACGAGGACCTCCTCGCCAACGGGGCCTTCGGGAACTTTCGCGACCTCTTGGACGCCATCTCGCATTCGGCGCAGATGGGCGCGTACCTGACGTACTACAAGAACCAGAAGACCGACCCGAAGACGGGCGTACACCCGGACGAGAACTACGCGCGTGAGGTCATGCAGCTCTTCACCGTGGGGTTGACCAAGCTCAACCCCGACGGCACGGAGCAGCTCGACGCGAAGGGCAATCCGGTACCGACGTACGCGCTCGCCGACGTCGAGAACCTGGCGCGAGTCTTCACGGGCTGGGGTTCGAACCCGATCCCGCCGCACACCATCGACAACCCCCAGACCTGGCAGAACGACTTCGATCTGCTCCATCCGCTGGCGTGCTACCCGAACTATCACGATACGGATGCAAAGACCATCATCGGAGGGGTGGTCATCCCGGCCGGCGGCACGTGCGAGTCGGACATGAAGGTGGCGCTCGACACGCTCTTCCACCACCCGAACGTCGGCCCGTTCATCGGAAAGCAGCTCATCCAGCGACTCGTCACGAGCAACCCTTCGCCGGGCTACGTGGGCCGTGTCGCTGCGGCGTTCGACGACGACGGCACCGGGGTGCGCGGCAATCTGCTCGCCGTCATCGAGGCCGTCTTGACGGACGTCGAGGCCCGGAAGGCGGGCATGGCGGCCAAGCTGCGGGAGCCCATCCTCTTCTTCACGAACCTGTACCGCGCCTTCTCGGCTACGGACATGAACGACGGCAAGGTCGCCGAATATCAGCTGGTAGAGAACGGGTACAACCTCTACGACGAACAGGCCTACTACTCGCCCACCGTCTTCAACTTCTTCCGACCCGACTATCGCCCCGCCGGGCCGCTGCTGACCGCGGGCCTCGTGGGTCCGGAGTTTCAGATCCTCAACGAAGCCACGATCGTCAATATCGTGAATCAGCTGGAGCCTTCGATTTATCAATACGTCGACAGCGCGGGCACGGTGTATTCGGGCCAGGACAACTACAAGACGCCGCTCGCCGGCGCGAGTGTCCTTCTCAAGACGGCGCAATGGGAGCCCTTCGCCTCCGACCCGGGCACGCTGCTCGACAAGCTGGGTCTCGTGTTCATGCAGGGCGCCATGCCGGCACCGATGCGCACGACGATTCTCGATTACATCACACCGATCGTCAGCGGGACGAACGGCAGCAACATGGGAACCTCGCCGACCGCCGTCGCGGCGCAGCGCGTGATCGACGCGACATTCCTCGTCCTCAGCTCGCCGCAGTACGCCATTCAGCGCTGAAAGGACCCACCAGATGAAGACCACCTTTTCGCGCCGCGCGGCCCTTCTCGGGGCGACCACCGTGGCCGCCTCGGGCGTCCTGCAGCGTGTCTTGCAACCGAGGACGGCATGGGCCACGGGTCCCTATGTCTCCGGGTACAAGGCGCTCGTCTGCGTCCACCTGCTCGGCGGCAACAACGGGTTCAACATGCTCGTGCCGACGTCGAGTGGAGCGTACTCCACGTACCAGACCAGCCGGACCAACCTGGCCATCGACCAGGCCAAGTTGCTGCCGCTGAACGGCATGGCCAGCGACGGCAACACCTACGGCTTTCACCCGAGCTGCCCCGAGCTGCAGTCGCTGTTCAACGGGGGCAAGCTGGCGATCGTCACGAACGTAGGCACGCTCGTGCAACCGACGACCCCCGCCCAGGCGCAGAGCGGTTCCGTACCGCTGCCCCCGCAGCTCTTCTCGCACGTCGATCAGGTCAATCAGTGGGCGACGTGCATTCCGCAGTCGCTCGACTTGATCGGTTGGGCCGGCCGTGTGGCGGACCTTTTCGCCTCCAAGCAGGTGGTGCAGAACCTCGCGTTCAACATCAACACCGCCGGCACCAACTACTGGCAACAGGGCAAAACCACGCTGCCGTATTACCTGGGCACCGGCAACGCGCCGCAGCTGCAGTGGCTCATCGCCGACAGCTCGGGCCCCGGCACGCGAGGGCGTGCCGCGCTCGATCTCTTGACCCAGGCCGCTGGCGACTCGAACCCCATGGTTCAGCAGCACGCGGCCATCAACGCGAGCGCCAGGGCGAAGGTCACCCTGGTCAACAACGCGCTCACCGCGGCGGGAGACTTCGCGACGCAGTTTCCCAGCTACGGCGGCGAGGGACCGATGATCGGCGACTTCGGCCTCGACATGCAGCTCCACGAGGTGGCGCGCATCATCAAGGCGCAGTCGCAGGTTGGTGATGCCCGTCAGATGTTCTACGTGCAGATCCAGGGATTCGACACGCACAACACCGAGCTCGTGAACCACGCGGCGCTGCTCCGGTTCGTGAGCAGCTATCTGAACAACTTCTGGTCGGCGCTCGGTGAGATTGGCATGCAGAGCAACGTGACGCTCTTCACGACTTCCGATTTCGGTCGAACACTCGGCTCGAACGGCGACGGCTCCGACCACGGCTGGGGAAACCACCAGCTCGTGCTCGGCGGCGCGGTCAACGGCGGCTACTACGGCAAGATGCCCAGCCTGGCCATCGGAGGAGCAGACGATTTCGGGCTCGGGCGTCTCGTCCCGACGACTTCGACGGACCAGTACGCGGCGACGCTGGCCAAGTGGTTCGGCGTGGCCGCCGCCGACATGAGCTCCATCTTCCCGAACCTCGCGAACTTCAGCACTGCCGACCTGGGCTTTCTGGCGTGAGTCGTCTTTCCGGCCCGGCCGCCCGGGCCGTCCTGCTCGGGCGTGCCTCGGCGATCGCGACCCTCGCCGGCTTGCTCTCCTCGTGTTCCCACTCCGTCGCCGGCCCGGCCTCGCCGAACGACGCCGGCAGCGGGGACGAGGCGGCATCCGTCACCGTGCTGGTCGGGCCGAGCGGCGATCATACCTTCCTGCCCGCCGCGCTGACGATCCCCGTGGGGACCACGGTCCAATGGTTCTGGGAGAGCGACGGCCACACGGTCACGAGCGGAGCCGGGGGCGTTGCCGACGGGCAGTTTTGCTCGCCCCAGAGCGCAAACTGCGCGTCGACGCCGACCTCGAATGCGGGCGCTACGTTCAGCTACACCTTCACGGCGCCCGGGACCTTTCCCTATTTCTGCGCTCCCCACTACAGCGTCGGGATGAAGGGTACCGTCACGGTGCAGTAGCGCGCGACACGCGCGCGAACGCCGCCCCGCCGTGCGCTCCGGGGGAAGCGCAGGAGCTCAGAGCGCGTTTCGCGGCGCGATCGGCAAGGCGGTCGCCTCTCCCCGATCGAACCGGAAGAACTCCGTGCACGCCTCGGTGCACGCGGCACAGGGGAACGCTGGCGCGAGTTGCTCGAGGGTGAGGGCGCGGTTCCGCCGGAACGCCTCGCCGTTCCAAATCGTCGCAAACGGACGCTCGAGGACGTTGCCGTAGCTGTACGTCTCCTGGGACGGCGTGCAGCAGCCGAGCGTGACTGTGCCGTCGTTGGCGACGTGCAGCTTGTTACCCCAGAAGAAGGAGCAATCGAATGGCCGCGCTTCATCGGTCCACGACCAGTCCGCCTCGGGCAAGGCGCGGTAGGGCAACCCGAGCTGATCGAGACATGCCCGCGCACCGGCGAGCTCTCGCCGATAGCTCTCCTTGGAACGCCGATTGCGAAAACCCCGCTCGTACGTCGCGAAGCTCACGCAATTCACGTAGTCGACGCCGATCTCCGCGGCCTGCTCGATGAATGGGACGAGCTCTCCCTCGTTTTCGTTCTGCAGCACGTAGTTGACTCCGACAAGCGGGTGCTTCGCGCGGGCCCTCCGGCGCGTCCGGAGCAGCGAACGCAGGTTCGCGTGCACCGTTGCGAGATCGCCCCCCGGGCGTACCCTCTGGTGCGTCGAAGGCAACGCGGCGTCGATGCTGACGTTGATCTCGGTCAGTCCGGAGCCCGGCAGGCGCTCGCACACGTCGTCGTCCAGCAGCATCCCGTCGCTGGATACGGCGATCTTGGCCCAGGGCAGCCGCGCGCGCGCGTGCGAGACGATCTCGAAGAACCGGGGATGCAGGAGCGCCTCCCCGAAGCCGTCGAGGGAAAGGTCCAGCGTGTTCGGGAATTGCTCCAGGATGCGGCGAAAATCCTCCAGCCGGATGTCGTACGGCTCGAGCCCGCCCGAGCGCAGGCACTGGAGTGCGAGACGGCGGCGGCTGGTGATCTCGATCTCGACGGCGCTCGGCTGGCTGCGCATCACGATTGGCCGCGCGGCAAGCTCGCGCTGAAAGTGGAGATGGTTCGCGATCACCCGTGGCTTGAGGAGCAAGCGGTAGGCACCGTTCTCCTCGACTTTCCGATGGGCGCGAATGGCGGCGGCAAGCGGTCCCGACTCGCGATCACCGCGCGGCCCCGAGGGGCGCCGCGGCGCTTCGAACTGCCGCACCGGAAGGAGGCGCGCGACGGCCCCCGCCCGATCCGCGTTCTCACGCCCCCAGGAGTACAGCCTCAGCACGGCGCGCGACCTCGTTCGAGGCCGTACGCACAACGCTCGGTGAAAAAGTGCCGTCTGCGGCCCCCAACGCGCCTTGGAGGCGTCCGCGCCCATGGACAGGTGAACCTCCGGAAGGCCGAGGCGGATGGCGTACTTTATCGCCTCCGCCACGGTGGTCGTCATCACGCTGTATTTGCCCCAAGCCGGTTCGAATCCGGAATAGTAGAGATAGAGACAACCCGGGAGGACGAAGCCCACTCGCGCGGCGACCGGGACGTCGCCCACCTGGAGGGTGAACACGCGGGGAATGCGCCGCTCGGCAAGGCGCATGCAAGTCTCGACGAGGAACCCCCTGGCCTCGATGCTCGCGAACCGATTGGGGTGTGGAACACCAGCCTGGTTGGCGCGCAGCGCGTGCAGCCTGAAGAACACCTCCAGCGCGTCCCGGACCTCCGCGGGTGTTTCGGCGACCTCGAGACGAAATCTCGAGCCGACCTTATTCAGCGAGTTATAGCAGTGACGCAACGATTCTTTGATGTTGCGCCGGAGCCCGGCCTTGAACGCGTCCCACGTCGGCTCGAGCCTGAGCACGCTGGCGGTCTCGGCGTCGGACGACCACTGCGCGCCCATCGCGGCCTCGATGGCGAGCGCGAACTCCGAGCCACGACTCAATCCGTCCCACACAATCCAGTCCCAATCCTCTTCGGCTTTCAGGTCCGTCGCGAGCGCGTAAGCGACTTCGGCGGCGCGCTCCGGATCTACGACCGGGGCACGGTGCTCGGTGATGTACCGATCGGCTCCGAGCAGGCTGAGGCCGCGGGCGCGGATGGGACCGTGTGGTGGGCGCTCCGTGAGCATGAACGGCGCGACCCCGACGAGTCTCTCCGCCTCGTCACGCACCACCTTGATGCGGAGTGTGTCCCGGATTAGCGCGTGATCCTGCCGGAACGTCCGCCACCACGTGGTGAGCCACTCGGGCAAGAGGAACGGCACGCGGTTGTCGGTTCGCGCGAGCAGCTCGTGCCACTCGCCGCTCAGCCGCCGAAACTCGTCGAAGGCATCGATGGTGCAAACGCGCAGGCTCATGGCCGGTGACCGAGCGTTTGCGTCCGGCGTGCCGCTGGAAGGCGACGCTGCGCGAGGCGCGAAGCGGGCCGACGCTATCGCCGGACAACTCAAAGGAAATCGGTCCGAAAATGGGGCCGCACCCCATGTCGACGGAGAGGCTGGAGCCAACGCGACTTTCGCGCAACATCTGCGACAACGCGCGTCGGCTGCGCGGGCCGCGGCTCACCTTGCATCTGAGCTTCTGTCTGGCGACGGACTCGTTGCCCAACGCTACGCCGGGACGATGGGCGGCGCCGAAGGTGGAGAGCCGCTCCGCCTCCTCTTCGTGGGACGACCGGAATGGGCACCCCAGTTCGAGCTCTACTTCCGTGCTGGCCCGGAGCGCGGTGTGAGCCCAGTCGACGTCCTCTTCCGCGGCAGTCTGGCCAGTTACGCGCTTCACAGGCGCGATCTCGCGCGTCGCGCGGGGGAGGTCGACATCGTCGCGTGCGAGGGGTTCCCGGGCGCGCTCGCGCACGATGATGACATCCTCCACTTTCCGGCGCTCGCAGGTCATCTGCGCGTGGCGGAAACCATCGAGAAGCAGATCCGGCGCATGCGCTCGCGCGGGCAACGGGATCTCGCGCGGCACGTTCTTCACCGCGAACGATACCGAGATTGGATCGAGACGGGTTCCGGAGCCCTCGAGAGCTTCTACGCGACGCTCCATGCGCCCTACGTGCGCGCCCGGTTCGGTGCCTGGGGCAAGGTCGAGGATCCGCAGGTAGCGCGGCGCCTGTACGCACGGGGCGGGCGCCTTCTCTTCGTCGCCGAGCGTGCGCGACCGACCGAGCCCGTCTGCGGCGCACTCCTGTACCCCGGCCCTTCCGGATCCCTGGCCTATCACATCAACGGCTTTGCCACGGACGACTGCTCCACCGCTCAGCGCGCCGAAAGGACGACCGCGCTGGAGCTCGCGCTGCTGCGGCACGCGATCGTGCACCGATTCGCGTCGATCGACCTGGGCTACACGCGCGGCATCCTGAATGACGGCCTCTTCGTCCACAAACGGCGTCTCGGAGCCAGCTTCGCGCCCATCAAGCATTCGCCGCGCTTCCGTGTGTACGTGCGCCCAGGGCGCCGCGCGGCCGTCTTTGCACGTTTTCCACTGCTCGCCGGCTCGCCGGACGCCTGGACCGCGGTCCTCGGGTACCACCCGTCGCTCCCGCGAATGTCGAAGCAGGCCTGGCGGAGCACGCTCAAGGCCTATCGCATCGCCAGCCTCTCACGGGTCGTCATCTGGACCGAGCGCTCGGCAGCGGACGCTCCGGATCGCCTCGCGTTGGATGTGTTTCGGGAAGCCGTCGAAGAGGCCCTCGAAGTTCCCGAAGGCGTTATTTGTCTCACGGACGAGTAAGGGGAAGCTCGCGTATGAATATCAAGATCCTGTCCTGCTGGTTCACGACATCGTACGGCACCTACACGGACGGCCTGCGGCGTGCACGACACTCTTCACCGCAATGGCCATCGTCAAGGAGAAGCTCGGGGGTCGGGCGCCGACGGTCACCATTCACGGACACTATGGCGAAGCAACGCCGGAGTACGGAAGGCGTTGCGCCGAGGAGACAGGGGTTGCCGGCATGATCCGGTGGCGGAACGAGATCTCCTTCGAAAGCGCGGTGGCCGAATACCAGCGCGCTCTCCTCTGCGTTCTGCCATACACCGGCAGCTTTTGCGGGGTATGCGGCCGCGCTCGCGCTCGCAAACGGCGCGGTCGTCGTCGGCACGCGGCGAGCAGGGCTCCCGGAGCACGTCGGCGAGGCTGGAGTCTGGGTCGACGAGAGCGATCCGGCCGGCCTGGCCGCGGCCGTCATGCGTCTTCTGGACAATCCGGGAGAGCGGCGGCGCCTCGTCGAGGTCGGCCGCGAGCGCGCTCGACGCGAGCTTAGCTGGGATGCCGTCGCGGAGAAGACGCTGGCGTGCTACCGACTCGCGCTCTCGCGGAGGACCACGGTCGATCGTAGACCAGGGTCGCGCCGCTCCTCTGACTCGACGACACGGCGTCGCCGTCGATCCGCACCCTGGTGCTCGCGACCACGGCCAACTGGTCACATCTTCGTCTCGGCTTTCGTCGCACCTTCCGAGGATTGCGCCATTTTCGTGCAAGCGTCATGGTTGCGTCGTCCTACGTTGATTGCACGGCGGACGGGCAGAGGCGGCGATGTCCGAGCGCGCTCCGAGGTACACTCCGCGACCGAATTTCGGGTCAGGACGAGGGCCATGGCGTCATACGCATACGAGTCTCCTTGGAGCACCGATGAAGTGAGGGCGTTTCGCAAGGTCGTGCGCGATTTCGTCCGCACGGAGCTCACGCCGCAGCAGGCTCGCTGGCGCGAGCAGCATCATCCCGACCTCGCGGCGTTCGGCAAGGCGGGGGCCATAGGCATGCTCCTTCCGGACATCGGCGCCGAGTACGGCGGTGCGGGCGGGACGTTCGCGCACGAGGCGGTCGTGCTCGAGGAGCTCGCGCGCGCGGGCGTCCACTTCGGGGCCAGCGTTCAGAGCATCGTCGGGCACTACCTCGCCGCCTACGGGTCGGAGGAGCAGAAGCGCCGCTGGTTGCCGCCCATGGCTCGGGGCGAGGTCGTCGGGGCGATAGCGATGACGGAGCCCTCGGCCGGATCGGACCTTCAGGGCATGAAGACGAGCGCCCGCCGGGAGGGGGACCACTACGTCATCAACGGCTCGAAGACGTTCATCACGAACGGGTTCCACGCCGGACTCGTCTGCCTGGCTGCGAAGACGGACCCGAACGCGCCCGGGCCGAAGGCAATCTCGCTCATCGTCGTCGAGACGCGCGACCTGGCGGGCTACCGCGTGGGGAGGCCGATCGAGAAGGTCGGCCGGCATGGCCACGACACGTGTGAGCTCTTCTTCGACAACGTGCGGGTGCCCGCGTCGAATCTGCTCGGCGGCGTCGAGGGCAAGGGATTCCTGCAGATGATGTCGCAGCTCACCTACGAGCGCCTGTCGGTCGCCCTCGCGGCCGCCGCGACGGCCGAAGAGGCCGTGACCATCACGACGCAGTACGTGAAGGACCGCACGGTGTCCGGCCGGCCGCTGATGGATTTGCAGAACACGCGCATGGTGCTGGCCAAGTGCAAGACCGACGCACACGTCGGGCGCGTCTTCGTCGACGGGTGCATCGAGCGTTTCCTCAAGGGGCAGCTCGATCCAGTGACTGCCGCGATGGCGAAGTACTGGCTCACCGAGCGCGAGTTCCAGATCATCGACGACTGCGTGCAGCTCCATGGCGGATACGGCTACATGAGCGAATACCCGATCGCCCGCATGTGGGCCGACAGCCGCGTGGAGCGGATCTACGCGGGTACGAACGAAGTCATGAAAGAGGTCATCGCGTGGTCGCTGTGAACTCCGCCGCATCCGCGCCGTCGCCCGCAGAAGACCTGACGAGCGGCGTCCCCAGAGCTCTCCCCGCGGTCTGCGTGCACCAGCTTTTCGAGCAGCAGGTGGAGCGCACGCCCGAGGCCACCGCCGTCGTCTTCGGAGAGCACCGCCTCACGTACCGGGAGCTCAACGAGCGAGCCAACCGCGTCGCCCGCTTCCTGCGGAAGAACGGCGTGGGCCCCGACGGTCTGGTTGGCGTGTGCATGGAGCGGCGCCCGGAGCTCGTCGTCGCGCTCCTCGCCGTATGGAAGGCCGGCGGAGCGTACGTGCCGCTCGACCCGGCCTACCCATCGCAGCGGCTCTCGTTCATGGTGAGCGACGCGGCCGTCCGCGTGCTCCTGACCGAGAGGAAGTGCCTCGACGTCGTACCGCTCGGGTCCGTGACGGCCGTCTGCCTCGACGAAGAAGACGGGCAGCCGTTCACGAACGAGCGAGCCGAGAACCTCGAGGTCACCAACGGTCCCTCCCACCTCGCCTACGTGATGTACACGTCGGGCTCCACCGGCCAGCCGAAGGGGGCGATGATCCTCCACAGCGGCCTGGTGAACTACCTGCTTTGGGCCATCGACGCGTACGGGGTCGAGGCCGGAGGGTCGGTCGCCGTCCACAGCTCGATCGCGTTCGATCTCGACCGTCACCAGCGTCTATCCCGCCCTGCTGGTCGGCGGCCAGGTCGAGCTCCTGCCCGACGACACGGGAGCACGGAACCTCATCGCGGCCCTGCGAGCACGCAGGAACCGGAACCTCGTCAAGCTGACGCCGGCTCACCTCGACCTCATCACCCAGCAGCTCCGGCCGGAGGAGCTCGCCGGGCTGACGAAGGTCTTCGTCATCGGCGGGGAGAATCTGACGGCGGAGAGCCTCTCCCCGTGGCGCGACTTTGCGCCCGAGACGCGCCTCGTCAACGAGTACGGGCCCACGGAGACCGTCGTCGGCTGCTGCATCTACGAGGTCAAGCCGGGCGATCCGAGGAACGGCCCCGTGCCCATCGGTCGCGCGATCGCCAACACGCAGCTTCACGTGCTGGACGAAGGCCGACGGCCGGTACCGATCGGCGTGACGGGGGAGCTCTACATCGGTGGCGCCGGAGTCGCGCGCGGGTACCTGAACCGCACGGAGCTCACGCGAGAGCGCTTCTTGCCGGACCCGTTCTCGGCCAGGCCGGACGCGCGGCTCTACAAGACCGGAGACCTCGCGCGGTGGCGGGCCGACGGCATCCTGGAATATCTCGGTCGCATCGACGACCAGGTGAAGGTCCGCGGCTATCGCATCGAGCTCGGCGAGATCGAGGCGACGCTCGCCGGCCACCCCGCCGTGCAGTCTTGTGCCGTCCTCGCGCGCGAGGACCAGCCGGGCGACAAGCAGCTCGTCGCCTACGTCGTCGCCCGGAGCGGAGACAGACCCGCGCTCGAAGACGTCCTGTCGTTCCTCGGGAGGCATCTCCCCGAGTACATGGTGCCGACGCGCGTCGTCTTTCTTCCGTCGCTGCCGCTCACGCGCAACGGCAAGGTGGATCGGAGCGCACTGCCGGCGCCCTCTGTGGCGAACACCTCGGCCGCCGGCGGCTTCCTCGCTCCGCGCAATCCCGAGGAGACCGCCATCGCCGCGATCTGGTGCGAGCTTCTGAGGGTGGCGCAGGTCGGCGTGGAGAGCGATTTCTTCGAGCTCGGTGGGCACTCCCTCCTGGCGCTCCAGGCGCTCGTGCAGATCCGCGAACGCCTGGGCGTCGATCTGCCGCCGGAGGCGCTGTTCGAGCACACGACGGTCGCGGCGCTCGCGAAGCTGGTGAGGCAAGCGAACGGGAGCGCGGAGGCCTCACCCGAGACGGTCCCCGCGGACCGCAGCACGCAGCAACCATCCGTCGCGGACGCGGCGCCCGCCCCCTTGCCTGCGCCCGTGGCGGCGAGGGTCGTGCCCAGAGCGTTCCGCGCCCTCATCCGAATCAAGACGGACGGCGATCGCGTCCCGTTCTTCTGCGTCCACGGCTCGGGCGGCAACGTGCTGAACTTCCGCAACCTCGCGCACGCCATGCCTCGCGAGCAGCCGTTCTACGGTCTGCAGGCCTACGGCGTCGACGGCATCACGCGACCGCAGGCGACGATCGAGGCGATGGCCGAGGCCTATCTCGAGGAGATACGCGAGGTGCAGCCGCGCGGGCCGTACTTGCTCGGCGGCTATTCGGGCGGCGGCATCGTCGCCTTCGAGATGGCGCAGCGCCTCACGGCGGCCGGCGAAGAGGTGGCGCTCCTCGCGTTCGTGGACACCTTCCACCCGCGGATGAAAGTGCGGCGAGTCCCGCTCTCCCATCACCTCGAGCGACTGCGCAAGGAGCGACTCGCCTACCTCGAGGAGGTCGTCAGGCGGCGCGTGACGAAGGTGCAGGAGCGATGGCAGCTCCGCGTCATCGAGCAGCACGTTCGCTACGGGGGCACCGTCCCGCTGGAGCTGCGCGAGCTGCACCTCGTGAAGAACTTCGCGGCGGCGACCGCGCGCTATCGGCCGCGTCCCTGGTCCGGCCGAGCGACCCTCTTTCGCGTCGAGCACCACCATTACGTGTTCAATCACGCCGGGCTCCGGCACGGGTGGGAGGAGCATGTCCTCGGCGGGGTCGACGTGGAGATCGTCCCCGGCGACCACGACTCGCTCGTTCTCGGCCGCAACGCCGAGATCTTCATGCGCCTCCTCATCGCGGCCATCGAGCGCGCCCTGACCAGGGGCTGACGCCGGTCGTACACTCGCCTCGCCCGATCGACTGCGGAGGCGAGAGGAGGCGCCGTTCGAGGGGCGTCTTTGTGGCCTGGCGGCTCTCCTCTCTCGAAAAACGGGATCCCGACCGGCGGAGCTGGCGAGGGGCTGGCGGGCCGGCGATGGGCTACACTGACGCCGTCGCGGCTCCACGCTCATGACCAAGCTCGCCACAGCACGCGTCGCCGCGGCGGCCGCGGCGGGGGCTCTCGCCTGGGTCGCGCTCGGCGCGTTCGGCCCACTGATGTCGTGCGCTGCAGTGCTGGACATCGAGGACCCCCTTCCGCGGGGAGACGACGGCAGCTCCGACGCACGTGTGCAAGACAGCTCGATTCCCGAGGAAGCGGACTCCGGCCCGGACGCGGACGCCCGGGACGCGGCCGTCCTCGACGCGGACGGCGCGACCTCGGACGCGCGGCTCGATGGGGGCGCAGAGGCTGACGCTCGCATACCGGTCCCCGACGCCGGCTATACGGTGACCGTCCCGCAGCCGGCGCCCGCTTTCGTCGATGCCTGCTCGCTGCCCGGAAAGTTCTCCGTACTGGCCGGCCACGACGACGCGGCCACCTCCAAGGTGATGCTGCCGTTTGCCTTCGAATTTTTCGGCATCCCGCAGAGCGCGTACTGGGTGAACAGCAACGGCGTCATGGGGTTCGACGGCATGGTGTCCAACCTCGCCATCGTCAACTGCCCGCTCCCGAACACGTCGCCCGATCCGTACCCGGCGATCTTCGCATTCGGGGACGACCTGTTCTTCGACCCCATGGGGTCGATCGGCGTTTGCATCGCGCTGACCGGTACGGACCCGAAGCAGCAGCTCGTTTTGACCTGGGAGGACGCCCAGCTCAAGAACTACAGCGGCACGAGCCACCTGACGTTCTCGGTCGTCCTGACCCAGACCACCAACACCATCGACCTCTTGTACGGCACAATGACCGGGGGAACGGAAGCGCAGGGGGACAAGGCGACCATCGGCCTCCAGAGCTCGACGCCCGCGCGCGGCTACGACGAGTTCTCCTGCAAGAAGGCCGTCGTCACCACGACGCCCCTCGATGTGCGATTCACGCCGACGCCGTGAGTCAACGAGGTCTCCCGCGACCCCACCCCCCCTCCGGACGTGCGCTCCCGCTGGCGATGGTATCCTACCGGGGGCTCGAGAATGGCGATGCAATCCAAGATGCCGCCGCCGCGGACGTGGGCGGAACCCCACGGGACCGGGACACCTCCCGCGGAGCCTCTGCCCGCGGACTGGCTCTCGCTCGTCTCCGAGCTGCGCCTCCGGCCCGGGCAGATGCTCGACGGGAAGTACCGGCTCGATCGCGTCCTCGGTCACGGGGGAATGGGGGTCGTCTTCGCGGCTCACGACATCGGCCTCGACCGCGCCGTTGCGATCAAGCTCTTGCGCCACAAGCCCTCCCCGGACCGCGAGTTCTCCGCGCGGTTCCGGCGCGAGGCGCGGGCGATGGCCAAGCTGTCGAACGAGCACTTCGTACGCGTGCTCGACATCGGGGAGCTGCCGACCGGGGAGCCCTTCCTCGTGATGGAGCAGCTCGAAGGCACCGACCTGGGCGCGCTGGTCGAGAACGGGGGGCCGCTCCCGGTCTCGGAGGTCGCCGACTACGTGGTGCAGGCGTGCGAGGCCATCGCGGAGGCGCACTCCATCGGCATCGTGCACCGCGACCTGAAGCCGTCGAACATGTTCCTGGCTCGGCGGCCGGACGGAAGCTCGTGCATCAAGGTGCTCGACTTCGGCATCGCCAAGATGCCCGCGGAGGACGCGGAGTTTCAGCAGGCGCTGACGCACACGGCGGCGTTTCTGGGCTCTCCCGCGTATATGTCGCCCGAGCAGCTGCTATGCGCCCGCGACGTGGGAACGCACGCCGACATCTGGTCGCTCGGCGCCATCTTGCAGAAGCTCCTCGTGGGTCATCCGCCGTTCGTCGCGCCGACGATTCCGCAGGTCTGCTCGCTGATCATCGGCTCGCAGCCGACCCGCGTTCGCGATCTGCGCGCCGACATCCCCGCCGTGCTGGAGGACGTGATCCTGCGCTGCCTCCGTCGCAATCCCGCGGAGCGGTTTCGCGACGTGGCCGAGCTCGCGCGGGCGCTTTCGCCGTTCGCGCCGGCGGCTGCGCTCTCGGCTGTGGATCGCGCGTCGTCGACCGTCCGGCGCAGCGCCCCGCCCGAAGCCAGTAGCTCGGCGCAGGCGACGGCCGTCGCGGTCGCGGCGGCGGCGCTCGACGAGAGACCCCGCGCGCTCTGGGCCAAGGGGCTCGCACTGGGCGTGGCGTGCGTCGTCTTCGGAGGGGTCGCGGCGTCCCTCTCGCTCGCGCGGGGGCCGCACGGGCGAGCCTCGGAGGGTGCGCCGTCCGTCGGGGTTCTCTCGACTCCGGGACCCCTCATGCCGCTGCCGGCGCCCGTCGTCGAAGCTCCTCCGGTGGCCTCGTCGTCTCTCCCCGCGACTCCTCCGCCCGTAGCCGCGCCGGGCTCGTCGTCCGCCGCGCCGGCCCGTGCCCCGGTGGCGAGTGGAGCTCCGCACCGGCCGCCCCCCGACCCGCGAAGGGGGAGAACGCCGAATTCGGGGGCCGCAAATAGCGATGCACGTGCGGCCCGGGCGCAGGCGGTTCGCCGCGGTGCTGGCTGCTGCGGTCGCGTCGCTCGCCGCGGGCGACGCAGGGGCGCAGTCGGCGCAGAGCGCTGCGGCGGCGCAGGTGCTCTTCGAGCAGGCCAAGCAGCTCATGCACGAAAAGAGGTACGCCGAAGCGTGCGCCAAGTTCACCGAGAGCAATCGGCTGGACGCGGGCATCGGGACGATGCTCTGGCTGGCCGACTGTTACGAGAAGAACGGGCAGTCGGCGAGCGCGTGGGCCGAGTTCGTCGAGGCCGCCGACGCTTCGGAAGAGCGGCACGACGACCGGCGAAAAGTGGCGCGGGAGCGCGCTGCGGCGCTCGAGCCCACGCTCGCCCGGCTGACGGTCGAGGTCCCCGTCCCGAGCGACGCGCCCGGGCTCGAGGTGACGCGCGACGGCGCCGCCGTGGGACGGGCTCTCTGGGGCAATCCGGTGCCCGTCGACCCGGGCCCGCACACGCTCGCGGCACACGCACCGGGGCGCAAGGCGTGGCAGACGACCGTGACCGTCGAAGCGGGCGGGCGCCGCGCCCTGGTCACGGTGCCCCCGCTGCAGCCCGAGCACCCCGTGGAGTCGCCGGCTCCTCCCGCGCTCGTTCCGCGATCCCCGCCCGCTCCCGAGCTCCGCCCGAGCACGACGGAGACTCCGCCCAGCGAGGTGCCCGCCCAGGCGGGGAGCGAGGCGCGCACGTGGGGCGTCGTCGTCGCGGGTGTCGGGTCGGTGGCGATGGGCGTGGGGCTGGTATTCGGCATCGTGGCCAAGACCCATCTCGACGATTCGAACGCGAACAACCACTGCTTCGCGGACAATCGTTGCGACGCGTACGGCACGATCGCTCGGCACCAGGCGCTGGACGCGGCGAACGTGTCGACGGTCACCCTGCTTGCGGGCTGCGCCGTCGTCGGCGCGGGAATCGTGCTGTACGTCACCGCGCCTCGGCCGCCCGCGCCCTCGGCCCCATCCGGGATACCGGCGCGCGCCGAAGTGAGGGCGCGCCTCGAGCTCTCCCCGGTCGTCGGACCCTGGCAAGGCGTGGCCTTGCGCGCCCTTTTCTAGTTCGACTGCGGCACCCTCAGGACCAGGACGCCGACGCTCACCGTTACAATCGACGGGTAATGCGGCCCCGCGTCGGATCGTACGGGCTCACCTCGAGGCGTACCCGATCTCCCTCGGTCAGACGAATGTGGTGCACGTTCAACCGGCCGCTACGCTTGGCGAGCACGCTGCCGGGACGCCCGCCGAAGACGCACTCGACGGTGTAGAAGCCGCCGCGGCTGCACTTCGTAACCGTGCCCTCGAAGACGAGGAAATCGCGATCGTTCGACCCACCGTCACTCGTCGTGTTGCTTCTTCTCACTGACCCTCACTCTCTTGTGTGTGCGCCATCGCTGGTTGCGCGGCACCGTCGAGCGAGCCAAGCAACATTCGTGAGCGAATACATTGTGTAGCCTCCGGGAGGCCTGATCGCAAGCTCCCGACATGTGTGCTAGCCCTCCACCGCGAGCGCCGCCAGCTCGACCGGAGGCCAGCAAGCCCGCCGCAGGCCCTGCCGTGCGCGCTCCCGTGCTCTTCTTTCTCGTGCGCTCTCGTGCGCTGAATAAGCACGCGAAGAGCGAAAAACAGAGCGAAAAACCGAGACAGGAGGGGTCTTCGTGCTTAAGGTTCATCTCCGGATGATGAACTTTCGAGGCCGCAAGAACAGCCCGGCGGCGCAGCGGTTTGCCGAGCGGCGCAGGCGAGAAGACGAGGCACCTCGGCTGAGCGACCAGATCCCGGATCTCGTTTCTCTCGAGCTCCGAGTCGAAGACAACGCCGGGATGATCGGCGCGTCCCCCGTGCACATCCGGCGTATCGTGATCGATCGGGCCCCGGCGCTCTTTCTCCTCTCGTGTCAGGATCCGCGCTGCGCGGACGGCGAGCACGACATGACGACCTCGATCATGCGAGCGCTGCGCGCACGGGAGACGGCGTTCCAAGGCGAGGACGAGTGCTCGGGGTCGGTCGGCCTCGGGAACTGCTCGCGCGTCCTCCACTTCAACGCCATCGCCGAGTACCGGGCTCGCGTAGCGCCGCCGCAACTGGTTCGGTAAGCGGCTTTTTCGCACGGCCCTGGTCGGCAGCGCGCACCCTGAGCTAAAAGCCAGGCCGTGATCCTCGACTCCTTCCGGCTCGCCGGGCAAGTTGCGATCGTGACGGGCGCGGGCCGCGGCATCGGTCGCGCCATTTCCATCGCGTTCGCCGAGGCGGGTGCGGACGTCGCTCTTGCCGCGCGCCGCGCAAGTACGCTCGACGAGGTCCGCGGAGAGATCGAAGCCCGCGGCCGTCGTGCGCTCTGCGTCCCGACCGACGTAACCGTCGCGGCGCAGCTCGACGAGCTCGTCGACCGCACCCTCGAGTCCTTCGGGCGCATCGACGTCGTCGTGAACAACGCCGGGGGCTGGCCCCCGATGGTCGCGTTGGCTCTCGACGACGCGGACATGGACGCCGCGCTCCATTTCAACGTGACCGCGCCCCTGCGTCTCTCACGGCGGGCCGCGCCTCATCTCGCGAAGACCCGCGGGTCCATCCTCAACATCTCGAGCGCGATGTCTCACCTGGTCGACTCGGGCTTCGTCGCGTATGGCGCCGCGAAGGCGGCGCTCAACCACATGACGCGCCTCCTGGCGTGCGAGTGGGCGCCGCTCGTACGCGTCAACGCGATCGCCGCCGGCGCCACGTTGACCGACGCCCTTGAGGCCTTCGCCAGCATGGGCGATTCGCTTCAGAGGATGGAAGCCAAGACCCCGCTGGGCAGGCTCGCCCAGCCCGAAGACATCGCCGCCGCGGCCTTGTTCCTGGCCTCGCGGGCCGGGTCGTGGATGACCGGCAAGGTGCTCGAAGTCGACGGGGGAACGACGGCCACGAACTGGCCATTCCCCATTCCGAGCGGTCTCGAGCCGGCCTAGCTTCTAAAGCATTGCGCGCGGGCGAGCTCTCGGAGGAGCATCGAGCCCGATGGTCGACCTGTCCGACGAGCGCTGGCGGTCAGGCGCCGGTTGGTCCCGTTGGCTGGCGACGCTTGCGGTCCTCTTCCTCGGCGTGGGAGGTCTGGCCTGCAGCCGCGGACCGTCGGTCGAGGTCACGCACTGGGAGCTCGCCGTCGATGGCCAGCCTCCGCGCGGCGTCGTCTTTCCCACGCGCCTTCCGGTGCCCGACAGGCCGATGCGATACGTCCTCAGCGCGGACGTCGCGCTCGCGCCCGAGATGCGCGGGCACGCTGCCAGCCTGACCTTCGTCGATACGTTCTCCGTCGGGGAGCTTCGCGTCGACTCGCGCCCCGCGCTCTCGTGTCTCGGCCCGAGAATCCTCGGCCGCCACGGCACCGGCTCGCTCTGCTGGCACTTCGTCGTGCCCGATCGACCCTCGATGCGCCTCGAGCTCGACGTCAGCCAGTCGCAGATCATGCAGGAGCTCTTCGGAAGTCCCGCCACCTTGACGCCCGACGAGGACGGAAGCCCCGCCTTCCGAGCGGTCACGCTCTTCAACGCGTGGACCGAGGCCGGCACCGTGGCGGTGACCACCATGCTCGGTACGCTGTATCTCGCGCTCTACCTGCTCGATCGCCTGCGACGAGCCCACCTCGCCTTCGCCGTGCAGTCGCTCGGCAATGGCGTGTATTCGGTCTGGCGTCTCGGGCTGACGCAGGTCCTCCCCGTGGCGCTCGAGAACATCCTCACGAGCACCGCGGTCGTGTGCAGCCTGTTCGCGGCGCTCTGCTTCACGCATGTGCAGCTCGGTCTGGGCCCGGTCAACCGATGGTGGAAGGCGCTCTTCGCGGCGGGCTTGGTCGCGAGTCTCCTTCTCGGCGACGGCTTCAGTCGCGCCGGCCTCCTGGTCGCGCTGATCGACTTCACGTTCATCGTCTTCCAGCTCTACGTTTGCATACGGGCGCTCGCGGACCGGAGCGCCGATCGCGTCACGCCGCTGACCATCGGAAGCACGTGGCTCTTCCTCGTCGTCGCGGAGCCGGTGGACCTCGGGCCTCTTTTGCAGATACCGGGTCTGGGCGGCGGCTTGCGCCTGACGTCCATCGCCATGTGCGCGATATGCATCGGTCAGGGTCTGCTTCTCGCGCGGCAGTACGCGCTCTCGCTGCGCCACGCCGATCGCCTGAACGTCGAGCTGCGGCGCCAGGTCGCGGAGAGGTCGAGGCAGCTCGCCGACGCGCTCTCCCGCCTCGGCGAGGAAGCCCCGGGGAACGGACGCGGCCTTCGCGCAGGGCAGACCGTCGCTGACCGCTACCGCGTCGTGCGCCTGCTGGGAACCGGCGGCATGGGAGAGGTCTACGAGGTAGAGCGCCTGTCGGACCATCACCGGTTCGCGCTGAAGCTCGTGAACGCGTCCTCGTCCCGTGACGACATCGCGCGGCTCGCTCGCGAGGCGCACATCGCCGCGAAGATCACCCACCCGAATCTCGTGTCCATCGTGGACATCGACGTCTCGACCTCCCTGGGTTGCTTTCTCGTGATGGATCTGGTCGCCGGAGGCTCGCTCGACGGCCACAGGGAGCGCTACGGTCAGGTTTCCTGGGCGCTCCGCGTGCTCGAGCAGGTGAGCGAGGGGCTCGCAGCTCTTCACGACGCCGGAGTCGTGCATCGCGATCTCAAGCCGGGGAACGTCTTGCTCGACGGCGACGTGGCGAAGATAAGCGACTTCGGGATCGCGACGATGGACGCCTCGCGCGGAGGGATGGGCGACGCCGGTATCGTGTCTCCGGTGGCGCGCACGGCAGCCGTCGCCAGTCTGACGCGGACGGGAGCGATGCTCGGCACTCTCGTCTACATGGCGCCCGAGCTCGCGAGCGGCTCGAGCCGCGCATCACCCGCAGTCGACCTGTTCGCGCTCGGCGTTCTCGCCTGCGAGCTGCTCGGAGCCGGATACCCCTTCGTCGCGCCGCCGGTGCTAGACGCGATATACGGCCGCCCGGCGGTCCGGGCACGAACGCTGGAGGGCATCGAAGGACTCGAGCCTCGCGCCAGGCGTATCCTCGAGCGCTGCCTGGACCCGGATCCGGCGCGCAGGCCGACGGCGCGGCAGGTCGCCGAAGCGCTTGGTACTGTGTCTACTCCGGAGATCCGCCAGTAGCCATGAATCGCCTGCTGGCTCGGGGAGAGGTGCTCCTCCTTCTGCTGATGCTCGTCTCCTGCGGCGGGGGCGGGTCCATCGAGTCGAACGACGCCGCGACGGCCGAGGGCTCCGCCGACGGCGCCGCCCGCACTTCCCCGGACGCGAGCGCAGACTCGATGCCACCGGAGGCAGCGCCGGGCCGCGATGGCTCGATGCCCGACGTCGACGCGGGAGCGACGACGAGCGGGATCTTCGCCGCGCCGAGCGGCGGCGGCAGCGCATGTACGTTCGTCGCCCCGTGCACGTTGCAGGGGGCTGCCGCGGCCGTACGCGCGCTCTCGTCCCCGTTTCCTGCAGACGTCGTCGTTTCGCTGCGCGGCGGAACGTATCGCCTGTCGGCGCCGTTCGTTCTCGGCACGCAGGACTCCGGCAGCGGAGGTCACCAGGTCGTCTACCGCGCGTATTCCGGCGAGACCCCCGTCATCGTGGGGGCCGATCCGGTAACGGGCTTTGGCCTGTATGACGGGAGCAAAAACATCTGGCGGGCGAGCGTGGGCTCCGGAAAGACGGGGCGGCAGCTCCACGTGAACGGGGTCCGCGCGCAGCGGGCGCGTACGCTCGCCTCGCCGCCCGCCGTGGCTGCCACCGCCACGGGGTTCACCACGTCCGACCGCGCGTACACGTCGTATCGCAACCAGGCGGCCATCGAGATCGTGCAGGACAACGACTGGAAGCACATGCGCTGCCCCCTCGAGAGCATCTCGAGCGTCCCCGCCGGGGGGTCCAGCTTGAACGTGGTGCCGAGCTGCTGGGCGAGCAATTTCACGAAGGTCCCCAATGTCGGGTTTCCCTTCAACGGGAACGGGTTGCCGGCCCTGTCGGGTATCTCCTGGGTGGAGAATGCCTACGAACTTCTCACGCAGCCGGGGCAGTTCTACCTCGATGCCGGCGCCGGATACCTCTATTACATGCCGCGTCCGGGCGAGGACCTCGCGACCGCCGACGTCGAGCTACCGACGCTCGAGACGCTCGTCGACATCAGCGGGACGCCCGGGCACATGGCACCGGTCAACGACACGGACCCCGGTGCCGCCTACGCCGGAACCTGGGCTCATTTGATTTCCCGCGGGGTCGGCAATCTCGACGACGACGTCCACGCCACCAGCGCCGCCGGAGACTCCGTCACGTACACGTTCACCGGAACCGGTCTCGAGGTCCTGGGTGAGACCAACGGCGACGAGGGCGCCTTCACGGCTTACGTGGACGGCACGCAAGACACTCGCCAGACCTTCACCGGGCAAGGTCCCTCGCGCGTGTCGATGGCCGTCGTCTACTCCGTGCAGGGCCTGTCGCAAGGAGCGCATTCCGTCCGCCTGGTGAACGCCGCCGCCGGTGCTTACTTGGTCGTCGATGGATTCGTCGCGACGCCGGCTCCGGTCGCTCCCGCGCACGACATCGCGTTCGAGGGAATCACATTTTCGTACGCCACCTGGCAGCTGCCGACGACTGCGGGTTACATCGACAACCAGGCCGGCGTCTTGTGGAATACGTCGGGTCCTTCCCCCACGCCGATACGCATTCCGGCGGCCGTCCAAGTGCACCGGGGTCAAAACGTGTCGTTCCGCGGCGACACCTTCGCGCACCTGGGCGGAACGGGTGTCGACCTGGCCGATGGGACGCAGGGTTCATCCGTCGTCGGGTGCACCGTGCAAGACACGTCGGGAGGCGGCATCTCGGTGGGCGAGGTCGACAATCCATTCCAGACCGAGGCCGCGTTGATGACGTCGAACGACGTGGTCGCGGAGAACGTGATCTCTTTCGTCGGGCAGGATTATCACGACGCGGTGGGCATCTGGGTGGGGTACAGCCGCACTCTCGTCGTGGCTCACAACGACATCGGGCACACGCCGTACTCGGGGATCTCGCTCGGCTGGGGCTGGGGCTGGGCTTCGTCGTGCGCGCTGCAGGCCATGGCGAATATCCCGTGCCGGACGGGGCCGATCTACGCAGGGGGGAACCAGATTGTCGGGAACTACGTCCACGACGTCATGAACGCCCTCTTCGACGGTGGCCCCATCTACACGAACGGCGCTCAGGGTAACGGCTCCGCCTCCGCTACGCCGGTCGTGAGCGTCGCGAGCGGGAACTTCGTCACGGCGGGCGACCACACGAACAACATGCTCTACCACGACGAGGGGAGCTCCTACTGGGACACGCACGACAACGTGACGAGCCTCGGCGGCAGCGATTGGGTCGGAATGTGGACGCCGACCATCCACGACATCACGATCGGTCCGGCGAACTACACGGACAACGCAGCCGTGAACAATGCCGGCACCAACATCACGTTCACGCAGGCGACCGTAGTCGCCCTCGGTGCGTGGCCCGCTCCGGCTCTCGCGATCATGACGAAGGCGGGGCTCGAGCCAGGCTATCGGACCGCGGCCCCGATGCTCGACGACGACGACCAGGCCTTCGCCTATGCCGGCACCTGGGCGGCGGTCGGCGCGCGCGGCTTCGGCGACTTCGACGACAACGCGCATTACACGACCACGACGGCGATGCCGCGACGGTCACGTTTGCCGGAGTCGCCGTCGCCCTCATCGGCGAGAAGAGCGCCGACCAGGGGACCGTGGAGGTTCTGGTGGACGGCCAATCGCAAGGGATGATCGACACGTCGGTGCCCGCGGGGTCGCCTCGGCTCGCCCAGCAAGTGCTCTTCTCGAGCGGCACGCTACCCCCGGGCAGCCATGCACTTCAGGTCGTCAAGCGGGGTGGTACGTACATGACGATCGACGCGGTGCGCGTCCAGGCGATGTGACACGGTGCGCGTCTCCCTCCTGACCTTTGATGCCATCTCGACGGCGGTGCACTAGTATCGCCCGCATGCTCAAGGCGCTCTCGATCCCCGCGGCGGTGCTCGTCTTCGTGGGCTGTTCCAAGACCGAAAGCTCGCCCGCCCCTTCCGCCTCGGCCAGCGCGGCAGCCGCCGCGCCGGCCTCGACTCCGGCACCCTCGGCCAGCACGCCGCCGCCTGCGGCGTCCATCGCGCCCGAGCCGCAGCACGACTGTCCGGGCGGGTCCTCGGGGCCGGGGTCCTTCGCCAAGCCGTGCGACGCCAAGGGCAGCTCGCGGATGATGACCGTCAAGTGGACCAAGACGGGCGACAACGGCCCTTCGTTCGCGGTCACCAACAAGTCGCAGGTCGTCATCGTGTGGGGCAAGATCGCGGTTTACTTCTACGACAAGGCGGGCAAGCAGCTCGACGTCCTGGACGACAGCTCGTCTCCGCCGAAGACCCGCGGGTACCACACGTGCTCCGGCCAGTTCTTCGGCGGCATCATGAAGCCGGCGGAGAAAGAGGTGCTCACGTTCTCGTGCGTGCCCAAGAGGGTCGTCCCGGACGGGACGGCGAGCGTCGAGGCGGAGATGCAGATGGTCGGCTTCGCGGACGCGAGCGGCAAGAAGATCGACTATTACTGGCGTAACAACGATCTCGCGCCGGATTCGCGCCCGAAGGGCGGCGCGAAGCTGTAGCTCGGTGCCGTCTTCGAGCCGCGCGCGCTGACCATCAGTCTGCGGCCGCTCGCCGCGAAGCGACGCGCTTCCTCGCCGTCGTGCTCCTCAGCCCGTCGAAAATCACCGCGAGCACCCGCTTTCGCTGCGCCGGACTCGCGCCCTGTCGGTACGCCGCGCTCACGGCGCCCATCACCAGGGTGAGCACGTCCACCGCCGCGACGTCGTCGCGCACGGCGCGGGCGTTCTGTGCCCTTTCGAGGAGCACGACGACCGCCCGCTTCATCCGTCGTTTGATCTCCGCGATGCGATCCATGTCGAGGTTGGTCGAAGCCAGAGCGGCGAGGAAGTCCTTCTTCGCGGCGCTCTCGTCCACCATTCGCGTGAGAAATGCGAAGAAGGCGGCGCCAGCGTCGTCTGCGTCCGCTGCCGCTCGCGCCTCCGCCACGAGCGCCTCCATGCGGTCGACGACGATCGCCTGGAAGAGGGCTTCCTTCGTCGGGAAGTGCCGGTACAGCGTCCCGACGCCGAGCCCCGCGCGGCGCGCGATCTCGTCGATGGGGACGGCGAGCCCCTCGCGGGCGAAGACCTCCCTCGCGACCTCCAGCACGCGCTGACGGTTACGCTCGGCGTCGGCCCGGAGCGCGCGCTTGGGGGTCATCTGCGGGGCCCGGAGGCGCGTCCGTTGACAAACGGAGCGCTGGTTCCGTATAAGAAATGAAGCGGAGCCACGGTTCCGATTCTAGATGAGGAACGCCCAAGAGAGGAGCCCCATGTCCTTGTCCCTGAGTCCTCCAGAGCCCTCCAGCGCACTTCGCGGTGGGGGCGCCGGGTCGCGCGCCGAAGCGAACCGCGTCTTGGTCTTGCGCTACTTCGAGATGTGGAACACCGGCCAGGGGTCGGCGGCCGACGAGCTGCTCGGCGCCACGTACGTCGAGCACGCGCATCCAGACTTCCTCGGCCCCGCCGCTGTGCGCTCGCTCGTTCCGCGGGTGCATGCCCTCTACCCCGGCATGGTCGTCCGGGCGGAGGTCGTCGCGTGCGAAAACGATTTCGTCGCCGTGAGCACGAGCCTCGAGCCGGGCGACGTCGACGGCCACCCCGACGGCCCCCGCCGCGGCGTGGCCCTCTTCCGCGTGGCCGAAGGCAAGCTCGCGGAACAATGGAGCTGGTACGCCCCCGTGCGCAGGGCGAGAACCTAGGGTCCGTCCAGCCGGCAGCGGTCAGCCCTTCTTCGCCTCGAGCTCCTCCCAGCGCGCGACGAGCCTCGCGGCCTCGGCCCGTGCAACCTGAAGACGCGCCTGCAGCGCCGCGACCTCGTGACCTCTCTTGGCGTAAAGCTCGGGATCCGCGAGGAGGGCTTCGATCTCGGCGACGGCCTTCTCGGCGCCGTCCACGCCCTCGACGATCCCCTCGAGCTCGATACGCTCTGCATACGTGAGGCTACGTTTGGCCTTCGCGTTCGCCGGCGGCGGCGCTGCCGAACGCGCTGCAGGTGGCGCGGCGGTGACCGCGGGCCGGGGCGGCGTTCCGCGCTGGGCGATGTAGTCCTGGTACCCGCCGGCGTATCGGGTGACCCGTGCTACCCGGCTCGCGTCCGCCGCGGTATCGCCCGCCGGCCACTCGAACGCGAGGATCGCCGTCGCGATGCGGTCGAGAAACGCGCGGTCGTGCGTCACGACGATGGCCGATCCCTCGTAGTCCTCGAGAAGCTCCTCGAGTGCGGCGAGCGTCGGCAGGTCGAGGTCGTTGGTCGGTTCGTCGAAGAGAACCAGGTTCGCCCCCTGGCGGAGCATCTTGGCGAGCGCGACACGCGCGCGCTCGCCGCCCGAGAGGGAGCCCACCTTCTGCCGCTGCTTGTTCGGCTCGAACAGAAAGAGCTCGAGGTAGCTTCGCAGGTCCATCCGGTCGCGCCCGCGTACGCCGAGGTCGACCACGGCGCTTCCGTGCTCGCCGCGCACGTCGTCGAAGATCGACTTCGAGTCGTCGAGCCCCGCTCGCGCCTGATCGAGGTACGCGAAGCGCGTGTTCTTTCCGACGACGACGGAGCCCTCCACGATCGCAGGCGCATCCGCCGGGCGCTCGCCCGTGCGCTCCTCGTTCCAGGCCGCCAGGATGGCGCGCAAGAGCGTGGTCTTGCCCGCGCCGTTCGGGCCGACGACGCCGATGCGCTCGCCCGCCGTCATCGTGAGGTCGAAGGCCTCGTTGAGCGCGGGGCCGCCGGGCGTTGCGGCGACGCGCACGCCACGGAGCTCGAGCAGCGTCTTGCCCTGCCGCGTCGCCGCCGCCGTGACCAGCGACACTTCTCCCGGCCGCCCGGCCGTGGCCGGTCCTCGCGCCTCGAGCGCGAGCGCCCGCTCGATGCGCGCCTTCTGCTTGGTGCCGCGCGCCTTGGGGCCGCGGGCCAGCCATTCGCGCTCGCGCCGCAACGTGTTCTGGCGGTTTCTCTCGGTGCGCTCTTCGTGTTCCAGGAGCTCCGCCTTCTTCTCGAGGTAGCCCCCGTAGTTGCCGTCGAAGGACAGCAGGGAGCCTCGCTCGAGCTCCACGATGCGCGTCGCGATGCCGTCGAGGAAGTAGCGGTCGTGCGTGACCAGGACGAGCGCCCCGCGAAAGTCGCGGTCGAGGACCTCCTCGAGCCAGGCGGCGGTGTCGGCGTCGAGGTGGTTGGTGGGCTCGTCGAGGATGGCGACGTCGGGGCTCGCAACCAAGAGCTGCGCGATCGCGATTCGACGGCGTTCGCCGCCGCTGCGCGCGCCGCATGGGCGGTCCACGTCGCGTACGCCGAGCTTCTGCAGGAACCCGAGCGCCTCGTGGCCGCGCTCCCACCCGCCGAGGCGGGCGATCGCGTCGTCGAGCTCCGCCTGTTCCTTCACGAGCCCGTCGTGCTGCGCGGCGCCGCTCGCCGGGTCGCCGAGCTGCGCCGTGACCGCGGCGTGCCGCGCGGTGGCGTCCTTCCACGCCGTGAGCGCGTGCTCGACGACGGCGCGCGCGCTCGCGTCGGGGTCGAGCACCGGTTCTTGCGCGAGATAGCGTACGGTGAGCCCGCGCCGCACGCTCACCGCGCCGCCGTCCGGCGCCTCGACCCCGGCGAGGATCTTCGCGAGGGTCGATTTGCCGGCGCCGTTGGCGCCGATGAGGCCGACCTTCTCGCCGCGCCTCAGCGTGAACGTGGCGTCTTCGAGGACGACCTGCGCGCCGAAGGCTTTGCGGACGTGCTGGGCCGAAAGGGCGGGCATCCAGGGTTCATAGCGCGTGGCGAGGCTCGGCGGCGCCTTCTAGCCGGAGGGCGCCGCCGGGCCGTTCACATCACCAGTACCATCCGCCCAGGCCCAGCCCACAACCGAGACCGTACCCGAGGCCGAGTCCCAGCCCATACGCCCCGTAGCCGAGGCCCCCATAGCCGAGGCCACCGTAGCCCACGCTGGTAGAAGTGTAGCTGGAGGCGCTGTACCCGCCGTAACCGACCCCGCCCCAGCCGAGGCCAAACATGCCCGGGAAGCCGAACGCCCCGTAGCCGCCGAACCCGGCGTAGCCCGGCCAGCCCCAGCCTACGATCTGGGCCGCCTGAGTTTTTCCCACTTTCTCCGTCGGCGGCGGCGCCGCCGCCTGCGCGCGTTGCTCGGGCGTCAGGTCTGCGACGAGCTTCTCCGCCGTCTGGAGCACGAGAATCGATGTGAGCGCTGACCTTGGGCCGTGCCGTTTCCGGCATGGCCTGGACGACGTCGCGGACCGGCTGCGCCAGCGCGCTCCGGTCGATTCAATCCACGCGTGAACTGCTCGCTGAATGCGCTCTCGAGCTTGCGCGTCGCGTCGGCGATTCGCTGCTGCCCGGCGTTGGCCGAAGCGTGTGCCGGCGATTCCTCGGCCGCGGGTGCGTCGGACGCCAGAGCGTTGGCGCTCAGCAGCCCCATTCCGAGAGCGAATCCGGCGAAGAGTGCAAGTGACCCATGCGACTTCGTGTTCATGTTCAAACCCTCCTGGGCCGACCCCGTGTCGGCTCGGTTGGTCGCGCACCGTTTGCAGCCGGCGCGCCATGCGTCCTCTTCGGCTTCTGGCGAGCACTCTGCAGTCGCGAGCGAAGTCGACTCTTCGCGAGGCTCGTGGCCCGTCATCGCGATTGTGTATTCGACAAGGATTCACAAGTTCGTAGTCATGCAACTACGCAATCAAGCGGTGCGCGCCGGCGGTTGCCAGAGAGTGTTCTCGGCGCGTGGGACTCGCCAGAAGGAGGGCGCCTGCAGTTTGCAGGGCGGAATGGCGGAGCGCTGGGGTTCGCGCGCAACGACACGCGCGCGACGAACGACCGTCTAGCGCCCTCGTCCATTGGTATGGGGCCAAGCGGACCGTGGCGTATCGGCCCGGTGCGACATCGTCTGCGGCCGCGCCAGGAGTCTTCCGTGCCGCCCCGTGAGGCGCATTCCCGGGGAAGCACCGTACGCGGAGCGCGGCGCGCGGAGTGCTACGCGGACGGTGGACCTCCGCCATGCGTCCTCGCGCCTCCACCACCGCCTCCACCATGTTCTTGGCTGTCTTTCTCGCCAGCTCGGGAGCAAGCGCCTTCTGTCGCGCCATCTCGGCCGTGCCGCCCGCCGGGTACGATCCCGCCCAGCAAGGCTGCTTCGCGGCGCCTTCGGGCTCGGAGTCGTACGAGCTCTATTGGAAGAACCTCTGCGCCGGCTACAGCCTTCAGAAGGACGCGAGCCCCCTTCGGCACATCACGCTCGACCAGGCCACGCAGGTCGCCGCCCAGGCATTCGCCCAGTGGTCCCGCGCCGCGTGCAGCGGCGGGGAGCCGAGCATCGAGCCCCAGGATCTGGGTCCCGTGGCGTGCGGCGTCGCCCAGTACAACTCGGCGCAGCCAAACCAACACGTCATCGTCTTTCGCGACCAAGGCTGGCCTTACACCGACTCGAGCAACACCCTCGGCCTGACGACGCTCACCTTCGACGCCGACGACGGCGAGATCTTCGACGCCGACATGGAGCTCAACTCGCACGACTTCAATCTCGTCGCCGCCGGGCCCGTGCCCTTCGGCAGCTACAATCTCGCGAGCGTCATCACGCACGAGGCGGGGCACTTTCTCGGCCTCGCGCACTCCGCCGACGCCAGAGCCGTCATGTACGCCCACTATCACACAGGACAGTCGGCCCTGACGAAGGACGACGCCGACGGGATTTGCTCGATCTACCCGCACGGCGGCGCGCGCGCCACGAGCTCCGGGCCCCTCGTCGGCGGCACGTGCGACGCGACGCCGCGCCACGGCTTCTCGGCGGCATGCGCGTCGGGGGACGGCAGCACGCCCGTGCCGCAGCTTCCCGTGTACACGTTCGCCCCGGCCAGCCGCAGGGCGTGTTCGGTGAGCGGTGGCGCGGGGGCGGGCCACGCCTCTCCCGGTGCGTGGCTCCTCGTCTCGATCGCCGCCGTCGCGTGCGCGGCTCGCCGGCTGCGCCGCTGCGGGGCCCCGCCTTCGGCGCGCGCATGCGCGTGCGCGGCCGCGATCGGCTTCGCGCCGACAATTGCGTTGACGATTGCGCTCGCCGTGGCAACCCTCGCGCCGCGCGCCGCCAGCGCGAGTGTGTCCGTCGACGTCCTCTTCGACGAGCTCGTGCGCGACGCGAGCGCGGTCGCGACCGTCACCCCCCTGGAACGGCGCGCCACCTGGGAAGACGGGCGAATCTTCACGTACACGCGCGTGCGCTTCGACAGCGTGGTCGCCGGCGACGTTCGGCGGGATTCTCGATCCGGACGATGGGTGGGGTGGTAGGAGGCGTCGGCCAGCTCGTCGAAGGGGAACCGACCTTCGTGACCGGAGAGCCGTCCCTCGTGTTTCTCCGGCAGAAGCCGGACGCGCTCGAAGTCGTCGCGCGCGCGCAGGGGCAGTTCGCCATCGAGCTCGGGGCCGACAAGAGGCCGCGCTTGCGGTCGGCCACGGGTGCCGGCGCGCTCGTGCCGCCCCCCCCGGAGCGCGTGGCTCGGCTCGAGGGTAGGGGTGCTCCCCCGCGCTTCGCGCGTGACGTCCTGCACGGGCGTGCGCTTCGAGACGCGGCGAGCGACATTTCCGCCGCGTGGACGCGCGCGCACGCGGAGTCGTCACGCTAAGGCCCGATGATGCGCCCCTGGGCGCTGTTCGCGCCCGCCGCGGTGTGGCACGAGTTGCAGTCGCCGTTCAAGACGGGAGCCACCATGCTTCGCCTTGCCGACCCCCGAACGACGGAGACCTTCCACGGAGAGGGCCACGGAGCCAGCGGGTTCTGCTCGTAGAAGTTGCCGGACGAGTTCACGTCGAGCGTGTGGGTCGCGCCGGAGTCGTCGACGACCTCGACCTCTACTCCGGTGACGCCCAGGCACAGGTCGTCCTCGTGGTAGGTCGGGTAGACGGTACCGGCGACGTAGAGCGGCTTGCCAATCATGGCGTGGCAAGCAACGCACGCGGTGCCGGGCGCCATCGTGGCTATCGGGACGAGCGCGCCCAGACCGGCTGCGCCGACGGTGCAATTGGACGGCATCGCGGCGTCGAGGAGCACGCCGGCGTCCAGCGCGATGGGCGCGTCGACCATTCCCACGCCTGGGCCCGTGTCGTCCGGCGCGGCGGCTTCTTGCGTTGCCTTCCCGCCCCCGCGCGCGTCATTCCCGGAGCGTGCGTCTGCGCCGGAGGCCGCGTCGTCTGCCGAGCCGCCGCCGAAGTTGTCGTATGCGGAGCCGTAGGGAGAGCCGGCAACGCACGCCGCCGTGGTGGCGAGCAGAATCGACGACGCCAGCGCGCACGCGCTCCGGACCATGATGGCTCCTTTCTTGGCAGCTGCTACCCGGCCTCGGTAACACGTTGGCGATGTCGCGGCGTCTGAAATCGGGCCGCGTCACGCCGACGGAGACGCCCGCGGGCCGCGGATTACGTTATGGGCGTAACGGGATAGTTTGTCTTAAGTGAAGGGCTCGCCTGTCGGAGGCCGAGCCCTTGCCGCTTCGCAAGCAGCGGCCCACGCCCCGTCGCCGGGAGCCTGGACCCCTCGCCAAGTTCGAACGTGGGACGTGCAACGCACGAGGGTCCGGGTGCATCCGAACAAACCGAGGCGCAAACTCGTGAGTTTCCAATTCGGGTCCCTCCTCGTTCACAGCGACCAAGTGCCCGTGGCTGCGCGCGACGCGCTTCGAGCAGCGCATCGTGGCGGTGACGCCCGCGGGAGCGTCGAGCTGCTGGAGCTGGCTGCGCAGATCCTGCACCGTGATGCCGGCGTGGACTGCCCCGACGCGCGCGAGCTGGTGGATCTGCGGCCCGAAGACTGCGGCGGCTGATCCTGGCGGGCGCTGGCGTGCGGCGCTTCCGTGCGCGGACACGCCGCGGCCGGGGGCACCTCCCCCGACCACTGCGGCCTACCGGACGCAGGTGCACGATGACCCCGGCCATGAATCCACAGATTGTCCGAAGTCTGTGGAAAGAAGATTGCGGTCCGATGGCCTATCCGAGCGAACGTGAGCCCTGCGGTCACCCGCGCTCCTCGAGCTCGTTCGGCCCGAGCTCCCACCGTACCGACGTGACCCCGGGATGGGACGATATCTGCGCGATGACATTCGAGGGCTCGCTGACCATGGGTGCTCCGCGCCACTGCAGGGTAAAACGAATCTCCACGCGGCCCATCTCGTCGTAGACGCCTGACTCGTACGTCGCGTCGATCCGCTCGAGTCGCGCGACGCGCTGGACGAGCTCGCCCAGTGCGTCGCCCTTCGTCGACACGACGACGAGCCGCGCGCGCCGGTTGCACGGGAGCATCGCCTCGACACGCTTCAACGCCCAGAGCACCAGGGCCGCGAGCACCGTGGTGACACCTCCCAGAACGAGCTGCCCACCGCCGAAGCAGAGCCCGACGACCGTCATGAGCCAGAGCGTCGCGGCGGTCGTCACACCCACGACGGAGCTCCCCCGCCGGAGAATCGCGCCGGCGCCGATGAACCCCATGCCCGAGAGAATCCCAAGAGGCAGGCGCATCAAGTCCATCACCACGAATGAGCTCGATGGCTTGCCGGCAAGCGTCAAGAGCGCATTCACCTGCAGCATCGCCGCACAGGCCGCGAGGGAGACGAGGATGACCGTCCGGAGTCCGGCGGCGCTCCCGCGTTCACCGCGGTTGAAGCCGATGACAGCCCCGGCGGCCACCGTCAGCGCGAGGCGCAGGGCGGCTACCTGCCACGTCAAATCGAGAGCCATCGAGACCATCCCTGCATCGCCCAGCGGGGGAAGACGACGGCACGCACATCGCGTTCCAGGCGAGTGGACGGGATCGCCATGCGTGCAGCTATCGTCCGCTACGTCTCGCCGACGGGCGTGTGCTGCCTCTGACGCGGCACGACGCTTACAGTCCCTCACGTGAAGGCGGTGACCCGCTCGCGTGCGTGCGCTCGCTCATCGAGCCGGGCCTGACCGCCCTGCGGCCCGCGGCCTTCGGCTACGAGCTACGAGACGAGAAAAGGCGAAAAGGCCAAAAGGCCCGCTCGTTCGGATTCCGCGTGTTCCCTGGACGGCCCGAGCGCCCGAACTCGCACCCACAATCACGCTGTAGCTCGTATCATAATTTGCCGCTGCGCCTTGACCGAGACTGCAGAGTGAAGCGATACTGGTGGATCCTGAGGTGTTCCATCTATGCAATCGGTCCGGGCGTGGACAGGGTTTGTCGTTTCATCGGTTGTCGTAGCCCTCGCGGTAGTGGGTCCTGGATGCGGCGGTAGTCCGGCCGGTCAGGTTGGGCCTGGACGCAACGTCGACGGCGGCTCGGCGGAGGGGTCGATGGGCCATTCCCCGGGCTTCGGCGGAAACGGCGACGGCGGCCACTCGGGCTGTGTTCCGCGAAAGTGCGCGGAGCTGCATCCAGCGGTCGGCTGTGGCCCTGCCGGCGACGGTTGCGGCGGCGTGATTCAGTGCGGGACCTGCGCCGCGCCGATGACATGCGGCGGCGGCGACCCCGACGCGGGTCAGCCGCCCGTACCGAGCCAGTGCGGCGGCAGCATGGGTTGCACGCCCAAGACGTGCGCGGATTACCCGGGTCTCTGCGGGCCGCAGTCGGACGGCTGCAACGGGCTCACGGCAAACTGCAATGCATGCACCGCCCCCGCCACGTGCGGCGGTGATCCGACCAAGCCCGGTCAGTGCGGCATTCCCAACGTCTCGTGCACGCCGAAGACGTGCGCGGATTACCCCGGGATCTGCGGGCCGCAGTCGGACGGCTGCAACGGGCTCACGGCGAACTGCAATGCATGCACCGCCCCCGCCACGTGCGGCGGCGCCGGCGTGCCCGACACGTGCGGCACTCCGCCCGTACCCGACTCGGGGCTCGACGCAGGCAACCCGTGCGTTTCGAGGACGTGCGCCGACTTTCCCGGCGTCTGCGGGCAGCAGGCCGACGGCTGCGGCGGGCTCACGACCAATTGCAACCCGTGCAGTGGTCAGAACAGCTGCGGCGGCGGCGGTGTGTCCGGCCAGTGCGGCAACGCCTGCAAGGCGAAGACGTGCGCCGATTTCCCCGGTGCCTGCGGTCAGCAAGCCGACGGCTGCGGCGGTCTAACCGCCAATTGCAACCCCTGCACCGCCCCGAGCACGTGCGGGGGGGGCGGTACCCCCGGCAAATGTGGCGACCCGGCGATGTCCTGCACGCCGAAGACGTGCGCTCAGACATGCGCGGCGGCGGGCATTGCGGCCGGGCAGTGTTGCGGCGTATTCGCCGACGGCTGCGGCGGTCTCACCACGAGCTGCGGCGGCTGCGTTCCGCCTTACATCTGCGGCGGGGGCGGGATGCCGAGCCAGTGCGGCGACTCGAACCTGGATGGCGGGAGTGTCGCGTGCAGCGGGCTTTGCGGCCAGATCCCATACTGCGACGCCGCGTCGGGGACGACCATCACGGGCCGCGTCTACGCGCCGACGGATCCAACGCGCGGCTACGGCAAACCAGACCCCATCCAGCACGCCCACGTCTTCATCCCCAACGACCCGACCTCGCTGGTGACGTTCGGCACCAAGGTCGCATGCGCGTGCGACACGGCCTCCGGCCCTGCCATCGCGACCACGTACTCCGCGATTCGACGGATCGTTCACGCTGACGAACGTGCCGGCCGGCACCAACATCCCCGTCGTCATACAGCTCGGCCGTTGGAGACGTGTCTATTACGCGAACATCGCGCCGTGCACGCCGAACGTGATCACGGACGACGTCGCGTGCCAGGCCGGAGGCACCTGCAACACGCGCTTGCCGCGGCACCAGCACGAGTTCAATCAATTCGACAACATCCCGCTCATCGCCGAGGTGACGGGCAACGCGGATCCCATCGAGTGCGTGCTGCCCAAGATCGGCATCGACGCGACCTGTCCCGGCGCGGGCTGCCAGTACTCGGACCCGGGCGGCACCGGTCGCGTCCAGTTCTTCAAGGCGAATGGCGCGACCTTCAGCGGAGCGACCCCCGCCGATAGCACCCTCTGGAGTAGCACCACGACCCTCGACGGCTACGACCTCGTCATCTTCGATTGCGAAGGCGGGGAGAACACGAAGAGCGCTGCGGCGCTCGCGAACGTTCAGGCGTACGCGAACGCGGGCGGTCGCGTCTTCGCCAGCCACTTCAGCTACGTGTGGGCGTTCACGAACGACCCGTGGGGGTGTGGAGGCGAAGCCGCTGCTGGCAACAGGACCGCGACGTGCACGACCGCCGGTCACACGGTGGCCGACTGGTACGCGCAGCAGACGTATCCAACACCCGATCCGATCACGGCCGTCATCGACGACCCGACGATGAAGTCTTGGCTCAGCCAGCCGCTCATCAACGTCGTCGCGGCAGGCGGAACCATTCAGCTCGGGCAACCCCGCCACGACACGACGGGCGTCGTCGTGCCGAACGCGATGGGCCAGCCGGCGACCCAGCTCTTCCTGCACGCCGACCCGACCCAGAGCGCCAACAACCCGCTCGACTTCACCTGGAACACGCCGCCCTTCGCGCCCGCCGCGCAGCAGTGTGGGCGCGTGCTCTTCAGCGATTTCCACGTGAACACCGGCGGAATCCGGCAAGAACACGTTCCCCGGCGAGTGCGGCGCCGCGTCGCCGATGACGGCGCAGGAGAAGGTCCTCGAGTTCATGCTGTTCGACCTCGGCGACTGCGTGCAGACAATCACGCCGCCGCCCCCACCGACGTGCACGGCGAGGACATGCGCCAACTACCCGGGAATGTGCGGCCCGCAACCCGACGGCTGCGGCGGAGTGACCGCCAACTGCGGCACGTGCGCGTACCCGCAGACGTGCGGCGGCGGCGGCGTTCCCGGCCAATGCGGGGGATGCACGCCCAAGACATGCGCGGACTTGCCCGCGGAGGCATGCGGACAGCAGTCCGATGGCTGCGGAGGCCTGACCGCCAACTGCGGCCCTTGCTTCCCACCGTGCTCTCCTCTGACCTGCTCGGCCTTCGGTTCCAGCACGTGCGGGCCACAGTCTGACGGATGCGGCGGCCTGACGGTGAATTGCGGCACGTGCACGCCTCCGCAATCGTGCGGTGGCGGCGGAGTGCCCGGGACGTGCGGTGCGCCTGACGCGGGCTCGCTCTGCACGCCGGCATGCCCAGCGGGCGTCCAGTGCGGCCCTGCGGGCGACGGGTGCGGCGGCACCGTCATGTGCGGGACCTGCCCGGCCGGGCAGGCATGCGGCGCAGGCGGACCCGGCAAGTGCGGCCCAGTCAGTTGCACACCGAAGACGTGCGCGAGCTATCCGGCGGGCACGTGCGGCAAACAGGCCGACGGCTGTGGCGGACTGACGGCCGACTGCGGTACGTGCACGGCTCCGCAGTCGTGTGGTGGCGGCGGCACGCCGGGAATGTGCGGTCAGCCGAGTTGCAAGCCGCTGACGTGCGCTCAGACGTGCACGGCGGCGGGCATCGCCTCCGGGTGCTGCGGACAGTTCTCCGACGGCTGCGGGGGTCTGACGGTCAACTGCGGCACCTGCTCGTCGGGCCAGAACTGCGGCGGTGGCGGCATCGCCAACATGTGCGGCAGCGGCGTCCTTCAGTGACGCGGCTGGGGTACGTCATCGGTCGCGTCGAGGTCGAGCTCGGCCCGTGCGAGCCCGACCGATTAGGGCTGCGCCTGCACGCGATCGCGAACCTCGCGCTTGCCCTGGGCTCGCGCGCAATGAGCGCAGCAGAAGATCTGCTCGTCCTGCTCGACGCCGTGGCCGAGGATCTTGCAGCCGCAGTGACGGCAGGTCGGCGCGATCTGCTGGGCCGCACATTCGAGGCTGTCGAAGGTGTACGACCGGCCGGCGTGGCGGACTTCGAAGCTCTTGTCGTAGTCGTTGCCGCAAACTTCGCATCGGGCCATGGGATCAGCTCCTTGGGGACGAGCGAGGGGCTCGATGGGAGGGTCGGAGCGAGCGTCGTGCCAGGCGCCCCGCCCGCTCCCCGGCTGCGCTCGCGTTCGCTGTCATACGGAATGCATTGGAAGGACTCCGCGGAAGGAGCGGTGTCATGGCCAAGCACGTGCGCGACCTCATGAATCAGAAGGTGATCAAATTGCCCGGCTCGACGCCCATCATCGAGGCTGCGCGGCAGATGAAAGCCGCGAATGTCGGGGCGGTCGTCGTCGCGGAGGACGGGAAGCTGGACGGCATCGTCACGGATCGCGACATCACGGTTCGCGCGGTAGCGGAGGGTCGCGACCCGATCACTACGCCGCTCGCGGCGATCGCCTCGAAGGACCTGGCCACGCTTTCGCCTGACGACGACGTCGAGCGAGCGGTCGAGGTCATGCGAGAGAAGGCCATCCGGCGCATGCCCGTGGTGGACTCCGGGAACGTGCCCGTGGGCATCCTGTCGCTCGGAGATCTCGCGCTGGAACGTGATCCTCAGTCTGTGCTCGGTCGGATCAGCGCGGCACCGCCCAACCAGTGACGAGGCAGGTCACTCGTAGCGCTCGTGGTGCGTGATGAGCTCCTCGCCCATGATCCAGCGGAGCTTGTTCTTGAGCTTCATCAGCTGGATGAAGAGGTCGTGCTCCGGCTGCAGACCGGTGGAGGTCATCGGGCTCTTGAAATAGAAAGACAGCCACTCCTGCGTCCCGCGCATCGAGGCGCGCGCAGCGAGGTCGAGGAATAGCGCCAGATCGAGCACGATGGGCGCCGCCAAGATCGAATCCCTGCAGAGGAAGTCGATCTTCATCTGCATGGGGTACCCGAGCCAACCGAAGATATCGATGTTGTCCCAGCCCTCCTTCGCGTCGCCGCGCGGCGGGTAGTACTCGATGCGAACTTTGTGGAATACGTCCCCGTAGAGCGAAGGGTACATGGCCGGCTGGAGGATGGCGTCGAGCACGCCCAGTTTGCTCGACTCCTTCGTCTTGAAGCTGCCGGGATCGTCGAGGACCTCGCCGTCTCGGTTACCGAGGATGTTCGTCGAGAACCACCCGCGCACGCCCAGCATGCGCGCCTTGAGGGCGGGCGCCACGACCGTCTTCATCAGCGTCTGTCCGGTCTTGAAGTCCTTGCCTGCTATCGGGACCTCGCGCGCCCGCGCGAGCTGCCAAGCGGCTGGGAAGTCGACGCAGACGTTCGGCGCGCCGTTGGCGAACGGAATGCCCTCCTGGAGGCAAGACCAGGCGTAAAGCTGAGAGCTCGTGATGCCCTCATCGTCCTCGCGGAGGCCGCGCTCGAATGCGGGAATCGACTCGTGCACGCCCGTCAAGCGGGTGTAGGTCTCGGTCGAACCGCACCACACGCATACCGCCCGCGAGCATCCGTGCTCACGGACGAAGTGCCGCACGTCGTCGCGAATCTGCTCGACGAGATCGGCTCGAGAGCGGCCGGATTTCACATGCGTGCCCGACAGGCGCCGGACGTGCTCGGGGTAGAAGGCGCCGGTCATCGGGCGGATGCGTTCGAGCTCGTCCCGGATCGGATCCAGGTGCTCCCGACGCAGCACGTCGGCCTCGAGCGCCCGTTCGTACGCGTTTCCTGGAAAGATGTCCCACCCGCCGAAGACGACATCGTCGAGAGTTTCGAGTCCGGCGAACTCGCCGATACGCGGCGCACGCCCCTGGTCACGAGGCCCGAGACGAATGGTCGCCATCTGCGTGAGCGAGCCGATCGGCTCGGCGAGGCCGCGCCGCGCCAGGAGCACCCCGGCGATCGCGGTCGTGGCAACTGCGCCCATCCCGGGCAACAAGATGCCCAGCTTCCCCTCGGCGGGCTTGATGCGAGTCGGTCGATCCACGGGCGCCTTTCTTCGCAGGGCGAGTCCGGTCGCGCCCCCGCGGCAACGACCGGAGCGAAGCAACCCGGATGCCGACCGTCGCTCAGGCCGCGTCTACCGCCAGCGCATGAACCTGCCGCCGCACCAACGAAGCGTAGTACTCGCCGCGCGCGACGAGCTCGGCGTGCGAACCGCTCTCGACGATTCGTCCGTCCAGCATGACGAGGATGCGGTCGGCGGTCGTGACGGTTGCGAGACGATGAGCGATGACGAAGGTGGTCCTACCCGCCTTGAGGCGGGCGAGAGCGTGTTGCACGAGCTCCTCGCTCTCGGCGTCGAGCGCGCTCGTCGCTTCATCCAAAATGAGGATGGCCGGGTCCTTCAGGAGAGCCCGAGCGATCGCGATGCGCTGTCGCTGCCCCGCGCTGAGGAGGGCGCCGCGCTCGCCCAGCGGCGTGTCGTAGCCACGCGGGAGCTTCACGATGAACTCGTGAGCGTGCGCGTCTCGTGAGGCGCGCTCGATGGCGTCGAAGTCGGCGTCCGGTCGGCCCATTCGGATGTTTTCTCGCGCCGTGTCGCTGAAGACAGCGTTGTCTTGGAGAACCACGCCGATGTGCTTCCGGAGCGTTCCTTGACGGAGCTTTCGCACGTCGACTCCGTCGATGAGCACTTGGCCGGCGGTCACGTCGTACATTCGCTGCACGAGCGCCATGAGCGTGCTCTTCCCGGCTCCGCTCGGGCCCACCAGGGCGACCGTCTCGCCTGCGGCGACGTACGTGGTCACCCCGCGGATGACGGCGTGGTCGGGCCGATAGTCGAACGCCACCTGCCGAAGCTCGACGTTGCCGTTCAGGCGCGGCAAATCGATCGCGTCTGCGGAGTCCGCGAGCGAATCGTCTTCGTCCAGGATTGCGAAGATCGTCTCGAGGCCGACTGCCCCCCTGTGCACGGTCTGCAGCATCCCCGTCAGGCTCTGGACGGGGCCGAACAGGCCGCCGACATATCCCAGGAACGCCACGAGACTGCCCAGCGAAAGCTGCCCGCGAACGACCAGGACTCCCCCTAGACCGAGAGCGGACATTCGCGCGAGAACGATGGAAAGGCTCCTGTACGCAGCCGTGCGCGAGTCCGTGCGAACGCCGCGCATCACCACTCGATTGGCGTCGTGCACACCGTCGAGAAAGCGCCGCTTCTCGATGTCCTCCATCGCGTAGCTCTTGACGACCGCGATGCCGGCCAGGACCTCGCCAAAACGAGAGAACAAGCGCGTCCATCAATCCATGAGCGCTCGCTCGCGCCGCTGCTGCTCCGGCGCCGCCAGCCAGCCGAGGAGGGGCGGAATCGGCACGAACGCGCAAGCGAGCAAGCTCACGCGCCAGTCGAGGGTGAACATCACGATGCAGCTCATGACGAGGTACGCGCCGGTGGGCACGAGCTGGAACGCGACGTCGCTGAAGGCGCCGACGGCTCCGTTGATGCCGCGGTCCATCTTCGCGGAGATGGCGCCCACGCTCTCGCGGCGATGGTACGAGAGGGGGAGCGCGTGCAGGTGTTCGACGACGGCGCGCGTGATCGATTCGTGTATGGCGAGGCGCGCGATCCAGATGGTTCAATCGAGCCTCGCCGCGATGAGCTCCTTGCACGCGAGCAAGGCCAGCAGCACGCCGCCGAGCGCGGCGAGCCGGCGCGGCGCGCTCGGGCCGGCGAGGCCATCGAAGATCCATTTGAGCGTGAGCGGCTCACCCGCACCGAGCGCCGCGATGACCAAGGCCATGCACGCCGCAGCGGTCAGCTTTCTTCCGTGCGGCCTGGCAAAGCGCCCGGCTCGCCGCAGAAGCTCCCGCATCGGACGACGCGGCGGCGTGGCGGCTTCGACCGTCATACTCATCGATGGCTAGCAGCCGCGAGCAAGACGATCACGCGGAGCGCAGGGTCGAGCTCTCGCCATCCGCTGGCTCGTGCGTTGCACGTCCTTCTTACCGCCGAGGCATTCCGTTGGGCATCACCACGCTTCGCTTGCTCGTCCCACCGCGCCCGCAGCACGGCCGAACGGGCTCGGGCGTGGCCTGTCTCGCGAAAGAGTTCCCTACGGTCGAGCTGGCGCTGGTGCATACCAGGTCCCCCGAGCAGGTCACGATCGAGCTCGACCGTTGGTTGGATCGTTCCAACGACTTCGCGCCGTTCGACGCCGCGATCGACGACCTCGTGGAAAGCGGACCTGCGACACTGGTCCTGCAAGGCCCGCACGACGCGATAGTTCGCGCGGGTCTCGAGATGCTGACGCGGTGGCAACGGCACATCGATCGACGCAACGCCGCGTCGAGGACACCGGCCTTCGACGCCGTCATCCGCGGCACGAGGGCGCTGCATGACCGACCCGCGCCGCTCGTCCGGGCCGACTGGAACCACGCGCTCGATACGTGGCAATGGACGCTGCGCCTGGATCCGAATGCCGGCGCCGCCGTGCAGATGGCGGCCCTGCTGCACGACGTGGAGCGCCTCGAGTCCGAGGCCGACGCGCGCATCGAGCACAGGGCGCCTAACTACCAGCAATTCAAGATGGCGCACGCACGGCGCGGTGCCGAGATCGCTCGCCGATTGCTCGAAGACGCGAGCGTAGAACGAGACGTGATCGCTCGCGTAACGGTGCTCGTCGCCGTGCACGAGAGCACGGGCGACGACTCCACTCGCGCGCTCCTCAACGACGCCGACGCGCTCTCTTTCTTCTCCCAGAATAGCGCCGGATATCTCGACTACTTCGGGCCGGCGCAGACGGCGCACAAGGTCGCGTACACGCTCGGTCGGATGCGTCCTTCTGCCATCGAGCGCATCGGCACATTCAGGCTCCGAGCAGATGTCGCCGAAATCCTGGCCCGAGCGCGAGAGGGCACGGCCGCATGAGGTTGGTCGTCTTCGGTCTGACGATCAGCTCCTCCTGGGGCAACGGGCACGCCACGCTCTGGCGAGGTCTCTGTCGGGCTCTCGCGTCGATGGGCCACGAGGTCGTCTTCTTCGAGCGGGATGTCCCGTACTACTCGGCGCATCGCGATGAGGTCGCGCCTCCAGGTTGCGACTTGCGCCTGTACGGGCAATGGCCCGACGCCGCCGAGAGCGGGCGAGCGGAGGTCGCCCGCGCCGACGCGGCGATCGTGACTTCCTACTGTCCGGACGCCCTGTCGGCGATCGATTCCGTGCTGACCGCGTGCCGCGGAGTGCGCGTCTTCTACGACCTCGACACACCCGTCACGCTCGATGGCCTCCAGACCGAAGCCCCCGTCGACTACGTGCCGCCCGGGGGTCTGGGCGACTTCGACCGCGTGCTCAGCTTCGTCGGCGGCCCGGCTCTCGACGCTCTGCGCGTCCGTCTGGGCGCTCGTCGCGTCGCGGCTCTCTACGGGAGCGTCGATCCTGCCGTGCATCGGCCCATTCCGCCCGAGGGGCGCTTCCGCGCGGATCTGTCGTATCTGGGCACGTACGCGAGCGATCGCCGTGAGGCGATCGAGGAGCTCTTCGTCGCTCCCGCGCGCCGAGCTCCCGAGCGACGATTCGTGCTCGGAGGGGCGAAGTACCCGGACGATTTTCCGTGGCAGAGCAACCTGTACCTCGTGCCTCACGTGCCCCCGTGCGACCACCCGGCCTTCTACAGCTCCGCTTCGCTTTCGCTCAACGTGACCCGTGGAGTCATGGCGCGCTGGGGTGGTGTCCGTCCGGCCGACTCTTCGAGGCGGCGGCCTGCGGCGCTCCTCAGGTCAGCGACTCTTGGGAGGGCCTGGACGAATTCTTTGCTCCCGGAGCGGAGATCCTCGTGGCCCGGGACGCTCGGGACGTGCTCTCGGCGCTGTCGCGTCCGGGCGAGGACCTGCGCCGCATGGCGCGGGCGGCGCGCGAGCGGGTGCTTGACGAGCACACGGCGACGGCACGGGCGCGCACGCTCGTGACGCTTTTGCAGGAGACGTGAACATGTGGGGAGTCGTCCCAGCCGCGGGTACGGGCAGCCGCATCCAACCTCTCGCCTTCTCGAAGGAGCTCCTCCCCGTCGGGAGCCGGCGAGAAGGAGAGGTCGAGAGGCCCCGGGCCGTGAGCGAGTACCTGCTCGAACGGATGCTTCTCGCGGGCGCGTCCCGCATTTGCATCGTCATCTCGCCGGGCAAGAGCGACATCCTCGAGTACTACGGCGGAGTGTACGGAGACGCGCGCATCGCATACGTCGTCCAAGGCAAGCCGTCCGGGTTGTGCGACGCCATCTTCCAAGCCTTGCCCCTCATCCCGGACGGCGAGCGAGTGATCGTCGGCTTGCCGGATACCGTATGGTTCCCCGCCGACGGCTTGTCACGCCTCGGGGAGGGCGACCTCGAGCTGCTTCTGTTCCCCGTCGCGCGGCCGGAATTGTTCGACGCGGTCGTCACCACGCCCGAAGGCGGCGTCCTCGAGATCCAGGTCAAGCGCGCGGACGCCTCGTCCCGCTGGATCTGGGGAGCCTTCGGCGCGAGAGCCGAAACGCTTCGTGAGCTCGAGAAGATCTGGAGGGAGCGGAACCGCGAGGATGTCTACATCGGCACGCTCGTGAACGAGTGGCTCGCGCGTGGCGGGCGGGCTCGCGCGGTTCGCGCCGGTCATGCTTACGTCGACGTCGGCACGCTGCACGGTTATCGCGAAGCGATCCGGCTACTCGGCGAAAGCGGCGAGCCGGGCGACGTTTGATCAGGTGCCCTCGAGGGCAACTCGGGGCGAGACGCGCCTGCGCTCCAGGGCGCTCCGTTCGAGAGCTTCCATCAGGTCGCGCTCCAGTTGCTCCGCACGGCACGAGGCCGTGTGCTCGGCAAGCACCCTTGCGCGCGCGCGCCGGCCGATGGCGACGCGTTCACGCTCCGGGGTTCGGCGCACCATGGCCAGCGATTCTCGCGTCGAGCGCGCCACGAGCACCTCGCGGCCCGGAACGAGAAACCGCGCGAGGCCCGGCCAGGCATCGCTGATGATGGGTGTGCCGCACGCGGCAGCCTCGAAGATGCGCACGCTCGGAGACCATCCCGCCCGCACCATGTCGGCGCGCGTGACGTTCAGGGTGAAGCGCTGCTCGCAGTAAAAGCGTCGATGCCTCGGAGGCGGTACGTGCTCGGCCCTTTCGACGTTGGGCGGCCACGAGATGTCCGGAGGGAATTGCGCGCCGGCGACGACGAATCGCCCTTCCGGCCAGCTGCGTGCGGGGCCCACGAGCAACTCGTCCAACGCCGGCTGGCGATTGGCGCTGTATGTTCCCAGGTAGCCCAGGTCCCACCGCATCTCGTGCGCCTCGGGGAAGTAGCCGTCTGGATCGACACAGCAGTAGAGGGGGCGCGCCCGGTTCGCTCCGAAGCGCCGCTCGAGCCGCGAGAGCAGGGGACCGCCCGTGAACGAAAGGTAGAGCGAGTATCGGGGTACGAGCTCTCGGTTGAGGTACGCGCAGCTGCCCTCCGTGAGCGCTCTCACCGTGATCGGGGTGTCGATGTCGTAAAATGCAGTCGCCCCGCGCGCCGTCGCGGTCACCCATTCTCCGACGAGCACGCCCTCGGGCACGTACGAGCCGACGACGACGACGTCCGCCGTCCGAACGCGGGACTCCCAGAGGTCCGTCAGCTCGGCGAAGCTGTCGTAGTACTGGAGCTCTGCGAACGACGGACTCGGCAGGTCGCGGTTCTCCGCGTACCAAGGCAAATTGCGCTCGAGGAACAGCACGCGGTGGCCGCGGGCCGCCAGCGCACGAAGGAGCGCGCGATAGGTCGTCGCGTGGCCGTTGCCCCAGGAAGAGCTGAGCGAGAGCCCCAGGAAAACGAAGTCGAGTCGGCTGCTCACGGGCGCGATCCCCTCCAGAGCCCGTTCGACCTCGCACGCCCGCATCGCGTACGTGTGATCCGCGAGCACGCGTGCGCGGGCCGCTTCGCCGATGGCGCGCGCCCGTTCGGGAGTGAGCGTGCTCAGGTGCCGCGCGACCTCATCGCCATCGTGCGCGACGAGCACCTCGCGATCGGGTGCCAGGAAGTCCTCGATCCCGCGCCAGGCGTCGGTCACGACACACGCAGCCGCTCCCGCAGCCTCGAAGATGCGTGTCGCGGGGGACCACCCCACCTCCGCCATGCTGTCGCGCGCCACGTTGAGCACGACCCCGGCACTCGCGTTGAGCGCGTTGTGCTCGGCGGTGTAGACGTGCCCCAACCGGCTGACGTTGTCGGGAACGTGCTTGTCTCCCCAGCCGTTCCCGCCGAGGACGAACTTCTTTTCGGGCAGCGCGCGTGCCGGTCGGAAAAAGAACTCTTCGATTCGCTCCTCGCGATCCGGCAGTCGATTCGCCAGGAGCGCCAGATCGCAGCGGTAGCGCTCGACCGGTGACACCGGGTAGTGCTCGCCCGGGTCGAGCGCGTTGTATATGGGCGTGCAGGCGCGCGCTCCGAGCTCCTCGTACCCGCGCACCACCGGAGCCCCGCCACCATAAGTAAAGACGCCGTCGTACCGGCCCACCACGCGACGAAGAGCATCGTCGTCGTTCGCCCGCATGCGGGCCAGAGTCGCCGGCGCGTCCACGTCCCAGAAGACCGTGAGTGCGCCGGGCCGCTTCGCTCCGGGGACGGCCTCTTCGAGAAGCTCGTCCCAGACTCCGACGCCGCTCGCCTTCACGAGGACGTCCGCGTGGCGCGCCCGGTCGAGCACACGCCAGACGTCGCTCTCGTCAGTGCCGGAGTACACGACAATCTCGCACCAGAAGGGGTTGGCGATGTCGCGGTGCTCCTGCCGCGCGAACGCGTCTGGTTCGTAGAAAGTGACGCGGTGGCCACGCGCGTGAAGCTGGCGGATGATGCCGCGGTAATACGTGGCCGCGCCGTTCCAGTACGCGCTGACCAGGCTAGAGCCGAAGAACGATATGTTCACGTCTGCGCCTCCGCGGTGGGTCTCGACGGCGCGAGTCCGTCCACGATTTCGAGCAGCTGCGTCACGCGGTGGCCGCACGTGTGCCGCGCCAGAATCGTGCTCCTGCCGTGCTCGGCGAGCTCGCGGCGCAGCGAGCCGTCGTGCACCAGATCGCGCATGATTCGGCCCATGTGGTCTCCATCGCGGGCGACGAGGTAATCGCGCCCGGGGGTGAACAGGCCCTCGCGGTCCTCCCAGGGCGCGCAGATCAGCGGTGCCCCGCACGCCAGGGATTCGAATACGCGGATCGTCGGGACCCCGGGCAGCTGCCGCGCATAGGCGCGCCGCGGGACGTGCACGGTGAAGAGGTGCGTGGAGAGCTTCTCCGGAACGAGGAAATTCGCCAGCCATCCTCCGTGCGTCAGGCCAGCCCGTGCGACCTTGTGCAATGCCTCCTCCGGGTAACGCACCCCGAAGACTGTCCCTCGCAGGCCCAGCTTCGCGACAGGCCGGAACAGGTATTCGTCCAGCTCGTGGGTGCGTTCGTCGTCCCCCCAGTTGCCAATCCAGGCAACGTGGCCCTCCCAGGCGCTCGCCGCGGCGGGCGCGAACGCCGCCGTGTCGGCGGCCTCATGCCACGTCCAGGCCCGATTTCCCCAGCCGAGGTCCGCATATTTCTCGCGAACGGACGCGCCAAACGCCAGGACACCGTCGTAGGCGGACAGCTCGAAACGCGCGATCTCCTCCGGCCGCGTCACGATGCGATGGTGCGTGTCGTGAAAGAGCAGCAGACAGCGCCCTCCCCGGCGACGATGCTCGCCGAGCCGGCGGATGAGGTCAGCCCCGTTCCACTCGTGCACCAGCGCGAGCGCGCAGCCATCGAGCGCACGGTCTACGTCGAGAGTGCCCTCGTCGTAACGCACGGGCTCGATCCACGGAAACGCGGCACGCGCACGGTCCAACGCCTCGGGCCCGTGATCGGCCAAGAGGTTCTGGACGCTCCAGGCATCGCGCGGCTCGTATACCCGCACGTCGTGTCCGCGGCTCAGGAGCTCCGTCACCACGCCGCGCAAAAAATGGGCGTTGCCGTGGTTCCAGTCGCTCAGGAGCGAGTGGCAGAAGAGCCCTATCCGCATCGACGCGCCTCCCCCGACGACTCGCGGAGCGTCAGCCGCCGGTAAAGCGCCACGTATCTTTCGACCATCCGGTCCGCCGTGAAGGACAGACCTCGGTTGCGTGCCTTCGCGGCCATTCGGCCACGCAGCTGCGAGTCCGACGCCAGCCGCTCGATCGACTCGACGAGGGCATCGACGTCGCCGGGTGGAACGTAGCAGGCCGCGTCACCCCAGACCTCGTGGAGGCTGTCGATGTCTCCGAGCACGAGGGCACACCCGCTCAGCGCCGCCTCGAGGACGCTCAGGCCGAAGGGTTCGTACCTGGCCGGCAGTGCGTAGATTGCCGCTCGTGCCATCCACGCGCGTAGCCGCTCGGACGACAGCGGACCGAGAGCGTGCACGCACGGCTCGTGCGGCGAAGCCGATGCCGTCGCAGGCGCATCTCCCGCGACGAAAACCGGCCATGACAGGCGCGGTGCTGCGGACTCGAGCGCTTCGAGGTTCTTCGCCCGGTCCCACATGCGGCCGGCCGCGAGAACGAATGGCTCTTTGGGCCCTGGCTGGAATTTGGCGACGTCCAGGCCGTTGGGAATGACCGACTCCTCGCGACCGGCCCCGTAGATGCCGCCGACTGCGCGAAGCATCGCGCGCGTGGGCGCGACTACCGCATCTGCCGCGCGAAGCCCGCGCGCGACGTGCGCGCGGTAGCGGTCGTACGCGGTCGGAGCGGATTCCCCCAGCACGGCGCGCCACCACGAGAGAACGCACGAATGCGCGACGACGATTCGCGGTACCCGCCAGGGCAGGGCGCCGTGAACGTACCCGTTGAGGTGAACGACGTCAGGCGAGACACTCTTCTCGATCCCCTGGAGCCACGTCCCCGCGCGAGCCACGTCGGCCCACGGCTCGTCCATCCATTCGAGGCGGAACGTGCTCTCCAGCAACGTGAGCCCCGGGATCGCCTCGCTGGCCCTGCGCTGATCTGCGCGAGCCGGGGCCCCCATCGTCGCGATGGTCGTGCGTATGCCCCTGGCGGCCAGCCCGGCCGCCAGCGTCAGCGCGTACGTCCAGACGCCCCCGACGGCGTCGGCCGTCATGAGCACGTGGCGAACGACGCTATCAGAGGACGGCATCGCTCGCCTCGAGTTCGGACAGCGGCGCGGGGCGCGATTCCTGGATGTCGGTGAAGGCGGAGAACTGCGATAGGTAATGCGCGTGCGCCCGCTCCCAGGCCTGATCGTCCGGAGCTCCCCATCGGAGCGTATAGTCCGGCGAGCCAGGGTAGGGGAACATGGGAACCGGCTCGTTCGACCAGACACCTTGCTCGTGCAGCTTGGCCCGCCAGCGGGCAACCTCCTCGGGTCAATCGGTGCGGGCCTCGATGAGGTTGGCTTGCACGAACGCGACGTGTCTCTTGGCGTGAACGAGGAGGTGCGTGAGCTCGTCGGTCGACTTGCGGCAACTCTTCGCGAGCAGCGCCCGGCCCTCGGGCGTGATGCTTTCGACTCCCGCCTCGATGGACACGCACCCGGCGCGGCCCAAAAGCTCGAGGGAGGCCTCGTCCCAGTTGTCGACGCGCATCTGCGCGCCGAACTGGAGATCACGATCGCAGAGCTCCTCGAGCAGCTCGCGCCACGGCAAGAAGATCTCGTCGACGAAATAGACGTACTCGACGCCCTGCGCGATGAGCCCGTCGAGCTCTTGGAGCACCGTCTCGAGCGCTCGGCGTCTGAAGCCGTTGCGAAAGTTGTCCTTCGCGCAGAACGTGCAGTGATACGGGCAGCCCCGCGACGCCTCGACCTCGGCGCCGGGACGGCGCGGCTCGCGGTCGAATCTGTGATGGTGGTGCGCATGACGATCGACGAGGTCTTGCCGCCATCGCAACGCCGGCAGGCGCTTCATCTCGCACGCCGCTCGCCGCGGCGCATGCGCGGGTGCGTGCTCCGGCACGGCCACGCCCTCCACGTCGCGCCAGCCGTCGCGCGGGGTGGAAGCCAGTCGGGCGATGACCTCCTCGCACTCACCGACGACGACCGCATCGACCCCCACCTTCCGGAGCGTCGCGCGGGGCGTCGTCGACGCGTGAGGTCCCACGACCACGAGGGCCCCGCCTGCGCCGCGCAGCGCAGACGCGACGCGCGCCGGTACCCGCAGCTCGGGCGGCGGGCACCGCCAGAAGAGGTAGCTCGGCGCCGTCGTGATCACCGTCATCCCGGGCGCATACCAATCGAGCCTCTCGCGCAGCTGTTCGAGGCTCAGTCCCTCGAGATGCGCGTCGAAAATCCGGGCCTCGTGCCCCGCGGTCTCGAGGAGGGCTTGGGCATACCCGTATTCCAGCGGCAGGTGGGGCTGGCGGCAGCCGAAGTAGATGCTTCCCTCGAAGCTCCACGGCGGGTTCACGAGGGCGACTTTCACGTCAGCGCCTCCTCCGGCTGCGTCTGGCTCGCGCGTGCGACCCCGCTCGTATCGAGCCAGGTACGTAGTCGCTCGAGCCCCAGGCGGATCGGCATCCGAGGTCGCCACCCCAGAGCCGCTCCGAGCTTGCGGACGTCGCTCACGTACCAGCGCTGATCCGCCGTCCGCCACGGTTCGTACGTGACGCGCGGCTTGGCACCGAGCATCGTCTCGATCTCCTCGAGCAGCTCCAGAAGCGACAGCGCGTGCGACGGCCCCCCTCCGACGTTGTACGCTTGGCCGTCGACCCGGCGAATCGCGGAGCGGGCGAGCAGCATGGCATCGACGAGGTCGTCCACGTAAAGGACGTCACGCACCTGGTGACCATCCCCGTAGACGGTGATCGGCTGACCGCGCATCGCGCGCATCAGAAAATGGGCGATCCATCCCTGGTCCTCGTTTCCGAACTGCCGAGGTCCGTAGATGCACGACATTCGGAAGACGCAGGTCGGAACGCCGAACGTGCGGGACCAGTCGAGGACGTACTGATCGGCAGTTCCCTTCGCACAGCCGTACGGGCTGTGGAATTCGAGCAGCTTCGATTCGCCGATCCCCACGTGACGGATGCTCGGGTCGCGAGGGACGTACCGCTTGCCCTCTCTCGTCAGCTCGACGTCCGCGCAGGCCCCGTACACCTTGTTGGTCGACGTGAAAAGGAGCGAGGGCGGCCGTGGTCGCGCCCGGATGGCCTCGAGCACGGCAAGCGTGCCGCGCGCGTTCACCTCGAAGTCTTGAACCGGTTCGACGAGGCTCGTGGTGACTGCGACCTGAGCTGCGAAGTGAAACACGTGGCTCACCCCATCCATCGCTTCTCGGACGGCGCGATCGTCCCGAACGTCCGCGACGACCAGGTCGACGTCGCCGTGTACCTCGCGCAACCACGCCAAGTTTCGCTCCACGTGCCTACGCGAAAGATCGTCGAGCAAGCGCACTCGCTCGCCCGCCGATAGCAAGCGGTGCACGAGGTTCGTCCCGATGAATCCCGCGCCGCCGGTGACTAGGGTCGTCATAGCGAAAGCCCTCGCGATTCGAGCTCGGCTCGCGCGGCGCCCACGCGGTCCGAAGCGACCTGTCCTTCCAACCAGTGCGCGAGCTCGCGCAGCCCGTCGTCGAAGTCGACGCGAGCCTCGTAGCCCAAGATGTCCCGCGCCCGCGTGACGTCCGCATAGCAGTGGCGGACATCGCCGATGCGGCACGAGCCGGTGATCTCTGGCAAAAGGCCGGGCTTGCCTACCGCGCGCGCCATGCTCTCGGCCACGTCGCGTATCGTTCGAGGCCGCCCGCTGCCCACGTTGAAGACCTCTCCGCCGGCGGAGGGGGAATCCAGGGCGAGGACGCACGCCCGTACCACGTCGTGCACGCTCACGAAGTCCCGCAGCTGCTCGCCGTCCTCGTAGACGAGCGGCCGATGCTCGTTTAGCAGCCGCGACGCGAAAATCGCGAGCACGCCCGTGTACGGATTCGACAGCGCCTGCCGGGTTCCGTACGCGTTGAAGAAGCGAAGCGCCGTGACGGGAATGCCATACGCGCCGCCCACGGTGAGGCAGAGCCGCTCCTGGTCGTACTTGGTCAGCGCATAAACGCTCTCGAGGGAGGGGGGCAGATTCTCCGCAGTCGCGATCGGGGCCAAGCGCTGACCGTTCGTCCCTTTCGGCTCCCAATCTCGCCGTCGAAGCTGCTCGACCGAGCGTCGCCCGATGGCAGGGCGGCCGAGCTCGTTTACGTAGGCTCCCTCGCCGTAGATGCTCATGCTGGAGGCGACGACCAGGCGCGCGGTCCGTCGCTCGACCATCTCCTCCAGCAGCACGGCCGTGCCCACGCCGTTGACGGAAGTGTAGTCGGCGACGGCGTACATGCTTTGGCCGACGCCGACCCGCGCTGCGAAGTGGAAGACGGCTTCGACCCCGTCCAGTGCGCGGCTGACGTCTTCGCGATTCCGAACGTCGCCGACCATCAACTCGACGTCGCGCGCCAGGTAGGGCGGCCGCTTGCGATCCGGACCGTGCACTTGCGGGCTCAGGTCATCGAGCGCTCGAACGAGGTGTCCCGATGCGAGCAGTGCGTCAGCCAAGTGCGAGCCGATGAATCCGGCTCCGCCCGTGATGAGAACTCGCCCTCGACTGCGCACGTTTGCCTCCCTGCGCCCGATCGGTGGCTCCAGCGAGCCAGGCCGCGCGCGAGCCGTCGCAACTGCCAAGCGCATGCCAGTACGCGGCAGCTGGGAACTTCGGCTCCGTGCGCTGCTCAATTGCTTGAGCTTGTGGCATCGATGCGCTCGGGCGCCCTTCGGCCCGGGGCCGCGGGTGCGGATGGCTTTGCGTTCTCAGCGCGCGGGATGCGCGCGCGACGACCGGTGCGAACCACCTCCGGTTCGGGCGCTCGCCTCGTCGCGGCGCACGAGCTTGTTGAAGTAGCTCTTCTCGCCGCCAGACTCTTCCTGACGGAGGAACGCCAGACCGTTCTCCTCGAGCGCCTCGAACCAGTCGTCCCAGGCCATGGGATGGAGCTTCTCCTCGGCGTCCGGGTTGTAGTCCGGAAACTCGATCCGCAAGATGCCGGGATCGTTCTTGGCTCCGGTGCCCCTTACACAAGCGGGTTTGCCGCCGCGCTCCTCGACCCATTGGCGAATCTCATCGTGATCGGTGGTGATCTTCGCGGAAGGCATCGCTCGACTCCTTTCCGCGCGGAGGCGTGCAACCCACACGCCCGTCGAGCGCCGCCGCGGCAGCGCGCGCCCGGCAGAACGCGTGCCGGCGCAACGCGGCACCTCGTTGCACCACCGCATGTGCAACTAGCTTGACCACGGGGCTGGAGATTTCGCTGGTATGGGCCATCGCGAGGACGAGGCGGCGAGGCAACTCGATCTCCAGTCCGTGCTCGCGTTGCGTGCGCGTCAGGAGCAGAACGTCGGGGAGCACCAGCGCGTCGAGCAGAAGATCGCGAAGCTCATAGCCCTCGTGGAGGAGCTCCGGCACGACTGGCCCGAGGTTCGCGACCGTCAGGACGCCGTAGCCGAAGCCATGACGAACGCGATGGATCCGGAAGCCGTCATCTCCGTTCTGGAGGAGGGTCTCGAGGTGAGCCACACGATCGAGCACGCGGACCCGGGCACGCAGCCGAAGAAGAGTGCTGGACGCGGGCCGTTCGACGAAGCGGAGAGCCCGAGCAGACCAAGGCGGCGGCCGCCTTGAAGGACCGGGACCTAGCGGACGTAGCGTCGGACCATCCGTGCGCAGAAGTCGGCGAACTCCTCGATGCGCTCCGGCGGGCTCGTGTGGTCGGGGCGAATGCCCCGCGAGGGCGGCGTGAAGCAAAGTGTCGCGGTCACGGTGAACGGCTCGAGCGAGCGCACCATCCGATCGAGCCAAGCCTCGGCGCCCGGCCGCTCGCTGTCCGCCCAGGAGAGCCCGGTGCGTACGTGAGTGACGCCGAGCTCCTCAAGCCAGGCCACGGCCCGGTCGAGTCGTGGATCGTCGAAATGGAACCACTGGCAGACCCCGAGCGCAGGCGCGTACTCGGCGAACTGGCGCAGCGCGAGCTTGGGAGTGCCGTCCTCTCGCAAGAGGCCCATGTAGAAGTGCCGGTAATACGAGCTGCCCTCGGCTTCACGGTGCCGCGTGGTGGCCGGCCACGCGCGAGGCAGGTCGAAGAGGCTGTACCAGTGGATGCGCGGCGACTTGCCGACCAGCAGCTCGGCGGTGCGGCGGAGCCCGAAGTCCTGCACCTCCTCGGCGCCGAAGGTCGAGACGCCCACCTCGGTGACCCACACGGGTAACTCCGTGACGGTCCGGACCTCAGCGAGCTTGGCGGGCCATTCGTCGATTTGCCAGTGGTTCCAGTCGAGCGGGAAACCGTGCACGGCCGCGGCATCGACGTGCTCGAGCACGCCCTGACCCTGCATGTTGCGCATGAAGCCGGCATCGATGGGCGACATGCCGCCGAGCACGCGGATGACGTGAGCATCTTCCGCGCGCGCGGCCTGCGCCGCGAGCTTCGTCATCGACGCGTACGTGCTCCACGTCTCGTCTAGGTGAAAATCCCAGTGTGACAGGTTGTTCGGCTCGTTCCAGAACATGACCGAGTCGATCACGGCCCTTGCTCCCCGGCGTGGAGCGGCCGTCGCCGACAGAGATAGACCTCCTCCTCAGGGTGCTCGAGGAGGTCGAAACCCGCGCTGCGGAGCATGGCCTCGACGCATGCGCGGTTGGGGATCCACCAGTTGGTGGGGTCTCCCGCGAAGCTGCGCTCGACGAACTGCATGCGCGGATAACCGCGTCCCTCGAAGATCGCCGTCTCGGCAAAGGGGTAGTCGGCCGCCGTCGACTGCACTTCCTGCGGTCCGCGCACCATGCTCTGAAAGAGGAGGAGGTCTCCCACGACGTGCTCGCGCAGCAGATCGAGCCCGAGCAGCGGGTGGCGCAGGTGATAAAGGACGCCCATGAAGATGACCAGGTCGAAGCGCTCCCTCAAGGCGGCGACCTCGTAAACGCTCATCTTTCGGAGCTCGACCTCCACTCCGCTCACCTGCGCCGCGAATCGAGCCTGCTCGAGGTACACGTCGTCCGTGTCTATCCCGAGCACTCGGGCGGCGCCGCGCTTCTTCGTCTCGATGGCGTGGAAGCCGGCGTTGCAACCCACGTCGAGCACGGTTTTGCCGCGGAGGTCGGCCGGAACGACATGGGCGAAGCGCGCCCACTTCGAGCGGGGGTAGTCGCCGAGAAAGTGGTCTGGTGCGGTCTGGACGCCTGCGAGGTCCAGGTTGTGGAACCAGACGCCGAGCTCGCGGACGCGCGCAGCGATCTGAGCGGGGGTCAACGTGTTCCGCTGCATTTCAGGGTCTCCGTCGATGAACGGGCGTGCAACGCACGAGCCACGCTGGCGGGCGCGTCGATTGCAGCCTCGTCGAGCGTATGGCCGTCGTATCGTCCAGGTCCGCCGAGAAGCCAGCGCGAGGGCCGAGCCATGGCAACCGCGAGGAGATTCCCGTGGGCGGCTATGCAACTCTCGCGACGATCTTCTCGGTCGGCTTGGCGCTCCTCATCGCGGTGCTCGCCAAGGAGCGCCGCCTGCCGAGGCGCTGGCGCGCGCGCGACGTGATCGCCACAGGCATCGCGACGAGCCGCCTCGCGCGTATCGCGACGCGCGACCGGGTGACGATGGCCCTGCGTGCGCCATTTGCCGAGTACGAGAGGTCGGCAGGCGCCGGCGAGGTGAGCGAGCGTCCTCGTGGGCACGGGCTACGTCGCGCGATCGGAACGTTGCTCACCTGCCCCTTCTGCGCCGAGCCGTGGATAGCGACCGCGTCGCTCGGCGCTCTCGCCGTGCGGCCACGCGCCACCCGCTTCGTGCAGGCCATACTCGTCAGCGTGACGCTTGCAGACTTCGTCCAGCAGCTCTACGCGGCGTCGAGACGGCTCGAACAGTCGAACCCATAGCGACCGGAGGCATCCATGTCCGGACCTCAAGCGTTTCCCTCGCCGACTCGCGATCCTCGCCAGGACGGGCCGAAGCCCCCGTTCCCCGATGCACCGCAACCGCCTCCCGGGGTCGAGGCGGAGATGCGCACGACGCCGGATCACGGTGAGGATAGCTACGTGGGATTCGGGCGGTTGAAGGGCCGCTCGGCGCTCGTCACGGGCGGAGACAGCGGCATTGGCCGCGCGGTCGCAATCGCCTTCGCGCGTGAGGGAGCGGACGTGGCTATCGCCTATCTGGGAGGACAGGAAGAGAAGGACGCTGCCGCGACGAAACAGGTCGTCCTAGCGGCGGGGAAAAAATGCATCCTCATCCCCGGCGACCTCGCCGACGCCGAGCACTGCGGGACCGTCGTCGACGAAGCCATCCACGGACTGGGCAAGCTCGACATCCTCGTAAACAACGCGGCCTTCCAGGGCAAAGCGGTCGACTCGATCCTGGAGATGGACGCCGAGCGCATCGAACGCGTCTTTCACGTGAACATCATGGCGATGTTCCACCTCGTGCGACGCGCATTGCCCAGCATGAAGCCGGGCAGCACCATCATCAACACGGCGTCGATTCAGACCTACAAGCCGAGTGACTCGATACTCGACTACGCGACGACCAAAGGCGCGATCGTCACGTTCACCAAGGGGCTCGCGCTGGAGACCATCCGGCGCGGCATTCGCGTGAACGCCGTCGCGCCGGGCCCGGTCTGGACGCCGCTCATCGCACAATCTTACGAGGGAAAGAAGCTCACGGAATTCGGCAAGCAATCGCCGATGGGACGCCCGGCTCAACCGAAGGAGCTCTCTCCTGCGTACGTCTTCCTCGCGTGCGACGACTCCAGCTTCATCAACGGCGAAGTGATTGGCGTGACGGGGGGGATTCCGCTCGGCTGACCGCTGACGTCGCGATTGTCCTAATCTCGGGCCTGTGAAGCGCTCGAAGCCCTCGGCGGCCTCGTTCGAGTTCAGAGCCACCATCGGCCGCACATGGCTCCTCTATACCGTCGACGTGCCCGAGCGCGTGAGCCGCGCGCTGGGCGCAGGCAAGCTCCCGGTCGTCTTCACGGTTGGGGCGTCGACCCCGCGAAAGACGACCCTCACGCCGCGCGCGGGTGGCGGGCACCGCCTCCACGTGCACGGCGAGTCGCGGCGGGAGGTCGGAGCCGAGGAGGGCGATCGCGTCGTCATCGTGCTCTGGCGCGACCTCGATCCCCCGGGGACGCCGCCGCCGCCCGACCTCGCGGACGCGCTGCGCGAAATGGATGCGCTCGACGCGTTCCACGCAATGGGACCCGCCATGCAACGCGAGCTCGTCGCGTACGTGGAGAAGGCCCGGCGCGGGGAGACGCGCCGCAAGTACGTCGCGCGTATCGTGGAGCGCGCCCTCGCCGAACGCGAGAAGCGGCTCGACCGGGAGGCTCGCCGGCGTGAGCCTCACGGCTAACTCTTTTTTTGCTTGGCGCGCCGCTCGGCGATCCGCTCGTCCGCTCCGGCCCACCCGGCGTCGAACGGTCGCCCGGGAACGTCGAGGTCCACCACGACCGGCGCGTGATCGGAGGGGGTCGGCCGACCCTTGCGCGCCTCCCGGTCGATCTCCGAGCCGACCGTCCGAGCGGCCAGCGCGGGGCTCACGAGCACGTGGTCGATGCGCATGCCCACGTTCCGGTGAAAGTCCCCGGCACGGTAGTCCCACCACGTGTAGCGATCGCCCTCTGCGTGGTGCTGCCGGTACGCGTCGACCAGGCCCCACGCGCCCAGCCGCGCGAACGCGGCGCGTTCGGGCTCCGAGACGTGAGTGCCTCCGTGGCACACTCTCGGATCCCAGACGTCGCCATCCGTCGGCGCCACGTTGAAGTCGCCCCCGAGCACGAGCGCCTCGTTCCTGGCCCGAGCCTCGAGCCAGCGCGCGAGCCGATCGAACCACGCGAGCTTGACTACGTAGAAGGGGCTGCCGACCGCGCGCCCATTCGGTGCGTACAGGCTCGCGAAGCGAACGCCCCGGACGATGGCGGCGATCATGCGCGCTTCGGCGAAGGGTTCGACGTCCGAGATCGCGTCCGCTCCGTCTCGGACCAGCGGCTCGCCGAAGTTCGTTTCGATGTCCGAGATGGGCGAGCGGCTCGCGATCGCCACGCCGTTCCTGCCACCCGAGCCGTGATGCGCCACTTCGTACCCGAGCTTGGCGAGCGCCTCGCGCGGGGCATCGGCGTCGGAACACTTGGTCTCCTGCAGCAGGAGCACATCTGGGCTCGCGCGCTCGATCCACCACGCAACCTTTTCGAGGCGCGCCTTCAGCGAGTTGACGTTCCAGGTTGCGATTCGCACGCAAGACCCATGGTCGCAGGGCTTTGCGGCCGGCCTCAAGCCCCAGATGTTCATCGCGGCCGAGCCGTCACATCGCGAGCGCCCGCAGCTCCCGGGATACCCTCTCCCGTCTTCTTCCGAAGGAGCGTCCGCAGGGTCACGCCATCAGCGTAGCCGACGGCCTCCGGCGATCTCCTCCACGCTCTCGCTGGTCGTCCTCAGTCTGTGCACAGCGACCTCGACACGAAGGTCCTGCACGAACGACAGCGGCGTCTTGCCGAGCACGGCGCGTATCTTCCGCTCGAGCGTGCGCGCGCTCGTCCCCACGCAGCGCGCGGCGTCCTCGAGGCTGAAGCCGTCGAGGTGGCGCCGCGCCCATTGTTCGAACCGCAAGACGATCGGGTCGGCATGCGCCAGATGATCCGGCATGACGTACGCCCCCTGCGACGGGCGGGAGTCGAACACCAGGTACCGCGCCGTCATCCCCGCGAGCGATGGGCTTCGCTGCCGTACGAGCCACAGCGCCAAGTCCACGTGTGCGAGGGCGGCGCCTGCCGTGACGACCTTGCCCGACTGGACGATCATGCGGGACTCGTCGAGCGCCACGCGCGGGAACCGTTCGCGGAAAAGCGGCGAGAGCCACCACGTGGTCGTCGCGCGGCCTTCATCGAGGATGCCCGAGGCCGCGAGCACGAAGGTCGCGGTGCACGCGCCCGCAATCATGACGCCCGAGCGCGCCCACGCGCGGAGCACGCCGCATGCGTCGGCAATCTCCGGCCGTTCGAGCGCGGCGCGCACCGTGTCGGGGGTCTTGCAGCCGAGCGCCGGGACGACGACCAGATCGGGCCTTGCGCCCTCCCCCGTACGCTCGAGATCGACGCGAAACCCTTGCGCCGTGGTCACCGAGCGGCGGAAGCCACGGAGCGTGACGTCGAAGCGGCCCGACTTGCGCCCGGTGCCGGCGAGCTCGTTCGCGGTGGTGAGCGTGTCCAGCATGACCGATAGACCGCTGTCGAAAACACCATCGAGAACGAGGACGTACACGCGCATGGGTCGAAGGTACCACCGGGGGCCGTGTCGAAAGCGACAGCTTCGGTGCTTATTGCGACAGTGACGCTATCGACTCGATCGTTGTCGGATTCCGCCACTGCCCCAGCGGCCCGTCCGTGCCTATGGTGACCGCTCGGAGGTCACACCATGATCAAGGTTGGATTGCTCGTTCGTCTCGTCGCCAAGGCCGGCAAAGAAGAGGAGGTGGCCGGATTCCTCGCGTCAGCGCTCCCTCTCGCGCAAGCCGAGAAGGACACCGCCGTCTGGTACGCAATCCGGATCTCGAAGTCGGAGTTCGGAATCTTCGACGCCTTCGCGTCGGACGCAGGTCGCAAGGCTCACCTCGCTGGGCCGATCGCCGCGGCTCTGATGGCCAAAGCAGGTGAGCTCCTCGCGGCGCCGCCCCAGATCGAGCAGGTCGACGTGCTGGCGGCGAAGTAGGCCCGAGCGGCGCAGCGGCGGCGGCCTCTGGCCGGCGACCCTACCCGCGAGCGGAGTCAGCCGCCGCCTTCTCCTGCATCGTCGCCGCTCGCGTCCCCGGCTTCGGCCGTGGCGTCTCCCTCGGTCGCAGTCGCGTCTGCTCCGTCGGACGTTGCGTCGCCGGCGTCGGCCGTCGCACCGCTCCCATCGGCGGCGGCATCACCGCCGTCGACCATGTCGTCGCCCGCGTCGATGGCGGCGTCGCGGCCATGGGGCGCGTCTTCTACCATGGCGTCGGGTGGGGGCCCGTCGCTCGGCGAGTCGGGCGGACCTCCTGCGTCGGGCGGCGCCGCATCGGACAGGGTGCAGTCCGTACTCGGGACCTGGTTCACCGAAAGCGGCAAGCTGCGCAGGTATGCGATGACCGCCTGAACCTCGCCTGGGTCCAGTCCCCCGTCCTCAAGATGACCGAACCGAGGCATGGGCGGGCAGAGCCGGATGCCCTCGTTGTCGATGCCGTTGAGGATCGCGTTGGCTATCTGGTCGTTGGTCCAGCAACCCAGGCCGGTCGCCGGCTCCGAGGTCAGGTTGGGCGGATAGGCGAAGCCCCCCTCATCCTCCGCGAAGTACACGCCGTCGTTGTTCCCGCTGAGTGTCGCTCCGTGGCACTGGAAGCATTTATGCGCGGAGACAATCGCCCGTCCGAGCTGGATCGCCGCGTCGTCGAGCGGTCCCGCATCGACCGTGCAGCTCGCCTCCTCGGACCCTCCGTCGAGGGTGGCGTCCGCAGGCCCGTCGTGGGGCGTGTCCACGGTATCGTCCCCGCAGCCGGTCACGGTCCCCAGGGCGAGGGAGAGGAGCGACGCGAACCCGAGTGGTCGGAGGTATTTCGAACCCACGCGAGATCGGCACGCTATCTCGTCCGATCCGCCGGTCAAGCTCGACGATCCCAGGCGAACTTTTCCAGGCGCGGCGATCAGCTCCCGCCAACAACGGGGCGCGGCTGCGGTCTGGTCATCGAAGGGGATCGCGCATGCCTCACGCTCCCGGGTCGTCCGGGCGACGTCTATCCGGGATCGGAGGAAGCGGCAGGGGTTTCCGCGGCAGTAGTGAGGGGTCCTGCATCCAATCGGGGCGCGGATGTCCCGTCGACTTTTTCTTCGGCGTTGAATCGGTCATTGCGTCGCTCTCTCTAGCACGATCTCCTGAGTCTTCTCGTTTACCGCTTTCGCTTCGGCCGAGACTCCCCCCCGGTCGGAGGGGGCCTCTCGTGCGTCACGTCGTGGCCTGGTCTGGGCTCCAGTGGCCTCGGCCCGGTCGGCTTTCTCGTGTGCGCGCGCGGTTCGTCGGGTCTCGGCTCCTGGCCTCTAGGCTTGGGAGATCCGCCTTCGTGCGCCCCCGCGCCCCCCTCCGGCTTGATCATCACCCGCGGATCGCGCGGATCGTGCTCCGCCGCCGCCCGTGCGAACGCGGTCGCAACCGCGCCCGCCACGTTCACGACCGAGTGCGTGCGCCCGACGTGAATCGCTCCGATTTGCCCCGCCCGGATTCCCCCCCCGGCGGCAGGCCATCGCGAGGAGCCTCCGCGGATCCGCCCCGTGCTCCTTCCCCCACGTGAACCGGAACGGCACCCAGCCCCCGCCGGATTCGCGTTCGCCGTCGTGCTGCCTCGCCGGACCGTCGGCCGAGCGCGGCTGGCGCAGCGGGCGTTCCCGCTCGGCGGGAGCGGCAATCGTCCGGACGTCGCGCGGCTGGGGGCCGGCCGCGACGTGCGCTTTGGCGAGCAGGCGCGCAATCGTGCGCGCGACGTCTCCGGTGGACGCGAGCCGTGTCGCGATCTCGGCGAGCCGCGGGTCCCCCTCCGCCCCCGGCTCCTCCTCCGCGGTGAGCTCGGCGAGCACGCGCTCGTCGGCGAGCCTCTGGATCTCGGCCGCCGTCGGGACCGGCTCGATCCGGAAGCGAACCCCGGCGCGGCGCAGGAGCTGCGACACTCGTGACAGCTCGCCCGGCGACGCGAGGACGGAGCTCGTCCCCTTCTTTCCGGCGCGACCCGTTCGTCCGCTCCGGTGGGTGTACGAATCGGCGTCCGTCGGCGGCTCGGCGTGCACCACGCGCGCGATGTCTTGCACGTCGAGCCCGCGCGCGGCGACGTCGGTAGCGATGAGCGCGTGGAGGGTACCTCGCTTGAATGCCGCGAGCGCCCTGTTCCGCTCTGCTTGCTCCATCTCGCCCGAGAGGGCCCGTACGTCGAACCCCGCTTCGGCGAGCTCGCCCGTGATCTGCGCCACGTCGGCGCGCGTGCGCGCGAATACGAGCGTCTGGGCTCCCGGAGTCGAGAGGAGAAGGTTCACCATCGCGGCGATCCGGTCGTGCTGCGCTACCAGGTGCACGATGTGATCGATGTCGGCGTTCGCGGTCCCGAGCGGCGTCCCCTCGATCTGGACGGGGTCTTTCTGCACCCGGTTCGCAAGCGAGAGCACGTCGCGCGGGAAAGTGGCCGAGACGAGGTGGGTCAGGCGCTCGGCCGGGGCATGCTTCAGGATGGCCTCGAGGTCGTCGCGGAACCCGAGGTCGAGCATACGGTCGGCCTCGTCGAGCACGACCGCGCCGATGTGGCGGGGGTCGATGCTCCCGCGATTCAGGTGATCGAGCAGCCGTCCCGGAGTGCCGACGACGACCGCGGGTCCCGCCGCGAACGCGCGACGCTCGTCGCGGAAATTCGCTCCCCCGGTGGCCGAAGCAACGCGTGCCTTCAATGGCGCGTAGAGCCACGCGAGCTCCTCATCCACCTGCTTCGCAAGCTCGCGCGTGGGAACGACCACCAGCGCCCGCGGCCGAGCAACGCCGTGGTCCGCCGGGGCTGGCCCTTCGGCGAGCGCGCGGATCGCGAGTCCGATCGCCACGGTCTTTCCGGACCCCGTCTGCGACGAGACGCGCAGGTCGCGCCCGGCGAGCTCCGGCGCGAGCATCGCGCGCTGCACCGGCATCAGGGCGGTGAAGCCCCTGTTTTCGAGCGCGGTGGCGAGCGCCGGTCCCACGAGATCTTCGAAGCTTGGCATCGCGTTCATTGCGGGCTGTCTGGTAGCGCGAAGAGCCAGATCGAGCCCGTCAGCTCCAGCTACGGCTCCCGGCGCTGCCGTCTGGCGTGCCCTCGACGGCGCCCAGTTGGGGTGGCGCCCTCGGGCCGCTTCGCGTTCTCGCGCGCGTGCTCCGGACGCCTGCAGGCAAGTCGGCGCGCGACGTGGCGATTCTTGCGGGGGACCCTTGCGGGCCGCGGCACGGTGTGAGACGAGTCCTTCGTATGGGAGATTCGCGCATGGTTCGGCGGTCGAGCCGTGGATTCCTCCTATGCGGGCTTGGGTCGCTGGTCGCTTGCTTCTCCAGCAGCGACTCGCCGCGCCCCGACGGTGGCATCTCCATGCCGCACATGGACGCCGGCGGCGCGCCGGATGCGGGAGACGACGGCGGTGCCGGCATGACGTGCACCCCGCCGAGGGGCGCCGGGACGCAGCACCCGGGCCGCATTACCGCCGCGGAAACGTGGACTGCAGCGGGCAGTCCGCACGTGTTGCCGTACGACACGTCCGTCAGCGCCGCAGTCACGCTCGAAGCGTGTGCCGTCGTCCAGATCGCGGCCAAAGCCACCATCACCTTCGGGCCGGGCGGGGATCTCATCGCGAAGGGCACGGCCACGCAGCCCGTGACCATCCAGGCAGTCGACCTGCAGAAGCCCTTTGCGTCGTTGCGGTTCATCGGCGGAACGGCGCACCTCTCGTACACGACCATCGCTCAGGGCGGCGATCCCCTGAACTCCGTCCCGGATTTCGCGGCCGCACTGGACATCCGACTGAACCCGGTCCTGCTGGATCACGTGACCGTGACGGGCTCCGCGAGCCAGGGTCTCTACGTACACGACGGAGGCGCCTTCAATCCGGCGTCCACGGAGCTCGTCGTGACCGGAGCAAAGGGCAAGCCCGTGCACACGTGGACCAGCGCCGCGGGTGGATTGCCCGCGGGCGCCTACGTCGGAAACGGCGTGGACGAGATCCTTCTGAGCGCCGAGTCGTGTACTGCCGAGGGGATCACCGCCGGGGGGAGCGTGACCCTTCACGAGCGTGGTGTGCCGTATTACGCCGGGCACACGCAGTCGGCCGGGGAGCTGTGTGTGGCCGCAGGCGCGGGAAAGCCGCTTGCGACGCTGGTGATCGAGCCGGGCGTCACGATGCGGTTCAAGAAGGGTGGCCTCCTCGCAATCGAGCAATATCAAGGGATCATGCCGGCCGCCGGCGCCCTCGTCGCCGTCGGGACCGCGCAGAAGCCGATCGTGTTCACGTCGGGCGAAGCGACGCCCGCGGCGGGGGACTGGCTCGGCATATGGTTCGGCGAGCTACCCGACGCATCGAGCAAGATTGATTTCGCGAGCGTCGAGTACGCCGGCGGCACGAGCACGTCGGGCAGCGACTCGTGCACTTATTCCGCGGCGGCGGGCATGGGCAACGATGCGGCCATTCGCATCTTCGGCGTGCCGGCCGGTGGACAGTTCGTAACCAACACGGCGATCGTCGCGAGCGCGGCGCACGGCTTCGACCGCGGTTTCCGCACGGATACCAAGATGCCCGATTTCCTGGGGACGAACACGTTCACGAACGTTGCCCGCTGCAAGCAGACCTATCCGCGCGATGTGAGCGGAGTGTGTCCGGCGCCTGCGGCGGTGCCGTGTCCGTGAGCGGGGGGCTCCCGCCCGGTTGAACAGGACCCCGCGCGCCTACTCCCCGAAGGACTGCGCGCCGGGGTCCTGCAGGCCGACGTGCGCAGGGCCGTCCGCACCCTGGGCGACGGGTTCGAGCTCGCAGTCACCGAACGTCACCTGCATTTTGCCCTTCACCGGCGTGAGCTTCACCTCGAGCGACTTGGCGCGGATGACCGTGGCGTGGCGCACCGTCCCCGAGAGCTGGACGACATCCGCGTCGAATTCGCCCGAGAGCTCACCTTGCGAGCGGATCTCGCCCACCTTCACCCGTCCGTGGACCACGCCGATGGGACTGACGACGAGCGCCGGTGCGTTCACCTCACCCTCGACTTTTCCGTTCACTTCGACGGGGCAGTCCGACGACAGCGCACCCCGAAAGTGCGTTCCCTGCTCCACGAACGTTCGGCGATTCTTTGGATCGGTCATCTTGATCTCCCGGTGCGGCCGCGTTTCGCCGCCGGCCGCTCCTTCTGCTTCTTCGGCATTTTTTTGTGGATTTTCAGCCGCAGCATGCAGCCAGGCTCGAACGCGAAGCTCGTGAGCTGCTCGGGCTGCACGACCGAGCCGACCAGCGACCCGGCGGGCCCTACCCGCAGGTGGGTCGCGCCCACGATGCCGGGGCTCTCGCGCTCGACGAACCTACCGTGGATCGTGACCTTTCCCGCGCCCGTGAGCTGACATCGGCGGAGCACGCCGGACTTGCCGATGACGAGGTCAGTCGCTTCGCCGAGCGCAATCGTGCACTGCTCGAGCACACTCTCGATCTCGACGCAGACCCCCGCGCCGAACTCGACCTGCGCGTTGCGGAGGACGTCCCCCTCGCCGAGATAGCGCGTGTGGGGCGGATCGAGCGCCTCCGCCCCGGGGGCGAGGCCGGGAGCATCGGCGCCCGTCAAATCGGAGCCCGCGAGCTTGGCGCCGCGAAGCCTGGCGCCGCGCAAGTTGGCCCGCACGAGGCTCGCCACCTCCAGGTTGGCGAGCGTCAGGTCGGCGTTCGCCAATCGGCGCCATCGAGCCGGGCCGTCGACAGGTCGGCTGCAATCAATACGGCGTGCGCGAGGCGCGCCCCGACGAGGCTCGCGCCGGCGAGGTTCGCCGACCGGAGCTGCGCGTGCGTCAGGCGCGCGTCCGACAGGGTCGCGCCCTGCAGCTGCGCCCCCTCAAGGTTCGCGCGGCTGAGGTTCGCCCCGGTGAGGTCCGCACCGGTCAGATTCGCCATCTCGAGATCGGCGTTTTCGAGGTTCGCATCGCGCAGATCGGCGGCCACGAGAGACGCCTTGCGCAGGCTCGCGTTCTTGAAGTGCGCGCGCGACAGCTTCGCCCGCTCGAAGTTGGCGCCGTCCAGATCGCAGCTGCGAAAGCTCACCGCCTCGAGCATCGCGCTCGGCATCTCGAGGCCGCGCAGGTCGGCGCGCTCGAGGTTGTCGCCGTGCGCGAGCTTGTTCAATACGTGTTCGGCGGTGGGCTCGGTCACGAAGGGGCCGCCTCGCGCGTCGCGTTCGTCAGGACTGCGCCGTACTTGGCACTCGCTTCCTCCAGAAACGATTCGAGCAGGACGACCCTCTTCTCGAACGGCAGCCGCTCGATTTCCCCCAGCCGGTCCACCTCACCGAGACGCGCGAGCACCACCTGGATCTCCATCAGCGTATGCAAGCGCGCGCCGCGGAGCCGCCGCTTCCTCGCCTCCGATTCGCGCGACCATCCCTGGGCTGCCAGCTCATGCTCATCGTGCTCCCGCCGGAGCCGGGCCGTGAGCTCGGTCAGCTGGTGGCGCTCGTGCTCCCGTGTCGAGTCGGGGACGCCGTTGCGCACCTGGTCGCGATAGGCCTGGAAGCGTTCCACGATGCGGGCAGCGAGCGCGTCGGAGATTCCCGTGGTGGCGGCGACGTCACCGGCCCTCGCCAGCATCATGGCTTCGAGGGTCGACAGGCCCGCGGCGACCAGCTTGTCGACGGTGATCTTGCGCACGCCGGCGACTTGGAGGAGGAGCGACTGCAGGATGACGCCCTCCCGCTGCGATTGATCGAGGTCGAGCGCGAACGCCTGCGGCATGCACGCGACGAGCGCTTCGTAACGGGCCAGGAGCGTCGCGCGCCACGGGCCGTGAATCGACCCAGCACCGCCCGGGTGCCCCGCCGTCGAGAGGGCCTCGGCAAATGCGTCGAGCGCGCCGCAGAGGTCGGGCTGCTCCAGTTTTTCCGCGGCGTGGCGAAGCGAGCGGAGCGCCGGCTCGCATAGGCTTATCCAATGGACCGGCGCATCGCTCAGGCGTAGGTCGAGGACGAAATCCCTCACCTGGCGCACGTGGCCGGCGGCGAGCTGCGCGAAGAGAGCGCGCACGCTGCGCAAATCCGTGAGGTCCGTCGCGGCTGCGGTCGCCTCGCCGTGAGGCGCCCACGTGCCGAGATCCACCGACGCGAAGGCCTGATCGATCTCGCTCGGCGTGAGCAATTGCTCGAAACTCTCGGCGCTCGAGGGACTTGGCGCCCTCGCGCCCGCGTCTCGGGATTTCGTCGGAAGTCCCATGAGTCGGGCCAGCGAACATAACTCAGGTCGGGCACGTCCAGGCGACGGAGTGTGCGACCGGGCACGGTGGTACCCAGGCTGTCCACCATCTCAGCGTGTCTTGCGTGCGAATGCGGGCCGCCGCTAAATAGAAAGTCGGGGTTCTCCGGGATGATACCGACCATTCGAGTCTCGGGCTCACGGGGGCCGATGCCATGAGCGCTTCCTCCAAACCGCGTAACGGCCGCAGTCTCTCTCCGGCGTCGCCGGACCCCGCGCTCACGGACGTCGCGCGTGAGCCCGAGCCGGCGTCGCGCATCCACGAGCGGGTACCACCCTCCTCGTTTTCCCGGCTGGCCACGGCCGACGCGCCCGCGCAGCTCCCCGGTCCCGAGGACCCCGAGCGGGAGAGCCAGCGACGAGAGGCGCGAATCGTTCAAACGCTGCTTCTTCAAGTGCACGGCATGAGCAAGGTTACGCTGGACAAGATCGTGGCGGCGGGCCTTGCCACTCTGCCCGCGCTCTCCTCCGCCGATCCGGAGGAGCTCGCGACGGCCACCGGCGTGCCCGAGGCGCTCGGGGCGGTCATCGTGGAGAGCTTTCGCCCCTTCGGCTCTCGCGAGCACGCGTGGGACGCGCGCGACCGCGAACAGATCGAGCAGCTCGTCGTCCGTCTGCGTGCCCAGCAGGGCGAGTTCGAGCGGGCTTCGCAGGCGTGGACGGGCGAGGCGAGCCGGCGAAAGAAGGAGCTGCGCGAAGAGCGCGCGCGCACGATCCTCGAGATTGAGCTTCACCTGGCGAGGCTCGGCGAAATCGAGGCACTCGAGGATGTCGAGCAGCTGCCCTTCGCGCGCAAGCTCGACCGCCTGGAAGCGTTTCTCCTCAGCTCACGCGACAAGTACCGGGACACGTGAAACGACAAGGACGCTCACGCGCGAGCGCCATCTCCCTCTTACGATTCCTGGCCCGAGACTACTTGGGCGCGGCCGTCGATGCGGCATTGCGATCCAGGCTTCCGGTCTTCTTCTTCGCGCATTCGCGCGATTTGGTGTTGGCGATTCGCTCGAGCGCCTCTTTAACCGGGCTGTCGGCCTGAGCGGCGCGCTGAGCGTATTCGAGTGCCTCGTCGCAGGCGTCCTTGGACGCCGCGGCCTCCATCTGCGAAGGGCTCGCATTCTCCACGCATGCGTAGAGAGCGAAGGCCAAGAGGGGATGGGCGACAGATTTCACGACCTGCCAAACGGCGCGTGTGTTCATGGCGCCGTGCTTGTGCGAAAAGCGTTCCTCCGGAGGCGCATCGAAAAACGCCGGGATCCGCGCCCCCTCGCGCTGCGACGGCCGCGAGCGCGAGACCGGACGTGGGATTCGGCGTCCCACGATCGGAACAGAGCGCGCGGAGCGTCGCGGCCCTTGCTTGCCCCAACCCCGTGCACGACTATCCCAGTCGCGCGATGGAGAACGATCAGGCGACGTACTGGAACGAACAAGGCGGCCCTCGCTGGGTGGCGATGCAGCGGGATCTCGACGCCCAGCTCGAGCCCTACGGCATCGCCGTGGCGAACAGGCTCGGGCTCGCCCCCGGAGAGCGGGTGCTCGACGTCGGTTGTGGCGCCGGCGCCACGTCTCTCTGGCTCGCGGAGCGGGTGCGCCCGGGGCAGGTGCTCGGCATCGACATCTCGGCTCCGCTGCTCGCGCGCGCCCGGGAGCGCGCCGAGGGAATCGCCAACCTGCGCTTCGAGCACGCCGACGCGCAGACCTTCGCGTTCCCCGCCGGCTCGCACGACGCCGTCTTCTCGCGATTCGGGGTGATGTTCTTCACCGACCCCATCGAGGCCTTCCGCAATCTCCGGACCGCGTTGCGAGCGGACGGCAAGCTGGGCTTCGTATGCTGGCGAGCCATGAGCGACAATCCTTCCTTCGTGCTGCCGCTCCAGGCTGCACTGCGATTCTTGCCCGAGCCGCCGCCGCCACCGGCACCCGGGGCGCCCGGGCCGTTCGCGTTCGCCGACGCCGAGCGAGTCAGGGGAATCCTGGAGCGTGCTGGCTACGCCGACGTCGATATCGCCCCGCACGACACCCAGCTCGCGTTCGGCGGCCGCGCCAATCTCGAGGGAGCCGTCGAGCTAGCCCTGCAAATCGGACCCCTCGGTCGCGCGCTGTCTCTTGCCACCGATGCGAACCGCGCGCAGGTGCGTGATGCCGTACGAGACGCCTTGGCACCGCATCACGGGTCCAAGGGTGTGACGCTCCCGGCCGCGATGTGGATCGTGACCGCGCGTCGGCCCTCGTAGCGAACCGAGTCGCCAAAAAAGCGCGCGCCCACCACCCATGCGGGGTGGCGGGCGCGAACCGTGCGTGTTCTTCGCTACGTTACGGGCAGCTCGTCGCGGTAACGACGACGCTAGCCGCGACCGCTTCGCTCTGGTTCTGCGTCGTGTAGTACCACTGGAGCGTGCCGCTCGCGTTGACGGTTCCGGTGAGGTGCACAGTCTCGGTCGTGCCGCTTTGCGTGCAGCTTACGGCGGAGATCGAGTTCCCCGAGCCACCGGTATTCGACTTGACGCACTGGGAATTGTCGCTGGTGGCTCCGCTCGGGAGCGTGAAGGTGAGCACCGGGTTGGTCTCGGTACCCGTGCCGGTGTTCTTCCAGGTGATGAACCCGTCCCAGCTCGAGTAGCTGTTCTGCGTCACCGACATCGAGCAGCTCGACGAGTTGGTCGTCATGTTCACGGCCGTCGACTGCGCCGAGGTGTTGCCGGCGGGGTCGTAGGCGCTGACCGTGTAGCTGTAGGTCGTGCTCGCCGTGAGGCCCGTATCGGTGTAGCTCGTCGAGGCCGACGTGCCGACCTGCGTGCCGTTGCGGTAGACTTTGTAGCCCGAGACCGCGGTGTTGTCGGTGGAGGTGCCCCAGGTCAGGGTCATCGTCGTGGCGGTCGCGCCGCTCTTGGCGAGGCTCGTGGGCACGCTGGGCGGCGTCGTGTCCGGTGCGGACGTCGTGACGCTCAGCGCGGTGCACTGGGCCGACGCGTTGCCGGCTGCGTCTTTCGCGCTCACCGTGTAGCTGTAGAGCGTATTCGCCGTGAGGCCGCTGTCGTTGTAGGCGGTCGAGGTGGCGGGGGTCGTCGTGATCAGCGTCCCGCCTCGGTACACGTTGTAGCCGGTAATCCCGACGTTGTCGGTCGACGGGTTCCACGTCAAGGAAACGGTCGACGTCGTCACGTTCGAGGCGGTGAGGCCTCCCGGAACGCTCGGCGCGATCGCGTCGGGGGCGCAGTGATACGCGGTGCCGCTGCCGCCGCAGTACTGCGGCGCCGTGCACGTCCCGCAGGAGAGCGTGCCGCCGCAGCCGTCGGCCGGCAATCCGCAGGTGTCGCCGAGCGACGCGCATGTCGCCGGCGTGCACGCGGTGCCGCAGACGTTGGCCGTTCCGGCTCCACCGCACGTCGCAGGCAGGGTGCAGCTTCCGCAGTTGAGCTGGCCGCCGCAGTTGTCGCTGATGGATCCGCAATTCTTGCCCTGCGCCGCGCAGGTGGTCGGGGTGCAGCTTCCGCTGCCCACGCCCGCGTGGGTCAGCGTCTCCCACGCCGACTGGCGCGTGCCGTCGTACCCCATGGGGCGGTTGGCGTTCAGGAGGGCCAGCGTGTTGGGCATGCTCATGCCCTCGCGGTTCACGAATTCGTTGTAGCCAATCTCCCAACCCGGGACGGGGCTGGTGGTCGACCCACCGAGCATCGTGAGCGTGCCGCCGCAGAGCCACGTGTCGGTCGTCGGTGATCGTCGCCTTCGTGTTGTTGGGCCCGGCCTGGTTCAGGTACTTGGAGAGGAGCTCCATCGCGGCCGCCAGGCGCGCTGCGTTGGCGGTGAACAAGCCCGGGTTGCCCTGGATGCGCGCGGTCTCCGCGCCTTCGACGAGCGAGTTGATGCCCTCGGTCGAGTGCTCGAAATCGCGGCAGATCTCCTGAACGGTACCGTTGACCAGCTGCGTGTTGTTCAGCGAGGTGGCCGCCTGGCCCCAGTAGCCCCACTGGTCGCAGGCCGTCGGGAACCCCGTCGCGGAGGGACTGCACCAGCCGGAGCCCGCGCTGTTGTAGCCGCCGGTCTTGGTGCAACAACCCACGGGCGTGGCAATGGACGCGCTGGGCTCGTTGCTGCACCACCAGTTCGAGCTGGTGCAGTTCGTGGGAGTCTTGGGCTCGGCGCCGTCGCTCGTCATGTAGATGTAGTTGGTGATTCGTCCGTTCCAGAGCGCAATGCCCGCGTTGTAAACGGTCGGATTATCCAGAAAGACGCCCATCTGAATCATCGCATTGGCGTTCTGGGTCTCGTGGTTTCCGTTTTGCCCGGCCTGGCCGTACTGGTTCAGCGGAACGAGGATGTTCGTCATCATGTTCTTGAACTGCACGACCGACGAGGCAGACCACCCGGAGTTGTTGTAGGCGAGGATCTCCGCCGCTTCCGCGTAGAGGCCCCCGACCCAGCCGGCCTGCACCACGTTGTTCACGTCTGTCATGCTCACCAGCGAGGCAGACCAGTCGTTGAGGATCTTGATGGCCAGGTTCGCGTATGCCTGGTTTCCGCTGAAGTACCAGAGGAGCGTGTCGGTATACGCGGCGGTCGCGTCGTCCCTCTGGTCGTGGCAGTGAATGTCCGGGCTCGAGAACGACCCGCAGTCGACGTTGCCGCTGGTGTCCGTCGGCGGGTGGTCGACGTAGCTCAGCGAGCCGTACGTGTCCGCGACCGCCGCGTTGTAGGCGGCCGTCCACGGCTGCGCGCCGGCGGCAATCTTGGCCTTCACGAAGTTCAGCGTCGCCGTGGTGTTGGCGACGCCGGGGTGCACGAACCCCGAGGAGGCCGGGGCCGTCGTTGCGTTGATGGCGGTCGATTGTGCCGAGGTGTTGTTCGACGGATCGTAGGCGCTCACCGTGTAGCTGTAGGCGGTGCTAGCTGTCAGACCCGTGTCGCTGTAGGTCGTCGTGGTGGACGTGCCAACCTTGGTTCCACCACGATAGATGTTGTACCCCGACACAACGCTGTCCGGATCGGTCGATGCCGTCCAGCTCAGCGCAATGCTGCTCGACGTCTCCGCGCCCGCGGCGAGACCCGCCGGCGTCGTCGGCGCCGTCGTGTCGGTGCTGCCGGTCGTGATGATGAGCTGCGGCGGATTGCTGCTGGACTCTCTCGCGTTGAACTTGACGATGGTTTGGTCCGTGGTCGCGGTGCTCACGTCCAGGACGAACGTCGCTACGCCATCGGTATCGGCCGCGACGGAGGACGTCACGTCCCAGACAATCCACCCCGAGCTGCTCGACGTCACGGTCTGCGTCGCGATCTTGCCCGACGAGGGGCTCAGGCCGGGAGCGTACATCGTGCTCGGGCTCGACCACTTGAGGCTGGTCTCACTCCACCCGTCAGAGGCGGTCGGCGCGTAGTACACGTCGACGGCGTCGCCGGTCCCGGTGGGCGCGGCGTTGACGTAAAGCTGGAGCTTCGCGCTGGTGATGTTCGAGAGGCCTGCGAGGCTGAACGACATCCACGCGTTCTTGTCCTGGCCGGACTTGGACTCCAGGTCGAAGTTGGAGAATCGTCCCGTAGTTCGACGACGAGCTTCCCGCGTTGATGTAGGTGTCCTTGGTCGCCGTGAGCGTCGTGCTGGCGCTCGCGACCTGACCGAGGTGCTCGGCACCATGGTTCTCCGGAATCGGCGGTTCGACGGCGCATGCGATCAGAACTGCTGATCCACCAACAAGCGCCGGTACTACGTGGAACGTCGCCTTTTTCATTCTTGCCCTCATGGTGCGCGTGCCTCCCCTCGAGCGGACCTCGAGCGAAGTCCCCCACTGCACCGCGTGCGCCAAGGACTTGGCGGTAGACGAGCGCTCGTGCAGGCCGCGCAAACCCTGGGCTTTCCCCGATTCGGTCCGGGAAGGTAGGCGTGGAGAGCTCCAGCCTTGCACTCGAAGAGCACGCGCCCCTCACAGATTGTGCAAGGGCGTGCACGCGTCTCTGAGGGGCACGACGGCGGCGGCCCTCGAACGAATCCAGTCGTCCGGAAGTGCCAAGTTCGCAGGCCTTCCTCGAGCGGGGCGTCCGGGGCTTCCCGGGATCCCTCAGCCGCTCAACGCGGAGACCGTGCCCGGCTCGGCGCGAAGCGCCGGGGGCTGGACGTCGATTGGCTCGGTGCCGCGGCGCGGAGTCACGGAAACGGAAGGTGGATGCGCCCGGAGGTTCGCAGCGCCGCGGGAGCTTGGGGTCCGGTCACACGCCGGTACGCGCCTTGTGGCGTTGCCAGCAGGACGCACATCGCCACTGGAGATCCCAACCTCCGTCGGCTTTCGGTGTCCGCAGCAGTCGCCAGCCGTGCTCACGGCTGATGAGCGTATGAGCCGTGTCCGTCGAGGGAGCCAGCACGCCGCAACCGACGCACGTTCGCATATCCGAGGGGGCGATTGAGTCCAGACGTCTTGCGGAATTCACAGTTCCCCTCCCTGTAAGGCTCGGGACCACGCCAGCACCTGTGGCTGACGTGGGCACAAAGCAGGAGCCGCGCCTTCGATTGAGAGGGACTCGGCCGCGCGGATGGCATGGCGCATCCTCCAGCGTTTTCGTGACCTTGCCCTGTTGCCGGGCAGAGGCCCCGGGCGCCTGAAGTCGTGCCTACCGGTGCACTCCGAGTGCAGGCGCAACGCACGTGGCGTGCAGCAACGTGCACAACGTAGGCCCTGCGAGCCTCGAATGAGCGGGGAGATCACCGCCCCTTGCGCGGTCTGGGGAGATCGTACGTGTCGAGCCGATTGATGAGCGTCCGACGGGATACGCCGAGAAGACGAGCGGCGACGACCTGATTGCCATTGGCCTTCGAAAGCGCCTCGAGGATGCCGGTCCGCTCGTCCCGCGCGAGCTCTTCTCGGAGCTGTTCCGCCCGGGTTCGGAGCTCGGCGGACGAATCGGTCTGCGCGGCCCGAGTCCCCGCGTCAGACCCCTGGGCGCGGCGAACACCGGATGGGTTCGTGGCCTCGTCCAGGAAAAGCGGTCGGTGCGGGGCGGTAGCGGAGTCGAGCTGGAGATCCGCAATGCCCACGGGCCGACCTCTCGTCAGCAGGGTCGTGCGCTGGACCACGTTCTTGAGCTCGCGGACGTTCCCCGGCCAGGGATGCGCGACCATCGCCGCCATGACGTCGGCCGGAAACTCGGGCCTCGGGAGCTTCGCGCTCTCTGCGTATCGCGTTGCGAAGAACTCGACGAGAGCCACGATGTCAGCCGGGCGGGCGCGAAGCGGCGGGATGTGCAGCGTGGCTCCGCTCAGTCGATAGTAGAGATCCCGGCGGAACCGGCCCGCGGCCATCAAGGCAAATAGATCGCTATTTGTGGCCGACACCACGCGCACGTCGACCACCTTGGGCTTGAGACCGCCCACGCACAGCACTTCACCGCTCTCGATGACGCGCAGGAGCTTGGCCTGCGCCGTCGCGCTCAGGTCAGCCACTTCGTCGAGGAAGATCGTCCCCCCGTCGGCCGCTTCGAAGAGACCCGTCTTGGAGCGATCAGCCCCGGTGAACGCTCCGCGTGCGTACCCGAAAAGCTCGCTCTCCACGAGGGCCTCGGGGAGGGCGGCGCTGTTGAAGGTCACGAACGGCCGCGCACGCCGGGGCGACATCGCATGAACGGACTGCGCGAGCAGCTCCTTACCGACTCCGGTCTCACCGAGAACGAGGACGCTGATGCCGCTCGACGCGATGGTCTCCGCGCTCTCGTAGAGGAGCGTCATCCGCTCGTCCTTCACGACGAGCTTCACACTCCTTTCGACTTTCGGGCGCGGCGCGCTGCCGGCGGGGCTCGCAGCGGCCATGGCCGCACTCTCTCGGCGCGAGACCGTCACGCTCCCCGTGCTTGCGCCTTCGACCAAGAAGAGCGTTGCCGGGCCAATCTGGACGACGGCCCCTGGCTCGAGCTCGACGGTCGCGCGTGTGGCGACGACCTCCCCGTTGACGCGAATTCCGTTTCGGCTTCCCGCATCTTCGATCACGACCCGAGCCGCCACGCGGATGTGCGCGTGCAATCGAGACACGGTGTCGTGTTCGATGATGACGTCGTTGTCGTGGAGCCGACCGATGCTCAGGGTGCTTCCGTGCACCAGTCGGAAGGATCGCACCGAGTCGGCCGCCGAGACGATCAGCCTCCGCGCAGAGGTCAGATCATCGGTCGGCGTGTCCCTCGTACCCAAGAACGGCGGCGGCGCAACCGTTTCGGCCACAGTCTGTAAGCCCCTTTCGCCTGCTCGTTATAATAACGGACGAAGGGGCCAAGAGTGTAGGCCGCGCAGTCGGTAGGCGGGCCTGGCGAACGCCGAGAGATGCAAGCGAGGTCGGCGGCGCCCTGGTAAGGCGAATGACCATTTTTGCGGCGTCTCGTCGGCGCACCACGTTGCGCCGGCTTGCCCGCAGAGGGCCGAGCGCACCCGTTTTCCGGCGGCGTTTCGTGCAGCCAATGCGCAGGCGCTTGCACATGGTGTGAAAGCACCCTGCACTTCGAGTGCACGGGCCTCTTCCGGCGCGGGTGCCCGACGGGCCCCGAACTGCGCGTAGAGCCGCGCAAGCGCTACCGTTGCCGGCGCAGGCGGCGGATTGGCTCTGGGCAGGCCCGATCCATGCTTTGTGACCACCGGGGCCTACGCCTGTCCGCAAGGGGAGGCGCAGACTCTCGCCGCATGGCCGATCGAGGACTTTCGTCCTTTGCAGTACCGGCCGTAAGCCCGAAAGGGACGCCCGTAAGCCCGAAAGGGACGGCCGTAACCGAACGCCGCAAGGGCGTCATTGACCCTAAACCTGGATTCCCCTGGGGGTACTCACATGAATGTTTCTCGACTTTTGACGCGCATTGGGTTGGCTTCCGCAGCAGTGCTGGCCACGGCCTGCGGCAGCAGCAGCGGATCGAGCGGCCCTTCGACCATGGCGGCGGGCACGGGTCAGTTGGAAGTGTTTACGTGGTGGACGACGGGCGGCAACGCGGCGGCCGTCGCCGACGAGACGACCGCTTTCGCGGGACAGTATCCCCATGTCTCGCTCATCAAGGGCTTCCAGGTCGGCGGCGGCGGCACGGTCGCCAACCAGATCCTCTCGATGCGCATGGCGAACAACAACCCGCCCGACATCTTCCAGGCGCACGGCGGCGACGGCATCCTACGCAACTGGGTGCGCCCGCCGGGCATTGCCGACCACTCGCAGAACAAGCTGGCCGACCTCACCGCGCTCTACCACCAGGAGGGGTGGGACAAGGCCTTCTATCCGAGCGTTCTCCAGTCCGTGAGCGATCAGGGCGGCATCTACGGGTTCCCGGTGAGCGTGCACAAGGAAAACGGCGTCTTCTTCAACAAGAAGGTCTTTGCCGACAACAACCTGACGCCGCCGACGACGCTCGACGAGTTCTTCACGGTCTGCGCAGCCCTGCAGGCCAAAGGGATCATTCCCATCGCTGTCGGACAGAAGGATGCCTTCTCGATCACGATGATTTTCACGAACTTCCTCGTCGCCGAGGCCAACGCGGCAAGCCCCGGCAACGGCGCTTCCTGGGTGGCCGATTACTGGGCGGGCAAGAAGGTCGCCGACGACCCGATCGCCGTTGCCGCCGTGGCTGATCTGGCCAAACTCGTCCCGTACATGAACCCTGACCGAGCGACGCTGGGCTATGCCCAGGCGGCACAGAAGCTCGCGAACGGTACCGCCGCCATGCAGATGATGGGCGACTGGATGGCGGGCCTACTCACCGGCACGACGGCGTCTGGCGGCTACGGCCTGACGGCGCTCACCGACTTCGACCTCACCCCCTTCCCCGGCACGTCGGATTCGTTCGTCCTGGTCATCGACGCCTGGGCCGTCCCGGAGGGCATTCCCGCGCAAGACAGCGCCAACGCGCTCGCGTACCTGGGCATCTCGGGCAGCGTCGCCGTCAGCACGAAGTTCGCCATCGACAAGAACTGCGTTCCCCCGCGCTCCGACATCGACAAGACGAAGCTCGGGCCGCTCGCGCAGCGCGCCTACGACGAGTTCAACAAGCCGCTCAATATCGTGCAGAGCATGGCCAACGGCGTCGCGACGCCGGGCGCCTACGAGAACAACATTCAGGCCGCGCTCATCACGTTCATGGGCGACGGCAACCAGGCGGCCGTGGTAGCCGCGCTCAAGTCGAACTACTCGCTGCTCGCGCAGTAGCGCAAACCAACCTGTCCTGCCGCTGCTGGCGAACGACCAGGTTTTCCGGCGCTTCGGGCTCCGGGGAGGACATCTCCCCGGGGCGTGGTGCAGAAAGGGCGGGGGATGACGCAGAGAGTTGACAGTTCACGAGGGGGGCGTGATCCTTCGTCTCATGCCAGCGCGGCCTAGGCTGCTTTTCGCAATATCTGCGACGAGTTTACTCCTGGTCGTCGTCGGAGCGTGCACGTTCACCACCGGGGTGAATGACCTACAAAACGCCGACTGCGGCACGAGCCAGAAGGCCTGCCAGGACAAACAGACCGGCGTTTGGCACTGCATCGGGCTCGACAACCCGCTTTACGGGTGTGGGAACCTCTCCTGCGGAGGGTGCCCTCTTCAGAATGCGCAGACGAGGTGCGACTCGTTGAACAAATGCGTCGTGGCCACCTGCAACCCCGGCTATGCGCATTGCAGCTCCGATCCGAGCGACGGTTGTGAGGCGACCATCTACACCGACATAGATAACTGCGGCCTGGATCAGATGTCGGCATGCGGCCACAAGTGCGCGTCGGACATCATGGGTCAGGCTACCGTCACCACCCCGGCCTGCATCAATGGGGTCTGCCAGATCGGGGGCTGCGTAAACGGCTATCAGGATTGCGACAAGGTGCTGAGCAATGGCTGCGAGTGCGCAGCTCCCGGCACGTGTAACCCTACGACGGGGGCCTGCATCTTCCCCGACGGCGGCACGGACTGAGGGACACACGTCGGCGCCTGAAACCCCGAAGGGCGTCTTATGAAACGAGTCACCGCGCCGTTTCCATGAGCGAGGCGAAAACGGGGATGGTGGTCTCGTTTGGGCGCGAGAGAGAACTCCCGAACCCGCGCGAGGACGGGTCTCTCGTCCGGGGCTGAAAGAAAAGCCTGGTTCTGCGGAAGTGAGAGATGGTCTTTCTAGACCGTTGACCTGACGATTTCGCGGTGCGATATTTTGTACTGTTTTTCTGTGTTCCCAACACTTCGTGTCACGCCGCATTTCCTGGGGGTTTGAGCCTTGAGCCAGGTGGCTCCTGCACCGTCGAGCAGCAGCATGAAGCTGGGCAAGTACCGCGTCATCGCGGAGCTTGGCACCGGCGGCATGGCGAACGTGTATCTGGGCCTCTCGGAGGGAGCGAGCGGGTTCAAGAAGCTCGTCGTCATCAAGTCGCTACGCGAGCACCTGGCCAACTCACCGGAGTTCTGCCAGATGCTGCTCGATGAGGCGCGTCTGGCGGCGCGCCTCAGCCATCCCAACGTAGTTCAGACCAACGAGGTCGGGTCCTACGCGGGCCGGCCGGCGCTCGTGATGGAATACCTCGAGGGACAGCCTCTCTCCGCGGTTCTGTCGCGATCCCGCAACGGCGAGCGGATGCCGCTCTCGATGCATCTCAAGATCATCGCCGAGGCCCTTGTAGGGCTCGACTACGCTCACGAGCTCACCGACTACGACGGCTCTCCGCTCAACCTCGTTCATCGAGACGTGTCGCCGAGCAACGTGTTCGTCACGTTCGACGGAAACGTGAAGGTGCTCGACTTCGGGATCGCGAAGGCCGCCACGTCGTCGCACAACACCAACACCGGAGAGCTCAAGGGCAAGATCGCGTACATGGCCCCCGAGCAGATGCTCGGGGAGAAGATCATCGACCGACGCGCCGATCTCTTCGCGGTGGGCGTGATGATTTGGGAAGCCGTTGCAGGCCGTCGCATGTGGGAGGGCTGCAACGAGGTCACCATCATGCGGCGCGTGCTGAACGACCAAGTGCCCAAGCTGACGGAGGTGAACCCCGACGCGCCCGAAGGCCTCGTTCGCATCTGCGAGAGGGCACTCGCCGTCGATCGGTCGAAGCGGTACGAAACCGCGAGCGAGTTCGAGAGGGATGTGGACGCCGCGCTCGCTCAGCTCGCCGATACCGTCAAGATGAAGGACATCGGCAAGTACGTCGCGTCGATGTTCGCCGACGTGCGAAGCCGCACGCGCAAGGTCATCGAGGACCAGACCCGGGTCGTCGAGGCAGGCGCCACCGACTCGTCGCTCGAGCCCGTCGCCCTGGCGGAGCTGCTCGACCGGTCGGGTACGGGCGCGAGGGCGGGGTCCGGCACGCTCCAATCTCCTCTGACACCCGCCCGGCGCAGGATGTGGATCTGGCCGGCCGTCGTGATCGCCGCGGCTGCGGGTACCGTACTGCTCATGAAGCACGGGCCGTTCGCGGCGGCAAAAGCGCCCGCCGCAGGAGACGTGGCCGCGCTCGCCGGCAGTGCGGACCCACCGGGCCGTGGGACCGCCGAAGACCCGACCGCGCCGAAGGCGCCGGACCTGATCGACGTCTCCATCCAGGCGAGTCCCTCCGTGGCTCGCATCTTCTGGGACGACGAGTCCCTGCCGGCGAACCCGGTTACCAAGAAGCTCCCGAAAGATGCGTCGCAGCACACGGTGCGCGTCGAGGCGCCGGGCTTCGTGTCACGCGAGGTGCAGGTGACGCTCGATCAATCGTCGAGTGTTTCGCTGGAGCTTCAGCGGGTGCCTCCGAGCGCGCAAGTCGTTCCGCCTCGAGGCAACCCGGGGCGAGGCGGCCCCCACCTCGTTGCGTCGGCGGCGACGGCGCCTCAGGCATCGACCGCGCCCCCCCCGCCCACGTCGGCACCCAAGGGGAACTGCGACCCGCCATTTTATCTCGACAATCAAGGAATTCGACATCCCAAGGCCTGGTGCATGTAAACTCGGTCGGCGGAGTGTGATGCGCGCACGAACCTTCCGAACCTTCGGACTCGTTGGCTTCGTCTGCTGTCTTCCCTTCACGTCGCCTCTCGAGGCTCGGGGGGAGGACGAGAAGGCGGCCTGCGCAAGCAGTTACGAGAACGCGCAGACGTTGAACCGCAAAGCGGAGCTCCTCCCGGCGCGCGATGCCATGAGGGCGTGCGCGCGCGAGGCCTGTCCGTCGTTCATCAAGAACGACTGCATCCAGTGGCTGGCCGACGTCGAGAAAAACATCCCGTCCGTCGTTCTGAGCGCGCAGGTGTCCGGCAGTGACGTCCACGACGTCAGCGTGGAGATGGATGGTCACCCATTCCTCGATTCTCTCGATGGCCGGAGCGTGGAGCTGAACCCGGGGCGCCACACGTTCCTGTTCAAGTACCGGACCTTCCCGACCCAACCGACGCAGGAAGTGCTGGCCGTCGTGGTGGAGGGCCAGAAGAACCGGCCCGTGCAGAGCACGTACACGCCGCCTCCTCCGCCACCCGACGAGTTTCGCAGACCCATCCCGACCTCCGTCTACGTCCTCCTCGGCACTGGCGTCCTGGCCATGGGGAGCTTCGCCACCTTCTCCGCTCTGGGCCTATCGAAGAGAAGCGACCTTTCCAACACGAGCTCCGCGGACGGATGCTCGCCCTTCTGCAGCGACTCTGCGGTCAAACCGGTCAGGACGGACTTCCTGGTCGGCGACATCTCGCTCGCGGCCGGCGTCGTGGCCCTCGGCACGGCGGCGATTGTTTTTCTCACGCGACCGACCTTCGTGATTCACCCGCAAGCCACGCTCGGAGCGGCCAAGCGGACCTTCGCGCCGGCGGTCGACGTCCAGGTCGGCCCGAACATGGGCGCATTGCGACTCGGCGCTCGCTTCTGATCGCAGGTTCAGCCGCCGTTCCTGTGCGCTGCGATGAACGCCAGTTCGTCGGAGTAGAGCTTGGTGTCGCCCGAGCGCAGCTTGAGGGCCGTATTCATCTCGGCCTCGGCACGCGACCAGTCGCCGCTGGCCTCGTAGAGAATGCCCAGGTCGTAGTGTCGCCAGACGTCGTTCGGGCGCTCGGCGCACGCGCCTTCCATGAGGCGCACTGCGCCCGTCGTATTTCCGGCCTGCACGAAGTCGAATGCCTGGTGCTCGGGCCCGGCGGTGCCAAAGCCGTCGTTGTAGAACTTGGAGACGTGCACGGGGTGACCGCCATATCTGATGTCGAACCCGATGTACTTCAGAGTTCCGTCGCACCCGGCAGAGCCGGCGAGCGTCAGAGCGAGGGCCGAAAAGAGAACGCGAGAGGGCGACATTGACCTAGAAAACACGAAAACGGAGCGATTCGCAACGAGGTACGGCACGGCGCCTCATCCCGAGCTCCTCACCTTCGCCGGGCTGGCATCGTCCTGTGGCACCGGAGCGGGCTTCGCGCGCGAGCTTCGCTGAACGCGGCCGCGTTTGCCTTCGATGCTCGGTCGCGCCGCCAGGATGGCCCGGACGAGGTGGGAAACGACGGCGCGTACCCGGGCGGCGGGACGCTCGCCGCCGTGGGTCAACACCCAGACGCTCGAATCCTACTTCTCCTGGCGCATCCCGCAGGCGGACCAGGGCGGCGTCCGCATCCGCAACGAGGCATGGCAGCGCGCCGATTCCCACGCCCTGCCGGACGGAGCACAGGACATCGCTCGTCGACAGTCCGCGGAGGGCAATGCGCCGGCCGGGGAAGCTTCGTTCGATCCAGGCGAAGGCGGGTTTGGACGCGAGCCGCCGGTCCCACTCCACCCACGCGTGTCGCGAGTCCTGCAGCGGCTGGGGATGAAGCTCGACGTAACGGCGGCTCGCATAGAGAGCGCCCGCCAGGCGCGCCAGACGGCGGCCCATCAAGTGCGGCGGCGGTGCGTCGGCCACGCGCACGGCGACGTCTGCCTGACGTCCATCGACGTCCACCATCGTGTCGGCTCCCAGGAGCTCCAGCTCGATCGCCGGATAACATGCCGCGAATGCCGCTGCGGCCTCGTGCACGAGCTCCATGAACGACCCGGGAAACGTGACGCGTACGACGCCCCGCAAGCGATTGTCGTGGCCCACTACGCGCCGGCCCAGCTCCTCGAGCTCGCCGTCCACTCGCTGGCCGGATTCGAGCACCAGCTTGCCCACCGAGGTCATCGCCAGCCCGTGACGCGTGCGCTCGAAGAGGTGCGCGCCTATCGCAATCTCGAGCGCGGCGAGGCGGCGGGACACGGTCGATGCGTCGATGTGAAGCTCCTTCGCCGCCGCGCGGACCGTTCCCGCGCGCGCCACGCTCACGAACAGGTGAAGGTCGTTCCAGTCCACGCTCGTCCCGTTGCGAATATGCAACGGTCGCAGGCATCGGCGCCAGTTCCGAGTCGCGGCGAACCGCGCAAGAGTCTCGTGGCCCGGGCGGAGCGACCGCCCGCGAGCGCACGGAGAAACCCATGCAAAGCACCGGAGCATCTCACGCCGCGAGCACCGACCATCACCCGACGGGGCGCTTCGCCGGCAAGACCGTGGTCATCACGGGAGGCAACAGCGGAATCGGTCTCGCGTCGGCGCGACGCTTCCGGGCGGAAGGAGCCCAGGTCGTGCTGTTCGCCCGCACGGAGGACAGCCTCGCGAGCGCGAGCGCCTCCCTGGGAACCGACGTCTTGACCGTCGCCGGCGACGTCACCAGGGGCGAGGATCTCGCCCGTCTCTATTCCCTCGTGGCGTCCCGGCACGGCGGGGTCGACGTTCTCTTCGTCAACGCAGGTGTCGCCGAATGGGTCCTGGCCTCCGACGTCACCGAAGAGCACTTCGACCGCGTGTTCGCCGTGAACGTCCGCGGCGCCTTTTTCACGATCCAGCACGCGCTGCCTCACCTGCGCGAGGGAGCCGCCGTCGTCCTCAACACGTCGGCCGCGGGCCGCCTCGGCGCGGCCCGCACCGGCGTGTATGCCGCAAGCAAGGCAGCCCTTCGGTCGTTCGCCCGCACCCTATCGGCCGAGCTCTTGCCTCGGGGAATTCGCGTGAACGCGGTCTCGCCGGGGCCCACCGATACGCCGATTCAAGTCAAGTCGGCCCGCGGGATGCCGCCGGAGGCCCTGCAGGAGATGGGCAGGGCCGTCATGAGCCGGCTCCCCCTCGGCCGCCTGGCGAGGGCCGAGGAGGTGGCCGAGGCCGTCCTCTTCCTCGCCTCGCCCGCCGCGTCGTTGCTGCTGGGAGAGGAGCTCGCCGTGGACGGGGGGCTGACGGCGCTCTGAGCCGACGAGGCGAGGTGCCGGCGGCGCGTCCCGGCGGGCCGCAGACCGCGACCACCTGCGCCGCGCCGAGGGGAGGGCTGTCGTGCGACGTCCGCAGTGGTTTCGGTGCCATGCGCACTGGCACCGACCTTGCTGTCGGCGAAGGCATGATCCTTTCGAGGAGCCGCTGCGGTGGCGCGACCGCGGCGCTGATGGTGATCTGCGCCGGTTGCTCCGCGGGTCACGTCGACGACGCCATGCTCGGTTCGCCGAACGAAGCCGGTCCATCCGACAGCGGCGGCGGAGGCGCAGAAGGCTCCTCGGGCTGCAGCTCTCTGCCGTCCGCGGAGGCAGGCGCGGTCGCCGACAGCGGCGGTCCGGAAGGCGGCCGTCGTTTCCTCCCCCCCGCGGTCCTCGCGCGCAGAGCGCTGTGCTACTCGGGGTATCGCGTCAACGAGGATCCGACCACAACACCGCCCACCTTTCCGACTGCGGCCGAAGTGACGTCCGATCTGAAGCTCTTCGAACAGGGCGGGTGGACCTTGCTGCGCTTGTTCGACTGCGGAGAGCACGCGTCGACCACGCTCAAGGCCATTCGCGACAACAAACTCGACATCAGGGTCATGCAGGGGGTCGAGATCGACGGCCCCAAGGCCACGAACGACGCAGACAACCAGGCCGAGATCCAGAGGTGCCTCGCGCTCAATGCAACCTATGGCGACATCATCGTCGCGTTCAGCGTGGGCAACGAGCTGCTCGACGCCTGGGCGGTCCCCCAATGCCCGCCCGGCGATCTGACCGGGTACATCCAGGAGGTCCGTACTCAGGTTTCTCAGCCCGTGACCACCGACGATTTCGGTCCTCCATTCGAATGGGGAATGGATACGTTGCCGGACGGAGGCCCGTACTCCTACGTAGACGACTTGCAAGTCGCGCAGGCTGTCGATTTCCTCGCGGTTCACGTCTACCCGTTCCTCGATGCGCCGTACCAGGCATGGGACTATCAGCAGCTCTCCGTCCCGGAGGGACCGCAGCGCGCCGTCGCAATGATGAAGGCGGCGCAGGCCTACAACGAGTCGCAGATCGCGGACCTTCGCCAGGGGCTGGCGGTCAAGGGCCTCGACATCCCGATCGTCATCGGGGAGTCCGGTTGGAAGAGCAAGCCGGACCCCGGCACGATCGAGGTATCGATGGGGCACCCGGTGAATCAGAAGATGTTTTACGACCTCGAGATGGCATGGGTATACGGCTGCAAGAAGGACGCGAACACGCCGCTGACTGCGTTTTTCTTCGAGGGCAACGACGAGCCCTGGAAGAGCACGGACGACGGCTGGGGCCTCTTCGACACGAATCGCTTCGCGAAGTACGTCGTCTGGGACCAGTTTCCAAACCTCCTCCCGCCGGGATCGCCCATGTACACGCAGGCGGACGCCGTTTATTACAAAGCCGGGGACCCTACGACGCCGCCCCCGTGACGCGCAAGCTCGAGCCTCGCCTTTCAATCGGTTGTCCGATGCGCTCTAGTCCATCCGCATGGGGCCGCGCCCCGCATTTCTAGCTTCCGTTTGGACGGGCTCGTCGAGAAGGTCCGTCGGCACCCTGGAGCGCGCGTTTCTCGTCGCCGCCTTGCTGGCGTGGACCACCGCGACGGCGGCGTCGGCCTGGGGAGCCAAGGCGTTCGACTTGTCGGCGCTCATCGTCGGCGCCCGCGTGCTGGAGCGCCACGGCTTCGCGGCGCTCTACGAGCACGACCGCGAGTTTTACAACCGCGCGAGCACCGCCGCCTTTTCGCAAGAGGCCGGTGCTCTCGGCTTCGACGATACGCCCACGCCGTTCGTGCATGCTCCGCTCGTCGCCATCGCGAGCCGGCCTCTTGCCGCGATGGCCTATCTTGCTCTCGAGAAAGTTTGGGTCGCGGCTGCGACGGCCGCCACGCTGGCGGGGCTGCTGCTCGCGGCCCTTCACTTCGCACCGGAGACGTTTCGCGGGCGTCCGTACCGTTTCGGCGCGCTGCTCGTGCTCCTCCTCGGCTTCGAGCCGATTCGCTACGCGCTCTGGCTGGGCCAGACGACGCCGTTCGTCTTCTTGGCCGTCACGGCCGCGCTCTATGCGGAAGGGCGAGGGCGGGGGACGGCTGGCGGTCTTGTCCTGGCAATCCCGGCGTTCCTCAAGCTGTCGCCCGTGCTCTTCGCCGTGCCCTGGCTTTGGCGCCGGCAGTACCGGGCGGCCGGCGCTTGCGCTGCGGGAGTGGGGACGCTCGCCACGGCGTCGCTGGCCGGCGCCGGGTGGGGGCCCAACCTCGCGTACCTCGCGCGCGTCCGCGAAATCGCCGGCGAGACGGTCGTGGCCTACAACAATCACGGCTTGGCGGCTGTCATCGAGCGGCTCAAACTCCCCCCGGAGGAGGTCATGCGCTGGAGGATCATCCCGCTCGCCTTCGGGACGCGCGCGGTCGTCGCCGCGGCCGGGGCGCTGCTGGCTGCGGGGGCCTGGTGGGCGCTGGCGCCGCTCGAGCGCGAGCGGCGTGATCGGCTCGCCATCGGCGTCATCGCCGCGCTGACGCTCCTCCTGCCGACGATCGCCTGGACGCACTACTTCATCCTGCTCGTGCCGCCGGCGTTGGGCATCTGGGAGATCGCCGCCGACATCCCGCAGCGGGCCTGGGTGCGCGCAGGCCTGCTCGCCGCGCTCGCGCTCTGCTCGCGCCCGCTTTTTCTCGACGAAATCGGGATGCACCGCGGTCCCGTCACGCTCATCGTGGGGCCGACGCTGTCGGCCGGCCTGATCTACGTGCTCGTCATCGTCGTCGCGCGAGCCTTGCGCCAGACGAGGAGATGAAGTGCCGTGCACGAATGTCGGCGTGCTATCTGCACGCCGATGGAGCGGGCAGAGCCAGGCCGTCGCGGACGAGCGCATGCAGGGCGACGGCGATGACGACGACCGTGGGAAGCACCTTGCAGAGGGGCGGCAGGATCGCCAGAGCCCCCCAGGCGGGCGACGGGTCCCAGACGGCCGGATCCGGATGGGGATCGAGCAGGACGAACGGTGTCGGCAGGGCGAGCAGGACGAGCGCGACGCCCACGGCGTAGACGCGCCTGGAACCCCGGCCATCGGCGCGCGCGAGCTCCACCAAGATCGCGAGCCCCGCGAGGATCGTCGCGCTGTAGTGGTGCTCCCACACGTGGACGTACGAAAGGACGAACCCCGCGATGAGCGTGGCCGCGCCGAAGACGACGCTCCGGCCCCGCGCCGCCAGCACCAGGACCCCGACGGCAGACAGCGCGACAATCTGCCAGACGACGGCGACCGTGGACCATGACCGCCCGGACCAGGTGACCCCCGCGGCCTTCGTGAGGCGGTACGCGACGTAGAGCAAGCCATGGTTTCCTGCGTCGAGCCCGTCCATTTTTCCTCCGCCGTTGACCCGGAGAAAGGCCTCCCAGGCGGCGGGATGGAGCGGGAAGTACAGCGCGCTGCTCACGATCACGACGGCCAGCACACCCAGCACCACGCGCAAGCCGCCGCGCTTCTTCACAATCGCCGGCGCAACGACCAACGGCAGCAGCTTAAGCAGGCAGCTCACTCCGAAGGCGACGATGCCGGCGGAGCGAAGACGCGGCCCACGCGAGCCCGCGAGGAGCCCGACTCCCGCGAGGGTCAGGGCCATCGACACGAACGTGAACTGGCCCATGTAAAGCTCGAGGAAGTACGGAAAGCTCAGGAGAAGGATGGTCGCGCAGAAGACTCTCGTCCCCGAGCTCGGCGCGGCGCGCCAGAGGGTCGCAATCGCCGCCGCGAGAGCGGCTTCGACGACGAACACCCAGCCAACGTAGGCGGCGCGGGGCGGCAGAATGCGCAGGGCGGGGGCGAACGTGTAGGCGACCGCCGGCAGATACCGGAAGGGGTATCCATACGGCACGCGCGTCGGGACCATGTCCGGGCGCGTGATGTCGACGTACAGGTCCTCCGGGGAGGCCGGCTGCACGCCGGCGTCGTACACGCCGAAGAAGTCGGCCGCCGGCCCGCGCCGGTGAGTCGTATCGGCGAAGAGAGGCCAGACGAACGAGCGCTGGTCGGGAGGGGCGCGCGACGCGTCCAGCGGTTCGCGAAGCAGCGACACGACGACCGCCAGGTGCGCCGCGAGGGCCGCGACCACGATGAGGGTGGGCCACCGGGGCCAACGCGCGCTCATGGCTCGCGCGGGCCGTCCCCGGCCGTCACGTCTCCGCGCGGCCGACTCGCGCTCTCGTACGCGTCGAACTTGTCCGAGCTCCACGCCTTCCTGTAGCCCGCCGCGAGCCAACCGGGGAACCAGCCGCACGAGCCCAGAGACTCGGCGCTGTCGAGGAGATTGCCGGTCACGTCGACGAACCAATCGTCCTTCTCCACGGCCACGGCCGCCGGTGGATGCGCCCGAAGGTCCTGCTCGAGTCGCGCACAAGCCGGGCCTCGCGACCACGCGACCCGCTGCGGGACGTCGTAGATGTAACGGCTCGCAGGGCGCCGCATGCTCGCGTCGTACACGACGGGCTCGAAGCCCCAGACGAACAGCGTGGCGTCAGGCGGCGTGGTCTGGACGACCCAGGAGGTGAGCCGCCGGTTCTCGGCGCTCTTCACGTCGCCCTCGCTCGTCATCGCGTCCTCCAGCGCGGCGCGCCGCGAGGGGTGCAGCAGAGCCTCGATACGCAAGGGGACGCGGTCCCACATACGCGAGCCCGGGTTGATGTAGGGGCCGAGGTCGTACAGCCCGTAAAGCACCGCCCCGACACCGGCAGCCAGCGCGGCAGGCGGCGCTCCGAGGGCACGCAGACGCGCGAAGAGGGCGGCATACCCGGCCGTCGCGAGCAGGCAAACGAAAGGCAAGCACCCCTCGTAGTGGTACGGGAAGAACTTGGCCTGCACGATGATGCCGAGCCAGGGAAAGAACGCAACGGCGAGGACATATTTCAACCCAATCTGGCGCCGCATTAACGGAGAGACGACCGGCGTCGCCACGAGGAGCGCTCCGAGGAGCATCGGAGAGAAGTAGAAGAGGAGCTCCTTGGTGCCCTTCCGGGCGTTGGTGAGGAACGACCCGGAGCCCGGAGTGCCCAGTCGCGTGTAATGCGGGGTGAACCGGAACAGCGTGTCGACGAGAATCGCCCAGCGACCCCAGGGCCGCGAAGTACGCGAGCGTCGCGGCGAGAGGCACCGCCGCGCCTGCGAGGGTCGCGAGCGCCAGGCGGACGAACGCGCGTCGTCGCGTGGCGGGCGGCACCGCCGGTGCGGCCCCGGCGAACCAGACGGGCAGAAGAGCCACGATGCCTCCCCCGAGGGGCGGCTTGAACAGCCCCGCGACGGAGAAGAGGGCGCCCGCGGCCGCCCAGCGCCACCCGCAGGCGCGACCAGGGTCGCTCGTGGTCGTGACGAGCGTGAGGGCCCATATCAGGCATACGGCGCCGAAGCTCTCGGGCTGCGCCGTGTGCCAGTACTCCGTGCGCACCTCGATGTACGTCGCGAGCACCCCTGCCCAAAAGCCGAGGCGAGCGTCTCCGCCCTGTTTCGAAACGTAGCGGCTCAGGCAAACGGGGACTGTCGCCCAGCACAGGGCCTCGACGACCCGTATCGCGTACGGCGAGCCGCCGAAGACCGCGCGCGCGAGCGCAAACGTGAAGTAGATGGCAGGAGGCTTGAAGTCCCACGCGTCTCGGTACGGAGACTCCCCGCCGACAATCGCCCGCCCGACGACGGCGAAGATTCCCTGGTCGCGGCCATATCCATACGAAAGCAGGTTGGCGAAGAGAAAAAGCAGAAAGACGACGCCGACGCCGACGGCTGCGCGCGAGAGCTTGGCGACAGACGCGCCCGGCAGAGGAGCCCGGCCGAGCGCGGCGGATACGAGCGGCCAGCCCATGACACGGGGACCGCAGGGTAGCCGAGGGAGGCACCGTTGCAAGGGACGGAGCCGGGCGACGCGGCGGGTCCCGCACTCAGGGGACGACGACGATGTCGCGGGCCCGGAGCTCCAACGGCCCCGATGCTTCGTCGCCGTGCGCCGCAATCGGTAGCCTCCGAAAGCCTGCGTGCTCCTGGCGCAGCACGTACGCCGAGTCGAGGGAGAGGGGACTGGCGCCGGCGCGCTCGAGGAGCGCTTGCGCCGTGATGGGCTCTCGGGACTCGAATTCCCCGCCACGGTCGACGCGGCCCGTCGCATAGACGCGGATGCCCGAGCGCTCCAACCGTCGCACCTGAACCCCGGTGATCGCGACCTGCTTGCCCGACGCGCCCGCAGCGGCCGCCGCGCCTCGAATCAAGTCCGCCACGTCGTCGACCGAGCGGCCGCGGACGAGCACCCGATCGATCTCCGGGGGTAGCGGCAGCGAGCCGTCCGGCCGGACCTTGACCGATTTCTCGTAGTCGGGCGTACCCTGGAGCTCCACGTACAGAACGTCCCCGACGCCGAGCGGTGCTGCCCCGGGGTCGCCCGGCACTTCGGGCTCGATGTAGGCCCCTTCCTGGTGCACACCCGCCGGCAGGTGCGGCGAAAAATCCTGCAACGCTTCGACCAGCGCGGGGATCGCCTCCGGCCTCGTCGCGTAAACCGAGACGTCGGCGAACGCGCACGTGCGGTTGCCGTCGATGACCCAGCGCGCGAGTCGCGTCCACCGCGGAGAGATGCGGTCGCTGAGCCAGCCGTCGTAGACGATAGCCACATCGCTGGCGCGCGTGAGCTCGTCGAAGTCGCGCCTCGGGATCGGCTCCTCGAGTCGCAGCTGCTTGGCGCGGGCGACCGGCATCGAGGCGAGCCCCATCAAATCGAGGATCGGCTCATCGCCGTAGTAGCCGACCGCGCCGATGTCGTTCACGGCCACGAGCTGGTGACCGAAGTAGCGCGCCAGGAACCGAGCACTCTGCACCTGTTGCTGGAAGATGTTGCGGCAGGCCAGCGGTGTGGTGTCGGCGGCCTCAATGCCGCGTTCCAGGAGCGGGGCCAGCGCTGCGAGGACGAGGAGAGCCGCGAACGCGGTGAGCGTCGGTTGCGCGCGGGCCCGCGCGGGGATCTCGGCGATGCGCAGACGCGGCACGTATTTCACGAGGGCCATTCCCGCGACGGTCATCCCCGCGGTCACGAGATATGCTTCATATCGAAAGAACCACCCGAGGCTGGCCAGCTCGACGTGAGCCAGAGCGGCGAGCCCCACGATGCCCGATCGCAGCGTGCCGCGTGAGAACGCGCCCTCACGCATCCCCTGGTACAGCGCCGCGGCGAACGCCGCGACGACCACGGCGCAGACGTGAGGCTGGTGCGTGAGACGGGAAAGCAAGTCGCGGCCCAGAAGGTCTCCGACGTCGCTCGCGTCGCGGAAGACGAAGTGGCGGCCCTTCAGGAGAACCGAGTTGGGCAGGAACATCGCCCCGTGCGCCATGGAGTACGCGCCGAAAGCCACGACGGGCGCTGCGCCGCCCGCCGCGACGCACGCTGCCGCGCTCCAGCGCTTCCGGATCATGGCCAGCGCGGCCACGACCCCGACGGCGAAGAGGCCCTCGTACCGAGCGGCGGTGACGAGCGAAGCCAGGAGGAGCAGTTTCCAGGCTCGAGGGCGCGGCGCGTCGCTCGCCAGGGCCTTCGCCGACGCTTCAATCAGCAGGACCGTCGCGAGCGCGTGGAGCGTGTGCTCCATCCCGGTGATCGCGAGCGTCGGGAGCGGCGTCACGAACGTCACCGTCATCAGGACGAGCGCCTCGAGGACCGGCCGCGGCGGAGTCGCCTGCAATCGCAGAAGGCGCGCGATGACCCACAGGAGCACGAGCCCCAAGGCCACGTTGAGCAGGAGGGGCGTGATGCTGTGATCGCCGGCGATGCGCGCGATGGCGGCGAGCATCAAGGGCCAAGCGATCGAGGAGGAGGCGGACGAAAATGCGTATTTCGTCACGCCAAAAACGCCGTCGAAGGCGAGATGCTTGGCAATCGCTAGGTGGATGAACGCGTCGTCGAGGGGGTAGCAATACGTGCCCCCCGTATGCCTGAGGATGGCACGCACGAACAAAACCGTGTGTCCCAGGAAAGCGCCCGCGCCGAGGAGGAAAGGAAGGCGGGCCCGCATGGAAGCCGAGGCCTTATAGTCCACGGTCGACGCGTGCTCCAGCCACGTGCCCCGCGACGCCGTAGCGCCTTTCGCGCGACCAAGGGCTCGCACGTCAGAGGGCCGGCAGCATCGACCGCAGTCGTGCGCTGACCGCGTCGGCGATCTTGCGTGCGCCGCGCGCGTTCGGGTGGACCTCGCCGGCCGGAAGGAGCAAGGAGCGGTTGATGTCGACGACGACGTACGGCAGACCAGCGGCGTCGAAGAGCTCGTGCAAGAGCCATCCCTCGAGGTGCGCGTCGACGGGTCGATCCGGGCCGATACTCGGGACGACGAAGAGCGACTTCGCCCCGCGCTCACGGGCGGCGGCGTCGCTCGCCCGGAGAATCGCCGCCGTGAGCTCGATCCTCGGGTCGTCGTGGTAGGGAAGGAGCGCGCACGCGAGTCGAAGCAGGCACGTCCTCGGCGGGTCCGCCTGCGCCGAAGGCGGCGTCAGCGTCAGGGCGCCGTCGCAATCGAGGAGCAGGTGCGGGCGGGAGGTGAGCACGTTGCGCTCGAGCTGAGCAGGCACGAACACGGTGACCGTCGCCAGGACGCGATCCAAGCTCCCCAGAGCATCGGCGAGGCGCAGGTAGGCTTGGTCGCTGCCGTATCCGTGCGTGGCGACGTTCACCGCCTGAACATGCAGCGTCTCGCCGACGACGGCCGGAAACGACTCGCCATAGTCCAGGCCGTGCCCTGCCGCGATGGATTCGCCTGCGAACACGATGGTCGGCGCCCGGGGTTCCGGGAGGGCCGCCGGATCCGAGGCGCGAAACCCCAGCGCATTGACGGCGAACGTGCTCGGGCGCCCGCCGAGAAAGAGCGGCGTGCTCCGCGAAGGGAGATAGACCCATCCGTAGCGCGGGTGGAGCGTGCCGATGCGGACCTCGATAGGCGCGTCGCGCACCTCCCGCGGGTCCTCGTGGCAAGGGAACACCGTTCGACGCAGGACGAGCTCGGAGACCACGAGCGCCAGCACGACGCCGATGGCGGTAGGCCAGGCCCGCCGGAGAACGGCCGCCGGGCCACCGCCGAGCATTCGAGCGACCCTGGGCGCGCCGAGCACGAGCGCCAGGCCGAGAGCGGCGGCCACGCCGCGAAGCGCCCACTCGCGCACGGCGTCTTTCTCCTGGTGTGCGAAGTAGAACTGAAACAGGTGACGGGAGAACCAGGCGCGCCGGACCAGCACGGCCCAGGCCAGACAGGCGGCCCCCGCGAGCCGGACGCCAGCCGCAATCACGGACGGCTGGGGAGGGCGGAGGCGCATGGGACGGGGTCCCCAGGGTAGCGCGTATGCACCCCGGCTCTGCACGCCGCGGTGTCCTGGGGTTCGGCGCAGGCGCGATTGGCTGCAAATCCGCCGCTCGCCGGCCACGAAGGGAGCGGCAACACGGGTATCGACCCGACGACCTGCACGATCCCGGAGGACATCATGTTCCTTGGAATGACGACGCGTTGGAATGCGCTGGCTGCAGTCGCTCTCGCCGCCTGCGGTGGCGCGACGTCCGCGGGCGGCGACATGGATCCCGATTCGGGGCCCGGCTCCTCTACGGGCGACGCCGGACGGTCCTCCGGCTCCTCGTCGGGTCAGGGCACGAGCTCGTCGGGAGGCTCGAGCGGCAGCTCCAGCGGCAGCGGGAGCGGAGGCAGTTCGGGGAGCAGCAGCGGCAGCGGTAGCGGAGGCAGCTCGGGGAGCGGCAGCGGCGGAGGCAGCTCGGGGAGCAGCAGCGGCAGCGGTAGCGGAGGCAGCTCGGGGAGCAGCAGCGGCACGGACTCGGCGTGCGCGGCGGCGACCACGATGAACGACTGCATGGATTGCTGCTCGGGCAACCATGACCCGGGATCCACGGCCTGGTTCGACGCGCTGACCGCGTGTGCGTGCGGGGCGACAGGCGTATGCCAGACGGCGTGCGCGATGACCTGGTGCAACAGCAACTTCGCGGCCCCGAATCCAGGAGACCCCTGCGATACGTGCATCAACAAGGCGCCGACGGGCGCGTGTAGCGCTGCGATCGGCGCGGCTTGCAATCCGCTGCCGGACTGCGTCGCCTACACGACCTGCACCGGCCTGTGCGCCGGCAAGCCGTAGCTGCATCGCATCCGTCTGTCTTTCTCCGGCGCTCTTGGCCCGGCCGCCCAGCATCGAGCCGGTCGACGGTGTGGAAGTTAACTAGCTTGGAGAGCGAGCGGCTTAGGTGGACGTGTGCGGTCGGAGTCGGACACGCGGTCGGGTTCAGAGGCGGTGCGGCGTCGGCGATCAGAAGTGCACGCCGACGTCGCAGGTCAAACTGAACGTCGAGCCCACGCTCGAACCGCTGGCTGAGGACACGCGCCTTGTGTGTCGATGGTGCAATCTGCTTGGGGGTGCGAGGTGCGCGCGGAGAGCGGGACGCGCGACTCCGAGCAAACGGCGGTGCGTGAGCGAGGGATATCGAGTGCGCACAGTAGTAGACGCGGCGTGAGCGTGCGTGACGCGTGCACGTCAAGCGCGACAACTTGCAGCGCGGTCTTGATTCGAATGAGGCGTATCGCGGCGAGCGCGGCGTGAGGCTCACGGATCCAGCGGAGCGGAAGGGTAGGTGAGGGTAATTGCATGCGACGGTTGCGTGGGGCGTTGTGTGAAAGGCAGCGCGCGTTGAAGGCAGCGTAGGAAGGCGAGGCGCAGCGGCGCGATGTTTGCTGTGGAGAGCGAGAAGGCAGGAGTGACGCTATGTGTGTTTTTTTTTTTTTTTTTTTTTTTTTTTTTTTTTTTTTTTTTTTTTTTTTTTTTTTTTTTTTTTTTTTTTTTTTTTTTTTTTTTTTTTTTTTTTTTTTTTTTTTTTTTTTTTTTTTTTTTTTTTAAAGGGGGGGGGAACGGGATCAGCGGAGGTTTTTTTTTTTTTTTTTTTTTTTTTTTTTTTTTTTTTTTTTTTTTTTTTTTTTTTTTTTTTTTTTTTTTTTTTTTTTTTTTTTTTTTTTTTTTTGGGGAAAAAAGACTCGCAGCGCGGTTTCGGTGTAGGTGCCGTGCAGCCCCCTTTGCAGAGACGTTCGATCCGCAGGAAACCCCCGCGGAGACATCGATTTGGCAGCGCCCGCTGCACGTGCCGCTGCACTGGTCGGAGCACTTGCCTTTGCAGTTGGGGTCATCGTCCGTCCTGCGTCCGTGCTTGTCCGTGCAGGTGCCGGAGCAGTGGCCGACGCATTCGGCTTCACACTTTCCCTGGCAATTGGCCGCGGCAGTGGCGGTTCCCTCGCAGTAGGCCTGCGCCGAGCAGTTGCTGCTGCAAATGACGCTGAGCTGCGCCGGATCGCAACGCGTAACGACGGTCCCCGGATTGCACTTTTGCCTCGACATGCACCCGGCCTCGCATTGCGCTTCCGCGTCGAAGTCCGTGTGGCACTCGCCTCGCGAGATGACCAGCGCGAAATTCGCGTTGGGGTGCGCATTCATGACCGCGACGATGCGCGCGCGCGCCGTGTCGCAGGCGCCCGTTCCGCCGCCGTTGCTGATGGCATCGTCCGAATCGCCCATCGATGTCCACGTATCGGGCGCGCCGAGGTCGCCGGCGATGCCGATGCACGCGGTCTTGACTGCACTCTTGAGTGAGGTGGCGACGCCGCCCAAATCGGCCGACGCTTGCATGAACGCGCGCACGTGCGCATCGACCGTCAGACTCGCGTCCAAGGTCGCCCCCGGCGCGAACTCCGGACAACCTTCGGTGGATTGCCCGCTGCTCGTCGTCGTCGTAATGCAGCCCGGGATTGGCGCGAGTGCGATAAGAAAGGAAGGCACCGAGAGAGCCAGTTTTTTTCCTTGCATTATCTCATCCTCCGCGGAGCTCTACGGCAGAGGACATACCAACGGTCCAGTCTCGCAAAATTTTTTTTTTTTTTTTTTTTTTTTTTTTTTTTTTTTTTTTTTTTTTTTTTTTTTTTTTTTTAAAAAAAAAAAAAAAAAAAAAAAAAAAAAAAAAAAAAAAAAGGGGGGGGGGGGGGGGGGGGGGGGACGCGCGGTGCGCGATTTCAGAGGCTGACACAAGCCCCCAAGAGGGAAACCAGACCGTTGCAGCAGTTGTTCGAGCAAGCGACGTGAAGGCCGACACAGCCGCCGTCGCTGGAGCCACCAGACCCGGATCCGCTTCCCGATCCGCTTCCTGATCCGTCTCCCGACCCGCTTCCGCTTCCCGAGCTACCACCCGCGCACCCGCCCCACCGGCAATCCCCATCGCACGTCTGCGTCCCCCCGCTGCCGCAGCTACGGGTCGCGCCGGGGCCGCACGCGCCCTCGCCCGAGCACGCAGACCAGCCGGACCACACGCCCGTCGTGCCGTCGCACGTCCTCGATTGCGTTCCGCAGTTTCCGCAAGCTTGCGCCGACGAGCCGTTGCAGCTCTGGCCGAAGCACGTCGCGCCCCACTGGCAGTTCCCCCCGCATGTTTGCGTCCCGCCGTGGCCGCAAGCCTGCGTCGAGTTTGGCCCGAGACCCCCTCGCCCCCGCACGCGGACCACGCCGACCAGGTTCTCGTCGTGTCATTGCACGTGCGGGTTTGCGTCCCGCAGTTGCCGCACGCCTGCGACGACGGGCGCGACGTTCGGCTGCTGCACACGCCCACTGGCAATCGCCGCCGCACGACTGCATGCCTCGTTTCCGCAGGCCTGGCTCTCGTTGATGGCGCACACCCTTCGCCGGTGCAGGGCGCCCATGCAGACCAGGAGCCGGTCCTGCTGTCGCAGGCGCGTGTTGCGTTTCCGCAGTCGCCGCACGCCTGCAACGACGGGCCGCTGCATGTCTGGTTGCCGGCGCGCGGCGTCCACTGGCAGTCGCCCCCGCACGATAAAAAAAAAAAAAAAAAAAAAAAAAAAAAAAAAAAAAAAAAAGGCAGCACCCTCGCTGGCTGCTCCGGTGCAGTCGGACGAGGAGCCTCCGGAGTCCGTAGCCGTCGCATCCGAGAGACTCCCGCCGCTGCTCTCCGCCGAGCCCGCTCGCGAGTCCGTCTAATCCTGGTACGTCGAATCGCTGTTCTCCTCCTGCGGCAGTGCCCCGTCGATCCAGGAGATGCCGCCGTCATCCCCGTCGGCGATTCCACGATTGAGTCCGAGCAGGCCCGCGCAGGCCGCACCCGTCGAGCCGATGGCAAGGAGGAGCGACAATCTGGGTAGGAGCCATTTCCTCGCGGGCGCCATAGGCGTCGCGAACGCAAGCAGGGGGCGTACCCGCTCTGCCGAGCCGCAGTCACCGAGCGCGAACGTGTCAGCTCCTTCCGACTGCCGCGACGGCGTCCACGAGGATCGCTGCAACGAGAGCAGCCCCGCCGAGCACAAGCACAGAAGCATGACGACACCTCCAACCCCCCGCAAATCGGTCGATTTGAGTTCGAATCTCACGCGCGCGGCACGCGCCGTGCGGCATGGCGCAGTTCGCCTAGCACCGCGCATGCCTTCGCGAACGGACCAGCGGGCGAGCGCGGACCGGCGCGCAGAAAGGGCATCCGATCGCGTCTTCGCACGAAGGGACCTGCGCGACCGTCCCGAGGGTCGGCGTGTCAGAGAGGACCACGAGCCCCACCGCTTCGAGGCATTCTTGCGCCTCGTGAGTTTACCGCGGCTTCAATGTTCGCCGGTGCCGTGCACCGTCAGCACCGGACAAGCGGCGGTCCGTACGATCTTCCTCCCGGCGACACTGCCAAGCAGCGCCCGCACCAGACCTCGACGTCCGTGCGTCCCCATCACGACGAGATCCGCCTTCGTTTCTTCGATCGCGACGTTGATCGCGACCCACGCGACGCCATGGCGCAGCAGGGTATCGACCTCGCGGCCGGAACGGCGCGCTCGACTCGCGACGCCCTCCAGGGCGGTCCGCGCCGCGCTCTCGATGTTCCTCCACTTGCCCGGCGACGTCCGGGGCGATGGGTGGACCATCGAGGAGCCCTGTACACGGGCACTTCGTAGGCATGCATCAGGGTGACTCGTGCACCGAGCTCCTCGGCGAGGTAGAGCGCGAGGTGGAGCCCGCCCTCTGCCGCCTCGCTGAAGTCGTGCGGAACGAGGATGCGCTTCATGCCGCCCTCGGAAGCGTCCGGCGCCCCCCAGCCCTGGGTACCCATGGTCGGTCACCTGACGTCGACAGCGGTCTCGCAGCCCAAGAGACCGCGGTCGCTGCAGTGGCTCCTCACGCACTCCACCGCGCGGTCGCGGCCGTACACGCTCATCCCAGCGAGCGTGGCTTTGCAATCGCGCGTTGTCGGCGCGAGCGAGGTACCCGCGCATGCCTGCGAGACAACCGCGCAGCGCGACTCGATATTCTCGGAAGCGAGGTCGTGTGTCGCCGGGCCGTCGGCAGCACACGCGCTCATCAAGGCGAGGTGCGCGCACAGATTCAAACGATTCGGGTCGCAGCGCTGCGCCGGAGTGAGCGCGTTCAAGCAAGCGACGGCGTGTTCGGCGAGCCGTGGTTCAGCACCCTCTTGAAGTCCTCGCAGCGCGTGGCGGGCAGCGCGCCACATCCGCCCTCGTCGGCAGCATAGCCCGGGGACGGAGATGGCCGCGCAGCGCCGACCATGTCATCGCAGGCCGGCGCTGCGCGTGCGGCGAGAGGCTCGCCCGCCGAAGAGGCTCCAGGCGATGCCCCCGGCGGCGGTTGGCGCTCCGTTGCGCCGGAACGAGACGGGGCGCTCAGCTCGCCGCGCTCCCCGGCGAGGTAACCACCGGCGCCGCCGGCTGCGAGCGCTCCCAGTGCGACCATGAAGGACGCCTTGTCGATGGACATCGTTCCCTCCATCTGCATCCCGCCGGACGCACCCGCCGGGCCGCAGGCACCCGCACGACGAACTGGAGCAAACGCAGGCCCCGGGACCCCGGCCGCCGGTCGCCTGTCATTTCCGGAGCCTCATCGCGTGGATGGTCGCGGCCGAGGGGCTTCGCCAGAAGCACGCCGGGCGAGCGCTCGCGCCACGACTCGGACCTTTGTGCCCCGACACGATCGCCGCAATTGCGTTCATCCTGATCGTGCCGAACGTTGCTGGCTGCCTGAGGAGCAATCGCGATGGCAGGGACTCCCATGACGTGGCTCGCGAAGGGAGCGGACTGGCTCAAGCTCGTGGGCGTTCTGGCGGAACTCCAGCCGATGGACCTGGCACATCTGGTGTCGCAGGTGCGAGCGAAGCGCAGAAAGACTCCGCTGCCGGAAGCAAACGGGGATTTCTACGGGATGGGAGATCTTCTGACGCCCGAGGAGCAGGACATCAGACTGCGCGTCCGGGAGGTGATGCAGCGCGAGATCGCGCCTATCGTGAACGAATAGTGGCTGCGTGGCGACTTCCCGATGCAGGTGATCCCGAAACTGGGCAGAGCTCGGCATCGCCGGGATGACGTTCCGGGGGTATGGCTTTCCGGGGCGCCGCTGCGTGCTCGAGGGCTCGTCACAGAGGAGATTGCGCGGGTGGACGTCTCGATGTCCACGTTCTTTGGAGTGCAGAGCGGGCTCGCGATGGGTATCCATCTACCTGTGCGGTTCGGAGGACCAGAAGCGCGAGTATCTGCCGAGGATGCGCTCCTTCGAGCTGCTCGGAGCCTTCGGGCTGACGGAACCGGAGGTCGGCTCGGGGGCAGCGGGGGGGCTGACGACCACGTGCCGGCGTGACGGGAGCGACGTGGGTGATAAGCGGAAAGAAGAAGTGGATCGGGAACGCGACGTTCGCGGACTTCACGATCATCTGGGCGAAGGACGAAGCGGACGGTCGAGTGAAAGGCTTTATCGTGGACCGAGCGACGCCGGGGTTTTGGGCGAAAAAGATGGAAGACAAGATGGCCCTGCGCATCGCTCAGAAGGCGGAGATCACGCTGACCGAGTGCCGTGTGCCGGAGTCGAAGCGCTTGCCCAATGCCAATGGCTTCAAGGACACGAGCGCAGTGCTGCGTGCGACGCGGGCCGGGGTCGCGTGGCAAGCGGTGGGGTGTGCGCGCGGCGCGTACGAGCACACGGTCCGATACGTGCAGACAGCGCCAGCAGTTCGGCCGGCCGATCGGTGCGTTCCAGATGGTGTCAGGACTTCGTGGCGCACATGCTCAGCCAGCTGACGGCGATGCAGACGATGGTCTACCGGCTGAGCCAGATGCAGGACGAGGGCCGGCTGCGGGACGAGCACGCATCGCTGGCGAAGGTCTTTTGCACCAGCGGGTGCCGCGAGGTAGTGAGCCGGGCTCGCGAGCTCCACGGCGGAAACGGGATGCCTTCTGTCGCACGACGTCGCGCGGTTCGTCGCCGACTCCGAGGCCCTCTACTCGTACGAGGGCACCAAACAGATCAACAGCCTGATCGTCGGTTGTTCGGTCACGGGTTTCAGCGCTTTTGTTTGAGAAACCCGACCGCTCGGTTTTCGTGGCGCCTGCGCTCGCCGACGAGGCAGTCTTGCACGGGAACGACGGCGCCTTCCAACCGGGCTTCCCCGCGGGCCCGCGCGTAAAGCGCCGATTCGCTTGGGGGGGCATGGCGCCGGTCCAGAAAATCACCGCCCGTGCACCGTGCTCGACGTGGCTCGCCAATTGCTGAGCCTCGATGGCCGTAGACCCGTGTGTTGCGCCCGCCCCCCTTCCCCTCGATGAACCCTGCCGACAGCGACCCCATGGGCGACCGTCCGACCCTCGAGTGCGGTCGGGATGACCCACGCGTCCGGGCGCCCCTGCACCGTTCGGCGGCTGCACGTTCGGCTCCGGACACGTCGTTGGTGTTCGATCTGCGACGAAAGCGCTGGCCCCTGACCGCGGCCGACGAGCCGGAAGCGAGGTTCGCCCCCGGTGCGCTCATCGGCGGCGCCTATCGCGTGCTGGAGCCACTCGGAAGCGGCGCGATGGGCATGGTCGTCCTCGCGCACGACGAAAGCCTGGATCGACGGGTCGCCATCAAGTTCATTCATCCCCATCTTCTCGACCGCGAGCTGCGCGGGCGCTTCGCGGTCGAAGCCCACGCGATGGCGCGCGTGAGCCATCCAAATGTCCTTCAGATCTACGCCTTCGCCGAGCACGAGGACGCTCCGTACTTCGTCATGGAAGTCATCGAGGGCCAGACGCTCGAGCAGTGGCTCCTCGAATGCGGCACGCCCCCCGATCTGGAGGTCGCGCTCTCGATCCTCGAGGGGATCTGCCGAGGGACCGAGGCGATCCACGCGGCAGACACGGTTCACCGCGACCTCAAGCCGAGCAACATCTTGCTCGACGCGAAGCTCCAGCCCCACATCGCGGACCTGGGCGTCGCGCTCATTCTCGGGGGGCACGATCGGCCCGGCAAGCCGGAGACCGTCGGCACCCCGCTCTACATGGCACCGGAGGTCGCACTTCAGCGCGAGATCGATCCGGCGCTGCGCGCCCGCGTCGATGTGTATTCCCTCGGATGTCTCGCGTACCAGCTCCTGACCGGGCGGCCTCCCTTCGACGGCAGCCAGCTCGGCGTCATGCTGCAGCACGCGGCTACCTCGGTGACTCCGCCCAGCAGCCGGCGCAAGGAGCTGCCGCCCGCTCTGGACGACGTGATCCTCCGCGCGCTGGCGAAGGAGCCCTCGGAGCGGACCCCCACGGCGGACGCGCTCCGCCGCCAGCTGGGCGCGGCGTGCCTCGGCCTCCCGGAGCCTTTGCGCATCCTGCTGGCCGACGACGACGACGACTTCCGTGAGGCGCTCGCGGCCTGGCTCCACGCCGAGTTCCCCGACGCGGAGATCGAGGCCTGCGCCGACGGAGAGAGCGCCCTCCACGCATTCGATTCGAAGACGGCCTTCGGCGGTGCTCCTGGATCTGCGCCTTCCGAGGCTCGACGGAATGCAGCTCACCGCGCTGCTTCGAGCGCGCGACCCAGAGGCGACGATTCCGATCATCATTCTCACGGCGTCGGGCGGTCCCGACGCGTGGAGGCGACTCTCGCAGCTGGGCGCGGACCGGTTTCTCGTCAAGCCGGTAGTCATGGATGACGTCGTCTCTCTCGTCCGTCGTTCCCTTCAGGAGCGAAAGAGCTCGCGGCCGCCGCCCACGTCGGGCTGACCTGGCCTCAATCACGGGCCGCGCTCACGAGGAGCGGCGCTCCGCGGCCGGGGAATCCCCCGGACCCTGCGGGTCTCTCGCCGGCTCGGGCGTCGCCGGGCGCAGATGGATGGATGGCTGCGGGGGCCGGGAAGGCGGCCCTACGGCATCGACGCTTGCCATCCGCTCCTCGAGCGCATGTTGAAGGGCCGATACGGCATCGGCCAACGTTCGCCCGGTCCCTTCCAGTCCGACTTCGACGCAGGTGGCGACGACGCCTTCGTCCGTCGCCGTGATTTCGTAGGTGTACGTCATGCCGAGCTCGGATGCAGCGCTCGTGCCCCTCCCGTATTCCGCAAGGCTCGTCTAGGGCGATCCCGGAGCACTCTCGCGCGCGGTAACATTCTGCCGCACGCGTACGACGCGGTCGTGCAACTCCTCGAATTCGCGCTCGAGACGATGCAGCTCTTCGTCGCTCATCGACTCGAGGGCAACGAGCGCGTTACGCGCGTGCTTGTTTGCACGAATGAGCTCGTCGAGCTTGAGTTGAATCGCCCGCGCGTCGCGGTTCTGGGTGTTCTGAATGAGAAACACCATGAGGAAGGTCACGATGGTGGTGCCCGTGTTGATGACGAGCTGCCACGTATCGGAGTAGTGAAAGAGAGGACCCGTCAGCGCCCAGGCGACGATGACCACCACGGCGAGAATGAAGGCGTGTGACCGGCCGACGACCTCCGCCGTTGTGTGTGCGAACCGTCTGAACCATTCGTCCACGGAGCTTCATCGCCTCTCGCGCTCGTGCGGCGCTTGATGGACCTCGCCACGCTCCCGGTGCACCACTCGCGGCGGCGCGGAGTGATAGGTGACCCACCGATTGCCATGCCGATGGTAGTAGCGCCCGTTCACCTCGTAGACGTACCCATCGGTCACCTCGTAGCGAGGATACGATTCGATGTTCACGGGCGGAGCGTCTACGTACTCCGCGTCGTAGCCGTCGACTGCCTCCAGGTGCCCGGCGCAGCCGGGGGTCGCGCACACCGCCAGGAAGGCGATCGCGACCGCCGCGATGGGAACACGGGAGCTGGTGTTTTTCGTATTCATCGAAGAAACCTCTCGGGGTGGCGCCCAGTGGCGCGTGAAAACTCAGTTGTCGAACGTCTCGAGAATTCGATAGGTCTCGCCCACAGGCTCTCGGCTATTCGGCGCAGGTAGATCGCCGCCGACGCCGGCCAGGACGACTGTCGTGTTGTCTCGACCACCGTGCTGGTTGGCGACATCGACCAGCCTGTCGGCCGCCCCCATCAGGTCGGGCGATTCGAAGAAGGCGGCGCGGATCTCGCTGTCCGACAGCTCGTTCGACAGGCCGTCGGAGCAGAGCAGCAAGCAGTCGCGCTGCCGCAGAGCGAGCCTGCCCAGCGCCACGGCTACGGTGGGCTGGTGTCCCATGGCTTGGAGGATGACGTTGCGAAAGGGCAGGTCCTGAGCCCTGTCGGCTTCGACCGCGCCCGAGTCGACGAGCATCTGCACGTAGCTCTGGTCCTTCGTCAGCTGGATGATGCGACCCGCTCGGAGAAGATACGCTCGCGAATCGCCCACCTCGGCCACGTATGCGGCAACGCCGCGAACGTAGATCGCCGTGAGCGTGGCCCCCATCCGGATGCCCCGTGCACACCCCTCCGTCCAGACGGTCCAATGGGCATCCTGGACGGCGTCCGTGATCTGGGCGAGGGAGGTTTCCTTCCTCGGCTCGGACGCAAGCGCCTGGACGAGCGATGAGACCACGAGCGTACTGGCCACTTCGCCGGCAGGGGCGCCACCCATGCCGTCCGAGACGGCGACCAGCGCGCCGCGTTCCCCGATCTCGAGGCGGCCCGACCACCGCGGCATGACGGAAAGCTTCTCTCCGGTCAGGTCCGCTGCGACGAATGCGTCCTCGTTGTTTCGCCGAACGCGTCCTGCGTCGGTGCTCGCTGCGACTCGAAGGTAGACTCCCATGCCGCCTCAGAAGGTGCCCACCGCGAGGAGCCCCGAGCCTCCGGCGCCGACAGGTGCGGGCACGAGGCGCACCGTCGCACTCCGCACCGTGTGAACCTCTTTGCGCTCGGGTGAGAGGAAGCTCCCCACGATGGAGAGCGTTCCGATCGCCTGGAAGACGCCGTCGGTGACGAGCAGCACTTTCGCGGTGTTCTCGTCGTTGCAGGTCACGCCGATTCCGCACGCTGGGCGGTTCGCGAGGTCGAACCAGGGACCGACGATCGGGACGAACAGGGTTCGGTCGTCCGTTCGAGCGCTCGTTGCACCTACGACGACTGCGGCCCCGTACGACAGGCCGAGCACCCCGATTCCCGCGCCGAGCATGGTCGAGTTGGGCGCGCTTCCCTCGGTCGTGACGTCCGCCTGAACAGTGGTCGACGGAGCGTCGGCGCGGGCAGGCCATGCGACGAGTGTCGCGGCCGCCGCTCCCCAAATAGCTACGAAGGCAGTGCCTCTCATGTTTCTTCTCCTTTCGAGCGAAACAGCTCATCGGTGACACACCCACCGCGCTCGGCGGGGATCTCACGGCGAGCTGGACCCACGCAGCGACCGTGCCGGACGGCAGACAACGTTTGATTTCCCAATCCCGTCGTGCCCATGCGCGTGGTCGAGGGCGCTTGAACGAAACACCTGCGACCGGCAGACACGCCACACTTCCGGCACACACGCCACGCCATCGTCAGCGTCTCGCTGCCGAGACTACTCGGCCGCCGCGCCGCCCCCGTCGTCGTCGGTCACGATTGCGCTGGGGGTGTCGTCGCCAACTTCCTCGACGGATTGCGGCGAGCCTTCCTCCTCTTGGAGGCTCGCGTCGCGGACGTGGCGAATCGCCCGGTGCAGCGGCAGCGACGGAACTAGCGGAAGCGACTCCTTCGCCCGGACGAAGAACGCGAGCGCGGCGTCGATGTCTTCATCCGTGAGCCCGTGGCTTCCGAACCGCGCATAGCTGTCGTGAGGCCACTGCTCGCGCACCAGCTCATTGGAGTAACGGATCATGTCGTCCTGGGCGCTGTCATCGTCGGCCGACAGGAGCAAAAGCGGCGGCTTCCCCCGAAGCGCGTGCACCGGTTCGACCGGGCCACCGTGTGCGACGACGAGCGCTTCGACGTCCACGAGACCGCGCTGCGCAATGAGCCCCGAAAAGTGACCACCATTGGAGAACCCGAGAAGGAAGGGCTTGCGTGCACCGCAACGTTCGTGAGCCGTGGCCAGGGCATGCGCCCAGCTGTCCACGACGGCCCTCGCATCGTCGGCATTGCGCTCGTTGCTGGGCCAGCAATACCAATCGGCGAGCTCGGGGTCGCTGCATTCGCCGAGGCGACCGCGTAGGACGAGGACCGCGAAGCCACGCGACGTCGCGCGCGCGGCGAGGCGGCGCTGCCGGTCCATTTCCTCGGCGGGCGTCGTGCGCGCATATCGGCCGTGCAGATAGACAATGAGAGGCTCGACCGCATCTCTCGCGGGCGCGACGGCCAGGCACCCGCCGCCCGGGATAGCCTCGTACGCGGCCCCGCACCAATCCGGTGCCGCCTCCCCGGGAGCCTCGGGAGGGGTGTCCCTCCCAAAGCCCGAAGTCGTCGCTTGGGTCGTCCGCTGCCGAACGAGCACGAGCACGGCCGCGATCGCGCACGCACCTGCGAGAAACCACACCGCACGTACGCGCATCGACCGTGCCTCCAGGGAACTGCCCTACCTCCAGTATCGATAGCGCGGCCTCATGAGAACGTGGGCACCCGCGACGAGAAGGAAGCCGCCGACGATCGACCAGATGATGGGGAACGAATGACCCCCGACGGCCACCGACGCGAAGGTCGGAAGGTGAAAGGTCCGGGCCAGGCTCATACCGACGACCGCTCCGAGAAAGCCGAGCAAGACGGACATGACGAAACCACCTCTGCCTCCGTCCCCGAACGCGCGACCGATGGCACCGCAGATTCCCGCGACGACGAGATAAACGGCGAACTCGAGCAACGTCATTGGACTCTCCTTTCGCGTTTCCCCCGGCGACTCTCTTTGCGTGATCGACGCATTCGACGCGGCCCGGAGCAAGGCAGCGATCGTGCCCAGCTCGACAGGTCCACGACTTTCGGTGGTCTGGAAACACTGCGCCTGCCGGATCGGGGAGGATCGCCACAAGCCAGTCCACAAATCGCCACCTTTGTGGCGGTCTGGCCAGCAGGATCGCACGCAACCAGCTGAAACTGCGAACCGAGCCGTTGGTACGCCCTCTGCTTTTCGGTCCCGGACTGCACCGCGCCATCGGCCGAACGCCAGTTCGAGAGGGGCGTTCGTCCATCACCGTCAGGGCGCAGGCACTTCGCGGTGCGAGAAGGCATCGTTCGCGACCCCGGCGGAATTCCCAGGAGGTGATCCATGCGTCGTCCCATCGCATCGTTTCTGGTGACTGCTCTCCTCTGCGCGCCCGTCTTCGCTTGCGACAAGCCTGGTGTCACCGAGAAGCAGAAAGAGATGAAGGCGACCGAACAGGCGGAGCAAGCAAGCCAGCAGGCTACAAAGGACATCGCCGCAGCGCGCTCCGACTTCGAAAAGACGCGCGAGGACTACTTGCACGCGCGGCGAATCGACGTTCTCGATCTGAACCGCCGCGTGGCCGAAATCGACGAGAAAGCCAGCACGGCGAAAGGAAAAGAGAAGACGGATCTGGACGCGCGTCTTGCGGTGATTCGGCCGCAACGCGACGCGTTCGTCCGTCACGTGGAGGCTCTCTACAGCACGGCGCCGTCGTCATGGGACGGCGACAAGGCGAACCTCGACAAGGAATGGGATGCGCTGAACAAGGCCGTGTACTCGGTGCCCTGATCGTCTCGCCAAAAGCCGTCTCTCGAAAACCTTCGAGAAAGGACTTTCACCATGATGATCTCGAATCGCAAGCGGCGCGCGACTTCGCTTCGACGTTTCCTGGCCGTCGGCGTTATGGCGGTGCTATTCGGGTGCCTCCGGTCGGTGCCCGCGGGGGCAGCGGAGCAGGTTTACTACGTCGAACGGGTCGATCGCGAAGCGGCGGCCGCGTATCCACTGGAAGTGGAGCCCCACTTCACGTTCGGCGCCGAGAACGTCTATGGCGCGACCGGTTTCGGCGGCGGCGTCCGCCTCTCGATCCCGGTCGTCGTTGGCTCGCTCGGCCGCTTCCCCGACAACCTGGCCCTCAGCTTTGGCGGCGACGTCGTGCACTACGAGAATTGCTTTTACCCAGACCGCTGCGGCGCGAACTACCTGATGCTACCCGTCGCCGCGCAGTGGAACTTGTTCCCTGCGCGCCGCCTGAGCATCTTCGCCGAGGGAGGTGTCTTCCTCTACAAGGGCTATTTCGATACGTGCGGGCCCGGTGACCCTGGGTGTAGCGCCCCGCCGGACTTCGGCGTCCTCCCGACCATCGCGATCGGCGGGCGCATTCACCTGGGCGAGAACGCATCGTTCACGGCGCGCATCGGGTATCCCACGATCACGTTGGGCCTCTCGTTTCTGTGATCCCTCGTGCGGGCCGAATCCTCGCAGGATCGCCACGAGGCGCGGCGCATTTGTGTCCCGTGGGGGAAGCCCGCATGCGGGCCTCCCCCTCGATCGGCGGCCGAACGGGGTATCGCGGGTACCGTACGGGGCCGCAGGGCACGAGCCCTGCTTTACGCTCCGAGATGGTGTGGTTGCGGCACCGCCTTCTCCCCGCGGCGGTCGTCGGGGCATTGCCCGCGTGTGCAGGCGTTCTGGGGCTCGATCCCGGCGTCGCCGACCCCGATGCCGGCGGAGCGGACGCGTGGGGGCTCGAGTCCTCGTCGCTGACCTCGCTCGAAGCCCAGCGTGCCGGTGACCTGGACGCCGCGTTCGATGCCGCACAAACCTCGGGTTTGGATGCTCCGGGCCCGGATTACACGTCGATGTCGGCCCGGGACGGGGGAGATTCGACCGAAGATGCCTTGTCGATGGGGGATGGACGCGATGGGATGCCGCAGGTTCCGGCGCCGGACGCCGGCGACGGCAGCGCCGGGTGCGGCTTCACCGCTTGCCCCGACGGGTGCCACGACACATCGTCCGACCCCCAGCATTGCGGTGGCTGCACGACCCCGTGCCCTTTCGGCGTCAACAGCCGAGCGATCTGTACGGGCGGTGGTTGCTCGATCGCCTGCACGAGTGGTGCGCTCGATTGCGACCACGACCCGGCGAACGGCTGCGAGTGCGCGGCGACCCCCGCCAACGGTTCCCTCGTCTGCAACGCCAACGGCACGTGCGGCCACATCTGCGATCAAGGGTACGTCGATTGTGGCGGCCGAGCGTGCAGCTGCGGGGCAGCCGATCGGTGCCTGTCCGACGGCACCTGCGGGGCCTGCCGCGCCAGCCTGCAGGCGTGTCAGGTCGGAACCGATTGTTGCTCGGGAAGCTGCGGCGCGGGTCTCACGTGCCTGTGATTCGGAGGCTTGCGATGAAACGCTACCGGCCGGCGCAAGCTTCCCTGTACCTCGCCTGCGGAGCGTTCCTGTCGGCGCCCACGCTCGCGCGCGCCCAGAGCGCCGCGGATATGAACGTTGCCGAAACGCTCTTCGCGCAAGGTTCGGCACTCGTGGACAGCGGCCACTACGAGGAGGGCTGCCCCAAGCTCGAGAGCGCGCAGATGCTCGTCGTGGGCATCGGGGTCACGCTGTACGTCGCCGCATGCCACGAGCATCGCGGCCAGCTGCTGCGCGCCTGGGAACAATTCAAGAAGGCCGAGGACCTCGCGGCAGCCAAAGGGGACAGCCGCCGTAACGTCGCGCACGATCGCGCGCAAAGGCTCTGGCCCCAGCTCGCGAAGCTGCAGATTGTCGTCGCGGCGCACCCGGATTCGGACCTCGTCATCGAGGACAACGACATCCCCGTTTCGCCGTCCGCCTGGAGCCCGGAGCGGCCTGTCGAGCCGGGCGAGCATCGCATCGGCGCCTCCGCGCCCCATCGCGAGCCATGGCAGTCCACGATCGACGTGGCGCCCGGTCGGACCGTCGCGGTCTCCATCCCGATGTTGAGGCCCATCGTCATCGCGTCCGCGTCCGCACCCTCGCCGGCGTTGCCTCCGGTTGCGTCCGCGTCTCCAGTCACCCCTTCGCCATCGCCTGCCGTGACCGCCGCGCCGTCGTCGCTTGGGCCCCAGCGTGTAGCCGCCCTCGCCGTCCTGGGCGCGAGCGCCGTTGGTTTCGGGCTGGGCATCGCCTTCGGGATCGACGCGAAAGCCAAGTTGGACGACTCCAATGGGAGCGGCCACTGCCAACCCGACGATCGCTGCGACTCCGTGGGCCGCGCAGAACGTTCGAGCGCGCTGACCTCCGCGGGCGTATCCACCGCAGGCTTCGTCGCCGGCACCGCCTGCCTCGCAGGGGGTCTGGTGCTCTACCTGACGAGTCCGAAGCGCGAGCCTGGGGTGGCGCTCGTCCCTCGTGTCGAATACGGGGGTGCCAGCGTGCTGCTCGAACGACCCTGGTGACGACGCTCGCTGGCGAGCGTCACGGCTCTACGCCCCGGGCTCGTCCTTGCGCCGACGGTGATCGGGAGCGGGGGGCAAGGGCGGGGGTCGCTTCGGCAACTTGGCCGGATCGCGCATCCAACCGGGTCGCGGCTCGTTGGATGCTGGCTTCGCCGGAGGTCGGTCGGGCTTGCGGTAATTCATCGGCGGCCGCCCTTCTATAGCACGGCATCGGCCGGGGGGCCCCTGCGCGCCCGTGCGCGCCAGAGCTTTCCGTCGCCGCGGATGCGGCTCTCGGGGCGCGGATGCTCGATGGTGCACGTCGGGGAGTCGCTCGTGCGCGCCCGAACGTCGATCGTGCGTCGGGTCACGACCGCCAGAATCGATTTCGCCGTGGCGGGCAGCGGGTCGTGCGAGAGTTCGCCATGCACTTTCGCAGCCTTGGCCCCCTTGCCGTCCTCGCGCTCCAGGCCACCTCATGCAGCAGTGCATCGCCGGGGGCGACCCACGTCGACGCCGGCGGTAGCGCCGACGCGAGCCGGGTGGAATCCGACGCCCCGAGCGCGGACGGTGCCACCTGCGACGGGGGCGCGTGCATTCAGCACCTCGTCGTCATCGTCCAGGAGAACCACACGTTCGACACCCACTTCGGCGCCTACTGCACCGCGGCGCCGGGCTCGAGCCCGACGTGCAACGACGGTCCCGCGTGCTGCGAAGCGATGCCCGCCACCGATCCGAGCGGGAAGAAGCCCACCGTTCTGACCGACACCGAGCACGGGGCGTTCGACCCGAATCACACGCAGACGTGCGAGCTCTCCGAGATCCACGGCGGCAAGATGGACATGTTCGTGAACGCTGCCAGCGGATGCGGGAGCGCGCGAAACGTGGCGGCGGCCGATCCCACGATCATCAAGCCGTACTGGGACCTCGCGGCGAAGGGTGCCCTGGCCGACCGCTACTTCCAGCCGATCGCGGGCGAGAGCTCGTCGAACGACATGTACCTCGCCCGCGCGGAGTACGTGTTCACCGACAACGACGACGCGCCGCAGGGCGCCGTCGGGATGAAGTGCGACATCGAGTCGAAGCCCGTGCAGTTCACGGACAAGACCATCGGCGATCTTCTGACCGCCGCCTCCGTGCCCTGGACCTGGTTCGCCGACGGCTATCAGACGATGGTGAGCGCCGGCGGCCACTGCCCGCCGAAGCCGGCCGACTGTCCGTTGGCGCTTCCGTTCTACCCCTGCGCGTTCGACCCGAGCGACGTTCCGTTCGAGTACTTCCCCTCGACCCGCGACAACGCGGCCACCATGAAGGATTTTGCGGTGCTGCAGGCGGCGCTGACCAGCGGGACCGGGCTCCCGGCGGTCTCCTTCGTGAAGGCCCTCGGCTACCGCTCGGAGCATCCGGGTACCGGCAACATGCTCAGCGCCGGGGTCAAGTGGACCTCGGCGCTCATCGATCAGATCGAGGCGTCCGCGTACGCATCGTCGACCCTCGTCCTTCTGACCTACGACGAAGGCGGCGGGTACTTCGACCACGTGAGCCCCCCCGCCGCCAGCACGAGCGACGGGAAGCCGTACGGGACGCGCCTGCCTCTCCTCGCTGTCGGCCCGTTCGCGCGGAAGAACTTCGTGAGCCACGTGGTCATGGAGCACTCGTCGATCGTGAAGTTCATCGAGTGGAACTGGCTCGGACAGAAGACCGGGCAGCTCGGGACGCGCGATGCGATCGTGAACAACCTCGGGAGCGTGCTCGATCCGGCGGCGACGGGCGTCGCGGTGCCGGAGAACTGACCGCTCCGAGCCGCACGTTGGCTGGCCGGTCGATGACGACGGTCGGATCGAGAAACGTCGCTTCCTCGTTCGATGCCGACGACGGGCACACGGGACGGTTGGATGCGACCGGCGAGCAGTCTGCTCTCGCGGCGTCGGGCGCAAGCGCAAACACGAGACCTAGGAATGTCGCGATAGCCTCTCGATGCAACATGGGACGCGGCCTGTCGCAACAGTCGGACCACCCGACCGACGGGAACGCCGCGAACGGCCTGGGGCCCACCCATGGCAACCCAATCGTCCGACCTCGCGCTCACGGAGCGCGCGAGCCGCGCGAGCCGCGCCGCGCCGACGGCGTGGCCCGCCTTGTCTTCTACTCCCCAGGCGCGTCCGCCGTCAGGCGTTTCGGTACACCCGTGGCAGCCCGACCCCGTGCAGCAAATTGCCGCCGCAAAGCGCCAGCTCGCTCATTCGTCGTCGATGCGAATACGGCCGGTGGCCGGCCCGACAGCCACGCCCCCGGCGGCACAACCTGGCGCGCTCCTCGTTCCGCAAGTGCGCAGAACCTCTCGCAAGGATCGTTGGAACGGGAATGGCTCTTGTCGCGGGTATGCGGACGAGAACCGCGCTTGCCCTCATCGCGAGCCTCGCAGCATGTGGAGGATCTACCGTCGAGCCCCCGGACGGCGGCGCGGACGCTCGCGCGTCGAGCAGCTCGGGGGGCTCGAGCAGCTCGGGCAGCTCCGGCGGGAGCACTTCCTCGAGCAGCGGCTCCTCCGGATCGCCCGCGCCCGTCGACCATCGCCCAGGCGACTCGCAGTGCCTCGCGACGGCGCCTCCCGGCAGTTGCGCCCCCGGCTCGTTCATGAGCACGTGCAGCGCGGACTGGCAGTGCGCCGATGCCGGCCCGGGCGGCCGTTGCGTCGCGATCGGCGGCGACCTCACCCGGTGCGGGTGCACGTACGACGCGTGCTCGAGCGACTCGGACTGTGCGGCGGGGAGCACGTGCGCGTGCCACGGCTCCGCATACACAAGAGGCGCGGGGAACGCGTGCGTGCCGGGCAACTGCCGCGTCGACGCGGACTGCGGTCCGGGAGGGACCTGCTCGCCCTCGCCGTCCAACATCGACAGCACGTGCGGGGGCTCCGTCACCGGGTACTACTGCCATACGGCGTCGGACCCGTGCACCAACGACGGCGACTGCCCGACCACCGCGGGGATGAGCGCATGCGCGTACTCGTCGCAGGCGGGTCGCTGGCAATGCATCCAGGTCTTCGGCTGCGCCATGGCGGGGCTGGCATCGGGCGGGTGAGCGGCTACCGAGCGTGACCGCGTCGACTGCGAGCCTACTTGGACCCGATACCGTGCCTGCATGCTGCCCATCCGCAGACGCCTCAATCGCCGACGACTTACGGAGGCCACCCCAGTCGGTCCAGCTCCCTCAGGATCTCCTTCTTCGAAAGGCGACCCTTCGCGAGTATGGCTTTCGCGAGGTCGCCTACCGGGGCCTGCGCCAGCGTGGTGCGCACCTCCTTCGCAAGTGCCCTCAGCTCGGGTAGCTGATCCTCCCAACTGCCGCCGACCGCCCGCATCAACCTCATTGCCAGCGGGATGTCCGCCCCGCCACCCGACGAAGAACCCGCGTAGTTCGCCTCAGCGATCGGACCCGCAATGGCGATGCGGACACGTTCTTTGCGTCGCTCACTGTCGGTGTCTTTGCGAGCCCAGAACTCAACGTCGGAGCGATTGCCGATCCGGACTCCGCGCTTCAACTTGCGCCCAATAGCGATGCCCACCAGAACGTGGCCAGCCTCATGGTGCGCTGTCGCCTCGTTGCTCGTCGTATCGCCCGCCTGGACGCCAATGGCCCTCAGGAAAAGAGCCATGGTGAGATGGTGGCGCGCGTCTGCCCGGCCGAACATGCCCAGGATCGTGCCTAGAACGTCGGGCTTCTTTCGAGTTCCCACGATCCGCATGCTCCTAACATAGCTCCCGGGGGTCGTGTCTTTCCCCGGCCCCCGCACGTCGGCACGCGCAGAAGAAACGTTGGCTTTGCACCGTAGCCCGTCGCGATGACGACGCTGCCGATGCGGCGATGCGGGCGATCGGTGGACGGACTTCCGCGTTGTACTCGTGGGATTCACCTCGTCGGCTCGAGAAAGCGGCTTCTTGTCGAGTGGGGTCGTCGTTCTGTTCATGGGCTTCCGCTACGTGTTCGAAGGAAGACGACCGAGTATTCGAGAAGGCGGCGTATTGGCCTAGAGCAGCGGCGCCTCGGTCACAACGAGCGGCTCGCGGTCGACCAAGAGACGCGCGCGGGTCACACGCTTCGTGTGTCGGTTCGTGAGAACCGTCCCGTTCGTCTGAGAAGGACGCTACGTGTCGAGTCGAAGCGGCATCTTGTCTTCCAAGTGAGGCTCGTTGACGAGGGAGAGCGGCTTTCGCTCGACCATCTTCTGCTCCCGGTCGACGGGGAGCCGCTCGTCGTGAACGGAATGAGGCTCCCGGTCGACACAACGCCGCGCCCGGTCGACTGAACGCCGCTCCCGGTCGACATGACGCGGCTCCCGCTCGACATGACGCCGCTCCCGGTCGAAATAACGCCTCTTTCACTCGACGGGGAGCGGCGCTCGCTCGCACGCGCGAGCGGGATACGTCTCGACGTGACGCGACGTGGGCGGCGATGCGTCCGGCCGTCCTCGTCAGCGCCTGTACCCCAAGGACACGCCATCCGTCCCGCGGATGCGTCGGCCTCGGAGCAGGCGGGGCGCCGCTGCTACAGTCCCCGCGTGACCCTCTCGCTCGGCTCTCGCACCGCCGTGACGACGCTCCTCCTCGCCGCGTGCGCCGCTCCCGCGCCTGCGCCCACCCAGGTCGGCTCGCTCCCCCCGTCTCCGCGGCCGTCGGACGCCTCCGCGCCTACCGGCCCGTCCGAGGCGCCCGCGCCGAGCGAGGACGCCGCCGCCGTCCCAATCTCGCTCGACGACGCGACCGTCGGCCGCCGCGACGCGCTCGTCACGCTCGTCGCGTTCGGCGACTTCCAGTGCCCGTTCACCGCCCGCTCCGTCCCCACGCTGATGAAGCTCGCGTCCAAGTACGCGCCCGACGACCTGCGCATCGTGTGGAAAAACGAGCCGCTCCCGTTCAATACCCTGGCGCGCCCGGTCGCCGAGGCGAGCCAGGGCGTGTGGGCGCTCGGCGGCGGCGCGGCGTTCTGGCGGTTCCTCGAGCGCGCGTTCGCCGAGCAGGCGCACGTCTCCGACGTGGCGATCGTCGGGTGGGCGCACGAGACCGGGGTAGACATGGCTCGCTTCTCCGAAGGGATGGCCGCGCACGCGTGGGCCGCGAAGGTCGACCGCGATCTGGTCCTCTCCCAGCAGCTTCGCGCGGGCGGGACGCCGTCGTTCTTCATCAACGGCGCCCGCCTTCACGGCGCCCAGGGCATGGAGAAGTTCGAGGCCGTCATCGACGCCGAGCTCGCGCGGGCCCGTGCGCTCGTCGCGACCGGCGTCCCGCGCGACCGGGTCTACGCGCTCGCGGCGTCGGAGAACGCCCGGCAGTGGCCGCCGCAGGAGGGCGCGACGGATGCGCCGGACACGGCCATCCATCGCGTGCCCGTCGGCGCGAGCCCCGTCCGCGGGCCGAAGGAGGCGCTCGTCACCATCGTCGAGTTCGGCGATCTGCAGGGTCCGTTCACCAAGGGCGTCGAGCCTGCGCTCGACGCCGTGCGCGCCACGTACGGCGACCAGGTGCGCGTCGTGTGGAAGAACGCTCCGCTCCCGTGGCATCCGCGCTCTCGCCCGGCCGCGGAGCTCGCGCTCGAAGCGCGCGCGCAGAAGGGTGACGCGGGGTTCTGGGCCGCGCACGACGCGCTCTTCGCGTCGCAGCCGAAGCTCGACGACGCGGACCTCGACGCCGTCGCGTGGACGCTCGGCCTCGATGCCCAGCGCGCTGCGAGCGCGGTCGCGACGAAGCGCTACGAGCGCACGCTCGTGGAGGACGAATCCCTCGGCGACAATCTCCCGGTGAACTCGACGCCGCAGTTCTTCATCAACGGGCGGCGCCTGCTCTCGGTACGGTACGACGACCTCGCGAAGGCGGTGGACGCCGCCCTCGCCCGGGCGCGCGAGATGGTCGCGAAGGGCGTGAGCCGCGAGCGCGTCTACGACGAGATCATGAAGACGGCCCTCGGTCCTGCGGCCCCGGAGCGGCGCGTGATCCCCGGCGCGGGCCCAGCGCCGGTGCGCGGCGCGGCCGGGGCGCGGGTGACGATCCAGGAGCTCGCCGACTTCGAGTCGCCCTTCGCGAAGAGCGCCGAAGAGCCGCTGGCGCAGGTGCTCCAGGAGTACGGCGGCCGCGTGAAGCTCGAGTGGCGCAGCCTCCCGCTGCCGACGCACGCCGACGCGGAGCTCGCGGCCGAGGCGGCGCTCGAGGCCTACGCGCAGCGCGGAGACGCCGGCTTCTGGACGATGCACGACGTGCTCCTCGCGAACCAGAGCGCCCTCGGCCGCGCGTCGCTCGACGGCTACGCTGCGTCGCTCGGGCTCGACATGGGACGCTTCGCCGATGCCCTCGACCGACACGCGCACAAACCCGCGGTCGACGCGGACGCCGTGGCGGCGCGCGCCGCCGGGGTGACGGCGACGCCAGCGTTCTCAATCCACGGGTACTACCTCTCGGGCGCGCCCTCGTACGTGAAGCTCCGCAAGCTCGTGGAGCGGGCGCTCGCGGACGGCAGCGGAGCCAAGAACTGAGCGCGCGGGCGGCCCGGCCTCACGCCGCCACCGCGCGTCACCAGACGAACGCACCAGCCGGTAACGTACCTTCTTCCGGTACTCCTCGAGCCTCCGCGCGAGCACGCCTCGCGCTCGCGGGCGTGCTGACGCTCTCGATCACGGGGCGGATCGGGGCGGGGAGCGCGTGCTCGCGCACCCGTCGAGGGCCGGGCCCCGCCGGGAGGCGAGGCGACTATTATTGGGGCAGGCCCATGGCATTGGTCGCGTCGACGGCCACGTACTCGTTGGTCGAAAGGCCGCTGGTGAGCGCGTCGACGAGCGGCTTCACGACGGCCAACGACTCGCCCTGCCATAGGCAAATACCCTTGGCTCCGTCGGTGCTGGGGAACACGGTGTGCAGCTTCAGGTGCGAAGGAAGGGAAAGATTCTTTGCAGCGATTCAGAATTTTTCGGGGTTCGAGATGGTGTGAATCGCGACGACGTACATGGTGAGCTCCTTCGTGAACGTAACGGTCACGTCGTGTGAGCCGCTTCTCACTCGATGACTAGAGGGAAGCCGGCACGCTGCACATGAGGCCACGGTCCCGGTCGCGCCCCGACCGAGGCCGGCGATCCCGGAAACCCGGGACCAGGGTCCCTGTCGTGCGTTGCCAACCAGGGCCCGACCCCCTATGCCTGGCGGGTGCCCCCATTCACGCAGGAAATCCGCTTCACCCACTCGGCGGACGGTACGCGCCTGGCTTATGCGGTGAATGGAAAGGGGTACCCGCTCGTGAGGGCGGCGCACTGGCTCACGAACATCAATCGGGACTGGCGCACGCCCGTCTGGCGTCCCTGGTTCGACGCGCTTGGCGCGCGCTATCGCTTCCATCGCTACGACTCGCGGGGCTGCGGGCTGTCCGATCGCCAGTCGACCGACGCGTCGCTGGACGTGCTCGTCTCCGACCTCGAAGCCGTGGTCGACTCGGCCAAGCTCGATCGATTTGCGCTGCTCGGCATCTCGCAGGGCGGGGCCGTGTCGATGGCGTACTCGGTCCGCCATCCCGAGCGGGTCAGCCATCTGGTGCTCCTCGGGGCTTTCGCGCGCGGCCCGCTCCGTCGCAACCCGACCGCAGCCGAGCTCGAGAGCCAGCGTGCCCAGCTGAAGCTCATCGAGGTTGGATGGGGGCAGGACAACCCGGCGTTCCTGCAGCTCTTCACGAATCAGCTCTTCCCGAACGGCAGCCCGGAGCAGGTTCGCTCGATCAACGAGCTGCAGCGGATGTCCTGCACGCCGAGCCACGCGGCGAAGCTCGTGGCCAGCTTCAGCGACATCGACGCCTCGCCGTATCTCGCGCGCGTAGCGTGCCCGACGCTCGTGCTCCACACGCGGGGCGACATCTGCGCGCCCTTCGACGAGGGGCTCTTCATCGCCTCCGGCATCCCCGGGGCGCGCCTCGTTCCGCTCGAGACCCGCAGTCACGTGCCGATGCCGGGAGAGCCGTCGTTCGATCGCGTCATCGAGGAGATCGAGGCCTTCGTCGGTACGGTGCACGAGGGCAAGGTCGCGTTCCCCGACCTGACGCCTCGCGAGCGGCAGAATCCTCGGGCACATCGCGCGCGGCCTCGACAACGCGCAGATCGCGGCGCACCTCGACCTCTCCGAGAAGACCATGCGAAACCACATCACGGGTGTCTTCGAGAAGCTCGGCGTCGAAAATCGCGCGCAGGCCATCGTGCGGGCTCGCGAGGCCGGTCTCGCCGTCGAAGAGCGCCGCTGAACGGGACTCCGGTCCCGGTTTTTTCGCGGGTCCCCGGGTGATTTGCGCGTCGTCGGGACCAGGTCCCCATGGGCCGCTGCGCCTGGAATCGCAACACTCCGGGGGATGGACCACAACCCAATCTCGAACCGAAAGTAATCTCAACGCAGTCAAGGCGCGGCAGCAGGCCGCGTGGTCGACCGGCGACTACGCCGTCGTCGGCACGACGCTTCAGATCGTAGGCGAGCTGCTATGCGAGGCGCTCGATCTGCCCGTCCGGTTCGAGCGTGCTCGACGTCGCCGCGGGCAACGGCAACGCCACGCTCGCCGCCGCGCGCCGCTGGTGCGATGTGACCTCCACGGATTACGTGGGGTCGCTGCTCGATCGGGAAGAAGGAGCCGGGGCCGAGGGCCACGTCGTGCGCTTCCAGGAGGCGGACGTCGAGAAGCTCCCGTTCGCCGACGCGTCGTTCGACGTGGTGATGTCGACCTTCGGCGTGATGTTCACGCCGGATAGGAGCAGGCCGCGTGGGAGCTCGCCCGCGTGTGCAAGCCCGGCGGCCGGATTGGCCTCGCCAACTGGACACCGGAGGGCTTCATCGGTCAGCTCTTCAAGACGATTGGCAAGTACGTGCCACCGGCCCCCGGCGTCCGCGCGCCCTCGCTCTGGGGCACGCGCGCGCGCCTGGACGAGCTTTTCGGCGGGAACGCGAGGCAGAATCTGCCGTCACCCCGCGCGAGTTCGTCTTTCGGTATCGGTCGCCCATGCACCTGATCGAGGTGTTTCGCACGTACTACGGCCCCATGAACAAGACATTCGCCGCCCTGGACGCGGACCAACAGGCGGCCTTCGCGCAGGACATGCTCGCGCTCATGGAGCGGGGCAATCGATCGAAGGACCGCTCGCTGGTCCTGCCGAGCGAGTACCTCGAAGTCGTCATCGATAGGCGCTGAACCCTTCACGCCGCAATGTGCTCGGCCCGGAAGGTGGCGACGAGCATGTCGATGACGACGCGAATGCGTGGAACGTGCTGCAGGTCCGGATCGACGACCATCCATCCCGTCCCACGTGCGACGACCAGCGAGAGCGGCCGAAGATGCGGGAGGAGCCGTGCCGCGTGACACGGGATGACCCCGAGCCCCAAACCCGCTGCGACGGCGGCGCTGCTCACTGCATGCTCGGCGCCGATAGCGCAACGGTAGCGCCCCGAAAGGCGCTCGCACACCATTCGGACGCAGGGTGGCGCCCCGAGTAGACCACGACGTCATGCTCCGCGAGGACGGCCGGATCCGGAGGCGCGCCTCGACGGCGGAGATAACGCTCGGCACCGTAGAGCATGAAGGGCGCGTGGCCTAGCCTCTGAGCGACGAGCACCTCGGGCGTCGGGCGAAAATTCCCAGGCCGAAAACGGATCGCGATGTCGGCCTCGCGTCTCAGCAAATCGGTCTCGGTATTCGAGAGAACGAGCTCGACGCAGATGCCGCCCGTCGTCGGATTCGAGCACTATCGCGACGGTCCTTGTGACGTCAGGCTCTCGTCGACTCATGCCGCGATGGAGCTTCGTCAGCGCCGGCTTTGGCGCGGTCCTCTGGCTTGTGGCTCCTTGGCTGCCACTGGCCTCGGCTGGCGTGGACCTTCGGTAACGTCACGTTACCAGGAGTGCACGTCACACCGATTACGGACCACGGTCCATGATCCATGGTTCACGGTACGGCGACGACAGTTCACGGGACGTTGTCCCTTGTGGACGGGACGCGAACATCTGTTCTCGTCCCGTTACCCATTGTCACGTCACGTCGACATAGGTCGACGTCGGGCTACCCAATGTTTTCGTTACGCCGACAAGAGTTCACCGTACGTTTTCCATTCGCCAAGCATTTTCCTCGAAAGAAGCTGTCGCGCGTTCCCCGAGCCAGCGACCCTTGTCCAACCCCAACCGACGGAAACGGAGATCGCGCTAGCATCGCCCCATGTCCGCCAGCGCCGGCTCTCTCGGGAAGCGCATCTCCCGCGTCCTCGTCGTCCTCGCCACGGTTCTCGTTCTTGCCCTCCTGGCGGGCGTTCGGGCCGATATCTCCCAGGCGACGCTCTTGCCCCGATACGGCGGACCTTCTTCGCGGTTCGCGATCATCGACGGCGTGTCGGTACACTATCGCGACGAGGGCGCCGGGCCACCGCTCTTGCTGATTCATGGTACCTCGTCGTCGCTGCACACCTGGGACGCCTGGACGGCGCGACTGCAAGATTCTGACGTTGCGCGAGGGGAACCGCCAGGCGCTCATCGACCGCCTGACGGGACCGAAGGATGCGGACCTCGACGCGCGCCTCGGCGAGCTCCACGTGCCGGTTCTCATCGAATGGGGAGAGCGCGACACCTGGATTCCGCTGGCGTTCGCGCATCGGCTTGCGGACGGCATTCGGGGCTCGAAGCTCGCGACGTACCCGAGGCTGGACACGTTCCGATGGAGGAAATCCCCGATCGCACGGTGGCGGACGCGGACGCATTCCTCGCCGGCGGGTGAGCGGAGACGCTCGATGCCCGTCAGGGCTGCTAGGCGGGTCGCCCCTGCATCATCCCGCGAGAAGCCCCTCCCGCTCCTCGCGAGCGATGCCGATGCCGATGGTCTCCAGCGGATCGAGGATGTCGCGGACCACGACCTCCCGCGCGACCACCGCAAACTTCCCCGGTGCCAGCCACCCGAGCGCGGCGAGGTCCGCCTCGTCCTCCGCACGCGCCGCGTCGTCGTGCTTGGTTTTCCAGAACGGGGCGAGGGTTCGCAGACCCCGGAGGAGCACACGGCCGAGGCGCAGCCGCTCGGCGTCGTCGATGCGTGAGAGGGCCCATTCGAAGTACAGCGCACCCAGCCGGCGGTGTCGCGCCTCGTCGCGCAGGATGGTCTCGTACACGGCATGGGTGAGCGGGTGTGACGTGCTCGCGTGGCTGACCGCCGCTGTCCCCCCGCTGAACGCCTCGGCGATGCAGCTGACTCGCAGAACGAGCTCGTTCGCACGCTGGTTCGGCGTCAGCCCGCTGGGTCGCGTGGCGAAGTGGTCCATGTCGAGCTCGCGCGGTACGGCGCCACCGAGCTCCATGGCCAGGCGGCTCGCGAGCTCGACGTGCGAGCATTCGTCGGTCAGGAAATCGCTCGCCATCCCGGTGAGGTCGAGGGGAGCCCTCACGTCGATGAGCGCGCGTACGACCTCCGAAAAGGAAGCGGCGGCGCGGTACTCGTTGATGGCCACCTCCGTCCACGATGCACGGGCGCGAGCGACCATCGCCGGAGCGTACTCGGACGGATCGAGGGTCCCCCACGGGAGGTCCTCGGTGCCCGGGCGTGCCTTCCGGAAGTGGCGCTCAGCGCTCCGCCCATCCATTCGAGCTCGAACGGCGCTTTCACGCGTCAGCGCCCCCTTCGGGATTAATGACGCTGCCCATGAGCACGTGCTCGTCGCCGCCTTCGGGATTGGCGACGCTGCCCATGAGGATGTGCTCATCGCCGCCTTCGGGATTGGTGACGCTGCCCATGAGCATGTGCTCGTCGCCGCCTTCGGGATAGGCGACCTTGCCGATGAGCATATGCTCGTCGCCCCCTTCGGGATTCGGGACGAGCCCGCAGGCTGCATCGCCCATGGTTCTGCACCGTCGTCGCCGGAATCGGGGCTCCTCGGGGCGGAGACTACAATGCCCGCTGAGCCGCCGCATGCGACGCTGAGCATCGCGCCGGCGCCGGTCGCGACGATTTTGAGGAGAAGCCGAGTCGGTCTAAGAGGCGCTTTTCGGTAGAGCATGGGGATTGCCGAGGGCAAGAGGTGGGCCGCGACGGATCGGCCTGAGAACGCCCTTGGCCGGCAGGGCGCGTGTTGCCGTGTGCCAGGCCCCATGACAACGGCGCCAGGCCTCGCCAACTGGGTCGGCGATTCGATTCGCCCGGCCCGCAGCTCCAGATTCGTCTCCTTCTTCCAAAGACGACCGGGCGGGCACCGGCCAGATTTCCTTTCGGCGCAACTCGTCGGGCATCTCATCGAGGATTCACGAGGTCGTACTCGCGGAGCGAGTCGCTCCAGAGCCGCTGCTCGTTGCGAGCCAGATACCGGCGGAGGACCGGCTCGAGGGTACGCGCGTCGAGGCTCCCGCTTCCGCCATTTCGATCAGCAGCCTCGACTCCTCGACGCTCATCCTGGTCACGTCCGCTGGGGCTTCGCAGCACCCGTGGCCGTCGAAGGAGATGCGCGCGAGGTACAGGCACCCGCTCTTCGGATTGACGTCGAAATCGGCGAACACCGAGCCTTCCTCGAGCGACAGGCACACGCGACACGGCCGCGACGGCATGGGCTCCCAAAAGCTGACGTGCATTGCTTAGCCTAGCGCGTGTGCGGCCAGGACGCGGTGCTCGTCAGTCAGCGCACGGAATGAGCCGCTGGCCGAGCGACCCCGCCTGCTAGTTCGCTGCCGGGACGGAGGCGTTCGGCATCAGATCGTCCGCGTGCCAACTGTTTCCCGAGCTTTCGCACGAGTCGAGCTCGTGAACGTGGCCGTCGCCGGCCACATAGAAGATATGACGGCAAGCGCCGTCCCAAAAGCCTGTCAGGTTGCTGTTCCCCAGGTACGGCGAATCCGCCGGCGGCTGTGGCAAGAAAGCGTCGTACGACGGGAACACCGCGGACGTTTGCAGAGTGATGTCGAGCCCCGAAACGCCATCACGGACATGCCGATCGGATCCGAGATAGAAGAATTGCGGGAGACCGGCAGCGCTATAGGCGATGTTGGGGTTCGTCGCGGTCATGCCAGACTCCGCCTCGACACTTTCTGACCACGCACCGAAAAACGTAAGCACGTCCGCTGCACCGTTCCGCGCGTTGGCGCCGTAGACATACAGCTGCTGATTCGCCGGGCTGGTGCTCGCGAGAAAGCTGATGGGGACGGGCTGTGCGCGGGTCGCCAGCGTCGTGGGCGACCAGGTGCCGTTGTTGGAGAACTCGTAAGATCCCCCTGATAGCTGAGGTAGAAGACGTGCCCGGTCGATCTCGTCCCAGAGCGCGGTCAAGCCTTGCCCGCCGCCGGTGTAGGACTGCCCGGGATCGTATGCGGCCCCAGGGCCTTCGATGGCGCGGTCGTGCCAGGCCGTGTCGTAGTAAGACTCGTGAAGAGTTCCGTCGTCCGCCGGGTAGAAGACGTGCTCACCGCTGGCCGTATGCCGCGCGGGCACGTGGTACGCGCCCAGCGTCGGAGGATACGTGAGGCCAGCGACTTTGACGCATGCCGTGCCCTGGCAGGTGCTGTAAGCGTATTGTTTGCCCCAGATGGTGGGCGACGAGGTCGCCGCCGTGATGTCCGTGCTGAAAGCGGGCGGGTTCCCGGCAAACTCGAGGAGATGCCTGTTCGAGTCATTGCAGTAAAGGTATCCCTGGGAGCCGTCGAAATAGGCGGCGAACGTCGTACCGGCCGCGCAGTTGTGCGCGGAAGAAGCGTTGGAGATCTGCAGAGTGGTCCACGCATTCGTGGAAGGGTGGTACTGAAGGACATTGGTGGCGCCCCAGGCGTCGATGAAGAACACATTCTGCCTGGCGTGCGCCGAGTCGTAGTAGCTCGCGATGCTCGTGGGGATGTGGAAACTCCACTGGGCGTTACCGAGGCCGGCGTAGGTGACGACGGCGGCGGATAAGGATGCGAGGACGACGCGCTTCATGTTCGTTTGACTCCGAGGGACGGGCAGACTGCTCGCGGCGCACGCCTACGGTAGCGAGCTCCCTCGTGCCGTCTGTCCCCCAAACGGGCGACCGCGACGGGCGTCGCGGTGCGGGAGCACTGACTCGGGCCGCGCGCAGCAACGGCCGTTGATCGGCCGTCGTGCCGTCCCAATCGATCGCGTGCGGCCGGCCGCAATCGCTGCGCGCGAACGATGGTCGTTGCAAGGCTTGTGCGTCTAGCCAGCAACGCTCGCGGCAACAACTCAAACCAGACCGCGCTCTTGAGCGAACGGCCTCGCGCGGTGCGGAAAGTGCCTGCCTTGGCGTCCACCGTAGAAAGGACACCACCCATGCGCCTCCATTCCTCGCTGTTCGCGTTAGGCGCGCTCGCCTGCGTCGCCTGCACTCACAAAGGTCCGACCGGCTCACACTGGCCCCCCGCGAGCATCATGGCGCCCACGCCCACAGATGCCCGGAGGGGGAGACATCGTCGGTAGTGTTGGGACGGAGCCGTGGAAAGGCATCAAAGACGGCGCAGTCGTCTACATCGAAGATGCCCCGCGAGAACCGGGCGCCGGAATGTCGGCGATCATCAGCGGTCGCGACATGAATCTCGAGCCGCACATCGCCGTCTTGACGGCGGGCGGGACGGTCACGTTTACCAACACGGATCCGGTAGGCCACGCAATCTTTTCGCCCGATGACGACTCGTTCGAAACGGGAACGGTCGTGCAGCACCAGGCTGTCGCGCAGCAGTTCGATCGCCCCGCGGCTTACGCGCTGCTCTGCAGATGCCATCCGAGTATGGAGGCCTTCCTGGTCGTGTCGCCCTCGAGCTACTTCGCGAAGACGGGAACCGATGGAACGTTCGCGATCAGGGGGGTCCCGAAGGGGACGTACAAGGTGACGGCGTGGGCCCCTCGCTTCAAGCCGCAGACGAAGACGGTCGCGCTCGATGAAGGTCAAGCCAGCTTGAGCTTCAATCTGCACCGCTGAGGGCTTCGCACGACCTCCCGGACGCCGTTCGGTCGCTCACCGGAAGAGGTGACAGGTGAAGCACTCCTTGGCGTTCGGCTCGTGCGCCCGCCTGTCGGTATGGCACGCGAGACACTGCTCGCGGCTCGGCATCGACTTCACGTGCGGGTCGTGGCACGACGTGCAGCTCGCTGCGTGCTTCGGTACGGCGTGCATCCCGCGGCTCTGCATGTCGTTGTGGCAGCTGGTGCAGGCGGGTACGGCGAAGCGGTGCGGCTGGTGGCAGTTCTTGCACTCCGAGTGCGTCGGACCGCGGTCCTTCACGCTCTCGACCTTGGCCGCGTGGCAGGCGCTGCACCGGGCCCACCAGGCGTGACCCTGCCCCGGAGGCGTGCCGTGAGGCGGATGGCACTGGGCGCACTGATGCTTGCTCCCCATCGCGCTGGCCGTCTCCGCCGCGTGGCACTCGCTGCACGTCTTCTTGTTCCTGACGTCGTGAGGTTGATGGCACCCGATGCATTCCTTGGCGTGCGCCGAGGCGGGCGGCCACGTCGCCGCGACCGCGGCCTTGTCCGTGTGGCAGGTCGCGCATCGGGCGGGCGCCGTGCTGGCAGGGGTATGCGGCTGGTGGCAGGACCGACAGGTCGCGTGCTTCTCGTTCGGCGGGTTGAACTTCTCGGCGACGTCCTCGTGGCACTTCAAGCATCTTGCCTGAGGTACCCCCGGCTCCCCGTGGAAGGTGTGGCACGTCTTGCAGTCGGCCTGGTGGGGGACATGGGAGAACGGCTTGTCCGAAACGTCGAAGAGGCTCCCGTGGCACCGCGAACAGGCCCCCGCGATGTCCGTGATGCGGAACGCGTGCTTCTGGTGGCACGACGTGCACACGTGGTGCTTGGGAGGTCCCGCGCTCAAGACGCTCCTGGCCTTCTCCGCATGGCAGGTCGCGCACACGTTCGGCGCCGGCAGCGGATTCTCGTGCGGCTTGTGGCACGTGAAGCAGCTCTCCTTCGCGTGCCCCTCCGGGCCGTCGCGCGCTACCTCGGTCAGCTGCGTGGTGTGGCAGCGTGCGCACGAGGTTCTCGTGTCCTCGGGCTTGGGCGCGTGCGGGTTGTGGCACGAGGTGCAGTCCTTGTGGCGCTCCGGCGCGAGCGCAACGTGTTTGCCCTTCGTATCCGAATGGCACTTCAGGCACACCGCGCCGCTCGGCGGCGGGCCGTGCACCTCGTGGCAGTCCGTGCACGCCTTGTGCTGGGGGGGGCTGCGGGTCTGAAAGAGGCTGGTCTCCTCCTTGTGGCACTGCATGCACCCGCTCCGCTCCGCCTTCCACGTGTGCGGGACGTGGCAGCTCGCGCAATTCTCGTGCTTCAGCGCCGTCGTGCGCACGGCGTTGCCGTCGCCCAGCAGGCCCGTCGCGTTCTTCGGGTGGCAATCGACGCAGCGCTGCAGCGCGCTCTCGCGGGGCATGTGCGGCTTGTGGCATCCCTCGCACTTGCGGTGCTCCTCGGGTCCGGTTCGCTGCTCGTTCTCGACCTGGAAGTTCTCGAACTTGTGGCAGGCCGCGCACGACGGCTGCCCTTGGGGGACCTTGGGCTTGATGCCATGGGCGTTGTGGCACAGCTGGCAGGCCACCCCGGCGTGCAGCGCGTGCTCGTTCACCTCCTTCATGGGGCGCACGGGGGCGCCGCTCGCGGAGGTCAGAAGGTGGGCGGTGGTGTCGTGGCACTTCGCGCACGCCAGCGTCGTCGGCTCTCCGACGTTCTTCGGCGTAACCGCGTAGCTGTGGCACGAGAGGCACGTCTCGGCGCCCGCCGTCTCCGGGCGGTGCAGTCGCTCGTTCGCGTGGCATTCGAGGCAGACCTTCTCCGGAGCGTCCGTCCCGTGCGTGCTCGAGGCGTGGCAAGAGAGGCAGTCCACGTCTTTCGCACCGCGGTGCTCCCGGTGACCGCGGGTCTCGAGCACGAGCCTCCACTCGGCCGGGCGCTTCTCGTGACAGCTAGAGCAGTCTTTCGCGGTGACCTTCCCGTGAGCGACGGGCGTCGCGCTCTTCGTGTACGTCGCCAGCGCCAGGCGGAGGCCGGTCGCGAGCGGCGTCTCGTGGCAGTCCTGGCAGGCCACCTTCTCGTGGCCGTTTGCGTGAAAATCCGGCTGTGCCCCGTGGATCGTCTCGGTATGGCAGCTCGAAGAGCAGAATCGCGGATCGTGCTCGGACCGCTGCTTCTCCCGGACGAACACCGCGGCCCAAAGCGCAAGGGCTACGGCTGCGACGACTCGAACCGCGGCGCGGTGCCATTCCCTCCGCCTCCCCGAGCGGCCGCCACCACCCGGGGGGGCACCGGTGCTCATGGAACGCCCCGCGGGTGGCGCCTGTCGAGCTGGCGTGCTTTGAGCACGAGCGTCACGAGCAGCAGCAACGCGAACGCGAGCGCCACGTAATATCCCCGCTGCTCGACCTTGCGGTCATGCTCTGCACGGGCCACGAGCGACAGCGCCTCGGCGGCCGCCTGGTCGATGTCGCCGACGACCGCCTCGACGCGCGCCGGGTCGAGCGTGTGCACCACGCTCCGCACTTTCGTCTCCGCCGTCGCCACGCGATCGAGCGCGAACGTGGCGCCCGAGACGCGGAATCCCTTCTCTCTCGCGCGCGCAACGCTGGCCCGAGCCTCGGACGCGCGCTCGCGCGCACCTCGCAAGAGCCCGGCGATGTCGTCGGCCACCTTGCGAGGTTTCTCGTCGTGCCCGTGGCACTTCATGCAGGTGGCGTCGGGGCCCGTTCCCACCATCAGCGCCGAGGCCCGCGAGACCTCGTGATTGCCGTGGCAAGCCACGCACTGCGCGAGTCCTCGCTTGCGAAAACCCTGCGAGTGGGGGCTCTGCTCGAAGAGCCGCGCCTCTTCCTCGTGGCAACGCCCGCACGCGCGGGCGACCGACGCCGCGTCGGGCGGCGCCGAGGCGTGCGCGCCGTGGCAGCCGGTGCACGTCGGCGCGTTGGGGTTGCCCGCGCGGAACGCCTCGCCGTGGACGCTCCGCTCCCACTTCTTGAACTGGTCGGTGGGAATGGCGTATCGCGCCATCCGCTCGCCATCGGCATGGCAGCCCCGGCACAGGTTCGCGACATTTGCGCGATTCACCGGGGATAGGGGCGACGTGGGCGGGAGCACATCGTGCTTGCCGTGGCAGGACGAACAGTCCGGCGCGGCGGGGTCCCCAGCGGCCGTGAGCTTCCCGTGAAGGCTGATGTTGAAGAGCGCGGCTTGCCCGACGGCGAGGCGGCCGTTGATCTGGCGGATGAATGCGGCGTCGCTGTGGCACCCGCCGCAGATCGTCGGGACCTCGGCGTGGGTCGGGTGCGGCCGGAACCCCATGGCCACCGAGTGCGCTCCCACGGTGGGGTCGCGCGGATCGCCTCCGTGGCACCCGACGCATCCGATGCGCGCGTCGCGATGCGTGCTGTGCGAGAACTCCTTGGCCGGAGTCCGTAATTTCGCGTCGCCGAGGGTCGCATGGCAGGACGCGCACGTGTTGGCGGCTTCCATGGGCGAGCTCAGGACTCGCCCTCTCGCGGCCGCGAGCGCTGCGGACGGGCTTGCGGACGCGGCACCACTCGGAGCTGGTGCCGCAGGCGCACGGGACGCCAGCGCGACGACAGCGAGGGCGCACGCGAGCACGATCAGGAGGCGGCGATTAATAGAGCGCACGGATTGACAGGAGGATGAAGGCCAACAGCAGCATCCAGGCTAGCCAGGCGGTTCGCCTGGCCCCGGCGCGGTCGAGGAACGGGAGCGCGGCAGTAACGGCGCCCAATACGCACGCGGCGCCCACAAGGAAACGAGGGCCGTCGATCCCCAGCAGTTCTCTCGGGGCAGCGCGCACGATGGCGTGCGCGGGCAAGAGGTACCAAGGCGGTAACGCGCCCGGCGGTGAGGGCAGCCTCGGATCCGCTGCGGAGCCGAGGGGGCGATCGACGAACGTGGCGAGCGTCAAGACGAGGACCGTGAGACCCGTCATGGCCACGGCCTGTCGGACGAAGAAGTCAGGGTAGAGCGGGATGGTGTCGCCTTTCTCCAGGTCCGCCCGGCCAGGAGGCCTGCGCGAGAGCACGAAGAGGTGTGCCCCGACGAGCGCGGTGATGGCTGCCGGCAGCACGGCCACGTGGAAGCCGAAGGCGTGCGCGACGGTGTTGGTGGTCACCTCGTCGCCGCCGCGCATCAGGCGCAGCAACCAGCCGCCGATGAGCGGGAAGTAGTACGCGAGCTCGCTCCCGACGCGCGCGTCGGTGTAGGCCCGCTGGCTCCAAGGAAGCACCGCCCCCGTGAACGCGAGCCCCAGGCCGAGCGCGAGCAGCACCAGGCCGCTCAACCAGCTCAGCTCCTGCGGCGGGCGGTAGCTTCGGCGTACGAGGACCGTGAAGAGGTGGAGCAGCAGGCACGCGACGAACAGGTCTGCACTCCACACGTGGACCGCCCGGATCAGATGTCCGTAGGCGATCTCGCCGACGATCCGTTCCACCGATTCGTGGGCGTGGGCCGCGTCGGGCCGGTAGTACACGGTCAGCAGCACCCCGCTGAGCACCTGGACGAGGAGCAAGAACCCGGTCATGCCCCCGAGGTAAAAGGCGAAGCTTTTGCGCGGAGCCCGGTGCGCGGCCAGGGCCTGGGAGAGCCCCAGCCATGCGATGCGGTCGCGCAGCCATCCCAGCGGTCCGTTGGAGGGAGTGGTGGCGCTCATCCCTCCCTCACGAGGACGGTGCCTTCGGCGATGGTGACGGTCAGCTCGGCGAGCGGGCGAGGAGGGGGCCCCGCGACGTTGGTGCCGTCGTTGGCGTACACGCCGCCGTGACAAGGGCACTCGAACTGCTTGCGGTCTGCGGAGTACTGGACGACGCACTGCAGGTGCGTACAGAGCGCAGAGAACGCGCGCACCTCGTCCGCCGTGCGGATGACCAGCACGGGCCGCTCGTCGACGAGGACCGTGCGCACCGTCCCCACCGGGAACTCATCGAGCTTACCGACCGGAGTCGGTCCGGCGCCGGGCTGCTCGGGCGGCTCGAGGTAGCGAACGACGGGATAGGCTCCCGCCGCGGCGAAGGCCGCGGCGCTGCCGCCGACAGCCACGGCAAGGACATCGCGTCGGGGCACGTCCTTCCGGTCATCGTCCGACGACATACCTGGCCAATCCTCCACGAAGCTCCGTGTCCAACTCCGCGCTCTGCATGTCCCAAGCCGGAGCTCGTCTGTCGCGCGTTTCCAGGGCGGTAACAGGCGAGACGGTGGGCCGTGCCCTCGGGGATGGCGGACGGCCGAGCGCCAATTTCTCGTCGACGTGCAAGGTCTGCGGGGAGCCCCGAGCGCTCCAAGCGGAGTTTGGCGAGACGCAGGCGCATCGCGCCCGCTCGCGGCGGGGGCATGTTGGTTGCTTTGGAGGCGACGGGATGGGAGTGCGCCTTCTCGCGGTTCTGACTCCCTTCGTCGCCTTTTCGTGCGGCGTAGGCGACGAGCCGCAGCGCCTCCATACGTCCCTCCCGCCACCGCAGGCCTCCGGCACCGTCGCCGTCGAACCGCGTCAGCCGCTGCTTCCTACGTTCCCCTGCTCGCGCTGCCATGCAGCGCGCCTCCCGGACACGCGCGAGCGCACGCTGACCGAGTTTCACACCCAGAGGATCGTCCACCACGGCACGCTCGAAGGCTGGTGCTACCGGTGCCACACGAAGGACAACATCGATCGCCTGCACCTCGCCGACGGGACGCTCGTCACGTTCGACCGGGCCTTCGAGCTTTGCGGGTCCTGCCACGGCGACAAGTTCCGCGACTGGAAGGACGGCATCCACGGGCTGACCACGGGCTACTGGCTCGGAGACCGGGTGCGTCGCTCCTGTACCGCTTGCCACGACCCGCACAAACCCGCCTTCCCGCCCATGACGCCCGAGCGGCCGCCCGCGTTGCCCCGCACCGTGACACCACGACAGATACCCGAGGAGAGACATGGCGGAGAATGAGCGGAGCGACGACCGGATCGTTTCCCCCGAGGAGCGCCTAGAGAAGCTCGTCGAGACGCGGCTGGAGGAGAGCGGTACGCGACGAACGTTCCTCAAGCTCTTCGGCGTGGGCGCCGCCGCGGCTGCGACCGGCTGCGGCACCAGCGCGCCGACCACGGAGGAGTTCTTCCGGCAGCATTACAAGAAGCTCACCGACGCCGACAAGGAGCGAATCTTCCGTCGAATCGAGGAGGAGAGTCTGGCTCGCACCGGCGTCTCCACGCACATCTCCGACCCGCCGCCCATCGACGGCGTCGAGTTTGCGTACGCCCTGAACTTGTCCGTATGCAACGGCAGCCGCAGGTGCGTGGAGGCGTGTGCGCGCGAGAACAACCTACCGGACGATCCCGAGATCCGTTACATCCGCGTCTTCGAAATGGAGGCGGGCTCGCTCGATTTCGCCGAGTCGACGCCGAACTACGACGATAAGGAGAGCGTGCCTGCCAAGGGCAAGTTCTACCTGCCGGTGCAGTGCCACCAGTGCGACAACCCGCCGTGCGTGAAGGCGTGCCCGGTCGGCGCGACCTGGAAAGAGCCCGACGGTATCGTGGTGATCGACTACAGCTGGTGCATCGGGTGCCGCTTCTGCGTCGTCGCCTGTCCGTACTTCGCGCGCCGGTTCAACTGGACGCAGCCAACGGTTTCGCCGGAGCGCATCAACCCGAACCAGGGTTACCTGTCGAACCGCCCGCGCTTCAAGGGAGTGGTCGAGAAGTGCACGTTCTGTCTGCACCGCACGCGCAAGGGGCGAATGCCCGCGTGCCTCGAGGCCTGCCCCACGGGCGCGCGCAAGTTCGGCAACCTGAACGATCCCAATAGCGAGATACGCAAGATCATCGAGCGCAAGCGCGTCTACGTGCTCAAGGAGGATCTCGCGACCCTGCCGCGCTTTTACTACTTCTTTGCGTGAACGAGATGCGAGCCATCCTGCTCTTTCCCCAGTTCATTCTCATGACCGCGCGCGCGATGGTGCGCGGCAGCGCCAGGTACTACCTATGGCTGCTGTTTCTCGCCGGTTGGATCGTGCTCGGGGTCATCGCCTATCTGCACCAACTCCACGTGGGCTTGGTGGCCACCAACATGGTCGACCAGGTCCCGTGGGGGGCCTACATCGCGAACTTCACCTATCTCGTCGGAATGGCGGCGGCGGCGGTGATGCTCGTCATTCCCGCGTACGTCTACGAGGACCACGCGCTCCACGACGTCGTCCTGCTCGGCGAGCTCCTCGCCGTGGCGGTGCTCACGATGTGTCTCGCCTTCGTGATGGTCGACATCGGAAGGCCCGACCGCTTCTGGCACCTGATGCCCGGGATCGGTCGGTTCAACTGGCCGTCGTCGATGCTGTCTTGGGACGTCATCGTCCTCAACGGCTACCTCGCGCTGAACCTCTACATCACGACGTACCTGCTCTTCGCCAAGTTTCGGGGCAAGAAGCCGAGCCCCAAGCTCTATCTGCCGTTCGTATTCCTGTCGATCGGTTGGGCAGTCAGCATTCACACGGTCACCGCCTTCCTCTACAGCGGCATGGTGGCGCGGCCGCACTGGAACGCCGCCATCCTCGCGCCGCGCTTCCTCGTCTCGGCGTTCGCCGCCGGGCCCTCGCTCATGATCATCGCGCTGTCGGAGGTGCGCGACCGCATGGCGTTCCCGGTCAGCGCCAAGGCGCTGAACCGCCTGCGGCAGATCGTCGCCGTGACCATGCTGATCAACCTCTTCTTTTTCTTTTCGGAGATATTCACGGAGCTCTACAGCTTCAAGGAGCACGCCGTGTCCATGCGGTATCTCCTCTTTGGGCTAGGCGGGCACCACAAGCTCGTCCCGTACATATGGGCTGCCATGGCCCTCGACGTCTTCGCAGCGGCCGTCTTCGTCACGCCGAAGCTGCACCGCCATGCGGGCGTACTGCGGGCGGGCTGCGCGGCCGCGATCATTGGGGTTTGGGTCGAGAAGGGCATGGGCCTCGTCATCCCCGGCTTCGTTCCGACGCCGCTGGGCGAGATCGTCGAGTACGGCCCGAGCTTCACCGAGTTCTGCGTCTCGGCCGCGATCTGGGCGCTGGGGGCGCTCATCTACACACTCCTGCTGAAGGCCGCCGTGCCCATCGAGCTCGGCCAGCTCCGCATCGCGACGGCCCGCACGGAGCCCGCCGAGTGATGCGAGCGTCAGTCCTGCTCGCCCCTGCGGCGCTCGCCACGCTGCTCTCCTGCCGCGAAGAAGCGCGTCCGACGCAGCCGGCGGCAGTCGAGCCGCCCGTAGCCTCGCCCGAGGCCATCCCGGATGCCCCCGTGAGCGGCCGCATTCACGGCGCTCCTTTCGTGCTGCGGGACGCGCGCTACGTCATCGACCGCCGGACCGGATACGCGCACACGGACATCGCGCTCTCGTCCGGCAACGCGGAAGCTGCGTGCACACCGGTTTCTCCACCCACGTCCACCACCGTCTGGCTGCGACTGGAAGGACCGGATCGCATCGAGTCGATCAGCGCGCGGGTTGGTCCCGCCGGCACGCCCGGCGGATGGGCGGTTCACTACCAGACGTTCGAGGGCGGGGCGTGGGTGGGGGTAGGCAACGGCAGCGCGATCCTGGCGCTGCACGAGCCGGGACCCGATGGCCGCTTGTCCGGCGGTCTGGCCGTGTGCTTCCCCGACGAGAAGAAGAGCTGTGTGTCCGGCTCGTTCGAAGCCGTTGGCTGTCCCCCCCGCATCGATCAGCCCGTGCGCGGGACCTTGCCGCCCGAGGCGATCCCCGCGGCCTACCTGCGGCTCGTACGCGACGCCGGTCACCCGTAACGCTTCGCGCCGCTTCGGGCCTGGCGCTCCGAGTCGCCGACTAGTGGCTGTGGCACTCGTTGCACTCCGTCTTGGGGCGACGCCCCGCGATGTGGCACTCGCTGCAGAGGATGTTCTTGTGCTTCTCGATCTTCAGATGCTTCTCGGGCGTCTGCCAGGGGTGCCAGTCTTGCGTCGCCGGGCCGGGCGCCACCGTCCCGTCGACCGAGGGGGCACCGCGCTGGGGCTGCGTGTGACAGACCGTGCAGTCGGACACGAGCACTCTGCCCTCGGGTGAGACGTGCTGGCCGTCGTGGCAGCGGAAGCATCCAGGCGAGTTCCGGTGGCCCAGATTGTTGGGATACGACTTCCAGCTCACCTTCATCTCGGGGAATACGTTGGCATCGTAGATGGCCTCGAGCCCGTCGATGAGCCGGGTCACGTCTTGCGCGCGCGTCGCCGCGAGGTCGGGGTAACGCTCGGCGTAAAACGCGCGCACGTTCTTGTCGATGCCCGCGTGCGCGAAGTCGCGCGTCGCGTAGTCGGCCGAGAGCGTGTCGACCGAGAGCAGCTTCACCCAGGGTAGCGTCGAGGGTAAGCCGTTCACGGAGAGCGCGCGATCGACGGCCACGTCGGGGGTCTCGAAGGCGTGCGCCGGACGGTTGTGGCAGTCGATGCAATCCATGGTGTGATGGGTCATCGTCGGCAACGCCCCGGGCTCCACGGGGTTGAATTTCCGGAAGTACTCCGTCGCGGTGCCGTCCGGCCGCTTCACGCGGACCCAGGGGATGCTCTGGAGGTGATCGTCGTCGGCGACGAACGTGACTTCGTTCTGGACGACCATGTGCCAGTGGATGCCGGTGCCGTACAGATTCTCCCCGCCGCCGATCTTCACGAGCATCGAGATCTGCTCGCGCGTGGCCTTCTCGTCGTAGCGGAAGTGGGGACGCTCGTAGAGCCGCGAGCCCCATGTCTGGGCCGGCCAGTGGCACTCCTCGCATGTTTCGCGCGCGGGACGCAGACCGCGGACGGGAGTGGCTATGGGCCGATCGTAGGTGTGGAAGATGACCGCGGCGAGCTGCTTGGCGCCGTTCGCCTTGGACGCGACATAGGGCCCCGCTCCACCGCCGACGTGGCACTCGACGCACGCGACGCGCGCGTGCGGCGAGTTCCGATACGCGGTCAGCTCCGGTCCCATCTGCACGTGGCAGGTGCTTCCGCAGAAGCTGACCGACTCGGTCAGGAGGAAGCCGTTGTACCCACTGAACGCGAGCGCCACGACGGCTACCGAGGTGGCCGCCGCCAGAAGCACGAAGCGGCGCCGTTGCCGCGGATCGTTCAGGTCGACCGACGGGAAGGGTAGGGCCTCCGCCGTTCCTAGCCGCCGGCGCCGCCGCGACTCGCGCCACATGCCACCCAGGCCGAGGGCGATGCCCAGGAGGACGACCGATGGGAAGGCGACGTACGTGATGATGCCCGCGTAGGGGCTCGGCCGCCGGATGCTGTACTGGAACAGCATCGCCATGAAGATGAGGACGACCCCACTGACCGCGAGGGTCATCCCGCAATACGTCACCCAGTTGCGATAAAGGCTCGCGCGCTTGCGCCTTGCGGGAACGGATCCTTGCGGCATGAAACCGTGCTTCCCTGCGCGGTTCGTACCAACTCTTCGGCGCGGCGCCGCCGGCACGAGGGGAGCAAATTCTGCGCGAGAGCGCACGTTCAGCGCGACGAATCCATCCCACTCGGCGCCGGCGCTCTCGCGGCGAACAAGCGACCTCCGTGAGAGACGCTTGCTGGCGATTCGCAAATACCGCTCGAGCGAAACGAATGCACGAGTGCGGAAACGGTGCGCTGCGTCGAGCGTCTCTGATTTTAGAAAGGTCCGGAACATCCGCGAGTTGCGCGGATGACGCGCGTGGCCTCAGCCTTGCTTCGGGGGCTTTGCCACCCTGATCAAATCCACGAGGTAACTCCCATGCGCGGCTCGTATTCCGGCATCGCGATCTGCATTCTGGCGTCGGTCGCCATTGGCTGCGGTTCGACCGGCAGCGCGGGCCCCGCGGGTCCGCCCGGCGAAGCCGGAGCCCAGGGACCACCCGGCCCTCCGGGTCCTTCCGGGACATCGGGCGACGCGGGTACCACGGCGCTCGTTGGCACCATCGGCGGCTCGGTCCTCTCCGCGGCCGACAGCCGTCCTCTGTCCAATGTGACGGTGGCCTTGGGGGTGGCCGCCGACGGGGCGATCAGCGACGCGGGCGCCCCGACGACAGCCAAGACCGACGGCACCGGCACCTTCTCTCTCAAGAACGAGCCGATCGGATTCTATTCGCTCGCGTTTTCTGCCTCCGGCTTCGTTTCGAAGACCATCACCGTCGGCAATTCGGTGGGAGGACCGACCATTCTCGCCGTGACTCTGGCGACCGACACGACGACGACCGCCGGCGTAGTGGGAGCGGCCGCTGCGGCCACGACAGCGACGGCCGACGCGCCGACGTTCCAGCTTTCGGTGTCGAGCTCCAATGGCAGTACGGACCCGTACGCCGTCGGCTTCGGTACGACCGTCACCGTCAACGTCTCTTCTTTCGCGGACGCCAGCGGGTACGACGCGGGAGCGTTCACGTACGCATGGAAAGTGGTGACGGCCCCGACGACGACGAATCCGGGCGGCAAGTATTCGTTCACAGGCACGCCGACGCCTTCGTCCGCGGCGTTCACGACGATGTCGCTCGCTCAGACGAAGGCCGTCGAGATGTACCCGTACGCTTCGCCCCTCGATGCCGGTGCTTCGATGGGGTACATCGGCCGGGCGGGCGTGCTCGGCATCAACCCGGACGAGACGGGCAATTACACCGTCGCGCTCACGGCGACCGATCCCGAAGGGCACTTCTACACGTTCTCGCAGACCATCCGGTCGACCTGGCAGACGCCGAACCTCGCCAACGTGCCCGTCGGCAACCCGGTCTACCTTCAGGGCGACACGTTCGCGGCGCCGAACTGGCTCGAGCAGGGGGCGTCGTTCTGGATGTGGCCGAACACGAGCTGGACGTGGACCGTGACCCAGGCGCCGACGGGCTCCGCGGTCGCGACGGCCACGCTGGCCGGCGCGAACACGCAATACCCGTCGTTCGTCCCCGACGCCGTCGGCGAATACGATCTCCAGGTCGTAGAGACGTCTACGTACGCCGTCCCGGGCACGGGTCCTGGCTGGGACGCCGGCACCTACGGCACGCAGACCACGAAGGTCGCCGTCTACGCGGGGACGTACCTCGGGATCGCGAACCAGACGAATCTGCTCTGCGCTACGTGCCACTCCGCCGATGCGGGGGCCTACTTCACACCGGGCCTCGGTCAGATCGATCAGGTCGGGGGCCTGGCGCCCGATTTCTTCAGTGCGTGGCAGGGTACGGCTCACGCCTCGGCCCTGCAGCGCAAGATGGACGGTTGGGTAGGCGGCCACTTCGGGGAGGCCTGCCTGCAGTGCCACACGCTCGGCTGGTCCAACGTCGCCACGGCGCAGAACAACAAGCTCAACGGCGGCTTCACCTACCAGATGAGCCAGACCGGCAACGACGGAGGCCTCTGGGGATGGCCGGCGACCATCACCGCGCCCGACGGCGGTCCGCTCACCCCGGGCCCCTATGAGGACCTCGTCTCGAATTACCCGAAGCTCGCTCCCATGGCGGCGATCCAGTGCGAGAACTGCCACGGTCCTGCCGAGGGTCCGGCCACTACCCACCCCAACAGCCTGCCCTTGTACAACGCGCGGGTCGACTGGAGCGCGCAGATCTGTGCAAGCTGCCACGAAGAGCGAGCCAGCCACAATCTGCCCAGCCAGTGGGGCCCGAGCAAGCACGGCAACCTGCAGCTCGCCATCCAGCGCGCGACCGTCGAGAGCAAGGCGTCGACCTACGGCGGCGGTGCCGACCCGCAGAGCGGCGCTCAGTTCTGTGCCCGGTGCCACTCCGCACAGGGCTTCGTCCAGTACGTCAGGCTCCTCACCAATGGAGCGACCGGTCGCTACGACTTCATCACGACCGACGACAAGAAGCTCGCGCCCGGTGGCGCGAACGCCCCGACCGCGGCTTACCTCTCCTCGATCGGCCTGAACGCCGCCCAGGTCCAGAGTCAGACCTGCGTCGCCTGTCACGACCCGCACAGCAACGCGGTGTACGGGGCTGCCGGCGTGGACTGCAGCAAGCAGGGGAACAACGGCAACGTCGCCTGCAGGCAGCTTCGCATCTACGACAGCCTGCCGGGTCTGCCGAGCGGGCAGGGCGCGATCAGCGGCGTTGGCGCCGGCGCGGTCTGCATGGCCTGCCACAACGGGCGTAACGGCGAGCACACCGATACCGTCAACTCCTCGCCTTACGCCGAGACCCCGCACGACTCGACGGCGACCGAAGCCCTGTTCGGCTTCAACGCCTTCTTCGTGCCGCGCTACAACCCGTCGCCCCACCTGGCCATCAAGGACACCTGCGTCGGTTGCCACGTCAACTTGCCGTCGGCAGCGAACACCGCCGCCGGCGAGACGGTCAACCACGCGTTCAAGACGGACTCGACCATCTGCAGCAACTGCCACGGTTCGACGGCCGTCGACGGCAGCGCGCTGCAGGCTCAGGTCAAGACCGAGCTCGCGACCCTCGGTACGGCGATCGTGAACAAGGAGATCGCCGACGTCGCCGCGCTGAACAGCACCACCGGGCTCAATCTCGGCCTGTGCGTCCGCGCGAGCGGCATCGCCAGCCCACTCTGCACGGGCGGCTCCTGCGCCTCGAGCCAGGTGCCCGCGGCCGTACCGTTCCCGATCGCGCCTTCGAACGTCTGGCTGCCGCCGGGCACGATCAAGTCGGTTGCCCTGGGCGGTCCGTCGACCAGCGTGACCTTGAACCTCAACGCGAACACGCTGTCGATTCCCTACTTCGATCCGCAGCAGATCACGACGCAGGTCGGAACGTTGACCGCCCCGGTCAAGCTGAGCGTCGCCATCTACACCATCCAGGCCGGCAGCGGCGGCGTCGGCGGCACCACCTCCTGCGGCGCCGCATTCGTGCCGGCTCCCGCGTTCGCAGGCAACACGCAGACGGTCCAGGGTACGGCGTACGCCGGCTACGTGTACTTGCCGAGCACCGTCACGGCGAAGTCCGTTTGGAACTGGAACATGCTCAGCAACGAGGGCTCGGGCGGCCTCCACAACTTCCCGTGGACGACCGCCGTCATCAGCGCCACGCAGGCGGCCGTTCAGACAGCCACCACGAACGGGACCTACTAGGAACGTCCTCTCCTACCAAGAACGTCTCCCCAGCAGGATCCCAGCCCCTCCCGGTCGCCCGCTTCTCGCGGGTGGCCGGGAGTTTTTTTGGGGGGCGGGCATCCCGCCAGCCGCACCCCGCCGAAGCGGGCGCGCATTCGTTACTTCGTGATGGTCGCGTCCTCAATCATCACGGGGTACGAGTAGCCGGCGCCGAAGTCCTTGTCGGTGCGAACGACGCCCTGCACGACGACGACGTCGCCGACGCTCGCCGTCGCTTGCGTGGTCACGACGATGCTGCCGTCGTCGGCCGGCCTCTTCACGCTGCCGTCCTGCAGGTGCAGCCAGTTCTTCCCGAGGATCGACGCGTTGTACTTCGTCACCCTCCCGCGCAGGCTGACGGTCTTGTCTTTGAGCGTCGCTTTCCCGGCCAGGACGTCGGCAATCGTGTACGCGTTCGCGCCCGTCGCCTTCGGAACGGGCGGACCGGCCGGTGACGCCGTCTCGTCCAGCGTCAGCCCTGCGTGGGGGTTGCCTCGCGCTGGCGGCGGCGGTGGCCCGCCTGCGAGCGTTCCGAAGAGGATGTGGTCGAACGAGCGCTTGAGGGTCGGACTGGTGAAACCGTCGATGACCATCGGATTCGCGATCGTCACGGTATCGCCCACCGCGACCTTCGCCTGCGGAATGGCGGCCCACTGGTCACCCTTCGGCGTGGTCAGCCGGACATACGTGTAGCTTGCGGCCTCCATCGTCTCCGCCACGGTGCCGGTCACGGGCGCCGTCGTGGCGTGCACCGGCAAGGGTGCGAGCGAGGAGGCGGGGGCGGATACGGCCGCCGCTGCGGCCGAAGGCTCGGGCACGCCGCCCGAGGACGGGGCGCCGCGGGTGGTGCAACCTGCGACGGAGCCCGCGAACGCAACGAGGAGGACCAGTCCGTGAGCGTCGGCATGCGCTTGGAGCTTGCGGATCAGGGCACTGCGGATGGCTGATTTCATGGCGGCGTTTCCCTTGCACGTTCGCGACCAATGCGACAGTGCCGCGATTCCGAAATCGAGGCTTCTGGACGGCCCGGCTGGCGCAAGGTCTGCGCTTCGCCGCAAAAGGAGAACGAACCTCTCGTCCGGTTTCGTGAAGATCTGCGGCGAGCTGCCGAAAAGCCGTCCTGACGAGCTCTGGCTCTATCCTTGCTTCGCGACACGCTGGCCATGTCCGCCTGGGCTAGCGGGTTTGCGCGGCGCACGGCGATTGCGCTGTCTGCGTTCTTGGTCGGCTGTGCCTCGCGCGGCAGCGACGGGTCGCGGGGAGCGCCGGGACCCCCGGGGCTCACGGGCGAGGCGGGAGCTCCGGGTCCCCCCGGACCGCGCGCACTCGCCACGATTGCCGGCACGGTGACGGCCGCTGCGACGGGCAAGCCGCTCGGAAGCGCTTCGGTCACCGACACGTCGGGCTCGGCGACCGCCACCACCGCGAGTGACGGGACCTTCAGCATGAGGGTCTCGGTCGGCGTCCACGGCCTGACCATCCAGCGCGCGGGGTATGTCGACAAGGCGGTACTCGGCGTGACCGCGAGTCCCTCGGGGACGACACACGTCGCGGTGACGCTGGCGACCGACCCTTCCGCGGACGGACCGACGATTGTCGTGAGCGATGACCTCACCGCCGGCTTCGACAGCCCCGTCACCGTGAGCGCGCACGTGAGCGCGCCCGACTCGGACCCGACCAAGCTGCACTACGCCTGGACACAGACCCGCGGCCTCGCCGCATCCGGGCTGACGGGCGCCAGCACCACCGCCATCTCGTTTACCACGCTGAAGCTCTCCGAAGCGAAGCTCGAGGCCAACCCGAACGTGGTGCTCGGCGAGCACGACGGCGGGCTCGTTCCGGCGCGCTTCGGGGCGATGAGCTTCAGCCCCGACGAGACAGGCAACTACGGTTTCACGTTCACCGCGACGGATCCCGAGGGTCACACGGCTCGAGCCGACGTGCTCGTCCAGGCGACACCCCCCTCGAGCGGCCTGCGTAACGTCCCGGTCGGGATCCCGGTCTGGCTACAAGGCGACACGTTCGGCGCGGACGGTGGGTTGCAGACGTCGTGGAGCTGGTCGCTCGACACCCGCCAGGCGCCCGGCTCGGGGGCGATGCTCGCGCATGCGACGACCCAGTTTACCTCGATGATCCCCGACGTGTCGGGCACGTACACGGTCACCGAGAGCATCTCCGGCAAGTCGACTCGCGTGTACGCGCACGACTGGGACGGCGTCTCCGGCGGCGACGCCGGTGTGGGAAACGACTACGTGACGCAGGCCTGCCAGACCGCCGGCTGCCACGTAGGCTCGACGTCCGTCCCCTTCACGGGCGTCTCGCCGCTGGCGCCGGACATGTTCACGCCTTGGCGCACGACGGCGCACGCCACCACGTTCACGAACGAGCTGGACGGGATCACCCCCGATGCCGGTGCGGCGTGCGTTGCGTGCCACACCGTCGGCTACTCGAGCTTCCCCCCGGCCGCGAACAACGGCGGTTTCGGCGACGTGGCCAAGAAAGACGGATGGGCTTTTCCGAACGACCCCGCGGCCGGCACCTGGGACTCGCTGGTCTCGACCGAGCCTGACCTCGCCCAGCTCGGCAACGTGCAGTGCGAGAGCTGCCACGGACCGATGAACACCCGGCTGATGCTCGGCGTGACGCCGGATACGGCGGCAGACGGCGGCAGCGACAACATCGCGGCGATGTCCTTCGGCTCCGGCGTGTGCGGGCAGTGCCACGGCCAGGCGAGCGCGTACCCGAAGCTGGCGCAGTGGAAGTCGAGCCCGCACGCAAACCTATCGCTCGCGCGCGAGGTCGCGACCGTCGACGCCCGCAAGACCGGCGCGGGCCACTGCGGCCGCTGCCACAGCGCGCAGGGCTACTCCCAGTACAGCCAGCAACTCGCGGCCGGGTACACCGGGTATCTCACCGCGGACGGTCTGCCTGCGGCCTTCGAGGTCGGCACCGACGGCGGCACGACCCAGTCGAACGCCGCCACGACGCAGTCGCTCGCGAACCTCGGGCTCACCGCTGCGCAAGTGGAGCCGCAGACCTGCGCCGCGTGCCACGACCCGCACAACGCCGCGGGCAACCCGCACCAGCTTCGCCTGTACGACGCGCTGCCCGGAGGCTTGCCCAACGGCCAGGGACCCATCACGGGGGTCGGCGCCGGCGCGGTGTGCATGGCTTGCCACAACCAGCGCAACGGGGCGCTCGGGGCGCTCTCGCTGGCAAACAATCCGAACGCCATTCCGACCCCGCACGACGGCCCGCAGACCGACGTCCTTTTCGGGGTCAACGCGTTCTTCGTGCCGCCCACGCCCTCGCCTCACCTCGCGGTGACTGACACCTGCGTCGGGTGCCACTACGGGTCGCCAACGGCAGCGGAGCGCGCCGCAGGCGAGACGCAGAACCATTCGTTCGTGGCCGACCTGACGATCTGCTCCCGCTGTCACGGCAACCCCGACGCGGGCTCAGCGACCGTCGACGGCGTGGCTCTGCAGGCTGCGGTCAAGTCGCAGATGGTGGCGCTCGACCAGGTCCTGTTCTCGAAGGTCGCCGCCGCGCTTGCGGCCGCAGCGGCCTCCGGCGGTTACACCGTGATCTCGGCCGAGGACACGGCGACAGGCGACTTCCTCTGCGCAGGAGCCGCGACGGGCGTTCCTTCGTTCACGTTCGCCGTCGCTCCCACGGCAACCGCCATCACCGAGCCGCTGCCGCCCGCGGAGTGGCGCGCGCTCACCACGCTCTGGATGCCCTATCCCACGCTGACGGGAACGTCGGAATGCACCGCGACCGGCGCGCTCGCGTCGGCGACGTACGGCGGCTCGGCGCCGGTCTCCATCAACCTGAATAACGTCAAGGCTGGCTCTCCGGCGGTGCCGGTGTTCGCGCCCCGGAGCCTCGTTGCCGAGTCCATCTGGAACGAAGCGCTTCTCCACGACGACCAGACCTGGGGCGTCCACAACCTGCCCTTCTTCGAGAGCGTCATCGTGAGCACGACCACCCAGCTGAACTCTCTGCCGTAAGCGCCCGCGACGCCTCATGCCCCCCCTCACCAGGCCCCCCGCATCGCGACCGACAGCCCGGGCGACGTGCCTGGCCGTGCTGGTGGTCGCTGCGTGCGTTCCGGCGGGCTGTGCGGAATCCCGCGAGCAGCCGGCGCCCGCAGGAGCGCACCCTGCGGGCTGGGCGAACCGGAACGCCGACGGCGGCGTCGACACCGAGAACCCGAACTTTCACGCGACGTGGCTGAGCAAGAACGGCTTTCCGCTCTCGCGCTGCCAACAGTGTCATGGCGACGACTTCTCGGGCGGTGCGGTCGCGGTCAGCTGCAGCCAGGCCGGGTGCCACTCGGCGCCCAACGGTCCCATTGCGTGTACGACGTGCCACGGGAGCCAGGGGACGCCTCGCCCTTCGAGCGGCGCTCACTGGGCGCACGCGCGGTTCTGCAACACCTGTCACCAGGTCCCCGTGGAGACCGCCGCGGACGTGCAGCGCCACGCCAGCGGCGATGCTTCCACCATCATCCGCTTCGGCAACTTGGCGTTGCAGGGAGCGGCGGCGGGCGCCCCGCCGACCTGGGACTCGCACACGCAAGTTTGCTCGAACACCTACTGCCATGGTGCGGCGTCCCCCGCGTGGACGAGCCCCGTCCCAATCCAGTGCAACGGCTGCCACAAAGCCCCGCCGTCGAACCACGCGCGCTGGGCACGCGTGGCCACCAGCGACACCGCGTCGTGCACGACGTGTCACCCGTCGCCCACGGGCTCGACGCACGTCGACGGTCAGGTCGAGCTCACGGCCTCCTGCACCTCCTGTCACGGGTCCAACGGCCATGCCTACCCGCCCCTGTCGCTCGATGGCTCCACGGACCCGACCGCGCGCGGCGTCGGCGCGCACGTCAGGCACCTCGACGGGACCCTGCCGGATCGGAGCACCAATCCCTTGCCGTGTCAGGACTGCCACGTGGTTCCCAGCGCCATCGTGCAGCCGGGCCACTTCAATCAGCCGGAAGCCCAGGTGGTGTTCCCGTGGACGCAAGGGTTCGGGCGGGGCGGGGCGGCGTCGCCGCCGCCGGACAAGTTCGACTCGACCAACGCGACGTGCAACGTCTGGTGCCACTTCAACCGCTCGCCGGACGTCGATGCCGGCCCCGGTCGCGACCCGACATGGACGGACAACTCCGGGGGCTCCGCCCAGTGCAACGCTTGCCACGATTTTCCACCCGTCGTCTGCCGTAACGGCGATTTGCACCCGACCCTTCCGGCCAACGTGACGGTCGCGGTGTGCGAGCTCTGTCACGTCTTCTCCAAGGCCACGCACGTCAACGGCGTCGTGGACTTCCGGCCATGAGCTCGCAATCGAGCCGCAGCGGCGCGGTCGTCATCGTCGTCGTCGCGATGGCGACGACGCGGCGGGTGGCCGCCGACCCCTACCGGCTCGGCATCGACGCCATTGGATACTCGCAGGCACCCCAGTCTCCCGTGGGACTCGTCGTGGTGCAGGGCGAGGACAAGGCGCACCCGTGGGTCGACACGGAGGCCCTCGTGTGGGCGGGCAACGGTTCGGGAAGCCAGACCGCTCCGGTCGACGCGCTCACGGTCATGGTACGTCTGCACGACCCCCGGAACTGGGCAGAGCTCCGCCTCGGTCGTCAGTTCGCGACCGCGGGCGCGCTGCGGCCCATCCACTTCGACGGCGCGATGGGCCGCGCCCGGGCTCCGACCGGTACGAGCGTCGAAGCGTTCGGGGGCGTGCCCGTGGTGACGCAAGTCGCCGGGTACAAGTCCGGGGACTGGGTCTCGGGCGGCAGAATCGCGCAGTCTCTCGGCCGCACCACGAGCTTCGGGGTCTCGTACCTCCAGCAGCGGGACCAGGGCGCCCCCTCGTTCGAAGAGGCCGGCTTCGACTGCGCGTCCGCGCCGGTGAAGTGGTTCGACCTGGCCACCCATGCAATCTACGACCTCATCGATCCCGGGATCGCCGAGGCGGGCGCCTCGCTGGCCGGGCGATTCGGCGACTTGCGCCCCGAGATGTTCGCAACCCATCGATCGCCGTCGCGGCTGATCCCGGCCACCTCGCTCTTCTCCGCGCTGGGCGACATGCCGGCGGACACCGTGGGGGCGACGGTGCGGTGGCGCATGTTTCCCCGGCTCGACCTCTTGCCGACGGTCGCCGCGAGGGACACGGCCGGCGACGTCGGCGTCGACGCCACGCTGCGCGCAACGCTTCGCCTCGACGATCGGGGAGAAGGCGCCCTCTCGGTGGAAGGGCGGCGCCAGGGATCCGGACCCAATCGGTGGACCGGCGCGCGCCTGATGCTGCGGCTGCCGATCGCGCAGCGGATCGGGGCGTCGACGGAGCTCGAGCTGGTGAGCCCCGATGATCCGCGCGGACGTGGAGCGGTGTGGCCGTGGGGGTTGGCCGCGCTTCGCTGGTCGCCCGTCGACCACTGGCAGGTCAGCGGCGCGGTGGAAGCGGCGTCCACGCCGACGAGCACGCGCGAGGTCAACGCGCTCGCGCGCGTCAGCTGGGCCTGGGGTTCGCGATGAGTCGGCCCCGATGGCAACGATGGAAGCGCGGCCCACTGCTGTTGCTCTTCGCCCTGCTGCTGGCGGCATGCGCGCAGCTCCTCGGCGTGCATCCTGCCTCGAGGCCGCCCTTCCCTCACCACAAGCACACGGCTCAGGGCGGCGTGAGCTGCGTGCAATGCCACGACGGGATCACCTCGTCGACGGACGGCGATTCGCTCCACCTGCCCGACACCGCCAAATGCGTGAGCTGCCACGCCAAGCCCCACGACACGCACGAGTGCCGAGGCTGCCATGGCCTCGACACGACCCGTGCCGAGGCGCAAATGGACCACGACAACCTCAAATTCAATCACTCCACGCACTACGTACGCCTCAAGGGCAACTGCGCCTATTGCCATCAAGGGGTCGAGACCGACTCCCACGTGCTCCCGCCGATGGCGGTGTGCCTGACGTGCCACGAGCACCAGCAAGAGTTCGCGGCGGGGCGGACCTGCGACCGCTGCCACAAGGACCTCCGCGGCGAGCAGGTGCGGCCCTCGAGCCACGTGGCTCACGACGGTGACTGGCTGCGCGAGCACGGAAACCGCGCTCTCTCGTCGAGCGAGCTGTGCGCGACGTGTCACGCGCAGAAGTTCTGCGGGGGATGCCACGGGCAGACCGTGCCCATATTGCCGGAGAAGATGGCCTTCGATGACCCGCTTCGCGCCGGCGTCCACCGGGCGGGCTTTCTGGCGCGGCACCCGCTCGAAGCACGCACTCAGCCGGGTCTCTGCACGACCTGCCACACCTCGGACTTCTGCGAGGGCTGTCACGCCCGGGAGAGAGTCGACGTGGCGTCCGGCGGTCCGAGCCCCCACCCGGCGGGGTGGGTCGGCCTTCGCGGGGAGTCGAACGAGCACGGTCCCGCAGCCTGGCGCGATCCCTCCGTATGCGCGGCGTGCCATAGCGGCGCCGGCGAGCAGCTATGCGTCGGGTGCCACCGTGTGGGAGGCATCGGCGGCAGCCCGCACCGTCCGGGGTGGACGAGCCACCAGCGGCCCACCCTCGACTCGCCCTGCAAGGCCTGCCATCAGCTCTGACCCCGCCCGGCTTGGGTGTGCGCAGCTTTCGCGGCTTCGCGCAAAATGAGCGCCGCCCATCGGTCGAAGTACGAGATTCTCCATGCGGCACGGACCGCGCATGGGAGAGGGCCATGGCCATCCGATTGTCCGTGTTCACGTGGCCCGCCGCCCTCGCCGTGGCGGTTGCCGCGTTCGTGCTCATCGATCGCAATCCCGCCGCCGCCACCACTGCTCCTGCTCCTGCTCCTGCTCCTGTCGAGAGTGCGGGCGTCAGCGCCGACGACATCCCCGACCTCGCGGACCCGACCGAGCCGACGGAAGCCACGGCGCAGCAGCTCCCGCCGAACCATCCGCCCATCACGGGCACGGCCGCCGGCGCCGGCTCCCATGGAGTTCAGGGCGGAGGCGAAAGCGACCTCGAGTCCGAGGCCGCTGCCCTCGAATGGAAGGCCCCCGCCGATTGGGCCGCGGCGCCCAACACCAACTCGATGCGCCTCGCGACCTACCGCGTGGGCGACGCGACCGAGGTCACCGTCGTTCGCGCTGGCGGCTCCACGGAGGCGAACGTCGAGCGCTGGCAAGGTCAGTTCGACGGCTCGCCGGTGGCCGAGCGCAAGGAGAAGACAGTCCACGGCATGAAGGTGACGGTCGTCCACATCGCCGGCACGTTCGTCGGGGCCGCAGGTATGGCACCGGGCGCCTCGGCCGAATCTCACAAGGGCTGGACCCTGCTCGCCGCCATCGTCGATCCGGGCGGGATGCCGTACTTCTTCAAGATGCTCGGCCCGTCAGCCCAGGTGGAGCGCGCCCGCGCCCCCTTCGAGCGCATGCTCGATGCGCTCGCGCCCACGGCGGCGCGCTGAGAGCGGGAGCGCTCGCGGACAAATCAGCGCGCCCCGCGACGGCTGTCTCGCCGTCACTGCTGAACGAGGCGTTGCTCCGCAGCCTGCGCCCGCAGCTCCGCTTGGCGCTGCGCCCCGGCCGCTGCCTGCGCGCGTTTCGGTGGCCGTTGCCCGCGAGGCGAGCGCTCCGCTCGAGAGTACGCTGCTGCTCGCCTCCGCCGCGGATGGTCGTAGCCGGGATCTATGGCGTCAGCGAGCTGACTCGATGCGACTGGATCAGCATCCCTCGGATGATGCAGCTGCACGGATCGCTCAACGCATTGGGGTTCACGCTCTGCGGCCGCGGCGCTCACCTGCGTGCGCCCTCCAGTCCCCGTGCAACGCGCGGCCCGCACCGTGATTGAGTGGAGGCGCCGAATCGCCCTTTCCAGGTACCGGCGACAACCTCGTCACGGCGGCATGCATCCAAGCCCTCACCATGACAACCCTCGGACTCATCGGTGCGGGCCACATCGGCAGCCAGGTCGCGCGGCTAGCCGTCGCGAATGGTTACGACGTCGTCATCAGCAACTCGCGCGGGCCCGAGACGCTCGCCGACCTCATCGCCGAGCTCGGACCCCGGGCGCGCTCGGCGACGGCGCTCGAGGCGGCCAAGGCCGGCGACATCATCGTCGTCACCGTTCCCCTCAAGGCCTACCGCGCGGTACCGGTCGAACCGCTCGCCGGCAAGATCGTGATCGACACGAATAACTACTACCCGGGGCGCGACGGCCACATCGCGAGCTCGACGAGGAAAAGACGACCACCTCGGAGCTTCTGCAGGCGCACGTCCCGAAGTCGAAAGTCGTGAAGGCTTTCAATCACATCTACGCCGCGGAGCTCACGACGCACGGCCAACCACCGGCACCCCCAACCGGCGCGCGCTCGTCATCGCCGGAGACGACGTCGGCGCCAAGGATGTCGTCACGAGGATGCTCAATCAGTTCGGCTTCGACACCGTGGACGCGGGGCCGCTATCGGAGAGCTGGCGCATTCAGCGCGACACGCCCGGCTACGGTCCGCGGCGCAACGCGACGGAGCTGAAGCGAGACCTGGCTGCGGCGAAGCGTCCTGCGGCCCAGTCGTAGCCGCGGGGAGGTCCGGCTGCGAAGCAGCTCGCTGCTTCCGTGAGTCGACCGCGCGCCTCAGGCTGGGGCCGCGACGCGAGCGACTACGCTGCTGTCCGCGCAGACACCGGCTCCGAGAGGATGCCGGAGACGCAAGCCGAGCCGTCCGGCAATCGCTGTCCTTGGTACACGCGGCACTGCACTCGCCTCCGCGACCCGCAGCGCGCATCAGGGTGCGGGTGCGGCAACCGCGGGGACCCTCAGGCCATCGACGAATGTAGCGATGGCTCGTCCGACCGCCTGCGGATCGTCGAGCTCGGGGCAATGGCCCGCGCCGGGCAGGACCACCACCTGAGCGTGCGGCAGCATTTGTCGGGCGCGCTTGGGGAATGCGAGATCGCCGAAGACGTCGGCATCGCCCCAGACGATCAGCACCGGCGCGGCGAGCCGCGCCAGCTCGTCGGAAGAGGGGGACACGCCGCCAGCGCAGACCGTACGTGCAAGGGTCCGGAAGCTGCGGCTCGCGCCCGGAATCGTCGAGCCGCGCCAAGCCACATCGAAGACATCGGCCGGGATCCGATCCATTGCGTTCCGCCCGAGCAGACCCGACAGCCGCTCGCGCAACGTAGCCGGATTTGCCCGGCGCAGACCCATGACTTGGCCGAGACCGGGCGTCGCGAGCATCCGGAGCGGCTTCGGGACGCCCGTGTCGAGGGTAACGGCTGGCGTACCGTCCAGGACCACGCCGGCAACCCGTTCGGGACATTCGATCGCAAAGTAGATGGACCACAATCCGCCCATCGAGTTGCCGACCAGCACCGGTCGATCGAGCCGGAGCGCGTCGATCACCGAACCGACGAACGCGGTACCGTGGCGACGCAGATCGACGCCGGTGTAATCGAATCCGTCGCAGAGGCCGCAGCCAGGGCGATCGACGGCGACCAGGTGGCGCCCCCGCAGCTGCTCGAGAAGGGGCACCCACTGGATCGCCGACGAGCCGCCGCCGTGGATCAGCAACATCGGCGGCCCGGCGCCTTCGATTTCGAAGCCGCGCACTCGCATTTCCGGATCCCGGATGAGGAAGTCGAGCTGCCGCACCTGCGGCCAGCGCGCCGTCAGGACATGAATGACCCCTTCGGCGTACGCCTTCGCGGCCGGCGCCGCGTCGAGCGCGGCTCCGCGCAGCGGCTTCGGCTCGCAGACGACTGCCCAGGCGGTCACCGCAACGACCGCTCCCACCAGTGCTGCGAGCACGCCGATTCCGATCTGCGCTACCGACATTGCGCAATCTCCCCGAGTAGCTTTACAGGATGTAAACTACGTTAGCTTTACAGCATGTCAAGCGACAGGACGGACACCCGCGCGGCGATCCTGGACGCCGCCCGTCGGCTTCTCGAGGAGCGCGGCTATCACGGCATCGGTCTCGACGCGATCGGGCGCGAGGCCGGCGTGTCGCGCCAGGCGGTCTATCTTCACTTCCAGTCGAAGGCCGGCCTCCTGCTCGCTCTGGTCGAGCACGTCGACGAGCAGCACGACCTGGCGGCCAGCATTGCGCCGATAGCATTGGCGCCGGACGGACCGTCGATGCTCGACGCGCTGGTCGAGCACACCGCTTCGTATACGCCGCTCATCCATCGGATCGCGACCCTGCTCGACACCGCCCGGCGAACCGATCCCGATGCCGAAGCCGCCTGGCAGAACCGGATGGCGGACCGTCGCGCCGGGCACCGGCGCCTGGCGGCCCGCCTCGCCCAGGAGGGGCGCCTCGACCGCGGCTGGTCCATCGAAGGTGCCGCGGACCTGCTCTGGACGCTCACCTCGATCCGAGTCTGGGAGGATCTCGTGATCGAGCGCGGCTGGCCGAGGACTCGCTATATCCGTCACTTGCGCCAGGTACTGCGTGCGTCCCTGCTCGCCCCGCGCTCGCGCCCGGCGACGCGGAGCAAAGCGCGTCGATGACGACGGTCTGGGCACTGATCCTGGTTTCTGGCAGCGAAGCCTCAACAGAGCCCGGTCTTTTCGCAGAAAAAACGGCGGAGGCGGCCCATGGCTCACCTGGAGATCAAGCAGCGCGCGGGACACTCCTCGTTCACGTCTTGCCGTGAGCTTCACGACGATCGCTTCCCCTGGATCTCAGGTGTCACGGGAGGTCGCGCCGATGATTCCCCGTGCCGGCTCACCGTCACGGGATTTCGAGAGTGTGCCTGGCGAAGGCGGTCTGAGCCGCCTCGCGCATCGCGCGCTACTCATCTCTCGGAGATGAGGTCGCGGTCCGCCCTGCGCGCAATGGCCATTCGCTCGAAATTGGGCATGTCCCTCGCGGTCGGCGTGCCCTCTCTCGGCCTGCTTTGCGCGCTCGCGGCGCAGGCGCGCGCGAATGGCCGGATGGCGAGCGCCAACGAGCTCGTCGTGTCGCCCGTGGACCCCACGCTCCTCGCCGTCGAGACGACCGTCGGTCTCTTCTTCAGCCACGACATGGGAGCGACGTTCGGATGGGTCTGCGAGGCTTCGGTCGGCTACGCCGACGGCGGCGACCAAGACCCGACCCTCGTTCTGACGCCGACGCAAATTCTCGCAGGTACGCACGAAGGCGTATCCGTCTCCGCGGACCGAGGTTGCTCGTGGAAGTTCACGTCGTACCGATCGCATCGTCGATCTCGTGTCGCGTCGCGACAATCCGCACATTGCTCTCGCCCTCACCAGCGTCTACTCCGGCGTCAGCGACGCGGGCACCAACCTGTACCTCACACGCATCCTGCAAACGCAGGACGACGGCGACAACTGGACGCAGCAAGGCGGTTTTATCGATTCGACGGTCGTCGTCGAGACCATCGACGTCGCCCCGAGTGACGCCAGTCGGATTTACGTCGGAGGCGCCGGCTGGCGAACCGCCGCGGACGGTGGCGTCGAGCGCGTGGGCGTTGTCCTCGCGTCCACGAACGGCGGCGCCACCTTCGCGCGGACCGACATCCCGCTCGCTTCCTCGACTCAGCAGAGATATGCCTCTGCCTACGTCTCGGCCGTCGATCCGAACAATCCGAATCGGCTGTACGTACGCATCGACGACACGCTGGTCGATCAACTCCTCGTCAGCGACGACGGCGCGATGACGTTCGCGACGGCGTACCAGGCCATCGGTCCCCTCCTCGGGTTCGCGCTCTCCGCAGACGGATTCGAAGGTTTTCATCGGCGGTCCCTTCGATGGCGTGCGCCTCGCCAGGGCGACCGCCGACTCCGGCACGAGCCTCTCGTTTTCCCGGCAATCGACGACAGCCGTTTCCTGCCTGGCCTCTGTGGGAGACACCCTCTACGCCTGCATCCGCGTGCCCGGCACTACCGCCCTTCAGCACGTGGGTGTGTCGACCGACGACGGCCTCACGTTCAAAACCAAATCCTACTTCGGTTGCTTCAGCGGTCCGCTGGCTTGCCCGGGATCCAGCATTGCCGCGCAATGCAACCCGAACCTCTCGGTCGTTCGTGGCACGATCGGCCAATGCCCGGAGGCAGGCCTCGAACCAGACGCGAGCTCGAACGGAGCCGACGGTGCAAGCGAAGACGCGACCTTGCCGGCAGAAGCAGCAGACGGTGGCGAGAAGCCCTCGTCTCCGAGAGGGGGGTGCAGCTGCGAAGCCGAGCAAGCCGCCAGCGCGATAGGCGGCTTCTCGGCCTCCGTTCTTTTCGTCGCGATTGCCTTGTGGCGGCGTCGCTCCGCTTGAAGCGCGTCCGGTTACTGCGGCGGCCGCCTCGGTTTCGGCGAGATCAGTTCGGCATTCGGCCGTTGCCGACGAGCTGCCACGAGTGCTTCCCGTACTTCCAGCAGAACGCGTCCTCGATCGTGGCGAGCTGGTTCGTCGGGATCATCCCGTTTGGGCCATACAACTTGGGCAGCGCATCGGCCGTCCACGGGAAGACGGCGTGCTGGAGGACGATGCCGTAGCCGCCGCTGCTGATGGCCGACATGACGTTGTTGGCGATCGTATCGCCGGTGGGGGGCGGGGTGCCTTGCGAAGGATCCCAGTTCGAGTCTCCGTCGTCGATGTTCCACAGGGCGGTCACGGCGTACTTGGCGGTCACCTTCTGCTCGTCCGCCAAGTTGCCCGAGTAGCCCGACGTGAACTGCGGCGTCGTCCACATCCCGCCGTAGGGGGGGCGCATCCGCGTCAGGTGGGGCCGGCCACCCTTGGTGATCGTGTTGACGACCGTCTCGACCCCCTGGAGCTCGGAATCGCACGTCACGCTGCTGTTGTACGTGCAGTCGCAGCACTGCGCCATCGTCGGCGTGGGCGTCAGCCACGACGCCGGCGGCTCACCGGCCATCAGGACGTGATGCACCGTGTGATTGCCGATGTTCTGCGTCTGCGCGATGAGCAGGATGTCGTTGTGGGGCTCGAAATCCGTCTCGGTCGAGCAGTCGCCGGTGACCGGATCGGTCCAGTTGTTCGTGTTGATGAACCAGTCGAAGTGCAGGTTGTTCGCGTTCAAGAACGCGAGGTCCGTCATCGTGGCGCTCCCGGGGTTGTAGCCGTCGGGGGCCGACCCGTCCGTCGGCAGCGGGTCGGCCGTGTCCGGTCCGTCGTCCAGCGTCGGAATGATGACGCCCTGCGGGATATAGCCCGGCTGCATACCGTCGCCGCCGACGTACGGATACGCGTCCTTCGGCACCGTCCATCCAGGCGCGGCGGTGCACGCCGTGTTCATGATGTTGACGTACGACGGGACGCCGACCGGGCCGCTGGCCGTGTTGCAAGTCCCGACGCTCCCCGAGCTGCTCCCGGAGCCACTCCCCGAGCTGCTCCCCGAACCGCCCCCGCTGCTGCTCCCGCTGCCACTCCCGCTGCTCCCGCTGCCACTCCCGCTGCTCCCGCTGCCGCTCCCACTGCTGCCGCTGCCACTGCCGGTCCCGCTGCCGCTCCCACTGCTGCCGCTGCCACTGCCGGTCCCGCTGCTCCCGCTGCCACTGCCGGTCCCACTGCTACTCCCACTGCTGCCGCTGCCACTGCCGGTTCCACTGCTCCCGCCGGGCCCCGCGTCGGGGTAGATGTAGACCGTTTGGTCGGATCCGCAGTGTAACGACGCAGTCGCGGCGGCGACCAGACACGATGCGCGCACGAGGGAGGCTTTCACGCTCATGCATTCCCAGTCGCCGGCACCGGCGCTGGCGGCTCAAAATTGGGTGAGACTGCTTTGTTCTTGCACTCCTGTACGCGCGCCTGCGCGCGCGATCCAAGACCTGGCCCGTCACTCTTCCTTGACCGTGACGGCTCGCTACCTGCACCCCAGGCGGACGTGATCGCGTTCATCAAGACCGCGACGACCGCGACGAAGAGCTGGTAGCGCGCGATCAGCGCGAAGCGCCGTCGAGCGTGTACTCGAACTCGTACGAGTGCTTGCCTTCGGCAATGTCGATCCGCATCGTCCCCGAGAGGCCGACCAGCTCTCCCGTGCCCGAGTCCGGCACGACCACGATGTTCAAGCTTGGCGCCCCGCGCGTCATCGTCGCGTTGTGCTGGAGCGTGAAGCTTCCGGCCTTGCCGGCGAGCGTGCCGGTCACCCGCTCGATGGCCACGTAGCTCGCCGAACCTTTGATCTCCGTGCCGGCCGCGAGCATCTCGCCCTTGCTCGTGGCGACGAGGTCGCCCTGGAATTGCTTGTCCAGCGACCGGCGCGCGAGCATCGACGCCGCGTCGTCGTTGTAGGGCGCGAGAGGGGCGAGCTTCACGTCGAAGGGACCGCGTGCATGCCGCGTCATGGACGGCGACTCTACCAGGATGGATGGACCTGGCTCGTCCACCATGATCGCGTGAGCGCGCGGTGTCCATCATTCTGAGCTTCGCCTGCGAGCTCGTCCGACCGGAGCGCCGGAGGAGCGCGGATGGGCTCACGATCGACGGAGGAGACCGCATGCGTCCACCGAGCTGCACAACGGGTGCACAACACGTCGCACAAAACGACGAGACCCCGGAGAAACCGGGGTGTCCCGTGGTGGAGCCGCCGGGAATCGACCTTTCCTGTACGACCGCGCGTCCGCGCGCACCGCATGGCAGTACAAGAAAAGCAGATGACCAGCGCGCTGGCCTAGACGCGCGCGGATAGGCAGAGGTGGAGGCGCTGGGAATCGAATCGGGCGACACGTCCGCGCGTAGCGTTGCCGATCGTCGCGAGACGGATGCGGATCGCGCCACGCAAGACGACGCAAAGAGACTCGATGTTTCGGCTTTGTTTGAGTCGGCCGATCCCGTGGAGGCGGCCCTCGCGCACGCGCTCGGCCGGGCTGCCGAAGCAGGGCGGTTCGACGTAGTCGCGCAGCTCGCCAAGGAACTCGAGGCACGTCGACTCGCCCGCGCAGGCAACGTCGTCGCCCTCGATGGAAAGATGCGGGGGCGCAGCGCGTAGGTGCTGGCGTGCGCGGCGCGCTTTCCTTCCGGCGACGGCCCCTGTCGGCCGGCCGCTCACCCGGACCAGGCGCGCTCCCGATGTCGGCTGGTGATGCGTGCTTTCCCGCCCTGATGCGGTACCGCTCATTTCTTTCGAGGGCGCGGGCTTCCGCGAGCTGTACGCGATCGAGCGCGCGTGCCGATGGCGTGAAAACTGATTACGGAGCCGGGGCAGTCACGGGCGTGGCCTCCAGGCACAAACCCGGCGGGCCATTGAGAGAACACCTGCCCGATACGATCGGAGCTCCCGTCTGAAATCCCCAGCACGCGACCTGCCCCACATCGGCCGGAGCACCCTCATAGGACACGATGGCGCAACGATAGCTGCCCCGCAGGCTCGCACGCAGAACGCCTGTCAGATCCCGCCCGAAGCCCATGAGATGGAGACCGCGGCGGCGTCGTCGCGCAGGCCCTGACGCGTGCCGCTGGTGCAAAAGAGGGCCGCGACGGGACCGCCGATGACGCACGTCTGCCCATCGCCGGCGATCCATCTCATCGGCGACACGCCTGGAAACGCGGCGAAACGAACGGCCCTCGCGCTGCGTTGCGGCGCCCCATAGGTGTCGTCTCCGAGCTGATGAGCGCCGTTGGCGCCCCAGCACCAGAGGCTATGGCGCGCGTCGCTCACGCAGGCGTGATCCAACCCGACGGTGAGCTCGCCGAAAGGCGCCACGGCGCCGGCGAGGATCAGACGCTGTGCGACATCGCCGGTGAACTGCCGCTTGGGGGTCGCTGCTCGCCAGCCCACCCCACGTATTGCTGCCCCAGCAGGCGAGCTCGTGGGCATCCATCGCGCAGCTCGCGAAACCACCCACGCGGACGACCGCAGACCGCTGATCGAGCGGGTGAGGGAGGGCCACCCCTTGCGTCGGATCGGGGTTTGCGGATCCTTGGCCCGAGTCCCAACAAAGGACCTCCCCGGCGTCGGAGACGAGGCAGGCCCGCGAGCTGATGGCGCCGATCGAGACGGCGTGAACCGGCGTGCCGTCCGCTGCGGTCATCCGCTCCGAGTCTGCCCGGCCCCTCCTCGGCGAGCCGTACAGGTTGCTGCCCCAGCACCATACGCTTCGGTGCTCCAGGAGAGCGCACGCGAAGTCGCCGCCCACGGCAATCTCGCGCGCGTGCGCGGCGCCGGCCTCGGCCGCAAAGCGAACGGAACGTGGAGTGCTCGGCGGCAGCGAGGAGCTCGACCCGAGGATCGGGTCGCTGGACGTCGATGCCCAACAGACGACCGAGCCGTCGGTTCGAATGGCGCACGCACCAGAGTCGCCGCTCGCGACGGCGACCGCGTCGTTCAACGTGCCCGCGGTCTGCGCCCGCGAAATCGCCGGCCGCGGGACGAGAGTCGGCATGAGTGGGACGGGGCGTGGCGTGCGCACGGGGTGCCGGCGAAGCTGCGACCTCCAAGGCGCGGGGCCGGCACGAGGCCCGCTCGAGGCCTCGAGCGAGTCATCGAGGATCTCGGCCTCAAACGTCACGTCGCCCACGCCGTAGCTAGAGATGTGATGATCGCGGGTCAACAGGTAGGAGCCCTCGTACCGGCGAAGGCCCGCGCGGGCATCGAGGGTCACGGCGCCCGCGGCCGCGCCGCTGGCGCGCTTGCTCAAAAAGTCGATGACGTCGGTTCCGCGCACTCCGGTGGCTCCGTTCTCCCACGTGGCGTCGAACACGTTCGTATTTCCCCTCCTCGTCCAGACCGACTCGATGGTGCCGATGGCGCGCCAGTCGCTGTCGTGAATCTCCTCCTCGACCAGCCACACGCGGCCGAGCGTGAAGTGATCGGCGCGTTGGAATCGATCTTCGGTGATCTTCTCGCAAGCTGCGCGCCCGACCTCCATCAGGATCGAGGTGAGATCGCGGACACTGGCCGCATCCGCGCCGCCATCGTCGTCGACCCAGTACTTCACGCCCGCGTAGGTCACGATGGTCGTGATGTGGAAGGCGTCGCTGCACCCAGGGCATCGATCGGGAGGTCGAGAGGAAAGAAAGGCGCCGTGGGCGCGGAGACGCCGAACCAGCTTATCGGCGGCGGTAACCTTGTCGGAACGCGTCGGGCCCGTCGAATCGCAGACGTGCAACGTCCCGTCGTCGTCGAGCGTCGCGTCAAAGTGCATCCCCCCGATGCCGCCCGTCTGGATGTGCTGGACGCTCCAGCGAGGCTGCGCGGCTGTGGCGCGTGGCAAAGCCTCGGGCTTCGCACAGCTCGTGACCGCCGCCGCCGCGGCAGCGCCCAAGGCGACGGTGGCAGCCACGGTCATGGGGACCGAGTGACGCATCTTGGATACGAGCGAGCCTACCCGTACGGCGATCACTTGCCACCGAGCGAGCAGAGAAGCCGCATTCCCAGGACGCGCGGTCTTGGTCTTCGTGGCCCCTGCCTTTCGGTCGCGCACGCAGTTCGTGGACCGGTGGATATGCCGGACCGGACGCGGCCACGAGCCTCTGGATTGCGATCGAGGGCCAGTAGGGGGCGATCGAGAGCGGGTGGAGGGGCGAGGAGAGCGAGTCGGAGGCCGAGGAGAGCGGGTGGAGTGGCGAGGAGAGCGAGTCGGAGGCCGAGGAGTGAGCGCGCTTCGCTCGAGCCCTGAGCGGAGCGACATGAGGTGAACCCGACGTGACCCCCCATGAAAAACGAGCCGGATCGCTCGGGCCGCCCGTCACATTTTTGGTTGGGTGTCTTCGCGCTGCTGCGCGGCTTTGTGAAGCACGTCTCCGTACGCGGTCGTCGCCACCCCGATGTAGCCTTGCTGGCAGTTCTTCATGCTGCCGTATGGCGCGTAATAAACTACGAGCCCAGGCAAGGACCACACGCGATTGATCGCCCTTTCGCTGGTGCCAAGATTTACGCCTCCGTAGCTCACGTGGCATTCCGAATAGGTGTCTTTTCTCGGATTTGCGCGATACTTACGGGTCAATCTCGCCTCGATCTGATCCTGGCTGTCGTTGCCGACAGTCAGGAACGAGACGGATAGGACATAAGCGTCTTTCGTTGCGACCATGACGGTGCAGTCGACCCAGTCCGGACACTTCGACGCTCCGAGCTTGACTGGTACGTTGACCGTGCCGGGGACACCGAAATCTCCGTTGACCGAGAACTGAGTCGCGAACTGAACCAATCCGCCTACCAGGCGGCAGTTGTCCGCGGTGGGACCGTTCGCGCCGGTCGGGCAAGGCGGAATGGCGAACGGCTTGCCCAGCTCGATGCCAAAGACGGTCATGTCCACGTTCGCGTCATTGGCGGCGGTGACGCTCGAAGTGGCGAGCCGCCTCGTCTGCTCGGCGGAGACGGCTGCCTGCGCCTGCGCGGCCTGCGCCTTGGTCCGAACGAGGGCCAGATACGCATCGACCGAGGGCCTCGAAATGTACCGCGCGAGCGTCTCCTCTCGGAAGCTGAGGTCGTCCGCGTATCGGTCGATTGCGTCGGTCGAGACCGTCGCGCCGTTGGTCGAAGACCCCATCAGAAATTGGAATGCGGTCTCTTTGAAGCTCGCTTTTTCGTACTCGGACAAACGAAGCTGCGCCGTTGCCGGGCGGGCCCCCGCGCCCGACAAGCCGGATGTCGGACTTTGTCGAAATGCGATGTAGTCCTTCAAGACGGCGAACGTGGCCAGCTGCCGCGCCATCGTATCGGCGGGATCGGAGCCTCGAACGGTCTGCTTCACCGCGTCCGCCGGAGGAAGCTCACCGGGCCAGTCGCCTGGAGCGCGGTTGGCGGGAAACGTCGAGGACGATGACGTTGCTGGAGCGACCGTCGTCGGCACGACCACGGTGCCGCCCCTGGAACGGCACACGCGCGCCCAGGCCTCGGCCAACGGAAGGCGTCCCGCTGCGACGTACTGCCGCGCTCGAACGCATTCGGGCAGCGAATCGGCCTGTCCGGTGCCCGCGATTGGGTCGGCCGCAGCGGCCGCCGAGAAGAAACTCGCGGCCGCGAGCACGCTCAGAGCAATCGCTTCGGTCAACCGTCTGCCCGGCGGCCCGAAAGACCAGGCTTGCTCGGCGACTCGCTTCACCGAGGTCGGCGTGTATTCAAGCGCTCGATTCTTCACGGCGGGCACCCCATTCGCGGAGTCAAACCGCGACTGCATGCCACACCTACGCCCTGACAACAAGGCACGAGGCGCCGGGTCTTCGGCATCGGCGCGTCACAACGGGTTCTCTTCGGAGACGACGACGTTGTCGATGTACATCGAGAAAAGGCCGGGCCCGGGCGTATCGAGGGTAGCGGCCAAGCCGAGCGGGAACAGACCGCCGATGTAGTTGTCGGGCCAGCCGTCGAAGACTTTGGTCCCGTCCACTTGGAGGACCAGCTCCGCCGGGCCGCCGTCGTGCGGGACGCGCAGGTCGAGCCGGAGGTGAAACCAGCGCTTCAAGGGAAGGCCCGAGGGACAGGCGCTCGGCGCCGGGCATCCCAGCGGCTCGTTGGGATGGAGAAGGTCGCTCGGCAGCACTAATCTGCCGAGAAAAACGGTGGAGGCGCTGGGAATCGAAACCTGTCTTGCAGCAACCGCCAACTAGGCGACGGGGTTGCAGTTTTCGTCCAAGGCTTCGAGTTTTCAGCGTTTCCGCCCGGCCCTGGGATCCTTCCCAGTGCTTCCCAATCCTCCCGAATGCCCCCGGGGCGGGGCAAGGATGGGGCACGGTCCAGCGGCGTCGCGTCGAGTCGAAGGGCACGCGTCCGCGCGGCTTCCCATCGGGCCGGACGACACGCCGCAGCCGGTCACCGCGCGGTTGGCTGGGGTGATCGCGATGCGGGGCCGTCGGAGGCTGCGCTGAGGGGCATTTGGCGTAGGCGCTCCAGCCAGCAAGACATGTCACGGCATATCCCGGCATCCCCCGCGCCCACCGTCTCCGTCCTCACGCGCACGGAGCATGCGCACCCCCGCACCGCCCCCAAACGTGCCTCGTCACCCGCAACGAGGCGCCCGCGCCGACACAGCAAGTCCTCATCCAGCACGGCAAGATGAGCGCCGAGGTCGATGCCGGAATCGCGGACGTCATCTTGGAGACGTGGCGCGCCGGACTGAAGACAGAATTCTCGTGCGAGGGTCAATGGTACGCCGGTTGTCGACGAGCGTACGTCTTACTTCCCATGGTGGACGCCGAGCGATGGCTGCGGATCCTCGTCCCCGCCACTACTACGCCTGCTGATCGGGAAGCGGACCTTGAGCGGTGGAAACTTCGAACTGGCTTCAGTGGCCCGAAGAAGAGACGCTGGTATCACTCCCTGCGCCCCTACGATCCGTTCGACGTCAGCGTGCGCTTCTCGGTGTCGATCCACTTCCCGGCGAGCGACCTCGAAGACATTCTCGTTCGGCTGCGAGCGCACAACGCCCGTCGTGAGGCCCGCACCGATGCACGGAAGGGGTTTCAGCCGTGACGCGCATTTCCTGCACCGCCGGGCGCCCTCCCGCCCGCTGACGACCTACGGCGCCGTCCGCGTCGAGGTCGAGGGGCACGCGTCCGCGCGCCTTCCGATCGGGCCGGACGACACGCCGGAGACGGTCAAAGCGCGCCTGGCCGGGACGCTGAGAGCGCTATCCGCGCACCATCACTGTCCCGGTCAACGGCGAGGCTCGCCCTCCCATCGGATCTCCTTGGGAGGCACACCGAGCTTGGCCGCAATTTGATTGCGTAGCTTCTCGTGATCGCGATCTGTGAACTGCGCGTTCAAGATGGGTACTTGTGCTCGATGTAATCTGGCCTTCTTGTCCTCCCAAAGATGGGACAAGGTACCGCTCGTCGTACCAGTGATGCGCATGGGGAACTCTCTCGGACATCAAGCTCTCGAGAAACACCTTGCACTCAGGCCCGACGACCCCTTGGTCCTTTCGTCGTGCCGCCTTCATCATGTCGCGGAAGTTGCGAAGTTTCAGATGATCGGCGGCGAGCGCCACGAGAATAGTAGAGAAGCCAACGAATGCAGTCGGTATACGTACATTCGAATAGCTTGGAGCCCCATCGCTGTCGTCACTGTCGCGGTCGATCTCGCCCAACATCCCCAATGTTCTGAGCTTGTCCGTCGGCCAATGCGAAGTTCCGAATTGAGCGTGAAAAACGGGGTGAGCCTCCTGCACTGGCGTCTCGAAGTCGTAGTGCAGTTCGACTAGCGGCCGCTCACGCGGGGGGGCCGAGGATTCTGTCCAGTACGAAATGACCAACCCGAGTCGTAGCCTTCATCACGCGCTTCAGATCCCGCGAAAACACCTCTTGTACGTCCACGGCGATATCAACATCCTTGTGGTGGGATACTGCCTTGTATGGCCATCCTTTCAAGAAGAACATTGCCGTTGCGATCGTGACGCCGTTGGCCGTCGAGACTAAGGGTCCCAAGCCTTCTGCGCGAAGAGTCTGCGCGTTGGCGGCATCAACAAACGCACACCACAAACGCATGTAGGCATTGTGTATTGTCGAGGATGTCATGACATGCCGATGAAGGGGCCAACCTCTTCAAACAGATCGCGCCGAACCCGTGCCAGATCTGCTCCACGCGGCAACCAACTGACTCCTGCTACGGAGTGCTCATCGCACACTGGCTCCCCGGTCATCACGCACACGAATCCGGCCGGCGCACGGTCATCGACCGAGCAGAGGCAGGGGCTAACGCTCTTCCCCGTCACCATCTTCACGAGGGCCCTCCCGTCCGCGGCGCCCTTACGCTCTAGGAGCTCCACGAGCCGATGCCGCCACCACCGGGGGGTGCTAGGGTCGGCGAATAGGCCCTCGTAGCTTGCATGAGCAAAGATCTTGGCTACCTCGGGCTTGGCTAGCGTCTTTGGAGCGATGCCGAGGAAGCTCCCAGCGGCAATGGTGTTCAGGACCACCCCCGGGAAATCGTAGGACCGAATCGTAGAGCCAGACCCCCAGTGCTCGCGCCACCCGACGCCCCGCCTCTTTGAGGGGAAATGGGCGACCGCTCGGAGCGCCCCGGGCTGAGTCCGGCGAAAGCTCGCTGGTCGCCGCGTGTATAGAGCGCGAGATGATCCATGGTCTCTGGGGCGTCCAATAGCTCGGCCAGCACAGTCGCCGGCCCCTGATACTTGCTGCGGCGCTGCTTTGAGCGGCCAATGCTCTCCGCCTTTCCCCTGAGCGCGTCGAACCCCTCCGCCAACACGCTGACCGTTCGAGCCATGGCAGGTGTATTGGTGGGGTCCAAAATGATCCCACCACTGCCGGCCATCTTCCAACGCTCCAGGAACGAGTCGGACTTCCCAGAGGCGTACACGCAGACGGGTAGGTGCAAGAACTCGCCGACGCGGGACACGGCCGCCTCAGACAGACCAGGATAGTTATCCATTTCGGACAGATCGCGATCCGTCACGATCAGTACGGTATCGTCCGCGTCGATCGCCTTCAGCAAGCGATCTTCGTACGACCCCTTAGCCTCTTTCGTGTCCAAGCGAACAGGTTGTATTTGCGCCCCAAGGCCGCACGAAGGGCCTTTTCCAATTCCGGACCCCGATCGGCGTCATCCTCAATCAGCAATACACTCAGCTTCTTAGCGGTCACCTTGTACCCCCAAACCTCACACGAAAGCAGGTTGAAAAGCCCGCGGGAGCGTCGACGAGGCGAAGTTTACCCCCCACATGCTCCACGACTTCCTTGACGAGACTGAGCCCGAGACCCATCCCCGAACCCAATGGGTTGTTGACGTTCGACGTCGTCGTGAACAGGGGATCGAAAACCCGTTCACGCAACTCAGGAGGGATCCCAACACCCTTGTCCAAAACTTCTATCGTGTGGCCCCCGGCTTCATTCCAACCGCGAAACGCCACTTGTGCGGGATCCGCGCCGCCCTCTCTGGCCAAAACAGCTTTGATTGCGTTGCTGTAGAGATTCAGCAACACGCCGCTGTATGCGGCCACGGGAACACCGGCCACAACGACGTCATCATCCAACTCATTGCTGCACTCGATGTGTCGTTTGCGCGTAAACGCACCAAACGTTTTCAGCACGCGGTCGACCTGGGCGCGTGCCTTGAATGCGACGGGAACATGCCGCTGCATAGAGTCAACGAACAGGGATGTATACTCAACGTGCGCCTTGAACGCTTCGTACCCCTGCTCGATGTCGCGTATCGCTACGAGCAGGGCACGATCTCGGGTGGAGAGTTTGCGCAGACGCCCGAGGGACCGTTCCAGACCATCCAGAATGCGCGCCGCCTCGTGGGTCATGAAGCCGGCCACGACCCCGAGCAGCCCCATCGTCTCGAGGCTTCGTCGCGCGTCCCGTCCGTATTGCTCGACCTCCTCGATTTTCTTCGAAAGCGAGCCGTAGTGCGCGACCAGGCGGTTCTTGTCGCCGGTACTGAGGGTAGGGCTTTCCTTGATGTTGGCTATGGCGGCGCGAAAATCCGCTCTCGCGCGCTCCGCTGCTTGGGCGGCTTGCGCCTCCTCTTGCTTCGCCAGCTGCTGCTTGTCCACCAACGCCAGAAACTCGATGCCACAGCGTACAACTTCGACAAGTTCTGCGAACGCAGTATTGTCAAGAAAGCCTTCGCGGTCCATGGCCACGGTCAAATCTTCGTCGTCTATCCCACCGGATTGTGACTCGACGAATACAGCGCCAACGAGTTGAAAGTTCGACGGCATGTTCAGGGCCGGGTTGTCGCCGGGGCGCGCACGTACTTCTTTTGATATAGGGAAGTGCTGCTGCGCTAACGTGGTGCGCCAGTTCCGCTCATTGTGGACGGCATCCTCGTCGAGTCGGAGCCAGTCATTGTGTTCGAATCCAAACGGGCGAATACGGAACCCATGGTCGACGACTGCGACCCCACAATTGTCGCGTACCCAAGTCCAGGCCGCGCGTCCGTCAACGTCGCCGCCGCTGAAGATTCCGGGCCGCTTCGGAAAGTACCGAATGTCGGCAACAAGGCCTGCGCGGATCTTGGACTTGATCAGGGATGGATAGCGTCTGGGCCTCTTGGCGGAGGCCAGCTGTACGGTGTATTCCACGGTCGTCTTCGTGAGGTCAATTCGAAGGGTCGCCCATGCTCGGTCGAGCACGTCCTTCGCCACGTCCGTGGCCGGCTCGTCGTCATCGTGTGATGAAAGACAACGTGGTATCCTGGGTCGATCTCGAACTTTTTGCTCGCGGACCGCTTGAAGCGCCCGCGCTCGAGACTCTCCAAGGGTGAGACTATGCGAAGGACGTTGGTGCGGAAGGTCTTGTCTCCCAAGAAGCCAAGGTCGTGCCGCAAGACCTCGACGCGTAGTGTCGTGCCCGTCGGGGTTACCCGGTCAACCGCGGTCAGCGTGTACGCGATCGCGATGTCTTGCAGATTCTCCGCCGTGTCGAGAGTTCTCCAGTCAAAGGTGGCGCTGAGTTTGGCGCGGCGTCCCAGCTTCAGATCGTCGGCGACCGTCGTCAGCACCAGCCGGGCCCCGAGAAATCGCACCGCGAATCGGCCAATGCCTTTTTGTCCCGTACGGCGCCTGCCAAAGCGGGGAGATACGGGCTCCTCGACTTTGTGTGCAGTGGCTATCTTCATCCAACGACCGAGGAACTGATCCTTGGTCATGCCGCTCCCGTCGTCCGTTGCGACGAGGGCGGGCCCGCTTGGGTCGATGTGCACTATGCAGCTGGTGGAGTCGGCGTCGTAGGCGTTCTTGAGGAGCTCGACGAGAGCGATATCGGGATTGGCGACCAGGCGTTCGCCCAGCTCTTGAAGCAGCCTCCCCTCCGCCTCGAACGCGACGGAGCCCGTGTCGAGCGTACGCTCAGTCATGTGTCTCAAATACCTGGGGGAGAATGCTGTTGAGCTGTCCAACTTCGAGTTTACGCAACCGGCCCGAATGAGGGACCACGCGGGAGAAGACACGTCGCGAGGCCACGAATGCCTTGATTTCGGCGGCTCGTCCCTTTGGGCAACCGTAAATCCCGTACATGGAGCCAACGGGAATCGCGCGGACGGTGTTGAGGAGGAGGCGGGGTCCACTGTTAGTAAACCCCGAGTGCACGAGGATATCCGGGGGCGGGACTGCCTCGTAGTTGTACCAAGGGTCCTGGCGACGGCAGGTGGCCGTATTGCGTTGTTCCGGGGCTACGCCATCAAGGTATCGCCGAAGTCGGTCGCTCAAGGTGGCCGAGCGAGACTTGAGGAGCCAGCAGCGACGACCCGCCGCCACGAAGTGAGTCTCGAACGCCTGACGGTCGAGCACATGCAAGTCGTCGTCGACCTCGCGCAGGGTGGTCACGCAGGGTACGACATCGTCTCGGGAGAGGCCATGGTGGACCCGTTCCCCGTCAGTGAGCGTGAACACACTCTGGATGCCCGGAGACATGCCACGGCGCGCAAACAGCTTCTCGCGGGTTCGACGGCGCGTGTAGTTCAGGAGGGTGTGGCCGGTGCCCGTGACGCCGCGACGAGGTTCGATGCGGAGGTCATCCGAAACGTCGTAGAAGCTCCATCGCCCCTGAGCGACCCGCTTGTCGACGACGCTGATGGAGGCGGTGGTGTCAACACCGGAGAAGATGGGCAAGGAGAACCTGTAGACGGAGGCGTTCCAGCCCTTGCTCTCGATCGCCTCGCGGAGGTTGCGTGCTGAGGGGCGCGAAACCCAATCGAAGGGGACGACGAGAGCGGTCAGCCCGTTGGCCTTTGTACGCAGCAGGCCCAGGGCAAGGAAGTAGAGGAACAGATTGCTGTGTCCGGCTGATCTCGACTCCGAGTTCGTCGCGAAGTTTGCAGAGCGTGGCTTCTTTCCAGGGAGACTCGATGTCCTGATGCCGGAGGTAGGGCGGGTTGCCAACGCATGCATCGAAGGCGTGCCCCTTGTGGGCGAAGACGCAACCCTGGGTGACCCGCGCGTGCTTTCGAGGGTGGCGATTGGTGATCCGGGTCGGATCGAATCTCAATCCCGACGTAGCTTCCGTAGTTGCCGTAGTGCGCGAACTTGCCGTCTCCCGCCCCCATGTCCAACACGGAGCCGAGGCGTGGACGGTGACGGTGAACGATCTCCCAGAAGAACTTGACGATCTTGCGGGGCGTCTCAATCTGCGAGGCCCGGAGGTCGTAGCTTGGGTGCCGCGTGTCGCGCCTTACGGGGCTGGGCATGTCAATGGCCGTCGGCGCCGGAGCAAAAGGGCGTGACGTGGTCAGCGGTGCGCCGGACAAGCGCCGTCGTCAACGTCTGCGACGGCCGGCAGGGATCTCCAGCATGGGCGACGGCGAGCGGCGTAAAGGGAGAGCACACGCGCGAGAATACACCGTAGAACGGTTGGGGGTCGATGTAATCCGCACCCACTCCGGGGGCGGATGCTTCGGTCGGCCAGCGTTGCGAAGCGCCTCGCTGAGGTCCTTGCTCATCGTGAGAAACCCTCCTGACGGGCTACGAGCGTGCGGACGAACGCGTGGAGGCCATCGACGCTCGCGAAGGATTGCGTAGGCGCCGAAAGTGTCGTGGATTCGCGTCACGCGCTTGCACACGCCGACGACGTTTTTAGGCACGTTCCACCCCTTGTTCGGGTAGCGAGATCGGCGTGGACTCGGCATCGTCGGCTTACCCACGACGAGAATCGATGCGCGGGCGTAGAGGGTCGAGGGAGCGAGACGTGACGTGCATTCGGATCCAAGCGTTCCCGGCGCGCGTCGGGGTGCTGACAATCGCGAGGCCTGCGGCGCGCGCCGCCGCGACGACGGCCCCGCCCGAGACGTAACATCCCGCCCACCTCTGGATTTCGTGCTTCAACGCGTACGACGATGCGGGCGGGGCGGCGGTTGCCGGGGCGCGCGTGGAGCGCGAGCCATCGCGAGCACGCGGCGACCTGGATTTCGAGCGGCGGCATCGCATCCTCACGCCCCGGGCTCGTCCCGGCGTCGGACGGTGATCGGGCGCGGGGGGCAAAGGCGGGGGCCGCTTCGGCAACTTGGCCGGGTCCTGCATCCAACTTGGTCGCGGCTCATTCGATGGCTTCGCCGGGGCTCGGTCGGGCTTGCGGTAATTCATTGGGCGGCCGCCTCGCCTAGCACGGCGTCCGCTCGTCTCCAGCACCGGAACCTCTTCCCGTCCACGTCGGTGCCTTCCGTCCGAACAAAACCGAGAGGACTCCAACGCCTCGGAACAACGACCCCTCTGCTCG
>CAVREO010000023.1:0-30527 GCA_963720145.1 uncultured delta proteobacterium
AAGACGTCACAGGCCCTTGGGGAAGTGACTCGGCTCGACCACGCGCCTTCGCACGCGAGAAACGCGTCTTCGCATGGGTCGGGAACGGCTTCGCAAGCGACAGAGATCGACTTCGCACGCGTGAGAAGCGCTCCTCGGCCCGTGCGAACCCCTTCTCGGGGCGTGCGAGCTCCTTTTTTTCGCATCCAAACTCGATCTTTCGACGTGCGAACCTGCTGTCGCGGCGTCCGAAGTCAATCTCCGCGCGTCCGAGGTCGTTCGCGGCGCGTCGGGAGCGCTCCGCACGCGTGCGAAGTCGATGCTTGCGCGCGCGAACACGCTTCGCTCGCGTGCGAAGTCGCTTTGCACGCCTGCGAAGTCGCTTCGCTCGCCGAGGAGATTGGCTTCCACGCGTGGAGAGCCGCCTTCGTCGTCGAGCGGTCCTCTTCTGCGGCCGAGCGGACAGCCTCGTACACCTGGAGATCCCCTTCCCTCCTCGATCGACCCGGCCGCGTCACGAGCCAGTCGCAGTTGACGACGCAATCGCGCACGTTGCACGCGTGCACGAAGCCCTTGTGGGCGGCGAGGCGAGGGGCCTAGGACGAGTATCGAGGACGAGCGCGGCGCGCGGAGCACGTGCTCGGGCACAGCTGGGCATTCGTCACGCGTTCGTGGTCGTCCTCGTGGTCCAACTCGTAGTCGTCGTCGGCTCTCGTAGACGTAGTCGCTGTCGCTGACGTGGTCCTGGTCGGAGCACCTGGTCGGTCACGACGGCGGCATTGTGTTCGCAACCGACGCGGACGCCGGATTGAAGGGACGACATGCTCTGGTTTCAGTCCCTCGACGTGTACCGATGCGCCATTCGACTCCTCGCCTGTCTTCGACGGCCGCGTAGCGCGTCCCGCGTGACGACCAGGTACTCCGACCAAGACCACGTCAGCGACAGCGACTACGTCTACGCGAGCCGACCACGAGGACGTCGAAAACGACCACGAGTGCGACCAAGGAGAAGTTACGAATGGTCAGTCGTTCTCGTACTCGTTTCTCGAGCTCGTCTCTTATTCCGCCGATTCGGGGCGTGCATCGAGCTTCTGGAGGGCCGCGTCACACTCGTCCGCCACGATGCGGTGCCCCGCGCTGACCGCGATCGCCCTCGTCTTGCCGTACTCCGCGCGCGCCGCGTTCGTCGCCCCAGGCGGTGCAGCAGCTTCGCCAGAAGCGCGCGACCGCTGACGACGTCGTTCGTGAAGTCCTTGCTCTCGGCGTACGCGATGCCCTGACGCAGGAGCCGCTCGCCATCCACGGTGCCGCGGATTCGTCGAGGTACGCCAGGAACATGCGGTTGAGGTTCGCGAGGCGCTCGAACCCGTACTCCTCGCTCAGCGCGAGCGCCTGCCGTAGCGCGCCGTACGCACGCGGGAGGTCGTCGAGCTGGATGAGCACGTCCCCCAGGTTGTGCAGGCTCGCCATCACCTGATAGGTGAGACCCATGTCGCGGGTCATGTCGATCGCCTTCTCCCAGTGCAGGACGGCCGACCGGAAGTCGCGGGTGTAGTAGTCCACGAGCGCGCGCGCCCGCGTGCGCTCGAAGCTCGCGGCCCAATCGTCCGGCAGGAGCTGCTCGGCCTCGGCGAGATGCACCAGCGCGGTCGCGCGGTCGCCGACGGCAGCGTGCGAGTGCGCGAGGTGGAGCGCGACGCGGTGTTTCTCCTGGTTGTCGTCCAGGACGCGCACAATCTTGTGGAGCGCGTCGAACATCCGCAGCGCGCGCGTGTAGTCCCCCTGTCGCGTCGCCAGCTCGGCGCCCGCGAGCAGCACGAGCTTGAGAAGCGCCTCGTCGCCCTCGGCAATCGTCTCGGCTTCGGCCAGCCGCTGGCGGGCCCAATCGATCTGCTGCACCGCGACCAAGACGTGCCCTGTCGCGACGCGCGCGCGCACACGAAGCTCGCGCGGGCCGCTCGCGTCCACGCGCTCGATGACGCGGTTGCACAGCTCCGCCGCGTCCGGCGACGACCGCACCAGGCGCACGGCCGACGCGAGCCGCTCGAGCCACGTCGTCAGCTCCTCGGGAGCCCGCACCGCCGAATCGGTCAGCGCGATGGCGCGCCCGAAATCACGCGCCGCCGCCTCGAGCTGGCGGGTCTCGAGACGCCGCTCCCCGCTCTTGGCGAAGTACCCCGCCGCGCGCTCGCGGTCGCCCGCTTCGTAGAGGTGCCCGGCGATACGCGCGGCATGCTCCCAGGCGCGCTCTCCGAGCGTCGCCTCGAGCGCCTGCCCCGCGGCGGCGTGCATTTCCCGCGCGGCCTCGGGCGTGAGCGCGTCGGCCACGATCTCCGGGATGATCGGCGACGCGAAGCGCAACTCGCTCGGACCCGTGTGTACGACGAAGTCGCGGCGCTCGAGCATCGCGAGGGAGCGCTCGAGCGACGGCATCGCCTGCCCGAGCATGTTCGACAGGACCGTGAGGTCAATCGGATCGCCCAAGACCGCCGCAGCTTGCAACGTCGCGCGGTCCTCGGTCGGAAGGCGCGAGACCCGGGACGCCACGAGCCCGCGCAGCGTCTTGGGAAGCGCCAGGTCCTGTCCGACGAGCTTCATCGACACGACGCGCCGCTCGCCGACCGTGAGGGCGCCGGCGTCGACGAGCGCCTTGATGACCTCCTCCACGAACAGCGGATGGCCTCCGGCGCGTGACCGGACGAAACGCAGGAGCTCGTCGGGGACCGAATCGACCCCGATGCGAAGGCCGACGAGCTTCTCGACGTCTGCCGGCGCGAGGTCGCCGAGATCGATGACCGCGTTCCCCTCGAAAGACTCGAGCGGATGGGCGAACCCTGCTCGGACCGCGAAGGCGAAGACGACCCGGGCGTTTCGCAGCCGCTTGAGGACGTCCTCCAGGAGGGCGAAGCTGTCCTCGTCCATCGCGTGCGCGACGTCCCAGCAAAAGGTGTGCGGGCGGTCTTCGCAGAGGCTCTGCACCATGCGCGCGAACGCGCGCTCGAGCAGCGTCTTGGTGTTGCCCGAGGGAGAGGGCACGCTCGCGCCGAGCCAGGTCAGCACCGCGTTGACCTCGTCGCCCTGGAGTCCGAGCGCACGCAGGCGCGGCTGCACGGCGAGGATACGATCGGGCGCGTCGCCCTCGGTCGTCCCGCAGAGCACCTGGAGCATGCTGGCGATCCCCGAGAGCGGAAACTCGTTGCCGCGCGGCGGGCACGCGGCGATGTGGAAGCCGACGTTGTAGCCGCCCTTCCGCAGGCGCCGTTCGACTTCGTAGAGCAGGCGTGTCTTGCCGACGCCGTGGTCGCCGCGGATGGTCAGCACCCGCGCCGTGCGACGCGTCGCGTGCGCGAGGAGCTCGCCGATTCGGCGGAGCTCGTCCTTTCGTCCGACGAAACGGCCGAAGGCCTCGCCCGGGCCGCGCACGTCCTTGACGAGCACCGCCGAGACGCTCGCCGAGGCCCGGTCGCTGTCGATCATCGACTCGAACTCGAACAGCGCCTTCACCTGGCGCATCGCCTGCGCGCTCATCGCGGCCTGCCCCTCGCGCACTCGGGACAGCTCACGCGCGGTGTCGAGGAGCGCCGTGAGGCGACCGTCCTCCGTGGCCTCGCCTGCGCTCGACACGTGGATCCTGCCCGTGTGCAGACCGGCGCCTGCGGGCCGCGGCGCGTCCAGGCTGCGGAGCGCGACGAGGGCGCAGCGCGTCGCCATCTCCGTGTCTCGCCCGTCGGGATCGCCGAGGCCGAAGATCGCCGCGACGTGCCCGGGCTCGCGTTTGAGGACGCGGCCACCCCAGCGCTCGACGATCGTCGCGGCCCGTCCGACGACGGCGGACGAGGTCTGCCGCGGCATGTCGATGGCCAGCGCCGTCACCTCGCGCCGCTCGCCCATTTCGGCGGCACGATCGATCGCGACGAAGCGAACGCCTTTGGCGACGCGAACGCTCGAGGACTGACGGGTCGCGGGCACCTCGACGGGCGTACGTTCGGTCCGCGGATTGCGCGCCTCGGCCTCGAGCATCGGAGCGGGCAGGCCGCTGGTCCCCGGACCGTCGACCTCGCGGAACCGCGAGAGAAACTCCGCCAGGTCGTGCGCCCCGTAACGGCTGCCCTCGGCATAGAGGAACGCCAGGAGCGCCTCGTACATGCGCCCGGCGTCGGGGTACCGTTCCCCACGATCCGGCGCCATCGCCGTCTTGACGATCGCCGCGAGCTCGGGCGGGCAATCCGGCCGGAGAAGCTCGATGGGCGGGTACTCGCACGCTTGCACACGCCGCAAGGTCTCGAAGGTCGTCGGCGCGTTGAACGGGTTCACTCCGGCCACGCACTCGTAGAGGATGGTCCCGAGCGAGAAGAGGTCGCTGCGCGCATCGACGCTTTCGCCACGCGCCTGCTCGGGGCTCATGTAGCCGAACTTGCCCTGAAGCTTGTTCGCCCGCGTGTCCTCGGGCGCGTGCTCGATCGCGCCCCGTGCCTTGGCGATACCGAAGTCGGTGACTTTGACCTCGCCCTCGTACGAGAGGAGCACGTTCTGCGGAGACACGTCGCGGTGCACGATGCCGAGCGGTCGCATCTGCTCGTCGCGCCGCCGGTGAGCGTGGTCGAGCCCCTTCGCGACCTCGGACGCTACGTACACGCCCATCTGGATCGGCAGCGCGATCTGGTGGCGCCGGCAGCGCGCCAGGACGCTCGCGAGGTCGAAGCCGTGCACGTACTCCATCGCGATGTAGTACGCGTCGGTCGGAGGTGCGCCGGCAGGCTCCGAGGTCGGAGTCTTGCCGAGGTCGAAGACCTGGACGATGTTCGCGTGCGACAGGCGGACGGCGAGCTTCGCCTCGTGCACGAACATCTCGACGAAGTCCGGGCGACAGGCGAGCTCCGGCAAAATTCGCTTGATGACGAGGACCTTCTCGAAGCCCTCGACGCCGTAGCTCTTCGCCTTGAACACCTCGGCCATGCCGCCCTGCCCGAGCCGCTCGAGTAGGCGGTAGCGACCAAACGCTGCGTTCACCCCGGAAACCCGAGAGAAACACTAACACCGGCGCTGTGGCTGCGCGAGCTTTAGGGAACGGGCGGCTGAGGTTGGACGCTGCGCGCGGTCCCAGGGAACGGCGGGGGCGGCACGGGGTGGCGAACGACGTACACGGGATTGGTGAAGCCCAGCGGCGGCACGGGCATGAAGGGCAGGACGTCGTCCATGCGCCGCTCACCGCGAGCAATGACCTGAATCCACGTGTTCTCGGGGCCCGCGGGCACCTCGATGTCGCGGTCGAAACGCACCATTCGAGCAGCCGCCTCTTCGAGCGTGCCCGACTCGGGCCCGAGCTCGGTCGGCCTGGGGGGAACGTCGAACGATTGCACCGTCGTCGCCCCCCCACCCGGCGGCCCGCCGACGACGATTTCGACCCGCGTCACGTCAATCCACGGAGCGGCCAGCACGCGCAGGTGGCCACGCAGCGGATCGTCGGTCGTCGTCACCTCGTCGCCCGGGCGAGCACCTTCGAGCTCGAGCTCGATGATCGGGCCGCTGGTCACAATCGCATGGCCCCGCTTGATGTTCGCGACGACGGCGAGCGGATCGACTGGCTTCGCTTCGGTTTCGGGCGTCGGGTGCGGCTCGACGGTGACCATGGTTCGGGGGTAGCCGGCCCAGTGAAACTGGATGCGGTGCGAGTCGCTGCTCCCCGTCGCCGTCATGTGCCAGCCGAAGTCGAGCACGGCCCAGTAGTCGCGCAGCACCTGTTCGACGCGCTCGGGGTGCTCGCTGTCGTAACCGTTGTAAACCTCAATCCCGTCGAAGTCGATTCGGTTGTGAATACGCGTCCGCGTCTGCGCTTTCGGATCGAAGCCAATGTTGGCGAAATAGCCGATGCCCTTGGGAAGGCGCGGGTGGTTGAGCTGGAAGTAGCGGCCGGCGTCGCTCCGCACCGAGCGGAAGATCGCGTTCATCGTGGTGTGCCGGTACGGCGGCACGGGAAGCCAGGGAGCGAACGGGAACACGCCGAAATGGCCGAAGCCCTTGCTGTAGGTGGTGACCTCGACGCCGCTGACGCTGAGCAAGTCGGTGCGAAATCGAGCGTCTCGAGGGCCGACGAGTAGTCGCCGACGAGGTTGTGCTCCGTCGGGACGGCGAAGTCGATGCCCGCAGCCACGAGCGACAGAACGCAATCCTCCGCTGCGACGGGCGAGTCGAAGCTCGGGCGCGCGTGCACGTGCAGATCGCAGCCGAGCACACCCGGGGTGGGCACGACGTGACGCGGCGCGAGCTCGACGTCCGTCGTGCGTCCGGGCGCGATGTCAATCGTCTTGGCGTCGACGCTCCACTCGATCCCCTTGGTCGCCGCGACGCGGTAGTGCCCGGAGGGCAGCGGCGTCATGACCTCACCGCGGAGAGCGTCGATCACCGGTCCTGCGCCCGAGGAGCGGTAGTCCGGGCCGAAGCTCGGGTCGACCGTTCCGCTGATGCCGTGCACAAGCAGTCGCGCCGTCAGCGGCGCATGGCTGTCGGCGTCGACAATCGTCACGTGAAGGTCCCCCCCGGGCGAGACGTCGAGGACGAGCTCGTGAGGCGTGCCCGGCGAGAACGACGCGACGCCACTCGCTCGCCCCGGTTCAATCGCGGCATACCACTGGACCACGGTCGCCGGCACCGCGAGCTCGAACGTGCCGTCTTCCCTCGCGTGGGCGCGCACCTGCAGCTCGCTCTGCGCATCGCGACCGAAAACAAGGGCCTGATCCGTCGTGCCGGTGACGCGCCCGCGCACCGGCGCCGTGGGTATCCCTGCTAGCTCCGCGAGCGCGCGCCAGATGGTTTGACTCGACTGACCGACGGCGATGCGCAGGTCGCCCGCGCGCTCGTCGCGGCTCTCCCGACCGCCCTCGATGACGTGCGCCGGGGTGGTGACCGCCACGCGCGTGAGGTCGGCCGGCGTCGTCGGGTCCTCGATGAGCGCGTCGATGGTGAGAGGTCCGTCGCGCGAAACGACTCCGAGCGGGTGCGGGTCTGCGTCCAGCACGACCGACCCTCCGGTGACGGTCGCGCGATCCGCCAGCGGCCCGACCCCGGAAGCGAAGACGACCTGCCCCTCGCTCGACATCTCGGCACGGAGGGCGATGCTGTGGCCTACGGCTTCGGCGCCTACGTGCACCAGCGCAACCAAGAGCGCGTCACGCCCGGGGTCCACGCGGAGCTCGAAAGTCGCCTCGGTGGTCGCGTCGCCCAGCGGGATCGGGACCACCGCGCGCAGCGCGTCCGGCGCCGGACGCAAGTCGTCGCGCGCGATGGACAGCGTGTGCGGCTCGCCGTCGACGATGACCGCGAGGTCCACGTCGCGGCTGAGAGCTCCGTCCCGGGTGCGAACCGTCAGGCGGCCCGCCGCCGCGTGGAGCTCGAAGACCGCGATTCTCGTATCGAGGACCGTCGCGGCGTGCGTCGGGGTCCGCGCCGCCCCATGCGGACGGGTGGCGTACGAGAGGCCGAAGGCAAGGAGCCCGGCGATGACGCCCATCGCCACGAGCTCGCTCACGGACCTTTGGCCGCCCATCGACTCGTCACACGATATCACCCGCGCGGAGGCCGGAGAGGGTCGCCGCGCGGGCGCTCGGCCCGGCAATCGAGAGGGAGACCCGCAAGGCGGGCTCGCCGCCCAGGTCTTCGACGGCGTCGTCGCCCCACTCGACGAGCACCATCGCACCCTCGGCACGCCGCTCTCGGAGGCCGAGACGTGCCACCTCGATGCTCAGCTTTTCGCCGAGAAGGCGGTAAAGGTCGACGTGCACGAGGGCGCCGCGCGCCGTCTCGTACTCCTGCACGAGCGTGAACGTGGGGCTGGTCACACGGCCGGTAATGCCGAGCTGGCGGGCAATCGACCGCACCAGAAATGTTTTTCCCGATCCGAGGTCGCCGGAAAGAACGAGGAGGTCACCCGAGGCGAGAACTCCGGCTATCGCGGCGCCGAGACGACGCGTATCGCGACGCGAGCGCAGCACGCGTTCGCTCATGCCCGTGAGCGGCGTGCGCGGGCCGGCAGGCTTGGTGCGCGCCTTACCGCGCCCTTCGAGTCGGGGCCTCGTCGACGTCTGCGTCGGCCGCCTCGTCGTCGGCATCGGGGTCCTCTCCTTTCATTTCGCGGATCATCGCCATGTCCCCGACGCTCATCGCGAGCTTCGGCGACCTGCGCGCCTGCTCCCAGAAACGTGCGTAGAAGAAGGAGACCACCAGGGCGCTGACGAGCCCGATGAGCTGACTCGTGGAGAGCTGGTAGGGCACGGTCTGCGCAAAGGTCGCCGGCCGGAGCGCGACATACGAGGCAATCGCGGGGACGAACGCGGCGACGCGTGCCGTGGTGCGCCACTGCTTGTGTGCAATGCCGAGCGACGGGCCGAAGACGAAGCCGATCGCCATGAGCAGCAGGCAGGCCGGGATGTAGACGTGCGCGTCGAACGTCGGGCCGTAGGTTCCGCGCTCGACGTCGTCGCGCCAGAGCTCCAGAAGAAAGCGCAGCGCGCCATAGGCGAACACGAACAAGAAGAACACCTGGCCCCGAAAGCGCGTGTACTTGCGCTGCCAGAGGAGCAGGACCAAGAGCAGCAAGCCAACCAGCGACTCGTAAATCTGGGTGGGATGCACCGGGAAGCTCGCGTTCATGCGCAGCAGCTCGGACTCCGCGGGAGTGCCGCGATAAAGATCCAGATGGCGCACGAACGCGGGGCTTCCGTCGCCGCTGACCAGGGTGCCCTGCGCCCAGTGCGGGAACGTCCCGAGCATCTTGAGCCAGTGCGGAGCGGCGTCGGGCAGGCGCTTTCCGAAGTCGCAGCCGAAGAGATAGCAACCGATGCGCGTGATGAGCAGCCCCGAGGCGAGACTCGGCACCGCGTCGTCCGCCCAGGCAAGCAGGCGGATCTTCTTGGGAGAAAGGAACGCCCAGCTGCCGAGCAGGCCGCCGATGAAGCCGCCGTAGGCCACGAGGCCTCCGTTGCGCAGCGCAAACAGGTCCCAGAACGACTTGAACTCGTCGGGGTTGGTGACGGCGTAAAGCACCCGCGAGCCGACGAGCGCGGCCAGCGCGGTGACGACGTAGCAATTGGCCATCGTCTCCTTGGGCAGACCGTCCTTCTCGGCGAGCGGCAACGTCAGATACCAGCCCACGACCAGCGAGAGGCCGAGCATTACGCCATAGGCGTAGATCGGGACGCTGGGAGCCTCGTACGAGGCCGTGTGCCATTTGTAGCCTGCACCCGCCGCGGCGAGCGCGACGACGCCGGCCGTCAGGGCGCCCCCCCGGTCGCTTCGGCGAAGGGAGAGCAGAGAGAAAATGGCGGCAATGCCGGCCGCCGCCGCGAGCGCCCACCACAACTTCAGCGGCATGTGCGGCAGCGGGATGCGGAAAAGGATCGGGTGCATGGCTCGGGGCTTCGTTTACAGGAAAATCGGGGGCGGCGCACCTCAGGCGCACGCGATTCGCTTCGTTCGTGTCGAGGGTCATGAACCGACGTGGCCTGTGGTAGATCGGTCTCGAGATGCGCTCCGGTGCCTGGATCTGGGTACTCATCGCGGCCGCCGGCTGCGTACCGTCGGGAAACGCCACGCCGCAGGACGCCGGCCCCGCACCGAAGACGCCCTCGGAGACTCCGGCGACGCGGGCGACATCAGCCCCTCCGGCTGACCTCCTGAGGACGGTCTTCGACGATGAGTTCGAACGTACGGGCCCGCCGTCGGCACCCGCCGCTGCAAGCCCGGGCGAGGCGTCGCCCCCGGTCGCCGGCGGCGTCGATCCCGGACCCGAATGGGTGGCTACCATGGCCGGCATCTGGCGCATCGAGGGCGGCCGCCTTTGCGGTGAGCACGCGCACAACCACGGTATCTGGCTGAGGCGGACGCTGCCCGTCAACGCGCGCATCGAGTTCGACGCAGTGAGCCAATCCACCGACGGCGACCTCAAGGCCGAGTACTGGGGCGACGGCCGAAGCTTCGCGACCGCTTTGTCCTACACCAACGCCACCAGCTATCTGACCATCTTCGGCGGCTGGCACAACAAGAGCCACGTGTTGGCGCGCCTCAACGAGCACGGCAGCGACCGCAAAGAAATCACGGTCGACCCGAGCTCGGACGACCCGCGGGAGAAGCCCGTCGTTGCGGGCCAAATCTACCGGTTCAAGGTCGAACGTGCAGACGGCAAGACGGTCAAGTGGTGGGTCGATGGCAACGAGATGCTCTCCTGGACCGACAGCACACCCCTCTCGGGCCTCGGTCACGACCACTTCGGATTTAATGACTGGGACGTGAAGGTCTGCTTCGACAACGTCAAGGTCGTGCCGTTGCCTTAGTGTGGTGGGCAGCGCCGTGGAGCCGGTCGACGCAGAAAAGCTGATCGGGGAGCTGGAGGTCGCCGTCGATCGACTCCGCTCCCTTTATGAACAGTATTTCATGGGCTTCGAGAAGCTCGAGCCCACGGTTCCACGGAAGGACGTCGACCGCCGAATCTACGTGTTGCGCAAGGAACAGTTCCGCAACACGGCGCTGCGGTTCCGATTCCAGATGCTGCTGCAGCGCTACAACACCTACCAGACGCATTGGCAGCGCATCTGCCGCGAGATCGAGAACGGAACGTACAAGCGGCACGTGCTCCGGGCGCAGCAGCGCTTTGCCGACGAGCGGCGCCGGCGCTCCAGCGCGCCCCCTCCTCAGCCTGAGGTTGGCTCTCGGCCGCCTCCAGCGGTCGTAGTGCCGGCCGCGCCTCAGGTGCCGGTGCTGCCCGGCTTGGTCCCAGGGCATCCAATGCCGCCAATGAACGCGTCGATGGCCGCCGAGCTCGCGGAGCTCGACGCCGAGTTCGCACCGCCGCCACCGGCCGCGGGCCACGGCTTCGCTCTCGACAGCGAGCCACCCACGCTCGCTCGGGCGGGGGCGGCGCAGGTTCCCCGGCCGGCAGGGTTACGCGCCGGGCCCGTGCCACGCGAAGCGGGTAGCCCGCCGAGCTTGCGCCGCCCGGCCCCCCCCGCCCCCAGGCCTGCTGCGCCCCCCGCGCCGCCCCCGTCGCGACCAGCCGCCCCGGCTGCACCCGTCGCGCGAGCAGCCCCGGCGCCCCCCTCGGCGCCGCGCCCTGGCGCGAGTCCCCCGCAGAGCGTCCCGCGGTCGTCGCCGGATCGCGATGGCGACCTACCGGAGGCGCGCGTCCGCGAGCTTTACACGCAGTATGTAGAAGCGAAGCGCCGGCACAACGAGTCGACCGCGGCCATCACCTACGACGCGGTCGCCAAGAGCCTTCGCGACTCGCAGGCGCGCCTGAAGGAAAAGCACGGCCGTCCGGTCGTCGACTTCGAGGTCGGCGTCAAGGACGGCAAGGCCATCCTTCGTCCCGTCATCAAGTAGGGGCTAGGGAGCTCAGTGGTACGCGCGCGTCGGATTTTGCGGCGGAATCTGGGACGGCCTGCGCGAGACGGGCGCGGCTTCGTCCGGCGTCATGCGCTCGCTGCAGTACAAGATTGCGCAGTGCTTGCTGTCGGTCGCTTGCATCCGGCTGCAGAGCGAGACCAGGTCTTCGTCTGCATCGACAACCGTGCCCTCGGTCGGCTGGGCCGTTCGGGGGTCGTACACGCATTCGTCGAGGGCGACCCAGCGCCCTCGGTACTCGTCACTTCGACAGAATCTGTGGCCAGGTCAATCGACTGCCCATTCGGCCTTCCTTGAGCCCCTATCAAGCTCGACCCGAGCGGAACGCCACTCGGGACTGCTTGCGTGATGCACACGGGGGAACTTCACTTCTTCGTCGCATCGAATAACCGGACCGGGTCGGGGGGTCAAGCAACGGGGTGTGGCAGAATGGAGACATCCCCTCGCGTGTTCAGTGCGCATGGGCAGGCGGAAGCACGCGGAAACCGTCCGCTCGGTAGACCGGAGCCCAGCGCGCCAAGGCCACCCCGACCGAGGGCCCGCGTCCCCCCGAGCGCGAGCGACGCCACGTGCTAAACCGTCCCGCCGTGCCCTCGCCCCCCTGGACGCCAAACTCGTGGAAGACCAAGGTCGACGCGCAGGCGATCGCCTATGAGGACCCTGCAACGCTCGAGGCCGCGTGCACGCGCCTGCGGGAGCTCCCCCCTCTCGTCACGTCTTGGGAGATCGAGCGGCTGAAGGCACTGCTCGCGGAGGCGCAGGAGGGGAAGCGCTTTTTGCTCCAGGGGGGTGACTGCGCAGAGACCCTCGCCGACTGCCGTTCGCCCATCATCGCGAACAAGCTGAAGATCCTCCTTCAGATGTCGCTGGTCATGATCCACGAGGGCAAGCGCCCCGTCATTCGGGTAGGGCGGTTTGCCGGCCAGTACGCCAAGCCGCGGACCAAGGCTGTCGAATCCCGCGAAGGCGTCGTTCGCCCGAGCTACTTCGGCGACATGGTCAACCGCGCCGAGTTCGCGGACGCCGCTCGGCGCCCGGACCCCGACAACATGATCATCGCCTACAGCCACGCGGCGATGACCCTAAACTTCATCCGATCCCTCTCGGCCGGCGGCTTTGCCGACGTACACCACCCCGAACAGTGGGAGCTCTCGTTTTTCCAGGGAACCCCCAGCTCCGACTCGCTGCGCCAGGAGTACGAGCGCACGACGCGCCAGCTCGCCGAGGCCCTCTGCTTCATGGAAGCCCTCGGCGAGAGGACAGTCGAGGAGTTGACGCGCGTCGACTTCTACACCAGCCACGAGGGGCTGAACCTGCACTACGAATCGTCCCAGACTCGGCAAGTGCCGCGGCGCGACGGATGGTACGACCTCACGACGCACTTTCCGTGGATTGGCGAGCGCACACGGGCTCTGGACGGCGCTCACGTCGAATATTTTCGCGGCGTTCAGAACCCCATCGGCATCAAGCTCGGCCCGAGCGTGACGGCGGACCAGGCCCTTTCGCTGATCGACGCCCTCAATCCCCAGGACGAACCCGGCAAGGTGGCCCTGATCACCCGCATGGGGGCCACCCGCGTCGCCGACGTGCTGCCCGGCCTGGTCGAGGGCGTGAAGCGTGGCGGGCGTCGCGTCCTCTGGGTGTGCGACCCGATGCACGGGAATACGCAGACGGCGCCGTCTGGCCTGAAGACGCGCGACTTCGACGATGTCCTCCGCGAAGTGGAAACGACCTTCGAGGTACACGACGCCTGCGGGACCTGGCTCGGCGGCGTTCATTTCGAGCTCACGGGCGAGGACGTGACCGAGTGCATCGGCGGCGCCCAGGGCATCACCGTGCACGACTTGGACAGGAATTACGCCACCGCGTGTGACCCCCGCCTCAACTACCGTCAAGCGCTCGAGATGGGCTTTCGCATCGCCAAGCGCCTCGGCCCCCAAAGCCCGCGCTGAGCAGCTTCGGCCTTGTGGGGCAATCGCCCTCGGCGGACGTGCTAAGGGGAAGGTATGTCGGCACTGCCCACGGCCTCGTCGGGCGAGCCCGCAGGGACGGCGTCCGGCGCTGAGCCCGGGAAGGCAGAAGGCGGCTGGCAACCGCTCAGCCCGACGAGCCCCAGCCCCGATCCGGGCCATGAAGCGCGCACCCTTGCGGCAATCGCTCGCGCCCTGCGAGAAATCCCGTTCTATCGAACGCGGGGAGAGCGGGATCCCGCCGAGTGCGGGGGCGACACGTCTCTCCCGGAGGTCCTGGACCGCTTACCGCTCCTGGTGAAAAAGGACCTGCGTTCAACCCTTCCCAAGCACTGGGTGCACGCGGGTCGCGACACACGCGCCGAGCTCGCGGCCGGGACGCTGGAGCTCGTCGAGACGAGCGGCTCGACCGGCGAGCGGCTGCGCGTGCTGTGGGACGCCGGTTGGTGGATGCGACAGGAGCGCCGCGCGATGCGCACGCACCCGCTGGTCGCAGCGGCGATGGACGGGGCACACGGCGAGTATCGCGAAGCCATCTTGACGTCTCCTGCGTGCGGCGTCGGCACCTGCCACGTGGGCGATCGCCCGTACGAAGAGCGCGTTCTCGAAGAGCTTCTGTTTCTCAACCAGCGTCCCGACCCTCTCTTCTGGACGGCGGAGGAACAGACGCGCATGCTCGACGAGCTGACGCGCCACGCGGCTGTCGGCCTGGAGAGCGACCCACTTTACCTCGCCCAGCTGGCTCGATTTGCGAGCAGCCGCGGGCGAGTGATCGACGTCCGAGGCTTCGTCCAGCTCACGTACGCGTTCGCGACGCAAGCGTATCTCCGGGCGATACGCTCTGCGTTCCGCGGCGAGATTCTGCAACTCTACGGAGCGAGCGAGATTGGGGTGCTCTTCATGCAGGGCGAAGACGGCCTGCTGCACCACTGTCCGTTCACGACCCACGTCGAGCTCTTGCCCTTGCGGGTTCCCACACCGGGCGCGCGCGACGTGGCGCTCGTCGTGGCCACCTCCGTCGATCGAGTGGCCATGCCCCTCGTGCGCTTCGTTCTGGGCGACCTCGTCCAGGTCGCCCCCGATGGCCCTCGCCGCTGGACGACGGTCGCGCCGCTGCACAGCGTAGAAGGACGGGTCGACGATGCGGTGGTGCGCCCGGACGGCGCGCTGGTGACCGCGGGCGCGATCGACCGCGCGCTGGCGCCCGTCCAGGGCATGAGCCTCTGGCAGGTGAATCAGCGCGCCGTCGACCGCGTCGAGGTCGACGTCGTGGCCGAGAGCGACGCGGGCGCGGTCATCGACGAGGTCCGCCGGCGTCTTGCGCCGCTCTTCGAGGGCATGGGGCTCGCTAGCCGTGCGGTCACCGCCGTGCCCATCGAGCAGAGCGGAAAGTTCCGGGTCAGCAAGCGTCATTTCCCGGTCGAGATCGAGCGGCTCGTTGGACCGGGCCGGGGGACCTCCACGTGAGCGATCCCCGGCTGGGTGCCATCGATGCGTTCGCGAACAGGTTGCGCCCCGAATTCCCGATGCTGTCGCGCACCCTCGAGGGACAGAACGTCGTTTTTCTCGACAGCGCATCGACGACGCCCAAGCCGCGGACCGTAATCCAGTCGGTCGTCGACTACTACGAACGCTGCACCGCCAACGTGCACCGCGGCGTGCACGCGCTCGGATACGAGGCTACGCAACTCTACGATGCCGCTCGCCTCGAGGCAGCAGGCCTGGTGGGGGCCGCGCCCGACGAGATCGTCTTCGTACGAGGCACGACCGAGGCGATCAATCTGCTGGCCCACGCGCTGTCGCTCGGCCCGGACGACGAGGTCGTGTTCCCGGCGAGCGAGCACCATGCGAATTGGCTGCCATGGCGCGTGCGCGCCAAGCCGGTCCCGATGGCGATCGACGAAGACGGCGTACCTCGCTGGGAGGCGCTCGCGTCGCTGCTCACGGAGCGAACGCGTCTCGTCGCCGTGGGGCACGTTTCGAACGTGACGGGGTGCATCGCTCCGGTAGAAGACGTGGTGCGCACGGCACACGCGCGCGGCATCCCGGTGCTCCTCGATGCCGCGCAGTCGCTCTCCCATCTGCCCATCGACGTCAAGGCGCTCGACGTCGACTTTCTCGCCGCGAGCTCGCACAAGGCTTTTGGACCCAGCGGCGTCGGCTTCCTTTACGCGAAGCGCGACCGCCTCAAGGAGTTTCCGCTGTACCAGGTCGGGGGCGGCATGGTCGCGATGAACGAAGACATCGGCGGCGGGGAGCGCCGCGGCTTCGTGCCTCGCGAGATTCCCTTTCGCTTCGAGGCAGGAACCCCGGCCATCGAGGCAACCATCGGCTTCGGCGCTGCTGTCCGCTGGATGCGTACCATCGGCATGCAGGCCATCCGCGAGCACGACGTCCGGCTGGCTGGCTACCTCGTCGAGCGGTTGCGAGAGCTGCCGGGTGTTCGCGTCCTCGCCGCAGATGCGCCTGCCGAGCGTCGAATCGCGCTCGCTACCTTCGTGGTCGACGCCCCCGGAATGACCCAGGAGAACGTAGCGCGCGCCCTCTGCGACATGTTCGGGGTGTGCGTCTCGGGCGGCTTCCACTGCACGCACGTGCTCCACGCGCGGGCTCATCTCGAGGGCACGGTGCGGGCGAGTCCGCATGTCTTCAACACGACGAGCGAGATTGACCGGCTCATCGAGGGCGTGCGCGAAATCGCATCGTGATCCGCGCGTTTGCGGGCCTGCTAGCATTCGTGAGTGAGACTCGCCGTCAGCCGCCGCGGTGCGGCCGCTCCCGTGGCGCTGGCGTTGGCCGTGGGGGCCGCGAGCGGGTGCGCAGGGCTGTCTGGGCCCAGGAGCGAGGCTCGGCGCCCCGCGCTGCGGTCGCTCGGGCTCACCGCACCCGACGATCCGACCGTTCGCCCCGCGCGCCTGCTTCCGGAGCGCCTCGATCCGGCCGACGACTTCGGCCACGAGCCCGGAAAGGGTGAGCGCGCGATCGTCGCCGGCATTCGTGTGGCCTCCTACGCCGAAGGGGTGATCCTCGCAGCGACGGACCGCCTGCCGTCCACACCCTCGAGCGTCGTGGCTCTGCCCGATCGACTCGGGGGCGGCTTCCTCTTCGCGATGGGAAAGCAACTCTGGCGCGCCCCCGGCTGGCTCGCCCAGGCCTCGCCGGTCTATTCCTCGCCGAGCCCGATCGCCCAGGTGCTCGTCGGCCTCGACCGCGCCTACGTCCGCACGGCCCTGGGCGCCCTCAGCGCGATCGACCCGCGCACGGGATCGGTGACCGACCTCGGGCCACTCCCTGCTTCACCGAACGTCGGCCGCCTGGCCGCGGTGGATGCTTGGCGCGCCGTGGCGATCGCCGACCTTCGCGGCGCACTCGTGACGCTGGACGCCGGCTCCACGTGGAGGCCCCTGGCCCTGCCGATAGATCCGAGCGACATCGTCGCAGTGGGCGATTTGCTGGTCGTGGGAGGCTCCGACGAGCGGCAGCAGTTGCAGTGGTGGGAGGTTCGGCCCGACGGACAGACCGGCAGGCTGCCGGGGGCACCCAGCGGACACGCACAAACCGATACGCCGACGGCGTCGGTCGAGCCGCTGGCGCGCGTGTTCGGGCCCCATCCGCTCGTTGCCGCAGTCGAGGATGGCTGGCCGCTCGTCGACGGCACGGCGCTCGTGGCGCGCGATGGCGCGATTGCGCGCGTCCGGCTGTCCGACGGCGCGCTCGTCGAGTGGTCGAACGATGCGTTCGGCCTGAAGCCCGCGCGCTGCCACCCGTTGACTCTCGCGCGGCCCGCGGACCCGGGCGCCTTCGGCTTCGTCTGCGGCGAGCCGCGCGGCCGCTCGATCGTGTACCGGTGGGATGCAGCCTCGGCGCGACTCGTCGAGATGCGCCGCTGGGATTCGCCACGGGAAGTGCTCGCCTTCGGCAACGGAACCCTCGCGGTGCGTGGGCCGTGCGAGTCATCCGGTGGCGAGACCTCCGCGGGTCCGCGGGCTCGAGCGCAAGGCGTCGAACACGACCGGACGACGGGTCGAGCATACTGTCTGTTCCTACCCGGCAGCGGCTGGACCGAGACCTCCGTGCCGGGCGAAGAGGCCAATCTCGCGCGGCTCGTCGTCCTCTCGGATCGTCGGATCGTGCTGGTGAACCCGCCCCGAGGAGGCGACCTCTCCAGCGCGCACCTGACCATTCTCGACGGTGCTCGCTCCTGGGAAGTCCCGCTGGCGTGGCCGTCACTCAAGCCCGATGCCTCGCGGGTCCTTCGGTTGGGAACGTGGATGGACGGTTTCGAAGAGCGTCGCCCCGGGGTCCTCGGTGGGTGGATTCGAGGGCTCGGGAACCGTCGTGGGACTCGAGATTCGCGTCGACGGCGAGACTCGTGTCGGCGAATACATCCACGACGCAGGGGCACCGGTCGTCTCCGGGCGCTGGGGTTTGGGTTGGACAGCCTCGCGTCGCGGGTTCGAGACGACCGATGGCGGCATGACGTGGAAGAAGGACATCGACGTCCCCGAGCCCATCCTGCCACCGCGACTGGTGCACGAGAGGGCATGCGGACCGATCGGGTGCATCGCGGCGGGTTGGCTGCGCATCGGGTGGGGCACCACCGACGCCGCCCCGGTCGCCGAGCCTCCGGGCCCTACGTTTCGGGCGCACGCACCTCCTACGCTCGACCTCGACTGTCGTGCCGCCGCTGCCCGGACGAACCAGCCCGGAACCCTGACCCCGCCGAACGCCGCCCCGGGCGCACCCCCTCTGTTCGTGCTGCGATCCTGGGCCGGGGCGCGCCTCAGCGTAGGCGCGACCGGCTTCGGGACAGTGTCCGAGTTTCCGCCGTGCGTCGGTCGCACCGGGCCGGTCCTGACCGCCGACGAGCGCGGCTTGCCCCCGACGGAGGCCAGGGATGGGCTGGAGCGCGCTCTTCGTGGATTCGCTCCTCTGGCCTGCTTGTACGCATGGGGCCCGACGAACGGCGACTGGGATCCACTCGGCCGCTGGGGGGCACGCTGGCTCTGGCCCTGGGGCGGAGGGGCCGATGCCCGCTCGTCGGCCAGCGTACGGGCGCCATGGCCGACTCAGGAGGCCGCGCGGCACGCGCTGGGGCAGGCGGGCGGCCTGCCGACGAGCTGGGTGCTCGCTTCGGGGGACGACCCGGAGCACGCCTTGCTCGTTGCGCGCCACAACATCGGAACCGCAAGCTCGACCGCAGACGTCATCGTCCTGGAGTCGGATCGCGCCCCCTTGGAAGTTCGGAGGCCGACGGGCGACCCGTTCGCCGACGTGGAGGGCGCGACTCGCGTGAGCGGTCGCTGGTACCTGGCGACGGCCCAGTCGGCAGGGGAGCTCGCGGCAACGGTCGTGTGGCTGCTCGACGGCTCGACAGCACGCGAGGTAGCGCGCTTCCCGCGTACGGGAGTCGAGAGTCGTGCGACGACGCGTCTGGCGCGCCGTGCCGACGGGCGCGCGGTGGGCCTCGTCGTCGACGGCCAGCCGGACGCGGTACGCGGCGCGACCATGCGCTGGGTGGCCGGCATCGATCTCGAGTCGGGCGCCGTGAGCGATCCCGAGCCGCTCGCCCCCATCGACTTCTCCGATCGCGAGGTCTCGCTCTGCACAAGCGAGGACGGCGGGTGGGTGCTCGATCTTCCTTATCCTGGCAGCGTGCGCCTTCACGGCGCCGGCAACACCCAGGTTTCGCTTCAGCTCGTGCTCGCCCGCGCGAGACTGACTCACGATTGCATGTGCGTCGAGCGAGTGCTCGGCTCGGTGGATTCACCGCCGGAAATGCGGCTCGCGCCCGAGGCATCGTCCCGCGCTCGGACGATTGACGTGAGCGTTCTCGCGGGACGTGCACGGGTTGCCTTGAAGTGCTCCAAGCGGTGAGCTTGCGCCGGTTTCTGCGGCCACCCCTTCGCCGCGCAAGGCCGCGACGAGCGAGGCAACCGGTCGCGGCGCCCGCGCGTATGCTGCTCGTCATGACCGCTCCGCAATCGGGAAAGCTGCCCCCTGGGTCGACGGGACTGCCTGGCCTCGGAGAATCCCTCAGCTTCTTGAAGGACCCGTACGCCTTCGTGCGAACGCGGGAGCTGCAGCATGGTCCGGTCTTCAAGACGAGCCTCTTCGGCAAGAAGACGGCGGTCATAATCGGTCGTGAGGCCGCCGCGCGGTACATCGATGCGGCCCTCGTCGAGCGAGAGGGCTCGCAACCCCAGCCCATTTTTCGCCTGTTCGCCGGTCCGAGCGTCCCGCATCTCGACGGCGCCGCGCACGCGGCCCGGAAGAAGACGCTCCTCCAGGCGTTCACGCGCGACGCGCTGACTGCGTACCTGCCCCGGATGCAGTCGCTCGTCGAGAGTTTCATCGCCCGCTGGGCGGAAAGGCCCGAGGTCAGGATCGCCCCCGAGACCAAGCGGCTCGCGCTCGAGGCGGTAGCGCAAGACATGCTCGGAATCACCGCCCCCGAGGAGCTCGACCGCCTCGAGGTCTGGTACACCGAGATCCAGAGCGCATTCACGGCGCTGCCGGTGCCCATCCCCGGCACCAAGTACTCACGCGGTCTCAAGGCGCTCGATGGCGTTCTCGCGTACTACCGCGACGTCGTCCACGCCCACCGCGAGAAACCAGGCGTCGATGGGTTGTCGCGCATCCTCGCGCTGCGCACTCCGAGCGGCGAGTTCATCTCGGACGACGCGGCGGCGCGCGAGCTTCATCACCTCTTGATCGCGGGGCGTGTGGTCTTCGCGCACCTGGTGACCGCGTTCCGCGAGGTAGCCATGGATCCGAAGGTGCGCGATTGCCTCTGCGCCGAGATCCGTGCCGCGGCGCCGGCGGGCCCATTGAGCGTCGAGACGCTCCACGAGATGAAGTACCTCACAGAGGTCCTGCTCGAGGTGAAGCGAACGAGCCCGGTCGTCCCCGGCATGTTCGGGCGTGCCAAGACGGACATCGCGTTCGGCGAGTACACCATCCCGCGTGGATGGATGATCATGTACGGCCTGCGCCAGTCGCTCGTCGACGGCGGCGCGTTCCCCCACCCCGAGCGCTTCGAGCCCGAGCGCTTCGGTGATCCGCGCAACGAGCACAAAGCGCACGAGCACGCGCTCGTGCCGCACGGCCCCGGAAAGCCGGAGACGAGCCATCACTGCGCCGGGACCGACTATGCCTCGCAGCTCGTGAGGGTGTTCCTGGTGACCCTTCTGCGCAGCTACGACGTCGAGCTTCCCGAGCAGGACCTCGAATACGACTGGGCCAAACTGACACCCGACCCCAAAGACGGGCTGCGTGCGCGGATCACGAAGAACACGAAAAAGGGATGACCTCGGCGGCTCCGCAGCAGCCTCGGTCGTGCAGAGACGGTGGGCTCGCCCTTTCAACCTTGCACGGTCCAGGGGCACCGAGTGAGTCGCTCGGGCGCGAGTTTCGCTGAATGCGGCATGGCATGACGACTGCACGCTCTGGCGCGCGCCCGTGTGGAGTGAGGCTGCCCCCCCGGCCCCTCTGCGCGGGCACTTTCTTTTTGTGCACGCGCCGGCCGAGGGTGTCCGCTTCAGCCACCGACGATGCTCAGGCCTACGCCCGGATCCCAGACCACGATTTCGTCTCCGTCCACTCGGGCGACCAGGCGACGCTGGTCGTCACATAGCCCGGCGGGAAGAATCAGGCGCCCGCTCGGAATGTCGAAGACGTAGCCGTGCATCGGACAGCTGACGCACGGGCCACGCCGTTCCCCCTCGCTCAAGCTGGCCCCGGCGTGATTGCACGCGTCTTCAATCGCGCAGGGTACGTCATCGACCAACGCGACCAGCACGTGGAACGGTGGCCACGATAGGCGCACCATCGTGCCATCGGCGAGCCGGTCGCGCGCAACTCGACCTACAAGCTTCACGTCCCGCCTCGCCGCGCTCGACTCGCCGGCGTCTTCACCGCCCGATCCCGACCGCGGCATAAACGGTTGACTCGGGGACGTCGCCGCCGGCAAGGGCAAGTGTTTCGACGGTCGACCCGTGCGAGCGCTGCCCACGCGCGGTCATGCACGTGTGGCGAAGAACGATGCGACAGGCCGCCCAGCGCGGCGCTAGATGCTTCTGAAGGGCGGCTACCACGCGCTCGCCGATCTGCTCCTGCATCGCGAGCCGGCGCGCGAAAGCGTCCACGACCCGGCCGACGGCGCCCACTCCCACCAGGTGTTCCTCGGGGGCAAACGCGACCGTGGCCGAGCCGAATGATGCCATCAGATGATGCGGGCAGGTGGTGGTCAGCGGCACATCGCGCACGACGACCAGATCCGAAGAGCCGGCGAAGACGTTCTGCGACATCAGGGCGTCGACGTCCACGCCATACCCATCGAGGAGCTCGTCGGCCCATGCACGGGCGACACGCTCCGGAGTCCCAGCGAGATCCGGATCGTGCTGGGGGTCGTGCCCGAGCGCCCGTAGGAACGCTTCAATCGCGCGGGCGGCCGCTTCCCGATCCATCGAAACGTCCTCTCAGTTCAAGTGGCGCAGGCGCATCGTCGATTCGATGGGTTTTCGCCCCGAGAAGCCCTCCTGGAGGCCATGATAATGGGTCACGGCGTCCTCGCCGTACTTCCAGCAGAGCCAGACGAGCTTCCCATCCACCTGACCGTAGAAGTCGACGAGACCCGAGCGAGCGTCCTTCAGCACGGCTCCCATCTCTTCCACTTCACGCCACGCCGACTGGTAGCGGTCGACCCGGTCGATGAGGTCCCGCTTCAGGTCGCATACCGGCGCGGGGTCGGCATCGTCGATCTGAATCGTATCGGGCACTTCGCCCAGCAGCTTCGCGAGCTCTTCGAGGCGCTCCTCGATCTCTCCTCGTCTGTCCATCTGGACCTGCATGAGCTCACGCAGGCGCGGCAGAAGGGCGTTTACCGCTTCGATCGTGAAGACGGGAGGCGTCGCCGGCATGACTGCCATTCCATCATGGGCCGTGACGAGCGCACACGTCAACGTGTCGCGAGCCCGACAGTTTTAGCTCGGGGACACCGGTCTAGTAGCGCTCGCGAGTCTAGTAGCGCTCGCGAGCCTCCCCCACGGAACTAAGGGGCAGGACGGCGACGAATACGCGCGTCAAGAAGTAGTCGGCGACGAGGATGGCGATGGAGACGACGACGACGGTTCGAGTCGTGCTCTGGCCGACGCCCTCGGTGCCCCCGCGGGTCGTGAGGCCGAAGTGGCACCCGACGATCGCGATGATGAAGCCGAAGATCGGCGTCTTGGCGAGGCCGGAGAAGAGATCGCTCAACAGCACGCTCTCGAGTGCGGTCTGCAGGAAGAGCCGCGGCTGGATGTCGTACTCCGCGCTCGACACGAAGAGCGCGCCCAGCGTTCCGAGCGTATCGGCGAAGATGCTCAGGAAGGGCATGACGATCATCGCGGCGAGCACCCGCGGCAGGACGAGCTTCTTGGCAGGGTCGCCGCCGAGGGCGCGGATGGCGTCGACCTGCTCGGTCACGTTCATGGCGCCGACCTCGGCCGCCATGCCGCTCCCGATGCGCCCCCCGACGATGATCGCCGTGAGCGTCGGCCCGAGCTCGCGCAAGAACGAAAGGACGATGACGCGCGGGATGTACTCGATACCGCCGAACCGCTGGAGCCCGAACGCGAACTGGATCGTCATCACCATGCCGATGAAAATCGAGGTGACCGCGACGATTCCGAGGGAGCGCACCCCGAGGGATTCGATCTGGTAAATCGTCGCTTCGAATTCGAACGGACGGCGCACGAGCGCCCGCATGGAACGGGCGATGAGCGTCCCGATTTCGCCCATGTGCTCGACGAAGTGCACCAGCCGCCCCCACCACTGCGCGAGAAGGGGAACGTCGGGTACCGGAACGGGAAGGATGGACGCGCGACCGCTCGGCGGCGGGAGCGAGCTCCTCGACGGTGGCACCGACGGAGGGGGGTCGGGGATCACGGGTCGGCCGCCGCGTCGCGGGTGTGCAAGCCCTGGGCGAACCGCTCGAAATCGGCTGCGCCGTCGCCGAAGCGCGCGGGAGGAGCGACGTAGACGAGGTCGTAGACGCAGCCGTTCTTTTTCATGACGTAAATGTCGTATTGCATCGGGACCCCGTCGAGCTTGGCGCGCATGCGCGTGTGGAGGGCCTCCCGTCCGTCGAACGGCTCCGTCGTCTCGCTCTCGATCTCCCGCTCGGTCGTCCCCATGATGAGGTGCTCGGTCAAGACCGAGAGCGGCGCGTCATCGTCCCGCCTGTCGCAGCGGACGTCGAACAAAGCCGACCCGTCGCGCGCCGGATCGTGGAAGGCGAGGTCGGCGCCGGCAATGCGCAGCGGCTGCCACCCCGCGGGGACCGGGCCCAGCGCGATGCGGAGCCCACCCTTGCGCAGGACCCCGTTGTCCAGAAGCTCGGCGTGCCCGCACGACGCGAGGACGATAGGCCCGGCAAGCCGGACGGCCCCGACGACCCAGACGAGCCCAACCAGCCAGACGTGCCGCGCAGCCGCTCGCATACACCGCAGGAATACCACGCGCCTGCGCCAGAAGAGGCCACCACAAGCTCATGACGGCGTCTGCGGTCCGCCTCTACAACACGATGACCCAGCGGCTCGAGACGCTCGAGCCCATCACGCCCGGGCAGGTCGGCGTCTACGCGTGCGGCATGACGACGTACGATCACGCGCACGCGGGGCACGCGCGCACGTACACGATGGTGGACATTCTCGTGCGCTTTCTCCGCGCGCGAGGCTACCGCGTCACGCTGGTACGCAACGTCACCGACGTCGACGACAAGATCATCAAGCGCGCCCAGGAGCGCGGCGAACCGCCCCTGGAGCTCTCCAGGCGCATGTCGGACGTGAACGACGAGGAGCTGCGGGCCATCGGCTGCGCCGACCCCGATTTCAAGCCGCGCGTGAGCGAAAGCGTGAGCGATATCGTCGCGCTCATCGAGGAGCTCGTCGCCAAGGGCGCTGCGTACGTCGCCAAGACGGCCAAGGGCAACGACGTCTACTTCTCGGTCCGCGCTTTCCCCGGGTACGGAAAGCTGTCGCATCGCAACGTGGACGACCTGCAGGCGGGGGCGCGTGTCGAGGTAGGCGAAATCAAACACGACCCGCTCGATTTCGCCCTCTGGAAGGCGAGCGCGGAAGGCGAAGTCGGCTGGGCGAGCCCTTGGGGCCGAGGCCGGCCCGGTTGGCACATCGAGTGCTCGGCGATGGCCGCCAAGATCCTATCCCCGCATTTCGACATCCACTGCGGTGGGATGGACTTGGTCTTCCCCCACCACGAGAACGAGATCGCCCAGAGCGAGGCCGCCTGGGGCGACCCTTTCGCGCGCCTGTGGCTGCACTGGGGTTTTCTCCAGATCGACGCCGAAAAGATGAGCAAATCGCTCGGCAACTTCGTCACGATCGCGCAGGTGCTCGAACGAAACGACGCCGAAGCGATGCGCTACTTCTTTCTGGGCCAGCATTACCGCAGCCCCGTCAATTTCGACATCGAGAAGCGGCCCGAGGGGCGAGTCGTCTTTCCCGGAATCGACGAGGCCGAGCGCCGCGTGGAGTACCTCTACACGACGTGCGAAGCGTTGCTCGCTGCGGCCGGGGGCGCTTCGGCTGCGTCACCCCGTGCGCTGGGCGAGTCGACCCACGCGAACGTCGTGCGCGAGGCGCGCGCGCGGGTGCTCGCCGCGCTCGACAACGATCTGAACACGGCGGTCGCGCTGGTGGCGCTCGGCGAGCTCGCCAAGGCCGGAAACGAGATCGCGATGCACGTGGCGAAGCTCAAGAAAGACCCGCGCGCGCAGGGCCAGGCGCGGACCCTCGCCGCGGCGGCGGCCAAGGCGATCGCGGCGTGCTGCGAGCCCCTCGGCCTGATGCAGGCGAGCGCGGCGGAGTTCTTCTCGCGCACGAAGGCGCGGCGCCTCAGGCTGCGCGGTCTCTCCGAGCAAGCCATCGAGGCGAGAGTGACGGCGCGCAACGACGCACGCGCGAGCAAGGACTTCGCACGCGCGGACGCCCTGCGCGCCGAGCTGGCGGCGATGGGAGTCGAGCTTCAGGACGTGCCCGGCGGCGGGGGAACGACCTGGCGCGTGGCCATCTAGCGCAGCTTTACGTGTCCGCGATGGGCGGATGCCAGAGAAACTGAATGCGGTTCCCTTCGGGGTCCCTTGCGTAGAAGCTGCGGGCGCCGTCGCGATGCGTGCGCGGCTTGGTGTCGAGCGCCACGCCGTTGCCCTCGAGCCATGCGGCCCAGGCGTCGACGTCCTCGGGGCGCGCCATGAGCAGGCCTATGTGATCGAGCCGGCTCTCGCGTGCGCCTCCCCCGCCAGGGTCCACGGCGTGGAGCGCGAGGTTGTCCGAACCGCGCGTCATGTAAAGCTCGCGCTCGCTCGGCCGCCATTCCTCCCGGTAGCCCAGGACGTCGCGGTAAAAGGCCTCGACCTTACCCAGGTCGCGCACGAGCAGCGCGACGTGCCGGATGCCCTTGGTCGGCGGCGGCGAGGTCATGGCCAGAGTATGAAAACGGGCGCGCCGGTCTGCCAGCGTGTTCCGAGCGAAAGGGGGACGGCTACTCCACGGCGCCGAGCTTGCGCTCGAGGGCCTCGAGATGCGCGCGCACCTCCGGATCGCTCGTCCGGAGGTGCTCGACCTTGCGCACCGCGCTGATGACCGTCGTGTGGTCGCGATTGCCGAACGCGCGGCCGAGCTCGGGGAAGCTACACTTGAGGCGCTGCTTGCAGAGGTACATCGCCACGTGGCGTGCGAAGGCGATGCTCTTGTGCCGGTCCTTGGAGAGAAGGTCGGTCGACCGGAGCTTGAAGTGGTGGCACACGACGCGCTGGATATCCTCGACGCTGGCCTCGTTGGGGCGGGCGGAGGTGGTCGCGGCGATCTCCGTCCGCGCAAACGGCAAGTCGATCGGCTTGCCGAGAAGCGAGGCTTTGGCCGCTAGGCGGATGAGCGTTCCCTCGAGCTCCCGCACGTTGCTCCGCACCATCTGCGCGATGAACACGCACACGTCGTCGGCGAGCTCGATGTACTCGAGCTGGGCCTTCTTGCGGACGATCGCGACGCGCGTCTCGAGCTCCGGGGCCTGAACGTCCGCAACCAGACCCCACTGAAAGCGCGAGACGAGGCGCTCCTCCATCTTGTCGAGCTGCTGCGGGTACTTGTCGCTGGTGACGACGATTTGCTTGCTCGACTGATGCAAGGCATTGAACGCGTGGAAGAACTCCTCCTGGGTCTGGGTCTTGCCGGCGAGGAAGTGGATGTCGTCGACGAGCAGCAGGTCGCACTTCTCGCGGAAGCGCGCGCGAAACTCGTGCATCCGCTGGTCGGTGAGCGCCTGAACGAACTCGTTCACGAAGCGTTCGGCGCTGATGTAGACGATGCGGGCTCCGGGCCGCTCCTCGCGAACCCGGTGAGCGATGCCATGGACAAGGTGGGTCTTGCCGAGGCCCGTCCCGCCGCAGATGAAGAGCGGGTTGTGCCGCCTACCTCCGACGCCGGCCGCGGCCATCGCCGCGGCGTGCGCGAGCTGATTGCTGGGGCCGACGACGAAGTTCGCGAACGTGTACTTCGGGTTGAGCCCCTCGACCGGAGGCCCGAGGGCCACGACCCGCGGCGAATCGAGCAGCACATGGTGCACACCGGACTCGCTCGTCAGGGCGTTCTCGTCGGTGCCGGGCGGGCTAGGTCGCAGCGAGAGGGCGCGGGGGCGAACCGGCGGGAAAGACGAGGGGCGGTCGGCGACGGGCCGATTCAGCGCCCCGTCGATGCTCCAGCGCACCTCGATGCTCAGTCCGGTCTTCTCGCGCAGCCGATCGCTGAGGGTCGGCAAGAAATAGTCGTCGACCCACTGCCGGACGAACTCGTCACGCGCTCGAAGGCAGAGCACGCCATCGGTCAACCCGTCGAATTGCACGCCGGAGAACCACTGGTCGAAGCTCGCCGGGGACTTCTCGCGGGTAAAGGCTATCGCCTCGGTCCACGCGCCCTCGCCACCTGCGAGCCCGGCCACGCTTGCGTTGGCAATGCCCGGCAACCCCAAGACGTCGCCGTGTTCTTGGCCCTCGATTCGCGCTTGCACCACTTGCCTCAGGTTGACATTCACGAGACGTTCCCCCGAACCAGACGCACTTTCCCCGCGAACAAACGACTCCTGCTTCGTACGGCCCGAGCGAGCACCCACAAGTTGCCCACAGGCTGTGGAAAGCAGCGCCTAGAAGCCGCCCGTCGCTGCGCAGAGCTCAGCTATTGCCGTACCCAACCCCACCTACGGCGCAGCGCCGCACCAATTCGACAATACAAAACCGCCGGCGCCCGCCAGGGCACACCGCATCCTGGGGGAACCGAGAAAATTCGAGCGACCTCGCTCCGATAGGAGCCAAGCAGCCAATTGGAAGCGACGCCGTGCCAACGCCACTGCTGGGAGCAAGTGACGCTGTGCAACAGGCCGACCCAACGCTGGATGGAGCTACCACCCAAAATTGCTGCGCGTCCATGCCCTTCGTTTCGATTGTGTTTAAGTCAGCGAAAGCAGCCGGTATTTTTTGGTGCACTCCGCCCTGAAACGAGCGCCGATCGGCGACTCCCAGCGCTGCGGAAAGGGCTCGAGTTGGCGAAGTCAGCGTCACGCCTTCCGAATCCGGTCTGAACCGCAGCGACTGAAAGTCGGGTACCGCCTGTTTTTGGCTGCACGCGCCTGTCAAGAGTCGACGAACCGGCGTCTTTTCCGCGAACGGACAGTGTCAGACTCAGCTCTTGGCACCGGCCGCGCGTGACGCGGAAAACTCGTCGGGAATGCACCTGGCTGTTAGGGTCCGCGCCGTGCGCCGAAGCAACCGCGCCGAACGACCCGCACGGGCCGCGTTTGCTCGCAGACTGGCCAGGCACCCCGCCGCCCGGGGCGCCGCGCTCGGCGCGCTCCTGGGCCTGGCACCCGCTCGGTCGGCGAGGGCCGACCACATGTCCACCACGCCCGAACAGGCCTACGACCTCGGGGAGACCCCGAGCGCGCGGGCCGTCGGGATGGGCGGCGCGCTTACCGCGCTCGGCGTTTCGACGGTGTCGCTTTACCTCAACCCGGCCAACATGCCCCTGGCGCGCGTTTACCACCTGGAGGCACTGGGGGCGGTCTCGCCGGAGGCCCAGCGCCAGACGTATGGGCTCACCATCGTCGACTCGCTCATCAATAGCGCGCGCTTCTCGGGCGGCGTCGGCGGCACCTGGTCGGAGCTCGATCCCAGCGGAGTGCACCGCGTCTGGACGGACGTGCGCGCGGCGCTCGCGCTGCCGCTGGGAGACTATGTCTCGGTGGGCGCCACCGGCCGCTGGCTGCAGGTGAACCAAGCGGTCGCGGCGGGCCCGTTCGGCCACAGCCTCGCTTCGGACGGTACCCCCAACGGGGGGGTCTTCAACGCGCTCACGTTCGACGTCGGCGCCACCGCGATCCTCGGCGACAACGTGCGCATCGGGCTCGTCGGCCACAACCTCACCAATCCGGGTACGGCGCTGGCGCCGACGACCGGCGTCCTCGGTATGGGCTTCGCGACCCAGACGTTCGCGCTGGAGGCCGACGGCCTGCTCGACTTCACGACGTACCGGACCGTCCAAGGGCGCGTCATGGCCGGAGGCGAGCTCTTTCTCGCGGACCACTACGCCATTCGCGCCGGGTGGAGATACGACACCGGAACGCAGCTCCACGCGCCGTCTCTGGGCTTCGGCTACGTCAATCCGCTCTGGAGTGTCGAGGTCGCCGTGCGCCACGACCTCGCGACCGACCATGCGTCGACCGTCGCCGTGCTGTCGCTCCGGTACTTCTACGACGCTTCGAACTCGACCTCCCCGGCGGACCAGCCCGACACGCTCCAGTAGCGCCCCCTTCGCCTACAGGGACGCCCGGTACAGCTCGGCCAGATCGTGGCGCGTGACGGGGCGCGGGTTGGAGCGGTGGCACGCGTCTTCGATGGCCTTGGCGGACAGGGCCGGGATGTCTTCCTCGCGAACGCCCTCGGTGCGCAGGCCTTCGGGCAAGCCCAGGCGCTTGCGGAGCGCTCGCAATGCCTCGCCGCAGCTCTTGGCGGCGGGTGACAGGGTTCCACGAATGCGCTCCAGTTTCGCGGGCGCGCCGGTCGACGCCCCCTCGTTGAAATCGACGACCGCCGGGAGGCAGAGCGCGTTGGCCAGGCCGTGGTGAAGCCCCTTCTCGCTCGAGAGGGGGTGGGCCAGCGAGTGGCACGCGCCGAGCCCCTTTTGGAAGGCCACCGCCCCCATCATCGCGGCCTTCATCATGCCCCCTCGCGCCTCGATGTCCTCTCCGTGCTCGACCGCCTGGGCAAGGTGGCGTGCGCACAGTTCGAGCCCGCCGAGCGCGATGGCGTCGGCCATGGGGTGGTCGCCTAGCGAGCAGTACGCCTCGAGGCAGTGCGTGAGCGCGTCGAAGCCGGTCGCCGCCGTGATGCGCGGCGGCATCGACCGGGTGAGCTCGGGGTCGAGGATCGCGGCCTTGGCCAGCAGGTGGGGGCTGAAGATGACCGTCTTGCGACCCGTCGCCGCCAACGTGACGACGCCGGAACGACCGACCTCGCTGCCGGTGCCCGCGGTGGTCGGGATGGTCACAATCGGCGGCACGCCGGGGCCGATGAATTGCCCGCCGTCGACGGCGTCGTCGTAGTCGGCCAGGGGCCGCGGATGGGTGACCGCGAGCGCGATGAGCTTTCCCGCGTCGAGGGGAGAGCCGCCGCCGACGGCGACCACGCACGAGGCTTCGTGGGCGCGGTACGCGGCCACGCCGTCGAAGACGTTGCGTTCAATCGGGTTCGGATCGACGCGGTCGAATACCGCCGTCGGGACGCCGCCCTTTTCGAGCAGCGAGCGCACGCGCTCGGCGATGCCCACTTTGACGACACCGGAGTCGCACACCAGAAGGGCGCGCTTGGCGCCCGTGCGCTGCACGTAGGACGCCACAGTCCCCACGGCGCCCGCGCCGAAGACGATCGTGCGTGGGGAAGGACCAGACGCTGAAGTCGCTCATGGCATCTTCCCTAGCATGCAGGCTTGAGCGTGTTTCAACCTGACTGGCGGGGGGTCGACCGCGAGGGGGTCGAGCACGAATATCGAGGCACGAGTACGAGGACGGCCGCGAGAGCGAGAACGCGGGCGATGCGATGGCGAGTGCGAGAACCTCGGCGTGGAGCGGCCCTTCGCACGG
>CAVREO010000024.1:0-19192 GCA_963720145.1 uncultured delta proteobacterium
GACGCGCGTCAACTCCTCGACTGTCCTCTCGCCGAGGGCTTCCATGAAGCAGAGGGCCTCGGCGAGCTGGCGCGTCGTGCGCTCGTACTCCTGGCGCAGCGAGTCGGAGCTGGGGGTTCCCTGGAAAAACGAGAGCTCCCACTGTTCGGGGTGGTGTACGTCGGCAAAGCCGCCGGCCGAGAGGGATCTGATGAAGTTTAGGGTCATCGCCGCGTGGCTGTAGGCGATGATCATGTTGTGGGGTCCGGGGCCGAGGGCGTCCGCGAACTCGGCGCGGTTGACCATGTCGCCGAAGTAGCTCGGGCGAACGACGCCTTCGCGGGATTCGACAGCCTTGGTCCGCGGCTTGGCGTACTGGCCGGCAAACCGCCCTACCCGAATGACGGGGCGCTTGCCCTCGTCGATCATGACCAGCGACATCTGAAGGAGGATCTTCAGCTTGTTCGCGATGATGGGCGAACGGCAGTCGGCGAGGGTCTCTGCGCAGTCACCCCCCTGGAGCAAAAAGCGCTTCCCCTCCTGCGCCTCCGCGAGCAGTGCCTTCAGCCGCTCGATCTCCCAAGACGTGACGAGAGGGGGGAGCTCCCGCAGGCGCGTGCACGCGGCCTCGAGCGTTGCAGGGTCCTCATAGGCGATCGCCTGCGCGTCGACCTTGGTCTTCCACGAGTTTGGCGTCCAGGGGGGCGAGGGCACGGCGGGACGGTTTAGCACGTGGCGTCGCTCGCGCTCGGGGGGACGCGGGCCCTCGGTCGGGGTGGCCTTGGCGCGCTGGGCTCCGGTCTACCGAGCGGACGGTTTCCGCGTGCTTCCGCCTGCCCATGCGCACTGAACACGCAGGGGATGCCCATTCTGCCACACCCCGTTGCTTGACCCCCGACCCGGTCCGGTTATTCGATGCGACGAAGAAGTGAAGTTCCCCCGTGTGCATCTCGCAAGCAGTCCCGAGTGGCGTTCCGCTCGGGTCGAGCTTGATAGGGGCTCAAGGAAGGCCGAATGGGCAGTCGATTGACCTGGCCACAGATTTGTCGAAGTGACGAGTACCGAGGGCGCTGGGTCGCCCTCGACAATGCGTGTAGACCCCCGAACGGCCCAGCCGACCGAGGGCACGGTTGTCGATGCAGACGAAGACCTGGTCTCGCTCTGCAGCCGGATGCAAGCGACCGACAGCAAGCACTGCGCAATCTTGTACTGCAGCGAGCGCATGACGCCGGACGAAGCCGCGCCCGTCTCGCGCAGGCCGTCCCAGATTCCGCCGCAAATCCGACGCGCGCGTACCACTGAGCTCCCTAGCCCCTACTTGATGACGGGACGAAGGATGGCCTTGCCGTCCTTGACGCCGACCTCGAAGTCGACGACCGGACGGCCGTGCTTTTCCTTCAGGCGCGCCTGCGAGTCGCGAAGGCTCTTGGCGACCGCGTCGTAGGTGATGGCCGCGGTCGACTCGTTGTGCCGGCGCTTCGCTTCTACATACTGCGTGTAAAGCTCGCGGACGCGCGCCTCCGGTAGGTCGCCATCGCAATCCGGCGACGACCGCGGGACGCTCTGCGGGGGACTCGCGCCAGGGCGCGGCGCCGAGGGGGGCGCCGGGGCTGCTCGCGCGACGGGTGCAGCCGGGGCGGCTGGTCGCGACGGGGGCGGCGCGGGGGCGCAGCAGGCCTGGGGGCGGGGGGGGCCGGGCGGCGCAAGCTCGGCGGGCTACCCGCTTCGCGTGGCACGGGCCCGGCGCGTAACCCTGCCGGCCGGGGAAGCTGCGCCGCCCCCGCCCGAGCGAGCGTGGGTGGCTCGCTGTCGAGAGCGAAGCCGTGGCCCGCGGCCGGTGGCGGCGGTGCGAACTCGGCGTCGAGCTGCGAGCTCGGCGGCCATCGACGCGTTCATTGGCGGCATTTGATGCCCTGGGACCAAGCCGGGCAGCACCGGCACCTGAGGCGCGGCCGGCACTACGACCGCTGGAGGCGGCTGAGAGCCAACCTCAGGCTGAGGAGGGGGCGCGCTGGAGCGCCGGCGCCGCTCGTCGGCAAAGCGCTGCTGCGCCCGGAGCACGTGCCGCTTGTACGTTCCGTTCTCGATCTCGCGGCAGATGCGCTGCCAATGCGTCTGGTAGCGCGTAGCCTCCAGCAGCATCTGGAATCGGAACCGCAGCGCCGTGTTGCGGAACTGTTCCTTGCGCAACACGTAGATTCGGCGGTCGACGTCCTTCCGTGGAACCGTGGGCTCGAGCTCTTCGAAGCCCATGAAATACTGTTCATAAAGGGAGCGGAGTCGATCGACGGCGACCTCCAGCTCCCCGATCAGCTTTTCTGCGTCGACCCGCTCCACGGCGCTGCCCACCACACTAAGGCAACGGCACGACCTTGACGTTGTCGAAGCAGACCTTCACGTCCCAGTCATTAAATCCGAAGTGGTCGTGACCGAGGCCCGAGAGGGGCGTGCTGTCGGTCCAGGAGAGCATCTCGTTGCCATCAACCCACCACTTGACCGTCTTGCCGTCTGCACGTTCGACCTTGAACCGGTAGATTTGGCCGTACCGACGGGCTTCTCCCGCGGGTCGTCCGAGCTCGGGTCGACCGTGATTTCTTTGCGGTCGCTGCCGTGCTCGTTGAGGCGCGCCAACACGTGGCTCTTGTTGTGCCAGCCGCCGAAGATGGTCAGATAGCTGGTGGCGTTGGTGTAGGACAAAGCGGTCGCGAAGCTTCGGCCGTCGCCCCAGTACTCGGCCTTGAGGTCGCCGTCGGTGGATTGGCTCACTGCGTCGAACTCGATGCGCGCGTTGACGGGCAGCGTCCGCCTCAGCCAGATACCGTGGTTGTGCGCGTGCTCACCGCAAAGGCGGCCGCCCTCGATGCGCCAGATGCCGGCCATGGTAGCCACCCATTCGGGTCCGGGATTGACGCCGCCGGCGACCGGGGGCGACGCCTCGCCCGGGCTTGCAGCGGCGGGTGCCGACGGCGGGCCCGTACGTTCGAACTCATCGTCGAAGACCGTCCTCAGGAGGTCAGCCGGAGGGGCTGATGTCGCCCGCGTCGCCGGAGTCTCCGAGGGCGTCTTCGGTGCGGGGCCGGCGTCCTGCGGCGTGGCGTTTCCCGACGGTACGCAGCCGGCGGCCGCGATGAGTACCCAGATCGAGGCACCGGAGCGCATCTCGAGACCGATCTACCACAGGCCACGTCGGTTCATGACCCTCGACACGAACGAAGCGAATCGCGTGCGCCTGAGGTGCGCCGCCCCCATTTCCTGTAAACGAAGCCCCGAGCCATGCACCCAATCCTTTTCCGCATCCCGCTGCCGCACATGCCGCTGAAGTTGTGGTGGGCGCTCGCGGCGGCGGCCGGCATTGCCGCCATTTTCTCTCTGCTCTCCCTTCGCCGAAGCGACCGGGGGGGCGCCCTGACGGCCGGCGTCGTCGCGCTCGCCGCGGCGGGTGCAGGCTACAAATGGCACACGGCCTCGTACGAGGCTCCGAGCGTCCCGATCTACGCCTATGGCGTAATGCTCGGCCTCTCGCTGGTCGTGGGCTGGTATCTGACGTTGCCGCTCGCCGAGAAGGACGGTCTGCCCAAGGAGACGATGGCCAATTGCTACGTCGTCACCGCGCTGGCCGCGCTCGTCGGCTCGCGGGTGCTTTACGCCGTCACCAACCCCGACGAGTTCAAGTCGTTCTGGGACCTGTTTGCGCTGCGCAACGGAGGCCTCGTGGCCTACGGCGGCTTCATCGGCGGCCTGCTGGTACTGGGCGTTCCTTTCTCCCAAGAAGATCCGCCTGCTTGCCTGGGCGGACGACGCGGTGCCGAGTCTCGCCTCGGGGCTGCTCATCACGCGCATCGGTTGCTATCTCTTCGGCTGCGAGTTCGGAAAGCGCCTGCCCGACGCCGCTCCGCACTGGCTCAAGATGCTCGGGACGTTCCCGCACTGGGCGCAGGGCACCCTGGTCAGCGGCGACGGAAGCCCCGCGTTCGTGCGCCATCTGGATCTTTATCGCGGCACTCCCGCGGAGTCCGAGCTGCTGCGCATGAACGCGAGCTTCCCGGTGCATCCCACCAGATTTACGAGTCGCTGGTTGGCTTGCTGCTCTTGGTCCTGCTCCTCTGGCAGCGCAAGTACACGCGCTTTCGGGGCCAGGTGTTCTTCTTGTTCGTGTTCGCCTATGGCGCGCTGGCTTTCTTCTGGAGCTCTGGCGCGACGACGTCGAGCGCGGAACCTACGGCCCGACGTTCGACGCGCACGTCTACATCCCGGCCTGCCTGCTGCTCATGGCGATCGGCTTCGTCTTCGGCCCGTCGCTCGGCATTGCACACAAGCAGTGGCGCACCACGGCACGCGTCGCCGCGTTCGTCCCCGCGATCGCCTCGTATGTCGCGCTCCGGCCGGCGACCTTTGCGCAGACCGTGCCCTACCAGCTCTCCACGAGTCAGCTCATCGGGCTCGTCAGCGCTGGTGGTCTCCTTCTTCTACGCACGTTTCTGGGAGCAGGCGCGCAGGTCGCCGAAGCTCGCGATGAGCGTCGGGGACATGGCGATGATCCGCGAAATCAAAGGAGAGGACCCCGATGCCGACGACGAGGCGGCCGACGCAGACGTCGACGAGGCCCCGACTCGAAGGGCGCGGTAAGGCGCGCACCAAGCCTGCCGGCCCGCGCACGCCGCTCACGGGCATGAGCGAACGCGTGCTGCGCTCGCGTCGCGATACGCGTCGTCTCGGCGCCGCGATAGCCGGAGTTCTCGCCTCGGGTGACCTCCTCGTTCTTTCCGGCGACCTCGGATCGGGAAAAACATTTCTGGTGCGGTCGATCGCCCGCCAGCTCGGCATTACCGGCCGTGTGACCAGCCCCACGTTCACGCTCGTGCAGGAGTACGAGACGGCGCGCGGCGCCCTCGTGCACGTCGACCTTTACCGCCTTCTCGGCGAAAAGCTGAGCATCGAGGTGGCACGTCTCGGCCTCCGAGAGCGGCGTGCCGAGGTGCGATGGTGCTCGTGGTCGGGGGCGACGACGCCGTCGAAGACCTGGGCGGCGAGCCCGCCTTGCGGGTCGCCCTGTCGATGCCGGGCCGAGCGCCCGCGCGGCGACCCTCTCCGGCCTCCGCGCGGGTGATATCGTGACGAGTCGATGGGCGGCCAAAGGTCCGTGAGCGAGCTCGTGGCGATGGGCGTCATCGCCGGGCTCCTTGCCTTCGGCCTCTCGTACGCCACCCGTCCGCATGGGGCGGCGCGGACCCCGACGCACGCCGCGACGGTCCTCGATACGAGAATCGCGGTCTTCGAGCTCCACGCGGCGGCGGGCCGCCTGACGGTTCGCACCCGGGACGGAGCTCTCAGCCGCGACGTGGACCTCGCGGTCATCGTCGACGGCGAGCCGCACACGCTGTCCATCGCGCGCGACGACTTGCGTCCGGCGCCGGACGCGCTGCGCGCGGTGGTCCCGATCCCGCTGGGCGACGCGACCACCGAGGCGACTTTCGAGCTCCGCGTGGACCCCGGGCGTGACGCGCTCTTGGTTGCGCTGGTGCACGTAGGCGCCGAAGCCGTAGGCCACAGCGTCGCCCTCCGTGCCGAGATGTCGAGCGAGGGGCAGGTCGTCTTCGCTTCCGGGGTCGGGCCGCTGGCGGATCCGCGACCGTCACCGGAGGGTCGGTCGTGCTGGACGCAGACCCGCACCCGCTCGGAGTCGTTTCGCGCGACGGACCTCTCACCATCGACGCGCTCATCGAGGACCCGACGACGCCGGCCGACCTCACGCGCGTGGCGGTCACCACCCCGGCGCACGTCATCGAGGGCGGTCGGGAGAGCCGCGACGAGCGCGCGGGCGACCTGCGCATCGCCGTCGGTCAGTCGAGTCAAACCATCTGGCGCGCGCTCGCGGAGCTAGCAGGGATACCCACGGCGCCGGTGCGCGGGCGCGTCACCGGCACGACGGATCAGGCCCTTGTTTTCGGTCGCGATGCGCAGAGCGAGCTGCAGGTGCGCGCCCACGCGAGGGAAGACGGCACGTTCGAGCTCGCGGTGCCGGCGACCGTGGTCCAGTGGTATGCCGCGATCGAACCGGGGCGAGCGAGTGGCGTCGCGTCGTTCTCGCCGGGCACGCCTCACGAGCTCGTCCTCGACGTCTCGCCCGGGGGGACCTTCACGTGACGATCGTCGACGCCGACAGCCATGCGCCGCTGACGGCGCGACTGCTTGTGCACGGCATCAGCGGAACGGTCGACCCGAGCTTCGGCCCGGACTACCGCTCCTCGGGCGCAGGACCGGTGATCGACGCTCTCCGCGGTGAGGTCATGACGCCGCTGCCCTCCGGGCACTACCGCGTCGCGGCGACCAAGGGGATCGAGTGGAGCGTCGACGCCAAGACGATCGACATCGCGCCCGGACGCACGACGGACGTCGAGCTCGCGCCGCGTCACGTCGTGCCCACCCCGGGTGTGCTCGGCTGCGATCTGCACGTGCACGCGCGCCCGAGCTTCGACTCGCCCGTCGCAGCGGAGGATCGCGTTCTGTCGCTCGTGGCTGCGGGCATCGACTTCGCCGTCCCGACGGAGCACAACCTCGTCGGCGACTACTCGTCGCCCTCGAGACGCTCGATCTTCGCACCGACTTGCTCAGCGTCAGCGGCGTCGAGGTCACCACCTACAGCAAGGGCTTCGGCCATTTCGGCGTGTTCCCGTTCGCTCCCTGGCTTCCCGTGCCGCCGTACCGGCACACCACGATGAACGCGATCTTCCGCTCGGTGCGGAGCGACGCCGGCCGCTACTTCCAGCTCAACCACCCGCGCCTTCCCAAGGGCATCGGCTATTTCGCCAACATTGGCTTCGATCCGAAAGCGCAGACGCGGACGCGTATTCACAACCGAATCGACTTCGACGGGATCGAGGTTTACAACGGTTACGACAGCGAGCACCCCGAGCGCTCGAACAGGTGCTGCGCGACTACTGGGCCGTGCTCGACTTCGGCTGGCACATGACGGCGACGGGGAGCAGCGACTCGCACCGCATCCAGTTTCACTGGGCCGGCTACCCCCCGACCATGGTCACCGTCGAGCCGCACCCGACGCCCGAAACCGAAGCGAAGCCAGTCGATCCGCTCGCCGTCGTCGCGAACATCAAGCGGGGCCATGCGATCGTGACCAGCGGCCCGATCATCGAGCTCGAGCTCGAAGGTGCTCGCCCGGGCGACGAGGTGACGACGACCGACGATCCGCTGCGTGGCCACCTGCGCGTGCTGGCCGCTCCGTGGATCGACGTGACGCGGGTCGAAATCGTCGTCGGCGGGCCGCCGGGTGGGGGGGCGACGACGGTGCAATCGTTCGACGTTCCCCCCAGGCCGACCGAGCTCGGGCCCGAGTCGGGCACGCTCGAAGAGGCGGCTGCTCGAATGGTGCGTTTCGACCGCGACATCGAGGTGCCCGCGGGCCCCGAGAACACGTGGATTCAGGTCATTGCTCGCGGTGAGCGGCGCGTGGACGACGTCCTGCCCTTCATGCCCGTGCCGCCGCTGGGCTTCACCAATCCCGTGTACGTCGTTCGCCACCCCGTGCCGCCCCCGCCGTTCCCTGGGACCGCGCGCAGCGTCCAACCTCAGCCGCCCGTTCCCTAAAGCTCGCGCAGCCACAGCGCCGGTGTTAGTGTTTCTCTCGGGTTTCCGGGGTGAACGCAGCGTTTGGTCGCTACCGCCTACTCGAGCGGCTCGGGCAGGGCGGCATGGCCGAGGTGTTCAAGGCGAAGAGCTACGGCGTCGAGGGCTTCGAGAAGGTCCTCGTCATCAAGCGAATTTGCCGGAGCTCGCCTGTCGCCCGGACTTCGTCGAGATGTTCGTGCACGAGGCGAAGCTCGCCGTCCGCCTGTCGCACGCGAACATCGTCCAGGTCTTCGACCTCGGCAAGACTCCGACCTCGGAGCCTGCCGGCGCACCTCCGACCGACGCGTACTACATCGCGATGGAGTACGTGCACGGCTTCGACCTCGCGAGCGTCCTGGCGCGCTGCCGGCGCCACCAGATCGCGCTGCCGATCCAGATGGGCGTGTACGTAGCGTCCGAGGTCGCGAAGGGGCTCGACCACGCTCACCGGCGGCGCGACGAGCAGATGCGACCGCTCGGCATCGTGCACCGCGACGTGTCTCCGCAGAACGTGCTCCTCTCGTACGAGGGCGAGGTCAAAGTCACCGACTTCGGTATCGCCAAGGCACGGGGCGCGATCGAGCACGCGCCCGAGGACACGCGGGCGAACAAGCTTCAGGGCAAGTTCGGCTACATGAGCCCCGAGCAGGCGCGTGGCGAAAGCGTCGATGCGCGCAGCGACCTCTTCTCGCTCGGGACCATCCTCTACGAGTGCGTGGCCGGAGTGAACCCGTTCAACGCGCCGACGACCTTCGAGACCTTGCGGCGTGTGCAAGCGTGCGAGTACCCGCCCATCGAGCTTCTCCGGCCGGATTGCCCGCCCGAGCTCGCGGCAATCGTCAAGACGGCGATGGCGCCGGATCGTGGGGAACGGTACCCCGACGCCGGGCGCATGTACGAGGCGCTCCTGGCGTTCCTCTATGCCGAGGGCAGCCGTTACGGGGCGCACGACCTGGCGGAGTTTCTCTCGCGGTTCCGCGAGGTCGACGGTCCGGGGACCAGCGGCCTGCCCGCTCCGATGCTCGAGGCCGAGGCGCGCAATCCGCGGACCGAACGTACGCCCGTCGAGGTGCCCGCGACCCGTCAGTCCTCGAGCGTTCGCGTCGCCAAAGGCGTTCGCTTCGTCGCGATCGATCGTGCCGCCGAAATGGGCGAGCGGCGCGAGGTGACGGCGCTGGCCATCGACATGCCGCGGCAGACCTCGTCCGCCGTCGTCGGACGGGCCGCGACGATCGTCGAGCGCTGGGGTGGCCGCGTCCTCAAACGCGAGCCCGGGCACGTCGCGGCGATCTTCGGCCTCGGCGATCCCGACGGGCGAGACACGGAGATGGCGACGCGCTGCGCCCTCGTCGCGCTCCGCAGCCTGGACGCGCCGCGGCCCGCAGGCGCCGGTCTGCACACGGGCAGGATCCACGTGTCGAGCGCAGGCGAGGCCACGGAGGACGGTCGCCTCGACGGCGCTCCTCGACACCGCGCGTGAGCTGTCCCGAGTGCGCGAGGGGCAGGCCGCGATGAGCGCGCAGGCGATGCGCCAGGTGAAGGCGCTGTTCGAGTTCGAGTCGATGATCGACAGCGACCGGGCCTCGGCGAGCGTCTCGGCGGTGCTCGTCAAGGACGTGCGCGGCCCGGGCGAGGCCTTCGGCCGTTTCGTCGGACGAAAGGACGAGCTCCGCCGAATCGGCGAGCTCCTCGCGCACGCGACGCGTCGCACGGCGCGGGTGCTGACCATCCGCGGCGACCACGGCGTCGGCAAGACACGCCTGCTCTACGAAGTCGAACGGCGCCTGCGGAAGGGCGGCTACAACGTCGGCTTCCACATCGCCGCGTGCCCGCCGCGCGGCAACGAGTTTCCGCTCTCGGGGATCGCCAGCATGCTCCAGGTGCTCTGCGGGACGACCGAGGGCGACGCGCCCGATCGTATCCTCGCCGTGCAGCCGCGCCTGCGTGCGCTCGGACTCCAGGGCGACGAGGTCAACGCGGTGCTGACCTGGCTCGGCGCGAGCGTGCCCTCTCCCTCGGGCAACACCAAGACGCTGCTCGAGCGCGCGTTCGCGCGCATGGTGCAGAGCCTCTGCGAAGACCGCCCGCACACCTTTTGCTGGGACGTCGCGCACGCGATGGACGAGGACAGCTTCGCCCTCCTGGAGGACGTCCTCAAGCGGCTGCGAAACGCCCGGGTCGTCTTCGCCTTCGCGGTCCGAGCAGGGTTCGCCCATCCGCTCGAGTCTTTCGAGGGGAACGCGGTCATCAATCTCGGCGACCTCGCGCCGGCAGACGTCGAGAAGCTCGTCGGCCTTCGCATCGGGGTCGATTCGGTCCCCGACGAGCTCCTGCGTTTCGTCCGGTCACGCGCCGGAGGCCATCCGCTGTTCGTGGAGGAGGTCATCAAGGCGCTCGTCGACGCCGGCGCCCTCACGGTCGGCGAGCGGCGCGTCGTGTCGATGAAGCTCGTCGGACAGGACCTGGCGCTTCCCAAGACGCTGCGCGGGCTCGTGGCGTCCCGGGTCTCGCGCCTTTCGACCGAGGACCGCGCGACGTTGCAAGCTGCGGCGGTCTTGGGCGATCCGATCGACCTCACGGTCCTGTCGAACATGCTCGGGCAGGCGATGCCGTCGCTCGAGCGCTCCCTCGCGATGCTCGAGCGCCGCGACTTCGTCGTACACACGGGTCCGAGCGAGTTGCGCTTCGCGTCGCCGATCATCCCGGAGATCGTGGCCGACGCGCTCACGCCCGAGGCCGCGCGGGAAATGCACGCCGCCGCGGGGCAGGCGCTCGAGGCGACGCTCGGAGAGCGCGCCTGGGAGCATGCCGCGCGTATCGCCGGGCACCTCTACGAAGCGGGCGACCGCGAGCGCGCGGCGGGGTACTTCGCCAAGAGCGGGGAGCGGCGTCTCGAGACCCGCCAGCTCGAGGCGGCGGCGCGTGATTTCGGGCGCGCCATCGCGCTGACCGATTCGGCGGTGCGGGCTCCCGAGGAGCTGACGACGTGGCTCGAGCGGCTCGCGTCGGCCGTGCGCCTGGTGCGGTCGTCGCCGGACGCGGCGGAGCTGTGCAACCGCGTCATCGAGCGCGTGGACGCGAGCGGCCCGCGCGAGCTTCGTGTGCGCGCGCGCGTCGCGACAGGGCACGTCTTGGTCGCGGTGCAGCAGATTAATTGGGCCCGCCAGCGGCTGGCCGAAGCCGAGACGATTGCCGAGGGCGACGAGGCGCTTCTCAAGCTCGTGCTGCTCGCGGGCGCCGAGCTGGCGACGCGACAGGGGGACTACACGCGCGCGCTGCGGATGTTCGACGCGCTCCACAAGATCGTGCGCGTCCTGGACGACAACCAGGAGAAACACCGCGTCGCGCTCCACCTCGCGCACTCGCACGCTGCCGTCGGCGACCGCGCGACCGCGCTGGTGCATCTCGCCGAGGCCGAGCAGCTCCTGCCGGACGATCGGGCCGCGAGCTTCGAGCGCACGCGGGCGCGCGCGCTCGTGGACTACTACACCCGCGACTTCCGGTCGGCCGTCCTGCACTGGGAGAAGGCGATCGACATGACCCGCGACATGGGTCTCACCTATCAGGTGATGGCGAGCCTGCACAACCTGGGGGACGTGCTCATCCAGCTCGACGACCTCCCGCGTGCGTACGGCGCGCTACGGCAGGCGCTCGCGCTGAGCGAGGAGTACGGGTTCGAGCGCCTCGCGAACCTCAACCGCATGTTCCTGGCGTACCTCGACGGAATCCGCGGCACCGTGGATGGCGAGCGGCTCCTGCGTCAGGGCATCGCGTACGCCGAGAGCAAGGACTTCACGAACGACGTCGTCAGCGGTCGCGCGCTTCTGGCGAAGCTGCTGCACCGCCTGGGGCGACTCGACGCGGCGCGCGCGGAGTACGGCAAGACGAGGGCGATCGCGGTCAGCGCGGGGCACCGCATCGTGGCGGACGAGTGTGACGCGGCCCTCCAGAAGCTCGATGCACGCCCCGAATCGGCGGAATAAGAGACGAGCTCGAGAAACGAGTACGAGAACGACTGACCATTCGTAACTTCTCCTTGGTCGCACTCGTGGTCGTTTTCGACGTCCTCGTGGTCGGCTCGCGTAGACGTAGTCGCTGTCGCTGACGTGGTCTTGGTCGGAGTACCTGGTCGTCACGCGGGACGCGCTACGCGGCCGTCGAAGACAGGCGAGGAGTCGAATGGCGCATCGGTACACGTCGAGGGACTGAAACCAAGCATGTCGTCCCTTCAATCCGGCGTCCGCGTCGGTTGCGAACACAATGCCGCCGTCGTGACCGACCAGGTGCTCCGACCAGGACCACGTCAGCGACAGCGACTACGTCTACGAGAGCCGACGACGACTACGAGTTGGACCACGAGGACGACCACGAACGCGTGACGAATGCCCAGCTGTGCCCGAGCACGTGCTCCGCGCGCCGCGCTCGTCCTCGATACTCGTCCTAGGCCCCTCGCCTCGCCGCCCACAAGGGCTTCGTGCACGCGTGCAACGTGCGCGATTGCGTCGTCAACTGCGACTGGCTCGTGACGCGGCCGGGTCGATTGAGGAGGGAAGGGGATCTCCAGGTGTACGAGGCTGTCCGCTCGGCCGCAGAAGAGGACCGCTCGACGACGAAGGCGGCTCTCCACGCGTGGAAGCCGATCTCCTCGGCGAGCGAAGCGACTTCGCAGGCGTGCAAAGCGACTTCGCACGCGAGGGCACTGTCCTAATTCGGACCCCGGTCAGACCATCGCGCGGCACACTTCTTGGCGTCACGCGGCGTACGGCGGCCTAGCCGGAGGCGGCGGCAACTCCTCGGCTACAAGGCGGATGGCCGCGCGGACAAGTCTCGCGGCCTCCTCTTGCGCGTTCCGATCCGTGTGAGGCCCAATCAGGACCGGTGGCAGGGGTCTCTTGCCATCTGGCACGCGTTGGCAGCGTATCGCCATCTCGCCGCCGCCATTCAGCGCGAAGTCGACACGGATGGTGTATTGGCGCGGCCACTCCCCAACCTCGCGAAAGATCGACGCCATCATGCCCGATGCGGCGATCTCGGCATCCGGACACAGCTTCCGCCCCAGGGTCGCTTCAATACCAACGGCTTCGTCGCTGGTATCGAATCCGTATTGACGCAATTCCCGTAGCCGTTGCTCGAATGGAGCACGCATATCGCGCTCATATTCGAATAGCTGCGTCGGAATCTCCGTGAGTACGAAAGACCAGACACGCGCATGCCACGCCTGCACTGACCACGTATTGCCGTATTGCCGTATAACGGCCTTTGGTAGACACGGGTCGGGCTGGGCCTGTGTGGGACGCGCGTTTACACGACGTCCTCGACGGTCGGAACGCATCATCCTCATCCTTATGCATGTGTGCGCTCGTACCGCAAGGTCCAAAACGTGGATTGGTGGACGATTTTCGCGTGGTCCAATGACGGGCCTTGCGGGCATGGCTACATTGCGCGCCCGTGGACCCCGCCGGCCTCCCCGCCCTTCAAGACGCCATCCGCCACATGCACGGCTGCGAGTCGCGCTGGGTCGAGAGCGTGCCCGTGCATGAGAAGCACGAGGGCAAGACCGTGTGGGACGGCGAGGTCCAGGTGTTCGACCTCGTGGGGCACCCGAAGGCGAAACGAGCGTACGCGTGGAGCCACGCCACTGAGGGCACCAAGCGCCGCTTTCACGCGGTGCTGGGCCTACCTCCGGTAGACGGGCCCGTTATGGCCGTGCGGACGGCGGTGTTGGCGGAGTACCGATCGCGGAGCTAGCCGAGCGCAGGGTAGGTTTGTTTCTTACCGTGACCCACTTAAACTAATGGTTTTGATGGCTTGAACTAGCCATCGCTTTCGCGAACGTGTCATCTTGCGCGCATGCGGTGCGCAAGGGTTTGCCTGGGCCCAGCGGCCAGTATTCAGCCCCTCCCGGGTGCGCTATCGGTGCGCGCGCCATGAAGGGCGACGCGAAGCTCACCGTGTACGGCGTAACGGCCGAAGAATGGACCGCACGCTACGGCGTCGAGCCGTTCAGCCATCCGTGCTCTAGGTGCGGCCAGGTTTTGAGCACAACTGTCCCGTTCGCACAGGGGACGCGTCGCGGGCTCCGCGCGCCGGTGTGCTCATGCGGGAACGAACGCACGCCATACGTTGTCGTCTGCGACCCGAAGCACGGGGATCTCTTTACGTCTGCGGTCGCCCACGTAGCAGACCGAAGTTCCAAGGACGGAGCTGCGAAACAAAACGCCGGTCGAGTACTCCGCTGGAAGTAGCGGCAACGCAGTTCCTATGATCGGGCGGCGATCCGGGCTGCCAGCGTCGTAGATAGAACTGGCCCGGCAACCTGGGAACAGGATGGTCCCCATCGTCCGCCTCCTCGCTACGCATGCGATTCAGCAAGTCGCGCAGGAATCGCTGCTGGATGCGATCGATCTCCTGCGAGGACCCTTCTTCCGCCAGAACGCGCATCTGCGGCTGCCCCCCTGACCAGTAGCAGCCGGTAGTGGCAGAAGACCTCTCGCCCCGAGATCATGCCCTCAATCTCGGTCGCTCCGGCCGCGTACACGGCATGGAGATGCTTCATCTGCGCGGGTTTCGTGTTGGGGTAGACCGCGCGAAGGTGCATGTTCCGGTAGCGAGCCTCGCGAATCGTCATGTGCGCATGGATCTGCTGGAAGTGCGGCAGTGCAACTTGAACGAGCGCGAGACCCATTGGGAGAACCTCTTCTCTCAAATCATCTAACATGGTTTCTTGGTGTCGGCCCACGCTTCTGCTATGGGGCCGGCCGCCGCGAGCAAGACGCGCCTAGCCCACTCCGAGAGCCCCGTTCCGGCCTCTTTGGCCGCCCGCTCCACGGCGCGCCGCTCCTCCTCCGTGAGCCTCACGGACAGAAGGGTCGCCTTTCGTTCCTTCCTGGGGATGGGCGGGCGCCCGATGCGCGGCGCCTTCACGACTCCGCCTCGTGCGCGAGCGCTGCATCGACAAGGTCGCCCATGTTCCACATGGTCGAAGAGACCCCCGCCGCCATCGCTGGCGTAACCCGGAGCGTGGAGTGCCGGCGCACGAAGTTGTAATGTGCGAAGTAGAGCGCGACCGATGCGACGTGATTCTCGAACTTCTTCGAATGCGCGTTGGTCAAGCGCGTGAAACGTCGGTTCGACATGCGGATCGTGCGGTTGTGGCACTCGACGTAGGATGTCGAGACAAGCTCCGCGATGGGAGCGCCCAGCACGGGCTTCTTCTCGGTCGCGGTCACCTTCGGAGGGCTGTATCGGCCCGGGCCAATCGGCTCTGCCTCGTACGATTTATGAAGCTGGGCGTAGTCGACGCCCGCTAGGCCGAAGGCGTTGGCGATCGGCGCGACGTACAGCTTGAAGCCATCCGTTGTGATCTGGACGCGGTTGCGGAGGCGCGAGGCCAGGTCGTCAATAAAAGCGCGTGTAGTCGCCTCGCTGCGCTTGCCGCTCATGAAGGTCGGCACGAGCTTGGTCTCCGCATCGATCGCGACGTACGTCCAGACGTCGCCAGCGTCGAGTGAATCGCCAGCGCGCACATGACGCTGCTTCTTGCCGATGAATGCCCAAAGCTCGTCCAGCTCTAGCCGCTCGCACGACAGGTCGACCATCTTCTCATCGAGAAGCGCCGAGCACCCTTGGCCCACACGGACCATGAGGCGAAGGATAGTGTCGCGGTGCACGCCGAAAAGGCGCTCTGTCGAGCGGACCGAGTTGCCCTCCACGAGGGCGGAAAGAACCGCGAGCTGCTTGTCGCGGGGGAGTACGTTTGCCATGTAACTTATTGTATGACAATAAGTTGGCCTGTCAAGCGCCCTTCTTCGCCCCCTGCTTCTTGAGGGCTTTTTGCTGGCTCTCCGAGATCTTCTCGGCCTCAGGCTCGATGGCCACAAGCGCCAGGTCCGCGAGCTTCGTTCTCACCGCCATCGTCTTCTGACCGATGATGTCGGCATGTTCGATGAAGAATGCGCCGCTGGGCCGATGCGGCGTGTGCTTCACGCGTAGCTGTAGTCCACGAACGTCCTTCACGTGAAGAGACACGACCCCAAACGCGTGCGGTCGGCTGACGCTCGCCAGGCAACTTCGTGGATCTGCGTACTTGCACCAGCTACCGGACACGCCAGCGCCGTTATCTTCGAAGGCGATCGGGTCGATGGGACGCGAGACCATGAGCTTTCGCTTCACGCGATGAAACAGACACGCGCAGTCCGGGATATTCTCAGGCTCGCTTGGAGTACCACTGGGCGAGGAAGTCGAGGTCGCCATCAGAACGGATGATGCCGCTAATCGACTCCCCTTGTCGAGTGTCGCAATAGAAGTCGAGCACGCTCCGGTCGCCGCCATGGATGGCCACATTCATGCGGGCCTTTTCCGTGGACCAGTACAGGTCCACGCCGTGTCCGGCGGCAAATTTGGGGATGGGAGACGGCAGCTTGCGGTGCATGGCCAGGGCTATTCGCTCGGCGAACGATCGCGCGGCGGCCTTGGTCTCTGGCGATGCAACTGGAAATTCCCAGCGCACGCAACGTCATCTTCATCCGGCTCCATACAGATCCGCAGCTTGCTCGATATCTTCTGGTATCTGTTTTGGCGAGCCTCGTACTCAGCCAATTGGCGCTTGAGCGAGGCGAGCACTGACTCAAGCCGCGACCTTGTATCGTGAAACGCCTCATGACCGGACGAATAGGACAGCCGGCCCTCGTTGACGGTATGGCTGTAGGCGCTCACGCGCCTGCTCTCCACTGCCAGCTGTCGCTCGCGGAACTCCTCATACTGGATAAGGACTCGCGATGGTCGCGAGGCCTCGACCGCCTTGTGGTGGACCCAGTCAGCCGAGCTGCTGTAGAAGGCTTCGGCATCGTCTCTCCTCGTCCTCAAATATTGATTCAACCGGTCGCTCAATTGCGTGACTATAGTCTAGCCATATCTGGCCGATTCCCTCACCGCGGTCTCTCCAGCGATACGCCTCGACCTGGCCGATCTCGACGCCCTCTCCACGATACTCTTCGCCACACTTCCTTAGTGTGCTTCCGCTTACCGTTATATGAGGGTTGATCTGAGTGGCCGGCTTCTCGGCGTTCGGCAATTCAAGCTCGGCTTGAACCCAAAAAATGACCAAGCCACCAGCCTTATCTAGCGTCTGGGCAAATTGCTCGACCCACCCGAAGTGGCGTCCGTGCGCTCGCAGGGTCTTTAGTACCGTCGGCATCGGGCCGGAAGGCCTACGCCTGTAGCGGAGGTGTGCGGTAAGTATCGGGCTCCGCTTCTCCGGCGGGTCTTCGCGATCAAATGGAACGTCAAGTAGAGCTTGTTGGTCTTTGTGTCCTCAGGAAGGACTTGTCCATGCACAAGGCAGTCGGGGTCATCTTCGGGCGCAGTATAGCCTAAGGGCTCAGCCAGCACCTTCCGAACGCGATCAACGCTCGCGCTTGTCTGCGAATACATAGGGTAAACATCGAGCGCCTTGAGGGTCGCCGTCACACGGCGGTCGTACCCCAGCGTGCCCCTACCGGGCAAGACGCGGTTGAGCCGGCGCGTCATTCGGCCGGCTCCCATGGGCGAGCTATGGAGCCCTCCCGCAGTGGGGGCAAGCGCCCTCGACCGGCCACGCTCCCCTGAGCAGGTCCTCCGCGGGCACCCCCGCCAACCTGGCCGCCCGTATCGCCACCGCTGCACTGGGCGCCCGCGTGCTGCCGTATCCCTCCAGCGTCGCTTTCTTGACGCGGAGCGCCATAGCCAACGCCTGGTAGCTCCCGAGACGCTGGCGGAGCACTCGCAGCGCACGGCGGACCGCAATCTGCTCCTCCGGCGTCAGGTCGGACGACCGCCGGGTCTCGTTCGTCGCCCTCGGCTTCGCCCAGCTCGTTCGCGCATGCAGAATCGCCATGCGCGAAGCGTGATGCCGACCCGCTCACTGGGCCACCGGGGCCTGCGGTCGAATTAGGACAGTGCCCACGCGAGCGAAGCGTGTTCGCGCGCGCAAGCATCGACTTCGCACGCGTGCGGAGCGCTCCCGACGCGCCGCGAACGACCTCGGACGCGCGGAGATGACTTCGGACGCCGCGACAGCAGGTTCGCACGTCGAAAGATCGAGTTTGGATGCGAAAAAAAGGAGCTCGCACGCCCCGAGAAGGGGTTCGCACGGGCCGAGGAGCGCTTCTCACGCGTGCGAAGTCGATCTGTCGCTTGCGAAGCCGTTCCCGACCCATGCGAAGACGCGTTTCTCGCGTGCGAAGGCGCGTGGTCGAGCCCGAGTCACTTCCCCAAGGGCCGGTGACGTCTTCCGTGGGCCTGTCAGAAAGTCTGTGCCTTTCGCGTTGCTGCAACTCAGCGAACGGAAAGCATCGATGGGGAAGAAGAAGAGGAAGTATCGAGCCGAGCTTCTCGACGAGCTGCTGGAGGTGCGAAGACCCAGGAGGAGATCTTCGGGCCTGACGGCGTTTTGAAGCAGATGACGGCGGCGATCGTGGAGCGCGCGCTGGGCGCGGAGCTGGGGCATCACCTGGACACGGAGCGGCCGAAGCAGGGCGAGACGGAGCGCAATCGTCGCAACGGCGCGAGCGGCAAGACGTTGCTTACCGAGCAGGGGCCCGTGCCGATAGAGTCCGCGCGATCGGCTGGCACGTCGAGCCGCAGATCCTGCCCAAGCACGCGCGACGCGTCGAGCCGCTCGATGACCGCATCCTGGCGCTCTACGCGCGAGGCATGAGCGTGCGCGACATCCGCGCCCACCTCGAAGAGCTGTACGGCACCGAGGTCTCGCCGGAGCTGATCTCGCGCGTCACCGACGCGGTTTGGGACGAGATTCGCGAGTGGCAATCACGCCCGCTGGACGCGACCTACGCTGTCGTCTGGCTCGACGCGCTCTTCGTGAAGATGCGCGACCAGGGCGTCGTGCAAAATAAGGCGGTCTACGTCGCGATCGGCCTTCGCCTCGACGGCCGACGCGAGGTCCTCGGCCTATGGATTGATGCCGCCGAGGGCGCGAAGTTCTGGATGCGCGTGCTTGCCGAGCTTCGCTCGCGAGGCGTTCAGGACGTGCTGATCTGCTGCTGCGACGGCCTCAAAGGCTTTCCACAAGCCATCGCAGCGATTTTTCCCAAGACGGTCGTGCAGACCTGCATCGTGCATCAGGTCCGCTACTCGCTGCCGTTTGTGGGCTGGCAGCATCGCAGGGCCGCCGCCGCGGCTCTCCGCTCGATCTACACCGCCGACAGCGAAGCCACCGCGTCCCATGCGCTCGCCGAATTCGAACAGCAGTGGGGCTCGCGCTATCCGACGATCGGGCCCAGCTGGCGTTCGTCGTGGTCGCACTTCACCGCCTTCCTCGAGTTCCCCCCCGAGCTGCGGCGATGGTCTACACGACCAACGCGATCGAATCGCTCAACTTCCAGCTACAAAAAATCATAAGACCAAGGGCCACTTTCCCGACGCGGACGCCGCAACCAAACTCCTCTTCCTTGCGCTGCGCAACGTAGAGAAATCCTGGAACCGCGGCATCAAGGGCTGGAGCGCGATCTACAATCAACTCGTCGTCTACTTCGGAGCAGAACGACTGAACCTCGAGACCCGCGGCGCGAACCGAGCAAGAATCCTGACAGGC
>CAVREO010000025.1:0-185429 GCA_963720145.1 uncultured delta proteobacterium
CCGAACCTCGGCGTGGAGCGGCGCTTCGCACGCGAGAAAAGCGGCTTCGCACGCGTCGGGAACGGCTTCGCACGCGACAAGATCGGCTTCGCACGCGACAAGATCGACTTCGCACGCGTGAGAAGCCCTCCTCGGCCCGAGCGAACCCCTTCTCGGCGCGTGCGAGCTCCTCTTTCTTGCATCCAAACTCGACCATTCGACGTGCGAACGCGCTGTCGCGGCTTCCGAAGTCGCTCTCCGCACGTCCGAGGTCGTTCGCGGCGCGTCGGGAGCGCTCCGCACGCGTGCGAAGTCAATCCTTTCGCCCGCGAACACGCTTCGCTCGCGTGCGAAGTCGCTTTGCACGCCTGCGAAGTCGCTTCGCTCGCCGAGGAGATCGGCTTTTCACGCACGGAGAACGGCCTTCGTCGTCGAACGGTCCTCTTCTCCGGCCGAGCGGACGACCTCGTACGGCTGGAGATGCCGTTCGCTCCTCGATCGACCCGGCCGCGTCACGAGCGGTCGCAGACGATTGCGCGCGGATCGGCCGGTGCTCGAGCTCTAGGGTGACACGCCCAGCTCTAGCCAACGATTCGTACTAGTCCTTTGGCCGCAGTCGTGGTCGTGACCACGACCACGAAGAAGTGCCGAAGCCTCGTGTCGAGCACGGCCTCGCTCTCGTTCCCGTACGCGCTATCGCAACTGGCAAAGCTGCAGGACGTCCATGTCCGTGTAGTCCTGGTTCTCGCCGCCCATGCCCCAGATGAACGAGTAGTTGCTCGTGCCCGCGCCCATGTGAATGGACCAGGGGGGCGAGACGACCGCTTCGTCGTTCTGCATGACGATGGGACGGATCTCGTCGGGCTGCCCCATGAAGTGGAAGACGCGATCGTCGGGCTTGAGGCCGAAATAGAAGTACACCTCGGATCGCCTGTCGTGCGTGTGCGGCGGCATCGTGTTCCACACGCTCCCGGTCTTCAGGATGGTGAGGCCGAGGAGGAGCTGCGCCGACTTGCAGGTCTCGGGCACGATGTACTGGTAAATTGTCCGCTCGTTCGACGTCTCGCGCGAGCCGCGCTCGAGCGGCTTGGCCTTGTCGATCGAGATCTTCACGGCCTCGAAGCGCGCGTGGGCGGGCGTGCTCACCATGTAGAACTTGGCGGGCTCCTTGGCGTTGGCCGACTCGAACCCGACTTCGACGCTCCCCTTGGGGACGTAGAGCCCGTCGCGCGGCTGCAGCTCGAAGGACTGCTTGTCGACGGTCACGCGCCCGGGGCCGCCGACGTTGATGATGCCGACCTCGCGGCGCTCGAGAAAGGGCGCCCCGCTCTTCTGCGCGGGCAGCTTGAGCGGCTCGCTCGAGGGCATCGCGCCGCCGATGACGAACCGCTCGACGTGGACGTAGTCGAGAGTGACCGCGCTCGGCGAGAAGAGACCCTGGAGCAAATAGCGATCGGCGAGGGTCTTCGCGTCGGCGCCTCGCATCATGTCGGGGTGGGTTGCGTGCAGCACTTTGTTGAACATGGCGGTTTCGCTCCCTGGGTTTCCGCTGAACTCTAGCCTCGAATCCGAGACCGCGGCGAGTGATCCGGGCGCGCACCGTACGCCTGGCCAGCGAAACACCGACCGTCACGAGAGGAGAACGGGGCGTTACGGTCCCCGGCTAGCCCAGGAACGCCTGTCGCACGCGAACCGCGATCCAGAACACGGCGACTAAGGCGACCGAGGTGCACAGCACGTTGCGCACGCGGAGGAAGGTCGCCGGGCGCTCGCGCAGAAGGAGCACGAGCCAGAACAGGGGCGCCACGATGCAAAGCTGACCGATCTCCACGCCGACGTTGAAGCCGAAGAGCGCGGGCACGAGCGCTCGTCCCGAGAGCCCGAGATCGCGGAGCGCGCTGCTCAGCCCCAGCCCGTGAACGAGCCCGAATCCGAAGGCGACCAGCGCGCGGGCTCGCGCCTCGGGACGCAGGGCCGCGTCGACGGCGACCACGAGGACGGTCAAGGCGATGAGCGGCTCGACGATGCGCGAGGGCAGAGTGACGAGCCCCAGCGTCGCGACGGCGAGCGTGAGGCTGTGCGCAGCCGTGAACGACGTGACGATGACCGCGAGGTGCTTCCACGAATGCACGACCAGCATCAGCGTGACGAGAAAGAGCACGTGATCGTAACCGGTGAAGATGTGAACGATGCCCTGGCCGATGAACGAGACCGTGGTCGCGGTCGCCTTTCCGGGCGCCGCGGGCGCGCCACCGAGCGATCGCACGTCGACGCCGAGCTCGGCGGCCGCGAGCGCATCGAACCGTCGGGTCGCGTCGGGCTCGGGGACGTACGAGAAGCGGTTGCGCGGGCGAGGGCGCCAGGGCTGGACCACGCCGGACGCCGGCAGGGCGCCGAGGTCGATGTGCGCCTCGACGTCGTCGCCCACGAAGAAATGCCGCACGATCACGGCTCCGTGCTCCAGGTCGCCCACGAGCTCGTGCGCGTACGGCATGTCGTGCGTGACGAGCGAGCGAATCGTCAGATTGGTCAGGGGCGCGCTGCAGGTGAACGTCGTGACGGCCATCACGTGCACCGTCTGCTCATCGAAGAAGAACTGCCCGAGCTCGTCGGGATGCGCACAGGGAAGGCCCGCGTTTTCGACGGAGAATCGACTGAAGAGATACGTCGTGAAGAAGGCCCGATACGGCGCGAGAAGCTCGCGAGGCTCACCCGGGCTGCGGCCCGCGTCGCGATCGAGCAGTGTCAACGTGGTCGACTGGTCGAGCGCGAAGACGAACGCAATGCGGTTGCCGCTCGTCGTCGCCTCGTACTTGCTGTAAACGGCGAACGTGGGCGCGTGAGCGCGCGCCGCGCACGGCCAGAGGAGGACCGCCAGGATGAGGGCGGCTCGAACGACGGCTATCAAGCCTACGCAGTCTATTGGCAGAGGCTCGACGTCGCCACGCCGTGCAGCGTGACCTGCTCGATGGTGGTCTTGAAGTCGCCGCCCGGGAACGTCCCCGGCGCGCCGCTCGGCGCGACCATCGTGGCGGCGGACTCGAAGGCGATCCCGTTCACTTTCGCCATGTACGCGGAGTCGACGAGCGCCGCCCCGGCGACTTGCGATTCGCCGGCCTCGGGGCCGGGGAAGAAGTCCTTGACGCGAATGCGCGCCAGGCGGTCGCCGCCCACGCCGGCCAGCAGCGCCGTCACCGAGGGCGAGCCGTCGTTCGTCAGCAGACGAATCCGGAAGGGCACCTCCGTCGAGTACTTGATGTCGATGTGCGAGACGTCCTTCAAGGCGCCTGCCGCGAGCCCCGCCGCCGCGTACGAGACGGCAGGCGGGTCGCCCGAAGCCGGCACCGGGATCGTGAAGGTGATCGTCGCCGCGTTGCCACTGGTCGAGCTGATCTTCGCGCCCTGGGTCGTCCACCCGAGCTTCGTGAAGAGCGCGTTCGAGTCCGGCATCGCGACCGTATCCGGCTGCACGGCGGCTCCCGTCTTGTCGAACGGCTTCTGCATGTAATCGACGAGGTCCTTGAACGACATGAAGAACGTGTCCTTGCTCAGCACCGGGTCGCTCGTGATCCACTGCACGAACTGCGTCATCGCCATCTGGCGCTGGTCGTACGTGTTGAACTTGACGACGTCCCGGTATCCCCAGTTGTTGCCCTGGGTCTCCAGCGTGTAGCTGTCGTACACCGACGAGTACTCGATGGGGTGCGCCCCGTAAGTCAGCGGCGCGCGGCTGCCGTAGTAGCGCAGGAGGAAGGTGTGCTTCATCGTCGTCAGCCACTCGTCGGGCTGCATGCGGCAGTAGACGAAGGTGTTGAAGTCGAAGCCGGTGACCTCGGTCTCGGCGTCACCGGGGCTCAGCTCGCCGTCGCTCAGGAAACAGTGGTTGGTCATCGTCCCCGCCGGGGGCGTGCAGGCCGTGCCCACCACGTCTTCCATGAGCATCCGGTTGGCGATCGTCTTGCCCAGGCCGTTCTTGCTCGGGATGTACACCTCGTAAACGGGCAGCTCCCAGAGGCCCGTCGGGAAGTTCGTGACCCACGCTTTGTCGCCGTTGATCTGCTGGTTCCAGTTGCCCGGTGAGCCGTTGTCGAGCGTGTACGGCCACGGGAACCAGGCGAAACCCTTCATCGAGTCGGTGTCGGCGTCGACGGCTGCGTTCACCCACCCCGGCGGCTGAATCTCCTCGAGGCTCACGTCGTACGCGTAGCCCATGGCCTTGACCGCCTGCAGGCCCTGGTCGTTCATCTCCAGGCGCGGCGCGCGGAAACCGGTGACCGACGGCACGCTGTAGTCGGTCTTCAGCGCCGCGTCGTTCGCAGGCAGGATGGACGCCCACGTGGCTTGATCCATACAACCGCCCGGGCCGGTGCCGGCGGTCGCGGCGGGCCCGTTCGTGGACGGACTGCCGTTATTGCATGTGTCGCTTCCGCACGGGAACCAGCCGCCGGGCGGCGGGTCACCCGCCGGGTCCATGGTCAGGTTGTGCCAGCAAGCCGGGATGCCGCTCCAGCCGTTATTGGGCTCGTAGCCCTCGAGGTGATCCATCGTGTGGCTTGCGATGGCAAAACCGCGGCTGGAGACGAGGTTCGTCACCAGGCTGAGGTTGCTGCCGAGCGACCCGTCACCGCACTGATACGTGTCCTGGTACGAGTAGCAGGCATTCGGGTTCAGGTTGGCCGCCGCGTTGGACGACCCCGAATTCGGGTTGGTTGCGGGATTCTGCAGGCTGCCCAGCAGGTCGGTCACGAACTGCATTCCCGGTTGATTCTCGATGTCGTCAAACCCGTAGACGACGATCTGCGGCGCGTTCTGCGGGGTGAGGTTGCCCGGCGGCGCCGGCGACGCGATCAAGTTGTTGCTGAAATCGAGCTGCGTCACCGGGCCTTCCATCGCGCTGGGTTGGCACGTCGTCGGCGGGGGCATCTCCGGGGGGGGTGCGGTGCCGCTGCTGCTGTTGCTGCCGCCGCTTCCGCCGCTGGAGCTCCCGCCGCTGCCGCTCGTTCCGCTGCTGCCGCCGGAGCCGCCGCTGCTGCCACCGGAGCCGCCGCTACTCCCTCCCGAGCCGCCGTTGCTGCCGCCGTTGCTGCTCGAGCCGCCGTCGACGTACTCGTATGTCGTCGTGCCGCATCCGACCAAGAGGCCCGCGGAGACGAGAAACGCCGCACCCGAACCCAGTCGGCCGGCGTAAAGGTAGGACGCCGGCACGCTCTCCCGACGAGTCGATCGTTTCACGTTCATGGCTTTGCCCCGGGGTAGTGATTGCAACTTGCGCAGACGCAGGACGACAGCACGATAGTCGCGGGGGTGGCCCGCCGCGGCTCACCCCATCGTCCCGCGTGACGCGCGCACCTCTTAAAGGAGGGTCCGCGGCAAGGACCTTGACGCCCCCGGTCAGAATTTTTGGCAGGTGATGGTCGGGTTTTGCGGGTCCGCCACGGGGTAGTACGCCATCGTGTAAATACACATGACGTTGGTCTGGGCAGACTCGCCGAAGGTGAGCGGCTGGCCCGTGTCGTTGACGTACGTGCAGGAGAAGGTCACGTTCGTCCCGTTCGCCAGGTGCAGCGGCGGCGAGTAGAGGTCCGGCACTGGATTATTCCAGGAGTTGGTCGTGTAGAGCGTCTGGCTGCCCGCGGTGGCGACGAATTGCGTAGCGCGCATGTGCATGTGGCTGCCTGAGCCCAGCACGACCATGTCTTGGGGAAGCGTGCACGTGGCCGAGACGGTCTGCGGCGCGGTGCTCGGCGTGATCTTGATCCCCACGTCGTTCATGAAGACGACGCCGGCGTGCTGCGTGACGGTGCCCGGCTTGGCCACGTGGAGAGTGACCGTGAGCGTCGCCTGAAAATCCTGTGCGCCGATGTTCAAGAAGTGCGCGTTCAGCATGAATCCCGTGTTGCCGGGGACCATGGACCCGACGGAATCCGGGAAGGTGAGCGCCAGGTCGGGATACTGCGACGTAAACGGATACGGATGGAACTCGAGACCGCCGTTCGGGCAGTCCTCCATGGGGCCGTCGGCCGCGTTCGGAATGAAGAAGAGGAACATGTGATGCGAGCCGTGCGTCATGTGCTCTTCGTACGTTTTGATGTCCGTATCGCGCCCGCCGAAGGGATTCGCGAACGTCTGGCACTTGTAGACTTCCTTGCCGGCCGGCACGGTGAACGGGCCCAACGTGAGCGACACCGTGTCGTCCTGCGAGCCGTCGGTGTCCACCGGCGAGGCTCCGTCCGGAGAGCCGCTTTCGATCGAAGACGCGGACCCAGCGCCGACGGGAGCGCCGCAGCCGAGCACGGCCGCAGTGGCAAGACTCAGGAACAAGTTCGTGACGCGCATGGTCCAGGCGCCTCCTTGGCGGCTCTCAATGTGCCGGAGCTTGGGAGCGCAACGGTCTCATTCACGTCACTCGCGCGGCGGAGGGCTCCTCCTCAAAGCTTAGCTAGCCGATCGACCAGCGCCACATGCTGGGGAAAGAGCCGGCGAAGCTCTTCGCGCGTCGGCATCTCGAAATCGGCAAAATCGAAGCCCGGGGCCACCGTGCAGCCGCAGAGGGAGAAGCGCTCTCCCAGCGGAATCGCCGCCTGCCACGTGCCCGCCATGACCACGTGCTGCGGCCGCTCGTGCGGCAGCTCCTTGCCCAGGCGCACCACCGCGTGGACGCCCTCGGGGTCAATCGTGTGGAGCTCGAGAGCGTCGCCGGCGTAGTGGTGCCAGACTTCGTCGCTGCGCACACGGTGCCACGCCGAGATGCTTCCAGCCGGGAGCAAGAAATATATGGCCGTGGACGCGGCACGTGGTCCGTGCGGCGCCTGAACGACTCCGGGCGCGCGAAATGTCTCGACGAAGAGGCCGCCCTCGGGATGGGCACCCAGACCCAGGGTCTGCACCCAGGCGCGCGCTTCTTCGTTCATGAGGTCACGCCGCGAAATACGTCGTCGCTCGCTTTTGGCCCTTGCTCTTGAGCACCCTCTTGGAAAGGCCCTCTTTGAGAACGCGGGGCATTTCCTTCGCCTGCATGTGAAGCTCGGAGCGAATCTGCTCGGCACGGAGACCGGACTTGTGCCGCTTGACGAGCCCCACCACGCGGTCGAGCGTCTTCGCGATGTCGTCCGCGGAACGGCGCGGAAGGCGACCGCCTCGTCGCCCCGCGGCACGAGGCCGGGGCGTAGCCGCCGCGGCCGTCGCGCCGTTGGGCCGACCCGGACCGCGCCGAGCGCCGCCAACTTCGCCGAGCAATTCCTCCAGCGATGCGCTTTGTATCGCCCGGACGACGTCGGTGGCGAATGTGGAGGCGAGGGAATCGAGGCGGGATTTGAGGGAGCTCATTTGCGGTATATGAACTCGATGAGCGCGATTTCGTCAACTCGGAAGTATCGCGCTCGGATTGAGCTCGCGCTCGTCCTCGACCTGGGACGCGGACGCTGCGCTGCGAAGCGCAGCGAGTCCCGCTCGACCCAAGTCGCGCGAGGAATGGGGCACGAGGCAAACTCGCGCGGGCTCGACACGGCAAGTCGAGCACGGGGACGCAACGCGCGCCGAGCGGTCGACATCGCGGTCCCCGCGTCGATTCCTGGGCATCGCATGCGCAAAGACTTTGCGCTTGGCGCTTCCACGAGAGTGATGCAGCGCAATTTGCGACGACGACGTACGTAACCGCTCGCACAACTGGAAAAGAGGCCTGGAAGGCAACACCTTTCTGGGTTGTTTCGAGTCGTTCTGTCGTAGAAAGGCGAGCCGGGGTGGTAGGCTGGGAAATATCATGCGACGCGTGATCGCCCCCAAAGGAGCTCGGGACATCCTCTACGGCGAAACCCCCTTCGGCTGGCGGCTCTCGCGAGACCGATCGAAGCTCGTCCTCGACGGCGACGAGCAGCGGATCCTCAGCGTCGTCCGACACATGTACCTCGTGGAGGGCGTGCCCATGCGCGAGATCGTCATCCGTCTTCGCGACATGGGAATCGTGAACCGGCGAGGCAAAGCGTTCGGTTTGTCCAGCGTGTTCGAGATGATCCACCGCGGACGAAAGCAGCCAGCCGAGGCGAAGAACAAGAGTCGCCGGAGTTGACCCGCACGCGCGCCATTCGCGCCGCGGCGCAGGCCGATTGGCGAGAGCGGCGCGAACTCTTATCTCCGTCTACGCGTCGCGACGGCCGCCGCACCCAGGAGGGCAATCGCGAATGCGGCCATCGTCCCTCCTCCCGTAGTCGAGCAGCCCCCGGAGGGCTCCAGCGGCCCAGGAGAGCCGGCACCGCCGTCGGGGCTCGCCGAGCGGCTGCCGCTCGCGCCCCCCGCTCCGTCCGCCGCCGTGGAGTCGCCAGCGGCTGAATCGAGCTCGGGGCTCGGCCCCGAGTCTGGCGTGGGGCAGTCCCCGAACGTGCGACAGAGAGTCAGAAATGGGCCGCCGCTGCATTGCGCACCGGCCGCGTCGGAGGGACACGCGATTGGAGTCTTGATATCGACGAAGTGCAGCTTGGGCGTGAAGCTCGCGCCGCCGTCGCGCGCGACGGCGGCGACGAAACCACTGAGCTCGTCCGAGCACGCCCAGAGGTCGCTCCCGTGCGTTGCCAAGCACTGCACGTGCACTTGCGGAGCCACGTGGGCGAACGCGCCGGGGGAGCCGAGACTGCCGCTCGCCGCGACGAGGAGGCCGTCGCCGGGCCCGCCGGCATACACGTTCTTGCCGTCGGGCGAGAGCGCGAAGCCGAGCATCTGCCCTGCGAGAGCGAGCGCCACCTGGAAGGATTGACCGGCGTTGCGCGTTACGAAGAGGCGCGACGGCTCGAGGCTCTGCACGCCCTTGCCCGATCGCAAGTACACGATGTCCGCGTTGGTCGGATCGACCGCGCCGATGAAGACGGCGGACTCCGAAGTGGGCTCGAGAGCGGGGAGCGGGCGTTCGGTCCAGTTCGCGCCCCTGTCGACCGAAACGAACAGCGAGGCTGACGCCGGCCCTGCGTCCGTCGCAAAGCGGGTCGCCGCGACGTACAGGCGATTGGGGTCGCTCGGCGCCACGTCGAGCGTCGTCGCCACGACACCGCCCTGGATGCGCGCGCCGAGAGGCGACCAGCTCACGCCGTCGTCGCGGCTCTCGAAGATCTGCGAGACGTACCCTGCGCCGCCGGCGTCGCGGTCGTAAGACGATTGCAGAGCGACAATCGAGTGCGGAGCGTCGGGGCGCAGAGCCACGTCGACGATTCCCTCGTTCGCGAGCAATCCGCCCAGGGCGCCCCAGTTACACCCCAAATCGGGCGATACCTCGAGCGCGCGCGACGTCCCCGCGATCAGCGAGCCGCCCGCCGAGACGCAAACCGAAGGATCTTCCGTTGCTGCCGAAGAGATTCCGAGTGCGTCTTCGCACAGCCAGACCCAGGTCGCCCCGGCGTCGCGCGAAATGAGAATGCCGAACGTCGCGCGCAACACGACGAGGTTGGCGTCGACTGGCGAAAAGACGATCTGGTTGGCGGACGGGAAGCGGCCGTTTGCGCCCGAGGGGCTCGCCGCGACGAGCACGAGCGCCGCGGCGCCCGCAGCGCAGCCGGCCTTGGACAGCCGGCGGTCGGGACGGCTCGTCGCCACTCGCCGCGCCTCACTCCGAGACGCGAGCAACCTGAGCGACCGGTTCAGCCTGCGGCGGCGAAACGTCGTTCATGTCCCACGAGAACCCCAGCTCGAGCCGCGCCGGCAAGAGCGACGCATCCACGCGCGTACCCGTCACGTCGGTGTAGCCCTCCCCGGCGAGGTCCACGCCGACGACGGCCCGCAGCGTGACCGCCGCGGTGGTCCCGAGCTCGGCGCGCAGGTCGACGCTGGGCCCAATCGCCACGTAGGGCAGCGTGGCGCCCGCCTTCGGTTGTCCGGCCTGCGTCCCCGAGGCAACGTACGAGAGGCCCGCCTCGAGGCCTCCGCAGAGATCGAGCTGAATGCCGCTCCCGCGTGTGTAGAGCCCCGCCAGGCGGGCGCACGTATCCATTCTCCCGATGCCCCAGGACGAGCGAAGGGCGATTCCCTCCGCTTGGCCGAACGCGACCGAGGGCCTCAGCAAGATGCTGTGGCCCAGCTCGGCCACGAGGAACGGGGAGGCGCCCACGTACGACCCGGCGCCTGCGCCCGAGAAGAGGAACGCGGCCGCGCCGAGCTCGAGGGTCCGCTCCGGGCGCGCGGGCTCGGTGGGTGCCCACGGAGAGGCGATGGCCTGGACGGGGGCCGGGGCGGAGACGCTGGGAGGTTCGACGGCGTCCACGGATGCTCGTTCAAGACGTATGGCCGGTGAGGCCGCGTTCCATTGCCGTGCCGTAGCATACGCCCGTTGGTCCGGCGCGCAGCGCCTGTATCCTCGGGGCGTGACCGACGCGCTGGACGCCGTGGTCGTCGGCTCGGGCCCCAACGGGCTCTCCGCCGCGGTCGCGCTCGCGCGCGCGGGCGCTTCGGTGCTGGTGGTCGAGGGGCGAGAGGACATCGGCGGCGGCACGCGCACGAGCGAGCTCACCCTCCCCGGCTACTTGCACGACGTGTGCTCGGCTTGCCATCCGCTGGGCATCCTCTCTCCGTTTTTTCGCAGTCTGCCCCTCGAAGAACACGGCCTGCGCTGGGTGCAGCCCCCGGTGTCGGTCGCTCACCCGCTGGACGGCGAGGACGCCGTGCTCCTGCGCCGATCGCTCCCCGAAACGGCGCACGGACTCGGCGAGGATGCGCACGCCTACGAGCGCCTGCTCGCGCCCCTGCTCGGCGATCCGCACGCGCTCCTGGGAGACGTTCTCGGACCGCTTCGCATCCCGAGACATCCCGTACGCATGCTTCGCTTCGGGCTGAAGGCGATTCGTTCGGCGGCCGGGCTGGCGCGCGGTCGCTTCCGGGGCGAGCGAGCACGGGCGCTCTTCGCGGGTTGTGCCGCCCACTCGGTCCTCCCGCTCGAGCGCTCGATGACCGCGGCTCTCGGCCTCCTCTTCTGCATGGCGGGCCACGTCACGGAGTGGCCCGTCGCCGAGGGCGGCTCGGCGGCCATCGCCCGCGCCCTCGCCGGCGTGCTCGCGTCGCACGGGGGTAGCGTCCAGACCGGGCGCTTCGTGCGAACGCTCGCGGACTTGCCGCCGGCTCGAGCGTACCTCTTCGACACGAGCCCGGCCGATCTCGCGAGCATCGCCGAGGCGGTGCTCCCGGCCTCGTACGTTCGTCGCCTGCGCCGGTACCGTTACGGGCCTGCGGTCTTCAAGATGGATTGGGCTCTCGATGGCCCGATCCCGTGGAGCGATCCCGCTGTCCTGCAGGCTTCGACTGTGCACTTGGGGGGAACGCTCGACGAGATTGCGGCGTCGGAGCGCGCGGTCTGGCGCGGCGAGCACGGAGACCGGCCGTTCGTCTTGCTGTGCCAGCAGAGCCAATTCGACCGCTCGCGAGCCCCCGGCGGAAAGCACACCGGGTATGCCTATTGTCACGTGCCCGCGGCGTCCACGGTCGACATGTCGCCGGTCATCGAAGCTCAGGTCGAGAGGTTCGCCCCGGGTTTTCGCGAGCGGATCCTGGCGCGACACACGATGAATGCCGTGGATTTCGAACGCTACAACCCGGCCTACGTCGGAGGCGCGATCGGCGGCGGCGTGGTCGACATCGGGCAGCTCTTCACGCGCCCCGTGGCGCGAATCGACCCGTACACGACGCCGAACCCGCGCATCTTCCTCTGCTCTGCCGCCACCCCGCCGGGCGGCGGCGTGCACGGCATGTGCGGCTACTTCGCGGCCCGCGCCGTATTGAGAGGCCTGGCGCGCTTGCCGGCCACTCTGCTCGATGCGAGGCTTTAGGGTGACCCGAACGGGTCGGGCCCCCCCTCTCCTCTCTTGGTGGTCGTGTCTTGATGGCGCTCTCCCTTCGTACGCCCGCGGCATCTTTGCGCTACCCGCGGCAGTGGCCGCGCAGGGCGGCGCTCGCCGCGGCCGGCGCGCTCGCTCTGGGCTGCGGCTCGACACGCGACACGGCTGGCTACGTGAGCGTCGATGCGAGCTTTGCCGAGGCGGGCGTGACCGAAGCAGCCGCGCCTGATGCCGGCACCCCCGACGCGACGGTCGACTCGGGCGACAGCGGGATGCTGAGCGGAGTGCAGGGCGCGCTCCACGGGGCGACCACTCCCGATCCGACGGTCGTCCTCGCCTACCCCTACGAGGGAACCGTCTTTCCGCGAGGGCCCGGACCTCCGCCGCTCATGTGGATGGGGGCGGCGCCCACGGATTCCTATTTCGTTCATCTGTCGAGCGCGATGTACGACTTTCAGGCGTACTTCTCCGCACCGAGCGGGCGCTACGACATCGACCCGGTCGTTTGGCAAAACTTCACCAATTCGACGGTCGGCGCGGGCGAGCTCAAGCTCGCGCGCTGGAACGGCAGCGCGGCGACGGTCGTCGCGGATCAGCACTGGACGGTGGCGCCCGGCTCGATGCGCGGAACGGTCTACTACTGGTCGGTCAACGCCGAGTCGGTCGAGCGCTTGACCGCCGGGGCGACCGCCCCGGACAACTTCCTCAACTCCTCCGGACCCAAGGAGAACCACGCGCCGTACTGTCCGTCGTGCCACACCGTCTCCGCCGACGGGTCGCACATGATTTTGACCGAGGGAACGTGGGGCGTGGCGCCCCAGCCCGTCGAGCAAAGTTACACGTACGACCTGCTCACGAATTCGAGCGTCGGCCCCTTCCTTCCCAACAACAACACGTCGAAATGCGAGTCGAGCGGCTGCCCCTCGGAGTGGGGGCTGGCCGCGGTGTCGCCGGACGGCAGCACCGTCGTCGAGAACTTCGCCAACCTACGCGGCCAGATTGGCCAGCAAACGGGCGCGTTCGACGCCCAGACCGCCCAGCCGTTCCCGAACACGGGCCTCGAGGGCAACCAGTTGTGCATGCCCGCGTTCTCTCCCGACGGCCTGCTCCTCGCCTACGTCGATTGCACCACCATGGACTTGCGCGCGTACGACTGGGACCCGGTCGGCCACAAGGCGAGCGGCGATCGCCTCCTCTCGATGTCTTCGCAGAACACGGCGTGGCCGCAAATCCAGTATCCCACGGTATCTCCGGATCATCGTTGGGTGGTCTACGGTCGCGGGCCGATGCTCGGATCGGAAGGCAATCCCGGCAATCTGTTCGTGATCAACGTGATGAACCCGGGGACGGAGATCGCGCTCGCGACGCTGAACGGGTCCACGTACCCGTTCGCCGCCGGCGACCGCGATCGCAATCTGAACTTCGAACCGACGTTCGCGCCCGTGGCGTCGGGGGGCTACTTCTGGATCGTTTTCCACTCGCGCCGGACGTGGGGCAACGCGATCACGAAGGCGGCCTACGTGAGAGAGGGCACCGGCGTGAAGCAGCTATGGGTGTCGGCGTTCGACCAGTCGCCGATTGCAGGCACCGACCCGAGCCACCCCCCCTTCCACCTACCTGGACAGGAAACGGTGGCGTCCCAGAACCTCGACCCCATCAACACGCGCGGTTACTGGGCGCTCAGTCCGTGCAAGGGAGGCGGGCAGAACTGCCAGTCGGGGACGGATTGCTGCGGAGGGTACTGTGTGGGCGCCGACGGCGGTGCGACGTGCCAATCGACCTCGGGGGGCTGCTCGCGCGACGGCAATCGGTGCACCGCGGCGAGCGATTGCTGCGCGACCACCGATTCGTGCATCAACGGGTTCTGCGCGCAGCAGCCCATCCAATGACCCGAAACGCGGGGGGTGAACCTCTCTTCTTGCAGGGAGAGGATGTGACAAGCGCGCTATTGTCCGAAGGCACCGTGCCCTTCCAGGCCCGAGCCGGGACCCCAAGCCTACGTTCGGCCGCCGCCAATCCGTCGCCCGGCGCGATCGACTCGCGCGTGCGCGCCGCCGCCGCGGGCGATCGGGCCGCCGCGCAAGCGCTTCTTCTCACCTTGCTCCCGCGGGTTCGAAACCTCGTGCGATATCTCATTCGCGGGGACTCCGACACCGACGACCTCGCGCAGGAGGCGCTCATCGCGATCCTGCGTGGCCTCGGCAGCTTCCGCGGCGAGGCATCGTTCGAGCGCTGGGCGGACCGCGTCGCGGTACGCGCGACCTTCGCGGGGTTGCGCCGTCGCCGCCGCGAGTCGAGCGACCTGATGGCTGCGGGACCCGAGCTGCGACTCGCGATCCCAGAGGCGACACGGCCCGACGAGTACGCAGATCGCCGGCGCGCCGCGGCCCTGCTGGATACGCTGCCGCCCGATCAGCGGCATGCAGTGGTCCTGCATCACATCTTGGGCATGAGCGTGCCCGAGATCGCCCGGGAGCTCGGAATTCCCAGCGAGACCGTGCGCAGCCGACTCCGTCTGGCACGCACGCGCCTTCGCGAGCTAGGGATGGGCGCTGGCGAAGAGGGAGCGGGGGAGGACGACGATGCCGAAGAAGCTTGACCTCCCTCTCCTCGACGATGGCCTGGGGCCTGCGCCGCCGATGGCGGACGAGCACGCGCGACGCATGGTGGCCGAAGCCGTCGAGCGCGCCTTCGCGCAGCACGGACTGCTGCGCGGGCGCTGGTACGGCAAGTGGGCTCTGGTGCTCGCCGCGACACTCGTCGTCGGCGCCGCGGCAGCGTCGTCGGCTCTGACGGCGCTCCGGCGGAGATCCCCGCCGGTTGCCCCCGAAGCGGCCGTTTCGCACCCGACCGCGAATCTCGCGCCGGAAATCGCGACGGGTTCGCCGCCGCGTGCGGAGCCGCCGGAAGACACGACCGCATCTTCCGACGAGGCCGCGGCAGCGGCCGGGCTCCCGGAGAACACGCCGGCGGTGCGCTCGTCGTCGCACCCGCGGCCCGACGATCTGCTGCGCATCGCGAACGGCCTGCGAGCCGCTCGCCGCTGGAAAGCGGCCGACCGCGCCTACGAGCGGGTGTTGGCCGTGCACCCCGGCTCGCCGGAGGCCTACGCGGCGACCGTCGCCGCGGCGGATCTGCGCCTCGAACAGCTGGGCGATGCGCGCGGCGCGCTGCGGCTGTACCGCTCGGCGCAGCAGAAGAACCCGCAGGGATCCTTGGCCGAACAGGTGCTCTGGGGCATGGCGCGGTGCGACGCGTCGCTGGGGGATCGCGAGGGGGAGCGACGCTGGCTGCAGGAGTACGTGTCGCGCTACCCCGCGGGCCTGTTTCTACCGGAGGCGCGGAGCCGCCTGGCGGAGCTGTCGGCGAGCGCGCCGTAATCAGAAGCTCGCGACCTCCAGCCCGAGAACGGCCTTCGGCTGCACGGTCCAGAGTGCGTGCTCGGCGACGAACGCCCCGCTCACCTCGTAGCCGATGGTCGGGGGAGCCACGACGACGTCCGCGCCGACGCGCAGCGCGAGGGCCCAAACCGATCCCTGCCAGTGCTGGCGAAGTGCGACGCCGACCTGAGCGTCGAGGAGGGGCGAGGTGTTCAACGCGTCCGCCGCCGGCGCGACGCCCGCGGAGACGTCCACCGACCGGCGCGGGAAGCCCGCGGCGCCGGCGCCGAGCGAGAGCCCGAAGCGAAAGGCGTCGCCCAGCGGAACCGCGAGCGCGAGGAACGCGCTCGCCGCGTCGCGCGAAAGCCGCACTGTAGCGTAGCGATCGGACAGCTCCGTCGGAGCATCGAGCGCCACGGCGATTCCCAGCGTCCACGGACCGTGGCAGACACCCCCGCGTGCCTCGACGCCCTGGAGCCACATGTTCGACCCGGTCAGCGTCGAGTGCCATCCGGCCGAGAGGAGCCACCCCACGCGCGCCCCCGCGGGCTGCGTGTCTCGGGCCTCGGGCGCCGGCTCCTCCGCGCGGGGAGTCGCGGGCAAGAGGCGCAACGGCGCAGGCGCAACCGGTGGAGCGGGGGTCGGAGGGGGTTCGGGAACGGGCACGTCGAGCGGCTTCGCGAGCGTGACGCCGATCGTCGCGCCGCTCGCCACCGCGCGGAGAACGGAGCGCACGACGAGCGCAGCCGATTCGAGGGTCGCCGAGCCCACCTGCGAGTCGTGCCCGGCGGCTCGCTCCATGGTCCGAACCAGCGTGCGGCCCTCGCGCGGGATGGAGAAGAAGAGGGTGAACGACTCGCCCGTCGTGTCGAACCAGACGACGACACGCGCATCTTGCTGCGCGGCGAGTCTCCTGGCCGTCGCCAGCTCGTCGCCGATTCGCGGCTCCAAGGCGGGCTGGACGGTCTCGACGAGCTCCTGGTCGAGATCGCTCGTCTGCCCCCGTATGCGTTGCATCAGCGCGCGGCTCGTCGGGTCCGTGACGCGGACGACCACGCGCGGAGAGTCAGCTGCCCGCGCGCCACCCTCGAGGAGCACGACCATAGCGAGGGCGACCGCCGACCACGAGCACGATGCCCCTTCCGCGGCGGGCAAGGATTCCCCTTCTCCCCAGCGAGTATCGCTCGGCAGAGCCGCTTCGTAAAGCACGCTGCGCGCTACAGGCGTACGCTCGCGCTGCTTTCTCGCGGCTTTCCTGCTCTTCGCCGCAGAGCGCGGCGGCCCCACCAGGTGGGACATCATCGGATCTTGCGCCGCCGGGAGAACGCCAGGTAAGCGATTAAGGGCCGCACCATGCCGATCGACGCCGAGAGCCTCCCGAACGCCGAGTCCACCCTGGCCGTGCCGGGGGTGCTTTGCGTCACGCCGCTGGCCTCGGGCGGCAACCTGGTGCACGTCGGGCCCTCGGCAGGCTGGATGGTGCCGCGAGGCCTGCTGCGATGGGAGCGCGAGATCTCGTTCATCGCGCGCACCGACATGACGGCGGAGCTCGGCCGCACGCTGCACGCAACGCTTCCCCACGAGCAGGTCCCCCCGAAGAAGCTGCCGCTCGTCTACCGGGCAGTCGAGTCGTCCCCCTTTCTGGCGCTGACGCGCAAGCTCGCGGCCGAGGCGCGCAAGCACGTGCGCGTTCACACCGTCGGCGTCGACCGCGTGTCGGCCGGCTTCTTCTACTTCGCCGAGGGCGGGACGGGAGACGCGGTGCGCGCGCAAGGCAACCTCGTCGAGATGCTGGCCGCGTCGCTCAAGCCCTCGAGCACCAACGCGGAGATCGCCTCGCTGCAGGATGGGCTCGTCGACCGGCTGCTCGCGTTCTTTTCCGAAGGCCTCGTCTCCGAGCACGCGGCGGAATTGGTGGACGCTCTCCCGCGGATGGCGAGCGACGGGACGGGCCTCGTGGGGACGCAGCTCGAGGTGTTCGAGCTGCAGGCGCGCGCGCTCTCGAGCCGCTCGGCTCGCTGGGAGTCGTCCGCGCGCGAGATGGCCGAAGCGCTGCAAGGGGCGACCGCCCGCGGGGACCGCACCACGCGCGTGCCCCTCTATGGCGAGGCGCGCCAGCAGATGTTGCGACCGCTGAAGATCCAGATGGGCGCCGATACGTTCACGCTCCCCGCTCGATACCGGTGGACGGTCATCGGGCAGCCTCGCGAGGAGCTCAAGGCACCCGAACGCCCGGCGGCCGGGCAGCAGCCTGCGCAGCCTACGCCTTCGCCGCCTCGCACCGGGCCCGCGGTTCCCCGGCCGGAGCCCACGACCGGCATGCGACGGCTGCCGACGGCAGCCTCACCGCAGCCGGCTTCGGTCACCGCGAAGGGGCCTGCAATCGACGCTCAGCCGAAAGAGGACGCGAAGCCGGCGCCCGCCGCGGCGCCCGCGGAGGCGGCGGTTACGCCCGAGGCGACGAACGGCGCGCATCGCCCGGCGAAGGCGCGCGCGGCCGAAGAAACGGCCAGCGCGCCGCTCGAAAAAGAGACGGCACCCGAGAAGGTCGAGCCGCGCGCGCAGGCCGCGGCGGCGATCGACGGCAAGGCGGAGGCGGCCGGCACCGAAGGTGAGACCGAGCCGACGAGCGCCAAGAGCGCGGCGTCGACGCCGGCACCCGCACCCCCAAGGCCGGCACCTCCCATCGGTCCTCGCCGCGAATCGTCGTCCTTCTGCTGGTGCTCGCGATCGGTGTGGCGGTCTACGTGCGCTGGCACGAGACGATCGCCGGTTTCGTGCAGCAGTACACCCACGGCGAATGACACGAGCTCGGCGCTCCGGGAGAGGCACGGTGTTGGTCCTGGGCTTCCTCGTCCTGGCAGGCGGCGCTGCAATCGCGGCCGCAGCGACGGGTCGTCTCCCCGTTCTCCGACGGACGTGGGGGACGGTCGCTTCCGCCGTCAACTCCGCGGTGGGCTCGGCGGTCGCGCCGCTTTCGTCGGCGACCGCACCGGACTCGCCCGCGGACGCCGGCGCAGAGGCCTCGGCGATGCCGCACCGCCAGACCGCCCCTCTCTCGAGCGCCCAGCTCGGCGCGCCGCTCGTTCACGGCGGGTTCGTCTCGGCGTGCGGAGCGCCCGACAACATGAAGGTCGTGATCAAGGCCGACGTCCGCCTGGGACGCGCCGTCACGGTGAACGTGAAGACCAATCCGCCGAACCTCGCCGTGTCGTCTTGCATCGAGCAATCGACGCGCGACCTGCAGTGGGACGTGAGCCCCAAGACCGGTCACGTCACCGTGCGCTACTGAACGCATCACCGGCGCTCGACACGGCCGTCGGTCCGCGGTAGGGCCACCCAAGGCGCACGCGGAAGGGAGTGTCGAGCCATCATGTCGCAGAATTCGCTGACCTTCTCGCTCCAAGAGCTGGCGCGCATGGAAGACGACCGCGTGCGCGCCCAGACCGAAGCGGTGGAGCACGCGAGGGCGGCCGCCGCATTCGCGGCGAGGCAGGCGCAGGAGCGAGCGCGCCAGGAGGAGGAAGCGCGCGAGCTGGCCGAGTCGCTGGCGCGCGAGGAAGCCGAGCGGCGGGCGTTTGCGGAGGCAGCTCGCAACGAGGGCATGCGACTCGCGACGGCGGAAGCGGCGCGGGCGAGGGCCGAGTCGAGCGCGCGCGCGAAAGAGCGCGAGCGGGAGCTGCGCAACGAGCTCGAGCTGGCGCAGGGAAGCTCGGAGGCGAAGCGCCGAGTCATGCGCATCGCGCTGCTGGCGGCGCTGGCGGGAGCGCTGGTCGGGGCCGCGACCGCCGCTGCCGTGGTCGCCGGCACGGTGGCGCCGCGGATGAACCGGCAGGCTGCGCAGGCGCGTGACGATCTGGCCTCGCGGGACGAGACCATCCGCGGCCTGCGCACCGAGCTCGCGGACGCGCGGACGCACGCTGCGGCCCTCGAGGGCGATGTCGCGGCGGCGCGTGACGCGAGCCAGCAGCTCGAGAATCAGCTGAGCGACGCCCTGCAGCGAGGCGCTGCCGCCAGCGCGCGCAAGCCGTCCGCCCCGAAGGGCAACCGCAAGGGCGGCCGCAAGGCGCGCCCCGGGCCCGGGCTCGACCTCGCAACGTGCCCTCCGGGAAGCCTGGACCCGATGTGCGTCCATTGACGGGCCTCCGGCGAGGCCCTTGCGCGCGCGCGGGCGCCGACAAACGTTCTCTTCATGGCGGAAGAGCGCGTCGCGATGGTTACGGGGGCGAACCGGGGGATTGGGGAAGAGATCGCGCTACAGCTTCGGGCGCGAGGGCTGCGCGTCATCGGTACGAGCCGGGAACCTCGCGCGGGGTACGACACGCTCGACGTCACAAGCCGCGATCAGGCGAAGGCACTGGGCCAGAAGCTCGCTGCCGAGGGCGGCATCGACGTCCTGGTGAACAACGCGGGGGTGTCGCTCCGTGGGTTCAACACCGAGACGGCGCAGCGCACGCTCGACGTGAACTTCTTCGGCGCGATGAACGTGACCGACGCCGTTCTCCCGGCGATCCGCTCGAACGGCCGAATCGTCATGATCTCGAGCGGCATGGGCAATCTCTCCGGGGCCAGCGGTGAGGCTCGCGCCAAGCTCGAGGATCCCTTTCTGACGCGAGCGAAACTCGTCGAGGCGATGCAAGAGTTCGTGCGAGACGTCGCGAGCGGCGCCGTGGCTCAGCGCGGGTGGCCGTCCAACGCGTATAGCGTGTCGAAGATGGCCATGAACGCGCTCGTGCGCGTGCTCGCGCGCGAGCTCGAAGGCGATCCGCGCCGAATCCTCGTCAACGCGGAGAACCCAGGCTGGGTGCGAACCCGCATGGGAGGCGACTCGGCGCCGCGGTCGGTCGAGGAGGGAGCGCGCACGGCCGTGTGGCTGTCGCTCCTGCCACCAGGCGGACCTACGGGCGGCCTCTTTCGCGACGAGAAGCGCGTCCCCTTCTGAGAAGGAGTCGCGCGACTCTTCGGCGCCCGGGCGCGGTAGAAGAAGGGTACCGCGATGCCCAGCCGACGAAAACGCACGCTCCTGGTCCTGCCGGCGGTCCTCCTCACGGTCAATCTTCTCGAGTACGTCGCTGCTTACAAGGCGAGGCAGCACGTTCGCGACGTGCACCTGCGTGTCGCGATCAGTCTCGCTCTCGTCGGCGTGGCCTTCGCGGCGGGCGCCGAGTGGATCAGCCCGTGGCTGCAACGCGTCCTCACCGAGACACGCCGGGGCACCCATCGTCACGCAGGCGCGGTGGGCCTCCTGCTTTTCTACGTCGTCGTGTACGGCGGACTCTATTACGCATATTTCGTCTTGGACAAGCGCGGTCCTGCCGCGCTCTTGCCACCAGCGCTGCGTTAGCCCCGTGCAGTCCGCTCCCTGAGCCCCTGCGGGGCTCGGGCATGCGGACTGCGGACTAGCGCACGCGTATCGCGCCCACGTCGAGGTTCGACGTGCCGGTCCAGCGCGTACGAAACTCGATTCGATTGCACGTCGAGCCGATGGTCGCGGGGAGCGTGATCGGGGTCCACGTGTTTCCGGTCCCCATCTCGGCCGCCGTGACGTCGTGCGCGGCGAGAACGCTGCCGCTCGCTGCGTCGTAGACGTCGACGGTGGCCATCGTGCCCGCGGGCATGGGCGCGCGCAGGAGGAACTCGACGACGTACGCGCCGGGCGGGGCTTCGAAGCCGGGCCCCCTCGTCATGTAGCCCGGCTGCGACATCCCGGTCACCGCGCTGAGCACGTGGTACGGCCGAAGGAAGTAGGTGCCGGCGTCGCTCGTCATCGGTCCGACTCCCGGCTCCAAGACGCTGTTGGCGCGAGCCGCGAGGGCAAGGACGCCCGCGGCGAGGCTCTCGATGTTCATCAGCGAGCCGCCGGCCGGGATTCCGGTGCACCAGCCGAGAGGCGTCGTGCCACCGGTCTGCTGGTTGTCCAGAATGTCGGAGCGTAACGACTCGGAGTGTTGCACGAGGGTGGCGCGCGTCGCCGCGTCGAGCGCGCTCTCTCCCAGAAGCTGATCGGTCAGGATCTTGAAAAGGGCCATGTGGTAGTTCTGGTCAATCGACGGATACAGGTACCGCTGCGTGATGGCGTCGTAGGTCGAGCCGCTCACGCCGAGCAGCGTGCTCCAGCGGTCGACGGCGCTTGGCGCGCCGCCGGTCACGCGGCCGGTCGCGAGGTAAAAGAGGCCATCGAGGGCTATCTGGTCGATGTACGTGTCGCTGCCGTAGGGCGCCCAATTCGCTCCGTCGCCTCCCAAGATGCGCCAGCGCGTGAAATCCGCGTACTCGCTCAGTCCGTCCGCCAGAGTGCGGCCGTAGGCCTGGCTCATGTACCGAGCGAGCCAGTTGTCGTCGGACCAGAACTGGGTGAAGGGAACGCCCGAGGCGGCCCCGCCCTGCCCCTTGCCGTCGTGCTCGAAGAACGCATGGCCGCAATCGTCCGGGACCGGCAGGCTCCCGGAGTGATTGACGTCGCAGAGAATGTGGCAGTTGGCGTCACCCGACGTCGTGAAGTGAGTGCCGTTGGCGTACGCAATGAGCGACGACGGATCGTACGGGTGCGCCCCGTTCGCGCACGCGCTGTAGTAGTTCCATTTGTATTCGAGGGGATCCATGTGCCCCCACATCCCGTCGGGGCCGTAGGCGTACGCTACCGCGGCGGCGCCGTTGGGGTAGTGACGCCCGTACGAGAAGGGCTCACCGTGCGTCGTGCCGAGCGTGCCGGTGGGCGCCGGGCACGAGCCGTCGTCCCCGTCGGTGGACGAGTCCACGGGAGCGGCGTCGACGGATGGTTCGCTCGCCGATGCGTCGGTCGTCGTCTCGACCGACGCATCGATCGAAGGTTCGCTTTCGGTCGTGTCGCCCGACGCGTCGGACGAGAGCGCCGCGTCCGGACCGGCGGATTCTCCCGAAGAGCACGCAAAGAGGAAAAGACACAGCGGAAGGAATTCATGCCGCCGCATCGCGGGATCGTAACATCCACGCTCGCGCGTTACGCGATGACCGCACCGCGCAAGCCGGGTCAATTCACGGCGTCGGATTGGCCGCGTGGGGGATGGCATCGCCATCGTGGATTCGATGGAACCCCTCCGGTACACTCGCGCGCGAGCCGGCTCTTAGCGCAGTTTCGCTCACGGGTGGAGTGTCATGTTTCGCACCGAAAAGATTCTCGTCCTTTCGTCGTTCGTGTTCGCCGTCGGTTGCAGTGCCCCCTCGGTCCCCACTCCGGAGGAAGGTGGCTCCGGCGACTCCGGGCCGGACGCCACCGTCGAGTCGGGGCCGGAAGCCGCCGTCGAGTCAGGACTCGAAGCCGCCGCCGAATCAGGACTCGAAGCCGCGCTGGAAGCAGCCGTCGAATCCGGCAGGGACACGGGTAGCGGCGAGACGGGCACAGGCGAAGGGGGCCCGGGGTGCCTCGCGGGGCAGCTCGCGTGCGACGGCGGCTGCGTGGCCGACGACCCGCACAACTGCGGTGCCTGCGGCCACGACTGCAACAACCTTCCCAATGTGAGCGGGCAGGTCCTCTGCGGCGCCGGCGGAGCGTGCGAGTTCGACGCGGGTGCCTGCGCTCCCGGGTATGCGCACTGCGGCGGGGGAACGGATCGGGGCTGCGAGACGCCCATCGACACGATGACCAACTGCGGAGCATGCGGCACCGTGTGCTCCGGCAGTGCTCCGTATTGCGGCGGATCGGGACAGGCCTACTCGTGCACCTCTGGATGCATGGGGAGCACTCCCACGCCTTGCGGCACTTCGTGCGTCGATACGACGAGCGACTCGCAGAACTGCAAGACGTGCGGAAACGCGTGCGCAACGACGGTCGCCAACGCGACGGCCACGTGCGTCAACGGCGCCTGCTCCTTCTCGTGCAAGCCCGGCTACTCCCCGTGCGCCGGCGGATGCGCGAACTTCTCGGGCGACGGCAACAACTGCGGCGCGTGCGGCAACGCGTGCGGCCCCGGCGCTACCTGCTCCGGGGGTGCGTGCGTCTGCAACACGGGCACCGGTTGCAACGGGTGCTGCAACGGGAACAAGTGCGAGACCGCTGTGTCCGCGTCATCGTGCGGAAAGGGGGGCGCCACCTGCGCCGCGTGTCCGATCTCCAGCGAGGTCTGCGCGAGCGTCGCGACCGGCGGCGTGTGCCAGTGTCCAACCGGGGACACACAATGCGGCAGTGCTTGCGTCAACACGCAGACGGATTCGAGCAATTGCGGCACGTGCGCAACGTCGTGCGCGTCGGTGAGCGGCTCCTCGTGTTCCGGTGGCCACTGCACATGCCCTAGCGGCACGCAGAACTGCAGCGGGACGTGCGTCAACGTGAGCGGCACCGACGCGAACAACTGCGGGTCGTGCGGCCACAGCTGCTTGTCGCAGGCGGGGGGGACGTGCAGCGCAGGCGTTTGTCAGCCCGCAGTGCTCGTGGCGGCGGATGTCAAAGGCCTCGCGACCGACGGAACCACCGTCTACTGGACCACCAGCACGGGCGCGGCGACCGTCCAAAGTTGCTTGGGAACCGGGTGCGCCATGACCCCGACCAACATCAACACCGAGCCAGGAATCCCGGGACAAATCGTGGCTGCCGGAGGCAGCATTTATTGGATCCAGCAGTTCCCCGCGAGCCATGGAGTGAAGCCCACGGACATCCTTGGGTGCCCCCCAGGCAACTGCTCATCGCAGGCGTTTCTCACGAGCACCACCACCGACACGATGTACGCGCTCGCGACCGACGGCCAGAACGCGTACTGGTCGGGTTCCTCCGAGCTCCAAACCTGCAATCTCGTGAATTGCACGGCAATGAACTACGCGGCGGCGACCGCGAACTCACCCTACGAGATCGCGTCCGCCGGCTCCGGCTTGTTCTGGACCGATGCGACCACGGGGAACCTCATGGGCTGCTCGGCGACTGGCACGGGCTGCTCGAGCCCGATCACCATCAGCCCGGCCCTGGATTCCCCGACGGTGGTCGCCGTCGATGGGAAGAATGTCTACTGGTCCGACGCACTCGGTGTGAAGCAATGTCCAGTCACCGGTTGCGGAGGCAACGCACCCCTGGCGCTCGCCTCGGGACAGCAAAACGCGAACAGCATCGCAACCGACGGTACCTATGTGTACTGGACGAACGGGAGCAGCGTCGTCCGCGCCCGAGTCGGTGTGGGGAACTCCGGGACGCCGGTTGCTCTGAATCAGACTGGATCGGCGACGATCGCGATCGGCTCCAAGGCGATCTATTGGTCGACGACGACGAGCGCGATCATGCTGCTGGCGAAGTAGCGCTACCCCCCCCACGCCCCGCCGTCGCCGGGCGCCTGCCTACGGTCACGGCGTCGGATTCGCGGGGCAGTCCATGTAGGTGCCGCCCTTCTTCGGCGAGATCATCCAGTCGTGGGATCCGCCGCCAGACAACCTCACTGGGCCTGTTCGATCTTGCAGCTGTGGTCGCAGCCGTCCCCGCTCACCGTGTTGCAGTCGTCGCATTGCTCGCCCGCGGACGCCTGCACGACGCAGTCTCCGCAGCGAGGTCCGAGCAGACACTTGGTCGTGCAGCCGTCGTACGCGGTGTCGCTGTTGGCCGTGCCCTTGTCGCACTGTTCGCCGAAGATGGCGTCCAGCTTGCCGTCGCCGCAATAGTCGGGCCGCATGCAGCCCGGGCCGCACGCCTTCGAGCTCTGACTGGCGCTGTACAGCGTCATGTTCACGCCGTCGTCGCATTTCTCGGGGCCGTTCACGACGCCGTCGCCGCAATACGGTCCCCTCTTGCAGTCGGCGGTACAGCCGTTGTAGCCGCCGCCGGCGCCGCTGTCGGAGGGGCCCGGATCGCACTGCTCGGTGCCCGCGACGATACCGTCACCGCACGTCGTGTGGCACGTGCTGTAGCTCGGCGCGAAACCGGTCAGCGTGAGCTCGAAGTTCGAGGACGTGGTGTGCCGCTCCGCATGGAAGAGGACGATCTCGTAGAGGCCGCCGGCGACGATACCGAGGCTGGCAGCCACGTTGTCGACGGCCAAAGTCATGGCTTCGCGCTCATGCAGGCCGCCGAGGTCGAGCGCGAGCTTGCGGTTGACGAAGACCCAGACGTCGTCGTCGCCGGTGAAGTCCAGGACTTCTCCGCCTTGGTACTGGAAGAAGTACCGAATCTCGGTGGTGAAGCCGAAGTTGTGCGGCAAATTGTCGTCGGCGATCGCCGTCGTCTCCTTGCCTGCGGCAATCCAACCCTGGCTGTCGAGCGGGAAGAGGCCGCTCTTCGGCGTGGGTGTCGCCGAGTTGAACTGGTACGACCCGTTAGGCAGCCTCGCGAGGAGCAACGCCGTGTGCAGGGGGATGTTTACGCCGGGCGTGTCTCGGTACCACTGGCTGAACTTCGCCTGGGTGCTCATCTGCTCTTGCCACGGGCAGATGGCCGCGTTCGTGTAGGTCGCCGGCTGGATCTGGCTGCACGGCCCTGCGAGCACCGGCTTTCCCGCCGCGTCGAGCGCGGTCTGCACGAGGCCGGAGGTGTGCGTGTCCGCCGCGCCGTAGACGTTCGACTCGAAGTCCTCGTGGCGCACCCCGCCGTTGACCGGCTTGCTGATGAAGTCACGGAACGTGACCGCGAGGTTCAGCTGCGGCGGCACCTGGGTCGCCTGTACGGAACACATCCAGCCGCTCTCGATCTGGCAGGTGTTCGAGCAGCCGTCGCCGCTGTTCGTGTTGCCGTCGTCGCACAGCTCGGGAGGAAGAAGAATCCCGTCGCCGCACTTCGACACGCACGTGCCCGTGCTGCAGTCCGGCTCGAGACTGCACCGCGCGGAGCATCCGTCACCGTCGATGAGGTTGCCGTCGTCGCAGGCTTCGTTGCCTTCCTTGGCGCTATTGCCGCAGACCGTCTTTTTGCACGTGGAAGGCGGGACGGGGCCTGCGTCGGGCAGCATGGCCGGCGGGGCATTGCAGAACCAGCCGGGCTCGAACTGGCATGACGCCGAGCAACCCATCCCCGGATTGGGCGGGTCGCACTGTTCGAGCCCCGTCAGAATGCCGTCGCCGCAATCCACGATGCAGGGAGTACCCGGCTGCGGGCAGATCCATCCGCTCTCGAGCTGACACGTCGACGAGCATCCGTCGCTGCTCGTCGAGTTGCCGTCGTCGCACGTCTCGCCGCCGGCGACCCTCCCGTCGCCGCACACGACGGTGGAGACGCAGGGCATGCCGGGCTGGGGGCAGATGTAGTTCGGCTCGAGCTGGCAATCGGCGGAGCATCCGTCGCCGGGTGTCGTGTTGCCGTCGTCGCACTGCTCGTTGAGCCCTGGGTCAATCTTGCCGTTGCCGCAACCCACCGCGCCGATGCAGGCGGCGTCTCCGGCATCCCCCGCGTCCACGGCGCACGTCGTGCTCGCTTCCGGCATCGGCTTCGTCGACGAATCGAAGTCGAACGAGCCGCTCGCGTCCCCGGGCGGCGGAGGAGGCCTCGTGGTGGCGTCGCTTGCCGAGGAGCCGGCGTCCTTGCTCCCTTGAGGAACCGGCGCGAATCCGCTCTGCGACTCGTGGCTCGAACCGCAGTGCAAAGCCAGAAGCGCGATGACCGGCACCAAGAGCCGGTGACGACCTGTATGCATGATCCCCTCGTGGGCCGGCGTGGCGCCAGGGCACCGGCCAGCCAGTCCAATCGCCTACCACGGGGGGAGCGCGCGCCACGTCCCTTTGCGGTATCGTCTCCCTTTTCGCCTTACACTGCACCGCGGCATGGCGCCGGCCGCCCACGCTCAACGCCGTCCGCCGACGCTCAACGCGGCCAACGCGGGCGGCTCGGCCGGAGCCCGTGCCCGCGGAGAGAATCCTGTGGAGCTGAGGGGAATCGAACCCCTGACCTCTTGCATGCCATGCAAGCGCTCTCCCAACTGAGCTACAGCCCCAAAGCCTCGCGACCGTGTACTGGAAGACCTCTCCCTCTGCAACTGCGCCCACGTTAGCAGACCCTCGCGCCGACCGAAAACGGAGCACAATCCGGCGGACTTCCGCTCAGGGGGGCCCCTTTATCTTGAGCCGTTTTATCATCTTCTGCAGGCCGAATCGCGACAGGCCGAGCATCTGCGCGGCGCGCGTTTGGTTGCCGCGCGTCTTCGTCAGGGCTTCGTTGACCAGCTCGGTCTCCAGGGCGTCGACGCGCGACCGCATGTCGAGCCCGGTCCCCCGGGACGCGCTGGCCCCGCCGCGGACCACGTCGGCGGACAGCTCGGTTACGTCAATCGCGCCGTCTCCGAGGACCAGGGCGCGCCGTACCTCGTTTTCGAGCTGCCGCACGTTGCCCGGCCAGGTGAAGGCCATGAGCTTGGCCATCGCAGCGCGCGTGACGCGCACCTTCTGGTCCGGCCGGTCCGCCGTGTGCTTGCGCACGAGGTGATCGACGAGAAGAGGGATGTCTTCCGGGCGCTCCCGGAGGGCGGGGACACGCAGCGTGATGACGTTGAGCCGGTAGAGCAGGTCTTCCCGGAACCGCCCGGCACCGACCATCGCCGCGAGGTCCCTGTGGGTCGCGCCGATGACGCGCACGTTGACTTTTCGGGGGCGCTCGCCGCCGACCGCGCGCACCTCGCCGTCCTGCACGACGCGCAGGAGCTTGGCCTGCATCGACAGCGGCATCTCGCCAATCTCGTCGAGAAAGAGCGTTCCTCCGTCGGCAACGTCGAACAGCCCGGCCCGCGTGGCCGACGCGCCGGTGAAGGCGCCCTTCACGTGGCCGAAGAGCGTCGACTCGAGGAGCGTCTCCGGCACGCTCGCGCAGTTCTCGCTGACGAAGGCGCGGCGCGCGCGGGGCCCGTTGGCGTGCATCGCCCGCGCGACGAGCTCCTTGCCGGTGCCGCTTTCGCCGACGATGAGCACAGGGACATCGCTCGCCGTGACGCGATCGACCAGACGCAGGAGCTCGCGCATCGGCTCGCTGCGTCCCGCGATGCCGTCGTAGGGGTATCGGGTCTCCCGGCTGTCGCGGGCGAGCTCCAGCTGGGTACGGGTCACGTCGAGCTGCGCCTCGCGCTCGTGGAGCGCCACTTCGAGGCGCGCGCGGGCGCGTTCGGCCCGGCGCACCGCGCGGCGCAAGAGAACCGAATCGCGCGCGTCGGCGATGGCGAGCGCGGCCTGTGACGCGACGACGCGAACCCACGCGAGCTCGCGAGGACCGAAAGCACCCTTGCGGACGCGGTCGTCGAGATACACGACGCCCAGCGTCTCGCCGCGCGCGACGAGCGGCACGGCCAGCACGCTTCGCAGCTTGAGGGCGTGGACACTCGCGTGGACGTCACCGAGCGTCGAGAGGGCGTCGGTCGCGACGACGGCGTCGCCGCTCTCGATGGCGCGCCGCGCGATCGTCTGCGAGAGGACGAGCTGCTCGCCGGTGAGATCACGCTGCGCCAGGTTTCGCGCGGCGCGCGGCACGAGACGCCCGTCGGGCGCGTGCAGCAGAAGCAGCCCGCGCTCGACGCCCGTCCAGAGCACCATCGTGTCGAGGACTTGCTCGAGCAACGGACGCAACCTGTCGCGCGTCGAGAGGGCCCGCACGATCGACTCGAGCTGGGCGATCTGCGCCGGAGCGAAGGCCACGCCGTTCGCTTCGATCACCGAGGCGCGCGCCCACGTCACGGCCGCGAGCGAGCCACGGTGCTCGGGAGCCGTTCCGTCTCGCAGCGCGCGTGCGGCCGCGAGTCGGGCGTGCTCGAGGCGGCGCGCAATCTCACCGTCGCCACGATCGGTCGCGAGGCGAACGGCGGCGTCGAGCGCGGGACCGCGCGAGCTCACGAGGGCCGGCACGTCGACCAGCGCGACCAGCGACGGCAGCACGGCGGCGTCTCCCTCGCACCGGCGGCCGACCAGAATGGCGGCCGCGCGTGCGCCCCACCACTCCCAGCGAGCCGGCGCGCCCAGCGTATCGACGAGCCGGTCGACCGACGCGATGCGATCGTCGGCGATGGTGTCCGGCGCCCAGACGAGGAGGCGTGCCGCCGAGCGAGCCTGGTCTTCGTCGCTGCCGCCGTCGCATAACCGCTGGTCGGCCTCGATGGCCAACGTGCGCGCGGTCGGGTCGCCCGCGGGGCGCGCTTCGACCTGGGCCCAGCGTGCGTAGACCGCGGCCTGCGCGTCACGCGAGGCGACCGCGCAGGCCTGCGCCTCGAGCGCGGCCTCGTCGGCGGCGTGGACCGCGCCGATGGTGGCCAGCGAGCTCGCCCGGGCGAGCCAGGCACGCGCCGCGCGGGCGGGCGAGCCGAGCCGCTCCCAGAGGAGCGCGGCGCGGGTGGCGCTCCCCATCGCCCTCGCCATGTCGCCGACGTCGGTGGCCGCTGCGGCCTCGTTCGTGAGGTACGTCGCCTCGTCGACGACCGCCCCGGCGCGCGTCGCCATTTCGACGGCGCGCTCGAAGGCGCGGAGCGCGGCGGCGGCGTTGCCGCGGGACAGCTCCAGCATGCCGCGAACGGCCTGGAGGCGCGCGTAGGCGTCCGCCTCGAGAGGCTCGGTGAGGACGCGCTCGATTTCACCGAGCGCGGGCTCGTAGGCGCCGCGGCTCCACGCGACGAGCGCGCGAACCTCGGCGGCGGATGCGCCGCGGGCCCCCTCGAGCCGGCGCTCCGCCTCGTCGACGTCCCCTGCGTCCCAGGCCAGGCGCGCCAGGATGGCCCGCCCCGCCCAGACCGGCGGTCCGTGGCCCGCGGCCACGGCGCGTTCGGCGGCGCGCGCCGCCTGGTCGAGATCGCCGCGGCGGCGAGCCACCTCCGAGCGAAGCGCGTCGGCTTCGGGTCCACGCGCATCGACCAGGGCCGCCCAGGCGCGCCCGTGTCGCCCGCCCGCAAGAGCGCCGACGCGAGCTGCTACCGCGAGCGTCGTCGAGGGGCCGCCCGTCGCGAGGTCGTCTTCGGCGAGCGCGAACGCCGCCGGATCCCGGAGACGGGCGCGCGAGCTCCCGTACGAGGCTTGCCAGCCGGTCGTCTCCCTCGCCGGGGTCCCACGCGGCGCCTCGATCGTCGCGACGGGCCTCGCTGGTCAGGTCCTTCAGCACCCAGGCCGAGGGATCGCGGTCGCGCGCGAGATCCACGGCACGTGCGACGAGGGCGCCCTCGCCGTGCTCGTCGGCTGCGATGGGCCATACCGCCGCGCTCGGCCCGACGAGCGAGACCAGCCAGCGAGCGCGACGCACGCCGCCGAGCGGCTCGATGGACCGGGGGCCCGCGCGGTGCGCCGCGGGTGCGCCGCGGCCGGACTCCGGCCACACCCTCTGGGCAAGGTCGACGGCTTGCCGCAGCCATCCGTACGCGGGCTCGTCGAGGGCCGCTGACACCTCCGCTCCGGGCCCGACGTCACGCGCCCGCTCCGCCAGATACGCGCGGCGAACGCGGTCGACGCGCGCCAGGCTCCGCTCGCGTTCGTCGGCGCGCAGCCCGAGGGCCCGAGCCGCACGCACGGCCACCCAGGCCGCGCTGGGCCGCCCACCCGGCGCCGCCGCGACGAGCGCCTCGACCCAGCGTGCCGGCTCGCTGCGGGAGGCGCCCCATGCGGGCAACCGCCGCCCGCGGGTCGCTCGCGTGGGCGACACCGGGATCGAGAATCTCCGCGAGCAGGATGCCGAGCGCCCAGAGATCCGCGGCAGGCGTGGCATCGCCGACTGCCTGCAGCTCGGGCGCCGCATAGCGCGGCGTTCCGCCGCGAGGAGCGCTTTCGAGGTCGGTGGCGAGCCCGAGAATTGATGAGCGTGACGCCGCGCTCGTCGGCCGCGTCACGCGACGGCGAGCTCGAAGAGCGCGATCCCCGAAGCACGTTCGAGGGCTTCACGTCGCCGTGACGCACCCCGGCCTGGTGCAGCTCCTCCAGGCCGCGGCCCACGCCGTGCGCGACGAGCATCGCGAGCCGTTCGCGATCCCGCGCGTCGCGTGGATCGAGCGGCACGCCATCCACCCAGTCCGTGACGAGGAACCCCGGACCCGCGTCGAGGAGCGCCGGCCCCCATCGGCGTCCGACACGCCCGAGGAGCACCGCCTCCTGCGCGAGCGCCAGGCGGGCGCCGGGGATGGCTCGCGCAACCTTGATGGCGCCGAGCTTCCCGCCCTTTTCGGGATCGGTGGCGCGCACCCGCCAGACGACGGCCGTAGCCCCCTCACCCGCAGGCATGGCGGTGTCCAGAAACTCCCAGTTGGGTGAGCTTGGGAGGTCGATCGGGTCGAAAGGCCGCCCCATTCGGCCCCCCTCCAGGGACGCCAACTCGACTGGCGGTAAGGGCTGCCCGCCCATGGCCTTTAAAGGGAGCCTGGTCACGGCACTTCGTCAACTCCGGTGACTCCCAATGGCCGGCTCACGCCACGCCTGTCATCCCCCAGCCCTGGCGTTGAACTTTTCCACCTGCGCAAACCGCAGCACGGAACGGCAACCTACGAGGATGGCCGCGAAACCCAAACTTGGGCATCCCTGCAGCCATCCGCTGGGGGCGATCGGGACGCTATTGGGGCGTAGGCTGGCCTTGTCGACCCCGCCTGGCCCCGCGCAGCATTGGGTACTCTAGCTTTGGGAGGCTCTCATGCGCGGCACTCGACCGCCTGTATCGCCCTCGTCCCCGTCATCCCCTTCGATTGCACCTGTCGGTCTCGAGGAGCCTTCCTCTACGTTCGGATCCGCCTGCCGCATCGGCGCCGACTCCTTCGTCGAGTCGTCATGGCCGCTCTATCGGCCTGCGCCCTCATTCTGGTTGCGGCGGGAGTCACTCGCGCCGTTCAGGCGAGCGGCGAACCGGACAAGAACGCGCGGGCTTCTCCCGCCATCGCGTCGACCGGCGTCGGTGCCAAGGTCGCAATCACGGCGACCAGCGGCACGCCACCCCCGGCACCCACGACGGCGCCCGTCCCCCCTCGACCGACTCGCCCGGCGCAAGCGCACCGGTCGGGGGCACGTTGCACCTCGAACGCAACGTCACGCCTCGCTGGGTATGGCTCGACGGGAAGAGGCTCAACTCCCGGACTGAGCTCGTCGCGTGCGGCGCCCACCAAATCAAGGTCGGCCACAACCGCCCCCACTCGATCGACGTACCCTGCGGCGGGGACGTGCGCGTCTCGCGGTGACGCTGAGCGACTTGCCGGTAGAAGTCGTGTATTTCGGCCGAGACCGAGCGAGGCCGCCGGCGGGGCGAGGAGCCGTACTCACGTACGGCGACGACCCCCGACGGCGGGATCGCGAAGGGATGGCCGAAGGACACCGGCCTTCTGAGACTTGATTCCGTTTTCGGCGCGGTGCTTCCACCATCGCCAGCCGAGCAGCGCCGTCGGCACGGCCGCGACGGCGGCGACGGGCAGCGACACGACCGCGCCGAGCGCGACCGTGGCCACGGCGGCCGCGCCTGCGACTACGCCTTTGTGCCGCGACTCTTCCAGAACTTCCCGTCGAGTCTTGCTCATAGCCCCCAACGTGGGGCTTTCCTCGCCGATTCGCAACTCGCCGCTCCCAGGCACCGGGGCCAGCGCGCCACGCGAGCACCTCGCCCACTCAGCGCAGCGGAACGCCGCGGGCGTGGGCGCGCGTCCATCGGGCGACGAGGTCGACGTCTGCCGGCGGGAGCTCCTTGTCGAAGCGCGGCATGTGCTTCTTGCGGTTCTCGTCGAGCGCTCGGTCACGGTACGTGGCCGACGTTGCGGGATCGGCCACTTGCGCACGTGTCCACGCGACCGAACCGTAGCGCGACAGCTCGGGCGCGATCCCGGTGCTCTCGTCGTCGCCGTCGCCCTTGTACAGGTGGCACGAGGTGCATCGCTCGCTGACGATTTTCTCGCCGAGCGCCAGACTCGTTTGGTTTGCCAGCGGCGAAGGCTGCGGGTCACCCGGTTCGTTGCCTTGCGCCGCGAGGAAAGCCGCGACGGCCTGCTTCTCGGCGTCGGTCCTGACCATGGGCGTCCAGGCTTCGCCCGCGGGCTTCTCTTTGGGACGAACGTCGACGCTCGGCATGTCCTCCTTGTAGGGACCGCGGCCGAAGAACTCGGGGGCGTCGGGATCGTGGATCATCTCCGCGATCCAGCTCGCCGTCCCCCACCGGTCGAGCCTCGTCGCGGTCGCTTTGGCGGGGTCGCCCGCGTCTCCCAGCACATGGCAGCTCGCGCAATGCCGTTCGAATAGGTCGCGCCCACGAAGCTCGGGGTCGTTGCGAACCATGGAGAGCGCGCCGGCCGGAGGGACCCCAGCTGTCGCGAGCCTCACCGCGGCCGCAGCACGGGCGTCTGCCTTGGCGCGTTGCCGAAGGTAATTCTGGTCGTTCGCGTCCACGCGCCACGCCCGCCAGCCCAGCGCACCAATGCACGCGAAGACGACCCCTGCGGCCGCAAGGGGCAAAACGCGCGATCGCGGCGGCTTGTCGACGAGCGGCAGGAGCGCCAGGACACCGAATGCCACGCCCGGTAGCAACGTGGTCCCCCAGAACTCCGCCGCGCCGTGAAAGAGCTTCCGAAGCTCGAAGAGCGGCAGGAGAAACCACTCGGGGCGGGCCGGGTAGTCGCTCATCGGGTCCGCCGGGGCGTCGAGCGGCGCGCCGTGAGTCGCTCCGGTCAGCGCGAAGACGGCGAAGACCGCGGCCGCGCCGACGAGCGCGTCCCTGGCGAAGAGGCGGAGCGAAGCGGCGCCGTCGGGAGGTTGACCGCGCTCCGACATTGCCGCGGCGGCGTACCGCGCGGCAAGTCGACGGCGCGCGAAGAGAACGCCCGCGAAGAGGACGGGAAGGACGACGACATGCATCGTGTAGGCGCGGGCGAGCCCGAGCGCCCCGAGCTCCACCCCTCCTTGCATCATGCGCTGTAGCCATGGTCCGACCGCCGGCGCGAGCCCCACGATGTTGCCCTCGACGACGCGGGCCCACCATCCGCGCTGATCCCACGGCAGAAGGCCCCCGGTGATGCCCTCGGCCACGGCAAGGCCAGGCACTGCGAGGGTCAGCCACCAGACGAGCTCGCGCGGCTTCCGATACTCCGCCAAGAGCGCCGTGTGCACCACGTGCAAGGCGCCGAGCACGAAGAGCGACTGCGCCGCCCAGTAATGGAGCCCGCGGACAATCCAGCCGCGGTCCTGCACGTACTGCGCGTAGTGGACGCTGGCCCACGCCGACTGCGGCGAAGGCGCATACGCCGTCATGAGGACCACCCCGGTAACGGCGAGGACCCCGAAACACGCCGCGACCGCCGCCGCCATCGCGCGCGCCCACGGCGTTCGAGGCACGTCCAGCGGCCGGTGCGCCCAAACGCGAATCGACTCGCGCCAGCCGGTCCTTTCGTCGAGCCACTCCCCAGCCCGATGCAAGACGCCATCCGAAACGGTGTTGGTGCCCATCGCGTGCGCCGCTTTCAGCCGATGGCCAGTTTCTCCGGCGTCCCCTGGCGGAAGCGCCGAAAATCGACGAAGACAAACCCGTCCTCCACGCGCGTGTCCAGCGAATCCAGATCGCGCGGTGAGGGGCCGCTCAGGCGCCGACCCTGGCTGTCGAACGCCGAGTCGTGGCAAGGGCACGTGAACGTCGCCGCGCGCGCGAGGATCGCGCAACCGAGATGCGGGCAGACGACGCTCCACGCGCGTACGTCGCTTCCAGGGCCGACGCGAAGCAGCCACGCGGCTCCAAGCACCACGTCCCTCTCCAGGGTCCACGCGTCACGACGATCGGCTACGAGCTCCACCCGCTTCGGCTGTCCCTCGGCAAGTCCCTCGAGGGGCAGCGTCTTGATCCAGTGACCCGCGCTCGCCCCACCGGTCGCCGGCGAAACGAGAAAGCGCGCTGTCGGTACGGCGAGCACGGTGCACCCAAGCGCGCCCGCACCCGTCGCGGCCATCGTGACGAGGGCACGCCTCCGGCCGGGGCTCGTCGCTCCGGGCGCGGCCGTGCCGCCCGCTTGGCTCGGCGTGGGGCCCGTGCCGGGCGTTTGGCTGCGTCTGTCGCTCACGCGCCGGAGAGTAGCAACCTTCTTCGCGGCGGGGATGGAGCGGGCAATGCAAGGCGGCCTTAGGACGCGGAAAGGCTGGAGCTGCTCTGCGGAAACGCTGCTGGTGGAAGAAGTGCCAAGAAGAAGGGAGAGGTGCGAGGAAGCGCCGGGCGGTCCGCGAATCACGACGGACATCCCCGGGGGACAGGGATATGTTTAACGATGAGGAGGGGTGCGTATGCACACGTGGGAAGCCGTCGGCGCGGGGGCGCTGACCCTAGGCTTGGCTGGGGCGTGTGGCGGCGGCGCATCGCCCGGCTTCAGGACATCCGCCGGAGCAGGTGACGCCGCGCTCGGCGGCGACGCCGGTCCGGAGGCGGGGCCGGGCAGCGGCCAGCTTTGCGCCAACCTGCAATGCAGGCAGGTCGATTGCGCCAAACAGGGAATGCCCGACACGACCGTCAGCGGGATCGTCTATGACCCCGCCGGGCTGAACCCGCTGTACAACGTCATCGTCTACGTGCCGAACGCGCCGGTCTTGCCCTTCGCCGAGGGGGTAACCTGCGACCACTGCGGTGTCTTGGCCAGCGGCTCTCCCCTCGTGACGGCCCTCACGGACTCGTCAGGAAGGTTCACGCTGACCGGCGTGCCCGCCGGAGCCGACGTGCCGCTCGTCATTCAGCTCGGCAAGTGGCGCAAGCAGCTCGTCATCCCGCACGTGGAGGCCTGCAGCGACACGCCGATGACGAACCCCCTGGATATGCGCCTGCCCGCCCGAAAGAGCGAGGGCGACATGCCGCGCATCGCCGTCGCCACCGGCGGTTGCGACCCGTTCGAGTGCCTCCTGCTCAAGATTGGCATCGACCCGAGCGAGTTCACGAACGAGAGCGGCGACGGCCGCGTGCACCTCTACCAGGGCTCCGGTGGAGCCGCGCTCGGGCAACACACGGCCAGCGCCGTGGACCTCTGGTCCGGGAAAACGCTCCCGAACTACGATTTGCTCGTCAACGCGTGCGAGTGCGGCGAGCAAGCCGACGAGAAGCCGCAGGGGGCCATCGACAACGTGGTCCACTATGCCAACGCGGGTGGTCGCGTCTTCAACACGCACTACCACTACTACTGGATTGACCCCACGCAGCTCCCGACCGGCACCACCAACGCCGCGTGGCAGTCGACCGCCACGTTCGTCGCCGAGGCCATGGGCGAGTCTTCGATCGTCGGGGACATCGACACGACCTTCCCCAAAGGCAACGCCTTCGCCGCGTGGCTCTACGGCGTGGGTGCGTCCAACTTCCAGGGGGAACTGCCCATCGACGACGCGCGCTACAACGCGACCGCCGTCAACCCGCCTTCGACGCGATGGGTATGGACGCCGAACACCGACTCGACCGGGACGCCCTTTCCGGCCCTCCTGCACTACACGTTCAACACGCCTGTCGGCGTGCCCGACCAGCAGCAGTGCGGCAAGGTGCTCTACAGCGATTTCCACGTGGTCTCGACCATGTCGACGGTCGCTGCGTTCCCCGGCGAGTGCGACAGCAAACCGCTGTCGCCGCAGGAAAAGGCGCTCGAGTTCATGCTGTTCGACCTCTCCTCGTGCATCCAAGAGGAGATGAGCCCGCCGCAGCCGCCGCCTGCGCTCCAGTGAGCCGGCCCCGCCGCTGACGCCACACCAGAGCAACCTTCGGGGGCAGCCCGCGGACCTGAACCTTTCGCCCGTCGCCCCCTCCCCGCGCCATTTCTCCTGCTATTCGTGGGGAGGCACGTGCCGTTGGTCGGCAACGCCGCCGCCCTGGTACGTTCGAAACGCACGAGAAACGCCTCCGGGTACACTAGGAGGTTGCGGGCGCATGAAACTCGTCATCCAGATTCCATGCTTGAACGAGCGCGATCAGCTCGCAGCCACAATCGCCGATCTGCCGCGCAAGGTCGATGGCGTCGATGAAATCGAGGTGCTCGTCATCGACGACGGCAGCACCGACGGAACCTTCGAACGCGCCCGGGAGCTCGGCGTGCACCACATCGTGCGCTTCCCCGTGAACCGCGGACTCTCCGCTGCATTCATGGCCGGCGTCGACGCCGCTCTGCGCCTCGGCGCCGACGTCGATCGTCAATACGGACGCGGACAACCAGTACTGCGGCTCGGACATCCCCCGCCTGGTCGCGCCCGTCCTCGCGGGGCGCGCGGACGTCGTCGTCGGTAACCGGCAGACCGACAAGCTCGCGCATTTTTCGCTCGTCAAGCGCGTGCTGCAGCGCTGGGGCTCGCGCATGGTCCGCGGCGCTTCGGGTACCAACGTAACGGATGCAACGAGCGGCTTTCGAGCCATTGCACGGAGCGCTGCACTGCGCCTTTACGTGCACAACCGCTTCTCGTACACGCTCGAGACAATCATCCAGGGGGGGCGCTCGGGGGTCGTCTTTGCCGACGTGGACCTCGGCCGCACCAACCCAGGCACGCGACGCTCGCGGCTTTTCGTGTCGCTGTCCCACTACATCCGGCGGAATGGCCCCGTGATCCTTCGTTCCTACGTCATGTACCGCCCGGTGTGGACGTTCTCCGTCGCCGCCGCCGCGACCTTCCTCGCCGGTTCGGTGCTCATCGGGCGGTTTCTCTACTACTTCTTCGTCGATCCCACGCGGAGCGGCCATGCCCAGTCGCTCGTCGTCGGCGTCGGCTGCGTCATTCTCTCGGTCCTCATGGCCCTCGTCGCCGTGCTCAGCGACTTGCTCTCGGCCAACCGGCGCCTGCTCGAAGAGGTGCTCGGGCGCGTGCGTCGTCTGGACGCGGACCTCGCCTCGCGCACGGCGGCTCGCGGCGAGCCGATCGAGGGAGTGCACAGCACCGGGCGGGCGCCGTGGCGGGACGCGGGAGCGATTTCGGGACGACGGGCCGCTCCGTGAAAGCCGGCAACACGTACGACAAGTACGGCACGAAGAACGCAGTCGCGCGGGTCCTCATGCGCGGCTTTCTCGGCGCGGTGACCGAGCTCTACTCGCGCGTCGCGCCCGGCAGCGTCCTCGAGGTCGGCTGCGGAGAGGGGAGACTGGCCGCGCACTTGCTGGCCCACGCAGGGACCCCGCGACCGGGACGGTTCGTCATCTCCGACCGCGACCTCGGCGCGCTGGACCCGGAGCTCGATCCACACCTCGAGCCGTGCGAAACGCCAATCGAGGAGCTGCCGTTCGAGGATGCGAGCTTCGATCTCGTGCTGTGTTGCGAGGTGCTCGAGCACTTGCTCGACCCCGAGCGTGGCCTGGCCGAGGTCGCGCGTGTCGCCCGGCGCGCGGTCATCGTGAGCACACCGCGCGAACCGCTCTGGCGCGCGCTCAACCTCGCGCGCGGCGCCTACGTGCGTCAGCTGGGCAACACGCCCGGGCACGTTCAGCACTTCAGCCGTCGCGGGCTGGAGCGGCTCGTCGGTCGCCGCCTGCATATCCTCGAGCGGCGAACGCCTGTGCCGTGGACGGTCGTGCTCGGCCAACCCCTAGCCGCGGCGCATACGGAGCGTCTCGCGGATCATGAAGGGTAAGCCAGCGATGGCGAACGACCCGATCGCGACGGCCGAGTAACCCACCGTTGCCGCGAGCACGTGCGCAGGCTCGGCGTGCGACCCGTGCTCCGCGAGCAGGTGAATGAACGCCGCGTCGCGGGTTCCGATGCCCGCCAGCGTGAGCGGCGCGATGCCCACGAGCGTGGCGACGGGCCAGAGGGTGATCGTGTCCAGCAGCCGCACGCGCGCGCCCACGGAGATCAGCAGAGCATGGGTCACCGCAACCGTGAGAAACCGGATGACGAACGAGACCAGAGCCAGCATGACGAGCTGACGGGGCGCGCGCCTCAGCGCCGCGAACGCGCCGAAGAGCTGTTCGATGGCGGCGCCGCGGCGCCGGAGCAGCGGCAAGCGCTCGAGCCAGCCGCGACGCGTCACCACGAGCCACACCACGGCAATCTCGAGGACACAGAGGACGCCGGCGGCGAGCGCCCATGTCCAGAGGCCCTCCACCGCCGCGCCGGCGCCGGCGAAAAGCAGCAGCACCAGCAGATCGAGGGCCTTCTCGGCGAGCACGCTCCCGGTGCCCGCCGCCACGGGAATCACGTCTCGCACGGCCAGCGGGCGCAGAAGGTCGTTGGCGCGCGACGGCGTGACCATCGCCAGCGGCCACGCCGCCAGGACCGCTTCGAGCGCCCGTCGAAACGGGAGCTCATACCCCATCGCGGCGAGAACGAGCCGCCAGCGCTCCGTTCCCAGGACCACGCACGCGGATGCCTCGAGGAAGGCGATTCCCACCCACGCGGCGTCGGCGCCGCGCACGACGGCCTCGAAGGTCGGGCTGCCGCCGAACCGCCGCAGCAGCACCCAGAGCACCCCGACCGTGAGGAGCAACGTCGCCCCCAGCCGGACCGCCGCGCTGGAGGGTCGCATGTCTCGCGCGGCATCATACCCGCCTCGAAGCACTACTGCAGCAGCGCGCTGCGCGACCGTCGGCTACGCTGCCGGCCACGCGCAATGCGAGTCCTGGTGGGCACGAGCGGCTACTCGTACAAGGAGTGGAAGGGCCCTTTTTATCCGAAGGACCTCGCTGCAGGTGACTTCCTCGGGTACTACGCCGCGCGCCTCGCCACGGTCGAGATCAACAATACCTTTTACCGCATGCCGACGACCAAGCTCGTCGAGGGCTGGGCCAAGGTCGTCCCCGAGACCTTCACCTTCGCCGTCAAGGCACCGCAGCGGATCACGCACATGGCCAAGCTGCAGAACGTCGCCGAGTCGACGCAGCTCTTCGCCCGCGTGATGAGCGGCCTCGGCCCGCGCCTCGGGCCCCTTCTCTTTCAACTCCCCCCTTTCCTGCGCAAAGACGTCCCGCGGCTCGCGGCCTTCCTCGAGAGCGCGCCGCGCGATGCGCGCATCGCCCTCGAGTTCCGGCACGCGTCCTGGTTCGACGAAGAAGTGTGGGCCACCCTGCGGGCCCACGGCGCGGCCCTTTGCGTCGCCGAGGGCGAGGCGCTCGCGGCGCCCCTCGTCGCCACGGCCGACTGGGGATACGTGCGCTTGCGGCGCGACGAGTACCCGGATGAGCTCCTGGCGGATTGGGCGGCGAAGATCCGCGCGCAGCCGTGGAAGGAGGCCTTCGTCTACGTGAAGCACGACGAGGGCGACGCGCCGGGGGTCGCCAAGCGGCTCCTCTCGTTGTTCGGCGGCTCGCCCGAGGAAGCGCGCCCGACGGGGCCTCGGCTATAGTGGCGCGCCCCATGTCGCCGTCCCGAGAAGCCCCGCCCGAAGCCACGCTCCGCCCCCCGCGGTCGGCGACGAGCTTCGGCCTCAACCTGGTTGCCTTGGCCATCGTGTTCGTGACGATTGGCATCCTTCGCGCGCGCCACGCCCAGGTCGGGACGGCGGTCTTCGCCCTCACGTTCGCGACCGCGATGCCGCTCATCCTGCTCGACCTGACAATCCTGAAGGTGCACCGCCGCGAATCGACGGGCCTCGACTGGGACAAGCCATTCGCGGTCGACTACCCTCGCCTGTTGACGAAGCTGGTCGGCTTCGCGCTGACGCTGGCACTCATCGCCCTCGCCTACTGGGCCTTCCCCGAGTACTCGTTCTTGCGAGTCAGCACGGGCAACTTCTACGAGCCCTTCTACTTCGACCTGCGCAGGTTCGGGGCGCTCCTCTCGGTGACGGCCGTCGTTTATTTCTGGTTCGTCGACGGGTACATGCGCCAGCCGCGCGATGCGTACTGGCAGCTCGGCCGCGTGGTGCTCGGCCACGCTTCGGACGCACGCGCCTGGGACGTCGCCGACCACTTTCGCGGCTGGCTCGTGAAGGCCTTCTTCTTCCCGCTGATGCTCGTGTGGCTCTCGGGCAACGTGCGCGACATCGTCTCGGCCGACTTCTCGAGCTTCCGCTTCGACAACTTGTCGCTCTATCACTACTGCAACACGCTGCTTTACGGGCTCGACCTGCTCTTTTGCGTGGTCGGCTACGCGCTGTCGCTGCGGGTCATCGACTCTCACCTGCGCTCGGCCGAGCCGACCATGTTCGGCTGGGCCGTCGCGCTCTTCTGCTATCCGCCGTTCTACCCGAAGTTCGAGCAATGGTACGTGCAGTACGGCACGGGCTACGACTTCGACCGATGGCTGGAACCGCACCTCACGGTGCGATGGATCTGGGCAGGCGTGATTCTCCTCCTCGTCGCGATATACGTGTCGGCGACGATCGTCTTCGGCGTGCGCTTCTCGAACCTCACGCACCGCGGGATTCTCACGAACGGCCCGTACCGGTTCACGAAGCATCCGGCGTACATCTCGAAGAACCTCTCGTGGTGGCTCGTCTCCGTGCCCTTCCTGGATAGTCACGGGGGCTTCGAGGCCGTCCGGCACTGCGTCCTCCTCGGATGCGTGAACATGATGTACTTCCTGCGAGCCAAGACCGAGGAGCGTCACCTGTCGCGCGACCCGACGTACGTGGCGTACGCGCTGTGGATGAACGAGCACGGCCTCCTGTCGTTCGTCGGCCGCTGGTTCCCGCTGCTTCGGTACAAGCAGCCGGCGCAGGCGCCGAAGCAAGTCCCCGTTCCCGCCGAGTGAGCGCCCTGGGGGCGTGCGGACTCGCGCCCTAGTCCGCGAGGTTGCCGTCGGCGGCTGCGTCGCCGGAGCCGTCGTTGCTCGGGCCGTCGCCGCTGCCGTCGGCTGCGTCGGCGTTCGCCGCGCCGCTCGCGTCGGACTCGCCGCCATCCTCGCCTCGGGCGCCGTCGGCCAGGCCGCTCGCGTCCGGCGCCGAGACGGGGTTCCCTGCGTCTCCGCCCGAAAAGCCACCCGAGCTGCTACCCGATGAGGAGCCGGCCCCGCTGCTGCGCTGCTGCTGCCGCCCGAGCTCGAATTGCCTCCCACCTCGGGAGGGCCGTTCAACGCGGCGTCCGGGGTGTCGCCAGGTGGGAGCTGCTGCGGATTCAGGTCGCATCCGTACACGACCAGGACCGCCGCCACGGGTGCCAAGAGAAGCCATTGTTCGCAAGGACGTGGCGTCTCATGGCCCTCACGCGCTCCACACAGCAATGACCGTACCATGAAATTTCCATCGCCGTTCGGCGCCGCATCGTGCGGAAAGCGGCCGCCCTGGCGCCCGAATCCACGTGGCAGGCGGATCATGCTCGGTGTGCACGAGCCTCCTCCTCAAGGCCCGCGTTCGTCCGCCGTTCTAGGGACGATGTCCCTGCCTTCCGCCGCGCTCTTCGGGATTGGCCAGGCCACGCTGGGCCTCGACGCCGGCTCCTCGAACCTCGCGCGAATGACGGATCCGACGGCGACCGCCGCCGGGGTCGCCGGTGGCCAGCTCGTCGACAGCGGGGCACCGATCGATCCGGTGGCCGACAGCGTGACCCTGACGGGCGCGGCCATCGAGATGGCGGTCGCCGTGAAGCTCATGAAGGTCGAAAAGGAAACGCAGAAGGCGCTGGTCGACGTGATGGCGTGAACGTCACACGGGCAGCCGCTGCTCTCCACGCAGCGCTCCGGCGAACAAGTCGCCTTTCTCGCGAACTCGTTCGAGCACGCTGCGGATGGTGAAGCGCGTGGGGTCGAGGTCCTCGGTCACCTCGTCCCACTCGATGGGCGTGGAGACGACGGCCCCGTTGCGGGCGCGGATCGTGTACGGGCTCACGATCGTGCGCCCCTCTCCGTTCTGGCCGTAGTCGACGTAGAGCTTGCCGCCGCGCTTGTCTTTCATCCGCTCGACCGTCGCGATCTTGGGCAACACTTTGGCCACCGCGCGCGCGACCTGCTCGGCGAAGCCCGTCGCCTGGTCGTGCGTCGGGCCCGGCGCAAACGGCACGACGACGTGGAGCCCGCGCTTGCCGCTCGTCTTGACGACGCTCTCGAGGTTCAGCGCGTCCAGCAGCGCGCGGACGGCCAGCGCCACTTCGACCAGATGCGCCCACGGGCCCGTCGCCCGGATCCAGATCGAGCACCGTGTAGTCCGGGCGGGCCAGCGCGTGATCGATCGCCGCGCGCGTCGTCGCGGTCGGCGGCACGTGGCTGCACCACTGGTGAATCGTCAGCGCCGCCAGGTTCGCGAGCCACTGCAGCGTCTCGAGCGAATCGCACACGATGCGCTTCTTGTTCTCGTGGCGCGGGCCGGTGTCGACGAGCCGCACGAAGGAGGGCGTCTTGTCCGGCGCGTTCTGCTGATACCACTCCTCGCCCTCGATGCCGTCGGGGTAACGCTGCAGGGTCAGCGGGCGGCCGGCGAGATGCGGGAGCATCACCGGGGCGATGGCCGTGTAGTAGTCCCAGATCTCGCGCTTGGTGATCCCGTCTGCCGGGAAGAGCACCTTGTCGGGGTTGGCCAGCTTGGGTCCGTGTCCGGCGTGGGCCGCCGCGCGAACCACGGCGGGGGCGGCCGCGGCTGCGCGACTTCGACATCGAGGTCCTCGGCCTCTCCGGCGCCGCCGTCTTCGCGCACGCACTCGAGCGGCGTCTTGTCCTCGCGCATCGCCAGCCAGCCGCGGGTGCCGCATCGAGTCGTTCGGCGGTCCACTCGGTGAAGGCGCACTCGCACACGAGCTTCGGCTCGACCCAGCGGGCGTCCTTGGTCTTCGGCGCCCCCTCGATGAGAGGGTGCGCGACCCGCAGAGGCTCGAGGCGGCGGGAGAGCTCGCGGCGGGTCGCGCGTGTCGAACCCCGTGCCGACGCGCCCCGCATGAACGAGCTTGCCCTTCTCGGCGACGGCCAGGATGAGCGCGCCGACGTCGTCCTTCGTGCCCGCCATCGGAATGTACCCGGCCACGGCGCAGTCCTGGCGTCGATCGAACCGCAGCTTCAGCCAGGTGGTCGTCCGGCCGGGCACGTACGGCGACCCCTTTCTCTTCGCCATGAGGCCTTCGAGCCCCGCCTGCTTGGCGGCCTGCAGCAGCTCGTGGAGATCGCCCGCGACCGCGCGCGAGAACGAGAGCGGCGCGCCCCGGTTTTCGAGCAACTTCTCGAGCAGCTCGCGGCGCGCCTCGAGGGGCTCGCGGCGCAAATCTCGTCCGTCGAGCCAGAGAAATCGAACGCTGCGTACCCGAGCCGCGCGTGCCTCGAGCTGCCCGCGAGCCACGCCTGGAGCGCCTGGAAGGACGGCTTCCCGGCGTCGTCGACCGCGCACGCCTCGCCGTCGATGACGCACTCGCGCGCGGGCAGGTCGGCGACGGCATCCGCGATGGGCTGGAAGCGCTCCGTCCAATCGTTGGCGCGGCGGGTGTAGAGGCGAACGTCGCTCCCTGCCTTGCACGCCATCAGCCGGTAGCCGTCGTATTTCACCTCGAAGAGCCAATGGTCGGGGTCGCCGATCGACTTGGTCGCGGTCGCGAGCATCGGCCCGCCCGCACTGTGCATGAGCGCCTGCGCGCTCGTGCCCTGCTCCGACGCTCCGACGCGCCTGGGGCCACGGGTCGCGCTGCGCCCGCTGACGACCGACTCCGGACGCTCGGCGATCACGTCGTAGGCGGCGCTCGCGTGCGAGTCCTTCGCCTTGAAGAAGAGCCACTGCGCCTTGCCTGCGCCGCCCGCGCCGTCGTCGCCACCCTTGCGGTCGCCCGTGCGGATCAAGTGCCAGTCGCCGACGAGCTTGTCGCCGAAGAGGCGCACATGCAGGTGCCCCTTCTCGAGCATCGCGCGTTCTTGGCCGGGCGGGACCGTCTCGTAGGTGCCGCGGTCCCAGATGAGCACGTCGCCCGCGCCGTATTCGCCGTCGGGTATGCGCCCCTCGAACGCGTTGTACTCCATCGGGTGATCTTCGGTCTGAACCGCCAGGCGTCGAACCGCGGGGTCGTAGCTCGGCCCCTTGGGCACCGCCCAGCTGGCCATGGCGCCGTCCATCTCGAGCCGCACGTCGTAATGCATGCGGCGGGCGTCGTGTTTCTGGACGACGAATGCCAATTTCTTTCCCTCGACCTCCTGGGCTTGCGACAATCGCGCTTCCCGACTCTCCCGCTTTTTGGCCGGAGGCTCGGGGGTCACGTCGAAGTGACGCTTGGCTTCGTAGGTAGCGAGCCTCCCGCTGGGCCTCGGTTCAGTGGGTACCGGCTTGGCCGCTCCAATCCGGGGTTGAGCGCCCCGCTCGCGCGTGCTCCCTTTTCTCTTGGAACCCATTCCCGCTAGACGAGATTGATACCCTAGGAGCCGCCCATGCGCGCGTTTTGGTCCGGTGAGATCGCGTTCGGCCTGGTGACCATCCCGGCCAAGCTCTACACGGCCACCAAGGATCTGACACCGCAGTTTCACCAGCTGCACAAGGAGTGCGGAACGCGCATCTCGATGGTGCGTCGCTGCCCCAAGTGCGCGCGTGATCTCGCCTGGGAAGAGATCGGCAAAGGGTACGAAATTCAAAAAGGCGAATATGCCCTCTTCACGAAAGAGGAGCTTGCCAAGCTCGATGGCGACGAGACCGGAGGCACGATCGAGATCGTCGAGTTCGTGGATCCGCTCGAGGTGGACCTCGCTTACGTCGAGAAGAGCTACTGGGTGGGACCGGGAAGCAAGAACGTGCGCGGGTACGACCTGCTTCGCTCGGTCCTCGACGAGACGAAGCGCGTGGCGCTCGCGAAGGTTCGACTGCGGACACGAACGCGCCTGGCGCTCTTGCGGCCGCGGGGAAAGCTCTTCGCATTGGACATGATGCGCTTCGCCGAGGAGCTCGTACCCGGCGACGAGCTCGCGCCCGCGGAGCAGAAGGAGCCGAGCACGCGCGAGAAGCAGCTCGCGCTGCACCTGATCGACGAGCTCTCGGGACCGTTCGATCCGGCGAGGCACCCCGACGAGTATCGGAACGCGGTGCTGGCCGCGGTGGACGAGAAGATCGAAGCCGGCGAGGTGGCGCGCGACGCGGCGGCGGAGCAGGCGCCGGCCGCGGGCGGCGCCGCTACGGGGGCGCAGGTGATCGATCTGGCCGAGCTTCTCTCGCGGTCGATCAAGGCCGCGGGCAAGCCGGGGCCGGCGAAGACCAAGGGCGAGGCGGAGGAGAAGGAAGAGAAGCACGAGAAGGCCAAGGGGGCCGGGGCGAAGAAGGCGAAGCGGGCCGTGAGCTAGCGTCTCACTCGCGCGGGGTCCCGGGGTACGGCGTGCGCTTCAGGAGGCCAAGCCGGATCGCGACCAGTACGGCTTCGGTCCTGGAGCTCACGTCGAGCTTCTCGTAGATGACTCGCACGTACGTGCGCACGGTATTGAGCGAAATCGCGAGCGCCCTGCCGACCTCTTCGTAGCTCAGGCCCCGCGCCATGTACTCCAGGACGGCACGCTCTCGTTCGGTGAGAGCCCGCGCTGCACGTCGCTGCTGCGACGGAGGCCGACCCGACCGCCGCACGCTCTCGAAAAACAGGAGCTCCATGCCTCGCGAGATGGGGCGCCCCCCCGCGAGCGCTTCGCGGACCGCGCGCGCCAGTCGAGAGGCCACGTCCTCCAAATAGAGGCACCCGTGGACGCCCGCCCGGACGGCGGCGAGGACCCGCTCGCTCTCGTTTTGCGGCGCCAGCGCCAGGATGGCCAGCGACGGGAAGCGCTTCGCGACTCGCTGAACGAATTGCACGGCGTCCATGCCCGGCATCCCGAGATCGACGACGAGGGCGTCCACCTCGCCCGCTGCGAGCTCGCGTTCCGCATCCGACGCCAAACCCGCAGCGCAGGTGCGAAGGCCGTCGTCATCCAGCACGGTGAGGACGGAGGCGCGAGCCCCGGACGGGCACATGCACACGACCACGCGTACCGCTCCCCTCACCGGGATCTAGTTAGCCGAATATTCTCGCGTCCGCTTCATCCATCCTGCAGTAGATACTTGGAAAATTGCGTTCGGACCGCGGGCCACCATCGCATGTTCATGCGATGGCGCGAGCGGCGCCTCCCGCATACAAGCGCCCAGGGAGGTGGCTGGGATGCGGGCAGGAGGTCACGGTCTTTCCGGCGTGGGTTCCCTCGGTCGTTGGGGCCTCGTGCGCCTGGGCGCTCTGGGCATCGCGACAACGCTCGCAGCCGGGTGCGGAAGGGCGGAGCCCACCGCGCGCGACGAGATGCTCGAGCGAACCGCTGCGCCGCTCATCTCCGACCAGACGCACGAAAGCGGAACGAGCGGCTTCTACTTCCTGCCGCCGCTCGTATCGGCACCGAACCTCGCCGGACTGCGGCTGGACGGCTCGCTGTCGCCGGTGGTCAAGATCGTCTCGCTCGACGCCTCGGGCCAGCCGACGAGCAACGTCGTCGCGACTTTCACCACGTCGGGCTCGGGTTCGTCGTCGATCCGCTACAACCCCCCGAGCGGCGGCGATCCCGGGAACTACATCGTCAACTGGAGCACGAAGGGCCTCGACCCCTCTCTCGTCTATCGCGTGAGCATCTACACGAGCCCGCGGTGCGCGATCGGGTTCGCCGACGTCATCCTTCTGTCGGGAGGCAAGGCGAAGAACGTACAGACGTCCGAGTACGTCACGCTGAACGACGGCGCGACGCTGCCCGTGAAGTTCTGGATCGCAACATCCGACCCCGACGGAGATGGCGTATCGAACGTGGGCGGCGCATGCGCCGCCGACAGCTGCCCGAACGTGGCGAACGCCGGCCAGCACGACACCGACGGCGACGGCATCGGCGACGCGTGCGACAACTGCCCGACGGTCCCCAACGCCGACCAGAAGGACAGCGTCGGCAACAAGATCGGCGACGCGTGCCGGTGCCAGAGCGTCGCGTGCCAGGCTCCCGACGCGTGCCACGTGGCCGGTGTTTGCAGCCCGACTACGGGGCAATGCTCGAATCCGAACAAGGCCGACGGCACGCCGTGCGACGACGGCAACTCCTGCACCCGGACCGATAGCTGCCAGGCAGGCGCCTGTACGGGTGCGAATCCCGTGGTGTGCACGGCCTCGGACCAGTGCCACACTCCCGGGAGCTGTAACCAGGCCAGCGGGCAATGCTCCAACCCGTCGGCGCCCGAGGGGACGCCGTGCAGCGACGGCAATGCGTGCACACAAGTCGACGTCTGTACGGGAGGAGCGTGCACCGGGACGGCGCCGGTCGTATGCACGGCCGCCGACGCGTGCCACGTCGCCGGCGTGTGCGACCCGGGCAGCGGCACCTGTTCGACTCCCGCGGCGCCGGACGGCACCGGATGCAACGACGGCAACGCCTGCACGCAGACGGACGGCTGCGTCGCCGGCCAGTGCGCCGGCACCAACCCCGTGCAGTGCACAGCCAGCGATCAGTGCCACGTCGCCGGGGCGTGCGATCCGGGAACGGGAGCTTGCTCCAATCCCGCGCGGGCTGACGGCGACGTATGCAGCGACGGCAACGTATGCACGCAGCGGGACGTCTGCCAGGGCGGCGCTTGCGTGGGCACGAGCCCGATGCAGTGCCCGGCGCCTACGTCATGCCAGACCGGCGGAGCGTGCGATCCCGTCGCCGGGTGCACCTACGCGTCCCGACCCGACGGAGCGCCCTGCACCGTCACGTCGACACCCAACGCTCCCGCGTCGTGCCGCGGCGCTCAGTGCGTGATTCCTCCTCCGCAGCAGCCGACGCACTGCAACGCCTCCGAGCAGTTCGATCCGCACATCGTGACGATGGACGGGCTCTATTACGACTTCCAGGGAGCCGGCGAGTACACGCTGGTCAAGAACGCCTCCGGGCTGCTGGTGCAGGTCCGGCAGGAGGGCGTGGCCGCCAACGTCACCGTTCCGACGGCGATCGCCACGACGCTCGGGGGGCAGGCGATCGCGTTCTACCCAGCCCAGACTCCGCCGCTGCACGTCGCCGGCGTTCCGACGGCCGTTCCGTCCCAGGGCCTGTTCTTCGCGGGCGGCGGCCGCATCGACGTCGTCGGCGGCCAGTACGTCATCGCCTTTCCCACGGGCGAGTTCCTGAAGCTCACCGCGTTCCCCGCGCTCCTGGGCAAGCCCGTCGGCATCACCTTCTGCGTGGCGCCGAACCTGCAGAGCGGCGGGCCCGGCGCCTACGGCGGCCTGTTCGGCAACTTCGACGGCGTCGCCGGCAACGACCTCACGACGAGCACCGGGCAGGGGCTCTCCTCGCCCGTGAGCTTCCAGGAGCTCACGAGCACCTTCGGCGCGAGCTGGCAGATCACGCAGACCGAGTCCCTCTTCGACTACCCGCCGGGGACCAGCACGGCCACGTACGAGAACCCCGCCTGGTCGACGATCCCCGTGAACACGGCCGGCCTGTCTCCGAGCGTCTACACGGCCGCGCAGCAAGCGTGCACGGCCGCGGGAGTCACCGATCCGCACCTGCTGGACGGGTGCATCCTCGACATCGGCATTACCGGGGACAACGGCTACGCGTCAGGGTACGCCGGAGCGGCCATCCCCACGACCGTCCTCGACTACGATCACGACGGCATCCCCGACTACGTCGACAACTGCCCGACCGTCGCGAACCCGGATCGACACGACTCCGGCCAGCCCGGGGCCGGCGACGCGTGCAGCGCGACGCGCCTCGCGTTCCAGGCTCCAGCCACCGCGGTCACGATGGGGGGCACGACCTCGCTCGCGGCGACGGCCTTCGACAGCGGCGGCGACGCACTGTCGGGCGGCGGCATCGCGTACACAAGCTCGGACCCCAGCGTCGGTGCGGTCGACTCCAGCGGGACCTTCACGGCCGTCGGGCCGGGGACGACGACCGTCACGGCGAGCAGCGAGGGTGTCACGACGACCACCTCCGTGCTCGTGTACGGCGGCGGTTCTACGCTCTCGGTCAGCGGGCAAGGCGGCGCGGGCGGCTTGCTCGTCCCCGGCCAGTCGCTGCCGCTCGTCGCCACGTTCAACGTGATCAACGGCCCGGCCATCGACGTGACCGGGTACTTTGCCTGGCTCCTCGACAATCCTCACGTCGCCAGCGTCTCGTCCTCGGGCGTCGTCACGGCCCTCGGGACGGGCACGGCGGTCGTCACCGGTACCCTCGGCGCGCTCACCGTCACGTTCCCGATTGCGGTCACTGTCTGCGGCGCGAGTTGCACCGCCGGACCCAATTCATCGAGCGCGAGCTGCTCCACCGGGACGTGCATGCAAGCGTGCGTCGCCGGCTTCGCCGACTGCGACGGCCTCGCGAGCGACGGCTGCGAAATCGACACGGGGAGCAACTCGAGCGACTGCGGCGCGTGCGGAGTCGCTTGCCCCGCAGGCGACATCTGCACCCAGGGCGTCTGCGCAGTGGTGCACTCGGCGCACGTCTCGGCGGTGCACGGGGTGTTCATGCTCGCGACGGACGGAGCATACGTCTACATCAGCAACTACTTCGGGGGTCCGATCGAGCGCATGAGCCTCGACGGCTCGAGCTTTTCGACGTTCATCAGCCCGGGCGCGCCGACGTGGGGCATCGCGGTCGACGACACGTACGTCTACTATTCGCTCAGCACGAGCAGCGGCAACATCACGCGCGTGCCCAAGGCGGGGGGCGCGCCGCAGATCCTCGCCGACAACCTCCCGGTACCGACGCAGCTCCTCCTCTACGGAGGATATCTCTACTGGACGGAGTACTACGCCGGCACGATCAACCGCATGCCGGTCGGCGGCGGCGTTCCCACCGTCGTCGCGAGCGGCTTCTCGCCGAGCGCCTATGGCCTCGCTACGGACGGCACGTGGCTGTACGTGAGCACCGGGCAGGGCGGCGTCGTCTCGCGACTTCCGCTCGGCGGCGGCGCGGTCACGCAGCTCGCGACGGGGCAGGCATGGCCGGCGGGTCTGTCGATTGGTGAAGGCGACCTGTACTGGGCGAACGCAAGCGGCGGCACCGTGAGCGTCGACCGGCTCGACGGCACCGGGCAGTCGACGGTGGCGCAAGGCATCGCCTCGCCCGGTGGTGTGCTCGTGACGTCCGCGGCCCTGTACTACACGGACTTGCAGGGGGCGGTCGGCATCCTCCCGCGGGGCGCGACGCTGGCATGCCCCGCCAATACCGCCGACTGCAACCGCGACGCACTCGACGGCTGCGAGACGAACACGAGCACGAGCGCGACTTCGTGCGGCGCGTGCGGAGCAACCTGCTCGGCCGGCGCGACGTGCTCCGCCGGACGGTGCACCTGCGGCGGATCCGCCTCGTGCAGTGCACCGGCGTGCACGTTCCCCCTCCCGTTTCCGGTCGCGTCGTGCACCAACGTCGCTACGGGGCGGCCCACGACCGCCTCCGGCCACTATGCCTCGGACTTTCCGTCGAACGCCAACGACGGCTCCTGCTCGACGCCTTGGAACTCGGGCGGCCCGTCGGGGTGGTGGCAAGTCGATTCCTCGGGAGCGTCCTGGCCGTCCGAGGCATCGCGCTGGCCAGCGGCGCGACCCCGGCCACGGCCATGCCCTGGGTCATCAGCACGAGCACGGACGGCGTCTCCTTCGCGACCGTCTTCTCGGACGACGAAGTATGGCCAAACGCGGTCGTCGAGAAGTCTTTCGACTTTGGGTTCACCAAGCCGGCCCGCTACGTGCGCTTCTCCGTCGCGAGCGCCGGTTCCTGGGTCGGCATCTACGAGGCGGGCGTGTTCGTCTGCTCGCCCTGAAGCCGGCGACCGCGACCGCGATCCGAGCGCTGCCTGTTGCGGGCGCGTGCGGGTACTCTGCGTCGGGATGATCCGACCTCACCAGCCCGCCGCCGTCACCCTCGGCGCCCTCCTTTGGTGTGCCGGCTGCGCGAGCTCGCATGCGCAGCCGCAAGCGTCGACCGCGGACGCGTCGATCGCGGAGGCGTCGACGGAAGCCGGTCCCGCCCCCCCGGCCGCCGGCGGCGCCCTCGGCGCCCTCCTGAGCAAGGTGGCCCACTACGAGATCGACCAGCTGTCCACCGACGCCGACACCGACTGGATCAACGCCGTCTTTTACGTGGGCCTCGTCGCCGCTTACGAAGTCACCCTCGAGACGAGCTTGCTCGACGCCGTGCGAGCGTGGGGCCAGACCAGCCACTGGGATCTCTTCACGTCGAGGAAGGGCCCGACGTTCGCCGACAACCAGTGCTGCTCGCAGGCGTACCTCGATCTCGACCTGCTCGACCCGGCGCACGCCAGCGCGCTCATGATTCAACCGACGCAGTCCGCCTTCGACGCCATGATCGCGAAGCCCGTTCCCGGCCGACAGCTCTGGTACTGGTGCGATGCTCTCTTCATGGCTCCCGGCGCGCTCGTTCGTCTGGGTGCCGTCACGAAGCAGAGCAAGTACGTCGCTTTCCTCGACACGACGTGGTGGGACGCCGAGGGCTACTTGATCGACCCCGCGGTGGGTCTCTTCTGGCGCGATCAGACCTTCTTCAACACGAAGACCTTCTGGTCGCGCGGCAACGGCTGGGTCATCGCCGGCACCGCCCGCGTGCTGCAATATCTGCCCGCCGACGACGCGCGGTACGCCGACTACGTCCACCTGCTGCAGTCGCTGGCCGCCACCCTGGCTCCCCTGCAGGGCGCCGACGGTCTGTGGCGCGCCGACCTGCTGAACCCGCAGGCGTTCCCCAATCCGGAGACGAGCGGCTCGGGCCTCATCACGTTCGCCATGGCGTGGGGAATCGAGAAGGGGCTGCTCGATCGAGCGACGTATCTGCCGGTCGTGCAGAAGGCATGGACCGGCCTGGCGGGCGCCGTCGACACGCAGGGGCGCCTCGGCTGGGTGCAGCCGTCGGGCGTCGCGCCGGCTGCCGCGCAGGCGACCGACTCGTCTCCCTACGGAGTCGGCGCGTTCCTGGTGGCCGGAAGCGAAATCGCCAAGCTCGAGTAACTGGCTCTGGTGCCCCGGCGCACGTTTCGGTTCGTGTACCTCGGCGTGATGCTTGGGGAATCTCGAATGGTGGTCGAGAAATCGTCTCTGCAACGAGCAAAAGCGTCTTGAAGTTCGATGAAAGCACCTTCGCCAACCGGTAAAGCGCCTTGTTCTGTCGTCCGGGCGACATGTTCTACCGTCCAGGCGCCTCGGTGGATTGGTCGAGCGTCATGCTCCGTTGGTCGAGCGTCTCGACGTCTTGTCCGAGCGGCATGTTCTCCTCGTCAAGCGTCTCGGCATGTTGTCCGAGCGCCATGTTCCGTTGGCCGAGCGCCTCGACCAATTGTCCGAGCGTCACGTTCTGTTGGTCGAGCGTCTCGACCCGTTGTCCACGTGTCTTGTCCTGTCATCCAAGCGTCTCGTCGTGTTGTCCGAGCGTCTCGTTGCCTAGGCCGAGCGTCTCGACCGACCCTTCGAGCGTCATGCGCCATGGGTCGAGCGTCTCGACCAATTGTCCGAGCGTCACGTTCTGTTGGTCGAGCGTCTCGACCCGTTGTCCACGTGTCTTGTCCTGACATCCAAGCGTCTCGTCTCGTTGTCCGAGCGTCTCCGCCTACAGGCGGGCGTACCATGCGCAGCATGCTGCAAAGACTGCCCATGCTGCGCGAGGAAATCTTCAAGCTCGCCGGCACGCCCGTATCTCTCCTCTCCATCCTCATCTTTCTCTTCGGGCTGGCTCTGACCGCGAGCGTGGCGCGCATCTCGCGCGCAGCAACCACCCGCTATCTCGACGGGCGGCGCGCGCTTCCGGGCGCCAGCTATGCGGTGGGACGCATCGTCCAGTACGCCGTGATCGTGGCGGGAACGCTCGTTTCGCTCGACACGCTCGGCATCAACCTCGGCACGCTCGCGGCGCTCGGGGCGATGCTGAGCGTGGGGATCGGCTTCGGCCTGCAGAACATCACCCAGAACTTCATCAGCGGAATCATCCTTCTCGTCGAGCGGCCCATCCAGAAGGGCGACTTCGTGGTCGTGGGCGACGTCGTCGGCACGGTCATCGAGATCGAGATGCGTGCGACGAAGATCGTCTCGCGCGACGGGGTCGCGATGATCGTCCCGAACAGCGAGTTTGTCACCGGGCGCGTGCTCAACCAGAGCCACCCGACCACGCGCAAGCGCGTGCGTATCGCCGTGGGCGTCGCTTACGGAAGCGACACGAGCCACGTGCGCGACACCCTCGTCGCCATCGGCCTCGGTCACCCGCAGGTGCTGAAGGAGCCCGCGCCCCTGGTCCTCTTCAAGAACTTCGGCGAAAGCAGCCTCGATTTCGAGCTCGCCGTCTGGCTCGACGCGCCCGATCGCGAGCCCGTCATCATGAGCGAGCTTCGCTTCGAGATCGACCGCGTCTTCCGGGCGAAGAACATCGAGATCCCGTTCCCCCAACGCGAGCTCCGCATACGGCGGGAGGGGGCCGCGTTGCTCGAGCAGCCGTCTGCCGGATGATTCGCCCGCGACGACGATCTCCTCGCGCATCGCCTCGGTGATACTCTCTCTTCGTGGGGATCCCGGCGACACCGCCTGAAACCGCCGCCGCCGTCCTTCTGGCCCATCTGCGGCAACGTTGCGCGAGCGGCGCCCTCGAGCTCCCAGTCCTGCCGGAAGTGGCTCAGCAGGTCATGGCGGCGACGTCTCGCGAAGACGCCGACGCTCGCGTGCTCGCGGACCTGATTCGACGGGACGCGGCCTTCGCGGCGCACTTGCTGCGCGTGGCCAACTCTCCGGCCTACGCGTCGCGCACGCCCATCGTGTCGCTGCAGCAGGCCATCAGCCGGCTGGGGCTGCGGACCATCCGCGAGATCGCGGTCCTCATTTCGTGCAAGACCCGCGCATTTCAGGTCAAAGGACACGAGGAAGACGTCCGACTTCTCTTCCGTCACTCCCTCGCAGCGGGCCTGTATGCGCAGGAGATCGCGCGCACGCGCCGTCTCAACGTGGAAGACGCATTTCTCGCGGGCCTGCTTCACGACGTCGGGCGCCCGACCGCCATCCAGGCATCGGTGGACCTGCAAGCGGAGCTCGGCCTGAGCGCGCTGACCAAGGAAGACATCCATCGCGTGGTCGGCGCGGTCCACGAGGAGGTGGGCGAGGCCATGCTGCGGGCGTGGGGTCTCTCCCCACGGCTCGCGTCGGCCGTCCGGCACCATCACCATCCGCAGAACGCCGGCGACGCGGCAGCGGCAGCGACGCTCGTGCAGCTCGCCGACGACTTCGCGCACTACGCGGCCCCCCTGCGTCCGGTGAGCGACGACGACTTGCGGCGCCATCCCGCGGCCGCGGCCCTCAACCTGTATCCGGAGCTCGTCGAGGCCCTTCTCGCCCGACGCGACGAGGTCATCGCCCAGGTCGAGGCCATCGCGTGAAACGCTTCGACGCGGTCGTCATCGGGAGTGGCCCGGCAGGGCAGAAGGCCGCCGTTCAGGGCGCGAAGGCGGGGCGCAAGATCCTCGTCGTCGAAGAGGAGCCGGACGTGGGCGGTGCGTGCGTGCAGCACGGGACCATCCCGAGCAAGACGCTGCGCGAGACCGCGGTCGTCCTGGCGAGCTTTCGTGCGCGGACGGGCGGCGTGCTCGACATCGCGATGCGCGACGACCTGACAATCGCCAGCCTGATGGCTCGCAAGGACGAGGTCATCCGCGGGCACCAGAAGTTCCTCGGCGCGCAGCTCGCCCGGAACGGCGTGGAGGTGTGGCACGGGCGCGCGCGATTCCTCTCGCCGCACGAGATCGAAGCGACCACCGTCCGAGGAGAGAAGCGGATGGCGCGCGGAGACGTCATCGTCGTCGCGACCGGTTCGCACCCGCGTACTCCTCCGGACGTCCCCGTCGATCACGAGCACGTCTTCGACAGCGACTCGATCCTCTCGATGACCTACCTGCCCGCGTCGCTCACGGTCCTCGGCGCGGGCGTCATCGCGAGCGAATACGCGTCGGTCTTCGCGAGCTTGGGCGTGAAGGTCACGATGGTCGACTCGGGCAAGCGCCCCGTCGCGTTTCTCGACCCCGAGCTCACCGACGCCTTCGTCGCCTCCTTCACGCGCGTGGGCGGCCGCTTCGTTCCGGAGCAGCGCGCCGCGCGGGTCGAGTGGGACGGCGTGAGCGAGGTCGTGACGACTCTGGCAAGCGGCGAGGTGCTGCGGAGCGAGAAGCTCCTGGTGGCGCTCGGGCGGGTCGCCAACGCGGAGGCGCTCGACCTGGGCGCCGCCGGCCTGCGCACCAACGCGCGCGGCCTGCTCGCCGTCGACGAGCACTGCCGCACCGAGGTGCCTCACATCTACGCCGTAGGCGACGTCATCGGGCCGCCGTCTCTCGCGTCCACGTCGATGGAGCAAGGGCGGAGGGCGATGTGCCACGCGCTGGGCCTCCCGCAGGCGCAGCCGCCGGAGACCATTCCGCTCGGCATCTACACCATTCCCGAGATGTCCAGCGTCGGCCTCAGCGAAGCCGAAGCTTCGAGCAAGATGGGGGGCGCGAGCGGAGTGACCGTCGGCCGCGCGCGGTTCGAAGAGGTCGCGCGCGGGCAGATTGCGGCGATGAAGGACGGCTTGCTCAAGCTCGTCGCCGACGGCGCGGGGGAGCGCGTCCTCGGCGTGCAGATCATCGGCGAGGGCGCGGCGGAGCTGGTCCACCTGGGCCAGATGGCGCTGCTCGCTTCGGCGCGAGTCGAGGTCTTCGTCGACAACATCTACAATTTCCCGACCCTCGCCGAGGCGTACCGAATTGCGGCCCTCGACATCGCGAAGCAGCGCACGAGAAGGTAGCGCGTCCTGGCGCGGCCAAGTTCGGCAGCAGGGCCCCGGCGTAGTACACTTTCGTACGATGGGTGTGTTTCGCGCCGGCGGCACCGCCGCGCTTCTCTTGCTCGCCCTGGCTCCCGGTGCGAGCGGCTGCTCGCTCACGCTGGCCTCGGACGCCGAGCTCTCCGGCGGCGCGTCTTCTTCGGGCGCCTCCTCCTCGGGCGCCTCCTCCTCCGGCGGCCCATCGAGCTCGCTCTATCGATCGACCATTCTGGCCGAGGGTCCCGTTGCGTATTGGCGGCTCGGGGAGTCCTCGGGGACCACGGCGCACGACCAGACCGGCCACGGCCACGACGGCATCTACGGGGCCACGTGCGGCCTCGGCGTGGCCGGAGCGCTGCGCAACGACAGCGACACGGCCGTCCAGCTCGACGGCACGACGTCGTCGATTCTCCGTGGACCCGGCGGAGCTCGACTTCCCCGGCCACGAGCCGTTCACCGCCGAGGGCTGGGTGAAGGCGGCGGTCACGGGGCCCGGGTACCGCCACGCGATCGACCACGAATCGCAGACGGGCAATCGGGAAGGCTACGCGGTCTACGTCGATGCGGGGGGGAACCTCGGCTTCGAGCGCTTCGTCGCCGCCGCGGGCAACTCGCTGCAGGGCCCGCGGGTCGCCGACGGCCAGTGGTACTACGTGGTCGGCACGTACGACGGAGCCATGCTGACGTTCTACGTGAACGGGACGGTCGTCGCGACGGCGGCCGACACCCGAGCGCGCGCGCCCCTCGCCGCTCCGCTGTTCCTCGGGGCGGGTGAGACCATCAAGTACTTCGACGGCGTCATCGACGAGGTCGCGATCTACGCCAAGGCGCTCACCGCCGCGCAGATCGCAGCGCATTACCGGGCCTCCGGACGCTAGAACGCGTCCGGCGACTGACCCGTTGCAACGCGAGTCGGATGCGTTCGGAGGCTGGGGCGGGAGTTCGGGTTTTGTTCGGGCATGCCCCCGACTCGTACAGGGGCCGCGCGGACCCGGGCCCCGCGCGGCCGCCAGCGGCGCGGACCCGTCCCTGCAAAGAGCAGGCATGCCCGAACAAAACCCGAACTCCCGCCCCCGCCTCGTCCCTGACCGGTTCCAAGAGAGTCGTCGGATGCGTTCTCGTCGCTAGAAGCGGCCCCCCGCGCCGACGACGGCTCCGGCGGCGACTGGCGAAGCCGAGAGCCACGCAGACGGCCCGCCCGCACGAGGAGCCGCGAGCGCCACGACGAGGGCGCTTGCCAGCGACGCGATGCCCGCGCCGAGGGTGATGTCTCCTGCGAGAACACGGGTGCGCATCGCGTCGACGTCGGCGGGTGCGCAGCCGGGCGCGCACGTGTTCTTGAGCTTCGTCTCCTGGTCCTTGCCGGTGACATCGAGGTAGGTCCCCAGGGCGATCGCAGCAACCCCCACTCCACCGAGCACGTACGAGGCAAGAGGCGGCCACGCGCTCCTCTCCCCAGCCGGCCTCTCCGCAGCCGGATTCGGCGGGGCAGCGGCGGGCGGGCCGACGCGCTCGCGCGAGAAGGTGAACTCCACCATGCGAAACTTCTCTCCCTCGCGGACGAGAATCGATCGTTCGAGCGCCCGCCCGTCGGCAGATTCGACCCGGATCTTGCGAAGGCCCGGGTCGACGCCAATCGCGCGCCCGTCGAGGCGACCCGCCGCGAGCTCGCCGTCTACGAGGACACGCACCTCCGTCCATTCGCCGCCGACGGGTCCCTTGGCGGACACGACGACGCTGGGCTGAGCCAGCTCCACCTCAGCGAGCCATCGCGCGCAGTCGAGCTGCGCGGCCTCCGGACATGCCCGGTTGGAGCAGACGACGAGTTGCTCGTGGGCCGCGCGCAACTTGCCGTCGCGTCGTAGGCGCTGGCTCTGCTCGTACCCGTCGACGCATTGCTGCTTCTCGTCGGCTGCGGGCGCCGGGGTCGACCCGAGCAAGACGGCGAGCGCCGTTGCCGCGAGCGAGCCGGCGAGAAGGCGGTATCCCATTCAGAGACATTCCGGCTTGAGAACGCGAAACCCGGACGAATCGACCGTGTACGGCGGATTGCAGCTCGCGCGGGCAGCAGCCGCGGCGGGCGCCGGGCGAGACGCGGGCCGCTGGGTGACAGGCGACGCGGGCTGTCGGCGCGTCACCGGCGGGGAGCCGGCTGCGGCAGGAGAGGCGGGCGCGGCTGCGGGCATGGCACCCGCTTCGGAGAAGGCAGCGGGGAGCTGGCCGGGGACGGAGTCGGCGGCGGGGCGGGTGAGCAGGCGATCGGGCGGGACGACGGGACGCGAGGGCGCCGCCGTGATCGCCGCGGGGGACGAGGACGATGCGCCGAGAATGTGGCTCAGAGCGAGCCCCCCGCCGCCCGCGAGCCCGACAGCGGCGACGGCGATCGCGATGCGCCTCCGGAAGCGGCTTCGACCGCGGAGCAACTCCACGGACGGCAAGAGCTCCGAGACGGTGGCAATGCTCGATCCAAGCGTTTCCTTGTGCGAGTCCACCGCCGCCGCGGGCAACGCGGGCGCCACGATCGCCGCCGCGACCAGGGCATCGTTCGAGCTTCGCGCCGCGTCTGCTGCCGCGGCCGGCGGGGACGAGAGGCTCGAGGACCCGATGAACTGGACCGAGGAGCTCTCGATTCCGCCGACCTGTTCGGCGCGCTTGGCCAGCGTCTCGCGGGCGGTCTCTTCGACCCAGAGGCCCACTTCGCCCGGCGTCGCCGGAGGAAGGGTGCGCTCGAGAGCAAAGGCCATCTCACGCGCCGTCGCGAAGCAATCTCCCGGGTTCTTCGCGAGGCCGCGCTGCACGAGCGCGTCGAGCGCAGACGGCACGTCGGAGCGCTGCGTGCTCGGGAGCGGGATGTTTTCGTTGAGAACGCGGTGGTACACCGCGCCCGGTTCGTCGGCCGAGAAGAGCCGAACGCACGTGAGCGCCTCCCAGAGGACCGCGGACGCCGCAAAGATGTCGGCGCGCCAATCCACCTCGTGATTCAGGAGCTGCTCGGGCGCCATGTACGCGAGCTTGCCCTTGATCTGCCCGTCGCGCGTGGTTTGCGCCCTCCAGGCGGCCTTGGCGACACCGAAGTCGAGGACCCGCCCCACGCCGTCCTGCCCGACCAGGATGTTGTGCGGCGACACGTCGCGGTGGACGATGCCCAGCGGAAACCCGTTCTCGGTCACGGCTTCGTGCGCCGCGTGCAGCCCGTGAAGCACGCCGGTCATCAGCGCCGAGACGATCCGCAGGGGTAGACGTCGGCCGGCCTGCGCTTCGTTTCGCAGCAGACGCGACAGCGATTCGCCGTGAATGTACTCCATGACGAGGAGCAGCTCGCCATCCAGCGCGACGACGTCGATCGTGGCGACGACGTTCGGATGGCGCACCCGCGCGGCGAGCAGGGCCTCGTCGAGGAACATCGCGACGAACTCGGGATCTTTGGCGAACTGCGGGTGCAGCCGCTTGATGGCCACCGTGCGAGAGAAGCCCGCCGAGCCGATGAGCCGGCCGAGGTGCAGCGTCGCCATGCCGCCCGCCGCGATCTCCTGGAAGAGCGCGTAGCGACCCACGATGCGCGCCTTCTGGCCGGGCGGCAGCTCCCGAGCGGGCATGGATCCTCAAGATTACACGTCAAGGCGCGGCGAGCAGAAGCTCACACCAGATTCGCCGCAAAGCACACATGAGCAGACGTTGCGCGCAGACGTCATGGAGGCGCCGGATTAACGCTTCACTTGCCATGAGAACGCCCGAAAAGACTTCGTTCTGAACGGCATCCCCATGATTTGGAGGCGTATTTCGAGAAGTGATCAAACCAGCTAGAGAGGGGGTCGTGAATGCGCGTCCCCTCGCCCGTCCTTTCGCGCTGACCTTCAGCCTACTGCCCCTGCTGCTTGCGCCGTCTGCGCGCGCGGACGAAGGCATGTGGCCCTTCGACATGGTGCCCATCCAGCGCATCGCGCAGGAGCATCACGTCACGGTCGCGCAGCCGTGGCTCGATCGCGTGCGCCTGGCGAGCGTGCGCTTCAACTCCGGCGGCTCCGGGTCGTTCGTGTCGCCGCACGCGCTGGTGCTCACCAACCATCACGTCGCGTCCGACTGCATCGCGAAGCTCGCCTCACCCGGACACGACTACCTGTCCGGGGGCTATCTCGCCGGGAAAGACGGCCCCGAAGCCCCATGTCCCGATCTGGAGATCGACCAGCTCGTCTCCATGACGGACGTCACGGCGCAGGTTCAGGGCGCAAGGCAACCGAGCATGTCGGATGCCGAGGCCAATCGGGCCATCAAGGGCCAGATGGCCTCCATCGAGAAGGAATGCCACGACTCGACCGGGCTGCGCTGCGACGTGGTCACGCTTTACGCGGGCGCGATGTACCGCCTCTACCGGTACCACCGCTACACCGACGTGCGCCTCGTCTTCGCGCCCCAGGCGGACATCGCCTTCTTCGGCGGCGACCCGGACAACTTCAACTACCCGCGTTACGACCTCGACCTCGCGGTGTTTCGCGTTTACGAGCACGACCAGCCGCTCGCGACGAGCGACTACCTGCCCTGGAACCCGGCCGGCCCGAAGGACGGCGATACCGTCTTCACGTCGGGACACCCCGGGCGCACCTCTCGCGACGACACCGTCGCGGAGCTGGGCGCCTTGCGCGACGTCGTGTACCCGCGCCTGCTCGATGTGAGGCGCGCCTGGCGGGCGAACCTTTACGCGTGGTCCAGCACCGGCCCCGAGGCGAAACGTCAGGCGCGCGAAGCCATCTTCGGAGTCGAAAACTCGCTCAAGGCCTACACGGGTTTCGAGGCAGGCCTGCGCGATCCCGCTCTCATGAACAAGAAGCAGACCGAAGAGAAGAAGCTGCGCGGAGAAGTGGAGGCGAGCGCCGATCTTCGCGCGAAATACGGCGGCGTATGGGATTCCATCGGCGCGGTGCAGAAGGCCTATGCGGCGATGTACCCCCGGTATCAGGCGCTCGAGGGGCTCGGTGGATCGCTCCTCCGAATGGCGCGACACCTGGTCCGCCTGCCTGCGCAGCGGGCGCTACCCAACTCGGATCGCTTGCCGGAGTACCGCGAGACGAGCCTGGAGGAGCTGAGGTCCCACGTGCTCTCGCCGGCGCCGATCTATCCGGGGGTGGAAGAGGCGTTCGTCAAGCAGTGGCTCGTGCTCCTGGTGAAAGCGTTGGGCGACAAAGACCCGCCCGTACGCCAAATCCTCGGCGGACAGACCCCCGAGCACGGCGCCGCGACGATCGTCGCGCAGTCCAAGCTCTTCGACTTCTACGCCCGGCGCGCGCTCTGGGAGGGAGGGCAGGCCTCGGTAGATGCGTCGAACGATCCGCTCATCGTCGCGATGCGCGCCATCGAGCCGGAGGCACTCGCGATCCGCAAGCAGTACGACGACACGGTGGAGGGGCCGATGCGCGCACTGCGTACGGAGATTGCCCAAGCGACCTTCGCCGTGGAAGGTACAAACAACGCCCCGGACGCGACGTTCACGCTTCGTCTGTCGGTTGGCGTCGTCAAGGGATACGATCTCGGCGGCCGTCATGTCCCTTGGTCAACGGACTTCGCGGGGATGTTCAAACACGCGACCGGAGTGGAGCCGCTGAAGCTGCCGCAGCGCTGGCTCGAAGCCAGGGGGCAGCTCCCGCCGGCGACCCCCCTCAATTTCGCGTCGACGAACGACATCGTCGGCGGCAATTCCGGTAGCCCCGTCATCGGAGCGGCAGGTGACCTCGTCGGACTCATTTTCGACGGGAATCTGCCGAGCTTGCCCAATCAGTTCGTCTACCAGGAGACGACCGCTCGCGCCGTGAGCGTCGACAGCGCCGCGATGCTCCAAGCTCTGCGGATCGTCTACGGGGCGGAGGCGCTCGCCCGCGAGCTCAGCCCGTCGCCGTAGCCGCCATCGTGCAGTCCGCCCTCTCGGCGCTTCTCGCCTCGGACGTGCGGACTCGGCCCGTCCGAAAAGGACCCTGAACCTGACGCCCCAAGCCGGCGCGTCCGGCACCCGTCCGTGGACACCCCATAGACTGTCCTGGACAGTCGGTCGGAGGACCTTCTGCCGGTCGCGTCGGCACCCCTTCGAAACGCCCAAATCATTAGCTTGATCACGAATCCAGCGTTTCGAGGGGGTCTCCGCTCGCCGGCGAAGGAGTCCCCAGCTGGCCACGAGCGGGTGGCACGCGGGGTGCTCTCGGGTGCCGTCGCGATGAACGCCCTATTCTTTGGCAGCAAGCGTGCGTTCCACGGGATCTTGCGGGTCACGCGCAAGCCGCTCAAGTCCCTGGGGCTTACGGCCGCGCGCTTCGACATGATGTACGCGCTGGTCTACAGCGTCGGCTGTCGGACCTCGCGCGGCGCCGTCGGCAAGCAAAGCGATTTGCGGCGTGTGCTGGGGGTCACGGCTCCCGTCGTCAGCCGCATGCTGCGCTCCCTCGAGGCTCTCGGCCTGGTGACGCGGCGCCGGGCGACTTGCAACGGCGATCGCCGCCAGCGGTACATCACGGTGACCGAAAAGGGCATGCACTGCATCCAGACGGCGCGTCAGGCGCTCCGGCGCTCCTCCACGCGCCTTCTATGCGAGGCCATCTGCTTCGGACAGCACCGCGACCCAGCGGAGCGCTTTCTCCGTATGTGCCAGCTCGAGTCGTACCTCGACAGCATGCGGCGCCATTACGGAGATACCGCTCACCTAGCGTATCCCTGGCATCCGGACGACTAGCTAGCCGCGCGAGGACTTCACGCCCTGGCCCGAGCCGTAAGTCGCCATCCGTATCCCGGGCGCCCGACGAGGCGCTTTACACCGGGCCCCGCGCGGCGCGAGCATTCGCCGCCATGGGAGGTATGCGATTCGCTGCAGCCCTCGCGCTGCTTCCGCTGCTGATCCACACGGCAGACGCGCAACCGCGAGCCAAGCCTGCCACTCGGGCGGCGGCCGAACCGCAGGCCATTCGCCTTCCGCCCGACGTGCTCCCTCGGCTGAAAAGCGGTGACGCCGCCCAGGTGAAGTCCGCCCTAGACGACGTGCGCACTTCCGGGAGAGCCGGTATCGCGGCCAGTCCGGAGATCGTCGAGCTGCTGCGCCAGGGACTCTCGGCGGCGCTGACGAAGGCGGCGCTCGAGACGCTCGGGGACACCGAGAGCGAGGCCGCCGGCGAGACGATCGCGTGGTACACGCGCCATCGCGATCCGGACATTCGAAGGGCGGCGGTGCAAGCGCTGGCCAAGACCCGTAGCGAGGCGGCGATCCCGGCGCTGCGCGCGGCGCTCTCCGATCCGGACGCGGGGGTGCGTGGCGTCTCGGCAACGGCTCTCGGGAGCTTGAAGGCCAAAGCCGCTGTCGGCGATCTCGTTCGCCGCGCTCGATCACAAGGTGCCCGAAGCAGCCGCCTCGATCGGACGGCTCTGTGCCGGGAACGAATGCGATCGACTCGCATCGAAGCTCGGAAGCGTGCCGTTCGACGTCGTGACGAGCGGCCTCGAACAGGTCCTCTTCCGCCCCACGGCCGACGTCAGCGACGACGTCAAGGTGAAGCTGGTCAGCCGTCTCCGCGAGCTGCGGACCCCGGAGGCAAACCGCTTCTTGCGCGACGTGCAGACTCGGTGGCCGCCTACGGCTTCTCAGCGGGTGAAGCAGTCGATCGACCAGGGTGTGCTGGCGACCAGCGCGTCGTCCGGATTGCAGGGAGCCGAGCCGTGAGGGCATCCCTTCGCTGGGTTGCGTCGTGCGCGCTGGGGGGCCTCCTCGCCTGCGGCGGCGGACAGACGAGGTTCAGCCTGTTCGCCACCGACTGGGAAGACGACCGCGGCGCATCGATTGCCCGCGTATGGCGGAGCATGGGCTCCTCGCCCATCCCGGCGCCTGCGGACGTCGTTCTGGGTGTCGCCGGCAACACCGACGAGATCATCGGGCTGCCCCTGAGGCTGGCTCCAAGTGGAAGTTCGCGCACCCCCTCGACGCCCGCCCCGTGGTCGCCGGCACCGTCGTCGTGGGCTCGGGCGGGGGCGAGGCGTTTGCGCTCGATGCGAGGACCGGGGCGCGTTATCTGGAAACGGCCGACGGGCGGTATCCCCCTGCTAGGCGCAGGCGACGACGGGACGGTCACGGTCGTGACGTTTCGACGGTCGGGCGGCACCGGCACCACGTTGCTCGCCGTGGCGCACGACGGTCAGGTGGTGCGTCAAATCGAGACGGAGAGGACGCTCGGGGCCCCTGCGGTCGTGGGACGCATGGCCTTCGTCCCCTGGGCCGGGCAGTACGTTTCGGTCATCGACCTCGGCAATGGCGACGAGACGGCTCGCGTGACGTTGCGAGAGCAGACGAGCCGCGCGTGGATCGAGGGGGGTTCGCTCTGGTTCGGTCAGGTCGCCTTCGTCCGGTTCGACGAACACATCCGCGACGCGTCGAAGGGCGCGGCCTCGGTCGCGACCGTCACGATACCGGACGTGCCCGGCACACCCGAGCTGATGCGCCCGGGAAACGAGCCGGTTTCACCGATTGCGAATGCTCGAGACAAGGCTCGCATTTACGCTCGGCCGGAGGCGAAGGACGCGGGCGCCTCCCTGACGGACGGGCGCGTCTACGCGACGTACTTCCGCCTCGCGATGGCCTTCGGCGAAAAGGCGCCGGTTGCCTGGGCGCACCTCTACGGCGCCGATTTCGTCGGAGGAGCTGCCGTGCCGGGGGGCGTCGTCCTTTGCGACGAGCAGGGCAAGGTGACGGCGCTCGACGAGAAGACCGGGGGGACCGTGGCGCGAGCTCGACCTGGGCGAGCCGGTGAAGACATGCGTCGTGAGCGCGGGAACCTACCGGGTCAGCGGACCACCGGCAGAGACGAAGCCGCTGCCCCTGCAGCTCGCCGACGTCGTGCGTGCCGAGGACGCCCAGCTCGCCGCTGCCCAGACGCATGCTGCTACGGGAGCTCGCTTCCCTGCAGGACGAGACCGTGACGAGGACGCTCATCGAGGTGGCGAGCGACCCGCGCACGACACCCGAGCTCCTCGTCGCCGCCCGCGGCGCCCTGTCGGGCCGGCGCAACGGCGCGGCCTACCTGGCGTCGGCGCTGGAGCACCATTACGACTATCTGGGAGATGTGCTCCGGCCGCCGCCCGTGGGACCCATCGCGCAGGCGCTCGGTGCGATGAAAGATCAGCGCGCGGCACCCCTGCTCGCTTCGCACTTGCTCGACCCGGCGGACAGCGAGGACGACGTCAAACAAGCGGCGTCCGCGCTTGCCGTGGTCGCCGGACCGGGCCAGCTGCCCAAGCTGCGTCAGTTCTTCGCGATGTATCGGGCGAGCGCCGACAGCGACGACATGGCCGACGCGGTGGCGAGCGTCGGCCAGGCGTGGATCGCGCTCGACGAGAAGACCGGACGAGCGCAGGTGCAAGCCGCGGCGAAAAGCGCCGACACGGCGCCGCGCGTGCGCGAGCGGCTCGAGAGGTTGCTCGAGGGGCCTGTGCAGGGGCGGTAGCGCGGCGTCACGACCGCGCGCCGTCGACGATACCCAGCTCCTCTTCGCGGGACGACAAACAGCACTCGCTTCCGACCGGAAACGTGCTGCACGCGCTCGGACGAAGCGAATAGATGCCGCAGCGGTTGTCGTCCGCCAGGTGCTTGCAGCGCTTGTCGTCCCGGCGTAGGACAAGGACGATCGCACCGTCGTCCCGGCGCGCGTACGGCGGCCGCGCGAGATCGCCACGCCCTGCCCGTTCGAAGCGCGCGACGTCCTCGTCGTCGAGCTCGACCCGGTTGTCCTTGCAGCAAGCACCGCACGCGAGACAATCGAGCTCGAATCTCGCGAGTCGGCCCCGCATGAACGGAGTCACGTACGACGCGTTCTCGCACGATGCTGTAACAGTCGTGCGGGACGCGCACGAAGGCCATGCCGGCGAACGGCCCGCGCTTGGCCGTGGAGACTTCGGTTCTGCCGATGTCGAGCGCCGACCAGTAGCCCAGGTCGGGTTCGTCGCCATGGGGTCCTTTGCGGAAGACGAGGCGAGCCTTGCGCGGCGCGACCCAAACGACGGCATGGCCGCCCGCCCGCACCCAGGAGGCGGCCTCTTCGAGGAACGGCCACCGGAAGTTGCGCACGACCGGTCGTGCCACGCGCAATGCGCTCATCGAGGGAGACACCTTATACACCGCTGGCGTAGGCTGGCATCGCCCGATGCGCGCGGTCGTCATCCGTGAACCCGGCGGGCCTGAGGTGCTCGAGCTGCGCGACGTGCCCTCTCCCGAGCCGTCGCGGGGCGAGGTGCGCGTTCGCGTGCGCGCCACGGCGGTCAATCGGGCCGACCTGCTCCAGCGCCTCGGCCGCTACCCCGCTCCACCGGGATTGCCCGCCGACATTCCAGGCCTCGAGATCGCCGGAGAGGTAGACGCGCTCGGCGAAGGCGTGACCGAGCTGGCGCGCGGCGATCGAGTGTTCGGGATCGTCGGCGGCGGAGCATACGCCGAGCACCTGGTCGTGCACGCGCGGGCCCTCGCGAGGATTCCCGAGAGGCTGACCTTCGCCGAGGCGGCGGCGGTCCCGGAGGCGTTCGTCACGGCATGGGACGCACTGGAACAGGCGCGAGTGGTCGCGGGCGAATGGGTTCTCGTGCACGCGGCCGGCAGCGGGGTGGGCACGGCCGCGGTGCAACTGGCGCGTGCCGTCGGCGCGCGCACCGTCGGTACGGCGCGCACCGCCGACAAGCTCGAGCGGCTGCGCGACTACGGGCTGGACGAGAGCGTGGTCGTCCAGGGCGGGCGCTTTGCCGGCGAGGTTCTCGGGCGCACCCGCTCGTCCGGCGCCGACGTCGTCGTCGATCTCGTCGGCGGCGTCTACGTCGCCGAGAGCCTGGCGTGCCTCGCGCCGCGCGGCCGCATCGTCGTCGTCGGAATGATGGCGGGCACCACGTGCGAGCTCGATTTGCCCCTCCTGCTGCACAAGCGCGCCGAAGTGCGCGGCACGGTCCTTCGCGCGAGGCCCCTCGAGGAGAAGATCCTCGCCGCCCGCGCCTTGCAACGCCACATCGCGCCGCTCCTCGAGCGCGGCACGGTGCGCCCCGTGGTCGATCGCGTGCTGCCCCTGGCGCGCGCGGCGGAGGCGCACGCGCTCGTCCAGGAGAACGAGACATTCGGGAAGGTCGTGCTCGACGTCGGCTGACCCGCGTCAGTGGTTGCGCGCGTGCTCGAGACAGAGCGTGCGCTGCTGGCCGCCGCACTTCGCGCAGGAGCAGACGCGAATGTCGGTGCCGTCGGCCTCCTTCGCGCCGCAAATCGCGCAGACGCGCTGACCGAAAACCGGGGCGTCTCCGCCGTGCAGCTCCGCCTTACGCGCGCTCTGACGTACGGCAAGGCCTCGCGACTTCCACACGCCCCACCAGTGCCCGCCGAAGAAGAGGAAGTAATTCCCCAGAGCCGCGACGATGGCCGCGCGGGTCGCCCAGTCGACGGCCGTGATGCCCTCGTAAGCGATGTACGCCGCCGTCGCCAGCCCGAGCCATTTGACCCGCATCGGGATGACGTAAAGCACGTAGACGTTCACTTCGGGGAAGAGCGCCGCGAAGGCGAGGAGCATGGACAAGTTCAGATACATGTTCGTCTGGGGCCCGGCGATCGCGGCGGCCGCGATCGTGCAGAACGCGCCGAAGAGGTAGTAGGCGTTGAACTTGAACGCCCCCCACTGCTCTTCCAGGCTCGAGCCGACCCACCAGGTGAAGTAGAGGCTGATGAGAATCCAGTAAACGGACGAGGTCTGCGGCAGGAAGAGAAACGTGACGAGCCGCCAGACCTCTCCGTGGCGAACGGCCTCGAGGTCGAGCATCAGCCGCACGGAGGCCTCGGGCCGCACGAAGGCAAGGGCCCACACGAGCGCCATCCCGCCGACGACGTAGAGGATCAGGTTCGGGATCGCGTAGCGGCCGAAGCGACGCTCGAGGCGTGCGAGCAAGCGGTCCATTCGCGAGGCCTGCGGTTAGCACGGCGTCCTCCGGCGAGCCATGGCACCTCAGCCTGGAGGCCGCCAGGAGAGCTTCGGAGCTCGCGTCAGGATGGGGGCGGCTCAGTTCTGCGGCGCGCCGCAGCGGACCCAGGTGTCGATGGCCTGCCGGTCCGCCGAAGAAAGCACTCCGGGAGGCTGGGGCATCGCGAGCAGTCCGCACGCCGGCTGGACGATACCGAGGTTGCACTCGATCGAAGACGCCGCCGGATCGAGGTTACCGGGGACGAGATACCGGAGCCCATTCACGCCGTACGCAGCCAAGTGCGCGTACGTCGCCGCGGGGTCCGCGTCGGTCATCGCCGGCGAGGAGGCGCCGCCGTGGCACGACGTATTGGCGCACGCGCCGTCGCCGTTGCTCCGGAATACGGGAAAGACGTTTGTCGACCAGCTGACGGCGCAGGTGACGAGCACCGGTCCAGCTTCGGGCGTCGGCGAGGCGGCGTCTGCTCGGGCCGGCGCACCCGCATCGTTGACGGTCATCGGCGGTGTGCCGCTGCTTCCGCTCGGGCTTCCGCTCCCGCTCGATGTGCCGCTGCTCGCCGCGCTCCCGGAGCCGGACGAGGTGCTGGAGCCCGAGGACGAGGCAGTCGCGGTGGCCGAAGGTTCGGGGGGAGTGAGCCTCGAAAGTCCGTTCGGCGGGCCGAACGTAGTCGTCGGCTCTCCGCCACACCCTCCGACAACCGCGCCCAACGCAAGGACCCACGTTCGCATCTCGACGCTCATGCTCGTCCCAGCGAAAGCACGCCTCGCGCCGAAAGCGTCGCGCGCGGCGCAACCGAACAAAGGAGCGCGCCGCGCCCGCGAGCGCCTCGTTTCCGGATCGCCGGCGATCCATCGAAGGCGTCTCGATCGTCCAGGGCCGGAGCCCCGCGCGGCGACTTTTTCGTGCAATCGCCGAATGGCGCCACGGCTCCGCGGTTGGCTCGCTCCGTGCACCACGCCAACGCATGAAAGGAAAGCTCAGAATCGCCGCGGCGACGGCGCTCACCGCCATCGCGAATGCAAACGTCGGATGCGTCCATGTAGCGCCGTACGAGCGCGGCAATCTCGCTCATCCGGCGATGAGCGCCGAGGACCCTTTCACGACTCCGCTCGCCGCGCACGTTCAAGACGTGTCGGAGGGAGCCACCGGCGGGCTCTCGGGCGGCGGAGGCGGGTGCGGCTGCAATTGAAACGCGTCCAATCGTGCCTTTGCCCATTCGCGCTCGCTATACTTGGCTCGGCGCCGTCGTCATCTCGCTATGGTTGCTTCTCGCCTCGCGTGCGCGCGGCGCCGAGCCGGAACGCTCCGAATCGGGCTCCGACGACCCTTCCGCCGAGCCGCAGCCGTCTGCTCCCGGCCACGCTGCCGGCTGGACCAGCGCCGAGGCGTTCAAAGAAGCGCGCGCGGGATTGGCCGCGTCGGAGGCGGGAGACCCGGGCCGGTGCATCGCCCACGACAAGAGGTCGCTCGAGCTCCAGGACCACCCGCGCACGCGTCTGCATCTTTCTTCGTGCGAGGCGAAGTCAGGACACCTGCTCGACGCTCTGAACGATGCCCGCCGGGCGCTCGAAGACGGCATCCGCGAAAAGGACACCGCGCTCACGCGCGTGGCTCGAGACCAAGTCGAGCTGCTTCTCCGTCGCGTGCCCCACGTGACGTTTCGGCCCCCTTCCGGCGTCGAGCACCTGACCGTGACCTTCGACGACCGCCCCGTGCCGACCGACTCGCTGACGAAGCGCTTCTCGATCGATCCGGGCGAACACGTCGTCCGGGCGCAGGGAGTGCAAGCGGGACAAGGCGGTATCCCCCTTTCCTTCGAGGACAAGTACACGGTCGCCGAAGGGCAGCTCCTCGCCGTGCCTCTCGTGCTCTCGTCGCAAGCGCAATACCTCACGCCAGGGCAGCTCCGGTGCATGGTGGGCGCGAAGACGCAGGAAGACGTCCTCAAGTGCCTGCCTCAGAAGAGCCGGCCCTTGGTCGTGAAGCTCGACACGAGCTTCGCAGCCTACTCGGACACGACTCACGTGGAGGTCTGGACCCCCGGCGTCGACGCGACCGTGTCTTCGCCGACGCAGGGGTGGAACGTCGGCGGCAATTTTCTGGTCGACGTCGTCACCGCCGCTTCGCCCGACATCGTGAGCGAAGCCTCGCCTCCCTACCACGAGCAACGCTACGCGGGCGGTCTCGACGGGGGCTACCGGCTGGGCCGCTTCGGGGGGCAGGCCCAGGCCAACTACAGCTCGGAACCCGACTACATATCGCGGGGCGCGGGCCTGGCGTTCACGGCAGATTTGAACGACAAGCTGATTACACCGCGCATCGCGGCCAACTACTCGCACGACAGCATCGGACGCGGCCCGAACAACTTCATCAGTACGCTCGACACGACCGAAATCGAAGCCGGCCTGACGCTCGTTCTCTCGCCCACCTCGCTCCTCCTGCTCAGCATGACCGCGCAGATCGAGGTCGGCGATCAGAGCAAGCCCTATCGGTACGTCCCGATATTCGACCCCGGGATCGCTCAGTACGTCCCGGTCGGCGCGAGCGTCGATCTCGTCAACCGGACGCGCTTGTCGGTCCGCCCCACCGAGCACCTGCCCACGTCGCGCGAACGCTACGCGGCGGGAGCGCGCTTCGCACACCGCTTCTCGCACGCGACCCTCCGCATCGAAGAGCGGCTCTATGCCGACTCCTGGCTCCTCAAGGCGACGACGACCGATGCGCGTTACGTCTTCGACCTGACACGCCAGCTCGAGGCCTGGCCGCACCTTCGCTTCAACGCGCAGACGGCAGCAAACTTTTACCGCCTCGCCTACGCGGGGAGCACGGATCAGGCTACCGGGCAGCTCGTCGTTCCGCTGTTTCGTACGACGGACCGCGAGCTGTCGCCGCTCGTGTCCATCACGGGCGGCGGCGGGGGTCACTTCTCCTTCAGCGCCCAAGAGGCCAAAACGCAGTACGGAATGTCGATTCAGGCAGACGTGATGATCACCAAATACTTCGACGCGCTGTTTGTCACCCAACGAGCGGCCGTCTACGGGTCCCTGGGATTCGACGTGGAGTTCGAATGAAGGGTCGTTCGCGGCTCGTGCTGGCGGGACTGCCGCTCCTGGCATCGGTCGCGTCGTGCAACGCCAATCCGGTCCATGCGTCGGCCGTCGACGCGCTGGGGGAGAAGCGCCCGGCGTACCCAAGGGCCCCTATCATCGGGCCGGCCAGGCATGCCTCACGTGCCACGGGGGCGAAGGGCCCGCGTCGCAGCAGCTGGCCATGGCGGGAACCGTGTTCTACGGGCCGGGCGCCACCACCCCGCATTCGTTCGTCGGAGTCGAGGACGCACGGGTCGTCCTCGAGGACGACACGCAGGCCCAGTACACGGCGACGACAAACTGCGTGGGGAACTTCTACGTGCAGCCAGGCGACTGGCCGGGGCACCCCCAGTTCCCCGTCATCGTCCGCGTCGTCGCGCAGCCGAAGCAGCTCATGTTCGACGTCGCCATGCAGAGCCATGTCGGGCGCGAGGGCTCGTGCGCCAGCTGCCATCAGTTCCCGGGAGGCACCAATCTCTACGAAACGCCGGGGGTCGTTCACCTCTCCGGACAAGACGATCCTGCCTTCACGGGCAACACGAGCTGCCCCGTGAGCCCCACTCTGACGGCCCACTGAGAGGTCTTCGATGCCGGCTATCTCCCCCTTGCGTCTCGCGCTCGTCGCGCTCGTGAGCCTCGTCGTGCTGGGCGGGTGCCGCGTGCCGGATACCAACCAGGCGACCGAGGTGCTCGCCCCGAGCTACGACCAGTTCAAGGGCGTTGCGGCCGACGGGGCCTTGCAGTCTGCGGGGGTGAGCCGGCTCCTGGAGCGCAGCTGCGGGACACTCGACTGCCACGGGCAGCTCGACCGTCCGCTTCGAATCTACGGCCAATACGGGCTGCGCTGGCAGGAAGACGGCAGCTTTCGCCCCGGCATCGAGCCGACCAGCGAAGCGGAGGTTCAGGCCAATTACGCGGCGGTCGTCGGCCTGGAGCCGGAAGTGATGTCCCGGGTCGTCGCGGGGATGGAGCCGCCCACGCTGCACCTCCTCCTGCTGCGAAAGCCGCTTCTGAAGGAGCGGCACAAGGGCGGCTTGGTGTTCGAGGACGGGGCCCCGGCGGACACGTGCTTGACGGCCTGGCTCACCGCGCCGGCGGACCCGGCTGCCGCGACCAATTTGTTCGCCGCCTGCGCCCTCGCGGTGCAGTGAGGTGCCTCGCCCGCTTCCGGGCCTCGGCGGGGAGAGGAGCGCTCTCGTGGGGGCCCAAAACCGCGGCCATCTTGGCTGGAATCCTTTTGGATCGCTTGCGCGCGGCCTCACTTGTGCAAGAGACTAGTGTTCGTCGGCGCACGTTCGCCTACGCCCGAGGTGGGGTGTCATGTCTTCGCACGATCCGGCTGGAAGCGCTCCCAAAGCTCGACGCCTTGTGCTCCGCAAGATTCCGCAGACAGGGGGTACTCCGCCTCCTCCACCCGTCACGGGCAGGGCGCAGCTTGCGTCGTCCTTTGATTTGTCCCCGGAGTCCGAGCAACCGCCCACCGCAAGACGGCCGCCCCTTGCGCCTCCCGTCGGCGGAAGCGGGATGAGCGCGCCCCCCGCAACGCTGCCTCCGGCACCGGCTCGCCCCATATCGCTCAGCCAAACGCACCTGTCGGTTCCCCCCGTCGTCGCATCGGCCGATTTCGTTCCTCCTCCGGGTACCGCGAATCCAACGGCGTCGTCGGGCAGAGCCGTCTTCGTGGGCGCGGTCTTGGGCTTGGCCGTCGTGGGAGCCCTCGTCGTCGTCGCCCGGGTTGCCCAAAGCGCGCGCGGGCACGCTGGCTCCGAGGAGCACCCGGCCGCGACGAGCGTGGTCGTCGCCGCAACGCCCCCGAGTGTGACCGCTCCGACGCAGCCCCCCGCGACACCACCGTCATCCCCCGCGTCGGCGCCTGCCGTGGCGGCGACGGCGGTTCCGCCGGTCGCGGCCGCGGCTCTGCCCGCGGAACCGGCCGCCCCGAGCACGGCAGCGAAGATGGCGCCGCCGCGACCGACGAGCACCGCGGCGCTGGCCGCAGCGCCCAAGGTGCCGCTGGCGCCGCAGGCCCCCTCGGCACGCGCGCCCGCTGCGAGCGCGAGCGCAGCGGCCGACACGAGCGAGGCGGCGCCCGACGAAAGCGCAACCTCCCTCGTGCCCGTCTTGCCGGCGAGCGCGCCGGCCGAGGTAGACCCGCTGGTGCAGGCCGTTCAGCACGACATCGACGAAGAAGAGCAGTCGAAGAAGCGAAAGTAGGCCGCGTCAGCCTCCGCTGCTCGTGCTGCTCCCCCCGCCGAAGCCGCCGCCACCGCCGCCTCCGCCTCCGCCGCCCACTCCTCCGCCGCCCACTCCGCCACCGCCGCCTCCGCCGCCGCCAAAACCATTCCCGCAGACGCCCACGCCGAAGGGCGTCATGACGCACGACTGCCCGTTCGGGCAGTCCTGCTGCGTGGTGCAAAGCTGACCGCCCCCGCCGCCACCTCCGGCTCGGCATCTCATTCGGCACGAGGCGGTGGGCATGCCGCCGCGCGTGCTCAGGCAGCACACCTCTCCGCTGGGGCAATTGCCGCTGCCCGTGCACATGAGGGTCACGTCGCCCATGCATTGGCCTTGCGGCGTGCACGACTCCGACGCCCCTCCGGGCCCGCCGCCGCCAAGCGTGACGCAGCACTCGTCGGTGTTCGGGTCACACGTCTGGGCTCCGCACGTGAGAGGCATGGCGCCGCCGCTGCTGCTGCTGCCGCCTCCGCCTCCGCTGCTGCCGCTCGTCGCTCCGCTGCTGCTGCCGCCGCTTCCGCCGCTCGTGCCTCCGCTGCCGCCGCTCGAGCCCCCGCTGCCCGAGCCGGAGCCGCTCGCCCCGCCTTCGCCGACGTTCGACGCGTAGTCGGAGGTGTCGAGAACGGTTCGAGCCCCGCACGCGGCCAGTAGCACGAGCCCGCCCGTGAAAAGAAATGCCCCATACCTCATGACGCGCCTCACCCTTCTTGCGTTGGTGTTTGCCAGTCAGTCTCGGCCGCTGCGCGCACGCTTCCCCAAGGCCGCACCCGCCACGCTTGCCATACACCCTAGTGATACCCCAGCGCCACTTGCTCCAGGCTCCTTCGAGAGACAGAAAAACCCGATTCGTTTGTGTGCGCCGCGAGCCCGTCCGGCGCAGTCCTCGGACTTCTTAGGCGTGTTTTTCGGGACGCACGCTCCCATCGCACACCCACGCCTGAAATCTCCGCGGCCGCTGTCTTTTCGCTTGTCGCCAAGCGCCGACGGAGGAAGCCTGGCACCGAACCGACCGCGCCCACCGCGGGCGGCCGTGGGTCGGCAGTCGAGGAGGCGCGGCGAGGAATGGATCCAGCGAACCGAGACACGGCACGGCGGCGGATATCGGACGTGTACCGGGTCGGCGTGACCGATTCGCTGGACTGCGATTGGCGCAAGGCCGCCCTCGCGCCAGGCGCGCGAACGAAGTGGCTGCTCGAGCATGCCGCCGTGGGCCTCGGTGTCGAGCCGCCTCTGGCCGAGGACGCGGAGCTCGATTGGATCACGACCATGTTCTCGGAGACGAACGCGCTGACTCTCTACGTGGCAGCGCGCGGATTGGCGGACGAGGGCCACTGCGAGGAGGCCCTCGAAGTGCTGGGCGACGCCTGCCGCGCGCAGCAGCATGGCGCCGCGACCCGCCGCGAAACGTCCACGGTCTCGGCCGACGAAGCCACCGAAGAAGTCGCCTGACGCGCGAGGTCGTAACGAGCGAGCGAAACCGTGTTTCGCCGAACGTTGCGGCGCGACCTCGTTGCCGTCGGCGGGCACAGACTGGCACGCCGAAACCGAACCAAAAGCTCGCGCGACGCCCCCGAGACCGCGCCCGCCCGCCCCATGGTCGTATGCTTCGATTCGTCGCGGAACGCGGGGCAGCTGCGCCCCCTCGCAGGCGCCTGCTCCCCCGCGGCCGAAGGCGGCCAGCATCGTGCATGAACGGAATCCCCAGCGAACGGCCATTGCATCCGACTAGGGAGAGACTTTGGACTCCGCCGAGCCCCCCCGCATCGTGTTCGAAGACACCGCCCGGTGTACCGACAGCAGCCGCGCCGAAGACGCGCTTCGGCAGCTCCTCGGGACGCCTCGCGAGGCGACGGCCGGCTGGCTGATTTCTCTGAAGATCGAACGCAAGGGGGCCCGCGCCGTACGAGCCGCCGGGACAATCGCCGACAGCCGCGGGGCCACGGTCGCAAGCCGCCTTCTCTTCGGGACCGGCCCCGATTGCGCCGCGCTCGCGCAAGCAATGGGCGTCTGGGCGTCGCTGGTGCTCGACGCGGAGACCAAGCGGCCGCACACGGCAGCCGCCGAGACGCAGGCTCCGGCGCCGCCCGTCGCGAAGCCGGCACCGTCCGAGACGGGGGCCCCCTCGACGGAGTCGGGGCAGGAAGTCCCGTGGCCCGCGCCCCAGGCGCCGGAACCGCGTTCCCCGGAGCACGACTGGTACCTCCACCACGACGATTCATCCCGCGCGCTGGAGGTGGGCCTTTCCGGCTTCCTGATGACCGGGACCGGCGCCGGCGCGATGGCGGGGCCCTCGCCGTTCCTCTACATCGAGGTCGGACACGGCATTTTCCTCCGTCCGTCCCTCGCGTTCGGCCAAACCGTCACGTCGCTCCCGCCGAGCGAGATCCGGGGCGCCTGGATTGGCTCGCGCATGGACACGTGCCTGCGACTGCCGGGCCTGTACTCGACCCGGACGGGGATGCAGCTGGACATGTGCGGGGGTGGGGACGTGGGTGCCACCTTCCTCGACAGCGGGCAATCGTTCCCGTTCTTGTCGCTGGGACCGAGCCTCGACCTGCGCGGCGAGCTGGGGAGCAACCTGGCGGTCGCCCTACGCGGCGTCGTCGGCGTCAACCTCGTGCGTGGAACGTTCGTCGACAACGACGTGCACTACGAAGTGCCCTCCTGGGCGGGTCGCATCGAGCTCGCTTTCTCCTGGAGCTTGCGGTGACGGAGAGCCGCTTTCCCGGCCATGGGGGAGGAGTGACGTCCCACCCTGGAGTCGCCGCCGCGGCGGCCGTGTCGCAGCCCTCGTTCCGGCCGCTCTCGTTCTCGGTCGCCCCGAGCGCCGACGCAGGAGCCGATGCGAAGCGGAAGCTCTTCCGCGAGCTCTACGAGAACCACGTCGACTTCGTCTGGCGCAACCTGCGACGGCTCGGGGTCCACGAGAGCGACGCCGAGGATCGCACCCAGGAGGTCTTCGTCGTCGCGCATCGACGCTTCGACCAGTTCGAGGACCGCGGGCACGGCCCGCGCGCGTGGCTCTTTCAGATCGTGCTGCGGGTCGCCAGCGACGCCCGCCGGCACCGCCGCCGTCATCCGGAGGAGCCCGACGGCGGCGACTCCCTTTCCCGCGCCAGCGTCGAAGCCCCGCAGACCGACGAGCTCGCGCGACGCGAAGCCCTGTCCACGCTGGACGCGGCTCTGCACAGCATCGAGGTCGGCCGCCGTGCCGTGCTCGTGCTGCACGAGAATCGAAGAAATGACCGCTCCCGAGATCGCGCGCGTCCTCGCGATCCCGCTGAACACCGTCTACTCGCGGCTGCGCGTGGGACGCGCCGAGCTCGAGACCGCTCTCGGGCGGCTGGGGGACGGGCGATGAACGGCCCTCGGCTCTCGGCATCGACCCGCGCCCTCGTGGCGGCCGCAAAGGCCGACGTGCCGAGCGGCGCGGCACGCACGAAGATGTGGGCCCGCGTCTCGAGCGCCGTGGGCGGCGCGGCGAGCGCCGCCGTGGCCACGAGCGCTGCGGCGGCGACGAGCGCGGCTGCGGCGACGAGCGCGGCCGGCAGTTCGAGCGGCGTGACGGGAACGGGGGGAGCGCTCGCAGCGGGCGGTGCCAGCGCCATGAAGATGCTCGCACTCGGCACGCTTCTCGGCGGTACGGTGACCGTCGGCGTGGCGGCCATGCTGCTCCAGATCGGGCCCGCGCCTTCGACGACGCCTCGGAACGTCACGCCGGTCGTGGCCGCGGGCATCGCCAACACGGGCGCCGGGACCGCCGTTCCGCGGGAGCAACCGCTCGGAGCGCAGGAGGTCGCCGATCGGGCAGCGGAGCCGGGGGTGACGGCGGTCCGGCTCACCCACGCAGCCGCCACCGGGCTCGCGCCGACCCCGGGGGCCAATGCACACGCCGCGCATGCGAGGGCGGCCGGCCGCATCGAGGACTCGAATTCGCTTTCGCTCGAGGCGTCGCTCATCACCCAGGCCCGCGCGGCCCTGGTCGCCGGCGACGCATTGGCAGCGCTGCGAAAGGCGCGTGCCGCACGCATGCTCCCCGTGCGGCAGCTCGTTCCGGAGGCGCTCGCGGTCGAAGCTCAGGCGCTGCGCGCGCTCGGGCGTGACGGCGAAGCGAGCGGCATCGACCAAGCGCTGCGTGCGCAGTATCCCGAATCGGCGCTCGCGCGCTGACGCTCGTTCGCGGGCGCATTCACGCGCAGGCCGGAGGCAAACGGGACGCGAGCGCGAGCGCGGGCCGCGGCCGGATCCCCGAAGTGTGACGTTACGTATAGGGAAAGCTCGTGCCCCCGTGACCTGCGTCATCGTCCGGGCGGTTCTGCGCTTGGCCGGCGTCTCATGTGTGCCCCAATGGACACGACGGACTGGGGCACCCGCCCGCGCATCGTATGCGTTCGTCCCGCCCACGGAGCTCGCGGCCGCCAGCCGGCCGCGAATCACGGGCAGCCACGGAGACCCACCCGCGATGAAGACGAACCTCACCTACCTCGTAGCCGCCTCGATCGCCGCGGCGCCCATCGGATGCGGAGGCTCGACCGGGAGCCACGACAACGCGTCGGACGCGGGCCCAGAGACCGCCGCACCGGTGGGGGAGGCGGGTGCACCCGACGTCGTCGAGGCCGGCATCGACGCGGACCACGGCGCGCCGAGCACCACGTATCCGGCGTTCACGCCGGACATCGGGCAGCTCGTCTTCAACGGCGGCTACGTCATGTTGCATCCGGTGATCGTCCCGATCACGTGGGACTCCGACCCCGGTCAGCCGGCCTTCGACTCCTTCGTCGACGCGATCGGCTCGACCGACTACTGGCGCGCCGTCACGAAGGACTACAACGTCGGCCCTGCGACGAGCGGCACCCGGGTGCACCTGACCACGACGGCGCCGGCGCAGCTGACCGACGCCGACATCCAGGCCCTGGTGACGAAGAACACGGCAGCCAGCGCGGCCGACGCGGGAGCGGGAGAGGCCGGAGCCGGAGATGCCGGAGACGCAGACGGTGCGACGACGCCTGCGTGGCAATCGCCCACGGCGGACACCATCTACACGTTCTTCTTGCCCCCGAAGACGTCCCTGCTCATCTCGGGATTCGGCAGCCAGACGCCGAGCGACGCCTGCTCGCAAGGCATCGGCGGGTATCACGGCGCCGTCCCCGCGAAGACCCCGGGAGGCACCGACATCGCGTACGCGGTCGTGCCCAGCTGCAAGTTCCCCGGCCTGTCCGCGACGAACGAATCGACGATGTCGATGAGCCACGAGCTCACCGAAGCGGTGACCGATCCGTTCTCCTCGGACATGGCCGCGCAGAACGTCGGCTGGTACGGCTTCGACTCGCCGCACTTCGCGTGGACCTACTTCAACGAGCTTCAGGGCGAGGTCGGCGACGTCTGCGAGTTCTATCCCGAGTCCTTCTATCAGGAGGCCTCGCCGTTCCCCTATTACGTGCAGCGCATGTGGTCGAACGCCAGCGCGCGCGCAGGCCACCACCCGTGCGTGCCCAACCCGCCCGGCGCGTACTTCAACGTGACCCCGCTCGACCTCCCCAAGGTGAACGTGACCATCCCCTCGTTCTTGGGCGGCGGAATGGGCCTCACGAAGGGTGTCCACATCCGCGCCGGCCAGACGGCGACGTTCACGGTCGGCTTCTACAGCGACGGGCCCACCAGCGGACCGTGGACCATCACGGCGACACCGGGCAACCCCGTCCTGGCGCAGGGCGGCGGCGACTTCCTCTCGAACTTCAATTCGTCGAACATCTCCGCGACGATCGACAAGACGTCCGGCGTGAACGGCGAACGGGCCGTCGTGACCGTATCGGTGGCGACCACGGGCGCGTCCTTCCAGGGCGAGCTCTTGACCATCACGTCCACCATGGGCCAGACCTCGCACTACATGCCGATCTGGATCGGCGGCGAATAGCTCGTCACGGCACGGGAGAGGTCAGCGTGCAGTCGACGCCCGAGGTCTCGCCGCAGTACCCGCCGTAGGTCCCGCACGACTTGATGGCCGCCGTGGCGGTGCAAAGGACGTCGCCGGCCTGAGGCAGAACGGCCTCTTCGGACAGATCCGCGTGGGAAAGCCAGGCCACCACACGCCGCGAGGCATTGTTCGTGGTGCCCAGAGGGTCACCCAGCTTGTAAGCGTAAGGAAACGAGACGCTCGACGGCTCGGATTCGGACTCCGCCGACGCGGGGAGGCTGTGCGGGTCGAACGCCGTTCCGGGATCGGCGTACACACGAATTTGCAGCGTCTTGAAGTCGGTGGCGCGGATGCCTGGCGCGACGCTGATGCTTCCCGACAGCGCCGGGCCCGCGGGGTCGCCGCAGCCCGCCATCGCGGCAACGGCGAACGTCCACGCGGCGAAGCAGACGAAAGGCGTTTGGTGTCGCATGCTCGCGACGAAGAGCACGAGGCGTGCCTCGGGCGGATATTCCCAAGAGGGCTCGGCGCGCGCGCCCTGGCCGTGGGCCGTTTCCGCGGCTTCTCGGCGGCCGCGACAGAGTTGCCATGCCCCTTCGACACTACCTCCCGCGGGCTTTGCCGAGGGCGTCGGCGACCATCGCCTGCTGCTCCTGCGGATCCTGCCAGCGGCGCTGCTGGTGGGTCGAGAGCTGGTGGAGCGGGTCGAAATACGTGAAGAGCTCCCCCGGCTTGACGCTGGGCGCGGAGAAGACGCTGATGCCGGTGTCGCGGTCGTAAAACTCGTACGAGTGCGCGTCGCGCTTTCCGCCGCCGCCGGGCGCGTCGACGACGAACGTGGGCGTGTTGAACCCCGCGGTGCTCCCGCGAACGTGCTTCTCGATGTGGTCGGCCGTGTCGACGCTCGTGCGGAGGTCCTCGACGCCGCGAACCATGTCGTGAACGTAGACGTAGTAGGGGTGGACGTTCACGTGCCCGAGGCGCTTCACCAGCAGCGTCATCGCCTCGATGCTGTCGTTGACCCCGCGAATGAGGACACTCTGGTTGCGGACGACGATTCCCCGCTCGAAGACGCGACCCATCGCCGCCTCGGTGATCCCGGTGATCTCCGCCGCATGGTTGAAATGCGTGTGCAAGACGACGTCTTTGCGAACGCTTCGGCCCTTGTCGACGACACGCGTGAGAGCGTCGAGCCAGGCCTCGTCGGTGAGGATCTTCATGGGCATCACCGCCGGCCCCTTGGTCGCGAACCGCATGCGCCGCACGTTCGGGATCGAGAGGAGCGCCTCGCCGATCTCCTCGATGTGCTGCGCGCGGAGCTGGTAGGCGTCTCCCCCGCTGATGACGATGTCCTCGAGCTCGGGCCGTGAGGCGATGTACTGGTACGCGCGCTTCCAGCGCTCGTCGTTGGGGCGAAGGTGTACTTTCTCGACTTCGTCGGTATCGAGTCCGATCGCGTACGAGCGCGTGCAGAAGCGGCAGTACACCGGGCAGGTGTCGAGCGGCAGGAACAGCGCCTTGTCGCGGTAGCGGTGCGTCAGCCCGGCAACGGGCGCGTCGGCCTGCTCGTGCAGCGAGTCGAGCCCGAGCTTCGGGTGATCCGGCAGCAGGCGCGACGCCAGCGGAAAGAACTGCGTGCGCAGCGGGTCGTCGTACGGATGCTCCCACTCGATGAGCGAGACGATGTAGGGGCTCACGCGCACGCTCATGGGCGCGCGCTTCATCCCCTCCTCGAGGTCGCTGATGAAGCCCGGTGGGACCAGACCCTGGATGGTCTCGACGAGCTTGGCAACCTTGGTGATCGAGTTCTTCGCCTGCCAGGCGTGGTCGAGGAAGGTCGCTTCGTCGACGGCCCTGTAGGCGGGTATCTTTTGCCACCACGGGCCCCGGAGCAGCTCCTTGTGGGCGAGGAGCTCGGGGTGAGCCGGGGGCTTTTTCGCGCCGGGGTGGGCCTCGGCCGGGGCGATGGGAAGCGGATGGATCGACATGGATGGGGAGCCCCCGTTTGGCTCCGCGGTTTCTCCCATGGGGTAGCATCCCTGCGCAAGAAGGCTCAGGGGCAACGGCCGCTCGCCCGGGCTCGGCCACGCTCCGGCTGATGGTTTTCACCGCCCGCCGTCACGGCAGAGCATAGCGCGCTGCGGCACGGCGCAGCTCGACGCCGAGCTCCTCGGCCAGCTCGCGGGGCTCGAGAACGCGGGCGTTCGCCCCGAACCCGAGCACCCAGCTGCGCACCTGCGCGAGGACCTCCGGCGACCCCGGCACCGTCAGCGACGCCCTGACGCGACCGTCGGCGGCGACCGCGAGCTTCTGCGAGGGATGCACGCGGCGCGCGCGCACGGCGTCGGCGACGCGCGGATCGAACTCCACCAGGAGCCGGACCGTCTGGAGCGCGCGGCCGACGCCGAAGTCCCCGTGGAGCCAGTCGGCCAGATCGAAGTCGTCGGGCAACTCGAAGCGGGCTGCGCCGGCCGCCTCGAGGTCGCTCATGCGGTCGAACGCGAACGGCCGCACCTGCGCGCCGTCGACGTCCCTGCCGACGCACACGATCGTCCCCCCGTGCAAGACGAGCGCGTACGGTTGCACGGTCACGCGCGCCGGCTTGTCGGATTTGCCGCCGGAGCTCTCTTCCCGGTACCGAAAGCGCATCGTGCTGAGCTCCGCGACCGCTTGAAACAGGGCGTCGATGTCCTCGCTCCGGTTCGCATACGCACGCGCAGGCGGAGGAACGTACGCGAAGCGCTCCTCGAGCCGTGCCTCGCCCGCCGTTTCGCCTCTCGGACCGGGCCGCACCGCCGGGCGACGAGCCACCTGCTCGACGAGCCGAAAGGCGACGTCGATCTCGTCGAAGAGCGCGGAGCCGCGCAGCACCTCGTAGACGCGCCTCGTGGCCAGGAGGGCGTACGCCTGCATGCGGCGCAGCGGCACGGCGCGCCCGCGTTCGCTCGGCTTGATGCGCCACAGATGCGCGCCGCCCGGACGCACCTCGACCGACTCGAGCTCGGTCACCAGCGCCAGCTCGCGCAGGTAGCGCCTCACCGAACGAGTCGTCATGCGCAGCATGCTCGCGAGCTGCTCGAGCGTCAGCCCCGCCGCGTGGGTCTCGAGATGAGACCGCAGGTGATCGATGCGGCGGTGCTGCGTGAACTTACCGGCCGGGCGACCGACGCGGGGCGTCTTGGGGCGAGGGATGGGCGGCAAGGGCATGGCAGCCTCAGATCGGTCTGTCGCGCATCTCCTGCTTGTACTTCGCCCGGTACTGGCTGTGGCACGAGCGGCACGACGCCTTCACGCCGTCGAGGCTCTGCGCGCGCGCGGCATCTGCGCCGTCGCGGGCGATGGAGGCCCAGTTCGGATATCCGCTCCCGGCGGGCGCGAACCCCGCGGTCTTGTCGAGCGCGTCGGCGAGGGCATCGAAGTCTCGAGCGAGGACCGCGGGCGATGTATTCGCCTTCATCCAGGCGAAGAGGGGGCAGGGAGCCAGGGGTTTGTCGCCGCAGGGCGCGTGCGGGGTCGGGGTCGAGGTCGGGGTCGGGGCCGGGGTCGGGGTCGGGGCCGGGGTCGGGGTCGGGGTCGGGGTCGACGCAGCGAGGCTTTGCGTCGTCGGTGGGTCCTCTCTCGAGCATGCGGCGGCGCCGATCGCGGCCAAGAGAACGAGCCACCTTGCCATCGCGCGCACGATAGCAACCGCCGGCCGGCGGGTGCTATGGCTTCCCGCCGTGACCGCTACCCGAACGCTCGTCGAGCTCATCGCAGCCAAGCGCGATGGAGAAAGGCTCGAGCCCGAAGAGATTGCCCGCCTGGTGTCCTCGCTCTCGAGCGGAGAGCTCGCGGACTACCAGATGACCGCGTGGCTGATGGCCGTCTATTTCCGCGGCCTCGACGAGACCGAAACCGAGGCCCTCACGCTGGCGATGCTTCGCAGCGGCACGACCCTCGACCTGTCGCGCGTGGCCGGCATCAAGGTCGACAAGCACTCGACCGGCGGCGTCGGCGACAAGGTCTCCCTCGTGCTGGCGCCCATCGTCGCGGCGTGCGGCGTCCCCGTTCCCATGGTCAGCGGCCGTGGCCTCGGACACACCGGAGGCACGCTCGACAAGCTCGAGGCCATCCCGGGGTTTCGCACGGACCTCCCGCCCGCGGACTTCGCGCGCATCGTCGCCGACGTCGGCTGCTGCATGATTGGGCAGACCGCCGAGATCGCGCCGGCCGACAAGCGCATGTACGCGCTGCGCGACGTGACCGGGACCGTCGAGTGCTTGCCGCTCATCGTCGCGTCGATCCTGTCCAAGAAGCTCGCCGAGGGCATCGACGCGCTCGTCCTCGACGTGAAGGTCGGGCGGGGAGCGTTCATGAAGACCGAGGCCGACGCCCACGCGCTCGGCGAGGCTATCGTCCGCATCGGCACGCGCGCTGGCAAACGCGTATCCGCCCTCCTGACCGACATGGATACGCCGCTCGGCGCTGCCGTGGGCAACGCCGTCGAGACTCGCGAGGCGTTCGCCGTCTTGGCCGGCGGCGGGCCCTCGGACCTCGTCGAGTGCACGCTGAGCCTCGGCACCGAGATGCTCCTGCTCGGCGGGCGCGCCGCGACCGCCGAGGAGGCGCGAGCGAAGCTCGTCGCCGCGATCGCCAGCGGGTCGGCGGCGCGCGTCGCCGAGCGTATGATCGCGGCCCAAGGCGGCGATCCGCGGGTCGTGAGCGACCCGAGCCGGCTCGCGGTAGCGCCCGAGGAGGTGGTGCTCGAGGCGCCGCGCGACGGCGTCGTCGTGCGCGTCGACGCGCTGGCCGTCGGTCTCGCGTCGGTCGCGATGGGCGCGGGCCGCACGCGGGCCGACCAGGCGATCGATCACGGCGTGGGCATCACGCTGGAAGCCAAGCCGGGGACACGCGTTTCGCGCGGCGCGCCTCTCGCGCGGCTGCACGTCCGCGCCCGGGGCGATGCGACGTCGGTCGCGGAGCGCGTGCGTTCCGCGTTCGAGATTGCCGACGCCCCTCCCGCAGTCCGTCCGCTGGTGCTGGACAGAATCATCGTTCCTAACTCGACCGCAGCGCGCCCTTCCGAGTAGATTCGCCCGCTCAGGAGGTCACTCCCCATGAAGCGAACGCTGACGGCCACCGGGGCCGCGTTGGCCGTGCTGCTCGCGGCGCCCCTTGCAAACGCCCAGACCAAGGGCGGCTTCGGCGAGAAAGGGCAGTTCATCATCAGCGCCGATCGGCTCGTGCCGGTTTTCTCCTACACGAGCGACGTCTGGACGGACAACAGCGTGAATCCGTCGGTGACGACGAGCGTATCCGGCACGTCGATTCTCGCTTCTCTGGGGCAATAACGCCATCACCGGAGCGACCCCGGCCCAGGGCCAGCTCTCGGCCGCCGGCGTCGCGACGTTCTACACGACCCCCCGGGCCGGCTTCGACTACGTCCTCATTCCGAATCTCACGATCGGCGGGGACCTCATGCTCTTCTTCCCGCTGGGCGGGAACACGACGACGGGCCCGAGCGCCAACCAGCTCAAGAACGCCAACCCCACGGGCATCGGGTTCGGCCTCGCTCCGCGCGTCGGCTACGTCATCGGGATGAGCGACATCTTCTCGTTCTGGCTGCGCGGCGGCCTCTCCGTTTACACCGAGACCATCGCCCAACCGACCAACCGGTGCAACAACGCGACCGACGATACGAGCGTCACCGTGTGGGGCCTGGATCTCGATCCGCAGGTCGTCATTTCCCCGGCGACCCACTTCGCGTTCACGGCCGGACCGGCGCTCGACTGGGGCTTTGCGGGGAGCTCGTCGTTTACGCGGAACGGCGCGCCGAACTGCGCCTCGAAGACCGAGACCTCGTACGGATTCAACTCGCTCTTCTTCGGGATCAACGCGGGCCTCATCGGCTGGTTCTGAGAGCCAGGCTCCCTGCGTCGCAGGCGTGCGGCACGACCGCGCATGTCGCACCTATTTGTCGAACCGAGTGATCGGATCGGGAACGAGTTTCCCACTTCACACGGCAAGACGGAGGATAGCTTCATGCAAATCGCCAAACTCCTCGTTGCGGCTTCTCTTGGCATCGGACTCGTCATCGCGATCGCGTGCGGAGGCTCCACGGCCAACGCGCCGGGCGACGGTGGCAGCAGCGGCTCCGGCTCCGGCTCCGGCTCGGGGGGCGGCTCCGGCTCGACGAGCAGCTCGGGCACGAGCGGCAGCGGGAGCTCCTCGGGCACGGGCAGCAGCAGCGGAGGCATGGTCGTCCAGGGAATGCCCTTCCCGTGCGGTCAAGCGGTGTGCAACCCGCCCCAGGTCTGCTGCGAGAGCGCCGGCATGGGGGGAGTCACCGCGACCTGCGAGAGCTCGTGCGCAGACGCGGGCGCCGTAACGCTGGCCTGCACGGCAGACACCTGCCCGAGCGGAAGCGTGTGCTGCGCTGCCGCGGGCGGCGGCACGGGCCGCGGCGTGGCGGGCACCCAGTGCCAGCAGGGCGAGTGCGGCAGCGGCGAGCGCCAGCTTTGCAGCATGACCGTGCCGTGTCCGACTGGAGAGACCTGCCGCACGCTCGGCGCCCTGTCCGTCTGCGCGGCGCCTCGCGACGGCGGCGGGTTCCCGATGGGCGACGGCGGCTTCCCGCGCCGCGATGGCGGCGGCCGCCCCGAGGCCGGCGGTCCCCCCCCCGTTCAGGACGCCGGCGCCAGCGACGCGACGGTCGACTGAGCTCACGGCCGGCGCGCAGGCTCAGGGCTTCTCGCGCGATGCGCGAAGCTCCGTGAGAATCGCCTCCAGCTTGTCGACGATGACGCGCTGGACCGCGATCGACTCGGCGCGAGAAACGGCCGCCGCCGAGCCGGGCTGCTTCGGCTCGTCGAGAATGGCCCCCGACATGGCCGGGCCGAGCGTCATGACGGCCGAGGCGATGGCTTTCCCCGCCGGCGTGCGCGCGAACACGTCGGCGTAGCCGACCGACATGCACGTGGACATGAAGACGAGCGCATCCCAGTAGGTCTCTACCTTCGGGTTCTTGCCCTTCTCGGCGAGATAGAAGAGAAAGGCGCCCCCCGCGACCGTAATGACGTTGGCGTCGAACGGATCCTCCGCGACCGCTTCGCGCAGGCTCTTTTTCAGCGAAGCGTAGGCCGGCGCCAGCCCCTCGGCGGACGCGAGCGAGGCCAAGAGGACCAGCGGCTCATTCACCGGCGAGCCCCCCTGCCCTTCGCGGCTCCACCACGGCCACGTCGATCGGCCGGCGTGCAGGTAGCACGCCGGCACTCTCTCCCTGCGGGTCGATCGCTCCGCCGTTCGACGCAGGCACCGGCTCCTCCTTCTTGATCACCGCCTTCAGCTCCGTGACGAGCTCACCGAGCGCGCTCTGCGCGGAAGCGCTCAGCTTGTCTCCGTCCATCTGGGCGAAGCTCATGATCTCGCGCAGGAGCGGGTACGCGGCCCCCGCCTCGAGGATCGACTTGAGAATGGGCGACATCGCCCCGAGTGCCGGACGCGCGCCCCCTCCGTCGAACCCGCCGCCGAAACCACCGGTCTGCAGCACCTTGATCTCCTTGATGCCTTCGCCGGCGCCATCAGCTCGCGCGCCACCTCGGGCATCCGGTCGATTGTGCGGTAGGCCACGTCGCGAAGCACGAATTTCAGGGCGAGCGCGTTCTCGGCCTCGACCATCTTGCGCCGCGCCTCGGCCTCGGCAGCGCCCTTCTGCGCGACCGCGTTCGCCAGCGTGACCATCGCCTCCGCCTCCTTGAGCGCGGCCGCCGCCCGGGCGTCCGCCGCGATGACCTGCGTCACCTTCTCGCGTTCCGCCTTCGCCGTCGTCTCCACCGTCGTGATCGCCTGCTTCGCCTTCTCTTCTTCGGCGAGCGCGAGGGCTTTCGCCGCCTCGGCGCGCGCCTGCTGCTCCTCGCTCTGCGTCACGGCGATCTGCTTGCCGATGCGCGCGACCTCGATGGCCTGCTCCTTGGCGATGAGCGCGGCGCCGACGACCTTCTCCTTCTCGATGGTCGCCGCCTCGAGTGCCTTTTGCCGATCGATCTCCGCGGCCTGCACGACCTTGTCCTTTTCGATCTCGGCCTGCTGCATCCCCTTCTGGGCCGCGATCTGCGCCTCTTTCTGGGCGCGGTCCTTGGTCGCCTGGGCGACGGCGATGGCCTGCTCCTGCTGGATGCGCGCGGTCTCGACGGCCTTCTGCTTCTCGTACGCGGCCAGATCGCGCGCCTGGTCCTGCACGAAGACCGCCTTCGCCGTCTCGGCGTTCTGGATGGCAGCATACTCGGCCACCTTGCGGGCCTGGTCGGCCTCGGCCTGCTTCTGCTGCTGCTCGAGCTGCAGGCTGCGCATGCGGGCTTCGACGTCCTGCGTCTTGATCGCGTTGTCTTTCTCGCGCTGGATCTGGTTGGTCTTCTCGCGGTTGCTCTGCACGCTCTCGGTGATCGCGCGCAGACCCTCGGCGTCGAAGACGTCGTGCTCGTCGAGCTCCTTCACCGGGACCATCGCGAACGACGTGATCGACACGTTCTCGAGCGTGAGCCCGTTCTTCTTGAGCTCCTCGGCGAGCGCCGCCTGGATGTGCTCTGCGAATTCCTTGCGCTTGCCGTGGAGCGACATGAACGTCTGGACGGCGGCAACGGAGCGGAGCGCGTCGGTGAGCTTGCCCTCGATGAGATCGCCGATCGCGTGCTCGTCGAGGTTGCGCTCGCCGAACGAGCGCGCGGCCGCCAGCACGTCCTCGGAGATCGGCTCGACCTTGATGTAGAGCTCCGTCGTGACGTTCGCCTTGATCTTGTCGCCCGTGACGAGCGCGTTCTTGCCCGACCGCTCGACCAGCAGCTTCACGGACCGCAGCGAAACCCGGAGAAGCTGGTGGATGACCGGGAAGACGAGCACACCGCCGCCGATGACGACCTTGTTGCCTCCCGATCCCGTGCGCACCAGCGCCTCGTCGGCGCCGCAGCGCCGGAAGCATCGCGAGATCATCGTCATCATCGAGACCAGAAACAGGACGACGACGGCGACTCCACCGCCAATCAGGACCACATTGTTCTGCAACGCCGCATCCATGATTTCTCCCTCCGGCAAACCGGCCCATCAGGCGCGATGAAGTCTCTTCTCGCCCAGGTCGCCTTCTTCGAGCGCCTCGACGAAGAGCTCACCGCCCTCGCAATCGACGACGACGACGCTCTGGTTCTCGGTCGGCGCGCGCTTGGCGCCGCCGGCGAGCCTGCACACGACGCGGATGTCGGCACCCGACTTGTCGCGAATGCGCACCTCGCCGAATTGCTCGTCGACCTTGGACGAGATGACGACGCCGATCTGCCCGACGAGCTGCGCGCGGCTCGTGGCTTCCTGCCCCTTCGACGAGAGAACCGGTCCCAGGATGCGGGTTGCCGCCACGAGGGCGAGGGCGCCCGCGAGGACCGACAGCGGCATCGTCCAGACCAGCGTGAAGACCGGCGGCCCGCCCGTCTCGCCCAGGTAGCGCGCGTTGAGCGCGAACCCCGCGAAGGCGAAGGCGATGCAGAAGGTCTGCCAGATGATCGATACGGGAATCTTGCCGAGCCCGAGGGCTTCCAGACCGGCGACGCCCGCGCCGCGCGCGTGCGCGCCGGCGGCATGCGCGTCGTGAGGGCCGCCGTGCGCGTGGCCGTCGCCCGCGTCGTGATCGGCGTCCACGTCGTGATCGACGTCAGCGTCAGCATCTGCGTCTAGGTCATGGTCTGCGTCGACGTCGTGATCGCCGTCACCGCCGCCGGCGATGAGACCGAGCACACCCGTCACCTGCAGCAGCGCGAACACCGCCGCGACGCCGGCTGCCACCGCGAACGGTGCGTTCGCCCACGCGACGAGAAACTGGACCGCCGACACGCTTTGGCCCCCCTCCGCTGACGAGCAGCAGAACGTACCACCCCCAGGCGCCCCCAACATAGGGACGGTCCCTGCGGCAGCAAGGCTCACGCGCGATCAGCCTGAAAGCCCGCTCAATCCGTCTCGCAACGCCGCGACCCGCAAGGCAGATTTCACTTCAACTTGGCGCCTGGCTCCACGTCGCCGGGCACCGTCGCCAAGGTGAGCTTCTCGCTCGGACCCGTGGCCAGGAGCATGCCATGGGACACGAGCCCCTTGCCGAAATCGCGCGGCGCGAGATTCGCGACGACGATCACGCGCTTGCCCACCAGGTCCGCCGGCTGAAACGACAACGCCAGACCGGCGACGATCGTACGCGGCTCGCTTTCGCCGACGTCGACCTTCAGGAGAAGAAGCTTGTCCTTCTTCGGAACGCGCTCCGCCTCTCGAACGACGCCCACCCGCAGATCGACCGTAGAGAAGTGGTCGTACGAGATGGCCGAGGTCGCGGTCGAGGTCGCGGTCGAGGTCGCGGTCGAGGTCGCGGTCGAGGTCGCTGTCGCGGTCGAGGTCGCACCCTCGAGAGCGACCCGCGGCGTCAGCGTCTCGAGCAGCGCGCGAGCCCCCGCCTCATCGACCGTCGGAAAGAGAGGAGCACCCGCCGTCAGCGACTGCCCCGCGGGAAGGAACTCCGCTCCGCCCGGCCACACGTCGTGCCCCGCCTTCGGCAAGAGCGGCTCGAGCCCGAGCTGCCCGCGCATCTCGTCGCTCTTCTTCGGCAAGACCGGCCAGATCATCACACTCAGAATGCGAAGCACCTCGAGCAGCGTGGCCAGAATCGTGTCGACGCGCGCCTGGTCGCCCTTCTTCGCCTCGGCCCACGGCGCCGCGCGATCCACGTACTGGTTCGCGGCCGACGAAAGGGACCACGTGGCCTCCAGCGCGCGGTGCGGTGCGATGGCGTCCCATTCGTCCCGAACGCGCCGCGCTGCCTGCTTCGCTTCGACGAGCAGGTCCTCCTCGAGCTTCGTCGGCGAGGCAGCCGGCCTCTTGCCTCCCGACAGCTTCGCGCACAGGCCGAGCGTGCGCGCGAGGAGGTTGCCGAGGTTCTTCCCGAGGTCCGCGTTGTAACGCTCGACCATCGCCGCGAGGTCCAGGTCGCCGTCTTGCCCGAACGAGATGGCGCGCAAAAGCTGGTACCGCAGCACGTCCGCCCCGGCCTCTTCGCTCCCCGCCACGCGCCCGAAAGCGCGCGCAATCCCGAGCGGGTCGACCGCGTTGCGGAGCGACTTGCTCATCTTCTGGCCGTTGATGGTCAGAAAGCCGTGGGCGTACACGGTCTTCGGCAAGGGGAAGCCGGCGCTCATCAGGAACGCGGGCCAGTACACGGCGTGAAAGCGCAGAATGTCTTTGCCCACGACGTGCACGATCGTCGCGTCGTCCCAGAACTTCTTGTGGGCCTCGCTGTCTTGCACCGCGGTCCAGTAGTTCGCGAGCGCGTCGAACCAGACGTACATCACGTGCTTCGCGTCGCCGGGCACCGGGATTCCCCAGCGGAAGGTCGTTCGCGATACGCTGAGATCCTTCAGGCCGCCCTTCACGAAGCTCACGACCTCGTTTCGCCGCGACTCCGGTTGCACGAATCCGGGATTCCGCTCGTAAAGCTCGAGCAGCCGGTCCTGATAGGCCGAGAGCCGGAAGAAGTAGGACTTCTCCTTCACCCGTTCGACCGGCCTCGAGGGATGCAGCGGGCAGAGGTTGCCCGGCAAGAGCTCCTTCTCGGTCTTCAGCTCCTCGCACCCGACGCAGTACCAGCCCTCGTACTCGCCCAGGTAGATGTCGGGCGCGCCGCCGGCCCCCTGCTTGGCGGCCACGATCTTCCACAGGTCCGCCGCGAGGTCCTCGTGGCGCTTGTCGGTCGTGCGGATGAAGTCGTCCGGGGCGATCTCGAGCTTCGGCCAGAGGTCGCGGAAGCGCGCGCTCATCTCCGTCGCCAGCCCCATCGGCGTCGTCCCGCGCTCCTGCGCCTCGCGCTCGATCTTGAGGCCGTGCTCGTCGGTGCCCGTGAGCATGCGCGTCTCGTCGCCGCGAAGCAGGTGATAGCGGCGAAGAGCGTCCACCGTGATGGTCGTGTACGCGTGCCCCAGGTGCGGCACGTCGTTGACGTAGTAGATGGGCGTCGTCACGTAAAAGCGGGACATGGGACCGAGCAGGGATTAGCACAGCCGCCATCGACGCCGCCTCGCCGCGGAGCGCGCTGCGAGGGAGATGGTTTGCGCGGCGCGCGGGGCCGATCGTAAGGCGTGAGAAGGGGACCGGTCGACGAGAGACTCGGCTTCGCGCGCGTGCCGAGGGCCTCTCCCGGTGAGGAACGCGGGCTCGCGCGCGTACGAGGCGTCTTGGCGGGCGTGAGGAGCGTCTTCGCACGCGTGCAAAGCATCTTCGCGGACGTGAGAAACGTCTTCGCACGCGCGCGGAGCGCTCCGGACGCGCAGAGGACGACTTCGCGCGGCCCGCGGACGGCTTCGCACGGGCCAGGAGGGCCTTCGCACGGCCGACGGGCGACTCCGCACGCCGAACCGGGCCCTCCCCACGGCGAGGCGAGCCCTTCGGACGAAGACAGGAGCGCTTGGCCCGACGAGAGGAGCCCTTCGCTCGCGTGCGAAGGCGTCTCGCACGCCGGCGAAGTCGATGGTCTCGCGTGCGAAGCCGCTCCCGACGCGCAGGAGCGCCCCCGCTCGCTACGCCCGCCCCTCGGTCCGCGTGTGCGACGGCGCCGACGGCACGCGCGACACGCGCGGCGCGTGATCGAGCGCCCGGCGCAGCGGCAGCATGAACAGCCGGTCGATCGCCCTCCGCAGCTCGCGGGGCGGAGGCTCGGCGACGGAGGCCTGCATCAATCTCACGTCGCGCGCGACCGAGCGCTGCACGGCGCCCGCTTCGCCGGCGGCTCGTACGGCGTCGTCGGTGTCGCGCAGCCAGGTGCCGTCGGCGGCCATCGGCGCGACGAGCACCAGCTCGACCTCGCCCTGGCGCACCCAGGTCGCCTGGCACACGGTCGCGATGTGCGTGCCCACCTCCTGGAAGAGAAACGCGCGCCACTCGAGCGGCGCCGACAGGTCGATGCGCCGCCCGCCCACGCGGAGCTCGGTGCGATCGAGCACGAGCAACTCGCCGTTCGCGTCGGACAGGTAGACGCGATCGAGCGACCCGGGAGCGCGGCGCGCGAGGACGCAGAGCAAGCGTTCGGCGTCGGCGGCAACGAGCGCGGATTCGTCGTCGCTGCGCAGGTCGCTGTCGGCCGCGGTGGTCGCTCGCTCGATGAGCGTGGGCGCGAGCGCGGCGTCCTCGCCGTCGGCGATTCGCGCCGACACGAAGCGGGTCGCCCGCTCGGTGGTGAACGCGATGAGGAAGCGCGCGCGGTCGGCGCTGGCGAGGATGGTCGCGCCGAGCGGCTCGCGCCAGTCGGCGACCGTGACCGGCGCCGACGTGCCCTCGACCCGGTGCGCGCCGCGATCGTCGACGACGAGCCACCCCCTCGGCGGGCGCCGACGACGAGACGAGAGCTGATGCACGACGCCCGCGATCGCCACGAGCGCGACGGCCGCGATCGCCCGCTGCGGAGGTCGCCCCCACGGCGCTATCGCGACACATATCGCGCACGCGACGAGCACGATTGGCAGCGCGACCGCAGCCCACGAAGGCGCGACGCGCACACGCGGGCCGAGCGCAAGATTCAGCGGCTCGGCTCGACGGTGCGCCTGCCCCATAACAGTCCTTAACTAACACCAGTTTGCATCGAGCGCGCCGAGGGGGGGCGTGTGGCAGAAACGCACATGCGCTCGAGAAGAACACGAGGCCTCGCTTGGCGCCGGGCTTCGCGCCCTGGCGTCTTGGCGGCTCTCCGCTCACGGGGCTCGGGCGCAGATGAGACGCACGGCGACCCCTGAGCGTAATTTACTGGGCCAGCTGAGTCCGCGAGGCGTACGCTGCGCCCCGCTGTACGCTCTCGGAGGAAAAAAGACCGATGCACGCACGAAAATGGCTTTTGGGTCTGGTAGCTGGGGGAACGACGGCCGTCATGGCCGCTGCGGGATGCGGTAACAGCAGCAGCTCGAACCCGCCCGCCGACTCCGGTTCGGGTCAGATGACCGAGGCGGCAGCCGAAACCGGCAGCGCCGATTCGGCGGTCGACACGGGCGTCGAGGCGGCTCCCTGCGTGCCGGACGCGGACATCACCATGCTGATGGTGCCGGACGCCGGGATCGGCGATTCGGGCGCGACGGTTCCTGCTTGCTTCGCGTGCATCCAATCGCTCTGCGGTACGCAGCTCTCGGCGTGCAGCGGCGACTGCGCCTGCAATTCCGCGGTGCAGCAGTTCGCCGGGTGCCTCGGGATGGCGTCGCAGACGGTCATGGGGTGCGCCACGCAACTCGTGGGGGCCAGCGGCGCAACTGGGCTTCCGCTCGTGCTGTGTGTTGCCGGCAGTGCGGCGCCCGGTGGAACCGGGGCCGGGTGCCTCGCCCAGTGCGGCCAGGGCGGCCTTCTCATGATGGAGGGCGGCACCGACGGCGCGACGGAAGGCTCGACCGGCGACGCAGGCGGCGGCGAGGCCGGCGCCGACGCAGCGGCCGAGTGAGCTGACATCAGGGCGTCGCGGGTCTACCGCAGCGACGCGCGCTGGTGCGCGACCCAGGGCGAGAGCCGCGAACCGCTCTCGCCGAGGGACGCCTCCTGCGCGCCCGCGGCCCGCTCGCTTCGGGCCGCGGCGATCGCTACGGCGGTGGCGACCGCTTCGCGCCGGTCGTCGCTGGCGAGGGGGTAGCCGAGGAGGTTCTCCTTGTACCGCTCGATGAAGCCGGTGTCGTACTGCCCGGCCGCGAACTCGGGATGCGCGAAGAGCTTCTCGTGGAACGCGAGGTTCGTGCGGATGCCGGTGACGACGTATTCGGACAGCGCGCGGCGCATGCGCGCGATGGCGCGTTCGCGCGTCGGCGCCCACACGCTCAGCTTGGAGACGAGCGGGTCGTAGTAGCTCGAGATGGTGCACCCCGGGTAGGCGCCGCCGTCGTCGCGCACGCCCGGCCCCGAGGGCACGTGCAGGCTCTGAATGACGCCCGGTGAGGGAAGAAACCCGTTCGACGGATCTTCGGCGTACACGCGGCATTCGATGGCGGCGCCGCGCGACGCGAGATCTTCCTGCGTGAACCCGAGGAGCTCACCCTGGGCGACGCGCACCATCTCGCGCACGAGATCGAGCCCGGTCACGAGCTCGGTCACCGGGTGCTCCACCTGCAGGCGCGTGTTCATCTCGAGGAAGTAGAAGCTCCCGTCGGGCGCCAGCAGAAACTCGAACGTCCCTGCGCTGAAGTAGCCGACCGCCCGCGCACCCTGCACGGCGATCGCGCCCATGCGCGCCACGAGGTCGCGCGAGGCGGCGGGGCTCGGTGTCTCTTCGACGACCTTCTGGTTTCTGCGCTGGATCGAGCAGTCGCGCTCGAAGGCGTGCACGATGTTGCCCTCGCGGTCGCCGAGCACCTGAATCTCGACGTGCCTGGGCTGCACGATGGCCTTCTCGAGGTAGACGGTGTCGTCCCCGAAGAACTTCTTGGCCTCGCTGCGCGCGCGCTCCCAGGCCGAGGCCATCTCGCCCTCGCCGCCGACCAGGCGCATGCCCTTGCCGCCGCCGCCGGACGCCGCTTTCAACATGACCGGGTAGCCGATCTTCTTCGCTGCGGCCTTGGCCTCGTCGGTCGTCTCGCAGCGCGCGCCGGGCACGATGGGCACGCCCGCGGCGGACATCTTGTCGCGCGCCGCCGTCTTGCTTCCCATCGCGCGCATCGCGCTCGCCGGGGGACCGATGAAGACGATGCCCGCGCGCTCGCACGCCTCGGGCAGGGCGGGATTCTCGCTGAGAAAGCCGTAGCCCGGGTGAATGGCGTCGCACCCGGTTTGCTTGGCGACCGACACGATCTTGTCGACGCGCAGGTAGCTCTCCGCGGCGGGCGCGGCCCCCACCGGGTATGCCTCGTCGGCGACGCGGACGTGGAGCGCGGCGCGGTCCGCGTCGGAGTAGACGGCGACGGCGGCGATGCCCATCTCGTGGAGCGTGCGCGTGACGCGGACCGCGATCTCGCCGCGATTCGCCACGAGGACCTTCTGGAACGTTCGGTGCATTTCTCCGGAAAGCGTTACCTCAACGGGGCGCTCGCCGTCGAGACAGAGGCGCGAACGAGACGCACGGCGACGGCAGCCCGGGCGAGTACCCTCAGGGTGTGAGGGCCTCCGGCGAGCTCGCGGCGTTCGTCGAGCGAGTGCGCCTGGCCGCCAGCCGCCTTTCGGACATCGCCGCTGCGGCGAGCGCCGTGGGGCCCGACCTGGTCGAGGCGATCCGCGCGACGCTCGCGGAGGTCGACCGGCGGCTGGACTCGAGCGAAATCGTCGCGGCGCTCGCCGGCGATGCGGCGGAGAAGCGCACGCTCCTGAATGCGGTCGTCGGGGCACGCGCGTTCGATCCCGCGGCGAGCCCCCAGTCCGACGCCGTCGTCACGCTCCGCGCCAATCGCTCGTTCGACTACACCGCGCACACGCGAGACGGCAGCGTCGTCGAGTTCGGGTGGCGCATGCCGCCGCGCGAGGAGTCGTTCGCCAAGGCGCAGCAGCGCGCCGAGGCCGAGCGGGAGGCCGCGCACGCCGCGGAGCAGGGGCTTCGGGAGCGCCTCGACGGCGCCCGGCGAGAAGCTGCGGAGGGGGTCCTCGCGCCGCGCTCGAAGCCGCCCTCGGCGCTGCGTCGCCTCTGGACGTGGGTGCTGCGCTTGCTGGGCTCCCTCTTCGCACCCGGTCGCGCCCGACTCGCGCCTTCGCTTTCCGTCTCGGGCGCGGACGCAGCCCGCCCGTCCGGCGGTGAAGTGCCCGCGCTCGCGCAGTCGCTCGCCGAAGCCAGAGCGCGCCTCCAGCAAGCCACGACGCGAGTCGAGGCGCTGCGTACCGAGCGTCCGAAGTACGACCAGGAGCGCGCCGAGGCGTTCATCCAGGACGTACGGGCGCTCACCGACCACGGCGCTCGCGGCCACGACGTGGTCTCGCTGTCGATCGCCTGCCCGACCGCGCTTCTGCCGGCCGACGTCGTCCTGGTGGACGCAGCGAGCCCGCCCGATTCGGCCGACGGCGTCATCCTGGCCGCGATGGGAAATGGTGGAGCCGCCCCGGCGATCCTGGCGGAGCTCGAGGCGGTGCTGCGCCCGGCCCGGGTTCACGTCGTCGCGAAGCTCGGGGAGCTCGCCGGCGCGCTCGATCGCATCCGAGCCGAGCAACCGGTGGTCGCCGCGACGCGCGCCGCCGCGGCGGTGCGCGCGTGCGTCGTGCGCGTCACCGAGGAGAGCGGGCGCGCGGAGGCGAACTGCCGGCGGCGCATCGACGCGCTCGAGAGCCAGCGAATCCCCGACCCAGCGGAATTTCGCGCGCGGCAGATGATACGCGTGACCAAGGCCGTCGAGGACGGCGCGCGCGAGGTCCAGACCCGGGCCGTCGAGCGGCTGCGCGCGGCCGTGGCGCTCACGAAGGAAGAATGGCGCGCAGGGGTCCTCTCGTGCGCCACCCGCGAGCAGATGGAATCGTTCGTGCGCACGATCGACGCAAGCGCGGAGGCGCACGTGCAGGCGATGGTGGACGACGTGGGGCACCACGCGGTGCTCGAGCTGCAGCACGTCTCCGAGAGCATTCAAACGTGGCTGCTCGAGGAGATTCGCGCGCGCTACCACGTCATGAGGGCGATCGAGCAGGGCGAGGCATCGGGGGCCGTCGTGGGCGGGGAAATCGCCATCGCGACGATACACCGGCCGCCGCTCGCGAGCGCGCTCGACAAGTTCGAAGGCCAGCGCGTCGGCCTCGGGCTCGGTGGCGTCGCCGCCGGAGCGGTCGTCGGCACGCTCATCGTCCCGGGCATCGGCACGGCCATCGGCGCCTTCGTGGGCGCGTTCGCGGGCCTGCTCAAGGGGCTGGACTCGCTGAAGAAGGAGTGCATCGCGAGGCTCGACAGGTGCCTCGACGACGTCCAGCAAAGCGTGGCCGAGCAGATCGTCGGGCGTCAGGCGTTCGCCGGCGAGCTGCGCGCGTCGCTCGACGACGCATTCGACGACGCGCTCGCGCAGCTCGAGTCGACGATTTCGCGACTGATGGCGCTGGAGCGCCGGGTCCTCGAGGACGAACGCAAGAAGCGGGAGGACCTCGTCCGGTTGCGGGCGATGCTCGAAGAGAACGTGCTGCGCATTTCCGCGCCCTCGAGCGCGCGGGGCGCCGTTTGACGGCGCTCGGTGCTAGATCGTGAGTCCCGTGCCGGACGATCGCTCGCTCCCGCTCGATTTGCGCCGAAGGCGCCGCCCGAGGAGCCGCGTCCGCTGAGCGTGGCGGAGCTCGACCGCGCCATCCGCTCCGCGGTCGACGACGCGTTCGCGCGCGCCGTCTGGGTCGAGGGCGAAGTGGCCGACTGTCGCCCGGCCCCGAGCGGACACCTGTATCTCTGTCTGAAAGACGAGCGCGAAGAGGCCTCGATCGACGTCGTCCTCTATCGGTCGAACGTCACGCCGCGGGCGCGTTCGCTCTGCGTCGACGGCGCGCGCGTGAGGCTACGCGGCAAGCCCACGTTCTGGGCGCCGAGGGGCAGGCTGCAGCTCGTGGCCGACCGCCTTCAGCCGGCCGGACGCGGCGCCTTGCTCGAAGCGCTCGAACGGCTCAAAGGGAAGCTCGCGGCCGAGGGTCTGTTCGCGGCGGAGCGCAAACGACCGCTGCCCAGGGAGCCGCGCGTCGTTGGCGTCGTCACGAGCCCGACCGGGGCGGCGATACACGACATATGCCGGGTCGCGTTCCGCCGTGGCGGCGCGCGCATCCTGCTCGCGCCCGCGCAGGTGCAAGGTGCGGGCGCCGTCGAATCAATCTGCCGCGCGCTGATGCAGCTCCAGCGGGTGCACGCGGTCGACGTCATCGTCCTCGGCCGCGGCGGCGGCTCGGCCGACGACCTCGGTGCGTTCAACGAAGAAGCGGTCGTGCGCGCCGTCGCGGCATGTCGCGTTCCCGTCGTCAGCGCCGTCGGGCACGAGGTCGACGTGACGCTCGTCGATTTCGCGGCGGACGCGCGCGCCGCCACGCCGTCGCAGGCTGCCGAGCTCGTCGTCCCCGACGGAGCGGGCCGCCGCGAGCAGCTGGTGCACACCCATCGGCACCTGGCGCGCGCGATGCTCACCCGCCTCGCCGCGAACGGGGTCGTGCTCGCCCGCGCCAGGAGCCGTCTGGGTGACCCGCGGCTCGCGATCGCGTCGCACCAGCAGGGGCTCGACGACCGGCTGGCCCGGCTCGGAGCGGGTGCCCGCTCTCTGCTCGCTCGGCGGCGCGAGTCGCTCTCGCGCGCGCAGCGGCGGCTGGCGTACCTGCACCCGAGGGCCGTCATCGCGCGAGAGCGCGCGGAGCTCTCGCGCGCCGGCGACCGGCTCGCGAGCGTGTGGAGCGCGAGCTTCGAGCGTCGCGCGACGGACGTCCAGCGGGCCACGGCGCGCCTCGATGCGCTCAGCCCGCTGAAAGTCCTGGCGCGGGGCTACGCCATCGCGACACGCGAGGACGGTCGTGCCGTGCGTGGGGCCGAAGACGTACGCGCGGGCGAGGCGCTTCACGTGCGGGTGCGCGACGCCCGGGTGGAGACGACCGTCGTGCGCGTGGAGCCGCTCGCGCCGCCGGGCGAGCGAGACCCGGAATGAAGGCGCTGCGCTTCGCCGTGATTGGCGACCCCGTCGCCCACTCGAAGAGCCCGCGCATGCACGCGGCGGCGTTCCGCGCGCTCGGGCTGCCGCACACGTACGAGGCGATCCGCGCGACCGAGAGCGACCTTCCGCGGGTCGTTTCGGCGCTCCGGGCGGGCGACTTCGCCGGAGTGAACGTGACGGTGCCGCACAAGGAACGCATCCTCGCGCTGGTCGACACGATTGACCCGGGGGCTCGCGTCGCGGGCGCCGCGCAACACGCTCGTTCTGGCGGGCGATGGGCGCGTCGTCGCCTACAACACCGACGCGCCCGCGCTGGCTGCCGAGCTGAGCGCCCTCGTCGCCTCCGGACACCGCGTCGCGGACCTGCGTGCGCTCGTCCTCGGGTCGGGCGGCGCGGCGCGAGCGGCCCGGACCGCGCTGACCGACCTGCTCGGCCTCCGCGACGTCGTCGCCCGCGCGCGCAGCCCGCGCGAGGGCGCGCAGCCCTGGCTCCCCTCGCCCGAGAGCGAAGCCACGACTCGCCTGGTCGTGCAGGCGACGAGCGCCGGCATGACGGGCGCCGACCCGGGGGAAGCGGTCGCGGGGGTCGTCGCGTGGGACGCCCTCCCCGCGGACGCCGCCGCGCTCGACGTCGTCTACGCCCCGCCCGATACCCCCTTTCTGCAGCTCGCTCGCGCGCGCGGACTTCGCTGCGCCAACGGCCTCGGCATGCTCGCCCGGCAGGGTGCGCTCGCTCTCCAGCTCTGGCTCGGAGAAGAGCCCCCGCTCGACGCCATGCGTGCCGCGCTGGAAGATTCGCCCTAGGCCCAATCGCCCGACGAAACGCTCCCGAGCCAGCAGTCGAACGGGAATCGCGGGCTCGGGAGAGGACCCGCGCTATGTTTCCCTGGTGTCCGGCAAGCTGCTCGGGAAGAGGCGCCACCTCGGCTACCTGCGCATCGTCCAGCTGCTCGTCTACCTCGTCATCGTGCCGACGGTGCTCATCCTCTCGGTGGGCATCGTCCTCATGTTCCTCGGCAACGTCTTCAATCTGCTCTTCGGCGTCCTGACGGTGAGCTTCGTCCTCGTCGTGGTCACCGGCGTCGTTCTCGCGCTGGTCTTCTTGCGGCGCGAGGCCAACCTGAGCGAGCTTCAGTCCGACTTCGTATCGAAGGTCAGCCACGAGCTGCGCACGCCGCTGACGAGCATCCGCCTCTTCGTCGAGACGATGGAACGGTCGCGCAACGACCCGAGCACCACGGCCATGTGCGTCGAGGCGCTCGGCCGTGAAGCCGAGCGGCTCACCCAGGTCATCGAGCGACTCCTCGACTGGGGCCGCATGGAGGCCGGCCGCAAGCAGTACGAGTTGCGGGAGGAGTCGGTCTCGGCCGTCATCGACGACGCGGTCCAGGTCTTCTCGTCGCGGCGGCACAACCACCCGGAGGTCACGTTCACCACGGACATCGCGCCCGATCTGCCGCGCGTGCAGGTCGACCGCGACGCGATGGTGGACGCCATCGGCAACCTGCTCTCGAACGCCGCGAAGTACGGCGGCAGCCCGCCCGTCGTGAGGCTCGTCGCGGCCCGCGCGCCCGGCGCCGTCGCGATCGAGGTGAGCGACAACGGCGACGGGATCCCGCACGTGGAGCACCGGCGCATCTTCGAAAAGTTCTACCGGATCGACGATCGGCTATCGCGCGAACGGGAGGGCAGCGGCCTGGGCCTCGCGATCGTGAAGCACATCGTCCGCGCGCACCATGGGCGGATTCAGCTCGACAGCGCCAAGGGCAAGGGCTCGACCTTCCGAATCCTCATCCCGTCGCCTCCTCTGCCGGCTCCGGCCGAGGCGAGTGCGGGCGAGCCAGCCGCCGCCGAGCGTGCGAAGGCGCCCGGCGCGGAGGCCAAGCGCGCATGATCGCCGCGGCGAACGCAGCACCGAAGAAGCGAGTGCTCATCGTCGAGGACGACGCGAGCATCATGCTCGGGCTCCGCATCAACCTCGAGGCCGAGGGCTACGAGGTACTTTGCGCGGAGGACGGCGAGCGCGCTCTGGCCGTCGTGCGGAGCGCAGAGCCCGACCTCCTCATTCTCGACGTGATGCTCCCGAAGCTCAACGGCTTCCAGGTGCTGCAGACCCTGCGGCGCGAAGGGCACGTCGTGCCGATCATCGTGCTCAGCGCGCGCACCGGCGAGATGGACAAGGTGACCGGGCTGGAGCTCGGAGCCGAGGACTACGTGGCGAAGCCCTTCAGCCTGGCCGAGCTCCTCGCACGCGTGAAGGCCGCGCTTCGCCGGGGGCCTCGCCCCAAGAGCGCCGAGGGGCCGCGCACCGCGCACCAGTTCGGCGACGTGCGCGTCGACGTCTCGGCGCGGACGGTGACCCGAGCCGGCGAGCGCGTCGACCTCACGGCGACCGAGTTCGACCTTCTCTTGTGCCTCGTGGAAGCGCGCGGCGTGGCGCTCGCGCGCGAGGCGATCTTCGCGCGCGTGTGGGGGCCGAACCACCACGGCACGCCGCGCACCATCGACAATTTCATCCAGCAGCTCCGCGCGAAGCTCGAGCCCGACCCGCAGCGGCCGAAGCACGTGCTGACCGTGCGCGGCGTCGGCTATCGCTTCGACGGATGATCCCCGCGGCCGGGCCGCGGGGATCTGCCGCTCTCGGTTACTGCGTGCCCCCGCACTTGCCCTTGATTCCGCCGCCGCCGCAGGTCTGCGGAGGGACGCACGTGCCGCACTGCAGCAGGTTGCCGCAGCCGTCGCTCGCCGGCCCGCACTCGATACCCTGAGCGCCGCATGTCTCCGGCTTGCACGAGCCTGCGTCGGGTGCGCCGCACTGGCCGGGCACGCCGCCGCCGCCGCACGTTTGCGGAGGCGTGCACGTCCCGCACTGCAGCAAGTTGCCGCAGCCGTCGCCCGCCGGGCCGCACGTGATGTTCTGGTCCGAGCAGCTCTTCGCCGGGCACCCGGCGTCGGGATAGCCGCACTGGCCGGGCACGCCGCCGCCGCCGCAGGTCGCCGGAGGCGTGCAGGTGCCGCACGACTGGATGAGACCCCCGCAGCCGTCGCCCGCCGGGCCGCAGGCGATGTTCTGGCTCTGGCAGGTCAGCAACGTGCAGCTGCCTCCGTCGGGTGCGCCGCACTGGCCGGGCGTACCGCCGCCGCCGCAGGTCTGCGGAGCCGTGCACATGCCGCAAGACTGGATGAGCCCCCCGCAGCCGTCGCTGGCCGGACCGCAGGTGATGTTCTGGTCGCCGCACGAGATGGGCGTGCACTTGGGCGGCGCCGGGGGACCGACGCACGACGCGAGGTCCCAGATGAGGAACTCGAGAACCTTCTCCTGCGGCTGCAGCGGCTTGTTCGAGCACTCGGCCGGGAACGTCGTGGCGGGGCTCGTCTTCGTGTCGTTGACGTGAAAGTCGCTGTAGATGACGTGCCCGCACTGGCTCGGGGCGCCGACGGGCGTGTTGAACGTGTAGTGCAGCAGCATGTTCGACTGGTCGCCCGGATCCGTGCCGTCGATCCAGTCGACGGATGCCCCCTGCACGGCGTCGACGTCGTGGCGAACCACGTTCACGGTGAGCTGCGGCGGGTTGGCGTTGGACAGCGCGCCGACCAAGCCGAGCCATTCGGAGAAGACCGTGCCCTCGGGGTTGTTCGGCGCGGCGGCGGGCGGCGGCAATCGCACGTTGCCCGTCATCTGGTTGATGCCGGTGTTGTGGTTGGCGTCCCAGGTGGCCGTCGTGTTGAACGGGTTGTTGTTGAACAGCCACGTGTAGCTGAAGTGCGTCGCGAAGAACCGGCCGCCGCCGTTCGCGTACGTGACCAGGTTCCCGAGCTCCGCGGCCGGCTTGAGCGCTTCGCGCCCCCAGCAAGGAAGCAGGATCTGATCGTAGCCCATGTAGGTGCCGCCGTTGCCCATCAGCGACTCCTCGCACTCGGTATTCGCGCCCGCGCTGGCACCTGCCCCGTTGTCGTTGGCGCAGGAGTAGAGCTGGATTCGGCCCGTCCCGGTGTTGTTCGTGAACTCCGCGGCGTCGACGCCCATCTTGAGCATCACGCACTCGATCGAGTCGACCGCGCCCGTCGAGATGGCGGTCAGCGGAATGTTCGTCGACGCCGGGACGTCGCCGTCGGTCTTGTTGCGCGGCATTCGAATGCAGCCGGGCGTCGTCGTGTTCGATCCTCCGACGATGCAGTCGTTGCCCACCGCGGTGGTCGTGCACGCCGCGATGTTCACCTTGATCTCGCGGCGCCACCTTCCGAGCTGGATCACGACAGGGATGCCATTGCCCGCCGGAACGTTGGTCAGCGTGAAGGTGCCATCGAAAGCCGTCGTCGTGCTCACGAGCGGGCTCCCGCTCACGTCGGCCCCGCAGGGGCTGCACTGCGCCCCCGCGTTGAACGGCTGGAGTCCGCTGTTGGGGATGTAGACGAGGACGTTCGGAACCGGATCCGGTGGGCTTCCCACGTTCAAGTACGTGGGCAGCGTCCCCGCGATGACCTTGCCCGTGATGGTCGTCACCGCACCGCCGTCGCACACCGGCTGCTGTTTGCAGAGCCCAGTACACGACGAGCCACAAACGCCAGGTATGCCGCCGCCGCCGCACGTCTGCCCGTTGGGGCACGAGGTGCCGTTGTTCGGGTAGCAGTTGATGATGTTTCCGCAGCCGTCGCCTGCCGGACCGCAGGTGAAGCCCAGCTGACCGCACGTCAGCGGCACGCAGGGCGAACCGCCGTCGGCGCCCACGCCGGTATTTCCGGTGCACACGCCGCGAACGCACGCCTGCGGCGACGGGCACGACGTGCCGCCGCCGGGGTAGCAGTCGAGCAGGTTGCCGCAGCCGTCGTTCGCGTAGCCGCACGTCATTCCGAGCGTCGGACAGTCGGTGGCCTTGCACGGCACGCCGCCGTCGGGCGAGAGCCCGTTGTTGCCGCCGCACTGATTGAACATGCCGTTCGCGCCGCAGTACTGCGGCGACGGGCACCCGCCGGCGTCGCCGTTGCAGTCGGTGAACCCGCCGCAGCCGTCGCCGAAGTAGCCGCACGTGTATCGGAGCGACTGGCAGGTGCTCTTCGACGGGACACACGGACCGGAGCCGGCGTCCCCGCCCGTGGTGCCGCCGTCGCCCTTTCCGCACTTGTTGAAGCCACCGCCCCCGCAGAACTCACCCGGGTTGGGACAGCTGGTGGGGCACGTGAGAAACCCCCCGCAGCCGTCCGTCGCGCCGAAGCCACAGTCGCCGGGCTGGCATGACTGCTTCACGCAGCCGCCGCTATCGCTGAAGAACCCGCTGCCGTCGGGGTGCCCCACGCCGACCGAGCGGTCCTGCATGTTCCCGCCGGAGGCATCCATCGCACCCTCGTGCTGGCCTCCGCCGCTCCCACCGCACGAGACGACCGCGCTCGCGGTTGTCGCGACGATTGCCGTCGCACACAGCCATCCGCCCCACCTACGCATCGACATCGGGCGCTCCTCTTCCTTCCTGCCGCACGCCGCGCCAGGGCTGGATCTCTGCATTATGGAGGCAAGCTACCGAGCGATCAACTGCACTGGAGAACAACAGGGAGAGTGTTCGGTGCCGCTCGATGCCGAATGACCAGGCGGGGCGCGGTCCGTCAGGGCTGGCCCGCGGCTGGGGGCGCTCGCGGCGTAGGGGCGGCGGCGTCGGGCGCGACGGGCGCGTCGGGCGCGTCTCCTGCGCAGCGCACGCCGAGCATGGGGATGCGGAACCGACCCGGGTGGTGCACGCGGTTCGTGGCACGGAGGCCGTGGGGGTCGTAGTTATAGGCCCCGCCGCGGATCGAGTGCTCGCATTCCGTCGGAATGGGGTTTGACCCGGTGAACCCCTGCTTGCCGTCCCGGCGCAGCTCGTCTTGCGCCGCGAGGATGTCGGCGCAGCTTGCTGGAATGCCCTCGACGGCGGTCGGCCGGCGGTAGGCATAGGGGTCGTATTCGTCCTGCATCCACTCCCAGACGTTTCCGGCGAGATCGTCGTGCCCGTAGGGTCCACGTCCGGCGGGGTGCGAGCCGACCCCTTCCGGGTGGCCCGCGGAGTACACGGCCTTGTCGCGAGTCGGGGGGTCCTTGCCCCACGGGAAAGGCCGGTCGTCCGAGTCGCGAACGGCCTTCTCGAATTCGGCCTCGCGGGGCAGGCGCTTGCCTCGCCAGGCGCAGTAGGTGCGCGCGTCGTCCCAGGAAATGCCGCTCACCGGCTGGTCGGGACCGTTGAAGTCGGGGTGCTCGGCGCGCACGGACTCGGACTTGGGACGGCACGCGCCGGCGTCGACACACCCCGCCCACTGGGCGTTCGTGACCTCGGTCTTGTCGAGGTAGAAGGCGGCGAGCGTGACGGTGTGGGCGGGATGCTCGTCCCCTTCCCCGCCCGAGTCGGTGCCCATCGTGAAGGGACCGGCCGGGACCGGGAGCATGTCGTCCCGAGCCGGCGCCGGCTGCGGGGCCGACGCCACGGGTGCGGGGGCCGCCGGCGAGTCGGTGGCCAGGGCCGGCGGCGCGGAAGACGGGGCGGATGCGGTCGGGCGCAGCGGAACCGTCGACGGGGCGGAAGCAGGCGCCGTGGACGGCGGCTCAGCGCGACCGCAGGCGAGCGCGGTCAGGGCGGCGACGGTCAGGGCGCGACGAGGCATCGGGCACGAACGATTGATGGGAAGCGCGCCAAACGCAAGAACGGCGCGTACCGCCACCGGCAGCTGTCTCGGCGACCGGGCCCGGGCTACAAGGCTGCGGGTTGATCACGGCCTCCCACCTCACGAAGAGCTACGGCTCCCGCGTCGCGGTCGACGACGTCTCGTTTTCCGTCGGCAAGGGAGAGGTCGTGGGGTTTCTCGGGCCGAACGGCGCAGGCAAGAGCACGACGCTGCGCATCCTGGCCGGCTTCCTCGCCCCGACGAGAGGGTCGGTCGAAATCGCAGGGCACGACGTCGTCGACGATTCCTTCGAGGCGCGCCGATGCATCGGGTACATGCCGGAGGCGGCCGCGCTCTACCCGGAAATGCGCGTCATCGAGTATCTGCGGTTCCGGGCGGAGCTCAAGCGCGTCCCCCGCTCCGCCCGCGTCGGCCACGTGGACGACGCGATGCAGAAGTCCGGCGTGGCCGACGTCGCCCACAAGCGGATCGGGCACCTCTCGAAGGGCTACCGCCAGCGGGTCGGGCTCGCAGACGCCATCGTGGCGCGCCCGCCCATCGTCATCCTCGACGAACCAACGGCCGGGCTCGACCCCAACCAGATCCGCGAGGCGCGAGCGCTCGTACGCGAGCTCGGACGCGATCACACGGTCGTCGTGTCCACGCACATTCTGAGCGAGGTCGAAGCGTGCGCGACGCGCGTGCTCCTGATCCATCGCGGCAAGCTCGTGGCAGAGGGGCCTACCGACGAGATACGCGCCATGCGGAGCTCGACGGCCGTCGACCTCGTCGTGCGCGGGGATCCCGAGCTCGCCACGCGGGCGCTGACCGCCGTGGACGGCGTGACGAGCGCGAGCGTCGCGGTTGCGGGCGAAGGCCAGGTCGTACGCGTGCGTGCCGCCTTCGCGACCAAGCCCGGGGCAGATACAGCGGCGAGCGACCGCGCCGTCGAAGCGTGCGTGGCGGCGCTGGTGGCAGCGGGGCTCGGCGTACGCGAAGTGCGCCCGGCGGGCGGGTCGCTCGAGGACGTTTTTGCGTCGCTGACGCGAGACGAGCAAGAGGGCACGTCGACATGAGGGGCTTCTGGCCGATCTTCAAGCGGGAGCTATTCGCCCTCTTCGTCACGCCGCTCGCCTGGGTGCTCATCGTCGTCTTCCTGGTCGTGCAAGGAATGCACTTCTTCTTGCTCGTGGATCACTTCGCGACCAGCGTGGACGTCACGAGCGACGAAACGCCGCTGTCCGCGTTCTTCGGGAACACGGTGCTTCTCTACCTGGTTCTCTTCGTGCTGGTCCCGCCCATGACCATGCGCCTCTTCGCCGAGGAGCGACGCAGCGGAACCGTGGAATCGCTCATGACCGCACCCGTGGGAAACGCCGCCGTCGTCCTCGCGAAGTATTCCGCCGTACTGCTGGTCTACGTCGCGATGTGGCTGCCGACGGTCCTTTACCTCGTCATCCTCGGGCGGACGGGCGACCTCGACTGGCGCACCGCCGCGAGCGCCTACGCGGGCGTGCTCCTCGTCGGCGCCGCGTACCTCTCCGTGGGCCTGTGCGCGAGCGCGCTGACGCGCTCCCAGTTTCTCGCGATGGTGTGGACGGCGCTGCTGCTCCTGGTCCTCTTCATCCTGGGCGTCGGCGAGTTCGTCACGCGCGAGGGGACCGTGATGCACGACGTGTGCTCGCACGTCTCGGTGTGGGCGCACATGAACGATTTCGCGAGCGGCATCGTCGACTCACGGCGCCTGGTCTTCTACGGCACGATGATCGTCCTGCCGCTCTTCGTCACGACGCGCGCGGTCGACGCGTGGAGGTGGGGATGAGGCGCGCGGGGCACGCGATCCAGGTCGCCGGCGTCGTCGCCGCGGTGGTCCTCGCCGCCATCGTGAACGTCCTCGGCGCGCGCCACTTCACGCGCTGGGACTGGACGCGCAACAAGCGGTGGTCCCTCAGCCCTTCTTCGATCGAGACGCTGCACACACTCGAGCAGCCGGTCGACATCTGGGCCATCGCGGGCCCGGGCGACCCCTTCGAGCCGAGCCTGCGCCAGCTGCTCGCCTCCTACACCGCGCAGTCCGCGCGCGTGGCCGTGCGCTGGATCGACCCCGATCGCGACGCGGTGCAGCTGGTCGACCTGCAACGGCGCTTCGGGCTGGAGGCGGGACGCACCGAGGACGGACGCGTCGCGACCGATGCAATCGCGATCGTCGCGTCCCGTGACAAGCACTGGTTTCTGACGCCGGCCGACATGGTCGAGAACGCCGACGACGTGCACGTCAAACCGCGGGAGGAGCGGGCGCTCACGCAAGCGATTCGCAGCGTGCTCGGCGGCGAAAAGGCGAAGCTGTGCTTCACCGTCGGCCACGGCGAGCTGGATCTCGACGCCGGGCACGACGAACGCGAAGCGCTCGACGCCGTGCGCGACCTGTTCGAGAAGAGCAACTACGACCTCGCGAGCGTCGACGCAGCAGCGCCGAGCGCGCACGAGCCCTTCGAGGGCTGCACGGTCGTCGTCATCGCGGGCATGCAGGCCCCGTTCGCGCCGACGGAGGCAAACCGGCTTCGTACCTGGCTGCTCGAGGGCGGCGCCCTCCTCGCGGCTGTCGGCCCCATCGAGGGCAAGACCGCGACAGGCATGACCGACGCCGGTCTCGACGAGGTGCTCGCGCCCTTCGGCATCGCGCTCGACGACCAGCTCGTGCACGACCTCGATCCGAACGCCTCAATCCCCGATACGCACGGCGAGGGCTTCCTCGTCACGCCGCGCCCACACCCGGTGACGGCCGCGCTCGTCCCCGGCGGCGCCGACGCACATCCTCCTCGCGTCGAGATGCTCTACGCGCGTTCGCTGCGCCATGCGGCGACCCCCGATTCCCCGTGGGCGGCCGAGCTCCTCGTGACGAGCGAGAGCGCCTTCGCGAAGCGAAGCGTCGTCGGAGCGAGCGCCTGGACCGACGCACCCCCGCGCGACGCCGCCGACCCACGCGGACCCTTCGTTCTCGCCATGGCGAGCGAGAGACCCCCCGCCGCGCACGGCGCCAGGCACGGGCCTCGTGTGGTCGTCGTGGGCAGCCGCTACGCGCTCGTGGAAGCCAACTGGCGACAACCGCGCCCTCTGCACGGCGCGGCGTTCTTCGTCGACAGCGCCCTGTCCTGGCTCTCGGCGCGTCCTGGCATCGTCGACGTCCCCGACAAGCCCGAGGTGTCCGCCGGCGTACGCGTCTCCGCAGAGGGGCTCGCCGAAGTACGCCGCTACGTCCTCGTCTTCATGCCCCTGGCGGCGTTGTTGCTCGGAGTCGCGGTCTGGGCGTGGCGCCGTTCCTCCGAAGACAAGCCCTACGAGCCGCCGGCGCCCACCGGGAGCGCACCGTGAGGGCACGCGATGCGATCACGCCTGCGTCGCTCGTCGTCCTCGCGGCCGGCGTGGCCGCCTACGCGTACGTCGTGGACCGCGGGACAATCTCCGACGCCGAGCGCGCCGCGCGCCGGGGCGAGGCCTTTCCGAGCTTCCGTGTCGACCAGGTCTCGCGCGTCGAGCTCGACGAGAACGGGCAGTCCCTGGTGCTCGAACGCAATCGCGACAGCGGCGCTTCGGGGTGGCTCATCACGTCTCCGCGAAAGGAGCGCGCGGACGCCGCCGCGGTCGATTCGCTGCTACGCGAGCTGGAGCTCGCGAGACGCCTGCGCGACGTCCCGGAGACCGACGAGCTCGGCCTCGGGGTTCCGCGCGTTCGCGGTCGGATGACCCTGGGCCCCATCGAGTACCGATTCGCGCTCGGCGCCGACGCCGTCCGCCCCGAGGGTGCCGCTTACATGCGCGTCGAGAACGAGGGCGCGTTCGTCGTGGGAAGAACGCTGAAGGTGCAGCTCCTGCGCGGGTCCGACGCGTACCGCGACCGCGTGCTCGTGCCGTACGGTGCGAGCGATACCGCGCGAGTCGAGGTCACGGCGCCGGCGGGAGGCGGCTCCGGCTTCGCGATCGAGCGACGGGGGACGACCTTCCGCGTCGTCGGTTCCGGGTTGCGGGCGTCGCGTAGCGCGGTCGACGAGCTGTTCGCCGCGCTGGGCGACACCCGTGCCGAGACGTTCCTCGACGATACGGAGGCCGACAAGGCCATGGCGGGCCCCTCGTGGAGGGTGGCGCTCACGCCCCGCACGGGTGAGCGCGAGCGCATCGAGCTGCGCATCGGCGGGGACTGTCCGACGCCGTCGGAGGGAATCGTGGTCGTTCGCGATCGGCCGTCCCGGGTGTCCGCGTGCGCCCCGAGGACGCTCCGGGTCGCCCTCGGCTCGGTCGCGGGCTCCTTGATCGACTCGGCGCCCCTCTTCGCTCACGCGGACGAGATCGAGGAGCTGCGGCTGGAGGCCGTGCCGCCGGCCTCGGGCCGCGTCGATTTGGCCCGAAAGGACCGCGTGTGGCACGAGCGCGCGCCGGAGGAGCGCGAATCTCGACGCCAGCGAGACGGAATCGGCGAACGCGCTCGCAACCGCTCTGGCGAGCGCCCGCGGGACCGAGGCGAGGCCCGCCACGCCCCAGGACCGCTTCGCGGTCGCCTCGCGCGCGACAATCGTCCGCACGGGGGGCGGCGTGTCCGAGGTCGTCGAGGTCGGCGGCGCGCAAGCCGACGGCCGGATCTTCGTGCGCCGCAAAGACGATGACGCAATCTTGCGCGTGCCGCTCGCGGCGGCGAGGCGCTTCTGGCCGAAGCCCATCGCTCTCCGCGCGCGCGGCGTCTGGAGCTCTTGGCAATCGGAGCGACCGGAGAGTGTCGCGTTCGACACGGGCGCCGTCACCGGCGTGGAGGATTCGTGCGGAGCCGCACGCCAGCGGCTCGAGCTGCGCAGCCGGGTCTGGAAGATGCGGAGCCCGTCGGGCTTTCGCGCGGACCCCCTCTCGGTCGCGGACTTGATCGACGCCTTCGCGCACGCAAAGGCCGAGGCGTGGATCACGGACGCCGACGACGGCACCTTCGGGCTGGGCGCACCGGAGGCGTGCGAGGTGTCGTTCACGCTGGACGACGGAACGGACGCCGGCACGCGCAAGGGCATCGCGTTCGGCGCGGGGGGAGACGGCGGAGTGTACGCACGCGTCCTCGACGAGAAGGCGGTCTTCGTCGCCCCGGCCACGCTCCGCGAGCTGGCCTCGCGCCCGGCGATCGACCGGACGCGCTTCCGGATGGAGCCCTCCGCCCTGCAGAGCGTGACGCTCCTTCGCAACGGACGCCGCTTCGCCCTGACCCGGTCGGACAATCATCTCGTACCCGCTGCCGTCGCGCAGGCCGCCAGCGACGAAGGCCCGCATCTCGAACGCGGAGGTCGGACGAGCACCGAGGACCTCGAGGCGGCGCTGGTGGGCTTTTCGGCGCAAGCCGCGCTGCACCTCGGCCCGCCCGGTCCGGACGAGGGGTTCTCCGGACCGACGCTCGAGATTCGCGTGACCACGCGTCCGGACGCCGGCGCCGCGGTCGAGACACGCATCGCAATCGGCGCGGCGACACGCCTGGGCACGGTGGACGCGTACTTCGCGCGCGTGGGAGGCGTCGACGCCACGTTCGCCGTCCCGCGGCGGGCCGTGGCGCCGCTGCTCGATACCTGGTGATTGCTCGCGCCCGGCCTGCCATTGCTACTCTCTCCGCGGATGGCTTCTCGGCGCCACGGCTTCATTCCGTCCTCGGCCGAGGACATGCTCCGGCATCGCGTGAAGGCCGAGCTCCGCAAACGCATGCGGGGCCTGCGAAACGCCGTACCCGCCTCGGCCTGCGCGGAGCGGTCAGCCCGGATCGTCGAGCGCGTGGCTGCGCTGGAGCCGATCGCACGGGCGGGCGCGGTCGCGCTCTTCTGGCCCATCGAGGAGCGGCACGAGGTGGATCTGCGCGCGCTCGACGAGCGGCTGCGAGCACGCGGGGCGCGCGTGGCCTATCCGGCGGTGGATCCGGAGACTCGCACGATGTCCCTTCGCTTCGTCGACCACCCGGACCAGATGGGCGAGCAGGGCTTCGGCTTCCGCGAGCCCCCGCCCACCGCGCAGCCAGCAGCCCGCGGTGAGCTCGAGGCGATCCTCGTGCCCGCCCTGGCGGTCAATCCGGCCGGCCATCGAATCGGCTACGGCGCCGGCTACTACGACGCGACCCTCCCGGCGTACGCGCCACCGGCGACCAGCATCGCCGTCGCGTTCGACTTCCAGCTCATCGCCGAGGTCCCGGTAACTCCGGGAGACGTACGCCTCGACTGGATCGTCACCGACGGACGAGAGCTCGAGGTGGAGCGCTAGTGCACCGCCGTCGAGGTAGCCTTGAGCAGAGTGGGTAAGCGGTGCGCTAGTTGCCGCGCGACGCCTTGACCTGGCACCTCGGACACACGCCGTAGAGCTCGTGCTTGTGGAAGCGCAGGCGGAAGCCGTACTTGCCGGCCACCCGCTCCTGCAGCTCCTCGATGCGCTGCTCCTCGAATTCCGTGATGTCGCCGCATTCGAGGCAGATGAGGTGGTCGTGATGGCTCGCGTCGTCCGCGAGCTCGTAGCGGGTGAGACCGTCACCGAAACGCCGCTCGTTGGCGACCCCGCACTCGGACAGGAGCTTGAGCGTCCGGTACACGGTCGCATACCCTACCCGCGGGTCCTTCGTGCGCACCCGCGCGAGCAGCTCTTCGATGCTCACGTGATTCGCGGAGCCAAAGAAGGTCTCGACGATCAGCCTGCGCTGATCGGTAGAGCGGAGCCCCTTCTTGTCCATGTAGGCCCGCAGCACCGATCGGAAGTGCTCGAGCTCTGCGGGCGCGCAATCCATGTGCCGTCCCACGGCGTTCCCCTTGGAGTTTCCCGATTGTGGCCGATCCCGCCGCCGAGCGCACGCATGTTAGTCGGGTCGGCGGTGGCCTGACGTGGGCCGACGGGGTTCGCTCGCTCGCGCTCGTGCGCCCGGACCGTTTCGCCCGGTCGTGACACAGGTCACGGACCGCGCGGCCGAGCACCCGGAGCTGATGACTCGCCGCTCGGAATGAGCTAGTGCTGGTCCCCGCTCGCCGAGTTCGACGAGCATGCGGGGGCGGTCGAGGACCGCCCGATGGGGTCCCATGCTTCGAGCACATTCTTCGCACAATCTAGAGACCACGGTCGTACGGCGCGCCGACAGCATTCGCACCGTCATGGATTCGCTGCGGCGCATCGTGCGCGGCCTTCGCCTGACCGCGCGCGACGCCGAGCGCAGCGCGGGGATCAGCGGCGCGCAGCTGTTCGTCCTGCAGACGCTGGCGCAGGAGCGGGCGTCGTCGCTCAACGATCTGGCGGACCGTACGCTGACGGATCAAAGTTCGGTGTCCGTCGTCGTGAAGCGGCTGGCCGATCGAAAGCTCGTCGCCCGCAAAGCGGCCCCCGACGACGCGCGGCGCGTCGAGCTGAGTCTCACGACCGCCGGGAAGCGCCTTCTTGCTCGCTGCCCGGAGCCGACGCAAGAGCGCCTGGTCAGCGCCCTCCGCAAGCTCGAGCCGAACGAGCTCGCCGGGCTCACCGCCGGCCTCATCGCGCTCGTGCGCGAGATGGATATCGAGAGCTCGGCGGCGCGGATGCTCTTCGACGAGGAGGAGAGCCCGCGACCCCGCCGGGCGCCGCGGCTCACGCGAACGCGTGGACGGTCCAGCCTTCGGTGAGCGGGACCTCGGCCAGGCGGTGCCGCCGGGGCGTTTCGAGCAACACGCGTACCCGATCGACGTGAGGCGCGCCCTCGAACGAGACTTCGATGCAGCCGTGTTCGCTCACGGGACCCTCGAAGAAAAGAAAGCCGTCGCAGTCGGTTACCGTGAGGCACGCGGCCTTGGCCGGCTCACCGCGAAGCCCGGTATCGACCACGAGCCGCCGCGCGCGGGGATCGACGGGATGAACGTCCGACGACGGACCGCTGTCGTATAGCTCCGCAGGATCGTCCGGCCAGGCGGAAGCAAGGGGAGAAGGGGGAACGCGCGGCGGGCGGAGCATGCGGGCGTGGCATTCGAGCACCCCTCGGGCTGAAGCGAAAGAGCAAACCGGTGCGCGTCATTTTTCACGCGCGAGGGTCACGGGGGAAAGCCCGCTTACGGTCTCAGCGGTGTCTGCGGTCTCTCCGCGCGCCACGCGCTTGAAGTAAGCTACGGATCGGCAGCATGAGAAGCGGCGTGTGGAACCTGGGCTTCGGTCTCGTCGGCATCGTGGCGGGCGCGAGCGGCAAGTTCACGCTGCTCGGTACGAACAGCTCCACGCTCCTCATGGTCGCTGGCGGACTCGTCGCGGCGCTCGGCGCCTACCAACTCTGGCGATCTCGCGGGACGTAGTCGCGTTCGAGGGAGCGCGCTGACGGTCTCGTTCGAGGGGAGCGCGGGCGCTCCCCTCGAGCTCCCCACCCGGAAGCCTTAACCGGGGGGAGCTCCCCCGCCGTCATGGGTGTGCGCACTCCGTCGACGGCGCGTGCGTGTGGCAGTGGTCGTGCGCGTGCACCAAGCGCGCGATTCCCGAGCCGTAGCCAGCCAGGACTCCCAGCGTGAGCAGTCCAAGGACGATTCTGCGTCTCATCGGCGTTCCTCCTCGAATCCTCAAGCCCACATCCCGTCGCCGCGATAGGGACCGCGCCATGCCGCGCCGCGCCATGGACCTCGCTCGAGCATGTCGGCCGCCTGCTTGCGCTGTCGCTCGTCGAGCGTCTCGGTCACCCTCTTGAGCGCCTCGACGAACGAGACGCGCAGCTGGGCGAGCAGGCGATCATGCCGTGCGAAGGTCTCCTCGAGGGAGTGGTCGTCGATCAAGCCCCCCGCGACGGCGTGCGCGAGATCCGCCCGTGTCTGGCGCGCCTCTTCGGCGATGACTCGGCGATTCTCGCGGACGAGATCGAGCGCCTCCACGATGACCTTCTCCTGGCTGGGCGTCGTCTCCAGCCGTTCGAAGAGCCACCGGAATGCCCAGCGCGACCCGCCGCCGCCGGGGTAGCCGCCGCGAAAGCCGCGACCGCACCCGCCGTGGTAGCCGCGACCTCGTCGCAGGACCTTGAACAGCGCTATCAGGCAAACGGTACCCATGATGAACCCGAACATCGTGACCTCCCGAGACCGACGCTCCGGTCTCCCCGAGATCGATGCGCACGGGCCGGGGGCATGTCGCGGCTCGCTCGAGTGAAGAAACGTAAACGCTACAGCCGCAGCACCATACGGTACGCGTCGCGTTCGCCTCCGTAGACGCCGGCCGCGTAGTACCCGGCGACCCGCTGGACGATCCGGAAGCCCTCGCTCTCGTAGAGCGCGAGCGCGGCGCCGTTCGCCACGCCGACTTGCAAGACCAGCGCGCCCAGCCCCTCGGCGCGCGCCCGCGCGACCGCCTCGCGCACCAGCTTGCGTCCCACGCCGTGCCGGCGGACGGCGCGGTCCACGGCGACGCCGTGAATCGTGAGCGACCCCTTTCGCACGCGCCCCGCCAGAAAGCCCACGACACGCCCCTCACGCTCGTCGCGAGCGATGAGCACCTGCAGCGATGCCGCGCGCTGGCCGAACTGCACGCTCGCAAACGGGAACGCGTCTGCGTCGATGGCCATGCACTGAGTCAGCGCGACGGCGTCGCGGCCGAGCGGCTCGACTGTCAGGACGTGCGCGCGCGGCACCTGCGTAGTGTAGACCAACGGGCGGTTCGCGCCTCGGGCGTGCGGACGACGAGAACGAGAACGAGAACGAGAACGAGAACGTGCTCGGGCTCGAGTACGAGCACGAGGACGGCAGCGAGTACGAGGCCGAGGGCGAGGGCGAGGACGCGGGGAACCCTGGGGTTGAGCGGCAGCGCATGCGAAGCCGCAGGAGCTCGTTGAGCCGTCCATCCGCATAGGGGCTGTACGGGAATTCGGAGCTGCGCGATCAGGTTCGGCAAAATCCGAGGCCCCCGGGCGCATCACGCAGTGCTCACCAGGGTGTGCCGCCAAACCGCCACGTGCCCTCGTACACGTCCTCGCTCTCCTTCTCGTCCTCGCTGCCGTGCTCGTACTCGTGCTCGAGCCCGAGCACGTTCTCGCTCTCGTTCTCGTTCTGAGCGCGTGCTCGAGCACGTTCTCGTTCTCGTTCTGAGCGCTCGTCCGCCTCCTGACCACTTGCAAGACAGGCCCTAGCCCGCTGGCGGAGCCCGCCAGCGCCAGTCGCGAACCTCGGGCATGTCGTCGCCGTGCGCCCGGATGTACTCGCCGTGCTCCACGAGCTTGTCGCCCATGCGCTGGCGCAGGTACGCGTAGCGCGTCCCCAGGTGCGGCACGCGGTCGATGACGTCCTGCACGAGGTGAAAGCGATCCATGTCGTTGCGCACGACCATGTCGAACGGCGTCGTCGTCGTCCCCTCTTCCTTGTAGCCGCGCACGTGAAAATTCACGTGGTTGGTACGACGGTAGGTCAGCCGGTGAATGAGCCACGGGTAGCCGTGGTACGCGAAGATGACCGGGCGATTCGCCGTGAAGAGGCCGTCGAAGTCTCGGTCGGGCAGGCCGTGGGGGTGCTCGCTCGTCGGTTGCAGCTTCATGAGGTCGACGACGTTCACGACGCGCATCTTCAGACCCGGAATCTCGTGCCGCAGGAGATCCACCGCTGCGAGCGTCTCGAGGGTCGGAACGTCGCCCGCGCACGCCATGACGACGTCGGGCTCGCCGCCCTGATCGTTGCTCGCCCACTCCCAGATGCCGATTCCCGCGCTGCAGTGCTTGATCGCCTGATCCATCGTGAGCCACTGCGGCGCGCGCTGCTTGCCGATGACGACGACGTTCACGTAGTTGACGCTCCGGAGAACGTGGTCGGTCACGCTGAGCAGCGTGTTGGCGTCCGGTGGCAGGTAAACGCGGATGACGTCCGCCTTCTTGTTCACGACGTGATCGATGAAACCGGGATCCTGATGGCTGAAGCCGTTGTGGTCCTGGCGCCACACGTGAGACGTGAGCAGGTAGTTGAGCGACGAGATGGGGCGCCGCCACGGGATGGTCCGCGCCACCTTGAGCCACTTGGCGTGCTGGTTGAACATCGAGTCGACGATGTGGATGAACGCCTCGTAGCAGGAGAAAAAGCCGTGACGGCCGGTGAGCAAGTACCCCTCGAGCCAGCCCTGACACTGGTGCTCGCTCAGCATCTCCATGACGCGGCCGTCGGGCGACTCGTGATCGTCCCCGGGCAGGATCTCGGCGACCGACGCGCGCGAGGTCACCTCGAAGACGGCGTTCCAGCGATTCGAGTTGGTCTCGTCGGGGCTGAACACGCGAAAGTTGTGGGCCTCGTCGTTCAGCTGCAGGCAGTCGCGAATCAAGTTGCCCTGCACGCGCGTCGCCTCGGCCTGCGCGACGCCCGGAGACGGCACGTCGACCGCGTACGTGCGAAAGTCCGGCATCCGCAGGTCCTTGCGGAGCAGCCCCCCGTTGGCGTGGGGGTTCGCGCTCATCCGGCGGTCACCCTCGGGCGCGAGCGCGGTCACGTCGTCCACCGGCCGCCCGCGCGCGTCGAAGAGCTCCTCGGGCCGGTAGCTCTTCAGCCAAGCCTCGAGCACCGAAAGGTGCTTGGGCTCGTGGCCGATCTCGATGGGCACCTGGTGCGCGCGGAACGTCCCTTCGATGGGCACGCCGTCGACCTGCTTCGGTCCCGTCCACCCCTTCGGCGTCTTCAGCACGACCATCGGCCAGCGCGGGCGCGTGGCAAACCCGCGCGATCGCGCCTCGCCCTGGATGCGCGCGATCTCTCCGACGGCCTCGTCGAGCACCGCCGCCATCTTCGGATGCATCTGCGCCGGGTCGTCGCCCTCGACGAAGCGCGGCGCCCACCCGCAACCGCGAAAAAGTTGCTCGAGCTCCTCCTGCGGGATTCGGGCGAGCACGGTCGGCCCGGCGATCTTGTAGCCGTTGAGGTGCAGAGATCGGCAGCACCGCCCCGTCGCGCACCGGATTGAGGAACTTGTTGGAGTGCCAGCTCGTCGCCAGCGGGCCCGTTTCGGCCTCGCCGTCGCCGACCACGCAGAAGACGAGGAGCTTCGGATTGTCGAAGGCCGCGCCGAACGCGTGCGAGAGCGCGTAACCGAGCTCGCCCCCTTCGTGAATGCTGCCGGGCGTCTCGGGCGCCACGTGGCTGGGGATGCCGCCCGGGAACGAGAACTGCCTGAAGAGCAGGCGCATCCCGACCTCGTCGCGCGACACGTTCGGATAAAGCTCGCTGTACGTGCCTTCGAGCCACGTGTTGGCGACGACCCCCGGACCGCCATGGCCGGGACCGCACACGAAGATCGCCTCGAGGTCCCGCTCCTTGATGACGCGGTTGGCGTGCGCGTAAAGGAAGTTCAAGCCCGGCGTCGTACCCCAGTGGCCGAGCAGGCGTGGCTTGACGTGCTCGAAGCGCAGCGGCTCGCGCAGGAGCGGGTTGGCGAGCAGGTAGATTTGCCCCACGGACAGGTAGTTCGCCGCGCGCCATGTCGCGTCGAGTCGGCGGTATACCTCGGGGCCCAGCGGCTCGTTCATCGTTCTCCTCCTGGATCGGCGTTCACGAAGGGGCTCCGGGCTCGGGTGCGGCTCCGGAAAGGAGCACTCGCATCGACTCGCGGGCGATGATGGCCTCTTCGTCGGTGCGGATGACGCGAACGGCGCACGCGCTCGCGTCCGCCGAGATCACGGGCGCGCTCGCCTCGTTGCGCGCGTCGTCCAGGCGCATGCCCAGATGCGCGAGCCCCCGCACGACACGCGCGCGCACCGGCGCGGCGTTCTCGCCGATTCCGCCCGCGAAGACGAGCGTCTCGACGCCGCCGAGCGCCGCCGCGAGCGCGCCGACGGCCTTCGTCACGGCGTAGCAGAAGAGCGCGACCGCGTCGGCGGCGCGCGGGTCGGCCCCTTCGCACGCGAGCAGATCGCGCATGTCGGCGCTCGACTCGGAGACGCCGAGCAAGCCGGAGCGGTGGCTCAGGATGTCGTCGAGCGCGTCCACGCCGAGGGCATCGAGCCGAAGCATCTCGAGCAGGGCGCCTGGCTCCAGGTCACCCGATCGCGTGCCCATCGGAACGCCCGAGTTCGGCGTGAAGCCCATCGTCGTATCGACGCAGCGCTTCTCGTGCACCGCGGCGAGGCTGGCGCCTGCCCCGAGGTGGGCCAGGACGAGCCGTCCGCGCGCGGCGGGCTCCCCGGCGACGCGCTCGAGCTCCTCGAGGAGGAACTGATACGACAGCCCGTGAAACCCGTAGCGACGCAGCCCGCGCGCCTCGTAGCTGCGGGGAATGGGCAAGAGGCGCGCGACGCGCGGCATCGTGCGGTGAAACGCGGTGTCGAAGCAGGCCACCTGCGGCGTTCCCGGCGCTCGCGCGCGCATCGCTTCGACAATCGCGATCTCCGCGGGCAAGTGGTCCGGGTCGAGCACGGCCAGCTGGCGGAGCGCCGCCAGCGCTTCGGCCGTGATGCGCACGGAGCGATCGAACGCCGCGCCTCCGTGCACGATGCGATGTCCCACGGCCGTGAGCCGCGCGAGCCCGCCGTGCGGCCCCAGCGCCGCGAGCGCCTGTTCGAGGGCGGCCGCCGAGTCCTCCGGGCGCTGTCCGACTCGGTCGAGCTTGCCGGACGCGAGCCGCGCGAAGCGCCCGCCCATCTGCGGCACGGGCTCGAAAAGCGCGTACTTCAGGCTCGAGGAGCCTGCGTTCAACGTCAGGATGCGCGCCTCGGCCATGGGCTTCGGGCGCGCGAGCCTAGCCCAGGTAGCGCCGGAGCGTCAGTGCGCCGGGGCAGCGGGCACGGGCGAGGAAGGCGCCGGCGACGCCGGAGCCGGCGGCGCCGCGCGTGGATAGCGGTTCTTCGCGTCGACGAAGAAGCGAGCGAGCTCGGCGCAGCCGACGACGTTGTCGACGGCGTCGCTCGTGAGAGCCGTGATGTCGAAATCGGGCGTCATCGGCTGCACCGCCGACGCGGAGAACTCGGCGAGCTCGGAGTCCTGCATCGCGCAGTCCTTCGCGACTCCCTCGAACGCGTCGCCCGCCGCCTTCTCGTCGACGCCGCCGAAGAAGCCCCCCGCGGGGGCGTTCGGGCCGCCCTCGCCGCTGCGCTTGAACAGCACCTTGGCGGCCGCCCTGACGAGCATCGGCTCGGGCTTCTTCGGCGCGACGCCGACCACGACGACGCGTACGTCGAAGTCGTGAGGCTCGCGCGCTTCGCGCACAAGCGTCAGTCCGTACGACCGCAGCCTCTGGCGCACGAGCCGCACCGCGATGTTCGCCGCGTCGGCCGGAACGCACGCTGCGTTGTTGTGGTCCTCGGCGCCCTCGAGGGGCGTCGCTCCACATTCGGGCGCCGCGCCTTGCTCGCCCGCCTCGGAGGTGGCGCTGACCAGGACACGAAGCTGCGCGTACGCGCCCTGGGGCAGGTTGCGCAGCGGGCGCATCTCGGTGGACTCCCGCATGACGCCGTTGACGTGAATGGGCGAGGGCCCGCAGGCGGTCAGCCAGAGCGCAGCGGGCACGCAGGTCATCCGTGCGCCGCGCAGCAGGGGGGAGGGAATCGTCCGCATCGGGCCATCATGCCACAACTCGCCGCGCCCGCGTGACGCCCACCAGCACGACCGCGGCCAGCACGATGGCCGCGCCGGCCACGCTCGCGAGCCCCAGCCGTTCGCCGGCGAAGGCGGCGCCGAGCACGACGGCGATGACCGGATTCACGTACGCGTAGCTCGTCGCGACGACGGGGCGGGTCTTCTGAAGAAGCAGCGAGTAGGCCGAGAAGCCGACGAGCGAGCCGAAGATCGCCAGGTACCCGAGCGCCACGAGCGACCGCACCGACCGGACCGCGAACGGAGCCGCGGCGTGCAGCGACTGCGCCGACGCCGGGTGCTCGCCGGCGCAGAGGCTCACGACGAGCAGCGCCGCGCCCCCCGCGAGCATTGGCGCCGCGGTTCGCATCGCGCCCCGGGGCAGCGGAAGCCGCGGGCTCGCGAGGGATGCGAGCGCCCAGCCCATGGGCGCGAGAAGGCCGAACGCCGCTCCCGCAGGGCTCGCCCGCAGCTCGCCGCCGGCGTTCATGACCGCGACGCCGACCAGGCCCACGAAGACGCCCGCCCCTTCGACGCGTGTGACACGTTGGCCGAAGAGCGGCGCGAAGAGCGTCGTCCACAGCGGCATCGTCGCGACGAGCACCGACGCGAGCCCGGAGGAGACGGAGCGCTCCGCGAGGTTGAGGAAGCCGTTTCCGACGACGAAGAAGAGCGCCCCGGTGAGAAGCGCCGCCCCCCACTCGGCCGGCCGCGGCGAAGCCTCGCCCCGGGCCCGCGCGAACGCGTAGAGCGCGCCGCCCGCGAGGAGGAAGCGCGCAGCACCGAGGAAGAAGGGCGGGTAACTCTCGAGCGCGACGCGGATGCCGAAATACGTGGAGCCCCAGATGATGCACACGGCGAGGTACGCCAGGACGACACCGGCGCTGGCACGGGCGGGTCGATGGCTGTCCACGGGGACGAAGGTAGGGCCGCCGGCGCTTCCGGAACAGATGCAGTCTCGCCGATCTGAGACCAGCACAGTCGTCGCCGCGGCCAACTGTATCCTTGCGGGTGCCGGACCACTGTGCCTGCCGAGCAACACGGTTCTGTCGTATGGAAGAGGCATGTCGAGCGCGTCTTCCGCCCTCGCCGCCCCCGCCGTCCACCTCTACGAGCAGCTCGCCACGGAGCTGTCGGTCCTCGTCGAGAAGGGCGCGCTTCGCGCGGGCGATCGCCTTCCGTCGGTGCGCGCGCTCAGCGGTCAGCGCGGCGTCAGCGTCGCGACGGTGCTTCAGGCGTACCTCTTGCTCGAGAGGCGCGGCCTCGTCGAGGCGCGTCCGCAGTCGGGCCACTACGTGCGCGCGACGCGGGCCGCGCGTGTCGCCGAGCCGCGGCCGCCGCGGTCCAGCGCGCAGGCGACGCTCGTCAGCGTCAGCGATCTCGGTCAAGCGCGTGTACGGCGCAGCGCACGACCCGAACATGGTGCTCCTCGGGGGCGGCTTCATGAGCCCACTGCTCTTGCCCGCCCGCCGGCTCAACCGCGGCCTGGCCGCCGTCGCGCGCGCCGCAGGGGGCCTCGGCCTCGCCTACGATCCGCCCCCGGGGTTGCCTGCGTTGCGCCGCCAGATCGCGCGCCGCGCGGCCGAGTGGGGGGTCGCCATCGGCCCCGACGAGGTCGTGACGACCATCGGCACGATGGAGGCGCTGCACCTGTGCCTGCGGAGCGTGGCGCGCGCCGGCGACACCGTCGCCGTCGAGTCGCCCTCGTACTACGGCGTCCTGCAGCTCATCGAGAGCCTCGGGATGCGCGCGCTCGAGATCCCCGCCCGCGCCGGCACCGGAATGGACCTCGCGCTGCTCGACGAAGCCCTCCGGCGCCATCGCGTCAAGGCCTGTCTGGTGGTCGCGAACTTCTCGAACCCGATCGGCGCGCTCATGCCCGACGAGGCCAAGCGCGAGCTCGTGCAGATCCTCGCGCGCCGCGACGTGCCGCTCATCGAGGACGACATTTACGGGGACCTTCACTTCGACGGCGCGCGCCCGCGGCCGGTGCGCGCCTTCGACCGGCGCGGCATGGTCATGCTGTGCGCGTCGTTCTCGAAGACGCTCGCCCCCGGCTACCGCGTCGGATACGTCGTCCCGGGCCGCTTCCGCGAAGCGGTCGAGCGACTCAAGTTCGCCCAGACGGTCGCCTGCCCCACGCTGCCGCAGATGGCCATCGCCGACTTTCTCGAGAGCGGCGGCTACGAGCGGCACCTTCGCCGGCTGCGGCGTTGCGTGGCCGACCAGGTCGCGCGCGTCAGCGAGGCCATCGCGCAGCACTTCCCCGAGGGCACGCGCATCTCGCGCCCGCGCGGCGGGTTCTTGCTCTGGGTCGAGATGCCCGCCGGCAAGAGCGCCCTCGAGCTTCACGCCCGCGCCGCCGCGCGCGGCGTGAGCGTCGCGCCGGGGCCCATCTTCTCGGCCAAGGCGCGCTTCGCCAACTGCGTGCGCATAAGCTGCGGGTTCCCGTGGTCGGAGACCATCGCGCGCGCGGTGCGCACGCTGGGGGAGATTGCGCGGGAGCTGTGAGCGGTCGGACCTCGACCCCGACCCCGACCTCGACCTCGACCTCGACGCCAGCCCCGCCCCGCAGGCGACCCCCGATTGAGAAGGTCGAGAGGGACGACGCCAACCTCGAACGGCTCGTTCGCTACGGCAAACGCCGCTCCTCCTCGACGAAGGGTCTCCCGGGCTCGAGGCGGAGCGGCGTTGCCGGAAGCGCGAGCGCAGCCGCAATGCACGAAAGGTCCACGGCGGACTGCCCAACCCGCTCTTCCAAAGGGGAGAGGCCCTTCGTCGATTGGCAGAGGCCCTTGACGGACAGGAAGAGGTCCTTCGCCAATTGGCAGAGACCCTTCGTCAACACGCGGACGGGGATCGCCAGAAGGGAAAGGCCCTTTACCAACGCAAAGAGGTCCTCCGCCAATCGATGGAGGCCCATCGTCAACAAGAAGAGGTCCTTCGCCAGCTGGAAGAGGCTCTCCGCCAACGAGCGGAGGGCCATCGCCAACGGACAAAGGCCCTCCGACGACAGGCAACGGCCGTCCGCCAGATGGCAAAGGCCCTCGCCGAACACGCCGAGGTCCGTCGTCGATTGGCAAGGGACCTCCACCGGGAGGACAAGGCCCTTCACCAACGAGCCAAGGCCCTCCTCCAAAACGAAAGGGTCCTATGCCCAATGGCGAGGACCCGACGCCAATACGAAAAGGTCCTCCACGAACGGGCAGCGGCCCTCGGTCAAAAGGACGAGGTCCTCTGTCCCAAGACAAAGGACCTTTCACGAAACCAGGCGGTCCTTTTCTCATTGCTCGAGTCGCTTTGACGTGTTCACCACGACCAACACCCAGGAGTCGCCGGCGGTGACGCACGGTACTTCGCCCTTCGTGATTCAATTCGTCCGACTCGCGCCCGTTGGTCACCCGCCCGCGCGTCGACTCGGGTGACGTCCTCCGAGCTCGCGCGCCCTCGCCACCAGCAGCGCGGAGATCGCCACGACGGACATCGCCGCGCCCACCGCGCACGCGCCTACCCAGCCGGCCCGCGTCCAGGCGATCACGCCGAACCACGAGCCTGCCGCGCCGCCGGCGAAGTACGAGGTCATGTAGACGGTGTTCAACCGGCTGCGCAGCTCGGGCGCCAGCGCGAAGATGCGCGCCTGGTTCGAGATGTGATTGGACTGCACGGCGACGTCCAGAAAGAGGGTCCCGATTGCGATGGCCGCGAGCAATCGGCCGAGCGTCGCGAGCACGACGAACGACCCAAGCAGCATCGCCAGCGCCCCCAGGTTGACGATGCGCGGATCGCGCCGGTCCGTGAAGCGTCCCACGACCGGCGCCGCGAGCGCCCCGGCTACGCCGACCAGGCCGTACGCACCGACGACGCCGCTGCCGTAACGAGCGGGAAGCGAGGCCAGATGGAAGGCGAGCGTCGACCAGAAAGCGCTGAACGCGCCGAAGCTCATCGCGCCGAGCAGCGAGTGCAGGCGGACGACCGGCTCGTCGCGCACGATGCGGGCGAGCGACCCGTAGAGCTCACCGAGCGGGACGCGCGACTCGGGGCGCTGCGCGGGCAGGCGTAGCGCGAGCAGGAGCGCGAGGGCGCCCATCAGCGCGGCGCCGGTCAGGTAGACCCCGCGCCAGCCGAACGCGCCTCCGACGAAGCCACTGATGCTGCGCGACAGCAGGATGCCCACGAGCAACCCGGCCATGACGGTCCCGACGACTCGCCCACGCGCTCGGGCAGGCGCCGCCGCGGCCGCATACGGGACGATGAGCTGCGGGACCATCGACGCCAGCCCCAGCACGAACGAGAGCGCGAGCAGCGCCTCGACGCCCGGCGATACCGCGACCCCGAGCAACGCCACGCCCGAGAGCGCCGTCATCACGACGATGAGCCGGCGCCGCTCCAGCCGGTCGCCGAGCGGCACGACGCCGAGAATTCCCGCGCCGTAGCCGAGCTGCGTCGCCATCGGGATGCCGCCGATCGCGCGCTCGGAGCTCCCGAGCGCATGCTGCATCTCCGGCAAGAGAGGCTGCGCGTAATAGAGGTTGGCGACGACCGCCCCGCTGGCGACGGCGAGCAGCGCGACCAGCGACGGGTCGACGCGGTCGGCGCCTCCCTTCTCGCCGGCAATATCCGGCGCCGACGGCGGGATGGATAGGCTCACGCTCGGCCGCATCCTAGAGAGCGCGGGGCCGACTGACGCGAAATCGTCCTCGACGCGTGCGACTGGGAAGAGGCCCGCGAGCTTCCCTTCGCGACCCCGACCCCGACCCCGACCCCAACCTCGGCACTGCCTCCCCCCTGGTAGCGCGCGACCAGCCTGCGCAAGCCAGTGTGAAGACGGTGTACGCCCTGCCGTGACACGCGGCGACTCGCCCGGACTTGCATGGGTTCGCTCCCAGTTGTCGTTTGACGCTCCGGCCCGAAAACGGGCGTATTCTGGGCGGCACCATGCGACCCAACCGCCTCCTCCTCGCCACGTGCATCACCCTTGCGACGTTCGGCTGCAAGAAGTCCAACCCCGAAGGTGCCGAGGGCGGCGTGGCCTCCTCGGACACGCCCGCCGCGAACGTGCTCGGCTCGCTGCTCAACGGCTTCGAGGGCGAGATCGACATCCTCGCCAAGGACAACAAGCCGGGGTCGAGCCCCACGACCCTCTCGGTCTTCGGCAAGACCGGCAAGCTGCGCTTCGAGGTGCCCGAGAAGCTGGCCGGCAGCCACGGCGCCGCCATGTTCGGCCCCAAGGCGTACGTCATCTTCGACTCGCCGGCGAAGAAGCTCGACATCGTGTCGGACGCGCAGAAGCAGGTCATGGTGATCGATCTCAACAAGAGCGGCGAGCAGCTCAAGGGCGTGGGCAGCAGTCCGTCCATGCCGCACGCCGGCGGAGGCTCGGAGCCGAAAGGCCCCCCGACCAAGATCACCAAGACCGGCAAATACGACACCGTCGCCGGCTACAAGTGCGAGTACTGGGACGTCGCGAGCGACCACAAAGAGGGCACCGTGTGCGTCGCGCAGGAGGGGATCTCCTGGTTTAGCATTCCCATCACGGGTATCCCGACCGAGCACCTCTGGGCGGCCGAGCTGCTCGACGGCAAGCACTTCCCGCTGCGCTTCATCGGCTACGCGAAGGACGGCACGACCGAGGAGAATCGCGTCGAGGTGACGAAGATCGACAAGCGGAGCATGCCGGATACGGAGTTTACGTATCCGCCGACCTACAAGGTCGTCGACCTCGGGCAGATGCTCGCCGGGCTCGGTGCGATGCCGGGCGCGATGCCCGGCGGCATGCCCGGCGGGTACCCCGGCATGCCCCCCGGCATGGTGATGCCCCCGCATCCGGTTCCCCACAAGGAGCATTGACCCCCGCGCGGGATCCGAGCAGGCTGCGCCGAGCTGCCCGCGCGCGCGCTCGCGTGCTATGGCGCAGACTGCAGCATGGCCGCGCAGGACCGCAAACGCCCGTGGTACCTCGTCGTGGCCCTCTCGGTCGCGCTGGGGCTGGGCATGATGAGCGCCTTCAACGGGTGCGCCCTCTTCGCCTTTTACCGCGCGCCCGCCGACGCGATCGTGGCCACGCCGGCGGCACGCGAAATCGCCGACGACGACGACCGCGCGGCGGTGCAGGCGCGCTTCGAGGCGTACGTCGGTGCGCTCGACGGCGCCAAGCGCACCGGCTGGCCGCTCTCGGTCGCCATGCTGCTCCTCGGCAGCGGCACCGTCTTTTTCGCGATGCGGACCATCGGCGGCAGCAGCGGCGGGCGCGCGGCGCTGGTGCAGCTCGTCTTCGTGCAGGCGGCGCTAGCCCCGCTGAGTGCGTGGCTGCTGCGCGACGTCCACGAGGCCAACCTGCGCTACGAATCCGCTCTGGCATCGGCGACGGTCCGCGAAAGCGTCCTCGGGAAGCGAGAGTCCGAGAGCGCGGCGAGGCTCAGCGACCGCATTCGCAGGGCGGGCGGGCCCATCGAGCTGGTCATGCACACGCTCGGGAGCGCGTTCGTGCTCGTGGGGCTCACCCGGCGGCGCGCGCGGGCCGTCTTCGACGAGGCGGCGGCCGCGGTGGAGGAGCGATAGGGCGCGATGGGGCGCATCCGCAGGCTGCCGAACGATCTCGCCGACCAGATCGCCGCGGGCGAGGTGGTCGAGCGTCCCGCCAGCGTCGTCAAGGAGCTCGTGGAGAACGCGATCGACGCGGGGTCGACGCGGGTCAAGGTGGAGCTGGACAACGGCGGGGTCGCGCGCGTGCGGGTGACCGACGACGGCGAGGGCATGGACGCGGACGACGCACTCCTCGCGCTCGAGCGGCACGCGACGAGCAAGATCCGCGGCGAGCGCGACCTCTTCTCCTTGCACACCTTCGGTTTCCGCGGCGAGGCGCTGCCGAGCATCGCTTCTGTGGCCAAGCTTCGCCTGGTCACTCGACTGCGCGGCGCCCCGGAGGGGACCGAGGTCGCGGTCGAGGGGGGAGCGCCGGCGCAGACGCGCCCCGCCGGAGCCGCCGAGGGGACGAGCATCGAGGTGCGCGACCTCTTCTTCAACGTGCCGGCGCGGCGCAAGTTCCTGAAGTCGACCGGCACCGAGGCGGCGCACGTGAGCGAGGCGATGCTCCTGGCGGCCCTCTCGCGGCCGGAGGTGAGCTTCTTCCTGGTGCGAGATGGCCGGGCGGCGCGCGAATGGCTTCGCGTGGCGACCCGGCGCGAGCGCACGGCGCAGACGTTCGACGACGAGCCGCTCGAGGCGTGTCTCGGCGAGCGCGGGCCGATGCGCGTCGAGGCGTACCTCTCGCCCCCGGAGCGCGCGCGCGCAGGCGCCGTGGGGCTGCATCTGCTCGTCAACGGGCGCCCGGTGCGCGATCGCGCGATCGCGCGTGCGGTGGCGCAGGCGTACGGCTCGGTGCTCGAGCCGGGCCGCTACCCGGTCGGGGTCGTCTACATCGAGCTGCCGACCGAGCTGGTCGACGTCAACGTCCACCCGCAGAAGGCCGAAGTCCGGTTCGCCGACGCGCGCGCGGTCTTCGACGCGGTCACGCGCGAGCTGCACGCGGCGCTGGCGCGCGCCTTCTCCGTGCCGGCCCTCGGCGCGCCGCGCGCGTGGGGAGGCCTGCGCCCTCCGCCGCCGACGCATCCGCCCTCGGCCCCGCCCCTCGCCGAGCCGCGCGCGGACCCCTGGGAGCTCACGCCGGCCGGAGGAGGCCCACCGTCGACACAGAAGTCGCAGTCCCCGGGACCGACCTCCGAGCGCACGACGCTCCAGTCTCCCGCGCCCGAGCTGTTCGACGGCGGCGGATTCTACGGTTCGCTCGAGCTCCTCGGGCAGGTTCGCGCCACGTTCCTCGTGTGCGCCGGGAGCGACGGCCTCTACGTGCTCGATCAACACGCGGCCGCCGAGCGCGTGACGTTCCACCGCCTCCGCACTGCCTTCCTCGCGCGCGCGGTGACGACCCAGCGGCTGCTGCTCCCCGACGTGGTCGAGCTGCTTCCGGCGGAGGTGGCCAGCCTCGAGGAGCACGCGGGCGAGATCGCGCAGCTCGGCGTGGAGCTCCGGGCGGTCGGCGCGGCCGCGGTCGCCGTTCACGCGGTGCCGACGCTTCTCGCGCGCGTACGCCCCGAGCGCATCGTTCGCGATCTCGTCGCGGAGCTGGGGCGCGCGGCGCGGCGGCCGTTCGGCGACGCGGCCGACCTGGTGCTCGCGACGATGGCCTGCCACGGAAGCGTCCGGGCGGGCGACGTCCTCTCGCGCGAGGAAGCGAGCGCGCTGCTCCGGGCGCTCGACGACATCGATTTCGCGGGCCACTGTCCGCACGGACGCCCGGTCGTCACACGCATCGGATATGACGAGCTCGAGAGACGTGTCGGTCGTTGAAGAGGCGCTGCGCGCGGCGCGCGAGCGGCCCGGCGACCTTCTGGCGATCGTAGGCCCCACCGCCAGCGGCAAGACGGCCCTCGCCGTCGAGCTCGCGGCCCGCCTCGGCGGCGAGGTGATCAGCGCCGACAGCGTCCAGGTGTACCGCGGGTTCGACGTCGGCTCGGGAAAACCCACGGCCGAGGAGCTGTCGCGCGCTCCGCACCATCTGGTCGGCGCGATCGACCCGCTCGATCGCGATCGACGCCGCGTCCTGGGCGGCGCGCGCCGCGGCCGCGATCGACGACATCCGCACGCGCGGCCGGGTGCCGATCGTGTGCGGCGGCACGTTCCTGTGGATCAAAGCGCTGCTCTTCGGCCTCGCCGAGGCGCCCGCCGGGAGCCCCGAGCTACGCGAGGCGCATCGTGCGATGGCCGAGCGCGAGGGACGACCCGCGCTGCACGCACGGCTCGCGGTCGTCGACGCCGAGAGCGCGGCCCGCCTCCATCCGAACGACCTGGTGCGCGTCAGTCGCGCCCTCGAAGTGTTCGAGCTCACGGGCAAGCCGCTGAGCGCCTGGCAAAAGGAGCATGCGTTCGAGCGCGTCGTGCACCACGCGACGCTGGTCGCCATCGCGTGCGACCCCGCCGTCCTCACCGAGCATATCCGGGCTCGTGCCAGCGCCTGGCTCGCCAGCGGGTGGATCGAAGAGGTGGAGCATCTGCTCGCGCGCGGCTACGGCGGGGCGCGCGCCATGGGCAGCGTGGGTTATGCCCAAGTGCGCGCGATGCTGGCCGGCGAGCTCGCGCGCGGCGACCTCGAAACGGCGATCGTCCGGGCGACGCGTGTCTTCGCGCGGCGGCAACGCACGTGGCTGAACCACGCGCAGGTCGTCTGGTTGGGCCGCTCGCTTCAGAGCTCGCTCGGGTTGTAGCTCCCCGACGACGCGGGAGCCGCCGCGGCCTTCGGCGCAGGGGTCGTACCCGGGGCCGCCGGGGTGGAGGCGGGGCCCCGCTTGGGGGATGAAACCACCGGCGCCACGACCGCCGGCCGCTCGGGAGCTGGCTTCTCGCTCGCCGGGGCCACGGCAGGCTCGGGTGCGGGAGGAGGCGCGGGCGCAGCGCTGGAGGGCGGCGCGGCGGGAGGTGTCTCCGGAGGGGAAGGAGCCGGTGCGATGGCCACCGGCGCCGACGGGGGCGCGGCCGCCAAAGGCGCCGAGGGCTCCGCCGATGCGGCCAACGACGTCGCCTGCAGGTTGGCGGCCGCCCCGGGCGTCGGGGGCCGAACCGTCGGGGCGACCGACAGCGCGCGTGACGGTTGCTCCACGGGCGCGGACGCCGGCGTAGCCGCTTGTCCCTCCGCCGAGGTCGGACCCGAACGTCCCGCCCACCAGCCGATGACGAAGGTCAGGACCATACCGGCAGCGACGACGGACGCCTGAAGGACGAAGCGCGTCCGAACGGGACGGGCCGCCGGCGGCGCGGACAGCCAGGGGGCCACGTCCGACCTGCCTCTCCGCGGAGGAGGCGGGGAAGAGAACTCGGCCAGATCGGGCTGTGCGAGAGCGTTCGGCTCGAGCGGCGCAAAGGGCGATTCGGTCGCGACCGGCGGGGGCGCCGCGAAGGGTGCGTCCTCTGGCAGGGGAGGCGACGGCAGCACCCGTGGCGGGACGGGCGGCGGCGCTTGCGCCGGGGCAGGCGATGGCGTCGGTTGGAGCCGCGGCGGAGGCGGAGCGAGTCCGCGATGCGTCGCTACCCTGCGACCCGCTTCATCGTCGTGCGCGACGCCCCAGCGATCGGCGGCCCTCGCGAGCTCGACGCGCCCGATGGCGGGTCTCGAAAGCCTGGGCGGGCGCAGCGTCTTGGGATCGGAGTGCAGCTCGTTCACCTCCGCGAGCACCTCCATGTCGGACGGGCGCACGGACTCGACCGAGGGCGGTCCCGCCTCGAGCGCTTCCAGCGCAATGCGCCGCGCCCGCACGCGCTCGCCGAACCGGTCGCGTGCGAACGAGGCGATCTTCGCGGGCGTGGCCAGGCGCGCCCCGACGGACCGCCGCAGAGCTGCTGCCATGGTCAAGGCCGAAGGCCACCGGCTCTCGCGCTCGAACGAGCACGCCCGCCACGCGATTTCGGTCAGGGGCTCCGCCCACTTCTCCTGGGGCGTCGGCGCGCCGAGAATGTCGCGCAGGATGGTCCCGACCGAGTAGATGTCCGAACGCACGTCGGCCGCGCCGCCGCGCTGGCGGAGCTCGGGCGCGACGTACCTCTCCTCGGTCCCCGTGCGCACGAGGCGGCACGCGCGGGCGATCTGCGCGACGCCGTCGAGGCCGACGAGAACGGTGTCGGGGGTCAACCCGCCGTGGACGACCGGACGCGGCTGGCCCCGCTCGTCGCGCAAGTCGTGAAGAACGGCGAGGCCGTCGAGCACGTCGAGCACCATGCGCAACGTGACGTCGAGGGGCGCGCGAGGCTCGAACGCGGTGAGCGCGGACAGCCACTCGCCGTCGACGAAGTCGTAGGCGACGAGCACTTCGTTTTCGCGTTCGACGACCTCGCGGACACGCACGATTCGTGGGTTCACGATGGGCACGAGAGAGCGAGCACGCCTCACGGCGGCGACGCGCTCGTCGGCCGGCAGCGAAGAGCTGGTCACCCGCTCGAGGACGACTACGCGCGACGTGCTCTCGATCGCCGCGGAGTCCCGAGCCGCAAACGTGACGCCGTCCCCGCCCATCGGGCGAAGGACTTGATACCGCTCCACGTCCCCCATTCGCCTTGCCTATGCCCCAAGGCTCTCAAAGCGCAAGGCTGGCGTCGAGCAGCGCAACGAGCGTGCCGGGTGAGAACCGTTGCGCCTCGCCAATCAACTCGGCCACGGCGTCGGTCTCCGGCAACTGCGGATGGGTCGGCTCCGGCGAAAGCTCGTGCACCTGTGCGACTGGCTGCGCCGGGCGGCTGTCGACCTCTTTGGTCGGCATCTCGGAGGGGGTTTGCTCGCGCGCCGAAGCCGACCGGCCCGCGCGCAAGGGCGCGACGGGAGCCGAATCGCGGACGCCGGTCACGTCCCCGTCGAACTCGACGACGGCGGCCGCGGGCAGGCGGCCCGACTCCGGCGGCGGCGTGTGCAGGGGCTCACGGGGCTCCTCGGCGCCGAAAGCAATCTGCGCGATGCGTTCCTCGGGCTGTTGCGCCACGGGCCGGCGCGAGGAGGCGGGCGTCTCCTCCTCCTCGAGAGTGTCTGCCTCGGCCACCGCCGGGTCGCTCGGGGCTTCCTCGACGACCGCCTCGACCTCAGGCGCCGACGACGGAGCGATCTCCGCGGCGGGAGCGTAGCCCGCGTCGGCTTCGGCCTGGACTTCGACTTCGACTTCCGCACCGGTCTCGGCGGGGGCTTCCGCGGCGGCTTCGGCCGACAACTCCTCGGGTGCGACCGAGGTGGCCGCCACCAGGCGCTCGCGGCTCTCGTACGCCTTTTCCGGCGCGACCTCTTCGGCGGGCCCGGCGACACCGGCGGGCCGTTCTTCCTGCACCGGCTCCTGCACCTGCTGGTCGGCCGGCGGCTGTTCGCGTGGTGGCTCGCGTGGCTCACCGATGGCAGCGGCCTCGATCTGGGCCTTCAGCGGGGCAGGCGGCGGACGCGTGGGCCAATCGCCGACCTCGTCGTCGTCCACGATCGAGGGGTGCTCGCTGGGACGAGCCGCCGCGGCGATGGCCGCGTCCGTCACCGAAACCAGGGCTCCTCCGGTGTGGCTGTCGCGCGGCTCGCCCGCGCGCGAGCGGATCCTGGCCAGCAGAGCCTCGAGGCGCGCGACCACCTGCGTGTTCACGAGCGCGCTCCGTGCAGCATCCCGAGCGCCTCGCTCCAGGCCTGGCCCGAGGCAATCCACTCGCGCACGCGACCCACGGCGCTTTCACTCGCGACCAGGATGCGTGCTGCGTGCTCGTCGCGAGACAGCAACATGCTCCAGACGCGACGGCCGGTCGCCGACTCGATGGCCGCGGACACGAGCGGCCCGAGGAGCGTACCGACGAGCGGCGAGTCCTCGACCAGGACGACGAGAGCTCGCCCCCAGCGCTCGACGCTGAGCACGCCGACCCCGGCGACGGCGGCTTCGCCCGCGAGCTGCGTCACGAATTCCTCGACGCTCGCGGTCTGCGGGTCGCTCAGGCGGGCCGCCGCCCGGCGGCCGATCGCCGAGCCGAACGCTCGCCCGAGGGCCTCGACCGCCTCGGGCGGAGCCGAGAGGACGATGTCGTCGAGTGCAGCTGTCGGAACGAGCAGAACGCGATCCCCGTCGGTACCGGCGCGCACGCTACCGCGCGCCAGCTCGAAGTGGACCGCATGCTTCGGGTCGAACGAGGAGGCGGCCACCATCGCTCCTTTCGACAGCTTATACGGGGGCGACAAAGAGTGTGTCAAATCGGTAGCCTCGGTTGGCACCGTTGGTCGGTGCGTCATTCTCGGCTCCTCTCGAGGCCATGCCAAGCACTCGGATCGCCTTTGGAGCGGTTTTCGGCCTCGCGGCCGCCTTGAGCGGCGGCGGCGGGGACGGGGGCGCCGCCCATGGGCCGGAAGGGCGACCGGGGCCTTGGCTCGAGCTCGAGACCCCACCCGCCCCCGCAGCGGCAGGGAAGGCGCCTGCCGGGGGGAGCGCCGGCGCCTGCTCCGTGCGGCACCCGCTCTGCGTCCAGACGGCTGCCGGCCCGCGCGCCCCGGGCACGCAGGCGCTCGATGCGCTCGCCGCGGCCGACCGGGCCTGGGAGACGCTCACCGAGACGCTCGCGCTGCCTCCTCCGGACGGGGACCTCGACGGCATCTGGCGAGTGTACCTGGTCGAGAGCGTGGATGGCAGCGGCACCGCGCTACCCGAGAGGCGCGACGCCAGCGCACGCTTCGATCGCGCCGCGAGCTTTGGCCTCGTCGAACGCGGCACGCCGCCCGGATGCGCTCTGGACGTGGCGGTCGCCCGGGCGCTGGCACGGGGCGCGCTCTGGCGCGCGGCGCCCGCGACCGACGAGGGGACCGCGCGCGCCGAAACGGAGATGCTCGCGCGCTTGGCCACGGCATGCTCTCCCGGCGACGGCGACCGGGCCGCGTTCCAGGCCCAGCCGGAACGGACCCTCGTCGACCCGGCCTCGGCGCCCTTCGACCGGGGGGCCTCGGCGTTTTTCGAGTGGCTCGACGCGCGGTTCGGCCGAGAGCCGGGGGCCCTCGTCGCGGGGCTCTGGGCGCTCGCTCCGACCCGAACGCCCCCGGGCGCCCAGCGCTGGGCAGCCGAGCCCAACTCGTTCGACGTGCTGCGGGTGTCCCTGAAGGACGCGCTCTGGCCGGGCTCCACGTTCGACGATGTCCTCGTGGGCTTCGCGGTCGAGCGAGGCCTCGCGCTCGGTCCTCCGCCGCGGACCGCCTGGCGCGTGCCGTGGCCGGCGTCCGCGCGACGCCTGGCGTCGCCCGTGCCGCCTGCTCCCACGGGGGCGAGCTACGTGCTGGTGAGCCACGAGGGCGCGCCGGCGGGGGCCAAGCTTCGCGTCGAGGCGCAATGGGAGGACTACGGCCGGATGCGGTGGGTCGCGGTCAAGCTCGACGCTGCCGGCAAGGCTCGGGCAGAGCTCCCGATAGCCTCGCTCAATCGATCGACCCGCGCTTCCCTGACCATCGAGTCGCTCGAGGGCGTGGGGAGCGTACTTCTCGTCGGCGTCAACGTGGGGAGCACCGAGCATCCCTTCCGTCCGGAGCAAGGCGAATGGGAGCCTCACGGCTGGCTTCTGACGCTCGAGGGCGAGTAGGCTGATCACCACTTGAGGCGTAGCTTCTCGCACACCCTCGTGCTCGCGGTCGCGGTCGTGGTCGCGATCGTGCTGGCGGCGCCGTTCGTGGCGGCGCAGCCTGCACCGAGCTTCGACGTGCGCCTGCACGAGAAGGTCGTCTTCGCGGTGAAGGCCGCGCGCGGAGGCCAGACACCGCAAGACCGGGCCCGCACCGCGAGCCGCGCGCTCGAATCCGTTCTCGACGACCCCGACCTTCCGACGGCGCGCGTCGAAGAGTCGCCCGGCGACGCCGTCGTCTTCGTCGGCAAGTCACCGGTCATCACGCTCACCGACGACGACGCGACCGCCGCCGGGGGCGACGTCACGCTCCACGTCTACGCGTCGAGCGTCGCCTCGAAGATCGACGACACGCTGCGCGCGGAGCGCAAGCGCATCGCCATTTCGCAGCGCGTCTTCGCGCTCGCGCTGCTTGTCTTCTCGGGCCTGCTCGCGTTCCTGCTGTTCCGGCGCGTGGGCGAGCTTTCGGGCCGCGCGCGCCTGTGGGTGCGGCAGCACCCGGATCGAATCCCGGCGCTCAAGCTCGGCCGCATCGAGGTCGTTCGACCCGTGGCCGTGCGCGGCGCGGTCTCGATCGCGCTCGCCCTCGCGCACCGCATCGCGCAGTTCGCCATCGCCTACTCGTGGCTCATCTTCGCGCTGTCGCGCTTCGAAGCCACGCGCGCCTACACGGATCGCCTCGCGGGGTTCGTGCTGGTGCCCCTGTCGGCGCTGATCGGCCGCCTCGGCGCGGCGCTTCCGCTGTTCGTCGTCGCGGCCGTCGCCGCGGTGGCGCTGGGCGTCGCCGTGCGCTTCATCGGCCTCTTCTTCGCTGGCGTTTCGCGCGGCGAGACGCACATCTCGTGGCTGCCGCGAGACCTGGCCGGTCCGACCAGCGTCATCGTTCGCGCCGGCATCGTGCTCGTGTCCATCGTGCTGGCGGCGCCGCTCATCACGGGCACCGACGACGGCGCCCTGTCGCGCGCGGGTGTCGTTGCGCTCGCGGCGCTCGGTATCGCGTGTACGCCCGTGCTCGCGTGCGCGGCCGCGGGCGTGCCGGCCGTGTTCCTGCGCCGCCTCAAGCTGGGCGACTTCGTCGAGGCGGGAGGACGCGCCGGCTTCGTCCGCGACGTGACGCTGCTCGAGCTCGTGCTCGAGGACGCCGTCGGCTGCGAGGTGCGCGTCCCTCAGCTGCTGGGGCTGTGGTACCCGACGCGCATCGTCGGGGGCGCGGCGCTGGCCACCATCGAAGTCTGCGTCGACCCGAACGAACGTCCCGCGCGCGTCGAGGAGGCTCTCGTCGGCGCCGCCGTGGCGACGTGCGACCGCGCGCGAGTCGACCTCGTGTCCCTCGACGCCGAGGGCTCACGCTGGCGCGTCGCAGGCGTCCCGAAGCACGGGAAAGGGGCAGCGAGCCTCGCCGACGCGGTCGCGCAGGCCATCGCGCAGCAAGGCATCGCTCTGGGGCGAGGTCTCGCGCGGTCGAGGGCGCAATAAGTGAACGCCGTCGTGCTCCTCATGGGGCTCCTGGTCCTGTCGTATCTCGGCAGCTTCCTCGTGACCGGGCGCACCGTAGGTGGGACCGGGCTTCCTTCGGGGGTCGAATACGTCGCGCTGGGCTTCGTACTCGGTCCGCAGGCGCTCGGCTGGGTCGGCGGCGACATGCTCGAGGCGTTCGAGCCGGTGGTGCAGGTGGCGCTAGGCTGGCTCGCCTTCGGCGTGGGCCTCGACTTCGGCTACGCGGGCGAGAAGCGGGTTCGCGTGGGCAGCCTGGTGCTCGGCACGTTCGGCGCGCTCGCGACGGGCGGCGCGGTCGCCGCGGCCGCATGGTTCGCGATGGTCCTGCTGCACGCAGGAGGCGGCGTCGCCGAGCGCGTGCTGCTCGCCGGCGGGGTCGGCGCGGCCTGCTCGGAGACGACACGGCACGCGGTCCGCTGGATCGTCGACCGCCACAGCGCCCGGGGCCCCCTGGCCGATCGCCTGAACGAGCTTGCTCACGCGGACCAGATGCTCCCGCTTCTCGCGGTCGCGTGTCTCTTCGCGATCGAGCCCACGCGCAGCGTCGCCGTGCGCGTCCCACTCCGCGACTGGCCGGCGCTGACCGTCGGCCTCGGCCTGGTGCTCGGCGCCGGCGCTGCGCTGCTCCTGCGCAACGATCTCCCGCAAAACGACACGTGGGCCGTGCTCTTCGGCGTCTCGCTGATTGCCATCGGCACGAGCGCGCGGCTGGCGCTCTCGACGCTGACGGCGAGCTTCTTCATGGGCATCGCCGTCTCGGTGCTCTCGCCGCACCGCCGCGAGCTGCGCGCCATGGTCGCGCCGACCGAGCGACCGGTCCTCTTGCCGGCGCTGCTCCTCGCCGGCGCACGGCTCGATTTTCGCGCGAGCCCCGCCCTTCCGTGGATCGCCGCCGCAGCCCTCGGGGGGCGCTTCGTCGCGAAAATCGTGGTCGGCTGGGTGCTCGCCATCGTGTCGAAGCCGGCGCGCAAGGGGGGGCCCCTCGCGGGACTCTCCCTCATGTCGTCGGGCGCCCTCGCGATGAGCATCGGGCTGGCCTTCGCGCTTCGCTTCCCCGGGCCAATCGGCGACAGCGTCCTCGTGGTCGCCGCCGTCGCTGCGACCGTCGGCGAGTTTCTCGGACCCGCGCGGCTGCGGCGAGCGCTCCGGGCTGCGGGCGAGATCGACGAGTCCGCCGCCGCGACCGGCTCGCACGGGGCGGCGGCTGCATGAGCAGCGCCGCGACCGGCGCGGGCATCGCACGGCGCCTGGCGAACGCGCCGCTGCTGGCGGGCGTCGGCGGGCTGCTCTACTTCGTCACGCGCGCCGTGCCCGAGGTCCACGGCGGCCTCTGGACCATCACCTCCATCGGGTTCCTGCTTCTGGCGGGCACGCTCCTCGGCGAGTTGATCGAACCGTTCGGTCTGCCGCACCTCACGGCATACCTGGCCGCCGGCGTCGTGGCGGGACCTCACGTGCTGCGCCTCGTCGACGAGACGACCCTTCACCGCCTCTCGCCCGTGAACACGCTGGCGCTCGCGCTCATCGCCCTCGCGGGCGGCGCGGAGCTCGATTTCGGCGAGATGCGCCGGAGCGCGCGCAGTCTCGGGTGGGCGACCCTCATGCAGTCGGTCCTCGTCCTCGTCGCGGCGAGCGGCACCTTCCTGGCGGCGCGGCCGCTGCTCCCGTTCACGCGCGGCCTCCCGATGGGAACCGTCGTTGGCGTCGCCCTTCTCTGGGGTGCTCTCGCCATCTCGCGCAGCCCCTCGGCCACGCTGGGAATCCTGACCCAGACGCGAGCGAGCGGGCCCCTGGCTTCGTTCACGCTCGCGTTCGTGATGACCTCGGACCTGGTCGTCATCATTCTGCTCACGACGATCCTGGGCTGCGTGCGCCCCCTCATCGATGCGTCCGCGAGCTTCTCGCTCGCGTCGTTCGTCGCGCTCGGGCACGAGCTCTTCGGCAGCGTCGCGCTGGGGACCACGCTCGGCCTGATCCTCGCGGCGTACCTGCGGCTCGTGAACCGGCAGATGCTCGTCGTGCTCTTGCTGCTCGGCTTCGGCGTGAGCACGGTGCTCGATTACCTGCAGTTCGACGCGCTGCTCACGTTCATGGTCGCCGGCTTCGTCGTGCGAAACCTGTCCAGCCAGGGAGGCAAGTTCACCGCGTACATCGAGCAAACGGGCACGGTCGTCTACGTCGTTTTTTTCGCGACGGCCGGCGCCGATCTGGACGTGCCGCTCTTGCGGCAGCTCTGGCCGGTCGCGCTTCTGCTCGCGGGCTCGCGGCTGGCGTTCACCTGGGCAGCGTCGCTCGTGTCGGGACGACTCGCGGGCGACGCGCCTGTCCTCCGTCGCTGGAGCTGGTCCGGGCTCGTCTCGCAGGCAGGGCTGAGCATCGGTTTGTCGGCCGTGATCGCGCGCGAGTTCCCGAGCCTCGGTGGCCCGATGCGACCGCTGGTCATCGCAACGGTCGCCGTCAATCAGCTCATCGGCCCCATTCTGTTCAAGTTCGCGCTCGACCGGGCGGGGGAGACCTCGCGCGTCCGGCCGTCGAGCTTCCCTTCCATGCACCCAACGCCGCCGGGCTAGGGGGGAGAGCCGGACTCGTGCCCGATTGAGCATCCATCGCATCCAGCGGCACGATCGTTTTCCGGCGACGCACTGGCGGGAGATCGGGTTTTGTTCGGGCATGCCCGGGCTTTTACGAGACGGGTCCGCGCCGCTGGCGGCCGCACGGGGCCCGGGTCCGCGCGGCCCCTGTACATTCGGCGGGCATGCCCGACCAAAACCCAATCTCCCGCTCTCGAGGATGCCCGCGTCAGGGGGCTTGCTAACCACGCGTGCGGGGCTGCACGACGCCCTGGCGATCCCCAGAAGGTCATCCGAGAGCGCAAGCGTACCGAGGAAACGCGCGCCGTCGAGGAGGCGTCGCAAGCCCGTTTGGATGCCCCCGACGACCAGTTCGAAGCTGCGCACGTGGGGAGGGGCGCGCGGCGCATCGCAAGCACGAGCGCCGTCTCGATGCGTGCCGCTTGAAGGAGGACGAGCTTGCACGAGCTCGCCGTCGGCGAAGTTGTCCTTACCGTCGGGTCGACGTGCGCGAAGTGCTCCAGCACCAAGAGGGCGCCGGGCGCCGCTTTGCGGCGAGCCTTGCGTCGCCTAACGGCGAACGACGTCGCTGCGCGAACTCGCCGAGAGCAAACGGTTCTCTTTGCGTCATGCGAAGCACGACGTTCGCCGAAGGCCAGGCACTGGCGATGCGGGAGCTCGAGACGCGGGGCCCCCTGACGCGGGCATCCTCGAGAGCGGGAGATCGGGTTTTGGTCGGGCATGCCCGCCGAATGTACAGGGGCCGCGCGGACCCGGGCCCCGTGCGGCCGCCAGCGGCGCGGACCCGTCTCGTAAAAGCCCGGGCATGCCCGAACAAAACCCAATCTCCCGCCAGTGCGTCGCCGGAAAACGATCGTGCCGCTGGACGCGATGGATGAGGGCGCCCGCTATTCGCTGCCGACGACGACGGGCATGTAGTGCGTCACGCCGTTCATCTTCGAATGGAAGACGACGAGCTCTCCGTTGAGCTTCCCGAGCGAGTTGACCTTCACCGTCGCGTAGGCCTTGTCGCCGTTCTGGCCGGTCGTCCGGTCGAGCGACACCGTCAGGTACGTCGGCTTCTGCGACAGGACGGGGCTGCCCAGGCTGTAGCCGAGCGTCCAGGGGCCGCCGGTCGGGGCGTCGCTGTAGAAGCCGAGGGCGAGTGTCGCGCTCTGGCCGACGGCGACGTGCAGGCCCTTGGTCTGGAACGGCTGCGCCTTTCCCGTCGACGAGAGCTGCGCCGGCAGGACCATCCCGACCATCTGCAGGTTCAGCGGCGTGACGTTGAAGTACGGCGTCGAAGGCGCCGGTACGCACGGGTCGTGGCCGGCGAGCCCCGACTTGTTCGACCAGGTGCGCTGCACCCAGTAGTCGAACGCCACCGGCGTCGTCTCCTGGTCCTCGTAGAACGACGAATCGAAGAACTCGCAGGCGTCGCCGACCTCGTCGCTGAACTCCTGGAACCAGTCGAAGCTGAAGTGCGCGTCGTCGAAGCCCACGTATCCGGGGTTGTTGTCCCGCGGATGCGGGTCGGTCACGGCCTCGATGAGCTCGTGGCTCATCGACATCGTCGTCTGCTGCGCCGCCGGGTTTCCGCCGGGGAAGCTGCAGCTCGGCACGACCGCGTACGACGTGGTCACGCCCCCGACGGTCACCTGGTCGTGGTACCCGCCGATGCCGGCGGAGCACGCGTCGCCGGTGCTGCCTCCGTTCGTCTGCGTCTGCAGGCTCGTCCCCGGGGGCAGGAAGAAGGCGTAGATCGTCTCCGACGTCGCAGCCGGCCACGCGGGTCCCGTCTCGCCGTCGGCGGCGGCGTCTGCGGCTTCGGCGTCGGTCCCCGCGTCGCTCGCCACGCCCGCGGTGGTGGCTACGGCGCCTGCGTTGGCCAAGACCAGGTTCTGCACGTCTTGATCGGTCACCTGGGCCGGCGCCGCGGTGGACAGGTGCACGTGGTTGACCGCGCCGCACGCGGCGCTCCCCACGCCGTACTCGGTGCAGGTCGCCTTCCAGTAGCTGGTCTCGCCGACGGTATCGGCGAACGAGTCGAAGGTGCCCTGCGAGGGGTCGCCGTTCCAGGTGATGGCGACGATGACGGGGCTCTTCAGCACGAGCCCGCCGTTGTTCAGAATCTGCCCGACGTCGGGCGGGAACGCGGGGTACGTATCGCTCGGCGCGCCGGGGTCCGGCGGGGGACCCGCGTCAGGGGAGGCTTCGGGGTGCGTCGTCATCGGGCCGGAGTCCGCGGCGCCCCCCTCGGCGACGGGCTCGCTGGAGCTCCCATGCGGCTCGGAGCCCCCGCAGGCGATGAGAGCGGCGCAGGCCATGGCCGCGGCGATCGAAGAAAGCTGCGCGTTCATCAAAACTCCTCCCGGACGCATTGAGCCGACGTTCGGCGCGCGGCCCTTGAGCAAGGTGCAGGCCCGCGTCTTTGCGCACGCGCAACGCTCAATTTCGTCTGGCGCGGACGAATCGTGAGTCCTCTGGCGGGCGAGGCGTGCATTCGGTGACGGCGACACGAGTCGAGCGGAACGGCTGAGCATGCGGCCCGCCGCGGCGAATGCGCCCGTCTCCTGCACTATGCTGCAGAACGAACGCTTCGCTTCCGCCTGCGCCTCGCACCCGCGAAGCCCGCGAACGCCGCCGCCACCACGAACGCCACCCCTCCCGGTACTCCGGCGCCGCGGCCCTCCGTCGCGCACCCTCCGGTAACGACGTTCGCCGGGTACTCCGCGCTCCACACATCGGTGGCGATCGGGACCGACTTCGCACCGGCGATGTCGACGCCGTCGAAGGTGACCCCGACCGTGAGCATCGAGCCACCGAGCCCCGGGGCGAGCTGCACGGCGGCCAACCACACGCCGGGACCTCGTCGCACGAACGACGTCACCCCGCCCGCGTACGGCTCGCCATCGACCAGCGCGTACGGCACGAGCCTCCCTCGGTCGAAGCCGTCGGCCGGCGCGCCCCCGGTCTTCGCCGCGTGCGCCGTCCTCAGCTCGAGGATGGCCTCGAGCGGCGTCGATCCGTCCGCCAGGGCCATGTCCGCGCTCAGCGTCAGCCAGCTCGCGGCGCGATCCGGCAGCGCCGTCCGCGGATTGCGCAAGCGATCGGCGGCCGTGACGGCGCCCAGCACATCCAGCTCGCCCGGGCCGGCCTGATCCTCGTACGCGAACGGTCCGCGCAGCGGATGCGCCCCGCCTTGCAGGGCCGCGAGGAGCCAATCTTGTGCGAGCGTCGGATCGTGCTGCAATAGAATGGCCACCGCCCCCGAGACGAGCGGCGCCGAGAACGAGGTCCCGAACGAGGCAGCGTGCGTGGCGTCCACCTGCTGGCACGTCGCGTCCGCACCGGTGCGGGGCGTGCTCGGACATTGCGGGTTGGTGAAGATGCTCGACGCCGACGGAGGGACGGCCTGCTGCGACATCGCGCCGACGATGGCGGCGCCCGGCGCCATGATCTCGGGCTTCTGCAGTCCGGTGAGCGTCGGCCCCGCGCTCGAGAACCAGCAAGGCTCGCCGCCGATGGCGGGGCGCTCGTTGCCGCCGGGATCCACCAGACCCCCCGAGGGGTCGAGCTGGGGCACGATCACCTGAAGCCCGACGCCGTGTCGGTCGTGCCACACCGGCTTGTTGATCGTACAGCCCACGCCGATGATCGAGGGCACGGTCGCGGGCAGGTTGATCGTGCCCTCGCGTACGCCGCGCGCGAAGCCGATCTCGCCTGCGCCGGGGCTGATCGCGTCGCCGGTTCCCTGCAGCCAGAGATCCGCGGTGCCCCCGCCCGACAGAGTCACCGAATAGGTGCCTGCCGGCCAGTGCCCCTGCCAGAGAACGACGGCGCCGTGCGACTGCGCCGGCACCGGGCTGCTGCTCGGCTGGCTGCCGTTGTAGATGGCGGCGCTGTAGCTGCTCGTGTTCTTACCGGCCGACTCCCCTCCCCCGATGGGCGAAATCCACGTGCCGTCGGGGCCGTCGAGGCCGACCTTCAAGCCGGTGCCCGGGTGCATCGCGACCCAGACCTGCACGCCGCCGTTCGTCGCGCCCGTCGTGGGTATGGGGACGCTGATGCTGCCGCCGTCGGCCACGTAGACGTTCTGGTGCACGGCCGACGACGCGATGGATCCGGTGTTGCCGGCGGCCGCGACGATCGCCCTGCCCGGCTGCTGCGGGCCGATGTAGCTCGCGAGCGCCTGCTCCCAGACCATCGTGCCATCGTGGGGGCCGAAGTCGGTGCCGATCGAGAGGTTCACGACGATCGGCCGCTGCATGGCCGAGGCGCGGTCGAAGAGGAAGCCCACGCCGCGCAGGAGGTCGTCGTTGCCGATGGATCCGTCGGACGCGCCGGTGATGCGCGCGATGACGAGCGTCGCTTTCGGGGCCACGCCCTTGTACGGCGAGAGGCCGCCCATGCCGTTGCCGGCGGCGCAGGCAGCGACGAGCGTACCGTGCCCGAGCTCGTCCTGAGGCAAGAGAGCCGTCCCTTTCTGTGGGAGGCGCGCGTCGATGTCCGCTGCAGACCACACGGCGCCCAACGGGTTGCGGTTGCCGTCCATCGTGCCGAACGCCTTCTCCAGGTCCGGGTGCAGACCGATAGGGGGCGACGAGAGGTCGAGCACCCAGGCGACGCGCGTGTGTCCGCTGCTGTCGAGGAAATCGGCGTGGGTGACGTCGAGGCCCGTGTCGGCGATTCCGACGAGAACGCCCGTGCCGTCGAGGCCCGAGTCGTTCGCGACGCTCGAGCCGATGAACGCGGTCGCCGTGTCGAGGAGCGGGTGCAGAGGGGGAGCGACTTCGACCGTCCAGCCGGGGTGCGCGTCGGCGAAGGCGAGGATGCGCGACGGGGAGCCCGACACGCTCACGATTCCCGGGGCCAGTTCGCGAAGGCCGAGGTCCGACGCTCGCACGCCCTCCGGCAGCCGAACGAGCGCGCCGATGGCGGCCGCGCGGTAAGGCGCGAGGGCGTCGGTCGCTCGCGGCCCGAGCAGCCGAACGAGCGCCGCGCCGTCGATGCCTTGTGCCCGAGCCTGGCTGCCGGCTCCGAGCAGGGCGACGCACGCAAGCGGGAGGAGAAACGAACGCAAGGGCACCCGAGGAACCTTCGTCAGCGCAGCGCGAGGGCGGCGAGCAGCGCGAAGAGCAGCGCGAGCGCGGCGCCGACCGCCCACACGGACGGGACCCGGCGCGCGCGGGCGAGGGCGGACTGCAAGAAGACTCGGGCCGAGCCGAGCGCGAGGGCCGCGACGGACGACGGCGCGTTCGAGGGAGCGGTCGCTTGCAGCGCGGCGGCCTGGGGAGGGTCGCCTGCCAGGGGTCGCAGCCCGGGCGCGGCAAGCGGGGAGGACGTGCTTGCGGGAATCGCCGAGTTGGGCGAGGGCGTCGCGGCGGGCATGGCACGAGGCGACGCGAATCGCTCGATGGCCTTGCGGTCGAAGAACTCGGGCGCGTCCTCCGCGTAGTCGGCGTCGCTCTCGGCCGAGGAGCCGCGCACGCCGGAGGCGGACAGCGTGCCGCTCGAGGGCCGCGGCGCCGAAGACGTCGGCGCCAGATCGGGGCCGAAGTCGGCGACGTCGACGGTGATGGAATCCTCGGGCGGCCTTTCCGTCATGACGGCCGTCCGCGATCGTGGGTCGGTCTCGGCGAAGGCCACGGCCCGCTCGCCGCTCGGGTCCGTCGCTGCAATCGGCGCAGCGTCGCGCTCGGCGCCGGACCAGCTCGTGCGCGAAATCTCCGCTGCGGCCACCATGGAGGAACGGAAGTTTTTGACCGGGTGGGCCTCGAGGAGGCGTCTCACGAGCTCCTGGCAGCTCGGGATCCGCGCCGCGACGTCGTGCTCGAGCGACTGGTGCACGACTCGGGCGAGGGCCTCGGGCACCCAGGGAGCGATCTTGCTCAGCGGCTCGGGGGGGTCGAGACGAGGTGGATGATGAACTGCTCGTACGTCGGAAGCTCCGGATACGCGGGCCGGCCGGCGAGCATTTCGTAGAGCACCAGGCCGAGGGCCCACACGTCCGTGCGCACGTCGACGGAGTAGCCGCGCGCCTGCTCGGGCGACATGTACTGGGGCGTTCCCACGACGGTCCCGGCACGCGTCAGCTTGAGCCTGGAATCGGCGCGCGAGGCGTCGATGACCTTCGAGATGCCGAAGTCGAGGATCTTGACCAGCGGTTCGTCGTCGTCGCGATCGACGAGGAAGATGTTCGCCGGCTTGAGATCCCGGTGCACCACGCCCGCTTCGTGCGCCTTGGACAGGCCGCGAGCCGTCTGCAGGGCGATGCCGACGGCGGTGTCCGGATCCAGCCGACGCTCGCGGGCGAGCATGACGGCGAGGTCCTCGCCGCCGAGGAACTCCATGACGAGATACAGACCGAGCTTCTCGTCGGCGCCGACGTCGAACACCTGCACGATGTGATGGCTCTCGACGAGGCTCGCGGTGCGCGCCTCCTGGCGGAAGCGCATGGCGATGTCGCTCATGCCCGAGAGCGAGGCGTCGATCAGCTTGATGGCCAGCCGCTTGCCGATTTCGAGGTGCTCCGCTTCGCAGACGACGCCCATCGACCCGGCGCCGATGACGCGCCGTATGCGGTACTTACCGGCGACGGTCGCGCCGACGATGCGCTCCTCGAGGGCCCTCTCCACGGCAGTGACAAACAAGGATACCAGAGGCGGGCGCGGCTCGCTCGGCTCACACGGGCGGCACGATGTGCTTTTTTCGGCGGGTATTGCGCGCAGCTCGGCGGCGCTGGCCCTCGCTCTCCGAGCCGGTGGCCAACAAAGAGCCGTATCAATCCAGTCGCGCGCCGAGCTCGGCGCGCAGCCGATCGCCGGGGATGACCGCGTCGATCACGAGCTCGCTCGCGAGCTTCATGAGATCGATGTCGGCCCGGTATTCCTCGCGCAGCTGCGCCACGTACGCGTCACGCTGCGGGCCGGCGGGGGTCTCCTGGATCTTGTTGTAGTAGACGGCATTCACGGCAGCTTGCGGGCCCATGACGGCGATGGACGCGGTCGGCAGCGCGATGCACGCGTCGGGCTCGAAGGCCGGGCCGCACATGGCGTAGAGGCCCGCGCCGTACGCCTTGCGCACGATGACGCTGATCTTCGGGACGGTCGCCTCGCTGACGGCGGCGATCATCTTGGCGCCGGCGCGGATGATGCCCTGCCGCTCGACCTTGGTGCCGATCATGAAGCCCGGCACGTCCGCGAGATAGACGAGCGGAACGTTGAACGCGTCGCACAGCCAGATGAAGCGCGCCGCCTTGTCGGCGCTGTCGACGAAGAGCACGCCGCCGAGCCACTTCGGCTGGTTGGCGACGATGCCGACGGCGCGCCCCTCGATGCGGGCGAAACCGGTGACGAATCTCGCGCGCGAAGAGCGCCTTGATCTCGAGCCACGAGCCCTCGTCGACGATGCGCGTCGACGACGCGCCATCATGTCGAACGCCTTGTTCTCGTCGAGCCGGGACGATCTCCTCGATGCGCTTGCCGCTCGCTTCGGGTGGCCGCGGCTCGGCGCGCGCGGGTGACGCCCTCGAAGCTCTCGGGCATGTAGGAGAGGTACGCGCTTGCAGAAGGCGATGGCGTCGTCCTCGGTCTTGCACAGGACGTCGCCGCAGCCGCTCGTCGAGCAGTGCATCTTGGCGCCGCCCATCTCCTCGAGCGTCACCTTCTCGCCGATGACCATCTCGGCCATGCGCGGGCTGCCGAGGTACATGCTCGCGTTGCCCTCGACCATGGCGACGACATCGCAGAAGGCGGGGATGTACGCGCCGCCTGCGGCGCTCGGCCCGAAGAGCAGGCACACCTGCGGCACCTGGCCGCTCATCTGCACCTGGTTGTAGAAGATGCGCCCGGCGCCGCGGCGCCCCGGGAACATCTCGACCTGGTCGGTGATGCGCGCGCCCGCGCTGTCGACGAGGTAGAGCATGGGGACGCGCAGCCCCACGGCGGTCTCCTGGATGCGCAGGATCTTCTCGACGGTGCGACGCCCCCAGGAGCCGGCCTTCACGGTCGAGTCGTTGGCCATGAGGGCGACCGGGCGGCCGCCGACGTGCGCGGTGCCGGTGATGACGCCGTCCGCGGCGAGCTCGGGGTCGAGGTTGTTGGCGAGGGCGCCGTCCTCGAGGAACGTGCCTGCGTCGACCAGGCGCGCGATGCGCTCGCGGGCGAAGAGCTTTCCCTGCTCGGCGTTCTTCTGGTGGTACTTCTCGGCCCCGCCCTTCTCGATGCGCGAGAGCGTCTGGGCCAGCTTCTTTTCGGAGGACATGGGGCGAGGCTTCTCGGTTCGGGGACGACTACGGACGAAACACCATGGGCGCGACGACGGTAGCCATCCCGCCCGGCTTCGGGAAGGTCGCGCCCTTCAGCACGGCACCAAGGCAGTCGACGAGCGCGGGATCGTCGGCCGTTCCCCCGGGCTCGGCACCGACCGCGTTCACCGCGCCGGCCTCGTTCACCTGGATGCGCAGCCTGAGCTTGCCGCGGAGCGAGGGCTTGCCGGCGCGCGCCTGGTTGTAACACTCGAGCAGCCGCGGCTTGAGCGCCTCGATCACCGGCCTGGGGTTGAACAGCTTGGGGGTGTTGATTTCGCCGAGGAGCAGCACGCCGCCGGTGGGAACGGTCGCGGTCGCGGTCGCGGTCGGGGTCGGGGTCGGGGTCGGGGTCGAGGTCGAGGTCGCGGTCGCGGTCGCGGTCGAGGTCGGGGTCGCGGTCGCGGTCGGGGTCGAGGTCGCGGTCGGGGTCGGGGTCGGGGTCGCGCTCGCACACGAGACGACCAGAGCGAGAAGGAGCGATCCTCGCATGACCCTCACGCCCCTCGAAATCGGGGGGCGCTTCTCGGCGAACGCGACGAGCGCCTCGCGACGATCTTCGCTGACGAGCGTCCTGTCGTAGCTCACTTTTTCGAGCTCGAGCCCCAGCTCGAGGCTCGTGTCCAGCGCGCGGTCGATCGCCTCGAGCACCGCCGCCTGGGCGATGGGCGCCCCTTCGGCGATGGGGCGAATCCACTCGAGGACGTCGTCGAGGAGAGGGCGGCCGTCCGGGCTCACACGGTTGACGAGCCCCCAGGAGAGCGCCTCCGCTGCGGTCAAGCGCCGGCCGAGCAGGATCATCTCCTTGGCGCGCGCTTCGCCGACGACTCGCGGAAGGCGCTGGGTCCCGCCCGCCCCCGGGATGATGCCGAGCGACGTCTCGGGCAGCCCGAGCTGCGCGTGCGCCGCGGCGACGCGCAGGTCGCAGCAGAGCGCGAGCTCGAGCCCGCCGCCGAGCGCGGCACCGTTGATCGCCGCGACGACCGGCTTCGGACAGCGGTCGAGCGGCCCGAGCTCGCTGCGGTAAAGCTCGACCTGCCGGCGCACGTCGTCGTCGCTCATGCCCTGGCGTTCCTTCAGGTCCGCGCCCGCGCAGAAGGCCTTGTCGCCGTCGCCCGTGATCACGATCGCGCGGACCGATGCGTTGACCGCCGCCTCGCGCGCGAGCTTTCCGAGGGCGAGCAGCGTCGCGCGTGACAGGGCGTTCATGCGCGCGGCCCGATCGATCGTCCACACGACGACGTAGCCTCTCTGGTCGACGCGAACCGGGAAGTCCTCGCTCACCTCTTGCCCCTCCCCTTCTTCTTCTTCGCGTTCTTCTTCGCGCTCGTGCGGGCATTCGCGGCGGGTTTGGCCGGGAGCTTCGCGGAGCCTACCGCCTGGCGCGGGGAGTCGCCACGGGTCGGCGCGTCGGCGGGTTCCTGGATCTTCGCCTCGACCTTCGCCAGACGCGTCTTGAGCTCCGCATGCTCGGTCTGCAGCTTCTCGAGCTCCTCGCGCAGCTGCTCGGACGCGCGCCTGGGCTCGCCGAGGTCGCGCATCACCTCGCGGATGCGGCGCCGAACGCGGGCGTCGAGATCCGTCTCCAGGCGCTCGCGGAGCGCGGGGCGAGCCTTGGCGTCGCCGAGCTCGCCGAGCGCTCGCACGGCGTCCACACGGAGCATCGGATCGCCGTCTTCGAGCAGGTGTTCGAGGGCCTCTCGCGCCTTGCGATCGCTCGCCAGCTTGGGCAGCGCCATGGCCGCCGCCCGTCGCGCGCGCGGCGGATGCCCGTAGCGCACGCGGGAGCTCAGATGCGGCACCGCGCGCTCGTCGCGCAGAGCCGCGAGGCCGTCGATCGCGCCGGCGCGGACCACGTCGAACCAGCTTTGCCTCTCGAGCAAGTCGACGAGGATGTCGAAAGCCGCCGGTTGCCGCGTTCGCCCGAGGGCGCGCGCCGCTTCGCCCTCGACGAGGTAGCTCTCGTCGCGCAGGGCGTGCGGCTTGATGGCCTCCATCGCCTCGGGCGTCCGGAAATTGCCGAGCCCTTCGACGACGGCGCGCCGGACTTTCGGGTGCGCCGTCGGCAGAACGCCCTTCAGCGCCTCGAAGCTCTCTCGCACCCGGATCTTCCCGAGAGCCGAGGCACACTCGGCGCGTACGCCCCAGAACTCGCGCGGATCGCCAAGGACGCGGGCCAGCGCGCCGATGGCCTGCGAGTCGTCGAGCTTCGCCATGGGCTGGGCGGCGAGCCACCGCCCCCGTGCGGTGGGCGCCTTGGTGAGCTGCTCGCGGAGCATGTCGGCGGGGACCTTGGGCCTGACTTCGCCGACGGTCCGCGCCTCCGGATCGATGACGACGAACGCGGGACGCGCAGGCGCCGCGAGGGCGAACGTCTGCTGCTTCTCGGTGACGCGCACGTTGCGGCGCACGACGCGCCCCTCGCTGTCGCCGAGGTCGAGCGCGAGCGGCAGCTTCGAAACACGCCGGGACGCCGTCGGTCGTGGCCTGCGTCTGCTTGACGGCCACCGAGAGCACCCCGCGCTCCCAGGTGATCTCGACGTCCATCTCGGGATGCCCGGGCTTGTAGAGCCACTGCTCGAAGGCGCGTCCGAGCGCGCGCCCCGAGCCTTCCTCGAGGGCTCGCTGAAGATCGCGGGTCTCGACGACCCCACGCGCGTGGCGCGCGAGATACGAGCGGATGCCGCGCCAGAAGAGGACGTCGCCCAGCTCGACGCGCAGCGCGTGGAGGACCAGGCCCCCCTTCTCGTACAAGTGACGATCGAAGAGATCGAGCGGCGCGTCGTAGTCCTGGCAGACGACGGGGCGCCGGTAGCGGCTGTGGGCCTCGGCGAGGTAGCTGTCGAGATCGACCTTCAGGCCGAAGTCGTACTCGTCGCGGCCGAGGTGCTTTTCGCGCCAGACGTGCTCGAAGAACGTGGCAAACCCCTCGTTCAGCCAGCCCTCGTACCACGCGCGACAGGTGACGTAGTCGCCGAACCAGTGGTGGGCGAGCTCGTGGGCCACCGAGATCGTCGGACGAGACGTCGAGCGCGGCGCGCTCGTCGAGCAGGATGTGCTCGTACATCGTCGTCGCGGTCGTGTTCTCCATGCCCCCGAAGATGAAGTCGGAGACGACGACCTGCGCGTACTTGCTCCATGGATACGCGACGCCCGTCACCTCGCTGAAGTGCCGGATCATCTCCGGCGTGCGCCCGAACGCGCGCCTCCCGTCGTCTTCGCGGCCCTTCGGGACGAGATACGTGACCGGCACGTCGCGATCGCCGAGGCGAACCTCGTCGGTGATCTCCGCGAACTCGCCTGCCACCAGCGTGACGAGATAGCTCGCGTGCGGCTCGCTCATCTTCCAGTGGAAGGTGGCGCTGCCGCCCTTGGCCTTGTCAGGCTTGTCGCTCGAGACGAGCGCGCCGTTCGAGAGCGCGTACCAGCCGCCTGGCACGTGCGCGACCAGCTCGGTCGTCATCTTGACGTGGGGGCTGTCGTGGCAGGGAAACCAGTGGCGGGCGTCCTCTTCCTGGCATTGCGACCACACCTGGTTGGGGCGCGCCGGATAGTGCTCGTCCGGCTCGAGAAAGTAGAGGCCGCGGCGGGGTGTCGCCCGGTACGCGATGGCGACGCGGAACTTCTCCAGGCCGGGTTCGACCGCCGCACGCAGCGCGCGGCCGTCGTAACGCCACACCGCCGCCTTGCCGTCGATCGTCAGGTCACTCACCTCGAAGGCCACGGCGTCGAGCACGAGCTCGTCGGCGCCGGGATCGACGCGGCGCACGTCGAGCGCGGCCCGCGCGCGGATGCTCTTTTCGGGCACGTCGAGCGTCACCTCCAGACTGAGGTGCTCGATGGCGAATGGCCGGTCCCCCTCGAAGTGGTGCGAGCTGCTGGGAAGGGCGAATGGGCGCGCGGAAGCAGCGACGTGCTCGTAGGAGCCTACGGACGCGCCACCGCACCGCGCGTGCAAGCGATGCTCGATGGCCATGGGGCGGAAAGCGAGCTTCACACGACGCGGCGCGGGAACGGAAGGGGTTTTCTCGGCTAATCGACGTTCCCTTCGCGGCGGGCCTAGGGCGTTGTTTTTCGAGTTGGAGCGGGGTTGTGAGCAGCAGGGCGAGGGGCCGAGAACGCGTATCGCGAGGGACGAGCCTCGTCCTCGGCCCCCGGCCGTACCCCCACCCCGCCGCCCTCCGAAATCACGCGCTAGTCGGCGTGCCCGCAGGTCGCCTCGACGACCTGCCGAAGCGAGGTGACCGGACCGAGGCCGGCGCGCAGGCGCTCGACCGCCGCCAGCCCGTCGTGGGCGTCGCGGCACCGGCCCTCTCGCAGCGCCGCGATCGTGTAATCGTCTCGGGCCTGAAGGTCCATCGCGGCGAACACGCTCGACCGGTCGCGAACGGACACCATCGCGATGCACCCGACGAGAGCTCCCGCGCAGACCGATAGAATCACGGCGGTCGCCCGCGGCGAGTACCGGGACGAAGTCCTCCAGGTCATCGCGATGACGCCGCCGGCCAGCGCGCCGCCGAGGTGCGCCACGTTGTCGACGTGACCGCCGCGCAGCCGCGACGAGAGGAGCCCGAGGAGCGTCAGGAACGCCAGCCATTTTGCGGTAGCGAGCGTGATGGGCCCGCGCCACCCGCTCTCGCGCCACCCGAGCACCAGCGCAGCGGCGAGCACACCGGCGATCGCGCCCGAAGCGCCGACCGTCACCGGGGAGGAGCGCCCGAGCCAGCCGTAGGCGACGCCGAGTAGATTCCCGAACGCACCGGCCGCCAGATACATCGGCGCCATGCGCGCCGAACCGACCAGACGCTCGATGAGCGGTCCGGCCATCCAGAAGACGAGCATGTTGATGCCCAGGTGCAGCGCGCCGCTGTGCAGGAAGCACGCCGTGACGAGCGTCTCCCACCGGTTCTCGCCGACGGTCGCGAACGGGTAGCTCGCGCCGAAGCCGAGCGCCTCGGGCACCGGCAAGTGCGTCAGCGACGCTCCCCCGGTGAGAACGAGCTGCACGACGAAAACGGACACGTTGAGGGCGATGAGCGCGCGCGTCACCGGTGCCTGTTCCAGCCATGGACGCGCTGCGTTCACGCCCTCGCTTGTAGGATGGCGTCGCCGCGGGCGCCAAGCGGCGTCCCAGCGGTGCGGGTTTCTTGGCCGGGCGCCGCCAGCTCCGTTAGGCGTGGGAGACGAGGATGGATCCGCTCGTCGGCGCGTCGCTGGTGGTGCGCACGCTGCTGCGACGGGGGCATGGCTTGCTCATGGCGGGCGGGCTGGCTGCTTACGTCGTCGCCGGCGGCGCGACCGAGCCCTTCGGTCCGGTGCAAGCGGTCGCGCTCGCATCGTGCGCGCTGCTGCTGGCTGCGCGTGTGAGCCGAAAGGTGCGAGAGCCGGGCGAGGCGCCGTTCCTGCTCGACCTCGAAATCGGCGTGCTGCTCTCCATCGGAGCGCTCGCCTTGCTCGTGCGCTACGGCGGCGGCCTGGACGGGCGCTTTTCGCCGACCGTGTACGCGCTGGTGGCGCTCGTGGCAGCGTTCGCGCGGCCGCTGGCCGGCGTCCTGGTCGCAGCGTGGATCGTCGGGCTCGAGGCGGCGCTGAGGTTCGTCACGATGGGCGAGACCCAGGCGGACGGCCTGGCGAGCTTCGGGATCCACGTCGGATTCGTCGGCGCCTTCGCGCTGCTGAACCTCACGCTGCTCCGGGCGGAGGTCGCGCGCGTCCGCGCGAGCGCGCGCGCGCGGATCGAGGCGCAGCTCGTGCGCATCAAGGAAGACGCCCGGACCTACCGGCTGCTCGGCAGCGGGGAGGGCACCGACCGCGACGACGTCCGCAACGACAGGCTCGCCAGGTCGAGCGTCGAGGAGATCCACCAGTCGGTCCATTACGCGCTGGAGCTACTGCGCGGGTCGCTCGACCTTCACACGGCCGTCCTCCTCTGGCTCAACGACCCGGGCACCCACATGCGCGTCAGCGAGCTCGCCACCGGCTCGGAAGGCATCAACGACGCACCGTTCGCGGCCGGCGACGGCGTGCTCGGCGCGGTCATCACGCAGAAGAAGCCGCTCGTTTTGCACCGCCTGAAGCCCTCGTACAAGGTCCCGTATTACGCTGGCCCGTGCCCCGTGCAGGCGCTCCTCGCCATTCCGGTGCTCGAGGGCGAGACGCTGCGCGGCGTCCTGGCGCTCGATCGACTGGCCGACGTGCCATTCGCGGCCGACGAGCAAGAGGTCGCGCTGCAGGCCGCGCGCTTCTGCTTGCGCGCGATCCAGAACGAGCGCGTGTTTCTGCAGCTCGAGCGCGCGAAGGTCGAGCAGGGAAAGCTCTATCGCGCCGCCCAGGCCCTCGGCGCGGCGCTCAGCGAGCAGGACGTCGTCGAAGCCGGCGTGCGGGCTGCGCGCGAGATCGCGAGCTTCGACCTGGCTGCGGTCACCGTGTTCGACGCGGCCACGCGCACGCACGAGGTCGTCGCCGCCAAGAGCGCCGGGGCCGAGATCGACGACCTGGTCGGGGTGCGCTTCGCGCACAACGGGGGCCTGGTCTCGATGGTGGTGCAGAACCGCTGCCCGCTGCCCTGGCGAGGCGACTACGAAACCAGCGCGGGCCGGCAGTTCGTTCTCTCGAAGCGTCTGCCGTGGCCGACGCACCCGAGCCTGCTCGTCTTGCCGTTGCTCATCCACGAGCGCGCCCTCGGGACGCTCATCCTCGGCGCCAAGCGGAGGCACGCCTTCGGCGATTCGGTTCGACCCACGCTCGAAGTGCTCGCCAGCCACCTGGCCGTGAGCCTCTCGAACGCACGCATGGTGCACAAGCTCGAGACGATGGCGACCACCGACGGGCTGACGGGCCTGCTCAACAAGCGCGCCGTTCTCGAGGCCGGTGCGCAGAAGATCGCCGCGGCGGCGCGCTTCGACCGCAAGCTCGCGGTGCTCGTCGTCGACATCGACTTCTTCAAGAAGGTCAACGACACGCACGGCCACGACGTGGGCGACCAGGTCATCCGCGGGCTGGGCGAAATCTTGAAGCGCCAGAAGCGCACGACGGACGTGGTCGCGCGCTTCGGCGGCGAGGAGTTCGTCGTCGTGTGCGAGCAGACGGACGAAAAAGGGGCGGTGCTGCTGGCCGAGCGCATCCGCGAGGAGCTCGGCAAGACGAGCTTCCGGACCTCGAGCGGTTCGCTGTCGGTCACCTGCTCGGTCGGCGTCGCCACGTTTCCCGAGGCGGGCGCGAGCTGGGAGGCTCTCTTCAAGGCGGCGGACGAGGCCCTCTACGTCTCGAAGCGCTCGGGCAGAAACCGGAGCACCGCGTGGCACCCCCCGCGCAAGGCGCCTCCGCGCGAGGCTGTCGGAGGGCGGTAGAACCTCGACAGCGGTCGGTGTCGTGCGCATGCTTTGGCCATGAGCGACGAGAAGCCGAACCCGTTCAACGACGTACGCAAAGGGCTGGGGCTCCTCTTCCGAGCGGCCAAGACCACGGTGGAGAAGCTGCCGAAGAAAGACCTCGAAGAGGTCGTCGTCGCCAGCGCGCGTGAGGTCGGCCGCGCCATCGAGAACGTGGGCAGGACCATCGAACGCGAGGTCTTCGGCAGGAAAGACGAGCCGCGCCCGCGCGGCGAGCACGACCCGAGCGCCGCCAAGCCGCCGCCCCACGCGTCGTCCTCGGAGAAGGATCGAGCGTCGCCGGCGAGCGAGCCCCCCGAGGAGCCCAAGGGCCCGCCGGACGCGGCGTAGCGCGCGGCGAGCGCGAGCGAGGCGAGCTGAGATAAGCTCACGCCGCGATGCGCCCTGGGAGACTGGTCGCGCTCGGCGCCGCGGCCGGCACGTCGCTCTGCGCGCTGTCGGCTCGCGGTCAGACCAACCTTCCCCCGCCGCCTCCTCCGCCGCTGGAAGAAGCGCCGGCGTCGCCGGACCTCCCGCCCCCTCCGGCCCCGCCCCCCGGAAACGGACCCGCGCCGCGGCGGGTCGTCCCGGCGCCGGCTCCCGCTCCCCCACCGCCCCGAACGATCGCCGCTCCTCCCGCGCCTCCCCCTCCCCCACCGCGCCACCGCGAGCCCGTCTTCTTCGTCGAGGAGCCCCCCGCGCAGCACATCGCGTTGACGCTGAATCCGGTGCCCCTCATCTGGGGCCGCCTGAGCGCGAACTTCGAGCTTCTCGCGATTCCGCATCACGCGCTCGTGGTGTCCCCGAACGTGCTCTTCGCCAACGTGAACCGCGGCGGCACGCTGGGGCAGGCCTTCGGCTTCGCGCAGCAGGCGTCGAGCGGCATCGGCGGGGAGGTCGGCTACCACTACTGGCTCGTGGGGCGGCGCGCCCTGCGCGGACCCTTCTTCGGTCCCTCGCTTCTCGTCGGCAGCACGACGAACGCGACCGCCGGCGGCGGCGGCGGTGCGCAGGCGTACTGGGGCGCGGCGCTCGACATCGGTGACCAGGAGGTGCTGGCGGACGGCTTGACGGTCGGGGCCGGGATCGGGCTCGGCGTCGCGTACATGGCCGACGCGGCTGCCCTATTCCCGCGGTTCCTCCTGCAGCTCGGATGGTCGCCCTGACCGCGGTTGTCGCGAGCAGCGACCGGCGATCCGTGCAAGAGTCGGCGCGTGCTCCCGCTTCGCGATCACCTGCCGACCCGGACCTTTCCGTTCGTCAATTACGTGTTCATCCTCGCGAACGTGGCCGTGTTCATCGTCGAGCGCACGACCCTCGAGAGCGGCGTCTCGCCCGACGCTCTGCTGCGAACCTGGGGCCTCGTACCGCGGGTCCTCTTCGCGGATCCGGTGACCGGCGTCGAGACCGTGTTCAGCAGCATGTTCATGCACGACCCGACCAACCTGCTGCACATCGGCGGCAACATGCTCTACCTGTGGATCTTCGGCGACAACGTCGAGGACGCGATGGGGCACGTGCGCTACGCGCTCTTCTATCTCCTGGGCGGCGTGTGCGCGGCGGCCGCCCAGGTGCTCGTCGCGCCGATGTCCCCCGTCCCCATGGTGGGCGCCTCCGGCGCCATTTCGGCGGTGCTCGCGGCGTACGCGTTTCTGTATCCGCGGTCGCCCATCACGGTGCTGAACCCCGTTCCCCTGCTGTGGCTCTTCTGGGGCCTGTTCCTCCAGTTTCCGGCGTGGCTGGTCATCGCGATCTTCTTCGTCCTGAACCTGTGGAACGCGCTCGCCATGAGCTCGCAGGGCGGCGTCGCGTTCATGGCGCACGTCGGCGGCTTCGTAGGCGGGGCGGTGCTGCTCGGCCTGTTCATGGCCGGTCGCCAGCGCCTGGACGACTACGCCCGCTGGCAGCAGTGGGCTCAGCGACGGCGACGGATGCAGCGCGACGAGTGGTGAGGGGTCTACAGCAGCCGGCTTAGCGTAAGGACCAACCCGATGAAGACACGACCGCTCGGCAGCAGCGGCCTGGCCGTCAGCGCGATCGGCCTCGGCGGAATGTATTTGTCGATCGATGGGCGCCCGTCCGAGGACGAGGCGGTCCGGACGATCCACGCCGCCCTCGACGCCGGCGTCACGCTGATCGACACCGCCGACGTCTATTGCCACGACCACAAGGACATCGGCCACAACGAGCGCCTCATCGCCCGCGCCCTCCGCGAGCGGCGCGCCGCCGGCGTCGTCGTCGCCACCAAGGGCGGGCTCGAGCGCCCGAATGGAGCCTGGACGCGGAATGCGCGGCCGGTGCACCTCCGCCAGGCTTGCGAGCAGAGCCTCAAGGCGCTCGGGGTCGGGCGGATCGACGTGTACCAGCTCCACGCCCCGGATCCCCTCCGTCCCCTTCGCCGACAGCGTCGGGGAGCTCGCGAAGCTGCGGACGGAAGGGAAGATCGCCCACGTGGCGCTCTCGAACGTGAGCGTGGCCGAGATCGAGGAGGCGCGCCGGATCGTCCCGATCGTGAGCGTCCAGAACCGCTGGAACCCGAAGTACCGCGCGCCCGAGACGGAAGGGGTGCTCGCCCATTGCACGAAGCTCGCGATTGCCTTCCTGCCGTACTCGCCCTTCGGCGGCACCACCGGGGCCAAGGGACTCGCGTCGGTCGGGAGGCTCGCGGCCGAGGCGAAGAAGCGCGTCGTTTCGCCGCACCGGCTCGTCCTCGCCTGGATGCTCGCGAAGAGCCCGGTCGTGATCCCGATCCCGGGGGCCCGGCGGGTGGCGAGCGTCGTCGACAGCGCGCAGGCGGCGGAGCTCGTGCTTTCGAGCGACGATGTGCAGGCGGTCGAGGCCGCCTTCTGAGATGCCGCCTCCAGCGGGCGAGGCACGACGACGGAGTACGCCACCGCCACCTTCGTCCCGGGGTTGGCGAGCGTGATCTGCCGCGTACTCGCGCCGTCCAGGGCCTCTTGAAGCAGGCCTGTCCGCGGGTCGAGGTCGAGGTCGAGGTCGAGGTCGAGGTCGAGGCCGGGAAGGAAACTCGCGGGCGGTCGTGTTTCGAGTGGCGAGCGGTCTCGCCTACGGGCACGGCTCGAGCGCGGAAGCCGCGACAACGGCGGGCCGAAGCACGGCCGCAGGCGGCTCGCGGATGCCCCAGATGACGCCGACCCGCGCGAGCGCGCGCAGCACCCAGTACGTGACGTCGATCTCCCACCAGAAGAAGCCCTGGCGGGCGGCGCTCATGAAATGGTGGTGGTTGTTGTGCCAGCCCTCGCCGAGGGTCAGGACGGCGAGCAGCGCGTTGTTGCGCGACTGATCGCTCGTCTCGTACCGCCGCGATCCCCACACGTGGGCGAGCGAGTTGATGAACATCGTCGCGTGGAAGACCGCGAGCGTGCTGACGACGAATCCCCAGACGAGCCCCGGGGCGCCTGCGATGGCGAAGCACCCCGCGGCATACGCGAAGAGAGGCACCCAGTCGTGCCGATCGAGCCAGCGAAGCTCGGGGTAGCGCAGCAGGTCGCGCACGTTCGACTCGTCGCGCGGCGCCGGTCGGTGCCGGTCGAACACCCAGCCGACGTGGGCGTACCAGAAGCCGCTCTGCACCGGCGAGTGCAGGTCGCGCGGCTCGTCGGAGTACTTGTGGTGCGTCCGGTGGACGCTCGCCCACCAGATCGGCCCGTTCTGCATCGTCGTACAGCCGAGGACCGCGAGAACGAGCTGGAACGCGCGGCTCGTCTTGTAGGAGCGATGCGCGAAGTAGCGGTGATAGCCGCCCGTGACGGCCCCCATGCGAAGGAGATAGCTGCCGAGCGCCAGCGCCCCGAGCTTCCACGTGGGCGGAAACAGCACCACGAAGAGCACCGACGCGTGGATGGCGACGAAGAGCACGTTCGAAACGCGATCCATCGCCGTGACGTGTCGCAACCGCGACGCGGTGAGCAGAGGCACGAGACTCCTTTCGGTCCGCAGAAGAGGGTCGCGGAGCGATTCCTTATAAGCTTGTTTCGCGGCGCGGGCGGTCCATCAAGCTCGAGCGGCCCCCGTGTGACCGTGCCGTGACGGAGCGCGCGAGGAAAATTCTCTCGGACTCGGATGCGCTCACCCCCCCAGCTGATCGATCCGGCCCTTCTCGACCGCAACGAGCGCCGAGCTCGCGACGGCGCGAACCCCTTCGAGCATCCCCGCGTATCGCTCTTCCTTCGTGTGCCCGTCGATCCAGCGCTTGTAGAGCTGCTGCGCGACCACCGCGAGCTTGAAGAGCGCGAACGCGAAGTAAAAAAGAACGTTGCCGGCTTCGCGCCCGGTCGCCCGCGACCAGCGCTCGACGAACTGCACCCGCGTGAGGTTGCCCGGCACGTGGGTCGGCCCGAACACCGCCACCTGGAAGACCGGGGGATCGTCAGCCTGGATCCAGTAACCGAGCGCGGTACCCAGGTCCATCAGCGGATCGCCGATGGTGGCCATTTCCCAGTCGAGCACCGCCAGCACCCGGGCGAGGTCGCCCGAGAGCACGAGGTTGTCGTACTTGAAGTCGTTGTGGACCAGCGTCGCGCCGCTCTCGCGTGGGCGATGCTCTTCCAGCCAGCTGCCGAGCCTTTCGACCTGCGGGACGTCGTCGGTCCGCGCGGCGCGCCAGCGATCGGCCCAGCCGCGCACCTGCCGCTCGACGTAGCCCTCGGGCTTGCCCAGATCGCTCAGCGCGGCGCGCCAGTCGAGCCCGTGGATCTCCGCGAGCGTATCGCACGCCGCCTCGGAAGCGCGGCGCATCGCGTCCTCTCCGAGCACGAGACCGGCGGGCACACGCGCGCGGAGGATGACGCCCCGCACGCGCTCCATGACGTAGAACGGCGTGCCGATGACCGACGCGTCCTCGCAGTGCGCGAGGGGCCGAGGCGCCTTCGGCCAGCCGGGCGCCAGCGCCGAGAGGATGCGGTACTCGCGCCCCATGTCGTGGGCGCTCTTGATGGCGACCCCCGGCGGAGCGCGGCGAACGACGAGCTCGCGCGCGCCGGCGCGCACGAGGTAGGTGAGGTTCGAGTAACCGCGTCCGAACTGGAGCAGCTCCGGCTGACCACCGGCGCCCTCGAGCGACACGCCCGCGTGGTCGCGGAGCCAGGCGGCGAGCGCCGCGATTTCGAAGCCCTGCCCCGCGCGCACCGTCGACGGCTGTTCGAACGAATCGGTCACGGTGTCCAATCTCTTCAGTGGACGTCCAGGCCGTAGCCGCGCAGGATGCGCCGCGCCAGCGTCACCTTGTGGACCTCGTCGGGCCCGTCGTAGATGCGCGCCGCGCGCTCGTGCCGCCACCAGAACGCAAGCGGTGTCTCGTCGGTCAGGCCGAGCGCGCCGTGCGTCTGGATGGCGCGATCGAGGACGCGCTGCAGGACGCCGGCGACGAAGAACTTGATCATCGAGATGTCGTCGCGGGCGGCATGCGCGCCTTCGCGGTCGATCGCGTGCGCGGCGCTCAGCACCATCAACCGCGCGGCGTGAATCTCGGCGCGGCTCTCGGCGATCCAGGCCTGGACGATCTGGCGCGTGCCGAGCGGCTTGCCCGGGGAGATGACGCGCGACGCCGCGCGCTTGCACATGAGATCCATCGCCCGCTCGCAGACGCCGATCCAGCGCATCGCGTGGTGGATGCGCCCGGGGCCGAGCCGCTCCTGCGCGAGGAGGAAGCCCGCGCCCTCTGGGCCCAGCCGCGACGACTGCGGCACGCGCACGCCCTGGTACTCGACCTCGCCGTGGCTCGCCCAGTCGCTGCCCTCGTCGCCCATCACCGAGACGTTGCGGACGACGCGAAGACCCGCCGTGTCGGCGGGAACGAGGATTTGGCTTGCGCGCGCGTGCGGCTTTTCCGCCTCCGGGTTCGTCACGGCCATCACGATGAAGAACGCCGCGCCGTCGGCGCCGCTGGTGAACCACTTGCGACCCGTGATGACGTAGTCGTCGCCGTCCTTGTCGGCGCGTGTCGAGAGGAGCACGGGGTTCGAGCCCGCGTTGTCGGGCTCGGTCATCGAGAAGGCGCTGCGAATGCGCGCCGGCGGCGAGCGGCTCGAGGAAGCGCTTCTTCTGCGCCGGGCTGCCGTGGAGCATCAGCAGCTCCATGTTGCCCACGTCGGGCGCCTGGCAGTTGAGGGCGTAATGGCCGAGCGGCGAGCGGCCGAGCTCTTCGCCGACGAACGCGTAGTCGTAGAGCGAGAGCCCCATGCCCCCGAGGTCGCGCGGGAGAAAGGGAGCCCAGATGCCGAGGCCGCGCGCCCTCTGGCGGACGCGCTCGAGCGTGGGCAAAAGGTCGCGAAAGCGTGCGCCGGCGAGCTTCGGTTCGAGCGGGATGACCTCGTCGCGGACGAACTCGCGCACGCGCAGCACGGCTTCACGGGCGACCGGGGGAGGGCTCGAGCATGGCCCTCGTCCCTACCACGGAAGAAGGTGCCTATCGAAAGCACTCCGGCTTGAAGTGCTTCTCGCCCTGCGCGTCGAGGGTGAAATTCGGGTCGCAGTTGGGCCGGGGCTTCGCGGACGGGGGCGGAGCGGGCGGCGCGGCAGGCGCCTGCTGTCTGCGGGCGCTCGGAGCGGGGGCGACGGGGCGCGCCGAGGCGGTCTCGGAGGGAAGCGGCGCGATGGTCTCGGCGGGCGCGGGCGCCTGAGCGAGGCTCGCGGCCGCTCGGGGGGCGGCGATTGACGTCGCCGGCGCGGACGCGATTGCGGATGTCGGATGGGCCGTGCCCGAGCTGTGAAGCGCCATCAGGACGAGAAACGCCCCGATGAAGAGGGCTGCGGAGAGAATTCCGATGATGGCCGCCGCACGGCGACCGCTCGCGCCCGGCGTGGTCCTGCCGAACGGGCCGACGGTCCCCGTGTCGCCTGCTCCCGTGATGGCCCCGGCGGGCAGCGGGATTGCCGCGCCGCCGGCGGCTCTGGCGGTGCGCAGGATGGTCTCGATCGAGAGGCGCGCGCGCGGCGTCGCCAGGTCGGTCAGCGCCGCGGCGAGCTCGGCGACGCTGGCGTATCGTCTGTCGCGATCCTTCTCGAGGCATCGGAGGATGACCGCCTCGAGCGCGAGAGGCGCGTCCGGCCGCAGGTTGAGGAGCGGCGCCGGAGGCTGCGTCGCGATGCGGACGCACACCTCGGGGAGGGTCTGCCCCTGGAACGGAACGCGCCCCCCGACCGCCTCGTAGAGGATGACGCCGAGCGCCCAGACGTCGGTGCGTGCGTCCACGTCGCGCGACGACTGCATCTGCTCGGGCGACATGTAATAGGGAGACCCCATCATCATGGTGGTCTTGGTCATCGCCATCTCGGGGTCGCTCGGTCCGAGCGTCACCTTGGAAATGCCGAAGTCGAGCACCTTGATGGAGGTCGTGCCGTCCGGACGCCGGATGCAGAAGAGGTTCGCGGGCTTCAGGTCGCGGTGGACGATGCCGAGGGAGTGCGCCTCGGCGATCGCCTCGCACGCTTGCAGGACGTATTCGACCACCTCGTCGACCGGCAAGGGGCCGCGCCGCGCGACGGCGGCCGAGAGGTCGGTCCCCTCGAGAAACTCCATCACCATGTACGGCGAGCCGCTCTCGAGCACTCCGACGTCGAGCACCCGGGCCACTCGCTCGCTGCTGATGCGAACGGCGGCGCGCGCCTCGCGCGTGAACCGCGCGACGGCCTCGGGGTTGGCGACGAGCTCGGGACGCAGCAGCTTGATCGCGACTCGCGTGTCGAGCTGCAGGTGATGCGCGGCGACGACGACTCCCATGCCGCCCTCGCCGAGGATGCGGTCCACGAGGTACTTGCCCGCCAGCACCTCACCCTGGCGAATGGCGTGCCACGGGGCCGGAGCAGCCTTCAGAGGATCGCCGCCGGCCACGCCGCCCTCCCATGCACCAGGTTCGAGGCCATTCGCCGAGACTGGGCTCGATCATAGCCCGATCGACTCCTCTGTCACCGGCGGCGCGTGCTACTCGTCGGCTGTCATGCCGCGTCCTCGGGCCCGTCAGTCCCTGCCCCTCGCGGTGGTCCTTCTCGGCTTCACGAGCCTCTTCACCGACGTGGGCACGGAGATGATCTTTCCGCTGCTCCCGGTGTTTCTCACCGAGACTTTGCGCGCGGGACCGGCCTATCTCGGTCTCGTCGAGGGGGCCGCCGACACGGTCTCCAGCCTGCTGAAGCTCGCGTCGGGGGTCCTCGCCGACCGCACCGCGAGCCGCAAGCCGCTCGTGCTCTTCGGCTACGGCTTGTCCAGCGCCGTGCGCCCGTTCGTCGCGCTCGCGACCAAGCCGTGGCACGTCCTTTTCGTACGCATCAGCGATCGCGTGGGCAAGGGACTGCGAAGCACCCCGCGCGACGCCCTCATCGCAGACGTAGCCGGCGACCGCGCCGGGCGCGCCTTCGGCTTTCATCAGGCCATGGACAACGCGGGCGCGGTCGCGGGGCCGCTGCTCGCCACGGGGCTTCTTGCGCTCGGCGTCTCGATGCGCGGCATCTTCTGGGTCGCGGTCATCCCCGGCGCCATCGCGACGGCCCTCGTCGCCAGCGTCCGCGAGCCCTCGCGCGCCGCGGGGAAACCCGAAACACCGGCGGCACCCGCCGCAGCGCGCGCCTCGGTGCTCACCCCCACGGTGACGACGTATCTGGGCATCCTCGCCCTCTTCTCGCTCGGCAATTCGTCGGACGCCTTCTTGCTCCTGCGCGCGCGCTCGCTCGGGCTTTCCACGGCCGAGATACCCATCCTCTGGGCGGTGCTCAATCTCTCGAAGGTCGTATGGGCCTACCTGGGAGGCGACTTCGCCGATCGGGTTCGCCGCGCTCGCTTGATCGCTGCGGGGTGGCTCGTCTATGCGCTCGTCTACCTCGGCCTGGGCCGCGCGACCCACGCGTGGCACGTGTGGGCCCTCTTCGTGGTTTACGGCGTCTTCTATGGACTGACCGAACCGGTCGAGAAGGCGCTCGTCAGGGACCTCGTCCGCGAAGACCAGCGGGGGCGGGCGTACGGAGCCTACAATTTCGTCGTGGGGATCACCGCCCTGCCGGCCGGCTTGCTCACCGGGGCGCTGTGGAAGACCGCGGGGCCTGCGGTCGCGCTCGAGCTCGGGGCGGGGCTCGCCGCGGTCGCTTGCGTGCTCCTCCTGGCATGGGACTTCCGGCGCCCGCGGGCCGATGTACTAGTCTCCTAGAATGGCGTCGGTGGCGCGAAACGTCGACCACGTCGTCGGCATCCTGTCGCGGTTTTTGCACCTCCGCGGGGCCGAGCTCAACACGATTGCCGATCTGGAGCCGTACCTCGGCGTTGCGCCCTCCGTCCTCTACCCCACGCCGGTGGCCCCCCGGGACGTGATCCGGCGCCGATCGCGGCTGCCGCGAGCCGGCGGGCGCGTCGTCGAGACCCTGCAGTGGTGCAGCCAGCACGTGCCCATCTGCCCGCACTACCGCGCCCGCCACGCCGGCGAGTACGCGTGCAATCAGCGCGTGACCGGTCGCTGGATGCACCCGCGATCGGGGCCGCGCCGCGCGGCGCTCCTCTACGTGCACGGCTGGCTCGAGCCGGGGCCGTGGATTGAAGAGGCGACGTTCCTGCCGCGGGTCTACGACGCGCTGGGCGTGGACGTGCTCCACGTTCAGCTCCCCTTCCACGGAACGCGCAACCCGAAGGGCGCGCTCTTTCACGGCGAGTACTTCCTGAGCGGCGACATCGTGCGATCCGTCGAGGCGCTGCGGCAGTCGTGCCTCGACGCGCGCACGGCGGTCGCCTGGCTGCGGAGCGAGGGATATACGGAGGTCGGGGTGACCGGCATCAGCTTCGGCGCCGCGATCGCGATGCTCCTCGCGTGTCTCGACCCCGCGCCCGACTACATCGTTCCGATATGCGGGCACCTTCAGCTCGGCGACGCCGTCGAAGATGCACCGATCCTCTGGCGAATGAAGGCCGACCTCGAGCGCTTCGGGGTCGACCGCGAACATCGCAGGCGCATCTTCCAGGAGATCCCCATCGAGACGCTGAAGCCGCTGCTCCCGCCCGACCGGCAGATGTGGATCATGGCCCGCGACGACGTCTACATCGCCGCGGCGCTCGTCGAGCGCCAGTGGAACGCGTGGGGCCGGCCCCCCATCGACTGGATCCCGACGGGGCACATGACCTTCCCCCTCTCGATGGCGCGTATCGTCGAGCGCACCCGCCAGTTTCACGCCACGCTGCCGCGCGGCTGAACCGCCGGGACCGCCGCGCGTCAGTCGTACACCTCGTAGTGCACGGCCTCGCGAAACAGGCCGCCGTCGCCGCCGAGAAGCTTCACGACGTCGTCGACCATGGCGCTCACGCCGCACACGTACGCATGCGCGCCGGGGAGGGCTCGAGCGAGCTCGCGAGCGTGGCGCTGCACGTAGCCGACGAGGCCCCCCCACTCGGGCGGCGCGCGCGAGAGCGTGACGTGCAACGAAAAACGCGGGACATCGCGCTGCCAGGCCCGCAGCTCGTCACCCCAGAGCAGATCGCCGGGCGTGCGGCAGCCGAAGAGAAGCACGAGCGGCGGCCCGGCGGCGAGGCGCATCTCCTCGGTGAGCATCGCGCGGATCGGCGCGAGCCCCGTTCCCGTCGCGACGAAGAGCGCCGGCTGCGCGCGCTCCGGAGACCGGCGCACGAACGTGCCCGACGGGCCCTCGAGCTCGACGACATCGCCCAGCGAGAGGGCGTGCAGGGCCTCCGAAGTGGGGCCCCCTTCGACGCGCGTCACCGCGATCTCGAAGGTGTCGGGGTGCGCGGCGTCAGGCGCCGACGCGAGCGAATACGACCGCTTGTACGGCAACCCCCGCGGCGTGGGAACGATGAGGTCCAGGTACTGCCCCGCGACGTGCCCGACGCCGCTGCCGTCGAGCGTGCGAAAAGTCAGGCTGCGCACCGAGGGAGAGAGAAGGCGCGCGCCGGTCACCTCTGCCTTTCGTCGCCGTGGCATCCTCCCTCAAGCTAAGACTGACGGCCCCATCGTGCGCTTCTTCGCCACCGCAGCCAAAGGAACCGAGCCCGCTCTGCGAGATGAGCTGCGCGAGCTCCGCTTGCCGCGCGTGCGCGCCGACCGTGGGGGCGTGCACTTCGAGGGCGACCTTCCGGACGCCGCGCGGGCGTGCTTGTGGTCGCGCGTCGCGCTGCGCGTCTTGCTCGAGGTGCACACGTTCGACGCGCCGAGCGGCGAAGCCCTGTACGAGGGAGTGCGCTCCGTGGACTGGGCCACGTGGATGACCGCCCGGACGACGCTCGCGGTCCGCGCGACCTGCCGCTCCAGCCGGTTGACCCATTCGCAGTTCGTGGCCCAGAAGACGAAAGACGCCGTCGTGGATCGACTGCGCGACCGCTTCGGGGCGCGGCCCTCGGTGGACCGCGAAGATCCCGACGTGCTCCTCGCCGTTCACCTGGCGCGAGACCGCGCGACGCTCTACCTCGACGTGGGCGGCGCCTCGCTGCACGAGCGCGGCTGGCGCTCGCGATCGGGGAAGCCCCGCTGCGCGAGACGCTGGCAGCCGCCATCCTGAGGCTTGCGGGGTGGGACCGCGAAAGCCCGCTGGTCGATCCCATGTGCGGCGCCGGCACGATCGCGATCGAGGCGGCGGCGTGGGCGCGGAGAATGGCCCCGGGCCTGGCCAGGGAGCGCTTCGGCTTCGAGCGTTGGGCGAGTCACGACGGGGCGATGCGCGCGAGCATCACGCGTCTGCGCGCCGAGGCCAGGGCGGCCAAGCTGCCGCACGGACCCACGGTCGTCGCGAGCGACGCCGACGCGCGCGCCGTCGTCATGACGCGAGACAACGCGCGCGAGGCGGGCGTCGAGCTCACGATCGAGCGTCGCGACGTCCGCGACCTCGCGCCGCTCGATCCTCCCGGCTTCGTCGTGACGAACCCGCCGTACGGCGAGCGCCTGGACGCCAGCCACACCGTCTACGACGACCTGGGGCACGCGCTGCGCGGCCTGCGGGGGCACACGATTGCGATCCTCGCGGGTACGCCCGCGCTCCAGCGCGTGATGCGGCGCGAGCCCGACAAGTGGTGGCTCCTGCACAACGGGCCCATCGAGTGCAGGCTGCTTCTTTATCTGCCCTAGTGCCCGACCTCGACCTCGACCTCGACCTCGACCTCGACCGGCAACCGCGACCGCCGACCACGACCTTCGACCTCGACCTCCGGGGGTCCCTCCAGGGCCGCGGTGCTCCGCAGCCGATCCATGAGCCGTGGCAAACCCGTCGAGGCGCGGAGGCGTTGCACTCGGAAGGTCCTCTGGCGCAGGACGAGCATCGCGACGTGCTGCGTGACGCAGCGCGAGCACATTCGGGTGCTCGTCGAGCTTCCCCGCCCGCAGCTTCCGCGATCGCGAGCACACGAGGACGATCCCCGCGACGGTTGTGACGGTGCGCAGGCGCTCGACGGCCCTCCTCGAGCCTTGCGCGAGCCATCCCGTGCGCGCGCGGAGGAACCCGGATGGGTCGACGAACCACCCAGGTAACACCTCGACCCATCGTCCTTCATCGACGAGCCATCGCCGTGGCTGCTCGAGCAGCCCGCCATGCTCATCGAGCATGCGAGATGGCTCGCGCACCCAGCTCGCTTCCTCGTCCGCCTGACCCGATGGCTCGCCGACCGACCGCGATGGCTCGCACAGCCCTGCCGCTGGCATCTCGAGGAACCACGGTCGCTCGTCGACCCACCCCACGCCCTTCTCGACCCAGGGCTCTCGCGCGACGAGCCAACCGGCTTCCTGGTCGACCAAGCACGCTCGCTGCGAGATGAACCCCGCGTGCAGGTGTAGGCAGGCCCCCGGTTGCTCGACCCACCCCGATGGCTCGCTGACCCAGGTGGCTTGCTCGACGACCGCTCCCGATCACTCCGCGATGACCCGCGAGCATCCCGTCTTTCTTCAGTTTGGCCGGTCGGTTGAAACCCCTGACCAAACCGAGCAGCGACATCATCGCTCCCGAGCCATTGGCCTGGCAAACGAGTACGCGTCGGCTACGGCGGCACCGGCGAGGGTTACGGCAACCCGAACACGTCGACGTGCGACCCCTTCGGCTACTTCGGGCAAGAGGACAAGAGGCTCGTCGACGGCCTTTTCCAGGAGACGTGCCGCGACCTCGAGCATGTGCAGATGGGCATCGAGTCCCTCTTCACGGCGGCCGAGTCGGCGCGCATCCAGGGCGACAATCTGCTGGCCGGGCAGGCCCACCGCGTCGTCGCGGGCCTCGAGTTCGCCGCGAAGTACCTCAATCAGGTGCCCGCCGGCACGGTGGGGCGCCGATCACGCTGAACACGACCGACACGTGGCTGTGCAATAACGGGACGGTCACCATCCTCCTCTCGCAATCGCACGCGACGGTGGCCGTTCAGAACGGGTTGGAGATTGCGTACAACGAGCTCGTGAACCGGGAGGGCCAGAGCATGCCTCAGACGCAGCAGCTCATCCTGAACAGCCGTCCGATGGGCTACAGCGCGACGAGAGTCATGGCCTGGGAAACGCTGACGCACGCGAACGTCGGCTGGGCGGGCATGCCCGGGCACTGAGCGCCGCCGGGGGCGCGGCGAGCCCGCGCCTCGACCATGGCTTGGATGCCACGAGCCGCGGGCCCGACCTTTGCGCTCGACCACGAACATGGCCGCCGACGCGCCCTCCGTCGACCGCAACGCCTTGTCCGGGACCTCGTCTGAAGAGCCGCGGAATTCCCGGCGCCGCTTGCACATGCGCGACTGGGTCTCGCTGGTCAAACAGACAGTGCACGATTGGTGCGCGCACAACGCTTCCCGGCTCGCGGCGTCCTTGGCTTGCTACACGCTCCTCTCGATTGCGCCGCTCGTCGTGCTTTCGGTCGCGGTTGCCGGGCTCGTCTTCGGCGACAAGGCAGCGCGCGGCGAGATTGCGGGCCAGATTGGGTCGGTCGTCGGTCCAAGCGCTGCGCAGGCGATCCAATCGCTCGTGCTGAACGCGAGGGAGCCGAGGTCGGGACTCGTCAGCACCATAGTCGGTCTCGTCGTCCTGCTCTTCGGTGCCTCCGGGGCGTTCACCGAGCTGCAGTCGGCGCTCGACACGATCTGGGGCGTCGCACCGAGGCCCGGGCGCGGGCTGCGCGGCCTCGTGCGCGATCGCTTCTTCTCGTTCGCGATGGTGCTGACCGTCGCATTCCTGCTTCTCGTGTCCTTGGTCGTGAGCGCCGGCCTCGCAGCCACGGGAAAGTTCTTCGAGGAGTACCTGCCCGGCGGCGACGCGCTCTGGCAAGTGGTGAGCGTCGCCGCCTCGGTGATCCTTGCCGCAATCGTCTTCGCCCTCATCTACAAGGTCGTGCCGGACGCCAAGGTCTCGTGGCGCGACGTCATCCCGGGGGCTTTCGTGACGTCGCTTCTCTTCAGCGCGGGGAAGTTCGCGCTGAGCATCTACATTGGTCGCTCGAGCGTGACGTCGTCCTACGGGGCCGCAGGCTCGCTGGTCGCGCTCGTCATCTGGGTCTTTTACTCGAGCCAGATCGTGTTCTTGGGCGCCGAGTTCACCCAGGTCTACGCGCGCCGCCGCGGCGGGCGCATACGCCCCAGCCCCAATGCCGTCGGGGTCGAGCCGTCTTCCTGACCAGTCTCGAACCGCTCTCGGTCGCGCGTGGGCCGACCCGGAGGCCGCGTGGTAGGGCTCGGGGCATGCATCCGAGCAGCTCGCAAGCGAGGGAGATGGCCGACGAGTCGATGGTGCGCACCCTCGCCGCGCAGGCGGAGGCCATCTGGCCGCAGGAGGAGCCCATCTTCGCGCGCCACCCGCTTCCGGCCGGCGCGCGCGTTCTGGACGTCGGCTGCGGCACCGGAGAGATTGTCGCGCGGCTGGCGGAGCGGTTTCCGCACGCGTCGTTCGTGGGCGTCGACGTCGAAGAGGAGCACCTCGCGCGCGCGCGGCACAGGTGCGCGCGCTTCGGGCCACGGGTTCGCTTCGAGAGCCACGACGCGCTCGCGCTGCGCCTCGACGACGCCACGTTCGATCTCGTCGTGAGCCGCCACGTGCTCCAGGCGTTGCCGGACGCCGCGCGCGCGCTCTCCGAGATGGTGCGCGTCTCCCGGCCCGGCGGCCGGCTTCACGTCCTCGCCGAGGACTACGGCATGCTCTGGTGCCATCCGACGACGAGCGACTCCGACGAGTTCTGGCAGCGCCTTGCGCCGCTGTACGGCAGGGCCCGCGGGTGCGACCTCCATATCGGCCGCAAGATGTTCACGCTCCTCGTGGACCATGGCTTGCGCGCGATCCACGTGGACTACGTCGTCGTCGATACCGTGCGCGTCCCGCGCGAGATCTTCGCGCGCATCTGGGAGGCGTGGCGCGACGGGTACACCGAGGCGATCGCCGAGACGACGAACGTCGCTCGGGCCGAAGTGGAGAAGCGCTGGGAAGAGATGATCGCTTGCGTCCGCGATCCACGCGGGTACGCGCTATGGCAGGTGCCCGTCTGGACGGCGGAGAAGGCGTAGCGCCGCTCGGGCACCGCGCCCCCCCCGAACGGGCTCACTCGCACACTTGGACGTGACCCGAGCCTATGTCGAGGTCTCTCCACTGCGCGCAGTGCATATCCGCAATGTCTCGCGCGGTCGGCGCCGGAACAGCCACGCTGCGCGGAGGGACCCGCCCGACGATCGTGACGACCGGAACGCGCAGAACGGCCTCCTGCAAGGGGGCACGCGTGGCCAGGGGTGCCCGCGTGGCGAGCGCCGAGTCGTCGTCGGAGCGGGCCGACGACGAAGGCTGCAAGTCCGCATCCTTCCCGTGCAGCGGCCGGTTCAAGTCGTACGTGAGAGCAGCCGCGGACCCGACGGCCGCGATCCACACGCCCATGGTCAAGGCGACGAGCGCCCTCTTCTTGAGAGTTCTCATGACAGAGCCCCTTTCTTCTCGGACGCCTCGATGGCGCGGAGGGCACCTCGAGCGGCGCACGATGGGAGCGCGAACTTTGCGCGCTCGGACCATCTCGTCGCGCGGACAACCTAAGCACGATCGCTCGTCACGCAACGGGCGCGGGCGCGTTCCATCCGAAGGCGTGCCCGACCACTGCGTAGAGGTCGTCCGTCGCGAAGTGCAGATCCGGAAGGGCCGTCCGAAACTCGGATGGCGCACGGCGGATGCCCTCCTTGCCGTGACCCGCCGGGCCGCCCGGGAAATCGAGCACGTATTCGTCGTCGTACTCGTCGGCAATCGCCGCGAGGCTCCCCGCGTTGAACTTGCCCACGAAGCGCTGCACGACCGCGGCTGCACCGCTCTCGTCGGCGCGCGCCGCCGGCGGCTGGTGTGAGGCACACTTTCGAGGCAAGTTCGAGGCAAGAGACCTGCCACCGAGCTGCCCTCATGGCTTGGAGCAACCGCGTCGCCGCGGTCGCGCTGTCGCGGTGGCCCGCGCGTTGCTGCGTTCTCCGGCTTGCCAAGGCAAGAGGCCAATCATTCCATGAATCCCCGCACGCGCTCGCAAGAGGCGTTTGTCTTCGATCTCGACGGAACGCTGGTCGACAGCGTGTACCAGCACGTCATGGCCTGGCGGGAGGCGCTCGGCACGGAAGGCATCGAGCTCTCGATGTGGCGGATTCATCGCAAAGTGGGGATGAGCGGCGGCCTGATGACCGACATGCTCCTCCGCGAAACGGGCGTGGAGCTCGATCGCGCGAAAGCGGATCGGCTGCGACGGCGGCACGACGACGCCTACCGGGCGCGGCTGGCCGAGGTGCGACCGCTGCCGGGCGCTCACCTGCTGTTGTCGTCACTCGGCGAGTGGGGCATTCCCTGGGCGATCGCCACGAGCGGTCGGACGGATGTCGCCGCCTTGACGCTGGCGAAGCTCGAGATCGATCTGGAGCGAGTGCCCGTGGTGACCCGCGACCAGGTCAAGCACGCCAAGCCCGACCCCGATTTGTTCCTCGGCGCCGCGGAGCGACTGAGCGTCCCGATGAGCCACGTCACCGTAGTGGGCGACAGCGTCTGGGACATGCTTGCGGCGCGACGCGCGCGCGCCCTCGGCGTGGGACTCCTCTCGGGCGGATACGGCGAGGACGAGCTGGTGCGCGCCGGCGCGTACCGCGTCTATGAAGACCCAGCCGGGCTCTTCGAGCACTTCGACGAGATCGGCAACCGGCGCTGAGCGCTCACCCCCCGCGGGCGTCACTTGGTCGCCGACGCTCGGCCCACGAATCGCACGCTGGCGTGCGAGACGCGAATGCTCAAGGGCCCCCTCGAGCGCCTGCTCGAGGCACGCAAGGCCACGCCGGAGGAGGAGCGCAGCGCGCCCCACCTCCGGAGCGCGGGGCCTGACCGGATGTTCGAGGCGAGCCTCGACGCGGCTCGGAAGATGTTCCCTCTCGTCTCGCGTCCCTAGCGACGCTGAAGGGCGCGGACGAGCTTCTTGTTCACGAACTCGTGCATGCCGAGCTCACCGCATTCCCGACCGTAGCCGGACTTCTTGACCCCGCCGAACGGCATGTCCTCGTAGATGTAGGCGGGGTGGTCGATGAAGACCATGCCGGCTTCGATCTCCGCCGCGACCCGTCGCCCGCGCTCGACATCGCGCGTGTAGACGGAGCCGCCGAGCCCGTACCTGGTGTCGTTGGCGACCTCGATCGCCTTGGCCTCGTCGCGGACGACGATCACCGTCGCGACCGGCCCGAAGAGCTCCTCGTCGTTGGCGGGCATGCCCCGCTTCACGTCGGCGAGGATTGTGGGCTCGAAGAAGGCTCCGTTCGGGTCGGGTCGTCTCCCGCCGACGAGCACCTTTGCGCCGGCGGCGACGGAGCGCTTCACCTGGTCCTCCAGCCGTGCCGCTGCTTGCGTAGACGAGAGCGGCGCGACCTGGGTCGATGCGTCGAGCGGGTCTCCCATTTTCAGGCCCGACAGCTTCTCCTTGAACCTCTCGACGAAGATCTCGCTGACCAACTCGACGGCAATGAAGCGCTTCGAGGCGACGCACGACTGACCCATGTTGCCCATCCGGCCCAACACCGCCCGCTCGACGGTCAGGTCCATGTCGCAGTCCTCGAGCACGACGAATGGGTCGCTGCCGCCCAGCTCGAGAATCGTCTTCTTGACGTTCTTGCCGGCGCGCTCCCCGACGCGGGCCCCGGCCTCGTCGCTGCCCGTGAACGAGACCCCCTGCACGCGATCGTCGTCGATGATTCTCGCGACGTTGCGAGAGGAAATGGGGAGGTTCGTGTACGTCCCCGGGGGAAAACCGGCGTCGCGGAACAACACCGCCGCGGCCTCAGCGCACTGCGGCACACCGGCCGCGTGCTTGAGCACGACGACGTTGCCAGCCATGAGCGTGGGCGCCGCCATTCGGACGACCTGGTAGAAGGGGTAATTCCATGGCTCGATGCCGAGGATGACGCCGAGCGGTTGGTTCAGCAGCGTGCCGTCTCCAACGGGCGAGGGGATCACCTGCGGGCGGAGAAAGCGTTCGCCGTTCTCTGCGTAGTACTCGAAGATCCGGGCGCAGAGCTCGACCTCCTCGCGACCTTCGACGATGCGCTTGCCCATCTCGAGCGCCATCGTCCGGGCCAGGTCGTCCCGGCGCTCTCGGCACAGCCGAGACGCCTCGCGAAGCAGGGCTCCACGTTCGGCAAAAGCAAGGCGACGCCAGGAAGGGTACCGCTCGTGCGCCCTCGCGATGGCGGCGTCGATCTCATCGACCGACATCTCCGGGTAGGTCTTCAGCGTCCGCCCGTTGCAGGGGTTGATGGATCGGAGCACGCCGCGTTGCGCGGACAGCTCGGTCGGACGGGAGATCTCCGTCGTCGCCATGTTGTGTCTCCTATCGGCTTGCGGATCGATCCATGCGAGTCGCATACCGGCGGCGCCGCCAGATCGGCGCGGGCGCGGCGTCGACGTCGAGACCGCAAGGTCGTCATTCGCGTGCAGCGGCCATCGTCATGGCACCTCGCTTGCTCGTTTTGTTCGAGTGGCTCTGATCGATTGCCCGAAGTATCGATCGCTCATGTTTGGCGACCGCACGAGCAAAGACGTCGTTCACGAGGAGCAGCTCTGGAAGAAGGGCCGGGCCGAAATAGAACGGTGGCTCAAGGGGCGCGAAGCCGATCTGCTGCGCGAAGTGTCCGCCGGGGCTACCGCATCTCAGTGGGAACCGAATCGAGCCCGCGCTGCGCTCGAACTGCTTCAGGCGGCCGAGTTTTGGCGCGACGCCTTCGGAAAGCGAAGTGGTAACGGCTCGCGAGCCAGGTGAGCAGCCAGCTGGAGAGCAAGAGAGGAAAGGAGCTCCGACGATGAGCAAACTCGTAGAGCCGGTCAACAGCCGGCGCGATCACGTGCTCGGTCCCGAAGAGGCCCAAGTAGCACTCCTCGAGTACGGCGATTACGAATGTCCTCACTGCGGACGCGCGCATGGCGTCGTACACGAAGTACTTGGTCGAGTCGGGGACGACGTCCGGTTCGCGTATCGCCACTTTCCGCTCAGCGAGCTCCACCCCCATGCTCTCGCCGCAGCGCAGGCGGCCGAGGCCGCGGCGGCCCAGAACCGCTTCTGGGAGATGCACCACGTGCTGTTCGAGAATCAGCAGGCCCTCGAGCCGGGCGATTTGCCGTCCTATGCGGAGGCCATCGGTCTCGATCTCGTGCGCTTCGCGCAGGAGCTCCGCGAGGAAATCTACCTTCCCAAGATTCGCGCGGACTTCCAGTCGGGAGTCCGCAGCGGCGTGAACGGTACGCCGACCTTCTTCATCAACGGAGAACGATTCGATCTTCCGTGGGATCCGGGGACGCTCGTGACTGCCATCGCTCAGGCGGCTTAGCCAAAGTGGGCTCCGAGGCCCCCGGTAGACCCGATGCGCCGCGTCACGGCGCGACGACAATGTGGTCCTCGACACGGCGTACGCCGGGGGCCGCCCATGCGGCCCGCTCGGCCTCCTCTCTTTCCGCCCATGAGCGAACGCTTCCCTCGAGCACGACTTCGCCGTCTCGCACGTCGACCGCCAGCCGCCGCGCGTCGATCTCGGCGCTTCTCTTCAGAGCCTCCTCGATCTTTCCCTTGATCTCGGCAGGTGTTGCACGCGGCTTGACGGCAATGAGGTTGCCGATTCCGACTACCCCGGACAGGTAGCGCACGGCGTTCTCGGCGGCATCCCTTTGGTACTGCCACTCGACCTCACCCTCGAGCGTTACCCAGCCGTCCCGGACACTTACCTTGACCGCATCGCGGGGCACGAGCAGATTCGACTCGAGCGCTCGTACGGCCTCCATGGCGATGTCCTCGTCGGATCGTTTGCTGTCCCCCGGCAGCTTCACCTCGAGCTCGTTGGCCACGGCCCTCACGCCGTACACGCGACGCGCGGCGAGCTCGGCGCCGTAACGCTCGGCGTACGAAGGCACATGGCCGCTGAGGGTGACCACGCCATTTTTTACCGAGACTCCAATGTGAGCCGCGTTGACGCTGGGCTCCCACTCCAGCTCGTTCAGTACGTCTCGTTGAAGCTCCGCGTCGCTCTTCATGGCCCAACTCTCCGCTTCTCGTCCGCGCGCCGAGGTCGTCGCGGCGCGCGAACGTTCCCGCAGGAAGGCAAGGTCGGTTCCGGCGCGCGTCGTGTCGAGCCATCTGGCTGGTGGATGCGCAAGCGCGCAGCCAATACGGGTCGGCGGTCGTATGGAGCGCCGGAAGCATCGATCCGGGGGCGCGGCGATTGCGTGCACGCCAGGGATGATCGACGACGTTGTCCGCTATCTCCGCCGCGCAGGGGTGCCCTTCCGCGTGACGTCCTATCCGTCACCCGAGCCCGAGCCGTCCGTGGCGCTCAAGTTCGCGCCCGGGACTCAGCTCGTCGACGTACACGTGGTACTCGTAGACGGGTCCCCCGCCCTCGCGTGCGCCCGAGCGGGCGCGCCGCTCAACTACGCGGCATTCGCGCTCGCGACAGGCGGCAGTGTGCTCGAGTCGAACTCCGCCGATTTGCCCGAGCAGTATCGCGGCACCGTCGGACCGTTGCCTCCACTCGGCGGGGTCTTCGGCGTTCCGCTCTTCGTCGACGAGCAGCTCCTCGAGGGCGCGAGGCTCGCGTTCCGCGCCTTCGACAGGAACGACTTCGTCGAGCTGCTCTACGAAGATCTCGCGCTGCTCGAGCACCCGCGGGTGGCCGCCTTCGCCCGCGGTGAGCTTCCCGAACACGTGCCGTAGCGGAGATATCGGAGCACCCCGGTCATCTCAGTGTACGCGCACCGCAAGCTTGCCCAGGTGATGGCTCTTCACATCGCGGAGCGCGTGCGGCGTCTCCTCCAGGGCGTAGATGCGGCTCACCTCGACGTGGAACGGCCCGGCGGTCACGAGCCGGTTGAGGCGGTCGAGCGCTTCGCGGCCGTGGTAACCGTCGTACGCTTCGACGGCGATGCCAGAGCGGGGGCGTGGCTCGGGCTCGACGCCGTTCGGATACGCGATGCGCCCGCCCTGACGCACGAGCTCCAGGAGCTCGTCGACGTTCGACCCCGCGAGGAAAAGCGCCGCATCGAGACCGCCCGGCGCGAACGCGCGCGCCTTCGCGGCGGCATCGCGGCTGTGGCCTTCGATGGCCTCGTCCGCCCCGAGCCGACGCGCGAGGCTCACCCCATCGTCGCCCGACGCCAGGGCGAGGACCCGCGCGCCCATACGCTTCGCGAGTTGCAGCGCGAGGTGACCGACTCCCCCACTTGCGCCCAGGATCATCAGCGCCTGGTCCGCCTCGAGCCGGAGCAGGTCCAGGCCCGCCAGCGCGGTCAGCCCGTCCACTGCGAGCGCGCCGGCTTCGTGCTGAGAGAGCGTGTCGGGAACGGAAGACACCTCGTCCTCCGGCAGCACAGCGTATTCGGCAAAGAAGCCGCCCTTGGGATTGAGAAACCCCCACGCATACACCGAGTCCCCCGGGCGGAAGCGATGGACTCCGGAACCCACGGAGGTCACGGTGCCTGCACCGTCCGACCCGAGCACACGCGGGAAGCCGCCGCCCGTGTCGAATTCGCCCGCGCATAGTTCGGGATCCCACACGCCTACGCCGGCGGTCCCGACCCGGATGAGAACCTCGTCTCCGTCCAAGTTCGGCACCGGGACTACCGCGGCGTGCATCACGTCGGGCGGACCGAAGTGATCGATCACCTCGGCCTTCATCGTGGTCGGACTCGATGCGTCGGCAGACGTGCTCATGACGACCTCCGGTCGGGCGGCGCCCGTCAACGCTCTGGATGCAGGCCCGGTGCCTACGGCATCTGCGATGCACACGGGATGTGGAGAACGTCGGAACCGTCATCGTCTGAACTCGGGTTCCCGCCAGGGCCGGCTCGAGATGAAAGCAGAACCATGAAAGCGCTCGTCTACAACGGTCCACGCAACGTGAGCGTCGAGAACGTTCCGGACCCGAAAATCGAACAACCCACGGACGTGCTGGTGAGGATCACGGCCACGAACATCTGCGGCTCGGATCTTCACATGTACGAAGGCCGGACCGACATCGAGCCCGGTCGAGTTCTCGGCCACGAGAATCTCGGGGAGGTGGTCGAGATCGGTGGGGCGGTCGTCCGCATCAAGAAGGGCGACATGGTCTGCCTTCCGTTCAACATCGGCTGTGGCTTCTGCAAGAACTGCGAGAAGGGATTCACTGCGTTCTGCCTCACGGTCAACCCCGGCATGGCCGGAGCGGCCTATGGTTTCGCCGATATGGGACCCTTCAACGGCGGGCAGGCCGACTACCTGCGCGTTCCGTTCGGCGACTTCAACTGCCTCAGACTCCCACCCGACGCGCGCGAAAAGGAGACCGACTACGTGATGGTCGCCGACATCTTCCCGACCGGATGGCACGCGACCGTGCTCGCGGGGCTGAGGCCGGGCAACTCGTGCGCGATTTACGGCGCCGGGCCGGTCGGTCTCATGGCCGCCTATTCCGCTGTGCTCCGGGGAGCTACCAAGGTCTTCAGCGTCGACCGCCACCCCGATCGACTGGCGCTGGCGGAGAAGGTCGGCGCGATCCCGATCGACGACTCCAAGGGGTCGCCCGTCGAGCAGATCCTCGCGCAAACGGGCGGCGAGGGGACCGACGTCGGCTGCGAGTGCGTGGGCTATCAGGCGCACGATCCCCAGGGCCACGAGCACCCCGACATGACGATGAACGACCTCGTGAGCTCGGTGCGCTTCACCGGCGGCATCGGTGTGGTCGGCGTCTTCTTGCCGCGCGATCCGCTCGGCCCCGACCCGCTCGAGCGCAACGGCCGCATCGCGTTCGATTTCGGCGACTTCTGGTTCCGCGGCCAGCGCGTCGGGACCGGGCAGTGCAACGTGAAGGCGTACAACCGCGAGCTGCGCAACCTCATTCACGTGGGCAAGGCCAAGCCCTCGATGATCGTGTCTCACGAGCTGCCGCTGACCGAGGCGCCGGAGGCGTACGAGCATTTCGATGCACGAGACCACGGCTGGACGAAGGTCGTGCTTCGTCCGGCCGCCTGAGGGCTGCCATGGCCACGGTGCTTGGGGCTCTGAGCGGCGTCGAACGACAGGAGGAGCTCTTTCCCCGGCTCGGCGATTCGCAGATTGCCCGGATCGTGCCGTTCGGGCGAAAGCGCGCGGTGCGCGAGGGTGAGGTGCTCCTCGAACAAGGCCAGGCGGCGCCGAACCTCCACGTCGTGCTCGCCGGCGCTGTGGACCTCGTGCGCGGCACGCTGATCGGCGAAGAGTTGATCCGTACGCAGCGACGTGGCGAGTTCACCGGCGAGCTCGACGTCCTCGGCGGGCGCCAGTCGCTCGTCTCGGTGCGGGCGCGCGAGGCCGGCGAGACGCTCGAGGTCACGCGCGAAGGTCTGCGTCGCATCGTCGTGGGCGACGCGGAGCTGAGCGACGTTTTGATGCGTGCATTTCTCTTGCGACGCTCGATGGGTATCGAGCGCGGCATCGGGGCCGCGGTCGTGGTGGGCTCGCGGTACTCGGCGGCCACGCTGGAGCTGAAAGAGTTCCTGGCCCGCAATGGCCAACCCTGCACGTACATCGACGTCGAGTCCGCGGCGGAGGTGCAGCACCTGCTCGAGCGCTTCGAGGTGCGCCCCGGGGACGTTCCGGTGGTGCTCTGTGGCCGCAAGGTCGTGCTTCGGCGACCGACCAAGAGTCAGGTCGCCGAGTGTCTCGGCTTCAATCCGCGTCTCGACGAGCGCGTCCACGACGTCGTCGTCGTCGGTGCGGGCCCCTCCGGCATGGCCGCGGCCGTATACGCGGCATCCGAGGCGCTCGACGTCGTCGTGGTCGAAGCCGAAGCACCCGGTGGTCAAGCCGCCTACAGCTCGAAGATCGAAAACTACCTGGGCTTTCCCACCGGGGTCAGCGGTCAGGACCTTGCCGGCCGCGCCTACGCACAGGCGGAGAAGTTCGGTGCCGACGTGGTCGTGGCGCGAACCGCGCAGCGGCTCGATTGTGCCGACACCCCCTACCAGGTCGTGCTCGGCGAGGGCGGGCGCCTGCTCGCCCGGTCCGTCGTGCTTGCCGACGGCGCGCGCTACCGGCGGCCGGCGGTGCCCAACCTCGCCCGCTTCGAAGGAGCGGGGGTGTACTACGCCGCCACTCCCATCGAGGCGCAGCTTTGCAAGAACGAGCACGTGATCGTCGTCGGCGGCGGCAACTCGGCGGGACAAGCGGCCGTGTTCCTCACGGCGTTCGTCGCGCACGTCCACATGCTCGTTCGCTCCGGCGGCCTGAAGGACACGATGTCCGCGTACTTGGTGCAGCGCACCCGCGACAACCCCAAGATTACACTGCACACGCATACCGAGCTCGATCTGCTGGAAGGCGACCGGGAGCTCGAACGGGTCCGCTGGCGCAACAACATCACGGGCCAGACGGAGGAGCACCGCCTCCGGCACGTCTTCGTGATGACCGGCGCGGATCCGAACACGGACTGGCTCAAAGGCTACGTCGCGCTCGACGACAGGGGCTTCATCAAGACCGGCCAGGACCTCGCCCCGGGCGATCTCGGCGCGTGGGCTTCGGAGATGCGCCGCCCCTACATGCTCGAGACGAGCATCCGCCGCGTGTTCGCCGTCGGCGACGTCCGGTCCGGAAGCGTCAAGCGCGTCGCCTCCGCGGTCGGCGAGGGAGCCGTGTGCGTCCAGTTGCTGCACAAGGCGCTCGCGGAGTGAGCCTTCTCGGCTACGGATTCGCCTCGAGGCGCGCCGCCATTCGCCTGGCAAACAGGTACGCGTCGCCGGGCCACCGCGCGGAAACGTAGTTGCCGTCTTCGACGACGAACGCCGCCGAGTCGTCGTGCATCGTGCCGTGGCGAAAGAGGACGCGCGGGCCGACCTCGAACTGGGCGCCGGGGTCGTCCAGCGCGGCGCGCACCTCTTCTTCGACGTACGCCTCGTACGTGCGGTAGTAGCGACCGAGCTTCCACGCGGTCGCCAGCCACGCGAGGCGTTCCATGTACCTCGGCAGGCAGGTGGTGCGCCGCCCCGCGAGGAGGCTCTTGCCGGTCGCCGCGTCGCGCGCGCGCGCGAGGACCAGGACGCCGTGGCAGATCGCGCCGAGCGGCCGGCCGGTGCCCGCGAACGCGGCGACCTTCGCGTAGAGCTCCTCGGCTTCGAGGTACTGCCGCATCCCCTTCGCGTGCCCCCCGGGCAAGAATCATCGCGTCGACGCCGGCCACGTCGACGTCGCGCCACGCGAGAGGGCGCCCGAAGGCAGGCGACCGTTCGAGCTCGCGGTAGAACGACTTCGGCTCGGCGTGTGCGCCGAGCGCGCCGAAGAGGACGCCGGTGAGAAGGAGGGGGTCGGCCGCCGGCTTCGAGCCGCATTCGGTCGCGAAGAAGACCTCGTGGCCGGCGGACGTGAGGACTTTCCACGGCACCGCGACCTCGGTCACGTCGAAGTCGCCGTCGGGCAGCGGGACGAGCACGCGCGCCATGGTCCCCGCGAGATAGCGTCGCCCGCGACTGGCGACAACGCCCGACGCGATCGCGGGCGCGGCTACGCCTTGTGCACGGCGTAGCGAACGTGGGTCACGCGCGGCGACGCGATGGTCTCGACGAGCTCGACGCCGACGTCGCGACCGATGCCCGCGAACAGTCGCTGGCCGCCGCCGAACATCACCGGCGAGATTGCGAGCGAGAATTCGTCGACGAGCCCGGCGCGTAGGTACTGCTGGATGACGTCGGCGCCGCCGGCGATGCGGATGTCACGATCGCCGGCCACCGCGCGCGCTCGGCGAAGCGCACTCTCGATGCCGTCGTTGACGAAGTGGAACGTCGTGCCGCCGGGCCGCACCCACGGCTCGCGCACCTGCGAGGTCAGCACGAACACCGGCGTGTGGAACGGCGCTTCCTCGGGCCACATCCGTTCGCCGAGGTCGAACATGCGCTTGCCCATGATGCTGACGCCGGTGCGCCGGAACGTCTGCTCGGCGATCCGATGGTCGTGGCCGGTGTCGCCGCCCTCGCCGAGCTTCAACGTCTCCCGGAAGAATCGCGTCGCGAGGAGCCAGCTCTGGAGCTTGCCCCACTGGGCACCCCAATCCTCGTAGGCAAAGTCGCCCGCGTGCTCCAGGTCCATCCCGGGAGGAACGAGATATCCGTCGAGGGAAACGCTGACGAGGAAGAACACCTTGCTCATGTGTATGGGCCTTTCGCGGTGGGTCTGGTGATGTAACGATGGCCGGGCGCGCCAGTCATCGGTCCATGAGCGAAAATTTCGAACCTTTGGTCGAGGCCGCCCGCGGCGGCGACGAGCGAGCGTTTCGCGCGCTGGTCGAACCGCTCGGTCGCGAGCTGCACGCGTATGCCTACCGGATGCTCGGCGGGTTCCACGACGCCGACGACGTGCTCCAGGAGTCCCGGCTCAAGGCGTGGCGCGGGCTCGCGACGTACGAGCCGCGCGCGAGCTTCCGCGCGTGGATGTACCGGATCGTCACCCATACCTGCCTCGACATGCTCAGGGCGCGCTCGCGTCGCGTGCTGCCGCAAGACGTCGGCCCGTCGGTGGCGCCGGGGCCACCCACGACCGCGCCGCGCTCCGACATCCTCTGGCTCGAGCCGTACCCCGATGCCCTGTTGCCGGCAGTGCCGGGTCCCGAGCAGGTCGCGCAGCTGCGCGAGGGCATCCGGCTCGCGTTCGTGCGCGTCGTGCAGGTGCTGCCGCCGCGCCAGCGCGCCGCGCTGATCCTTCACGACGTCCTCGACTGGAGCGTCGCCGAGGTCGCCGCCATCCTCGAGACCACCGAGGTCGCGATCAACAGCGCGCTGCAGCGTGCGCGTGCCGCGATCGACTCGAAGGGAGAGTCACCCGCGCTCGCGACGCGCCACGCCGAGGTCGTCGACCGGTTCGTGCACGCGTGGGAGAGCGGCGACTTCGACGACTTCGTCAGGCTGCTCGCGTCGGACGCGGTGATGAGCATGCCGCCGTGGGAGTACTGGCTCGACGGCAGAGATGCGGTCGTGGCGACGATGCGATCGTCGGGCACGTGGGACGGCGAGCCGCGCCCCGGGCGCTACCGGATCGTGCCCGCGCCGATGAACGGCGTGCCCGGCGGACTCGCCTACGTCCGCGGGCCGGACGGTCGCTACCACGCCGTCTGCCTCACCGTGATGTCGCTCGATGCCCGCGGTCGCGTCGTCGAGCTGACGACGTTCGTGCTGCCGGAGCTGTTCGCGGCGTGGGGCTTCCCACCGGTGCTCGACGCGTAGCTAACGGGGACCGCTCCGCCGAGCAGCGTTGTCGCGCTCGCGGGGCTCGGGGAAAACGCTCCGTCGGTGACCGAGTTCTACGGCTCCGGCCCACGCGCTCTCCCGGACCGCTTCGACACCCGCCGTCTGGCCGACCGCATCCGCGAGCGGTTAGTTCGCGATCACATCACGGCCGACGACCGCGCCTTCATCGAAAGCCTGGACATGTTCTTCCTCGCGACGGTCGACGCCGAGGGGCGGCCGAGCTGCTCGTACAAGGGGGGCAACCCCGGCTTCGTGCGCGTGCTCGACGAGAAGACGCTCGCGTTCCCGAGCTTCGACGGCAACGGATGGATCCGGACGACCCGGTCTTGCCGGAGTGTCCGGCGCGTCGAGGACGAGGCGCCGGTGCCCGCCTTGCCCGACGAGCGCGCTTTTCGGTGCCCGATGCGAATCGAGCGCGGCAGCGCCCCCGACCGAGGCCGAACGCGCGAGCGGCATATTTGTCGAATTCGCCTTGCGAAGTCGGGGGGTCCGCGCCCAAGGTTGATGTTGGAATTGGCTATCGCCGAGTTGCCCCAGGCCGCCGCGAGCGCAGGACAGCTCTTGGAGAGCGAGGAAGACGTAGACCTGCGCGTCAACGTGCACGACGCGTCTCGCCTGGAGTGGAGCGTGAGCGTCGCCTTGCCGGAGCGAGGGCACGCCCGATACGCAATCGACGTGGAGCTCGAGATCCCGGCAAACGTCTTCGCGCGCCACCTGCCCTGGGAGAAGCTCCAGTCGTGGGCGCGCCTCGACGGAGCGGCCGACTGCCCGCGACCGGGCGAGACGCCGTCGATGGATACCCTGCGGCGGGCCGCGGTCGCGTACGCCCACAAGCTGGCCCGCGCGAGCGAGGGATTCGCGCGCCATTGCCGCCTGGCGGGTGCCCCGTCGCACGCGCGGTTCACGCCGGAAGGGCTCTACGACGGGCTGGCGCGCTGGCTGACGTTCGCCGCGGCGACCGCCGACGAGGCCCGGCAGCGCCTCGTGCAGCGCGCCCCCGGCGACTCGGTGGAGATCGCCCGCGAGCGGGCTCTCGTCGACGAATACGTGAGCGTCCGGCTGATGGAGGCGCTCGCATCCGCCGAACGCTCGATCGGAGCGCTGCGCGAGACGAACTGCGCAGGCCTGGCGTCGTACGAGCCCGCGCTCGGGCGCGTGGAGCTCTCGCTGGCAGACGCGCTGACGCGCGAGGTTGCCTACCGCGACGCCCAGAGCTGGCTGCACCCCCACCCACGGTGGCCCACGTCGCTCGAGAGATACATCGAGCGCGCCAGCCGCATGAAGAAGCACTTTCAGGAAGTGCTGTTCCTGGAAGCCGATACGTACCAGGTCGCCGAGGTGCTCCACAACTGGGTGGCCGGGTTCGTCGCGCTGGTGGCGTCGACGTGGGCTTTCGCCTGGCAACTGGCGCTGATGAACCGCGCGCCCACGACGACGTCGCGCGTGAGCTCGGGTCTGGTCGTCATCGCCGTCCTCGCGGGGCTGGTGTACGCGATCAAGGACCGCATCAAGGAAATGGGGCGTTCCTGGATCAGCGGCAACGTGCACCGCTTCTACGCCCAGCGCGTCGCGCGCTGGCGTGCGCCGGCGAAGCGCCTGAGCGGACGAGATGTCGTCATGCGCGCTCGCGAGAGCTTCGACCAGTGCGTCGTCCGCAGGCCCGATCCCCTGAACCCCCAGAGCGGCGCCACGATGCCGGCGACGCTCGTGCGCTACGTGCACCGCGGGGTCGTGAGCGCGAACAGCGAGCTTTTGGCCAGCGGCGTTCGCCGTGTGAAGCACATCTTCCGCTACGACCTCAGTCCGCTCTTCGCGCGCCTTGACGATCCGATCAAGCACGTGCCTGTCCTCGACGAGACGACGGGCCGGGTCACCTTCACCGCCGCGCCGCGGTGCTATCGCGTTCCGGTCCGGCTGCTCGTCCGGCGCGAGGGGCAGACGCGGGAGGAGCGAGCGACGCTCGTCCTGCACAAGCACGGGCTCGAGCGCCTGGACTTCGAGCGCGAGACCGAGGCGGAGAGCTCACCAGGCCGCTGAGTTCGAGCCGCCCGCTGGCCGTGACTCACGGCCCCGCCACTCGCCCCGTCGGGCACGGCGGACCATCGGCGGCAGAGGAGGCATCCGCGATGTCGATGGTGGCTCCGAGAGAGACGCCGGCGTCGTCGCTGTCGACGAGCACGTCCGTGCCTGGTGCTGCGTTGCCGGGCGCGACGCTGGCGACCGTCGGCGGAGCGTGGTCCCAGACGTTGCCTTCGAACCGAACCCTGGCGCTCGGGAGCGCGGCGAACCCGACCTGCATCGAGTTGTCGTGGAACGAATTTCTTCGGCCACGTGAAGGGAGCGTTCTCCGGGGCGGTGCGCGACGAGGCGGGCGTCTTCAGGGCGTCGAGCGGTGGAACGCTCTTCCTCGACGAGGTCGGGGACCTTCCGAGCCAGTCGCAAGCGGCGCTCCTGAGGGCCATTCAAGAACGCGAGGTCCTTCCCGTCGGGGCCAATCGACCCGTGAGTGTGGACCTGCGAGTCGTCGCGGCGACGCACCAGCCGCTCGACGAGATGGTCGCGCGGGGCGATTTCCGTCGCGACCTGCTGGCCCGCCTGGCCGGGTTCCAGTTCGAGCTTCCGCCGCTGCGCGAGAGACGGATGGACATCGGCATGCTGGTCGCCTCGATCCTGCGCAAGCTCGTCCCCGAACGCGCGGAGGGCGTCCGGCTCACGCCGCTCGCGGGGGAGGCGCTCCTCCGTTACGACTGGCCGCTCAACACGCGCGAGCTCGAACAATGCCTGGCGCGCGCGCTGGTGCTCGCCGGGTCGGACCCCATCGACGCCGGCCACTTTCCAGCCTCGCTCAGCGCGCCGAAGATCACCCCGCAAAGCGCACCGACATCGTCCCTCTCTCCTCGCGACGAGAGCTTGCGCCGCGAGCTCCTCGAGCTCCTGGCCCGCCACAACGGCAGCGTCACCGAGGTGGCGAACGCGATGGGCAAGGCGCGCATGCAGGTACACAGGTGGTGCAAGCGGTGGGGCGTGGATCCGAACCTCTATCGCAAGTGAACGGACCCGGCGGGCGCGTGCAGCATATTTCGTAACAGCTGACGGATACGTGCAACGCGCAAAACGTTACGAGGGCGAGCTCGCGCCGCCCGCAGGGCCTTGCCCTCTCGTGCACGAGCCCAGGCGCTAGCCTCGCGCCCAGCCCTCCGCCTTGGTCTCGTCGACGCCGTCGAGCGACCAGTCGAGCCCCGGCGGCGCCTCGAGTCCGATCGCCTGCGCCTCCGGGAACCGCAGACCGCACGCCTTGACCGCCGGCTTGATGTCGTTGACGAAGTCCTGCATCACTTCGCCCGAGTCTCTCTTCTTCA
>CAVREO010000026.1:0-71060 GCA_963720145.1 uncultured delta proteobacterium
CCCACGGCGCAGCGCGCAGGTCACGTCAAGGCTGCGAGCGTGCGCGAAGGCGCACGCGAAGCACCGCGGCGACGCCGCGGCTGCGGCCTTGACGTGGCCGAGCACTGCGCCACCCTCGAGAAGCCGAGCGGAGCGACCCGTGGGTTCCCGGGGCGCGAGCCCCTCCGGTCGAGAGGCTCAAGACCGACTACTGCCCGCTCTCGATCGCGACCCAGATTCTGTCGATTGACTCGTATTCGCTCTCGAACTTGAGCCAGAGCCTCTCGTCCGCGCCCTACTCGCTCTCGACCTCGAGCCAGAGCCTCTCGTCCGCGCCCTACTCGCTCTCGACCTGGTACTGGTCGGTTTTGAATCGAACTGACGCGCGGTGCCATGAGCCGACCCGCGTAGCCCGGGCTAGGCTCCCCCCGTGGCCAAGTACGGCGTCTACAAGACCAACTCTGACGGCTCCCCGGATGACCTTGTAGTCGGGAAGGACGACAAGGGTGAGGCCATCCAAGAGGCACGCGACTGGCCTCACGACGCCGACGAAGACGTGTACGTCAAGGATGAGGATACCGACGAAATCGTCTTCGATCTCGATGGGCTTTCAAGGCCCAAACTGAAGCTGGTGAAGCGGGGGCATGCGGTCCGAATGCAAGACGACGACGTCTCGCTCGACGAGCTGCGCGAAGCGGTCGAGCACCTCCACGGGGTACCCGCTCGCTACGTCGAGACGGTCGAGGTCGACGAGCGGTTCCAGGGCGCGGTCGTCTGGCAGGGCGCGGTCAAGGTGTTCGATGTGACCGGGCACCCGTCCGGGGCCACGAGGGCGTACGCCTGGAGCTATCTCGTCGAGGGCACGCGGCGGAAGTTCAAGGCGGTGCTCGGTTTGCCGCCCGTGGATGGGCCGGTCATGGCCGTACGGGCGAGCATCTTGGCAGAGCAGCAGAAGGCGAAGAACTGACGGCGGAGGGCGAGGGAGTCCAACCCGCGCGGATGTACAATCCGCGTGCTATGAATCGGGTGTAAGGCACGATCCGACGGTGCGACGTCTAGCGTCGCCCTCCAGATGCCCGAGGCGGGGTTACCCGCCCGGGCGTCACTCTTTGGGACGATCGCTGCGGGGCCTGGTGCCCAGCAGGATCACCTCCGAACGATCGATCCGATCCTCAACGGGGATACCGAGCGTCTGCGAGACCACCTCCGCAGAGAGGTCCGCCGCGGCGCACAGGTTCGCAACCGCCGAACGCTTCCGCAGCTCGTCTATAAACACTGCGCAGATCTCAGGCTCTTCTTGCGGCTGCTCGCCTGGCTCCTCCGTGCGCCATCCGTACTTTCTGATGTGGATGTTGGCCGTCCTGTACTGGACGGCGTCGATGATCTTGAGGTCGTAAGCGCGATGCACGATCGCTTGAATGCTGGCGCCCCACCGCTCCTTCATCGCAACGAGGCGGCCCCAGTCAAACTGCATCCCAGGTCGAGGAAACTCGCGCCAAAACGGCGCGCGCGGAATTAGCGCAGCGCCAGCGAATCGATCGGCCTGACGTTCACGCTCTTCACGTTGGTCAGGTTCCGACGGTTTCTGGTGCATCACCAGGTGCCCAACCTCGTGCATCACGCTGAAGCGTCTCCGGCTCCACGACGCCTTGGTACTAAGCATGAGGAGCGGTACCGGAATCGAACTCGCGAAGCCGTGGATTGGCATATCGCCCGGATCGAATGTCCCCGTAAAAACGCCGGCCGATTCGGCGGCGCGGATGGCGTTTGCGATTGGGGCATCCTGGCGGAAGCCGATCGCCGATCGGAATTTCTCGGCGGCACGCTCAATAGCTTCGTCGTCCGACGCGGGCACGCCGATAGACGGAAGGCGTGGTCGAGAAAATCGGGCGAGACCGCCGAATGATTCCGTCACGCGACCAAACACGCATGCCCATGCCCTGGTCCTGTCGACGTCTTTGTCGCGGACGCGGGCGGAACCTCTAAAATGTAAGACGTTCTGATCGGGCACCACCGGGCGACGAAAAAAAAACCGGAACGGGAACCCGAGCGTATCGGCGATGGCCATCAGCGATGGCCGGAACGGCTGCCGCTTCCGATTTTCGATCCGACTAATAGTCTCGCGCGAGACCCCTGCATTCTGGGCCAGCTCCGGGATGGATAGGCCGCGGTACGAGCGAGCGACCCACAGGGCGTCCGGGTCGAAGACGTCAGGCTCACTCGTCGTCGTCCCCATCGCCATCCTTCGCCGCATCCTGATCGTCGAATGCAAACAGATTCTTGGGGTCAGCATCCTGAGCGGGACGCGCGAATTGCAGCACCGCCGCGTTCGGGCCCGAGTCGGCCGCGGTCGTGTCGTTTGCGGGGACACCCTCGATCGGGCGCTGGTAGACGACCTCGCAATCGAGCCGCGCCCCAGAGTGCTCCTCGTACATGTGAAGCGCCATCGCGTGCACGGGCTCCCCCGATGGTCGCGTGATTTCCATGCGAAGGATTACGCCGGGGTCCGGCATATCAGCGAGGAGCACCTGGCTCATGGCCTCCCGCTCGCCCGGCAAAACGCTCTTGATCTCTGCGTAGTCCCTCTGAACGCGTAAGGGAACGCCGTCGATCAGAAGCGTGTAGCCAAGGTTGCTCTCCTTGACGAACCGGAGCCATGGGTATGTACCGTCGCGATCAATCTGCTCGATGTAATCGCGGGCCACATCGGCGGCCATGCAGCCGTGCCCCCAACGGGCCCGACGGAAGCACGCGTTGACCTTCCGTACCAGGTTTCGCTGATCGGCGATCATGCTGGCGACGGTACGGACGTGGTCCATCACGAGCCCCGGGTAAAATCTCCGTAGCTGATCCATTGGCTGGAGGTTGGACTAAACTTGCTCTGACGTCAACTAGAATGACGTACCGTGACCCGACTATCGGTGCGGTGACCCGATCTGCCAAAACGTGACCTTTCCCGTTGACCTGCGCCTATTATTGTTTACACTAATCCCCATGGCGAACGTCCTCCCCCGGGAAAAGCAGGTCGCGGTGCTCAACGCGCTCGTCGAGGGCGTGTCGGTGCGCGGTACCGAGCGCCTCACCGGCGTCTGCCGCGAAGCGATCTTGAGTCTGCTCGTCCGCGTCGGCTCCGGATGCGCGGTGCTGATGAACGAACGCATGCGCGATCTGCCGTGCGAGCGCCTCGAAATTGACGAGCTATGGGCCTTCGTGCAGAAGAAGCAGCGCCACGTGCGCGAGACGGACGACGCGGGCCGCGTGGGCGACACGTGGACGTACGTGGCGATCGATGCGGAGACAAAACTTGTCCCGTGTTTCCTCACCGGCAAGAGGAACACGGAGACGACCAACGTCTTTATCGCGGACCTCGCTTCGCGCCTCCGCTATCGCGTCCAGATCAGCACCGATGGCCTGCGCATGTACGCCGACGCGATCCGCGGCGCCTTCGCCTCCGTTGACTACGCGACGATTGTAAAGGAGTACGAAGCCGAGGCCGCCGGTCCTGGTAGGTACTCGCCTCCGAAGGTGACGGCCACGATCAAGACGCCCGTGATCGGCGAGCCGATCGCGGACCTCGTCTCCACGTCATTCGTCGAGCGCCAGAACCTGACGATGCGCATGCAGATGCGGCGCTTCACGCGACTGACCAACGCGCACAGCAAGAAGCTGGAGAACCACGGGGCGGCCATCGCGCTGCACTTCGCCCACTACAACTTCGCCCGCATCCACTCGACGCTGCGATGCACGCCCGCGATGGCAGCCGGGATCGCCTCCACGGTGTGGAGCATGGACGAGCTGCTCGAAACTGCGCTGGCGGCGAGCGAGCAGCCGTGACGAAGCGTAAGGGCCCCGGTAGGCCCCGACTACCAAAGGGAGAGGCCAAAGGCGCCGTAGTCGCGCTGCGCTTCACGAAGGACGAGCGGCGCGAGCTGGACGTGGCCGCGAAGATCGCCGGACAGACCTTGTCGCAGTGGGCGCGGTCCGCGCTGCTTAAGACCGCCGCGTCGGGGCCGGCCTAGCCATCGGCGAACGACGCGAAACCGTTTCTCGTATCGCGCGGATGGCGACGCGCGGAAATCGATACGCAGCTACGGCGATGCGTTAGCGTGCGGCGCCAATGAGCGCCGGGCGTGGGGTTGTGTCCGCCGTAGCCCTACTTTTGGCCGTAGCTCTGGTGTTGGCGCAGAATCGCTACGCAGCGGGCTGGCAGAGCGAGATCGGTCCGGCACTGCGCGAAATGTCAGTGCTGGTCTTCGTGTTCGCGCTGTTCGAGAAAATATGGGACGGAAAGCGACCAGGGCTGCGTTACTTCGCCCTGATAACAGCCACGGGCCTGGTCCTCTTTGCATCAGGTAATATGATGGACGCACGGATCAAGAAAGGGGGAGGTCATGGAGCAGTCCCAGATCATGACCACGAGGTCGGAGCCGCCGAGCGAGCGGAAGCTGCTGGTCCCCATCATCAAGACGCAACCGTCGACCTGGGAGACTCCGGCCACGAGGCAGTGGATCGCTCCGGTCGTTAGGCTGGAACATGTCCGCCAGGATGCGTTTTTCCGTGAGTATGGGCCGCTGCTAGCGCCGCTCGCGTTTGCTTTCGTCCTGATCGTCGCAGCGCTGATCGGTCTACGTTAGCGGTTGGTGACCGCAATGCGGGCATCGGTCGCCCGGCCACTGCCCGCTCAGTACGTCTTCCAACGGTACGCCCGCGAGTCGCGCCGCGCGGAGCGCCAGACCGGCGCTGGGCTTGCCGCCCTTGCCGGTCGCACGGCTCACTGAAGCCAGGTTCGACCGCAGCGCCCTGGCCAACTTGGCGGCGCCGCCAAGGCGCACCGTCAGGAAGCGGATCGCCGCCCGGGCGTGTCCCTGCTCCTCCGGCGTGAGGTCGGAACTATACCGCGTCTCGCTCGGAGACCGCTCGATGCGCCACTCGGATCGCTTCGTCAGCACCGTCATGGTGGGCAGCTTGGCGCCGCCGCGTTGGCATGGGGCGCGTCATTTCAAAACCGACCAGTGCCCTCGACCTCGAGTCAGAGCTTCTCGACCGCCTCCTACTCGCGCTCAATCGCAATCCAGAGCTTCTCGATCGCCTCCTACTCGCTCTCAATCACGATCCAGAGCCTCTCAATCGCCTCCTACTCGCTCTCAATCGCGACCCAGAGCCTCTCGATCGCCTCCTACTCGCTCTCAATCACGATCCAGAGCCTCGGTAGTGGGCCAGTTTGAGTTGGCTGCCGGCACGCTCGATGCTTGAGCGGTCGAGCATCGGGTCGCGCGGCGCCAAAGACAAGGAAACGGTTTCTCGCGCGCCGCTTGACCGGTCAAGCATGCGCTTGACACGCGTACAGGTCAGCTTTAGGGTCGGCCCCTAGAACGCGTGGCGACTGAAGGTGGGGATTCGGTCTCAAGACAAGTGCTGACCGTGGTGGTCGCACTGGCGTTCGAAGCGGTTATCACTGCCGTCCTCCACGAACTGGTTGAAGAGCCGGTCTGGAAGGGTGCAGGCGCTGCTCTGCTCGCATGCACCGCGGCGTTTTTCCTGTACGAGCGGCGCGCATCTCGGGAGCGATCCGATGCGGTAGCAGAGGCGAATCGTCGGGCCGCTGAGTCCGAGCGACAACTCGCCGAGGCCCGCAAATCAGTCGAGACGAGAAACGATGGTCTCGAAGTGCTGCATAAGGCCGCCGAGGCGATCCGCCACGCCGTGATCGAGAGTAGCAACGGTGGTCACTACAGCCGCGAGACCTTCCGCGACCACGTGCGCACGCTCCTTGAGACGGGGCTCCGGGAATACCTCCGAGACCGTCTGGGCGACGACGTTGACTACGCCGTGACGATCAAGTGGATCAAGTCGAGCCATCTCGTCTCGGTCTTTCGGGACAGCAAGCAAACCCCGCCCAGGAGCGATTCGGGCCCGGAACTGCTGGGCGAAAACTACTTCTACAAGCGCCTCTCAGATGGGGCGCACCTACAAAACAGCCTTCGATGCCTTGTTGTGCACGACACGCAAGCCACTGAAATTCCAGCGACTCTCCGCGTCCGCTCTTCAACCCATGGCTATCGAAGCTGTCTGGCCGTGCCGTTGAATCTACCGATCCCATCGGATAAGGGGCTGCAGGGATTCGGCCTCGTCGGCTTCCTGAGCGTCGATGCGCCCAAGACACGGAAATTCGACGCTTTTTTTGACAAAGTCGATCCCGCGCGCGAATTGGGCTGCGAGGGGCAAAATCACAGCCCCAAGAACGACCTACATTTGCTATACGGCCTGGCCGACACCGTGGCCGCCATTTACCTCTTGACCCAATGACTAGGAGTCACCCCATGGAGGCCAAGAAGACACGAGCGGGGTTCAATCAGCTACCCGACGCGACGGGCCAAACTGTGGCCGAGTACGAGCGCACGCTGACCGCGCTTGCCGCCCGCTTGATTGCGATCAAGCGGATGACCGAACAGTACCCAGTATTCCTGGTGGTCGCGGGTCTGACGTACCGCTTCGAGAGCCCCGATCACGTGGATCAGTTCGTCGAGATGCTGCGACAGCAAATCGAGAGCTACCGCGGGCGGCCAAGCGCCGCCGTAGTATAGGCGCGCGCGTCATGCCGCCCCTGCCCGCTTCACGCTCCCCCAAGGCTTCGCCACCGGCTTCGGCATAAGCGCGATCAAGTCTGCCAGTTCCCACACACGATCGCTGGTCCCCGCTGCCGTCGCGGGCGTCACGCGCAGCGTCTGGTGCACGCGGCAGAAGTTGTAGTGCATGAAGTGAAGCGCGACCGCGTGCTCCAGGTTCGCGCACTTCTTTGAGAACGCGTTCGTCAGCCGCGTGAAGCGCCGCATCGACATGCGCATCGTCAGGTTCTGGCGCTCGACGTGCGACGTTGAAATGTGGTCGGCATCCGGCTCGCCCATGATGGGCCGCATCTCGATGCCGATGCAGGCGGCCGGCGAGTAGCGTCCTGGGCCCGCAGGCGTCTCGCCGAACAGCTTCACGAGCATCCCGTAGTCGATGTTGTTCGGGCCGAACGCGTCGGCGACCGCGTTGATGTATGCCTTGTGGCCGTCCGTCGTGAGCTGGATGCGCGTCGAGATCCGCGACGCGAGATCGGAGATGAACTCGTAGGCGCAGCCCGCGTCGCGCGTGCCGACATGGTACGCGGCGATCAGCTTCGAATCGGCGTCCAGCGCGGTCCATGTCCAAATCGAACCGCGCCCGTAGCCCTGCTCGTCGGGAAGGATGTTCTTGTCCTTCGCGCCGCAGAACGACCAGATTTCGTCGCACTGAACTCGCTTGCATCGCAGGTTGCGCACGTGCGCGTCGTGGTACTCGCGACACGCGGTTCCGAGGTCCGCGAGTAGCTTCAAGACCGTGCCCTTCGCGACGCCGGTCATGCGGCAGGTCGCGCGGATGCTGCACCCTTCGACCAGGGCGGAGACAATGCGAACGCGGGTGGCGGCGTCGAGCACGTTCATAACCTCCAGTATGCTTGACCGGTCAGGCATGGTCAAGTGTTGCTTGCTAGCAAGCATCGTGTATGCTTGCTCATAGCACTGGAGGCTGCATGGCTGGAAAGAAGAAAAACGGTCCGTCCGAGGGCGGCAGGCGACGGGCGCGTTTGCTCTCCCCCGAGAGGCGCAAGGAAATTGCCCAGAAGGCTGCTTTGACGCGCTGGACGGAGGAGGGGGTCGTTGCTCTGGCGAAGTACGGCGCGCCCGACCGCCCACTTCGGATCGGGGATGTGGAGATCCCCGCCTATGTGCTCGCGGACGGTCGCCGTGTCCTCACGACAAGCGGACTTCAGCGAGGCATCGGACTCTCGGAAGGTGGCGGAAAAGGCGGCTCGCGCCGGATCGTCGCTTTGATGGCATCTCTGGCGGAAAAAGGCTTGGATATCAAGGGCCTAAGCGTTCGCGCCGACAATCCTATTCGTTTCATCTTGCCGCACGGCGGTACGCCTGCCGCTGGCTACGAAGCGACGATCCTCCCCGATATTTGCGCCGTCATTATCGAGGCGGGGCGACAGGGCAAGCTTCAGCCCCAGCAGGCCCACCTCGCCCAACAGTGCGCGATCCTCCAACACGGGTTCGCGACGCTTGGGATCATCGCTCTCGTCGATGAGGTCACGGGTTACCAGGACTACCGGGCGCGGGATGCTCTCGCGAAGATCCTGGAGAAATTCGTCGCAAAGGAGCTTCGCCCCTGGGTGCCCACGTTCCCGCCCGAGTTTTATCAGCAGATCTACCGCCTAAACGGGTGGGACTATCGCGAAGGCTCGACCGCGCGGCCAGGCGTCATCGGCCACTGGACGAACAACATCGTCTACAAGCGGCTCGCGCCGGGCGTGTGGCGAGAGCTGAAGGACCGCACGCCTCGTTACGAAGGCGGCAGCCTTAAGCACAAGTACTTCCAGTTGTTGACGGAGGACCACGGCGACCCGAGGTTGCGAGAACACCTGACGGCTTCCGTGTTGCTCATGAAGTACTCGCCCAACTGGAAGGTCTTCATGGATTCGAATGGACAAAGAGTTTCCACAGTGGGGCGATACGTTGCTGCTCCCGTTCCCGGACGACTACTCGCCCCCCGATCCTGATCGACCTGCCGCCTTCCAGCGAGCTTTAGCCGCCTTCTTGGCGATGTCGCTGCGCTTTTTCTTTGTCAACGACGCAGCCCGCGCCTTGCCGCCGCGTAGTCCCCCGAGCCGCCCGAGCGCCACGGCCGCCGCGTGCGCAACTTCCTCCGGCGTCGGCTCCGCTTTCTCTTCGGGCGGTTCCTCGGACGTCGCCTCAGCCACGATGCGCGCCGCGAGCGCGTTCGGGTCAGACGGCTTCCGAGGCTTGCTTGACCGCTTAGGCATGCTCCCATCCTGCCACGGGGTACGCATCGCGTCAGCCTCGACCGCAGCGCGGGCACACGCCCGGCTTGGGCCAGGCGCCCGATAGGACGTCTTCCAGGGGCACACCGGCCGCTCTGGCGGCGCGTAGGGCCACTCCCGCGCTGACGCCAGCCTTCTTGCTGGCCGCGTACTGCAGGGTGGCCTTCTTGAGTCCGGTCGCCTTCGCGACGGCGTCCCAGGATCCGAGTCTCGCCAGCAGGAAGGCCAGCGTCGCCTTCACGTGCACCCGCTCGTCGTCGGTCAGCTCGGGACCGCGGGGCGCCTTGGGGCGAGACCATGCGACACGTTCACGAAGTACAGGCATGCCGGGAGCGTGGCCATGCTTGACCGCTCAGGCAAACTCAAACTGACCACTACCAGAGCCTCTCAATCGCCTCCTACTCGCTCTCAATCGCGACCCAGAGCCTCTCGATGGCCTCCTACTCGCTCTCAATCACGATCCAGAGCCTCTCAATCGCCTCCTACTCGCTCTCAATCGCGACTCAGAGCCTCTCGATCGCCTCCTACTCGCTCTCAATCGCGACCCAGAGCTTCTCGATCGCCTCCTACTCGCGCTCAATCGCGACCCAGAGCTTCTCGATCGCCTCCTACTCGCTCTCAATCGCGACCCAGAGCCTCTCGATCGCCTCCTACTCGCGCTCAATCGCGATCCAGAGCCTCTCAATCGCCTCCTACTCGCTCTCGAACCCGATCCAGAGCTTCTCAATCGCCCCCTACTCGCTCTCAATCGCGATCCAGAGCCTCTCAATCGCCTCCTACTCGCTCTCGAACCCAATCCAGAGCCGATCCGCCCAAGGTCGCGGCTTGCAAGCCGACGCCCCCGCCCCCGCCCCCGCCCCCGCCCGCCACATCGGTCCCCCTCCCTGCTTGCTCGGCTGAAACAAGCGTGCCGTGGTGCTCCTCCGCTTCAAGGCCAAGCCGCCGCTGCGCGGCGGTGCTTCGCGTGCGCCTTCGCGCACGCTCGCAGCCTTGACGCGTCGTGCGCGCCACGGCGTCGCGCGGAGCACGCCGAGCAAGCAGGTGCCGGCGCACACAAGGAGACACTCCATGCTTCGAATTCACGACAACATGCTCGAGGCCATCGCAGCCATGCGGCCCATGCTTGCTTGCATCGGGCAGCACGATCCCGATCTCGCGAGGCAACTGCGGCGGGCGGCGAGTAGCGTGGTGCTCAATCTCGCCGAAGGCAGCGGGTCGTTCGGGCGAGTGCGTACGGTGCGGTATCGCACCGCGCTCGGGTCGGCGAGGGAGTCGCTCGCGTGCCTCCGGACGGCGGAGGCGTTCGGGTACGTCGGGGCGATACCGAGCGCTCTCGTGGCCCAGATGAACCGGGTCATCGGAACGCTCGTGCGCGTTGCTGCGTAAACAAGGGCTTGCCCGACGCCCGCTCTCGCGCCATGGAACACAACGCGGGCGCGGGGATCGACGTCGTCCGCTACCTCTTGAGAGAACCCGAGAAGGTCCCGAGATCGGTCTTGCCGTTCATCGTGCGCGCGCCCTTTCCCTCGATGGAGTCACTGTGCACGACGCCGTTCCAGTCGATCGAACCGCCCGACGCGTGATGGGTGACGACGTGGAACGCGATCGCGCTCGGGTCCCCGCTCGCCGTGTACTCGGTCCACCGAGGAAACCCGAAGCCAGTGCAAGCGGTCGATTCGAACTTGCCTCCGTTGAAGACGAGCGTGTCCTTCTGAGGTTGCTCTCCGGGGATCGAGAGCGTGACCTCGTACGACTTGCCATCGAGCGTAGCCGTTCCGACAGCAGCGTTCGTCGGGGCCGCGGCCCCGGCGGGGTTCGTGGTGCCGCCGCAAGCGAGGGTCGAGGTGACGAGGGCGAAGGTGGCGAGGGTGATCGTGGTGCGATTCATGATTCGTCTCCTGATCTTGGTGCCCCCTCTTCGGGGGCTTCGATCGTGAGGCGTGACGAGCGACGGAACGATGTTCCCTCGAACGCCCAAAGTCTCCGGGCAACGGGAAGTTTGCAGGAGGAAGCTCTTGTCAGCCGATCCTCGGTCTCCAATCCTGGGCATGTGAACCAGCTCATCGGGCGCGGCCACGAGCTCCGAGAGCTCGAAGAGCTCCTTTCATGCGGGGCGCGGGGGCGCGGCGGGCTCGCGATGCTCGTCGGAGAGCCCGGCATCGGCAAGACGCGGCTCGCCGACGCGGCGGCGGAGGTCGCGATGGGGATGGGGTTTCGGGTTGCGTGGGGCCGCGCGTGGGAGTCGGGCGGCGCGCCGCCGTACTTCCCTTGGATACAAGCCCTCACCGTGCTCGGCCTGCCGGTGCCGGACGCGTCGCTCGTCACGGCCGTCGAGGCGGAGGCTGCGCGCTTCCAGGTGTTCAGCGCCGTCGCAGGCCAGCTGCGGGCAGCGAGCGCGAAGGCGCCGATCCTCCTCGTGCTCGATGACCTTCACGTCGCCGACCTCTCGTCGCTGCGCATGCTCCAGTTCGTCGCGCGCGAGCTCCGGTCGCTCAAGCTCGCGATCGTCGGCACGCGGCGCGACGTCGACGCGCGCATGACGTCGGAGATGGAGTCGATGCTCGCGAAGATCGTGCGCGAAGGGCGCACGATTGAGGTCAGGCGGCTCGAGCGCGCAGACACCGCGCGGCTCGTCCGCGCTGAGGGGGTGCGCATCGCCGACGACCTCGCCGCGGAGCTCGAGCCGGCGATCTGGCAGGCGAGCCGGGGCAATCCCCTGTTCGTCGGCGAGATCGTGCGCCTGCTCGAGTCGAGCCCCACGGACGCGCGCAAAGCGCCGATGCCGATCCCGTTCGGCGTCCGCGAGGTGATCCGCCAGCGCCTCGCCCTCCTGGATGAGGCCACGCTCGAGGTGCTCGACGTGGCGGCCGTCATTGGAGTTTCTGCCGACGAGCCGACGCTCCGCGCCGCCATGTTCGTGCTGACCGAGAAGGACGGTGCGGACGTCGAAGGCGCGATTGCGGTCGCGAGGCGCGCGGGCATCCTCGACCCGGGCTCGGGCGGCGCGATTTCGTTTTCCCACGCGCTGACGCGCGACGCGCTCTATCAGGACATCCCGCGTACGAAGCGGATCGCGGTCCACGCAGCTGTCGCCGCGGCGCTCGAGAGGAGAGACGCGTCGCCCCCTCCGGTCGTCGAGATCGCCCACCACGCGATTGAGGCAGGCGCGGAAGTCGTTCAGCGTGTCGCGCGCGCAGCAGAGGGCCTCTCACGCGCTTGCGCCGACGAGGACGCCGTGGCGCTCGTCGAGCGGGCTCTCGCGGCACTCGAGGCCACCAACGACGAGGGTGGTGCAGCGGAGCTGCGCCTGCTCCTCGGTCGTACGCGCATGCGGCTCGGCAATCTCGCCGGCGGCCGGGCGTGCGCGCTCCGCGTCGCCGAGACCGCGCGCTCCCTCGAGGACAACGCGCTCTTCGCGCGCGCCGCGCTCGCCTATGGCGCCGAGCTCACAGCGGGGCACACGGATCCGACGATGCGCAGTCTCCTCGAAGAGACGCTCGGGCGGCTCGATGGCGCTGCCACGGGCAATCCGTCGGCCCAGATGGAGCTCCTGACGCTCCGCGTCCGTGCGCGGGCGCGCCTCGCGGCCTGTCTCCAGCCGGCGCCGGATCCCGCGGCGGTCGCTCGGATGAGCCTCGACGCGGTGGCGGAGGCGCGCGCGCTCGGCGACGACGCCACGCTCCTAGAGGTCCTGCGAAGCGCCGGGGCGACTCTCGGCGAAGCGTACTTCGTTCCCGAAGGGGTCGAGCTCGATCGTGACGCCGTCCGCATCGCCACGTCTCTGGGCGATCGCGCTGCGCTCCTGCGCGCGAGGCTCCGATTGATCTTTGCGCTGATCGAAGCGGGCGACGTGGCTGGGGCGGACGTCAACATCGACGCTTTCGAGTCGGAGGCGAGGGCCACTGGGCAGCGCCGGCAGGTGTGGCCGATCCCACTTTTGCGCTCGATGCGCGCGATGCAAGAGGGCCGCTGGGCCGACTGCGACGCGCTCGTGGAAGAGGCGTCCGAGCTCGTCGAGCGTTCCGCGGATCCGATGGCACCGTACGCCCTGATGCTGCATCGCTGGGCGCTTGCGATGGAGACCGAGCGCTCCGTGGTCGCGTTCGAGCCGGCGCTGCTCGCAATGGTGAGTCGATGGAACGATCCGGAGACGTACTCGCACGTGATGGTCGCGATGGTGCGCGCCTTCGACGGCGACGCGAATACGGCGCGTGAGCACCTCGCGCGCGTATCCCTCGACTCGACGGCCGGGCGGATCCGTATCACGATTGGGAACCTGATCGCGGCGGCGATGCAGTCGGGGGCGACGGAGCGCGCCGCCGAGTTCTACGAGCGCGTTCGGCACGAGGAAGGCAACTGGCTCATCGGGAGGTTCAGCGGCTTCTTCGTGAAGGGCACGTACGGACGCTACCTCGGGTGGCTCGCTTCTACCCTCGGACGCCGGGCGGACGCGGAGCGTCACTTCGAGGGCGCCCTCTCGCTGGCGAGCGCGGCGGGCGCGAGGCCCGAACGCGCGCGGATCCTCGCCGCCTACGGCTCGATGCTCGCGACCGGAGGCGACGTCGAGCGGGCGCGCCCGATGCTCGCGGAGGCTAGGGCGCTCGCGCTGAACCTAGGGCTCTCGCGCTTCGCCGCGTCAATCCCGCCGAATCGGACGGCCTGCAGCGAGCACGCCGCAAGAGGCAAGCGCGCCACCGACCGCGAAGCGAGTGGAGCCCCTGGCTGATCCCCGCGAAGAGGTGGGGGGTCGACACGGGCGCGCGAGGCTCACCCTCACGCCCGAGGGGGACACTTGGCTCCTCACGCTGGGCGATGCATCGCTGCGCTTGAAGGACTTCCTCGGGGTGCGCTACGTCGCCCGCCTCGTCGCCGACCCCGAACGCGAGATCCATGCGCTCGACCTCGCCGGCGCGGGAGACGACGAGACGGGTGGGGACGCAGGCGAAGTCCTCGACGCGAACGCGCGGGTCGCGTACAAGCGCCGCCTCGCCGAGCTCGACGAGGAGCTGCGCACGGCCGAGGCGTGGAACGACGGCGCGCGTGTCTTGCGGGCGCGTACCGAGATGGAGCTCCTCTCGAGCGAGCTGTCGCGCGCCGTCGGCCTGGGCGGCCGGTCACGACGCACGGGCTCCGCCGCCGAACGTGCCCGCATCGCAGTCACTCGTCGCATCCGCGACCTGATCAAGCGCGTCAGCGAGCAGGCGCCCGACCTCGGGCGGTACCTGGAAAACACGATAAAGACTGGAAGCTACTGCGCTTATCGTCCCATGTAACGACGTTACGCGCGTCGTCACGCAAGGGTGATCGAGGCACGCGGACGAGCCTTTGGGGGCTCGTCTCTGGCGCTTCGCAGGAGGATTCCATGACGCAGGCTCTCGACGCGAACAAGGTGCAGGCCTTCGCCGGCCAGATGATGAGCATCCTCAACCACGGGATGTTGAGCCTCATGGTGAGCATCGGCCACCGGACGGGCCTCTTCGACAAGATGGCGACGCTCGGACCGTCCACGGCCGCGGAGATCGCGCGCGCGACGTCGCTTCACGAGCGCTACGTGCGCGAGTGGCTCTCGTCGCTCGCGGCGGGCCGCCTCGTCGACTACGACGGTCGGCGCGGCACGTTCCATCTTCCTCCCGAGCACGCGGCATGCCTCACGCGGGGCGCCGGGCCGAACAACCTCGCGATCCTCGCGCAAGGCGTCGCGGAGTACGGATCGGTCGAGGGGGCGATCGTGGAGTGCTTCGCGAAGGGAGGCGGCGTCCCCTACGGGGCCTATCACCGGTTTCATGACCTCGCGGCCGAGATGAGCGGCGTCGTCTTCGATGCGATCCTCGTCGACAAGGTCTTGCCTGCGGTCGATGTCGAAGGTCGCCTCGCCGCGGGCGCCGACGTGCTCGACGTCGGCTGCGGCAAGGGCCACGCGCTCCACCTCATGGCGAAGGCCTTCCCGGCGAGCCGCTTCGTCGGCATCGATCTCTGCGAGGAGGCCGTCGCCGACGCCCGCGCGGAGACCGGTCGGCTCGGGCTCACGAACGTGGGCTTCGAGCGGGGCGACGCGGCCCAGCTCGACACCTCGTCAGCGTACGATTTCGTCACCGCGTTCGACACAATCCACGATCAAGCGGATCCCACGAACGTGCTCTCGCGGATCAGGGCCGCGATCCGGCCGGGAGGCACCTTCTTGTGCGTCGACATCGCGGCTTCATCGAACCTCGCCGACAACCTCGACCACCCGATCGCCCCGGCGCTCTATGCGGTCTCGACCCTGCACTGCATGACCGTCTCGCTCGCGCAAGGGGGCGCGGGGCTCGGATCGATGTGGGGTCAGGAGCTCGCGATGGAGATGATCTCGAAGGCTGGCTTCTCGAGCGTCAAGGTCGAGCGCGTCGAGGGCGATCTCATGAACAATTACTATGTAGCGCGCGCGTGAAGCCCTCTCTCACCTTGCATCGACGCGCAATCGCCGCCGCATCTTCGCGTCCACACTACTCGGGCGGGGCGCCACACCAGTTGCCCCCGGGGCCCTGGTGGCGTCGACGCGGAAGACGGCTACGCTCGGCGCGATCGCGAAGATGCCCAGGTTGCGAACTCTCGTCTGCGTTGGAGCTAGCGTGTTCGCATCCACGACCGGATGCACGACACATCAGTGCGATCCCCTGACGGTGAACGAAACCGTGGGTTCGTGGAGCGTCGTCGGCGACTGCTCGATGCAACCCGATTGCGAGCTCGTTTGGACGTCATCGTCCACGGACGTCCCTTGGCTGCCCTTTCCTGGACAACAGACGGACAATTTCGTGTTCCCCTCGACTCCGGCGCTGCCAGCCGGACGGGCACCAGACTTCTCGCGTGCCCTGCCCTACGCATGGGTCTCCGACAGCGACGCTGGCCCGAACGTCGCGGGGACCGCTTTCATTCTCGCGGGCGGGCAGCCCGCCGAGTTCACCGCGATCTCCTCGACCGGCGTCTCTGTGTTGAACGCCACCTGCGCCGAGTATTTCCTGCTCGTCCAAGTCAGGGTTCCCGTGATGTAGGGCGCGACCGTGCACCCGCGGGCGCGGGCGCCCTACGTCCCGAGCGTCAGCGACTCCGGCCCGTAGCGACCGGTCTGCTCGAGATCCTCTCCCGTGCCCCCGCCCTCGCCGCTGTCGTCGCGGAAGAACGCGACCAGCTCGTCGCGTCGCGCCTGCGCGTCGGCGCGACCCATCTCGATGAGACGACGGCAAAAGGGGCCGTCGAAGAGCAGGTAGCTGGCGAGATCCGCCTCGCTCTCGGCGCCGAGATCGAGCAGCTTGAAGAGCCGCTTGGTCAAGATGGGGTCCCCGCGCAGCCGCCCGCGCTTCAGGTGCTCGTTCGCGAGCCGTCCGAGGTCCTCGCTGGGGCGAACGCGCATGCTGTGGACGTACCGGTAGTCCTGCCCACCGCGCTTGCGCGACTCGGCGCTGATGGCAGGCACGAAGCCCGGTCCGTACGCCCGCGTGCCGTCGACGAGCACGTTATTAATGCGCGTGAGAAGCTCGATGTCGACGTCGACGTGGTCCAGGAGAAACGCGTTCAGGACCTTGCCGAGCAAGAACGGCGCTCCGGGCGCGCGTGAGGCCTCGTGGTGCGCCGGCTCACGGACGACCCGACCCTGCACCTCGCGCGAGCCACCGACCGCGAAGATGTGAGTCGCGCCCAGGCGCAGCGCGGGCGCGATGGGCGTGTTCTGGCGAAGGCCGCCGTCGAGGTAGAGCTCGTTGTCGACGCGAACAGGCGGAAAAAGAAGCGGGATGGCCGCGCTCGCGAGCGCGTGCTGAGGCCCGACCCGGTCGGCGCGGAAGAGCGTGCGCGGCGGCGCCGTGGAGGGAATCGTGAGCTCGGGTGCCGTCTGCATGAAGACGACGGTGCGGCCCGTGGAGACCTCCGTGCACGAGATGGTGAGCGCGCGAAGGAGGCTCTTTCGCAGCGACCGCGACACCGCCCGCCAGCTGATCTCGCGCTGCACGAGATCGGCCATCGGACGTACGTCGAAGAGCCCGTAGCCCTCGCCACCTCCGAAGAGCACGCGCGGCATGGTGACGACCTGGCGCAAGCCGAAGCCGAGCACCCGGGTGAGCTCGAGATCGGTCCACAGCTCGACGAGACGCCGCAAGCCGAGCACCGGATCGCCCAGGTGCGCTGCGAGATAACAGGCGTTGATCGCGCCGACGCTCGTCCCGCAGAGAATGTCGACTCTCGGCGGAGCGCCGAGGATGCGCGATACGTCGTCGAAGATGTACCAGAGGACGCCGACCTCGTAGGCACCGCGCGCCCCACCTCCCGAGAGAATCATGGCGACCCGACGCTTGTTGCCCGTGAGCGCGCTTCCGATCGGCGTGTTCGTCATGCTCCCTCGGGTCTGAACGCGCCCGGCGGCGAGGAAGAGCGCCTTCCGGCGGCCGCGGGGAACGTGGTCGGTACCGGCAGGGCCGCCGGTGGCTCGAGGATCGCGCCGTTCACCGGACGCTGCGGGAAGAGGCGCCTCAGACGTGGGTCGCGCACGGTGCCCGCCAGCGCGGTCGCGTAATCGACGGCGCGCTGGCGCGCGTGCGGCGCTTGCGGGGACCCCGCGCGCTCCAGAGCGTCGGCGCAGAGAGCGCGGATCTCCAGGCCGTACTCGCAGCCCTGAAGGTTCTCGACGGCACCGAGCGCGGTGGTCGCGACCAGCGTCGCGGCGTGGGTCTCGCCGAGGTCGACGCGCGCCGCGGCCTCGATGGCCATCGAGTAGAAGTGGAACGCGACCAGCGCCTTCGTCTCGGCGCTGTGGCGGGCGGCGAGCGCGTGCTCAATCGCTTCCTGGGGCTCGTGGCGGGCGCGCGCGAAGAGCGATCGCACGACGCTCTCGTGCGTCTTGTCGTAGGCGTTCTCCGTCGCCGCGTTGAGCGCGCCGGCATCGCGCAGGCACGCCTCCGCGGAGGCCAGGTCTTCGATCTCGATGGTCACCTGCGCGCTCGCGAGCAGCGTATCCGCCCAGCCGTCCTGATCCCCGTACCGATCGTGCGCCTCGCGGGCGCGCTTCAGATACGCGAGCGCGCGGGGCACGTCTCCGAGCCGGAAATACGACTGCCCGATGTTGGTGAGGGTCTTGGCAATCTGGAAGCGGCCGCCGATCGAAAGGTCGATCTGGATGGACTCGAGCGCGACGGCGATGGCGTCTTCGTAGCGGCCCTGGACGAACATCGCGTAGGAAAGCGCGTTCTTCGCCCGGGCTTCGACCCGGCGGGCCCCGCACTTCTTGAAGATGGCGACGGAGTCGACGTAGGCGTCGACGGCCTCTCGCACGCGACCTACGCGGCGCAGCAGGATGCCTCGGGAGAGAAGGACCTCACCCTGCAGGCGCGGCGGCACGTTGCCGCTCGTGGCCGGCTCGAAGGCCGCGAGGGCCCGATCGCAGGCTGCCAGCGCGCCCTGCACGTCTCCTAGCTCGCGAAGGAAATCGCTCACGAGCGCCTCGGCCTCGACCTCGAACGCGGGGAGGCTGGCCACGTGCGCCACCTCCGCGGCGCGGCGCGCTACGGCCACCCCGCGCCCCAGGTGCCCTTCGTCGAAGTCGTAGCGCGCGCTGCGGAGCAGCCCGAGACCGACCGCGCGCGGCGTGCCTGCCGAGCGAACCAGGCGGCGCAGGGCCTCGAGATGCCACAACCGCTCGCGCCGCCTTCCGAGCATGCGGTACGCGCTCTCGAGCGCCTCGTGCCCGGCGACGCGACGGCGGTCCTCGGGGCCGAGATACGAGAGGCCCCGCTGAAAGTACCGGATCGCGAGCTGCGTTTGGTGGCTGCTTCGCGCGGCATGGGCGGCCTCGTAGTAGAAGTCGGCGGCCCTGTCGTAGCTCTCGCCCCGCGCGAGGTGGCGGGCGACGATGGCCGCCGACAGCCCGCGAGCCAGCGACGTGCCCGCGAGATGCTCGCCCAGCGCGCGGTGCATTCGAACGCGAGCCTCGGGTTCGAGCTCCGCGTAGGCGACGTCGCGCGTGATCGGGTGGCGGAAGTCGACGAGCTCTCCTTTTCTGTCGCAGAGCCCTCGCGCGCACAGCCGCACGACGGCCTCGTCTTCGGTGCTTTGCGTGAGCTTGAGCACGTCTCCCACGCTGAGCGGGCCACCGGCGATGGCCAGCCAATCGACGACGGCGTGCTCCCCGACCGGGAGCTCGCGGATGCGGTCCCCGAGGAGCTGCTCGAGGGTCGACGGGAGCGCCCGGAAGCCTGCGTCGGCGCGATCCGTGCGGGCAAGCACGGCGACCCGCTCGCCGCCTTCGCCTTCGGTCTCCCGGATCTCCAGGGCGCCTCGTTCGAGGAGCGCGTCGACCATCTCGAGCAAGAAGAACGGATTGCCGGCGACCTTCGGCAGGAGGTCCGCGCAAACCTGTTTGGCGCCGTCGCGAACGCCGAGCCGCGTCTCGACGAGCCGCACTTGCTCGTCGGGCGTCAACCCGCGAAGCTCGGTGCGCATCACGCCCTGGAGCACGTGCAACGCTCGGTCGTCGGGCCGCGTGACGATGAGCACGAAGATGGGGAGCGGATCGTTCGCGTGCACGATGTCGGCCAGTACGTCGAGGCTCGCCTTGTCGGCCCATTGCACCGACTCGACCACGAGCACGAGCGGCTGCGCGAGGGCGATCGCGGCGAGCAAGTTGCGCACGCCGGCCAGGATGTTCTTGCGGCGCCCGTGCGCGTCCTCGTCACCGCCGCCCACCTGACGGTTCGTCGCGAGCTCGGCCAGACGTGCGACCATGGGGGTCGAGGCGTCGCCGTGCGCCGCGCCGCGTCCGGCGCCGGCGATGACCGCCGCGACTTCGTCGAAAGGCTCCTCGCCGGTCGTGCCGATGGCCGCGCGAACCAGCTCGGCGATCGCCGCGTAGGGCACCTCCATCTGCACCGGCGTGCACTCGACGTGGACCAGACGGGCGTTCGGCGGAAGCTCGTTGAGGAACGTCGCGACGAGGGCGGTCTTCCCGATGCCCATTTCGCCGACGACGGCGCGACAGACGAGCTGCCCGGTCCCGCCGCTGCTGACCGCCTCGTGGAACGCCGCGTTCAAGTCCGCCTTTTCGGCGTCGCGCCCCACGAGATCGCTCGAGGCACCCTGCACCTCGGCCAGCCGTTCTTCGCGCGAGAGGCTGCGCTCGAGCGCGTAGATGCGCATGGCCTGCGGTATGTCGATGCCTGCTGCGACGTCGAGCTGCAGACTCGGCGCATCTCCCCAGCGGAAATCACGGCGGACCAGCCGATACACGCCGCCGGCGACCCAGGTACGCCCGGTCGGCGTGGCGCGACCGAGGACGTCTGCCAGGTAGCTCGCGGGATCGTGCAAGAGGAATCGGACCAGGTGTCCTTGCGTGTCGCGCGCGCCGCTGGCGATGCCGCGCACGATGCCGATGGAGGCGGCGACGGGCGCGGGCAGATCCTCCTTGTACCCCGAGATGGCTTCGTGGACGTCGAGCGCGATCTGGGCCGCCTCCATCGCTGCTCGCGACGGGTTCGAGGTCAACCCGGCGATGGCGCGCGCGTCGGCTTCGGTGGTCCAAACCCAGCGCATGCCGCGCTTGAACGCCAGGGCGTCGAGCATGGCGCGAAGTTGGTCGCCGACGCGCCTCTGCAAGGCGAGCGCCTGCAGGCCATGCAGGTGCATCGCCACGATCGCCACGTGGCGAACCTCGCGTGGACCCTCGGCGATGCTGACCCGCCGAGGGATCGGCGTCTTGCCGACGCCCTCCGGCTCCTCCTCCGCGTCGAGCGCGCCGGCGGCCTCGAGTCGGCCGCTCGTCCGGGATTCGGCCATGCTTCGGGCCATCGGAACGGCCGCCTGCGTCCGCACGTCGAGGGCGCGTGCGTCGGCGTCCTGGGAGAGGTAGGCGTCGCTGTCGGCGCCGCGCTGGTCAGGCGGAACGAGCTGCGCGATGGCCGTCTCGAGCATCGACGCGTCGATGAGCTCTCCCTGCTTGACGATGGCCCGCCCAATGGCCGCCGAGAGCTCTCGGCCCGTCGGGTAGCGATCTTCCCGCGCGGGCGCGAGCGCCCGGAGCACGATCTGCTCGAGCTCCGGCGGGACGTCCTTCACGTGGGTGGCGGGCGGCTCCACGATGCCCGAGCGCACGATGTCCAGCAGGGCCTCGCCACCCAGCCCGCCGTGAATGGGTCTGCCCGCAAGGATCTCCCACAGGATCACGCCGAGGGCGTAGAGGTCGCTCCGCCTATCGACGCTCTCGCCGCGCGCTTGCTCGGGCGACATGTACCCGAACTTGCCCTTCAGGACCCCTTGCTCCTCGGCGAACATGCGCGCGCTCGCGATGCCGAAGTCCGCGATCTTGACGGCGCCCTCGAGCGACAAGAGGATGTTCTGGGGGCTGACGTCTCGGTGCACGATCTCGAGCGCCTGCCCGGCTTCGTCTTTCTTCTCGTGCGCGTAGTGCAACCCCTTCGCCGCTTCGGCGATCGTCCATGCGCCGAGCCACGGGTTGATCCGCGTGTCGGTCGCGCGCGCCGCGGACATCAGTCGCCCGAGGTCGCATCCTTCGACGTACTCCATCGCGAGGAGAAGCCCGTCGTCGCCGAAGTCCTGGAACTCGAACACTTGCACGACGTTCGGGTGATTCAGCCGGGTGGCGAGGTGGGCTTCCTCGATGAACATCGAGCGAAAGCGGCGGGAGCTGCCGTGTGTGGGCAGAATCCGCTTGAGGACGAGCACCTTGTAGGTCCCCTCCGCGCCCTGCTTCTTCGCGAGGAACACCTCCGCCATGCCCCCTGCGCCCAGGCGCCGGACTATCTCGAACTGAGCGATCTCGTTCGGCGGAGGCGTGGGTGACGACCTGGTCATCGTGGTCGCCAGCCTCCTTCGATTCTACCTCGACCCCGTGGCCCTCGCGCGACCGGAAGACCCTGCGCTAACCTCGGAGGGGACACCCGTCCCTACTTTTTCGGATGACGGATACAGCCGCAACCCGCCCCGCCGTTACTGCCAGCGGAAAGCTCGTAAAAACGCCGCTCGCGCATCTTCTGCTCTATGCGTCGCAGGAGAAGCTGAGCGGGACCATCGAGTTCTTCGCGCCGGACAGGCGCAGCGCATCCGTGCTGCTGCTGGCGGGCGAGCCTGCGAAGGTGCGCACGAGCGAGCCGGTCGCGTATCTCGGGCGCGTTCTTCTCGAGCTCGGGCACCTCAGCGAGGCAGAGCTCGATCGCTCCCTCGCCGACCTGGCGGTCCAGAAGCGCGCGGGGCCGAAGCTGCACGGTCAGGTCCTCCTGGCCGAGGGGATCATCAACGAGGCGAAGCTCCAGGCCGGGCTCGACGAACAGCTCGCGCAAAAGCTTCGCTTCATCGCAGGGCTGGCGCCGGATACGGCGTACGCCTATTTCGAGGGCTTCGACGCGCTACGCGGTTGGGGGGGCGAGTCCAAGAAGGGGGTGGACCCGCTGCCGCTCTTGTGGGGCATTCTTCGCGCGTCGCCGCCGTGGAATCACGTGCAGGCCGGTCTGGCGCGCGTCGCCGGTTCGCCGCTGCGGCTGGCGCGGGCCTCCGAGCTGAAGCGCCTGGGCCTCCCCAAGCAGGAGGCCCAAGCGGCGGAGCTTCTGCATGCCCGTCCGATCAAAATTTCCGACCTGGCGCGAACCGCGAACGTCGACGAGCCGACCGCCAACCTTCTCGCCTACCTGCTGCTCGTGACCAAGCTGGTGGAGGCTCTGCCTGCGAGCGATCCGGCTCAGGAGGTCGCGGGCGCGGACAGCCGCACATCGCCCCAGCCGCCGGAGGTCCGCAAGTCCGGGCAGATGGCGGCTGCAGCCTCGCCGTCCTCGAAGCCGTCCGCGCGGCCCGCCCCGCGCGGTTCCGGCGCGCGCATCTCGGTGGCGCCCGAGGCGCGGAGGACCGCGACGACACCGCCGCCACCGCCCAAAGATTCTCGCGCCGGAGCTCGCGGACAGATGGCGCGAGATCCTCGAGCGCGCCGCATCCATCGATCGCGCCGACTACTTCATGATGCTCGACATCCCGCGGGAGGCCACGCAGGAGGAGACCGAGTCCGCGTTCCTCGAGCTGGCCAAGCGCTGGCACCCGGATCGTCTGCCGCCGGAGCTCGCGCCGGTGCGGGAGTTCTGCTCACGCGTCTTCGCGCGGATGGGAGAAGCTCGTACCTCGCTGATCGACGCGGAGCAGCGCGCCCGCTACATGAGGCTCCTCGCCGACGGGAGCGGTTCGCCGGAGATGCAGGAGGCGGTGGCCCGGGTCGTCGAGGCCGCGGGGAACTTCCAGAAGGCGGAAGTGTGCTTCAAGCGCAACGACCTCGCCCAGGCCGAGTCGCTCTGCCAAAAAGCGCTGCAGCTCGACCCGACCCAGCCCGACTACGTCGCGCTTCTGGCGTGGCTCACGTCGCTGAAGCCCGAGAGCCAATCTCCGGAAAAAACGATGGCGAGCGTCGAGCAGCTCAGCAAGGCGATCAAGATGAACGACCGTTGCGAGAAGGCGTACTTCTGGAGGGGGATGCTCTTCCGCCGACTGGGCAAGGACGACCTCGCGCTCCGAGACTTCCGGCAGGTCACCGAGCTCAATCCGAGGAACATCGACGCCGCGCGCGAAGTGCGTCTCCACGTGATGCGCAACGGCGGCAGGAGCAGCAGTCCGCCGCCGCGGCGCAACAGCCCACCCCCGCCGAAGGGCGGCGACGGGCCGCAGAAGGGCCTCTTCGGCCGGCTGTTCAAGAAGCCGTAGCGCCCTCGCCCCGGTCTTCACCGCCCGGCGTCTGCGCGAACGGGCGTTCGACGAGGTAGCCGAGCTCGGCCCGGATACGCTCGGGGGACGTTCCCGCGGCGGCGGCGATCATCGCGAGCTCGCGCGGGTCGTCGAAATCGTCGCGCGTGAGGCGGAGCATGTACGCGCGCGCGATCCGGTAGCGGTCGCTGCCGATGTCGACCATCCGCACGCGCATGCGCCCGGTCTGCGGGTTCATGATCTGTTCGAAGGGCACGGGCTTGAACCGCCCCTGCTGCATCGACACGAGCGCGTTGGTCCCGCCGTCGATGATGAATTTCGCGGCGCAGTACCCGAGATCGCGCGTGTATTCCATGTCGAACGGGATGGGGTCGGCGCAGCGCAGCTCGTAGCCGATGTTCTTCGCGACGATCGTCGCCTTGACCCCGAGCTCCGCCAGCCGCGCGCGCACGCCTGCTTTGAGGACGTCGCCGAAGCTGATCTCGTCGAGGCGGAGGTTGCCGTGCTCGTCGCGCTCCGCGGTCGAGAGTGCGGCCAGATCTTCCGGGGGGACGACCTCGGCCAGACCCTCGGCGAGCACGGCCACGCCGTCGGCCCGCCCCGCCGCCGCGCGCTTGAGGATGGCCCCCGCCAGCGTATCGACGAGCGTCTTGAGGCGAGCGCCCCCTTCGCCGAACTCCTCGGGGATGAGCGTGAGGGTCGCACCGGCCGCCTTGCCGATACCGAGCGCCAGGTGCCCGGCCTTTCGGCCCATCGCGACGACGAAATACCAGCGGTCGGTCGTCTTCGCGTCCACCATCAGGTTCGCGACGATGTGGACGCCGACGGCGCGCGCCGTCTGGTACCCGAACGTCCAGACGTCGTGCGGCAGGTCGAGGTCGTTGTCGATCGTCTTGGGAACGTGAACGACGCGAAGGGCGCCCCCCGCGGCTTGCGCCAGCTTGTACGCCGTGAACGCCGTGTCGTCGCCGCCGATGGTCACGAGCATCTCGACGCCCAGGCGCTGCAAGGAGCCGAGCACGCGTTCCATGTGCTGGGGGCTCTTCGTCGGGTTCGCGCGCGAGATACCGATGCACGAACCGCCGCGAAAGTGGATGCGCCCCGTGTCTGCGATGGTCAGCGGGACGACGTGCGAGGTGTCGCCTTCCATCAGCCAGCGGAAGCCCTCCTGGATGCCGAGGACTTCGACGTCCGACAAGCACGCGCGAATGCTGGCCGCACCGACGACGCTGTTGATGCCGGGCGCCGGCCCACCGCCGACCACGATTGCGAGCTTGCCTCGCGCCGCGTTCATCGGTTGCCGGCCTTTCGCGTCGCGCGCCATCGCCAAACGAAGAGGGCCGCCACGAGAGCGGCGAACGCGGCCGACACGATCGTGAGCAGCCTCCCCCTTTGCAGGCGTCTTGCGCGGAGGGTGTCCCCGGGCAACCGGAGCGCGATCGCCCGATGGTCGGCCGAGAGCACCTCTTCGCTTGTAGCACCGCCGGCCGTGATTCGCGCGATCTCCCGGTGCGCCGGGCCGAGCGCGCTCAAGTAGTAGAGCGTGACGTCAATCTCGCTTACCTCGCCGATCACGCGCGGACAGGCATAGCTCGCCTCGAGAACGAGATCGCCGCTACCGTCGACCTCGGTCTGTCCGGCACCGAGGAAGGTGGCCGGGCACACCGCCCCGTCCGTTGACACGCCTACGCCGTCCAGCACGAACGCGCGCAGGTCTTCCTCGCGCAGAGGGGTTCCCGCCAGCGGCTCGGCGCTCGCGAAGACCAGCCGCGCCTCCACGCGGCCGTCGGGCTGCACGTCGAAGCTCGCGGTCGACACCCCCGTCATGTGCGCGGCCCCTGGACACGGCACGAGGAGCCCCGCCATCATGGCGACCGCCATGGTCATCGCCAAGAGAGCCACCGGCGCGCCGCCCGCGCTCGCGCTCGGCGCGATGAACTTCGGCAAGCGGACGCCCGCCGCGGAGAGCGAGCGCATCGTTCGGCGCGCGCTCGAGCGCGGGGTTCGCGTGTTCGACACCGCCAACGTGTATAGCGGCGGCGAGTCCGAGCGTATCCTCGGGCGCGCACTCGGCCGCGATCGGGCGAACGTCGCGGTCGCTAGCAAAGTGGGGCTCGATCGCATCGGCGGCAAGCCGGAGGGCCTGTCGAAGGCCGCGATGAACCGCGCCATCGACGCCTCGCTCGCGCGGCTCGGTACGGACGCGGTCGACGTCTATTACCTGCACGCGCCCGATCCCGCGACGCCCATCGAAGAGACGCTCGACGCGATGGCGGGCATCGTGCGTTCGGGAAAAGCGCGCGCCTGGGGCGTTTCCAACTACGCGTCGTGGCAGATCCTCGAGATGAATGGTCTCGCCGCGGCGCGCGGCCTCGCGCCGGCCGCCATTTCGCAGGTGCTCTACAACGCGCTGCACCGGCAGCTCGAGATCGAGTACTTCGCGTTCACGCGGCGGTTTCCGCTGCATACGACCGTGTACAACCCGCTGGCCGGCGGGCTGCTGACCGGAAAGCACACCTACGAGGAGACGCCGGAGAAGGGTTCGCGCTTCGACGCCAACACGATGTACACGCGCCGCTACTGGACCCGCGCCATGTTCGAGCGCGTGGGCGAGCTAGGGGTCGTGGCTCGAGCGGAAGGGCTCACGATGGTCGAGCTCGCGTACGCCTGGGTCGCGTCTCGCGCCGACGTCGATTCGATCCTGGTCGGGCCCGCCACGGTCGAGCACCTTGACGACGCCATCGACGCGGTGTCGCGGACGCTCTCGAGCGGCGCGCTCGCGCGCATCGACGAGCTGGGCCGAACGTGGAGCGGGACCGACACGAACTACGTGCGGTAGAATTCGAGCCCAGGGCCCGCCATGCTCGAAGCCGCGCTGGAGCACTTTCGCGTTCACGGATGGGCGCGTCTCGGGCGGCTCGCCGACGACGAGCAGCTCGCGCGCCTTCGAGAGCGCGCCGACGACCTCATGCTGGGCCGTGTCGTCCACGAGGGGCTCTTCTTCCAGCACGATGCCCCCTCGGGGCGCTACTACGATCTGGACTTCGGCCGCGGCTACGTCGGCCCGAGCCTGTCCTATCGCAAGATCGAAAAGCTCGAGCGCGATCCGGTCTTCCGCGCATGGCTCGAGAACCCCGCCTTCGAGCGAATCGTGCGGCCGCTCGTGGGAGGCGACGTCACGCTGTACCGCGCGACGCTCTTCACGAAGGCCGCGACGGGCGGTACCGATCTGCCCTGGCACCAGGACGGCGGCAGCTTCTGGGGGCTCGACCGCGATCCGGAGGTGCAGCTCTGGACCGCGCTGGACGACTCCTCCCTCGAGGCTGGCTGCGTCGAGGTCCTCGACGGTAGCCATCTCGGCGGCCTGGCGAGCCCCCTCGGCGGGGTCGTGCAGCCCGAGGCGTTGGCTCGCGCGCGAGCCGAGGAGCGCAAGCTGGCCCTGCCCGCGCAGGCCGGCGAGGTGCTCCTCTTGCACAACCATGTGTGGCATCGGTCGGGGGTCAACACGACCGGTCGAACGCGCCGGGCGTTCACGGTCGCCTACATGCATGCCTCGACGCGATGCACGCGGAAGAAGCGCGCTCCGCGCGAGTTCCTCCGCGTCTTTTCGTCGTGATTGCGCACTCGCGCGCGCGCCTCATTCGGCGGGGGCCGCGGCGTTCCCTTCCGCGCTGCGCGCGCGGTTCAGCTTCGAGTGTTTGACGCCGTAGCCGAAGTACACCGCCAGACCGACGACCAGCCACACGCCGAGCCGCGTCCAGTTGGGCCACCCCAGCCCGAAGATCATCGAGGCGCAGACGACCACGCCCAGGGTCGAGACCACCGGCACCATGGGCGCGCGAAACTGCCTCGGCGTGGAGGGCTCCTTGACGCGCATGACCCAGACGCCAATCGAGACCAGGATGAACGCGAAGAGCGTCCCGATGCTCGTCATGTCGCCGACGATGTCGCCGGGCACCAAGGCCGCGAACAAGCCGACGAACCCGAAGAAGAGCCAGTTGGACTTGTACGGAGTGCGATAACGCGGGTGAAGATCGGAGAACACGGGCGGAACCAGGCCGTCGCGGCTCATCGAGTAAAAGACGCGCGACTGCCCCATGAGCATGACCAGGATGACCGACGAGAACCCGCCGAGGATGGCGATGGTGACGGCGTTGGAAAGCCAGGTGTAGCCGGGCATGAACGCGTCGATGGCCTTCGCCACGGACGCCTCGCTTCCCGCGCTCCGGAAGAACTCGACGGGGGCGATCCCCGTGAGCACGTGCGCAAACAGGATGTAGAGCACGGTACAGATGGCCAGCGATCCCAGGATGCCGATGGGCATGTCCCGTTTGGGGTTCTTCGCCTCCTGAGCGGCCGTCGATACGGCATCGAAGCCGATGAACGCGAAGAAGACGATCCCCGCAGCGCCGAGGATTCCCATCGTTCCCCCGTAGGAATGAACGACGCCCTGCTTGTCGGTGTAGGTCGAGGGCTCCGGCACGTACGGCTGATGGTCGGCCGGGTTCACGAAGTGAAAGCCGAGGACGATGATGAGAATGACGATGGCCACCTTCGCGACGACGATGGTGGTGTTCACCAGCGCCGACTCGCGAATGCCCCGGATGAGGAGCAGCGTGAGGACGAGCAGGATGAACAGCGCGGGAAGGTTCACGAGACCGTGCGCGCCGGTCATCTCGTCGACCTGGAACGGCGAGTGGCAGAGCGCATAGGGAATGCCGAGACCGAACAGGCCGAACAACTTGTTGAGGTATTCACTCCACGCGATCGCGACGGTCGCGGCGCCGAGCGCATATTCGAGCACCAGGTCCCAGCCGATGATCCACGCCACGAGCTCGCCCATCGTCGCGTACGAGTACGTGTAGGCGCTTCCCGCGATGGGGATCATCGAGGAAAGCTCCGCGTAGCAGAGGCCCGCGAAGGCGCAGCCCACGGCAGCGACGATGAAGCCGAGCGTCACCGATGGCCCCGCGGCGTACGCCGCCGCGGCGGCCGTTCGCACGAAGAGACCCGCGCCGATGATGGCGCCGATGCCGAGCGCCACGAGCGATCCGGCTCCGAGGGACCGCTTCAACCCGTGCTCCGACTCGTGGGCCTCGGAGAGGAGCTGAGCCACCGTCTTTCGTGCGAAGAGGTTCGCCATGGGGTAACCGCGTCATACCACCAAGGCCGCGCCGAGCGCTGGCTCGCATGGCGGCGTCTTCTCGATCGCCGTGCCCCCGGCCCCGCCGCGAGCTACAAAGGGCTGTGCCCTCACCGACCCTGCGCGAACGCATCCGCCGGCGGCTCGCCGACGAGACGGGGCGGGTCGCCAAGCAGGCGCCGTTCACGGTCGCGCTCTGCTACCCGTCGCCCTACCGCGTGGGGATGAGCTCCCTCGGCTATCAGCGCATCTACCGCTCGCTGATGGAGGCGCCGGGGCTCGCCTGCGAGCGCGCGTTTCTCGACGACGAATGCGAGGCGGACGCCGCGCGGAAGCCGGAGCACCCGGTCACCTACGAGTCGATGCGGCCGCTCGAAGAGCTGCCGCTGCTCGCGTTCAGCGTCGCCTACGAGCTCGAGATCGCCGGCGTCGTCCGCGTGCTTCAGGCGTGCAGCATCCCCCCTCGTCGGCGCGACCGTGACGAGCGCCACCCGCTCGTCGTCGCGGGCGGACCGCTCACGTTCTCGAATCCGGCTCCGCTCGGCGGCATCGTCGACGCCGTCGTCATGGGCGAGGCCGACACGCGCGTCGTCGACGTCGTGCGTTCCGCGCAGGCCACGCAGGGCCGGTCTCGAGCCGAACAGCTCGATGCGCTGGCCGCGATCCCGCACGTCTTCGTCCCCTCGCATCACGCGGCGCTGCCCCCCGTCGGCGCCGAGGACGACGCCATCCTGCCGGCCCATTCGGCGATCCGCACGCCTCACGCCGAGCTCACCGACATGTTCCTCGTCGAGACCTCGCGCGGCTGCTCGCGGGGCTGCACGTACTGCGTGATGCGCCGCTCGACCAACGGCGGGATGCGCATCGTGCCGGAGCAGGTGGTGCTCGAGACCATCCCGCGCGATGCCCGGCGCGTGGGTCTCGTCGGCGCCGCGGTCAGCGACCACCCGCGAATCGCCGCCATCGTGAACGCGCTGGCCGATCGCGGGTGCGAGGTGGGGCTCTCGTCTCTGCGTCCCGATCGGCTGGCGATCAACGAGGAGTTCGTCGCCGCGCTGGCGCGTGTCGGCACTCGCACGCTGACGACCGCGATGGACGGCACGAGCGAGCGCGTACGCGACACGCTCGACCGCCGCGCGCGACCCAAGCACCTCGTGCGCTGCGCCGAGCTCGCAAAGCAATACGGCATGGATCGGCTGAAGCTCTATTTGATGGTGGGGACTCCCGGCGAGACCGACGCCGACATCGACGAGTGCGTCGCCTTCGCGACCGAGCTCTCGCGCATCGTGCCCCTCGCCCTCGGCATCGCCCCGTTCTGCGCCAAGCGCAACACGCCCCTCGACGGCGCGCCGTTTGCGGGTATCGGCGTCGTCGACGCTCGACTCGAACGTCTGCGCCGGGGGCTCAAGGGCCGCGCCGACGTGCGTGCGACGAGCGCGCGATGGGCGTGGGTCGAGTACGTGCTCGCCCAGGGCGGAGAGGCGGAGGGCCTCGCCGTGATCGACGCGGTCGACGCGGGCGGGAGCTTTCGCGCGTACGAGCGCGCGCTGTCGGGAGCTGCGCCGTCGCGGCGGGGGTTGCGCGTGCTGCGGGCGGAGGGCTGAGCCCGTGCAGCGCCCGGGCTTTCGCCCCATGCGCGCGCTGCCGGTGCTCGAGGCCCGCCGCGACAGCCTCGAGAAGTGCGTCTTCTGCCCGAAGCTGTGCCGCACGGCATGCCCGGTCTCGAACGCGGAGCCGCGCGAGACGATCACCCCGTGGGGCAAAATGAGCGTGGCGTGGATGGCCGCGCACGGCGACGTCCCCGTCGACCCGTCGCACGCGTCGCCCGCGTGGGCGTGCACCGGCTGCTACGGATGCCGCGAGCTCTGCGACCACCGCAACCCCGTCGCCGACGTGCTGCTCGACGCGCGCGCTGCCGTCGTGGCGCGCGGCGTCGCCCCCGAAGGCGCGCGGCGCGTGCTCGCGCAATTCGCCGCTCACGACGCCGAGACGCGCGCGCGCGTGCGCCAGCTCGCCGCCGAAGCCCCCCGGGGCCCGGCCGCGGTCGTCGGCACGGCGGGCCGAACGGCGACCACCGCGTTGCTCGTCGGATGCGGGTACGTGCGCGGGGCGCCGGCCGAGGCGCGGCACGCGGTCGCCTCGGCGGCGGCGCTCGCGGGCACGCCCGTTGCGCTCGTCGAGGGGTGCTGCGGCTTGCCCCTGCGCCTCGCCGGCGACCTCGACGCCTTTCGCGCGCACGCACGCGCTCTCGCTCGGACGCTCGAATCGGCGGGCGCCACGCGCTTGCTCGTGGTCGACGCGGGTTGCGCCCTCGCCCTGCTCCGCAGGTACCCCGACGCGGGCGTCGACCTCCCCCGCCGCACGAAGATCGAGCTCCTCGTCGAGGTCGCCGCGCAGTCGATCGCGTCGAGCCGCGTGTCCCGGTCGGACGTGCTCGCATCGGACGGGGGACCCGAGCCAGGCCGGCTCGACGCACCGGTCCTATGGCACGACCCCTGTCAGCTTGGCCGCGGCCTCGGCATCTACGAGGCGCCGCGTGCCGTGCTCACGCACGTACTCGGGGCGCCGCCGGGCGAGTTCCGTTCGTCGCGGGAGCAGGCGGGCTGCTCGGGCGCCGGCGGCCTCTTGCCGTCGACGATGCCCGACGTCGCCCGCACGATCGCGCAGGCGCGCCTGCAAGAGGCGCGGCGCCCAGTCCCGGCCGCCCGTGTCGTGACGGGCTGCGCGTCCAGTCTCATCGCGTTTCGAAAGGCCGCGGCCGGCGCCGTACCCGTAGTGGCCGTAGAAGACGTCGTGAGCTTCGTGGCTCGTATGACCGGCTCGCTTTGATATGCAGCATAGAGCACGGCGTTTGCGTTGACCTCGAGCGCGCGCTGCTGGTATGCGCCCCGTTCGCGAGTACGGGAAAACAAGCCAGCAGCCGTTGCCATGGGAGGTATGCCGTGAAATTGAAAGCAGCTTTGGGGCTCGTCGCGTTCGTTGCCTTTCCGATGACCGAGTACGCGACCGGCTGCTCGAGCAGCACCTCGACGAACTTCGGGGACGGCGGGTCCACCAGCAGCAGCGGCAGCACGAGCAGCAGTGGCTCGAGCAGCGGAGGCTCGTCGGGGAGCTCGAGCGGCACCTCCGGCAGCGGCAGCTCGTCGGGCGGCAGCACGAGCGGGAGCTCCTCGGGTACCACCTCGAGCGGCGGCGACGCCGCGGCTCCCTGTACCGCGGCAGCCACGGTCCCGAGCAGCTCGATTCCGCCTTACGAGCCCGTCGCGCAGGTGCTCAACGCGTGCACCGCCACGCAAATCTCCGGCTTCCTCAGCGCTTGTCTGGCGGCTGGGGCGACGGGGTGCGCGGCGTTCCAGATGGACATGGCGAACGCGGGCTGCGTCTCGTGCCTCTTCGGCGTGACCGACGCCGGCGCCGCGTCGAACGCCGGGGCCGTGATTTTCGATGCCACGGGGATGACGGGCATCTCGCTCAACAGCCCCGGCTGCATTGCCCTCGCCGATACGTCGATGGGCCCTGCGTGCGCGGCGGCGCTCGAGCCGGTCGTCCAGTGCCAGTTCCAGGCTTGCAACAGCGCGGCATGCCAGGCGGCCGTGGCGGCAGACGTGCAGGCGTGCCAGGGCGCGTCGCAGACCGGCGCCTGCTCGTCCCAGGTCTCCTCCGCGCGCACGGCGTGCGCGACCGACCTCGGCGACGGCGGCGCGGCGGCGACGACCTGCGGCACCGACACCCAGGTCATCAACGTCATCTGCGGCACCGGTATGTGACGGTCGACCCGGGCAGCCTGCGCTAGCCTCTGCCCGGGTTGCCTCTCTCTCCCCACCCGCGCGACTCGATCGCCCCGCGGCCACGCTCGACCATAGCGCGGCGGGTACTCGTCTCGTTCGCGATCACCGTGGTCGCGTTCGCCGCGACGCTCGGGTGGGGCATCTTCGCGCAGCGCCGCGCCGCCGACGACAGCGTCGAGCTGGCCCGCGGCTACGTCCCGCTCGCGATGCGCCTGGCCCAGCTTCGGGCGGCGCAGACGACGCTCTCCACGCTCGTCGACGGCATCCCCGACGAGCGGGAGCCCGCCTCGACGCGCACGCTGCTCGAGACGCTCGCCGGCGCGCGGCGGACCATGTTCGTCGAGACCCGCACCGCCATGCGCGTGACGCTCCCGACGGTCGGGAGCGAGACCACCCGCATGCTGGCCCGCGAGCTCGGCGGCGACCTCGACGCCATCGAGGGGCAGCTCGAGGCCGACCGCGCGCTCTTCGAGCGCCTGTTCGCGGCGATCGCCGGCGGCGACCGCGACGGGATCAACCGCACGATCGTGTCGCTCGGAGCGCTGGAGCACGAGGCCGACCGGCGCCTTCGCGTACTCGCCGGACGCGTCGGCGCGTCCATCGACGAGCTGTCGACCGAAGCGCGTGACCGCGAGCTGCGGTCCATCTGGGGGCTCGCCGTGCTGGCTGCGTTGACGCTCGCGGTCGGGGTCGTCGTCTCGCTGCACGTGCGCCGGCTGCTGGCGCCGCTCGCACGCGTGACCGAGCGCGCCCAGGCGGTGGCCGGCGGGGACCTGACGGCGCGCGCGGTGGAGGCGAGCGAGGACGAGAATCGGCCAGCTCGAGGCGGCGTTCGAGAAGATGGTCTCGGGGGTCTCCCGCGCTCAGGCGCTCGCGCTGTCGAACGAACGGCTGGCAGCCATCGGGAAGATGGCCGCGCACGTGACGCACGAGATCCGCAATCCGCTCTCCGCCATGGGTTTGAACGTCGAAATGCTGGAGGAGGAGCTCGCGCAGAAGGGCGGGCCGGACGGAGATTCGATCGAGGTACGCAACCTCCTGGCGGCGATTCAGCGTGAGGTCCGCCGCCTCGAGCACCTGAGCGAGGAGTACCTGCGCGTGGCTCGCCTTCCGCAGCCGCGCATGGAGGCCGAAGACGTGGCCGCCGCCGTGCGCGAGATCGTGGCCTTCGCGCGTCCCGAGATCGACAACGCGGGGTGCCGCGTGACGCTCCAGGTGGCTGAAGATCTACCCACGGCTCTCTTCGACGAGGCGCAGCTGCGCCAGGCGCTCCTGAATCTGCTGCGCAACGCGCGGGAGGCCATGCCAGGCGGCGGCCCCATCGACGTCCGCGTCGAGGCCGAAGGAATGAGCGTCGTCGTGGACGTCGAGGATCGCGGCGGCGGCATCCCGGAGGAGATCCGCGCGCGCGTCTTCGACCCGTTCTTCTCGACCAAGGGCGAGGGCACCGGCCTCGGGCTCGCGATCACGAAGCACATCGTGGCTTCGCACGGCGGGAGCGTGACCTGCGAGCCGCGCGAGGGCGGAGGCACGCGCTTTCGCATCGCGCTGCCAATCGCGCCGGCGAGGAGCGTGCGGTTGCCGTCCTCACCTCCGTGCTAGAACGCGCCCCTACCAGCCATGCCCCGCACAGACGGCCGACCGCTCGACGCCCTGCGCCCCGTGGAGATGATCCTCGGATTCCACCGCCCCTCCGAGGGTTCGGTGTTGTACCGCGCAGGCGGTACGGTCGTGCTGTGCAGCGCCTCGGTGGACGAAAAAGTACCCCCGTTCCTCGAAGGCAAGAACCAGGGCTGGCTCACCGCCGAATACCAGATGCACCCGCGCGCCAACCCCAGGCGGCAAGACCGCGACGGCCGCGGCAAGGCACCGAGCGGCCGCACGCAGGAGGTACAGCGTCTGGTCGGGCGCGCGCTTCGCGCCGCGGTGGACATGCACAAGCTCGGGCCCCGCACGGTCACGATCGACTGCGACGTGCTCGAGGCCGACGGCGGCACGCGCACCGCCTCGATCACCGGCGGCTTCGTGGCCCTCGCGGCGGCGCTGGCGCGCGTCGGAGCCGGCGCAGCGCTTCGCGAGGCCGTGGCGGCCATCAGCGTCGGATTCGTCGAGGGCCTCGGCCCGCCGGGGGCCGCCAAGGGCGACTCGTTCCACGCGCTCGACCTCTGCTATGTCGAGGACTCGCGCGCCCGGGTCGATCTGAACGTGGTCGCCACCGCGAGCGGCAAAATCGTCGAGGTGCAGGGTACCGCCGAGGGCGAGCCCGTCGAACGGCGCGAGGTGGACAAGATGGTCGATCTCGCGCTCGTGGGCATCGGGCGCCTCGTGCAGCTTCAGCGCGACGTGCTCGCACGCGCGGGCGTCGATCTGGGCAAGCTGGGCAAGGTACCGGCGTGAGCGGTCGCGCGGCGCGCGCGGGAGCTGGCGCGGCGAGTCCCCCGGCGAGAGACCCTCGTCGTCGCCACCGGCAACCGAGGCAAGCTGGAGGAGCTTCGGGCGCTGCTCGCCGACGTACCGGTGGAGGTCCGCGCGCATCGGCGGACGTGATGCGCGATCCGCCGCAGGTCATCGAAGACGGCGTGACGTTCGCCGAGAATGCGATCAAGAAGGCGCCGCGATCGCCGCCGCGACGATGATGCTCACGCTCGCCGACGATTCCGGTCTGGAGGTCGACGCGCTCGAAGGACGGCCCGGCGTCCGGAGCGCGCGGTTCGCCGCACGATCGGGCGACCGACGCCGAAAACAACGCGGCGCTGCTCGCGGCGCTCGAGGCGCTCGGCGAGCCCGTGGACACCGCCGGCTTCCGCGCCCGGTTCCGCTGCGTGCTGGCGCTCGTCGATCCATTCACCGGCGGCGGCAACCCCCAGCTCGTCGAAGGGGCGTGCGAGGGCACGATCACACGAACGCCGCGCGGCTCGGGCGGCTTCGGCTACGACCCCCTCTTCGTCGTCGACGGCAGCCACAAGACGATGGCCGAGCTCACGCCCGGCGAGAAGAACCGCCTCAGCCATCGCGCGCGCGCCCTCGGCGCCCTGCGTCCCCTGCTCGGGCGAGTGCTCGCCGAGCGCGCCGGGCAAACGAGGCGCATCGGCTGACCCGTACGCCCGAGCGCATCTAGTTGCCCAGCAAGTCGAAGTGGGCGCCGCAGCCGAGGACGAACGAATAGTACGACGTCTGCGCTCCCGCGATGGAGTGCCCGTCGTGAAACGGCGGACCGGCGAGCCCGTCGCCCTGGTTCGGGGCAAACGCGATGTTCCCGCTCGTGTCCGAGACGGAGCCGCCCGAGACCGTGAGCGCCGGCGAGAGCGTGAAGAGCGTGGACAGCCGAATCTCGGCCCCCACGCTGAACCGAAGGAACTCGAAGCCGGTCGCGCTCCAGGTGCCGCTCGCGTTCGACACCTGGAACCTCCGGAAGCCGAGCGAGACGTCGCTGAGGAAGGACGTGTGGTCCACGTCGCCCGACAGGAGGCGCAGTCCGATTCCCGCGAACGAAGTCCCGGCGCTCGTCTGCGTCTGCGCAAACCGGTGTCCCGCGCCGGCGAGGCCGGCCTCGTAAGCGACATAGGGGATGAAGCGCCTCCCCAGGCGCACGCCGGCGTCGAGCTCGAGCGCAAGTCCCGGCTGCACGTAGTTGCCGACCGTCTCCACGTTGTCCGCGTCGATCGCGTAGAGGCTCCCCATGTACGCCAGGACACCGAGGCGCGCGCCGACCCAGAGGGAGGTGCGCGGCGCGTGAATCTCGGCGGGTTCGCGCGACATCGAGGACGGCCCCGTTGGCGGCGGTACGTACGAATAGGGGGGCGGCGCCTGCACGTACGGGGAGTACGGCGGTCCCGCTTCGGAAGGCGGCTGCGAAGGACCCGCTGATGGCGGAGACGGAGGAGGAGGGGGCGGCGGCGGCAGCGGCGGCGAGGCCCTCCTGCGCCAAGGCCGAGCCCGCGGTGGCGAGGAAGGCGAGCAAGACTAAGCTGGGAGGCAGAAACCGCACCCCGAGAGGATATTCGACTCAGGTGTGACGTCGATGGCGAGACCCTGGAAAGAGCTCGGTCGCTACGGGGGCGTCGGCATCGAGCTGGTGCTGGCGATTCTCATCCTCTCCGCCATCGGACACTGGCTCGACCAGCGTTACTGGCGCGGGCACGACTGGGGAATGATGACCGGGTTCTTCCTCGGCATCGCCGTCGGGGTGCGCAACCTCGTGCGCACCGCGCAGCGCATGCAGCGGGACATCGAAGAGGCCGAGGCGCGCGACCCCGAAGCAGGGCGCTGGAGCGTCGACGAGAGCTGGCTTCACAAGGATGGGGGGGACGACGTGGCGCGGGAGCCCGAGTCCGACGAGAAAGGGTCGCCCCGATGACGCCTCGGACCCTGGCCCAGCCCCGCCGCCGCAGGTTCGACTCGCAGCTTCGCGCGTCGCTGGCCGCCGTCGCGGCGACGGGCGCGGTGCTCGCGTTGGGGGCCCTGGCGCTCCTCGGCCCCTCGGCCGCCTTTTCCGTTGCCGTCGGAGCGGCTCTCGCCACGGCCAATCTCTGGGTGCTGGCGCGCATCGTGAGCGCTCTCTTGCCCGCTGAAGACCCCGCCGACTCGTCCGGCGGGGGCGCAACTGGAGGCGGGGGCGCGGGTGGCGCGGGGGGCGCAGGTGCCGTCGGGTGGGCAGTGCTCGGGATTGTCAAGATGTTCGCGCTGTTCGCCGTGGTGCTGCTCCTCATGCGCAGCGGAGTGGTCTCCGCCGTGCCCATGCTCGTAGGCTTCGGCGCCCTGCCGATCGGCATTGCCATCGGCTCGCTCGTGCGCAATAGAGGCGCCTAGCGGCGGGTCCCCCACCGCGAAGCCCCGAGAGAGCGCCCCCCGTCATGCCCGAACACACCTCGTTCCTCAGCTATCTCATCGCCCAGTTCCCGGCCCTCGGCCAAAACATGAGCGTCTTCGGGAAGTCGCTTTTCGGCGCACCGGTCACCGCGCATAGCGCCGAGCCCCTCGCCGGCAGCCTGCTCGTCATGCTCATTCTGGTGGGGCTGGCGTTCGCCGTCCGCGGCTTGCTCGTCAACTACGACCAGTCGGTCATCCCCGAGGCCAAGCTGAGCCTGCGCACCTTCTTCGAAGTGTTCGTCGGCTACTGGTACGGCACCATGAAAGACATGATGGGCCCGAAGCGCGCCAAGCGGTATTTCCCGCTCGTCGGCTCGCTCGCGTGCTTCATCCTCTTCTCGAACGCCCTCGGCCTCATTCCCGGCTTCTCGCCGCCCACGTCCAACTGGAACATCACGATCGGCTGCGCGCTCGTCGTCTTCGTCATGTTCAACTACTACGGGCTGAAAGAGAACGGCCTGGGGTACGTGAAGCACCTGTTCGGGCCGTACATCGGCTGGTGGGGAATCCCCATCAACGGGCTGCTATTCATCATCGAGATCATCTCGCTGCTGATCCGACCGCTCACGCTGAGCGTTCGTCTCATGCTCAACATGGCCGTCGATCACCTGCTGGTGACGCTCACGCTCGGCATGGTCGCGCTCCTCTTGCCCGTGCCGGTGCTCGTCTTGAGCACCCTCGTGGTCATCGTGCAGGTCATCGTCTTTTGCCTGCTCACCTCGATTTACATTTCGCTCGCGACCGAGCACGAGGAACACGAGGCCGACGCCAAGAGCCACGGCGTCGGCGCCGCACACGCGGCCGGCGCCGGCTTCTAGTGCCGAAAACGACTGGCGGCCCTAGCCAGCTGGGCGAAAAGCGACTAATAGGGCCGCGCCCCTCCTCACCAAGCGATCCCAAGTTCCGTACGACGACGAAGGAGCCATTGACGATGTCGACCCCGAAGAAGCTCGCCCTCGCGGCGTTCTCGTTTGCCGCGACCTTCCTTCTGCCGATGCTGGCGTTCGCGCAGGACGACCGCACGGGCTCGAACTCGTTCGACGTCCGAGCGTGGGCGGCGGCGGGCGCGGGCCTCGCGATCGGGCTCGGCGTGCTGGGCGGGGCGCTCGGCCAGGGCCGCGCCGCCGCGGCCGCGCTCGAAGGCATCTCGCGCAACCCGGGCGCGTCCGCCCGCATCCAGACGCCGATGATTCTCGGCCTCGCGCTCATCGAGTCGCTGGTGCTTCTCGCGTTCGTGATTGCGTTCTTCTTGCAGGGCTTCGCCAAGGGCTGACGGTCGGTCTCCCGACGCGGGCGAGCTGACCTCACCCGCCCGCGTCGGCGCTCGCGTTGCGTGCGCCGGCGTTGGCGGCCCCTTCCGGCGATGCCGCGTCCGAGCCGCAGGTCGCCTGCTGGCAGGAGTAAAGCTCGAGCAAACCGCTGTCGGGCTCGTTGGGAATCGTCGGCGCCGGGCGAGCACGTGCACTCGTCGAGAGCCCTGCCGCAGGGGCTCAGGTACGTGCAGACCTGCCCTGCCGTCTCGCACGGCGTCAGGTTGGCGGCGGACAGCGTCGCGGGGCAGGAGCTCGCAGGGGGCGGGAGCCTGGGGCACGCGGGGCTGTCGCCTGCCTGGAGCGCCTTGCCCGTCCCATCCACGCAGGCAAACGCGCCGTCGTGGCACACACAATACAGAGACACGGCCGAATTGGCGCACGCGTAGGTGGGTCCGCACACCAGGCCCTCGGGCGCGCACGCGACGCCGATTGTCGCCTGCGGCGTATCCGGGCAGACGCCCGCCGCGGCGTCCGGTTGCGCGGACGCCGCCTGCGTGGAGCTACAGCCAGCGGCCGCGAGCAGCGTGCAAGCGCCGCTCATCGCCAGCCATGCGCGGGCGGGATGCGAGCCCGTGCGCGCCCGTTCAAGCAGCGTCTTCATGGAACCTCGCATTCGTTTCCCGGGCCGCACGACAAAGCCTTCGCCATCGAGCCGCGGTAGGTAGTCGGAAACGAGAGCCGCCAACCCGCACGCGCTAGCGCACGCGCACCACGGTGCCCTCGTCCGCGATGGTCGGGTACGAAGCGGCCCAACCGCGCGGGAGATGCGGCTCGGTGAAGTCGAACAGCCAGCGCGCATCGAGCGGGGCCATGTTGACGCACCCATGGCTGTGCACGTGCCCGAAGTCGCGGTGCCAGTAAGTCCCGTGAAGCGCCACGGCTCCGTCGAAGAACTGGACGTACGGCACCTCCTGCAGCGAGTAGTGCTGCTCGGCGTCGTCGCGCTCTCCGCCCGCCATGTCCGAGGCGAGGATCTTCACCCAGACACGATGTACGCCCGGCGGAGTCGCAGCGTCCGTCCCCTTGGGTCCGCGGCCGGTCGACACCAGCGTCGCGAACACGGGGCGCGTTCCCTCGTACGCGACGAGTGTCTGGGTCGCCAGGTCGACGTCGATCCAGCGTTCCCCACGGCGCACGACCTCGTCCGGCGGCGGCGATGCGACCGGGCGTGCGAGGTCGCGAAGCGCCATCCACTCGTCGTCGCCGACTTGCACGGCCGTTGCCGTAGCCTGCCGGACGCGCACGACGTCGAGCCGGGCGCGGGTCCCCTTCGACCGGGCACCGTGCGGCCCGCTTCGGCGATGTCCACACGGGGGCGCGATCGGTGACGACCCAGGCCAGGTCGAGCGCTCCCGCGTCGATCCGTTCGCCGTGGAACGCCGAGGGCCTGGCGGCGACGAGATCGCGCAGCGCGATCCAGAGTCCCTTGGTCGTGCGCGCCCAGCGTTCGCCTTGCACGGTCCGCTGCTCGGTGACGGCCACGGACCAACCCGCGTCGAGCTCTCGATCCGGCGCCCCGTCGGCGGCCGACTCGACGTCGGCGTACGCGCTCGCGCCGTCGTGGCCGACGAAGTAGTACGCATACGGAAGCCCCTCCGGGCCGACGGGGCCGACGGTGGCGGTCGGGGCGGTCGGCTCCTCCGCCGCGAGGACCGCGGCGTCCGAGCACGTCCACGCGAGCGGCCCCACGAGCCACCAGCGCCCCGTGCAGCCAGCGCCGCGCTTCGCACCGAAGAGGGGCAACGTCGCGCCGGGAGCGGTCACCCCGCGCCGGTCGCTCCCGCGATTCGGCCCCGCGAACAGCACCATGTCGCCGGCCTGCCCGCGCTCGCCCGGCTTGGGCACGACCGAGCGCGCCCACGCGGCCAGGGGCACGTCGTCGGCGTCGATCCAAGGGGGCACCGGGGCGTCGGCGCTCACGCCCGCCGGCGCGAGCGTCGTGGCGACCGCAACCCCAGCGGCCGCCGCCAGGACCTTCACGTCCGCGGCGGCTGCGGGATGCGCAGTTTGAAGGTCGCACCCCGATTGGACGAGACGAACGCGATGGTGCCGCCGTGCTCCTCGGCGATCTTCTTGACGATCGCCAGGCCGAGGCCCGTGCCGCCCTTCTTGCCGCTCGTGACGAACGACCGAAAGAGGCGATGCTCGATCTCGCGCGGAATGCCCGGGCCCGTGTCCGAGAACGTGACCAGCGAGCGAGCCGTCGTCCTTGTCGCGAGTCACCTTGACGACGAACTTGCCGCCCTTCTTGCCCATGGCCTCGACCGCGTTGCGCGCCAGGTTGTGCACGACGCGCAACATCTTGCCCTCGTCGAAGCGCGCGGTGCCCCGCTCCTGCACGTCGACGACGAGCTCCACGCCGCGGCGGGCGAGGTCGGCTTCGAGCTGGCCGCGCACGTCCTCGAAGAACTTCTGCACGTACACCTTGCGCACGAGAACGCTCTTCTCGCCGCGGGCGAACTCGAGCACCTCCCGCTGCATCGCGCCGATGAGGTCGAACTGCCGCAAGATATTCTCTGCGTACTTCTCGCGCTGCGCGAGGTCTTTCGCCCCCTGCATCAGCTGCACGTAGCCGCTGATGACCGTGAGCGGCGTCTTCAGGTCGTGGATCACGCTCGAGAGCAGCCGCCCGATGGTCGTCAGGCGCTCCTCGCTCTCGCGAGCCTCGCGCGAGAGCTGCAGGCGTATCGCGGTGGAGGCGTTCGCGGTGATGAGCTCGAAGAGCTCTCGATCTTCCTCGTTGAACGGGCCGGCCGGCGCGCTTGTTGTAGATCGCGATCGCCCCCATGGGCGCCTTGTTGTCGCCCTCGAGCGGCACGACGATCGCGGTCTTGGCGGTCGCGGCGCCGACGCGCTCGTCGAACGTCGTGGTCGCGACGCGAGTCGTTCTCGGCGTCGCTCGTGATCAGCACCTCGTTGTTGCTGATGGCCCAGCCGATGAGACCCGCGTCCTCGGGATACGGGAGGCGCCGCATCTTCTTGGCGCGCTCGTCGATGAGGTAGAGCGTCCCGGAGCCGTCCTCCGGGTCGCGCAGGGCGACGGCCCCCATGCGGGCTTCGCACGCGCGCATGGCCTCCCCCAGCACGGCCATGAAGAGCTCCTCGAGCGAAGTGGCGCGCGCCATCGCGCGCTCGAGATCGAAGAGCAGCTTGAGGTCGCGTACGCGGTGCTCGAGCTGCTCCTTGGTGTCGAGGAGCTGGATGTTCTTCTGCGTCACCGACATGAACAGGCGCGAGTTGTCGATGCTGACCGCGGCCTGCGTCGCCAGCGCCGCCAGGATGTCGGCGTCGTCGTCGGTGAAGTCGCCGCGCGTCTTGTTGAGCACCTGCACGACGCCGATGGTCTTGCCGAGGTGGTTCTTCATCGGCGCGGCGAGGATGCGACCGCGTCCGGTAGCCCGAGAGCATGTCCCACTCGGGGCTGAACCGCGTGTCCTTGTAGGCGTCGCGCACGTGCAGCGGCTTTCCCGTGCGGGCGACGTGGCCGGCGATGCCGTGGCCAATCTTGAGCCGGATCGAGCGGACGTCGTCGCCCTGGGAGATGCGCGAGACGAGCTCCTCGCGCGGCTCGTCGAGGAGATACAGCGTGGCGCGATCGGCCTCGAGCGCCTCGGTGATCTTGTCGAGAATGAGCTCGAGCAGCTGGTCGAGATCGAGCGTCGTACCGAGCGCGGTGCCCACCTCGCGCAGCGCCTTGCTGACACGCATCTCGCGCGTCAGGCTCGCCTCGAGCTCGGACAGGCGGGCAAGCCGCGTGTCGAGCGATCGAGCGGGGTCGCTGCGCGTGGTCACGGCCCCATTCTATCAGGGCGCGCTCGCCTTTTGGGGGCGGGGCCCCAAAAGACAAACCAGGCGCGTGGGGCCGGGGCCCCAAAAGACAAACCAGGCGGGTGGGGGTATGCGGTGCAATTTGCGGCAGAGCGTGGTTTTCGCTAGTTTCGCGCCTCTTGACTATGCCGAGGACGCTCATCGTCACGCCTACATACAACGAGAAGGACAACCTTCCCGACTTCGTCGACGCGGTGCGCGGTGCGGTCCCTGACGCAGACCTTTTGGTCGTCGACGACAACTCCCCCGACCGCACGGGCGAGCTCGCCGATGCCATCGCCGCCAAAGACGAACACGTGCGCGTCTTGCATCGGCCCGGCAAGCTCGGTCTCGGCACGGCGTACATCGAGGCGTTCACGCGTGGGCTCGCCCAGGGCTACGAACGCTTCTTCGAGATGGACGCCGACCTTTCGCACGACGTCCGCTACCTCCCGGATTTCCTCCGCGCGCTCGACGACGGGTACGACCTCGTCATCGGCTCGCGCAACATTCCCGGCGGCAGCGTCGAGGGCTGGGGCGTGGCGCGTCACGTCATCTCCAAGGGCGGCAGCTTGTACTCGCGCACGATCCTCGGGCTGTCGGTGCGGGACCTGACGAGCGGGTACCGCGCCTACACGCGGCGCGCGCTCGAGGGCATCGGCTTGCAGGACGTGCACTCGAACGGCTACTCGTTCCAGATCGAGATGGCCTACCGCGCCCTGCGGCGGGGCATGCGCGTGAAGGAAGTGCCCATCGTGTTTTTCGATCGGACCGCCGGCCGTTCCAAGATGAGCCGGCGCATCTTCGCCGAGGCCGTCGGAATGGTGTGGAAGCTGCGCATCGACGCCGCGCGCGGCAGGCTCTAGAGCGCGGACTCGAGCTTCGTCGCCGCGATGACGACGTGCGGATAAGGCAGCACGTCCGGCACGCGGACCATTCGCACCTTGAAGCCGAGCGCGGTCAACATCTCGCCCCACTCGCGGTGGTGCCGATACGCGAGCGGCTCGCGCCAACCGACCATGAGCCTGTCGAGCGCCGTCGTGAAGAGGAGGCCGAAGCGCGGCTCGGTCGTGATGTCCTTGACGATGAGCACCCCTCCGGGAACGAGGAGCGAGCGCAGGCGCTCGAGCACGCGCCGCTGATCGCTCGCCGGCAGGTGGTGCATCACGTCGAGCATGTAGGCGGCGTCGAAGGGACCGGCGAGCGGGACGTCGCGGACGTCGCCGACCAGAAACTCGTGGTCGCGTAGCGAAAGGCGCCCGGCGACTTCGCGGGCGATGCCGATGCGGCGCGCGTCGGGATCGATACCGACGATGCGCCGACGCGGGTGCGTCTGGCCGAAATAGGCGGCGAAGAGGCCGAACCCGCAGCCCACGTCGAGGATACGGCCCTCGTCCGCGAGAAGCAGATCCATCACGCTGAGGAGCTTCGGTCGCAGAATCGAGAAGCGGACACGCGAATAGGCGCGCTCGAGGGGCGGCAGCGCACGCACGATGTTGCCGATGGCCCGGCGACCGTAGACCTCGGGCGCCTCGAGGGTCGGCCCCGCTCCGAGCCGAGCGCGGAGCGACGCGCTCAGCGAGGCCAGGCCACGCGCCGGGCGCGACGACGGAGGCTCGGGGCTGGTCGCGGTCGGCGCGCGCACGGGACGGCGAGAGGTAGGCCTGCGCCGAGCGTCACGTCAAGGGCGGGCTGGGGCCGCCCGCGGGCGACGGTGGGGCGAGGGTGAGGGGTGGCGCGGACGCGGGCGAGCGTGGTAGGCGGTGATTGGCCGGCGTGCGAGATAGCCCTCCGGCACTTTCTCCCCTAGGGTCGATCGAGACACGCGCGCCCGTAGCTCAGCTGGATAGAGCGGTGGCCTTCGAAGCCACAAGTCGGCGGTTCGAATCCGTCCGGGCGTACTGGCCCGCGTTAAACGAAAGCTGCGCACCGGGGCGACAACCCGGGTGCGCAGCCTTGCCTGCCGCCGAGAAGGCGGGAACTGTCCGGCGTAGCTATTCGGCAGCAGTCGCGCTGGAGTGGGCGACGGGAGGCTGGGCGGCCACGGGCTCACCGCGAGGCGCGGCGTCACGCGAGGCTTGGAGCGCGCGATTGCGCCCGCGCGCCTGCCCACCGGCGCGGCCGATCGCCGCCATGTGAGCTCGATCGCGGCTCACGACTTCACCACCCTTGCGGCCCGCGGTCCGCGCCTCGTCGGGCGTGAACTCGTGCGCGCGGCCCTGGGCGTGAGCGGCCTTGCCACCTTTGCTGGCGATCTCCTTTTGTTTGCTGCGGTCCATCGAAGCAAAACCGCGGTTGGACTTCTGCCGATCCGTGTTCCCTTGCGTGGTCATTCTTCTCCTCCTGATTCCCTTTTGCGATCGGTGCCCCCCGTCGACGCGGACGACACGCCTCATGTCGCGCGCAATCGACGCGAAACTTGGTGTTCACACGCGCGACGCAGCGAGAAACCGTTGAAGCTTTTCGGTGTTCTCCCTTGCGTTGCGCGCGGGAGCTCATTGCAGCGCTCGTGCCCCCGCAGGGATTCAGTCAAGGCTCGGCTAGGTCCGCGAAATCACCGCAGAGATGGCGAGCGCTGCCATTTGCGCCCCGTGGCGGTTTGCCACGTTGGGGCGCAAGCGTGCCCTTGAGTCTGCGCGAATGTAGGCCCGACCACCCGGTTCGCTCGTAAATCCGCGAGAATCGCCGCGTTGTGGCCGCCTGCACCGTGACGCTAACGGGACTGAGCCGTGGCGGAATCAGAACTCGAGCGCGAGCCCGAGCACCCAGGTCGATTCGCCGACGCGCAGGGCGTTGCTCTGCAACCCGAGCCCGCTCAGATCGGAGCGCATCAACTCGCCGAATAGATACGTGCTGTTCACGCCCATCGATTCATCGAAGTTGCGCGCCGCGTATTCGTCGAGCGGGTTCAGGTTCAGGCTGATGCCGACGGCGAGCTGCGATCCGAGCGACGCCCCGGCGCCGGTCGCGCCCTGATAGTGCGAGGTCCCGAGCGTGTTGGAGGCCCGCCAGAAGCCGTAGCCAATGCCCGCCTTGACGTAGGGCACGAGCGGAATGTGCGCCTCGCGCCAGAAGACGTCGGCACGCAGGACCGCGACGGCGTACGTGGGGATGATCTCGAGCGACGTGTTCTCGCCGGAGACCAGCGTGGGGGGATTGCCGTGGGGCGTCTGAAAGAGCGCCGGCGCGTTCATCTTCGTGTACCCGATGGCCACGCCTGGACCGAGCGTGCCCAGGTGCGGGATGCGCAGCGCCTGCCAGTCGAACTCCAGGCCGACCATCACCCGCTGCGACGAGCCGAAGATGCTGCGATACGGCGTGGCGCCGTGCAGCGCGGGGTCGCTGTCGATGTCGGGCGAGTAAGGAAGAAACCGGAGCTCGAGGGCAAAGTTCTGCGGCGACTCGTAGCTATTGTGCTTGCTCGTGAGCACCTCTTGCCGCTCCTGCGCGCCCGCCTCGCGCGAAGCGAGCAGGGCCCAGGCAGCGACGGCCACCGAGCACGTTAAGGAAAGGCGGCTCACTGGACGCCTCTCCGCCGGCGTCGCCGCACGATGGCCGCCAGGCTCGCCACCAGCGCCACGCCCGCCAGCGACTGACTGGGCCCGCCGACGGCCTCGAGCGCGCAGAAGCCGCCCCCGCGACCGCCGTCGCTGCGGTAGTCCTGCCAGAAGTCGTTCACCGGCGCAGGGTAGTCGCACTTCTCGGACGAGGGCGGCCCGATGTTGCCAAAGCCGTCCACGGCCGCGACGACCGCCGTGTAGATGTTCGTCGGGCCGTTGCGAAGCCCCGTGACGGTGTAGGAGCCGACCGATTTGTCCGAAACCGAGAGACTGCTGACGCCGTCGGAGCCGACGAGGTACTTCGACGGAATCGTCGAGATCCCGCCGTTGCCGGGCTCGGCAGCCGCTGCGTCCTCGGCCGTCGCGTCTGTAGAGATGGGAACGCTGCCCTGGCCTCCGTCCTGAACGACGGAGCTCTGCAAGATGGGGTTGCCGCACGCCGCCGAGGCGGGGGGGGCCTCCGATATTGACGTAGTGACAGCCCGCATCGGTAGACGCGGTTGCGTCCGCGGTGGTCGCGTCCACCGCTGCGTCGACGGACGCGTCGTTCACTGCGGGGGTCCCCGCTTCCGGGCACACCAGCGTGGGCTCGGGCGTGGCGAGAGCGGCATCGGCCGCTCCGTCGACGGGGGCGTTCCCCTCCTGCCCCTTGATCGGGCTCATGTAGATGTCGTAGCCGGTCGTGTCCGTGTCGTTGTTCGGGGTCCAGCTGAGCGTGAAAAGCGTGTCGCCGACCTGGTCGCCCACACCCGTCGGAGCGGGCGGTCCCACGAGGTCTACCGGGAGCGGGTACTGGTAGGCAGCGCCCGTGGCCTCGTTACCGTTCGTGATGGGAATGAAGTAGATGTTGAACGTCTCGGATGCGTACTGCGACTGCTTCGTGCACGCATCGGGTCCCTGTCGGTTATACGTCGCCGGAGTAGGCGGCGCGGTCTGGGGTCCGACGATGTCCTGAACGCGAAGCGTGTACTGCAACGTCGTTTGGGTCAGCTGGTTGATCGCCGATCCCCCGCCGGGCAAGAGCCAGCAGCTAGCCGCAGTGCCGATGCCCCGACTGGTGGGCTGGGTGCAGTCGTTGTTCAGGGAAGCCCAGATTCGGATCCCTTGTCCTTGAAAGCCCGAGACCGCGACGGAGAACACCAGCTGCTGATCGTCGATGCAGTCCTGGTAACTGACGCCGAGCGGCGTCAGGTTCTGCGGACGACTGCCGGTCGTGTGCAAATCGTTCCCGTTCGCGTCGAAGCGCTCCGGGTACTTCAGCGCGGGAGGCCCGAGCGTCGGCATCGTGGTCGTCTGCGCGCGCGCGACCTCGGGGGCCGCGACGCACGCCGCTAAGCAAGCCAAGCCAAAGAAGACAGTTCGAAGGTGCATCGCCGAGAACGTGCAGCATAGCGTGTGCCATGCGGGTTATCCGCGGTCCTCAGGGGTTTGCGCGCGGTTTCCATCCGGCGACGGGCCAAGGTGGCAGGAGCCGGCCAGGCGATGGCCCTCCGATGACAAACTGACAGCCAGCCCGCGCGCAGGATCAGCGACTCATCAGGACGGCTGCGGAACCTCCCCGCCGCCTCCGGCGAAAGACGACAGGCGATCGGCCAGCCTGGGGCGAGGGACGGCACACCGACGAACGCCACCGCGCCATGACAAACGCGCTCCCGCGCGATAAGCCATCGCGCGTGAAGCACCTCATCGCGTCCCACCAGGGAAGGCCGTCCGACGACCCCATCTTCGCGCTCAACCACGAGGCGACGCAGCGCACACAACGCGGCGAGTCCATCGTGAACGCCACGGTGGGGGCCCTCCTCGAAGACGGCGGCAAGCTCGCGGTCCTGCCGACCGCGGCACGGGCGGTGCGCGAAGTGCCGGCCGAGGAGTGGGCTGCGTACGCGCCCATCGCGGGCACCCCTGCCTTCCTGCGCGCGGTCGTCGACGACCTCTTCGCCGGCGAGCCGGACCTCGCGCGAACGGCGGTCGCCGCCGCGACGCCGGGCGGAACGGGCGCGCTGCGCCATGCGATCGCGAATTTCCTCGAGCCCGGGCAGGCGCTGCTCACGACGAGCTGGTTCTGGGGCCCCTACCAGACGCTCTGCGACGAGGCCGACCGCAGGCTCGACACGTTCGAGATGTTCGCGCCCGGCGGCGGCCTCGACGTCGCCGCCCTCGACGCGGCCGTGGCGCAGCACCTTCGCGCGCAGGGGCGCGCGCTCGTCTTTCTGAACGACCCCTGCCACAACCCGACGGGCTACTCGATGACCGCCGACGAGTGGCGCGCGGTCGTCGAATGCCTCGGGGCGCGCGCCGCCACGGGGCCGGTCACGCTGCTCGTCGACTGCGCGTACTTCCTCTATGGCGCACGGGACCCGCGCGCGTTCCTGGCGCCGCTGCGCGCGCTCGTCGGCCGCGCGAACGTGCTCTTCGCGTGGAGCGCGAGCAAGTCGTTCACCCACTACGGGCTGCGCGTCGGGGCGCTCGTCGCCTGCGTCGCCGACGACGACGAACGCGCGGCGGTCGGTTCGGCGCTGAGTTACTCGTGCCGCGGCACCTGGTCCAACTGCAACCGCGGCGGCCTCGCGGCCATCACGCGCCTGCTGAGCGACCCTGCGATGGCGCGCGCCTGCGATCTCGAACGTGCCGAGCTCCGCCGCCTGCTCTTGGCGCGCGTCGAGACGTTCAATCGCCACGCGCGCGAACGTGCTCTGCGATACCCGCGCTACGAGGGCGGGTTCTTCGTGACGACCTTCCACGATCGCCCGCTGGAAAAGGCGCAGGCGATGCGCGCCCAGGGCGTCTTCGTTGTTCCGCAGACCCGCAAGGCGGGGGGCGGCGCGCTCCGCGTGGCGCTGTGCTCGGTTGCCGAAAGAGACGTCGCCCGCCTCGTGGAGTCGCTATCGGAATAGGGGAATGCTTCGGACCCGGCGACCGTCGCTGCGAGCGGCCCATCGGTGGCTCGTGGGCGCGTGCGTGAGCACCGCAGCTTGGGCCGGCGGTGCCCTCGCTGGATGCACCGGCAGCACCGCGACGGTTCCCCTCGGCGACGACGGCGGCAGCGAGGGCAGCACGTCGAGCGGGTCCGGCAGCGGCACCAGCAGCGGGCCGAGAGACGCGAGCGGCGACACAGCGCGCAGCGGCTCGGTCGACGGGAGCCACGACGCGGCGAGCAGCAGCGGATTGCAGGACGCGAGCGGCGAGACCTCGGCCGGCGACTCTTCGAGCAGCGACGGCGACGCGGCCGCGTGCGGCCCGGACGGCGCGGCATGCGTGGACAACGGCGGCGCGGGACTCTGCCACGCGGGCACGTGCGGCGCCTGCTCCGACCCGAGCGACGACGCGACGTGCACCGCGGCGTACGGCAGCGCGTCCAGTCCGTACCTGTGTCAGGCCGGCGCATGCGCACCGGGCAACTGCCGCACCAACGTCGACTGCATGAACAGCGCGGCCGGGGGCCTCTGCGGCGTCGCCACGCCCAGTCTGTGCGGGAAATGCACCGCCGACTCGCAGTGCGCCGCGGCGAGCGGCGCGACGCCCGTCTGCGACACGGGCACCGGCGCGTGTGTGGCGGGGACCTGCCCGACCGACGCCGGTGTCTCCACAGGGGGCGCGCCGGGCGCGTGCCCCGTCAACGCGTCGGACATCTGCTGCGGGCTCACCTGCCAGCCGGCGCCGGGCTCGACCCCCTGCTGTCCGGGCCCCGGCGCCGATGTCTATTGTGCGGCGAGGCTCGGGGCCGGCGCGACGTGCGTCGACGACGAGTGCACCGCGTGCACGCCCGCGCTGGCGGGAGAATACACGGTCGATCCGGTGCACGGCAGCGACAGCATGGGGACAGGCAACACGCAGGGCGGTGCGCAGCCGGGGTGTGCGCTCGCGACCGTCACGCGCGCCCTGCAGATTGTCGGCACGGCCTCCTCGATCCAGAACACCGTCACGGTGATCGGCGGCGCCGCCGGTACCTCGGCCGTCGTGGGCCCCGGCGAGACGTTTCCGCTCGTCGTGCCGCAGAACGTCGCCATCACCACCGCCGCGGGGCCGGTCGTCGTGAACGTGCCGGCCGGCAGCAGCGGCTTTCAGCTCGGAGCCGGAACGGGCGGCGCCGGAACCGTGGCGGGCATCCGCGGGGGCACCGGCTCGTCGCTCACCATCGACGGCCAGGGCAACACGGCCAGCTACGGGATTGTCGCCACGACGGGCAGCACCGTCGCCACGTCGATTGCGAATCTCACGGTGTCCCGCTTTCTGGACGACGGAATCCTCGTCGAGAACGCCGGCGTGCTCTCGATTGGAGCGGGCGTCACGTCGACGGCCAACGGCACCGCCGCGGCGCGCAAGGCGGGGCTGCACGTGACGGGCAGCGGCCACGCGATCATCACCGCGTCAGCCGGTCAGGCTGGCACGCACTTCGACGGAAACACGAGCCACGGCATCTTCGTCGACGCGAGCGGCTTCATCACGCTGACGGGAGCCGTCACGAACGCGACCCACGGTGGCGGGACGGTCACCGCGAACGACAACTACACCGCGGGCCTCTGGATCCAGCAGACACCCGGCATGCCGCCGCAAAACACGGTCGCCGGGCTCGTGTCGTTCGGGAGCGGGACCGGCAACGGGCTTCGCATCGTTGCGGGGTCCAGCGTCAAGCTGCGCGGTAGCGTGTCGCTCGGCAACCACGGCTCCGGCGTTCTCGTGAGCGCCACGAACGCCAGCAGCGACATCAGCAACATCGACCTCGGCGACGAGGTCGGCTCCGATTACGGGAGAAACATGTTTCAGCAGCCGCGAAGCGGCGGGGCGAGCAACGGAGCGGTCGGCGTGTGTCTCATGGTGCACCCGAACTCCGGCGTTCTGCGCGCGGCCGGAAACGTTTTCAGCGCTGGCGACTGCTCGACGACCGCGGCGACCCTCAGCGCCAACAAGACTGCCTGCGCCAACGCTGCGTGCGCGGGCGGCGTCTGCGACCTCGGCATCGTCGGCGCGGGCAACGACGTCGACGTCAAGATGTGCACCCACCGGTGAGCGGACGAGGTGGTCGCTAGCGGGGATGGGCCCGCGAGCGCGGAGGCCGTTCGGGCTTCAGGCCACGAGGGGGGCGAGGCTCCCCGCGCGGTCGAGCGCGGCGAGCTCGTCGTAACCGCCTATGGAGTCGCCTCGGATGAAGATCTGCGGCACGGTTCGCCGTCCGGTCGTCTGGACGAGCCAGGCGCGTTTCGCGTCGTCGCCGGTCACGTCTATTTCTTCGAAGCCGATGTTGCGCCTCTTGAGCAGGTTCTTGGCGGCCATGCAGTAGGCGCATGCGCTGGTCGTGTAGATGGTGACGTCGGCCCGGCCCATGAGCCTACCAATATGCGTGCTAAATGATGCAGCGCAATGGCTGCCGAGCAAACGATTCACCTCGACCGTTACGCGCCGGACGCCAAGGCCCTCGTCGCCGGCGCGCAGAGCCTCGCCGACGAGCGCAAGCACTCCCAGGTGGAGCCCCTGCACCTCCTCGCGCGGGCGGCCGACCGCGATCGGGGCGTGCAAGAGGTACTTCGCCGCGCGGGCGCCGACCCGGCAGACGTCTCGGTCGAGGCCGAGTCTTCGCTCGCGCGCATGAACAAGACGGCGGCCGGCCTCGCGTATCTCTCGAACGCGATGCTGCAGCTCCTCGCCCGGGCCGAGAAGGAGGCCGGGGCGGGGACGGTCGAGGTCGAGCACCTGCTCAACGCCCTGTCGCAGGAGATCCGCGGCGGCGCCGCGGTCGTCCTGCAGGCGTTCGGCCTCGGGCCGGGGAGCCTGCGCCCGCACATGGCGGCGCTCCGGAGCGTGCCGCGGGAGGTCGCGCCGGCCTCCTCGGCGCTGGCTGCCTCGCCTGGCGCGGCGGGCGACCTCTTGTCGCGCTTCACGCACGACCTCGTCGAGCGCGCGCGGCGCGGCGGCTTCGATCCCGTCATCGGCCGCGACATCGAAGTGAGGCGGCTCCTTCAGATCCTCGAGCGGCGGCAAAAGAACCATCCGCTGCTCGTCGGTGAGCCGGGGGTCGGCAAGAGGGCGATCGTCGGGGCGCTCGCGATGCGCGTCGCAGCGGGGGACGTGCCGGAGAGCCTGGCGAAGCTGAACATCGCCGAGCTGGAGACGGGGCTGCTGGTCGCCGGCGCGAAGCTACGCGGCGAGATCGAAGAGCGCCTTCGCCAGGTGCTCGCGGCGGTGAAGGGCAGCGCCGAAGACACGCTGCTCTACGTCTACGGGCATCGACTCGCTCCTCGGTCAGGGCGCGGCGGGAAGCGGCGTGGGCGATCTGCTCAAGCCGCTGCTCGCGAGGGGCGAGGTGCGGCTCTTGGCGTCGACGACCGTCGACGGCGCCAAGAAGATGCAGGAGCGCGACCCGGGGCTCTTGCGGCGCTTCAGCGTGCTCACCATCGAGCCACCGACGGTCGACCAGGCCATCGAGATCCTGCGCGGGATCGCGTCCAAGTACGAGGCGCACCACAAGCGTGCAGATCGGCGAGGCGGCGATCGTGGGCGCCGTCCGCCTGGCGAAGCGCTACCTGCAGGATCGCGCGCTGCCCGACGCGGCGATCGATCTGCTCGACGAGACGGCAGCGCGAAAGCGCGTCGAGATCGACGGCGTGCCGGAGAAGGTGGACCAGGCCATCCGCCGGCTGGCGTCGCTCAAGGCGCAGATCACGTCGCTGGCCGGACGACACCGACGCGATGAGCGTCAAGACGCGGGAGCGGCTCGAGCGCGAGGCGACGCGACCTCGAGCCGGCGGTGAGCGAGATGCGGGCGAAGCTCGACTCGCGCCGCGGGGCGCTGGCGGCGTGCGCGGCGCTGCGCGCCGAGCAGGGGCGGCTCACCGCGCAGATGGAGGAGGCCCGCGGGAGCCACGACTTCGCGCGGCTCGGCGAGCTCGAGCACGTGCAGCTGCCCGACGTGCGCCGGCGCCTCGAAGCCGCGGAGGCCGCCGTGGGCCGCGAGGCGAGCAGCGGCGCCACGAACGTCGTGACCGAGGAAGACGTCGCGGTCGTGCTCGGCGACTGGACGGGCATCCCGGTGAGCAAGATGCTCGAGGCGGAGAGCGACAAGCTGCTCAAGATGGAGGCGCGCCTCGCCGAGCGGGTGGTCGGCCAGGACGAGGCCGTGCGCGCCGTGTCGCGCGCGGTGCGGCGCGGGCGTGTCGGGCTGCGCGATCCGGGCAAGCCCATCGGGTCGTTCCTTTTCCTGGGGCCGAGCGGCGTGGGAAAGACCGAGCTGGCCAAGGCGCTCGCCGAGTTTCTGTTCGACGACGAGCAGTCGATGACCCGCCTCGACATGAGCGAGTTCATGGAGAAGCACATGGCGCAGCGCCTCGTGGGCTCGCCGCCGGGGTACGTCGACAGCGAGGAGGGCGGCTACCTGACGGAGGCCGTGCGGAGGCGACCCTACAGCGTGCTCCTCTTCGACGAGGTCGAGAAGGCGCACGCCGACGTCTTCAACCTGCTGCTCCAGGTGCTCGACGACGGCCGCCTCACCGACGGCCGCGGGCGCACGGCGAACTTCTCGAACACGGTCGTCATCATGACGAGCAACATCGGAAGCAAACGCCTCCTCGAGACGGACGCGAAGCTCTGGGAGACCGCCGAGGGCGTCGAGGCCCTGCGCGACGTGATGACGCGAGGAGCTGCGCGCGTTCTTGCGGCCGGAGTTCTTGAACCGCATCGACGACGTCATCCTCTTTCGCCCGCTGTCCAAGCGAGACCTGCGCGGCATCGTCGACATCCAGCTGCGGCACCTCGAGAGGCTCGATGGCCGATCGCGAGCTCAAGATGCAGCTCACCGACGCGGCCAAGGACAAGCTCGTCGAGCTCGGCTACGAGCCGGCCTTCGGCGCGCGACCGCTCAAGCGGGCCATCTTGAAGAAGCTGCAGGACCCTCTCGCCGAGGAGATTCTACGCGGCGGGTACACGCCCGGCGGCGTCGTGAAGGTCGACTTCGCCGGCGAAGATTTCGCGTTCGCCAAGGGCTGAAGGGAGTCGATGCGCGTTCACCTGGTGGGTGTCTCGGGTACGGGCATGGGCGCGCTGGCCGCGCTGTTCGTCGAGGCTGGGCACGAGGTCAGCGGCTCGGACGCGGCGTTCGACCCGCCCATCGGTCCGGCGCTGCGCGCTCTCGGCGTGCGCTGCCTGCAGGGGTACGACGCGGCGCATCTCGAACCGGCGCCGGATCTGGTCGTCGTGGGCAACGCGATTCGTCGTGAGAACGTCGAGGCGCAGGAGGCCGAGCGGCGCGGGCTCGCGCGCGAGTCGATGTCGGGCGCGCTGCGGGCGCATTTCCTGGGGCGGCGGCGGCCGCTCGTCGTCGCCGGAACGCACGGCAAGACGACGACGAGCGCCATGTGCGCCTGGCTGCTCTCGCGCGCGGGGCTCGAGCCCGGGTGGTTCATCGGGGGAATTCCCAAGGGGCTGCCGGCCAACGCAACGATCGGATCGACCCGCGTCAGCCCGCTGCGGAGCGGCGCGCGGGCCCCCTTCGTGGTCGAAGGCGACGAGTACGACGCCGTTTACTGGCACAAGCAACCGAAGGTCCTCGACTACGTAGGGCTGGGCCCCGACGACGTCGTCATCGTGGCCAACGTCGAGCACGATCACATCGACATTTACCCAGACGTCGCGTCCTACGAGGCCGCCTTTCGCGCGCTCTTGCGGAAGGTGCCGGAGGGGGGCCTGGTCGTCTGCGACGCGCACGACGTGCGCGCACGCACCCTGGTGCGAGAAGAGTCGCGGGCGCGGGTCGCGTACGTTGCGCTCGAGCACGACGACACGGGCGAGGCCACGCCCAGCTGGGTGGGCGCGCCCGGGCACGTCACCCCCGAAGGGTTGCAGACGTTCGATCTCTACGCGGGGGGCATGTCGTGTGGGCGCTACGCGCTGCGCGTCCCCGGGCGGCACAACGTGCGCAACGCGGTGGCTGCGCTCGCTGCTTGCGTAGAGGGCTTCGGCGTCGACGTGAGCGACGCGCGCGGGTACCTCGCGTCGTTCGAGGGGGTGCGGCGCCGGCAAGACTTGCTCGGCGTTCCGGGCGGCATCCGCGTGTACGACGACTTCGCGCACCACCCCACGGCCGTCGACGAGACGTCGCGCGCGCTGCGCACCCTGCATCCCGAGGGCGCCCTATGGGTCGTCTTCGAGCCGCGCAGCGCGACCGCGTGCCGCGCCGTGCACCAGGAGGCCTACGCGCACGCCTTCGGCGCGGCTAACCACGTGCTGCTCGCGCCGCTCGGCCGCACGAACGTACCCGAGAGCGAGCGCCTCGACATCGAACGGCTGGCGCGGGAGCTCGGACCGAAGGCGCAGGCGATGAAGAGCGTAGACGAGATCGTCGAGCACCTCGCGGCGGGCGCGCGGCCCGGAGACACGATCGCGGTGCTCTCGAACGGGGCGTTCGGGGGGATCCACGAGAAGCTGCTCGCGGCGCTCGCTGGACGAGCGGAATTGACATCGGATTGAGGAGGGGGCGGGTGTGAGCGGGATGTCGGCGGCAACCCTTACCGGCCTGACGCTGGGCTTGGCCGCGCTGCTTCTTGTCGAGTGTGACGAAAATCGAGCGTCCAAGCGCGAGACTCCCGTTGCATCTGCAAGGGCCGCGGCCGCGCCGACGCAGAGTGCGCCCAGCCCCGGCATTCCAAAGCGAAGGATTGACTTCAAGACGCAGGGCGATATTCAAAGCCTTCGCGTGGATTGAAGCGCCCTCGTGTTCTGCGACAAGGGCGGCGCGAAGCGGATGGCGCTCGACGGCACGATCGGATCCGCGCCAAGTGAAGCGTGCGTCGACGCCGGCGTCGGCCCCGACTGGAATGGGTGCGATCAGTCGGAACGAGGACCCATCCTCGCGGTGCGCCGACCCGGGCTTGGACCGGACGATTATGTCGATCTTGCCTCGGGTCCGGCGGCCACGATTTGGGTACCCGGCCACCTCGAGACGTGCGCCGCCGATGCCCATCTCGTCGTTCTCGGTGGATCCATACAGACGGTGGCGATCGATCTGGAGTCGGGCGCGCAGGTCGGGCTGTCCGGCCAAGGTGCTCACCGCAGCGCGGTGACCACCGAGTGGATCGCCTGGAGTGGATTGTATGACGAAACCGTCCACGTTCGACGGCGCGCCGACGTGATGGCGCAAGCAGTGCTCCTGCCAGAGGACGGCGGTGTGCCGACTGCCGCGGTCGCCGAGGCCGACCGAGACTTCATCGACCCGCGCCGCGGTTGGGGCTGGAGCGACCTCTGTTTCCACCATTTCAGCGCGTTCGAGGCGAGCTGGGCGCTCGGTGCCTGTGAGGCGGGGCTGAAGCTCGCGGACCTCGACCCGAATGCGCGAGCTGCGCTCGTCTTCAACGAGGGACTGGTCGCGGAGCAGATGGGAGCGGGCGCCACAGCGGTCGACCGGTTCAAGGAGTCGCTCCGTATGCGGGCTCCGAACGACCCCGGGCGGCGTCAAGTAGTGGAGGCGATACGTCGCATTCAGGAGAGGGCTCCGCCACGCTGAGGTTGGCTGCACGCGTGCGCTGTGCCGCCCCAGAACGGAAGACGTCACAGGCCCTTGGGGAAGTGACTCGGGCTCAACCACGCGCCTTCGCACGCGAGAAACGCGTCTTCGCATGGGTCGGGAACGGCTTCGCAAGCGACAAGATTGACTTCGCACGCGTGAGAAGCGCTCCTCGGCCCGTGCGAACCCCTTCTCGGGGCGTGCGAGCTCCTTTTTTTCGCATCCAAACTCGATCTTTCGACGTGCGAACCTGCTGTCGCGGCGTCCGAAGTCGATCTCCGCGCGTCCGAGGTCGTTCGCGGCGCGTCGGGAGCGCTCCGCACGCGTGCGAAGTCGATGCTTGCGCGCGCGAACACGCTTCGCTCGCGTGCGAAGTCGCTTTGCACGCCTGCGAAGTCGCTTCGCTCGCCGAGGAGATCGGCTTCCACGCGTGGAGAGCCGCCTTCGTCGTCGAGCGGTCCTCTTCTGCGGCCGAGCGGACAGCCTCGTACACCTGGAGATCCCCTTCCCTCCTCGATCGACCCGGCCGCGTCACGAGCCAGTCGCAGTTGACGACGCAATCGCGCACGTTGCACGCGTGCACGAAGCCCTTGTGGGCGGCGAGGCGAGGGGCCTAGGACGAGTATCGAGGACGAGCGCGGCGCGCGGAGCACGTGCTCGGGCACAGCTGGGCATTCGTCACGCGTTCGTGGTCGTCCTCGTGGTCCAACTCGTAGTCGTCGTCGGCTCTCGTAGACGTAGTCGCTGTCGCTGACGTGGTCCTGGTCGGAGCACCTGGTCGGTCACGACGGCGGCATTGTGTTCGCAACCGACGCGGACGCCGGATTGAAGGGACGACATGCTTGTTTTCAGTCCCTCGACGTGTACCGATGCGCCATTCGACTCCTCGCCTGTCTTCGACGGCCGCGTAGCGCGTCCCGCGTGACGACCAGGTACTCCGACCAAGACCACGTCAGCGACAGCGACTACGTCTACGCGAGCCGACCACGAGGACGTCGAAAACGACCACGAGTGCGACCAAGGAGAAGTTACGAATGGTCAGTCGTTCTCGTACTCGTTTCTCGAGCTCGTCTCTTATTCCGCCGATTCGGGGCGTGCATCGAGCTTCTGGAGGGCCGCGTCACACTCGTCCGCCACGATGCGGTGCCCCGCGCTGACCGCGATCGCCCTCGTCTTGCCGTACTCCGCGCGCGCCGCGTCGAGTCGCCCCAGGCGGTGCAGCAGCTTCGCCAGAAGCGCGCGACCGCTGACGACGTCGTTCGTGAAGTCCTTGCTCTCGGCGTACGCGATGCCCTGACGCAGGAGCCGCTCGCCATCCACGGTGCCGCGGATTCCGTCGAGGTACGCCAGGAACATGCGGTTGAGGTTCGCGAGGCGCTCGAACCCGTACTCCTCGCTCAGCGCGAGCGCCTGCCGTAGCGCGCCGTACGCACGCGGGAGGTCGTCGAGCTGGATGAGCACGTCCCCCAGGTTGTGCAGGCTCGCCATCACCTGATAGGTGAGACCCATGTCGCGGGTCATGTCGATCGCCTTCTCCCAGTGCAGGACGGCCGACCGGAAGTCGCGGGTGTAGTAGTCCACGAGCGCGCGCGCCCGCGTGCGCTCGAAGCTCGCGGCCCGATCGTCCGGCAGGAGCTGCTCGGCCTCGGCGAGATGCACCAGCGCGGTCGCGCGGTCGCCGACGGCAGCGTGCGAGTGCGCGAGGTGGAGCGCGACGCGGTGTTTCTCCTGGTTGTCGTCCAGGACGCGCACAATCTTGTGGAGCGCGTCGAACATCCGCAGCGCGCGCGTGTAGTCCCCCTGTCGCGTCGCCAGCTCGGCGCCCGCGAGCAGCACGAGCTTGAGAAGCGCCTCGTCGCCCTCGGCAATCGTCTCGGCTTCGGCCAGCCGCTGGCGGGCCCGATCAATCTGCTGCACCGCGACCAAGACGTGCCCTGTCGCGACGCGCGCGCGCACACGAAGCTCGCGCGGGCCGCTCGCGTCCACGCGCTCGATGACGCGGTTGCACAGCTCCGCCGCGTCCGGCGACGACCGCACCAGGCGCACGGCCGACGCGAGCCGCTCGAGCCACGTCGTCAGCTCCTCGGGAGCCCGCACCGCCGAATCGGTCAGCGCGATGGCGCGCCCGAAATCACGCGCCGCCGCCTCGAGCTGGCGGGTCTCGAGACGCCGCTCCCCGCTCTTGGCGAAGTACCCCGCCGCGCGCTCGCGGTCGCCCGCTTCGTAGAGGTGCCCGGCGATACGCGCGGCATGCTCCCAGGCGCGCTCTCCGAGCGTCGCCTCGAGCGCCTGCCCCGCGGCGGCGTGCATTTCCCGCGCGGCCTCGGGCGTGAGCGCGTCGGCCACGATCTCCGGGATGATCGGCGACGCGAAGCGCAACTCGCTCGGACCCGTGTGTACGACGAAGTCGCGGCGCTCGAGCATCGCGAGGGAGCGCTCGAGCGACGGCATCGCCTGCCCGAGCATGTTCGACAGGACCGTGAGGTCGATGGGATCGCCCAAGACCGCCGCAGCTTGCAACGTCGCGCGGTCCTCGGTCGAAAGGCGCGAGACCCGGGACGCCACGAGCCCGCGCAGCGTCTTGGGAAGCGCCAGGTCCTGTCCGACGAGCTTCATCGACACGACGCGCCGCTCGCCGACCGTGAGGGCGCCGGCGTCGACGAGCGCCTTGATGACCTCCTCCACGAACAGCGGATGGCCTCCGGCGCGTGACCGGACGAAACGCAGGAGCTCGTCGGGGACCGAATCGACCCCGATGCGAAGGCCGACGAGCTTCTCGACGTCTGCCGGCGCGAGGTCGCCGAGATCGATGACCGCGTTCCCCTCGAAAGACTCGAGCGGATGGGCGAACCCTGCTCGGACCGCGAAGGCGAAGACGACCCGGGCGTTTCGCAGCCGCTTGAAGACGTCCTCCAGGAGGGCGAAGCTGTCCTCGTCCATCGCGTGCGCGACGTCCCAGCCGAAGGTGTGCGGGCGGTCTTCGCAGAGGCTCTGCACCATGCGCGCGAACGCGCGCTCGAGCAGCGTCTTGGTGTTGCCCGAGAGAGAGGGCACGCTCGCGCCGAGCGCGGTGAGCACCGCGCTGACCTCGTCGGCCTGGAGTCCGAGCGCGCGCAGGCGCGGCTGCACGGCGAGGATGCGATCCTGCGCGTCGCCCTCGGTCGTCCCGCAGAGCACCTGGAGCATGCTGACGATCCCCGAGAGCGGAAACTCGTTCCCGCGCGGCGGGCACGCGGCGATGTGGAAGCCGACGTTGTAGCCGCCCTTCCGCAGGCGCCGCTCGACCTCGTAGAGCAGGCGCGTCTTGCCGACGCCGTGGTCGCCGCGGATGGTCAGCACCCGCGCCGTGCGCTGCGTGGCGTGGCGAGGACCTCGCCGATTCGGCGGAGCTCGTCCTTTCGTCCGACGAAGCGGCCGAAGGCCTCGCCCGGGCCGCGCACGTCCTTGACGAGGACCGCCGAGACGCTCGCCGAGGCCCGGTCGCTGTCGATCATCGACTCGAACTCGAAGAGCGCCTTCACCTGGCGCATCGCCTGCGTGCTCATCGCGGCCTGCCCCTCGCGCACGCGGGCGAGCTCGCGCGCCGTCTCGAGGAGCGCCGTCAGGCGATCGTCCTCCGTGGCCTCGCCTGCGCTCGACACGTGGATGCGCCCGTGTGCAGACCCGCGCCCGCGGGCCGCGGCGCGTCCAGGCTGCGGAGCGCGACGAGGGCGCAGCGCGTCGCCATCTCCGTGTCGCGCCCGTCGGGATCGCCGAGGCCGAAGAGCGCGGCGATGTGGCCGGCCTCGCGCCTGAGGACCCGGCCGCCCCAGCGCTCGACGATCCTCGCGGCCCGTCCGACGACGGCGGACGGGCGTCGCCGCGGCAGCTCGATGACCAGCGCCGTGACCTCGCGCCGCTCGCCCATCTCGGCGGCGCGATCGATGGCGACGTAGCGCACGCCTTTGGCGACGCGCACGCTCGAGGACTGACGCGTCGCGGGCATCTCGACGGGCGTGCGTTCGGTCCGCGGGTTGCGCGCCTCGGCGTCGAGCATCGGAGCGGGCAGGCCGCTGGTCCCCGGACCGTCGACCTCGCGGAACCGCGCGAGGAACTCCGCCAGGTCGTGCGCGCCGTAACGGCTGCCCTGGGCGTAGAGGAACGCCAGCAGCGCCTCGTACATGCGCCCGGCGTCGGGGTAGCGTTCCTCGCGATCCTTCGCCATCGCCGTCTTGAGGATCGGCGACGAGCTCGGGCGGGCAATCGGGCCGCAGGAGCTCGACGGGCGGGTACTCGCACGCCTGCACACGCCGCAAGGTCTCGAACGTCGTCGGCGCGTTGAACGGGTTCACTCCGGCGACGCACTCGTAGAGGATGGTCCCGAGCGAGAAGAGGTCGCTGCGCGCATCGACGCTTTCGCCACGCGCCTGCTCGGGGCTCATGTAGCCGAACTTGCCCTGCAGCTTCTTCGCCCGCGTGTCCTCGGGCGCGTGCTCGATCGCGCCCCGTGCCTTGGCGATGCCGAAGTCGGTGACTTTGACCTCGCCCTCGAACGAGAGGAGCACGTTCTGCGGCGACACGTCGCGGTGCACGATGCCGAGCGGCCGCATCTGCTCGTCGCGCCGCCGGTGCGCGTGGTCGAGGCCCTTCGCGACCTCGGACGCTACGTACACGCCCATGTGGATCGGCAGCGCGATCTGGTGGCGCCGGCAGCGCGCGAGGACGCTCGCGAGGTCGAAGCCGTGCACGTACTCCATCGCGATGTAGTACGCGTCGGTCGGAGGTGCGCCGGCAGGCTCCGAGGTCGGAGCCTTGCCGAGGTCGAACACCTGGACGATGTTCGCGTGCGACAGGCGGACGGCGAGCTTCGCCTCGTGGATGAACATCTCGACGAAGTCCGGGCTACGGGCGAGCTCCGGCAAAATTCGCTTGATGACGAGGACCTTCTCGAAGCCCTCGACGCCGTAGCTCTTCGCCTTGAACACCTCGGCCATGCCGCCCTGCCCGAGCCGCTCGAGCAGGCGATAGCGACCAAACGCTGCGTTCACCCCGGAAACCCGAGAGAAACACTAACACCGGCGCTGTGGCTGCGCGAGCTTTAGGGAACGGGCGGCTGAGGTTGGACGCTGCGCGCGGTCCCAGGGAACGGCGGGGGCGGCACGGGGTGGCGAACGACGTACACGGGATTGGTGAAGCCCAGCGGCGGCACGGGCATGAAGGGCAGGACGTCGTCCATGCGCCGCTCACCGCGAGCAATGACCTGAATCCACGTGTTCTCGGGGCCCGCGGGCACCTCGATGTCGCGGTCGAAACGCACCATTCGAGCAGCCGCCTCTTCGAGCGTGCCCGACTCGGGCCCGAGCTCGGTCGGCCTGGGGGGAACGTCGAACGATTGCACCGTCGTCGCCCCCCCACCCGGCGGCCCGCCGACGACGATTTCGACCCGCGTCACGTCGATCCACGGAGCGGCCAGCACGCGCAGGTGGCCACGCAGCGGATCGTCGGTCGTCGTCACCTCGTCGCCCGGGCGAGCACCTTCGAGCTCGAGCTCGATGATCGGGCCGCTGGTCACAATCGCATGGCCCCTCTTGATGTTCGCGACGACGGCGAGCGGATCGACTGGCTTCGCTTCGGTTTCGGGCGTCGGGTGCGGCTCGACGGTGACCATGGTTCGGGGGTAGCCGGCCCAGTGAAACTGGATGCGGTGCGAGTCGCTGCTCCCCGTCGCCGTCATGTGCCAGCCGAAGTCGAGCACGGCCCAGTAGTCGCGCAGCACCTGTTCGACACGCTCGGGGTGCTCGCTGTCGTAACCGTTGTAAACCTCGATCCCGTCGAAGTCGATTCGGTTGTGAATACGCGTCCGCGTCTGCGCTTTCGGATCGAAGCCAATGTTGGCGAAATAGCCGATGCCCTTGGGAAGGCGCGGGTGGTCGAGCTGGAAGTAGCGGCCGGCGTCGCTCCGCACCGAGCGGAAGATCGCGTTCATCGTGGTGTGCCGGTACGGCGGCACGGGAAGCCAGGGAGCGAACGGGAACACGCCGAAATGGCCGAAGCCCTTGCTGTAGGTGGTGACCTCGACGCCGCTGACGCTGAGCAAGTCGGTGCGAAGATCGAGCGTCTCGAGGGCCGACGAGTAGTCGCCGACGAGGTTGTGCTCCGTCGGGACGGCGAAGTCGATGCCCGCAGCCACGAGCGACAGAACGCGATCCTCCGCTGCGACGGGCGAGTCGAAGCTCGGGCGCGCGTGCACGTGCAGATCGCAGCCGAGCACACCCGGGGTGGGCACGACGTGACGCGGCGCGAGCTCGACGTCCGTCGTGCGTCCGGGCGCGATGTCGATCGTCTTGGCGTCGACGCTCCACTCGATCCCCTTGGTCGCCGCGACGCGGTAGTGCCCGGAGGGCAGCGGCGTCATGACCTCGCCGCGGAGCGCGTCGATCACCGGTCCTGCGCCCGAGGAGCGGTAGTCCGGGCCGAAGCTCGGGTCGACCGTTCCGCTGATGCCGTGCACAAGCAGTCGCGCCGTCAGCGGCGCATGGCTGTCGGCGTCGACGATCGTCACGTGAAGGTCCCCCCCGGGCGAGACGTCGAGGACGAGGTCGTGAGGCGTGCCCGGCGAGAACGACGCGACGCCACTCGCGCGCCCCGGTTCGATCGCGGCGTACCACTGGACCACGGTCGCCGGCACGGCGAGCTCGAACGTGCCGTCTTCCCTCGCGTGGGCGCGCACCTGCAGCTCGCTCTGCGCATCGCGACCGAAAACGAGGGCCTGATCCGTCGTGCCGGTGACGCGCCCGCGCACCGGCGCCGTGGGTATCCCTGCTAGCTCCGCGAGCGCGCGCCAGATGGTTTGACTCGACTGACCGACGGCGATGCGCAGGTCGCCCGCGCGCTCGTCGCGGCTCTCCCGACCGCCCTCGATGACGTGCGCCGGGGTGGTGACCGCCACGCGCGTGAGGTCGGCCGGCGTCGTCGGGTCCTCGATGAGCGCGTCGATGGTGAGAGGTCCGTCGCGCGAAACGACTCCGAGCGGGTGCGGGTCTGCGTCCAGCACGAGCGACCCTCCGGTGACGGTCGCGCGATCCGCCAGCGGCCCGACCCCGGAAGCAAAGACGACCTGCCCCTCGCTCGACATCTCGGCACGGAGGGCGATGCTGTGGCCTACGGCTTCGGCGCCTACGTGCACCAGCGCAACCGAGAGCGCGTCACGCCCGGGGTCCACGCGGAGCTCGAACGTCGCCTCGGTGGTCGCGTCGCCCAGCGGGATCGGGACCACCGCGCGCAGCGCGTCCGGCGCCGGACGCAAGTCGTCGCGCGCGATGGACAGCGTGTGCGGCTCGCCGTCGACGATGACCGCGAGGTCCACGTCGCGGCTGAGAGCTCCGTCCCGGGTGCGAACCGTCAGGCGGCCCGCCGCCGCGTGGAGCTCGAAGACCGCGATTCGCGTCTCGAGGACCGTCGCGGCGTGCGTCGGGGTCCGCGCCGCCCCATGCGGACGGGTGGCGTACGAGAGGCCGAAGGCAAGGAGCCCGGCGATGACGCCCATCGCCACGAGCTCGCTCACGGACCTTTGGCCGCCCATCGACTCGTCACACGATATCACCCGCGCGGAGGCCGGAGAGGGTCGCCGCGCGGGCGCTCGGCCCGGCGATCGAGAGGGAGACCCGCAAGGCGGGCTCGCCGCCCAGGTCTTCGACGGCGTCGTCGCCCCACTCGACGAGCACCATCGCACCCTCGGCACGCCGCTCGCGGAGGCCGAGACGTGCCACCTCGATGCTCAGCTTTTCGCCGAGAAGGCGGTAAAGGTCGACGTGCACGAGGGCGCCGCGCGCCGTCTCGTACTCCTGCACGAGCGTGAACGTGGGGCTGGTCACACGGCCGTGAATGCCGAGCTGGCGGCGATCGACCGCACCAGAAATGTTTTTCCCGATCCGAGGTCGCCGGAAAGAACGAGGAGGTCACCCGAGGCGAGAACTCCGGCTATCGCGGCGCCGAGACGACGCGTATCGCGACGCGTGCGCAGCACGCGTTCGCTCATGCCCGTGAGCGGCGTGCGCGGGCCGGCAGGCTTGGTGCGCGCCTTACCGCGCCCTTCGAGTCGGGGCCTCGTCGACGTCTGCGTCGGCCGCCTCGTCGTCGGCATCGGGGTCCTCTCCTTTCATTTCGCGGATCGTCGCCATGTCCCCGACGCTCATCGCGAGCTTCGGCGACTTGCGCGCCTGCTCCCAGAAACGCGCGTAGAAGAAGGCGACCACCAGGGCGCTGAGGAGGCCGATGAGCTGGCTGGTGGAGAGCTGGTAGGGCACGGTCTGCGCGAAGGTCGCCGGCCGGAGCGCGAGGTACGAGGCGACCGCGGGGACGAAGCGGCGACGCGTGCCGTGGTGCGCCACTGCTTGTGTGCATGCCGAGCGACAGGCCGAAGACGAAGCCGATCGCGAAGAGGAGGAGGCAGACCGGGATGTAGACGTGCGCGTCGAACGTCGGCCCGTAGCTTCCGCGCTCGACGTCGTCGCGCCAGAGCTCCAGGAGGAAGCGCAGCGAGCCATAGGCGAACACGAAGAGGAAGAAGACCTGTCCGCGGAAGCGCGTGTACTTGCGCTGCCAGAGGAGCAGGACCAAGAGCAGCAGGCCAACCAGCGACTCGTAGAGCTGCGTCGGATGCACCGGGAAGCTCGCGTTCATGCGCAGCAGCTCGGACTCCGCGGGGGTGCCGCGATAAATGTCCAGATGGCGCACGAACGCGGGGCTTCCGTCGCCGCTGGCCAGGGTGCCCGGCGCCCAGTGTGGGAACGTCCCGAGCGTCTTGAGCCAGTGCGGAGCGGCGTCGGGCAGGCGCTTGCCGAAGTCGCAGCCGAAGAGGTAGCAGCCGATGCGCGTGATGAGCAGGCCCGAGGCGAGACTCGGCACCGCGTCGTCGGCCCAGGCGAGCAGGCGGATCTTCTTCGGAGCAAGGAACGCCCAGCTGCCGAGCAGGCCGCCGATGAAGCCGCCGTAGGCGACGAGGCCTCCGTTGCGCAGCGCGAAGAGGTCCCAGAACGACTTGAACTCGTCGGGGTTGGTGACGGCGTAAAGCACCCGCGAGCCGACGAGCGCGGCCAGCGCGGTGACGACGTAGCAGTTGGCCATCGTCTCCTTCGGCAGGCCGTCGTTCTCGGCGAGCGGCAACGTCAGATACCAGCCGACGACCAGCGAGAGGCCGAGCATCACGCCATAGGCGTAGATCGGGACGTTCGGAGCCTCGTACGAGGCCGTGTGCCATTTGTAGCCTGCGCCCGCCGCGGCGAGCGCGACGACGCCGGCCGTCAGGGCGCCCCCCCGGTCGCTCCGGCGAAGGGAGAGCAGAGAGAAAATGGCGGCAATGCCGGCCGCGGCCGCGAGCGCCCACCACAACTTGAGCGGCATGTGCGGCAGCGGGATGCGGAAAAGGATCGGGTGCATGGCTCGGGGCTTCGTTTACAGGAAAATCGGGGGCGGCGCACCTCAGGCGCACGCGATTCGCTTCGTTCGTGTCGAGGGTCATGAACCGACATGGCCTGTGGTAGATCGGTCTCGAGATGCGCTCCGGTGCCTGGATTGGGCCTCATCGCGGCCGCCGGCTGCGTACCGTCGGGAAACGCCACGCGCAGGACGCCGGCCCCGCACCGAAGACGCCCTCGGAGACTCCGGCGACGCGGGCGACATCAGCCCCTCCGGCTGACATCCTGAGGACGGTCTTCGACGATGAGTTCGAACGTACGGGCCCGCCGTCGGCACCCGCCGCTGCAAGCCCGGGCGAGGCGTCTCCCCCGGTCGCCGGCGGCGTCGATCCCGGACCCGAATGGGTGGCGACCATGGCCGGCATCTGGCACATCGAGGGCGGCCGCCTTTGTGGTGAGCACGCCCACAACCACGGCATCTGGCTGAGGCGGACGCTGCCCGTCAACGCGCGCATCGAGTTCGACGCAGTGAGCCAATCCACCGACGGCGACCTCAAGGCCGAGTACTGGGGCGACGGCCGAAGCTTCGCGACCGCTTTGTCCTACACCAACGCCACGAGCTATCTGACGATCTTCGGCGGCTGGCACAACAAGATCCACGTGTTGGCGCGCATCAACGAGCACGGCAGCGACCGCAAAGAAATCACGGTCGACCCGACTCGGACGACCCACGGGAGAAGCCCGTCGTCACGGGCCAAATCTACCGGTTCAAGGTCGAACGTGCAGACGGCAAGACGGTCAAGTGGTGGGTCGATGGCAACGAGATGCTCTCCTGGACCGACAGCACACCCCCTCGGGCCTCGGTCACGACCACTTCGGATTTAATGACTGGGACGTGAAGGTCTGCTTCGACAACGTCAAGGTCGTGCCGTTGCCTTGTGTGGTGGGCAGCGCCGTGGAGCCGGTCGACATAGAAAAGCTAATCGGCGAGCTGGAGATCGCCGTCGATCGACTCCGCTCCCTCTATGAGCAGTATTTCATGGGCATCGAGAAGCTCGAGCCCATGGTCCCACGCAAGGACGTCGACCGCAGAATCACGTGCTCCGCAAGGAACAGATCCGCAACACCGCGCTGCGGTTCCGATTCCAGATGATCTGCAGCGGTACAACACCTACCAGACGCATTGGCAGCGCGTCTGCCGCGAGATCGAGAACGGAACGTACAGGCGGCACGTCGTCCGCGCGCAGCAGCGCTTTGCCGACGAGCGGCGCCGGCGCTCCAGCGCGCCCCCTCCTCAGCCTGAGGTTGGCTCCCGGCCGCCTCCAGCGGTCGGGTGCCGGCCGCGCCTCAGGTGCCGGTGCTGCCCGGCTTGGTCCCAGGGCATCCAATGCCGCCAATGAACGCGTCGATGGCCGCCGAGCTCGCGGAGCTCGACGCGGAGTTCGCACCGCCGCCACCGGCCGCGGGCCACGGCTTCGCTCTCGACAGCGAGCCACCCACGCTCGCTCGGGCGGGGGCGGCGCAGGTCCCCCGGCCGGCAGGGTTACGGGCCGGGCCCGTGCCACGCGAAGCGGGTAGCCCGCCGAGCTTGCGCCGCCCGGCCCCCCCGCCCCCAGGCCTGCTGCGCCCCCCGCGCCGCCCCCGTCGCGACCAGCCGCCCCGGCTGCACCCGTCGCGCGAGCAGCCCCGGCGCCCCCTCGGCGCCGCGCCCTGGCGCGAGTCCCCCGCAGAGCGTCCCGCGGTCGTCGCCGGATCGCGATGGCGAGCTACCGGAGGCGCGCGTCCGCGAGCTTTACACGCAGTATGTAGAAGCGAAGCGCCGGCACAACGAGTCGACCGCGGCCATCACCTACGACGCGGTCGCCAAGAGCCTTCGCGACTCGCAGGCGCGCCTGAAGGAAAAGCACGGCCGTCCGGTCGTCGACTTCGAGGTCGGCGTCAAGGACGGCAAGGCCATCTTTCGTCCCGTCATCAAGTAGGGGCTAGGGAGCTCAGTGGTACGCGCGCGTCGGATTTGCGGCGGAATCTGGGACGGCCTGCGCGAGACGGGCGCGGCTTCGTCCGGCGTCATGCGCTCGCTGCAGTACAAGATTGCGCAGTGCTTGCTGTCGGTCGCTTGCATCCGGCTGCAGAGCGAGACCAGGTCTTCGTCTGCATCGACAACCGTGCCCTCGGTCGGCTGGGCCGTTCGGGGGTCGTACACGCATTCGTCGAGGGCGACCCAGCGCCCTCGGTACTCGTCACTTCGAAGAATCTGCTGGCCAGGTCAATCGACTGCCCATTCGGCCTTCCTTGAGCCCCTATCAAGCTCGACCCGAGCGGAACGCCACTCGGGACTGCTTGCGTGATGCACACGGGGGAACTTCACTTCTTCGTCGCATCGAATAACCGGACCGGGTCGGGGGGTCAAGCAACGGGGTGTGGCAGAATGGAGACATCCCCTCGCGTGTTCAGTGCGCATGGGCACACGGAAGCACGCGGAAACCGTCCGCTCGGTAGACCGGAGCCCAGCGCGCCAAGGCCACCCCGACCGAGGGCCCGCGTCCCCCCGAGCGCGAGCGACGCCACGTGCTAAACCGTCCCGCCGTGCCCTCGCCCCCCTGGACGCCAAACTCGTGGAAGACCAAGGTCGACGCGCAGGCGATCGCCTACGAGGACCCTGCAACGCTCGAGGCCGCGTGCACGCGCCTGCGGAGCTCCCCCCTGTCGTCACGTCTTGGGAGATTGAGCGGCTGAAGGCACTGCTCGCGGAGGCGCAGGAGGGGAAGCGCTTTTTGCTCCAGGGGGGTGACTGCGCAGAGACCCTCGCCGACTGCCGTTCGCCCATCATCGCGAACAAGCTGAAGATCCTCCTTCAGATGTCGCTGGTCATGATCCACGAGGGCAAGCGCCCCGTCATTCGGGTAGGGCGGTTTGCCGGCCAGTACGCCAAGCCGCGGACCAAGGCTGTCGAATCCCGCGAAGGCGTCGTTCGCCCGAGCTACTTCGGCGACATGGTCAACCGCGCCGAGTTCGCGGACGCCGCTCGGCGCCCGGACCCCGACAACATGATCATCGCCTACAGCCACGCGGCGATGACCCTGAAACTTCATCCGATCCCTCTCGGCCGGCGGCTTTGCCGACGTACACCACCCCGAACAGTGGGAGCTCTCGTTTTTCCAGGGAACCCGCAGCTCCGACTCGCTGCGCCAGGAGTACGAGCGCACGACGCGCCAGCTCGCCGAGGCCCTCTGCTTCATGGAAGCCCTCGGCGAGAGGACAAGTCGAGGAGTTGACGCGCGTCGACTTCTACACCAGCCACGAGGGGTTGAACCTGCACTACGAATCGTCCCAGACTCGGCAAGTGCCGCGGCGCGACGGATGGTACGACCTCACGACGCACTTTCCGTGGATTGGCGAGCGCACACGGGCTCTGGACGGCGCTCACGTCGAATATTTTCGCGGCGTTCAGAACCCCATCGGCATCAAGCTCGGCCCGAGCGTGACGGCGGACCAGGCCCTTTCGCTGATCGACGCCCTCAATCCCCAGGACGAACCCGGCAAGGTGGCCCTGATCACCCGCATGGGGGCCACCCGCGTCGCCGACGTGCTGCCCGGCCTGGTCGAGGGCGTGAAGCGTGGCGGGCGTCGCGTCCTCTGGGTGTGCGACCCGATGCACGGGAATACGCAGACGGCGCCGTCTGGCCTGAAGACGCGCGACTTCGACAACGTCCTCCGCGAAGTGGAAACGACCTTCGAGGTACACGACGCCTGCGGGACCTGGCTCGGCGGCGTTCATTTCGAGCTCACGGGCGAGGACGTGACCGAGTGCATCGGCGGCGCCCAGGGCATCACCGTGCACGACTGGACAGGAATTACGCCACGGCGTGTGACCCCCGCCTCAACTACCGTCAAGCGCTCGAGATGGGCTTTCGCATCGCCAAGCGCCTCGGCCCCCAAAGCCCGCGCTGAGCAGCTTCGGCCTCGTGGGGCAATCGCCCTCGGCGGACGTGCTAAGGGGAAGGTATGTCGGCACTGCCCACGGCCTCGTCGGGCGAGCCCGCAGCGACCGCGTCCGGCGTTGAGCCCGGGAAGGCAGAAGGCGGCTGGCAACCGCTCAGCCCGACGAGCCCCAGCCCCGATCCGGGCCATGAAGCGCGCACCCTTGCGGCAATCGCTCGCGCCCTGCGAGAAATCCCGTTCTATCGAACGCGGGGAGAGCGGGATCCGCCGAGTGCGGGGGCGACACGTCTCTCCCGGAGGTCCTGGACCGCTTACCGCTCCTGGTGAAAAAGGACCTGCGTTCAACCCTTCCCAAGCACTGGGTGCACGCGGGTCGCGACACACGCGCCGAGCTCGCGGCCGGGACGCTGGAGCTCGTCGAGACGAGCGGCTCGACCGGCGAGCGGCTGCGCGTGCTGTGGGACGCCGGTTGGTGGATGCGACAGGAGCGCCGCGCGATGCGCACGCACCCGCTGGTCGCAGCGGCGATGGACGGGGCACACGGCGAGTATCGCGAAGCCATCTTGACGTCTCCTGCGTGCGGCGTCGGCACCTGCCACGTGGGCGATCGCCCGTACGAAGAGCGAGTTCCCGAAGAGCTTCTGTTTCTCAACCAGCGTCCCGACCCTCTCTTCTGGACGGCGGAGGAACAGACGCGCATGCTCGACGAGCTGACGCGCCACGCGGCTGTCGGCCTGGTGAGGGACTCACTTTACCTCGCCCAGCTGGTCCTATTTGCGAGCAGCCGCGGGCGAGTGATCGACGTCCGAGGCTTCGTCCAGCTCACGTACGCGTTCGCGACGCAAGCGCATCTCCGGGCGATACGCTCTGCGTTCCGCGGCGAGATTCTGCAACTCTACGGAGCGAGCGAGATTGGGGCGCTCTTCATGCAGGGCGAAGACGGCCTGCTGCACCACTGTCCGTTCACGACCCACGTCGAGCTCTTGCCCTTGCGGGTTCCCACACCGGGCGCGCGCGACGTGGCGCTCGTCGTGGCCACCTCCGTCGATTGAGTGGCCATGCCCCTCGTGCCGTTCCAGTCGGGGCGACCTCGTCCAGGTCGCCCCCGATGGCCCTCGCCGCTGGACGACGGTCGCGCCGCTGCACAGCGTAGAAGGACGGGTCGACGATGCGGTGGTGCGCCCGGACGGCGCGCTG
>CAVREO010000027.1:0-34665 GCA_963720145.1 uncultured delta proteobacterium
CCGCGGCCATCGCCGCGGCGTGCGCGAGCTGATTGCTGGGGCCGACGACGAAGTTCGCGAACGTGTACTTCGGGTTGAGCCCCTCGACCGGAGGCCCGAGGGCCACGACCCGCGGCGAATCGAGCAGCACATGGTGCACACCGGACTCGCTCGTCAGGGCGTTCTCGTCGGTGCCGGGCGGGCTAGGTCGCAGCGAGAGGGCGCGGGGGCGAACCGGCGGGAAAGATGAGGCGTGGTCGGCGACGGGCCGATTCAGCGCCCCGTCGATGCTCCAGCGCACCTCGATGCTCAGTCCGGTCTTCTCGCGCAGCCGATTGCTGAGGGTCGGCAAGAAATAGTCGTCGACCCACTGCCGGACGAACTCGTCACGCGCTCGAAGGCAGAGCACGCCATCGGTCAACCCGTCGAATTGCACGCCGGAGAACCACTGGTCGAAGCTCGCCGGGGACTTCTCGCGGGTAAAGGCTATCGCCTCGGTCCACGTCACCCTGGGCACCGGTGAGCCCTGCAGATGCTTGCGTTGGCAATGCCCGGCAACCCCAAGACGTCGCCGTGTTCTCCCCCGTCGACCTCCGCGCTCGCATCATTGCCGCTCGACAGGATCCCATTCACGAGACGTTCCCCCGAACCAGACGCAATGTCCCCGTCAGTGAATACATCGACCTCGCCGTCTTTCAAGTACGGCCCTAGCGACACCGCACACTCCGCCGAACAGGCCTGGCCGTAGAGCACCATCATAGAACAGTTCACCGTTGCTGCGCAGGGCTCAGCTATTGCCGTACCCAACCCCACCTACGGCGCAGCGCCGTACCCATTGGAAAAGACAAAACCGCCGGCGCCCGCCAGGGCACACCGCGGCCTGGGCAAACCCAGAAAATTCAGCCACCTCGCTCCGATAGGAGCCAAGCAGCCGATTGGAAGCGACGCCGTGCCAACGCCACTGCTGGGAGCAAGTGACGCTGTGCAACAGGCCGACCCAACGCTGGATGGAGCTACCACCCAAAATTGCTGCGCGTCCATGGCCTTCGTTTCGATTGTGTTTAAGTCAGCGAAAGGAGCCGCAATTTTTCGGTGCACTCCGCCCTGAAACGGGCGCCGATCGGCGACTCCAAGCGCTGCGGAAAGGGCTCGAGTTGGCGAAGTCAGCGCGACCACTTCCGAATCCGGTCAACCCCAGCGACTGGAAGTCGGGTACCGCCTGTTTTTGGCTGCACGCGCGCGTCAAGAGTCGACGAACCGGCGTCTTTTCCGTGAACGGGCAGTGTCAGACTGAGCTCGGGCACCGGCCGGGCGCGACGCGGAAAACCCGTCGGAAATGCACCTGGCTGTTAGGGTCCGCGCCGTGCGCCGAAGCAACCGCGCCAACGACCCGCATTGGCCGCGTTTGCCCGCAGACTGGCCAGGCACCCCGCCGCCCGGGGCGCCGCGCTCGGCGCGCTCCTGGGCCTGGCCCCCGCCGGGTCGGCGAGGGCCGACCACATGTCCACCACGCCCAGCAGGCCTACGACCTCGGGGAGACCCCGAGCGCGCGGGCCGTCGGGATGGGCGGCGCGCTTACCGCGCTCGGCGTTTCGACGGTGTCCGGTGACCTCAACCCGGCCAACATGCCCCTGGCGCGCGTTTACCACCTGGATACACTCGGGCCGGCCTCGCCGGAGGCCCAGCGCCAGACGTATGGCTCACCATCGTCGACTCGCTCATAAATAGCGCGCGCTTCTCGGGCGGCGTCGGAGGCACCTGGTCGGAGCTCGATCCCGACGGAGTGCACCGCGTCTGGACGGACGTGCGTGCGGCGCTCGCGCTGCCGCTGGGAGACTATGTCTCGGCGGGCGCTACCGGCCGCTGGCTGCAGGTGAACCAAGCCGGTCGCCGCGGGCCCGTTCGGCCACAGCCTGGCTTCGGACGGTACCCCCAACGGGGGGGTCTTCAACGCGCTGACGGTGGACGTCGGCGCCACCGCGATCCTCGGCGACAGCCTGCGTATCGGGCTGGTCGGCCACAACCTCACCAATCCGGGTACGGCGCTGGCGCCGACGACCGGGGTGGCCGGCATCGGCTTCGCAACCCAGACGTTCGCGCTGGAGGCCGACGGCCTGCTCGATTTCACGACGTACCGCACCGTGCAAGGGCGCGTCATGGCCGGAGGCGAGCTCTTTCTCGCGGACCATTACGCCATTCGCGCCGGGTGGAGGTACGACACCGGAACGCAGCTCCACGCGCCGTCTCTGGGCTTCGGCTACGTCGATCCGCTATGGAGTGTCGAGGTCGCCGTGCGCCACGACCTCGCGAGCGACCATGCGTCGACCCTCGCCGTGCTGTCGCTCCGCTACTTCTACGACGCGTCGAACTCGACCTCCCCGGCGGACCAGCCCGATACGCTCCAGTAGGCGCCCTTCGCCTACAGCGACGCCCGGTACAGCGCGGCCAGATCCTGGCGCGTGACGGGCGCGGGTTGGAGCGGTGGCACGCGTCTTCGATGGCCTTGGCCGACAGGGCCGGGACGTCTTCGTCGCGAAAGCCCTCGGTGCGCAGGCCTTCGGGCAAGCCCAGGCGCTTGCGGAGCGCTCGCAACGCCTCGCCGCAGCTCTTGGCGGCGGGTGACAGGGTTCCACGAATGCGCTCCAGTTTCGCGGGCGCGCCGGTCGACGCCCCCTCGTTGAAATCGACGACCGCCGGGAAGGCAGAGCGCGTTGGCCAGGCCGTGGTGAAGCCCCTTCTCGCTCGAGAGGGGGTGGGCCAGCGAGTGGCACGCGCCGAGCCCCTTTTGGAAGGCCACCGCCCCCATCATCGCGGCCTTCATCATGCCTCCTCGTGCCTCGATGTCCTCTCCGTGCTCGACCGCCTGGGCAAGGTGGCGTGCGCACAGTTCGAGCCCGCCGAGCGCGATGGCGTCGGCCATGGGGTGGTCGCCGAGCGAGCAGTACGCCTCGAGGCAGTGCGTGAGCGCGTCGAAACCGGTCGCCGCCGTGATGCGCGGCGGCATCGACCGGGTGAGCTCGGGGTCGAGGATCGCGGCCTTGGCCAGCAGGTGGGGGCTGAAGATGACCGTCTTGCGACCCGTCGCCGCCAACGTGACGACGCCGGAACGACCGACCTCGCTGCCGGTGCCCGCGGTGGTCGGGATGGTCACGATCGGCGGCACGCTGGGGCCGATGAATTGCCCGCCGTCGACGGCGTCGTCGTAGTCGGCCAGGGGCCGCGGATGGGTGACCGCGAGCGCGATGAGCTTTCCCGCGTCGAGGGGAGAGCCGCCGCCGACGGCGACCACGCACGAGGCTTCGTGGGCGCGGTACGCGGCCACGCCGTCGAAGACGTTGCGTTCGATCGGGTTCGGATCGACGCGGTCGAATACCGCCGTCGGGACGCCGCCCTTTTCGAGCAGCGAGCGCACGCGCTCGGCGATGCCCACTTTGACGACACCGGAGTCGCACACCAGAAGGGCGCGCTTGGCGCCCGTGCGCTGCACGTAGGACGCCACAGTCCCCACGGCGCCCGCGCCGAAGACGATCGTCGTGGGGAAGGACCAGACGCTGAAGTCGCTCATGGCATCTTCCCTAGCATGCAGGCTTGAGCGTGTTTCAACCTGACTGGCGGGGGGTCGACCGCGAGGGGGTCGAGCACGAATATCGAGGCACGAGTACGAGGACGGCCGCGAGAGCGAGAACGCGGGCGATGCGATGGCGAGTGCGAGAACCTCGGCGTGGAGCGGCCCTTCGCACGGGCCTGTCAGGAATTCTGTGCTCGGTTCGCGCCGCGGGTCTCGAGGTTCAGTCGTTCTGCTCCGAAGTAGACGACGAGTTGATTGTAGATCGCGCTCCAGCCCTTGATGCCGCGGTTCCAGCATTTCTCAACGTTGCGCAGCGCAAGGAAGAGGAGTTTGGTTGCGGCGTCCGCGTCGGGAAAGTGGCCCTTGGTCTTGATGATTTTCGTAGCTGGAAGTTGAGCGATTCGATCGCGTTGGTCGTGTAGACCATGCGCCGCAGCTCGGGGGGGAACTCGAGGAAGGCGGTGAGGTGCGACCACGACGAACGCCAGCTGGGCCCGATCGTCGGATAGCGCGAGCCCCACTGCTGTTCGAATTCGGCGAGCGCATGGGACGCGGTGGCTTCGCTGTCGGTGTAGATCGAGCGGAGAGCCGCGGCGGCGGCCCTGCGATGCTGCCAGCCCACAAACGACAGCGAGTAGCGGACCTGATGCACGATGCAGGTCTGCACGACCGTCTTGGGAAAGATCGCTGCGATGGCTTGTGGAAAGCCTTTGAGGCCGTCGCAGCAGCAGATCAGCACGTCCTGAACGCCTCGCGAGCGAAGCTCGGCAAGCACGCGCATCCAGAACTTCGCGCCCTCGGCGGCATCGATCCATAGGCCGAGGACCTCGCGTCGGCCGTCGAGGCGAAGGTCGATCGCGACGTAGACCGCCTTATTGCACGACGCCCTGGTCGCGCATCTTCACGAAGAGCGCGTCGAGCCAGACGACAGCGTAGGTCGCGTCCAGCGGGCGTGATTGCCACTCGCGAATCTCGTCCCAAACCGCGTCGGTGACGCGCGGATCAGCTCCGGCGAGACCTCGGTGCCGTACAGCTCTTCGAGGTGGGCGCGGATGTCGCGCACGCTCATGCCTCGCGCGTAGAGCGCCAGGATGCGGTCATCGAGCGGCTCGACGCGTCGCGCGTGCTTGGGCAGGATCTGCGGCTCAAACGTGCCCAGCCGATCGCGCGGTACGTCTATCGGCACGGGCCCCTGCTCGGTAAGCAACGTCTTGCCGCTCGCGCCGTTGCGACGATTGCGCTCCGTCTCGCCCTGCTTCGGCCGCTCCGTGTCCAGGTGATGCCCCAGCTCCGCGCCCAGCGCGCGCTCCACGATCGCCGCCGTCATCTGCTTCAAAACGCCGTCAGGCCCGAGAATCTCCTCCTGGGTCTTCGCACCTCCGAGCAGCTCGTCGAGAAGCTCGGCTCGATACTTCCTCTTCTTCCTCGCCATCGATGCTCTCCGTTTCGCTCCATCGAAGCGACACGAAAAGCACAGACTTCTGACAGGCCCCTTCGCACGCGAGAAAAGCGTCTTCGCACGCGTCGGGAACGGCTTCGCTCGCGACAAGATCGACTTCGCACGCGTGAGAAGCCCTCCTCGGCCCGTGCGAACCCCGTCTCGGGTCGTGCGAGCTCCTCGTTTTCGCATCCAAGCTCGTTCTTTCGACGGGCGAACCCGCTGTCGCGGCGTCCGAGATCGATCTCCGCGCGTCCGAGGCCGTTCGCAGCGCGTCGGGAGCGCTCCGCACGCGTGCGAAGTCGATTCTTTCGCGCGCGAACACGCTCGCTCGCGTGCGAAGTCGCTTGGCACGCCTGCGAAGTCGCTTCGCTCGCCGAGGAGACCGGCTTTTCACGCGCGGAGAACCGCCTTCGTCGTCGAGCCAGTCGCAGACAGCCCTAAATCACCTCGAAGTAGCGCTCGAGCTCCCACTCGGTGACCACGCGCTCGTACTGGCGGCACTCCCAGTCGCGCGTGCGAACGTAGTGGTCGACAAAGCCCTCGCCGAGCAGGTGTCGCGCGTGCTCGCTCTTGGAGAGCCTTTCGGTCGCTTCGCGGAGCGTGCGCGGGAGCGGCGCGAGGTCGCCGCGACCGGACGCGTCGGCGTCCACCGGCGGCGGCGGCGCCTTCTTCTGCTCGATGCCCCAGAGGCCGGCGGCGAGGACGGTCGCCATCGCCGTGTACGGGTTGATGTCCGCCGCGGTCTGCCGGTACTCGAGACGGGTGGACTTGGCGCTGCCGGGAATGGCGCGAATGGCGCAGGTTCGGTTCTCGACGCCCCAGCTCGCGTTGAGGGGCGCCCAGACCCCCGGCACGTACCTCTTGTAGCTGTTGATGGTCGGCGAGTAGAGCGCGGTCAGCTCCGGCATGAGCGCGAGCTGCCCGCCGAGGTAGTGCCTCGCCAGGCCGCTCAGCTTGTCGGCCGCAGATGCCTGGTAAAACGCGTTCTCGCCGCCTTGCCAGAGCGACTGGTGAATGTGGCCGCTCGACCCGGGCAAGTCGTGGTTCCACTTGGCCATGAAGGTGACCGCGTAGCCGAGCCGAGCCGCGACCTGTTTCATCGCGGTCTTGAAGAGCGCGGCCTTGTCGGCTGCGTGGAGGGCCTCGTCGTACTTGATGGCGACCTCGTAGACGCCCGGGCCCGTCTCCGTGTGCAGGCCCTCGATGGGAATGCCGAAGCGCTCCATGTCGTCGAGGATCGCGTGACACAGGTCCGCGTTCTGACTCGCGCGCACCCACGAGTAGCCGAACATTCCCGGCGACAGCGGCTGCATGCCGCGGAACCCTTTCTCGTGCAGCGACGTCGGCGATTCGCGGAACACGAAGAACTCGAACTCGGCGGCGAGCGTGGGCTCGTAGCCGAGCGCCCGCGCGCGCGCGATGACCTGCTTGAGAAGGCCGCGCGGGCAGGCCACGTGCGGCGAGCCGTCGTCGTTCACGAAATCCAGCAGGAACGCGGCGGTGTCCGGCTCCCACGGCATGACGCGAAACGTGGAGAGGTCGATGCGCGCACGGGTGTCGGGGTAGCCGGTATGCCAGCCGGTGACGCGCGCGTTGTCGTAGAGGACGTCGGCTGCGTCCCAGCCGAAGATGACGTCGCAGAAGCCGATGGGCTCGTTTATGGCCCCCCAGAACTTGTCGAGCGCCACATACTTGCCGCGCAGAATGCCGTCGACGTCGTATCCGCCGACCTTGACGCGGCGAATGCCGTGCTCCTCGAAGGCCGCCTTCAGCTCTTTCGCGTCCATCAGCCAGGCAGGGTAGCACTGCTCCCCGCGGCCCGTTTTGCGAGCCGGCGAGCGTCGCCGCGACTACGGAGCGAGCTTCACGTACGCGTCGACCATCGACTCGTAGGACGCGACCAGAAACAGGCGCGCGTCGGCCACCGATTCGGGCGGATCGCCCGGCCCGGGCGTCGCGAAGTCCTTCTGCTCGGCGTGAAACTGCGTGGCGATGATGGGCCACGCCCGGTCGCGCGAGCGGAACGCCTCCGGTACGGTGTCGCACCAGCCGGGGCCGCTCGGGTTGGGGATGACACCGTCACGGGGGCTCGCGGCGACGACGTCGGGCCCGCAGAACTCGCTCGTCGCGAGGACCTCGAAGCGCTGCAGCGGTCCTCCGGGAAGAAAGGCGTCGGGCCGCACCGCGTCCGAGTGCCACTCGGGCAGGGCCTGCGTCGTCGAGCGGCGCAGGGGGCCGCCGAGGTCCGCGAAGAGCGGGTCGGTCGGCACGAACTGGACGCGCGCACGCGGAGGGTGCGGCTCTCCGGGCCAAGCGCGCTCGAGGTCGATGGGCGGCGCGAACCCCCGGATGGGGCGCCCGCTCGTTCGCCGGAGGATCAAGTCGATGCTTCGCCGGTCGTCGTCGACGGAGCCATCGGAGCGCCGGCCCTCCAGCAGCGCGAGGATCTGCGCACCCCCGCAGAAGCCCAGGAACGGGCCGACTCGCTGGCGCACGGCACCGGCGAGCTGGCCCATTCCCCCCGCGCGGGCGTCGCGCAGCGGGTCCCAGTGCCAGAGCTTGGGGTGCTGCCGGTCGGGGCCCGTCTCCGGGGCGTAGTCCCAGGCGTCCGAGCCGCTGAGCGCCGCGATGGGCGGGGGGCTGCTCTGCGAGAGCAGCTGAGCGTCGAGCAGAGGGTCGTCCCCTTCAATCGACTCGAGCGCCTGGCCGGCTTCGTCGTTCGGCGGCGCGTCGAGGGGCTCGCCGTACAGGCCCAGCGACCGGCTGTAGCGGTCGTCACGTCGCAGGCCCGGCAGCAGCTGGAGGAACCGACGCTGGAGGAACTTCGCCCAGTATGCGTCGTTGCAGACCTCGCCGCCCGGCGTCACGTGCGACTCGGCCGAGGGGTTCGCGTTCACGCTGAGGAGCCACGGGGCGGCGAGGATGGGCCGGGGGTCGTCCGACCGGTACGCCGCGATCTCCCGCACGACCGGCACGGCGCTCGTCTCGGGAGACCCCGTGCCGCCGGTGGCCCCGTTCATCACGAGGCGGAGCGAGCGAACGGTCCGAGGCTCGGGCAGCGTCACCAGGCGGCGGCGAAGCGGGAGCACCGTGCCGTCCGCCCGCAGCGGCTCGCTGGCGATCGGGACGAAGTGGCGCCCGTCCTCGCTGACCTCGACGGTGTAGTGCACAGGCCCCCACGCGATGGCGTAACTACGCCCGTGCTCGGGGCGAGGAACACTCGTGGCGTCGAAGCCGAGCACCAGCCGAACGCGGTCGATGGGCTGCGCTCGTGGCAGGTCGACCCGCAACGTCCAGCGCGACTTGCCGGGGGCGCCCGCCCAACGCTGGGCGTACGTGCCGTCGATGACGCTCGACGCGGCAAAGCCCGGGTACGCGCCGTCGTCGCTGGCTTCCCCTGCGCGGAGCACGTCCTGGGCGGCCTCGAGGGCCTGGACCTCGCGGACGACGGGAGGCCCGGCGTTGGTGCGGTCGATCACCAGCCGGAGCGCGCAGGCGTCGGCGTCGACGGACCAGGAGCGGCGCGTGGGCTGCGCCAGCATCTCACCCGCGGACAGCGGCGCCTGCTCTGCGCCCTCCAGCGCGACCCACCCGTCGTCGCTGGAGTCGGAGGGGTCACACCTGCCGTCGGCGGTACCGCTCGTGGCGGCGCCGGCAGCGACCGCCGGCCGGACCTCCCAGCGAAACGACGTCGGCACGCCTGTCGTGGCGGAAGCTCCGAAGCGGGCGCGGAGCAGCCCCGAAATGCACGGGGTGCGCGAACGCGGCCGCCCACTTCCACTGGAGCTCGCCCGGCTTGCCGGACCAGGCCGTGTCGTCTTTGCCGTCGACCGCGAGGAGCGCTTGTTCGGTCGAGCGGTCGGCCGCGCGAACGGCGAGAAGCGCGCTCGCAGAATGCAGCGCGTCGAGCACACTGGTTCGCTCGTGCGCGACGACGAGCGCTCCGGCTTCCGCCTGGCGGGCGCTGGAGAGGGCGAGGGGGACCGTCGCGGCCAGCGACGCGAGCGCCACGCCGGCGAGAGCTAGACCCCGTCGATGTTCTTTCCTTCCCGAGGCCACGGCGCTTCTTCCTGAACGGCTCGCGGCGGGCGGGGATTCGCAGGGTGAACCGCGCGCCGGGGGGAAAACAAGCGCCAGAGGTTTAGCATTCCTGGCGGCCAGGCCGCCAGTGTCCCGGGGCTGCCCGCGTGAACCAGTCGTCGTCCGAGGGTCGGCAGACGATGATAGCGTCGCGCCGCATGCAACCCGCCCAGCCTATCGGGGCTCCGGCGGCCGGGGCTCCGGCGGCGAGGAGGGGTCTGCCGTCTTGGCTGGTCGTGCTCTTCGCTTCCCTCGGCCTCTGTATGGTCCTCGCCCCGGGCGGAGCGTCCCCATGCACCCGCCGAGCACGACCTGCTCGCAATCGCGCAGCCTCGATCGTGACCGTTTCGCCTTTCGGTTCCCGTCCTTCGGGCCGACAGGTTCGCAACGTCGACCGTTGTTTTCAAAAAGCCGCTCACCATATTCAAAGAGCGGCGTCGGATATTCGTGGAGCGACGCCTTGTGTGCAGAGAGCGCCCTCGGCCGGGGCAAGAGCGGCTCGTGCCCTACCGAGAGCGCCTTTTGTCATTCATGAGCGGCCTTGGGTTTCCATCGAGCGACCTTGGGTGTTGATGGAGCGACCTGAGGTTTGACTCGAGCGACCTTTGGTTTAACTCGAGCGACCTTTGGTTTAACTCGAGCGGCCTTGGGTGTTGATGGAGCGACCTTTGGTTTGGCTCGAGCGACCTTTGGTTAAACTCGAGCGACCTTCGATGTTCCCGGAGCGACTTTTTCTCTTCCCGAAGCGCCTCCCGGTGAAAGCAGCGCGGCTGCTCGTCGAACGGCAGCCGCTTTCGCACGACGGTGAGACGCGGCGAGGGGCATGCAGGCGGACGACGATCCCTCGCCTGCTCACCCCACGCTTTGGCGACTTGGCGGCTCTCCACTCTCCTACGCGAGGCTCACCAGATGGCTGACGTCCGCCAGGCGCACGAGCATCGCGCCGCGCTCGCCGAATTCGAACGTGGTGAGCGAGGCGGTGGGGCACGCCACGCGGTCGCGGAAACGCCCGAGGGGAACGCCGAGCAGGGCGCAGACCATGACGCGGACCGTGGCCTTGTGGCTCACCAGCATGACGTTCTTGCCCGGATGCTCTCGCCGCGCACGCACGAGCACGGGCAGCGCGCGCGCCGCGATGGCGAACGCGCTCTCGCCCCCCGGAGGCGGCACCATCGCCGGGTCGAGCGACCAGGCCGCGTACGCGTCGGGGTCCTCGAGGCGAATCTCGCTCTCCTTGCGTCCCTCCCACGCGCCGTAGGCGATTCTCGCGTAGCCCGTCGTCCACGACGAGCGGCGCCTTCGACGCCGCCACCAGGGGCTCCGCGGTCTGCCGCGCGCGGAGCTTCGGGCTGACGTACACCTGCGCCAGGTTCAGCGACGCCGCGATGCGCCCGAGCGCGCGCGCCTGCTCGACGCCGCGTTCGGTGAGCGGGGGGTCGATGTCTCCCGCGAAGTAGCCCTCGGCCGATTGGGCTGTGTCGCCGTGCCTTACGAGGTGGAGCGTGAGCATGGCGAGCATGGTAGCCGCATTGCCGCTACGCTCTAGCCCGTGGCCAAAGCCCCTCTCGGCTTCGACGCCGCCAAGGCGGCGGCACACGTCGCCGAGCGCGACCCCAGGCTGGCGCGCGTCATCGAGAAGACGGGCCCGATGCGCCTCGAGGTCGCGGCGGCGCAGAGCACGTTCGAGGCGCTCGCCGAGTCGATCGTGTACCAGCAGCTCTCGGGCAAGGCGGCGGCGACCATCCACGCGCGGCTGTGCGCGCTCTTTCCGCGCAGGCGCATCCGGCCCGAGCGTCTGGCCGACGTCGAGGACGACGCCTTGCGCGGCGCGGGCCTCTCGCGCGCGAAAGCGCTCGCGCTGCGCGACCTCGCCGCGCGGACACTGGACGGCACGGTACCGCCCATCCGCGAGCTGTCGACGATGCCGGACGACGCCATCGTCGAGCGCCTCGTCCAGGTGCGGGGCATCGGGCGCTGGACGGTCGAGATGCTCCTCATCTTTCGCCTCGGACGGCCCGACGTCCTTCCCGTTCACGACTACGGCGTGCGCCACGGGTTCCAGCTCACCTACCGAAAGCGCGCTCTCCCCTCCCCGCGGGAGCTCGCCGGCCACGGCGAGACCTGGAGGCCGTTTCGCACGGTGGCAAGCTGGTACCTCTGGCGCGCCGTCGATTTGGAGCGCGCCAAGAAGGCCGACTCACGGCCTTAGGTCGTCGACACGGGCCGCCCCCCGTCCGAGCGTCACGCGCGCCACGATCTGCGCCGCCACCGGATTGTCGGGCGCGAACGCGTGCAGCTCCTCGACGGTCCGGCCGACCAGATTGCGGTCGCCGCTCGAGGCGACCTCGAGGCAGCGTGCCCGAAGCACGTAAGCGGTCGCCCTCGCGAGCCACGGGTCGCGCTCGGCGCGATCTCCGGCGCCGGCCACGAGCGACGCGAGACGCTCGCGCGGACGCAAGAAGGTGTCGAGAGCCAGGCGGCGATCGCTGGCGCCGCGCGGCTCCGGCTCGAAGCGATCCAGCAGGGCGGTGGGCACGAGGTGCCGGCCCAGCGTGCGCCCCCAGCCGGGTTCGTACGCCATGGCGACCGGACGGGCGGTTGCCAGGGAAGAGAGCGACGCTTCCCCGGGGAGACCCGAGAGCAGCAGATCGCGCCACAAGGGCACCAGGGCCACGTCGCTCCCGACCATGCGAGGCCCGACGGAACCCGCGCCGGCGCCCGGCGCCGCGACGATTGCGATGTCACCCCGTAGCTCGCCCACCGCGCGCGCCGCCATCGACCGCGTGAGGAGGCGCTCGTCGGTGACGAGGACGACGGATCGGGGCGGAAGAACGCCCCACGCGAGGTCGTTCCAGAGCGCCGCGGCGCGCGCGCGGCTGGGCGCGAGGCCGCGCACGAGCGACTCGTCCGCTTCGTCCACCGGCAACGCGAGCTCGAGGAGCAAGATCATCGCGGCGCTGGCGCGCGCGAACGGCAGGCCCGTCCCGGTCACCCACCGAACGATGCCCAGCAGGGCCACGCCGGCCAGGATCCAGGCCGCGGCGGTGGCGGCGAGCAAGGGCGCGCCGAACCGCGTCGGACCGAGAGGAGCGCCCGCCCAGCCCGACGCCAGCCCCATTCCGAGAATCGCCAGGAGCGCGATCGCGATCGGTCGCGCTCGGGCCACCAGCATGGCGAGCACCGAGCCGGCGACGGCGAGGACCGGAAGGGCGGTTCCGAGCTCCGCGTGCCTGGCCGAGAGCTCACCCCCCTCTCCCGACCATCCGGAAGCCAGCGCCGGCAGCCACGAAACGCCGGCGGCGCGCGAGCGCGCGAGCGCGACGAGCAGCGGGCCGAGCCCCAGCGCCGCTCCGGCGAGGAGCGCCCGACGGTCGGATCGCCAGGCGGCCGCGAGGAGCCCTCGCGTCGGCGGGCTCATGGCCACGAGCGTCGCCGTCGAGGCCATGGCGCATGCGAAGACTGGCGGATCGGTTCCGAACGCGAGCGCGAGCAGCGCCGCGAGGGCCGCGCCCGTCCCCGACGAAGACGACGCGGCTTCCGCGGCCACGAGAAGCGCGAGGGGCGAAAGGGCCAGGAGCGCGCCGGTGACCGTCCCGCCGGGCGCGACGGCCTCCCGCTGGAAACCCGGCGCCAGGGTGACCCCGAGCGACGCCATCAAAGCGACAATCGAAGCGAGGTGAGGCGCGGGCGCGCACCGTCCGAGAAGCTCGCGCGCCACGCCGTAGACGAGGGCACCGGTCACCGCGAGGACGGCCGCCCCGCCGAGAGCCGCGCGAGCGACGAGGCTGCCGACCGGTGCCAACGCGAAGAGAGAACCCACGGCGACGTCGAGCGCTCGCCACGGCTGGGGATCCCAGCCGAGCACACGGGCGACGCCCCGATCGTCAGCGGCCTCCGCGGCGTTGCCGAGGTGGGCCGCCGCGAGACACGCGGGTGCGAGCGCGCTGAGGAGCACCGCCCCGCGGTCGAGAAACGTTTTCACGTCGCGCGACCTTACCGCCCGGGCCGCCGGTGGGCTACATTGCGCGCCCCCATGGCTCGATTCATCGACGATCTGAAGCGCACCCATCACGCAGGCGAACTGCGCGCCTCCGACGAGGGCAAGGTCGTCGTCCTCTTCGGCTGGGTCGCCAGCTACCGCGATCACGGCGGCTGCGTCTTCATCGACCTGCGCGACCGCGACGGCATCACGCAGCTCGTCTTCGATCCGGACCTCGCCGGCCACGGCGAGCAGCCCCGGGCCGCACACGAAGTCTCCCGTGATCTCCGCAGCGAATGGGTCATCGGCGTACGCGGGATCGTCAAGAGCCGCGGCGGCAACAAGAACCCCAAGCTTCCGACCGGCGACATCGAGGTGCACGTCGTCGAGCTCACGGTCTTCAACAAGAGCGAGACACCCCCCTTCGAGATCGCCGACTCGATCGACACGGGCGAGGAGAAGCGCCTGCAGTACCGCTACCTCGACCTTCGCCGCGCACCGATGCAGCGCACCCTGCGCATCCGCCATCGCATCAACCAGGTGACGCGGCGCTACTTCGACGAGCAGGGCTTTCTCGAGCTCGAGACGCCCATCATGGTCAAGTACACGCCCGGCGGGGCACGCAACTTCCTGGTGCCTGCCCGCATGCACCCGGGAAAGTTCTATGCCCTGGCCGAGAGCCCGCAGCTCTTCAAGCAGCTCTACATGGTCGCGGGCTTCGAAAAGTACTTCCAGGTCGTCAAATGCTTCCGGGACGAGGCGCTGCGCGTCGATCGGCAGCCGGAGTTCACGCAGATCGACGTCGAGATGTCGTTCGTCAACCAGGACGACGTCTTCCGCGCGATCGAGGGGCTCGTCTTCCGCGTCTGGAAAGAGGTGCTCGGCGTCGACCTGAAGACGCTGTACCCCTCCGGGCGCTTTCCGCAGATGCCCTTCGAGCAGTCGATGCGCCTGTACGGAAACGACAAGCCCGATCTGCGCTTCGGCCTCGCGCACGTCGAGCTCACCGACGTCATCGTCGAGCACGGCGGCGGGGGCGTTCCCTTCTTCAAGCCCATCGCCGACAAGTTCAAGAGCGGCGAGTACCGTCGCGATCTGCCCGCGGAGATCGTGAAGGTCTTGCGCGTGCCGGCCGAGCAGGCGAGCAAGCTCTCGCGCGCCGAGACCGAGAAGCTCGAAGAGTTCGTGAAGGGCATGGGGGCCAAGGGGCTCGCGCGTGCGCGCGTCGCCGAAGACGGGAGCTGGACGCAGTCGCCGCTCGCCAAGACGGTCACCGCCGAGCTAAGGCAGGCCATCAACGCGCGCGCCGAGGCGAAAGAGGGCGATCTTCTCCTTTTTCAGTTCGGGCGCGAGAGCGTCGTGCAGACCGTGATGGCCAACCTTCGCCTGCACGTCGCGAAGAAGCTCGGGCTCATCCCCGAGAGCGGCCACGGAGGGCACTGGAACTTCCTCTGGGTCATCGACCCGCCGCTCTTCGAGTACGACGACGAGAAGAAGACGTGGGTCGCCGCTCACCACGCCTTCACGCGCCCGCACGACGACTGCGTCGCGATGCTCGAGCGCGATCCGGGCAAGGTGCTCTGCTGGCGCTACGACCTCGTGCTCAACGGCTTCGAGCTCGGCGGCGGGTCCATCCGTCTGCACGATCCCGAGGTGCAGGCGCGGGTCTTCCGTGCCCTCGGCATCTCGGACGACGAGGCGCGCGCGAAGTTCGGCTTCCTCCTGGAAGCCCTCAAGATGGGCGCCCCCCCGCACGGCGGCATCGCCCTGGGCATGGACCGGCTGGCCATGCTGCTCTCGGGCGCCGAGAGCCTGCGCGACGTCATTCCGTTCCCCAAGACGCAAAAGGGGACCGATCTCATGACCGACGCGCCGAGCGGGGTTTCTCCCGAGCAGCTCGTCGAGGTGCACGTGCGCGTGGTCGAGCAGCCGTGAGCGCACCGGGCCGCGCGCGGCTCCAGCCGCGCGGGCTCGCAGCATGCGCGGTTGCGGTGGGCGTGGCGGTCGTCGGGTTGGCGGCCGCGTGCCACGACGAGCCCGAGGTTCACATCTACTCCGGGCAGCTCTTCGAGGGGCAGCGGCGGTGCCTCGAGCCGTCGCCCACGGCGCTCGACATCCTCAGCGGCCCCGGCGCCCCGGCGTGCGCGGCGGCGTGTCTCGTCGAGTCGGCGCTGGTGTACGTCTCGAGCGAGTGCCCGCCGTATCCGCCCGGGTTTGCCGTGGAGATGCAGGACGCCGCGGTCGACGCGGCCGACCCGTGCGCGGCGGCGCTGCATGCGTTCCGGGCAGGAATCGCGTGCGATGGCGGCGGGGGAGACTAGAGGGCGTTTTCGTTCGGGGTCGGGGTCGGGGTCGGGGTCGGGGTCGGGGTCGGGGTCGACGGCGCGGTCGGAGGTCGCGGTCGCCGGTCGCGGTCGCCGGTCGCGGTCGCGGTCGCGGTCGCCGGTCGCGGTCGCCGGTCGCGGTCGCCGGTCGCGGTCGCGGTCGCCGGTCGCGGTCGCGGTCGCCGGTCGCGGTCGCCGGTCGCGGTCGCCGGGTCGACGGTCGTGAAAGGGAGCTCGCGGGCGGTCGTGTTTTGGTCGGTCACGCCCGAGACGCGCACGGGCCGCGCCAGCGCTCTCGGGCGAAGCATGGTGCGCTCGTTGGAGCGCTGTCACGGCCCCTGCGCGATGGGGGGGCATGACCGACCAAAACACGACCTCCCACTCTGTCTTGCCCCATCACAAGCTCGTCGCGTATCGCGTCGCGGTGGAGCTATTGCTCGCGGTGAAGGCGGCGAACGTGCGGGATGCCAAGCTTCGCGACGAAGCCACGCGCGCGGCCAAGAGCGCTTGCCTCAATGCCGCCGAGGGCGCCGGCCGCGTCACGCGGGCCGACAAGGCTCGCGCCTTCGCCATCGCGCGAGGCGAAGCCAGCGAAGCCGCAGCGGCCGTCGAAATCGCGGCGCTCATGGGCGACGCGGACCGCGATGCCGCGGTTCGCTGCATCGCGATCGCCGGCCGCGTGGTCGCGCTCCTCACCGGCCTGATTCGGTGACCTCACCGCGGCAGCGCCCGCAGCATCCGCTTCACGCGCACCGCCAGCGCGGCGATCTCGCGCGCGTCGCTCCGCGCGACGGCGCCGATCGCCTCGGCGACATCCACCGCGCCGACGACTTCGTGAAGCGAGTTGTTCGCGATCTCGAAGTGCCTCCTCCTGACCCCCGAGCTGTCGCTCGGCAGCCCCTCGCAAAGCCCGAGAAACGCACTCTTGCTCGCCCTCGTCGCCTGATCCCGCAGCTCCGCATCCCGAATCCGCGCCTCATGAACCTTCTTCACGAGCTCCTTCGCCACGCAATAGACATCGAGCCGCTGAAACGGGAGGGTGATCTCTTCGTTCTTGTCGTGCATGCCCCCCCACGCGCAGGTTGCGTGACGGCGACAATTACTCTCCGCCCGCCCCGCCGGTCGCCGGCGCGCAACGTGCGCGCTCTCGCATGCACGACAAGAACGAAGAGATCACCCGTCCCCGGGTCGAGGTCGAGGTCGAGGTCGAGGGTCGAGGTCGAGGTCGAGGTCGAGGTCGAGGTCGAGGGTCGAGGTCGAGGGTCGAGGTCGGGGTCGAGGTCGAGGTCGAGGTCGAGGTCGAGGGTCGAGGTCGGGGTCGAGGTCGAGGTCGAGGGTCGAGGTCGAGGTCGAGGTCGAGGTCGAGGGTCGACCCCGCGGGGTGGAAAATCACCTCTCCAGCAGCGCGCGCAGCGCGGCCAGCGGGTCGAACCCGAGGAGCGCGCGTACGTCTTTGCCCGCCGCTCGCCCGACGCGCGTGCGCGCGGCCTCGAGCAGCGGGCCGATGGTCGCGAACGGCACGATGCGCTCGGTGAGAACGCGCAGCCCCTGAAGCGCGTACCGAACGCCGTCGAACCCGATCGCCACGCCCACCGCCGTCGGCATCGGCGAGATGAGCACGTCGCGAACGGCGACCGCGCCGGCTCCACGCGCCGGGCGCGGAATCCGTCTGCAGGGCGCGGAACCGCCCGAGCTCCGCGAAGCAGCCGAAGCCGAGCGGCGCGTACCGATCCTCGACCGCGCGCGCCAGATGCCGGTAATCCCGGCGCCAGTCGCCCGACAGAAGACCGAGCGCGGAGCGCAGGTCGTCGGGACCGGCGATCACGTCGAACGCTCGGTTCTTCCGCCGCGCAACGAACGCGGTCCAGAGGCCGCCGCCGTCGAACAGGCCGAGCGTGATCGCGCGGCCCTCGGGGCAGAGGGCGTCGAGCGTGCGACGCACGACGTGCGGCGCGGGAACCGGCAGCCCGCGCAGTCGCTGCGGCCACGTCGCGATCGACGCCCTCGCCGATGAGCTCGCGCACGATGCTCGACGAACATGAGCGACTGCGCCGTCAGGTCGTCGCCGCGGCGCGCGCGCGCGCCGAAGCGCTCCATGACTTCGTCGAGGGCACCCAGCCGCATGCCCATCGCCCAGCTCGCGTTGTGGGTGCGCGCGAGCTGCCCGAGCGCCGACGGCTGCCCGGTCCGCAGGGCGAGCGCCCGCGAGTCGGCGTGCTCGGCCGGCGGCATGGCCGACGCCGGGATCGAGCCGGCCGTGGCGCGTGTGCAGGAGCTTGAGCACCTCTCCGTCCTCGTGCACGACGACGACGCCGCCGCGCGGACGTGTGGGCTCGCGGTCCGGCGTGGCGCGGGGCTGCCAGAGGCGCAAAAAGCGCATCCAGTCCTCGGTTGTCCAGCCCTCGAATCGCACGTCCGGGGTGAGCACGGCCGCGCGAGCATAGCAGCGGCCCGTGCTAGGGCTCCTCGCAGCGTGAACGCCGAAGAGCTTTTCGTGCGGTTCTTCCTGCCGCTCTATCCGGCCGACGCGCGCGCCGATCTGGCGCGCGCACGCGCGACCGACGCGAATCCGGCGAACAATGCCGCGGTCCTGGCGCACCTCGAGGACGCGGCGCAGGTCTTCGTGCGGAACGCGCCCGCGCTCTTCGGCGACCGACGCAGCCGGGCTGGCTCTCGACGGCACCGACGCGAGCGTCCACCGCCTGAGCGCGGCGCTGACGCCCGAACGGCGCGACGCGTGGGCGGCCGAGGGCGAGCGCCGGCAGCGCGGAGAACGCGCTCTTCAACGCGGTCGTGCACGGCGCGGCGTACGTCGGCGCATGCGTCGTCGGCGGCCACGGCGGCGTGTGGAGCGTGCGACGGCCGCTCTGGGAGAGCGTCGTGCGGCTGCAGTCGCGCGCAGGCGAGGCGAGCCTCGCGGTCTTCTCGTGGTGGCTGAAGTCGCTGGCCGACGACGCGCGCGAGCCCGGCGACGCCACGCGCGCCACGCTGGCCGACCGCTACCGGGCGCATGTCGAAGTGCCGTGCGCCCGGCCCGGAGCTCCTTCCGGTGCTCGCGCCGGCGAATCGCGCGCTCCCGCGGCTCAAGAGCCCGCGCTACGACACGCTGCACAAGTACCTGCGCGCGCACGTGCCGGAGCTGAAGGACCTGGGCGAGGACTTCCCGTCGGCCAGAGCGCTTCGGCGCGTACGAGCTCGCGTGGGTCGACTTTTTCCTCGTGGGCGGCGGCCGCATGCTGCTGCTGGCGGGCGCGTCGTCCGAAGGGTTGCACCTCTTCTGGCTGACGGCCGCAGGCTTCGAGAAGAGCGCGTTCCTCCCGTGCGACGCCTTCCCCGCGCCCGTCGTGCGCGTCGAGGGCGAGCGGGTCGTCGCGATGACGAGCCACGCGGGCGAAATGCAGACGCGCGAGATGCTCTGGTGGGGCCCGTGAGAGCCGCGCGGCGCAGACCCCGAGATACTGGCGTCTTAGCGGCTTGGCGGCTCTCCGCTCATAGCGGCGCCCACCAGCGCACACACAGGTCGTCGCTCGCGTGACGGACGGCCATCGCGGGCAAGATGGGCGGATCGGCCGGGCGCGCCGCTGCGGAAGGCGACGCGGCCTTGGGCACGAGCGCCAGCGCGAGCGGCCGCGATTCGGCGTCCGGCCCGCAGAGCGTCGCCTCGGCGCGGGCAATCCAGGGCGCCGGCTCGAGCGAGGCCACCTGCACGCGGCCCACGCGTGAGGGGCAACCCTCCGGCGATGCCCAGGCGGACGACGACCTCGCGCATTCCGTCGGCCGCGGCGGCGGGCGGATCGAGCAGGCTGCGCAACCGCAGCGCGGCGACGTCGCTCGCGGCGTACGCGCGCCGCAGCTCGCGCTTCCTTCACGCGAACGACGACGCCCGCCATCTGCGGCGGCCCGATGAGGAGCTGCGCGCTCGCCGTGTGGCGCACCGCCGGCTCGACGGCCACGGGATCGCCCGCCTCGTCGGCCGAGGGCTCGCCTGCCCCCGCCGCCGCCGGGACCCAGCGCGCGTCGACCGCGATGGGGGTCCCCGGGGACCCAAACGCCACGTACAGATCCAACCCGCCGGAGACCCAGTCGCCGCGCGGAAAGAGGAGCTCCTCGACGACGCGTGACGTGATCGCGCGCGGCCTCGACGCGAACGCGCGAGAGGCTCGGAAGCATCGGGAGCGGCGGCGCCGGGCGAACCCAGCGTGCGCGGGGCGGCGGGCGCCGGTGTCGCGGGGCGGTCGGGCGCTTTCGCCGTCGAGGGCTTGCCATGGACGACGCCGGCCGGGACCAGCGCCAAAAACGAGCGCGAGGCACGCTCGCTTCATCCGAGGGCTTCCTCGAGGGCGCGCGACGAGGGCGGGGGCTCCGGCTTCGAGCGCGGGCATCTCGAGCGGCTCGCGGGCGGGTGCGGCCGCCGTCGCGCGCAGCTCGGCCCATGCGCGCGGGTTGCGGTACCAGTCGGCGTCGAAGCGATCGCGGAGCGACGCGGCCAGCGGGCGAGCGAGCAAGAGCCCGACGAAGCGCGCGGGCTCGTCGTCGCGCGCCGCGGGCCAGGCGCCGCGAAAGCGGGCGTCGAGCGCGGCGCCGAAGAGGCGCGGCGCCCAGCTCGTCGAAGACGTCGCGGGGGGCAGGCGCCGCGTCGTCACCGAGGAGCAGACGCGCGGCGTGCATGCGAGCCTCGAGGAGCGCGGTGCGCGCGAGCACGCGAGCCTGGGCGAGGGCGGTCCGCCGGCCGACACCCAGCGCGCGCGCCTGCCAGTCGGCGTCGGCCGGGAGCGCGCCGAACACGAAGCCCAGGCGGTGAGCCGCGACGAACCCCGGCTCGCGCATCATGGAGAAGGGTCCCATGGCCGCCGACGACCCGCCGCTCGCGCTCGATGCGCGCACGGCGAAGCCGAAGGCGCAGAGCGCACGGGCGAAGCTCGCCGCACCGAGCGCCTCGGGAAGGAGCGGCAGGTCGATGCGCGCGCCGCGGCCGCCGGGCGAGACGGTCTCCTCGATCCATCGGCCCGTGATGCGGGCTGGCCAACCCTGGGGCGCGCGACGTCCGACGGCCGACGTGCAGCATGGCGGCGGCGCCGCCGCCTTCGGCCCCGAGCTCCTCGCGCCAGACGGCGCGCGAGAGGTCGTCGGTCGCGTCGAGGAGGTACCGCGCGAGCCGGCGCAGCGCCTCCGCCGGCGCGTCGACCAGCGGTGCCCACGGATGCGCGAACCCGAGCCTCCGCGCGACCTCGACGCGGCGCTCGGCACGCGCGCTTGCCACGGCCGCCAGCTCGGGCCCGGCGTCCGCGGCGGCTTCGAGCCAGAGGCGCGCATGGGCGGCCGTCCGAGACGAGGCGAGCCCGCGCCACGCCTCGCGCCAGCTCACCTTGCGCGGCGTGCTTCGCCGGCGTAACGGCCGCGCGCGTCCGCGGCAGCGCGCGCCCAGGCGACGTCGTCGTCGCGCCCGATGCGAGCTTGCATCAGCGCGTAGACCCAGCGGCGGAGCGCCTCGCGCAGCGGAGCGTCGGCCGCGCTCGGCGTCAGCGCCGCGAGCGCATCCCAGGTGGACTTGCCCGCCGCGCGGCGCACGGGCCCGAGCGGGTCCTCGTCCTCGTGCGCCTGCGGGTCGAGGGCGAGCGCCGCGCGCCAGCGCACGAGCGACGACCATCCGCGAGCCACGTCGCGGTCGAGCGCGAGCAGGTCGCTTACGCCCGCCTCAGCCATGGATGGTCGCTCGGGACGGAGCGCCGCTCCTGGACGCGAACGCGGCCACGATGGCCCCCTCGAGCTGGGCGAGCCGCTCGAGCCGCGCCGTCACGCGAAGCCGGTCGCCCCCCGCGACGCGGACGGCCATGTCCACGAACGTGCGGTAGTGGCGCGCCTCGGCCGCCAGCAGCTCGTTCCACAACGCGTGCAGCTCGGCCAGCGCGACGCCGCCGGCGGTCGCGCTCGCGAGGAGCTGGAAGCGCTCGCACGACCGCGCCTCGATGAGCGCGCCGACGAGCAGGCGGTCGACCAGCGCCGGCAGCTCCGGCTCCCGCGGCGCCGCGTGGACCGCGCGGCGCAGCTCGGCCGCGTACGCGTCGACCGGCGGCGGACCGAGAGCGATCCCGCGCGCCGACAGCAGGGAGAGCACGCGCTGGAAATGCTCGATCTCCTCGCGCGCCAGGTCGGTGAGCGCGCGCACGAGCTCGAGGTCGTGCGGGTGCCGCGCCACGAGCGACAGCGCGTTGGAAGCTGCCTTCATCTCGCAATGCGCGTGATCGACCAGCACGCCGTCGATGTCGCGCATGGCCGCGGCGGCCCACATCGCGTCGGTCGGCACGCTCAGGCAGAGCATCGCCGTCTTTTTAGCACGCGCCGCGCCCTTCTCTCAGGACCGCCGGCCCAGGCCGAGGCGAGCGCCGAGCGCCGCTGGCGGCACGGCGATGACCACCGTCGCGAACGCCCCGGCGGATGCGCCGACCGTGCTCCAGGCGAGGGCCGTCGCCGCGAGCGCCGCGACCAGAGCGGCGAGCGCCGCCTCGCGAACGCCCGACGCCGGCCGACCCCCAGCGCCCGAGGAGATACCCGCCGGCGAGGGCGGACACGGCCAGGCCGGCGGCCAGCACGAGCGCACGCGCGATTGGACCTGCATCGGCGAGGCGGGCCGCCGCCACGATCGAGAGCCACGAGAGCGGAACCCACACGGCCACGATCGAGAGCGCGCCGAAGCCCACCCATTGCCAGGGGGTCCTCTGCGGGGCGTCGTCCTCGCCCCCCGTATCCTTCAGGAGGGGCAGCCGGCGCTTGGGCTCCATACGAGACAGGCTAGCCTGCCCGTGGTACCTCGCGCCCGTATGCCCGAGCCGACAGAGACGGCCGCCGCCCGGAGCGTCGTGCGCGTACGCGTGCGATTTTGCGAGACCGATCTGATGGGAATCGTCCACCACGGCAGCTACGTGGTCTACATGGAGGCCGCTCGCGTCGAGTGGCTGCGCCGCCGGGGCGTCTCGTATGCGTCGTGGGCCGAGCGGGGACAGCACCTCGCCGTGGTCGACCTGACGCTCAAGTACAGGGCGCCCGCGCGCTTCGACGACGAGCTCGACGTCGAGGTGAGGCTCGGCGAGACGGGGGCGGCGAGCGTGCGCTTCGACTACCGGCTAGTGCGCGCCACGGATGGGCTTCTCTGCGCCGAGGGCTCGACACGTCTCGCCTGCGTCGACGCGACCCAGACCCTCCGGCGAATCAGCCCGGACATGGCCGACGTCCTGTCGCGTGCCGAGGGCGCGTGACGGTATGCTCACGGCCGATGGGCCGGTCGGGTCTCGCGCAGCAGCAACCGGCGGCGGCTGCCGCGCTGGTGCTGGGCGCCTGCGCTTTCCTCGCTGCGGCGTGCGGGCACGCGGGCTCGACGCGCCTCGAGGGGCACTGGCACGGCGTGCGCGCCGAGGGTGTTCCGTACGAAGCGCAGGGGGCCGCGAACGCGTTCGCCGCCGCGATGGAGCTCGACGTCAAAGGCGACTCCATCACGGTCTCGACGTCCAAGGACAAGCAGTCGGGTCGCTTCCGGATCGTGCGCGAGGACAAGACGAGCCTCGTGCTCACGACCGAGAAAGACGGCCCCGAAGAGCCGCAGACGTTCACGTTCGTCGACCCCAAGACGGCCAAGTGGTCGGTCGATGGCAAGGCCATCGTCTTCGTGAAGGACTGAATCAGCGGCGCACGGCCTCGCGGGCGACACGCAGCGAGAGGGTCTGCGTCGCCCCGGCGCACCCGGACGACCACGTCGTCGGCGAGGGGTCCGCTCAGCTTGCGCGCGGGCGTCCTCCATCGTCGCGACCGCGGAGCCGTCGACCGCCAGGAGCGCGTCGCCCGGCGCGAGCCCGGAGCGCTCGGCCTCGCTTCCCTCGACCAGCGAGACGATGACCACCTCGGTGGGCGCGCCCGTCTCGCCCAGCGTGACGGCGACGCTCCCGGCGGCCGGCGACTCGAGAGCAGGCGCCTGCCCTGCGGTGGCACCCAGCGTGATCCGCACCCGATCGGTCGTCCGCTGCGACGACACGCGCACGCCCTCGACGCGCGCCCGCGCCCTGGTCGGGCGCGTACGCCTCGAGCGCGATCGTGCCCTCGGGCAGCTCGCGAAGAACGAAGCGCCCTTTCGCGTCGGTGACCGCCACACCCTGCGGGTTGGCGCCGACGACGAGCCACGTCGGCACGTGGTCTTGCGCGACGCGAGCGCCTGCGACGGGGTCGCCCCGGGAGTCGACGACTTCACCCTCGACGACAGCCTCGGCGACGAGCTCGACGCGCGGGATGGGGTACGGCCTGCGGCCGCTGCTGTCGGGGATCGCGATTCGACGCCGACGCGGGCGCAAATCCGGCGGCGCGCACGCGCAGACGCGCGTCGCCGGGCGCCAGCTCGTGCAGCGAGAAGGCGCCGCTCGAGTCGGTGCGCGCGCGGCGCACGCCGAGGTCGGTGTAGAGCGTCACTTCGGCGCCCGCGATCGCGTCGCGACCGCGCGCGGCGACGACTTCGCCGGTGGCGGTCTCCGCGGGCGACGAGGCGAACCGTGAGCGCCTCCCCGCTCCCGTCGGTGGTCGCGATGCGCGGCGCGTGCCCGGGGCTCGGACTTCGACGCGCAAAGGGAAGCCCGCGACCTCGCTTGATCGCCGCTTCGCCGCGCTCGTCGGTGAACGCGGTCGTTCGAAGGGGCGAGTCGGCGGCGAGCGAGCTGGCGCTCACCTGGGCCGTTTCGACCGGTCGATCCCGGTCGTCGACGACGGAGACGACGAGCACCCCGCGAGGTTCGGGCAGGCGAATCGTGACGTCTCTGCGACCTCCCTCGGGGACGTCGAGCGTCATGCGCACCTCGGGCTGGTCGTCGCCGTCGTCGAGGCCCGCGGAGAGACTGACCGCCTCGGGAAGCGAGGCGAACGCGAACGAGCCGTCGGTCGCCGTGCGCGTCGTGCGCTCGAGCGAGCCCCGCAGCGCCGAGACGACGATCCGCGCGCCCTCGACGGGTCAATCGCGCGCGTCGAGGAGCCGCCCCTGGACCGAGCCGCCCCCGTGCATCACGACCTCGATGTTGGCCTCGTCGCCCGGCGCGAGCGTCACGAGTTCGCTCTGCGCCTCGACGAACTGAGGATGGCGGACAATCGCGCGTATCCGCCCGGGCGACGCCGGGCTTGCGCGGAAGGTCCCGTCCCAGCTCGTCACCCACGGCTCCGTGGCGGCGGCTCCCTGCAGCGCGCGGCCGGGCGCCAGGGACGATCCCCCGAGGAGCGCGCTCGGCCCGACGGCGAAGGCGCCATGCGGAATGGCGGGCACGGGGCCGGGGGTGACTCCGAGCTCTCCCGCAGAGACCAGCGGCGCCGGGCCCGAGAGCATCGCGTCGAAGTGCGCGGCTCGAAAGCTCGCCCGCCGCGGATTGTCCCAGATGGGCGCGCCCGCGACGTCGGTGCCCACGATCTCGATCGTGGCGCCATCGATGGGAAAGCCGCGCGCGTCGACGACGCGGCCGGTGAGCGTGCCGGCGCGCATCAGGGCGATGCGCGTCTCGGGCGGCGGCGGGTCGGCGACAGCGACCGCGCGCGCCACGAAGCCCTCGGCGCTCGCACCCACGCGTGGCGTCCCCGGGCGCAATGGGCCCGAGCCTCGCGCGACCCTTGGCGTTCGTCGTCGCCTCGAGCGGGAAGGGCGACAATCCTCCCTCCGCGAGCGTGACCTGCGCCGCGGCGACGGGCGCGGCGTCGTCGGACTCGCCGTCGGTGACGGCGACGGCGACCCATCGACCGGCCGGCCAGCCGAAGCGTGACGGCCTTCTCTTCGCCGCGGGCGAGCGCCACGCCGAGCTCGATGGGCGACACGAGGTCGCCCTCGGTCGCGCGCAGGGCGTAGCTCCCCGCGGCCAGCCCCCCGATGCGCACGTCGCCGGCGTCGCTCGTCAGCGCCGAGCGGGCGGGCCACAGCGTGGCGCCGGCCACCGCGACGCGGGCCGCGGCGGCCGGCCGCTCTCCCTCGTCTACGACGTGAACGGAGATCGCCCCGAGCTTTCTCAGGACGAGGCTCACCGTCTCCCCGTCGCGTTCGGCCCGGGCGCTCCCGTCCTCGTATCCCGCGGCGCGCGCGGTGATCCGCCACGGCCCGCCGCCGAGGCGCCCACGTGCGCTCTCCCGTCGGCTCCCGTGCGCGCGCCGACCGGGAGCGGATCGCTCGACGCGAGCGCCTCGATTTCGGCACCCGCGACGGCGGCGGCGGCGTCATCCTGCACCGCGACGTCCAGGGCGTGCTCCGGGCCGAGCTCGACGTCGACGGCCCGTGGCTCGGAGTCGATGACCAGGTGGGTCGAGCCGCGGGCCCTGCCGCGAGCGTCCACGAGAATCCAGAGCTCGCCGTGGGGCAGCCTCGCCAGCGTCGCCTTGCCGGCCGAGTCGGTTTCGCGGTCGTCCGCGGTGTAGGCGATTCCCTCGAGAAGGCTCAGCGCACGCACGCGAGCGCCCGCGAGCGGCGGGCCGCCGGCCCCGTCGCGCACCGTGACGAGGACCGCGCCGTCGCGGCCCGCGAGGTCCTCCGGAACAGGCGGCGCGCGGAGGTCGCAATCGAGCCGAACGGAGCGCCGAATCCCGGGATGCCGCCAAGCACGAGGAGCACGAGCAGCGCCCGCAAGCCCAGGCGCGTTCGCCGAGCCAAGCTTGCTCGCAAAGGGAGGAGGGCGCCGAAACGCACGAGGCTCGTTGGTCTATAGCGCGCGGCTTGCGAGGTTGTTCCGCCGGGGGCGCGCCCGGTCACGCGCTGGGCCCGTCACTGCGTGACGGTCGGACAGCCCGCGACCACGCGCACGTCCAGAACGTCGCCGTCGAGGATCTTCTGGCAGCTGGCGCCGAGCACGGTCACCGCGGTCACGCTGCCGGCGTCTCCGCGCGTCGTGGCCAGTGTCCAGCCGTCCGGGCCCGACTGCGGAAGGGGCGCGCCGTCGAAAAACACGTTCACGCGGGACGGATCGGGAGGTGCGTTGCCGAGGGTGAGCTTGCAGGTACCGGTGATCTGCGCGGCGATCTTCTTGAGGGCGGTGAGCAGGGCCGACGGATCCGCGCCTGCCGCCGCGTAGTACTGAGGCTCGCTGCCGCGCGCGGTGCCTCCTGCTCGAGCCATGTCGTCGAGCAGCATCGCGTACGGTTCGCTCTGCGGAACGCCGACCACATAGACCGGGATGCCCGCGCCGGCGATCGCCTGCACGGCGGCGACGGTGGGCTGCGCGTCCAGGCAATTGAGGTTCGCCCCGGCCCAAAGGGTCGGAGCGCAGCAGTTGGGCCCAGCCGGCGGGCAGCCGGGGTCGTTCTCGATGTTCGAAGTGCACTGCGCTGCGGAGCAGGTGGCGCTCTCGTCGCAGTTGGGGCCGCCGTCGGTCGCGAAGATGACGTAGGTCTTGCCGGGGAGGGCCTCGATCGTCGGCGCGAGCGCCGAGAGCGTGGCCGAGGTCGGCGTCCCGCCGAGCGCGCCGACCCGATTGAGCATCGTCGAGAGCCCGAACTCGACGGGTCCCAGCGTCCCCGCCGGCGCGTCCCCTCGCAGCACGGACACGCCCGGAATCCCGGGAAAGATAGGCACGCCGGGCGCGCACGGGCGCGCACGAGGCGGCGGGGTTGCTCGATTCGCAGCTCGCCGCGTTCGCGTAGTACGGATGGGGAAAACCGCGACGGCGTAGCTCGCCCGCGGGCCGAGGGCGGTGACCAGAGCCGTGAGCGTGTTCACGACGGCGCGTCCACTTCGAGACTTGGGAGCCCGTCCACGCGTTGTTCATGCTGCCGGAGCGATCGAGGACGAAGTAGAGATTCGGCGGGTCCCCGAGGAGCGGCTGGTCGACGCAGGCGCATACGCCGCCCTTCGGCCCCAGGTTGCACATCGGTGCGGCCACGGCGCCGTCGCCTCCCAGGGTCCCTTGCGAGCCGCTCGAGGAACCGCCTGCCTCGTTGCCCGTGCCCTCGTCCACGACGGCCGGCGGATGCGACGGCGTCGCGCACGAGAGCGGGGCACCTGTCACGGCCGCGCAAGCGGTCGTGGCGAGCGCCAAGCCCTTCGCGGTCCACCGACTGCGCACCTGGTCCAATCGTACCAGGTTGCCCGATCAGTGCAGGGTGTACCAGCGCCCGTCGTGCTCCACGACGGGAACGCTCCGCGGCACGTTGAGCCCGCGCCCAGCGGGAGCCGCGGCCACCTCGCCAACCTCGCCCACCGTGCCCGCATCCCCGGCCGGCCTGCCGCCGGTCTCGATTGGGCGCGTCCCGTCGGTCCCGGTTTCGTGCGCCCGCGCCCGCAGGCCGAGCTCCTCGACCGAGGCATGCGCGCCGAAGCCGTGCACGGGCGCGTGCTCGCCGAGTGCACCGTGCCCGCGCGAATTCGCCAGCCGGCGCGTCGCCGCGAGCGCGGCGCCAAGCTCGGCCTCCTCTTCTCGCGCCCACTGGGCGAGCGTCGCTTTCGCGCGGCGACGGCGCTTCACCCACGCGGCCACCATGAGGCCTGCCATGGCGATCCAGAGAAGGCCGCTGCCCGTGAGCATCGGCGCCAGCCCGAACCTGTGGCTGCGCTCCGAGCGCCACTCGTACTCCAGCTTGTGCATGTCGGTGCCGTACGCATCTTCGAGCGCACGGCCGAAGGGCACGCCGGCGCGGACGCGATCGACGAGCGAGCCGTAGCGGGCGCGGTCCGCATCGCGCATCAAGTAGCGCACGAAGTCGGCTGACTCGGCGTAGGCGATGTTCACCTGGTACCGATTGGACGGAAACCCCCGGTCGAGGTCTTCGAGCGGCAAGAGTCCCTTGCTGAGCGTGGCGTCCCAGAGCGCCCAGAAGCGAGCCATGGGCAGCTCGCCGGATTCGTGGACGGCGAGCCCTTCGTCGAACCAGCGGGGTACGTGGTGACCGCCGACCGCGTCCGCCAGAGCGAGGTGAGTCAGCTCGTGGCGCAGGAGCTCCGCGAGGTCCGGCGCCTCCCAGGTCTGCGGGGCCTGGAGAGCCAAGAGCGCGAGGTGCAGCGACGGGTGCGCAACTCCGGCCGCGTAGGGCGGGGGTGGAGCCCCGCGGGGGAAAGCTCCGCCATTTGATCGGGTGTGCGGGCAATGCGCACGAGGACATGGTCGAGAACCGGCTGTCCGAGATCGGCGCCGAGCCGCTCGCGGAAAGCCGTGGCGTCCCGCGCGAGGCCATCCGCTCGGTCGCGCACGCTGCCCGGCAGCTCCAATACGATCGACCCGCCGTCGACGCGAACGAAGTCTTCCGGCACCGGCGGAAGCTCGACCGCCGAGGGCTGGACCAGCACGACCACGTCACGAGGCGGCGGCGCCGCGAGCTCTTCGGCCTGGGCCCCGGCGACGCGCAGCCCCAGCCCGGAGGCGAGCAGGAGCGCGGCCACGAAGACGACCAGGCGAGCGAAAACGCGGGCCATCAATGAGGCACCTGCGCTTCAAGATGGATCGTCGGGGGCCCGTTGTCGCGCGAAGCGAAGTAAACGGCTCCGGCGGCGAACGCCGCACCGGCGAGGGCTCCCCAGAACCAGCCAGACGCGTAGAACGCTTGACCTTTTGGCGGCGAGTTCTGAAGCTGGGGGCCCTCGTGCGTCGCCAGGGCCGGCGCCGCCGGCTGAGCGGCCGCCGGCGGGCCGGGCGGCGGCCCAGCAGGAGCGGGCGAAAGCGTCGTCGGTTCCGGCAGCGCGGGCGCGGCGGAAGCGGCCGGCGCGTCCGGGGGTGGGGCGAGCGGTGGGAGCGCCGCGCCAGGTGGAGCCGACGCGGCGGGCGGGGCCGGAGCGGCTGATCCGGCCGGAGCGGGGGCCGGGCTGCTCGGCGCCGCGGAAGCCGATGCGGAAGGCGCAGGCGGTGGCGGCGCGGACGCCGAGCCGGACGCCGGAGCGGCGGGTGCGGGAGGTGGGGGTGCGGGCGCCGACGCCGGAGGGGACGGCGAGTCGGCCGCCCCCGCAGGAAGAGACAGGGTCGCCACGAAGAGGACGCCGAATGCCGCTGCTGCCGGTCGCATCTCGATTCTCCTTCCGATGCCGCGGAGCCCGCCTGGGGCGCTCCTTCTTGGCATCGAGCGGCCGTTTTGTGCAAGAGGTGCCGGCCGCTCAGCGCCCGCTGACCAGCCGAGCCGCCGGCGCGAACGCCGGGGCTCGTTCGGCCATGGCCTGCCGCAGGGCGGCATCTCGCAGCGCCGAGACCCCCGTCGCCAGAACGACGACCGCGAGCGGCGGGCCGACCAGTGCCAGGATGCGCGGAGCGCCGAGCGTCCGTCGAGACGCCAGGAACGCGGCGAGCGCGAAGGCGACCAGGTCGACCACCGTCGCGGCAGCCTCCGAAGAGGCGGCGTCGTGGGAGGCGGCCCGGCCGAAGCGAACCGCCATCCAGACGAGAGCCACGGTTATCGCGCCCCCGAGCCCGCCGAGGGCCAGGCTGCGCATCTCCGCGGGGGATTCCTGCAGGATCGCGACCATGCGCGCGCAGACAAGCCCGAGGCCCACGGCGAGGGCGAGCGCGCCAAAGGCGTAGGTCACGCCGGCCAGGGCGTGGTGATGCGTCGTCGCGCGCAGCAATCCGCCGAACCAGCTGAGGGTCACGAAGAGCGTAGTCAGCCACAGCGCGACCCCGAAGGCTCGCAGCGCGGCGCCCGGTCCCGCGAAGGCTCGGATTCCCTCGGCGGCGCCGCGCAGGACGACGACCGCCGCGACCATCGGCCCGAGGACCGCCGCCGACAGTCCGACCCAAGCGTGGAAGCTGAAGCCGCTTCCGGCGAGCGTCGCCGACACGCGCACGACCGCCGGCACGGAGCACACCAGCGCCGCTGCCGCGGCGAGGCCCAGCACCACGCCGAAGCGCACGACCAGCGACGCGCTGTCTTCGGCGGGCCTCGGTGGCGGCGGGGCAGACGCGGGCATCGACAAGCTCGCGCAATGTACCAAGCTCTCAGAACGCGTCGGGCGAGAAGTACGCAGGCATGGAGAAGAGCGCCTCCGCCAGGGTGAGGGAACGGCCGTCGCGAGCCGCCAGCCAGCCGAGCCGCTCCGCCTGGGAAGCCCGCAGGCCGCCGAACGCCACGGCCGCCAGGGCGGCCGGCCGTAGCCGCAGGTTCGGCTCGGCGCCGGTCGCGGCGGCTACCGAGCCCTTCCCGTCTCTCACGTCGAGCTCCAGAGCCTCCTCGCCGATCGAAAGCTCGAGGCGGCCGTCGGCCCGATAGCCGCGCGCCTCCAGCGCGCGCGCGACGTCGAGAATGCGCACCATGGGTCCGGCCGCCACTTCGCCCAGCGCGTGCTCGATTCGAGCGTCGCCGAATCGTCCGCGGTCCGGATCGAGAAGCGCCCACTCCACGGCGTCGTCCGCCGAGACGTCGATGCGTGCCTCGGCGACCTGGTCGCGCTGGGCACCCACCAGACTCCACAGCGACCGCATCGCCGCGTCGGTGCGGGCGACCATCTCGCGGACGGCGAGCGTGGTCGCCGCGTGAGGCTCCGACTGCTGGAGCGTCCAGGCGACGTACCCCTCGACTCCGGCCGCACCTTCGACGACCAGCCAGGTGGTCGCCTCGTCGGCGAACCGCGACTCCCAGAGCCGCTCGCTCCGCTCCAGCGTGCCGGATCGGCGCGCGCCCATGTCGTGCCAGCAGGCGCGCATGGCCCCGCGATCGCTCCCGGCGGCGGGTCGCGCGCGCAGCTCGGCAGTCCAAGGAACCGACGCCGGCGAGATCCGAAGACGCCGATACGGGGTCGTCGTCGCGTACCCGAGACGCGCGTAGAACCCCTGACGAAAGGGGTGCAGCACGGCGACGGCATCGCCGCGCGCAAGAGAGACCGCCTGCAGATGAGCCATCAGGGCCGAGGCGACTCCGCGGCCGCGCGCCTCGGGCGCAACCCCCACGCTGGCGATGCCCCCGACCGGGACGAGCCGGGCGCCAAACCAGGCCCGGAGCGAGAAGAGGAACCCGTGAGCGACCACCTCGCCCGACTCCGACACCGCAAGGTGGAGGTCTCCCAGATTGCCGAGCGGGTTCCGCGTGAAGTTTCGCGCCCGGTCGTCCCGGCCGCGCCGGTCGGGGAAAGCGCTCGCGTGCACGTCGACGAGACGCTCGAGGTCGTCCGGTCGAGCAGTCCTGAAAGCGAGCCCCATCGCGACCAAGGGCCCCAAGGCTAGCAAAGCGGCGAAGCGCGATAGGACGCGGGAGGACGGGAGGGGCGCGAAGCTAGCCTATGGCGCATTGCTCGTGCTAGCCCGGAAGTAGTCATGTCGAGCAGTGTGTCCGGCGCCAGGGGCGCGGAGGGGGGGCGGCTCGGCGGCGCTCGTGCCGACTTCGTCGCCTCTCTCGGGCGCAAAGTGAACGACGCTCGCGATCTCCTGCTCGCGCTCGAAGACGACCCGACCTCGACGAGCGCGCGCGACGAGCTACGCAGGCGACTCCACGCGCTCGGCGCAGGAGCCAGACTGCTGCGGTTCGAGGCCATGGCGCGCGCCCTTCAGGAGACGCTCGCTCTGCTGGATCGCAGCGCGCAGTCCGGGTCGTTGCGCGAGCAGGACGTATCGCTCCTCGCCCAGACGCTCGATGACCTGCCCGCCCTCGCCTGGAGCGAGTCGCCGCCGCGGCCGCGACGGGACGAGGGTCCGCGAGACTCCGGCGACACGGTAGACGAGGCGCCCGGGCAAGCCCCGCTGTCCGTGCTGATCGTAGGAAGCGAAGATCTCGCGGAGTCCCTCACCGAAGACGCGGCGCTGCGATCGCGCACCCTCGAGTGCGAGCGCACCGAGGACGCACAAACAGCGCTGGAGCTGGCGAGGGCCTACGCACCCGACGCCCTCGTCGTCGACGCTGACGTGCCGCAGGCAGCGACGCTCATCGAGGCGCTCCTCGAAGACCCGCTCACCGAAGCGGTGCCCATCGTGGCCGTGGGGACGTTTCGAGCGAACGACGAGGCGGCGCGTTTCGTCGCGCTGGGCGTCGCCCGCGCGCTGCCGAAGCCGGTCTCGGCCGACGTACTGCGGCGCGCCTGCGACGAGGTCCTCGAGGCCCGCGAAGGCCGCACCATCCGCGTGACGCTCGGCGAACCGACGCTCGAGCAGCTCGCGGTGCGCCTCGCCGACGAGCTCAAGGGAGCCCTGCTCGAGAGCGTCGACGCCACCGCCCGGTCGGCTCGCATCCCGCTCGGCGAGGGGACGGAGGTGCTGGGCGCGCTCTGGGGTGCGATCGCGCGCGTGCAGGAGATCGTGTCGCTGAAGACCGGGGGTGCCGTGCGGTTCGGAGGCGACGCCCCCGAGGGTGCCATCGCGCTGGCGCCGTGGCTGCACCAAGACCTCCCCGAGGCGGACCGCTCGCCCTCTCGAGGACGAGGCGGGGGCGCGGACGTGCGCCTCGACGGCCGGCGCGTCGTCGTCGCCGACGACGACCCCGGCGTCACCTGGTTCATATCCGACTTGCTGCGCACGGCAGGGTGCGAGGTGCATGAAGCTCTCGACGGTGCCGCCGCGCTCGACGCCGCGTTTCGGTTCCAGCCGGAGGTCGTCGTCAGCGACATCCTCATGCCGCACATGGACGGGTTCGCGCTGTGCCGGGCGCTCCGCCGCGACGTCGCGCTTCGCGACACCCCCGTCATCCTTTTGTCCTGGAAGGAAGACCTGCTCCAGAGGGTGCGCGAGCTCGGCGCAAGCGCCGCGGCCTACATGCGCAAGGAGAGCGACTCGCGCGCCATTCTCGCGCGCGTGCGTGAAGTGCTCCGCCCGCGCGCCCGCGTCGAGATGCGTCTGCGCAGCGAGGGCGAAGTCCGAGGGCGCCTCGACGGGCTCACTCCGCGGCTGCTTTTGGAGCTCGTCTGCGTGATCCGCAAGCAGGCGCGCGTGGCCGTCCGCGACGCCACGTATTTCTACGAGGTGGAGATCCGTGGGGGAGCGCCGCGCAAGGCGACGCGCACCGCGAGCGACGGCAGCTACCAGAGCGGCGAGCGCGCCCTGGCGGGTCTGCTCGGCGTCGGGGCGGGGCGGTTCGTGGTGACTCCGACCGCCGAAGGTATCCGGGGAGACCTGACCGGATCGCTTTTCGAGCAGCTTGCCGCGCCCATTGCCGCCGCGCGCGGCGCGATTGCGGCGACGACGGGCGCGCGCACCATGCACGTGGCAAGGCTCAAGCTCGACGAGCGAATTCTCGAAGAGTACCTGGCCGCCACGCCCAACCCGACGAACGCGCTGATCCGGCAACTGGCACGCGGCATTTCGCCGCGGCACATCCTGCTCGCCGGTGAGGTCGCGCCGAGCTTGCTCGAGGACGTGCTCGCGGACCTCGCGGTGCGCGGCGCGATATCCGCCGCCGAGGGACCGGGCGAAGTCGACCTTCTCGCGCCCGCCGTCGAGTCGGCGCTGGCCATCCTGCAAGGGGCTCCGAGCGGGCTGCGGTCCACGCCGCCCAACGCCAGGCCGAGCACCCCCATGCTCATCCCGCGCGCGCTCTCGCCGCGAGCGGCGGTCGTTCCGGATGGGGCAAGCCGCGACCATGCGCCGCGCGCGCCGATGTCTCCGCACCCTTCTCCGTCGCTCCCTGCGCGCCCATCCGCGCCGTCCCGGGAACACGAGGAGGACGCAAACCCCTCGTCGCTCGAAGACGCCGTGATGCGCGAGCTGAGCGACAGGTCGCCTGCCGCGCCATCGTCTCGCCCGGGATTGGATTCACCGCCGATTGTCGAGCCGAGCGAGCTTCGCCGGCGGTCGTCGAACCCGCCGGAGATTGACGAAGCACCCGAATCGAGCTCACCCTCGATCCCGCCGGATGCCATCGTCCCCGCGTCATCGAGCGACGAGGTCCCTGCCGCTCCGCCGGTCCTGCAGCTCGCCGCCACGCAGGAGCTGCCGATCGAGGAAGACATCTCCGCCCCGCTCCCGGCACCGTCGCTCGAGAGCGTGCCCGCGCGCTCCGGACTGGTGGTCGCGGAGACCACCGTGCGGCTTGTACCGTCCGCGGCTCCGCGCGAAGCCCGAAAGAAGGACTCGGCCTGGGGCCTGGCCCTGACCACGCTATCCATGGGCGCGCTGGGCGTTGCGATTGGCATGGCTTGGCGGGCGGCCTCGGGCGACGCGACGCTCGCGCCTTCCGCGGCGCGTTCGACTCCGGGCTCCGCATCGGCGGCCCCGCTGGCGCAACCTTCGGCGGCCGAGTCGGACGAGATACCCCTCGGAGCCGAGATCCCTCCCGGTTACGGCATGCTCGAGGTGAGGGTGCCGGCGGCCGCGCGGGTCCGCATCGACGGCGCCGTCGCGAGCCCCGGGCCCGTCATCTCGAGCGCCGTCGCGCCGGGCCTGCACGAGGTGCGCATCGACAG
>CAVREO010000028.1:0-219159 GCA_963720145.1 uncultured delta proteobacterium
GCGGACCGTGGCTGGCGCGCCGCGGGGTGCGTTGCGAGGGCCACACGTTTGCGGACGAAGCGTGGGATATTGGTCATAGAACGCGCAAGCACGGGGCTTGCTCCAGTCCAGTTAGAAACGATGACTCCCGCGTCTTTGCCAGCAGTCGCTCTCTCCCTCTTCGTTCTCGCTTCTCTCGCCGGGTTGGCCGCGTGCGCCCTACCCAGCGTCCACCTCGAGGCTCCCGTCGCGGCGCGTGTCGCCGCCTCTTGGACCGCCGCGCCCGAGCCGCGCGCGCTCGTGTGGACGACGGGTCCAGGAGGCGCCCGCCAGACGTGGACCATCGACGCCGCTGGCGGGGTCACCGCGCGCACCGACGAGGTGCGTCTGGTGGCCGGAGGAAAGATCTGGGCGTGGCGGGAAGCGCCAGAGACCACGGCGACAACCTCGTGCGAAGACGAAGGCGAAAACGGAAAGGAGGCGTCCGCCGCTTCGCCCCCGCCCGGGAGTGGTGTCCGTGCCACGCTGGCGCGCGTCGACTCGTCCGGGGAGGCAGGCTCGGTGGTCGAGGTCGTCATGCCCGCCAACGGCGACGGCGCGCAAGAGATCGAGCAGCGCGTGGAGCTCGTCGCCACCGTGGGGCCCTACCTCTTCGTGCGCGAATCGACGTTCACCTACACATGCGGCGCCCACGGGAACGTCGGCGTCGCGTTCGTCGTATGGGATGCGGAGAGACAGGCCGACGTCGGCGTCGGCTTGGCAGACGGTCTCGTGGAGAGCGAAGAACGGGCTCTGGCTTCGAAAGCACTCGCCAGCGACGAGGACGTGAGTGCCTTCGCCCAGAACGGCGAGCTGGAGATCGAGCTGACGGCAATCGTCCCCTCCTACAATCGCGACGGTCAGCTCGCGGTCGCGCTGCAGTTCACCGCTCCCTCCTGCTACGCCTGTTCGGACGGAGCGTGGTCCAGCTACTCGAAATCCACCAGACGGCCACTGCCCGCGCCGCCTGAGGCGCTACGCCCCTGGGCAGCAGCCTCCCCGGGCGTTCGGGCGTTCACGCGAGCGCACCCCGAGCTCACCGTCGGGGGATGGAGCGACTTGCCGCCCTCTTTTGCGGCGGGCCCAGAAGGCGAACAACGAGTCGCTGGTTCGCCGAGCAAGCCCTGCGCTGAGCTGCGGAGCGCTCTGGTACGCTCGATATCGTTGCCGCACCGCAAGTCGTCTCTCCTCGAACGTGCGCCCGCGCGCGTCGACGTCCCGTTCGCCGTGGCGCTACGGCGCACGTTCGCGCAGGGATACTCGCTTGCGCGTCTGCGACAAGACGCCCTGGCGGGCATCGTCGTGGGGATCGTCGCGCTGCCGCTCTCGATGGCGCTGGCGATCGCCGTTGGCGTAGCTCCGCAACACGGCCTTTACACGGCCATCGTCGCCGGCATCGTGGTCGCGCTGGCGGGCGGATCGAAGCACCAGGTCACCGGACCGACCGCGGCGTTCATCGTGATTCTCGCGCCTATCGTGGCGAAGCACGGACTGTCCGGACTGCTCACGGCAGGTCTGATGGCGGGCGTTCTGCTGGTGGCCATGGGGGCGATGGGGCTCGGCCGGCTCATCGAGTTCATCCCTCACCCCGTGACGACCGGGTTCACGGCAGGCATCGCAACGGTGATCGCGACGCTGCAGGTGAAAGACGTGCTCGGCCTGCCCATGGGCGCGCTTCCCGACGGGTATTTCGAAAAGCTCGGCGCGATGTGGGCCGTGCGCGGTGGGGTATCGCCGGCGGAGCTCGCCATCGCGGCCGCGACGCTCGCGCTGCTCATACTCTGGCCGCGGGTGTCGAAGGCGGTACCGGCGCCGCTGGTCGCCATCGTCGTGGTCACCGTGGCCGTGAGCCTGGTCGGCCGTGCGATCCCGAGTTTCCACGTCGCCACGATCGGTTCGCGATTCCACGGTGGCATCCCGCAACGCCCTCCGTTGCCGGTCCTGCCCTGGGGGTCGGAAGGCATGACGCTCTCGAGGGTGCGCGAGCTCGCTGCGCCGGCGTTCGCCATCGCGATGCTCGGTGCGATCGAGTCGCTGCTGTCGGCCGTCATCGCCGACGGCATGACCGGCAAGAAGCACGACCCGAATGCGGAGCTCGTCGGGCTCGGCCTGGGCAACATCGTCGCCCCGTTCTTCGGCGGCATCGCCGCGACCGGCGCGCTCGCGCGCACGGCCACCAACATTCGCGCGGGCGCGACCTCACCGATCGCCGCGGTCATCCACGCGCTGGCGGTGCTCGCGGCGATCCTCCTCGCGGCGCCGCTCGTCGCCTACGTACCGATGGCCGCGCTCGCTGCGCTGCTGCTTCTCGTCGCCTACAACATGAGCGATCTGCGTCACGCCTTGCACATCGTGCGGGTCGCGCCGCGCAGCGACGTCGCCGTCCTGGCCACGTGCTTCGTGCTCACGGTCGCGTTCGACATGGTCGTGGCGATAAGCGTGGGGGTGGTGCTCGCGGCCCTCCTCTTCATGAAGCGCATGTCCGACCTCACGAGCTCGCGCGTGCTGGCGCCCGCGTCGCAGGGGGACGAGACCCGCGCGGTGCCCGAGGGCGTGAGCGTTTACGAGATCGCCGGCCCGCTCTTTTTCGGTGCGGCGCAGAAGGCCATGGGCGCCATCGAGACCGCCGGCATCGGCGCGCGCGTGATCGTGCTCTCGCTCGGGACGGTACCCACCATCGACGCGACCGGGCTCGTCGCGCTGGAGAGCTCGATCGAACGCCTCCGCCACGCGAAGAAGCTCGTCGTCATCGCAGGGCCGCTGCCCGAACCCCGCAGCGTCTTCGACAAGGCGAACCTCGAGATCGCGCACGAGCACGTCTTTCTCGCCGACACCCTTCCCGAAGCCATCCGGCTCGCCCGCGACTTGATTCTCCTCAGTCCCGAGAGCATCCGCACCGGGGCGCGCTCGGGGCCGCCGCCGGGCGCGCCCCCGCGCACCGTCCAGCGGCCGACCTGAGCTCACCGCCATCCGGTCGTCACCGCAACGCGCACCCCGGGGCCACCTCGATTGAAAGGACGCCCGCCTTGGACGCGACCCGTCCCTCGCCCGGCCCGAGCTGCACGCGGCATTGGCCGCGCTCCTGCGTGACCTCGACCGCGTAGTGCGCGCCCGGAGCCAGCGACGCGACGAGGTGCCGCCTCACGGACGCGGGCGCCTGGTAGCCGAGAGGCGAAGCTCTCCTCTCTACCTCTGCGTGCGCGAAGAGGTACGCCTCGTCGTCGATCGCGGCTCCGTCGACGTCGTCACCCTCGATGGGTACGACCACGGGCGCGCGCAGGTCGCGGGGTCCGGCGACGATCGTGTGGAGGAATCTCCGCTCCACGCTGCCGAGCGGTGACCGGACCTCCACTCGGACCCCGGACACTCCTTCGGGCGGTGAGTTCGTGTAGTAGGGACCGTCGCCCAGGGGAGTCGGTTCTTTGACGAGCGACGGCGGCACGTGCGCAGGCAGGAGCGTCGCCACGTACGCCACGCTACTTCCGACGGAAAAGCGCACGCCGCCGTCCGCGACCTGCGGCTGAGCGCCGCCGTGCAAGAGAAACGTCGTCCCGTACGTCGGCTTGGTGAGCGTCATGCGGTCGTACACGACGAGGCGCGCCGACTCGGAAGCGCCTCCGTACGGCGTGCGCGAGAAGAGCATCTCTCGCTCCGCGCGGACGACGGAACGCTGCGGATGCTGCTTCGGGTAACCCGCCGGATCGTAGGCGCTCGCGTACTCGGCCAGCCCATACGAGTATCGATCCGTTTGTTCCTGGCGCGCGATGGCCGCCGCGTCGCTCCACGTCCCTTGGTCGGGGCGTACGTGTCGTTCTCCTTGGCGTCGTCGACGGCAATGACGTTGTGGCTCAAGCTGGAATACGAGCCCGTAGCCGCCGCCATCGACGAGCAGCGCGTCGGCGCCTCGCACGACCTCGAAGTGGCCGGCATCCAGATGCTGGTGATCGGACAGCGACGGGGCGCTCACCAGCGCGACCCACACGGCGTTCTCCGACCAGTCGGTGCGCGCGGTCATGCTCGCCGTGCCCGGCGCGAAGTAGCCCGTATCGCCCCGCCGCGGGTCTTCGGTCGGCCGGGACGGATCGTCGGCGATCGCGGCGAGCCACAACCACTCTTCCTTGGGGTCGCCGGCCAGGCGTGCCAGGGCGCGGGCCTGGCGTGCGGCTGCATCCGACGAGGGCAACACGACCGACAGGGCCATCAAGGCGTGCGCCGGCGCAACCGCTGGCTTGTCCGACCAATCGCCCGTGTCCAGGGTGTGCTTGCGATCCGGCCAGAGCGCGTGCGCGCGGTACGCGACGATCTCACGCAGCCAGGGCAACGGCTCGAGCGGCGCCGGCGTACTCCCCCGCTGCGACATCGTGTCCGCGAAGATCGCGAGCACGGCACCCACCAGATTCGCCGTACTGCCAGCCCTCGGGGAAGTCGCCCCCGGCGAGCTTCCGATAGGCGGGCTCGAGCCCGGTCGTGTACAGCCGCTGGCTGCCGGCGAAGCATGTCGAGAGCGCGGGGGTCGTCGCCCTCGGCCGCGACGCCCCCGAACGCGAGGGCCCCGAACCAGCCGACGTAGTAGTTGCTGATCGGCTGGTCGCGGTTGTAGCCGGACTCGGCAACCACTTCGTCCAGGTGTCGAGCCAATCCACGACGTGCTTGCGCAGCTCGGCGGTCATTCCGGGTGCGTCGTGCAGCCAGTCGTAAGCGATGGCGCCGAAGCAGCCCCGGGAGCGAATCGGGTAGCCGCTGTCGTGCCTCACGGCGGCGTCTCCACCTGCGCCGTCGCCAATCGCGCGGCGATCGTCCAGGAGGGCGCGCAGATACGTGAGCGCCGCGGTCGCGTAGTCCACGCGCTGGGTGACCTGGTGGCAGAGGGCGAGATCGAGCGCCGCGTTGCCCCAGTCCCAGCCCTCGTAGCCCGCGTCGATTCTCGCGCGCGACTTCGTCGCAGCGCGTGGCGAGCTTCCGCCAGGAGGGAGCGGCGGCCTCACGAAGGCCACGCAGCGCGGCAAGTCGGTCGCGGCTGAGCAGGATGCGCGGGTGCGATCCCTGCCGGACGCGCGATCGGCTCGGGCTCCGCGCGGTTGGAAGACTCGGCGTCGATCGGTGCGACGGCTTGCTGGGGCAACCCGGCGCGGCCTTGGGCCCAGGCCACAGCCTCCGGGCCGCGCAAGCACGCGCCGGTGCAGGCGGAGCCGATGGCAAACGCGCACACCGTGGCCGAGGCCCATGTCGCGGTCATGCGTGACCTCCTTTCAGATGGCTGTAGACGAGGACGAACGCCAGGACGGCCGCGTCCGAGATTGCGACGCCGACCACCTCCTTCAGCGAGATGGACGCGTCGAAGGACGGACACGCGCGCCGCACGGCGCCGTAGAGCCCACCCGCCAGACCGAAGTAAACGAAGAGCAGCGCCTTGTAGCAAAACGAAAGAAAGAACACGCCGACCAGGATCCCCGCGAACGCCACGACGAGGGCGACCGCAAAGGGACGCACCTCCTCGCTCAGCCCAGGGGGAGGTCGCGCGGCAACCACCCAGGGAATCTTGACCGACGAGTAGACGAGCATGAGCCAGATCAGGCTTCCAGGAAGCCCGAGCTCGGCGGCGGCGAGGACGTACGAATTGTGCGCGGTCAGGCCGTTGAGCGCGTGATCGCCGAACTGCCCGGTTCCCACGCCGAGCACGGGGTTCGCCCGAATCAGGTCCATGCCGGTGTACAGCAGCTCGATTCGTTCGAGAGACGAGGATTCCGCCTCCTCGCCGGTCCGCCCACCGAAGAGCAAGACGGGCATGGCGAAGAGCGCGCCGGCGAGCGCTCCCTTGAATCCGTACCGGCGAACGAAGTACGTCCCGAACACGGCGAGCACGACGAGCTGACCGCCGCGCGAGCCCGTGAGCACGACGCACCAGAGGGCCAGCCCGACGATCCCCGCCGCGGCGGCCTTCGTGCGCCATTGGCCGGGTCCGTTCGCGAAAGCCAGGACCAGCGGAATGATGGCGCCCAAGGCGATGGCGAGCTCGTTCGGGTCCCCGAGCGTGCCGCGCCAACGCACGCGCATTCCTTCGGTGAACGTGCCGAACAAGCCGATCTTTTCGCAGACGTACGCCGTCCTCGGTTGGCCCTCCTGTTCGCAGGTCCAGGCGCTGTCGCACTCGCGTCCGTCGGACTGGCCCTCGCCCGAGCGCTCACCCTCCCCACCCGATGTGTCGATGGCGACGCACTCGGCCTTCTGCCGCGACTGGTGGATGCACGTGCACGACAGGAACACCCCGATCGCGACGAGCAACGCGGCGATTGCGCGCCACCTGGGCATCGTCCGGGCCGCCAGCGCGATGACGAGCATGAACACCGCGCTCAGGCCGACGTACTCCCACGCCACGGAGAGGCCCACGAGGCCGAGGCGCGTCAGCGTGACGAGAAAACACCACCCCACGAAGGCCAGGAGCCACGGCATCTGCGGGCTGAAGGACGGTGCCCGCCTGTCCACGGCCAGCTCGACGCCGATGCCGAGCGCGGCCACTGCGGCGCACACGTTGAGCAAGCCAATGGACTGCAGCGCCGGCACGAACTCCTGAGGACGCACCAGGAGGACGAACACCAGGAGCAGTGCGCCCGCGATCGCCACGGGCCGGCCGCCCTGCGAAGCTCGTGCGAGCTACTCGGCCGCGGTCGCCGCTGGGCCGGCAACGGCGCCCGACGGCAGGTGCTCGGCCGGCTCCCAGTCCGGCCCAATCGCGTATTTCACGAGGCCCGCGGCGAAGCCGGCGCCATGCGAAACGTGGAGCATCGGAAAGATGCCCCACACGACCGCCGTGCAGAGCGGCACCGTCAGGAAGCCCTTGTCGTGGGGGATGTCGCCCCGGCCGTCCGCGCGACGCACGACCCTCACGGCCTCCGCGCCGGTAGCGAGCGCATACGCCGCGAGGGACCACGGCCCGAGCGGATGCCAAGGCCAAGTGGCCAGGAGCGCGACTTCGCCGGCGAGCCACAGAAAGGGCAGCGCCGGCCGCCACGCGAGGAGCCTGCGGTGCTTGAGCAGCGTGCGCGCTCGCCCCTGCCCGTATTTGAAGTACTGGCGCGCGAGCGCGCGCGGGGACTCGCGCGGGTAGTAGTGGACGACGATGTCCCGGCTCAGATAGACCCGCCCGCCCGCCGCCGCGATGCGCTGGTTTAGCTCGGCGTCCTCGTTGGTCACCGCGCGCGGATCGAAGAGACCCACGCGCTCGAAGACGCTGCGACGGAAAGCGCCGGGCCAGACGCTCTCGACGAATCCCTCGGCGTCGGCCTGCCGGTACCGGGAACCTCCGATGCCGAGCGGGCTCTCGAGCGCGGCCGCCACACAGCGCTGAAAGAACGTGCGCGCACGCGTGCGCGCGGCGCCCCCGACGTTGTCGGCGCCGCTTCGATCGAGCGCCGCGACGCACTGGCGTACGAAGTCGGGGGGATAGTCAGCATGCACGTCCATGCGCACGATGACGTCTCCCTGCGCGCGGCGAACGCACTCGTTGAGACCGGCAGCCTGGATTCGCGCCGGGTTGTCGATCGAGCGAATGCGGCGCGTCCTCGGCGGCGAGGCGCGCGAGGATCTCGCGTGTGGCGTCGATGCTCATGCCGTCGGCGACGAGGATTTCCATTCGGTCGCCGGGCCAGTCCTGCGCCTGTACCGAGCGAATGCACGCCTCGATGTGAGCCTCTTCGTCGCGGCAGGGCATCGCGATCGTGATGAGAGGGGACGCGGACATAGAGAGGACGAGTATAGGCGTTGCACTCGGCGTGCGCACGTGAGACCCGAGCTTCGCGCACTCCTCGTCTCGTACGCGTTTCCTCCGGTGGGCGGTGCCGGCGTGCAGCGCGTAGCCAAGCTCGCCAAGTACTTGCCCGAGCACGGCGTGCGACCGGCGGTGCTCACCGTGGCAAACCCCAGCGTTCCCCTCCGAGACGACTCGATCGCTCACGATCTGCCACGCGAGCTCGAGGTCACTCGCGCCCGGACACTCGAGCCGGGATACGCGGCAAAGCAGGCCGCTTGGCGTGCGCACGCGGCAGCTCGCAACGGCAGCCGCGCTGCGGGGATCGCCAGGCAGCTCCTCTTTCCGGACCCGCAGGTGCTCTGGCAGCCGGCGGCCCATTGCGCGCTCATCGCGCGCCTCGCGGCACGGCGCGACGACGTCATTCTCATCAGCGGACCGCCCTTCTCGCAGTTCTTGCTCGCGCCGCTGGCCCGCGCCGGCGGGCTCGGCGTCGTGCTCGACTACCGCGACGAATGGCGCACGGTGCGCGAGTCCTACGAGATGGGTCGATCGCGACTCGGGCGAGTCCTCGGCGACCCGCTCGAAGCGGCGCTCCTGCGGCGCGCTCACGCCGTGATCACGGCCACGGGCGACTTTCGTGAGCGCCTGCTGTCGAGGCATCCCTGGCTCGACGCGAGCTCGGTGGTCGTGGTCCCCAACGGGTACGATCCGGAGGATTTCCTCCCACGCTGCCCGAGCCTCCGCGCGACTCCTTCGTGGCGACGTACGCGGGCACGATCTTCGCGCTCACCAGCGCGCGAGGCCTTCTCGGCGGAATCCGCCGTCTGCACGAGACTACCCCGACGCTCGCTCGCGGCCTCCGGGTGCGCTTTCTCGGCCGAATCGTGCCAACCGAGCTCGATGCGTTCGCCGGTACCGAGGCGCTCGGGGTGGAGCGGGTCGGATACGTCCCACATTCGCAAGTGCTGAGGGAGCTCGGGGCAAGCCACCTCGCCCTCTGCTTGCTCGACGACGTCCCAGGTGCAGAGAGCGTCTACCCCGCGAAGATCTTCGAGCTCATGCACCTGGGCCGGCCGGTGCTCACGCTCGCACCGCCCAGCTCGGCCCTGGCGCGCCTCGTCGAGAGCCACGGGATGGGCACGGCCGTCCACCCGCATGACGAAGAGGGCATCGCCGGCGCGCTGCGAGCTCGCCTCCAAGCCTTCGCCCGCGGGGAGAATGTTCTCGTTCCGTGGCGAAACGCGCCGGAGCTTCGCCGCTACGACAGGCGAGCTCTCGCAGGCGAGTTCGCGCGGATCCTGGAGAAAGCCGCGTCGGGCGGGGCGCGGCGCGGCTCGTGATTGGGGGCCACTCATGTCCCAGCGCCTCCGGCTCGCCGCGCTCGTCTTGGCGTCCGCGCTCATCGCCTGCGCGCCCGCTCCGCTCTACAACTGGACCGCCGAGAGCGCCCTCGGATATCGCATCGGCCCCGGCGACGTCCTCAAGGTCGTCGTCTGGAAGCACGACGAGCTGGGCGCGCAGGTGGCGGTCCGTCCGGACGGCGCCATCTCGCTGCCGCTCGTCGGCGACGTGTCCGCGACCGGCCGCAGCGCCGCCGAGATCGCCGGCGACGTCCAGCAGCGCCTGCATCGCTTCTACCAGGACGATCCTCCGGTCACCGTCCAGGTGCAGGAGGTGAAGTCGTACAAGATCTACGTCATCGGCGAGGTCAACAAGCCGGGCGAATTCGCGCCCAGCCAGGAAGTGACCGTGCTCATGAGCCTCTCGCTCGCGGGAGGCTTCACGCGCTTCGCCGATCCGGATCGCATCGTCATCGTACGGCGCGACTCGCGCGGCGAGAGGCGCATTCCGTTCGACTACTCCGGGGTCGTGCGGCGCGGCGACTTGCGGCAGAACATCGCCCTGGAGCTGGGCGACACCGTCATCGTCCCCTAGGGGAGAGCGAGGCACGAGCCATGGTGGAGCTCTTCCGGTCGCCGCGCAGGCTGCTCCTTTTCTTCTACGAAGGGACGCTCGTCGTCGTGATGGCCCTCGTGGCCGCGTGCCTGCGGCTCGGAGTCCACTCCGGGCTGACGTTGCCCAACATCGGGAAGAAGGCGCTGATCTTCGCCACGGTCATCCAGGGGGCGTTCTACTACGCCGGCTTCTACGATCTCGGCGCCACGCGCCACGCGCGCGCCGTCTACGAGCGCGCGCTGCGCGGGGTGGCCCTCGGCGCCGTCGTCCTTCTCGTGGCGTTCTACCCACTACCCCCGATCGAGATCGGACGCGGCATGTTCCTCGTCGCGCTCGCCCTGAGTGCGCTGTGCATACCCGCCTGGCGTCTCCTCTACAACGGCGTGACCGAGGGCTCGGGCTTCTTGCGGCGCACGCTCATCGTCGGCAACGGCGAGCTCGCGGTGGAGCTCGCGAAGCTCGTGAGCGATCGACGCGACCTGGGGCTCGAGCTCGTCGGGATGCTCGCGCGCGATCGCTCGCAAGTGGCTCCGGAGCGGAGGGTCGTCGGCACGTACCGCGAGCTGCTCGACATGGTGACGCGCGAACGAATTCAGGTCGTGCTCGTCGCCTACCCGGATCGTCGCGGCACGCTGCCGGTCGAGCAGCTACTCGAAGTGAAGTTTCGGGGCGTCGAGGTGAAAGAGGGCGTCTCCTTTTACGAGGAGGAGACAGGGAAAATCTTCGTGCGAGAGCTCAAACCCTCGCAGCTCATCTTCGCGGACGGCTTCACGGTGCGCCCGGCGACTCGACGCCTGAAACGGCTCCTCGACGTGGTGATTGCGGCCGTGGGTCTGGTGCTCGCGGCGCCGATCATGTTGGTGACCGCCGTGGCCATCGCCATCGAGTCGCGCGGCCCGGTACTTTATCGACAGGTGCGCGCGGGTGAGCTCGGGCGCCCGTTCACGCTCTACAAGTTCCGCTCGATGCGGGTCGACGCCGAGCGCAGCGGCGCGCGTTTCGCCGAAGAGAACGACCCGCGCGTCACGCGCGTGGGGCGCTTCATTCGCCTGACACGCCTCGACGAGCTCCCCCAGCTCGTCAACGTGCTGCGGGGCGAAATGAGCATGGTCGGCCCGCGCCCGGAGCGACCCGTCTTCGTCGAGCAACTCGACAGCCAGGTGCCGTATTTCAAGCAGCGCTTGTACGTGAAGCCGGGCGTCACGGGACACGCGCAAGTGCGGTGCCGCTACGGCGCGACCGCCGAAGATCACCTCGAAAAGCTGCAGTACGACCTTTATTACATCAAGAGCTATTCGGTAATGTTCGATCTATCCATCATCCTGGATACGATCAAGGTCGTGCTGCTTCGGATTGGGGCTCGCTGAGTAGCCACTTCTCGTGGTCCCAGTCGTGGTCGGTCCTTTTCCTTTCGACGCGGTCGGAGCACCTGAGTCGTGGTCCACGCCGCATGGCGGCGTCCGCCCCTCTTGTACTTGATCAGCGTCAGCAAACGGTGCGTTTTGCTGACCGATCCATGGTACTGCCGGCCATAGGGACGGCACGGCCGACTTCAGGCAGGAGGCGAGATACCATGCTTAGCGTTCTTTCGGCGGGGCCGCTCGAGGGCGGGCCGCGGTACCATGGGGTTCTCGTCGCAGGGCTGGTACTCGCTGCGGGAGCGCTCGCCGCGTGCGGCTCGAGCACCGGGGAGAGCGGCGGCGAGGGACGCGGGCAAGACGACCTCGGAGGCCGGCCCCGAAGCGAGCGCCGGGGACGGTGGCTCGGACGACGGCGGGCCGGATTGCGGCGCCGGCGCGCCGACCGGAACGCAGATCCTGGCGGCGACGACGCAGCTCGTCGTGAAGGGCCTCACCTACGACGGAAACTACGCGCTCTACGTCGACACCGGCATGCAGACCCTGAACGCCGTTCCCGTCGCCGGAGGCAAGGCCGTGACGCTGGGTCCGTACAAGACCGACGCGCTGCAGCCGACGACGACAGGCGCGCTCTTTTACGTGACGCTCGATCCGGCGACGGGTGTCGGGCCCCTGTGGGCGTGGACGCCGGCAACGGGTGCGAGCTCCATATCGATGAACGCCAGCGCAGTCGGGGGGCAGGACATGTCGTCCGACGGCTCTCTCGTGGCGTACGTCGCCCCCTCCCCGACCGACGGAACGGGCACTCTGACCCTCACGACGGCCGACGGCAAGGCGCAGACCCCGCTCGTAGCGAACATCGATCTGCAGAACTGCTCAGTCGTCGTCGAGTTCGTCGGGTCGACTCTCGTGGCGGCCTATTGCCTCGCATCGCCTGCCGACGGCGGCACGGCTGGCGACGGAGGAGCGCCCGTTCAGACGGTCGCCAGCTTTGCAGGGTCGGGCGCGCCCTCGAGCTTCGCGCGGACGCTCGTCGGGGAATTCGACCCCAGCCAGTTCGGGTACTTCATACCCGTCGACCCGAGCGGCGCGCAGATGCCCTTGGTCGGCGCGTCGGGACTCGGGCTCTACCCGATTGCGGGCGGCGCACCGACGGCGGTCGACGCAAACGGCGCTGGCGGGGCCATCTTCGCTCCCAACGGCGATCTCATTTACTCGACGACGAGCGGCGCGGTGAGCCGGTATTCGTCGATGTCGGCGACCAGCACGCCTTTGATCGCAACGGGCGGATATTACGCTGCGGCGCTCTCGAGTGACGGAAACTGGATGCAGCTCGACCTGAACACCGATTCCAATACCGGCGCCACCGACGTGTACCTCGCCTCGGCAACGACAGCAGGCTCCCCGCTCCGCGAATGGCCCACGACCACGGCGAACGTCGCCGGGTTCAGCAGCGACTCGAAGTTCGAGCTCTTCGTCACCGGCGCCACCACCTTCAAGAACACGACCTACGACTTCTACGCCTCGCCGGTATCCGGCGGCGCGCCCACCAAGGTCGCCACCATCGCGAGCCTCGGTTGGCTCTCCGGTTCGAAGATGGTCTTCACCGACAACTACACGGTCATGGGCATGGCCGACGTCGAAGTTCTCGATCTCGCCAAACCCGCCGCGAAGCAGACGCTCGTCACGCAGGCGGATTTCAATCTGCAGGTCACACCGACCAATCAGATCGTCTACTCGTGGTACTGCCAGGCGAACTCGATGGCCGGGATCTGGGTCGCTACTTCGCCGTGAGAGCCCGCTCCGGGCGCGTAGGCATGCCATGAAAGAAGGCTCGACGATGGGACACGCAACATGCTCGTTTGGTCTCGCGCTGCTCTGGGCGACGGCGTGCTCGGGTGGCGGGGGCGCCAGCGGCCCGGTCGACTCGGGGTCGAGCAGCGGCTCGGGAAGTAGCTCGGGGAGCTCGGCGGTCGCCGACGCAGGCGACTCGGGCTCCTGCAAGTACCCTCCGGGACCGTACGGCACGAACGTCGGTTCGACCCTCGATCCCACCCTCGAGTGGCAAGGCTTTGCCCCGGGCGCCTCTTCGGCGTCGAAGATCCGAATGACGGACTTCTTCGACTGCGACGGTACGAAGGGCATCAACGCCCTTCTGATGGACACCTCGGCTCAATGGTGCATTCCGTGCCAGGCGGAGGCCATGTCCATCCCGGACTGGATGTCCGCGTCCGGACCCGGCTCCGCCGACTGGGGTCCTCTCGGGGTGCAGGTGCTCACGCTCGTCATTCAGAACGTCGCCGGGACGCCTGCGAGCGTCACCACGGCGCAGCAGTGGCGAACGATGTTCAAACTGACGAACATCTCCGTCGTCGCCGATCCGTCGGTGACCTTCGCCGCGCAGGGCGTTCCGTACAACGTGCTGGTGGACCCTCGAACCATGAAGATCACGACGGACTTCAGCACGAGCAATCCGCTCGGGGACGACGGAGGCGACGCAGGAGACGATGGTGGCCCCATCGACCCCGCGTACCCCGAGGTGGCGCAGCTGGCGGCGAAGAACCACAAGAAGTAGGTGGCCTTACCACCCTACCAAAAACGCATCCCCGATACGTCTCCTAGATGAGCCGTTCGGCCGTCTTCCCGCTACCATTTCTGCGTGAGCTACCAGACGACGCTGCGCCTGCTGCACGGGGGTTCGGACCCCCGCCGGCCGGCCGACGCGCGCGGCGAGACCGACGCGCAGCTGGCGGGGCTCGCGCGGGATCGCGATCCCCGCGCAGCCAGGCTCGTCTGGGACCGCTACTCGGGAATGGTTCGCGGTGTCCTTTACCGGTCCGTCGGTCCGACGCACGACATCGAGGACCTCGTGCAGGACGTGTTCGTCGGCTTCTTCCGCAACGTCGGCACCCTGCGCGAGGCTTCGTCTCTGCGGCCGTTTCTCGTGGGCATCGCGCTGCGAACGGCGCGCAGCGCCCTGCGGAAGCGACGTGTCCGCCGGTGGCTGCGGCTCTCGGACGACGGCATCGTGCCCGAGGTAGCGACGAGCGACGGCGACCCGCGAACTCGCGAGGCCGTTCGGCGGCTGTACGCCATCCTCGACGACCTCGGGGACCGCGACCGCCTCGCGTTCATCCTGCGTCACGCCGAGGGCCACGAGCTGACCGAGACCGCGGCCGCTCTGGGCGTGTCGCTCGCCACCGTGAAGCGCATGCTCTCTCGCGCCGAGGACCACGTGCGGGGACGCGCGAAGCAGGACGACCTCCTGTGCGCGTGGACGGAGACGGACGATGAGTGACGCGCAACCCGGCGCCGCTCCCCGCTTCGGGCGACTCGGCACGCTCATGCGCGCAGCGGAGCCCGCCGCTTCGCTGCAGCAGCAGCTCGAGGGGCGAGCGCGCCTCATCGCCGCGGTCGAGAAAATGGGAAGGCGGCGTGCGCCCGCACGCGCTCGGTCGGCCATCGTGCTGGCGTGCGCGGCGGCCGCGACGGGGGCCGTGCTCTTCTTCGTGCGTGCGCATCCGCCCGCCGCGATCGCGTGGCACGTCGAGAACGGCCCGGTAGGCTCGCAAGGCTACGTGAGCATCCCGCCCACGGCTTCGAGCGCGCGCCTGGTCTTCGACGACGGAAGCAACGTCGCGCTGCTTCCGGGATCGCGCGGGCGCGTTGCGAGGACGACGCCCCTCGGCGCCGAGGTGGTCCTCGAGCAGGGCCAGGCGCAGGTCCAGGTGGTGCACCGCGATCGCACGTCCTGGCTCGTCGACGCCGGACCGTTCACGGTTCGCGTGAAGGGAACGGACTTCACGGTCGCGTGGGCTGCCGACGCGGAGACGCTCGACGTCTGGATGAAATCGGGAGCCGTCGTGGTCAAGGGACCGGTCCTCGGGGACGCGCAGCCGCTTTCGGCCGGACAGCACCTGCGGGCTCGTCTGCGCGAAGCCACGGTGCAGATCGACAGCGCGCCGCCGCCGTCGGAGACGCCGCGAGCCGGCGCCCTGGAGGCGATCCCGGCCGAATCGATGTCGGCAGCGCAGCCGGCCGAAGGGGTGCCCAGCAGTTCCCTTCCGACGACCGCGAACGCGCCGCCACCTTCGTGGTCCAAGCTCGTGTCGGCAGGCGACTTCGCGCGCGTCCTCCGCGACGCCGAAGCGGAGGGAGTCACGCGCGTGATCTCGACACGCTCCCTCGCGGACTTGCGTGCGCTCGGCGACGCGGCACGGTACCAGGGCAACGCCGCGGTGGCGCGCGCCGCGTTCCGAGCCATTCGCTCCCGCTTCCCCTCGAGCAGCGACGCCCGCACGGCGGCGTTCCTCTTGGGGCGCCTCGCCGAAGAGCAGGATCTCGCCACGGACGACGCGCTTCGCTGGTACGATAAGTACCTCGCGGAGGCGCCCGGCGGCGAGTTCGCAGGAAACGCGCTCGGACGGAAGATGATCCTCGTATCGAAACTGCAGGGTCGTGAGGCGGCGAGGCCGCTGGCCGACCGCTACCTGCAGCGCTTCCCGAGCGGGCCGTACGCCGCCGCTGCGCGCGACCTCTCACCATGACCTGCGGTCCCCGGTTCCGCCGGGGCCCGACGGCGCGGGGGGCTGCGACGGCGACCGCTTCGGCGCGAGCCATCTGTGCGTTGGGATTGGCGGCCGGCGCAGCGCTCGTCAGCGCGGATGCCGGGGGCGCGCCGGGAGCTTCGCGCGTGCTCATCGTGCGGGAGCGAAGCGCCGATCCGGTCATCAATCACGCCGAGGTGCGGCTCTCTGCCGAGCTGCGGGCCGCCGGGTTCGAGGTGGAAGAACGCGTCGTCGACGGCGACGAGGATGCCCGTCAGCTGGTCGAAGAACCCGGGGTCGAGGGGCCGTTCGCGACCGTGCTCTTACGACGCGCGGGGGGGCGAGCGGCGACCGACGTCTGGGTGGCCGACCACGTGACGCACAAGACGGTCGTGCGGCGAATCGGGGCACACGGCGGCGACGGGTCCGACCGAGCCCTGGCGCTTCGGGTGGTCGAGCTGATGCGTGCAAGCCTGGTCGAACCGCTGGTCCTGCCTGCTCCGGAGGCCGAACAGACGGCCTCGGCGACCGCTCCGCAGCCGGCACCCGCTCCCGGTCCACCACTCGACGTCGTCCGCTGGACGCGCGAGGCGATCCGCGAGCCCGCGCCGCCGACCGCGCCTCGCCTCGGCCTCGCATTCGGTGTCGTCGGCGTGTACGCGGGGCCGGACGTGGCGCCCGCCGTCGGGCCGGCACTTCGCGTCACATGGCACGCCACCCCCACATGGAGCCTCGGCGTCTTCGGCGCGAGCGCGATGTTCGGGGGAGACGTCGCGCCCCGCCTGGAAGGCACGGCGTCGCTTCGACAGGACCTCGGGCTTCTCGAGATCGGATTCGAGTACCCGGCGAACGCGGCCATGCATCTTCTGGCTTCCGCGGGCATGGGCGCCTACCACCTCTACGCGAGAGGCAACGCCAACGCGGGCTTCACGAGCCTTCACGACGACACGTGGACCGGGCTCGGCGCCGTGGGGGTCGGGGTCCGCTGGCGGGTCGCGAGCGCCGCTTCGGTCGTCGTCGACGCACGCGAGCTCCTGGCGCTTCCACGCCCGGTTGTCGAGTTCGCATCCGAGCGCGTCGCGTCCGCCATGCGCCCCGGGACGCTCGCGGCCATATCGCTGGCCGTGGACTTATGACCGAATAGTCCGAGCGGACGCGCCACGGTGTGACGGATTGCCACGAGCCCCGATCTTCGTGTCCGTGTGGGGGCCGATACGCGTCGTGGCGACTTGGTACTCGACGCTGCTTTCGCCGCGCGCAGAGCCGCAGCGCATTTTGCGGGGCGTGGGCGCAGGGTACGGGCGGTGCAAAGCGCCGCGACCCCACCACATGCGGAGACAAACCATGGATCTCGACGAAGCCATCGGCCAGGTGACCCAGCTCTATAGGTCTGTCACCGGCCGCGACATGCCGACGTCCGACGCGCCGTACGCGCCCATTCCCGCGGAGAAGGATCCCGTGCAGCACGTGCAGGAGCAGATCGACCGACTCGTCGGGATGCTCGGCCCGGGAGCCCCGACCGGCGCGCCGCCCTGGGCGCCGCCCATTGCCATTTACGAGAGCGCGGCCGAGGTCGTCGTCGCGATCGACGTCCCCGGCACGACACGCGATCGAATCGACGTGCACCTCGAGGCCGGGCTCCTCGTCATCAGCGGCATGCGCGCGCCCTCGCCTCCGGACGCCGACGGGCAGTCGCTGCGGCATGCCGAGGCTCGCTTCGGCCCGTTCCGCCGCGTGGTGCCGCTGCCGCCCGGGTTGCGGACCACCGACATGACCGCCCGCCTAGACCGCGGCGTCCTCGAAGTACGAATCCCGCGCGACGGCTCGGGCGGTGTACGCCAAGTCGCCGTGGCCTAGCGCAAGACCGTCCTACGCCTCGGAGCGGGCCGCTCCATGGTCGCGAACGCTCGCGTTCGTGGGGGAGGCGTGTGTTTGTTCGTCCGAAGAAGTCGTCTCAATCCAACAAGAAACTGGAGGAACTCTCAATGGAGACAGCAAAGGTGGACATTCGTAGGCTTCAGATTCTCAGCGATTGCATCAACCGCACGATCGAGGCACTGAACCAGGTGCGCCTGTCGGTGCACGGGGGAGGCCTCCCGTACGCACAGCAGCTCGGGCTGCAGGGCACGAACGCGCCGTTCGCCGGCGCGTATCCGGGCGCTTTCGGGATCGCGCCCCAGCTCATGGGACAGGTCCCCGGCGTACTCTCCGGGATCGCGCACTCCGCGGCCAACCCGTATTTCAATCAGCTCAACCAATTCGCCGGCGTGTCGCCCTTTGCGAACTTCGCTCAGTGGCCGAACATCGCGCAGGCGTCGCTCGGCAATACGCCGTGGAACAACAACGCGTGGACGAACGGGAATCTGAACGGCGCGACCGTCAATCCGTTCGGACAGACGGGCCTCGGTCACACGGGCCTGGATCAGCAGCGCCTGGGCAACGAATACGCGGACCCCTACGCGGCCGCCCGCATCGCCCAGACCTTCCCCTTCGTGCACTGGGGCTATTCGCCCTTCGGCTGGCCGACGGTCTGACCGCGCGCGTTGCGAAGGTTGACGCCGGGCAAGCCAGTCATTGCGCGTCGATTGGCGGTCCGGCTACGTAGAAGGCGGCGTCCTCCCGCGGACGCCGCCTTCTTTTGTTCGGGTTTCGCCGTCGAAGCGTCGAGGCACACCGCACCGCGCGCGGTTCACATCCACGCGTCCTCCCCGAACGTCGCGGTCACGGCTTCGTCCAACGTGGCCACGTATCGCACGAACCTCTCGCAAACCGCCGCCGGCACATGGGCGCTCGCGGCGAGATCCGCGCGGTTCTCGGCCGGCATCACGATGAGGCGCAAGTTCCTGTGGTAGGCGCCCTTCACCTTGTAGGCAGCGTCCCCCACGCTGCGTACCACGAGCGCGTCGTGAGAGTCGGCGATGAGCACACCCGAGAACGCGATGTCTTGCGGCACGGGCTTCTGCAGAAATACGCTCAAGAACGCGAGCGCCGTCGGGACCCCCGCGCTCGGTCCGCCCGAGGGCTCGTCCTCCTTGGTGACTTTGTACGTGTACTGGTAGTCGAAGATGTCGCTCGTCTGCTGCGGGAAGCGCGAGCGCGCATATTCGCGCACGGCGAAGAACGTATTTCGCACGTGCTGCTTCATCTCGAACGTGACGTTGCCCAGAATGTCGTCACTGGCGAGAAATCCGCCGCGGCCCGCGGCGACGGGCCGCCGGTCGGCCCACACCTGGTGAATCAGACCCTTGGTCTTGCCGACGAACTGATACACGGCCGCCGCGAGCACTCGACCCACGGGGCGAGCATCCCGCTGAGCGGCGTCCGCGAGCGCCCGCGCTCGCTCGGCGCAGCGCGCGGCTTCCTCGGTCTCTCCCAGCACGGTGCGAAGCGTGGCCATTTCGCGCCATGCCTCGGCGCGCAGCGGCGTCGCGCGCAGCTGGGCCTCCAGGTCGTGGGCGACGGCGTTCCCGGTCAGAGCCCGCGCAGCGACGGTGCGAAGCTCGGGCGCCCGCGTTCGCCCGTACGCGCGCAGAAGCACTCCCACGATGTGGGGGTCAGGCGACGCCGGGTCGAGCACACGCGCGAAGCGACCGGCCGCGGACTTCACGTCCCCGTCGAGGACGTCGAGCTCGGCCAGGTAGGAGTCGTCGAGCGCATCCACGGGGTTCGCCGCGAGGAGGTGCCGCGCGGTCCGAGAGTCGCCCAGGAGGAACGCGGCCAGCGCCCGCTCGCGCGTCTCGCTGCCGGGCGACTCCTCCGCCTCGCGGGGCGCCTCGCGCGCGTACGACGCACCCCGTCTTTCCGCTGACCTGTACGCGTCTCGCAGCCTGGAGAGCCACTCGAGCGGCACGTAACGGGCCGCGGCGACACGCACCACGTCGACCAGAGTCGGCCTGTGCATGCGCTGCTCGAATGTCTCGAGCCACCGCCAATCGTAGGCGTCGGCGCGCTCCACGTCCCCGAGGCGCCTGTAGATGCGGGCCAGCCGCGGCAGAGCGCTCATCTTCCCGTAGCTGCGCTCGAGAAAGCGAAAGACATGGGCGGCCTTCTCCAGTCGATCCCGCGTCCCGACACGTTCGTAGACACGCGCCAACGCCAGAACGCGATCGGTGTCGGTCTCGAAGCCCCGCTCGTTGCCGAGCGCTTCGAGCGTCGTACACGCCACCTCCAGGTCTCCGCTGAGCTCGGCGATCCAGGCGCGCGCGAGCACCGCCAGCTTGTAGAGCATCGGATCTTGCGTTCGCCAGCGATGCGCCAGTCGCTCGCAGACGGCGTACGCTTCGTCCACCCGACGCGCGAGAAAGGCGTGAAATGCGGCCTCGAGCTGCAGGTGCGCGGTCGGCTTGTGCACGAGCTGCCCCGGGCCGAGCGCGAGGTACTCTCCAGCGCCTCGTTCCGGGTCGCGCGCGAGCTGCAGAATGCTCCCCAGGTACATGAGAGCGCGCTCGTTGTGGGGCGAGCCCGCGTGGATTTGCGCCCAGAGAGCGACGGCTTGCGAGAGCTCGCCCCGCACGTGCTTGATCTTGGCGAGGAGGTTGACACCCGTCAGGTCCTCCGGGTGCGCGTCGAGCAGCTCGGTGACCTCCCGCTCCGCTTCGGATAGCTCGCCCAGCTCCACGAGCAGCTGCGCATACTGCACACGAAGGTTCGGCGCGGGTGAGGGGCGGACTTCAGGCACGGTTGGATGGTGTTAGCCCCGCTCCCGGGAAGCGCGAGCGGGCTCGGGCAATCGACTACGAGGGCGGCTGTACCGGCACCGTGAACGTCGTGAGCGGCAGCACGGTGCGGTCGTTGGCGAAGTATCCGCTCAGTCCGACGAAGACGACCTGCTGGAGAAAAGGTGGACTGAAGAGCCCGGGGGTTCCGAACGTGGCGTAGCGAAAGTCGTAGCCGGCAAGCAGCCCGAGCCACCGACTGACGCCGTATCGCATCTCGCCGCCGAACGCGTAGAGGCCGAGACTGCTCGACTGCGTGATTCCCGTGATCAAGCTCGAGTACGAGACCTGAGCGCGCGCGAGCACGGCGAAATCGCGCCAGCTCCCGACCGGGTGGGGGGTGCCGATCGCGAGGAGACTGGCGCTCCCCGTCGGCCCCGAACCCAGCCGCGGGTTGATGCTGCCCCACGAGTAGGCACCCGAAGCGACGAGGTCGAAGAACGGCCGCGTAAAGTAGAATTCGGCCGTGCCTGCCGGCGCGAGAATGGCGCGCTGATCGATATCGCGCGGCGGAGCCGAGCCAAGCACGCCACCCGCACGCAGCACCGTCGCGACGTCCTGATTGACGTGGTAGGTCCAGCCGGCGAGCCCGGTGAGAAACGCCTGCTTGTCCGGCCCGATGTTGCGCGGAGGGTTCTGCGTGAGATCCAGGACGAAGAGCTGAAGGGAATACTGGTAGATCAGCATCAGATCGCCGGCCGAACGCGGCGAGAAGTCGTGGGCCAGGTCGGTCTCGGCGTGCGGCATCACGTAGTCGACACCCCGGTGCTCGACGAGTTGGCCGCTCGGGAGCGGAGTCGGCGCCGACTGCAGCGTGCCCGAGACGGTCGCTCCCATCGATTGCGTGAGCCTCCAGCTCGGCGCGAGCTGGTGCGCCAGCGCGAAGGAGCCGTCGTTCAACCAGTAGGTGCTCCGTTCCTGCGTCGGGTCGAAGGCGAAGATAGTTCCGTCCGTGACGTGCGCCGCGTTGAAGCTCGTCACCGTGCCTCCGTCGGCAATCATGAGAGCCGTACGTGGACCGAGGGTGACGTGCGACGCGATGGCCCCATTGAACGCCCCGTCGTCGGACTGCGATTGGGGCTGCAAGGGCTCGTAGTGGTTGGCGCGGGCGTCGAGGTTCACGATCGTCCGGTCGGGTCCGCGACCGAGAAGACGCAGCTCGAGGTTCCCATCGAGGCCGGTGAAGAGCGACGGGTGGCGGCGGATGACCGGCAGGTTCGGGTCGTCTTGCGCCTGGTAGCTGTTGGTGTTGTACCCCTCCACGACGGCGATTCGCCCCACGACGTCGGTGTCGAGCAGGGCCGTCAGGGGGAGCACTCGCGCTCCCGGTAGAGGCTCTCGTACGCGTCGGCGACACAATCGAGAGAGAAGCGCGCGAGCGCGTGACGGCGAGCGCAGCGGCCCACCGCGTGTGCCCGCGCCGGGTCACTCGCGAACGTCGCGAGAGCTCGCCGGAGCGCGGCTTCATCGCCCGCCGGAACGAGCACGCCACAGTCGCGGGGCACCGAGCTGGGGAGTCCGCCGACGGCGGTGGCCACAATCGGTAGCGCGGTGGCCATGGCCTCCGGGACGGCGAGAGGTAGCCCCTCGGTGCGCGAGCACAGCGCGAACGCGTCGAGAGCGGCGAGTATCGCCGCGACGTCGCTGCGTGCGCCGGTGAGCGTGACGTAGCGCGCCTTCTCCGGCGAGATGGCCCGCTCGACATCCTGACGCGCCTGCCCTTCGCCCACGAGCACCAGCCGGACACGCTCGCCGAGCAGCGGGGTCATGGCACGCACGAGCAGCGGATAGTCCTTCTCCGGGGCCAGACGGCCGACCAATCCGATGACGAACGCATCCGCCGGGATGCCCAGCGCGGCCCGGATACGGGAGCGTGCCTGGGGATCGGGGCCGTAGTCGTCCAGGGGGATACCGTTCGGGACGACGTGCAAGAGACCGCGCGGGACCCGCTCCTTCGAGCGCGCGATCGCGGCGGTCTCGGGGGACACCGCCACGAGCGCGCTCAGCGCACGCACGACCGCACGGGCGGCCCACAGCCCCCGCCTGCCGTACACGTTGGCCCCGTGCTTGGTGTGCACGCGCCGGGGCACGCGCGCGAACAGCGCCGCCGGAATGGCATGCAGCATCGGAGCGGGATTGTGGGTGTGCACGACGTCGGCACGGAGCCGGAAGAGGAGCGCGGTGAGCCGCGCGATGAGCGAGGCGTCTGGACCCTGGCATCGGGGCGCGTCGTACACGGGCACTCCGCGCGCCTCGAGGCGAACGCTGCCACCAGGCGACAGCGTGACTATCGCGGGCTGGTGACCGCGATCGGCGAGCTCGTGCGACAGCTGTACGACCAGTCGCTCCTGTCCGCCTATGCCAAGCCCTTGCACGACGTGGACGATGCGCATCGCAATCGGCGGCTCTAGGTTGCATGCAGCATGCGCGTCGTCGTCACCACGAAGATCTTCCCGAGCTCGCTCGAGCCCCTCAGCGCCCCTTTCAACCGAATGCAGCTCGGCGAGCTCGCCCGCTCTTGCGACCTCGAGGTGCTCGCCGCCATCCCCTACGTTCCCTTTTCTCGCGTGCTCTCCGTCCCGGCGCGCGCCGCCAGGCTCACGAGGCTCCCGGCCCGCGAGCGGGTCCACGGGGTCGACGTCACCTATGTCCGCCAGCTCTACGTTCCGCGCGTCGGCCTGTCGGCGGCCGTGCCGCTCTACCTGGCCTCGCTCCTTCCTCATCGCGACCGCCTCCGTGCCGCCGACGTGGTCCTCGCGACGTGGGCATACCCCGACGGGTGCGCCTCGGTGATCGCCGCACGCGCCTTGGGCAAGCCGTGCGTGGTGAAGGTGCATGGCACCGACGTGAACGTGGTACTTCAGCGCGGCGCGGCGCGGCGCATGGCCGAGCGCATCCTTCCGCGGGCCGACGCCGTCGTGACCGTGTCGAAGGCGCTCGGCGAAGAGCTCGTGCGCCTGGGTGTGGCGCCGGGGCGAGTGCACCACGTGGCCAACGGCGTCGACGGGTCGCTCTTCTTTCCACGCGAGCGCGCGGGGTCGCGCGAAGCGCTCGACGTCCCCGGCGACGCGCGCGTCGTTCTGTTCGTCGGCCGTATCGAGCCGCAGAAAGGAATCGCGGAGCTCGTCGCCGCGTTCGACAGCGTCCGGCGCCGCGTTCCCCGCGCGATGCTGGTGCTCGTCGGCGACGGCGTGTCCCGCGCCGAGGTGCTCGCGCACGTCGCGCCGTGGGGCTCGTCGGTGCGATGGCTGGGCGCCCTCCCCCAGGAGCAGGTCGCCGCGTGGATGGGGGCCTGCGACGTGCTCGCGCTGCCGAGCTGGGCAGAGGGAACGCCCAACGTCGTGCTCGAGGCGCTCGCCAGCGGCCGGCCGGTCGTCGCGACGCGCGTGGGGGGCATTCCCGATGCGGTCTACGACGATCGAGCGGGGCTGCTGGTGCCCGCGCGAGACGCGGGCGCGCTCGCCGATGCGCTGGTGCACGCGCTGCACACGACGTGGGACGAGAATGCGGTGTGCGCTTGCGGGCCGCGATCGTGGCGCGACAGCGCAGCGGCGCTGCGAGACGTGCTCGAGTCGGTCACGGCGAGTCGGCCCCCTGCCCGGTGGGAAGCACCGGAGTGGGTGCCACCGTCGGCGTCAGGATCGCCTGACCGAACGAGAGCACGAACCCGTACGGCGCAATCGGGGCTCCCGTAGAGGCGAGCGGCCGCTCGAGCGGGAAGCCGATGTCCGCCTGGAACACCGTGCGATCGAGCCACGGGACGAGCGCGCGGAGGCCGACGCCCACCGACTGGTACGGGAGGAACCGTTCGAATCCCGCGAAGGCGTCGCCCGCGTCGTAAAAGGCGACGCCGGCCAGCTCCAGCGTCGCGATCTCCACCGGCCGCGAGCGAAACTCGACGTTATACGTGAGGACGTCCTTGCCGACGAAGAAGTTCGTCGGGAAACCGCGGAGCCGATCGCTACCGCCGAGGGTCGACTTCAAATTGAGGTAGTTACGCCATCTCCAGATGAGCGACGAATCGAGCACGATGCGTCCCAACCTGGCGATCGTGGGGGTGACGACGTGGGCTGTCGGCTCGAACGCGGCGTCGGCGATGCGATCGCGCTCCGGATCGAGCGTCGTTTGCACCGAAACGCGCGCGAGGCCGTCGCGCATGGGCCACGTGTATTGCGCGGCTCCGTAGAACAAAAGGACGTCGCGCGACGAGCCGAGGGCGCGCGCGCTCGGCAGCGCACGCACGACGACGTCGTGACCCAGACGGTAATCTTCCTGCAGCGCGAGCGTGTCGAAGTCGATGACGCGCAGAAAGCGCATCGAGTACGTGTGGTACTGGAGAAACGGCCCGACGGTCGTGTCGCTCACGGGTACGTAGCTCGTCGTGAAATCGGCGACCGTTCGCGCGTCGACGCCCGGAAACTGGCTCTGGTACACGCCCCGCGTGAGCTTGATCCCGGCCGTGAAGTCGTGGTTCACGTCCCACCCGAACAATCGCGTGAACTCGTAGTTCGCCGAGTAGACGCGCTCGCGGTACTGGATCGGCAGGCAGTGCCCCGGCAGGCACTTGCCCGTCGGGTTGTCGGTGAAGTTCACCAGCTGCGCGTCGTTGTAGAGGCGAAGGACGCGGTCTTGCCACGAGACGCTCGCGTCCCACGCCCACGGCGTGCTCCCGGAGAAGAGGGGCTGGCCCGCGACGAGCGACCCGTAGGTTCCCTCCACGCCGCCCTGCCTGTTCATCATCACGTCCACCGAGGGTGAGACCGCGATGCGCGAGCGACCGAGGCGCGGCACGAGGTAGCTCGCGCCGAGCGTGTACGTCAAAGGCTCGAGCAAGAAGTGCAGGCTGGGAATCTGATGGACTCCGAGAAAGTTGGTCTGTGCAGGCTGGAAGGCGAGAAGCTCGAGCCCGCCGGGGGTGCCCACGAGGTCCCAGTTCAGGCGCCAGTTCTCCACGTCTTTCGCGATGACGACGAGGACCACACGATCGGGCGCGCTGCCGCGAGCGGCGACGGCGAGGACGAGCGAGAGCTGGGGGACACCGGGGGCTCGTCGCAAGTTGCGGATGGTGTCGTCGACGAGCGCCTGGCTGTACCGGTCACCGGCGCGCAGCAGCACCTCGTCTCGAAGCACGTGCTCGCGCGTCTTGAACTCGAAGACGTTCAGCCACTGAGGGACGATGTCGCGAGCCTCGAAGACGTCGAGGCGAACGATTTCCACCCGCTCGACGAGCTTGCCCTCAGGCTCCGGATCGCGCTCGAGACGCATCCGCCCCAGAACGTCGGCAATCGTTTCGGTCTCGTAGGCCGAATATTCGTGCAAGCGCTCGGCAGGCGGCGGGGCACGCTGCGCGAAGGCCACGCGGGCCGCGAGACCAGGCTCGAGAACGAGGACGACGCTCATCGCGGCGATCCTCGCGAAGCTCGCGATCCTGCCCATCCTGGCGATCTTTGCCGTCCTGCGCATCGGCGGGTCGGAGCTTCGCAGGAGAAACCGCCCAAGCCCACGGGTTTCTTGAGCTACGAAATTACGTTCGGCCTGCCGAGCCAGCCTCCACGGCAAGCGGCGCGCTGCTATATTCGAACGGCGTAGATGTGTCGTCTGCTTGGCATTGCTTCGAGCGAGCCAACCGATTTTCGAATCGTGCTGCGAGAGGCCCCTCGCTCGCTCGCCGTCCTCTCGCGCGAGCACCGCGACGGCTGGGGCATCGCGATCTTCGAGGAGTCCCGCGGGTGGCGCGTCGACAGAAGCATCGCGTGCGCGGGCGAGGACGACCGGTTCCACGAGGTCGCCGTCGGCGCGCGGGGCGAGATGCTCGTCTCGCACGTGCGACAGAAGACAGTCGGGCAGACGTCGCTCGCCAACACGCACCCCTTCGTCAGGGGCCGCTGGGTGTTCGCGCACAACGGGACGGTCAAGGACCTCGACTGGCTGCGCTCCCAGACCTCGCCCGAGCGGCTCCAGGAGATCGGCGGCGAGACCGACAGCGAGCTTCTCTTCGCCTGGCTCCTGACCACGCTCGACGAGGCGAGCGTCACCGGCTCTCCCGCTTCGCCCGAGACCGATCGCGCCATCGGTCTGGCGGTCCGTGCGGCGCGGCAGCGTCGTGACTTCGGCGCGTTCAACTTCCTGCTATCCGACGGCGCCATCACGTACGCCCACCGGCACGGTCGCACGCTCCACCTGCTCGAGCGTACGCCGCAGGACCCCGTCCGCGTACGGCGCACGAGCCACGATGGCACGTCGGTCATGACGCCGTGGTCCCAGCACCGCACGGCCGTATTCGTCGCGTCCGAGCGGATGACCGATGAGCCGTGGCAGGTCATCGAAGACGGGATTCTTTTGCGAATCGAGCGAGTGCCGGTCCCGCACTTTCGCCTCGTCGCGGCGTAATCTGCACCGATGCGCGCGTCGACGAGCCCTTACGCATTTCGTAGTCGCGGTCGAGCCGCGCTCGCCGCCGGGGCCGTCTTTCTGTTCGCCTGGGGGGTGCGCCTCCTCTGGGTCGGCTTCGTCGAGTCGCCGTTCGACAACGACTGGTCGGACATGGGCGGGTACATTCACCGCGCGCTCCAAGTGGCTTATGGCGAGGGCGACTCCGCGCCCGAGTTCGCAACCTTCTGCCCGCCGGGCACCCACCTCCTTCTCGCCGCCGAGATGATGCTCATCGGCTGGAAGCATCACGCGGCCTTTTTGGGGGTCCACGCGATGTGGGGAGCGGTGGTGGCGCCGTGCGCGATGCTTCTCGCAACGCGCCTCGTGCGCCGCGCGTGGATCGCGATCGCGTTCGGCGTCGTCGTCGCAATCTGGCAACCTCTTCTCGCCTTCAGCGGGTATTTCTCCTCCGAGCAGTTCGACGCGGCGCTACTCGCGGTGAGCGCGTGGCTGCTGGTCTGTCAGCTCGAGAGCGGTCGCGCGACGATTGCGCTCGGCGTATCGACCGCCCTGGCCTATCTCGTGCGGCCGCAAGTGCTGCTCACTGTGGTGATGCTTGCGGCCGTCGGCATCGTGATCGTCCTACGGCGGCCTCGCGGCGCCCCTCGCCTTCGCCGCTGGCAGCTCGCGGTGTCCCTCTCCATCCTCGCCGGAGCCGTCGCGTGTGGAACCGTGCGCTACCAGGCCATCACCGGGCATGGCGGGCTCATCTCCGACAACAGCGCGATGATGCGTCTGTTCGCGGACACGGATTACAGCAAGGTGCGTTCGACGGCGGGCTTCTTCTTCGAGGCGCCGTCCAAGGTGCAGGCTCGAGAGCACCACGAGCTGGTGGTCACGGGCTACGTCGGCCAGCCGCAGCCCCTGGAGCGCGCGCGCGTACAGGCCGTTCGAGGCCTGCCGCTGCTGGCGCGCGCTCGCCGCTTCGCTTGGAACATCAGCCTCCTGTTCGTCGACAACGATCTCTGGCCCGAGAACGCGCATTTGGGTAAGAGCTGGCGGCGCGCCTACAACGACGTGACCAAAGTCTTGATGCTCGTGCTCGTCTGCCCGCTGGCGGGACTCGGACTGATCTCGTGCGTTCGGAAGCCACGCACCGCGCTGGTGATCGCGTCGGCGCATGTGGTCACCGCGATCCTCGTCGCCGGGTTCTTCCTTGGCGAGTGTCGGTACCGCGCGCCCAACGATACGTTTTTCCTGCTGCTAGCGCTCGAGGGGGCTCGTTGCCTCGTCGGTGCAGCGATCGATCGCTTGCGAAGGTGGCGCGATCGGCAATCCACAACGGCTGCTTCGATGGGGGAATCCTCTTCGCTCGCGTGAGGCACCGGCGAGCACCAAAGCTCCCGGTTGGACCGCCCAGCCCGTTCGTCACGTCCCTGGACACCTCGCGGACTGTCCGGGACAGTCGGTCGCAGGACCTTCTCCCGGGCGCGCGGCACCCCCTCGAAACGCCTGAATCATTAGCTTGATCACGAACCCGGCGTTTCGAGAGGGCCCCGCGCCGGCGAAGGAGACCCCGGCGGGCGACGTCGCGGGTGGCACGCGGGGTGCTCTTGAGTGCCCTCGCGATGAACGACCTGTTCTTCGGCACCAAGCGTGCGTTTCACGGCATCTTGCGGGTCACGCGCAAGCCGCTCAAGTCCCTGGGGCTTACCGCGGCGCGCTTCGACATGATGTACGCGCTGGTCTACAGCGTCGGGTGCCGGACTTCGCGCGGCGCGGTCGGCAAGCAAAGCGACTTGCGGCGCGCGCTGGGGGTGACCGCTCCTGTCGTCAGCCGCATGCTGCGGTCGCTCGAAGCTCTCGGCTTCGTGAGGCGGCACCGGCCGACGTACGGCGGGGATCGCCGCCAGCGCTACATTACGGTCACCGAAAAGGGCATGCACTGCATCCAGACGGCGCGTCAGGCGCTCCGGCGCTCGTCCACGCGCCTTCTATGCGAGGCCATCTGCTTCGGACAGCACCGCGACCCCGCGGAGCGCTTTCTCCATATGTGCCAGCTCGACGCGTACCCCGGCAGCATGCGGCACCATTACGGAGATACCGCGAGCCTAGGGTATCCCTGGCATCCGGACGACTAGCTCACCCTGAGATACACTCTTCCTCTCCCAGCCCTTCGCAGGCACGCTTTCACGAGGATGAACACGTCCGTACCCAAGTGCTCCAACTGCGGCGCCGCCCTCACCTCTCCCCTGGTTCACGGCGAGATGCGCTGCGCCTACTGCGGCACGGTAAACCGCGTCGAGGCACCCCCCGCGCCGCCACCGCCCGTCCCCGTCGCTCGGGTATTCGTACCCGCGCCACGCCGGCGGTCCTCCAATGGCCTGAGGCTCTTGCTCCGCGGCTTCATCCTGATCGTGATCCTCGTCGTCGCGGGAATTCAGTACATGGCCCGGCAGTCGGCATCGTTTCCCGGCGGGCTGCACCTGCCGGTCGTGAGCGTGACCGACATGCAGTGGGAGGGCGTTCACGGGGCCATTCTGGTGGACGTCAACGGCGATCACGTGCCGGACCTCGTGGGACGCGTGCGCTACGTCCTCGGCGGAGACCACGTCTCGATCGCCGCCTTCGACGGAACGGACGGGAGCAAGCTCTGGGAGACCGACGCTCTCGGCAGCTACACCGCCACCTACCAGGGCGCGCTCGGCCTCGCCGACGACACGCTCCTCTTCGCCACGACCAACGGCGAGCTCCGCGCGTTCGCCGTGCGCGACGGGAAAAAGCGCTGGACCAGCAGCCTGCCCGAGAAGCTCTCGGCCTATTGCAAGGCTGACCGGTCAGGCGAGGTGCGCATCCGCCTCGCCGATCAGCGGCTGACGCAGGTGCGGCTCACCGATGGCCAGGCCGCGGCCGTGGCGGCGCCCGCGCCGTCTTCGCACCCGTCCCACGGCCGGGAGAAGGAGAGCGAGAGCTGCGCCCGGCTTCCCTCCGACGACGGGAAAGCGGGCAATCCCGACTGCGAGCTGCGGACGTCGGGCTCGTTCGACGTCGTCGTCGAGGGCATGACGGTGCGCGCCGAGCTGCAGCGTCCCGGCGGCCCGAAAGTCGTGCTCGGGACGCGCGAGAAGGGAACGAGCGTGCCGATGATCGCCGCGGTGTTCGACGACCGTTCGCGCGACTGGAAAAGCGATCTCGCCGGCACGCGGCCGCTCGACACCGGACCGTTCGCGCCCGAGCTCGGGACGCTGACGACGAGCCGCGCGTTCACCGAATACGGGTTCACGGACATCTCGAAGCCGCACGCGATCGTGTGCTTCGATCTCGGGGGGCACCGGCAGTGGGAGACGGCGCTCCCCATCAAGAGCCCCCTCGGTTCAATCCAAGCCACCGATCAGCGCGTGTTCGTCTCGCAATGGGGCCGCATCAGCGCCTACGACGCTTCGAGCGGGAAGCCCTCATTCTCCATCGGCAAGCGATGACGGCCACGAGCGCGAGCGAGCCGGCCGCGCTCGCGAGCGCTCCGTGCCAGGCGGAACCCGCCACGCCGCACGAGCATCCCGACGAGACCGGCAGCGGCGAGTAGATCGAGCATACGCCGTCCATGTCGTCCGGCGTGAGGTTGATCGCGCCACGCTGGTAGTACGCGTACATGATCGAGGCCGTGCTCGTCGCGTGGGCCAGACCATGGAAGTGGCCGGCCTCGTGCGTCAGGATGGCCCGCAAGTCGTACGCGTCCCCGGGGGGCGGAGGTTCTTCGACGGTCAGCTTGTGCTGCGCCGAGTTGATCTCCATGTCCGCGTCGAAAATCTCGGCCGAGTCCACGCCGAAGGTGACGGTCGTGAGCGCCAGCGTGTTCGCGTTGTCGTTGTAGGGCCAGACATCGTCGCGAAAGACGATGACGTGCAGGCCGTCGTGAACGGTCGGGTCGCACTGGTCGAGGCCGCAGTCGTTGGCGGCCTGTTCGGCGCTCACCGGCCCGTTGTCGAACATCTGCACGTTGGGGGCGCCCGCTTCGCACGTCGCGTTGTTCCACGCGTCGAACGCCTCGTGAGCCACGCGCGTGGCATCGGCGAGCGAAACCTGGCGGCTCGCTGCGGCCGAGAGCGAGTACGGAACCTGCCCGGCAGTCCACGCGACCGGCGTGCCATCCTCCCAGCAGCCATATACGGCCGGGTCGTAACCGGCCGGGACTTGCGAGGTGGTCGTCCGGCAGAAAGCTTGGGCGTCTGCCGCGAACGCCAGCAGCGCCGCGGCCGCGACCGGTGCCACGAAGAGGGTCGAGCGCACCGGAAGTACCTAAGACGCGTCGTGCTCAATCCGAAGGGCGCATCTTCATCCACTCGCATGCACGCCGATTGCCGAGCTCGCACGCGCGTTTCATGGCTTGCCGGCTCTTGCTCTCGTCGCGCGTGCGACCGTCGGGGCCGTCTTCGTACATCACGCCGAGAAACGCGCATGCTCGCGCGTCCCGCCCTTCGCAGGCGCGCTTCCACATGGCGAACGCGGCCTCTCAATCGCGAGGGGTGCCCGCGCCCTGCGCGACGAGCATCTCCTGGTGAAGGCAGCCGTAGACGTTTCCGCTGGTGCACGCGTCCCGGTAAAGCGAGCGCGCGCGGGCCCCGTCGCGAGCTACGCCCTCACCGTTCTCGAACATGTAACCGAGGTTGGCGCACCCCAGCGAGTCACCGAGCTTGCACGCCCGCTCGAATGCGGCGACTGCGCGCTCGGGATCCCGAGCGGCGCCCTCGCCGTAGTCGAGAGCCACGCCGAGCGCGTTGCAAGTCAGCGAGTTGCCCAGGTCACACCCGCGGGAATACTGCTGGGCGGCGCGTGTCTGGTCGCGCCCTGCCGCGCCCTCGCCCCCCTCGAACGACAGCGCCGCTCGCAGGCAATCCGACGATTCGCCCATCAGGCATCGGTGCTCGGCGAGCAAGCGATCGCGGAGCCCCGTGTCGGCGTGGGCCTCGTGCACGTGGTCGGCTTCGACGAGCCAGCGCGCTCCCGCCAGGCACGCGACCCCCTCGCCGGCGTCGCAGGCGCGGACAATCATCGCGAGACCGCGAACCGGGTCGCGCGGCACGGCGTGGCCGTCGAGCCACAAACGGCCCGCGAAACCGCACGATCGCGCGTCGCCGAGCGAGCATGCTTCCGTGAGCGTTCGCGCCACGCACGCGAGGGCGCGAGCGTCCTGCGCGACGCCCCACGCTTGCATCGCCTGACGTCCGCAGTCTTCGGGTGAGGCGCCGCCGCAGGCAGCATCGCCAGCCCCTAGACAGACTCCGGGGACGACCGGGGCGGTTCCCGCCGTGACGCGCTCCGGGTCGCAGCCGCCGATGGGACACGCCGGTGGCGCCGCAGGTCCGGGGCTGACGTCGACCGGCGCTCGGACGCACGCGGCCGTGGAGAGCCCCACGAGAGCCGCGGCAGGGAAGGCGAACCGAACGAGCACGACGACAGAATGAACCGACCGACGGCGTCAGGCGACTCCCAGCTTCTGCGCGTGCCCGTTCACCGGCGCCCCCACCGGCCCTCCCCGCCCCTGTTCGAGTCGATGCCACCCGAGCGCGCGGCTGTGGCCGAAGCCGAGTCGATGCAGAATGGCGCGTACGCTCGAGGCGCTGTACGACACGCCGAGGCTGCGCTCGATGAGCTGCCGAACCCGGCGCGTCGTCAACGGCGACGACGAGGTCACGAGCGCGCGATCGATGACGTGCGCGACTCGCGCGAGCGCGACGCGACCCTGTTTGCCCCTCGGACGAGGCGCGAGCGCAGCCGGGCCGCCGACGTTCCATGCGGCGACCCACTGGCGGACCGCCTCCCGCGTCACCCCGAGGCGACGAGCGACCTCCGCCTGCGAGGTACCCCGTGCGACCATGCTCACAGCACGGAGCCGACGCGCCTCCAAGTGCGGGGGGCGCGGGCGCATTTGGGGTCGGGCCATGATGTCATGAGAACACGCCTCAGCCGCGTGCGCATCAGGCCTCTCATCGGTAGAGTGGGGCCATGGAGCGCGCGATGTCCGACCTTGTCGCCATTCTCGGGTACGGCCGTTTTGGCCGGGCGCTCGGAGGGCTCTTGTCGGAAGCGGGTATCTTGCACCGGGCGCATGACCCTGGGGCCGAGGTGCCGGCGGAGTACCGCGCCGATTCGATCCATGATCTCGTAAAGACGGCGGCTTTTGTCGCCCTTGCCGTGCCGGTGACGCGCATGCGGGCCGCGCTCGCCGATCTCTTGCCGCACCTTTCCCCCGACCAGGTGGTCTTCGACGTGGGGAGCGTAAAGGTTTTCCCGGCAGCCGCTCTGGCGGAGGTGCTGGGAGATGCGATTCCCTGGTGCGCGACCCATCCGCTCTTCGGGCCTCAGAGCCTCGCCCTCGCAGAACGCCCGCTCCGGGTCGTCGTTTGCCCGGCGCCGGAGCAATTTCCACGCGCCCGCGGCGCGACCGCGCGCGTGCGCGAGCTCTACAGGCGCATTGGCTGCGAAGTCATCGAGCAGACCGCCGAGGGACACGACCGCGTCATGGCGCACACCCACGCGCTCACGTTCTTCGTGGCCAAGGGCATGATCGACGCAGGCGCCGGCATGGATGTCCCCTTCGCACCCCCGAGCTTCCAGGCGATGTCGCGCGCCATCGAGACGGTGCGCGCGGACGCGGGTCACCTCTTCGCGGCGATTGCCCGCGACAATCCGTTCGCGACCGAGGCGCGCAAGCAGCTCGTCCAGGCGCTCTCGGCGATCGACGGCGCGCTGGATCGTCCGTGGCGTCGGCGCACGCGCGGGGGGAGGACCCTCAGCTCGTGGCCGCGGGCGCGGGCGTGCGCGAGGCCAGCGGCGAGGGCGGCTCTCCCGAGTCGACCGACTTCACCGGCAGGTTCGCGATTCCCGATCTCGGCGAGCGATCTCCCGAGCTCAAACAGGCGCGCGAGCACATCGACGAGATCGATCGCGAATCGTTCGCCTCCTCGGACAGCGCACGCAGCTCTCGCAGCGCGCCGCCCGAGCCAAGGCAAAGCTCGGCGCGCCCGTGCTCGACGGGACGCGCGAGGCCGAGGTCATGGGCGCACGGCGGGCGTGGGCCGAGGAGCTCGAGCTCGATACCGAGGCCGTCGCGGACGTGTTCCGCGCGATCATGACGATGTCGCGACGCGTGCAGCGAGGGTAGATCCTGCCAGAGCCTTGACGTTGCCGCGCAGGGCGGGCGAAGGCGGCGGCGTGAACGCCCGTGGACGGACAGCGCGACCCTCGTGTCACGGCGCCTCTCAATCCGCGAGGGCTCGGAGCGTCTGAATGCCGCTCGTTTCGTCCACGAGCCAGGCGGCACACACCTTGCGGTCGAGTCGGTTCATGAAGCTCTCGTTGTTTGCCGCGGGGCCTGCCGCGCTTCTTCTCGTGCTGATGGCAGGCAATGCGGTCGCCGACATGAACGACGCGGCGCTCGCTACGTCGCGGGACGCGCCCCGTCTGCGGCTCGATGTGAGCGCGAACGCCCTCGTCGGCTATGCCGGTGCCCCGCGCGTGAACCTGGTGAACGGGTCCTACCCGTCGGGCGAACAGGGCTGGGTTCACGGTTTTGGGGCGCAAGGGTCCTTTGGCGTGGAGCTCGGTGAGCACCGGGCGCTCTACGCGCGCGGCCAGTTCAGCACCGCCGATTGGGGGCTCCAGGAGGCGGCGGCGTATGCGGTCGGAGAGTGGACGCCGATTCCGGTGGTTTCTCTGGGCAGCGGGATCGGGTACGAAGTGCTCGAGCCGCCGGGATCGTCCAATGCACTTTACCCCAGCGCGGGCGGCCCCACTGCCCACTGGGACGGTCTCTCGGTTCCGCTTCTCGTCGGCGTTAATCTTCACGACTGGCGCGCGCCGGACGGCGTCACGAGAACTGTCCTTCGCCTCGGCATCGAGGGGGCCCTCGGCATTTCGCTGACGACACAAGCTACGGGGTGGCACTCGGCGCTCTCGCTCGGGGTCGCCTTGATGTGACGGGCACGCCGCTCAGTCTCGCCCGCCGCCGTCGCCTGCATCGTCGACCGAGGGATCCGCCTCGTGCCAGTTCTGCTGGGGAGGGTCCCCGTACGCTCCGCCGCACGCCTCGAAAAGCACGAGCGGCGCGGCGAGGAGCGCCGCCTGCGCGATGCGCGCCTTCGCTCGGCGCGTGAGGTTGAACGCCGGCACGATGCGAGCCTCCGCGACGCCCTTCTCGTCCGCAAAGACAATCCGTCCCGACGCGTCGTAGAGGTAGCGAACGCACAGGCGAGCCCCTCGCCGCGCTCGAGCACCGCGCGCGCGTCCGCTTCGCGCATCGAGGACAAATCGCGTACGACCGTCTGGCACTCGGTGCACAAGCGCCCGCCGTCGGCGCGCTGCATCGAGCGGAAGTCCCTGCCGCAGGGAAAAGCCAAGGGGAGGTCGCGCTCGTTCATCCGGATCCTCGTGGGGGTGCGCTGTGTCCGTCCGTTGCGTGCGGTCAGGCGTCGGCATACGTCGACGCGCACCGCAGAGACGCCCGCAGCGAGGCGAGCATGGCGCGAGACTCGCGCGCGCTCGGGTGGCCGGCGGCGCGCCAAGCGGACGGCGGTTCGTTCGCCAGCGACCGTTCGATGGCGGCTACCTCGCGCGCCATGGCACGGGTGACGCGCCTGCGCGACGCGGGCGACAGCCGGGTGTCCGCCCAGCGCATCACGTCCCAGGCGAGCTCCGCGTGGCGCGTCTCGTCGCGGGCGATGCGCGCCATCGCGGCGCGAACGCGGCCGTCGGGCGCCGCGCTTGCTTGCCAGGTGGCCACGAGCGCCCCGTACGTCTCGCGCACGCACCCCTCGATGGCGTTCTCGAGCGCAACCTCCTCGAGCGGCCGAAGTGGGCGACGCTGCACGCGGACCGGAGCCGGAACCCCGCCGTGGCGCCGCGCGAGCGCCGACATGACGCGCGCGTGACGAACCTCGTCGCCCGCCGAGGCGAGGGCACGACGCTGCAGGCGACGCGGTTCGCCCAGCGCGCGCAGCTCGTCGCGGAGCACGCGGAACGCGTCGACCGATACCGCCTCGAGCTGCGCGGCGGCGACGAAGTAGTCGGCGAGACCTGGAGCCACGCGGATACTCGCTCGCGATGCCCGCGGGTCGCCTACCCGTGTGGCATGGGATGGTGTAACTCGTGCACGAGACCGCCGGCGCGCCGCTCGGCGTGGTCGTGTACGAGCACTCGTAGAACTCCGGGTCGAGCGAGGAACAGAGTTGCTGGCAGTCGCCTGCGCCGGGCGTGGCGCCAGGGCCCGCATCGGTGGCGAGGATCCCCCCGTCCACAGGGTTGTGGATGGGAGGATAACCGCCGTCGAGGGCGACGATACCGCCGTCCACGGTCGGGCAAGGACTGCCTCCGAGCGGGGCACCGAGGCAGGCGACGGCTCCACTTGCGGAGATCGCCGCAAAGAGGCCTGCACGCGGCTTGCCAGGGATGATTATCGCGCCGACTCGGAGCGCAGTGGCCCGAAGAACGCGATCGCCGTGTCAAGGTCGTTGACCGCGCCGTTCACGATCGGTGATGCGCGGAGGCGGCGACGTGGACGAGACCGCATGCATCGAGGTCGTGCGGGCCCCATGGACTGCCCGACGCCGCATGCTGAATCGACTCCCCGGGCTACCGCCGGCCGAGAGCCGCTATGCGGCTCACTGCTCCGGGAGCGCGAAGTTGCAGACCTTCATTTCCCCCGACCCGGTCGAATTCGTCTTGGCGGCCCAGTTGTCGATCTGGGTCACGTTGCTCTGGCCCGTCTGGAACGCGAAGTCCGTGGCAATGGTGACCCAGGGCTGCCCTGCGGGTTCGACCTCGACCGAATACGTGTGCGTGACCGGGTCCACGCGCTGCTGGACGTGGTAGGTCGTGTTCGCCTTGTACTTCAGCGAGTTGACGGCGTGGTAGGTCGAGCCGTTGATCGCGTCGACCGTTCCCGACGAGTTGAAACGCACGAGCGTGGCGAAGCCCGTGACCAAGGTCTGCGGTCCGCTCGACGTCCCGATGTAGCTGCCGCTCGGCTCGGCGGTCGTCATGACGTCGTAGTACAGCGTGATCGGTGCAGTCAGCGGCGGGAGGCTGTTGTTCGTCCACCCGGCCGTGGGCGTCGTCGTCGTACAGACTGCGGGCGTTACGGTCAGCGTTCCGGATGCCGAGTGACTGATCCCGGTGATGCCGCTCTTGGCCTTGAGGGTGATCTTGTAGGTCCCGGGCGGCGTGTCGAGGCCCGGCTCGACGTCCACGTTCAAGGTGCCCGAGCCGCCGAGCACGGGCTCGGCGGGATAGGTGAAGGCGAGCGTGCCGGTGGGAAGGGCGTAGGCGAAGAGCGTGACCGAATCGGCGAAGCCGCCGAGGGACGTCACCGTCGCCTGGTACCCGGCCTCCTGTCCCTGAGCCGTAGTCCCCGCGGTGCTGGCGAACGACAGCGAGAAGTCCCCCGCGTCGCTCGACGGCGTGGGGTTGCAGACGTCCAGGAGCGCCCCCGACGTCGGGTCGTATTCGCCATACGCATTGAGGCTGGTCACGGTGCTCGCGCCGCTCCCGAAGGACAGGCTGGTGCCGACGGTCCATGGGAAACCACCCGCCCACGAGACGAAGGCCGAATACTTGTGCGTCGAGATGTCTGCGACGAGAACGAAGTGATACGTGACGTTCGCCGAGTACGGAATCGTGTTGACGGCCTTGTAGGAGGTGCCGCTGAGCGCGTCGATGTTGCCCGCGGAGTTGAAGCGCACCAGCGCGGCGAACGACGTGGCCGAGGTCTGCAATCCCTTCGAGAGGCCGACGAGCGCGTTGATGTTCGACGCGCTTGGTGTGGCATCGAAGGCGAACTGGAACGTGCCCGTCTGGGACTGCATCGGCTGGCTGTACCAGCCAGTGGTGGACGGGAAATCGATGCACCCCGTGACCGCCGATTGCGCGACCCCCGTGCGCGACTCCTCCGGCGAGCTGCCGGAGCAGCCCCCGACGCAGACGGCGAACAGTGCGGCGACCGTTCTCTGCAACGAGATGTTCATGGCGCTCTTTGTAGCGGACACAGAGACACATTCACGTGAAAAGATGCCGCGCATCGAACGATTTGAGAACGGCGCATCGTAACTTATTTGCGACAGTACACGAGAGACTCACGCGATACGAAACAGCGTTACGCCGAGCACCGCGCCGTTGGAACGGCGAATATTCGCAGGCGGCAGGTACGGTTGCACTTCAAGTGCATCGCCCAGCGGCAAGTGCGTCGCGCGGCGGCACTCCTTGACCAGCATGCAACTCGGGTCCGACCGACCGAGAGGACGGGACCTTGGCGGCTCGATGGATGCTGGCAGTCGCGTTTGCCACCGCGGCTTGCGGAAGCTCCGTGGAAGCGCGAAACACGGATGCCGGCTCGTTGACCGTCGACGCGGCGGCCGCCTCCCGGTGGCGGCTGGTTTGGGGAATGTCGAACGTCGATTCGTCAAAGCGTCTCGAACAACGAGAAGAGGACCGCCTGGTTTCGTGAAAGGTCCTTTGTCTTTCGACAGATGACCTTGTTCTCTTGGCCGAGGGCCGCTGCCAGCTGGCGAAAGACCTTCTTGTGTTGGCGTCGGTACGTTGCCATTGGGCATAGAGCCAATTCGTTTTGGAAGAGGGCCTTGGCTCGTTGGTGAAGGGCCTTGTCGTCCTGGTGGAGGTCCCTTGCCAATCGATGGCCGACCTGGTCGTGTTCGACGAGGGCCTTTGCCATCTGGCAGACGACCGTTGCCTGTCGTCACAGGCCCGTTGTCCGTTGGCGATGGACATCTGCTCGTTGGCGGAGAGCCTCTGCCCGTTGGCGAAGGGCCTCCTCCTGCCGGCGATGGGCCTCCGTCTGTTGGCGGAGGACCTGTTTGCGTTGGTGAAGGCCCTCTTCCTGCTGGCCATCCCCGTCTGCCTGTCGACGAAGGGTCTCTGCCAGTTGGCGAAGGACGTTTTCCTCTTGGCCAAGGCCCTTTTCGTGTTGGTCAAGGGCCTCCGTCAATTGACGAAGGGCCTCTACCTCCTGGAACAGCGGGTCTGGCGCTCCGCCGTGGACCTTTCGTACAAGGCGGGTGCCCTCTCCTTCGGCAACGCCGCTCCGCCTCGAGCCCGAGAGGCCCCTCGTCGAGGAGGAGCGGCGCTTCCCGTAGCGAACGAGCCGTTCGAGGTTGGCGTCGTCCCTCTCACTCTTCTTAAAGCTGGCCGCGCCGTTGACCGGCGACCACGCAACCGCGAACTCAGGTCACGGAGGCGGAAACAAGGAGCACGCCGGCTCGCACGAGCAACAAACGCCCCGCGCCCCGCACGGGCGACTTGCTCGTGGAGAGCCGGAATACGCGCGGGCGCGCGTCGGACAGAACCGACTCCGTTTCGCGCCGTCGGTCCGATCGTCCGAACCGGCGCTGCTCCGTCGCTCCGTCGAGGTAATGCCGTCGGGCTCACGGGTGGCGAGGCACACCCGGCTGTACGAGATAGTACGCGGCGTGACCCGGGTTGCTCTTCTCGTCGTCGCGTTGGCGCTGTCGTGCGGCGCCGGCGCGCAGACCTCCGCGGTGCAAGCGCCCAGCGGCGCGCCGAAGCCCGTGGGGAGCACGCCCGCTCCGCCCAAGGCCGCCTGCCTGTCCGTCCCTCCGGCGGAGGCTCCCGCGTGGGACGACGCGCTCGCGCACGCACCGTGTCCGCCCGGGGCTCCTGTCGTCACGGTGAGCGTGCGCCTGTCGAGAGGCTCGACGACGTGCAACTCGAGCGCCAACGACATGGTGTTCACGGGACCCGACGCGCAAGCGCGCCTTGCCTGCGCGTTCGCCGTGCCGGACGCCTACAGGCGCTCTTCGCGAGGTCAGCGGCAAACCGCTTCGAGCCGCGCGACGGCCTTCTCCAGGGAGGCCATGGCGGGCCCGAACGAGAACCGCACGTAGCCCTTGAAGCGCGACGCCCGCCCGTGGCGCCGCTTGCCGGGGTTCACGTCGAAGAACTCTCCGGGAACGACGATGACCTTCTGCTCGAGCGCGGCGCGGAAGAAACCCATGCCGTCGTTGAAGGGCGGCGGCAGCTTGTCGACGCATCCCCACACGTAGAACGTGCCGTCCGGCGGACGGTCGACGCGAACGCCGAGGCGCTCGATGTGCGAGAGCAGGTAAGTCGCGCTTGGGCCGGAACGCCGCCTGGATTGCGCGCGTTTCGGCCGCGACGTGCTCCTCGCGAGAGAAGCGGCACGGCGGCCCGCTGCAGCGGCTTGCTCCCGCCCCCGTCGAGGAACGACCCCGCGCTCGACAGGGCCTCGACCACGTCCTTCGGCGCGATCGCCCAGGTGACGCGCCACCCCGGGTACCGCCAGTTCTTCGTGAAGCCGTCGAAGATGACGACCGGGTCGCGGTCGACGTCTTCGACGTAGCGCGCCGCGCTCTCGAGCGGGAGCCGGCCCGGGGGAGCACGGAACACGTAGTGCGAATAGAACTCGTCGAGCAAGAGCGTGCAGTCGAGCTCGCGCGCCGTGGCCACCCATCGCGCGAGCTCTTCTCCCTCGACGAGCTTGCCCGTCGGATTGCACGGGTTGCTCATGAGAATCGCCGACAGACCGCGCCCGAGGATTTCGCGGCGTAGATCTTCGGCGCCGAACGCGTAGCCGCGCTCTCCCTCGAGCAGAATGGGAATGGAGGTGAAAGCCTTGAAGATGTCGAGGAGCTCCTCGTAGGCCGTGTAATCGGGCAAGAAGTGGCCGAGGTTGACGTGGCCGAGGCTCGCAGCCGCGCGGGTGAGCGGCCGCGCGGCCCCCGCCCGAAACGCAGACGTTCTCGGCCGAGTACTGGGAGCGCATCCCGCGCCGGTAGACCGCGTTGTAGACGGACGCGATGGCCTCGCGCAGCTCCCCGATGCCGGAGATGGGCGCGTAGTCCTGATCGTCGAGGCCGACCTCGAGCGCCCGAACGCGTGGCGGAGCGCCGGGGAGGTCGCCCGTCTCGGGCTGCCCCTGACCGAGGTTGCACCAATCGGGATCGCTGGGCGAAAAACCCCGCTTGGCGGCCTCGGTCGTCACGTAGATGACGCCCGTGCGGGGCACGGGACGGAACGCGCTGCGATCCTCGGACATGTCTTCTTCACCGTAGCGCGGCGCCGAGCCCGGAGTGATACAAAGCGCGCCGTGGACCGAGGCGCAGACGCGGTAGTCATCGGCGCGGGCATCGTCGGCCTTGCGACGGCCCTCGCCCTGCTCGACCGAAAGCCGGGAGCGCGAGTCGTCGTGCTGGAGAAGGAGAAGGCGCTCGCCGCGCACCAGACGGGGCACAACAGCGGCGTCATCCACGCAGGGCTCTACTACAAGCCGGGGTCGCTCAAGGCGACGCTCTGCGCCCGTGGGCGCGGCCGCCTCGAGCGTTTCTGCGAGGAGCAGGGCGTCCCCTTCGAGCGATGCGGCAAGGTCGTCGTCGCCACCGCGGAGAGCGAGCTGCCCGCGCTCGCCGAGATCGAGCGTCGCGGACATGCCAACGGCCTGGTAGGCCTGCGGCGCCTCGCAGTCGGCGAGCTGCGCGAGCGAGAACCCCACGTCGCGGGCGTGGCGGCGCTCCTCGTCCCCGAGACCGGCATCGTCGACTACACCGAGGTGACGCGCGCGTACGCGCGCGAGCTCGAGCGGCGCGGTGGGCGCGTCGTGACGGACGCGCGGGTGACGCGCATCGAAAGGCGCGCGGATGGGGTGGTCGTCGAATCGAACGCGGGCGACGTCGAGGCGCGCGCCCTCATCGCGTGCGCCGGGCTCCAGAGCGACCGCATCGCGCGCATGGCCGGGCTCGACGCCGGCGTGGCAATCGTGCCGTTTCGCGGGGAGTACTGGATGCTCGCCGCCGAGCGGCGCGGACTGGTGCGGCACCTCGTGTACCCGGTGCCCAACCCGGCGTTCCCGTTTCTGGGAGTGCACTTCACGCGGCGCATCGGGGGCGGCATCGAGGCGGGCCCGAACGCGGTGCTCGCCCTGGCGCGCGAGGGATACTCGCGAACGAGCTTCGCGCTGCGCGATACCCAGGCGCTGCTCGCCTGGCCGGGCTTCTGGCACATCGCGCGAAAGTACTGGCGGACGGCGCTCGCCGAGCAAGCGAGATCCCTCAGCCGCTCCGCTTTTGCACGCGCGTGCGCCACGCTCGTGCCCGAGGTCGGGCCGGAGGATCTGGCGCCCGGAGGGGCAGGGGTACGGGCGCAAGCGGTGGCGCGAGACGGAACGCTGATCGACGACTTCGCGATCGTCGAGGGCGAGCGCATGGTGCACGTGGTCAACGCACCCTCGCCGGCGGCGACGGCCTCGCTCGCCATCGGAGAGGAGATCGCGTCTCGGGCGGTGACCTGGCTGAATTGATCAGCCCAGATCTCACGAATACGTACGAACGAAGAAGTACCCGGTCATGCCCCAGGCAATGGCCATGACCAGCCATCTTACGTATCGGGGATCGACACGCCGCGCGATCGCAGCGCCCGCGTACCCGCCGACGATGCCGCCGATGACCATGACGACGCCCGCGGACCATTGCACGGCGCCGGCGACGACGAAGGCGACGACCGCCACGCCGTTGATGAGGGCCCCGAGAACGTTCTTGAGACCGTTCATCTTGTGGATGTGCGTCATGCCGAGCAGCGTCATGACCGCCAGCATCATGATGCCCATGCCCCCGCCGAAGTAGCCGCCGTAGATGCTGATCGCGAACTGCGCGACGACCGCGACCGGCAGGGGCGCGTGGGCGCCGCGAGTCAGCTTCTTGGCGATGCGCCCCCCGAACGTGAAGAGCGCCGTCGCGAAGAGCAGCAGGAAGGGAATGAGCAGGACGAAGGTCCGCTCGGCCGTTCGGAGCAGCAGGAGGGATCCCGCGAGACCGCCGACGAGCGACGCGACGCCGAGAGGAATGAGCTCCCGGCGCACGTCGCGGATCTCCCGGCGGTACGCGACGGCGCTCGCGACGGCCGCGGGCCAGAGCGCGATGGTGTTGGTGGCGTTCGCGGGGACGGGCGCGACCCCCGCGAAGAGCAGCGCGGGAAACGCGACGAAGCTGCCGCCGCCGGCGACCGAGTTGAGGGCGCCGCCCGCTGCGGCAGCGACAAAGAGGAGGACGCGAACGGCGAGGGTCACGATCGTCTCACGTCCGGGTGAAGAGAAGCAGCTTGTAGTCCGAGACCGGCGCTAGCCACGGCGCGACGTCGAGCAAGCGCTCTCCCGTCGAGAACGCGGGTCGGACGAGCCATTCCGGGATGTCGCGGACGCTGAAGACGAGCCGGACCGGAACGAAGCCCATCCGGTCGGCGTGGACCAGCGAGAGCGATGCGGCGTTCGCGCATGCGATCCACTCCTCGAGACCGAGGTTCAGAATGCGCCGCAGCAGCGGCGAGCGATGGATCGGCTCGAGGAGCAGCACGCGCCCGCCGCGGCGCACGAGGCGAGCGACGTTCGCGATCGCACGGCGCAGACTGGCCTCGTCGCGGCACGCCACCGACAGGCAGCCGAGAACGATGGCGTCGTCGAAGCCGCCGTCCCCGAGGCCCTCGAGCCCTGCCACGACGTCGCCTTGTTCGAACCGGACGACGCCCGAGGCCACCAGCGCGCTCGACTCGTGACGTGCGGCGTCCACCGTGGCCGGCGAGAAGTCGACGCCCACGACCTGTCGCGGGCGGCGCTCCTCGGCCAGCCACCGCGCGACGCGACCCGTGCCGCACCCGATGTCGACGATCCGCCGTCCCGTGACCTCGCCGAGCGCTCGGAGGATGAGCGCGCGCTGCCGCTCGTCCCAGAGCGCGTTGAACGAGTTGGAGGGCCACATCGATCGGGCCATGCCGCGGCGCGCCGAAGCGCGCTTGTCCCAGTAGGTCGACGCGCCGTACAGCGTGTCGCGAACGCGCCGCTCCTTGAAGAGCTGCCACACGCTCGAGGATCCCGTCCCGTTCGTCTTGCTGCTCGCGCCCTGGGTCGTCATGGCCCCGTTTCGCTCTCCGTTTCGCGCTCCGTTTCGACGTGGATACGCCCGAGGGCCGCGTCGGCCCGCTCGACGGCGGCGGCGCGGGTCGCGGCGTGAGCCAGAACGTACGCCGCGCGTTTGGCGCTGTCGGTCAGCGGGTGGACGCGACCGCCTACGGGGACGAAGACCTGCGCGTCGTCGACGCCGTCGACTGCCCGCGCCTCGTCCACGCCACGCACCGCTCGTACCACCCCGGGCCGCGCGACGAGGAACTTGGCCACCGCGCCGCCGTGCACCGCCCCAACGGCGCCCTGCCGCTCGAGCCCGGCGTCTCCGAGCGCGACGCCGAGCACGCGATCGTACAGATCGACTCCGCTCGCGAGCTTCGTCACGTCGGCGTCGAACCCCCCGCCGAGCCGCGCCGCCGTCTCGAAGAGCACGCAGCCTCTGTCGCCGAGCGCGACCTGCGAGTAGCACGGTCCGCGCACGTGACCGAGGGCCGCCGCGCCGCGCCGCGCCTCGTCGATGACGCGCGCCTCCTCCGCGGCGGACAAGCCCGAAGGGTACGCCTCGGCGAGCATGACCCCGAGCGGTCGCCTGCCGGGCACGGTGAGCCTCTCGGTGACGCAATAGCTGACGAGCGCTCCTTCCTCGATCCAGCCGTTGACCGAGTACTCGCGCCCGGTCAGCCAGGCCTCGACGACGACGACCGGCAGCCCTGCGCCGGCCGAGTGGGCGCGCGCTTCCTCGAACGACGAGGCCAGGTCGTCGTCGGACTCGACGCGAGCCACGCCCCGCTGCCCCCAGCCGCGCGCCGGCTTCACGACGAGCGGGAAGGAATGCGCGCGGGCAAAGGCCCGAGCGCTCTCGAGCGACGCGCAGGCCGCGAACGGGGGAACGGCGAGACCTGCCGCCGAGTACGCGGCGCGCATCGCGTCCTTGTCCTGGCACCTGCGCACCGTCTCGGGATCGGCGTAGAACGGGAGGCCCACGCGGGCCGCGACCTGCGCGGTGGCGGTCAGCGCGACCTCGCTCCCGGTGGTCGTCACGGCTTCGGCGCGCACGCGGCCCAGCAGGGCACAGAGCGACTCGACGTCGGCGGTCGACACCTCGTGAAAGTCGTCGCAGAGACTCACCGCGACAGCGCGGGGGTTGGCGTCGGCGCCGATGACGAAGAGACCTCGCCGTTTTGCCGCACGGACCAGAGACAGCTGCGGGAAACCGCACCCGACGATTACGATCCGCTTCACGGCGCGCTCTCGCCGAAGTTGATGCGCTCGGCCACGTTGTACAGCGGCCGCGCCTGCGCCTGCACGTAGATGCGGGCGATGTACTCGCCGATGACGCTCGTCGCGATGAGCTGCACGCCGCCGAGAATGACCACGGCCGCGAAGAGGGACGGCCAGCCCATGATGCCGTAGTCCCACAGGAGCTTGCGCGCGATGACCCAGCCCCCGAGCCCCAGACCCAGGAGAGCGATCGCGAAGCCCAGCGTGCCGATGTAGCGGAGCGGCTTGCTGGTGAAGCCGACGAGCAGATCGAACGTATGGTTCACGAGCTTGGTGAGCGTGTAGTGCGATCGCCCAGTGTGGCGGGCCTCGTGCCGCACGCGCACGGAGCCGATCCGGGCTCCGCTCCACACGATGAGCGCGCTGAAGAACTTGCGCCGCTCCGGGAGAGCTGCCACAAGGCGCGCAATGGGGGCGCTCATCAGGCGGAAGGTCGACACGTCCTCGGGGAGCTCGATATCCATCATCGAGCGCATCCCCCACTGCATGGCGCGCGACGCCGCGATCCGCAGCGCCGAGTCCTTGCGGCCTGCGCGCACGCCGTAGACGACGTCGAAGCCCTCGTCTCGCTTGGCGACGAGCTTCGGAATTTCTTCCGGCGGATGCTGCAGGTCGCCGTCCATCTGGATGAGCCAGCGCCCGCGCGCGTTGAGGTAGAGGGCTTCGACGGCGGCCTCCTGCCCGTAGTTCCGGGTGAAGCGAACGACGCGGATGCGCGGGTCGCCCGCCGCCAGCTTGCGAAGCAGCTCCGGCGTGCGATCGCGCGACCCGTCGTCGACGAAGAGGAGCTCGAAGGGCTTGCCCAGGGGCTCCATGGCGGCCACGACCCGGCCGGCAAGGGCCTCCACGTTGCCCTCTTCGTTGTAGACGGGGACAACGACGCTGTAGGCGACCGAGCTGTCGGGGCTGTCGGCGGAGACAGGACGGGCGGAGCAAGAAGATACGGCTGTGCTCACCGGCGACGCGCGAGCCTAGCACGTAGACGGGCTAGAATGCCCCGTCGAGCCTCCGTGCACCTGCTCGAGCGCCTCATCGAGAAGCCCCACGCCTGTGCGTACTTGCCCAGCGAGCGCGCCAGCCTCGAGGTGCGCGTGATGCTCGACGTGACCCCCCTCGAGATGGACGCTCTGCTCGAGCGCGCGTGGCGACGATTCGGACCGGTGTACTTCCGGCCTGCGTGCACCGCGTGCGGCGAGTGCGTCAGCCTGCGCGTTTTGACGGCACCCTTCGCCCCGAGCAAGAGCCAGCGGCGCGCCGCCCGCGCGTGTGCCGCCTTTCGCCGCGTCGTCGGCCGGCCCGTCGTCGACGCCGCGCGCCTCGCGCTCTACGCGAAGTGGCATGCAGAACGCGAACGCTCCCGCTCGTGGGAAGCCAACGAGCAGACACGGGAGCGCTACTCGCTCGAATTCGCGTTTCCGCATCCGTGCGCCCGGGAGGCCGCCTTCTACGACGACGCGAACGGCGGAAAGCTCGTCGGCCTCGGCCTCTTCGATTCGAACTCCGCGGGCGCTGTCGGCCGCGTTTTTCTTTTACGACCCCGACTACGCACGCGCGTCGATCGGGACGGCGAACGTGCTCTCGCTGGTGGAGGAAGCGCGCGAGGCCGGCTTGCCCCACGTCTACCTCGGATACCGCGTGGCGGGCTGCGCGTCGCTCCGCTACAAGGCGACGTTCCGTCCGCACGAGCTGCTCTCCGGGCGTCCGGCGATGACCGAGCAGCCCGTGTGGTATCCACCTACGCAGACCTAAGACCAAACCTGAGGCGGCGGCGACATGAACGACGGGATCGTGGTGCTCGGCATTTCGGGGAGCCTGCGGAAGGGCTCCTTCAACACGGCGCTCTTGCATGCCGCCATCGAGCTTTCTCCACGCGACGTTCGCATCGAAACCGCGGACATCGCGGGCGTCCCTTCGTACAACGAAGACGTACGCGCCGCCGGGCTGCCGCCGGCCGTCGTCGGTCTTCGCGACCGCATCGAGCGCGCCGACGCCGTGCTCTTCGTCACGCCGGAGTACAACTACTCGGTCCCCGGCGTGCTCAAGAACGCCATCGACTGGGTGTCCCGTCCGCCCAATCAGCCCTTCGCCGGCAAGCCCCTGGGCATCATGGGGGCCAGCGGCGGCGCCAGCGGAACCATGCGCGCGCAGTATCACCTGCGGCAGATCGCGGTATTTCTCGACATGTACCCGTTCAACAAGCCGGAGGTCTTCGTCCGCAACGCGCAGAGCGTCTTCGACGACAAAGGCAAGCTCGTCGACGAGCCGACACGCGCCCTGGTGCGGCAGTACGTCGAGGCGCTCGCCGCGTGGACGCGGCGGTTGAAGCGGTAGTCGAGCCCCCTCTCACGGCCTCCTCGCGCGCGCGACCAGGCTGCGCAGCTTGGCCATGTCGAGCGGCTTCTCGAGACACGGGTTGACCACGCTCGTGAGAAAGGCGCGAGCACGCGGGGTGAACGCGCCGCCCGTCATGAAGACGAAGCGGCCCGCTTGCAACGGGGCGATGCGGACGACCTCGGCGTAGAGGTCCATGCCCGTCATCACGGGCATCATCAGGTCGCAGAGCACGAGGTCGTAGCGCGCTCCGGCCGCGATGAGCGAAAGCGCGTCCTGCGCCTCGGTGGCGACGTCGACTTCGCCGTCGTCGGACAGGGCGCGCGCGATGGCGTCGCATACCAGGCGCTCGTCGTCGATGACGAGCACGCGGCGCCGCTCGGCGGCCCGTAGGTCGTACGAGCCCGATTGCACCGCGCCACGCCATTGTTTCGCCGGTGGCAGGATCACGCGAAAAGTCGAGCCCCGTCCGGGGACGCTCGTGGCTTGGATGTCGCCGCCGAGGCCCTTGATCGTCCCGTGCGACGTGGCGAGCCCCAGACCGCTCCCCTCGTCTTTCGTGGTGAAGAAGGGATTGAAGATGCGCGGCATGTCGTCCGGCGCGATTCCGATTCCCGTGTCGCTGACCTCGACCACTGCGTTGCCGCGCTCGTCGGTGCGCGTGGAAACGCGGATCTCGTTCTTGTCGGCGTGCCCCTCGGGGATGGCCTGGGCGGCGTTGATGAGGAGGTTGAGGAACACCTGCCCGAGGCGCGCCTCGTTCGCCTCCACGGGCGGCACGTCGGCCAGAGCCTTCACGAGATGGGCGCGATGTCGGATCTCGTGCCACGCGATCTGCAAGGCGCTCTCGACGAGCCCGCGCAGGTCGACCGTGCCGCGGTTCTCGACGTGACCCTGCGAGAACGTCAGAAGGTCGCGGACGATCTGCCGAACGCGGTTGGCGCCTTCGACCGCGTGCTGCAGCGACTGGACGAGGCCCGCCAGACTCCCCGGCCTGTCTTGTTGCGCCGGAGCTTCGGGGCCGCTGCTGTCGGCAGGGCCAGGGACGGTGGCGGCGCCCCCCGGCTCGGGAGCCGTCAGCTCGGCGATGGGGTCATCGCTCGCGCTCGCGGCCCGGAGGCGGCGAAGGACGTGCTCGAGGTTCACGAGAAGGTAGGTGAGCGGATTGTTGATCTCGTGAGCGACGCCCGCGGAGAGGACCCCGAGCGCGGACATCCGGTCGCGCTCGACCAGCTGATGCTGAAACTCGGCCCGCTCGGTCACGTCTCGCGCGACGACCAGCACCGCCGGCGCCCCACGGAACTCGATGGGCGCACTGGCCGCCTCGGTCGTGCGCCAGCGCCCACTCTTGCAGCGGAGGCGGAGCTCGACGGTCTCACGCGGCCCCGCCGGGGCATTCCCGCGATCCCGCGACAGCTCGGCGAGCTGCGTAGCGAACCGCGCCCGATCGTCCGGATGGACGAGCTGCTCGAGCGGCGCGCCGGCGAGCTCCTCGCCTCTTTCGAGGCCGAGCGACCGTGCCGCGGCCGGATTCGCATACGCGACCTGCCCATCTCGATGGACGAGGACCGGCTCGGGGGTGAGCTCGAGAAGAATATCCAGGCTTGCCCGCACGCTCGGGAACCCCTGCGGGTCTTTGCGACGTTCGGGCTCCGTGGGCGCAGGGGTTGGCGCGGGGGGGGAGAGGGGCGGCGGGGCCGTTACTACGCTACGCACTGCGCCGGGAGCCGGCAAATACCGCGCCTCGTGGACACCCCTCCTTGCCTTGACACAGGCGACCTCCCCGCGTAGCTTCCCGCGCCCCCTCATGGCCTCGAACGAGTCGCAGCAGCAGCCACGGAAGCCGGCGCGCACCGGAAAGACCTACGTCATGACCAAGGCGCAAGCGCAGGGCTCGCGCGCTTGGTGGGTAGTCGACGCAACCGGGAAACCCCTGGGACGCCTGGCGAGCGAGGTCGCGCGCGTGCTGCGCGGCAAGCACAAGCCCCAGTACACGCCCCACGAAGACACCGGCGACTTCGTCATCGTCGTGAACGCCGACAAGGTGCTCCTGACGGGGCAGAAGCTCGACAAGAAGTTTTTCTACCACCACTCGGGCATTCCGGGCGGCTTCCAGGCCGAAAGCTACCGGCACCTTCTCGCGCGCCAGCCGACCTTTCCGATCGAGAAAGCCGTTCGCGGTATGCTGCCCAAGGGTGTGCTAGGTCGCCAGATGTTCACCAAGCTCAAGGTGTACTCTACGCCGGACCATCCCCACATCGCCCAGAAGCCCTCTGTGCTTCCCGCGAAGATTCCCACGAAGAGCGCGTGATTTTGCGTGTAGGCAAGCGCGACCGCTCCCCTCAACCTCCAGCCCAACACCCTTTGCCCGTCTGAATCCCCCATGGCCACTGCCTCGACCGACAACCGAACCTACGCCACCGGCAAGCGCAAGACCGCCATTGCGCGCATCTGGTTGAAGCCCGGAAGCGGAACCATCGTGGTCAACGGCCTGCCTTGCGACGAGTACTTCGAGCGCGAGACGTCGCGCATGGTGCTGCGGCAGGCGCTCGAGCTCATCGAGGCTCAGGACCAGTTCGACGTGTGGGCCACCTGCAACGGCGGCGGCAAAAATGCCCAGGCCGAGGCGATGCGCCACGGCATCTCGCGCGCGCTCTGCATCCTCGACGCCGAGAAGCGCCCGGCGCTCAAGCGCGCGGGGTTTCTCACCCGCGACGCCCGCAAGAAGGAGCGCAAGAAGTACGGCCAACCTGGGGCCCGCAAGAGGTTCCAGTACAGCAAGCGTTAGCGGTGACGAAGGCCAACCTCAGGTTCGGCTTTTTCGGCCCCAGCCCCAAGAGGGGGCCTCGCCTGGCGACTCTGGCCGCGCTCGCTCGCGTAGCGGTTGTGTTGCTCGGCTCGGCCGAGCCGGCACGCGCGACGATCGTCGAACGCGTCGTCGCCGTCATCGGCGAGAAGCCGGTCCTCTGGACCGAGCTGCTCCAGAGGGCCGCTCCGTCGCGCATGCAGATCCGGTCGCAGACGCACGACCCGAACATCGTCAGCGCGCAGGAACAGGAGATGTACAAGGAGCTCCTCGAGCGCATGATCGACGATCGCCTCGAGGAGCAGCAGGCCGACAGGGCCCACGTCTCGGTCACGGCCGAAGAGGTGGACCGCGGCATCGAGAACATCGCGGCGCAGGCCCAGGCCTCGCAGGCGCACGCCATCAGCGCGCAGGACATCTTCGCGGTGGCGCGGAGCCGCGGCATGTCCGATCAGGACTTCCGCGACGAGATCCGCCGGCAGCTCCTCGAGGGCAAGCTCATCGAGCTTCGCGTTCGGCCGCGCGTCCGCGTGACGGAGCAGGATGCCCACTCCGCCTACCAGCACTGGGCTCAGGACGTGGCCGACAGCCAGATCGACGTGCACCTGCTCGTCAAGCGCATCCCGCCGCAGGCCCCGCCCCTCCAGGTGCAGGCGCTCGAGGCTCTGACGCAGGAGCTGGCGCGGCGAGCCCGTGGCGGTGAGGATTTCTGCCAGCTCGTGGCGCAATACTCCGACGACACCTCGACGCGAACGAGCTGCGGCTCGCATGGTCCCCAGCAGGTGTCCGCCCTGCTCCCGGCCCTCCAGAACGCCATTCGCACGAGCAAGCCGGGCAGCGTGTCCGACCCGATTCGCCTGCAGTCGTCCACCGACGAGGCCTTCGTCCTCGTCATGTCGAACGGGCAGGCGAGCGTCCCGGCCTTCGATCATGTGCGCAACGAGATGATGCAGCGCGCCCTCCTGGAGGGCCTCGAGCGCGAGCGCAAGCGGTGGATCGAAGAGCTGCGGCACAAAGTCTACATCGACGTACGGCTGTAGCCGTTCTCACGGGCGGTGCCGAGCATGGCCGCGCAGAGCGAGCGTGTACCGTGACTCTGGACGTGACACTTCGCCGGCGAACGTTTCGGCTCTGCGCGCTCGGGGGGCGCCCCCGGCCTCGTGAAACGCGAGAAACCGCGGGTTTCGAGAGATCCTATCGGTGCGGCCGGGCCGTCGCGTGCAGGCATGTTTGCTGCTGCGTTCCCCTCGGCCCGGGGTGTTGCCTCTCCCGAGCCGAAGGTCCGCCCCCCATGTCCCCGCTCATCGCACGACTCCCTCTTTCGCCCGTACTGCGCAGTTACACGGCTGCCGCCGCGCTCCTCCTCCTGGTCGCGTGCGGTTCGGGACCTGCCATCGACGCAGGGGGCCCAGTACCCGACGGGGGTTCTTCGAGCGGTACGTCGTCGAGCGGGGGCTCTTCGAGCGGCGCCCCATCGAGTGGCGGCTCGGGGAGCGGCGGATCCTCGAGCGGCGGCTCGTCCGGCGCCTCCCTCAATGCCCATGTCGCGCCGGGCGGCAACTTCGACCTGTCGCTGTGGGAGCTCGACGAGCCTGTCGGCGGGCCCGACACAATCTCGTCGTCGAAGCTCCAGGGGCCGAACGGATATCAAGACGCGTATTTCTTCACCGACCCCACCGACGGCTCCATGACCTTCTGGGATCCCGAAAACGGAGCCACGACTTCGAATTCGAGTTACGCGCGGTCCGAGCTGAGAGAAGTCACGGCCAGCGGATCGTCGGCCAACTGGGCGGTGACGGGCACCCACACGCTGAGCGCGACGGTCAAGTCGAGCGAGATCCCGGATCACGTCTGCGTGGGACAGAATCCACATCGGCAAGGGAACTCCCTCGAGCACCAAGCCACTCCTCGAGCTCTTCTACTTTGCGACTGGCGACGTCGTCATGGCGATCGAGTCGTCGCCCACCGGCCTCGAGGCGATGCACACGGTCGGCAACGTGCCGCTGGGCACGCAGTTCAGCTACGTCATCACCCTCTCCGGCGACGTGATCAGCCTCGACCTGAACGGATCGACGCAGACGTGGCCCCTGCCGTCGAGCTTTGACCAAGAGGGCATGTACTTCAAAGCCGGAGACTACGACCAGTCGACGGGGACGAGCAGCACCGTGGGAGCGAAGGTGCAGTTCTACGCGCTGAGCGTGAAGCACTCGCCGTAGTCATTCTCTTTTGCTTTCCCGCCGCCCGCTTCCGTACCGTCGGGTATGAAGCGGATTCCTTTCTTCTGTGTCGCCGTCGCCGGATTGTCCGTCGCGCCAATCGTGGTCGCGGCTCCGCGCGTGTGGGTCATCGACGACGGCGAGAAAATCAAGCAAGACGCCACGTCGCTCTCGCTCGCCCAAGGAACGGACAACCCCGTGTGGGCTCCCGGGCAGGCGGTCCGAGTCGCGGCCCTCCGCAACGAGACCATCGCGCTCCAGGTCGTCGTCCAGGCCGACGCCACCGCGCTCGACGGTGTGACCGTCGATCTCGCCGGCCTCTCGGTCGCGGGCGGCGCGACGCTCGCGAATGCTCCCGGCGCCACCGATCCGACGAGCTTCGTCGGCCGGCCCATCGAGCGCTTCGTCGAGCACTTCTTCGACGTGAAGCGCGCCTCGGGCGGCAAGGACCCTACGTCCTCGCTCGGGTGGACGGGCGGTTCGGGCCCCGCGCCGGGCGCGTGGACCGGAGCCATGCCCGATGCCCTCCTGCCGGTCGAGGCCGCGCCGAGCTGGGATCCGTATCCGATGCACGTCGCGCCCCAGACCAACGCCATCGTGTGGATCGACGTCACCGTTCCACGCGATCAGCCGCCCGGCACGTACGCCGGATCGATCGCGGTCGCCGCCGGCGGCCAGATGCTCGCGACGATTCCCGTCGCGCTGGAGGTCGCCGCCGCCACGCTCCCGGAACGCCCGATCGGGACCATCCTCTTCTACGATCCGTCGGAGCTCTCCCGGCGCATCGGCGATGCGACGGCCGAGGAGCACCTGTGGAAGCTGCTCCACCGCCATCGCCTGAGCGCGATGCACGGCGCGAAGAGCGCGGGGGACGTGGCGGCGCAGCTCGGTGCGCTCGACGGCTCGCTCTTCACCGCGGCGCACGGGTACGAGGGTCCCGGCGAGTCGCTCGGCGACGGCGTCCTCACTCTGGGCCCGTACGGCTCTCTCGGCGCGCCCTCGGCGAGCGGCCTCGCGACCGTCGCATCGATCGCCGACGCCCTCGCCGCGCATGGTCTCTTCTCGGGCACCGACGTGTTCGTGTACGCGGCCGACGAGTCGTGCAGCAGCTCGTACGGCGCGCAATGGAAGTCGCTCCTTGCGGGCTCCACGGACGCGAACGTGCACGGCGTCCAGGTGGGCTGGACCTGCAGCCAGAACCCGGCGGCGCAGCCCGTCGACGTTCCCATCGTCTTCGCAGACAGCTACGACCCGGCGCAGGTCGCCGCGGCGCGCGCCGCCGGCAAGCACCCGTGGATCTACAACGGCTCGCGCCCCCAGACCGACGCGTTCCTGACGGACACCGCCGCCGTGGCGCTGCGCGCGAACGGGTGGATCGCCGCGGCGGCGGGCATCGAGCGCTGGTTCTACTGGGAGACGACCTTCTGGTACGACGACAACCCGGGCGGCAAAGGCCCCTACGACCCGTTCGTCACGGCCGAGACGTTCCACAACAATGACGGCGACTGGTGCGAGGGCGACGGCGTTCTCCTCTACCCGGGCAAGCAAGTCGACGTCTTCCCGGAGCACTCGGTCGGTCTGAGCGGCGTGATGGCCTCGGTGCGCCTCAAGAACCTGCGGCGCGGCATCGAGGACGCGGGCTACTACGCGCTGGCCCACGCCGCAGCCCCGGCGCAGGCCGAGGCCATCGCCAGCGGTCTTCTCGGGGCGACCCTATCGCAAGCCCACGGCGGGGGCCCTCCGACGTGGCCCGAGCGAGGGGCGCCCTGGTACGCCGCGCGCGAGGCGCTGCTGGCGCTCATTCCGCGGGACCCGACGGCGCCCGCTCCTCCGGACGCCGGGACCGGCGCGGGCGCGGGCGGCGAGGGTGGGATCCCCGGCTGGCGGAGGTAGCGAAGGAGGTGCGCCCCCCGGAACGGGCGCGGATGCAGGACTCGGCGCGACGACGGGCTCCACGCCGGACGGAGGGACAGCCGCGGGTGCCCAGGACAATGGCGGGGGCGCGAGCTCGAGCGGGTGCGCGTGCAGGACGGGCGGGCAAACGGGCGGCCGCGCCGCAGGCGTTGCGATGGGGGTCGCCCTGGCGTTGGCGCTGGTCGCGGCGCTGAGGCGCGGGAAAGAGGGACGACGAAGGTAGAGGGTCACGTTCGGTCGCGCGGCGCGCGGCGCAGGACCTGCGGTCACGACCGCCACAGTCCAGGCGCCCACACGTGGCGATACCGACGCGCGCATGCCTCGGCACCTCCGGGGTATTGCGCACCGATCCGTGATTTCATGCGAGATCCCGTGCTCTTGGGCACACCGGCATCGAGGTTGCTGTTGAGGGGGGGTCGGATCGACTTATTGGAACCCATCGATCCAAGGAGGCACTCATGTCGCTTTCCCGATCCCTTCTTGCCGTCCCGGGTCTTGGCGCCCTGGCGATCGCCGGCGCCTGCACCATCAACACCGGCTCCGGGGAGAGCTCTCCCCAGAGCCCCGCCGGGACAACTCCCCTGGCGGCCACCCAGTCCGATGCCCTGGTGACGGGCACCGTGGATCCGTCCCTTTCGGGCAGCGTGCAGGTGAGCGTCAACGCGACGACGCAGTCGGTTGTCGTCGCGCCGGACAATTCGTTCGTCGTGCGCGACGTCCCCACCGGCGACGTCAAGCTCGGATGCCAGGCCGGGGGAATCACCGGCACGTTGACGATCTCCGGCGTCCAGCCGGGCGAGATCATCGAGGTCACAATCAAGCGCGAGGGCGATGCCCTCGTCATCGGCCTCGTTCAGCGGACGCCGTCCTCCCAGCCTCCCGCAGAGGTCACGCGAACCGACGGCGATGCGCTCGTCATCCACGACAGCCACGTCTGCTACTGGCTGAAACCCGGGCACTACAAACGCGACATCGTGGTCCAGGGCGACGACGTTCACCTCTTCGGGGCCGCGCATCAGAGCTGCGTGGTCGACGACTTCTCGATCCTGGACGGCAAGCTCGAGCTCGACGGCTCGGGCGATCGCGTGCTCGACGTAGAGCTCGGCGGGTCGCTCGTCATCAACGGGACGCACTGCGGCGTTCAGGACACGTGCACGCGTTGCTTCGACGACGGCTGCCAGCACGCCTGCGACGACACCGCGAGCGGCACCACGTGCGGCCCGAGCGAGCGGCAGGACGCCGGCGCCACGGAAGATGCTCCGGCGACGGTTCCCGTGACGCCGCCGGACTCGGGGGCATTCTCGGACGGCGGGGTGTCTCTGGACGCTTCGGCGGGCGAGGACGCGAGCTCGTCGAGCCCGGACACGGGACTTGCAACCGACGCTGCCCGTGTTCCGAACGATGCCGCGCCCGTGGAAGCCACGATCATCGAAGCCGGACCGGTCGAAGCCGCGATGATCCGTCGCTAGTCGGCTGAGGATCCCGGGCGCGAGGGCTCCGGCCTTTGCGATGCGTCGCTCCCGTCACGCGGCCCGGCGCGGCTTGGCGCGGAGCGGCGCGCGGGGCCCGCGCGCTCGGGCACTTTCGGGTGAGGGGGGTCCCCTACTCCCCTCCGTTCGGCCCGGACTCGCTCTCCGTCGGCTCCCCCCCGCCGGTCTCCCCAGCTTCGTCCGCCTTCATCGCGGGCCGGCCCGCGGCCATCTCCTCGGGCAGCGTCTTCACTTCCGCGCCGCGGTCGCCCTCCAGACCCGCTTCCGGCGCCCGGTCGACCACCGCTTCTCGGTGGCGACCGCGCAGCGACCCGAAGTACACCGCGATCGCTCCCGCCAGCAGCACCGCTGAGCATGCCGCGATCCAGGTGGCGTTCAGCCTTCTCGCGCCGCGCTCCTTGCTCGGTGCCTTCGCCGGCGCTTTCTCCACTGGCTTGCTCGGCGCTTTCTCCACCGCCTTGATCGGCGCGGCCGGCGGCGCCGCGCTCTGCGACGCGAGCGCCCTCGGCGGCACGCTGCCGCCAGCCCCGGATCGCGCCCCGACGGGCTCCTCTTCGAGCACGCGCCGGATCGCGGCTCGCATCTTCTCCTCGTCGACCGCGTCCGGCACCGCACCCTCGCCCGCTCCGGGGTCGCGGCTCTCTCTTCGCACGCGCTTTCGCGCGGCGCCGGCTCCGGCCGCGTTCGCGATGGTCAGCGCGATCGCGGTCGCCTGCCCGACGTCCTGGGGAGGCCGGCCGCTACGGCGGCTGCGTTCGACGCACGCGAGCACCACGTTGCTCATCGCGGCCTCGAGCTCGTCTTTGCCGCGAACGCCGAGAGACGCGAGCGTCGCCCGGATCACCTTGAGGACGAAGGGGTCGTAGAAGAGGTCGGACATGGCGGTAGCACCCTCAAAATGGGCCGAACGGCCCATGTCGCCGGGCCCGCGGGAGATCCAGGATGGCGTGGTCAAGCCAAGGAGGCTCGCCATGGACCAAGATTCGAGAAAAGAGCTCGTGCGACGATACTACGACGAGGTGTGGAGCCAGGGTCGGCTCGCGTTCGTGCAGGAGCACATGACCGCCCACTACGAGAACTGCGACCCAGCGACACCGGGGAAGATTCTTCGCGGCCGGGAAGCGTTCTGCGCCCTGGTGCGGACCTTCCGCGAGGCGATCCCGGATCTCCGCATGGAGATCCAGGAGCAGTTCGCCGAAGGAAACGTCGTCGTCACGCGCTGGCGCGCGAGCGGCACCCAGAGGGGAGCCTTCATGGGAATCCCGCCGACGGGCAAGCGCCTCGACGACGTCGAGGGAGTCACGACCACCTACTTCGAGGGGGGGCTCATCGCGCGCGACCGCGCCGTGTGGGACACGCTCGGCATGGTCCGCACCCTCAGCGCCGTCCCTTCTTGAGACAGCGTCTCCCGAGGCCTAGCTTCGGGGAACATGAGGCAGACGCCGGAGTCGTCCCGGTTGGCAGAAATCGTCGGGAGCCTCTCCGTGGCGACGGACCACGCGGCGGGGCTCCCGCCGGAGACCGCGATGCGCACGAGCCTCGTCGCGGCACGACTCGCCGCCCTGTGCGACCTGCAGGGCTTCGAGCTCGTGGACGCGTACTACACGGGGCTCCTGCGCTTCCTCGGCTGCTCGGCCTACTCGCACGAGATGGCCCAACGCTTCGCGGCGGGCGACGATCTCCTGCTCCTGCGCGAGCTCACACGCGCCAACGCGGACTACCCCTCGGAGGTCCTGCGAGGAGCGATGCGAGGCGTCGACCGGGAGGCGAGCCTCACGGCTCGTATCGCCGGGATCGCGCGGCTCGCGACGTCGCCGGCCTCCGCCGGTGAGCTCCAGACGTCGCACTGCGAGCTCGCCGTTCTCCTCGCGCGCCGCCTCGGCGCGAGCGAAGGCGTGCTCCATTCGCTCGGACAGGTCTACGAACGGTGGGACGGACGGGGCGTCCCTGCCGGGCTCCGCGGCGACGCCATCCGCAAGGTTGCGCGCGTCGTGCAAGTCGCGTGGCGCCTTGCGGCGCACTACGCGCTCGGCGGCCGGGAAGACGCCATCGAGGCCGTTCGCGCGCGCGCGAACCGCGAGCTGGATTCCCACCCTCGTCGACGTCGCGATCCGCAGAGTCGACGACCTCTTCGCCGGCGTCGCGAGCGGCGACGCCTGGACGCCGTTCCTCGAGGCCGAGCCGGGGCTGCCGGTACGCGTGACGGGCTCGCGGCTGATTGAGATCGCGACGGCCTTCGCCCACTTCGCGGACGTGAAGTCGCCGTGGACCGTCGGCCATTCTACGGCCGTCTCGTCGCTGGCCGTTCGAGCGGCGGAGCACGCCGGGCTCGCGATTGACATCCGCAGCGCCGTGCTCGTCGCAGCGCTCCTGCACGACCTGGGTCGCGTCGCGGTCAAGAACGGCATCTGGGACAAGCCGGGTCGATTCTCGCCGCGCGAACGACTCGAGGCGAACGCGCACGCGATCGAGACCGAGCGAATCCTCGCGCGCACGGCTCTCTTTGCCGACGTCGCCCGCCTAGCCGGGGCCGCGCACGAGCGGCTCGACGGCTCCGGGTATCCCCATCGCGCCACCGGTACATCCCTCCAAAAGGCGAGTCGCCTGCTCGCGGCCGCCGACGTCGCGGTCGCTCTGTCGCAGGATTGGCCGCACCGCCCCGCGTACGGCCCGCGGGAACGAGTAGGACTCCTCGTGGAGGCGGCCGGTGCGGGCGCGCTCTGCCGCGACGCGGTCGACGCCGTGCTCGCCGCCGGAGGGCATGAACGAGGCCGGCGCGCGGCGCTCCCGAACGCCCTGACCGCTCGCGAGGCGGAGGTCGTCAGGCTCGTCGCGCGCGGCTTGTCGAACAAGCTCATCGCGAGCGAGCTTCACGTGTCGTTCGCCACGATCAAGCGTCACCTGGAGAACGTCTACGACAAGACGGGGCTCCGGACGCGCGCGGCGCTCTCGGTCTGGGCCGTCGAGAACGGTGGAGCGAGGGTGGTGTAGCCTGGGGGCAGATGCTCCCTCCGAGCGAGCTGCGCGCGCTCAAGGTGCTCGACGGGGTCGGCCTCGAGTCGATCGAGGGGCAGCTCGGTCGATGCGAAGTGCGCCACCTCGCGGCGGGTGACGTGCTCCTGACGATGGGTGGCCCGCCTCGAAACGAGATGTACCTGATTCTCTCCGGGCGGCTCAGCGTTCACCTCGAGGGAGGGCCGCAGACCGACGCCGTGGCGCACCTCGAAGCCGGCGAGGCGGTCGGCGAGCTGGGCATCCTCGACGGCGGTCCTCCTTCGGCGAACGTCGTCGCCGCCGTGCCCACGCGCGTGCTGGTGGTCGACGAGGCCGCCTTCTGGACGCTCGTCGACGTCTCGCACGATTTCCGCGATCAACCTCCTGGTGCTCCTCGCTCGCCGCCTGAGGGGCAACAACTCCACGGTGCTCGACAACATCCGCCTGCAGCGGGAGCACAAGCGAAACGCGCTCGTCGACGCCATGACGGGGCTGCACAACCGGCGCTGGCTCGACGACGCCCTCCCCCGCTTCGTCAGCCGGTTCGCGCACGGCTCCGGGCGCCTCGCGCTCTTGATGATCGACGTCGACCATTTCAAGAAGTTCAACGACAGCCACGGCCACAGAGCGGGCGACGCGGTGCTCATCGAGGTCGGGCGCGTCTTGCGCGGCGGCTTTCGACCGACCGACCAGGTGGCGCGCTTCGGCGGCGAAGAGTTCACCGTGATCCTGCCGGACACCGACGAAGCCGGCGCGCGCATCGCCGCGGAGCGCGTGCGCAAGGCGATGGGCGAGGCCAGGCCGAGCCTGGAGGGGAAGCCGCTGCCCGGCGTGACCATCTCGGTGGGCGGCGCCACGCTCGCGGCGGGAGACACGGCGGCGACGCTGATCGAACGAGCGGACGCGGCGCTCTACAGGTCCAAGCAGGGGGGGCGCGATCGGGTGACGTTCTAGAGGGCGACGCGCGGCGGTCATCACGCCCGGCGCGGAGGTCGTCCCTGTCGGCGAGGCACTCGTCCCACTCCGCGCCGCCAGCAGGCTCGCCGCGGGTACGTATCGTCGCCGGAGGTGAACGCATGATGAAGCGAATCGGTTCGACGGGTCTCGCGGCCTTGCTCCTGCTCGTCGCGAGGCCTTCCCCGGCGGCTGCGCGAGAGTACACTTTTGCGGTCGTGGACTACCCGGGAGCGATTGCCACGGCGATCAGCGCCGTGAACGATCACGGCGAGATTCGTCGGCGGCTTTGGAGGGGCGAACGGAGTGGGGCACGCGTTCCATGGCCGGCCAGGACATCTGGTGCCCGTCGACCCGGACGGCGTCGTGGGCAAGAGCGCGTTCAGCGCGGCCTACTCGGTGAACGACTTTGGAGTGATTGCGGGAAGCTATTCGAGCGACCCGAGCCTGGGTCGCGGCGATCACGGCTACCTTTGGCGTGACGGAAGGGTCACCATCGTGATGTACCCCGGCGAGATGCCCACCGAGGTGTACGCCGTCAACGACCTGGACGAGGCGGTCGGTGCGTATTTCACGCCCGACGGGAACGCGCACGGGTATCGGCTCTACGACGCCCGCTTCCGGGCCGAAGACGTCCCGGGCGCGCTCTCCACGTTCCCCCTCTCCATCAACGACCGCGGGCAAGCCGTGGGCGTCTACGTCACGGCCGACGGCATCCACGGGTACGTCAGTGAGCCGACGGGCGCGATCCACACCTTCGACGCGCCCGGAGCCGCACCCGACAGCACGAGCTTGCTCTACGTGAACGAGCGCGACGAGATGCTCGGGACGTACGTCGACGGTTCGGGCAGCACGGTGAATTTCATGCGAATCCGCGGCGAGGTGGAGTTGCTCGTCTCGCCTACGTCGCTCGCAGCGACCTCGTATTCGCCACAAGCCCTCGACGATCGCGGCGAGCTCGCCGGCTTCTTCACCGACGCAAACCAAATTCTCCACGGCTTCATCGCCATACCGCGCTGAGCGATGAGGAAGCGCGCCGTCCAGCTGGCTTGCATTTTCGGCGGCTGGACGGTCCTCGCGCTGGCCGATACCGGCCAGCAGATCGTCGACCAGCTCCGCGTTGGCTCCGCGATCACGTACGCGGCTGAGCTTCGATTCTGCCTGGTCGACTACTGGACCTGGGCGGTGCTCACGCCGGCGATCCTCCTCTTCGCGGGACGGTTCGCCTTTGCTCAGCGCACCTGGCGGCGCGCCGCACTCGTCCACCTGGCCCTGTGTCTGGGAGCGTGCGTCTCGCATCGAGCGCTCGTCGAGTGCGTCCGTCTCCCGAGCGCCGCCGAGAGGGGGCCTCTCGAGCTGCGGCTCGCGCTGTCTCTCTACGGCGATTTCCTGGATGTACGTGGTCGTCATTCTGCTGGCGAGCTGCGTGCATTACTACGGGCGCTACGCCGAGCGCGACATCGCGGCGGCGCACCTCGGCGAGGAGCTCGCGCGCGCCGAGCTGCAAGCGCTCCGCAATCAGCTCAACCCGCACCTGCTCTTCAACGCCCTCAACTCGGTGGCGGCGCTCATGCACGACGACGCGCAGGCCGCCGACGACATGCTGAACGACCTGAGCCAGCTGCTACGTGCCTACCTGAGCGGCGGCAACCGCCAGGAGACCTACCTCCGCGAGGAGATTGAGATTGTCCGCGCCTACGTGAACATCCAGAAGCACCGCTTCGCCGATTGCTTGTCCTTCGTCTCGGAGGTGGACGACGACTTGCTCGACGCGCAGGTCCCCGCGCTTCTGCTCCAGCCTCTGGTCGAGAACGCGATCGTCCACGGCATCGCCCCCCGCTTGCAGGCCGGGACCGTGCGGCTCTCGGTGAGACGCGCCGGCGAGAGCCTGGCGATGGAGGTGTCCGATGACGGAGTGGGGATGGTGATCGACACCAGGGAGGGCATCGGACTCACCAACACGCGAGCGCGGCTGCGCCGTCTCCACGGCCTGCGGCAGACGTTCGACGTGCACAGTGAGTGGGGCGCCGGAGTGACCGTGAAAATCACGCTGCCGCTCCGGTTCGGGACGCTCGAGGCCCGGGGAGCGGGCGCCCGATGAAGATCCGGACGGCGATCGTCGACGACGAGCCTCTGGCGCGCCAGCGAATCGTCTCGCTCTTGAAGAGCGAGAGCGATTTCGAGGTCATCGCGGAGTGCGGCGACGGACACTCGGCGATTGAGGTCATCGGCGCGCAGGCGCCGGACCTCGTCTTTCTGGACGTGCAGATGCCGGGCTGCGACGGCTTCGATGTGCTGGAGGCGCTCGGGATCGAGCACCTGCGCGCCGTCGTATTCGTGACGGCTCACGATCAGTACGCGGTGCGAGCCTTCGACACGCACGCGGTCGACTACCTGTTGAAGCCGTTCAAGCGCGCTCGATTCCGCGAGTCGCTGGCGCGCGCGAAGGCTCGCGTACGGGCCGGTCCGGCCCCGGCGGAGAGGGACAAGCTCGTCGAGCTCGTCCAGATGGTCCGCGGGCGAAGAGAACGGTTCGTCGTACGCCTCCCGGGTCGGTTCGTCTTCCTGCGCACGGACGACATCCAGTGGATCGAGGCGTCGGCCAATTACGTCCGCATCCACACCGAGAAGCGGATGCACCAGGTGCGCGACAAGATCGGCGAGCTGGAGCGATTGCTCCCGCCGGACAGGTTCCTCAGGATTCACCGGTCGATCGTCGTCAACGTGGACGCCATTGCCGAGGTCCAGGCGTGCGGCGGCGGGGAGTACCTCGTCGTTCTGCGAAACGGCACGGAGCTCTCGCTCGGCCGAAGCTACCTCGAGAACCTGCGGGCCTACCTCGATCGATCGCCCTGACTGAGTGCACCGGAGGCATGATGGTTCCTGCGAAGCGGCTCGTATCCGTGGACGCCTTTCGCGGCCTCGCCGTCGCCGGGATGCTCCTCGTCGACTACCCTGGCGACGAAGACAGGGCCTTCTGGCCGCTTCGCCACGCCGTATGGAACGGCTGGACGTCAGGCTCGTTCGGCGACCCCCGGACCTAGCGCCGGTCGCACCCACGCAGCCACCAGCCAGGAGAGCGGATCCTTCGCCTTGCGGAGCGCTCGCTCCACGGCGCGCGCGCGCGGATCGGGCTTGCCCCCCAGGGCGGCGCCCTGCCCGTACGCGCGCGCATAGAGCACCCAGTTCGACAGCTCGTAGCGGTGGAGCAGCGCGCTGAAGCGATGCCCGTCGAGGGCCCGCAGCGCGCCGTGGGCCTGCTCGGCGCTGCGGCAGGAGAAGAGGGCCCGGGTGGCGTCCGAGAGGAGCTCGCGGAGGTCCGCGAACGCGCGCTCCGGGCCCCGGGCGATCCCGCGGAGGAGCTTCGCGAACCCCGCCTCCGAGAGGCCAGCACCCTGCGCGGTCTCGGCCATGGCGAGCACCTGGCTCTCGAGGAACGTCGAGCGGGGCGCGTGCCCGAGCAGGCGACCGACGAGGTAGACGTCGAACGCGCTGGCGATCGCCTCCCCGAGAAAGAGCGCCTCGACCGAAAGCTGCGCTGCCGGTCCGCGCGCGAGAGCCCGGGCGGCCAGGTGGTGCCAGGCGGCGTGGGCGACGACGTCAGCCTCGGGGTGCGCATCGACGAGGACGTCGCCGCCGGAATCGGCCGACCAGAACGTGAGATTCAAGAGGAGCGCGCGATTGGCCCGTCCGGATGACGTCTTCGGCAGCACGCGAAAGGGGTACGCCGCGCGGCGAAGTACCTCCTTGAGGTCGGCGTAGAGCGCGACGTGACGGAACGACGGTTCATCGCCGATCTCGAGCTCGTCGACCGTCCGAAGCTCGAATCTCGTGGCGGGGCGCTTCATCGGGAGGGACCGTATCACCGCGGCGACGGTTCTTTTGCCTGCGTCATGGGTAGTCTGGGTACCGATACGAGACATGGTCTCGGAAGCTGGGAACCCGACGCGGCACCCTGCGCGCCTCGCGCTCGTGACGCTGGTTTGCGTGGCGTGCGCGTCGAAGTCGCCCGCTGAAACCCCGCCGGCGCACGACGCTGGTGGGGCGGCGGATGCGGCTTCTCCGCTCCCCTCGGACGGCGGGCCCAGCCCGGCTTGCGCCAGCGGAGCCGCCGCCCCGCCCGACGGGCCCCACACCATCGACTCGCACGGTACGATGCGAAGCTTCATCCTTCACGTCCCCCCCTCGTACGACGGCAAGCGCCCTTTCCCCGCGGCGTTCGCGTTCGGCGGGAAGGGCGACACGGCCCCGGGTTTCGACGTCGGGAACTTCCAGTTCCAGAGCGTTGCCGGTGGCGCGAACGTGCTCGTCTACATGCAGGCGCTGCCCGATCCCCAGGCCGGGGGGAACCTTCGTTCGAACGCGACCCGGCAGATGACCTTCTCTATACGGACGCGGTCGTCGCCTGGCTACAAACGGCGGTTTGCGTCGACACGTCACGGCTCTTCGCCATCGGTCACTCGCTGGGGTCCACCTTCGTGCAGAGCCTCGGGTGCAAGCGCAGTGGCACGTTTCGCGCGATAGCTACCCAGTCGGGCGACCTCGGCGACACGTCCTCCTGTTTGGGGCCCATCTCCGTTTGGATCGGCTACGGGCTCGGTGATAGCGCGACGCAGGTGGCCGCCTCGAAGAGCCGGCGCGACTTCTGGTTCAAGACCGACGAATGCGATGCGACCAAGACGACCCCGGGTGACCCGGCGCCCCCTTGCTTGCAATACGCGTGTCTCACGGACCGCCCGGTGGAAATCTGCGAAGACCCGCTGAGCGGCCACCAGTGGGCCCCGTGGATGTCGAGCTCGATCTTCGACTTCTTCGCGTCGTTCGGCCGCTGAAACGAAGCACGGCTCCGCGCTCGGGCTCTCCTTCAGCGCTTTCGGGCGGGCCCCTTCGACAGATGCGCCATCGCCTCTCCGAGGCCCTCGAGCGTCAGCGGAAACATCGGAAAGACGCCGGCCAGCGTCTCCGCCGTTCCGCCTCGCCACGTCCTCGGCGGGTCCGGGTTGAGCCACACGCTCTTGTCGAAGTGGTCCGCCAGCGTCTGCATCGAGCCGATCCCCGACCGGGCGTCGTCCTCGAGCGTGCGGGTCGAGTACCAGTCGCCGCGGCCGAGCAGCTCCGCCGGGTGCATCGCCGCGTCCCCCACGACGACGAGCTTCCACGTCCTGTCGCAGTGAAGGAAGAGATCGCGCAGCGCCACGGGCTCGCGCAGAGACTCGCTCGAGTAGACGTTCCCGTAGATGCAGTTGTGGAAATAATAGGTCCCGAGCTCGCGAAAGTTCGACGCCCGCCGCGCCGCGGAGAAGAGCTGGCTCATGAGCTCCGCGTGCGGGTCCATCGAGCCGCCGACGTCCATCACGAGGAGCACGCGCACGTTCGGCTTCTTCGGCGGGCGCACCACGATCTCGAGCTCGCCGCCGTTCTTCGCGGTCTGGTCGATGGTCTCCTCGAGATCGAGCTCGCGCTCGGCACCCTCGCGGGTCAGGCTGCGCAGCTTGCGCAGAGCGACCTCGATTTGCCGTACGTCCAGCACGAGATCGGAGCGGTAGGGCCGATAGAGCCGGGCGTCGGCCACGGCCATCGCGCTCCGGCCGCCGCCCTGGGGCCCGACGCGCACGCCGGTCGTGTGGGCGCCGTGCGCGCCGAACGGGCTCGTTCCGCCGGTGCCGATCCAGCGGTTGCCGCCGTCGTGCCTCTCCTTTTGTTCGCGCATCCGCTCCTCGAACAGCCGCCGCAGGGCTTGCGGGTCGAGCGCTTCGAGCAGCGCGAGCTCCTCGGGCGTGAGCTCCTTGCGGGCGCGCGGATCGCGCAGCCAGTCGTCCAGCTCCTTCGCGAGCTCGAGCGAGCCGCCCTGAACGCCCCGGAAGTGCGCGAGGAACGCGTCGTCGAAGGCGTCGAGGTCGGCCTCGGTGTGGACGCAGAGGGCTCGAGCCACGTGATAGAAGCCGTCGAGCGAGCTGTCGTGCAGCCCCATGACGAGCGCACGGGCGAGGGCGGTGGCCTCTTGCAGCCCGACTTTGACCGCACGTCTCCGGAGCTCGAAGAGAAAGGGGACGAACATGACGGGGCCCGGGGAGCGTAGCCTGCGGCGTCCGCCGCGCTACGCTCCCCTGAGACCATGGCCGTATCGTCGTCACCCGAGCCGAGGCTGGCCCCTCGCGCGTCGATTGACCGCGCCAAGCGGGAGCTCGAGCGCCGCCTGGGCCCGTCGAAGGTCCTCACGAGCCCCGAGGCATGCGCCACGTACGCCGCCGACGAGAGCGACGTCGAGGGCCGCGCGCCCGACATGGTGGTGCTCGCCGCGTCGACCGACGACGTCGCCGCGACGCTCTCGGTCGCCGAGAGCTGCGAGGTGCCGGTCACCCCTCGCGCCGGCGGTACGGGGCGCACGGGAGGCGCGGTCCCGATGGCCGGCGGCATCGTGCTGGCGACGCATGCGCTCGCGCGCATCGTGGACATCGATCGCGCGAACCTGGTGGCCGTGGTCGAGCCGGGCGTCGTCACGGGGGAGCTCCACGCGGCCGTCGAGCGCGAGGGTCTCTTCTACGCGCCGGATCCGAACTCGCTCGAGAGCTGCATGATCGGCGGCAACCTCGCCGAGAACGCCGGCGGACCGCGCGTCTTCAAGTACGGCGCGACGCGGGACTGGGTGCTCGGGCTGAGCGCGTGCCTGGTCGGAGGCCGCGTCGTCCGCACGGGCAAGCGCACGGTCAAGGGCGTCACGGGGTACGACGTCACCTCGCTGCTCGTGGGCAGCGAGGGGACGCTCGCCGTGTTCACGGAGGCGACGCTGCGCCTCGTACCCAAGCCGCCGGCGGTGGCCACGGCGCTCGCGCTCTACGCCGACGTCCGGCAGGCTGCGGCGGCGGTGAGCGCCGTCGTGGCCGCGGGGGTCGTACCGCGATGCATGGAGATGCTCGACGCGACGACGCTCGATGCCGTGCGCGCGGCCGGCGTGGCGATCGACGCGCGCGCCGGGGCGATGCTGCTCATCGAGGTCGACGGCGAGTCGACCGAGGCTTCCCTTCTGCGCGTGGGAGAGGTCGCGAGCGCGTCCGCCGGGTGCGTGGACGTGCTGGTCGCCCAGGACGGCGTTCAGCGCGACAAGCTGTGGGCGGCCAGGCGCATGCTGTCCAAGGCGACGCGCAAGCTCGCGCGCTTCAAGCTGAGCGAAGACGTGGTCGTTCCCCGAACGCGAATCGCGGACTTGCTCGCGCGCGTGGACGACATCGGCGAAAAGACCGGCGTGCGGCACCTCGCGTACGGCCACGCGGGCGACGGCAACCTCCACGTGAACTTCCTCTGGGACGAGCCGTCGGACCGCCCGACCGTCGAGCGGGCCGTCGAGATGCTCATGCGCACCACGATCGAGCTCGGCGGGACGCTGAGCGGCGAGCATGGCATCGGCGTGACCAAGGCTCCCTACCTGCCGCTGGAGCAAAGCGAGGACCTGATGGCGCTGCAGCGTGACCTCAAGCGGGCGTTCGATCCGAAGGGGCTCCTCAACCCGGGGAAGATCTTCCCGAGCGGCGGCCACCGCGGCTGCTGAGGCGTACGTCAGAGCGCCGCGGACTTCGAAAGAACGAGGTACGGCTCGCGGACGCGGGTGCCGGTCTCCGGGTGCACGAGCAGCAGGCCATGCCGTCCGCCGACCACGAGCCACGCGACGCCGTCGCTCGAGTCTTCGACCAGGATGGCCCGCGCACCCCCGCCGAACGCGGGCTCGGTCTCGCCGTCGTGGCCGTCGTTCGCGTCGTTCGCGGCGCGCACTTGCCAGCGGCCCGAGAGGCCGGATTCCGACTCGTACGGCAGCTCATGCACGAGCCGCTCCTGGCCGCCGGCCTGACCGTCCAGAGCCCGCTTGAAGCGCAGCGAGATGCCATCTTCGCTGGCCGGGCCCGGCTCGACGTCCACGTGCACGAACAAGGACACGCGGGCAAGTCTACGGCGCCCTTTCGGGCGCCGGCGCCCCAAAAAACCAAACCTCCTTTTGGGGCCGGGGCCCCAAAAACCGAACCTCCTTTTGGGGCCGGGGCCCCAAAAGACAAACCTGGGGGGCGGCCGGCTCGTCGCCGCGGCACCGCGGCCGGGCCGTTCTCGGATGCATTCGTCGAGATTCGTGCGATTGAAAGGGTGCCTTCGCCTGGCCCGCCCCATCATGCAGAAACGGATTGGCTGGATCGTCCTCTTCGTCGCGCTCGTCGGCGCAGCCGCCGGGTTCGCGGTGTATCGCGCGCGACATCAGCCGCCGGCGGTCACGTACAAGACGGCCGCGATCGAGAAACGCCGCATCACGGGGCGCGTCACCGCCAGCGGCACGCTGTCGGCGCTCGTCACGGTTCAGGTGGGCACGCAGGTGTCCGGGCGCGTGCAGAAGCTCTTCGTCGACTTCAACTCGCCGGTGAAGCAGGGGCAACTCGTCGCCAAGATCGATCCGGCGCTGTTCGAAGCGTCGGTGCGCCAGGCCGAGGCCAATCACCTGTCGGCCAAGGCGGGCGTCGCGACCGCCGACGCGAACGCGCTCAACGCCGACAAGCAACACGCTCGCACCAAGGCGCTGCACGATCAGAACCTCGCGTCCCAGGCCGACCTGGACACTGCCGAGGCCAACGTCGCGGTCGCGCACGCAGCGGTCGACGCGGCGAAGGCCTCGCTCGCGCAGGCCTCCGCGCAGCTCAACCAGGCCCAGGTCAACCTGTCGTACACGAGCATCGTCTCTCCCATCGACGGTGTGGTCATTTCGCGCAGCGTCGACACGGGCCAGACCGTGGCGGCTTCGCTGTCGGCTCCCACGCTCTTCACGATCGCGCAGGACCTCACCAAGATGCAGGTCGACACGAACATCGCCGAGGGCGACGTCGGACGCCTGCAAGTGGGGATGAAGACCAACTTCACGGTCGACTCGTTCCCGGGCGACAGGTTTCTCGGCACCATCCGGCAGATTCGGAACGCCGCGACCACGGTCCAGAACGTGGTCACCTACGACGCCGTCATCGACGTCGACAACACGGACCTGCGGCTGCGCCCCGGGATGACCGCGAACGTCACGCTGATCTACGCCGAGCGCAAGGGTGTGCTGGCGGTGCCGAACACGGCGCTCCGCTTTCGGCCCCCCCCGAGCTTGGCGGCGCCCAACGCCGCGAGCGCGCCGGGCGGTGAGACGCGACGGCACGCGCGACCGGACGGCGGTGCGCCCTCCGACTCCCCCGAAGCCAAGACGCTGTGGGTCATGCGCGGCGCGGTTCCGCAGCCCCTCACCATCGATGCGGGGCTGACCGACGGCACGGTCACGGAGGTCGTGGACGGCGACGTCCGGGAGGGTGACCTCGTGGTGACCGATTCGCAAGGAGCCGAGGAGTCGCCCTCCGCGCCGGGCACCGCGACGTCGATGCGGCGACTCTTCTGAGTGCCCTCGCGATGGACTCGGCCCCCGTCATCGAGCTCACCGACGTCACCAAGATTTACCGCACCGGTGACGTCTCGCTCCACGCCCTGGACGGCGTCACGCTCGCCGTTCGCGAGGGCGAGTTCGTCGCCGTCATGGGCGCCTCGGGCTCGGGCAAGTCGACGCTGATGAACATCATCGGCTGCCTGGATTGGCCGACCAGCGGCAGCTACGTGCTCGCGGGCCGGCATGTGTCGGGTATGAGCCGCGGTGAGCTGGCGCGGACGCGAAATCGAGTGCTCGGCTTCGTCTTTCAGCAGTTCAACCTCCTCGCGCGAACGAGCGCGCTCGAGAACGTGGAGCTGCCGCTCGAGTACGCGGGGCTTCCTTCGCGGCACCGGCGAAGGCGAGCGACCGCCGCGCTCGAACGCGTCGGGCTCGCCAATCGCCTTTCGCACAACCCGAACCAGCTCTCCGGCGGCCAGCAGCAGCGCGTCGCCATCGCCCGCGCGCTCGTCAACGACCCCAAGGTGATCCTCGCCGACGAGCCCACCGGGGCGCTCGATTCGCGGACCACCGTGGACGTCCTGGCGCTCTTCCAGGAGCTATGGCGTTCCGGCATGACCCTCGTCCTCGTCACGCACGAAGCCGAGGTCGCCGCCTTTGCGTCCCGCGTCGTCGTCATGCGCGACGGCCTCGTCCTGTCGGACCGCACGCAGGAGCCCGAGCTGGCGGTAGCCCCTGCCCAGGCGCAAGGCTCGTGAGGCTCGTGCTCGCCGGCTGACCAATCACAATCCTTGGCGTCTTTGCGGCTTCGCGGCTCTCCGCTCGCTAGGGCACCGCGGTGTGCTTTCGCATCCACTCCTCGGCACGCCCCCACGCCGCGCGCCCATTGCCGCCCGTCACGAGTCCCATGTGGTCGGGGGCCGGCCCACCGTCGTCGCCCCGCGTCACGCGCACGACCTCGCGGGGCCCGCCGCACAAGCCGACGAAACGAGCGCCGCACTCCGGAGCGCAGTCGAGCCGATCGCCGTCGGTCACGATCTGCACGACGGGGGCCCGGACCTGTCGGAGCGATGCGAGGTAGTCGCGCGTGCCGTCACGGCTGGACCACGAGCCGGTGCGGGTGAAACGGGCCAGGTCTTCGAAATACTCGAGCGACTCGTCGTTGCTCCCGATGCGGACGGCGCGCGCCGGGAAGCGGCCGAGGCGCCGGGTCACGTGAATCGCCGCGCCCAGTACCGCGCGCTTGGCGAGCCATCGCCGGCGCGAGGGCTCGAGCTCGCGCAGCCACACGTTGGCCGCGAACGTCACGATGCCGTCGAACGAGACGAGCTCGGTCCCCTGCGCCGCCAGGCCCGCGTGGCCGCCGAGCGAATGCCCCACGAGGACGACGGGGCGCCGGCGGCGCGCGCGCGAGCGGGCGAACGCATGCACGGCCGGCAGGTCGCGCGCCACGAGGTCGTCGTACCCGTAGCGCGCCCCCTGGTCTGCCCGCGGGCCGCTGTCTCCGTGCCCGCGGAAGTCGAACGCCACGACCGCCCACCCTCGGTCGACCAGGAATCTCCCGAGCCCTCGACCCTGCGGGCGATCGAATTCGGTTCGGCTCGCCATCATCGCGTGCGCGAGAACCGCTACGCCACAGGCCTCTTGCGCGGGTTCGTGGACGTCCGCGCGCAACGACCAGCCGTCGGCGGTGCGAATGTCGATGGTCTCGGACTGCCCTTGCGCGCGCCTGATGGTTTGCCTGCGCGACGGGTGGGCCGGCATGTTCGGGCAGTCTACTTACTCCAACGGAAGCAGCCAGACCGAGTCGCCCGGTGCGACGCGAAGCGCGTCGGCGGTGTCGGCCGCGAGCGTTACGGTGGGTCCCTCGCCCGGCGGGGAGAACGCGAACGGCGCGTACACGCAGCGCAAGAAGGGCGGCTCGGGCCCCTCCACCGCGACGAGCGCGCGCTTGGTCGAGGCCTCGCGTGTTTCGCCCGCCGGCACGACCTTGCCGACGGGAAGCTGCTGCGTCCTCTGCACCAGGGTTACTTCGTCGGTGGGAGCGGTGAAGTGCGGACCGCCGTCGAACGGATCCACGCGCCAGGCGTAGCGGAAGCCGATTCGTCGGAGCATTCTCTCGACGCCCTTCGTCTGCGCCCCCACCTTGCCGATGACGTCTTGCGCGTTCTGCGGCAAGAGGCTCGCGTAGACGGCGCCCTCGGGGAACAGGCCCTTGATGAATTCCTTGTTCTGCTTCGAAAGGCGATCGGCCTCGGCGTAGGTCATGTCGGTGAACTTGCGCCCGAGCGCGTCCCAGAGGTGCGAGGTCCCGTCGGGCTCGAGCGGCGGCAAGAGCTCGGCCAGCAGCTCGTCGCGAAACCAGTCGCGGTGCATCCGAACGTAGAGGAAGCGCACGTACGAGATGAGAAGGCCGAGCTTCTCCGGCTTCTTCCGGTATTCGGGGCTGACGATGAGACCCCCGATCTCGGTGGGCCCGCTGTACGAGTACCCGATCTTGAGCACCACGTGGCGGAAGTGTCTGTCGAGGGTGGCCGAGTAGCGCTCCTCCTCGAAGACGTCGACGTAGATGTACGGCGCGTCCCGGCGGCCGAGCTGGCCGATGACCATCGACGTGCCGACGATGCGATTGTTCGGGAGGTCGACGATCACGAAGACGTACTCGCGCCGGCGTGGGTCCTTGATCGCCCCGGTGAAGCTCTTCTGCGCATGATCCAGCAGCCCGCGGATGGCCTCGCGGTCCGCCGGGAGGTTCACGGTGTTCAAGTGGCCGGCGACTTCGAGGAGCTGGTCCTCGTCGGCGGGCACCGCGCCGCGTATTTCATACGCCCAGGGCATGCGTCGGGTGGTGTATCACGGCTTCGTCGCACCCATCAGCCGGTTCACGCGATCGGCGAGGGTCTCGACGGGAGGCGCGGGGAGCGGGACGTCGGGCGAGGCGAGCGGCACGACGGCCATCGTCGAATCGATAGAGATCCCACGGTCCTCGCGACGTCACGAGCGCGTACTCCGGGTCGAGCACGCGCGCGACGAGCGCGCGGACATTTCGGTTCGTGTCGTACGCCACCACGTACGCGAAGCGCTGGGCGTCGTGGCTCGGAACGAGGGCATAGGGCGCGTTCACCAGCCGGAGCAACGGCTCGTTCCACTGCCACTCGGGCCGCATGACCACCGGGTTGGGCGGCGTGTCGGTGAACGCGAAGAGCATCCGCCCGCCGCGCTCGGCCTGGATGCGGCCGGCGGCACCGGGTACGGGAGCCGCATGACCGCGGGCGCGCGGCGTGAGGTCCAGCTGCGCGACCGCCGCGTTGCGTGGAATGGCGGCGATGATCGCGTCCAGATCGCGGAACATGCGGTCGCTCTCGACGAAGCCGGACCACTCGACCACCAGCAGGGCGATGGGGACCATCGACGCGAGCACCGCCCCGAGCGCGCCGGCGGAGCGTGGCGCACAGGCGACGATGAGACACGCCACGGCGGGAGGTAGAAAGCGATGTGCGAGCAGCGTGGTGCCGCCGATCGACATCGGAAACCCCAAGTAGAAGAGGAAGAACACGAGGCCGAGGACCGCGTACCGCTGCCGGAACAGCGCGACGCGCAGCGGCAGCGGTCGCGCGCGATCGAGGCGTTTGGCGAGCGCCGCTGCGGCGAGAGCCGCCAGCGTGACGAGCGCGAGGATCGCGAGACGTGGCAGGTCCGAGCCGCCGAAGATCGCACCAGGGAGGATCGCGAGGCGGGCGATCGGATCGAGACCGTAGTCGCTGCCAATCCTTCGCATGTTCTCGCTGGAGAGTCGCGCGCTCACCATCTGCTGCGCGAGACCGAGCGCCAGCACGACCGCCGCCGGAGACGCTCGGACGGCGAAGCTGGCGAGGGAGCGGGCGCGTACGCCGGCGAAGTAGGCGGCGACCATCGCGAACGCCAACGCGGAAGACACGTGCGCGAACACGAGCGTCGTAGCCGCGAGGGCAGCGAGAACGACTCCGCGACGCGAGGGGCGCCGAGCGAGCGACTCGAGCAGGGGAAGACACCAAAGAAGGAGCGCGAACCCGAGCAGGTTCGGCGCCAGTCCCCAGCGAAACGTCCAGCCGCACGCGACGGGCGCTATCACCAGCGCTAGCCACGACGAGGCGCCGACTCGCCCGAGCAGACGACCCATGCCGACGAGCGTCGCCATGACGCTCCCGGCGACGACGAGCTTGCACGCCGTGTCCGTCGCGACCGCGAAGCTCAGGGCGTACGCGAGCCAGTGGAAAAGCTGGTTGGCCTGGGGCGCGACGACGAAGTACATGCCGGCCGGCACGAACGCGTCATCGGCATGGTGGCGTGCGATCGCCACCATGGCCTCGTGCATCGCGAGGTCGGGCATGGGCGGATAGCGGAAGCCGATGATGGGCCCGGCGACGAGCGCGCCGGCCAACCAGGGCGCCAGCCAGGGGACCATTCGCGCAACCTGGGCACGCTGCTCGACAGGCTCCATGGCTCCCGGCGGGCGCCTCCGCTAAGGTGCAAGGATAGCCGCACGGGAGTCGCCATGACCACTGCCCCCACCAGCCACGTCAGCCACGCCTCTGTCGCGGATCGGGACCCGCTCGCGATCTTGCGCCGCATGCAGGAGGCGCAGAGAAGGAGCGGCGCTCCCAGCTACGAAGATCGCATCGCCGCGATCGAGAAGCTCGAGCGGGCTCTCGTCGTGCGCAAAGACGCCATCGCCGACGCCATCTCCCGGGATTTCAGCGGCCGCTCCCGGCACGAGACCCTGCTGGCGGAGGTGTACCTCGTGCTCAGTGCCATCAAGCACGCGAGGGCGCACCTGCGCGATTGGATGGAGCCCGAGGACCGGGAGACGAGCTGGGTGTTTCTGCCCGCGCGCGTTCAGATCGTCGCGCAGCCCGTCGGCGTCGTGGGCATCATCTCGCCCTGGAACTACCCGATCCAGCTCGCGCTTTCGCCGCTGGTCGACGCTCTTTGTGCCGGCAACCGCGTGATGATCAAGCCGAGCGAGCTCGTGCCGGAGACGGCCGCGCTCCTGCGCGACCTGGTGGGCGAGACGTTCCCCGAGGACCAGGTCAGCGTCATCACGGGCGGCCCCGAGGTCGGCGACGCGTTTTCGCGCCTGCCGTTCGATCACCTCCTTTTCACCGGGTCCACGCGCATCGGCAAGGTCGTCATGCGCAACGCCAGCGAGAACCTCGTCCCCGTGACGCTGGAGCTCGGCGGAAAGTCGCCCACGATCGTGGGGCCCGATTTCAGTCCGCGAGTCGCGGCGGAGCGGATCATGGCAGGCAAGCTGTTCAACGCCGGCCAGACGTGCATCGCCCCCGATTACGTGCTCGTCCCGACCCCGGAGCGTGGCGCGTTCGTCGAGGCGTGCAAGGCCAGCGTGGCGAAGCTGTACCCGACGCTCCGAGCCAATCCCGATTACACCGCCATCGTCAGCGACAAGCACCGTGCTCGGCTGAAGAGCTACGTGGACGACGCGAAGGCGCGCGGGGCGCAGGTAGTCGAGCTGAACCCTGCAGCCGAGTCCCTCGACGAAACGCGCAAGCTGTTGCCCACGCTCGTGCTCGATCCGACCGAAGACATGCTCGTCATGCAGGAGGAGATCTTCGGGCCCATCCTGCCCATCCGAACGTACGAGAAGCTGGACGACGCCATCGGGTACGTCAGCGATCACCCGCGGCCGCTCGCGCTCTACGATTTCGGCCACGATCAGGCGTCGATCGATCGCGTCCTGGCGGAGACCATCTCGGGCGGGGTGACGCTGAACGACGCCATGCTTCACTTCGCGCAAGAAGATCTGCCCTTCGGCGGCGTGGGCCCGAGCGGCATGGGCCATTATCACGGGCGCGAGGGCTTCCTGACCTTCACCAAGCGGAAGCCCATCTTCCGCCAGGCTCGCCTGAACACGGCCGGTCTCATCAGGCCGCCCTTCGGCGGGACCATCAACCGCCTGCTGAAGCTGCTCATCGGCTAGCGCGCATCCAAGCCCGCCTCGCAGCGCTCAGCCCGCGTACGGGAGAATCTCCTTCGAGCCTTGGACTCTGTCGTGGATCGAGTCGACCACGTCCATGGCGGAGTCACGCAGCTGCTCGTCCACGAGAGCCTGCGGCGCAGGCATGCCCGGCCGCAGGAGGACGTCGAACTTCAGTACGGTCCACTCGCTCCCCGCAGCGCGAAGCGTCCACACCGCGACCGAATCGTCGATGTTCCCCTTCCCCGGGAGCATGTGGCCTTCGAGGACCTCGGCACCTCCGTCGGACTCGTGCCGCAACGGCGCGAACCGCGTCACGTTCCAGAAGACGACGCTGTTGTTGAGCACGCCCATCCGCAGATACACGTCGGTCGATCCATCCGGACCGCGGCCGACGACGCGAGAGGTCATGATGCTGGGGGCGAGCTTCTTGTAATTGCCGAAGTCCATCACGACACGCCGCACGGTCGCCATGGGCGCGTGGATCAGAGTCTCGGCGTGGCCGAACTGAGCATCACGTCCGGGAGGCGTCCAGTTCCACTTGAGGGAGTGGCCGGCAGCCGAGATACGCGCGGCCTCGGGGTCGCTGGCCTCGGCTCGAAGGGGCGGCGCTAGCCCAAGAACGGCGACGACCACCGACGAAAAGGCCGCCGAGCGAACCCAACCTACCCGCATGGCCTTCTTCAAATTATACCTCACATGGCACCGCGGTGCAGCGCGCCCAAGTTCCAGACGATGGGGCGCCTCCCCCCTCGCCCTCGCCGATTCGTTCATGTTTTGAAAGGTCGCGTCCTTGACTACACAGACCACCAGCAACCCGCCCAACAGCCCGCGTGAAGCGTGAAGCAACTCATAGACCGGCTGAGCGACCTCCAGACACGGCGACCGTGGACCTCGCTTCTCGCCGTGGCCGTCGTCACGGCGTTCTTCGCGTTCTTTGCTGGCCGGCTCGAGCTCCGTACCCGCTACGACGCGCTGCTCCCGGACAACCAGCCCAGCGTCCAGGAGCTTCATCGGGTCGAGGCACGGACCGCGAGCGCACAGACCGCCCTGATTCTCCTCGAGGGTCCGGATAGGACTGCCCTCCGCGCCATGGGCGACGCGCTCGATGCGCGCCTGATGACCCTGGGGCCCGGTGTCGTGTCGAGCTCAGACGACGGGACCCAGCAGGCGCGCTCCTTTCTGTCGGCGCGGGCGGGCCTCTTTCTGTCTCTCGGGGAGCTGCAGAAGCTGCGCGACGACGTCTTCGCCCGGTGGGACTACGAAGTGGCCAAGGAGCAGGACGAGCTGCTCGACGACAACGGACCGCCGGTCACGATCGAGGACATCGAGAAGCGTTTCCGCGGAAAGGCCGGAGACGCGGCCTCCGACAATCACGACGGCTACTACGAACGAAAAGACGGCAAGGCTCTGGTCGTGGTGGTGCGTTCGCCGATCCCCGGAGGCGATCTCGAGAAGACGGGACCGGCGCTGCAGCGAATCAAGGAAGCGGTGGAGGAGGTCCGCGCCTCACGCGCGGAGTTCGGGGCCGTGCGTGTCGGCTATGCGGGCGACATGCCGACGGGCTTCATCGAGTATGGAAGGATCCGCAACGACCTGCTCAGCGTGGGCGCCAAGGGGATCGCGCTCGTGCTCGCGGTCGTGCTCCTCTACTTCGTGCGCATTCGCGCCCTCCTCGTGATGGGCATCACCATCGGGGTCGGGCTCGTGTGGACGCTCGGGTTGACCCAGATCGTCATCGGCCACCTCAACGTGGCCACCGGGTTTCTCATCAGCATCATCGCCGGCAATGGCATCAACGTCGGCATCCTGTACCAGTCGCGGTACTTCGAGGAGCGCGCCCGGGGAGTTCCCACGGCAGAGGCGCTGCAGACGTCGGTGCGCGCCACGTGGAAACCGACGGTCATCGCGGCGCTGGCTTCTGCGGCGTCCTACGCGTCCCTCCTGCCGACGCAGTTTCCGTCGTTCCGGCATTTCGGCTTCATCGCGGCGACCGGCATGCTGGCGTGCTGGGTCGTGAAGACGCTCATGGTGCCTCCCCTGCTGCTGATCCTCGAGCGGTACCGCCCCCTGGACATGCGCCCCAAGACGGGGATCGTCGGGGCCGTGCGGCGCTTGGGCATGCGGTACGGACACTTCTTCGCGTGGCTCGTTCCGAAAGCGCCCGCGACAATCGTCGCGGCGGGCCTGCTCCTCACCGTCGTGGGTTCGGTGGCCGCCGTTCAATACGTGCGCCGAGACCCCATGGAGTACGACCTCCAGGCGACCGAGAACGACCCGAACGAGAACTCGGAGCTGCATCGTGTGTGGGACGGCGTCCTGGAGATCCTCGGCGAGGGCCACGAGGGGATGGTCGTGCTCGCCGACACACCCGACGAGGCGCACGAGCTCGAGCAGAAGCTGCAGGCCAAGTGGAACGCGGCGCCCGCCGACGCCAAGCCGTTCCGGTCCGTCCACAGCCTCTGGGACATGGTGCCCGACGACCAGCAAGCCAAGCTCCCGATCTTGCGCGAGATCGGCGACCGCCTGGAGCGCGCGCGCAGCCACGGATTTCTGACCGACCAAGACTGGCGCAAGGTCAAGGATGTCCTTCCGCCCGCCGACCTTCGGCCCTACGGGCTCGCCGACCTTCCCGATTCGGTGGCGCGGCCGTTCACGGAGGGCGACGGAACGCGCGGCCGGATCGTCGCGATCGAAGCCGAGCCGAGCAGCTCCAGCGACCTTCGCTACCTGCTGCGCTACTCGGACTCCTTCCGGGAGACGCGCCTGGCGTCCGGCAAGGTCCTTCGGGGATCGGGAAGGGCCGTGATCTTCGCGGACATCCTCAAGGCCGTCGTGCACGACATCCCGCGGACGGTGCTCCTTTCCCTGGGCCTGACCCTTCTGACCGTTCTCATCGCGTTCCACAAGAGCGGGCTGCACGCGGCGACCGTCCTCGCCGCCCTCCTCGTGGGCGTCGCCGGCGAGGCGGCTTTTCTCCATTTCGCGAACGTGAAGCTCAATTTCCTCAACTTCGCGGCGCTCCCCATCACCTTCGGCATCGGGGTCGACTACGCCGTCAACGTGGTGTTGCGATATCGCGCGGACGGAGATCGCAACATCCTGTCGGCTCTGCGTACGACGGGCGGGGCCGTGGTCCTCTGCAGCCTGACGACGACGTTCGGGTATCTCGCGCTGGTCGGGTCGCACAACCGCGCCATCCGAAGCCTGGGCATCATCGCGGTCGTCGGCGAGGTGAGCTGTCTCTTGGCCGCGGTTACGTTCCTGCCGGCTCTATGGCTGCTGATCGAGCGCCTCCGCCGGCGATGAGCTCTTCGCGCTCGTCGAAGGTCAGGTAGCGGGCCCGGAAAGACACGAAGAAAAGGACGACCTGCGCCAGCGACGCGAGCACGGACCAGATCACCATGAGGGTCGCGTCCTTCGGCAGCACGTGGACGAACTCGACGCTGACGGTCACGGCGACGGCGGCGGTCCACCACCTTTTCCACGCGTTCGTGCATCCCAGCCCGAAAAAGGGCAGCGCCGCCATGAGATACCAGGACTGAAATCGGTGCGAGAAGAGCGTCACGGCTGCGACGACGACCGTGCCCGCACCAAGCGAGATGCGCTCTACGGTCTGGGGCAGGCGGAGCATCGCGGCCAAGACGCGCAACCCGACGCCGAGCGCGACGAGCCGCATGACCAGAGCGGCGATCCTCCAGGCCGAGCTCTTGGCAGCGCGGTTGCGGGCTGCCAGGACGGGAGCCGGGAGAGACGGGTCGTCGATCCGTCGCGCGCGCACCGCGTACGATATCTCTCCGACCGCTTCGACCACCGAGCCTCCCGGGTTCATCTCGGCCAAAGCGCGAATGGGCTCGGTCAACGTGGCCGGACCTCGCCAGAAGGGCGCGTAGAAGACCACCCCGAGCGCGAGGAGAATCCCCGCCATCGCGGGCAGGCGTCGCGCGAGCTGCCATCGGTTCCGGGCGCCGAACAGCCAGAACCACGCGCCGGCGAAGGCGAACGTGTACTTCCCCAGGACCGCGAAGCCGTACGCGGCCCATCCTCTCGCAATGCGACCACGCCGGCAGAGCAAGATGCCCGCGGCGATCGCGGTGGTCCCCAGCACGTCGGCGTGCAGCTGGCCCGGGCCGTCGACCAGCCACAGCGGGTTGAGCCACACGAAGGCATGAAAGAACGGGCGGTCGCGCAACTCCCGGAAGGAGAGCTCCATGACGAGGGCGAGCGGAACGAGCCAGGTCGCGCGGAGGACCAGGAGGGCGAGCCACGGATTGCCGCCGGCGAGAGCAGCCGGCACCGCGCTGAGAAGGACGGTCGGCCCGTACACGCAGACGGTGTGCGCCCACAGGTCTCCTACCCAGGGAAACCAGACGCTCCGAGGCAGCCACTCGACTGTCGTGTAGACGTCGTGGCCGCGTGCGGCGACCGAACCGTACGCGAGGAGGCTGAAGACGTCGTTGCTGGTCATCGGCAGCATCAACGCGGCCACGAACAACCCGACGAACGCGAGCCTGCGTGGCGACGCGGGGGGCCGCGCGAGCAGGCCGCGCCAGCCGACGAGAGCCAGGCTCCACCCTACCAGGAGAACGACGAAGAGCACGGTGCCGATCGCCTGAGATGGATAGTTCCCGTCGACCTTGGGCGAGCCGGTGGCGAGGCAACGCGCCCAGGAGCAGCATGTGACGATGGCCAGACCGAGCAGCCACCGCCGCTCGTCGTGACCGGGGGGACCAGGCGGTGCTTGCATGAAACGATCGACTCGAAGGGAGAGCGGGAGGAGGGAGGGTAGCCGGTCGACCCTCAGCGACGCATCGGATTCGACGGCGGAACCGGTGCGGCGCCGACGAGCCGCGCAGCACCCGCGACGCCGCAGGGGAGCGCGAGAAGACCGAGGCCGGGGACGCTGAAGAACGCGATGGCTCCCAGGCCGAAGCCCAGCATGGAGCCGAGGTTGCGGCCGAACCAGCGAGACCGATCGCGCAGGCGCACCCCGCCGAGCGCGAGCGGATAGTCGACCAGGTCCCACGCGACGAGCAGCGCGCCTGCAAGGACCTTCAACGGCACCGTCACCGGGAGCGCGACCGGCGCCAGCCACCCGACGACCGTGAGCCCCACGAGGACGGGAGCCCCGACGGCGAAGGCGCACAGCGTCGCGCCGAGTGACGAGAGCACCGGCCCTGGACCCTGGGACCCGGGCAGCGGCGGCAGCGCCAGAGCACTCCGCTGTTCGTGCACGATGGCGTCCAGCGCCCACCCGGACAGCGGCTGCGCGAGCCCCATGGCGAGCACGAGGGCGAGAAGAAGCGCCGGCAGCGCAAACAGAACGGCGAGCGCCCCGGCGCCGAGCGAACCGTGGACGAGGCGATGCGCGAGCTGGAGCGCCGCCCACGCGCCGAGCGCGCCGAGAGCCACCCAGAGCGCGAGGGCCATCGCGATCGGAACCGCCGCCCGAGACCACACGCGCGGTGTGCCGACGACGAAAGCCACACCCTGAAAGAACGCAGCGAACCCGCGGAATGGCCCCATGGAGCGACCTTGCCCATCCGGCCGTCGGGGCTGTCAAGGCTAGACACGGTCTTCGGGGTTGGTGGCTCCGCGACTATCCTGGCTCCCATGCCCGTGTACGAGCTGACACGCGCGCTCGCGTTCCCGCCCCCCGAGCAAGCGGTGGATGGCCTCCTCGCCATCGGGGGCGACCTCAGCCCCGAGCGGTTGCTGCTCGCCTACCGTTCTGGAATTTTCCCTTGGTACGACGAAGATCTGCCCATCCTCTGGCACTCGCCCGATCCCCGCTGCGTGCTGCCGCTCGATCGCCTGCATGTGGGCCGCTCGCTCCGCCGCACCGTGAAGAAGCAGACCTACCAGGTGCGCTTCGACGAAGCCTTCGAACGGGTCATCCGCGCGTGCAAGGCGACCCCACGTGCCGGACAGGACGGCACGTGGATCACCGACGAGATGGAACGGGCCTACGTGAAGCTCCACCAGATGGGCTACGCCCATTCGGTCGAGTCGTGGCACGAGGGCAAGCTCGTGGGCGGGGTTTACGGCGTCTCGCTGGGTCGCATGTTCTTCGGTGAGTCGATGTTCGCGTGGCAGCCAGACGCCTCGAAGGTGGCGCTCATCGCGCTCGCCGGGCGCCTCGCGCGCTGGGGGTTTCACCTCATCGACGCGCAGGTCCCGACTCCCCACACGCTGGCCATGGGCGCCGAGGAGTGGCCGAGGGAGCGCTTTCTCGAGGTCCTGCGCGAATCGCTGACGCACCCGACGCGGCGCGGGTCCTGGTCGGCCCCCGAGCCCTCGCTCGAGGCAACCTAGTGCGCCGCTATCCGCGTGCGAACACGAGATACAAGAGCGGGATCGCGATTCCGGCTGCGACGAAGAACGCGCCTCGCCCGAAGAGACCCTTCTTGCCCGCGATCATGAAGAGGCCGGACGTGGCGAGAAAGAGCAGACCCACGGCATAGGAATCGGCGAAGTACGTCCACGCCTTCTTGCCGCGATTGAGGTGCAGCCAGTTCGCCGCGCGCACGAAGAACCGCGGTCGCTGCTCCTCGTCGACCACGTGACCCGTCTCGACCGCGATGTGCAGCGTGCGATGTTCGAACAGAAGCTCGAGCTCGTCGCCCTCGCGGAAGACCTCTTTCGGCTCGTCGCGGATGCCGAGCTTCTCCATGGCGAGAGCGCGGGCGGCCTGGTCGTCGTCCGGCAGCGCCGTGCCGAGCTCGCGCGTGGTCGTCTTGCTCGTGAAGTTCGGGTCCCACTGCGCGACGTGATTCACCGCGATACCGCTGACCGCGTACACGAACGTCAAGCCCACGGCCGCGTAGCCCATGTCCCGGTGCACCGCGCGAAGAAGCGCGCGCCACTGCACGCGCCTCCTGCGAACGTCAGCCATATCGCTCCTCTTTCCACGGATCCGCGTGGTTGTGGTAACCGCGCGTCTCCCAGTATCCAGGCTCGTCCTGCGCGGTGAAGCGGATGCCCGTCAGCCACTTCGCGCTCTTCCAGAAGTACAGGTCTGGAATCAGCGCGCGGGCTGGCGCACCGTGATCGCGCGTGAGGGGCGTTCCGTCGAGTCGATGGGCCACCAGCACGTTCGGAGCGAGCGCCTCGTGCCGCGGCACGTTCGACGTATACCCGTGCGCCGCCTCGAACACGGCGTGATGCGCGCTCGGCTTCACTCCGGCGCGTGCCGCCAAATCGGCCACTCGCACGCCCGTGAAGCGCGCACCGAGGACGCTCCACTTGGTCACGCAGTGCACGTCGCACTCCTGCTCGACCTGCGGGAGCTCGAGCAGCTCGGCAAAAGTCAGCGTGAAGGGCCGCTCGACCTCGCCGTGCACCTTGAGCCGCCAGGCGCCGGGGCTCGGGTCCCCTTCGTCGCCGCCCATGGGGCGCAGCCGCCGCAGCAAGTACTGGCTCGGCGGAAGGCGCGGACGGCCGTCGGGCCGGGGCGTCGTGCGGGCCCGGCGCTCGTCCTCGCTGTCGGCGAGCACGTACGCGCCGCCGCCCAGGGCAATGATGACGGTGCCAGCCGAGAGTGCTCGGAGGAACGTCCGGCGCTGCATCGAGGGGACGAACTCGTTCGAATCGAGGGGCGAAAGGGGCTTCACGGGCAGATTCCTCCGCGCATGCGAGATCGTACGCTCGGCTGGCCGTTCCGTTTCGCTGCCACCGCGTGCCAGCGGCGTGCGGGGCCAATCGCGCACCCGCACTCAGAAGGGTCTACCCCCCGGGAAGAGCGGGCGGCCGAGAGTCGAGGTGGCGCCACCATCCCGGACAGTCTAGAGGGCCTTCATGGGGGAAAAAACGGCCGAAGCGCAGCGGCTCCGGGAGGAGGGGACGTTTCGCCGTCTGGTCGAGCAGGCGCCCGAGCCGATCGGCGTCGTCCGGGGGGGGCATTTCGTCTATGCCAACCGCGCGTTCTGGAGCGTCATGGGCCGCACGAGCGCCGAGGAGCTCTACCGCGTGCCCATGGCGAGCGTGCTCGACGAGGGGGAGGCTGCCCTCGGTTCGCTGCGCGAGGCGGAGACCGCGCAAGGGCGCCGACTGCCTCCGGTGACCTGCTGCGTGCGGCGACCCGACGGGTCGACCGTGTTGCTCGAGGTGGTGAGCGTTTCCTTCGAATACGAGGGCGAGGCGTCGGCGCTCTGCATAGCGCGCGACGTGAGCGAACGCACGGAGCTCGAGAGCCGCCTCGTGCAGGCCGACCGCCTTGCCGCGCTCGGGACCATGGCGGCAGGCGTTGCGCACGAGATCAACAACCCCATCGCCTACGTGATGCTCAACCTCGATTGGATCGCGCGCAAGCTGCCCGGAGTCGCCAGCGACCCCTCGAGCATCGATGCGCTCATGGAGATGCTGAAGGAGGCGCGCGAGGGCGCCGAGCGCGTCTCCACGATCGTGCGCGACCTTCGCAGCTTCTCCCGGGCCGACGGCGAAGCGCGCCGCCAGGTCGACCTCGGCGCGGTCGTCGAGTCTGCCGTCAGAATCGCCGCATGCGAAGTCCGGCCGCGCGCGCGCGTCACGACGTCGCTCGAGGCCGCCCGGCCCGTATGGGCCAACGAAGGACGCCTCGAGCAGATGGTCATCAATCTGCTGCTCAACGCGGCGCAGGCCATGTCGGAGTCCGGGGCGGACCGGAACGAAATACGGGTGTCGGTTCGACCCGAGGGAGACACGCACGCGGTGCTCGAGGTGTCCGACAACGGCCAGGGGATCCCGCCCGATGTGCAACCGCACATCTTCAATCCGTTCTTCACCACCAAACCCGTCGGGATGAACACGGGGCTGGGGCTGTCGGTCAGCCACAGCATCGTCGCTTCGCTGGGCGGCACCATCACGGCTTACAGCGAGCCGGGCGAGGGCACGACCTTCCGCGTCGTGCTTCCGACGAACACGCACCGCTCGGACCCTCCTCCCCCGTCGCGCGAGACGGTCGGGCCCCGCGACGCCGCGAGCGCCGTCATGCGCAGCGCGTCGCGTGACGAACCGGCGCGCGTCCTGGTCGTCGACGACGAAGCGTCGATCGGCGCGACGCTCGGCGAGCTGCTGGCACCCGAGCACGACGTCGTCTCCGTACAGAGCGGGCGCGAGGCGCTCGACCTTCTCCGCTCCGACGATCAGTACGACGTCATCTTCTGCGACGTGATCATGCCGCAGATGAGCGGCATCGACCTCTACTATTGCGTGCGGGCCGAGCGACCAGGGCTCGAGCGGCGCATCGTCTTCATGTCCGGCGGAGCTTTCACGTCCCGAACGGCCGAGTTCCTCGCGTCGGTAGACAACCGACGCATCGAGAAGCCCTTCAACGTCGGGCTGATCGAGAAGATCGTCCGGGACATGGCACGGCGCCGCGCCGGGGCCGCGAAGAGCCCGTGAGCCGCCTCCAGACTCGCCTGGCATTGTCTACGCGCAGATTCGGCCGCACGATCGGGAGCGATGTTTCTCAACGTCAATCTCGGCGAGATGCCCGCTGAACCGGAAGAGCTCTACGCCTGCGCGCACGTCGCGAACGTCGCGTGCGGGGGCCACGCCGGCGACGCCGAGTCCATGGCGCGGGCCGTCGCGCTCTGCCTAGCCCACGGGACTCGCCTCGGGGCCCATCCGTCGTTTCCGGATCGCGAGGGTTTTGGCCGGAGACCCCTCGCGATGTCGCCGGGGGCGCTGCGCGACGCCGTGGCCAACCAGTGCGCGGCGCTCGCCTCCGCCGCGCGTGGAGCCGGCGCTCGCGTCGAGTTCGTCAAGGCGCACGGCGCGCTCTACCACGCCGCACGAGACGACGCCGACCTCGCGGAGGCCCTGCTCGCCGGGTCCACACGCGGCCTCGGCTCGGCGGTGACGCTGATTGGTCCTCCCGACGGTGCCCTCGCCGAGCTCGCCGCGCGCGCGCATGTGCCGTACGCGCGGGAGGGGTTTGCCAATCGGGCCGTTCGCCCGGATGGAACCCTCGTCGCCCGCACGGAGCCGGGAGCGCTGCTGCTCGACCCTCGGGCGGCAGCCGAGCGGGCGCGCGAGCTCGTCCGCAGCAAGCGAATCGACACCATCTGCGTCCACGGCGACACGCCCGGCGCCCCGGCCATCGCGCGCGCCGTTCGCGCGACCCTCGATGGATCGTGACGCGCTCGAGCCGTTCGGGGACGCCGGCTGGCGCCTCCGCCTGCCCGAGGGGGCGAACGGTCGCGCCGTGCTCGACGCGCTCCGCGCCGTGCCCGGCGTACGCGACGTGGTGGTGGCCGAGCGTCACGCGCTCGTCGTCTTCGATCCCGGCGCTCCTCCGGCCGGTATCTCCGAGGCCACCGAGCGGGCGCTGACCCGCGCGCCTGATGCAAGCACACCTCGCGAGCACGTCGTGCGAGCCCGCTACGACGGTCCCGACCTCGCCGAGACGGCAGCGCAAGCCGGCGTCACGCCGCGCGAGCTCGTCGAGCTCCACACGAGCGGCGCGTACGTCGTCGCGGCCATCGGTTTTCTTCCGGGGTTTGCGTACCTGCGAGGGCTCGATTCGCGTCTCGTGGTTCCGCGGCGCTCCTCGCCGCGAGCGCGCGTGCCCGCCCTGTCAATCGGCGTCGCGGGACCGTATACGGGCGTCTACCCGTTTTCTTCTTCGGGCGGCTGGAACCTCGTCGCGACCGCGGTCGACTTCGTGCCTTTCGACGCGCGAGCGGGCGCCCTCTTGGCCCTCGGAGATCGCGTCCGGTTCGAAGCGGTGGACGCTCGATGATCGAGGTCGTCCGCTCCGCGGGTCTGGCCACCGTGCAGGACGGCGGACGCCGCGGTCGCATGCACGAGGGCGTCCCCGCCGGGGGAGCGCTGGTACCGGAGCTCCTCGCGCGGGCGAACGCGGCCGTGCGCAACGGCCACGACACCGCCGCGATCGAGCTCTTCGGCTCCATCACGTTGCGCGCGCACACGCCCGTTCTCGTCGCGGCCGACGACGCCGTGCCGCACGCCATGGGCGCGCGCGAAGCATGGACCGTGGCCTGCGACCGCGCCCGCGTCCGATACATCGCCGTCCGCGGCGGCGTCGACGTGCCGCCGGTCCTGGGCGGCCGGGGAACGCTGCTGGTCGCCGGGTTCGGAGGCCACGAGGGGCGCGCGCTTCGGGCCGGCGACCGGCTCCCCGTCGGGGACACGCCGTCGGTCCAGGGCGCGTTGCCCGACGCGCCGAGCCTGCACTCGGCCATCCACGTCGTCCTGGGACCGGACCTCGAGCGCTTCGGCGAGGAGGCCGTCGAGCTCTTGCTCGCCAGCACCTTCTCGGTCGATTCTCGGAGCGACCGCATCGGTACGCGACTCGCGGGCGCGACCCTGCCGCGCCGCGACGAAGACACCGCCGCGTCCTCGCCGATGTTGCGCGGAGCCATCCAGGTACCCGCGTCGGGCATGCCCATCGTGCTCGGCCCCGACCACCCGACGACGGGCGGCTACCCCGTCATCGCCACCGTCGTGGCGTCCTCGCTCGGCGCGTTGGGCGCACGTCCGCTGGGTGCGCCCGTGCGATTCGCGTTACGTCCCTAGCTGCAATCTTTCCGTGCAGCCGTATGACGGCCCCCGCACGGGCCTGCGGTTGCTTGATCGCCCGAGGGGGGGCGCGTACGGCAAGCGCATGCGTCCGACCCCGGCTCGGTGGCTCCTCGTCCCCGCATGTATGGCGGTGCTTGCCGCGGCCTGCGGGTCGGCTCCGTCTCCAGGCTTCGGGGGCGGCAGCAGCAGCACGAGCGGCGGCACCGGAAGCTCGGGTGGCGGAGCGGTCAGCGGCTCGAGCGGCTCGAGCAGCGGGGCCGTGCCGGGCGAATACGACGGCGGCGAGCTCGGTGGCGACGGCGCCGTCGCGACGCTCCCCGCAGGCGACGGCAGCGCCGCCGAGCAGACGACCATCTACGCGCACAGCGACGACACCCTCTATTCGATGGACCCGCAGACGAAGGCAACGACGCTCATCGGCACCTTCTCGGGGATGGGCGGCGCGTCGTCCGCCGACAAGTCGATCACCAATCTCGCGGTGAACGCCAACGGAGACGTCTTCGTGAACACCGAGTCGGTCGTGTACCGAGCCACGCTACCGCCGGCGCCGCCGGGCACGGTCAGCCTCACGCGCGTCGCCGCGTTGCAGACGAGCGACCGCTTCTACGCGCTCGCGTTCGCGCCGGCCGGGGCGCTCGACGCCTCGAGCGAGACGCTCGTCGGCGGCGACGGCAACGGCGAGCTCTGGGCCATCGACACGACGACCGGCGCGACCACCGACCTCGGGCACTTCGGCAACGACCCGAGCATGCCCGGCCATGCCTTTGCGCTCTCGGGCGACATCGTTTTCTACAACGACGCCGGCGGCAAGGCGACGGGCCTGGCCACCATCCGCTCGTGCGCTTCCGGCGGCTCCTGCGGCCGGGACTACCTCGCAGGCGTCGACATGAACGCTCTCAAGACCGCGTACGCCGCGAAGACCCCCGCGGCCACGCTGCTCGCGGGCATCTACGGCGGCTCGAGCGGGAAGCCCGGCGCCGGAACCGGCTTTGCCGATGTGTTCGGCCTCGGCGCTTGGCAAGGCACCGTCTTCGGCTTCACACGCCACACGTCCGCTTCGCCGCCCACGCTCATTCTCATCGACACGACGACGGGCGCAGGCAAAGAGGTCGCGACCTTCACGTTTCCGAGCAATAACGGCTGGTCGGGCGCTGGGGTGACGACGAAGGTCACGGTGAGCGTACCGCCGCCTCCGCCGCCGCAGTAAGTGTCCGCGCTGCGCCGGGCGGCCCTGGCACGCTCGCGTCTCCGGCCCTACGCTGCGCTTCTCACAAGGAGCCAGCACCACACATGGAACGTGCGCGAGCGGATGCGGGTAAGGTGGCCAAACCGATCCGTCGGGCCGCGGTCATCGGGGCAGGCGTCATGGGCAGCGGCATCGCCGCTCACCTGGCGAACGCCGGGGTGCCGGTCCTTCTCATGGATATCGTGCCGCCCGACCTCAAGAGCGGCGCAGACCGAGCCGCGCGCAACCGCTTCGCGGCCTCGGGACTCGAGAAGGCGCTCAAGGCCCGACCGGCCGCGTTCTTCGTCAAGGACAACGCGCGCCTGGTGACCGTCGGCAACGTCGAGGACGACCTCGGCAGCGTCAAAGACTGCAATCTCGTCGTCGAGGCCATCATCGAGCAGATGGAGCCGAAGCGGGCGCTCTTCGCCAAGCTGGAGAAGATCGTCCACGACGACTGCGTGGTCGCGTCGAACACGAGCGGTCTGCGCATCGCCGAGATGATGCAGGGACGCGAGCGACGGCTTTCGCAAGCGCTTCCTCGTGATGCACTTCTTCAATCCCGTCCGGTACATGAAGCTGCTCGAGCTCGTCGCCGGGCCGGATACGTCGCCCGAGACGCTCGAGCGCGTGCGCCGGTTCGGCGAGGACGCGCTCGGCAAGGGGATCGTCCTCGGCAAGGACACGCCCAACTTCGTGGGCAACCGCATCGGTGCCCACGCGATGATGACCGCGATTCACGTGATGCTCGCCGAGGGCCTCGCGCCCGAGGACATCGACGCGCTGACCGGGGAGCCGATGGCCCACCCGAAGAGCGCGTGCTTCCGCACGGCGGACCTCGTCGGCATCGACACCTTCGTGCACGTGGCGGACAACTGCTTCGCCACGCTGACGTCCGACGAGGACCGGAAGGTCTTCGAGATGCCTGCCTACATGCGCGGCATGATCGAGAAGAAGCTGCTCGGCGACAAGACGAAGGGTGGCTTTTACAAGCGCGGCAAGCAGGGCGAGATCGAGACGTCGACCCGAAGCTCGGCTCGTACCGCGCGCGCGGCGGAGACAAGGAAATCCGGGCCGCTTGCAAGGAAATCGCCAAGCTCGAGGATCCGCGCGAGCGCGTCCGCAAGCTCGTGGCCGCACCTGGCAAGACCGGCGAAGTCGCATGGAAGCTCGTCTCGCGAAGCCTGGCGTACGCGGCCCGGCGCGTGGGCGCGCCGCCTCCGGAGGGAGCTGCCGAAAACCACGTCGCGGACGACATCGTCGCGATCGATGACGCGATGAAGTGGGGCTATAACTGGGAGCTTGGTCCCTTCGAGACGTGGGACGCCCTCGGGTTCGAGGACGTCGTCGCACGCATGAAGAAGGATGGCGTGGCCCTCCCCGCGGCCATCGAGAAGATGCGCGCCGCCGGCGCGAAGAGCTTTTACACGAGCGACGGACGCGTCTTCGATCTGCTGAAGGGGCAATACGGGAAGCGCGCGACCGACCCACGCACGGCGACGCTCACCGTCCTGCGCAAGGGCGGTGCGCCTGTCCTCAAGAACGACGGCGCGGAGGCTCACGACCTGGGCGACGGCGTGCTCGGGCTGACGTTCAAGACGAAGGCCAACAGCGTCGACCCCGACGTCATCAAGATGATCGGCGACTCGGTCGCGCGCGCCGAAGCGGACTTTCGCGCGTTGGTCGTCGCCAACGAGGGAGAGCACTTCTGCGTCGGGGCGAACCTCTTTCTCGTGGTGATGGCCGCGTCGCAGAAGGAGTGGGGGCAGCTCCGCGACATGGTCCGAGGATTTCAGCTCGCGTGCCAGCGAATGAAATATGCGAGCGTCCCCGTCGTCGCCGCGCCCTACGGCATGACCCTGGGGGGCGGGCTCGAGGTATGCCTCGGTGCCGGCAACGTGCAGGCAGCGGCGGAGACCTACGCAGGGCTCGTCGAGGTGGGGGTCGGGCTGGTGCCCGGCGGGGGCGGGACGATGAACCTGCTCTGGCGCGCCCTCGAGAGCGTTCCCGACGGCGCGACGGTCGACACGTATGCCCTCGTGACGCAGGTGTTCAAGAACGTGGCCCTCGCGCGCGTCGCGACCAGCGCGGAGGAAGCGAAGGCGTACGGCTACCTCCGCCGGCAAGACGGCGTGTCGTTCGATCGGGCGCGCCAGCTCACCGCGGCGAAGGCCAGAGCCATCGGCCTGGCCGAAAGCGGGTGGCATCCTCCGGTGCCGCGCGCGTACGTCTTGCCGGGAGAGAGCGGCATGGCCACGTTGTCGATGATGGTGGGCACGCTGGTGGCGGCGGGTCAGGCGAGTGAGCACGACGCGAAGATCGCGACCAAGCTGGCCGAGCTCGTGTGCGGCGGCGTGAGCGGCTCGTCCCACGAGGTGACGGAAGACGAGATGCTCGAGCTCGAGCGCGAGGCCTTCGTCAGCCTGTGCGGCGAGCCCAAGAGCCAAGAGCGCATGCAATACATGCTGATGAACAACAAGCCCCTGAGAAACTGAAGGGACGCCCCCATGATCGAGAACGTTGCCATCGTGGATGCCGTGCGCTCGGCCGTCGGCCGCGCGGCGAAGGGGTCTCTCGCCCAGACCCGCCCGGACGAGCTGGCCGGTCAGGTCATCGCGGCGCTCCTCGCGCGCGTGCCGAAAGTGAAGGCGGCCGAGGTCGAGGACCTGGTGCTCGGCTGCGCGATGCCCGAGGGCGAGCAGGGCCTGAACGTCGCCCGCGTGGCCGGGCTCCTCGGCGGGCTCCCCATCGAGACCAGCGCGATGACAATCAACCGATTCTGCTCGAGCGGCCTTCAGGCGATTGCGCTCGCCGCGGGCGCCATCGCGACCGGAGCCAACGACGTCGTCATCGCCGGCGGCGTCGAGTCGATGACGATGGTTCCGATGACCGGCAACAAGCTGAGCGCCTCGCCCGAGGCGATGCGTCGCTGTCCGGATGTCTACACGCCGATGGGCATCACCGCCGAAAACGTCGCGAAGAAATTCGCCATCTCGCGGGCGGACCAGGACGCGTTCGCGCTGCGAAGCCAGCAGAAGGCGGCCGCCGCGCAGAAGGCGGGAGCGTTCGCCGACGAGATCGTGGCCGTGAAGGCGACCCGTTACGAGGGTGGAAAGCGCGTGGAGGTCGCGTTCGACCGGGACGAGCTCGTGCGCGCGGACACGACGCTCGAGGGACTGACGGCCTTGAAGCCTGCGTTCGCGAAAGACGGAACCGTCACCGCGGGGAACGCGTCGCCCCTGTCCGACGGCGCGGCGGCGGCCCTCGTCATGAGTCGCGCCAAGGCGGAGGCGCTCGGGCTCGAGCCGCTCGGGTACTTTCGCGCGTACGCGACCGTCGGGGTCGACCCCGCCATCATGGGCATCGGGCCCATCCCTGCCGTGCGCAAGCTGCTCGCCAAGACGGGGCTGTCGCTGCGCGACATCGACGTCGTCGAGCTCAACGAGGCCTTCGCCAGCCAGGCGGTCTACGTCCAGCGAACGCTCGAGATTCCCGACGAAAAGCTGAACGTTCACGGCGGAGCCATCGCGCTGGGGCACCCCCTCGGGTGCACGGGCGCAAAGCTCGCCGCGACGGTGCTCCACGAGCTGCGGCGCCGCAAGGGGCGCTACGCCATCGTGACGATGTGCATCGGCGGCGGCATGGGCGCGGCCGGCCTCTTCGAGGCCGCTCGCTGAACCGTGTTACTTGGCGGTGCGCGCGCCGAGCATGCTCTCGGCGAACGCTTCGTACCCCGCGCGCCAGCGGTCGAAGTCTCCCGCGAGGCCGTCGGTGATCCGAACGCCGAACCCCGCGGGGACCGTCGCGCGCTCTTGCGGACCGTACGCGCGTTTCCACGCGACCTTGCCGCAAAGCCGGACGCGTCGCTCCGATCGGGGGGGCCACATCTCGAGCCAGACCTCCTGGTCCGCGTCGAGCGGCGCGAGCGTGCGGACGTATACGCCGCCCGCGCTCACGTTGTACGAGAAGCCAATCTCGTCCTCGTCGCGACCGGCCGCGCGGAATGCGACGGCCGTGCCGTAGAGCAGGCGCGCGCTCGCGCGCTTGTCGACGCCCCGCTGGTTGAGGAGCTCGTTGGCGAGGAAGAGAACGTTCTCCGGCGGCGCGTAGCCGTCGGCCACGGATACACGGGGGAACCCAGAGAGCGTGGCATGCGTCGCAGCCATCTTCTTCGGCGGAGCGACCACCACCCAGGCGACCTCCGATCCCTGCGCCCGGGCTTTCTCGAGCGCGGCAACCGGAGCGAGATCGTCGACGGCGACGACGAGGCGAACCCCCTGGCCGGCGCTCTCCTTCTCGAGCTCCTCCGAGCTCGCGACGAAGCGCACGACGAAGCCTCCGTTGTGGAGCGCGCGCCCCATGACGCTGCGCCAGCGCGCGTCCCCGCTCGCGACGATGGCGATACCCTGGGCGGCGCGCCACTCCCCCGAAGCAGCCGAGGAAGGTCGCCCGACGAGCGGTCGCAGGCGCCTGGCCAACGCTTGCGGAGACGACAAGCTCACGAGGTCGTCGCCTCCCCAGGAGAAGATCTCGGTGAACGCGATGTCGTTGCGCTCGGCAGGAACCCCGAAGAGCGGCACTTGCGCGAAGCGGGCCTGTCCGCGCAAGTGCGCGTAGATCTGCTCCGCGCCGGGCGCGTCGAGCCGCACGAGGATCGCCATGGGATTGGCCGACGCCAGCGCCTCCGGCGCCTCGTCGCAGCGAGGCACGACGGTCGTCGAAACGGCGAACGAAGCCATTTCGTCGCTCAGCCGCTCGACGGTCTCCTCGCGAAACGCACCGATTAGGACGAGTTTTCGCCCCGCGGCCTTCCACTTGGCGGAAGAACCTTCGGCTGCTCGCTCTGCATGCGCCACGGGCATACCCTCACCCCACCAAGGCCGGACGCTTGTGCGTCTACCGGAGATAACGGCCGGCCAGCGCCGAGCTTAAGCCATGGTGGCGTTGACGCCGACTTCGACCGCAGCGACAGCCGCGGTCACGAGCTTCACCTGGCCGCCGTCCGGCGGATCGTACGGGGCGCGCCCGACCTGTTTCGTGCGGAACCGGTCGCTGAAGATCCCGAGCAGGTACGCCTTGATGCAATACCCGAAGATGCTCGGCTGGTTGAGCGCGGGATCGATGAGGTGCGCGATCTTGGCGTGCGCCTCGGGGAGCTTGCTCCAGTGCAGCCCCGCGCTTTCGTGGTGCGCGGCGTGGAACCCGTTGTTGAAAACGAGCCAGTTGGCCGGCTTGGAAACGAAGTTGCGCGAGTGGTTGTGCTCCGACCAGGGGTCGGTGTGCACGTGCTGGATGTAGTTGATGAAGATCATCGACCAGTTCGCGAAGAACGCCGGAATCGCGAAGCCGAAGACCCAAACGAGCGGCCCGCGCCACCAGACATCGTGATGAAGCGCCACCGCGAGCGCGAGGAGCCCCACGTGCGCGCCGGCGAGCGTCACGTACTGGCTGACGATCTGCCGGTATAGCTTCGGGTTGCTGGTCTTCGCCTTGCGGATGTACTCGTCGATGACGGGCTTCTGCCAGAAGGCGGACACGAAGTAGTACGTGCTCGCGACCAGCCACGTGTTCCGCTTCGAATAGCGCCACGTGATGGTCGCGTCGCCGGCCTTGTTCACGAACTTGTGGTGGTTCAGGTTGTGCGTCGGGATCCACATGAAGGTGGGGAGCCCGTAGAAGATGCTCAACCACGCCGAGTAGAAGGCGTTGAGACCGCGGCTCTTGAAGACCGGGCAGTGGTCGTGGTTGTGGCTGAAGACGCCGGCGCAGAAGCCGAAGTACAGGCCGAGCGGCAGCAGCCACGGGATGAGGCGCGGCTCGAAATAGGGCGCGAACCCTACCGCGGGGAAGAAGACGAACGCCCAAAGCAGCGTTCGCCAGTCCGTTGCGTGGCGCACCATGAAAAACCTCGTCCGGCGCGCGATGTTAGTCCGCATCCAGGGCGCCGGCAGCGGGAAAAGGTGGCGAAAAGGTGCGCATCTGCGTTCGCTGCGCGGCGGGCGCCGCAGCGTCGACCAACCGAAGGATCTGAAACCGCCCCCCGTTTCGGGGTCGGGGCCCCGAAACACAAACCTGGGCGGTTATGCCATTGCGGAAAAGTGAACTGACGCAGCAATCGACGGGCGCCCTCGCACTTGTGCCACACCACCACTGGAAACCAGTGGCAGAATGACCGGGGCGGAGTTGTCTCGCATGAACGGTCACAACTACGACAGGCGTGGGGGACGAATGGGAGCATCGCTCACGGCAGCGGTACCTCGAGCGCGCGACCTGCGCGGCGGGCAGACCTCGGGCCTCTTCGACTTGCCGCCCATGAACAACGTGCCTCCCATGCGCCTGCAGCCGGTGCCGCCGCAGCCGCGCGCCTACCCGCCGCCGCCCATTCCCGTGTACTCGCAGCCGTTCGACGCCGACGAGCCGCTGATCGGCGAGCTCCAGCTGCGTTCGCGGGTGCGGCCCTATGGCATCGGGTGGTTCGGCATCTTCGTCACGTGGCTCGCGACCGTGAGCCTCGGAGCCCTCCTCGCGACCCGCTTGCCCGCGCACGTCACCGCACGCGCCGCCCCTGTCTTCGCGGCAGCGGTCGCGCCGGTCGCGGCGCCCGCCAAGGCGACAGCCGTTCCGGTGGCCGCCAACGCGAGCGTTAGCGCCGGCACGGCGTCCGCTATGACGACCCCGATATCCGCGGCGAAGCCACTGGCCGCCGCGCAAGCGGCACCGCCCCTCTTCGGCGTGTCCGACCTTCCGCGCGCTCCGGCCGGCTCCGCAGCTTCGCCGGCCCACGGTGCCGCGCACGTCCACCGCGCCAGGACCGCAACCGCACGGCGCGCCGCCGCACTGCGCGCGGCTCCCGCCGAAGAAGAGGGCACGGCGGACGACGCGGAGGAGGAGACCCCCGCGGCCGCCGCGCCCGCAGCCGCCGCTCCCCCGGTCGCCGCCCCCGCGCCCTCGCCCCGGCCCGCACCGACGCCCACGCCGGTCGGTTCGTCCCGGCGCATCGCCTCGGCTCCTGTGCCGGACTCCGCCGCCGAAGCGCCGGCACCCAAGCCGGTGGTCGAAGCAGCGCCTCCCCCGCCCAAGCCGGCGCCCACGGCGACGTTCGCGCCCGGCTCGCTGGAAGACATGATTCGCAAGGCCGTCGACAAGGAACAGAAGAAGGCTCACCAGAAGTAGCGGTGGCCCACGCCTCGGGGCGCTACGAGTCCTCTTTCCCGTCCGCCGTGGTCAGCACCCCGTAGAGCTCCGGCCTGCGATCGCGGAAGAAGCCCCACGACGCGCGCGACCGCGCCAGAAGGGCACGATCGAGCCGGGCGACGAGGACGCCCTCGCCCTCTCGGTCGAGCTCCGCGACCTTATCGCCACGATGGTCGGCGATGAACGACGACCCGTAGAAGCGCTGGCCGCCTTCGTCGCCGACGCGGTTGGCCGCCACCACCGGGACGATGTTCGATACGGCGTGCCCCACCATCGCGCGTTGCCACGGATCGCGCGTGTCCAGATCGGGGTCGTGCGGCTCGCTGCCGATCGCCGTCGGGTAGAGCAAGACCTCTGCGCCGAGCAGCATCATGGCGCGCGCGGCCTCGGGGAACCATTGGTCCCAGCAAATCCCGACGCCGAGGGTGCCGAAGCGCGTCGGCCACACGCGAAAACCGGTGTCGCCCGGGCGAAAGTAGTACTTCTCTTCGTAACCAGGACCGTCGGGGATGTGGCTCTTGCGGTAGACGCCGAGCACCGTCCCGTCGGCGTCGACGACAGCCACGCTGTTGTAGTGCGCCTGGCCCGCGCGCTCGAAGAACGAAACGGGAATCACGACGCCCAGCTCGCGCGCGACGACACGCATGCGCGCGACGGCTTCGTCGGCCTCGAGGGTGCGCGCCTCGGCGAAGTGCTCGCTCCGCTCCTCGCGGCAGAAGTAGGGCCCCTGGAATAGCTCCGGCGGGAGGATCACGCGGGCGCCCTGGGCGGCGGCCGCACGGACGTGCCCCTCGACGCGAGCGAGGTTCTCGGGACGCGGACCGCCGAGCGGGCACTGGATGGCCGCTACGGTCAGCGCCTCGACCGTCACGTGGACCCTCGCGGCTCTTGCTGCGTGATGCAGTGGAACGCGCCCCCACCCGAGAGAATCGCGCGCGCGTCGATGCCCACCGTCCGCCGCCCCGGAAAGAGCGCCCCGATGCGCTCGACGGCCTCGTCGTCCGAGGGAGCGCCGTACGTCGGCACCACGACGGCCGAGTTGCCGATGTAGAAGTTCACGTAGCTCGCGGGCATGACACGGCCCTCCTCGTCGAGTATGCGACCGGGCGAGGGGATCGTCACGACCTCCAGTCTTCGCCCGCGCGCGTCGTCCAGCGCACGCGCCTCGCGAAGGAGCGACTGCAGGACGTCCCGGTTCGGATCGTCGTCGGCGCGCGGCTCCATCGCCACGACGACGCCCGGGCGGACGAAGCGGACGAGAGTGTCGACGTGACCGTCGGTGTGGTCGTTCCGCAGCCCCTCGCCGAGCCAGAGGACGCGCTCGACGCCGAGCCATTCACGAAGCACGTTCTCGACGTCGGCGGCGCTCGCTCCGCGGTTGCGGTTGGGGTTGAGCAGGCACTGGCGCGTCGTGAGCACGCTGCCTTCGCCGTCCACGTCGACGGCGCCGCCCTCGAGCACGAACGGGATGGCAAACGAGCGTCCGCTTGCCAGCGACGCGATGCGCTCCGAGACGCGATCGTCATGCTCGAGCACGTATTTGCCGCCCCACCCGTTGAAGCCGAAGCGCACCGTGGCGACTTCGCCGCCGGGGCCGGCGAGAAAGATCGGCGCCGTGTCGCGCAGCCAGATGTCGCCGAAGGGCACGCGATGCAAGACGACGCGCTCGGACGGGAGGGCCTCCCGAGCCTGCCTCTCCTGCTGGTCGTCGGGGACGAGGACGCGCGCGATCTCGCCGCTCGCGCCGCCCACACCGCCGGCAATCGCCGAGACGAGGCGCACGAACGCCGCCCGTGCGGGCCGCAGATGCTCGCGCCAGAGGTCGGCGTCACTCGGCCAGGCGAGCCAGGTAGAGGCGTGCGGCGTCCACTCCGCAGGCATGCAAAAGCCGGCTTCTAGCGGGGTCGCCACCGGGCCGGTATAGCCGACCGGCGGGAGTCTGGTAAGGAATGGACTCGGACTCGAATCGCCGAGGAATGACGTGAAGCGCGCCTTGATCTCCACCGCCCCAGCCTTCGCCATCTTGCAAACCCTGGCCGCTCTCTCGCTCATGGCGTGCAGCGCGTCCGAGAGCGTCGGGCCGAGGCGGGATGCGGCAACCGGCTACGACGACGCCCCTCCGCCGAAAGGCGCGTTCTGCGGCCTTCCTGGGTCGGTCGTCTGGAGCGCGCAGGGACCGAGCGTCGTCCCCGGCGGGCCCTCGGCGCCCGACCTCGGCTGGCTGACGCTCCCTGCCGGCTTCTGCGCCCACTACTTCGGTGCGGTACCCGACGTCCGCCAGCTGCGCCTCGCGCCGAGCGGCGAGCTTTTCGCCACGTCGCCGACGACGCCGACCACCGGCGGGAACTACCCCGAGGGGCTCGCGAGCATCGTGCTCTTGCCCGACGACGACCATGACGGCGTGGCCGACAGCAACAGCGTCTTTCTCACGGGACTGCCGGCGACGCAGGGGCTCATGTTCGCGAACGGCGCTTTCCACTATCAAGACGGCGCGGTCATCCGGGGCGTCCCGTACCGAGCCGGCGACCGTCATCCATCGGGAGCCCCGCAGATGGTCGCGACCATCACCGCGCCGCAAGACGGCCTGCACTGGACCAAGGTGATGGACGTCGCCATGGATGGCACGGTCTACGTGACGAACGGCGGCTCGCAGGGCGACCAGTGCCTCGCCGGCAACCCGACGCGGGGCGCCATCTTCGCGCTCAAGCCCGACGGCTCGACGTCGCTCGTCGCCAAGGGCTTCCGCAATCCCATCGCGCTGCGCTGCGAGTCCAAGCACAACGTGTGTCTGACCGCGGAGCTCGCGCTCGACTACTCGGAGCAGCACGGGGGCCGCGAGAAGCTCGTGCCCGTGCGGGCGGGCGACGATTGGGGATACCCGTGCTGCGCGACGCAGAACCTGCCGTACACGGGAGCGACGTACCCCGGCGGAGGTACGCCGGACTGCTCGGGTGTCGCGCCGGAGACCGACTCGTTCATCATCGGTCACACGCCGTTCGGCTTGGACTTCGAGACGGGCAAGTGGCCTGCGCCCTGGGCCGATCGCGTGTACGTGACGCTCCACGGTGTGGCGGGAACGTGGACGGGGGCACGCGTCGTGGCCATTGCGCTCGACCCGAGCACGGGCTTGCCGTTGCCGGCGACGGAGCTCGGTTCGGGAGGGCCCAACCCCGATTCGATGCTGGAGTTTGCGTCCGGCTGGGACGACGGTATGCACGATCACGGTCGGCCCGCGCCCGTTTCGTTCGCGCCCGACGGGCGGATGTTTCTCGGCGACGACAACAAGGGGGTCATCGTGTGGATCGCGCCGGTCGGGCTGATGCAGCACTGAGAACCGCTCGCGGGAGTTCGCGTTTTGGTCGGGCATGCCTGCCATTTGCAGGGAACGGGACCGCGCCGCTGGCGGCCGCACGGGGCCCGGGTCCGCGCGGCCCCTGTACGAGGCGAGGGCATGCCCGACCAAAACGCGAACTCCCGCTATCGAGGGGGCTTGCGTCAGAGGACGCGCGCCGCCGCAAACGGCGCTCTCTTCTAGCGGCGAGTCAATCTCCCTACCGCACGCCGTCGGGGCCACCTCGATGCCAGCACGCATCCGTTCGGCGAAACGCGTCCTCGCCGTTCGGGCGTGACGAGCCTCCGCGTCAGGTTACGAGGGCCGTCGGAATGGGTCGGCCACGCAGCGTTGCGCATCAGCCCCGCAGCGCTATCGCATGCGCTGCCCAACGCATCCCCCAAGCGACAGACGGTGTCAGTTCGAGCACAATCGAGAGCACCAGGCCGATCCGGAGCAATGCGGGGCCGATAGAGGCGGCTTTGCCCGGCCAGAGCCTGCGTGCTGCAATCTCCGTTATCCAGCCGGCGGCATAGGAGATATTTACGAGAATCGGCGCGGCGAGGAGAGCCAGCGGCTCGAACGCGTCCTCACCGGCCTTGAGTTCCCCACTCTGCCAGATGGCCAGGCCGAAGAACGCCAAGCTACAGAGGCCGACGAAGCCAACGATCAGGTTCTACGCGAGGCGCCGCTGCTCCCACCAAAGAATGACGCGGAGGTCCGAGCGGTCACCCAGCGGTACAGTGAACATCCAGGACGCCTTCTCCACTCGGCTCGAGCATAGAGGGGAAGGCGCGACGCTCGCCAGCTACGTCACGAGGAGGGTGAGCCGTCGGAACGGATTGGCGTCGAGGCTCTTGTACCTCGTCGAGCTCACCGGTCTTGGGCCATTCGACCGGCGATATGACAGCTCCACCCGCCCGGCCGGAGCACCGCTCGAATCCGGTCCCCACGTGAGCTCCTCCCCGACGGGAGGGCCACGCATGACCGTCGTCATGACCTCTCCTCCCGACGGGAGCAGCGCTCGATCCGGTCCCCACGTGAGCCCCTCCCGCCGGGAGGACCACGCATGACCGTCGTCATGACCTTTGCTCCCGACCGGAGCGGCACTCGAATCGGGTCACCATGAGAGCCCCTCCGGCCGGGAGGAGAGCCCCTCCCGGTCGGGAGGAGCACGCACCATGGTCCGAGACGCGCGTCCGCCGCCCCCCTGACGCACGCCCCCTCGATAGCGTGAGTTCGGGTTTTGTTCGGGCATGCCCCCGCCTCGTACAGGGGCCGCGCGGACCCGGGCCCCGCGCGGCCGCCAGCGGCGCGGCCCCGTCCCTTGCAAAGGGCAGGCATGCCCAAACAAAACCCGAACTCACGCCCCCCCTAGCGCGCCGACCGATTCTTCACGTACCGCACAGCCCCGTGCTCGGTCTCGACCAGCCGCCCGCCCTCGCGCTTCACCAGGACCAGCCGCTGGTCCTTCTCGCGCGCCCCGACCGGCGCCACGAGAGACCCGCCCTCGGGAAGCGCCTCGAGCCACGCCGCCGGCAGAGCATCGACCGCAAACGTGACGGACACCTTGGTCGCGCCCCGCCACCCGGGAGCGCTCGTCACGGCGTCACCGTGCACCACCGTCACGTTCGGAACCTCGGCCAGCGTGTGCCCAGCCCACTCGGCGAGCACGGGATCGATCTCGAACGTGACGACCCGCCCGTCGGCCCCGACGACGAACGCCGCCAGCGCGGCGCCGTATCCCGAACCCGTTCCGAGCTCGACGAGGTTGTCGCCCGGAGCCAGCTCGAGCAACCGGAAGGACAGCAGATACGCATGCGGCGCGCTGATCGTCGCCTGCCCTTCCTCGTCCAGCGGCAAGGGCGTGTCCTCGGCGCTCCTCACGACGTCGTCGGGTCGCACGAAGCGCTCGCGCGGAACCTCGAGAAGAGCACGCAAGTGCAGGGGGTGAAACCGCCCGAGCTGCCGGTCAATCGATTCGACCAGCGGCAGACGGCAGCCGCGCGCCACCTCGCGCAGCTCTTGCGCGAGCAGCGGGGTCGAGTGCACACGGACACGGGACGCGAGCGACCCCAGCCACTGCTGCCGGTCCTCTTGCGGGAGCTCGGCCATCTTGCGGCGGAATTCGACGGTGAACAGAAGCGGCTGCGAGGCCACGGGCGGCCCTCCCCGCGTTGTCGGCGTACGTGCCCATCCCAAGTAAGGCTCCCGCCGCGGAATGTCGACCCACGGCGCCTCAGAACTGGGTGGTCCCGTCGCCGCAAAGGACTTCGCGGCCCTGCCCGTAGTGCGCCAGGGCAAAATCACGGAGCGTCGGAAGGTCGGCGCAGTGCGCTTTGTAGACCCAGCCCCACGCGGCCGCGGCGACCGGTACCTCGATGAGCGGGTCCGGCGTGATCACGGTGCGAACCCGAACGCCCTGACCCGCCGAAGTACAAAGCGGATCGTCGGGAATCGCGTCCGAGGCAGCCTGCAGAGTCTTCACCACGTCGGGGCAACCGGCGTCGCCGCAGTTGTAGAGAAACACGATGGCCCCGTGCTCGAGATCGTGCACGTAGTACCCGCGAGGCACGGGCGTCGTGTACTCCTGATAAGCGGCCCAGATGGGGTAGTGGTCGCCGCTCGAGGGGGGGTTCGAGTCCCACTGGATGGTGCTCCCGATGGGGACGTGCGTCCACCCGAGCACCGGTGGCTCGTCAATCTCGACCGGGCAACTCGCGTCCGGAAAGAACGACGGCCCGCCCTGGGAGCCCCCCGAGTCACCCTGACGAGCACTGCACGCGACGAGGAGGCTCCCCCCCGAGAGCGCCAGACCGAGAGCCGCTGCCGATCGCACGGGGGGATTATGAGATGATTCATGCCCCGTGACGACCCCGGCGCCGCCGAAGCACGCTCTGGCCATTTCACGCCGCTTCGTCCGAGGTCTGGAATCGCACAAGGCCTTCCAGGCAGCCGCGTCGATCGCCTTCTGGTTTTTCCTGAGCTTGGTGCCGCTGCTCGTCCTCGTCGGCTTCCTCGTGGGGCAAGTCGCGCGGACCAAGGGCGTCGACGCCCTGCTCGCTCCGCTGCTCGACGTCGTCCCTTCCACGGCGGAGGACATCGTGCGCAAGGAGCTCGAGCGGCTGGCCGGGGGAGGCGCGAGCTCGCTCGCCCCCCTCGGCGTGGCCGGCTTTCTCTGGACGGCGTCGTCGGGCCTGCACAACCTGATGGACGTCTTCGAGTCGAAGCGAACCGCCGCGCCTCGCCCGTGGTGGAAGAAGCGCGCCATGGCGATCGGGTGGGTGATCCTCGGGCTCGCGGCAATCTGCGGTGTCGCATGGATGCTGGGGAGCATCGACGCGGCCTTTCACCAAGCGTCCGCGGTGGTCAAGGTGCACGGGGCGGTCAAAAGGCGCGCGCAACGGCACTTCAATCGACCGCTCGAGCAAGCCATCGCGGCTCTCTTGATGCTCGCCGCGGGGATGTCGCTCCTCGCAGGGTTCTACCGGTTCGCCGTCGTGCATCCGGCGGGCACGAAACGCGCCGTGTGGCCCGGAACGGTCGCTGCCGTCGTCGGCTGGCTCGTCGTGTCCTGGGCTTTCGGCCGCTACGCGACGTCGATCGCCGACTACGCCCTTTACTACGGCAGCCTCACGGCCGTCGCGGTGATGCTGGTGTGGCTGTACCTGACGAGCCTTGCGCTCGTCGCCGGCGCCGAGGTCAACGCCCAGTTCGAAGCCGGTTACAAGCCCCCATCCGGCGAGGCGGCGAAACGGTAACCGATGCCCCGGACCGTCTGTACGTAGTCGGCGGCTTCCCCGAGCTTGGTGCGCAGCCGCTTCACGTGCGTGTCGACCGTGCGCGTCGTCACCTCGGGCGAGATGCCCCAGACGTCGCTCAGCAACGTATCGCGCGATTGCGGCTGGTCGCGGCGATCGTGCAGCGTGATGAGAAGCCGAAACTCGAGCGGCGTGAGCGTCACCTCGTGGCCGCCGACCCACACGCGCTCTTCGTCGCGGTCGACGCGCAACATGCCGAACTCGATGGGATGATTGCGGTCCACCTCGGGACGGGCGCGCCGCAGCGCCTGGTCGATGCGCGCGTTGAGCTCGCGCATGGAAAACGGCTTGCTGATGGCGTCGGCCACGCCGGGAGCGCCGGCGAGCTCGTTCTGGTCCACCGCGAGCATCGCGACGACGGGGACTCCGCGCGTGGCCATCTCCGAGTGAAGCGCGCGGCAGAAGGCCGCCGGAGTCAGGTCGGAGAGATCGGCGTCGAGCAGAACCAGGTCCGGGCGACGCTCACGGGCGAGCCGGATGCCGTCGTCCGCGTTGGCGGCGGACGTCACACCGTGCCCGGAGCGGCGAAGCTGCTCCTCGAGGACCTCACGGGCCTCCGGATCGTTTTCGATCACGAGCACGCGTGGCATTGACAGCGGCCCCCGCGCCCACTCTGGCCCAATCCGCGAGCTCGTTCAAATTCATTCGCACGCGCGGGTCGCTCACGACAACCCGGGAAACCAGAACGCCGTCTTCGCGAAGCACGTGATCGAGCCGCGCCGTTCGAGCGAGGGTCCGCACGCGGTCGACCAGGTCCCCGGAAAGCAGGACGGGATGCCCGCCGGACGTTCCGCCGGCGAGCACGGGGACGGCGGCGGTCGGGCACTCCGGGTCTTTTCCCGGCTTCCGCAGGCTCCGCGGCTCCCCCAAGGCCTCGGCGAGCGCCTGCCACACGTCGGGCGAAGGCGCGGGGACGTCGATGGGCAGGACGTAGGCACCGTGACCGGGGGGCACGCTCGCGAGCCCTACCTGGAGCGACGAGAACGGCCCGTCCTCGGGCGCGTGGTCGATCGCTAGGACGGCGCGACGGCCGAGCTCCGGGACGGCCTCGATGTACCGGCTGCGATCGGAGCCAGCACGACGACGACCCCCGCCAGACCGGCCCCTTCGAGCGCGTCGAGCTGATGCTCGATCCAGGCGCGGCCCATCACGGCGATCAGCCCCTTGGGCACCCCCACTCGCGTGGAGCGCCCCGCGGCGAGCATCACCACCTGCGGGTTCACCCGCCACGCCCGTAGTGCAACCGCAGAAGCTCGGCGGCGACGCTCACGGCCACCTCCTGCGGAGCCTTGCCGCCTATGTCGAGCCCGATGGGACATCGAACGCGGTCGAGAGCCTCGGCCGCCACGCCTCGTGCCTCGAGCCGGTCGCGAAAGCGCCGCCACTTGGTCGCGCTGCCGATGAGGCCCAGATAGCGCGCGGGGCGCTTCACGACTTCGGCGACGACGGCTTCGTCGACGTCGTGCCGGTGCGTCATGATCGCGACGAACGTGCGCTCCGCGCTCCAGGCGGCGTCCGCGACGAACGCGTCCCAGGGGCGCTTGTGCCGCCGGACCGCGGGCGGCAGCGACGCCGACCACTCGTCGCGTTCGTCGATCGCATGAACGACGAAGGGCGTACCCGCGAGAACGCGACAAAGCGCCTGGCCGACGTGCCCGGCGCCGAAGAGGTAGAGCTCCGGCCCGGCCTGGAGCGCCTCGACGAACGTCTCGACGACGCCGCCGCAGCACTGCCCCGCGGAGGCACCCAGGGGATAGCGGAACGTCCGGTTCTCGCGGGCGGCGATGCACGTCCGGGCGTCGGCGAGGACGAGCTGCTCCAGGTGGCCGCCGCCGACGGTGCCGAAAAACACGCCGTCCTCCAAGACGATCATCTTCGCGCCGGGCGCGGCCGGGGCGGACCCGGCACATCGGACGACCGTGACGAGCGCCGCCGCGCGGCCGCTTTCGCGCAGCTCTTCGAGCTTGCCTACCCAATCCCAGCTCATCGGCGCGACCGAAACGATACTGCAGGGTATGCTGCGTTCGTTAGCCATGACGGTGCGCGTGCTTTATTTCGCGGGTCTGCGCGACGCCGTGGGTCTCGGCGAAGAGTCGCTGACGCTGCCCGCGGGCGTCGCCACGGTCGGAGCGCTCGCCGATCACCTCGCGTCGCGACATCGGGGGTACGCGGAGCGGCGCGGGCACGTGCGCATCGCCCGAAACGAGTCGTTCGCGAGCGCGGAAGAGCCGGTCGCCGACGGCGACGTCATCGCGCTGATTCCGCCCGTGGCCGGAGGTTAGAGCGATGGCAGAGCCGAAAGTGCGCGTCGCCGCGATCACGGTGAGCGACACGCGGACCGCGGCCGACGACGAGGGGGGTACGATTCTGCGCGATCGCCTCGAGGCGGCCGGGTTCGTCGTGACCCTGCGCGAGATCGTTCGCGACGAGCCGGACGAGCTCCGGCGAGTCATCGCGCGGGTGTGCGACGAGGACCTGGCCGACGCCGTCGTCACGACCGGCGGCACCGGCATCGCGCCGCGCGACCGGACATACGAAGCCGTCGAGGCGCTGCTCGAAAAGACGCTCCACGGCTTCGGCGAAGCCTTCCGCAGGCTCTCGTGGGACGAGGTCGGCCCGCGCGCCGTTCTCACGCGAGCGGTGGCGGGCGTGCATCGCAGGCGCGTCGTGGCGGCTCTCCCCGGCAGCCCCAAGGCGGTGGCGCTCGCCGTAGATTGGGTCCTCGCGCCCATCCTGGCCCACGCGGTCGCGCTCGCGCGTGGGGAAAAGCATGGGCACTGAGGGGAGTCTGCTGCCCTTCGACGAGGCCCGCGCGCGCCTCCTCGGCGGTGTCGTTCGACTTTCCGCCGAGCGTGTGGCGCTCGCGGACGCCGCCCGGCGCGTGCTGGCCGAAGACTTGACGGCCCGCGAGCCGCTGCCGCCGTTCGATCACAGCGCGATGGACGGGTACGCCGTCGCGACGCAAGACCTCGGCGGCGCGGGCCCCTGGAGGCTCGCCGTGCCCACCGAGAGCAGCGCGGGTAAGGACACGCCGCCGCTCCCGCAGGCTTGCGCGTGCCGCATCTTCACGGGCGCGCCGCTGCCCTCCCGGGCAGACGCCGTCGTCATGCAGGAGCACGTCACGCGCGAAGGCGACGCGATCCGCTTCGACGCGAAGCCGAAGCCCTGGCAGCACGTTCGCCGCGCGGGGGAGGACCTGCGCGAGGGTGCGGTCGGGCTCACCGCCGGCACACGCCTGTCGCCCGGGGCGCTGGCGCTCGCGGGAATGCTCGATCGGTCCGCGCTGCCCGTGGCCCGCCGTCCGCGCGTCACCATCCTCTGCACCGGCGACGAGCTTCGCGAACCGGGGGGCCGGGCACGTCCCGCGTTCCATCCCGGAGTCGAACAGCGCGGCGCTGTCGGCGTTCGCACGTCAGGCCGGCGCCACGGTGCGCGTCGCCCCCATCGCGCGCGACGAACCGCAGGCCACCGTCCGTGCGATCGAGCAGGCCCTCGACGGAACGGACGTCCTGGTGACAGTCGGCGGCGTGAGCGTCGGCGATCGGGATGTCGTGCGCCCCGCGCTCGAGCGTGCCGGCGTAAAGCTCGACTTCTGGCGCGTGGCCATCAAGCCCGGCAAGCCGCTCGCGGTCGGGCGTAGCGGCGGCGGGTACGTGCTCGGCCTGCCCGGCAACCCCGCGAGCGCCCTCGTGACGTTCGCCCTGTTCGGAATGCCGCTTCTTCGTGCGATGCAGGGCGACGCGCACCCGCTGCCGCTCCCGCTTCGCGTGCGCCTCGGCGCAGAACGCAAGCGCCCGGCGGATCGACTCGAGCTCGTTCGCGCGGCCCTCGCCGTCGAGGCAGGGTCGCTCGTCGCCCGCGCGCACGACAACCAGTCGTCCGGCGCAGCGACGAGCCTGGCCTACTCGGACGGACTCGCGTTCGTGCCGGCGGGCCCTGGCTCGCTCGAGGCCGGCAGCCTGGTCGACTTCGTGCGGTGGAGCGATTTTTGAGCGACGTCGCGGGCATCTTCGTCGGGGGCGCGGCCTCGCGAATGAGCGGCCGGGCGAAAGGCCTGCTCGCGGCCCCCGGCGGTCTGACGATCGTCGAGCGCTGGGGCGAGACGCTCCGTGGCGTCGGGTTCGGCGTCATCCTCGTCGGAGAGGCAAGCGCCTACGCGCACCTCGGCCTCGAGACGTTTGCCGACGAAACGACCGGAATCGGCCCGCTCGGCGGGCTGATTGCGCTGCTTCGCCGCGCCGGGCGCGCGCGTTGCTTGGCCCTCGCGTGCGACATGCCGTTCGTGTCCCGCGGTCTCGTCGAGCGCCTCTGCGGCACCCCGGCCGAAGGCCCCATCCTCGCGCCCAAACGCGCGCCCGCGATGGTGTGGGAGCCCCTCTTCGCGCGCTACGACGCGCCGCGCGTCTTGCCGCTCGCGATCGCGCAGGCGCAGCAAGGCGAGCACTCCCTGCAGCGCCTGCTCGATCGCGCGGGCGCATCGACCCTGGCGCTGTCGGCCGAGGAGAGCGCGGAGCTGGACGACTGGGACTCGCCCGGCGACATGGCGACACGGGCAGAGAGCACGCCAAAAGGGCACACGCCGAGCGCGGAATAGTTGCGCGCGCTGCGCGAGGTGTGCTCCATACAAAGGCTCGTGCCGCTTCCCTTCTCCGGCTCCGAGCCCGCCGCGGCCCAGGCCGCGCCCGTCGTGCCGTGCGTCCGGTTGTTCGCCGACCACGTGGTCATCACGAGCACCGACGGCCTTTCGTGCGCCTTGCGGGAAGCGCTGGGTTCCCCTCATCGAACTGTCGTTCGACTACGGCGGGACACGCGTGCGCGCGAGCGATCCGCGCACACGCGTCTTTCGGGCCGAGGGCGGCATGCTCGAGGCCGTCGACCGCGACAGCGCCGCGGAGACCACCGCTCGTCACGTGCTCGAGCGACTGGGGGCCGTGGAGCTCGCATGCGCGGATTCCGTCGCGCCGCCGCCCGAATGCTCGGCGGATTACGTCGTGCGGGCGGACGGCGACGAGCACGCGTTCTGCGCCTTCGCGGCCCGGGCGCTCGCCCGCTGGCGCTCGCTCGGCTGGCACGTCGACATCGCCGACGACTTCCCCTTCCGCGTCGTCGAGAGCGAGCCTACCTGGTACGCACGCATCGAGCCATGCGCCGAGCGGCCCGACTGGTTCGGGCTCGAGCTCGGCGTGGAGATCGACGGCAGGCGCGTCGACCTGCTGCCCCTGCTGCTCGAGCTCCTCGAAGGCCTCGACGCCGACGGGCAGCTGGAATCGCTGGCGCACTCGGGCAGGGCGGCCTGGGCGCTCCGGATCAGCGAGACGCACAGCCTGTCGGTGCCGATGGAGCGGCTGCGAGCCCTGCTGCGCGTCGTGGCCGAGCTCTATCAGGGCGAGCACCGCGCCGGCCGCAGCTTCCCCGAGGTGCGCGCGGGCGCGCTCGTCGAGCTCGACGCCGCCTTTCGCGCGACCGGCGGCTCGATCGCATGGAACGACAGGACTCACGTCGCCGAGCGCGCCAGGCGCCTCACCGCGCCGCTCGCGCCCGTCGAGGCTCCCGCGGAGCTGCAGGCCACGCTTCGGCCCTATCAGCGCGAGGGAGTCGCCTTCCTGCAACGGCTCCGCGAGAGCGGCTCCGGCGGCGTGCTCGCCGACGAGATGGGCCTCGGCAAGACGCTGCAGACCATCGCCCACATTTGCATCGAGAAGGCAGCCGGACGCCTGGACGCGCCGGCGCTCGTCGTCGGGCCGACCACGCTCGTGGGCAACTGGGCACGGGAGACGGCGCGCTTCGCTCCGCACCTCCGCGTCGTCGTCCTTCACGGGCCCGAACGCAAGACGCGCTGGGCGGAGGTCGAAAAGGCCGACGTCGTCGTGACGACCTACCCGGTCCTCGTCCGCGACGAAGAGCGCTTCGCGCGCACGCGCTTTCACCTGGCCATTCTCGACGAGGCGCAGGCCATCAAGAACGCTCGCAGCCAGGCGCGCCGCGCGCTCGAGCACCTCGCGGTGGAGCACCGCCTGTGTCTGACGGGAACGCCCGTCGAGAACCATCTCGGCGAGCTGTGGTCCCTCTTCGACTGGCTGGCGCCGGGGCTGCTCGGCGACGAGCTCTCGTTCCGGCGCTTCTGGCGAAAGCCGATCGAAGAGCGGGGCGACCCCGAGCGCATGGCCGCCCTGCGCGAAACGGTGGCGCCGCTCGTTTTGCGCCGCCTCAAGCGAGACGTCGCGCGCGAGCTGCCGCCCAAGACGGAAATCGGGGTGCCGGTGGAGCTCGGCGGTCCGCAGCGCGAGCTCTACGAATGCATCCGCCTCGCCGCGCACGCCGACGTGAGAAAGGCGATCCGCGCGAAGGGACTCGCCGCGTCCTCGGTGACCATCCTCGACGCGCTCACGAAGCTCCGCCAGGCGTGCTGCGACCCTCGCCTCGTCGCGATGGACGCGGCGCGCAACGTTCGCGAAGTCGGCCAAGCTCGCGAGCTTGATGCAGCTCCTCGCCGAGCAGCTCGCCGCGGGTCACCGGGTGCTCGTCTTCTCCCAGTTCACCAGCATGCTCGCGCTGGTCGGGGAGGCGCTGGACGCCCGCGACGTTGCGTACCTGATGCTCACCGGAGCGACGCGCGAGCGCCAGCGCGTCGTCGACGCGTTCGAAGAGGGCCGCGCCGACGTCTTCCTCATCAGCCTGAAGGCGGGCGGGACCGGGTTGAACCTCACGAGCGCCGATACCGTGGTCGACTACGACCCGTGGTGGAATCCCGCGTCGCAGGCCCAGGCCACGGATCGCGTGTACCGGATCGGGCAAACGAAGCCGGTGTTCGTGCACAACCTCTATGCGGCCGGCACGGTGGAGGAGCGGGTGCTCGCCCTCCAGCAGAGAAAGCGCGCGCTCGCGTGCGGGGTGCTGGGAGACCCCGAGGGCACGGGCGGGAAGAGCCTGACGGAGCGCGACGTCGAGGAGCTGCTCGCGCCGATGGAATAACGACGGGCTAGCGGCGAGGAGGCGAGGACGAGTATCGAGCGACGAGCACGGGGGGCCGAGTACGTGCACGGGCACGACTGACGATTGGTCACTAATCGTTTGGCCGCAGTCGTGGTCGTCGTCCACTCGTGATTGTAGTCGTGGTCGGCTCTCGTAGACGTAGTCGCTGACGCTGACGTGGTCCTGGTCGGAGCACCTGGTCGGGCCGCTCTGCGCGGCGGCGTCCGTTCACTGCTTCAACCGCGTAGGCATCGCTACCGTTCGCTCAGGAGCTCGCGGCTTTCGCCGAGCTCGTCGTTCGCCGAACATCAACGCGGGACGCGCTGCGCGAGCGTTGAAGAGACAGGGCGAGGAATCGAGTGGCGCATCGGTACGCGTCGAGGGACTGAAAACCCAACGATGTCAGCCCTTCGGTCCGGCTTGGCGGCTGTCGCGTACACAATGCCACCGTCGTGACCACGACCAGGTACTCCGACCAGGACCACGTCAGCGTCAGCGACTACGTCTACGAGAGCCGACCACGACCACGATCACGAGTGGACCACGAGGACGACCACGAAGAAGTGAAGATGGTCAGAGTTTCGCCGGGTGGGCCTCACCCCGTTCGCCGCGTGCGCGCTCGTCCTGCGTGCTTCGCCGCCGGTGGCGTCTCCTGCGCGCGCACGATGAGCTTGCCCCAGCTCTTCACGGCCTGGGCGACGTCGCGGAAGCCACGTCCCACGTCGGTGAGCGCGTACGTCACGCGGACCGGGGGACCGTGCTCGACGCAGCGGACGACGAGACGGCGGGCCTCCAGCTCCTTCAGCCGGGCCGCGAGCATGCGATCGCCGATGGCCGGTACCCGATTGGCGAGCTCGCTGAAGCGCAGGGGCCCGGCCTCGAGCACGACCATGAGCATCCCGTTCCAGGGCTTGGCCAGGACCTCCATGGCCGCCAGGTACGTCGTGCAGAGGCCGTGATCGGTTTCCACTCGAAACACTATGCAGCGGCCGCCGCGGAAGGAAAGGTTTTTTCGGTAGCAACTTCCCTTACGGAAGCAGCATCACATAGGGAAGAAGGAGACTTCGACCCATGAAAGCCAAAGCCGTCACGACCGCACGCGTTCTCCTCGGGCTCATCTTCACCGTCTTCGGCCTGAACGGTTTCTTCCACTTCATTCCTCAACCGCCGATGAGCGGACCGCCCGCGGCCTTCATGGGCGCCCTCTTCGCGAGCGGGTACTTCTTTCCGCTCCTCAAGACGACCGAGGTCATCTCCGGACTTCTGCTCCTCTCCGGGCGGCTCGTGCCGCTCGCCCTCACGCTGCTTGCGTCCATCGTCGTGAACATCTTCGCGTTCCACGCGTTCCTGGCGCCCTCGGGGCTCGCTGTGGCGGTGGGCGTCGTGGCGCTCGAGGCGTTCCTCGCCTGGTCGTACCGCAGCGCATTCCGTCCGATGCTCCGGGTCCGCGCGGAGCCGGATGCGACCCGCGAAGAGGGACGCCGAGGCCGCGCGGGCGGGGGCGTCGGCCCCATCGAGGCTACCGCCCGGGGCTGACGGCCGATGGCGCGCGCTGCGCGCTGGGCTAACTTGCCCTGCCGCCCGCGATGACCGTTCGCAACGTCAGGATCGTTCGCACCATCGACACCGCGCGGCGCCTGGTCCTTCGCGAGCGCCAGGGGAACATGGAGCTCGTGGCGGGCAACGTGGTGCTCTTGTCGAGCGCCGCGCTGGAGACCGAGCTCGACTTCGGGCGGCTCGCGGCGTCGATGGGCGAGAGGCCCCCGAGGCGCGTCCTCATCGGCGGGCTGGGCTTCGGCGCCACGCTGCGCGGCGTGCTCGAGGTGGTCGAGGCAGACGCGTGCGTGCGGGTCGTCGAGAAGATGCCCGCCGTCGTCGAGCTCGTACGCGACGAGCGGACGGAATTCAAGGACCGCCCGCTCGACGACCCGCGCGTGAGGGTCGAGCACGCGGACGTCGCGGACGCGATTGCCGGGACGGACGGAGAGCTCGACGCCATCCTGCTCGACGTCGACAACGGGCCCCACTGGGCGACCTTCCGCACCAACGCGCGCCTGTACGGTCCTGCGGGCCTGGCGGCAGCCCGCCGCGCGCTCGCCCCGGGGGGAGCGCTCGCGGTATGGAGCGGCTACCCGGCGGACGATTTCTCCGCACGGCTGCGCGCTGCCGGCTTCATCCCTCGCATCGTGCCCCTGCACGAACGGGGTCGCGTGCGCGCGCGCGCCTACGTCGGGCAGCGCGCAAGCTGATAGGCTTCCCAGTCGGGCGATGCGAGCCAAGCTGGCGCGAGTCTTCTTGCGCGGCGGCCTCCTGGTCGGCGCCGTCGTCTCGTGCCGCTTCGACCCGGCGTACCGCGACTACGCGCTGCCCGCGATCTGCGGGCTCGGCAGCAACCAGTGCCGTGGCCAGGCGCTGGAGACCTGTGTCGGCGATCCGCAATCGCCGAGCTGGCAGCTCACCGACGACTGCGCCTCCGCGGGGCTCGTGTGCTCGGCGGCGCTCTCGGCGTGCGCGTCATGCGATCCCGGCGCCGCCGAATGCCAGGTCCAGACCGCCATGGTGTGCGACGTCGCCGGGCACTGGCAGGTCGCCGAGGCGTGCGATTTCTCCCGCGGCCAGGCCTGTCGCCTCGGCTCGTGCGTCGCGCTCTGCGACGTGGCGGCCGCGCAGCAGTCGAACATCGGCTGCGAATACTGGGGAGCCGACCTGGACAACGCCGACATCTCGCCGTCCGACAACGCCGCCGCTCAGCAGTACGCGATCGTCGTGTCGAACGTGCAGGACGACGTGCCGGCGACGGTCGTCGTCGATCAGGACGACTCCAGCCCCGGCGACGCGACGCACGACCTCAAGACCATCGCGCGCGCGGTCATCGCCCCGCGCAACTTGCAGGTCTTCAATCTGGGCCCGCGCGAGGTAGATGGGTCGGCCGACGGGACGTTCAACACGGGCACGGGCACGGCCCTCACGCGGCACGCCTACCGGGTGACGAGCAACGTGCCGATCGTGGCCTACCAGTTCAACCCGCTCGAGAACTACCAGGTGTTCTCGAACGACGCGTCGCAGCTCTTGCCCACGTCCGGGCTGAACAGCGGCGTCGGGCGGGCGTACGTCGTGCCGGGCTGGCCGCAGACGCTGGCCATCACGTCGGACCCGAACACCGACTGGGGCATCAACCTGCGCGCCTTCGTCGCCATCATCGCGACCCACCCCGATACGCACGTGCACATTCAGTCTGCGGCGCGAGTCATTCCGGGCGGCCCCTTTCCGAGCGGCATCGCGCAGGGAGCGAGCGCCGACGCGACCCTCCAGCCGTTCGAGGTGCTGAACCTCGAGACGGGGGACTTCAACGCGGACTTCACCGGCTCGCTCATCGACGCCGACCAGCCCGTCGCCGTGTTCCCCGGCAGCGAGTGCTCCGACTCGCCGTCGTACCAGAGAACCTCCGACCGCTTCTGCTGCTGCGACCACCTGGAGCACCAGACACCGCCGCTGCGCACGGTGGGCAAGTCCTACGTGCTGGCCAAGATGCCCAACCGGACCCGCGCCGTCATCGCCGCCGGGGGCGACATCGGCCCCGTCGACGAGACGGAGTACTACCGCGTCGTCGCCGTGCAGGAGGGAAAGACGCACGTCACGACGACGCTGCAGCCCCCCTGGGATGCGTTCGACCTGAACGGACAGGGCGACTGGAAGCTCGTCCCCTCGCAGAGCGACTTTCTCCTCGAGGCGTCTCAGGCGGCGACCGTTCTCCAGGTGCAGGCGAGCCAGGAAGCCGCGGGCGTGCCGATCACCAACGCACTGCCCGGCGGCGACCCGAGCACCATGGTCCCGGCTCCGCGGGAGCAATGGCGGGGCGACTACGTGATGCTCACGCCGGACAAGTACGTGTTCGATTACCTGGTCGTCGTCGCCCCGAGCGGCGCGCACGTGTTCGTCGACGGCATGGCCCTCGACTCGACCAATTCGGAGGTCACCCCGTCGGACGGGCTCACGGCGGCCGCGCGGGGGTCACCCACGCCGCCGTACTGGACGTACCGGTACCAGCTCTCGTATCCGATCATCAATCCGACCCAGAAGCCCCCGAACAACGTCCGGCCGGGCAAGCAAAACGACGGCGTTCACCACGTTCAGGCGGACGAGCCGGTGGGCGTCATCGCCTACGGCTTCGACTTGCGCGTCAGCTACGCCTACTCCGGAGGGACGCAGCTCACGGTCATCAATCCCCAGTAGATCGCGCGTGTCGTCCGTTGGGGTGACTCGCGGGGCGGCGACCCGGATCGTAAAAGCGACCGGGGTCAGTCGTGATGATGGCGATGCTCCGCACCTTCGCAGCGCGCGTCCTGCCAGCCGACCCAGTACGCGCCATCGGGACCATGCTCGCGCTTCCAAATGGGAACGCGCGCCTTCACCCGATCGATGAGCGCGCGGCAAGCGGAGTACGCCTCTCCCCTGTGCGGAGCGCTCGCGGCGCAGACGACGGCGAGGTCGCCCACGGCGAGCGACCCGGTGCGGTGAACGACGGCCAAGCGAACATCGGCGATCTCGTGCGCGATCTCGTCGACGATTCGCCTCATCTCCACCAGCGCCATCGAGGCGTACGCCTCGTACTCGAGCTTTACGACGGGGCGCCCCTCGTTGCGATCACGCACGCTCCCGAGGAACACGCAGACCGCCCCTGCGTCCGCGCGTCGCACATGGTTTACTGCCTCGTCTACCGATAGAGGCTCGACGCGCAGCGCGACGAGGGACTCGCCCGCGGCCGGCGGCGACTCCTCGCCGAGGCTCATCGACGCTCCCCGGGCCGCACGACGTCGCCGCTCTTTCCGCCGCTCTTGGCCTCCAGCCGTACGCTGTCGATCGTCGCCCAGCGATCGGCGCTCTTGATCATGTCGTAGACCGTGAGCGACGCGATGGCGGCGGCGACCATCGCCTCCATTTCCACGCCTGTCCGGTCGACGGCCTCGACGATCGCCCGCACGTGCAGCTCGCCGCGCTCGGGGTGGCGCTCAACTCGATGGCCGCCCGCGTCGTGCGCACCGGGTGACAGAGGGGAACGAGCTCCGGCGTGCGCTTCGCGGCGAGGATCCCCGCGATCCGCGCGGCGGCCAGGACGTCCCCCTTCGTCAAGCTCGCCGCTCCCTTGGAGGCCGGAGCCCCGGGGCCAATCGCCGCGAGGACCTCCGGGGTCGTGCGTACGCACGCGGTGGCCACCGCGCGGCGCGCCGTCTCCGGCTTTTCGCCTACGCCGACCATGTGCGCCTCGCCGCCGGCCGTCAGGTGCGTGAGCTTCACGCCCAGGATCTCGGCGCACGCGCGCGCGAGCTTCTCCGGCCTCGCGGCGTACTTGGCGAGCGCGTAGCGATCGAGGGCGCCGAGCGCGCGCCAGCGGTCGCTGTCGAGCGGACCCGCGGGGCCCGCGGCGCCTGCGAGCGCAACCGGGGTGACGTCGGGATTCGGATCCTTCTGCGGCGGGACCGGCACTGCTCGCGGCGTAGCCCGGTCGAGCACGACGTCGACGCGCGGGTCGACCTCCGATCCGGCGCCCGCCTGCACGAGCCGGCATCGATCTTCGAGCGAAAGCGAGAGCCATGCCTCGAGCGAGAGCTTGAGGCCCAGGGTGTCGAGGACACGGCGAGCGGCGAGCGGCACGAGCGGCAGCCCGTCGTCTATCTCCTCGAATGCGTAAACGCCTCGGACCGGCATACTGGCTGCTTCACGCACCGCTCGGCGGGCGTGGGCGGGAGCATGGCACGCGGGGTGAAACCGCGGAAGGACCCCAGCGTATTTGCCATGGTCACACTCGCATGCCTGCCGCCGACCGCACGCGACACCTGCCCCTCGTGACGGGCACGCCGGCGGCGCGGGGGCACGCATCGAGCCGCGGACCGTGCGCATTTCGCTCACCGACCGCTGCGACATGGCGTGCGTCTACTGTCGCCCTTCGCGCAGCGACGGCTACCTCGAGCAGCGGCTCGAAGACGACGCGTGGCGGTCCATGGTCCGGGCGCTCGTGCAAGCGGGCGTCAAGCGCGTCCGTGTGACGGGCGGCGAGCCCCTCCTGCACCCGCGGGTGACCGAGCTCGTCGGCTTCGTCGCTTCGCTCGGCGTGGAAGACCTCGCCCTCACCACCAACGGGACCCTGCTCGAGAAGCTCGCGCTCCCGCTGCGGGCGGCGGGGCTGCGCAGGCTCACGGTGTCGCTCGACTCGCTCGTTCCCGAGCGCTTCTGGCGTATCACGCGCGGCGGCCGCCTCGATCGGGTGCTCGCCGGCATCGAGGCGGCGCGGGCGGCGGGGTACGAAGAGCTCAAGACGAACACCGTGGTGCTCCGCGGCGACAACGACGGCGAGCTGCCCGCGATCGTGCAGTGGGCCTGGGCGCCGCGGCATCGTCCCGCGGTTCATCGAGGTCATGCGCATCGGCGAGGGCGCGAACCTCCCCGAGGAGAAGCTCGTCGGTTACGAAGAGATGCGCGCCACGCTCGCCGGCCTCGTGCGCGAAGACGAGGGCCTGCGCGAGCCCGACCGTGGGCCCGCCAAGTACGTCCGCGCCCGGCACGATCCGCGGCTCCGGGTGGGCTTCATCACGGGCACCACCGACACGTACTGCGACACCTGCGACCGGCTCCGGGTTGCGTCCGACGGCACCCTCCGGCCCTGTCTCGCGACGAACGACGGGGTCGCGGGGATGGCGCTCGCCCAGGCCGGAGACGTCCCCGGTCTCGTGCAGGCCATCGACGAAGCCTGGGCGCTCAAGCCCGACGGGCAAACGTGGAAGGGTTGCACCGAGACGACGGCCGCAGACGTCTCGATGCGCGCGATCGGCGGGTAGTTCTTCAGGACCCGTGCTGCGTTTCTCGCGATCGCGTCATTCGTGTCATCGGCCGCGGCTGCTCGTACCCTTGAACGCGGCTTTCGGAGGCTGGAAAGCGGCGTTCTTGTCGTCGGCTTCGGCTTTCATGTCGCCACGAGCGTCACGTGCTCGACTGGCCGCGGCGCTGGGTCTATCGACCGCGCCACTCTTGTCGAAGAAAGCCTCACTTTCCTCGACGAAGGCCGCTTTCGTGGACACGTGCTCCTCTTTCGTCGCCGAAGCCGCCCTCGTCCGTCGATGAAGAGCGGCTGCTTGGTCGAGCGATGACGCTCACGTGGACCCAAAAGACGCCCTCTCGTACACGAAAACCGCTGCCCTCGAAGCGAAAGCGGCTGCCCGTGACACGAGAGACGACGTCGTCGACCCAAGAGACTGTTTCTTCGACGTGAATGACGAAGGCGTCGAGCAAGATGAGTGTCTCTTCGATACGAATGACGAGGCCGTCGACCAGAAAGCATGTCTCTTCGATACGAGTGACCAGGTTGTCGACCCAAGAAGCTGCCTCTTCGATGGGAATGCCGAAGTCGGCGATCCCGCAGCACGACTCGACGAACGTCGTGACGGCTTCGCATCCCGGAACGGGGACGCTACGGCGCGAGATAGCGCAGGACCATCTCGGTGAGCTCGCCGGCGACCTCGTCCGCTCGCGCGTCTTCCAGCTCGGCGAGCACGGCGGCGTGCGTCACCCCCTCGACCACTCGGCACAGGACGAACGCCGCCGACCCGAGCCGGCCGGGCCGGATGTCGTCGCGGCGCCCCTCGAGCAGCGCGGTCACCAGCACCTCGATCTCGCGCTCCACACCCATGACGCGCTCGAGACGCCCGATTCGCGGCACCTGTTCGATGAGGACCTTGTGCAGCTTGGGGTCCACGGCGTGCGCCGCGAACATCGCGTCAATCATCGTCTTTACGGCGACGGCCAGAGGCGCGCTCGCGACCTCGGCCAGCTTGGTCTTCACCAGCTCCAGCATCTGCGCGATGTGCCGCTCGGCGAGCGCGGCGACCAGGGCCTCCTTGCTCGGAAAGTACTGGTACAGCGACCCGACGCTCACGCCCGCCGCCAGGGCCACGCGGTTCGTGCTCGCGCGGTCGTAGCCGGTCGCGCACAGCACACGGGCCGTAGCGTCGAGGATCGCTTCGACCGTCGCCTGCGATCGCTGCTGGCGGGGCTGTTTTCGCGGAGAAGTTCGCGGGCGTCGGGGCATGGGTTCGCCTCGTTCCGGTGGGACGAGTCGATGTGAGCGATAGCTCACATCCTGGACCGTGACACGCCGGCGCGCCCGGCCTGCCTGGCCTTCGACCGACTGGGTACTAGAGCCCTAACGCGGGAGTCTGAAATATGCAGGGCGTAGCCAACGAGCGAAGGGTGCGCGCAAGCGCAGGGGCAGGGGCACGGGCAGCGGCGGTTCTGGCGGCCGTTGCGGCGCTGATGTGCGGCGTCGGCGCGTGCGGCGCCTCGACTACGTCGGGAAATTCGAGCAGCGGCGGGTCGTCGGGGGGTAGCGGCAGCACGTCTTCCGGCGGGACGACGTCGAGCGGTGGCTCCAGCGGGGGCAAGCCGGGCTCCTCGTCGGGCACGTCCTCGTCCGGCATGTCCTCCTCGGGCACGTCCTCGTCGGGCGGGAGCTCCTCGGGGGTCGTCGGCGACGGCGGCCCGCCGGTACCGACGAACTGCACGACGTACACGGACGACGCCTCCTACTGCGCCTGTATGGGGTGGGACTGCGGCGGCGCCACCGTCGGGCTGAAGGACGCCAACGGGAACTTCATCACGGTGTACTGCGGGTCCTGCTCGAGCAACGAGTGGTGCCAGCCGAACAACGCGAGCTTCACGGGTGTCGGCAAGTGCGGCGGCACCAACCCGCTCGTGTACCCCTACCAGCGCCAGCTCATCGACATGCTCGAGGCCATGGGCGAGAACGACACCACGACTTCGCGAGCCAGTACAGCTACTGCCAGAACATCAACGACGGTCGCGGGGACACGATAGGCACCGTGGGCTTCTGCAGCGGGACGGGCGACTTCATCATCGTGGCGAGGTGCCTGAACGACCTCGAGCCCAACAACTCGCTGGCCAAGTACTGGCCGGGTCTCGTGCAGATCAACAACCAGTTTTACTCGACGAACATGAACATCGGCGACACCGAGCGCCGTGGACAAGATCGGAAACTTCTGCGGCGACGGCAGCGGGACCAACGGCGACGTCCCGCTCGCCGGGACCAACGACATGACGTACCGGAAGTGCCAGGACACCATCGGCGACACCGAGTACCTGGACACGGCGCTGAAGCACGCGAACGACATGGGCTTGCAGGGCGCCATCACGATCGGCTTTCTCTTCGACACCGAGCTCAATTTCGGCGACGACGACGACCCGAACGGCGTCGCCGGCGCGAAGACGGTCATCGCCAAGGCGACCGCCGACTACGGCCCGGGCATGCCGACGAGCTTCGTGGGGAAGCCGTGGGAGGAGAGCCGGTGGCTCGGCTTCCTCATCAAGGAGCGCACGTGGGTCATGGCCACGGACCCCGGCATGACGTGGCAGCAGGACATGGACCAGAATGCCACCTGGGAGGCCGCGCGGCGCCTGCATACGGGCAAGACGAACAACCCCGAGAGCGCGACCGACCTCTCGATGGCGTACGATTTCGTGAGCGCGTACAAGGCGGGCTACGGGAGCGCCCCTTGCTGGCCGACCTGCCGGACAAGACCGACTCGAGCTCCTCGATTTACGACATTGCTCCGGTCAAGACCAATCCCGCCGATCCGAGCACGTGGATGGGCGTCGATACCGGAAACGCCCCGGGCGACTACGGCGCGTGCCCGGCGAATCCGACGACGCCCTGACGACGTCGCGCTCAGGAGCTGCGGACCGCGATCTTTCTCGGCCTCGCTGCGGCCGCCTTCGGTAGACGCACGGTCAGCGTGCCGTCGTGCGTCTCCGCCGTGATGGCCGCCGAGTCGATGCCCGCGGGGATGCGAAACCTCGCCGCGAAATCGAGGGCCTCGTATTCACGCGCGAGCGCGGGGCCGGGCTCCTTCTCCTTCTCGGCGACGCGCTTGGCTTCGAGCAGCAGGGTGTCGTTCTCGACGCGGAGCTCGATCCCGTCGCTCCGCACGCCGGGTACGTCGGCGACGATGAGCACCTCGTCGGCGTTCTCGAATACGTCGACGAGAGGCGCCGCAGCCCGGCCTCGGGGGGGGGCGGCCGGCGCCGAGCCGTGGTTGTCGTGAGCGGTCATGAAATCATTCATGGCAATTCTCCTCCTGGTGCGGCGAACGGTCAGCCTGCCTTGACGGCGATTTGCCGCGGCAGGGCCTCCTTGGCTTTCGGCAACGTGATCGTGAGGACGCCGTCCTTGAGGCTGGCGGCCACGGCGTCGAAGTCGATTCGGTCCGGGAGCGGCACCTTGCGTGCGAACGCTATGGGCGTCCGTTCGCGCAGGTGAACCTTGTACCCCTCGGGCACCTCGGATTTGCGCTCGCCCCGAATGACCAGGGCATCGTCCTCCACCGAGACGGAGACGTCGCCCTCGGCCAGGCCCGGCACCTCGACCTTCACGACGAAGGCCTCTTTGGCCTCGAAGACGTTCGTCGGCGGCCAGGCGACCGCCACGCGCCGGCGCGGGGCGTTCCGCTCGGCCCGATCGGCGGGCGCCGTCCAGTCTTCGAAGGCGCGATCGATGCGGCGATGCAAGAGGTCGAGCGTCCGCAGCGTGTCCAGCGTCCGCAGTCTGTCGTCGAAATCTCTCCAACCGGTCAACATGGATTCCTCCCGTGTGTGTGTGTGCCCTCGCGGGCGCAGACCCGTGCGTCCCGGCCGCAATTGGCGAGCGAGCGACCGGTGTGCGTGGCTGTTACCGAAGCACCGCGGCCGGCCCGCCCTGGGGCCCGGCGAAGCGCTGCTGCTCTGGCTCGCCACATCGGTAAGCCTCGCCAAAACGCGTGTAAAGGGGGGTACGCTAAGGTCGAGGGTCCGTGACGAAATTCGCTTCAGCCGTAGCTCTACCCGCCGCGCTGGCCATGGGTTCGGCGTGTGCCCCCTCGGCCTCGACCGTTACGCCGTCGCCATTCGCCGCTCCGCGCGTCCCGCCTCCCGCGCTGACGGCCACGCCGGTGATCGCGGCCGACGCTTCGACGGACGGCGGCGGACACAGCGCCGACGAGTCGCCCGTATTCGTCGAGAACGACTACGAGGGCGCCCTTGCCGAGGCCCGCGCTCGCCGCGTCCCGCTCTTCATCGACGCGTGGGCGCCGTGGTGCCACACGTGCCTGAGCATGCGAAACTTCGTGTTTCCCGACCCGGAGCTCAGGCGGTACACGCCGCGCTTCGTCTGGCTCGCGCTCGACACCGAACGCGAGAGCAACGCCGCGGCCGTGACGAAGCTGGGTGTTCACGTGCTGCCGACGCTCTACGTCGTCGAGCCGGCGACCGAGCAGCCGGTCGTCGCGTGGCCGGGATCGTTGACGACAGCCGAGCTCGAGGAGCTGCTCGACGACGCGGAGGTCGCCGCGAACCGGAAGGACGCGGGCGGCGAAGCCATGGCGGCGCTGCTTCGCGGCCGGCAGGCGAGCGCCACGGGACAGCATGAAGACGCCGTCGACCGCGTACCGTCAGGCGCTCGCCGCGGCGCCACCCCGGTGGCCGAAGCGCGCGATGGCCGTCGATGGCCTCGTCACGGAGCTCGACGATAGCCGGCAGCTCGGCCCGTGCGTCACGACGGGCGCCGACGAGGCGCCGCACATGCCCCCGGGGTCGGCCCTGGCCGACGTGCTGCGAGCGGCGATGCACTGCGCCGCCGAGTTGCCGAAGGATGCGCCCGAGCGCAAACGGCGGCGCGAGCTCGTGGCGTTGGGCGAGCGCGTGGCAGGCGATCGCTCGCAGCCCATCCTCGGCGACGACAGGTCGGACCTCTACAGCTACGTGGTCGACGGGTTGCGCGAGCTCGGGAAAGCCGAAGAGGCCAGGCGCGTGGCCCGCGCATGGGCGTCGATGCTCGAAGCGCAGGCGGCGCGCGCGACCACCCCGGCGGCGCGGGTCGTGTTCGACGCCCACCGGCTGCTCGCGTACCTCGCGATTGGGGAGCCTCAACGTGCCGTCCCGATGCTCCAGCTCTCGGAGCGAGATTTCCCCGACGACTACAACGCCCCCGCGCGGCTCGCGATGGCTTACCTCGAGATGAAGCACTACTCCGATGGAATCGCGGCCGTGAAGCGGGCGCTGACGAGGGCATACGGGCCGCGAAAGCTGCGTCTCTGGTCGCTCGAGGCGGACCTCTGCGAGGCCAAGGGCGACCGCGCGGGAGCCGCCCGCGCGCTGCGCGAGGCACGCGACTTCGCCAGGACCCTCCCGCTCACCGGAAGCTATCCCGTTCTGCTCGAAGCCATCGAGAAGCGCCTGGCCAGCATTCGCTGAAGCTCACGCGCCGAGGGACCAGCCTCGGCCATCGTCGAGCGCAGCGGCCGGGTCGCCCTGGTAGCGGACGAACCCGCGCGCGACGAGCGTGTCGACGATTTCCTCGGCCTCGAGCGTGGAGCACTCGAGCCGCTCCGCGACGGCGTCGCGCAGGGCCGTCCGCCCGTCGAGGTACCCGACCGGCGGGACCCCCCCGAAGCGCGACCTCAGCGCGGCCGTCAGCTCGGCCAGATCGATGTCTTCGACGGACAGGCGCACGGGCATAGCTTTGGCCCGGAAGGAGCCTCCCGCAAGAGTGGACGGCCGAGAGCCCCAAGGGTGGGCACCCACGGCAGAGGAGGTAGACTCCCGCGGGATGTCCGTTCGCTTCGGGCTCACCGCGGCCACGTTTCTCGGCGCGACCGTGCTGCTCTGGACGGCGTGCCGCAGCAGCTCCTATCCGCTCTCGCCCGAATCGAACCCCGACGCGAGCGACGATCAGTCCCTCCACGAGGAGGCGACGCCCCTTCCGCCCGACTGCAACCCCTGCTTGCAGGTGTGCGCGTGCACGCCGGGAGACACGTTCTTCGCGACGGGGAGCTGCATGACGTACACGTGCGTGAGCGGCACGTGGGGAGCCTTCGACTGCCTCGGTCTGGGATGCGACGAAGCCGGCGACGCACCGTTCGAGGTCGGAAGCGAGGCATCTGCCGGGGACTCCGGCGATTCGTCTCTCGCGGATGCGGGCGACGCTTCGTTCGCGGACACCGGCGACGCATCGCCGGTCGAAGCGGCCGCCGACGCACCCGTCGACTGACGAGACGACACAAAACGGGAGCGCGCGGTCAGGGATCCCGCATGGGGATCGCCTGCCGCGCGCCCGGCGATGCGAGACTCGGCTCGCTTACGGCGACTCGTACGTGTTGTAGGAGTCGATCGTGTACTTGATCTGGTACTCGAGACTGTACGTGCCGTTGGACCCGTCGTCCTTCGTTCCGAACAAGTCGGTATTGAAGTTGATGATGTTCTTGTACGTGGCGATGTTGCGGTCTGCCCGCGCAAGGACCCAGTTGTGGCGGCTCGGGATGTACGCGTAGGCGTACGTCAAGCCGTCAGGACCGACGAAGTTGCCGGTCACGGGATCCTGCTGGACCTGGCTGCCGTCGGTGACGTCGTAGGCGCACGTGGCGAAGGCCGTGCACTGCGGCAATCCCGTGGCCGCCGGGGGGCCGCCCGAGGTCACCGCGATGTTCTTGAAGTAGTCGATGAGGTCCTGCTCGCGCGTGAAGACCCAGCCGCCGATCCAGTCCTTCGCCTCGGTACGGCCGCCGCCGCCGAGGAACGCCGGGTTGTGCGTGTCCTGGGCGAAGAGCGCCACCGCGGTCGGGATGAAGTACGGGTAGACCGCGTACTGCGAGCCGATCATCGACGTGATGGCCGTCTCGGCGATCGACTGGAACGAGCTGTCGAAGTCGAAGCCTCCCCAGGTGGAGATGTAGGCGCCCGCCTGGTTCTGGTCGTAGTTGTCGCTGTTCCAGAGGCCGACGAAGTTCTGCATCGCGAAGTACTTGTCCAGGATGATTCCCTGCTGGGTGACGTCGCCGTAGAACTTGTCGTAGATGGTCGCGTACGGGCGCTCGCCCGCCGCCTGCTGGATGACCGCCTCGCTGAAGGCGCTCACCATCTGGTTGGCCTTCGACATCTCGACGTGGAATTTCTGCGTGAGCTGACCGTAGTAGTCGACCGCCGACGGGGCATTCGCGGGCGGCGTGATGCCGATGCGGTACAGCGTCGTCGCGAGCTCGCCGGGGCTCCAGTCGAACGCCCACTGCGAGAGGAACCGGCGCTGGTCGACGATGTAGCCGGCTACCTCGTTCGCGTACGACGACGCGTCCCACACCTTCCGGTAGTCGCGGAAGTTGCGCCACTGGTATTGCCACTCGTAGTTGTCGATCGAGTTGGCGACGATCTGGCTCGGCGTGACGCCGAGGTCGCCCTGGCGGCACATCGGCGAGTACTTGAGGTGGCTCTCGTCGCAGCGCAGAAACAGCCGCTCGGCTCCCGCCGTGCAGTCGGAGTCGTTCGCCGCGCAGAACCCGAGGGGATCGGCGTACGGATACTCCTGGCCTGCCGCTGCGCCGGCGATCTCGCCGGAGATCGACTTGGCCGCCGTGGCCATGGCGTCCTTGGCGGGATCGTCCGTTTTGCGGCCGTTGTTCGCGTAGATCCAGGCGATGGCGCCCTTGTCGTAGTTGCCCCATCCCTGCGTCCACGCGAGGCGTGCCGGCGCAGCGTTGTATTCCATCACCGACGACGAATACATGTTGTAGAGGGTGTTCCCGTTCGCATCGGTGAGCGCCTTGCCGCTCGCGTCCCGCTGCGTCGTGAAGTTCGGCATGTCGATGTTGGCCATGAAGTTGTGCTCCAGGCCCATCGCGTGACCGAACTCGTGCCAGAACACCTGCTGCCAGTACGTGTCGATGATGTGCTGGACCCAGTGATCCTGCGTCTCCCACATTCCGCCGATGCACTGCTGGGAGTCCTGCTCCATGACGGTCTCGAGCGAGAACGCGCCGGGGACGTCCATGTGAAGGTTCGGGCGGATGATGCTCTTCATCAGCTGCCAGCTCTGATGCGCATTCGTCGCGTCACGCATCTGATTGGCAAACGCCGCGGCAGCAAGCACCCCAGCCGTTCCGTCGGCGGCTTGATACGGCTCGACGCCGCTGTTGATGAGCGCCGTCAGCCGCTGGAACTCGCCTTCCCCGTGCAGCGTCTGCCACACGGCGGCCGGCCCGTAGACGCCCTGACCGCCCTCGCGCGTGACGAAGAGGTTCATGTCGGGGTCGGCGAAGACCTCGTAGGGCGCCAGCGCGAAGTACGAGCGGAAGAAGTCCGCGTCCTGAACCGCCGTGAAGTCCTGCGGCCCGAGGGCGGTCGGGCCCTGAAGCCCGAGGTACTGCTGCATCTTCGTGTAGAGCGTGGAGCTCGCGTTGTGAGCTCCGGTGACCGTCGCGGTGACGATCGGCTGCGTCGGCGTCTTGGTGGCGTCGCAGGCGCCCGTCATCCACCCGCTCGCGTTCGCGAGACCTGCGCTCGCGCCGACGCTCTTCAAGAACGCGTCGATGCGCTGGACGTAGTAGTCCTTCACGGCGAAGTCGTTGAACTCGATGCTCTCGTTGATGATCTCGCCGGTGCGCGGATCGAAGCCCGGCATGGTCACGCCGGCGAACGAATCCTGGAGATCCTGGTCTGACGCCCAGCGGAAGAAGTTGTACCGGACGTCGCCGTACGAACGTTCTATGCCGCCGTCGTTGTAGTCGAGAAACTGCACCCGAGCCGGCGCGCCGGACGCCGTCAGAAGGTCGTTCGTCTTCTGCATGATGCCGGGGTTGCCGCCCGTCCCGAGGAAGATGGGCTTGTAGTAGGCTGGGAAATTCTTGTCGAAGTACCAGACGATGGGCTTGGCGGGGTCGAAGCGCCCGACGAACTGGTTGGCCGCAATGAGGCCGCTCTGCGGGTCGCGGTTGAACACGGTCGAGAGGAAGGGACCGTACTTGCGATGGATGGGATCCTTCTCGTCGAGGATCCAGGGCTTGTAGGTGAGCTCCGCCGCCGGGGTCGCCCGCTTGAACGAGTACTTGAGGTTGACGGTGACCGTCGAGCGACCGCCGCCGATCTTGAGCGCGTTCGCCGCCATGGGCCCGTAGGCCGTCTGGCACGTGGTGTCGTAGGTCATCGTGCCGGCGGTGCTGTCGGTGCTCGGGTCCACGAAGATCATCGGGATCGCGACCTGGACGGTGAACTCGAAGTAGTCGTCCTTCGGGTCCGGTGCGCTCTCGACGTTGAAGCTCCCCGTGACGAGCGTCGCCGACGCGTCGACGACGTCACCGCACTTGTTGATCAGGTCGTTCGTGTAGATGCCGAGCGGCGCGAGATCGCTGAAGTCGTTCTTCGCGAAATTGAGCTTCACCCACTGGCGCACTTGCCAGTCGAGCTCCTGGTTCTCTTCGTAGAAGTTGGTCTTCTCGCCGTCGAGGTTCACGCGGTACTTCAGGTCGACGTTCGTCGACGGCCACGCGTTGATGATCGTGTCGGTCGTGCTGATGGTGTTGGGCGCGCCCGGAGCCCCGGTCGTGGGATCGGGGTTGGCCGGAGTCGAATACTGGACCTGGTCCAGCATCTGCAGTTTGTCCTGCGTGACGCGGAAGCGAACGAGCTTCACCTCCGCGTTCTCTCCTCCCCACACACCGATGTTGCTGCCGAGGAGGTTCGGCGTCGACGTCTCGGTGACGGTCGTGCGCATCAGCCACCCGGAGTCCTGCCCCGCGCCGCTGCCGTTCGCGTCGGTCGACTGGATGAGGAAGTCCTTACGCAGGTACTGGTTCTCGTTGAACACGCCGTTGCGTGAGGGACGGTCCGCGACGCAGCCGGTGGCTGCGCCGAAGACGAGGATTGCGCCAGCGAGGGCAGTGCCAATCTTGAACGTTTTCATGGCTTGAAAACTCTCCGAATACTTGGTCATTGACCCAGGTTGGCGACGACGTTGGGGTCGAACAGAGTTACGTCGGATACGACGGAGCCGCCGAAGCCGGGATTGAGACCGAGTCGGACGCCGTTGGTGAGCGACGAGATGAAGTCCGGGTAGTTCCCGTAGATGCTGTACTTGATCTGGATGCCGCAGTCGGCGGTCGCCGACGGATGCGCGGCCAGCCACGAGAGAATGTCCTGCGCCGTTCTGGTACATGCGCACGGCCAGGAGGTCCTTGCCGCCGATGGCGGCGAGCGCCGGGTCGACGCTCGGCTCGGCGCACACGAAGACGTAGCCGAGGTAGTTCTGCGTCTCGAAGGCGCGGACGATGAGGTTGTTGACCGGCATCCCGTTGGGACCCTGGCCCGGCACGTACTCGTAGTCGACGTTTCCGTCGACCGTCGTCCCGGTGAGATCGACGTTGAACGTGTTGTAGAACTTGTCGCGCGACCCATCGATCGTGACCGGGAAGCCGACGTCCGCCCCCTTCGGCAGGTACGGAACGAGGACGCTCACCGTCTTGTCGGTCGGCGTGGCGCTGTTCGGGTCGTACGGGTTGCTCCAGATGGGGAGCGTGACCATCGCGCTCTGGATGAGCGTGAAGTCCGACGACTCGACGGTCATCGCCGACGGGGTTGCCGCGTAGCCGTTGGCCGCGATGTTGAGCACCGAAGCGCCAAAGGCCGGCGCGTAGCCCGTGTAGAGGGGTTTGCCGAAGGCGTCGACGGGACCGAGGACGGCCGGTGTCGCTTTCGGATCCAAGCCCGGCGCGACGCAGGCTGTGGCCGCCGGGTCCGTGTTGATCGCGCACGCGTAGCCACCCGGATACACGCTCTGGAGCACCGGGCTGCCGACGATGTTGCTCAAGAAGAGCGACGTGGCCCCCGGCTGGTCGGTGGGGCTCGTCTTCAGGGCGGCGTAGAGCGCCTTCTCGCCGCGGAAGTTGTAGCGGGTGAACTCGAAGTCGTTGATGACCGACGTCGTCAGGTTGGTCGTGATGTCCAGGGCCGTCGGCGGTTGCATGGCCGAGTTCACCGTCGACCGGAACACGTATTCCGCGTTCTCGAATCCGCCGCCGTCCGAGTCGAAGAACAGGTTGTCCGGGTCGGCCGGATTCGCGTCGATCATCGCGAGGGTCGCGGCGGGGTTGTCGGCCGACTGCAGGTACTTGATGACCGCGAGGATCCACTCCTTGAAGTAGAAGCGGCGGCTCTGGAGCTCGAGCGGGACGTTGTTGCCGCCCCCGAACGCCAGGGCGACCGCCGACTGCATCGTGTCGAAGAAGTAAGCCTGCTGACCGTTGTACCCGAAGTTTCCGCCGATGTAGCCGTAGGGCGGAACGCTGGCGATCTGGAAAATCGAGTACCAGGTGCCCGGCTTCATCCCGACCGCCAGCGTGCCCGGCGTCGTGCCGTCCACCGAGTCCACCATGGTCGCTTGCGCCGCGAGCGCGTTGGCCGCCATCGTCGCGGGTACGAGAGCCGGCGGCGCGGTCGTCACGATGCCTTCGATGCCGGAGCACACCTTTCCCGCCGTCGCAGGATGCACCGGGTCCGCGATGCAATCGGCGTCGCCGAGCTGCGTGTTCACGTGGTAGGCCACCGTCAGGTACTGCTGGACGAGGTTGGCCCACTCGAGCGTGATCATCCCGTTGCCGTGCCAGTCCTTCGCCATCGTGACGTCGTTGTTCGCGTAGTCGTTCGCGATTCTCCCGATGGCATACTGGTCGAGCCGGAACTCGTAGGAGAGGTCGTCCGGACCCGGACGCTGCCCATCGGCGATGACTTTGTTATCCGGCTGGCTCGAAGCCGCGAACTGCGGGTCGACGCCCTGGATATCGAACTCGTACGACTCGTCGCTGTGGGCCATCGCCCCGAAGAGCTTGTTCTTGTTGATCGTGTTGTTCGGATCGCCGGCGGCAAACGGCTCGACGCAGGTCGAATCGAAGTCGCTGAACTTCTGCCCGAGCACGTACTTGCAGTCCTTGCCCGTGTTGCCGACGTTCGGCACCGACGCCACGGGGCCCTCGCCCATCGAGTCGAGCTTGAGCAGCGAAGCCCCCGCGCTGAAGGGAAGGAGCTTGAGCAGGCCGAGATCGATGAGGCCGATCGAGCTCGCGGCCGGCTGCGGCGCGACGGTGGAGTCCACGAAGATCGCGAGATTGAGCGGCGTGAAGAAGAGGTAACCGCCGCTCGTCAGGTTGTTGCCGAGGATGCAGTGGCCCGCGGACACGCAATCCGAATCGGGCGGGAACGTGGGCGCGTACGTGTTGCGGAAGGCGTCGTAGACGGCGTTCGCCGTCGCGGCGAGCTGCGCCTGGTTCTCCCAGTGAAGGGTGACCTGCGTCGTGCCGGTGGCCGTCGTGGCCGAGATGGGCAGCTCGTTGGACGAATCGAGTACTTGGTCTTGCCGTCGGCGCTGGTGGCGTCGGCGGTGCCCTGGTAGCCGTACGTGAAGAGCAGGTCGGTGATCTGCCGGCTGTTCACGTTGTAAAGGACGCTCATCTCGAGGTTCTCACCCCAGCCGAGCGTGTTCGTCTCTCCGTAGAAGATGCTGTCAGCCGTGCCCTGGCAGAGAACCTTCTCGGCCTGCTCGACCGTCGCCCCCGTCCACGTCTCCTTGGTCGGGTCGTAGGTGAACGGCATGCCCGCACCCTGGTAGCCCGAGGCTCCGTCGCCGTTGGGACCGCCGGCCATGTCGATGCCGCCGGCGAGCCCGGGAATCTGAATCGGTTCGCTGAAGTACTTGTTCCAGACCGCCTTCTCCTGGTCGGCGGTGCACAAGTCGTTCGCGTTGGTCCCGCCGAAGCCGGCGTCGAAGTTCTGCGTCCCGCTCCCGACGACCCCCGCGTCGGCGTTGAGGCCGCCGCCGGAAGGCCCGTTCCACGAGTTCGCGGCGCCCGCGGGAGCCGGACTGAACGGCTGGTTGGGCCCGTCCTCGCAGCCTGCGACGAAGCAGGCGAGGACGATCGTTGACATGCACAGTGCGGTGACGGCGACTGACCTTCGCATGAGCGCTCCTGATCCGGTGAAGCATCCCCTCGGCCCTCGCGCCCAGTGGCGGCGCGGGAGCGGCACTCGAGCCGCGAAACGGTGGATTCGCGACTCTTCGGGGCCGCACAACTGCGCGCGGCGCCCCTCGACTACGGCTTGCTGCGAACGACCCCTCGAAGTGCCCCGAACTTTCTGCCTCCCCTCGCGTCCGGCGGGACCGATCGCACGCGAGCTTTCCGAGTCAACGCGGCGCGGACCCTACAACTTCGCGATGGACGGGGCTGTAGTAGAAGCGACCCGGCGTTGAGGTGGATCAAGATCACCCGATGCGTGAAAGCCGAAAAGTTCAACGGGGTAGCGAAGATGCACCCGCAACATAGGGGCGTGTGCGAAAATCGGCGCAATGGATGAGGCCAAGCGGAGCGCCGCGCGTGCGGCGATCGGGGAGGTGCGCGGGGACGTGATCGGTCTCGGGAGCGGTTCGACTGCGCGCCTCTTCGTCGAGGAGCTCGCCAGTCACCTCCGCGCGGCCGGCACGATCGAGCGCGTGCGGGGCGTGCCGTCGTCGGAGGCCACACGCACGCTGGCCGCGAGTCTGGGAATCCGGCTCTTGCCCGACGAAGGACCGTGGGAAATCGACGTGAACGTGGACGGCGCCGACGAAGTGGCCGCGACGCTCGACGTGATCAAAGGCGGCGGGGGCGCCCACGCGCGAGAGAAGATCGTCAACTTCGCGGCGAAGAAGAACGTGATCATCGTCGACGCCAGCAAGATGTCCCCGCGGCTCGGCGAGAAGTTCCCCGTTCCCGTCGAGGTCGCGCCGTTCGGCCACGCGACGACGGCGAAGCACCTGTCGCAGTACGGCGAACCGCGGTTGCGCGTCCGCGACGGGAAGGTCGTGCGGACCGACGGCGGCAACCTGCTCTACGATCTCGTCGTCGCGCCCATCGCGAACGCCGGGGCGCTCGACACCGCGCTACGCGCCGTTCCCGGCGTCGTCGAGACGGGCCTCTTCGTCGGGCGAGCGGATGTCGTGCTCGTCGCGGGGACGGACGGCGTGCGGCGGATTGCGAAATAGAGGGAGAGCCGCCGAGGCGCATGGACGCCAAGGATGGTGGTCGGTCAGCCGAACCCCCGACGTTCGGGATCGCGCTTTGCAGCGGATGACGTGGCGAATGCGAAAAGGAGCTTCCAAACCCCGCGGCTTCACGCACGAGACGCAACGATGAGCTTCCGCGAGGTGGGGCGAAAAGGCACGCGAGGCGCGTCGCCTGGGACCGCGAGACCCAGCTACCCCTGGCCGATCATGCGCTCGATCCGCTCTACGGCGTGCTGCGGCTCCTCGTCGCTGAGCTCGACCACGATGTGCTGGACGCCCTCGCCTTGCACGTCGATCGCGATCGCCCGCGAGGGATCGCGTACGTCGAAGAACGCGCGGCCGTCCGAGACGAAGCACGTACCGGCGGCAAGCTTGCCCGGAATGTACGTGCCGACGCCCCGCCACGAGTCGACGATGACGTCGTCGAAATGCGCCTCCTTGGGGTGCATTCGCACGCCCGTGACGTGACCCAGCGGAATGGTAAGAGAGCTACGCAGCGCGTGCAGCTTGTCCCATCCGTGCACGTGAACGATGAGATCGCCGTTCGTCAGCTCGATCGAGACCATGGCGTACCTCCGTTTTCGAACGCACTCCCAGAAAGCTTAGCGCTCGGCATGGGCACCGGCCGCTCGAATAGATCCAGAAACGTGCCCCGTTGTAGCCTCCCGGCCCCCCTAAGATGATCCAGCGCCTCGTCGACTTTGCCCTGAAAATGCCGTTCATCGTCCTCGCGACGGCGACGGTCCTCGTCATCGCGGGCCTGACCGCGTATTCGAAGCTCGACATCGAGGCCTACCCCAACCCCGTTCCGCCGCTGGTCGAGGTCATCACCCAGCCCGACGGCTGGAGCGCCGAGGAGGTGGAGCGCTACGTCACCATCCCGCTCGAGATCGGGCTCGTCCGGCATGCCAGGGCTCGAGCACAAGCGCTCGCAGTCCCTCTTCGGACTGAGCGACGTCAAGTGTTACTTCGACTGGGGCAGCACCTACGAGAAGGCCCGCCAGGAGGTCATCAATCGCCTCACGTTCGTGCAGCTGCCGCAGAACGTGCAGGCGAGCATCTCGCCGTGGAACGCCATCGGCGAGGTGTTCCGCTACTCGGTGCAAGGACACGGCTACAGCACGCGCGATCTGAAGACGGCCGAGGACTGGATCCTCGAGCGGCAATTCAAGCAGGTGCGCGGCGTCATCGACGTCGTGAGCTTCGGCGGCGAGACGAAGCAGTACCACGTGGCGGTCGACCCCTTCCGCCTTCGCGGTCAGGGGATCCAGCTCAGCGCGCTCATCTCGTCCATTCAGGCTGCGAACACGAACGTCGGCGGGCAGCGCCTGGTGATGGGCGAGCAGGCGTACACCGTCCGCGGCATCGGCCTCTTGCGCGACGTGCACGACATCGAGAACGTCGTCGTGGCGGAGCAGAAGGGGGTGCCCGTCCGCGTCAAGGACGTCGCCAATGTCGTCCGTCGGCGCCGCGCCGCGCCTCGGCATCGTCGGTCACGACGACGATCCCGACATCGTGCAGGGCGTCGTCCTCATGCGCTACGGCGGCGAGACGGCGCCGACGCTCGAAGGCATCCACGACCGCATCGACTTCATCCGGCAGAATCACATCCTGCCGCCGGGCATGGACATCGTGCCGTACTACGACCGCGGCAACCTCGTGAAGCTCACGACGCACACGGTGCTCGAGAACCTGATCGTGGGCATGCTGCTCGTCTCGATCGTGCTCTTTCTCTTCCTCGGGCACACGCGCGCGGCGATCATCACGGCGCTCAACATCCCGCTGGCGCTGCTCGTCGCGTTCTGCGGCATGGTGGGGACGCGACACGCCGGCGAACCTCATCTCGCTCGGCGCGGTCGACTTCGGCATCGTCGTCGACTCGACCGTCATCATGATGGAGAACATCTTCCGTCACCTCGGCCCGCACGGCAAGGGCACCATGCAAGACCGCATCATGCAGGCCTCGCGCGAGGTCGCAGGGCCGATGACGTTCTCCACGCTCATCATCGGCGTGGCCTTCCTGCCCCTCTTCACGATGACCGGGCGTGGCGGGCGTCATCTTCTCGCCGATGGCGCAGACGTACGCGTTCGCGATCGGCGGCGCGATCCTGCTGGCGCTGACGCTCACGCCGGTGCTCGCGGGCAAGTTCGTGCCCGCGAAGACCGAGGAGAAGGAGCCCATCGTCATGCGGGCGCTGCACCGGGTCTACAGCCCGCTCTTCGCGGCTGGCGCTGCGCTGCGCCGCGCGCGCGTTCGTCGTCGCGCTGGTGCTCGTACCCGTCGTGGTCGGCATGTTCGCCTTCCGGTGGCTCGGGCGGCGAGTTCATGCCGCACCTCGAGGAGGGCAACTTCTGGATCCGCGCGACGCTGCCGATGTCCATCTCGCTCGAGCAGTCGCGCCAAGTACGTCGGGCGGATGCGGTCGATCCTGCGCGGGTGCGTCGCTCCGAGGCGTCGCGGCGCCATGCCCCGCCACCCCGCAAGCCGAGAGCGAGAGCCCGCCGTGCGACGACGCGCACCGCAAGCACCCCGAGGTGCTCACGGTCGTCTCGCAGCTCGGGCGACCCGACGACGGCACGGACGTAGCGGGCTTCCAGAACATCGAGCTCTTCGCGCCGCTCAAGCCGTTCGACGAGTGGCCCCGCGGCTTGACCAAGGAGAAGCTGACCGACGAGCTGTCGCGCGAGCTGAGCGAGGCGTTCCCGGGCGTCGTCTTCAACTTCTCGCAGATGATCAGCGACAACGTCGAGGAGGCCGTCTGCGGCGTCAAGGGCGAGAACTCGGTCAAGGTGTTCGGCAACGACCTCGCGCCAGAACGAGAAGAACGCGCAGACCATCGTCGAGGTCATGTCGACGGTGCCCGGCATCAAGGACCTCGGCATGTTCAGCTCGATGGGGCAGCCGAGCGTCGTCATCACGCCCGACCGCGTCGCGTGCGCGCGCTACGGCCTGAACACGGGCGACGTCGCGACCGTCATCCAGGCAGCCATGGGCGGCCTCGCGGTCACGCAGGTGTTCGAGGGCGAGAAGCGCTTCGACCTCACCGTGCGCTGGCTGGAGCAATACCGCAGCTCGCTCGAGGCGATCCGCGAGCTTACCATCGCGACGCCCGCGGGCGGCGAACGTCCCGCTCGGCCAGATCGCGACCATCAGCGTGAGCGAGGGGCCGAGCAACGTCTACCGCGAGGACGGCCAGCGCTACACGCCGGTGAAGTTCAGCGTCCGCGGCCGCGACCTCGAGAGCACGATCGCCGAGGCGCGCGCGAGGATTGCCGAAAAGGTGCACCTGCCCGTACGACTCGCACCTCGAGTGGGCGGGCGAGATCAACGAGCTTCAGCGAGGCCGAGGACCGCCTGAAGATGATCCTGCCGATCACGCTGCTGCTCATCGCGTTCCTCGTCTACAGCGCCGTCAAGAACTGGGTGGACACGGCGATCGTGTTCCTCAACATCCCGGTCGCGAGCGCGGGCGGCGTTCTCGCGCTGCTCGTCGACGGGCATTCACTTCTCGGTCTCGGCCGCGATGGGGTTCATCTCCATCTTCGGCATCGCCGTACAGGACGCCATCCTCGTCGTGACGTATTTCCAGCGGCTGCGAAACGTCGAGGGCCTCAGCATCCGCGACGCGGCGCGCGAGGCCGCCGAGAAGCGCCTGCGCCCGTGCCTCATGACGACGCTCGTCGCGATGATCGGCCTGTTCCCGGCGGCGTTCTCGACCGGCATCGGCTCGCAGACGCAGAAGCCGCTGGCCATCGTCGTCATCGGGGGATCGTTCATCCTGGCGTTCGTCGCTCGGGCGATTCAGCCTCCGCTGCTCGTCCTCGCCCACTCGTGGCTCGAGCGGCGCCGCGCCTCCGGTCCGCATTCCTCGACGCGTCCGCCGGGCCTGGGAGAAGAGGAACCCGTGTCATGAGCACCCGCGGCATCCGTCCGCCGTCGAGATGCGGGTGACTCCCATCTACGCTTTGGCGCCGACCATCTCGACGAGGATCCTTCGCAGCTCGCGCGCGTCGAATGGCTTCTCGAGCCACGGGCGCTGCGCCGCGGCGAGCAAGTCGCGTATACGCGCCGTTTGCGTTCCGCCGGTCATGAACACGAAGCGATCCGCGACCGCAGGGTCGCACGTCGTCATCTCTTCGTAGAGCTCGACGCCGCTCATCCCGGGCATCATCACGTCGCAAAGCACGACGTCGAACGACGGATTGCGCGTGAGCACGCCCAACGCTTCGCGGCCTCCGGGAGCGACGATTGCGTCGTAGCCGTCACCGAGCGCACGCTGGAGGACCAGCGCCAGCGCGGGCTCGTCCTCCACGATGAGGACGCGGAGCTTGCGAGGGTGCCCGCGAGGCGGCTGAGAGACGACGGCCGCATGGCCCGCTGGTGATCGCAAGCCGGGCAGCTCGACCCGAAACACGGCGCCGCCTTCGGGGGCGTTGGCCGCCGTCAAGATCCCGCCGAGGCTCGAGACGATGCTCCTTCCGATCGAGAGGCCGAGGCCCGTGCCGACTCCCAGCGGCTTGGTCGTGAAGTACGGATCGAAGATGCGCTCGAGAATCGGCTCCGGAATGCCCGGCCCGGTGTCGGACACTTCTACGACGACTCGATCGTCGCCGTCGGACCGCGCCAGCACACGAATCTCGTCCCGATCCGTCCTGCGCTCCGGGAGCGCCTGCGCGGCGTTGAGGAGCAAGTTCAAGAACACCTGGCCGAGCCGCGCTTCGTTGGCCAAGACCGGCGGTACGTCCTCGAAACGCGTCACCAGCCGTGCACGCAGCCGAATCTCGTGCGCCGCCATGTTGATCGCCGACTCCAGCACGCGGCGAACGTCGACGGGCGCTCGCGCGTCGGGATCGGAGCGCGAGAAGGACTTCAGGTCTCGGGCGATTGTCCGCACCCGATCGATGCCCGTCAGCGCGTTGCGCACCATCTCGACGGCGTCGGCGATGCGCTCGGCAGGGGCGATGCGAGTGAGCTCTCGTTCCAGGGCTTGCAGATTCAGAAGAACGTACGCAAGCGGGTTGTTGATCTCGTGTCCCACACCGGCCGCGAGCGTTCCCACCGCCGCCAGCCGATCCGCTTCGAGAAGCCCGGTCCGTATGCGGTTGCGCTCCGTCACGTCGCGCGCGAAGCCCAACACGGCGGGCGCCCCCTCGAACTCGATGCCGATCGACATGGCCTCGATGTTCCTCAGTTGGCCGTCGGGACGAACGATGCGGTATTCCATCAGCTGCCCGGCGACCAGCTCGGCCTGACGCTTCGTCAACGCCTCCCGCATGCGCTGTCGCTCTTCGGGGTGGATCATCTCGATGACAGGACGGCCCACCACGGCCGCCGCGCTCTCCAGCCCAAAGAGCTCCACGAACGCGGGGTTCGCGTACACCATGGCACCGTCGCGCGCGACGCCGACGGCCTCGGGGCCGGACTCGATGAGGCGCCGGAACCCGGCCTCGGATCGCTGCAGAGCCTCGAGCACGCGACGCCGCTCGGAGATGTCGTGCAGGAAGGTGACGGCGGCCGTGTGCCCGCGATGACGCACGTAGCTGATGCCTACTTCGACTGGAAGCCTCGAGCCGTCCTTGCGGTTGAGCGTGAGCTCGACGAGGCGCGACTTCACCGCGCCGCTCTTGCGCTCCTCCTGAAGCCTCAGCATCGCTGGCACGTCCTCGGGATCGACGAGGAGCATCACCGGCTGTCCGATCATCTCTCCGGCGGAAAGACCGTTGATCTCCGCGGCCCGCTCGTTCACGTAGACGAACTTCGCGCCGTCTCCCTCGTCCACGCTGACGGTGATTCCGACGCTTGCGGCATCGGCGGCCTCGAGAATGGTCTCGAAGACAGCCTGCATACGCTCGCGCTCCCCCGGCTCCATCCGATGCCCCATCCTAAGCCGGGCCGGGTGCGGAGGCTGCTACCATCCCGCTGGCATGTTCGCGATGCAGCTGGCGGGCCCGTCCGGTTCCGTCCTCGGCGCCGGGGGGCCGCTTCGACCCGTAGAACAGGCGGAGCCGAGTCCTGCCCGGGGTGAGCTCCTGCTGCGCGTGACCGCGTGCGCGGTCTGTCGCACCGACCTGCAACTCTGCGAGGGTGACCTCGCGGCGCGCACGCTGCCGATCGTGCCCGGGCATCAGATGGTGGGCCGGGTCGAGGCGCTGGGTGCGGACGTGCAGGGGTGGCGCGTCGGCGACCGAGCCGGGGTCGGTTGGTTGGGGGGCGTCGACGGAACGTGCGCGCACTGCCGCGGTGGACGCGAGAACCTGTGCGAGAGAGCGGCGTTCACCGGCTGGGATCGGAACGGCGGCTACGCGACCCACGCGGTCGTGCGTGCGGACTTCGCGCTGCCTCTGCCCGACGGCTTCGCCGACCTGGACGCGGCTCCGCTCCTCTGCGGGGGCGTCATCGGCTACCGCTCGCTGCACCGCAGCGGCATCGATCGCGTCGGCGCCCATGGACGCCTGGGCCTGTTCGGCTTCGGCGCGTCGGCAACACTGGCGATCCAGGTGGCACGACATTGGGGCTGCCGCGTCTTCGTTTGCACCCGATCGCGGGCGGAACAGGACCGGGCGCGCGCGCTCGGCGCCGAATGGGCGGGCGACTACACCGAACGTCCTCCCGAGCCGCTCGACGCCGCGGTTACCTTCGCCCCCGCCGGGAGCGTGGTGGTGGCCGCGTTGAAGGCGCTCGACCGCGGCGGCACCGTCGCGATCAACGCGATCCACCTCGACAAGGTTCCCGAGCTCACCTACGGCGACCTATGGTGGGAGAGGACGGTCTGTAGCGTCGCCAACTACACGCGCGACGACGCCCGCGCCTTCCTCGATCTGGCTGCGCGCATCCCCATCCGCACCGAGACCGAGCTCCATCCGCTGAAGGACGCCAACCTGGCGCTGGCTCGCCTGGCCCGCGGCGAGGTGCGCGGCGCCGCCGTCCTCGATTGCCGGTGACCTGCCGGGGCTCCTCTTCTCAGTGCGCGTAGCGCCGAGTGCCCGCCTGCGCGTGGAGCTCGATCCACCGCGCGACGTCGCGTCGCAGCAGCATGCCGAGCAGGCGCCCTTCCTCGATCACGGGGAGCTGGCCCACGTCGGCGCGCACCATTTTCTCCAGCGCCAGCGACAGGTCCTCGCGCGGAGCGGCGGCCAGCAGGCGCTCGGCCGGCGTCATGACCGTCGATACGGGCGTCGTCTCCCAAGCGCTCCTGGGTGCGGCGCGCACGTCGGACAGCGAGACGATGCCCAGCAGGGTTCCGGCGGCGTCGACGACCGGAAACCCCCGCTCGTCCCCGCGCATGAGCCAGTCGGTGACGAAGGCGGCGAGCGGGGTGTCGGGAGACACGGTGGCGCCGTCGGGCCGCATCAGGCGCGACACCGAAATCCCCTCGAGCACCTCCTGCATCAGCTGGCGGCGCCACGTCTGCGCGGCGGCCGAGGTGAGAAACCATCCGATGAAGGCGAGCCACAGGCCGGCGACCAGGCCACGGCCGAAGAAAGGCACGTTCACGCCGAACGCGATGGCGATTCCCAGGCAGACGAAAAACCACCCTATGGCCTGACCTGCGGCCGAGGCCCAGCGCGTGGCGGTGTGCAAGTCGCCGGTCGCGGCCCAGATCGCCGATCGCAGCAGGCGCCCACCGTCGAGGGGGAACCCGGGGATCAGGTTGAAGACGCCGACGATGATGTTAATCGGACCGAGCCACATGAGAAGCGACTCGACCGGATCCAGATGCCGGATCGCCGCGTACGGATCGGCGAGCGCCGCCCCGGGTGAGCTCGTGATGGTCGAGCCGAGGGCGAGGAGGACGATGCCGAGCGCGATGCTCGTGAGCGGCCCGACGATGGCGGTCCAGAACTCGGCCTTCGCGCTGGGGGGCTCGCGCTCGATGTTCGAGACGCCGCCGAAGAGGAACAGCGTGATGCTCTCGACGGGAATGCCGAAGCGCTTCGCCACGAGAGAGTGCGCCAGCTCGTGCAGGAGGACCGACCCGAAGAAGAGCAGCGCCGCCACCAGCGCCGTCGCCAGCGCCGTCGCCGGGGCCCAGCCGGGATGCCAACGCGAGAACGCGGCGGTCAGACTCCACGTCAGCAGCACGACGATGAACAGCCACGAGTAGTCGAAGCCAATCCGAATCCCGAAGATCCGGCCGATTCTGACGCTTCGGGTGGCATTCATGGGCACGAGGTAAGCGAAGCGCGTACCAGACAAACGCCTCGAGCGGTGGGCATGCCTGGCCGCTTGGCCCCCCGGGTACTGGGTACGGTGCATGAAACTGACAAGCGATTGCCCAGCACGTCGAGCGTGGTTGACCGCAGCACCGCTCGCCGCGGCGCTTCTCGCGACGGTCGGGGCCTGCAGCGGGTCGAAAGCCTCGGGGTTCCCCGGCTCGAGTGGAGGGGGGAGCGGCAGCAGCGGGAGCGGAGGCAGCGGGAGCGGGGGTAGCGGGAGCGGGGGGGGTAGCGGCAGCGGGAGTGGAGGCTCCGGCGGGAGCAGCGGCGGCTTCGCCTGGGACGGCGGCCTCGACGCCACGCAGATCCAGGGCGACTCGGGCTGCGCCAAGGCGATGGGGCAGGCGACTCGCGCCCCCGTCTACATGATGTTCGTGGAGGACGGCTCCGGGAGCATGGGCCAGGAGCACAAGTGGGATGCGGTCGTGCCCGCGCTCGAGGGCCTCTTCACGTCGTTCCAGAACGACCCGGGGATCGCGGCCGGCCTCATCGTGTTCGCCGACTCGATGGACATGACGCTCAACACCGGCCCCGGGCCCTACCCCGAACCGGGCATCGACGTTCCCATGGGATACGTGACCCCCGCCCAGAACATGGCGTTCACCACGCGTCTGTCGGCAACGCCCAACTCGAGCACCCCGACCTTCTACGGAATGCAGGGCGGCTACGGCGAGCTCGAGAGCTTCATGTCGATGCCTCCGCTGCAGCCGAACGGGCAGAAAGTCCTGGTCCTCATCACCGACGGCGTCCCGACGGACCACATGTGCAGCCTGAAGAACGCCGGCACGAATTACCCGAGCAATCCGTGCGTCCTCATGGCCGCGGCCGAGCACATGAAGACCGCCCCCGCCGGGCCGATCCTCACGTTCGTGATCGGCGTGGGCGGGTTTCCGGCGACAGGCTCGGACTTCAATCCGGCGTTTCTCGGCAACGTCGCCCAGGCCGGCGGCGCCGCGCCTGCGGGGTGCAACCCGAACGAAACGCAGAACCTGGCGAACCTCTGCTACTTCGAAGTGGACCCGACGCAAGCCTCTTCGGCGATGGCGCTCCAGCAGACGTTCACCAACGCCCTCCAGGCGATCCGCGGGCAGGTGCTCTCGTGCACGTTCCCGCTGCAGTCGACCGGCCTCGGGATGATCGACCCGACGGAGGTGAACGTCGACGTGAACGGCATGACGGTCCCGCAGAGCGCGACCAACGGATGGTCGTACGACAATCCCACGTCGCCCACCGCCATCGTCTTCAACGGGCCCGCGTGCGATTCGCTCAAGAACGACCCGATGGCGCAAGTGTCCATCGTGCTCGGGTGTGTGACCGTCAGGGCGATGTAGCGGGGCGGAGGTCGACCTTCTCCGCAGGGGGGTGGCCGTCCCGGGTAGTATTCGTGTAGCGAGCATGGCCGCAGCCGCAGCCGTCGTCATCGAGATGCCCGCGCAGGACGCGGCCCTTCCCTATTCGCGCGTGCTCGTGAACGCGTGCACGGAAGGTCTGCGCGAGCGCGGGCCTTGCGCGCTCGAAGACTCGACGAGCGAGTCGGCCTACGCGGTCGTCATCGTCTCGTGGGAGGGCCAGGGCCACACGGCCGCGAAAATCGAGGTCGGCGTCCGGCATGGCTCGCGGGCCGACTGGGTCGCGCGGCACGTGGCGTTCAATGCCTCGGACGCCGAGGTCGAGCGCTGGCGATCGGTCGGCCTCATCATCGCCACGCTCGTCGAGCAGGCCGGGGGCGACAGGAAACCCGAGCCGCCCGCGGCGACTCCAGCTCCGCAAGACAAGCCGCCGGCTCCCGTCCGACCGGCGCCGGCGCAAGCGGAGGTCGAGGTCGCCGAGAAGCCCGCGTCCCCGCTGGCGCCCACACGGAACGCTTGGCTGCTCGACGGGGCTTTCGAGCTCGCCCGCGGCACGGGAAACGGCCTCGGTGCTTTGGGCGGCCTGGTGCGGGGGAGCCGGCAGGTCGGGTCGACCGCTTTTCTGGTTACGGGCTCCCTTCGCTACGAGACGCAGCCCACGGCTTCGAACGGGGCGACCGCGCGAGTCGGCGTCCAGTGGGCGTGGGCGGGCGCCGGCGTCGCGGTCGCGACCGACCCGGCGAGGCCGCTGCTGTTCGAGGCGCGCCTGGAGCCCACCTTGGGATGGGTCCAGGCGACCGCCCAGGGCAGCTCCTCCGCCAAGTCGGGCGTCCTCTTCGGGGCGCGCGAGGGCGTGAGCGCGACCTGGTGGTGGGCCTGGTGGCTGGGAATCGCGGCGGGGGTCGAAGCCGTCGAAACGACGCAGTCTGCCACAGTTCGCGTGTCGACGAACGGGGCCACATCCTATACGCCTGTAACTACAGAGCAATGGATCGGTTGGTCGGCGACGCTCGGACTGCGCTTCCGCACGGATTGACGCAGGCAGACAACGCAATGCGCACCGCGCTGTGAGTGCTGCCTGATTGGAATGCAGTACGGTTACTTGATCAGAGATGTCACCGCGTCGCTCCATGGCACCTGCGGCCACCTGGCTACGTGCGGTCCCGAACCGCCAATCCACCCCGCCAGCCGCGCGCCCTACGCACGACGACGACGAGGCGCTCATCGAGGCCGTGGCACGTGGTGACTCGAAGGTCGCCGCCAAGCTTTACGATCGCCTCGTCGGCGTGGTCAATCGCGCGCTCTATCGCGTGTTCGGGCGGCGCGAGACCGATCACGACGACCTCGTCCAGGCTGCGTTCGAACAGATTGTGTTGACGCTCACGCGGCGGCGCTTCGCGGGCGCCTGCAGCCTCTCGTCCTGGGCGTGCCACGTGGCCACGCACGTTGCGCTGAACGCCCTGCGAGCCCGGCGCCGCGAGAGACGCGTTCTGGGCCTCATGGAGGACACGAACCTGCTTCTGACGGTGCCCTCGCGCGGGCCCAACGTCGAAGACGAAGCCGGCGCCCGCCGCGACATCGATCGCCTGCGCGTCCATCTCGCCGACATGGCCCCCGAGAAGGCGGAGACAGTGCTCCTCCACGACGTATTCGGCTACGAGCTCGCCGAGGAATCGCCGTCCTGACGGGGGCCTCGGTCTCGGCGGTGCAATCCCGCCTGGTGCGCGGCCGAAAAGAGCTCCACAAGAAACTTGGTGTCGAGCGCCCCGCGCCGCCGGCCAGCGGACCCTTGCCGAAAGAGGGGAGCGCCGATGGCACCTAACGGACAAGGCGCCCAAGAGCTCCTGCGCGCGTGGGCCGAAGCTCCCGTCCCGGCGGACGATCCCACCGCGGCCGACCTTCGCCGGCGGCGCGTCGTCGCGTCCACGGCGTTGACGATCGCGCGCGCGGCGAGCGCCCACGCCAAGAGGCAGCGCATGCTGCGGCTGGGGACCGTGTTCTCGTCGGCTGCTGCGCTGCTGGCGGTCGCCGGCGTCGGCTGGCGCATGCACTCGCGCCTGCACCGCTCGGCAGATGAACCCACCGCGATCGCCCAGGTACAGCTGCTGGCCGGGAGCATCCACCGGAGCCACGAAAGCCTGCCGCTACCGGCGGTCGCCCCCGACGGTCGCGTCGCGCTGAGCGCCGGGGACGAGGTGACGACGGAACCCAACGGCCGGGGCGAGATCGTTCTTTCCGACGGCGTCGCCATCACGCTCGAGTCTCGGACGCACTTCCGCCTGCCCGACACGGCGGCGCAGGCGAACGAGCAGGTCGGGCTCGATGGCGGCTCGGTCTTCGTCCGGGTCCCCCCGCTGCCGCCGGGCCACACGTTCGCGAATCCGCAACACCCGACACGACCGTGACCGTGCACGGAACGGCCTTCGCGGTCGAGATCATGCCCACGGCGCACGGACCCGCGGCGACGCACGTTCGGGTCTCTTCGGGAGTCGTTTCGGTCGTAACCGGCGGTCGCGAGGTGTTCCTCACCGCCGGCATGGAGTGGTTCTCTCCGACGCTGGAACCCGCATCGACGGCACCCCGCGCGATGACCGCCGAAGCCCCGAGGGAAGCGAATGCGGCTCCCAGCCCGGCGGCTCCGTCAGCCGCAACGCCGGCGCGCGTCGTGCCGCCTCATCGGGCCGGCCGCACGCAGGCACATCCGGCTGCTCGCGAAGAGGCCACCAGCGGCAGCACGCTCGCCGACGAGAACCGCCTGCTCGCCTCGGCGATCGCCGCGTCGAACGGCGGCGACTACGCGGGCGCGGTCAGCGCGCTCGACGATCTGCTGCGCCGGTTCCCCACGTCACCGCTTGCGCCTGAGGCCCACGTGCAACGCTTCCGCGCCCTCGAGCGCGAGGGTGAGCTCACGGCGGCCGCGCGCGAGGCGCGGACGTATCTCGCGCTGTATCCGGAGGGCTCTGCCCGCGAAGAGGCCAAGAGGCTCGCAGTCCAGCCGTAGGGTACGTACGATGCCCCGCGCATGGACCGACGGTCGTGGCTGCGGGCCTGCGCGTCCCTCGCGGGCACCCTCGCCTTCGCGTCGATGACGGGGTTTGCGACCGGGGCCGCGAGCTGCTCTCCGCTTCAGCTCGACTTCGCGATTGGCGACGCGAGTGGGGTCGAAGCCGAGCCATCGCCCGATGCCTCCGACGCGACCGTCGGCCATGACGCGCTCCTTCACGACGCGAGCCCCTCGCTGGACGCAGACAGCGCGGTCCTCGACAGCGCAACTCCGTCGGGGGATGCAGACGCGGCCCAGGGGATCCCCTGCTCCACGGGAACGGACTGCGCGAGCGATTCGGCGACCCCGCTGTGCAACGCGGATGCTGGCATGTGCGTTCAGTGCCTCTCGCCGGCCGATTGCACCGGCCGGAACACCCCCCATTGCATCAACGGCGTCTGCGGGGCCTGCTCCGTCAACGCGGACTGCAACGAGGGGGGCGCCGACGGGAGCATCGAGGGCGGGATGGAAGGGGGAATGGTCTGCAATACCTGGATCCCCCGATGCGCCAGCTCGTGCATGAGCGGCTTCGTGTGCACGCAGCAAGGCCTCGTCTGCTCGATGGTGAACGGCTATTGCGTCGAGTGCGTCGACGACACGTACTGCGTCACCAAGACGACGGGAAAGCATTGCTACGTTCCTGCCGGAGTGTGCGGCTGCCAGACGAACGCAGACTGCCCGAACCCGCAAATGCCGAACTGCGGGCCGCCAAGCCCGACGGGCAACCGCTTCTGCGGGCAGTAGCGGTGTTGCCTGCTCCGCCGCCGACCGGGTACTAGGCTAGCGTAACCACGCGGAGGTCGGGACCGTGCGATCCGAGTGTGGCGCGAGGTCGTCGATGCGCACGCGTGGAAAGATCGCGGCATTCGTCGCCCTCGCAATCGCTGCCGGCGTGGCCTGCAAGGCGCTCGATCTCAATCTGGTGGTCAGGGACGCGACCCCCGATAGCGACGCCGACGAAGGAGCGATCGTCACACCGACGGCTTGCTCTGCGACGAACCTCTGCCCCGCCGATGGGGGGCCAGACGTGTGCGACGAGGACTCCGGAGTGTGCGTGCAGTGCGTTTCGGACAACCAGTGCCCGAAGAACGCGAAGCACTGCGACCCCACGATGCACGAGTGCTACGCGTGCACCGCGGATTCCGGGTGCAGTCCCGGCATGGTGTGCGTCACGGAGATTCCGCGATGTGCCACCAGCTGCTTGAACAATCCGAACGCGTGCGCGCCCCTGCCAGACCAGTTCTGCGGCCTGCCGCAGGTCCCTTATTGCGTCGAGTGCTCCAACCCCGGGCCCATGGCTCCACAGTGCATGGGGAACAAGGCAGGAACCTTCTGCTTCGGGCCGCCCACCGGGGCGTGCGGATGCATGTCGAAGAGCGACTGCCCGGGGGACGGCTCCTGCGAACTGGGCCACGGACCGCTGGGCCTGCGGTTCTGCAACTAGCGCTCGGGAGGACCAGTCTTGCCAGCGAGAAGGACAGGTCTTGCCAGCGAGGAGATCGCGTTCTCCTCGTGAGGAGAACGCATTGCATGCGTGGTCAGGGTCGGTCCTCCCGAGATACGCACCTCACCCTTCTCCCGGGAAGACTCGTTCTTGCCAATGGGGAGGGAGCTTCTTGCCGGTGAGCAAGGCGTGTTCTCCCCGGGGGACCACTCGCTCCTCCCCTCCGGGGGATTCGGCCCTCCCGACGAAGAGCCCCGACGCAACCGACGAGGAGAACGTGTCTTGCCGATGAGGAGACCGCGTCCTCCCGATGTCGGGGTGCCGTTCTTCCCGCGACCAGGCTGATGCCTCCCCGCTGGCAAGAATGCTCCTCTCGGTCGACAAGTCCCGCCTTCCCGCGTGGCAAATTGCGCGCAAGGCATCTTGCGGACCGGAGATGCCTGCTCCGTCGCCGGGCGGTTACTAGCGAAGAATGCACAGCCCCCGAAGCGGAAGCTCGGGTATCCGCGGGCTCGGCCCTCCGCTGGCGCTCGCGCTCGTGTGCAGCGCGTGCGCGGGGATCGCGAGCTGCTCGGCCGGTTCGCCCGCGCCGCTCGCGCCGGAGGTCGTCGCGCGCCCGCCCCTCGCGCGGCTGACGCACGCCCAGTACGACAACACCATTCGCGATCTTCTCGGCATCACGGCCCAGCCGTCGGCGGCCTTCGCGGAGGACGAAGAGCAGGCGGGCTACGCAGCGAACACCACCCTCCCCGTCCAGGAGCTGCAGCTCGGACAGTACGAGCAAGCCGCCGAGGCGCTGGCGTCGCAGGCCGTGACCGGCCACTACGCCGCTCTGGTCCCCTGCTCCCCTACCCCGCCGAGCAACGCGGCAGCCTGCGCGGATCGGTTCGTGCGCACGTTCGGCAAGCGCGCGTTCCGCCGCCCACTCGCCGAGGACGAGGTCGCGGCGTACACGGGCCTCCTCTCGAGCGCGGGCGGTTCGGCAGGCGGCGGCTTCGTGAACGGCGTTCGGACCGTCGTCGCGGCGATGCTCCAGTCCCCGAATTTTCTCTATCGTCTCGAGTGGGGGACGCCCGGAGCGGCGCCGGAGAGCGACGGCGCGATCGCGCTCTCTCCGTACGAGGTCGCGTCGAGGCTTTCGTACTTCCTCTGGAACACGATGCCCGACGACGAGCTGCTCGCCGCAGCCGATACCGGTCATCTGACCACCGCCGATGAGGTCACGGCGGAAGCCCACCTGATGCTGCAAGACCCCAAGGCCCGCGACGCCCTCGCCTCGTTCCACACGCAATGGCTGGGGCTCCAGGGTCTGGCGACGCTGGAGAAGACCGACCCGGCCTTCACGACGGAGCTGCGCAGCGCGATGTCCGACGAGGTCGTCGCCTTCGTCGACGGCGTCGTCCGCGAGGGCGACGGCCGCCTCGAGAGCCTGCTCACCGCCGACTTCTCGTATCTCGAGGGCCCGCTCTACGGCGTCTACGGCGTCGCTCCTCCCTCGGGCGCCTCGAGCTCTCCGGCCCGCGTCGCCCTTCCGAGCAACCGCGCCGGCGTCTTGACGCTACCTGCGGTGCTCGCCACTCACGCCCACGCCGACGACACGTCGATCGTGCATCGCGGGTTGCTCGTCCTCGAGCAACTGCTTTGTTCGGACGTACCGCCTCCGCCGCCGAACGTGGACACCACCGTTCCTCCGGCGAGCGCGGCCCTCACCCAGCGCCAGTTCCTCGAGGAGCACGCGACGAATCCCGGATGCGCGACCTGCCACACCTCGATGGACGCCATCGGCGATGCATTCGAAGAGTTCGACTCGATTCGGGCGATTTCGCACGATGGAGGGCGGCCAACCCGTCGACTCGACCGGACGGCTGACGGGCACGGCTCACGAAAACGGCACCGTCTCCAGCGTGGTGGATCTCGCGCATCGCCTGGCGTCGGCCGACGAGGTCCGCGCCTGCGTCGTCCGTCAGTGGTTCCGGTTCCTGTTCGGACGCGTGGAGGGTAACGGCGACGAGGGAACTCTCGCCAACGCGACCACGCCCTTCCGGAGCTCCGGCTACCGCATTCCCGATCTCCTCGTGGCCTATGCTGCAACGAGAAACTTCCGGTACCGCACGCCGGTTCGGACGCACTGAGGACAGGAGCGGGAGCTGGCCGATGGTACGAGGCAGACGAGAGTTCCTGAAGCTTCTGGGCGTGAGCGGCGCGCTGCTCCCGTTCGTTCCGTATCTGAATCAGATGGCGGAGGCCGCCGGCTCGTCCGGCTCGCCCAGCGGCTTCCCCCGGCGGCTGCTCCTGACGTTTGCACCGAACGGCACGATCGAGTCGCAGTTCTGGCCGACGGGCACCGAGACGCAGTTCTTTTTCTCGAAGGGCTGCATCACGGCGCCGCTGGCTCCCTACAAGTCGTCGCTCATCCTCGCCAAGGGCCTGAATCGCAGCCGCCAGCACGCGGGAGGCGGACCTCACGAGACCGCGATGGGCGGCCTCTGGACGGGGGCGTCGCTCCTGCCGGACCCCTCGGGCATGGGTGGCTACGAATACGCGAGCGGCCCTTCGATCGACCAGATCATCGCGAGCGCGATCCGGCCGACGACCCCGTTTCCGACGATCGCGCTCTCGGCCGCGCACGACGAGCAGGTCGGCGGCGACCTGGACCCGACCACCCGGTACATGACGTACTCGGCCGCCGGCCTACCCGTGTTGCCGGATCCGAATCCGTACCACGTGTACCAGACACTCATCGCCAGCGGCGGGCTGCCCGCCGGCGACGTCGCCCTCACGCTCGCGCAACGAAAGAGCGCGATCGACCTCGTCCTCGGGGAGCTGACGAAGCTCGAGCCCAAGGTCGGCATGGAGGACCGCGCCAAGATCGACGCCCACGTCGCGGGGCTGCGGGACATCGAGCAGCGCCTCGCGGCGGGCGCGACCCCGGGAACGCAGTGCAGCAGCATGGCGCCGCCGACCGGCTACGAGAACCTGCTGCTCGACAACGACAGCTTCCCGGCGCTCGTGAAGATGCAGAACGACCTCGTCGTGGCCGCGCTCCGGTGCGACCTCACGAGGATCGCGAGCGTGCAGTGGTCGCGAACGTTCAGCATGGTCCGCCACACGTGGCTCGACGGCCCGGGCGGCGGCGCGAACGCCCCGCCTCACCACACGAACTCGCACGAGACGACGCCCGACGCGAACACCTGGCAGGCGCTCATGAGCAACTGGTACTGCCAGCAGTTCGCGTATCTGCTCTCGCAGCTCGCGGCGGTGCCGGAGGGGAACGGTACGCTGCTCGACAACACGCTCGCGGTCTGGGCATACGACATGAATCTCGGAGCGGGGCACGTCCTCGAGCCGGCAATCGCGGTGCTCGCCGGGGGTCTCGGCGGGACGATGATCACGGGCGCCGGCGGGCGGTTCGTGGATTTCCAGAAAGGGCGGGACTGGACCCAGATGCTCGTCACGATTTGTCACGCCATGGGCGCGACGAACGTCACCCGCGTGGGCGACGTCAGCTACGTGGGCACGGTCCCGGGAATCATCAAGACGTGAGTCGTCTCACGAGAGTCGAGAACTCGCATGAAGCTGTCTCTCAGGCACATCCGGTCCAGGGCATTCACGATGGCAGCCGTCCTGGCGGCGGCGGCGCCTTTCGCGTGCGGGGGCACGGCGGCTCGGTCCGTCGGCGAGCAAGGCGCCCCGGACGCATCGAGCACGCACGACGCGAGCCGGGCGAGCGCTGACGCCGGCGACATTCCCGACGCGCTCGATCCAGACACGTGGGCGCCTGCGCCGTGGACACCACGTGCGAACGCTCAGCCGAGCGCGGCGTGCGGGAGCGGCGTGACCCCGCCGGCGGACGGATACCAGGACATCACCGCCAACGCAGAGGCACGCCGATTCGTCGTCCACTTGCCGGCCGGATACGACGGCACGAAGACCTTCCCGGCGATATTCGTCTATCACAGCCTCGGCGAAGACGCTCTCCAGTTCGAGAAGTCCAAATTCAACTTTCCGGCGCTCGCGCACGAGACGGCGGTCCTCGTCGAGATGGAGGGACTGCTCGTCAACGGCGCACGCGACTTCGAGCGGAACCCCCCCGACGATCTCGTGTACACGGATACGGTCGTCGCCTGGCTCAAGGCCCAGGTCTGCTACGACACATCGCGCGCCTATGCCGTGGGGCAATCGACTGGCGCGACCTTCGTGGAGATTCTCGCCTGCCAGCGGGCGAACGTCTTTCGCGCGGTCGCGGCGAACGTGCCGCACCAGACCGGCGTCGGCATGTGCCAGGGGCCGATCGCGACGTGGTTCTCGTACGGCACGTTGCAATCGGGGTTCCTCGTCACGCAGCAGCAGCAGATGCTCGCCTATTACGTGAAAGAGGACCAGTGCGATCCGGCGACCGCGACGCCGACGGACTTTCCGCCATGCGTCTCGTACAAGTGCGACCCGGCCCACCCGGTGCAGTCGTGCGCGTACCCGGGACAGCACCCCTGGCCCGACTTCGCGAGCCCGGCGGTGTTCCAGTTCTTCTTGAGCTTCTGAGGTCGACGGCAATCTGCAGCGCTCGCTCGAGCGGTGCTCCAGACCGCGGCGCCTGCCCTCGAGTGCGACGCAACATGCCGCAGAACCGGCGCCTCTCGCTTCCTCCGCGAGTGCGCGTGGGTGCGATCGCTTCGAGCACGGGGATCCGGCAACGCGCGACGAAATAGCGAGTACGGGCTGGAGCAATCCGAGCGCACCGTATCGGCGAGGGAGACGGGCACGCGCGCTGCACTCGCGCCAGGACGCGGCCGCCGATGCGGGCGCCGCGCGGATCGCGGATCGCTTCGCAAGGTAGGAATCCCATGGCGCGTCATTCCTCGTCGGCAACTCGGGTCGTACGCACTCGCACGGAAGCCCGTTTCGCTCGCGGCGCGGGGGCTTTGCCTCTCGCCGTTGCCCTCATCGTACCGTTCGGCGGCTGTGCGTCGTCGGCGAGCAACGGTGACGACGCCGGCTCCGGGAGCACATCGGGGAGCAGCTCCGGCGGCAGCTCCGGCAGCAGCTCGGGGGGCAGCAGCGGAAGCTCGAGTGGGAGTAGCTCGGGCAGCGGCAGCAGCAGCGGGAGCAGCTCGGGGAGCACCGGCAGCTCGGGCAGCAGCAGCGGAACCGTCATGATGTGCCCCGCGCCGACCGTCGGCACCGACGTGCTGCCTTTCGCCGTGGACAGCAAGTTCGTGGCGAGCGGTTACGAGGGAGATGCCGTCGGCCTGGCGCCGAATCCGGGCGCGATTTCGATGCCCACGAAAATGGGCGACGCGACCTGCAACGGCATGCCGCGCGGCGGCAACGGCCTCGGCACGTGCCATACGGTGATCTACACGCCGCTGGCACCCAGCACGCCGATTGGCTACCCGATGGGCGCCACCGCCATGGGGTGGGCTGGAGTCGCCTGGCAATATCCGGTGAACAACTGGGGCACCTCGCCCGGCTACGTGATCCCGGCAGGGGCGACGAAGGTGTCCTTCTACGCGATGGGCGCCGTGGGCGGGGAGTCCGTCTCGTTCTGGGCCGGCTCGATCGCGCCGGGCGGGACGCTCTGCTCGGATCCGTTCATGAGCGGCGCGAACCCGACGACGATGGTGACCCTCACGAACGCGTGGACGCAGTACACGATGCCGATCACGGGCGCCTACGCGTCGGGAGTCCTCACGGCCTTCGGCTACAGCCTCGCGAATCAGCAGGTCGCAGGCGCAACGGACGCGGGGGCTACCGAGGGTGGGGCCGACGGCGGGTCCGGATACGCGACAGTCACCTTCTATGTCGACGACATCGAGTGGCAGTAGAAGCCACGCGTCGAGCCCGGACTGCGGACGCGAACCCTTTCAGCGCTCAGACGCGCAGTCGGTCAGCGCAATCAGGGCGTGATGTGCGCCACGCTGGCTGTATCTTCGGTGAACCAGACGTTGCCGTCGGGACCGGGCGTGATCGCGCGAACGAAGCCGGACACCGGGAACTCGGTGATCGTGCCGTCGCGTCGAATACGGCAGATGTTGTTCGCTACCGGCACCGAGCTGAATGCCTCGGAGAACCAGAGGTTTCCGTCGGGCCCGGGCCCGATGTCGAGGGCACTCGCCGTCGTCGAGGGCAGGGGGAACTGGGTGATGGCACCGGTCATGCTGACTCTCGCGATGAAGTATCCCGCCGCGGTGTTGCTCGAGACGGTCACCCACATGTTGCCGTCGGGTCCCGCGGCAATCCGGTACGGTGTGCCAGCGACTGGGAATTCGGTCAGCGTTCCGGTGACCGACAGTCGACCAATCTTCGAGGCTTCGGGGAGCCACAGGTTCCCGTCCGGGCCCGCGACGATGTTGGCGAAGGCCGCCAGCCCAGGGACCGGGAACTGCCCCTCGACGCCTCCCGCGGTCGAAAATCGAAAGATGTAATGCTGACCCCAGTCCACGACCCAGAATCGCCCCGTCGGAACCGGTGGCGAGCCCCGAGAATCGCGAGAGCGAGCTGGTGGGCGTCGGTGCGTTGACGAGGGCAAAGCGCGTCCCGTCGAGGGAGACGCGTCCCAGCTGGGCCGGTACGGGCGGGGTCGCGGTCACGTTCGCGTCGCTCGTGAACCAGGTTGCCGTCCGAGCCGGCCACGACGAACTGGGGACCCTCGCCTGCCCAGTTCATGGGCATCGGAAATGCCGTGAAGACCCCGCCGGGGGTGACCCTGGCCATCTTGGTGAAGCCGGCGCCCGTCCACAAGTTGCCGTCCGGGCCGAGCGCGAGACCCAGGGGAAGGCCGACCGGACTCGGGAACTCGGTGACGATGCCGGACGTCGGCTGCGGGAAGTTGATCCCCACCGCCGCGCCGCCGCCGTCCATCACCGGCTGCATCGTGAGAGTGACGCTCGGGCTGCTGCCGCTCGCGACCGTGGCCATGACGGGAGCGCTCGTGAACGTGGCGGGAGACGCCCCGGCGTCGCCGCACGCCGTCGCGGAGGCGCTCGCCTGGAACGTGTCCATTCCCAGGGGCAGCCCGGCGAGCGTGTAGGCAGGGTCGGTCGCGGGCGTGACGGCGAACGACTGCGTCACGCTCGCCGTCCCGTTGCTCACCTGAAACGAGATGCACCGCACGCTGGGCGGCGTCAGCTGGAGGGCAGCGGTCGCGCTGCCCGCGAGCTCACCCTCCGCGGGAGGTCGAGCGGCCCCCGACGAGCATGCATTCGAAGCGGCGGCCACGTAGCCGCACGACAAGACCCACACCGCGAACGTCCGACATGCCATCACAGGCTCCTCTCGCTTGCGCCGGCACCATGCCTGTCGCCGCCGGCGAAGGGTAGTCACCCAAACGAGTGACGAGGAGCTTGCTCGAGTGCCGCGCCCTGTCTGGGAGGCCTACGGCTTGTGCCGGCCTCGGATGGTCTGGAAATAGCGTCGCCCGACGCCCGAAGCGTGGGCGGCGCGCGTCACGTTGCCGCCGTGGCGCGCGAGCACGTGACCCACGTATCGCTGCTCGAATACGGCCATCGCCCGGTCGCGCGCGATGGGGAACGGCAGCTCCTGATCGATGATCTCCTGAATGGCGTCGGCAGGCGCGGCCGCGGTGCTGCCGCCCGGGCGCGGCGCGGGCCTCGACAGCTCACCGAGCGCGATCTTTCGTGCAATGGCGTTGCGCAGCTCGCGGACGTTCCCCGGCCAGTCGTAGTCCTGCAGCCGATTCGAGCAAGTCCCCCGTGAGGGCCGAGGGCTCACCCCGGAGCTGCTCCCAGAAGTGTGCCGCCAGCAGCGCAATGTCCTTGCGACGATTGCGGAGCGGCGGAAGCTCGATGCGAGCGACGGCCAGACGGAAGAACAGATCGTCGCGAAAGCGACCCGCCACGACCTCGCGATCGAGATCGCGACGCGTCGCCGCGATGACCCGCACGTTCACGCGGATCCATTGCCTGCCGCCGATGCGCCGCACCTCGGCGCGCTCGATGGCGCGCAGCAGCTTGGCTTGCAACGCGGTGTCGAGATCGCCAATCTCGTCGATGAAGAGCGTGCCGCCGTCGGCCTGCTCGAAGAGGCCCGGGCTCGAGTTGAGCGCGCCGGTGAAGGCGCCGCGTTCGTGCCCGAACAGCGTTGCCTCCATGAGGTTGGCCGCGACGGTCGTGCAGTCGAACACGACGAACGGCCCGGACGCCCGCGAGCCCATCTCGTGGAGCGACTCGGCGAGCACCTCCTTGCCGGTTCCGGTCTCGCCTTCGACGACCACCGGAATCTCCGACGCCGCGATGCGCGCCATCGTCGGATAAAGGCGCTGGATCTCGGGACTCGCGCCGACGAATCCGCCGAAGCGGGACTGGTCGGAGACCGTCTCGGTCTTTTCCTCCCCGGCCTCGAGCCTCAGGACCGTGCCGCCTACGTGAATCGTCTCACCCCCGCTGAGCGCGACGTCGAACGCCCGGACGCCGTTCACGAGCGTACCGTTGGTGGACCCGAGATCCGTCAAGCGCAGCAGGTCGCCCACGAGATCGAACGCCGCGTGGCGGCGTGAGACGGTGGGGTCGTCGAGGCGCACGGTGCACGCGGGACTCTGGCCCAGGAGCACGCGCCCGCCGTGCTGCACGTCGACGGGGAACGACTTGCCCGCGTCGGTCCCGCTGACGACATGTACGACGAAGGCGCGGGTCGCCCGCGGGTCGGCTGTCACGTTGGCCGGGCTTATCGCTGTGGCCAGCCCATCCTCGCTCGGCCGTACGCTCATTATGTAGGAGAGTACGCCCAATCGCGCGCCCTTGCCATGCGCCGGGGATCCCCCCCTTGCTAGTGGGGCAGTCGCATTCCGAGGACGGCGTCGACCGTCGCGCGCGAGATCGTGGAGGGGAGATTCGGGAGCAACCCGGCGATGGGCGAGGGCACGTTCTGCGGGTGAACCAGGCCTAGTTGGACGGTGCGTGTCGTCACGTCGAGCGCGATGAGGAAATACCGGTAGCCGCTCTCGGGGCGCCTCAGGGCTGCACCCGGACCGCCCGCGGGAGTTGCGACGGCACCCATCGACGCCTCGGTGTCCGTTGCCTTGTCGATGAGGTCGACGCCGGGCGCAAGCGCGCTGGCGTCGCACTTGGAGCCGCACGGGCCTTGCCCGACATAGCCGGCGTAGTCGATGAAGTTCGTGCTGAAGACGTCGAGGTTCTTGTACGAGTTGTTGTCGTTCACGACCTCGAACACGTTGAATTGCCCGCAGCCGTCAGCCAGGTACCACTTGGCTGGATCCTTCGCGAAGCACTGGCAGCTCGCGAACGAACCGGCGCGCGCGAGCTCGCCCACGGCGAGGCCGATCCACGGCGCGTCGTACCAGCCGCCGGTCGTCCCGGTCGAGCACTGAGCGGGCGCCGCGCCCGCCCCGGCGTGCCCCATGGTCGCGAGCAGGACGAAGAGCTTCGACCCCTTCCAGCCCCAGAACTGGCTCGCCGGGGGCGCGGGGCAGTACGGCGAGCTGCCGGCTCCGCAAGGGAACGGCTGCTCGGTCGCGACGTCGACCAGACACTCGGAGCCGACGCCGCCGGCGAAGGTCGGCGCATGCGAAGTGGCCTTGCCGTGGAAGCTCACGTTCGAGAGCGCGGCGGCTCGCGTCGCGTCCCAGGCCGAGGCGAGCTGCCAATCACTGCCCGGATCGGTCGACGAGGGCTGGTAGACGGCGAGCTGCTTGGCGGAGATCGGCCCGCGTAGCGTCATGATCAGCTCGTCGTCCCATGGGGTGAGCTTTTCGCTGGTGACCTCGTTTTTCGCAAGACAGCAGGTGGACGTGCTCAGCGCGTCGCATGGACCCGTCGCGGGGTCGCGCCGGCTCGGGTACCAGCCCGTCGCGCCTATCTGCTCGAACGTGATGGTGCCGCCGTGCGACGGCGGATCGAGCTCGCCGGGCCCAAACGTGGCGGCGCCGAGCCCCGAGAGCGGCGGCGGTGGCGGCGAGGCGTCTCGGCCCGAAGGAGACGGCGTGGGTTGGCCACCGTCGCCGGCCGCAGGCGCCGCCGAGTCGGTGCTCGCGTGCGTGGTCGACGTATCCGAAGCTCCGTCAGGAAGCCCCCCCGGCCCTTCGCCCGGCTGGCCCGACGAGCCACACGCGACGACGAACGCGAGGGCCAAGCTTGCGGGCGGTCGTCGCATCAGGGGCCTCCCGGCAAAGCGATGTACTTCTGACCGAGAGGCGTGAGCGCGCCGCTGGCCGCGCCCAGCAGGTTGATCGACGGTTGCTGCGAGAAGCGGCCCGTGAACCACGAATACCGAAAGACCATCGGATCGGCCTCGAGCACCTGCAAAGCGGCTTGCATGTACGACTCCTCGTTGGCGGCGGTCGGCGCCAACGAGCCGTCCAGGCAGGAGAACTCGGTCAGCCAGATCGGCTTCTTGTATCGGGTCTCGTACTGGCTCAAATACGAAGTCAGCGCCTGTTTCGAGCACGCGTACCAGTGCGCACCGATGTAATCCACCTGGCAGTTGGTGCACGCGGCGAAGAACGCATCGAGCCACGTGAAGGGGTTGGTCGCGTTGCAGTTGCCGCCGCAGTAGTTGAGCGCCGGCGAGACGATCTTCAGCCCGCGAGATTGAGCGACCGCTTCCACTTTCGGCCAAAGCGCGGCCGCCTGCGCGGGCGTGAGGTTGGACTGCGAACCGAAGTTCGGCTCGTTGAACGTGAGCAGGTACTTCGCGCCTGCCGGGATCTGCGCGGCGAGCGTGTTGGGGTCGAAGTTCCCGCCCCAGACCATCGGGACGAACTCGACCGCCTTGGACGCCGCGTAGCCGCTCGAGAGCGAGCCGTCAGGCTTCGGCGACCAGTTGTACCACCAGGTGACCCCGGCCGAGAGGGCGCCCAGGTCCGCGTCCGAGTTGAAGCCGTACGCCTCGCCCCGCTTGCGGCTCGGACCCGCGGCAGCGCCGGATTCACCGGTGTCGCCGATCGCGCCTGCGTCGGTCGGCGCGATGGCCGCGTCCGTCGGCCCGGGTCCCGGGCTCGCGTCGGGGCTTCCTCCGGAGCTCGAGGAGGTCCCGCCTTGGCCGGAGCCCGAGCTCGAGCCCGCGCCTCCGTCGCTGCCCGACCCCGGTGGATTGGCGGCCCAGGGTCCGCTCCCCGAGTCGCCGCAGGCTGCCGCTGCGGAGGCGACGGCCCATCCCAGCATCAAGAGAGGAGCTCGTAGTGCGAAGGGTCGCATTGTGTAGACGTCTTCTTCTCGCGGCACACCGGGCACCGCGTCGTGCGGCGCCGCGCAGACTCGACCTGAGCAACGCATGTGCCGCGGCGGGTGCGTGCCCGGCGCGAGCCAAAGGCGCCCGCTCGTGCTCTCGGACTGGGCTCTTTCCAAGCCCGGGTGCGCGCACTTCGAACGCGCCGCGGTCGCGTTGGGCCAGGTTCCTCGCGGCGTTTCTCGAGCGTGCGCTTCAAAAACGCGCGAAAACTCCGCCCACGGCGCCGCCCACGCGAGGTGCGACCCGCACCTCCCACGACCCGCGACGGGGCTCGCTCAGCGCACTCACACCGAACCACGTCGCGAGGGCGACGCTTGCCACGCCCACCCCGAGAGCCACGTCGGCCACGATGAGCTTCGTGTGCACGGCGTCGACGTCGGAGGGCCGGCAGGCCGGAACGCACGTCGCGCGCAAGTGGTCCGCGTCGGCCATCCCGCTGATTCCGAAGTAACCGAAGACGCCGAGCGCCGCGACTCCGAGCCCGCCGAGCCAGTAACTCGCGACCGGCAGGCCGCCTGCTTGCGACGGCTGCGGGATCGACTCCGCGTGCGACGGCGCGGACGGCGAGACTACCGGCGATGGCGGGGGTATCGAAGCGGGCACCGCCTGGGGACGCGCGAACGTCACGTTCAGCGTGCGATTTTTCTCGCCGGCCGCGAGGACGACGCGCTCTTCGTCCGGCTCGATGCCCGCGGCTTGGACGCGAACGACGTGAACGCCTGGGTCCAGCTCGACCGCGCTGCCGTCGAGCTGGGGCTGGCGCAGCGCTCCGTCCACGCTCACCTGCGCGTCGACGAGATCGCGCCCTGCCGTGTCGCGCGCGACGACCACCAGCGAGGGCGTCTGGCGACGAGCCTCCTCGAGCCAGCCGGTGCAGTCGCGACGGAGGACCGTCGGGCACTCGCGGGCCGCGCACACGGCAAAGAGCTCGCGCGCGCGAAGCAGCTGGCCCCCATCGCGCGCCGCCTGTCCGTCCTCGGCGGCCCGAATGCAGGCGAGGCTCGTCTTGTCGGCGGCTTCGCCGGGAACGGTCGACAGCAAGCCGGCGAGACAGGCCGCGACGGCGAGGAGCCTGGAGACGAGCACGGGCGGATGCGTTGGGTCAGAAACAGCTTGGATTATAGTGCTTGCGACCGCTCGCATCGACGGTATACGGCGGGTCGCAGTGCGCCCTGCTCGGCGGCCGCGAAGTGCGCGCTGCAGGCGCCCTCGCAGTGGCGGCCGGCGGTGACGGCGACGAGACAGCCGGCGCCGGCCCAGGGAATGGCGCGGCCGTGACCGAGGGCGCAGGGACGGACACCGCGCCGGCTGCCACGGGCAGCGCGGCCTCAGCCAGGCTGGGCATCGGTCTCGGCACGCTCGCCGCCGAGACCGAACCGTGCCAAGCCGCTCGAAGAGCGATGACCGTAGCGGCCGCGACGAGAGCCGCGCCGCCCACTTTGACCACGCGCCAGGCCCACACGCCCCCCGCGATTGGCTGGATGACCGTGCCTGTCGTGCGCTCCTCGTGCCGCTCGGGGATCACGTGCGGAGAGGGCATGTCCTGCGACGAATCGGTGGCGGCCTGCTCGACGAGGCGCACCCGCTCGTCGGAGATCTCGAGATCGTCGCCGACGACCTCGTGCAACCATTTCGCGACTTGCCCCGTGGACGCGGGTGAACAGGCTCCACGGAGCGCGGTGGCCATGGCCTCGGCCGTCGGGAAGCGGCTCTTCGGCTCGCCGGACAACGCGCGGAGGACGACCCGATTCGAGCTCCGCGCTCACGCTGGGGGAGAAGCGGCTCGGTGGGACGTCTTCGCTCTGGTGGATCCGCCGCGGAAGAGGCTCCTCGCCGTGCGCGTCGCCGAGCCGACGATTCGCGAGCGCCTCCCAGAGAACGACTCCACACGAGTAGACGTCAGCGTGGCGGGTCACCAGCCCGCGCACCAGCTGCTCGGGCGCCATGTATCCGATCTTTCCTTTGACGACTCCCGGGTCGGTCACTTGCAGCCGCGTCGCAGCTTTCGCGATCCCGAAGTCGATGAGGCGCGCGATGCCGTCGGCGCCGACCAGGATGTTCTGCGGCGAGACGTCTCGATGCACGACGCCCAGGGGACTCCCGTCCTCGCCGCGCGCCTCGTGGGCGGCGTGCAGCCCGGAGAGCACTCCCTCGAGAATGCCCGCCGCAACGCTCACCGGTATCGGCGCTTTCTCACAGTGCTTGAGCAAGTGCGCGAGCGACACCCCGTGCACGTATTCCATGACCACGTAGAGGTCTTTGTCGGCTTCCACCACGTCGAGCGTGGGAACGACGTTCGGATGGCGGATTCGCGATACGCAGCGCGCCTCGTCGAGGAGCATCTGGCGGAACTCGCCGTCGCGGGCGAGCCACGGATACAGCCGCTTGACCGCGACGATACGCGAGAAGCCCCCGGCGCCGAGAATGCGACCCAGGTGGACCGTTCCCATGCCGCCGGAGGCGAACGTCTCGCCGATGACGTAGCGTCCTACGATCACGGTCAGGGTCCCAAAGTTGAAATCCGCTCCCGAGAAGGATACGTGCGGCTCGCCCTTCGGACAACGCACCGCGGGGCCGCCTCGGTGGGAAGGTGGCATGGTAGCATCCTCGGCGATGCGGCGCTCGCGCCGGCGCTCGAAGCCAAGCATTGGAATTTTCCGGCGAGCGCCCATCGGTCTCGTTGGGCGTCTCGTTGGGCGTCTCGTTGGGCGTCTCGTTGGGCGTCTCGTTAGGGGGCTCGCTGGGCCGGCGTGCCTCGCGTGCCTCGCGTCGAGCGGATGCGAGCTCGTCGTCAAGCTGGACCACTTCGACGACGGGTGCCCACCGGGGCGACACGGACCGACATCGGTTCGGATCGAGACCGGCGCCGACTCGAGCGGCACGGCGGCGTATTGCATCGACAGCACCGAGGTCACGAACGCCCAATACGAGGAGTTTCTGGCGGCGGCCGCAACGCCGGCCAGCCTTCACCTTCCCATGCCGGAGTGCCAAGGACAGACCGACTTCACCCCGCGTGACGGAAACGGAAACGCCGTGACCGTCGCCCCGGGTCAAGAGAACTTCCCGGTCGTCCAGGTCACCTGGTGCGACGCCTATGCGTACTGCACGTGGGCCGGCAAGCGAGTGTGCGGGCAGATTGGCGGGGGGCAGCTCGCCGAGGGCGCCACCGAGAGCAACGCCTCGCTCGCCCAGTGGTACGCGGCATGCTCCAAGGGTGGCTCGCGGGCGTATCCCTATGGGAACGCATTCGACACGACGATCTGCGGCGGCGGGGGTGCTGGGGCTGGTTCACCCATAGGGCCCGTCGGCGAGCGGACGGGATGCATCGGCGGCTACGCGGGCATCCACGACATGAGCGGAAGCGTCTGGGAGTGGAACGACGTCTGCGACTCGAACGACCCGGCGGGCTTCTGCCACACGTACGGAGGCGCCTACGACTCGATCGGCCCGCAGGAGCTTTCGTGCACGGGCACGCGCGCGTGGCGGCGCAACTCGGGGATGCTGAACATCGGCATCCGCTGCTGCACGGACCTTTGAGGCGGTCGCGGCGAAGGCCTCGCGCCGGCGCCGTCAGAGAGCGTTGATCCACGCCTCCACGGTGCCGATGCCCGTGGGGTCCGGTTGGTGGCTCACGATGGGCGGCATCGGCGAGAAGACACCCGCGTTGGGATCGCGCGCGCGCGCCATCTGAGGCAGCAGGCTATGCGTCGCATCGCCCGGAGCGATGCGCTTCCAGTTCGTGTTGTTGGGCATGTCGATGGCCGTGACGTTCACGGTCGTGGTGTACGTGTCGAGTTGGTTCACCGGGCCCGTGCCGCCGTCCGGGGCCATCTGCGCTGCGAGCAGTTTCATGAAGAGACCGGTGAAGTTCGCTTGGGCTGCGGAGTTTGCGTTGTGGCACGTGACGCCGCAATTGACGTGCAGATAGCCGAGGGCCGCCGCGGCCTTTCCGGTTCCGTCCTCGGGAATCGTGACCGTCGTCGCCGGGGGCGACTGCGTGAGGCGCCCCTGCGATACGAGATCCGACAAATGCAGCCCCGCCCCGCCCGGCGCGCCCAGGCCGACGAGATCGAAGCCCAGGAGCATGTCGTTACGCCCCTCGTGGCACTCGAAGCATTGCGTCTGGGAGGGGATCTCGTAGCTCGTGCCGTTGACGTTCGTTTCGCCGTCGAGGAGCAGCGTCGCGGACTTGGCGTCGCTCGACCAGCGATAGTCGAGCACGTTCCACCCATATTGAGCCGCCGAGGTCTTCCAGAGAAGGCGCGTCTCGATCACCTGTCCGCCGACGGTGAACTGCTTCCACACCTTGGTCCCGACCGGGAACACCCAGTCGTCCATGTTGCTCGTGTCGATCTTCGAAGTCGCGCCTGGCGGGAGGTAGACCCATCGAGACTTTTGCGCCCCGTCGCTCCAGAGCACGTACGAGGGCGTGTACGCCGCCACGTCACTCGCGAGCGTCTTGGTGTCCCAGTCGCCGTAGAGACCCGTGCAAGCGAGGTCGTTCGGCACGCCACCGTCCGTCGGACACACCACGGCCCCATCGCCCTGCGCCTGCGCGTCGGCGCCCGCGTCGGCCGGCTGCATCGCGTCGGCGCCTGCGCCATCGGCGACCGCGTCCAGGAATGGCGCGTCGTACGTCGATGAGTCGGAGGTGGAGTCCGCGGCGCCTGAATCCACACGGGACGCGTCGCGGAGCGCCGCATCCGGCTCGGCATCGGGCGCCGCGCGGTCGCCGGACGCCGAGGCGTCGCCTGCCGCGGCTTCTCCCGAGCCGCTGTCGGACGGCTCGCTCGTCGACGCGCTGCTGCACCCGACGACCGTCGTCACGAGGACAAGACTCGCCGCCAGGGCCCCCGCCCATGCGTCCCGCTGCAATTTCACAGTACAAACATAGTGCAACGGATGTGCCGGAGGCAGAGCTCTTCGAAGAGGCCCGCCGCAGGCGCTTGGCAACAGCACGGCCGCCGAAGCTGCGAGCGGCGTGTTCCCGGTGCGCGCGCCGAGATCGCGCCTCGCTCGGGCGATCCACGAACCCACCTTGCGCGTAAGCTAGCGGCAACGTGGAACCCCGCACCCCAGGAACCAGGAGACACTCGATGCGCCAACGACTGCACGCCGCGATGACGCTCACCGTGCTTGCGGCCTGCGGAGGCCAGCAAACCACGACTCCGGCCGCGCCCACCCCGGCTGGTCCCGCGGCGAGCGCGACCTCTGCGCCGACGGGCCAAGCCACGGTGAGCGCTGCCCCGCCTGCGCCCCCGCCGCCCCTCGCGGAGCTGGAGAAGAAGGCGCTATCGGCCTGGTACGCTGCATTCAACGCTCACGATACCAAGGGCCTCGCCGCGCTTTACGCGAGCGACGCCGTCGCGGCAGCGACCGGCCCCGGCGGATGGGTCGAGCAGAAGGGCCCCGACGCGATCGTGGGCGCCTATGCGCCCGTGTTCGGGGCGATGCCCGATTTGAAGGCGGCGCCCGTGCGCGTGTTTCAGAAGAAGGACACGGTCATCGTCGAGTGGGCCGCGTCAGGCACCAACACGGGTCCACTCATGGGAGGCGCACCGACCAACAAGAAGGCCGCCGTGTGGGGGGCCAGTGTCTTCTCGTTCAACCCGGACGGCTTCATCGTGCGCGAGGAGGGCTTTCACGATCAGGCGACGATACTGCAGCAGCTCGGCAAGATGCCGGGCAAGGCGCGCGACCTCGCCACCCTTCCCGCAGGCGATCCGACCTTCGTTACCGCCGCGGGAACGCCCGACGAGGACAAGCTCGTCGATCAGATGAAGGCCACCTGGCCCGCAACCTGGAACAAGCGCGACCCCAAGGCCTACGCCGAAGTGATCACCGACGACGCCCTCCACAGCGAGGTCGCGAGCCCCAACGACTACAAAGGCAAAGAGGCGAACGTCAAGGAATGCGCCATGTATTCGAAGGCGCTTCCCGACATGACGACGACGATCGACAAGGCCTGGGCGTTTGCGCCCAACTTCATCGTGTCCGAGTTCACCTTCACAGGGACGATGAAAGGCCCCATTGGCCCGTTCAAAGCGACCAACAAGCCCGTCACGATTCACGGGCTGGACGTGGACGAGCTCAAGGACGGAAAACTGCAAAAGGGCGTCACGTATTCGAACGGCATGGAGCTTCTCGCGGCGCTCGGTGTCCTGCCGAAGCCCGCGCCGGCGGGCAAGCCCGCGGACGACGCCAAGCCGCCGAAGAAGTAGGGACGGCGGACGGCGCCGCACTTCGAGCGGAGCCACTCAACGCGGAATGATTCGAGCAATACCCGTTGATGCAGCTTTCGGTCGAATCGCAGCAGTCGCTGTCCGTCGTGCACCGGTCGCCGAGCTGCGAGCAGTTCGTGTTCGGCGGAGTCGTGGAGCACACGAGTCCGCCGTCCGCGCTCGGCTCGCAATACCCCCCGCAGCACTGATCGCCGGTCATGCACGACTGACCGTCGGGGCGGCACGGCGCCACGGTCCAGTACCCGCGCGAGTTGCCCGCGTGGAGCTCCTGGCCGGGCAGATAGAAAGCGGGGTGACTCGCGTCGGCTCCGGGCGGCGCGTTCAGGTCGATGGCGGCCACCCAGAGCTTCTTGTCCGTGACTTGGTCGAGCCAGGGATAGTGCCTCGGATCGCTGACCCACGGATCGAGCTGCGCAACGTTGCCATACATGCGCCGTGTCGTGAACACGACCCACGCATAACCTCCGGAGGCGATGGGGTTCACGGTCGGCTCGTAGTTGAGGGTCGCGTCCTCCGCTGAGGTATGGGTGACGCCGCCGTCGGGTCCGTTGCCGCCCGGCAGATACTTGGTTCCCGCGGCGGTGTAACCGTTGAGCAGATCGAGGCGACGGGCATTGGCGGTGGCGACGTCGACCCACCAGAGCTCGCCGGTGTTCCCCGTGGACGTGAAGGCCCACTGGTTCGAGGGATTCGAGAGCTCGGACTCGAACACGACACCGGTGCCGGTCGGGAGGAACGACGAGTACGTGACCGACGCCCCGACCGCAGGCGTATGGAGGAACCGGGGATTGGAGAATGCCTTGGCGCCGTCGAAGTCGAGGATGACCAGCGATACCTGGTCGGCCTGAAGCGTCCCCGTTCCCGAGTTGAGCGTGCCGCCCCAAAAGTTGAACGACAGGTGTTTTCCGTCCGGCGAGAAGGCCGGCAACGACGCCTGGAAGCCCGCGCTCAACCCCGTCACGCCGGCGACGGGCGTACCCGCGGGCATGGCGTAGAGCTGGCTCGCGGTATCGCCGTTGATCATGCCTCCGGAGGCGGAGAAGAGGAGACTGCCGTTCTTGGTGAGCGCCGGAAATGCGAAATCGGCCGTCGCGAGCGACGTTCCTGAGCCCCGGGTCGGGTCGTTGGCGAGATTGATGTAGACGGTATTCGAGTATTCGACGAACGACTTGGACGCTTGCGTGACGAGCGTCTTGCCGTCGCCGGATACCGTATGGCAGACGCGACACCCGGTGCCGTCGCCCGTCGTCGCGTTGGCGCTGTTGATTCCTGCGACCAGCGTGGGCGAAGTGGCCCCCGGCTGAATGGAGAGTGTCCCGGCGCCGTACTGCTTTCCGTAGTAGTCGAAGCCATCGGTCGCCGAGTTCTTCACGAGCGCCGTGCCGTAGGAGTTGTAGTAGATGGCTCCCTCGAGCCGCCCGGGCGCGATGGTCCACGTCTGCGAGATGGGCCCGTAGGCCTGGCCGCCCTTGGCAATCACCACGGTCAAGCCCAGCTGATCGGGCATGCCGCTCGCCGTGGGACCGCCGGCGGTGTTCGTCGCCATCGCCCAGACGTCTTGCGGGATCGGATGCCGAACGAACTTCCCACCGGTCTGCTGCAGAGATCGCGGGCCGCCCGAACACGCCGGTCCAGGAGAACGAACCGCTGCTCGTCTTGAGCTGAATCTGGATCGCATCGGCGTCCCCGAAGCTCCAGTCCCATTGGAGGAGGGGCGCGAGCAGCCCGCGTGGGAACACCGTCTGGTCATACGGGTAGAGCATCGTGAGCCCCTGCGGCTGGCCCGTTCCGCTGGGGTTCTGCAGGGCCGCGAGGGTGCCCGGGTCGGTGACCGCAGCCCCGAGTCCTTCTCCACCGACACCCCCCACGCCACCCCCGGAGCCGAGCTGCGACGTACTCGTCGGGATTTGCGGTCCCTCGGCGGGTGCGTTGGGGTTCGGCCCGTTCTGCTGTGCGGTGAGCTGAAGGAGAACCTGCCGCTTCACGATCTGGCCGTTCAGGCCCGCGATGACGTTCACGAGGCCGCCCGTCGATCCGGTGGGCGTTAGCACCCCGTCGGCGGAGGGCCCCGCGGCGATCATCGCCAGATCGCCGCGATCGACGGTCCATGCGGCTTGGATCGGCGCGCCGGCGAGGGTCGCCTTGTACGTGATGCTAGGCATCGTCTGGCCCGCCGTGACCGTGATCGTCTGAAGCGTACTGGGCTCGACGTCAAAGACCTGCGGAGCATCGGTGACGAAGGCGCCGTCGCCGAAGAGCGATGCGCCATCCGAGGCGCTTCCGCTGGATGTGGCGCCCCTCGTGGCGTCTACGGGCGCGCCGTCGTTCCCGACCAGGGGGGCATCGGGGGTCGAGGCGTCGGAGGTGAAGCCGCTCGCATGCTCGGAGGCGGACCCGCAGGCGAACATCCACGCGGAGGCAATCAAGGACAACGCGAACGCGACCGAGCGAGACGACCGAAGCATGGCCGTCGACACTAGGGGCCGCACCTTCTCGTGAAAACGGAAATATCCCGCGTCAGCGAGCGAAGACCTGCATGAGACTCCGCTGAGAGCAGAGGCCGTAGCGCGCGAGTTACGACGCGTCGCCCGAGGGAGGTGCGTTCACCTTGATGCCGCGCGAAAGTACCTCGGCGAGGTCGACGACGTTCGCGGGCGGGTCAGGCGGAGTGGCCGGCGGCGGCCCGTCGGCGGCGGCCGCCTGGGCCAGCTCGTCGATCTCGTCCTTCAGCGCCCCGGAGAAGTGATAGCGGCACTCGCGGAGCAGGCGCGCCAGGCGGGGGAGATCCCGGTCTCCGATTCCGGCGCCGTCGTCGTGCTCGGCCTGCATCTCTTGCAGCAGCACGATCGCCCGGTCGAGGCGTCGAAGCCCACCGCGCCGCATGCTCTGCGCGTTCATGCGGGCGGTCTCGATGCGAGTCTTCGGGGAGGTCACCGGAGGTGCGGATGGGATTTGAACCCACGTATGACGGTTTTGCAAGGGGGGGCACCGCGCGCTGCTTCTCGGGCACCGCGGAAAAACCGGCCGATCGTGCAACGGGAGCTCCCGGGATCGCCCCGGATGAGGAGCCCGATGTCCAATGCTTGTCCAATGGCGGGGGTGCAGGACGGCGGGCCTTCCGCATCTCGGGAAGGAGCGCATCGAGCGGTCTCAGCTCGCCCAGGCCGAGCTCCGACCAGGTACGCGCCTGCCTCGTGTAGAGCGCCAGCATCGCGCTCGAGCGATGCCCCGTGCGGTCCGTGACCCACTGCTCGCTCTTGCCGTTCGCCAGCGACACGGTGACGAACGTCGCGCGCAGGTCGTGCACCCGTAGCGGCTGGCGCGCCTTCGAACGCTCGAAGAGCTCGGGGCGCGTGACGCCTGCCGTGCGGAGGTCCCCTCGCCCCTTCGGTCCGTCGTCCGCCTTCCAATCCGGCGCACCCCGGAGCCACCAAACGGCATTCGCCAAGTCGAAGCGGATGACGAGATCGCTCTCCTCGCCTCCCCACTTCTTTTTCCACCAGGCAAGCGCGCGCACAACGTCCGGCGAGAGCGCCCATGCACGCGGGTCGTCCGTCTTGTTCTCGTCGAGGCGCACGCGCCCGTGCTTCAGGTCGACGTCGCGCCACCGCAGGAGCGCGAGCTCGGAGGCGCGCATGCCCTCGCGAGCGAGCACGCCGTACGCGATGCGACGCTCGAGATCGACGGCGTTGCAAGACAGGAGCTTCGCGTCCTCCTCGGGGTACAAGTACGCCTTGGCCTTGTTCGCGCTCCGCGGGACCTTGGGCATCCACTCGCGCGGGATGGGGTTCCTCGCGATGTGGCGCCCCGGGTAGACCGCCAGGGAGAGGACCTTGCTCATGCACTGGGCGACGATCTTGCGGCTCCGCGGGGCGAGCTCGGGAGGCAGCTTCGCCATGACGCGCTCCGCATGCTCGAGGGTCACGTCTGGAAGGTGCGTCGGGCCGATCTCCGGGTTGATGTAGTCGCGGAGGACCTGGAGGTCGCGCGTCGCGTCCTTCTCGCGCACGTGGTCCGGGTGCTTCTTTCGCAGGTCGCCGCTCGTCCACTCCTTCGCGAAGGCCTCGAAGGTCGGCGCGAGGGCGCTCGTGACGCGCTCGGTCTCGCCCGCCTCGAGCATGTCGGCCACCTTGAGCGCGTCGGCGAGCGCGTTCGGCGTCCGCGCGTCGCCGGCGGCGGTGAGGAGCTCCTCGAGCTCGTTCCGCGACGCGGGGCCGCGAAGCCGCTTCGCGATGCCCGCAAGGACCTTCGTCCGCTCCTCGGCCGCCGCTTCGGAGCGCGCCGCGAGCGGGAACGACGGACGCCCGTTCGGGCCGGGAGCCACGCGCACGCGAGCGCTGTAGCCGGTCGCCGTCTGGAGGACCTGTCCCTTCGCTTCGAATCGCGGCATCGCGGTCACTCCTTGGCGACGGCCCGCCTGAACGGGAAAGGCCCTGGGGCGTTCGCCGGCTTCGCGGCGCGCTTCACCGCGCGACGTCGGCGCTTCGGGGCGCTCATTGCGGCAGCGGCCCGTGGCGCGAAGCGGTGCTCACGCTGCGCCGTCCCTGCCGAGAGAGCCGCGCCGCATGTGCGCGGTGGCATTGTAGAGCGACGCGATCCGCCCGTGAATGATCGCCATGGGCACCTCCACGTCGACCCCCGTCGGCAACTCGCCCTCGACCTCGAGCACGGCCGCATGCAACATCGCGAGCTGCTCGTCGAGGTCCTCGGCCCAGCCGGCGAGCTCGTCGCCCTCGGAGGACTTCCTCGTCTTGCGCCGAGTGACTGCGGTTGCGCTTGGGCTCTTCTGTTCTACCTTGCTCATCGTCATCCCCTCTCATCCAGGTTGATGGCCATGCGCCGGGGCGGTTCCAGCCGCCGCCGGCGCGATTCACGTCAGCGCTTTTGCTTCGTTGTAGCCTTGCGCGCCGTTGTCGCCGAGCCGGCAGTTGCGCGGATCAGGTCGTCCTCGCGCTTGAGAAGCATCCGGATCACGCCAGCGGCGTTCAGCCCGTAGTGAGTCGCGAGGCGCTCGAGGCGCGCCGCCTCGTCCTCGCTAAGGCGCATGTTGAACAGTCGGTCTCGTGCCACGGGGCCAGTTTGCATCGTTGCTCTCTCCGTGTGTAGACGTTGTGTGACCGTCACGGAATGTCTTTACACTCCGTGACGGACGCGGGTCAACGGCGAGGGCGACGATTGCTCCCACCTTCACCCCGGCGGCGCCTCGCTCTCGGACAGCCGCCTCGAAGTCGCGCGCGGGGGCATTCGCGACCCAATCAGGCGCGCTCCTCGCTTATGTGCTCAGCACTCCCGAGGGTCCGACGACATAGGAGAAGACCGCCTCGAGCAGGATGCAGAGCGCGAACTGTCCTCCGTTACTCTGCAGAAAATACTGCGTCGCGAGCGGCAGGTACATTTGCGTCTTGTGCCAGGTGACGCAGCCGTCGAAGGAATAGGAGAGGTACGTCCCGTTGGTGTCCACCGACGCGATCACGAAGAGAGGTCCGCTCGCAGCGATGTCGGCGCACGCGGTCGCCGTCAGCGTCGCGCCGACCTGCGCCCAGTTGATCGCGTCGTAGGAGCGCCAGAAGGTGCGCGCGCTGCCGTTCCTCGCGAGGACCATCCAGCAGGGTCCGCCGAAATCGGTGCCATTCGCGACGCCCAGGCCCGTGTACGTCGCGCCCATGCCCGTGATCGCGCGCGTCGTGAACGCGAGACCGTCCGAGCTCGTGACGACGAGGGGCGGCGCCGACCCGCCGCTTACCTGGGATCCAAGGGCGATAAATTGCGTGCCGTTGTCGTGGAGCGTCCAACGACCGGTGACGGCGGTGATGCTCACCGTCGACCAGGTCGAGCCGTGGTCGCGCGAGATCCGGATCAAGCTGACGCCCGAGGCCGCGACCGTAGCCAGGATCAGCGAGCCGGAAAAATACCAGAGCTCCGCATCCTGAAAGACTCCGCTCGGGTCGTGCAGCACCTGCGTGTACACGCCCGTCCCGATGTCGAGCCTCCAGACGTACAGGTCATTGTTGCCGCCGAGGCCGATGGCCGCGACGTAGAACGTCGTCGCGTCGGTCGGGTCCTTGCAAACGCTCCAAATCGCGGGCGCCCCCGTGATCGGCGTGCCGAGGATCCCGCTAAACGCCGGGTTGTTGCTCCCCGGCAGGCCGTACACGCCTTGGATCCCGCCGACCGTCCCCGTCAAGTAGGTGAAGAGCCAAAGCCCGTTCACCGGGTCCCAGGCCGGACGGCCAAACACGCCGCCACCCCCTGGCGTCGCGATCGGCGGATACCAGTTTTCGGTTCCCAGAGCGCGCACCGTTTGGGCGAGGTACGCGGTGCGGTCGGCGAGGTTTTGGATCCCGACGTTCAACGCGGATGAGGTGGCCGGGTTGAGGTCGGGGTCGTCCAGCAGGCCGATGTTCGGGGGATAGAGTGCGGGGTTCCCGGCGTAGGGGTGAATCGAGCAAACGCCCGGAGCCAGAAGCCGCGCAAAAAATCTCGATTCGTCCAGCATCGTTCAGTCTCCTTCATGTGTGATCGGGAGCTCGCGTTGCCGCGGCCCGACGCGCGCGACGAGCGCGAGCTCTCTCGCGTTGAGAACGGCCTCGAGCTCGCGCAGGTCGGCTTTCGCCTTCTCGACGCCGGTGCGCGCCACGGCAAGGTAGAGCGCAGCGACGTCGGGCTCCGGCGCGGCGCTGGCGGCCGCCAAGGCGACGCGCGCGCTCTCGAGATTCCCGAGCCCCGTCATCGCTCGGCCCGTGCACTGCTCGACATGCGCGGCCCCTCTTTCTTTGGAGCCCAGGTGATTCGATTGGCGAGGCCCCACGCGCGCCGGAGCGGCACGCCGGCGAGAACGAGCGCCACGACGCGTGAGGACCACGCATCGTTCGCGACGCGCTCTCGCTTCTGGGCGGGCGTTTCGGGTTCGGTGAGGGCCGTCATACGGCCCCGTTGTTCCCCGCGGCGGGGAGCGGGCTCACGAGGGGACCGGCAGCTCGACGCGCGCGGCGTAGACGCGACCATCGCAGTCGAGGGCGACGAGGCGCCGGCACGCCCGTTCGTCGACTGTGCTCCAGGGTCCAAGCACGGTCTGGTGCTCGGCGCTGAGCGCGGCTGACGGGAGGAGGCTCAGAACCTCGCTCACCGTCGCGTCGCGCATCTTGGTAAACCCCTCGTCCCATCCGCCATCCGCGCGCTTTACCGGCTTGCGCGTGCGCTCCAGAAAGAACACGCTGCCCACCGGAACAGCGGGGAGCGACTCCTGCACCTCCGGCGCGATCATCCAGTACGGCAGCCCGTGGTCGGCCGGCGGCTCGGCGTCGAGCAGCTCGCTGTCGCGCGGGAAGATGGTACTCGCCATGCCAGCGCGGTCCTTGAAGAGGTACGGGAAGATCTGGCCCCGATTTCCGACGCACACCGCGATCCAGCCTGGCAGGTCTCCGGGAAGTTCGCGCTTCGGAGCCTCACGGAGCTCCGGCGACGTAAACTTAGACCGCGCGCGCGTCATCAACGCGGGCTCACCCGTGCCGGAGAAGTCGAATCGAAAGACGTGGTCCTTTTGGAAGGCGGCCCAAACTTGCTCCGTGATCTTTGCGTCCCCCTCGATGAGCTGACAGGCCCTCTCGAAGAGGGGCGACAGGTCGACGTTATCGGTACTCATCGTGACCATCCTGGCGGCGACGGCGGCCGCGTCATGCGTTGTCTACGATCTCGGCCAGCAGCGCGCGCCCCGCGGGAGTGGAGACCCGCGAGGCGCGGCTGAGGCCCAGGCGCCTTGCGGCTCCTGCTCCGGGCGCGGCGGTGAAGTTCGCGGCAACCCCGCCGCGCCCGAAAGTCTTCACGTGGTGCCGCCCCTCGCGAACGGGGGGAGCGACGCGCGGTTGCGCTCGATGGCGTCCGCGGCCGGCGAGGCGCCGGGCTTCGAGCGGGTCGGCTCGGCCCCGCTGGGGTAGTAGCCCGCGGGCGCCTGCACAGGTCGGCCGCCCGAGCCGGGGGAAGGCGGCAGCGCCGGCGCTGCGAGTTCGCCCGTCTGGCGCGCCTGCCAGCGGGTGTACTCGTGCCAGGTCCGGACCCCGTCCGCGCACGCGCGACGGATCTGCGCGTACTCGCGCTGGTGAGAGGCGATCGACGCGGCACGGGCCGCGAGCTCGGGGCGCAGCCGGTCCGCCTTGTCGGAATGCGCTTCGCACCAGTCCCGCAAGGCCAACGCCTGCATCGACGGCAGGTAGTCCGCCGCCCACGGCGCACCGTTGACGAACACGCCGCGCACGGCGAGCGCCTCGAAGAGCGGCAAGAAAAACAGGCCCTGGTGAACGTTCGGGCACACCGTGCCCTCCGTTCGCAGGTAGGCCGATGCTTCGTTGTTCGCGTCGACGCGGGCGAGGAACGCGCGGAGCTCGGCGACGTCGGGTTGTCCGCTGGCGGCCGCCTGGGCAAGATTCGCAGACATGCACTCGATCGCCGTCGTCGGCGCGGCGGCCGCGATGCGGTCGGGATGGTGCACGCCGCGCACGGCGAGCGCGATCGCGTGGTCGGCCTTTCGCAGATCGTCCAGGGCGTTGGCGGTCTCGGCGCCCGTCAACGCGACCGCCGTGTGCGCCTGCGAGAGCTCGGCGCCGGCGGCACGCAGCCGTTGGCGCAGCTGCTCATCGCTCGGGGCGCGCTTGTAGCGCTCGAGCGCCTCGTTCAGAGCCGCCGACTTCTCGGCGACCAGGACGACGGCGGCGGTGTACGCAGCCATCGCTTCTGCGTGCGGCGCCGCCAGGTGCGGCCGGACCGACACGCTCGCGGCGAGCGATTCGAGGGCGTTCATCGGAAGCCCCTCGGCGTGCCGCGTACGGTCTGCGTGTCGCGCTGCGCCAGGACCGCGCGCGCCTCGGCTTTCGTGAGCTGGGGGTAGACCTTCTGATTCGGGCGGTCCGGGTCCCAGTGCGGCCCCCGCAGGCCGGTGTCGGGGTCGATTCCCGCTTTGGAAAGTACGCGCCGCGCTTGCTGTCGCTCGTGAGCGGGCGCGCCGCGAGTCGCGAGCACGCGTTGCGCCCCGCGAATGGCGATGCCTTGGGCGACGTCGGAATCTTCGTTGCTCATGGCCCCGAGCCTGCGCTCCCGCGGCTGGCCGAACAACCTTCGGAGGTTGACTGGCAGTCAAGTCGCCAGAACGCGACCGGGATCTCTGAAGTGCTCCTCGATGGCCAGGGCGAGGTCCAAGCACGGCCGCCGGCGGCCGCTCTGCAGGCGCGACACCGCGGCCACTGTCACGTTCAGCGCCGAGGCGATCCAAAGCTGCTTGGCATCGATCGCCTCGAACGCGCGCTGTCCGGCGCTCGGGAACGGCGCCGGCGCGTCTCGGCCGATCCTGGCGAGCGCGGAGGGCATCAGCGTCGGGACCTCCGGACGGCGGGAGCGCGACGTCGGGACCTGGACTGCTCGAGGGTTACCGTTCGGTTACCAACGCGAAAATCCGCGCAGGCACACGCGCTAGAAAATCTAGTCCCCCCGGACGTGGAACCCCTAATCGTGTTCGGGACGGGGGGTGGCGACGCGCGCTCGAAACTGGCCGTAAAGTCGTGGTCCGCTCGCTGGCGCGGATTTCCGCCCGCCTCCCCCAGGAGGCGCACCCCCATGCACTGTTCTGGAGCCCCATTGCGCCAACGACGCGACGGGTGGACGGCTCTTCCTTCGCCACCACCCCGCCGGATGGCCTCCACGTGTGGACGCGGGTGGACTCTATAGAGTCCTGTCCACCCGCGTCGCACTACGCGTGGACGACGCCTGGAATCCACCCGTAGTCCAGGCGTTCCATCCGTCATCACTTCGGCCCCCGGAGGTAGTGGCGTCGCACTCGCGTACGGCCCTGCGACTCCTCTCGGACCTCGACGGCGTCGCCGAGGCTCGTGAGCGCGCGGGAGAGGCGAGCGCCGGACAGGTGGGCCTCGTCCCGCAGTTGGACGGTGCCGAGTCCAGGATGGCCGCCAAGCGCTCGGCGCACTGCTTCCGCGTCGTGGTGCACCTGGTCCCGCTGAGCGGCGGCCAGGCGCTGCTCGCGTCGCTGCTCGACGAGCTCGGCCCCGTGCACGCGCGCGGCCAAACCCGCGCGTGCATCGCCGTCTACCTCGACGTCGCCGATCACGATTGCGAAGTCCTCCACCGGCTCACCATGCGAGCGGGCCTTCACGTGCTCGACCTTCACGGGCTCGCCCCGCTCCGCGGTGAACACGTATGCCGAGTCGACCGCATCAAAGATGGCGGACGAGCCACGGATCGCGTAGCGGCCGCCCGGGTCGTCCTCGCCCGCCTTGCGCGCGTGATGAACGACGAGCGCGCGGCATCCAGTCTGCTCGCTGAGCCCTCCGAGTAGGTCGAGACCCGCCCGGATGTCGCTCGAGTTCTCGTCGGCGCCAGCGGTAGCAACGCGCAGCGAGTCGATGATGAGCAGGTCGCGACCGACCATCAGCTCGCGCCACGCGTCCGCGCATGCCGGCTGCAGACGGAGCGGCGGCATGATGGCGACTGCCAGGGCGTCGCCGAGCTCGGCGAGCTCGAGGCCCATTGCCAGGGCGAGACGCTGGTAGCGTCGGCGCGTCAGTCGCTCGCCCTGCTCGAAGTCGACGTGCACGACGCGCCGCCGGGTGGCGCTATAGACACCCCAGACTGCCCGGCCGCCGGCGAGCGCGAGAGCGAGCGCCTGCAGGATGAGCGTCTTGCCGGAGGAGCCATAGCCAGCCGCGAGGTGCGGCGCCCCGCTCCCCGCAACCAGTCCGATCTGCGCAACGAGATACTCGACCGCGGGAAGAGGCGCGGCCAGGGCTTGCCCGTCCAGCAATGCGAGAGACGCAGCGGGCCTCGGCCTCAGGGCGCTGAGGTCGGAGATCGCGGACTCGATGACGCTCTCCGCTTCGACGCCGGCGTAGCCCTGCGCCTGGACGCGCTGACCGATGACGATTGCGGCCCGCGCGGCCGCCATCTGGCGGACCACCCGCGCGTATTCTCTCGCCTGAGAAGGCGACGGGACCGGCGCGCGTTCGGCGAGCTCCGTGAGCGACGCGACCCCTCCGACCTCGGCGAGCCTCCCGATTGCGCGTAGGCGAGTCGTCACGAGCTCGAGGGACGGCTCAATCCCCTCGGCCAGCAGCTCGAGGCACACGGCGTAGACGCGACCGTGCGCGCCGTCGATGGCATCCGCGGAGACGTCGCCGGCGACGGCCATGCACCGGGGGTCGGCGCGAAGAAGCCCGCCGACGAGCGCGCGCTCCGCGTCGAGGTCGTGCGGCGGGATGCGCGCGTCGATCGGTCCCGATTCGCGCGAGACGATCGCCCCGTCGTCGTCCGGCCACGGCGGGGGCTCGCCCAGATCCTCGACGGCCGGTCTATCGAAGGCGGCGCTCATGCTGCGCCTGCTACGAAAACACTTCGTGCTACGGCACCCAAAAATGGCCGCGCGCGCCAACGCGTCGCACGCGAATCGCTCGTCATCATTTCCGCGGCCCTCGCGCTCTGAGCTCGAGCCGGCGCTGGACGGCCTCACGCAGCGCGCTGAGCCGTCGTTCGTCGAGCGGCGTCTCCCCCAACGCGTCGAGCGTGGCGACGGCATGCTCCGGGCCCAGTTCGATACCGAGCTCCTGGAGGTCCTGCTCGCTCGTTCGACCAGGCGCGAGGCGTCCCCGTCGTCGCGGGCTCATTGCCGACCTCCGACGACGCGCCGGCGCCCGATACGCGCTAGCAGCCCGTTGACGCCGGGGCCGTCCTCGTCGGCTTTGCGCTCGTCCTCGACTCGCTCGCTGTCTGCCCCGCTCCGCTGCCGCTCGGCGACGCTATCAAGCGCTGCGAGCACGTCCTCGACGCGCGCGATCACGCGCTGGCCGACACGCGCGTGCCGCACTGCCTCGCGGACGAGCAGCTCCCGAAACGGCCGCGGCTCGAGGCCGAGCACCTGCGCCGCCGTCAGGTCAGTGACGGTCGCGGGCGCGATCGCGATCGACGCGGTCGCCTTGGGGCGGAGCTTTCGCTCGCTCACGACGTCCCGCGCCTACTTGGCGTCCTGGCGATTGATGCGCCTGGCTTCGGCGTGGATCACGCGGCGCACGACGTCGGAGGCGCTCAAGCCATCGCGACGAGCAAGGCTCTCGATGAGCTTGCGCTCCTCGCGCGTGACCCGGAGCTTGAACACCTCGGTGCGTGATCGGTCCTGGCTCATGGGCCCAACAGGGCCACAAGCGACCAAGCTTCCCAAGTGGCCGCCCCGACGCGGCGGGCCACTGAGAGCGAAAAGGCTAGGCGCGCCCGTCGTTTACGTGCAGCTAATCGCGGCTACGCGCGGACGACAAAAGCTACGTGAGGCACGAGCACCGCGGCGCTTTGGCGCCGCGCGGACGGTCGCGAGAACGCTTAGCCGCTCGTGACGACTGGGGTCAGCTCCTGCACATCGTGTTCGATCGAGCCCTCTTCGAACATCGAGGACGCGACAACGATCGATTCGCAGTGTACCGGCGCCTCCCACTCGAGTGGCGCCCCCACATATGTCGTGCCGCGCGGGGCTCTAGAGGCCAACCGAAAGCGGGACGTCGGCTGCGGGCTCACGATCATAACGCCGTAGTCTCCCACACCACGCTGGGCGGGCCACCGAAAACCTTGACGCCGGCCGGGGTGACTGAGCAGATGTTCATAAAACGTGTGACGCATCGGTCTGCACCCCTTGCACTTTCGACGAGCCCTACCGTCGCCTCCATCTCGAAGTCGACCGGTGCCTGGAAGCTCTGTTGGAGAGATGCAAATTCCGCATCGAGTGCGTCTAGCGCTTGCGCTGGCTTGGCTTCGTAGTCGCGCTTCCAGCGTGCTCGGCGGTCGCTCCAAGCCTTAAATCCGGCCATATACGTCTGGTGCGGGAGGTTCGTCTTCAGCTCCTCGTCCGCATCCAGAACGAGAGCCCAGAGGTCTTCCCGAAGCGGAGACTTCGCGACCTCGACCGGGAGGCCCATCGAGCGCGCGTCCGTCGCAGAGATAGGGTGACCATGCTCGTGATAGCCGCCAGCGAGTCTCTCGGCGATAGAGCTGACCTTCGCTTGAGCGTCGCCCTCCTTGACGTGGCGAAGCAGCAATTCCTTGGCGATCTCGACGGCGCGCTTTGACGATCGACGCGCAACCCCGAGCGCCGTCGGGGGCACCCCATCCAGCAACTTCGAGAACACCGCGGCGATCTCCCGTTGATCCGAGATGCCCGCCTCGTCAGTAAGGAACTCCACGAACGCTCGGATGTCCTCCACAGCCACCGAATCGACCGTGCCGTCCGGTTTGCGCATCTGAAGCTGCGGGTCGATCGGACCGAGGCACGCGTATGGATGCATGACAATCTGCTTCGCTCCGAGGGCTAGCATTGTCGCCGCACTGAATGCCCTCCTGGGCACCAGCACGTTCAGGTCGCGGTTCGTTTCGCGGAGCACGTCGTTGATGCGGATCGCGACGTCCGCGGCGCCCCCGATACTCTCGATCAGGACGTCCACGCCCTTCTCATCCGACGGGAGCAGCTGCAGCTGACAAAGAATGGCGCCAGCATGTCCTGCGCCATCTGGGCCGCTAGGCCTTCTCTCGCGCAGAGGTAGACCGCGATCAGATGGCGCCCTCGGGCGCTCGAGATCTTGTCGTATAGGACTTTCCGAGCAGCGAGGGCCATGGTGGGCGAGGATCGCGCGCACCGCTGGGTACGGTCAACAAGAAGGAAGTCGGTGGGAGAGAGAAACGGTTTCCCTCCGCGCGTCGGCCGTCCCGGACGGAGACACTCGTCCCCCGTGCGGATCGACGCGGCGTTGTGGAGACGAGCGCCCTTACGCACCGCGCTGGCGGCGTTGCGCGTCGAGGGCGACAACGTTCCCAGCGCGAGCAGACCGCCGTGCCTCGAGCTCCCGTGCGAGCTGCGCGACGACGTCCCAGCGCCCCGCCTCCGATGCCCGCGCGAGCGCTCCGGCAAGCGCCTCCTCGACACCCTCCCCGCTTTGGGCATCGTTTGGGCATCGCTCGGAGGTGCGGATGGGATTTGAACCCACGTATGACGGTTTTGCAAGCTGATCCACAACTCTCCAGGATTGTCAATCATTCTCTAACGCCGTGGAACTGTTGGCACCGCATAGCGTCATCTCTCCATCAAACTGCACCACTCTCCAGGGTTCGGAGCGTTCTAACTGTCAGAAACGAAGCGCCACAAAAGCAAAAGGCCGGGCCCCCGAAGGTGGGGCCCGGCCTTGATGAGCGGTGGGGGTCGCTCTACTTGCAGAGGCTCTCTGGCTGGCAAACGCGGCCGAGCGTCCCGGCATTGAAGCAACAGCCGCTCTGACAGTCCGCGTCCCTCTTGCAGAACGAAGCGCACCGGCCGATCCACGCGTTGTGCAGATCGGCGGACTGGATGCACCAGCTCCCCGAGCAACACTCCTTGGCGCACACGGCTCCCGGCGCCACACAAGCCCGATCCTCGCCATCGAGGGCAACGGACGCGTAAGGGTTGACGGGAGGCGTCTCCACGGGCCGATCGGAGGGTGCGACTTCTTGCGCCTCGGGTGCGGTTCCGCCGCACGCGGAGGCAAGGAGCGCGAGCAACGCCAAGCCCTGACGGGTCATTGCGCCACCACGCGCATAAGGCCGGGGTAGCGGCGTGCTGCCTCGCACCGGAGCGCCAGGGCAGCGGCAGCGATGAGGGAATCGCGCGAGGGCTTGCCCGCACAGAACCGGACCCACGCGCAAAGCTCTCGCGGGTCTCCGAGTTGGGCCGCGGTCTCGCGGCCTATGTCCACGTCGCTCAATTCGTCGAGCAACCGCACCAAGGTTTCGAACATGGCTTCCATCGCTTCCTCCGATCGAAAGCGTATGGCTGGGGCGCCAATCTGCAAGACAATTAACCGCATTCGCAGTCTATATGCCTGCGGAAACTGTCTCCCGGTGGTAGCGTGCCCAGCGTGGTACAGAGACCCGCACGGATGCCCCGGAGGAAGCTCCCCGATGGACAAGCCTTGGAGGTCTCGCTTACGGTCCGGTTGACCAAAGCGGAGCGGGAAGGCCTTGAGGAGCTGGCGCAACGCATCGAGCGGGAGAGGTCCCTGCCCGAGGGCACCGTTAGCCTTGGGATGGCGGTCCGGATCCTCGTGACGGAAGCGCTCCGCAAGAAGCCGAAGCGCTAACAGCCGAGCCGCGCGATCCTGGCGTGAGCTTGGCGATGTAGTCGGGGCTTCGCTCGATGCCCGTCACCTCGCTCCAACCGGCTCGGAGCGCTCCGATTACCTCGCTACCCACCCCGGCGTATGGGATGAGCAAGCGGCTTCCCTCCCCCGGCGGCTTGATGAGCGTGGCCAGCCATTCGGTTAGGGCGATGGGCTTGAGGGTGGGGTGGTCGCTCTCCCCTCGCTCCTTGGCAGAGACCTTGGCACGATAGAAGAACCGGGACGCTCCTCCTTGGTCGCTGTAACCGCCAGCGGTGCGACGGGTGAACGGGAGCACGGCACCGCTTGCCACGTTCTCCGGGTAGGGAGTGCTCTTGCGGTTGCCGCTTTGCGCGTCGAGCATCGCCCCGGCTTCCTCATCAAGGAGCACGTTGGCAGGCCACCTCCCCGGGATCTCCTGGCCCTCTTCATGCGACGGAGCGCGTCGTAATTCGCGCCGCTCATGGCTCGGTTATCGCTGGCCTTGCTGCCGGTCAATCGCCAGCCGTAGGCCTTCTCTCCGCGTGCATCGATGCGGCACCCGTCGATATTAATGGCGCCGGTTTTCCATTCGTCGCAATTCTCTGCAACGGTTCCATCGAGCGGCTTACGGGCCAAAATGATGGGCTCGAAGCGGGTCTAAGGGCCGTGCCATACCCCTCCCAAAGCTGGGCGAGAGGCGTTGCGGCGGCAGTGATGGGCACTTCGATTGAGCGGCCCGCACTCTTGGTACCAGCAGCGAAGGTGCCTCCCTTCTCTTTCGTGGACAGGGCAGCGCTACCGGACAGGACGCGCGATCCAATAACCTCCCTCGTTGCCCCTGCTCTCTTGTCGATCGCCTTGCTCACGTTGTGTGATTTCGGCATGCCCGAGCCGTACAGCCAAGAGAGCGTGTCTGGAGCTCTAGCCCCGCGTCCTCGATATTGCAGGCGAGGCGATGAAAGGTGCGCGTGCCTCCGAATGAGAGAACCGCGGCCCCTGGCTTGAGCACGCGCAAGACCTCGCGCCACACGTCAACGGACGGGAGCTCGTAATCCGCAACGGTTGCCCATGAAGCGAAGCGCGTAAGGAGGATCGGAAAGCAGCCCGTCAAAGTGATTGCTCGGAAGCGTCCGGAGAACCGAGAGGACGTCCCCCTGGGTGAGCTCGTATCTTGGTGCAGCCGAAGGCGCTAATGGTGGGCCCTCGCTCATATCGCGATGCTTCCGGGTTGGATCTCCGTCCCATGGACGCGGTTATATGCGGTGACCAATTGCCGGAGATGCCAGCGGGAAAGCTCCTTGCCTTCGTAATGCTCGCCCGGAATGAGCTCCGGATCGTCCAGGGCATCAAGGAGCGGCTTGGCTTCGGGATGGTCAAGAAACCCTGTTGGGTCATCGTGAAAGAGAGTGAAGAGCTCGGCGATACGGGCTCGGTCTTCGTGCCACTCCATGACCCTGGCATTAAGAAACCCCTCCAGGTCAGAGAGGAGCATTCGACAGCGCACACCGTTTTCGACGAAGTCCACGGCGATGCGTCCGTCATTGGTGCCCGTTAGGGTATAGCGGCCGATGGATGCGCTCATCATCGTCGCTCCGCTCCTCCGAGTGTCCCACTCAAAGGAGCACCAGCACTTTGGTCCAGTCCTTTTCGAGCACGGACCGGACTTCATCGGCAGACAGAATATGATTCCAGGCTGTTAACGTTAGCCACTTAACCGGCTCTGCCTTATACCGAAGCGATGAGCCTCCATGCTCCGTTTTGATCAGCGCCAATAGCGTCTCACCAGATCGCCACCGCGTTAACAGCGGATGCCTTGTCCACTCCGCCACCAGCTTCTCTATTTCCGCGCGCGTCATCATAGTTTCCCTATTCCGTTAATTAATCTGTCCTTTTCCTGCAATCGTAGATGCAGCCCATACCTGTCCGCTTTCAGCTGTTTAACAGCTCCGCTCTGCTTGCAGTTGCGAACGGAACTGGTTTCTCGATTCGCTTTGCCCATTGCCGATATCGCCTCTCCGAGCGAATTAGCAGCACAGCCATGATTACGGCTATCACAAGGAATATCATCGCAGCACCCCTCTCCACCAGTGCATCATCCAACGTATTATCTGTGCGAGCACCCCCCTTTTGCTCCAATCCGTTTCGAGCACGGCCCGGACTTCGTCAGGGGAGAGGATATGCTCCCAGACCTTGACCACGACTGGTTTCACATGATGCCTGTTTTCTATCAAGGTGGTCTTTCCGTCACGCGTTAACAACCACATTTGCCCTGCATCCCATGAGATGCGATCCCCATGCACCCGACCTTTGCAGCTCAAGGCCCATAGTTTCACCTTCAAATCCCTTTCCTCTTCGGTCATCATCGCAGCACCAAAAGTCTCGCCACCTCATCGGCGCTCCTCACGATGCGCGGGATCCGGATCTCGTTTCGGATCGCCGAAATCCCCTCCGACAGCGGATAGAGGGCGGTCTCTTGCCTCTCCAGCCAGATCGCCACGCGCCAGCCCATCACAACGGCGTAAAAGAGATCCCCCGTGTAGTGGCACTCAAACGGGCAATGATCGCAGAGCCAATCGCGATAGGCGCGAGCGGTGGGCGGACGCATGAGGCGCGAGCACCATAGGCAATAGGTGGAGGTCATAGTGCCGCCCCGTCGTCGCCTTGCTCCTCTGCGCCCGCTGGCGCATATCCGTCATCGTATGAGCGGATTATTTCCCATGCCCACGAGACAAGGTCCGCCGGTCTCTGCCCCGAGGGTTGCGAGGTAATCCAAAGCTCCAGGTTTTCGATCCTGTTATCGAGCCGGTTACCGTTACGGTGATGACTTCCTCGCTCGGGAGAAGCTCTCTTCCGAGATGCTCCTCCATCACCCAGCGATGCTCGCCCTTGGTGATGCCCCCGCGGCAGATTGCTCGGTACCCTGTCGTGGTAATCGATCCCGCTCCCCGAGGCGCGTTCCGGCGGAGGGGCTTCGCAAACGAATGGCCTCGCATTAGCCTGGCGTAGTGCGCACCACAAAAGCCCTTATCGCGTGGGGGACGGGTGCAACTTGGCGCCACGCACCGGCCGATCACTCCCCCTCCTTGAGGAAGTCGAGGACACGGCGCAGAGTCAGCGCGCAAAAGTAGTCAGTGCCCGCGGAATACTCCGGGGTCATCCTCTGGAAACGGGGATTCTTCGCGAGGATCTCTTCATTATGGACGAGGATCCTCGCGGTGTCCTGGCCGCTGATTGGTCCCGCCATGAGGAGATCGGGGGTTCCGACTTCGCCAAGTAACCCGCCAACAATGTCCCGCAGAGGTCTATCCTTTCCGACTGGCGCTATACCCACGTGGAGGGTCTCAAGACGCCTCACGTCATGGCCCTCACCTCGGCGAACACTCGGGCGATGAGCTTCGACACGGAGCCTTGGTCAGTCTTGAGGCGTCGGCGATGGCGGTCTGCGATAGGCCCGATCGCACCATCCCGAGCACAGAGCGTTGATGATTGGTGACCAGCGTATCCTTGATGATGCACCAGAGAGCCGCACCACGAGAGCCGAGCTTTTGAAGCGGCATGAGGCAATCGCGAAAGAATGAGTATGGGGCGGTCATCGGTTGCCACCGTGGCCGTGAAGCCCCGTTGCCCTTGCCCATGCCTATGGGAAGATCGGACCAACCAGATCCTCCCAAAAAATACCGATGCTTTGGCCTCGTCGCTGATCTCCATACGGTTCCCGTACGCGGACAACGGCCGTTCCCTCCCTGTCTCGGCGGAGGATCTCCTGCGCCTCTTTGAAGCCCTCGTAATTCCGGTTCCCCCACTTTGCGGTATTCCGGGACCTCTTCGTCCAAGAGGTTTCCTGTCACGAACCAATAACGGATCGCCCACCGCGATCTCTCTCCCGGTCATCGTTCGCTGGTCCCATTTCGATGATGGGCAGAACTGATAACGGAGTTGATGGATTGTGAAAAGCTCCGGCTTGTTATCGATCGCAGGGTCCCCTTTGTCGAAGCCCTGGAGGAACGCTTCGGCCTCCAACATTTCCCCGCCGATGCACTGGCCCGCAAGTATTCGGGCCGAGCAAGCAAGATATCGGCTATCTGATGGGAGTAATCGGTGACGTGCCGTGCGTTTTTGGCGGTGCGTTTGCAAGGGAATAAGCTGCGAGGGGTTTTTTTAGCGTTTCGATGGAATGGTGCCTGGTTTTCCTCGTGGCATGGTCTCTCCTGTACTGGGCGCCTCTCCTTCTTTCGCGCCATACAGGAATGTGCCATTATGCCCATGGCGCGGGAACGTATTTCGATGCTGCCGCGAATACTTGTCGATGAGGTCCAGCACCCGACACCTACCCGGCGAGAACGTTTTGCCTTCCTCCCGCCACTCATCCCAAAAGGTCGCGACGTGGTAATCCTTGTCGCATTCCTCTCCGTAGAGATTGCCGGTCGTATCGAGCCTGGAGGAGATTGGTGCGCCCTCTCATAGGAGCACCACGACTTTTTCGATCACGGCTTGGGCCTCAGAGAGCGTCTCGGGCAGACGAGAGCACACCACGACCGGCAGAAACATCGGCCAATGCACCAGTACCTGCCTGTATGGAACCCATAGGCAAGTATGCGCGCGCCTCATGGTCCCGCTGCCAATGACATCCACCGAATACTCTTCGAAATGGGCGCTCCAGGCGATTAGTTCTCCGTTGCCTCGAAACACCATTTCGGTCTCGCATCCTCCGCACTCGTATCTCTTCGGTACCTTCGGATCATGGTCATTGACCCGTTGCAGCGAGGGCAGTTCATTGTGCACCGCTTTCGACCGCCACCGAGCGAAAGAACTGATTGCCCTTCGGGGTGGGGCTGTAGATTTTGGCTCCCTTGGGCCCTGACTTGTGCTGCACGTAGCCCGCTTCGGTCATCTCGTTAAGGGTGGCGATCAGCCGAGCCTTATCCCCTTTGACCTCCGCATGCAGAGCCGAAACGTTAATCTGTAGCTTCTCGGCGATGACCGCAAAGACTCGGGCCTTGAGTGCATTCGAGATGCTTTCCAGGAACTCAAAGACCAGCTTGTGACTGCAACGCCTGCGCGCCACATATTGGCCCTCATCCCGGAAGGTGAAACAGACCGACGAAAATTCCGCCGTGTCTCGGGCCTTCTGACAGAAAAGCTCAAACTGGCGATCGGGATGCTTGTTGATATCGATCTGGACGTCGATGCTGTCGTAAATGCTCGAATGGCCCCGCCCCGTTTGGAGCGCTCCTGTCTGGTGTTTGCCCTTATGGTGTATGACGACCACGCAAGCACCGGTGTCCTCGGCAACCGCCTTGAGCATTTTTAGCAGGGGCTCCATGTCCCCATTGTTCTCATCGGCCGAGGTGATGGCGCGCAAACTATCGATGACCACCAGGGCATACCCGTCGAATTCCTTGGCGAAGGAAGCCCGATAGGTCTCCAGGATCTTGGCATCGGTCTTTGCTGGCAACCGTTCAAGGGTTCGAAGCTCAATGTCATAGGCCGCAACGTCCAACCCGGCCCCAATCCGAATGTATCGGGTATGGGTCTGGGCTTCGCTTTGCTCCTGGTCAATGTGCAGAACACTCCCCTGGGCAACGGGAAACTGTCCGAATAGCTTGGCTCCCGTTGCCACGCATGAGGCGATATGCTGCACGAGCAGGCTTTTTCCGGTGCTGCCTGCCGCACAGATTAGGTTGAGGGTTCCCCGAGCCAACTCCAGCCGCTCAATGAGCATGAGTTTTTCTGGCAGTTTTTCGAATGCGTCAATTCCTGTCTCTATATGTAGTTTCATCGGTTATCCTTTTCTTGGTGTGGTCTGCCGGGAAACGCTCCCGACAACTGGATGCCTCGATATTGATAGATCCGTGAAACCATTTTCGTGAGTTGCCGAAATGCACTATGTTTTTCCGGCTCCCCACCAATTGAAAGAAGTTTTTCGATGCCTCCCGCATACGGCTCGGATGGCATATAGTGAGAGCATCGGAACCAGTGGTGTGGTCTCCTGTCTCGGCCCTTTCAGTTGCAGAACTGACGGGGCCTTTTTTTGGCCCGAGATAAAGGGGAAGAGATGGGGAGCTGTATGGGACCGTTTTTCCCCTGGCCCCCAAAAACTTCTCTCTATCTCCTCTCGGATCCCATCTCGAATAGAAACCGCTCGAATAGAAACCGCCTAAGTCCTGCTGTATGCTGAAGACAGTAAACACCAGACTCCGGTGCGGTTACCGATCCGTGCTATGCACCCCCGGGAATAAATTCCCGGGGGGACTGCAGCTAAAGCAGCATGCTCACACGTTCGGTTTTCGGGCGAAACAACCGACTCCTAATTCCGGCAATTTTCCGGAATTCTGACAGAATGTTTTCGCCCCGGTCTGGGCAATTCCACACATATCTCCGAGGCCCTTACAGCGCAAGTCTCACCCCGGGACCTCAAAGGAGATGACATGAGACACATTGAATCAACGGCCCAGGCCGATTTGGAATGGCTATTCTGCCGTTCCGACGCTGATTGCGGAATCAAATCGAATTGGGAAGCCATGGTGCATGTTTCGCAATTCGGCGGCTGCACCGACTATCACGATCCCTATAACACCTTCGTGCTTCGCTCCACGGCGCGGCAACGGCGCATTGAGCAGGCCTTGGGCAGGCTCACCCGTCACATGCGGAAGGTTCTCTATGCCTCGTATGGGCCCCACCGCATTCCCCCGCTTGTCGAAAAGCAATTCGGCAAGGACTTTGCTGGACCGGCAATCGTTCTCTGGACCGGAAGAGATCGCCGAGCTCCTAAAGCTCGTGGAGCGAATCACCATCGGCAAGGCCAAGACCGAAGACAGGGCAGCCTTGGCCCTCCTCCGCATGCAGACCCGGACCCACCATGAAACCGCGTTGCAAGCTTTTGCTGCCGCAAAGAAAAAGGAGGCACGATGAGCAATGGACAACCGCACTTCATAACCGTAGACACCGCACACGATATAATAAAGGAGCTGTACCAGGATGGGGCCGTGTTCCTTGCCTCGCCCCTACAGAGGCGGCTTTCGAATGCTCGTTTCGACTTGCGCGAACTAGCCTCCAAGCGTCGCCGCAAAACAACCGTGGCAAGGCGTCTGATCGCTCTGGCCCAGTCTTTCCAAAGCGTTCCCAATGGCGATCCTATGATGGCCTTCTTTTCTCGTGGAACCATTCCGCTTCCCGAATGCACCAATCAGCTTGCGGCCCTCCAATCGCTAATGGCAAAGGAGTTTCCTCAATATCTCGCCAAGCTGGACAGGATTCTGGTGCTCCTATGAGCAAGCGCGATCCTCGCCCCTGTCCCCATTGCGGGACCAGGCTCCATGCAGCGTACTGGGGGAGAACGCGCCGGATGTATCTTCGCTGCGATGCTCCCAAGTGTTCCGCAGACTATACCGCGGTTATCGCTTCCGGCTCGCTCGTTTACGAGGCCTACAATCTGACCTCGCTATACCGTGTCGCTTACGATCTTTGGGGAGAGCCACATACCGAGATCGCCGAGAGCATGGGAGGTTACCTCTATGTGGAACGGTGGAGGCAGCCCGGGATTGTCTCACGGGAGCGACTTGAGAAGGTGCTGGTGCTCCTATGACCACCCTCGGCATCAAACCGTTTTACCGCCTCCGGGAGATCGCCGAAGCGATCGGCTACACGCTCAAAGGTACCCGAGGCTTTCTCAAGCGCGTTGGGGTCCCCATGACCAAGGTGTCCACCTACTACATCGTCTATCTAACCGACCTTCAAACGTTCGCGCCCCAATTCCAAGCCAGTCTCATGGAGGCTCGCCAGCTCAAGAGCCTTCTTGCGGAGCCGGAAAGCGAATGGGATAACGATGCACATACGGGGCATGAGTTCCGTTAGGGATGTGGCGTGCTGTAGGGAACCGGTTTCGCCCCGTAGTATATGATGGAGCAAACTGCACTTGCGACCAAAAAGCCTGCACAAGGCTTCACGTCGGTTACCAAAATCCGGAGCAAGATACCGCCCCACCTCCATGATGAGATTTTCCATTGGTTGTGCGCGGGGATCCCTGCGTCAACGATGCTCAAGCGCTTGGAGGCCGATCGTGGGTTTCACACCAACATGCGAACACTCCAACGATTGCTCAAGTTTATGGCGATTGAGAAGCTGAATGCGACGAAAGCAGCGATTGCGAACCAGGTTCATACCGAGGTGATTACGGATCTGCACATGCTGAATTCGATACGAGACACCCTCGCATCCCTGGCACACACTGCCCGCGCCGCTGAAAACTACCGGGTATTCTTCCAGTCCGTCCAGGGCCTCACCCGCATTCTTGAGCTCAAATTCCGGAATACACACCACGCCATCGAGGCCCCCAACGCTCAAGGCGACCCAGCCGATTGGGAACTCCTTGAGGGTCTCTTGGCCAAGTTTGCCATTCAGCAAGCCGCCCAAGACTCCGAGGGCCTCCCCCCGGCTGTCTCCTTCACTCCCGGCCCCGCTCCCGAGCCAGTGCCAAACGGTGCCATTCCCGCCCTTCCGCCGGTTCTAACTCGGGTTGCACCGGATACGGAGCCGCCTCTTCCTCTATGTTTTCAAGCAGATACCCGGTATCGCTGACGGTTTTTCAAACTGTTTGCCCATTTGGAGGGTGCGAAAGGGTCTCGTAAACCCAACCTCGCGCCTTGAGAGACCGCAAAGCCTGGAGCGGTCTGAATGGGTTCCGGGCGCTTTTCTTATGGCTCCCAAACGGCTCGATATAGAGCCGAGTAAGGAGCCCGCATGCCAGCCGAAAACGATTCCCCCGAGCCAAAAGCCAAAGCGCCCAGCCAAAAGCAAGGCGTTCCAGAGTACCGGAGGATCGTTTCCCTCTTGGGCGAGACCCGAGACAGCGTGCTTGCTCGCTTCCGCACCAACGGAGGCAGCCCGGACCGATGGAGCCGCACCGATTGGCTGGCCATGGCCGAGGCCCTTTCCCGAGCCGAAGACGCTCTAGAGCTCCGCTTCCTCCGTCAGAGGCGAAAGCAAACCGGCTTGCTCGCTCTCCGCCTCTCCTTGAGGGATGCCAGGCGAACCCTTGAAACCGCGTCCTAGACCCCTTCCCGGCCCAGCAAAGCCCTTCTGACCCTTCCCCCACCATCCGACCCCATAGCCGTTCTCCGAGCCGGTCTCCTGGCGCTCTCCCCCGAGGAGCGAGCCAAACGCCTTGCCCAAGCCAGCAAGGCAGAGCGTCTCTACCTCTGGAAGCATCCCGAGCTTTTCCTTTACCCGAAGCAGATCGTCACCGGGACCCAGCGTTACATCATCCTCCGGTGCGGTAGGCGGTTCGGCAAGACAATCGCCGGTTCCGCATGGATCGCCCAAAAGGTCATCAACGGAGCCCAATCCCTCGGCCTATGCGGAGCGACCTACGGAGACGTGGCCAAAATCATGGTGCCAGCTCTCCAGCGCTGGGTTTCTTCCCGGAGCCACCACTTACAACCATCAAGCCGCAACCCTCACGTTCCGAGACTATCCCGGGACCATTATCTATTGCTGCACCGGGGACAAGGAAAACCGCGGTCTTTCGCTTGAGTACCTCTGGTGCGATGAGATTTGCATATGGGCCGATGAGATCCCCAAAAGGTAGAAACCTACTTCCAATGCCTTGACACGCAGGTTTCTACCGGCCCCAAGCCCCAAACCCTCATCACCTCGACGCCCAAGCCTTTCCCGCTGTTCAAGAAGTGGCAGCGGCGAATTGAAGCCAAGGATCCCCGCTACCAGCTCATCACCGGCACGATGTTTGATAATCCGTTCCTTTCGGAGGATTACAAGCAAGCCGAGATCGAAAAGTACGGGCGCACCCGTCTCGGCAGGCAAGAGCTATTCGGGGAGCTCCTGGAGGACATTGAAGGCGCCCTGTGGTCAAACAAGCTCATTGAGCAAGCCCGGGACCTTGACGAGAGGGCATGCCAAAAGCTTATCAACTCGGGCCAACTAGAGCTAACCCGGCTCATTGTGGCCGTGGATCCCGCGGTCACCGCTAACAAGCTCTCCGACGAAACCGGCATCATCATCGCGGCCCTTGGGGATGATGGTCACGTTTACGTGCTCGATGACCTCTCCGGCCCCTACTCCCCCCACGAATGGGCCCAGAAAGCCGTATCGGCCTACCACGCCCACCAAGCCAATCTCATCGTGGCGGAGAAGAATCAAGGTGGGGACCTCGTAGCGGCCAACCTTCGCGCCGCTGATGCCCGCATCCCTATTCGGCTCGTGCACGCCTCCCGCGGCAAGATTACCCGAGCCGAGCCCGTAGCGGCTCTCTACGAGCGAAAGCTTGTGCACCACTTGAAAGACCTCCCCGAGCTGGAAACCCAAATGACTCACTACACGGGCGATACCCGGTCCGCGTCTCCCGATCGGCTCGATGCCCTCGTGTACGCGATTACGGAGCTCGCCCTCAATCCCGCCACCGCCCAGCGAGCTGGCTATTCCAACGTCATCGCCTTCGGATAAGGAACCCCACGAAATACAAGATTCTAAACCAGCACCATCCCGATTGTGATTTCGACTTCACGCGCAAGCTTGAGATCCTGCACAAGGGCGGCAAAGAGCTTCTCGATAACGCCTCTCTTTTCATTCCCGAGCTCCCAGGCGAACAGCCTGACGTCTACGAGCACCGCCTTTCTTTCGCGACCTATTACAATTACTTCGCCGAGATTGCGAATGATTTCCGGGTCAGTCTCTTCGCCAAGCAGCTCTGTGGTCCCAGCGGCCGATGCCTCCGATCCGACCACTCCGGGAGAGATCCCCGAGATGGAACGAATTCTGGCGCAACTTTTCAACCGATGCCGATCTCGCAGGCAATTCGTTCTCCCAAGTCATGGCCGAAGCCTTCGACAAGGCTCTCCAGGTCAAGCGCGCCTATATCGGCGTGGACTTCCCCGCATCCCCTTCCGACCTCCCGACGATGAGAAACCCGTCACCCTCGGCCAAGAGGATCAAACCGGCAGTAACCGCGCCTACCTTTACCACATTCCCCAAGACTCGGTCATCAACTGGGAAAAGGACGCTTTCGGCAATTTCCTTTGGATGCGTCTCAAATGGACCTCTCGGGCCAACCTGCCGCTTGTCGAGAACAATACCTATACCGTCAACTTTCGGCATTGGACCTTCATGCAACCAGGCGGCTCCGCCTTCCAAGACTTCTCCCGCACCTACAAGGATGGCGAGGCCCCGATCGATGAGCACGATATCCCCGAGGTGAACTCCCAGCGAGTGACCTTCCGCCAGCCCATCAAAGAGCTTTGCGTTCCCGATTCTCTTTGGATCGGAAACCTTCTCTATATGCCCCTGGTCGAAGTGCTCCGCATTGGCTCCTCCCTCATCTTTGCCGAGCATCGATCCCTCTTCGAAGTGCCGTTCTACCAGCAAGGGGACGAATTCCCCCGTAACCAGGTCTCCGACAAGCCCCGAGGTCGCACCTTCAAAGACAATCTCGTTAACCGCGGCTTTCTCGTGGGCACCGATAAGGATTCGTTCTCCTTCGTGGGTCCCGAGGGCAAGTGCTTTCAGATCGTGAATGAACAACTCAAAGAGAAGATTGATGAGATCCACCGGATATCCCACCAAATGGCTAACTCCGTCTCGTCAACCTCTAAAGCGATGGGACGATCCGGCCTCTCCAAGCAGCAAGACAACAAGGCCAAGGAGAAGGTGCTCGAGGCCTTCGGGGATATCGTCAGGATTTCCGCCCGCGAGATATACGATGAAGCCGCAGAGGCCCGAGGCGAGAGCGTCGTTTGGCAACCGCTCGGCATGACCGATTACAAGGTCCAAGACCGTGATTCCCTGATGAAGGAAATTCAAACGATGCCGTTCGTTAAGGGCGCCATCCCCAGCAAAACCTTCCTCAAGCTCTACACAACCCGGCTTGCCTCCGACCTGGAGCCCTCCATGTCCCCCGAAACCCAAGTCACCATCAAGCAAGAGATTGATGAGGCATGGGACAAGGTTGGGCTTGATGAGCTTTACCCGGTCCTCCCTGCCAATGAGCAAGACGTCGAGGATCAAGACACCAACGAAGGGCCCCAATCGAACGCATCCGGAAGTTAATCCTGCTCGACGATGAGAACAAGCGCGCGATCTGGCGCACGGTCTCCCTCCAGGCCTACGGCGCGGGCTCCGGTGCCGCTCTCGTAGCGAGCCTGAACCAGAACTCTCTCGCCCTGCAAAGGGTGGTGCGAGACAGCCGCAAGAGGGCCTTTGCCCTTGCAGACTCGCACTCCGAGGAGAAGCGGCCCCCCAAGAGGGATCGCTCTCTCATCGTCGCGATTGCGGCCATGAATACCGTTACCGCTGTCGCTCGCAGCGTTCTCTCCGCGTCGGAGGAAGCTCCCTATGGGGAGGCGGTTCGTCAAGCGCTCTCCGAAACCCGTTGGATGGGAGACCGCTTCGCCCGGACCGAGACCTACGAAGCCTACCAGGCCAAGTACCGCGCCAATTGGGCCGATGCCCCGGGCCACTTCGTCTGGGATGCGATCCTCGATAGACGCACATGCGAGACGTGCGCGGACTTGGATCAACGCGTCTTTGCCTCGGAGGCAGACGTACCCGATCAACCTCACGCGTCTTGCCGATGCACCGTTTTTTTTGAACCCGCTTAAGGACCCCTAAATGACTTCCATCACTCTCCAATACCGCGACCCCTCCGTTTACCACTCCAATCCCGTCGATAAATCCGCAAGTGTCTTTACAGGGCCGGGCTATCTCCTTAGCGCTCAAGCCTTGAATACCGCGACCGGTCCCCGGTATCTGCAAGTCTTTGACACGGCTTCGACCCCCACAGGAGCGCCCATGATGTCACTTCCCGTAAGTGGCGCATCGGGGCCCAGTCCTTACGTATATTGGCCCGGGGTTCTCAATGGCGTGCCCGTCGCAACTGGCCTCACCGTTGTCTCTTCGACCACGGCCACCACCTATACAGCCACCCCCACCGCAGACCTTTTTATGACGGTTCTTTATTACCAACCTTACGCGCAATCGTCGCTTTGCTCCTCCGTGCCTTCGGCACACCGCGGGTGCCCTCATCGCACCGGTTTCTCCCAGCTTGTTAATGGCTTTAGCCATTCGCCGAATATGCGGGCGCTCACGCATAAGCGGGCAATATGCCGCCCCTTAACTGCATAGGACCACATGCCAACCGACGACGCAAAAGACGACGCCTCCCAGAAAGACGAGACCCAAGGCACTCCCTCGGAGTTTCTAACCGTCTCCCAGTTCAATAGCGCTCTTACGAACCGCACCAAGAAACTGGAAAAAGAGATCGCAGACCTGAAAGCCGCGATCTCCGAACGCCTCCCGCCCAAGGATGCCACCCAACCCGGTGACCCTGCCGCTGAGGCCTCCCAACCTTCCATTAGCTCCGTGCAAGCGGAAGTCACCAAGTTGCGGAGGGAGAACGAAGCCGAAAAGGCCAAACTCAGGGCAACCGAGCTTGAGGCCACCACGCGCCATGAGCTCACGCAGAACGGCGTTGCTCCCGCAATGCTCGACGCTGCCATGGGGCTCCTAATCAACCGGCGCAAGCTCATCGTCCATGACGAAGAGGGCAGGCTGGTTTTCAAGGATATTGCCGGGGATATCACCGTTACCGAAGGCATCGCCACTTGGGCTCGCTCCCAAGAGGGCCGCGCCTTCCTTGCTTCGAAAAACGCCCAAGGGGCCGGGTCAACCTCCATCAGCAAAGACAAGACTTCTGACACTGGCTACAACCCCGAGATTTTGGGCCGAGCCGTTTATAAACAGATTCGGCGCGCCTAACTCTTCACTCACTTACCGGTCACCATCGGCCGGTCTTTCATAAGGAAACAATATGTCCGGCTCATCCCCATTATCCGATATCTCATCCGCATTGCCCCAAGCAATCCGCTCGATGACTCGCCAATACAACCGCACCGCCCACACCTTCGAAATTCCCGAGACCTTTGCAGGCGACGGAAAGAACCTCGCCCACGATATCGAGCTTGACGGTGCAACCGCGGGAAGCCGAGCCGAAGGCGCAGACTTCGGGTCCGGCGATTACAACGTCGACTCCTTCCAGCTCGCCACCCTAAACTGGGCCGAGTACGCCTCCGCGTTTCAAATTACCGACCTCAAACTAAAGAGCATCCTGAGTTCCCAGGGTGGCTATGCGGAGCTTGGGACATTCTTTCTGGAGAACGTCCTATCATCCGTTACCAAGATATCTTCTGTCCTCAATCAGGATTGCATAAACGGTACTGGGACCGATGGCAGCAGCAATAACAACCTCGTAGGCCTAACTGGAGCCGCCGTGCTCGCAACCGGCACCTACGCCGGTATCAACCGTTCAACGTACCCACTATGGGCCGGAAACGTTCTCGGAAACGGTGGCACCGCTCGCCCCCTATCAATTGACCTCTTCAACCAGGGTGAGGCAGCCATCCACACGGCCACCAACGAAGACGCCGATTTCGTACTTACCGGCACCAAAGTGTTTCGTAAGTATCAAAACCTTTTCGAAGTGGAACGCCGCGTAGTTGGCGAAGCCGTGTCCAAATACGACACCGGCACAACCAAACTATATTGGAACGGCCGCGAGGTCATTCGCGATAAAGACTGGGATTCTGTCGCCTCCGGCTCAATGCTCATCGGCTGCAAGAAACATTGGATCAAGAAGTATGTGCCAGACGTTCCCGTAGGCTCTGTAATCGAAGGCGCCGAGGTTGAGGAAGTCATGGGCCGCGGCACCAATGGTGATGGCGTCGTCACCGATCTAGGAATTCCATTCAAAGTCGTTTCACTCGCAAAGACCGGCTCCAGCTACAAGGTTGGGATCGTGGTCCACGTTCAGCAACTGGTGACTCGTCCCGGTGCATTCGCGCTGATCAACGACATTTCAACCACATAAGGAACCACTTGGCTATCACCGTTAGAAAATCCCTCGATTCTGTTGTGTGGGCTCTCGTAGCCGCTCACAATCTCAAGCAAGATGATGGTTCGATTACCGATGGTTATCATCGGGATCTCTCCCAAGTCACAACCGGAGACCCCTCCGATCCGGCGAGTATTACCTTGACCACCCTCCAGGTAACAGCCGCCACCGCATCGAGCCTCCCCACTTCAATCACGCTGACAAATAACATTATCGGCGTGCTCTCAACCCACATGGCGGATGCTCACGCCCACCTCTTGGCGGATGCGACCAATAACCCAACCGTGGACGGTTACATCGCAGCGATTGACCTCACAACCGTTAAGACCAATCTCAACGCATGTAAGGCGCTTTTCAATGCGCACCTTACCCAGACCAACGTCCACCCCAATAACGACACGGCTAACAGCGTATCAACCGCCAACGCAACGGACCAGACCACGGCAAACAACCTCGCGAATGCGCTAAAGACCGCAATCAACGCGCACATAAGCGCCGGGAAGAGCGGCGGTCACGACAGCCCACGCATCAACTTGATCGGCGCCTAAACCGCCAAACACAGGAGCAAACAATCATGGCCACAATCATACGACGCAACCCCCGCAAAATTCGGGAGTTTAACAATCCTTCACCACATGGCGCAATGACTTGCCCGTTGCCCAGCGCTTTAACCTCTTGCTCAATACGGGCGAGCTTGTTCGCATCTCCGTTGCGCCAGGCGAAACCATGGAGCTTGAGAGCGACTACGATCGCGGCATCGCCGATATCGTTTGCACGAACGCGCAAGACGTCCAAGACCATGGCGCAACGCCTGAATACCAAGTGATTGGCGGAGCGGCTCCCAACCTCAAGAAAGTTGGTCAAGAGGACGTCATGCTCCACCCGAGCCTTGACTATACGGCCATCCAAGAGCGCAGCGATCTCGATAACCTCACCAAGGACGTTGTCCGTCAAGACGCAATGCAACGCGCGTTGGACCGTCGAGCGGAAGAGATCGGCGCCAAGGCACCAAAGAAGTCCAAAGCGAGCTAATTTGGGAGCCACTTTCACGAACGCACAGAAAAACGACATTCGTCGTTGGATGGGCACGGGCCATATCTTCAATCAGCTTTGGCCCAAGCTCGAAGGCGCCATGGTTGCCATTTACGCTACCTCCGACGGAGGCAGCCAGGCGGACGATAGCGCCGTTACCATGGTGCAAGGTTGGCTATCCAGTCTCGCCACCTTGGAGCAGCAAGAGCTTAACCTCTCCACTCAAATGGCGGTCAAGACCGCTGGCACCGATAAGGTGTCACTGGATGCGGCTGGCGATGGCATCTACGGGCTGCGAAAACTCATGCGCCGCTATATCGGCCATATCTCGGATGCACTTTCATGCAAGCCGCTTCGTGACGTCTTCGACCCTGTCGAAGCGTCTTATGAGCCCGGCGAGGCCAAGCGCCGCTTTAGCGATGCTGGCTGGTAATACAAGGAACAACATGGCTTGGAACTGGAAACAAATCGTTATTGCTGTCTGCGGCACCGGCAGTGCCGTTTGCCTCGCGCTTGCTCACTTCGCCCAAGGCGGAGGGGTCTTGCCGCTTCATATCTCCGCTGGCGCTCTTCTCCTTGTGGCATCGGCCCTCGGCATCGTTCAGCAAGACGTGTCCAATCCGCCCTCACGATGATCGGATTGTTTGACCCTCTCTGCCGATATCTCCGACTCCCTCCGGTCCGCTGAGGACATAGCCTATTCCCAGGCCCCCTTCCTCGGCCTTCACGCCTACTCCTGCTATCTCGTCACGGTCATTACGACGGGCGTTGCCCGTCCAGGTATTCCCGGTGCGACCCGTATCAAGACCTCCCTCCGGCTCACCGTTGGCCCTAACGGAGGCTACGCTGCGTATGGCCCCGGTGACGGGTATCTAAATCCTGGCTTTCAACGTGTGAGCGGTGAAACAATCGTCTTGCAAGGCGGTCAGTTCTCCGATCGCGTTTACTTGCTCGGCCCTCTCGTCCGGCCCTACACGGCCAACGGCGGAGGCGGAACAGATACCGGGCTCTTTCAGCCTCCCGATTTGGGCAATACCCAAGTTTGGCTCCAGGTCTTCGGGCCCGGGCTTGACCAAGTCAACGGCTCCTTTTTCCAAGTCAAAGAGTTTCTGACCGAGAGCTCTCTTTCCTACCGCGTCCGCATCGAGGCCACGGGCCAAGTACCTCCCCCAGGCACCGCGGCTCTCTTCACGATGTATGCAGGCGTTGGCCTCCCTGGCCAGTCCTCTCCGGCATTCATTCAAGCGCTGGGCACCCGCAAGCTTTCCGCTACGAACCTTCTCACTTTCTCGGTGAACGCAGGTCCGCCCCAAGCAATCTATTACGCCTACCCGAGCGTTTTTGGTTCGGTGAATTTCCTGGTCAATGGCTTCCTCGGCGGGTTCAATCTCGTTTCCAATTCGATCACATCAGCGGCACCACCTACTCCCTATACCAATCGGAGCAACTCGATCTCCAGTCTGTAACGGTGACCGTGGTATCGGGGCCCTAAAAAACAAAGGCCTTTTGCCACAACTTTTCGTTATCGACACAATCATCCCACAAGGTTCCGGAGGCTACACAGGCGGGTTTCCCGTCGTTCGCGATGTAGACGTCGAGGGCGGATATCAAGTCCAGCCCACGGACGCAGCCCGCAATCTCATCCCGATCCAAAACCGCAAAGCCGGAATGCTTTGCTATGTGGTCGCGGATAACACCACTTATCAGCTCCAATCGGACCTCACCTCTTGGGGCGTCTACAACTCCGGAGGCGGTGGCGGTGGTGCTACGGGGCCCCAAGGCCCGCAAGGCTCTCCCGGCGTAACGGGTGCCGTTGGACCGCAAGGTTCTCCCGGCATAACCGGTTCTCAAGGTGCCCAAGGTCCGCAAGGATCCCCCGGCCTCACCGGAGCCGCTGGCGCGCAAGGTCCCCAAGGTAGTCCGGGCGTAACGGGTGCGATCGGCCCCCAGGGCTCTCAAGGTTCGCAAGGCTCTCCCGGTGTCACCGGAGCGACCGGGCCCAAAGGCAGCACCGGTGCAAACGGCATTCAAGGTATCCAGGGTTCTCCCGGGGTCACGGGTGCAATCGGACCCCAAGGCAATCAAGGAAGCCCCGGCGTAACGGGTGCAGGTATCCAGGGTCCGCAAGGGTCCCCCGGTGTAACGGGGGCCGCGGGTGCGCAAGGCTCCCAGGGTAGTCCGGGAGTAACTGGGCCCCAAGGTGCAACCGGAGCCGGAGCGACCGGTATTCAGGGCCCGCAAGGATCTCCTGGGGTCACCGGAGCCACCGGACCGCAAGGCAACCAGGGCTCGCCTGGCGTTACCGGCGCTCAGGGTATTCAAGGTTCTCCCGGTGTTACCGGTCCCGCAGGCACAGCCTCCGGCTTAGCCGGAGCTCCCGGCATCAATGCTTATTCCACTTCTTACGGCTTCCACAGCCAAACGTTGGCGCGGCTATCGCCATTCAAGTCCCGTCGGGATATTGGGTGCAAGCCGGACAATATGTCTTTATTCCGTCCGGCGGCTATTACAGGGTCGCCAGTGGAAGCGTTCCGACTTTCAGTCTCCAAAATCTCGGCTACTCGGGAGTTAATATCCCGGTTGGCTCGACGGTCGCCACTGCCTTTCTTTACCCCGGTGGCATCGCGGGTACTACCGGCGCGCAAGGGATCCAAGGATCTCCCCGGCGTAACCGGCTCACAAGGAACACAAGGGCCGCAAGGTTCTCCGGGCGTTACTGGGGCTCAAGGTATTCAGGGCAATCAGGGCTCGCCTGGTATCACTGGACCGCAAGGCGCGACTGGGGCGAACGGTATTCAGGGTAGCCAGGGCTCGCCTGGTGTTACCGGTGCTCAAGGCCCCCAAGGTTCTCCCGGTGTTACCGGAGCGAACGGTATTCAGGGTCTCCGGGCTCTCCCGGCGTAACCGGTCTCCAAGGCATTCAAGGTTCGCCTGGTGTAACAGGTCCCGCTGGTAGCCAAGGCAATCAAGGCTCACCCGGCGTAACCGGTACCATTGGGCCACAAGGCAATCAGGGTTCGCAAGGTAGTCCCGGCCTAACCGGGTCACAGGGAATACAAGGGCCACAAGGCTCGCCCGGAGTGACGGGCGCCCAAGGCATTCAGGGCGTACAAGGCAATCAGGGTTCCCCTGGTGTCACTGGACCGCAAGGGGCCACCGGATCGAACGGTATTCAAGGTGCGCAGGGTAGTCCCGGAATTACTGGTGCGACCGGGGTTCAGGGAATCCAAGGCTCGCCTGGCGTAACCGGTCCCCAGGGCAATCAAGGTATCCAGGGAGTAACCGGAGCCACCGGTCCCATTGAATCCGTAGGTCCAGCGGGCGCCTATTCCGGCACCGTCAATACGCCAACAAGCATTTGGCAGCCCACCGGCAACTTTTCGGGCACCTATGACGTGCTCTCGTGGCTCACCAAAGCCCAAACCTCATCGGGCACCTTTACCGGTCTCGTGGTGCAATACACCACGAAAGCCAACACGCTCACGAGCATTTTGGCCACCGTGCTCGGCTTCAATGGCGTTAGCGGAATGCTGGACATGGATATCAAGGCTTCGTTTCAATCCCTCGGCTCGGGCCCAGTGCAAAACGGTTCCAACACACTCGCTTATCAGTCTTTCAACCTTGGCGCTTCCGGCTGGAATGCGATTCTCCAACCGACTGGCGGAAGCGCTCCCGGAATAGCTCTTCTCGTTTCCACCCCGGCCACCCAGGCCTCTGGCATGACTGGCACGGTCAACTGGGCCGCGTCGCTGAATATCGGAGAACGGTCCTTCCCATGAGTAACCGCGCTTACACCGCACCCATATCCGGATTATCCGTTTGCAGCGGTCAACAAGTCATTACCGTTACAGGTCCCTTCGGTATTATCACAATCCCGTCTGACATGCCTTCGCAATCTGGTCAAACCCGTTGCATATTTGTGCAAGCTGATACGGCCGTAAGTATATCGTCCGCGTCCGATGGCTACAGCACCGCTTATACGGTCCAAACTCCTCTCTCGACCGTTGCCGTAGGCCACGCCAATCCTATTCCGCAAGGGACCATGCTTACAGGCTCACTCGCCACCGGCAACTCCAGTATTCACCTTGTTTTCTCAAACATCATAAGAAACCTTATCATAATTATTCAGCATTGGACATGATTGACCGCACCAGCACTTCAACAAAGTAATCAAGCAGGCTCCTCAACGGTTACCTTTACCAATGCACAAACAGCTGGTAACTGCAACATCGCGATCGTTACCTGGGACGATAACACCAGCGCAGCACGGTCTAATCCAACAGATACGAAAGGTAACGTTTATTCGTCCGTTCTATTCACACAGCTCTCATGCGGTGATGGCAATTCTGCCTCTATACAGGTCTTCGTTGCTCCGAATATCAAGACAGCAGCGGCCAACGGTAATGCTATTGACGTATCCGGTACTCCCCCGTCAGGGTTCGAGCTTTTCATCGCTGAAATCAGCGGAGTCCTCACCACCTCTCCGTATGACTCTGCCTCTGGTGCCTCGTCTGCCGGTCCGTCTGGCAATGCCAGCACCACTACAGGAATCTTATCAAGCAGTAGCGAGATATTGATTGCTGCTTGCCCCAGTCCAAATGGCAACGCTACAAGTGCCGGAACCGGCTGGACGCTTATTGGTGCCGTGTCTGGCGGTGGCACCGGGTATGAATATCAGGTAGTCAGCTCTACAACGGCCGTAACGGCCAAGATGAATGTGAGCGGAGACTGGGTGATCGCGGTGGTGGGATTCCAGGCTCCGGGTGGTGGTGGAGGCGGCCCAGTATATACATCCCTTCGGGCTGTCCTCAGACCTAGGGCCATATGACGTCACCATTTGTCGCCGCTGCCGAGCTCCTGGGCGAGCGCCTACAAGCCTCCATCTCCCAGGCTGTCGAAACCCTCGGCCAGAGGGGAGCCGAGCTTGCCCGAGCCTCACCGCTTTTCAAGGGCAATGCCCTTCGCAAGGCGACCCAGTTTCATCGGGTCGACTGGTTCCAAGGGTTCGTGCTCGCTGACAAGCCCTACGCCTTTTATGTCGAAGAGGGCAATAACCAGCTTGGGCCCCGCATCTACCCACGCTTCGCCAAAGCGCTCCACTTCTTCATTGATGGCCAAGAGTTCTTCCGCAAGAGCGTCAAGGCCCACGGCCCGCTGCCGTTTATGGGCAACGCCCGAGACCAGCTCGAAAGAGAAGCCACCGCCATCATTGAAGCCGAGATCGCCAAAGCAATCAGATAGGAACCTTGCCACCAACCGAAAACACGTACTCCCAAATCGGTGGCATCTCCTACCCGCTTGTCCCTCCCAATCCCTCGCTGCCTTTCATTGCAGCGGCCAATCCCATCCTCTACCGGCTTCTTGAGTTCTATACGCTCACCCTTGTCGCCAACATGGGGGACGCTTGGAATACCCAGGCCACCCTGGCGGGCAGACCTGACCTCACCCCCCTTGACTTCGTTTCGATTGGCCAGGCTCTCCCCTACCCCATCCCTCCTATCGCCAAGGAGAACCAGTTCCGCTTCCCGCTCCTGCAAGTCTACCGGGACAGCGAGACTTATCTCCAACGCTCGGATGCTTGGTACACCGTCGAGGGCATCCTCCATATCTGCTTTTCGCTGCCGCCCCTGACCAGCGAGCAATACGAGCATCTCTACCCGTTCCTATCGAACGCCAGCAAGATCCTACTGGACCGCACCTTCCAGGGGTATGACTCGAAGGTCAACGGGGGCCAAATCTATATCGGCTCGGATGGCTACGTCGAGCTGGTCAAGATGCAGCGCGCGACCTTCGGCGCACTGCCTGGCATAAGCGCCAGCCAATACTTCCCCACCGTTCGCCTTGAGTACCAGTTCAATGAACGGCGTATGCCTGCCCTTGGCAACTTCGTTTCGTTCTCGGGCTTCGATGGCTACGTTTCGCTCCCGCTCCCGGCCGATGGCTACAACGCCCCGGCAACGGTCGAAGTCGCAGACTTCATCAACGCTCAGCCCACGACCATCACGGGCATTCAACCGGCCTCCGGTTCGAAGCTCGGCGGGACCTTCGTAATCGTCGAGGGCTACGGCTTCACGGGGGCCAGCTCCGTCTCCATCGGAGGCGTTCCGCTCCAATCCTTCCGCGTGGTGTCAGACAGCGCCATCACCGGGACCACCGCCCCCAACGTGGCGGGAGCCTCTGACGTGGCGGTCACTTCCCCTGCCGGAACAGCCACGCTCACAGCGGGCTTTTCCTACGTCTAACTATTAGAGGCGTCGCGCCTCGCCCAACCCAGGAGACCCATTGCCCAATCCAGAAACCCTTACCGTTTACTCCAGCCCTTCCGCCTGCGTTCCCGAAATCCAAAACGTAGCCGGGAGACCTCGCCATTATATCGGCCGAGTCTTTGATCCCAATCAGGGCCCCAGCGGCGCCTTCGTTCTCTCTTCAGAGCCCGAGACCATCCCTTTTCATCCCGAATACGCGAAGCATTTGCGCGAGGGCGATCTTATCGCTGCCGATTCGGAGACCGCGCTAATCGCCGGTCATCTCTGGTTTCACGGCTGAACGCTTTTCCTTAATCCAACACGGCCGCTCGGAGCCGAACCTTCCCGAGTTCTTTTCATAAGGATACTCCATGTCGTCTCCCATTACCTTTAATCGGCCTCGCGGCTAACGATCCGGTTCCAGGCACATACGTACAAGTCTCGTTTGCCCAGGGCGCTGCCTCCGCGGGCACTTCCAACTATTCCGTTCTCCTCCTTGGGAACCTTCTCTCAACCGGGAGCGCCAGCGTAGATGGCTACGTATACGGCCCTGATACCGCCGTTCAAATGCAGACAGAAGCCGATGCCATCGCGCTCTTTGGCGCGGGCAGCGAGCTCCATCGGATGGTTCGGGCCTTCCTCAAGATCAACAAATCCACTTCGCTCTATGCGGCTCCGGTCCACGAATCGAGCGGCAGCAAGGCCACCCTTGCCATCACCATCACCGGCCCTGCCACTGGCAACGGCACCGTTCGCTGCTTCGTCGGAGCGGACCCCATTGATACGGGCTTCGTCAATGGCGACAGCGCCACAACGATTGCTGCGAACATGGCGACCAATATCAACGCCAATGCAAACCTTGGCGTTACTGCAAACGCCTCCGTTGGTGTCCTCACCCTGACCGCCAAGCAAAAGGGCCTCCGAGGCAACTGGCTTCGCGGCTCGGCAATCGTCCTCAACGGCTCGGGCGTGACCTCCGATACCGTCTCCCAAGTCTTTTTCACCGGTGGGACCACAGCCGATAGCAACACCAACGTTCTAAACTTCCTCGCTACCAATGGGCTCCGTTATTACTACCAAGTAAGCGCGGCCGAGGATGCGACCCAGTTTGGAGCCCTCGCCACCCAAATCAATACCCTTGCGGCTCCCATCGTGGGCCTTCGTCAACGGTGCGTTGCGGGCTCTGTCGATACACTCTCCAACGCCATCACCATTGCCACCGGTATCAACTCGGCCCGTGCCGAATGCGTATGGATGCAAAACTCCGACGTTCCCCCGGCGGAGCTCGCGACCATCGTAACCGCGGTCTACTCGCTCTTCGAAGCCACCCCACTCTCAGCCGCCAATGGCGTCAACTTCGATGGGTTCGGAAACGATGCGAAGTCGGGCGAATTCTGGTCGGTTCCCGCTCCCATCGTGGGCACTGCCGCTTCACGCACGTCCATCAAGAGCGCCCTTAATAACGGGCTCACTCCTCTCCAGGTTCAAAAGGCAGGCCGCACAAGCCTGGTCAAGCGCGTAACAACCCGGAGCCTTAACGGCGCGGTCAATGACTACCGCATCGCCGATGCTGGCAAGGTGACGATCTGCGACTATTTCGCCGATGACCTTTACAACATCCTAACCCTTCAATTCGGCCGCAAGCTGATTGGCAATGACCCCGCACAGGGCCAGCCTTCGCCTGCTCCTGGCGTCATCACCCCGAGCCTTGTCCGGCCCACCATCGTCAATCTGATTAACTTCTATGCGAACCTGGGCCTTATCGATGGGCCATCCGTAATCAAGGGCCTTGTTGTGCAACGCGAATCGGCTCCCACAAGCCGCATGACAGCGCGAGTGCCTCTCTTCACGAACGATCCATTGCATCAGTTTGGCATCGCGATCGATCAAGTCGCTTAATCCGTCTCTCTTAACTTAGGAAATTCATGGCTCAAACTAGCAACCTCGGTCTTTACTCGCCCGCATTCGTCCAGATTAATGGCAACACCCTCTTTGAAGAGGTCTCCGTTAGCGTGGACCGCACAAGTGGAAATCAAGAAGTCGTCACCGTCCCCAAGGGCTTTGCCGGTGTCTCCCTCGGAGCATCGAAGACGGAAATAACAATCGAAAGCGCTGTCCCCTTGGCAGGCTTCGAAAACCCCGGCCCCACTCCGCTTGACCAGCAAATGGGCGCCCTGGCCATCGTCTCATTCAACGTGCAGACCGCCAGTCAAAATCTCACATTCAACGGCTTTATTATGAGCATTGCCAACAGCCACGCTGCCGGTAGCCCAGCGAAGGTCACTTACAAAGCCGTTGGTTCGTTTAGCGTCTTTCAATAGACGCGCGCCACCCTTAACCCAGGATAGGGATCGGCAATCCACATACCGCGCCAAACCCGGACCGTTAGAGTGCTGCCATCTCCGGCACTCCGACGCGGGCCAACGCGCAAGCGCGGCAGGCCGCTTAGCTTGTCTTTTGGCCGGTGCCGGTTTTCTTCTCCTGGGGAGCCGGTATCGGCCATTTTTTTTATCCGGGAGCCCCTTATGGATCTGAACGAAGACAATCTCTATGCACGCCTTACCCAAGTCCCCGCGCCAGCATTCGCTGGTGCCCTTCCCCAAGAAGCTCGAAGACGGGACCGAGTTTGAAGTAGCGATGATGCTTCTTTCCGCCGATGAGGTCTACACCGTCAAGACCGAGGCAGAGAAGCAAGTAAAGGCCAAGCTCGGAGGAGCGCTCCCCAAGCGGGACGAGTTCTCCAAGGCGTACTTTGAGCTCTACAACGATTTTCAAACGCTCAATACCGTTTTCCTCTCGTGCCGAAACCCGTTCAACCTCCAAAAGCCTTTCTTCCCCAACCGGGACGCAATCACCAAGATTTTGACCAATGACGAGAATCGGCCTGCTTGCCGACCACTACATGACGCTCCAGCTAAAGGCCCCGAGCGTTGCCAACCTCGACGACGACCAGCTCCAGTATTGGATTGAGCAGATGGTTAAGGGAGGGCCAATCCAACTTTTTTACTCAATTCCTTTACCTCGGAAGCATTGAAGGCCCTGGTGATTTCTTTGGTGGACCTGCTCAAAAGCTCACAGATGGCCAGTTCCTCTGTCACCTTGCCGCCCGAAAGTACGTCCAAGACCCAGACGCCTTCGCCCCCAAGTCCGTAGCGAGGGAGGAATTCGTTTGGACGGTGGAAAAGCTCTACCGATACAACCAGCAAGACACCACGCAGAGCGTGGCAGACAAGATTAAGAGCGCGTTCTAATGGCCCTTCCCCCAGATCAAATTCGACATTGTAGCCGGTGGCGCTCCCGAGATTAAGACCGCGCTACGGAGCATCTCCGATGCTGTCGCCCAGACCCAGCTCCGCATTCAGCAATCCAACGCACAGACCGAGCAACGGATCAAAGAGATGCAAGGGCGCCTTGCCGCGAACGTCAAAGCGATTGCGGAAAAGGAAGTGCTCTCCGAGGAGCAAAAGCAAGCCAAGATAAAGAGCCTCACTGAACGGTCCGAGGCCCAGATAACCCAGCTCAAGGAGCGCGAAGCCCTCAAGCGGGAGCAAGTGGCCGAGCGCATCGCGCAACGGACCATGCAAGCCGAGGTCAAGGCAGCCGAGCGGAGCGCCGCTGCCCAAGAGCGGCTCAAAGAGCGCCAGTATCAATCGCTCCTCCGTCAGGTTGAAAGCGGGCGCTTTGGCGCCAGCGATGGCGTGGTGGGAAGCAAGGGCGGTCCCCCGGGTAGCAGCTCCGTGGAGAGCACCACGGGGATCTTTAGCGGCTCCATCGGCCAGTTCATCGGACGAATCGCCATCTACAAGGCCTTTGAGATGCTCACGGAAGCGGCCGAGGCTCCCGCCAAGGCGGTCATGTCCCTGGCCTCTGATTTCCTCTCCGCGGCCCAACAAATCGGCGGAGCCAAGGGCCTCGCGGAAAGCTTGGTGCAAGAGGCCCGCAACGAAAAGACCTTACAAGCGGCACGCATGACCGTGGCTCCCGATGAGAGACTTTCTCAACGCGAGCTCCAGGCAGCCGCATTCAAGCTCTCAACCCGGTCCAATCTCGGAAGCTTCAAAGCCGAGGATTGGCTTTCCGCCTTCAACAGGATCGGCACCATCTCGGGCCAGCAACGGTCCATTGTCGGAGATGAGCAGACCCTCTCCTTTATCGCCAAGATGGCCCACATTGGGAACATGGGGGTTGACCAAATGGGCGGGCTTTACGCCCAGCTCGTCAAGCAAAACCCCAACCTCAAGAATGCCGATATCCAAGACATTCTCTTGTCTGGGAAGGCCATCGGTCAAAAGGGATCTTTCAACGTCTCGGAGCTTCCCGAGGCCCACAAGCTAATCGAGCAAGTGGCGGCTCTCGGAGGAGACCGCAAGCAGAATATTAAAAACGTCCTCTCCTACGGATCAATCCTCAAGCCCACCGCGGGCAGCCTTGAGGAAGCGGGAACGCAAACCCAGCGCTTCATTGGCCAGCTCTTTCGCGTCAAGCAACAGGGCCAGGATGCGGGCCTTGACCTCCGATACGACAAGGCAGGCAGGCTCACGAACCTTAACGACGCCATCGCTAACGTGCTTTCCAAGAGCACCTTTTCTCTGCCCAAGGCACTCCTTGAACGAGAGAGCGGAGCCTTTATCCGCAACATGAGCGCTGCCGCGGGGATTCAAGACAGCGACAGCGAAAGCCAGCGCAAGGCCAAGGTCCACGCGCTCCTTGATGAGTACGAGCACCTAACGACCAGCGCCGCCCAGCTCAATCAAGAGAACGAAGAGAGCACCACGACGCAAGACCGGCTCTCCGCCACGTTCAACAATCTTACCAACCAGCTTGGCTCCCAATTCTTGCCGGTCATCGAAGGCTCCATCCCCGATATCAAGGCGTTTGTGGACGCGTTCATCGATGAAATCCCGGATATCCGCGCCGCTCTATCGGACTTTTTCGAAGCCCTCGTAGCGGTCATCCCCTCCGCCGTGGCCCTTGGGCAAGTCGGAATCACCCTTACTCGGGTGATGAGCTATTTGGCCCTCGGCGTACTTGAGGTCCACAAGGCCCTTGGCGCCATGTCTGGATGGATCGATCAAAAGCTCGGGCTGGCCAGCAAGTCAGAAGCCAATCAATACAACAAGGTTATCAGCGAGCAGATCGCCGGGGTGGTCCAGTTCATCGACGGTCTCAATACGAGCGAGAAAACCTTGGACCACTTCCAGAACACGGTCCAAGACCTCATTGCCTCGCACGCTCATCGGAAGGAGCAGGCCGAGGAGCTACAGAGACCCGAGGTCCGAGCCAAGCTAACCGAAGCCTACGTAGCCGAGCATCCCGAGGCCAAGGGCCGAGAGCTAGGGCCCCATGAGCTCCGGGAAGCCCTCACCTCCCAAGCACGGCGCGATGCCCTCGCTCGCTACCCGAGCATGGCGGGAACGGACTTCACCCCCAGCGATGATGACGTCTCCCAGACTCTCCGCGGGCTCCAAGGCCAAGCCGCTTCCCCTGCCGCAAGGCGGGTAGCGATGCTGAACCCAGAGAAGCCCTGGGGAGCAGAGTACGGCATCGGGGACGAAGGCAGCGCCCAAGGCCAGGCAGCCGCCAACGCCTTGCCCGCCAAGCCCTCGGCTATGTCCGATGCGGCGGATGCTCACACGAAGGCAGCGGACAAGCTTTCCGGAGCCGCGGACAAGCTTCACCAAGCCGCAGAGAAACTTGCCGAGGTTCCCCCACCCGCGACGAGCGGCGACGGACGAACCGGCATCCCCAACTAGAGAGACGAACCCATTTCCTTTATCACCTTCGGAACCGACAACAGCGCTTATAGCCCGCTCAATCAGTACGGGCTGAACGCCCAGACGAGCGCGAGCAACCTCGCCAACAATCTTGCGTCCTTTGGCAATAACGATTTCCCCGATCAACTCTCGGGGCTGCTCGAAACGCAATGGCGAGGGATCGGCTTCCCCACCCTTGGGGTCTCCGACGATATCGACCACTCGCTCGTTTACCACGAGTACCCGGGCCTTGATTCGGGACGCATTGAGAACACCGGACGCAAGCCCGGGGTCTTTGCGATTACCGGGATCTTCACGAACCACATTAGCCCCGGCGGGAAAGAGAGCTGGACCACCGGTCGCCTTTACCCCGAGGTCTTTACCCAGGTCTACAACGCCTTGCTCGACACTTCGATCGGCACCTTGCAGCACCCATTTATTGGGAGTGTCAGTTGCCGCGTGGTGGGCTTCCGCACCGCCATTGAGCCGAACCGCCGAGACGGTCAACTGATCCAAATGACCTTTGCGGAGACGATCTCCGACAACAATCCCCTGCTATCTCCGATCGCCAATGACCTTGCTCTAACGAGCGGCAGCGCAACGAACCTCGATAGCCAGCTATCAAGCCCCAGCATCTCGGCTCTTGTGCCTCCTCAAATGAGCCTTGGAAATTTCTTCTCCTCGCTCGTCGCAAGCTTCAAATCGTTTACTTCGTTCCCCTCGGCTGTCCTGGCGAGCGTGCTCCAACAAGTGGATAACGCCATCTATCAGGTCCAGCAACTTGTCTCCTTCTGTCAGAATGCAAACAGCCTCCTCCTGGCTCCCGTGGTGCAAAACGCTTACTCGCTATGGGCGAGTCTCCTCGGGGTGAAGGGCCAGCTAACGACACGCGGAAGCCCCAGTGCCAATACGAGCACGATCCAAAAGGTGGGCGTTTTTAGCGTTCAGGGCACGACCACTTTACCCACGCTTGCGAGCTTGCTCGGCAACAGCGTTACAGAGCTCCTCCTACTCAACCCCTCTGCTGCCGGAAGTCCCGCGATCAAGATCGGATCCGTCATCCAGTATTATCAGAAATGAGAACCCGCTGGCGGATACGGTAGATGCTGTCCAAGTCAAACTGATTACTCCCGGGAGCGGCGATAACATCGTTATCGACAACCTCACCGCGTACTCAATCGAGAGCGACTTTTTCGTCCCTGCCGATGCGTTCTCCCTGGTCATCGAGGATGACAGGGCGCCCCAGCTCAATAACAAGATCGCCCTTGGCGCAGAGGTCCTCATCTCGGTCAATGGGAACCCGGTGCTATCGGGCTTCTTGGATCGGGTCTCCTACAACTACAGCAAGAGCGGGGGAACTCGCCTCGTGCTTGAGGGCCGAGACGCGCTCGGCATGGTGAGCGACGCATGCGCCTTTCCCAACATCGCCGGGAGCGCTGCCAATAACTACCAGTTCAAACCCAGCGATACGCTGGAGGCTGTCCTCACGCAGATCTTCTCAAGCTTCGGCATTGACATAATCACGATCGATGACTCGGCCGGATTGACCGCCGCGACCGGCTTTAAGATGGGTCTCAAGGTCAAGGGCAAGACCGCCAAGCGGCGCACCAAGAGCCTTTCCGCCAGCCTAAACCATCTCCTCAAACCGAACCGCGGTGAGGGCTACCTGGAGTATGCGCTTCGGATCGTCAAGCTCGCGGGAATGAATATCAAGCTTGTCCCCGGGACAAACGATTCGCTTTTCGTCGGAAGCCCCGTCTATGACCGAGACCAATCGAGCCCCTTTCAGCTCGTGCGCAGCCTCTCCTCTCCCCAACTAAACAACATCCTTTCGGGGGAGATGCGGGTTGATGGCAGCAAGCAGCCAAGCGTCATTATCGGAGAGATGACAAGCGGCGTGCCTGTCTACCGGAAGCAATCTTACAAGGTTGTCCAGGTCAACGAACTAACCGGCTACATCCGAGGCGAGCAACAGATATTGCCGAACGCCATTCAAAGCGTACGGGATGCGGTTGAGAGCTTGACCCAGGGCGAGAATAGCAAGGGCTATGAGCTCCTGGTTGCCAACGATCTCCTTACCGCCAGCCTCCCCAATACCATCATCAACCAGGTCTTTGCCACCTCTCGGCCCAAGTATTACGCCGATGACAACGCGCACACTCCGGAAGAACTCGCCTTCGGCGTAATGCGGATGATGGCCGAGCATCAAGATAAGTATTTCTGTCTCCGCTACGAGGTCCTCGGGCACAGCCAGAATGGGGCCGTTTGGCAACCCAACATCCTTTGCAGTGTAAGCGATGACACCTTCGACCCCGGAGCCGGAGCGTCAACGAACTATTGGATCCGCAAACGCACCCTTACCAAGAGCCGAGGTCAGGGCACGCGAACGAGTCTGGATCTCAGCCTCCCTTTACCCAGCTCGTCACCACGATAACGCTGCTCAATACGGCTCTCGAAACCGCCGTGTGTGCGGCTCCTGGCTCGCCCGTAGTGGCAGCGGGAACGGTTGCGGTGACCGCCCAACTCGCCACGGTGCAAGCGCTCCTTGCGACAGCCACCCCGGGAACGCCCATGACAGGGATCGGAAGTCAGAAGGTCATCGCAGAATGAGTTGCCTTCCCTCCATCTCGCTCCCCGGCCTTCCGAAGCTCCCAAGCTTGCCTGGCCTCCCCTCCTTGAGCCTCTCTATTCCGCTGCCCTCACTGTGCCATCGCTCTCCTTGAGCATCCCCGTTCCCGCCCTGCCGGGCCTCCCCAAGCTCCCTGTTGTCTCGCTCCCTGGCCTTCCCAAGCTCCCCAGCTTGCCTGGCCTCCCCTCCCTCTCGCTTCCGATCCCCGCCCTTCCTTTGCCCTGCCCTCTGCAATGACCGCCCTCCAGTTCCTTTTCCCCTACTCCCCGAGCTTCGGCACCGTCTCTCCCCCTTCTCCGGCTGACCGGCGCACGCTGGTGGATCCGTATAACCAGATCCAAAACGCCCGTTACATCGATCCGGTCACCCAGGATTATGTGCTCAAGGCGAACGGCCACCCCGAGGGCATGCCGGGGATCCGTCAATCCGTTTACCTCGCGCTTCTTACCCAGTTCAATTCAAGCGCCCAGCTCAACTTCGGAGCCCAGCTCTCAAGCATCAAGGTTGTAACCGCGAGCATCGTTGCCGAGGTCTCTAACTTCGTCCGGGTCGCGCTCTCCCAGCTCATCTCGAATAAACAGATCCTTTTGAATAACGTTTCGGTGACCAATAACGGCCGCGGTCAAGTCGTGGTCAATATCCGTTGGACGGACCTATCCACGGGCCAGGCGAACACCACCCAGCTTGGGAGCCAAGCGCCCATATCGAATCTTCGCACGTCTCCATAGCGTAAGGAACACTTGCCATTAACGAGCCCTCTTACTCAAAAGCCCACAGAGATACTTAACGGAATGCTCGCCACCTTCAAGGCGGCGATGCAAAACAACGGCTACGCAAACGTCTCCGTAGACCCGGGGAGCGATTTCTACATCGGCTTTCTCGGTCCCGCTAACCAGATAGCCGTTCTCTATTCGGCCCTGACTCTCCAGGCCAACGCTCAAATGCCCGATACGGCTACGGGCGATGACCTTACGCGGCTGATGACGATGTATGGACTTACTCGTCGGAGCGCCAGCGTTTCGGAAGGCTTCATTACGATTACCTGCTCCGTTCCCACCACGGTAGCCCTCGGGGCCACGCTCTCCGGCACTAACTCGCTCATCTACGAGGTTGTCCAAGGCGGCATTTATTCGAACGGCCAGACGATCCCCGTCCAATCCGTTGACACAGGCACCCAGACCAATCTCCCGGTTGGGTCGGTTCTCACATGGATTACCACTCCCGCAAGCACACAAGCCACCGCGGTAGCGTTCAGCGCGATCACGGGAGGCGTTGACGCGGAGAACGATGCGACAGCAAGGGCCCGGCTCCTCCAGCACTTGCAGAACCCTCCGGCCTTCGGCAACTGGCAACAGCTTGCGGAGGTAGCAGCGAGCTTCGATCCTCTCGTTCAAGTCGCTTTTATCTACCCGGCCTGCAACGGCCCCGGCACCCAGCACGTGGCCCTCACTGGCTACCAAACGACCAGCAACGTGAACCGGGACATACCCGTTACTCCGAACCTTTCGAACAATACAAGCGCCATCCTCGGCAGCGTTCCCGCAGGCACTACTCCTGGCACCGTCGTTACCACCGTCTCCAACGTCCCCTTTAATATCGCTTTCAAGCTCTCGATTCCCTACCCCGTAGGAGCCGCGCAGAACGGTTTCGGAGGCGGTTGGGTTGACTTCAATCCGTGGCCCGTTCCCGATGGGAGCGTCATCACTACCGGCATTGCCGTAACGGCCGTGACGAGTAGCACCCAGTTTACTGTTGCCGCCAAGTCCGGCTCCACTGCCATCTCCGCTGGCGTGACTCACATTCAGTGGATCGATAAGAGCGATGCCGCCGGAACCGGTTGGCTCGTCAAGCAAGCGCGCGTAACGGCTTTCACCGATAACGGGAACAATACCTATTTGCTCACCGTGGACACTCCGTTCCCAACCGTGACAACCGGGGATTACGTCTTTCCCGCTAGCCAGAATGCGCAAGTCTACCTTGCGAGCGTCCTCTCTTCCTTTGCTGCCATGGGCCCCGGTCAAAAGACTACCCAGCCCGGAGTGCTCCCCATGGCTATACGAAAGCCCCTCACAGCCTTTGCTTGGCCCGATACCGTCGATAGCCAGTTCCTCCGGTCGCTTGTCAATGCGGGCGCAGAGGTTGCCAGCGCTGACTATTGGTATCGAGATGCCCCGAGCTCCACGGGCAGCCATCCCACGAATAACGCAGAGCCTGACTTACCTACGAGCATTGCCAACCCGCCCAACATTTACGTCCCCGGTGCGATTGGCTTTTATCCGACCTCTTAAGGACCGTGAATGCCATTACCCGATAGCGATTCGTTCTCTACCTTTGGCGGTGCCAAGACCGATTATCAACCGGTCGAGAATCCAAGCACTGACTATGCAGCCGCCCAGCTCAATCCAGCCTTTTGCGACGTTGCGGAAACAACCCGCACCGTTCCCCGCGGCTTCGTTCGCATGACGTGCGCCGCCTCGACGGGCGGACTTGTGCTCGTAGATTGGGATGCCGTTTGGAAGGGCGCAACGGGAACGCTGCCCGTGCTCGGGCGAACCTCTACCGGGGTCTTTACGATCACGCTCCCCACCACCGTTAGCGACGAATTCAACTCTACCCAGGGCCTCACGCTCAATCACACGGTAAATATCCGTGCGGTCATCGGCCTTGAGATCGAAGGCGGAACCTTCGGCTTTATCAACGGCACTCCCACAAGCGCCAACGTCATTACCGTCCAGCTTGCAGGGAGCGGCGGCAGCGCAAGCGACTTTGCCGGGACTAACATCGTTGTGTGCTGGAGATAGATGCCGGGTGGATTCTCTTTTGCCGCCCTTCGCACTGGCGCTGAACGTAACCGCGCCCTTGAGCTCATCCTAAACGATCTCAATTCGGGTCAAGGCACCGCGTACGGAGTGCAGCCCGGGAGCATCGTCTGGTGCCGTAACTACGCCCTCGCGAAAGCCCTGGCGGGTGCCTGGAGCGCGGTCCGCACCTTCTCAAACCAGTTCAACCCCCAGACCATGGGGCCGTTTCTCTCCCGATGGGAAGCGATCCTGGGTCTGAACCCCGGACCCAAGGCCACGGTCTCCGATCGGCAGGCTGCCATCGCTGCCCGCTTCGCTCTCTGGAACGCTCCTCCCACTACGGAGAGCGTTACGGACCTTGTGAAGGGTCTCCTGGGGATCGTCTTCGTGGATATCGAATTCAACTCCCCAAGCCAAAACCTCGGCTCATGCCCCGGCGGCTTGACCATTGCGGGAGGCGTAACCCTTCCCGATGGACCGTGGCTCGCTCCTATTAATACGGTCAAGGTCAGGGTATGGCAGCCCCGCACGGTGAGTAACCAGCTCTTGATGGACAACGCCACATTTTTACAAACGGTCCGCAGCTACGTGGTTCTCCTGACTAACTACCTCCCCGCCTACGTCAACTTTCAGCAACTCCAATATTCCGGACCCATAGCGGGGACCATTTCAATAGCTGCCGGGTCTCCTACCGTCGTGGGGAGCGGCACGAGCTTTACAGCCTCCATTTCTTCCGGTCAAACGATCGAAGTCGTGGACGATACAGGGGCTTTGCAGACACTCACGGTATTAACCGTAAACGGCGATACGAGTCTGACCCTGACCACGAACGCGAAGAACAGCGTTACTAACGGCTACCTTTACCTGCTTGGCCTCGTGCTCGACACGGCGAGCAACTTGGATTTGGACGCAATGCTTTGATTAAGGAACTCTTATGGTGAACTCTCGCGCCAACGCACCCGGCTGGCTATTCCAAGACGAACTAACGCACGGTCAAATCAACGTCATTGACCTCGGCCAATCAAGGGCCATCGACAAGACGAACGAAACCACCGCTTCGGGCGGAGGCGTGTCAGGAGAAGTCGACTGGAAGAGCGGCTCCAGTATCGTCTTACAGAGCGGCTCTAGTCTCACGGCTAGCGCCAATGCCAGCGCCACACTGGACGGGTATCTCTATATACAGGTCCGCACTGTTACCAGCACATATACGGTGGATAGTAGCGGCTCTGACATCGTTATCCTGCTTAACCCTGGTGCCAGTTTCACCGTTACCCTTCCCTCTATCGCCAGCGGTCGGACGCTGCTTTTCAAGGATATCAGCGGCGCCATGTCGACCAATAGCGTCACACTGGCCCCAGCGATTGGCTCCACACAAATCGACGGAGTAGCGGGCAATCGCATTCTTTACGGCAACTATGGCCATTGGAAGCTCGTCTGCGACGGGACCAATTGGTGGATTCTTTAAGGACTTCTTATGGCATTGGCGAGACTCACTTTTACGAATAGCACCACGTTCACAATTCCCGCAGGCGTCGCTGTCCAAACCTGGTTTGGATGCGGGGGAGGTGGCGGAGGTGGCGGAGGCCAAGGTGGCACCACTGGCACGACTGCCCAGCAGGGTGCTGGTGGGGGAGGCGGAGCCACCCCCTTTCGTTTTGAAACGGCGTTCGCGCCCGGAACCACGGTCACCATTACGATTGGTGCGGGAGGTTCTGGCGGTTCCGGTGGCAGCCCAGGAGCCGGAGGCGGAAGCGTTGGCAATGTCGGAGGGCAAACGCAGATTTCCTTAAGTAGCGTTGTATACCTCACTTTTCCCGGCGGCTCCGGAGGTGGGGGCGGTTCGGGCAACTTCTCTCTTGGTGGGGCGGCCACCAGCGTCCGTGGCCTCAATAGCGCCTATTCCACGACAGGCGGAAGCGTAAATACTGCTTTTTCCATAGTCCCCGGACAGGGCGGTTTTGGAGGGGGCACCAACTATACAGCGGCTTACGGCAACGATTGCGGCGCTGATGGCCTTGCAGGCGTTTCGGGTAGTGCGGGCACTACTTCTACGAACGCAGGCGGAGGTGCCGGAGGGGGTGGTGGATCTTCCGTTGGCACCGGGGGACTTGGGGGCAATGGTGGCAACGGCATCGCCTCGGGCACAGGCTCCAGCGGCACCGCTGGCTCCAATGGCGTTGGGCTAGGTGGTGGCGGAGGTGGTGGCGGAGCTGGCGGCAACGGCTCCTCTGCTGGCGGTGCCGGTGGTGCGGGAGGTAACGGCTCCTCCGGAGTGCTCTTTTTGATTTTCAACGATGGCTAACAGGACCTTATGACTTCTCCAATCGTTCTCGTAAACGGCTCGCTTCTCCCCACTTCGGGAACCGGAGGCATCAACGTTACCGGTGGTAGCACCGTTACCGTCTCGCTCAATGACACAACGGGCGTAACTTCGTGGAGCCTTGTCTGTACCAATACGGACGACAAGACCACGGCCCCCACCATCACAGGCACGGGGCTTACGGGGAGAACCTTCACCGCTCCGAGCGTGGTGGCAGGGCGCGGTGCTTCGCTGCAATTCACCTCCACAGTCAATAACGGGGTGGATTCGAACGGAGTTGTCCAATCGTCCTACACCCTGACCTTCGGCGTTTTCGTCTTGGGCTTTAGCGGCATCCGCCTCTTTTTCCCCGGAGAGACGAACGAAAGTAACGTCACTTATGGGTGCGTATCAGACTTCAACGCCCTTGTGACCTCGCCCATTGTCACCGGTCCTACCGGTGGTATCGGCATCCAAGGCTACAACGCCTTTTCGACTACCTACGGCTTCACGCAACCGGCGGTCAATAGTTCGATTGCGATTCAGATCCCCTCCGGGTACTGGGTCCAGCCGGGGCAATACGTTTTCATCCCGTCCGGCGGTTACTATCGCGTGGCCTCGGGATTCCGTCCCCACGTTCAGCCTTCAAAACCTCGGGCTATCGGGAGTTAACATCCCCGTTGGGAGCACCGTGGCCACTGGCCTTATCACTCCCGGTGGAGTGATTGGCGCCACAGGTCCCGGATTTACGGGGCCCACAGGGGCCCAAGGCCCGCAAGGGGTGACCGGGGCCACCGGTCCGCAAGGAGCGACGGGGGCCACTGGCCCTCAAGGTCCGCAAGGGCCAGGCGCCAACTTCAGCGGAACCGGCATCAATGAGTTTACCCAGACCGGGACGCAATTGCAGTTGCCGCCCAGCGAAACAATCCTCAACTACGGCACCAATGCACCCGTCAAAGCCCTTATTGCGGCTCTCGGAGTGACGGGAAGCTCCTTCAAAACGATTGCCGGAATCTCGATGCCTACTGGTGGCGTCTATGACTGGGCCATCTCCGTTGCCGCTACGGATTTCGTCAACCGGGTCAATTACTACCGCGGTGACTTGACCTTCACGATCGCTCAAGCAAGCGGCGGACTAAACACGCTCAATCCCACCGGGCCCACCATCTCTAACCTTCGATCCGGTCAGACCGGGGCCGGTTATCAGTGCATCGCTACGCTTCTCTCCTATCCAACCGGCATCGTCTCGATCCAAGTGGCAGGCGTTACGGGCTTGGTGAATTGGTCTCTTATCGGCCAGGGACAGCAGGTTAGTTAATGCTTGGAATGGGTCTTAAACAGCTATCCAACGCCGGAGGTCCTCCGCTTGCCAACTGCATCCTTTGGCTACGAGCCGATCTTGGCGTCCAGCTATCCGGCGTAACTGTTTCGCGTTGGTATGACCAGTCTGGAGTGGCTGGCGCCAATTATCTCCTTCCTAACAACAATCCGCCCACGCAGATTGCGCACAACGCGAGTTATAACAATCAGCCTACCATCCATTTTTCCACCAGCGGCAGCTCGCAGGATTTACTCTCCGCTAATTCCGTCGTCATTCCAAACAGCAATACAACCATTTTCGTGGCAAACGGCGACGGTACTGCCAACGCTCAGCTTTTTATGAACGGCAATTTAGGATTCGGCTTTGGCGCTGGTAATGGCGCGAATAACACCGTCGAAATGTTCGGCAACTCAACCAACCAGTTCGGCACCTTGCCAAGCGGCACCAATGCTACACCATTCGTGTATGCCGGTGTCTGGGTCAATGGCGGCAATTCGGCAGTCTATGCGAACAACAGCCAAACGAGCTTGAATTCGAGCAGCATTGGCGCGGGTGGCTCAACCGCAACAATCACTGTCGGTTCCGGTGGTGGAGCGAATTTTCTTAACGGCAATATCGCCGAGATTATTTCGTATGGTGTGGATTTGAGCAGCGCACAGCTCAAGACGGTCTTTCAATACCTCGGCAGTCGATACGGGATCGCGGTTTCATAATGGAGGGTAACGCGCTTTTTGACCTCGTCGCAGCCGCCTTTTCCGGCCTCTCCTTGCTCGTCGCATTCCTCTCCTACAAGGCCAGCCGAGCCAAGGAAGCCGCCAGCAAGATAACCGAGCTCCAAAAGTCCCTTGGCAAGGTGGTCTCTGCCTACGCACGGCTCGATAAAGAGGTGGCCGTGCTCCGGGCCATCGTCGCGGGAGACCAAGGGAGCCTCGCTCGGCTGGAGCGCAAACTTGACGAGATCAATCGGGAGCTTGAATGAGCGCCCCAAAGGACCCACACATGACGACAGAGGCGAAGCTACTCCAGCACGACAACCCCACCTCCGGGAGCACCCAGAACGGACGCGAGCACGCCTCCCAAGGCGAGACGCTTCGGGAGCGCTACGAGAGGCTCGATGAGAAGGCCGGGGCCATCCTGGCGAAGATTCGAGCCCGCAAAGGGGCGGTCTGACCCCGAGGCCTACACCCTGCTACCAATCCCTTTGCGCGCTATCTCAGCCGTGCTTATGGTCCACGCTGGCCCGAGGATGGGCCGGGAAAGGCAGGGGACACCCGAGGATGAGATACAGCACGCTGTGGGGCAAGATACGGGACGCCACGAGCACGGGGCAGGCACAGGGCGAGATTCGGATGGCTTGGTGTGAATGGGCTTCCCACCATGGATCCGAATATAAGACGCTGGATCAGCGGGTGCAGGCATTCGCCAGAGAGGTGGTATTGGAAACGGGGAAGCGCCTTAAGACGATTCACAGTGCACTTGAGGGCGAGGTTAAGAAGGTGGCCCTGGATTCAATCCTTTCGATGCAAACACCGAAGGCCGAGACCCTCACCAAGGAGCTGGAAGAAGCCTTCGATGGTGTCCAGCCGGACAAGCTTTCGCCATTCACCACGGTAGGTCCCGCACCCAAAAAGAAGAAGTGGCCAAAGAAGGCCACGGGCAAGTAGCCCCGCAAAACTCAACCCCCAGCGCCCCATTCCCTAACCGGAGTGGGGCGTTTCGCTTTTAAGGAGCCTTCTCCCCTCCCAAGTCCCCCGGTTCTCATCATCGAATGCTCAAACAAATCGCCCATCTTTCACGCGCGGGCTCGTCCGTGGAGCCGATGACACGGGGCGGTCGTGCGTTAGGTTGAGACGCTATCGAGGGCCCTGGAGTGCTCCGCACCCGCGAAGCCGGAGGGTCGCTCGGATGGGAGACGTGTATGCCGAAGTTGAATGCTGCCACGAAGATTGAAACGAATACGAAGCCGCTCGCATTGGTGAAACCCAAAGACAAGGCGGAGGAGGGTCTCGAATACCATCTCGGTCTTTTGCTTACGGACCAGAGCGAGCTTGCGGCGCGAATGACTCTCCGAGCGGCGCGCGAGTGTTTTCATGGCGGCAACACCGTAATAATAACCGACGCCAAAGGGAAAAGCACGACCACGGAGCTTCCCCCTACCCTGGATAGTTTGGCGCCATTCGTCGAGCGTGTCGAGGCCACCACGGGGCTTTCTCGGGCCACGGTCTACAATCACCTTAAGTGGATCCAAGATTGCGAGCAGCTCCTATCGAATACCGCAATCATCAACGCCCTTCGGGATAATAACCGTCTGGCCAATCGCCTCGACTTGATCAAGCGGTTGGCAGACTTGCCCGTTGAGAGTGTGCAAAAGGTGCTGGTTGCCGCAAGTGATAAGTCCCGCTCCTCAATGGAGGCGGTTGAGAAACAAGTGGACAAGCTTGTCCCGACCATCGAGGAAGAGGAAAAGAAAGCGGGCAAGACTCCCCCGGTCCGCAAGGGAGCAAAGAAGGGATCGAAGAGAGCCGCAAAGAAGGTAGCCAAGAAGGTTGTCCGCACCACCAAGCCACTGCAATGGAAGCTCCAGACAGAGCGAGCCAAGCGGGTCAAGGTAGGCAACCTCACCCTGCGGCTTACTGCCTCGGCCGAGTGCTCGATTACGGTGGAGGTTGTGCCATGAGCGACGGTCCAAACATCTACATGACCGTCCCCCAGTACGCCGAGCACCGGCAGTGTTGCGAGGCGACGGTTTGGGCTTGGGTCAAGCGTGGGCTCCCATCGGTCAAGCAAGGCAAGGGAAGGCGCATCTTGCGGGCCGAAGCCGATGCTTGGATCGATGGCGGCTCATTGCCTGCCGCAAAAGCACGCAAACCCTACGCAAAACGGGCCTAACAGCGCGAGGTTGCTGCGCTTTTGTAGTGGAGCGATAGTCCAGGTATGAGCGTCCCCGAATTCCGCGTCTACCCGGCCCCCAAAAAGGGCAAGCTCTACTTTACGGTTGTCTGGTGGGATGAGGACGGGAAGCGGCGCCAGAAACACGCGCCCGTCTCGTGCCCCGATGAGCGGAGCGTGCGCGGCTGGTTCGTGCGCGAGTACCTCCCCGAGCTCCCCCGATGCCACCGCGAGCCGCAAGACCTTCTCCGCCCTGAAAGATTGGTGGATTGAGTACCGGGCTGGCAATCCCAACCTCGGCAACCAAAAAGGCCACCTCACGCACATTCTGGAGCACCCAATCTCGCGCATCGAGATTGACAAGCTTGACCCCGAGACATGCAGCAAGTGGGTGCTCTCCCTCTCCGGTGCTCCCAACACGGTCCGCAACATCGTTTCGACTGCCAAGAGGTTCGTTGAGGACTGCCGAGCCAATCACAAGACCACCGGCATTGACTACCGGACCTACAACCCGTTTGGGGATCGGATCGTCACCAAGAAGATTAACGGTGGCAAGCCCGTTACGAAGGTTTCGGGACGAGACAAGATCGCCTTTGACCTGGCCCCTCTCGCAACGCTTCTAACGTGCACCAAGATCCCCGCCCAGCGGCTTGTCCTCTATTGGCTGGCGGTGGGGACTGGCTGCCGTGAGGGAGAAGCCTACGGGCTCGTTTGGCGCAATGTGGTCTTGGACGTCAAGGTCCCCCATGTGCGGCTCTTTGACCAGCTCCCGCTCAAGCAATATCGGGTTGGAGACAATCTCAAGGCGCCCAAGAAAGACAGCGAGCGGGTTTTGGCATTGCACCCGAGCGTGGCAGCGATGCTCGCCTGGTGGAAAGACAAGGGGTGGATCGGTTGGGTGGGTCGCAAGCCCACCGATGACGATCCGGTATTCCCCGATCAAGAGGGAGCGTTTGGCGCCATGGTCAAGACGCGGTTTACTTGAGGCGCGACCTTCGCACCGCGGACCTGCCGGATCAATTCACCGGCCTGCGGGGCAAGCAATACAATTTCACTTTTCACGCTCTCCGCCGAACCTTCGCCACCACCCTGGAGCATGACGTTGGGGTAGAGGAATCGAAACGCAAAGCGCTGATGGGCCATAAGGGCGGCGAGGTTGGCATGGAACAATATGTCTCCCGCGGCCGAGTTTTATACGCGGAGGCAATCAGCCGTTTACCATTGCCGGGGCCCGTGTATCCTCCCGCGCATGGCAACCGTTCAACTCTCCCGAAAATCAAAGACCAAGCCGCAGAATAACGAGGCGCACTCCGACCAAAACGGGGAGGCCTCTCTCCGCTCCGAAGGTGAGGCCCCGGAGCTGGAGCACGAGTCAGCCTCTGAGAACCCCACCGTCCGCAACATCCGCAAACAACGGGCGGACGGGCTCCCCAAGCAGCCCGAGGATGCGCTCGATTACATCGAGCAAGTGGAGGAGGAGCTTCAGAGGTGGCGGGAAGCGCTCAAGGTCCATGCTCAAGGGCTCCTTGAGAGAGCGCTCCGCATGGGTGCCGAATCCCCAACTCGATGCGGACCGCGGCCGAGCCGAAGGCAGCCAAGAGCGGCGCTCCCCGGAAGCCCGGAAAGGTCTCCAAGTCGCTCGCACCGGAGCGCACGGGGGTGCTTGAGACCCTCAAGGCCCTGGGCGCCAAGAGCCAGGCCAACAAGCAGACCGTTGGCCAAATCGCCAAGGCCATGAAGCTCGGGGATACCAAGCCCCTTGCCGGGGTCCTCAAGGAGCTGGTGGGCAGCGGGCTGGTTGGCAAGGCCGGGGAGAAGCGCGGCACCGGCTACTGGGCCAAGGGCCAGAAATGACGCGCCCCCCTCGGGGTTCCGTTAGAAAGTCTAACTGCGGGATCGTCTAACTATCGAGGTGCGGATGGGATTTGAACCCACGTATGACGGTTTTGCAAACCGTTGCCTAACCACTTGGCTACCGCACCGCTTCTGCCCCGCTCCGGAGAGCTTGGGGGCCCTCTCGTAGCACGCCGCGGGGCCGTTTTCCTCTACTTTGCCTGCAGGCACTCGGTGAACGTCCAGCCTACGAAGCCGGGGCGGGGCCCGTCGACGAGCTGCACGCGGATGCCGCCCTCGAAGACGGCTTCGACCTCGCGACCCCGAGTGCCCGTCGGAACGAAGGTCGCGCGCGACCGGACGAGCTGCTTGTAAGTCGAGTCGTCCCGCGCGGCGTTCGCCTTGACGGTCGCCTCGAAGTCCTCGCGGCAATCGAAGAGCATCACCGTGGGAAGGGCCTCGAGGCTATGCAGGACGCCTACCTCGCCGAGGCGCAACACCCCGCCCGTAGCTGCATTGGCCGCGGCAGCAGCGGCCGCCGTCCCCCAGGCTCGCCACGCAACGGCGCCCGCCAGGACCAGGACCCCCGTGACGAACGCGACGATCGCCAGGGCGGGCGTCGCGCTGCGCTGCGGCGGCGCCGTGATGAGCGTGACGCCGGTGGGCGGCTGCGAGAGATACGACATCATCGGGCGCCCGCAGCCGAGACACGTGGGCGCGGTCCCGGGAGATCTGACGGTGACAGTCGGGACATGCGACCAGCGACATGGCGATCTCACAGTCAGGCCACGTGCGGCGTTTCTGGGAGACCCACCGCGCAGGGCTCGAATCTGCGTCGAAATCTGCTTGCGGATAGCCTCACCCA
>CAVREO010000029.1:0-193261 GCA_963720145.1 uncultured delta proteobacterium
GCCATGGCGCCGGCCATCATGTACGACGCAATGCGGCCGGCGTTGTAGGCCAGGATGTACGGAAGGTCCGCCCGCCATCCGGTGCCTCGCCGCAGCGGGACCGCCGAGCAGGTCGCAGCGACAACGCCACCGCACATGACGACGCAGTGGGTGCTCCCGAGCAAGCCCATGAGCCACGCCGAGACGACGAGGACGAGACTCATCGCGACGGTCCCAGGAAGGCGCCTGCGACGACCTGAGCGTCGCGCGCGTCGGCGGCATGGGCCACACGAACGTGGACGAGGAAACCGGACTGAAATCGATTGCGCGGAACCAAGAAAGAGCCGCACCGGGCATCCGAGGCGGATTCACCGCTAGGGTCGGCATGGGCAGCACCACCGTCATCCCTTCGGCGGCCGCACTTCGAGGTGGTCCACTTCAGGCGTGGGCCGCTTGTTGACGACGTAGAGCCGCAGCGAGTGCGCACCTCGCGCTCTTCCAGCGTGTACGGCTCCCCCGGTAGCCGAAGAAGCGTCACCTCGAAGTCGCTGCGCCTTCGCGTCGCGCCGAACGCCACTGCCCGCCGAGAACCATCAAGACGCTGGAGAGCAGCACCGAGGGCGGATGAAGCGTCGAGGTTTGCGTGTAGCCGATCCGGAGAATCGTAGCGAATCAGGTGACGCGACGCCCAGGCGGTCCATGATTTCGTCGCACGCATCGATGCACTGCGTGCACGCGAGGCACTCCATTTGAACGCCGTTCCGGATGTCGATGCCGGTCGGGCAGACCACGACGCAGCGCTTGCAATCGACGCAGTCGCCGACGCCGGTCGCGCCCTTCTTCCCGCGCGGTTCCCCGCGGCGAGCATCGTAGCCCACGACCAGCGAGTGCTCGTCGAGCAGTGCCGACTGAGCCGCCCGTAGGGACAGATCACCACGCAGAGCTGCTCGCGGAACCAGGCAAAGTTCAAGTAGAAGGCCGCCGTCATCGCCACGACCCACGTGAACGCCTCGGGGTGCGCGGTCGGGCTCTGCCTGACCATATGGAACGTCTTCGGGAGTGACGCGAAGTAGCTCAGAAAGATATGCGCGATGAGCAGCGAAGCGACGATGTACAGCGCGTGGCTCCCAATCTTCCGCGCCACCTTCTCCCCGGTCCATCCCCCCGCGTTCCGGCGCATCCGCACCTCGCGCGGTCCCTCATCGAGCGCTCATCCGCCGGTAGACTCCCTCGAGAAAGACCGTCTGCGGGCACGCCCATCCGCACCACACCCGCCCTGCTACCGCCGTCGCGTAGACGAGCCCGAAGCCGACTCCGGTGAGAAGAAAGAAGAGAAGCCAGGTGTCTTGCGCGTTGAAGGTAGCGCCGAAGAGGAACAGTCTGCGCGCGTCGACATCGACAAACAACGCGGGATGCCCGCCGATGCGGATCCACGGAAGCCCCCCCCAAAGGCCGATGAGGAGTGCGAACGCAAGTGTGCGCGCGCGATGGTAGCGACCGCGCATGTCGCGGGCTGGATTGCCGCGCGGTGGCCATCGAGAGGAAGCGCGGCGGAGGGGAGCTCCCCCGGATCCGTCAGTGGCAGACGCACGTTGGCCATGGCTACTGCAGGAGCTCGCCCTGCGGCGCCTTGCCCCCTGGTACGTTCGTGTTCCGGATTGAAAGGACGAACGCACCACCGTCTCGACCTTCTCGTCGCCGAGCTGCGGGCCCCACGTGGGCATTCCTTCGTCGGGCACGCCGTCGTGCACGCGGTGAAAGATGTCGGTGGGCTTGCCGCCGTTAATCCAGTACGCGTCGGTCAAGTTGGGACCGATGTTGCCTCCGCCGTCGGCTCGGTGGCACGGCGCGCACGTGGTGTGAAGAGTGCTTTTCCTTGAGCGACCGTGCCGGGATCCCTCCCGAGGGTGGTGAGCACCGCATCGTCGATTGTTCCGCGCGCTCGTGCGCGCTCGGCCTCGGCGGCGCGTTGCGCGGCCATGTCGCTCGCGTACTCCTGTTCAGGCGATGGAATCGCGTCGAGTCTTCGCCCGAACCAGTAAACGAGGGCGAAGACGACCGCGCCGTAGAGCGTGAGCTGCCACCAAAGCGGCAGCTTGTTGTCGTGCTGACGATGCCGTCGTACACGTGAGGGTCATTGCCGTTCATGGTCGTCCTCCAGGGGCAATCTCGCGGCGGCTTCAATCTCCAGGCGCGACTGCGTCATGACGCGCACCGAGACGACGACCCAGACCAGGAGGAAGAGGAACATCGCCACGATAGGCAACAGAAGGAGCGGAGACTGGGCGAGTAGCTGGCTATGCATGGTTTCCTCAGCGGCTGAGAAGCGCCGGCCGGCGCCGGCGGGCGGACCATTTTCGTGCTGTTTGCCCAGGCGCTGCAGGTACGCGACGAGCGCGACGATCTCCGACCGCGGGTCGATGCCGGCGACGCCCTCTTCCTGCAGGTTCTTCGCGATCTGCCTGCCCTGCATCGCGGCGTCGGCCGAGGCACCCTCGATTCGCTTCGCGTCGTACGGCACTCCGACGGACCGCAGCGCACGTAGCTTGTCCGACGTCCTCTCGAGATCGACGGTTCGACCGGCGAGGAACGCGAACGGAGGCATGTTCGACCCCGGGGAGACCTCGCGTGGATCCAGGAGATGCCGGTAGTGCCAGAGGTTCGGGTACCTTCCACCCTCGCGGGCGAGGTCGGGTCCCGGCCGCTTCGATCCCCACTGGAACGGGTGATCGTAGAACGAGTCAGCCATCGTGGACGGCTCGCCGTAGCGCTTCGCCTCGAAATCGAACGTTCGAATCATCTGCGAGTGGCACGTGTAACAGCCCTCGCGCACGTAGATGTCGCGCCCCTCGAGCTCGAAGGGACATAGGGCTTTGCGTCCGATGTGAGCTTGGCGTCGGTCGGCGTCACCAAGAGGGAGGGCACGAGCTCGGCGATGCCTCCCGCGAGAACGGCCACGATCGTGAACGAGGTGAAGAGGAGCGCGCGTCCCTCGAGAAGGCGATGCCAGGTCGGCCTCGTGTGGTCCGCGGCGAGGTGCAGCGCGATCGTGCCGAGCACCGCTGCCGCCACCGCCATGCTGGCGAAAAGGATGCTTGCCTCGTTGTTGACGACCGCCATCGTCGCCGCGCAGACCGAGACGAGGGTCGCGAGAATGACGGGCTTGCCCACGAGCACTTCGGCCCACGGCGTTTCGGGCGCCGGCGTCGTGTCGACGACCACGGTCGTCTCGCCGTCGACGCCGTTCCAGCGAGCGCCGTGCGCGCCAGGTTGTACGCCATCAGGATCATCCGGCGAGGTAGAGCGACCCGCCGATGAAGCGCATCCAGTACATCGGCTTGATGGCATTGAGCGTCTCGACGAAGTTCGGATAGAGGAGCGCGCCGTGCGCGTCGGTTCCCCGCCACATGAGGCCCTGGGTGATGCCGCTCACCCACATCGCCACGACGTAAAGGAGGATGCCGAACGCGCCGATCCAGAAATGGGTATCGGCGAGCTTCCTCGAGTGAAGCTCGGTGCCGAAGAGGCGCGGCACCATCCAGTAGAACATCCCGGCCGCCATGAAGCCGTTCCACCCGAGAGCGCCGTTGTGAACGTGCCCGATGATCCAGTCGGTGTAATGGGCGAGCCCATTGACGCTCTTGATCCAGAGGAGCGGCCCTTCAAGGTCGCCATGCCGTAGAACGTCACCCCCGCGGCGAGGAACTTGAGCACGGGGTCGGTGCGGACCTTGCCCCACGCCCCCTTGAGCGTGAGGAGGCCGTTGAGCATCCCGCCCCAGCTCGGCGCCCAAAGCATGACGCTGAAGACCATGCCGAGCGTCTGCGCCCAGTCAGGCAGCGCCGTGTTGAGCAGGTGGTGGGGGCCCGCCCAGATGTACACGAAGATGAGCGACCAGAAGTGGACGACGCTCAGCCGGTACGAGTAGACAGGCCTCTCGGCCGCCTTCGGGAGGAAGTAGTACATGATGCCGAGCACCGGCGTCGTGAGGAAGAACGCGACCGCGTTGTGCCCGTACCACCACTGCACCAGCGCATCCTTTGCGCCGCCGAACAGCGAATAGCTCTTGAGCCCCGAGACCGGGATGGAGAGTGAATTGACGATGTGAAGTACCGCGACGGTGATGATCGTCGCGATGTAAAACCAGATGGCGACGTACAGATGCTTCTCGGCACGCCGCGCCAGTGTCCAGAAGAATTCGATCGCGAAGACGACCCAGACGAGCGCGATGGCGATGTCGATCGGCCACTCGAGCTCCGCGTACTCCTTGCCCTGAGTGTATCCGAGCGGCAAGGTGACCGCCGCGGCGACGATGATGAGCTGCCAACCCCAGAAATGGATCTTCGCGAGGAGGTCGCTCGGCAGCCGCGCCTTCACGAGGCGCTGCGTCGAATAGTAGACGCCGGCGAAGACCATGTTGCCGACGAAGGCGAAGATGACAGCGTTGGTGTGGAGCGGCCGCAGACGGCCGAAGTGCAGATAAGGCGGCAGGTTCGCCTGCCAGAACGCGAGCTGCAGGGCGATGACTACGCCCACGAGCATGCCGACGATGCCCCAGACGACCGACGCGCCGATGAACCACCGAGATACCGAATCGTTGTAGACGATGCGGCGCGTTTGCAGGTTCGAAGCGGAGCTCATGGTTTCTTCGTGTTCCCAGGGTTTTGGCTCGGGGCGGAGGCCCGCAATCGGTCGTTCTCGAGAGGGAGCAGCGCGAGGCGGTCGGAATGATTGAAGTCCCGTTGCCGACACGTGATGGCGAACAGGAGGATTGACCCCACGACGAGGACGAGGCTGACGAACACCTGCAAGGTCACGACCTCCACAACCGGCTCCGCGGAGACAGGATTGCAATCGTCGCGCCAACGGTGGTGAGCGAGCTTGCGGGCATCAGGACGGCGCAAAGCAGCGGCGACATGCGGCCGGAGAGCGCGAGGACGATTGCGACTGCGTTGTAGGCGACTGCTATCGCGAGGTCCGCGCGCACAACTTGCGCGAGCGCGCGAGCGCTGCGCAGCGCAAGACGAATCGGCGCGAGCCCGGAGGTCACGAAGAAGAAGTCGGCGCGCGCCGGTACGTAAGGGCGATTGACGGCGGGCGTGCCGGAGACGTGTGCGAGATCGAGTGCGAGTGCGTCGTTCACGCCGTCACCGACGAAGAGCGTGTCGGCGTGGTCGTGCGCGGCGAGGAAGCGAGCCTTGTCGTGTGGGCTCTGGCCGCCGATCGCGCGCCCCAGGGGGACCCCGCTGGCATCGGCGGCAAGCTGGACCCGGCGCTGCTCGTCCCCACGAAGAGCCAAACGTCGTACCCGTCGCTTGCCAGGGCGCCTACCTCCCGAGCGGCGTCCGGCCGCAAGCGCTCGCCCGTGACGAACTCCGCCAGGAGTACGCCGTTGACGCCAAACGCCACGTCGCCCGTCGCCCTCCGCGGCGCGGCAACCCACGCGGGTTCGCCGAGCCGCCACGTACGGCCGTCGCCAACGAGCTCCACGCCCTTGCCCGGATGCTCGACCACGTGTGCGCTCGGCTCCAGAGTCAGCCCTCTACGGTGAAGAGCCTCTCGAACGGCGGCGCTTTTTGGATGGCCGCTGCGGACGACGAGGTCGTAGAGGACCTGCCGCTGCTCTGGAGACAACCGATCGAGCGCGTGGCCGTTCTCGAGAACGAGAGCACCCGTGGTCAGGGTTCCCGTCTTGTCAAAAACGATCCGGCGCACGTCGCGGGCCCGATCGAGAAAGCTCGAACGCCGAACGAAGAGCCCCGCGCGCCGGAGGCCTGCTTGCACCATCTCGTATGCGAGCGGCGACGCGATTCCGAACGCGCACGGGCACGTCACGATGAGAACAGCGGTCGTGGTCGAGAGGGCACGCCCTACGTCGCGGGTTGCCAGCAGCCATGCGACGAAGCCTGCTGCCGCGACGGCCAGAACGCCGGCGACGTAGGCTTTCGCCAGCATTTGGGAACGACGCAGATGCGCGCGCGGTGTCGTTCGTTCGGTCCGGCGCGCGCAATAGCTCGCGCAACGCGGACTCCTCGAAGTCAGTCTCGGTCGGACGGCGGCCGCCTCGTCGCCCGTCGCGAAGGCACCTGCGGCACGATTTCCCCCTGTTCGTAGGAGCGAGGCCTGCTCTCGCCGACGATCCAATCCAGTGAAAACGTTGCGGGGCCGCGTTCCAGCCGTGCGTCGACCGGGACCAGATCTCCGGGTGCAACCAGGAGCGCGTCGCCCCGCTTCAGCCGCGCGCAGGGGACAACCTCCAGGCGGCCCTGGACGACGCGCCGCGCAAGCAAGCTGTCCGTGCCGTCGCTGGCAAGGAGCCAAGCGCGGTCGCGTTCGACGACCCGCTCCTGAAGCCAGCGGCCGAGAAGCATGAGCGTGATGAAGACGTCGAGCGTGTCGAAGTACGCGGCCTCCGAGCGTCGCGCGGCGTACGAGTACACGGAGCCCGCAAACGCCATGGCGATTCCGAGAGCGATCGGAAGGTCCAGATGAAGCATGCCCTGGCGCACCGCGCGCCAAGCGGACCGGAAGAAGACCGTGCCCCCCACGAGCACGGCAACCGCCCCGAAGCCGAAGTTCAGCGCCGTGAAGAGGTCGAAGAGTGGTCCGCGCCGAAGCCCGGCGTACATCGCGATCGCGAATATCATCGAGTTCATCGCGATTGCGGCGCACACGCCGAGCCGCCAAAGAAGGTCGTTCGATGCGGCGTCCGCGCGCTTGACCGGAGGGCCGAACAGATACCCGAAGCGCTCCACGCTGGAGACGAAGGCGCGCAGATCGAAGTCGGGTTGCACGACGAGGTCGACGCGGCCCAGCGACGGGTTGACCTCGACGTGCTCACCGCCGTGCGCGCGCCGGAACAGCTCCTCGACGAGCCACACGCAACCGACGCAGCGCAGCCCCTGGACGTCGAGCGTGTCCGGGTAGGGCCATCTGCGCTCCGGAGGCGCTCCTCGAGGCCTTCGAGCCACTGGCGTCGCGCCGAACGCGTCGGTCTCCGCGACGGGGACGCCTGCCCCCCGGCGGAACGCGTAAGAGCGCTCGAGGTGTTCGCTGTCGAGGAGCGCGTAGACGGCCGCGCAACCCCTGCAGCAGAAATCGTTTTCTCCGCCGGCACCCACCGGGAGCCCGCAGTGCAGACAGGCGGCGTGCGTCGCGATCGCGGCGGCGGTCATCAGTCTTCCAGCGCTCGCACCCAGCCCAAAGCAGGACGCAGCCAGGTCGAGCGGGCCACGCATGGAGCCCGGTGCCGGGTGCGCGAGGATTGTCGGCCCAGCACGCGCTCAACGTCATGCCAGGTGCTAAAGGACGACGAACTCGAGAGGCGACGCGCGTCCCGTCGCGCGAGAGATGCGCCGAGGCGCAGAGTCTGCGCGGGAGGACCCGTGAGCAAGGAACCGAAGACGGCGCGCACCCGAGTGCTGGTGGCGGACGACGAGGCCAGCGCGCGGACTGCGATGGGTGCCCTGCTGACCGACGAGGGCTTCGACGTCGCGCTCGCCGAGGACGGCTCATCCGCAGTCACGCGCTTCGAGGAAGCTGGCGCGGATGTCGTCGTCACCGACCTGCGGATGCCCGGGTCGACGGCCTGGAGGTCCTGCGTCGCGTCCGAGAGATTGACCCGGGCGCAATCGTCGTGCTTGCGACGTCCTTCGCGGATGTCGAGACGGCCGTGAGCGCGATGAAGGCCGGCGCAGAGCACGACCTCACCAAGCCCATTCCAGCTCGAAGAACTGGTGCTCGTCATCAACCGGGCGCTCGACCGCCGAAAGCTAGAGAGCGAAGCCACCGAGCTGCGCGCGCGCCTGAAGGAGAAGTTCGGTTCGACAACATCGTCGGCACGAGCCCGGCGATTCAGGACGTCTTCAACGTGATCGAGCAGGTCGCGCCGAGCAAGGCGAGCGTTCTCATCACCGGCGAGAGCGGCACGGGGAAGGAGCTCGTCGCGCAGGCGATCCATGAGCACAGTCCGCGCGCGGCGGCGCCCTTCGTGAAGCTCCACTGCGCCGCTCTGGCCGAGACTCTTCTCGAGAGTGAGCTCTTCGGGCATGAGAAGGGCTCGTTCACGGGTGCTGTCGGACGGCGCGAGGGGCGCTTCAAGCAAGCCGACGGCGGCACGCTGTTCCTCGACGAGATCGGCGAGATCTCGCCTGCCATCCAGGTCAAGTTGCTGCGCTTCCTGCAAGAGCGGACGTTCGAGCGCGTCGGCGGCAACGAAACGATCAAGGTCGACGTCCGCATCATCGCGGCGACCAATCGCGATCTGGCCGGCGAGGTGGCCGCGGGTAAGTTCCGAGAGGATCTCTTTTATCGCCTGAACGTCGTCAACATCGACATGCCGCCGCTACGCGCGCGTCCGAGCGACTTGCTGCCGCTCGCCAATCACTTCCTCGCTCGCTTCGCCAAGGAGAACGGCAAGCGAATCGAGGGCTTCGCCGAAGATGCGCTCGCACGCATCACCAGCTACCGATGGCCGGGCAACATCCGGGAGCTCGAAAACGTGATCGAGCGTGCGGTGGTGCTCGTGACGGACCCACGCTCACGGCGAAGCATTTGCCGGCGGGCGTCGGAGCCGTGAGCCGGGGGGCGGTTCGCATTCCCGGTTCGACGCTCGAGGAGGTCGAACGCCATCTCATCTTGGTCACGCTCGAGGCCTGCGGGGGCAAGACCTCCGCTGCCGCGCAAATGCTCGACGTCAGCGTGCGCAAAGTTCAATACAAACTTCACGAATACGGCGTCGTGCTCAACAAAGTCATCGGCCGGGCGAACGACCCGGACGACGACGCGCAGCGCAACGACAAGAGCTGAACGGAATCGACGCACGAGCGAGTCGAGCCTTTCACGTCTGGGCGTCGCGTCGCACTTGCTCGAGGACGTCCTGAAGAAGCCGATTGACGGAGGCCTCGGCAATTCGGTGTCCGAGCACGGCGTCGAGGGCAGTACCCAGGGCGCCCAAGGGAGGCTCGTACTCGCCCTCGAGCTCGAGCTGCGTCTCGGTCGAGGTCATCGGCCACGCCGACAGTCGGGCCGACATCAGCGGGAAGAATGAGCGCGCCCGCGCAGCTTCCCAAGCTAGCTCCACGCGCGTGACGGGCGATAGACCCGCCACGCCGTCCTCTTCGCGCACGCGGTTGACGTGCGCGCGGATGTCGACGCCGATTTCGAACCCACCTATGTCCACCTTCAGGTTCGCTATGAGCTCCCGCGTCCGCAGGGAGGCGGAGTTGGTCGCTCGCTGGAGGAGCTCCAGTGGCTCTCGGTGCAGAAGCGCGCGTACCTGCTCGTAGGGACGCTCGACGTATCCGTAGCAGCGGACGTTCTTTCGATGGCTCATGATGACCGCCAGAGAAGCATGGACGATGCCCGACGCCGTTGTTCGGACTAGCAGGCTCGAATCGCGATCCTTCTCGCCCCTTTCGCGCAATGCCTGCACGCGCGCGCACGCCCTGCCGACGGCATCAGTCCCAAACGCTGCTCGTCACTCGTATCGGAGCGCTTCGATCGGATCGAGGCGCGACGCCTTCCGTGCGGGGTACAGGCCGAATCGAACCCCGACGAGGGCGCTGAAGCCAAACGACACGAGGATCATGTCTACGCGGGCGGAGTATGCCCAACCCAGCCGCGATGCGACCACCCGCGCGAGGACCGAGCCGATGGCGACGCCGAGCAGCCCGCCGATCATGGATAGCGTCACGGCCTCCGCAAGAAATTGCGTGAGGATGTGCCAAGGCTTTGCTCCTACCGCCATTCGCACGCCAATCTCCCGCGTGCGCTCGGTGACACTTACCAGCATGATGTTCATGATCCCGATACCACCGACGACGAGGGATACGACAGCGATCGCTGCGAGGAGAGCCGTGAGCGCTTGCGTCCCCTGCTGCTGGGCCGCGGCAATCTCTGTCAGGTTGCGGATGTTGAAGTCGTCTTCGTCCGTCGGACCTAAATGATGGCGCTCTCGCAGGATGCCGGTGATCTCCGCTTGGGCACGCGCGGTGTCCTCGGACGAGATTGCGCTGACCATGATGATTCCCGCGATGTACTTCTGCAGCCCGCCCTGAATCTGGTTCTGAAACGTCGAAACGGGGATGCACGCGATGTCGTCGTAGTCCGTCCCCATGGGCGACTGCCCCTTGCGCTGCATCGTGCCGACCACCAGGAACGGTACCGCCCGGATGCGCACGGTGCGCCCTACGGGATCGACGCCGGCGCCGAACAGTTTCTCGGACACGGTCTGTCCTGAAAATGATGACCTTTGCGCCCGAGTCGAGGTCGGAGTCGCCGAAGAACGAGCCCTTCGCTACGTGCCAATCGCGAATCTCGAAGAAGTCCGGCGTCGTTCCGGCGACGGTCGTCGTCCAGTTCTGGTCCTCGACCATGATCGTGGCTTTGGTCGCCTGCTGGGGCGCTGCGAGATGAACGGCAGGTGCCTGGGTGCGGATGGCGCGCAGGTCCTCCCAAGTCAATGTCGGCAGCGAGCCGAAACCGCCCGCCACACCGCCCATCGAAGTCGAACCCGACAGGACGATGAGCAAGTTGGTCCCCATCCCAGCGAACACGCTCGAGACTCGAGCTCTGGCCCCCTCTCCGACGGCAACCATGGAGATGACGGACGCCACTCCGATGATGACCCCGAGGGTGGTGAGAAAGCTGCGCGTCTTGTTGCGCATGAGCGCGGTGATTGCGATGGGAAGCACGTTGCCGATCTTCACGCTGCCCTCCTCGCGGTGAGCGGTTCTTGCCGTGTGTCGGAGACGAGCTTCCCGTCGCGAACGACGAGAATGCGCGACGCGTACTGCGCGACATCCGGCTCGTGCGTCACGAACACGATCGTCAGCCCTGCGCGCCACAGCTCCTGAAACAGAGCCATCACGTCGATACTCGTCTTCGTGTCGAGGTTCCCGGTCGGCTCATCGGCGAACATGAGCTTCGGTTCGTTCACGATCGCGCGCGCGATCGCAACCCGTTGCTGCTGTCCACCCGATAGCTGAGAGGGACGGTGCTCGAGCCTGCGGGCCAGGCCCACGCGCTCGAGGGCCGCTGCCGCTCGCGCCGCGCGCTCTCGGCGACCCACGCCGGCGTAGACGAGCGGCAGCTCCACGTTCTCTCGCGCGCTCGTGCGCGCCAGCAGGTTGAAGCTTTGGAAGACGAAGCCAATCGTCCGATTTCTGACGTCGGCGAGCTCTCCGCGGCTCAACTGGGATACCTCGCGGTCATCGAGCCAGTACCTGCCGCTCGTGGGCCGGTCGAGGCATCCCAGGATGTTCATCAACGTCGATTTGCCGGAACCCGAGGCGCCCATGATGGCAACGAAGTCGCCTTTCTGCACGGCCAGGCTGACGTCGTCGAGTGCGTGCAACTCGGTGTCCCCGAAGACGTAGGTCTTCGTCAGCCGCTGCGCCACGACGAGCGGCGGACCCAGGTTCGAGTCACCCATCTGGCTACGGTCCTTTCCTGGGCGCGCCGGTGAGCATGGCTTCCGTGATCGGCGTCTCGCCCGCGCGGAGTGCACCCTCCAGGACTTCGGTCACCATGCCATCACCGATCCCCGCCCGAATTACGCGCGGCTCAGCACGTCCGGCGCTGAGCACCCAAACGAGCCGCTGATCGGGTCCGAGGGGGCTCGCGGTCGTGGGCATGCCGGTCATCGCTGCAATCGTGGAGGTATCGGGCTTGAAGCGCAGCGCGGCGTTGGGAATGCGCAGCGCGTCCTCTTTGCTCGCGTACTGGAACGTGCAGTTCGCCGTCATGGTGGGGCGCAGCGCGAGGTCGCTGTTGTCGACGTCGACGACGGCATCGTACGTGACGACGTTCTGGATCGTGGTCGCGTTATCGCGCACCTGCCGAACCGCACCGCGAAAGACGCGGGATGGATAGGCGTCGACCGTGAACGTCGCTTCCATGTTCTCCCGGATCTTCCCGACGTCGCCCTCGGCGACATTCGTGTCGACCTGCATCTTGGTGAGATCCTGGGCGATGGTGAAGAGCGTCGGCGCCTGAAAGGATGCGGCCACGGTCTGGCCGACGTCGATATTTCGCGAGATGACGATCCCATCGATGGGCGACACGATGCGCGTGTAGGAGAGATTGAGGAGCGCCTGCGCGAGCGCTGCACGCGTTTGCTGCATGGCGGCATCGGCGGCTTCGACGTCAGCGCGCGAGGAGCTCGCCTGCGCCTCGGCAAGGTCGAGGTCTGCCCGCGCAGCGAGGTTCAGCTCGAACAGGGCAAGCGCGCGCGAATACGAGCGCTCCGCCTGGAGGCGATTCGCGAGTGCCTTGTCGTACGCGGCCTTTGCCGAGGCAAAGTTCGCCTTCGCCTGGTCGACGGCCGCCCGGAAGAGCGACGGTTCGATGCTGGCGATGAGCTGCCCCCTCTTCACCGGAGAGCTGAAGTCGGAGTACCAGTGCTCGATCCGGCCGGAGACTTGACTGCCGACCTGCACCGTCACGATCGCCGAGACCGTGCCACTCGCCGTGACTCTTGCCGCGAGTGGACCGCGATCGACCGTCACCGTCTGGTAACGAACTGCGGGTACGACGTGCGAGCTCGCGTATCGGTAGCCGACTGCCGAAACCGAAATGATGCCGACAGCGACGCTGCTCCAGCGTAGCAGAGGCCCGAAGGTGCGTGACCTGCGGGTCGCCGGACTCTTGGGAGGCTTTGCGGGAAGCGGCCCGTCGTCCACATGACCTGCAGGCGCCGCAGGTGCGGCTGCGAAATCGGTTACGGAAGACATGCGGAAGCGCACTGCAGCCGCCGCGCCAGCCCAAGCATCGCGGCGTTCCCTCGATTGACGCGCCCTTTCTCATGAAAAGAATGCGCGAACGCGAACGCATTGCGCTGAACTCGATTCCCGTCAGGTGCAGTTGCCGCGTCCGCCGCTCGAGCGCTGGTCGTCACGCACGAAGGCGCGCGCCCGCAGGCTCTTGCTCACCTGCTCGACGACACGCACGGCTCGGATCAGCCTTTGGGCGGCGGCGAGTCGTGCCGCCAGTTCGTCCATGTTGACGGGCTTTGCCAGGAAATCGTCGACGCTCTTGCGTATGCCTTCCAGAGAGCGGGCGTCTTCATGTGCCGTAACGAGGAGGACGTACACGTGCGGATCGGAGGCCTTGAGGACGCGGCAGAGCTCGAGGCCACTCATTCCGGGCATGCTCCAGTCGGAGATCACGATGGCGGGCGGCGCTTGGGTGTAACTGCGGATGGCGTCTTCGGCCGATTCGGCCGTGCGACAGGAATAGCCGTTCTGTCGGACGATCGCCGCCATCGCTTGCAGAGTCGCCGCCTCGTCGTCGACGACGAGGACACCGAGCGGAGCATCAGGATTCGGCTCATCCGGAGTGGAGGCATGGGCGAGTGCAGCCAAACGAGAAAGCTCCTCTCCGAGTTGCTCGTGCAAGGCGGTGACCCTCCGGTCCGAGGGGTGAAATCGCCCGACCTCGTCCAGAATCGCGCGCGTGAGAGCAGCCTGCGCGCGGAGCGCATCGTCAGAGGCGTGGACGCCGATGCGCGTCGCGTCCTCCGCGAGAGCGTCTACGAGCGTCAGAGTCGACTGGCTGGACATGAGCCCGCGCCGTGCAACCGCGGGGCCATCTCCTTGACGGCCAATGACCCCAAGCGAAGCCCCGCGGTCCGCGCTCTCTTGCGCAATTGGTGCGCTCGTACGCACGAAAGACCGTCTCGGCTACGACAGGACGCCGGCAAGAATCTTCTCCCGCGCTTGCCCAGCGTCAGGTGTCCCGACGGTGAGCACCGGAATCGGGGAGATGCGGACGACCTTCTCTGCCACGCTGCCGAGGAGCGCATGCGACAGTCCGCGTCGGCCGTGAGTGCCCATCACGATGAGGTCTGCGCCTCGCTCCTTCGCGACCTGGAGGATCTGCTCCCAGGGCGGACCGGAGGCGAGAAGCGGCTCGATGTTGGAGTAGTTGGCCTTCGTTTTGGCGAGGGTCATCGACGCCTCGAGTTCCTTCTTCGCAGCCTTCGCGAGCTCGTCGGTCGGCCAATACATCCCACCCGCGTCGAAGCCCGCGTACGCGACCGGTGGGGATCCAACTCACGTGGAGAAGCGTGATTCTCGACTCGGACGGCGAGGCGAGGGCGAGCGCCAACTCGAGTGCGCGGTTTGACGCTTCACCGAAATCCGTGGGGACCAGTAGATGTCTGAATGCGGTCATGGTGTGCCTCGTGCCTCGTGCCTTCAGCAAGGCCCGCGCCACGCTCGCACCCACGTTCGAAGAAGGCGTGCCTCCGCTCTCGCAAATTCAAACTCGCGGTCGCCGCGGGCTGCTATAGACCGGGCCGCGGGCGGCGCCTCTCGGGTCGAGGCTCGGCTCTGCGGAAAAGGCTGGGGAGCCATGAAAATCGACACGTGCCAAGCACGCGGGCGCATGCTCGCGGTCGGGTTGTCACTGGTGGGGCTGAGCGGGGTCGGCTGCGGAAGCAGCTCGTCGCCGGCGGGCGGTTCGCCGGACGCTGGAAGTTCCGCTGATGGCGGCATGGTCGAAGGGGGCGACGCGGGCAGCGACGCGGGGTCGGTCGCGGACGCGCGCGCCGAAGCAGGCACGCTGACCTGCCACGAGCTCCCCGACGCGGGAACCGCGGCCCTCGAGGCAGGTGCCGCGGGCGACGCGAGCGCCGACGGCGGCGCGGTGCCCTCGTGCCCGTATGTGAACGACGCGCAGTTCTGCGAATGCCTCGGTCACTACGACTGCGGCGGGGTCACCGCGAAGGACGCCAGCGGCGTGTACCAGTCCGTCTACTGCGGGTCGTGCACCGGGACGCAGTTCTGCCAACCGGGCGCGCTCGGCCCGGGCGTCGGTACGTGCGGAGGCACGACGCCGGTCGCCTACCCGTGGATACGCCAGAAGATCAACATGCTGGTCTCGATGGGAGAGCACGACAACACGCGCATCAACTACGGCTCGTGCTCCAACATTCACGACGGCCGCGGCTACACCATCGGCCAGGTGGGGTTCTGCACCGGGACGGGCGACTTCATCCTCGTGGCCGCTTGCTACAACGCGCGCAAGCCGTGCAACGAGCTCGCGAAGTACTGGGGGCACCGCGACGCATCGGGCCAAGCCGTCGATGGGCTCCTCTACTACAACGACCTCTTCTACTCGACCGGCATGAACCAGGGGGACACGAGCAAGCTCGACTCGATCGGCAGCCTCAAGGCCGACATCAAGGCCGCGTCGGCCGACGCGGACGGAATCTTCAACGGCTGCCAGGACGCGGTCGGCGACGCGCTCTACATGTCGACCGCCGTGTCGCACGCCACGATCCGCGGCATGAGCGGCGCGCTGACCGTGGGCTTCCTCTACGACACGGAGCTCAACTTCGGCGAGTACGACGAGAGCGACGGCACGCCGGGGACCCTGACTGTGATGAGGCGCGCCGACGCGGATTACGGCGCCGCCGTGCCGGCGGACTTCACCGGCAAGACCTGGGAGGAGAGCCGCTGGTTGGGCTTCGCCATCCAGGAGCGCGCGGTCGTCATGTCGGGCAACTCGACGTGGCAGACCGACGTGGATCAGAACGCGACCTGGGAGGGCGCCCGCCGCCTTCACACGGCGATGTCCAGCAGCCCCGAGTCGGCCACCGACCTCGGCATGCAGTACGACATCATCAGCCAGTACAAGGCCGGCAGCAGCAGCGCGGGCACCCCGTGCTGGAAGGCGCCGCCGCTCGTGACCACCATCGACTCCATGTCGGGCATCTACGACGTCAGCCTCGACATGTCCGCCAGCGCCACCGACCAGACGCAGTGGAAGGCGACGGGCAATAGGAGCATGCTGCCGTACGCGTCGTGCCCGGCGAACCCGACCCCGTAATGGAGAGCTACGTCACCAGCCGCTCGATGCGCTCGGCGATGGCGCGCGCGTTCATGGCCTGCTTGTAGACGTAGAGAGCGCCGGGGAGCTCGCCGTCGAGGACTTCCTCGCTGACGCGCAGGCGAGAGCTCACCGCGAAGAGAATTCGCTGGGGTAACCCCGCTTGCACGAGCTCGACGCGGCGCCACACCGCAGCGCGGCTCCAGTATCCCATCACCTCGACGAAGACGCGGTCGCGCGGTGGGCCGTAGTAGGGCCGCTCGAAGACCAGGTCGGGGATCGACAGACCGATGCCGGGAAGCTCGAGGATCTCGGTGTTCGCCGAGGCTCGCCAGGGTGTCCCCAGCGCGCGGAAATTCCGGAGCAAGGTCTCGACCTCGTCGGGCAAGCTCGGCTCCTCCGCCCGCGAGCGTGCTTCACCGGCCAGCCGGAAGACGAGCGGCACCCGATCCTTTCCCCAGCGCACGTCGGCCTCGAGCCGCCAGGCGTCGCACTGCTCGAGGGCCGGAAGCAGCAGGGCGAGCTGCAGGCCGTATTTCGTAGCCGACTCGAAGAGGCTGAAGGGGCCGTCGATGACGACGCGGTGGCCGTCGGCGGTCCGGTCTATCGTGTGGAGCAGCCGCAGGAACTTGAGCCGGCGGAAGAGCACCCGCAGCGCTCCGGCCGTGGCGCAGCGGACGTCGGCGGTCACCTTCACGGCGCGCAGGAGGACCGCCTGCGCTTGCGCGTGCTCGTACTCGGCCACCAGCGCCTCGGGGGACGGAGCGTCGAACGCGACGAGCACGTGCGCGCCGCGCAGGTCGGCGAAGAGCGCTCGCTCGACGGCATCTACCGTGGTGCCGTGGCGCGCCGCGACCTCGGCGAGGATCGCACCGCGATCGAAACGCGCGACGGCCTCGAGCTCCGCGCGCACCGCCGCCGCCCGCGTGAAGGTCTCGCGACGTATTTCCTCGGGGTTGGCGGTGTCTCCGGCGTCGAACCGGCATCGGTCCTCGATGAGCTTGGCCAGGCCGTCGCGCAGGCGGTAGTCGCGCGGCCCGATCTCCAAGGCCGACAGCGCGTCCTGGAGCTCTTCGCGCGTCCGGCCGACGTGAGCGGCGGCAGCCCCGAGCAGCGCCCCGGCCAGCGCTCGGGCCGACGCGCGCGCGGCGTCGTCGAACGAGACGAGGTGCAGCTCGCCGCCGCGGCGGCGTGCGTTCACGAGGTCAGCGGTAAGCACTGGTGATCCCGCCGGCGGTCGCTCGTGTACGTCTCGGTCGTCTCCTCGGTGACGAGCTCGTAGAGAATCGCGCGCTTTTCCTCCTTCTTTCGCAAGACGCGGCCGAGGCGCTGGACGTGCTCGCGCACCGAGCCGCTTCCAGAGAGGATCACGGCGATATTCGCGTCCGGCACGTCCACGCCTTCGTTCAGCACCTTCGACGTCGCCACGGCGTGGTACGTCCCTGCCGCGAGCCCGGCGAGGATTTCGCTGCGCTCGCGAACCTTCGTCTGGTGCGTGATCACCGGAACGAGGAAGCGGCGTGCGACCGTGTACGCAGTCGCATTGTCCTGCGTGAAGACGATGGCCCGGTCCCGGCGGTGAACGTGCAGCAGGTGTTCGAGATATTCGAGCTTGGCCGCCGGGGCGAACGCCAGCTCACGCTGGCGCCTGTACGCGGCCATCGCGCGACGCCCCTCGGCGCTCTGGGACGCGAGCATGATGAACTGCCCCCATCCCGAGGGTTGGCTCATCCGGATGCCGTGACTCTTCACGAAGTCCCGGTACGTCGCGCGCTCGGCGTCGTGCTCCGTCCGCTCGGCCGCCGAGAGCTCGATTGAGACGCGCTCGACGTCGTACTGGGCCAGGTAGTCCCCCGAGAGCTCGACGATGTCTTTGCGGTAGACGACGGGACCGATGAGGCTCGTGAGCTCGATCTCGCGACCGTCCGCGCGCTCGGGTGTCGCCGTGAGTCCGAGGCGAAAGGGCGCAAGGCACGCCCTTGCCGCGAATGCGTACGCCGCGCTCGGCAAGTGGTGGCACTCGTCGAACACGACCAGGCCGAACCGCGCGCCGAAGTGCTCCATCTGGAGGAATGCCGAATCGTACGTCGTCACCGTCAGCGGGCGAAGGTCGTGCTCTCCGCCGCCCACCAGGCCGACCGGGCCGCCGAACGTGGCCGCGAGCAAGTCGAACCACTGGCGAACGAGGTCGAGGGTCGGCGCGACGACGAGCGTGCTCCTCTTTTTGGCCTCGATGGCGAGGACCGCCACGTGGCTCTTTCCGGAGCCCGTCGGCAGGACCACGACGCCGCGTCCGCGTTGCCCGATCCAGGCCGCGAGCGCCTCGCTCTGGTAAAAGCGCGCGGCGCGGTGCACGCGCGCGGCGCAGGTGAGCTCGGAGTAGCCGCGCGCCGTGTCCTCGTAGGGCGTCTTCGAGGCGACCAGGGCACGGATGACGTCCGCGTAGGCGACGCAGGGGGCGCGATGACAGCGCGTGCGCTCGTCCCACGCCGCGCCCGGCGGCAGTGCGACCCCGTCGGGCCACCCGCGGAGCTCCAACGTACCGGACGCAAAAGCCAGGGAGACCACGGGCCCGATTGCTAGCACACGCGCGTCCCGGCTCTTGGCGCGAGCGGCGCGAGCCGGACCGGTGGCGTCCGGCGCGCTCCTCTCGAACGGTGGTTCCGGCCGAGGCGACTCGCGCGCCACCTCTTCGAGGGCGGTCACTCCGCGCGGCGCGTATGTCCGCTGGCAGGCGGGGGCGCCGAGCTCGCCTCGCCAAGGGACGTTCGCAAGAGCAGGGGATGCTCGCGCTGGATTCGCTGGAGGACCCCGCGCCCGTCGTCGCTCTTCTCGAAGGCCGCGACCCCGGAGATTCCGCGTTCGAGCTCCGCCGAACGCTTCGTGGCCGTCGCGAGGGCGCGCGCGATCGAGTCCGCCTTCGCGAAGCACGTGCCGGCCACGAGCGCGGCGGCCGCGGCGCCGACGGCAATCCAGGGGTTACCCAGCGCGAACGCAGCGGCGATTGCGGCGAGCGCCCCGCCCGCCGAGAGCCAGGCGACGAGCCCGAGCGCGCGCCGCCGGCGCCTGATGCTGCGAACTTCGCCTCGAGCGGCCGCGAGCAACCCCCGCGGGTTCTTCCCGAAGGCCGCGAACAAGCGCCGCTCCTCGCTGCGCGCGGCCAAGTACGCCTCGCCGCCGGCGCGCTCGTCGTGACTCTCGAGCAACTTGGCGGCGTAGCGGAGGCGAACGAAGGCAGACGTCCAGGCGTCGGTGCGGCCTCGCTGGTTGAGCGGGTTCACGTCCAGCTCAGGGACTAGAGAAAGGTACTCGCGCGCCAGGAGCGCCGCCGCGAAGGGGTCCTCATCGAGGACGCGATCGACCCGCCGCGCCATCTTCTCGGCGTCCGCGAGCGCTTCCTCGAGGCGGCTGGTCGACCGCGGCGGCTGCGACGACACGCGCGACGCTCCCCGCGCGTCGGGCCTACCGGAGCCCCTTGTGCTGGCGTTCGGCATCCGCGCTGACCCTCGACTTCGGCTGGCGTAGCACGAGTCTCGGTCGTCGCGACCTGAAACGGGGTCTCGGTTTTCAGGCCAGCCGGCCGACCCGCCCCTGCGCCGCCGTGACGAGCGCTCCCGCGTGGATCAGCTCGGCCACCGTCGCGATGTCGCGATAGAGCGGGCGGTCCTCGGTCAGCGGCGCGACCCGCTCGCGCACCGCCGCGTGCACGGCCGCCACTCCCTTGCTGGGCGCGAGCGGCGCGCGCTGGTCGAGGCCCGCCGCCGCCGTGAGGATCTCGATGGCGAGCGCGTGGCGCACGTTCGTGACGACCTGCTGCAGCTTGCGGGCGCTGATGCTCCCCATGCTCACGTGGTCTTCCTTGCCCGCGCTCGACGGGATGGAGTCGACGCTCGCCGGATGGCAGAGCACCTTGTTCTCGCTGACGAGCGACGCGCTGGCGACCTGCGCGATCATGAAGCCCGAGTGCAGGCCGCTCCCGGGCGCGAGGAACGGCGTGAGCCCCGTCGAGAGCGCGGGATTGACGAGCTGCTCGACGCGCCGCTCGCTGATGTTGGCCAGCTCGGCCACGGCCATCGCCGCGAGGTCGAGGGCGAGCGCCAGCGGCTGGCCGTGGAAGTTGCCGCCGCTGAGGATGTCGGCGCCGCCGTCCTCGCGCAGGAAGACGCTCGGGTTGTCGGTCACCGAGTTGACCTCGCGCTCGAGCACCGCGCGGACCCAGCCAGCGCGTCGCGCGAGGCGCCGTGCACCTGCGGCATGCAGCGCAGGCTGTAGGCGTCCTGCACCTTGCCGCAGTGCCGGTGGCTCTCCATGATGTCGCTCTCGGCGAGCAGCGCCCGCAGGTTGCGCGCGACGGTCGCCTGCCCCGGGTGCGGGCGCGCGGCCTGGAGGCGCTCGTCGAAGGGCCGGCTCGAGCCCTTGAGGGCCTCGAGGCTCATGGCGCCCGCGACGTCGGCGACGCGCAGAGCTGCTCGGCGTCGAGCAGCGCGAGCGTGCCGAGCGAGGCCATGTACTGCGTGCCGTTGATGAGGGCGAGCCCCTCCTTCGCCTCGAGCGCGACCGGGGACGACGCCCGCGCGCTTCATCGCCTCGGCGCCCGGGAGCATCGCGGACGCGGCCCCTCGCCCGGTAGCCGCCGACCTGCGCCTCGCCCTCGCCGATCATCGCGAGCGCCAGATGGGCGAGCGGCGCCAGAATCGCCCGAGGCGCCGACCGAGCCCTGCGCCGGGATGCGCGGGTGGACGCGCTGGTTGAGCATGGCGAGGAGCACCTCGACCAGCTCGGGGCGGACGCCGCTCGACCCGAGCGCGAGCACCTGCGCGCGCAGGAGCATCATGCCGCGCACCTCGGCCACACCGAGGTCGGGTCCCACGCCGGTGCGAGTGCGAGCGGACGAGGTTTTTCTGGAGCTGGCGGACGTCCTGCGCGGAGATGCGCGTCTCGCTGAGGGCCCCGAACCCCGTGTTGACGCCGTAGACGCGCGGCGCGTCGTCACCCATGGCGGCGATGGCGTCGACCGCCGCGCGCGACGCGACCACGCGCGCACGCGCCTGGGGGTCGAACGCGACCTGCCGTCCGCGGCGCGCGACGTCCTCGAGCGCCTCGAGAGTCAGAGATCGGCCGACAAAGAGCGGGGTTGAGGACTCGTTCATTCGCGTCTCAGTTCGCGCTAGAGGACGTGCTTCGGGCTCGACCCCGAAGGGTCGTCTGCTAATAGCAGCGTTCCCCTTGGTTGCGCGCAACCCCCTTTCCGCTCGCGTCTTTGCCCTTTTTTGGGCTCGGCGCCGGCGTACCCGCCGCGGCGCTGACGGCGGCTCCCGGGGCGCTCGCCGACGACGCCGTCCCAACGGATCTTCCCGTCTCGTCCTCGACAGCGGCCGCCCGGCGACGCTCCCGCCCGGGCCCGGGGCCGTCGCGTTCGAGATCCACGGTGAGGAAGAGCTGCGTTACGAGCATCTGCGGGGTTTTCCGCTGGACCCGACCGCGACCACCCTCCTCGCGCATCCGGCGGCGAGTTCCGACTCGCTCGGCCAGCACGACTTCGCCTTCCACTGGCTGCGGCTGACGCCCACGCTGCACGTGACCGACAAGCTCACCGTCGTGGCCCAGGCCGACCTCACGGGCATGATCGCCGGAGACCTGGCCCACGACTCGGGAACGGACCAGACGCCGCGCGACGCGTACAACGGCGGCTCGAACGTGCAGCCGCGTTGGCTCTACGTCGACTGGCTCTCGCCGGTCGGCGTGCTGCGCGTCGGGCAGCAACCCTCGCACTGGGGAATGGGGCTCGTCGCCAACGACGGCGATCACCCGAGCCTGTTCGGCGACTACCGATACGGGAACATCGTCGAGCAAGTGCTCTTCGCCACGAAGCCGCTCGGGGTAGAGAGCCCGTTCGTCGTGGCGCTGGCGGGCAACCTGGTCTTCCGCGACAACGTCGGCGGTCTTGACCCAGGGCGACCATGCCTGGCAGGGCGTCCTCGCGGCGTTCTACGAACAAGGGCCAGACATGCTCGGCGTCGTACGGCGTCTACCGGCATCAGTCGACCGATCATTCGTCCGAGACGTATTTTCCGTACGCCGACACGATTGACGTGGGGATCGCCGATCTCGCGGGCCGGTTTGCTCGACCGCTGGCCACACCGGACGGTCCGGCGTTCGTCTTCGGCAGCTTCGAGGCAGCAACCGAGATCGGGTCCACCAACGCCGAGCGCACTCCGGCCCAGGCGTCCACCAATCAGGGCACCAGGATACGGACGTACGGGGGCGCCGTCGCCGCCGGGGTCGTCCTCGCGGCGAGCGGGCAGCCGCGGCCTCAAGCGGGCCCGCCTGCCGCGGCCAAGACGAGCGACCGGCCCGATCTCTACGGCCGCTTCGTCGCGCAGGTCGAGCTCGGATACGCCTCGGGCGACGCCGACCCCTACGACGACACCGAGAAGCGCTTCGTCTTCGACCCGAACCACAAGGTGGGCCTTCTTCTGTTCGACGAGGTCATGCGGTGGCAGACGGCGCGCGCCGCGGCGGCCGCCCGCGATCCGAATCTGACGAACGGGCAGCGGCCCCCCGCCGGCGTGGGCCTGCTCCCCTCGAACGGCGGCATCTTCGGCGCCGAGTACGTGAACCCGACGGCCGTGTACCGCCCGCGGCCGTGGCTCGACCTGAAAGCCGGCGCCGTCATCGCGCAGACGACGACCGACTTCGTCGATCCGTACCGCGTGGCCGTGCAGGGGGCCTACGTGAACTACCAGGGCGGCAACGCGAGGCGGCACGACCTCGGCATCGAGCTGGACGGCGGGGTGGAGGCGCGATTTCCCCTGCGGGTCCTGCGATTCGGGCCTCGCGTCGTCGTGGGCGCCCAAGCCGGGGTGCTGTTTCCCGGGGGGGCGCTGGCCGACGCGAGCGGCGCGACCATGAAGACACCCTGGATCGCAATCGGACGAGGCGGACTGCTTTTCTGACGACGTTCGCGTCGCCGCCCTCCTCTTAGTAGAGTCCGTGGGACCTTGTCCCTACGTCCTCTCCCGCTCCTCACGGGTACGCTCGGCCTCGTCGCCCTCCTCGTGTGCCAGGCTCCGACGGCACGGTCGGCGCCCGCACCCTCGCCGCTCCGCTGGACCGACGAGACGCCCGACGCCATGGTGGACGACGCTGCGGCGCGCGCCCTCGCCCCCGGGGCCGACGAGCCCTCGAAGATGGCCGCGCTCGCGACGATCGCCGAGCTGTCGGACCGCGCTTCGAAGGACCACGCCCAGGGGGCGATGGAGAGCCTCGCCGCTACGGGTAGCCTCTCAGCCGAAATTCGCGCGCAAGCGGCGCTCGTCGGACGCATGATGGCCGCCGACGAGGGAACGGAGGCGGGCGAACGCGCCGACCACCGGCTCGGCGTCGTCGCGGCCGCGTCGATTCTCGGACCCTTCCGCGATACAGGCGGCGGCCTCGACGCGCACGACGGGCCGGAGAGCGGCGCGGCTCCGTTCGCGCCGACGGGACGATACTCGTGGGGCAGCTACGAGGTCGCCTGGCGAGAGGTTCCGAGCCCGTTCGCGACCGCGGGCGGAGTGCCGCTGGACCTCTTCGTGTTCCCGCGCAAGGAGAGCTGCACGTGGCTGGCGACGCGGCTCACCTTCGCGTCGCGTCAGAGCGTCTTCGTACGGGCCGCGTCGACCGGCCAGCTCCGCCTCGTTTTCGACGGCGTCGAGGTCGGCCGCGACGGAAACGTCCACGAGTCGCTGCGGTTCGACCGCCTGGCCGCGCGGGTGGAGGTCGATGCCGGCGAGCACCTCCTCGCGGCGAAGGTCTGCTCCGGTGCGCTCGACGACGGGGGGCGCGTGCGCCTTCGCGTGACCAGCGATGCCGGGACCTGGCCCGAGGGGGTGCAGGAGAGCGCCAGCCTGACGCGGTCGGGAGGCAAAAAGCACCCGACGGTACGGCCGATAGCGACTCCGCTCGCCCGCACGCTCGAGGCGGCGACGCCCGACGTCGACGCGCGGCTGGACGCCGCGGTCGTGCGGACGCTCGGCGGCGCGGACGACATGCGCAGTCCGCGCGCACCGGGGCTGCTGGCCGCCCTGGCCGAGGCGCCGCTCGATGCCGACCGCCTGGCGATGGTCGCCTGGATCGCGCCCAGCGGCGCGAACCGGAGCGCGTGGCTGAACCGAGCGCGCGATTCTGGCGACGAGCGCACGCGCGCCTTCGCCCAGCGGCGCCTGGTCGAGCGCCACCTCGAGGCGCAGCTCTCCGATTGGGCCACGGCGACGCTCCGCGGCGCGAAGATCGATCAGGCCCGCGACGCCGAAGCGGTGATCCTGGCGTCGCGCGTGGAGATCGCCCTCGGCACCGACGCGCTCCGCGTGCGAGCGGTCCGGCGATTGGCGGCCGCCGCCAGCGCCCCTCAGGCCCCCGATGCGTTGCTGTCGCTGCTCGCGAGCACCGCGGAAGGGCTCGCGCCATCCGTCGCCGCCTCGGCTCGCGACAAGCTCGCCGCGCGAGGCTTCGCGGACTCCGACTGGGTGCGCATGGTCGGCGCGACGAGGGGACGCGCCGAGACGGTCCGCGCCGCGGCGCGCGCGTTCGCCGGGGGTGTCGACGACGCCGACGACGCGCTGCAAGTCGCCCAGGCGGTCGCTCGCACAGGCGCGCACGGCGAGGCGCTGGGGCTCTTTCAGCAGCTCGCACGCTGGGCACCCAACGACGCCAGTGTCTGGGCGGGCCTCGCCGAGGAGATGAGCGCCACGCCGGCCGACGCGACGGGAGACGCCGCCATCGCCGCGGCGCTTCGCCGAGCCCGCGAGCTCGATCCCGGAGAGGCGCGTTACCGCGCGGAGCTGGCCCTGCGCACCCGAGCGCCCTCGCTGAACCCCGAGACGCGCGACGACGAGAAGTACATCGTGCCCTCGCAGACCATCCTCGCGCGACGTCAGGGGGCGGGCGGCGCGCTCGCTCTGGCGAGAGCCGACGCTCCACCGAACGATCCGGTCGCCAAGCCTTCGCCGCCGGCGACCCTCGCCGACGTGGGCGGGGGGCGCGACGCGAGGGCCGTCGAGGCGCCGGTTCCTGGAGTCGCGGGCGCCGACGCGCCCGACGTCGCCGATCGCCAGCTTCATTGGCTACGCGCCGTGGTGATGCACGCAGACCGCCGGGTCTCGGAGATGGTCCACTACGCACGCGAGATCGTGATCCCGCCGCGCACGGAGGACGAGCTCTACGAGAACATCCCGGCGGAGGGAGACCTGACCGAGATCCTGCGGGCCCGCGTGCACCGCAAGGACGGGGAAGAGGCCTTCCCGGTCGAGGAGGCGAACGAGAACGCGCAGCCGCGCATCCGCTGGCCCGAGCTGGCGGCCGGCGACGTGGTCGAGGTCGCGTTTCGCTCGTGGACGTCGGGTCCCGTCGGCGGCCGCGGAGACCCGCCCTTTTACCGCCTCGACTACGCGGGCTCGCAGTCGACTCACCCGGTCCTCTACAACGAGGTCGTCGTCGACTCCCCTGCGGAAAGGCCCATCTACGTAGACGTGGTCAACGGCAAACCCGACCGCCGTACGGCCGCCGACGAGGGCGGACATCACGTGGTGCACCTCGTCTGGGACAAGCCGGTCAACGTGCCCGACGAGCCACTGTCGCCGCCGCTGAGCGAGATCATTCCGACGGTCGTCATGTCGACGTTCAAGGACTGGAGCGCGTTCCGGGCGTGGTACGGCGAGGCGGTGCGGGGCTTCACGCAACCCGACGCGCAGGTCCGCGCGCTGGCCGAGAAGCTCACCCGCGGCAAGGCTACGCGCGACGAGAAGCTCCGAGCGCTCTTCGACTTCGTCGCCGACGATATCCGGTACGTGAACTACGTCAGCGGCGAGTGGTGGCTGCCGAACCGCCCGCAGCAGCTTCTCGCCCGCCGCGAAGGCGACTGCGACGACAAGGCGCTGCTCCTCATCACGCTGCTCTCGGCCATCGGCGTCGACGCGCAGGAGGTCATGGTGCAGACGCGCGTGACGGGCCAGCCGTCGATCTTGCGAGCCCGCGGAGCGGCGATCCCGCTCTTCGATCACGGCATAGCCTACCTGCCCGGCCCGAACGGAGGTACGTACCTGGACGCGACCAGCCCGCAGTCGCGGCTGGGGCCCCTCCCGTCGATGGACGCCCGCGCGGTGGCTCTCCGATTGGACGGTCCGGCCGAGATCACCAATCTTCCGGCGAGCTCGCCGGACGACCACGGCGTCGACGCGACATGGACCATCCGGCTCGCCGCCGACGGCAGCGCCAAGCTCGAAGGAGAGGAGCGTGCAGCCGGCGACGACGCCTTCTGGATGCGATCGAACCTCACCGAGCCCGGCGCGCGCGCGCAGTGGGTGGAAGATCGCCTGGTAGGCCCCTGGTTCGCGACGGTGGAGGTCGACAAGAAGGTCGACTTCCGGGGCGACCTGGCGCGCGGCCAGGCGGTCGCACGCTGGCGCGCGCGGTCCGACGGGCTCGCACGCCACGAGGGGCCGGAGCTCGTCGTACCGCTCTCTCCGTCCCAGACGACCGCGTCCCAGCTCGCGCCGCTCGTGAAGCGCACGCTCCCCGTGTGGCTTCCCCCGTATCTCGCGCCGCGCAAGGAATCGCGGACCATCCGCGTCGTGGCGCCGGCGCGGTACGACTTCGAGGCGCTCCCGAGCGGCGGGGACGTGAACGGAGGCCCCTTCGGGCGTGCTCACCTCGAGGTGTCGCACGACCCGAACGATCCGCGAGCCGTTCTCGTCCGGCGGACCATCGTCTTCGACCAGAGCACATCGACGTCGACGAGTACCCCAAGTGGCGCTCGTGGGTTCAGCGCGTGGACGCGCTGATGCACAAGGAGGTGCGCCTGGCACCCTCCAGCGCGGCGGCCGGGGGTGCGCGATGAGAGCCCCCGTCCTGCTCCCGCTCGTGGGCCTCCTCGCCGCCTGCGGAGGACCCTCCGCTCGCTCACCGCAGCCGGCGCACGCGGATCTCCCCGCGCTCTTCGAGGCCGCGTTTCGGGCGGACGCGACGGGCGACCCGCGCGAGGCCGTTCAGGCCCATCTTCAGGTCGTGCGCGCCGCGGCACCCGCCGACGGCGACCCCTGGCAGATCGCGGCGCTCGAGGCTTCGCTCGGAGCGCTGGCGACGCGAACGATGCCCGAGCTGGTCGAGGCCTCGAATGACGCCGGCCTGGCGTGGCGCACCCCGGACGAAGCCGCGATTGAGAGTGAGCTGGCGCATGCGGGCCTGCAGGCACACGGTCCCTTCGCGCGCGGGCTCCTTGCGCGGGCGATCGCCTCGATGGCGGAGAGGCGTGGAGATGCGCCCGCCGCCGAGGTGGAGCGCACGGCGAGCGGCTGCGCGCGGGAGGCCGTCGTCGTCGGCCCCGTTACGTGGGCCCCGGTCATCGGCGTCGACGAAGCAGGCCCGCTGGACCGCGCGGGTGCGCGTCTCGAGCCGAGCTACGACGCAGCCGACGCGTTCGGCACGGGTTTGCACCCGGTCACGGTGCGCGGGCGAGGCTGCGCGCTGGAGCTGTCCGCCGAGAGCTTCCGGCCCGGAGTTCGCGAGGTCGTGGTGGACGTGACCATCGATCGAGCGCAGACGATCGGCGTCGCGCTGCGAGCACACGGGCCCGCCGCGCTGCGGGCGGCCGGTACGCTCGTCGTCCGGCGGCCGTTCGAGCTGGGCGAGGGGGAAGCGACCCGATTCGCACGCATCTCGGTCACGCCGGGGACGCTGCGGCTCGTCGCGCGAGTCGGGACGGCGAAGGAGGACGACACGATCGAGATCGACGCCTGGAGCGACGAGGGCGCGCGGCTTCCGACGAGGGCACCGGCTGTGGGATCGACCGGCACGGCGCGCGTCTCGGGGGTCGCCGCGATGGACGCTGCGCCGTGGCGAAGCGACGCAGAGCTCTTGCTCACGGCGGCGGCCGCCATGGCTTCCGGCAGCGCGCGCGAAGCCGAGCGGATGCTCTGGAGGGCGGCGACGCGCGCGGGCGCGCCGCCCGGGCTCGCGCTCGTGTACGGGGAGGCCATCGACTCGGCGCGCGATCTGTCTCCCGCGACGCGCGCCGAGCGCGCACGAAGCGCGTACGGCCACGTGCTCGAGGCGTGGCCTGCGAGCTGGGAGGCGGCGATCGCGCACGCGGTTCTGGCGGGAGCGCGCCGCGGACGCGACGAGGCAGGTATCGAAGAGCTCCGCGACCTCGACATGCTTCGCGCCAAGATGGGCTCGGCCCACCCGCCCGTGCTCGACGCCTTCGAGGCGCTGACGAGCGGACGCGAGCACCTGTTCGACCGCGCAAGGGCGGCCATCGAGCGCGCGCGGACGCCCCTGGCGGGCACCGCCCTGCTCGCGGACGCCGACGACGCGGCGACGCCGCGTACCGGCCTCGAGCTCGCGGCCGCGGCGTGCGATCCGGCGCGTGCCAAGGCGCACGACACCATCTTCTGCTTCGACGCGCTGCGCTCGGCGGGCGACCGAGGCCGGGCGGCGAGCGAGCTCTCGAGGCTGCGCGCGGTGCTCGGCGCGCCCATGCGGTACCTCGCCTCTCGAGCTCCGAGAGGCCCTGGCTACCGGCGACGACGCCGGCGCGGCACGCGCTCTGGACGCGATGCTGCCGGCGGAGCGAACGCTCGGTGCGATGGGCGCGCTCGACTCTTCTCCGCAGCTGCGCGACCGCCTCCTGCGCGCGGCGCCCGGCGTACGCGACGCACCCGCGGCGCTCGGAGCGCTGCTGACCGCCTCGGGCGACGATCCGGCCGGCGAAATGGACGCCCTCGCCGCTCGCCTGGCCGCCGAAGATCGCGCCGCGCCGATCCTTCCGAACGCCGCCACCGCCGTCTTGACGCATCGCGAGCGCTACGAGCTCGACGCCTCGGGCCTGTTGCACTGGACGCTGCTCGACGTGCGGCGCGTCAGCGGCACGACCGACGTCGACCAGAACGCGCAGGCCGCCGCGCCCGACATCTGGGGTCGCGGTACGGCGCGCGCGCTCCGGCGGCGCATCTTCAAGCACGATGGCCGCGTGCTCGAGCCCGATCGCACGCCGCACGCGTCCCAGGCTCACGCCGATCTGGCCCAGCTCGAACAGGGAGACATCGTCGAGGCCATTTACGAAGGGTGGGCGCTCCCAGGCGAAACCGGCGACATCGGCATCGATACGCCGGACCTTCTGCCCGAGCGCGCGGCGGTGCACGACGCGACGGTCGAGCTGCGCCTGCCGCGGGTGCTGCGCGGTGCGCTCTGGAGCCATCGAGAGCTGGGCGCCGCCGTGGAACGCGCCGAGGGCGACACCCGCGTGCTCACCTGGCACATCGCCGACCACGGCGTGCGACGCGTCGAAGACGGCGTTCCGCGCATGGACCGCAGCGCGGGCATCAGCTTCTCCACCGCGCAGTGGTCGGGCGTCGCGCGCGCCCTGCGCGAGACCATCGCGTCGCTCGACGAGCACGATCCGGAGATTGCGGCGTGGGCCCACGAGGCGGCAGGCGCCACGGCCAAGGCCGACCGCGCCGACCGTCGACGCCGTCGTCGTGGCGGCGGGCAAGGCGCTGCGCGAGTCGAACTCGGCGACGCTGAGCGACGCCAGCGGGGGCGTCGCGGCGGTGCAGTCCGAGACCGCGCGGACCTTCCTGTCGTCGCACGAGGGCAGCCGCACGTGGCTCGTCGCGCGGGCGCTGCGCGAGCTCGACATCCCGACCGATCTGGTCGCCGTCGAGAACGAGCCGTATAGCTCGGACCCGGCCTTCCCTCCCCACCTCGGTCGGTTCCAGCACCCGCTGGTCGTCGCGCACGTGGCGGGGGCCGACGTGTGGATCGACGCAGACGTCGCCGGTCCACCCTTGCCGGCCGGGCGCGTGTCGCCGGAGCTTCGTGGTCGGCTGGCCCTTCACACCGATGGCACCATCGCGCCCCTGCGTGTACCGGGACCGAGGCGGACGCCGAGCGCGACGAGGTGGACGTCCGCCTGGCGCTCGACGCCCAGGGCAACGCGCACGGAACCTTCGTCGCGGTGCTCCGCGGACGCAACGCCCAGGAGCTCGCGGAGGCGCTGTTCCGGATCGTCGGCGCCGAAAGGCAGCGCGCGCTGCGCGACGTCGTGCTCGCCTGGCTGCCGTGGGCCAACGTCGACGACGTGCAGCTCGCTTCCAGCGAGGGGAGCTGGCAGGTGAGCTTGCGCGCCGACGTGAGCGTCAGCGGATACGTGCAGCAAGAAGGCCCGAAGACGTGGGTGCTCCCCGGGCTCGATGCGCTGCACTGGTCGTGGCCGCGAGCGCGCGTCTCGAGCCTGGCGGCGACGTTCGCGACGCGCGCGGGGCGCGAGAGCGCGCTCGCGCTGAACACCGCCGTGCAATACCACGTGCACCGGCGCGTCGAGCTTCCCCCCGGGGCGCACGTCGCGCGGATGCCGGGGCCTCTCGACGTGAAGACGCCCCTGATCGAGTCGTCGCGGCGCATCGCCGTCGGGGGCGGTGCCGCTGGCTCGGGCGCACCGACGGCGCTCGAGGACGACTTCGTGCTCGGCGTTACGACGGGTACGGTCCCGACGAGCGACTACGACGCCTTCGTCGCGAGCGCCCACGCCACCGACGACGGCTTTCTCTCGAGCACGCGCGTGTCGGTACCGTAAAAACGATAGCTCGCGGGCTTTCCCAAAGGCGCGTATCGTGGCGGGGTTGCCGTTTGTCCCGGTGCGCCGGGGGCGCGGACGGCCTCGCCTCGAGTGGGAGGGAATGTCATGCCTACGCGTCGTGCCCGCCTGGCCATCCTGGCCGGTGCTGCTCTTCCCCTGCCCTGGCTCCTCGCCGATTGCGGCAGCCAGAGCCCCAGCCAGCCGAACGCCGACTCCGGTCTGGGTGATACGCAGGCGTACGACGCGTCCACCAACGACGTGGTCGTGCCGGACGCGCCCGGAACGCAGGACAGCACCGTGGGCGCCGCAGACGCGGCCGACGCCGCGGACGCTGCGGAAGCCGCGAAGCCACCGCCGCGCATCCCGTGCGTCCCGTCCGCCGTCAGCGACGCGGGTGGCGCGGGCGACACGGGCGACGAGGCGGCGACGGCGGCGATTCGGCGAGCGCCGCGGACGGCGCTGGGGCTGAGGGCGGAGGGCTGGCGACGGCGGCGACGCGGGCTCGACGGGGTCGTGTCCCGGAGCGCTGACGTGCTGCGGAGGCTGGTGCACCGACACGAGCAAGGACCCTCAGAACTGCGGCGCGTGCGGCAACGCGTGCACGTCCTCTCAGTTCTGCACCGGGATGGCATGCGACGACGCCGTGCTCATGAACGTCTGCGCCAATCCCCACGCGACCGTCGCCCTCGATCCCTATTCGGCGGACAACGAGGCCGGCACGACCATGGCGGCGGCTCTGGCCAACGGGTGCATGCCCGCCGTCGCGTTCCGCACGACGACGCAAGACGCGGGTGTCGCCGAGGACCCGGCGACCGGACGCCCCATCACGGGCCCCGGCGACACGCTCGTCGCAGCCGGCGGGTACTTCGGGCAGCGCGGGGTCGCCTACATGGAGACGGCCAAGATCGCCCCCCTCACCCTCGGCACCGATGGAACGAATTCGTGGATTCGGAATATCAAGACCGGCGCCAACGTCGTCCTCGTCGCCAGCTCGATGCTGACGGCGCACCACGACTACTTCGCCCTGGAGGTGAGCGTCGAGCCGATCAGCGGAACGCTCTGCTTCTTCGGATACGGGATGCTCGTGCCCGGCACGGCCGCCGCGGCCTATTACTTCCAGAACGACATCGTCGCCAATCGCGCGACGTTTCCGGGCGTTTGGTACGTCTACGAATGGACGGACACCGACAACAGCGGGATCGCCGAGCGCCGGGGACACGTTCACCCAGATTCGCGCAGGGAAGCTGACAGACATGGTTGGTCCCCTCGTGCCCTCCCCTTCTGCGTGCGTCACGGCGTGGTGCGCGGCGGTCCTCGGCTTCGCCTGCGCCAGCGTGCCCCCCACCCCCTCGGCCGCAGCCGCCGCGTCCTCGTCGTCCCCAGGCTCGGCCGCGCGCGGCTCCGCTCTTTCTCCCACTCCGCCAGCCCCGGCTCCGAACGCCCCGCCCGTGCCGGCTACCGCGGCCGCGCCCTCTGGCGACGCCTACGACGACCCGGGCGAGGCGCACGACCCCGCCACGCTGGTGCCCCTCTTCGGTAAGGGCAATCGCCCGGCGTTTCCCAACGCGACCACCGGCGAGCACGAGTGCTGGCAATCCGTGTCGCTCGTCGGCGTCGCCCAGAAAGACTTCGACACGCTCGTGGCGCGGTGCGGGGCGCCCACCGGGTCCGTCGAGTACACCAAAGCCCAACGCCGGCAAGCTTCACCACGTCAAAGACAAGCGCGACACGTACGTCGTTCGCGTTCAGGGCGGCCTCTGTTACCGCTTCGTGGGCGTCGCCGACGGGACGATCGAGGACCTGGACATCCTCATCGAGCAGACCAACGGCAACCTCGTCGGCGAAGACCGGACCCACGGCCCGGTCGCCATCCTCGAGTCGGACAAGGCGTGGTGCATGGACCGCGACGGCGACTACCAGTTCGGCGTGAAGGTCGGCGGCACCGGCACCGGAAACTACGTGTTCGGCGTCTGGGCTCGACCGCCGCGGTGACGTTCGCGCCTCGCCGAGGGGCGCCGCTGGCAACTGCTGGCTGAGCCGTCGTGGCATGGGGGCTGCGTCCAACCGGGCATGCCGGACCCCGTGCTGATCGCGGGCGCAGGGCCGACCGGACTGACGGCCGCCCTGGAGCTCTCCCGTCTAGGCGTTCCCGTGCGCGTGGTCGAGAAGGTCGAGGGCCCGCCCCAAGCTGGCGTCAGGCCCGAGCGATCCGGCGCCATCGGCGTGCAGGCTCGGACGCTCGAGCTCCTCGAAATGCGCGGCCTGGCGGACGAGATGGTCCGGCGCGGTCACCCCGCCGTGGGAGCCAGCATCTACGGCGGCGGAAAGCGCCTCCTCCGCTTCGACTTCAGCCGGCTCGACAGCCGGTATCCGTACATCCTCTTTCTTTCGCAGACAGAGACCGAGCGAATCCTCGGCGACGCCGTCGCGAGCGAAGGCGTCGCCATCGAGCGCGGCGTCGAGCTCGTCGGCTTCGCGCAGGACGCGCTCTCGTCCGACGCGAGCCCGGTGAGGGTCGTGCTGCGCCACCCCGACGGCGTGCTCGAGCAGGCGCGGACGCCCTGGCTCATCGACGCCGAGGGCGCTCACAGTACCGTACGGACGACGCTCGACCTGCCGTTCGTGGGCAGGACGTTCGACGAGCTCTACGCATTGGCCGATTTGTCCGTCGAAGGCGCGCTCTCGGAGGGCGACTTCCACCTCTTCTCCGCAGAGTACGGCTTCCTGGGTATGTTCCCGCTGGGTCAGGGCCGCTTTCGGATCATCGCCAGCCACCCGTCGAGCGAGCCGGGCGACACCGATGCACCCTCGATAGAGGAGCTGCAGGCGCTCTACGACCAGCGCTCGCACATCCCGGCGCGCTTCCGCGACATGCGCTGGGGCTCCTGGTTTCGCATCAACAGCCGCATGGTGCCGCACTTCAGGGTCGGCCGCGTGTTCCTCGGCGGCGACGCGGCGCACATCCACAGTCCCGCCGCCGGTCAGGGGATGAACTCCGGAATCCAGGACATGATCAACCTGGCCTGGAAGCTGGCGCTGGTGACCCACGGACAGGCGCCCGAAGCGCTGGTCGATACGTACGAAGAGGAGCGTTTGCCCGTGATGCGCTACGTCCTGAGCCGGACCGAGAGGATCACCGATTTCGCGGGCTCCGAGCACCCCGTCGCTCGCCGCCTCATCGCCGGTCTCGGCGCATGGCTCGGGGAGAACAGGCGGGTTCGCGAGATGGTCCCCGTTCGAGTCAGCCAGCTGGCGGTGCGTTACCGTCGGAGCCCGCTCTCGGCCTGGCGCGGGCATGCGGGCCAGCTGCACGCAGGAGACCGCGTGCCCGACTTGCCCGTCCGAGCCCGGACCGCCCACGACGACACGTGGGAGGAGGGATCGCTCTATCGCGTTCTCGATCCGTTGCGCTTCACTCTCCTCGTCGTACACCCCAAGGCCTCGAACGCGGCCGGGCGCGACTGGTGCAGCACCGTGCGGCCGTGGGAGTCTCTCATTCGCCTCGTCGGGATCGCGCCCGCACCGGACGGATTGCAGCGCGCGCGATTCCACGCGGCGTTCGGGGGATCGAGCGCCGTCGTCCTGGTGCGCCCGGATGGGTACGCCGCCTTCGCCGGCGGCAGGTACGCGTCGGCTCGACGCCTTGCGGCCTACTGCCGGAGGTGGCTCACCGCGCGCGAGGGCTCTGCGCGCGGCGGGCCGCTCACGAGCGTCCGCTCCTAGTGTCCCCCGTCCGAGGTTCGTAGACGACGGCGCCGCGCCAAGGCCAACCCGGCCACCGCCGCCACGAGCCACGCGAGCGATCCCCGGGCGGAGGCGTTTTCCTCGCTGCCTGCGGCGATGCATCCGCATCCCGCGCTCTGGCCGGAGTCGAACGCTGCCGCGCCGCCCGGCGTGACGCCCCCCTCGACGGCCCCGGAGCTGCTCGCGGGCGTCCCCCCGCTGGACGAGCCGCTCGTCGAGGACCCGCCTCCCGAACTGCTGCCCGAAGAGCCGCCGGAACCGCTGCCCGAGCCAGAGCCCGACCCGCTACTGGAGACGGACCCGGAGGAGCCGCCGCTCGACGACCCACTCGAGCTTCCGCTCGTCGAGCCACTTCCGGACGAGCCGCTGCTCGACGAGGAGGTCCCTCCCTCGCTCGCGCAGGGGTCGGCGAATCCGGGATCGTACTTTTGAATGTACTCGTCGACGAAGCTGACCTCGTTGTCGACGCGGTTGTACCAGCCGCTCATGCAGGCGCTGTCGTCGTGAAACGACACGATTCCGATGATGGCCGGACAGCCGCTTATCACCTGAATCGCGGGGCCCCCGGAGTCACCGCTGCATTCGTGCTGCGGCCCGGCGCCGAAGTGAATCATGTAGTCGGTGAACATGTCCCACGTGTCGGTTCCCCAGAGCTTGGTATCCCCGCCGCTCCCGTTCACGGTGGGTCGGCCCCAACCGACGATTCGGTTCGTCTGACCTGCCATGGCCGTCGTGAGGGTCGTCCGGTTGAGCGCCACGGGGGCGGCTGGTCCCGCGGCCGACAGGATGACGACACCTTGATCGTGGCCGTTCGTCTGGTCGGGGCCGTTGGGCGCGCTCGACGGATACATCGGGTCGGTGAACAGCGCGGTTACCGAGATGGCCTGGGCGCTGGAGCGAGTCGACCCGAACGAGATGGTGCTCGCGGACTGACTCATGCTGTTCGTGCAGTGACCCGCCGTGAGCACGACGTGTGGCGAGACGAGCGTGCCGGAGCAATACGTGTTCCCGTCGTCGAAGAGGACCACGGCGGGGTCGGCGTTGTCCTGCATGCCGTTGACGATCGGTTCCGACGTCGAGCCCGTCACGTCGAGCGAAGCTGGCCCGCCGCATGCCGCAAGCACCGACGCGACGGCGCACGCACCGGCAATCTGCATCTTCATGGCCATCGCCTCCTGTCCACCGGGTCCTGAAGTTCGTACCAACCGCCGGAAGGGGACGATCTCAATCCGAGCTAAATTCGGAGCTAATCGGGCCCAATCGCGCCCCAATCGCGCGAACGGCGCGCAGCGATCCTGCTGGAAAGATCCGTCCAGCCTCCTTCTTACCCGGGAAGGCGGATATACTGCATGAGGGGCCATGGGTCTGCGCGCATCCGGCAACGTCATCGGTCTCGCGTGCCTCGCGTGCAGCGGCTGCTCGCTCTTGACGTCCTTCGACGGCTTCGGCGGAAACGCGCCCGACGCGGCCGATTCGCCCGTGGACGGCGGAGCCTCGTATCCGTCGGCCGTTCTGGCCGACAATCCCATTGCCTACTGGCGGCTCGGGGAGAAAATGAGCCTCAAGGCTCACGACCAGACGAGCCACGGCAACGACGGGACCTACGCGATGACCTGTACGCTCGGGGTTGTCGGCGCGCTCCAGAACGACACCAACACCGCCGTGGATTTCGACGGCGCGTCGTCGACGGTAGAGATACCGGCCGCGAACCTCGATTTCACGGGGCTGACTCCGTTCACCGTGGAGGGCTGGGTGAAGGTCGCGCTCCTCGGCACCGCCTTCCAGCACGTCATCAACCACGAATCGCAGGCAGCGCCTCGGGAGGGGTACGCGCTTCTCATCGGGTTCGACAACCACCTCGAATTCGAGCGCTTCGTGGACGACCAGGGAATCACCCTGACCGGTCCGGTGGCCCAGGCCGAAACATGGACGTACGTGGTCGGCACCTACGACGGGGTCACGCTGACCCTCTACGTGAACGCAGTCCCGTTCGCGACCGACCTGGACAGGCGGCCCGCCAAAGGCCTAGCCGACCCGTTCTACCTCGGAGCCGGCGAGACGCAGAAGTTCTACAACGGTGAAATCGATGAGGTGGCCGTGTACCGCGAAGCGCTCAGCGCGACGCGAGTCGCGGCGCACTATCACGCCTCCGGACGCTGAGCCCGCGTGTTCTTTGCTATGACGCGCGCATGCACCGCGTCTCGCCGCTCCTCCTCGCGCTGTCCAGCTTCGCCCTCGTCGCGGCGAGCGGCTGCGCAGCCCATTCGCCTCAGCCTGCGGTTGCCCCGGACAGCCCATCCGTCGAGGCCGCAGCCGGCACCCCGGCCACCGCAGGAGCGGGCGGGCCGCGGCACCCCTTCACCGTCGACGACATGCTCTCGTTCGCGCGCATCTCGGACGCCGCGGTCTCGCCGGACGGCAAGCTCGCGACCTTCACGGTCGCGACGCCCGAGCTCGAGGCGAACGCGTCTTCGAAGGACGTGTGGATCGCGGCGACCGACGGCTCCCGGGTACGGCGCCTGACGAGCCACGCGGCGGCGGACTCGGGCGCGCGGTTCGCGCCGGACGGCAAGAGCGTGTACTTCCTCTCGGCGCGCAGCGGCTCGACCCAGGTGTGGCGCATCGCGGTCGACGGCGGCGAGGCCACGCAGGTGACCACGCTACCCCTCGACGTGAGCGCGGTGCTGCCGTTCCCGGACGGCAAGCGCTTGCTCGTCGCGATGAACGTCTACCCCGACGCAGCGACGATTGGCGAGAGCGCAAGGCGCCAGGAGGCCTCCGCGAGCTCCAAACAGAACGTACGCGCTTACGACCAACTCCCCGTACGCCACTGGGACGCCTGGGACGAGGGCACCCGGTCGCATCTCTTCGTCCTGCGGGAGGGCGCGCCGGGCGAGCCGATCGATCTCATGAAGGGGCTGCCTTACGACGCCCCCACCAAGCCGTTCGGCGGGCTCGAAGAGGTGGCCATCGCTCGTGACGGCGTAGAGGTCGTGTTCTCGTCCAAGATGGTCGGCCGGCAGGACGCGTGGTCGACCAACGTCAATCTCTGGGCGGTCCCGGCGGACGGATCGGCCAAGCCGCACCTGCTGACGAGCGGCAACGGCGCCACCGATACGCAGCCCGTGTTCTCGCACGACGGCTCGCGGCTCGCGTACCTCGCGATGGCCCGGCCCGGCTTCGAGTCCGACCGCCTGCGCGTCGTCGTGCTCGACTGGAAGACCAAGAAGGCCACCACAATCACGGAGGGATGGGACCGCTCGCCCAGTGAGCTCGCGTGGTCGACAGACGATCGCACGCTCTTCGCCACCGCCGACGACCTCGGCCGGCATGCGCTCTTCGCCATCGACGCGAGCTCCGGAAAGGTGAGCCGTATCTTCGACCGAGGAACGGTCTCCGGCGTGGGCGTGGCCGGCGATCGCCTCGTCTTCGTCCACGACGACCTGCAGCACCCTGCGGAGCTCTGGACCTCGGACACGAGCGGCGGACGGGCACGCGCCATCACCCACCTGAACGACGCGAGGGTCACGACGATCGCGTGGGGCCCGACCGAACAGTTCTCGTTCGAAGGCGCCAAGGGAGACAAGGTGTACGCCTGGCTCGTGCGCCCGCCGAACATGCCGCCGGGCGCGCGCGTGCCCGTCGCCTTCCTCGTGCACGGCGGTCCGCAGGGTTCGTTCGACGATCACTTCCATTATCGATGGAACGCGGAGGCCTTCGCCGGCCACGGCTACGCCGCCCTGATGGTCGACTTCCACGGGTCGACCGGCTACGGCCAGGCATTCACGGACGCGATCCGCGGCGACTGGGGAGGGGTGCCCTTCGAGGACCTGATGAAGGGGCTCGACGCGGCCCTCGCGCGCTACCCGTTCCTGGACAGGGACCACATGGCGGCGCTCGGGGCATCGTTCGGCGGCTACATGGTCAACTGGATCAACGGCAAGACCGATCGCTTCAAGGCGCTCGTCTGCCACGACGGCAACCTCGACGAGACGACCGCCTACTACGAGACCGAGGAGCTCTGGTTTCCGGAGTGGGAGCACGGCGGCGTACCGTGGGAGAACGCGGAGAGTTACGCGCGGCAGAGCCCGATGAGCCTCGTCAAGAACTGGAAGACGCCCACGCTCGTCGTGCACGGCGGCCGCGACTACCGCATCGTCGACTCGCAAGGAATCGGGACGTTCACCGCGCTCCAGCGGCTGGGTGTCCCCTCCCGTCTGCTGTACTTCCCCGAGGAGACCACTGGGTGCTCAAGCCGGCGCACTCGAAGCGCTGGCACGAGGAGGTCCTCGCGTGGCTCGACCGATACGCGCGGCAGTGAGGACGGCGCTCAGCCGAAGATGGACACGAGCGGCTGGAGCTCCTCCTTGATGTGATCGCGCATCAGATCGATCACCGACGGTGTCGCAGCCAGATTGAGGAGCTCGTCGTGGTCGTGGGGATCGCCGCCCTGTCGGTGCGCCACCGCGTCGTGTCCACACCAGGAGGCGACTGCGCCGGCGAGGGTCACGATCGAAACGAGGCGCTTCTCCTTGGGCTCCAGCTGGGACCTTTCGGGGCGCGAGTGCATCCGGGCCACCTGCGAGTACATGCGCGGGAACTGCCATTGCGTGAGGATCTCGGCCCCGACCTGGTTGTGGTCGGTCGCGAACTGCGCGCGCTCGATTTCGTCCGAGCCTTCGTCGAAGTCCGTGATGCCCTTCCAGACCCTGGCGCATTCGTCGGGGAAGGCCTCGTGCATCACGGCCTTGCCTATGTCGTGCAGGAGACCGCCCGTGAATGCGTAGGCGACGGTCACGCCGCGAACTTCGCGCGCGCAAGCCTGCGCCGCCACCGCCGTCGCCAGGGCGTGGCGCCACAACGCCTTCTGGCAGTCGTCGTTCCTCCGCAACACCTGACGCGAGAGCCTCCCGAGAACCAGCTGCTTCAGCGAGTCGTAGCCGAGGACGACAATCGACTCGGTGATGTCCCGGACCTGGCCGCTCAATCGGTAGAACGCGGAGTTGGCCAGACGAAGAACCATGGCCAAGAGCGCCTGGTCGCGCTGCACCTCTTGCGCGATGGCGTTGGCGCTCGCTTCGGGGTCGTCGAGCGTCTGCAGCAGGCGGCTGGCCATTCCGGGGATTGCCTGCAGGTCTTCGACGCGGCTGAGAAACTTCGTGGTCGCGGCCGTGGGCCGTCCGTCGGACGCATCTTTGGAAGCCGGCGCCGGCCCGGCGCCCGAGAGTCTGGCCGAGTTGGGGCCGCGTTCCTCGCCGGGCCGTGACGCCCGACCCGAGGCCGGTCCCCCCGACGGTTGCGAACCGCGAAACTTGTCGTACCAGCTCACAGGCTCCCTCCCCTTGACGGCCACACGAGCGACCAGTCTCCGACGATATCGCGCGCGGCGGCTCGCCGACACGCGAATCGAATCAGAGCTGCCGCAGGAACGCGACGAGGTCCGCCTTCTCGTCGGCCGTGAGCCTCAGACCCTGCACCAGGTCGAAGAACTCCACGGTGTCTTCGAGCGTGAGGCAGCGCCCGTCGTGCAGGTACGGCGGGCTCTCCTTGATCCCTCGCAGCGTGAACGTCTTCATCGGGCCGAGGGGGGCTTCGGCGAGAAAGCGCTCGGTGTGCAGATCGTGCATCAGCTGATCCATGTACACCGGCGGCGGGTGGCAGCCCGAGCACTGCGCCTTGCCGTGGAACAGCGCCTCGCCACGCCGCTCGGCATCGGTCGCGCGGGACGGAACGAGCCGCCCCTGCACGTCGAGCTTCGGCGCCGGCGGAAAATCGAACATGTTCTGCATCTGCGCCATGTGCGATACGGCGATGCGATCGAGGATGTTCATGCCCTTCTTGATGGCGTGGATCTCGTCGCCGTTGAAATACGCCGTGCGCTGCTCGAACTCGGTGAAATCCTCGACGGAGCGGAGGCTGCGCTTCGAGCCGTGAATGTGCTGGTCGAAGACGCCGCGCAAGCTGACCGTGTCGAGGCGCAGGCGGCGGCTCTCGGGGCAATCGTCCGGGTTCATGTGAAACTGCCCCGTGGTGTGGCCGTTGACGTGGCAGTCCAGGCAGGTCACCCCCAGGCTTGGCTGGATGCTCTTCCGGTCGTCGGTCGGGTTGAACTCCTCCTGCGGAAACGGAGTGAGGAGGAGACGCAAGCCGTCGAGCTGGACGGGTGTGAGAATGTCTTTGAAGAGGCGGTAGTAGTTGTTGATCGACACGACCTCGCCTCGGGACACGTCGCCGAGCTCGGGCCGTGACTGCAGGAACATGGCGGGCGGGAACTCGGGGAGAAACGCGTCCGGCAGATCGAAGTCGACGTCGAACCGCTGCAGGCGCGGGAACATGTCGATCTGCATGCGGGGGAACACCTGACCGCCGTATCCTCCCCCTGCTTGACGTGCGGCAGGGCCGGGTACGGGAACAGCCCGGCGTCGCGGATCGCCTCGGGCGCCATGGCCGCGAGATCGTCCCATGTCTTGCCGCCGCGAAGGCGCGCGGTGGGACCGATGGGCACCGGCTTGCCGCGCGACATCACGACACCTGGCAACGTGCGGACCGTCAGGTCGTAGCGGCTGGCGAGGAGCTGCTGCTGAGCGGCCATCACCGCAGGCTTCGCGGCGACATCCGCCCGCATGATGTCCTCGACCGGCTCGCCGGGGCGCGTGGAACCGAGCGGGTCGCGGTAGAAGTCGAACCCGCCGTACTGCCCGTGGTCGACCTGACCGCCCAGCGCAGACGAGCTGGGCGACGCGACGCTGGACCCGAACACGTTCGACAGGTCGTGCGGCGTCTTCCGCTGCTCGGGGCGAAGCGGGGCGACGGGTTGCGGCGTCTGCGCGATGACGACCGCGTCGGCCGGCGGCTGGGCGCGCAGCGCGTGTCGGGGCGCGCAGGACAGAGCGATGACCCCGATAGCCAACCATGTTTTCGCGGCGTTCGTCATGGATTGCCCCCTTTGCTTGGTCTTGCCGTCGGCTAGCAGCGCGCGTACCGCCGCCGTTTTCTCCGGAGCGCGGGAGCGCGCACCTCGCCGTCGCCGGGCCAATGTGCATCACCGGGGCGAGCTGGCGCGGCTAACGCCCAGCGGCCGTAGCGCCGTCAGCGCGAGGAATGCATCGTCGCGCCCGGCTGAGCGCTCTGCAGCGGCGAGGCCAGCGCTACGAAACCGTGGCCTCCGCGGGACGCCCGTCAGAATTGCCCGACGAGACCAACGCCGCCGCCGCTGGGCCCTACGTACGGAGTCGGCAGGATCCACGATTTGGCGAGGTCGTTCCGCACGAGCACCTGCTTGGGCGAGCTCAGTCCGACGATGAGCATGATGAGACCCGCGCACTGACCGGCGCCGTCGATGGCGTTGAACACGTTGCCGGTCGCGCTCGTGGTCTTCGCCATCTCCAAGAACGGTCCGACGCCCGGAAATAGAGGGCGTCGGCGTTGTCGTGTTGGCCGGCGGCTTGGTTGGCGTCGTGCACGACGGCGGCGCCCAGCACCGAGAACAGGTAAAGGACGCCGAACGTGACGGCGCCCCCCACGATGAGCCCCCTGCGTGTTCGCTGCGCGACGTGGTAGCCCTCGGGGACCGGATCGCCGTCCTGCCAGTCCTTGATGACGGCCGGTCCCGACATCGCGACGCTCTGCGGAACGTACGTGCCTTGCGTCGTTTGCTGCAGCGGCGTGGGGTAGGCGCCCGCCGGCCTCTGGCAACGGGCCCCGGCGGCGTCCCAGGTGTATCCGTTTGGACAGACCGGAGGCTCGTCTTGCGCCCGTGCGCTCGCAGGCGCAAAGGCGACCACAGTCGCCGTGAACGCGGCGACACTCGCCGATAGGATTCGCCGGGTCGCCGAGTCACCGATCTTGCGCATTTCTCGAATCAAGACACACCTCTCAAGGCTTTCGCAGCGGGGTTGATCAAGGCCGGGGCGGATTCCCGGCCCCTGACTGCTGAGCCAACACTGCAACGGCCGCGCCACCCCCGCCTCCCGTCTGCGCGCGGCCATTCTCGACCCATCGTACGCGCGGTCGCCCGCGAGGGCGATGACAAGCGGGGGCATGCGGAGGGGGCAGACGACGCTCACGCTGGCTCACGCTCGGCACACGCTCGGCGGGGCACGCTCGGCGCTCGCCGCCGGGCGGGGCCTCCCCGAACTCGCTGCGGGCGTGCTGCGCATGCCCGCAGCTCAGACAACGGGGAACCCCCCCCACCCAACGGCCCCGCGCCGAGCGTGCCCCACCGAGCTTTGGGCACCGCTTCCAGGCGTGCGTGCCTCACGAACGGGGGTGATCCGGACTTCACCGTCGGGTGCTCGCATCCTTACGGTCGGAAGGACGCCTCTTGCCAACGACAACGCCCGGGACTCACCCTCGGGTCCTCGCATCCTTAGCGTCGGAAGGACGCGGCTTGCCAACAACAAGACCCCGGCCACACCTTCGGGCGCCCGCATCCTTGTCGTCGGAAGGACGCGCCTTGGCCAGCGACAAGACCTGACGCCCTCCTGAAGTGACCGCCCTGACCGAGCGAGTATGGCGTGTTGGCCAAAGCTCGGCGGGGGACGCTCGGCGCGGAGCGCACGGGTGGCGCCGGTGGGGGGGTTCCCCGTTGTCTGAGCTGCGGGCATGCGCAGCACGCCCGCAGCGAGTTCGGGGGGGCCCCACCCGGCGGCGAGCGCCGAGCGTCCCCCGCCGAGCGTGTGTCCACATGCCGTGCGAGCGTCCCCGCGCGGCTTGCCCGTTTCGGCCCTTTTCACTACGTTGTCACCCTCCCCATGAGCGGCCACTCCAAATGGGCCACGATCAAGCACAAGAAGGGCGCGCTCGACGCCAAGCGCGGAAAGCTCTTCACGAAGCTCATCAAGGAGCTCACCGTCGCCGCGCGCATGGGCGGCGGCGACCCCGGAGGCAACCCCCGCCTCCGCAAGGCCGTCACCGACGCCAAGGCGCAGTCGATGCCCAACGACACGATCCACCGCGCCATCAAGCGCGGCACGGGTGAGATCGAGGGCGCGGCCTACGAGGAAATCGTCTACGAGGGCACCGGGCCCGCCGGCACGCTCTTTCTGGCCGAGTCGATGACCGACAACCGCAACCGCACCGTGGCCGAGATCCGCAAGATCTTCGAGAAGCACAACGGTGTGCTGGGCGCGGCGGGCACCGCGGGCTGGGCCTTCGAACGCAAGGGCCTCATCACGCTCGGCAAGGAAGCCAGCGAAGACAAGCTCATGGAATTCGCGGTGGGCGCGGGCGCCGAGGACTACCAGGACCTCGGCGACGAGTGGCTGGTGACCACGCCACCCGAGACGCTCAACGCCGTCGTCGAGGCCCTGGAGAAGGCCGGCATCAAGCCCAAGACGAGCAACCACGCGTCGGTGCCCAAGATGAAGAAGCCGCTCACCGGCCGGGACGCCCAAGTCGCCCTCAACCTCGTCGAGGCGCTCGACGATCACGACGACGTCCAGAACGTCTACGCCGACTTCGACATCTCCGACGAAGAGCTCGCGGCGCTCGCCGGCGCCGGCTGAGCGATGAGATGACGACCGAAGGAGGTTCCGGCGTGCTACCTGCACGCCGGCCGACGGAGGTCGTGCTCGGACTCGACCCGGGCACGCGCCACTTCGGCTGGGGCCTGGTCGAGCGGCGCGGCACGCGGCTCGTGCATGTCGCGCACGGCATCGTGCACACCGATGAGCGTACGAGCATCGCGGTGCGCCTCGTGCTCATCGAGCGCGAGCTGGACGAGGTCGTTCGAGCGCACACGCCTACAGCCGCGAGCGTCGAGGCGCTCTTCTTCGCCAAGGACCCCCAGGCCGCGGCCAAGCTCGGGCACGCGCGCGGCGTCGGGTTGCTCGTGTGTGCGCGGGCGGGGCTCGAGGTGCACGAATACGCGCCGGCCCTCGTCAAACGTGCGGTCACCGGCAGCGGTCGCGCCGACAAGGCTCAGGTGGCGCAGATGATCCGTGTCGTGCTCGGGCTGCCATCGGCTCCGCCGGCCGACGCGGCCGACGCGCTGGCCGTCGCCGTCACGCATGTGCAGCGCATGCGCCTGCCGGGAACGGGAATTCGCGGTGCAGCCGGCGGTTGAAATTGAATGTCTGGGGTGCGAGTGTCCGTCCAATGGGCATGGGTTTCGCGACGAAAGCCGGAGTGACGGGCGACCGAGGGTCACGATCATGAAGCGATTCGCCGTCCCTTTTCTCGTGGCCGCCGCCTCCTTGGCCGTTCCGGCCTCGCAGGCGCCTGAGGCGCACGCCGAGACCGCTCCCCCGCATCCCTCGGCAGCGACGTGCATCGGCCTCACGGCCACACCGGCGGCGGACCAGGCGGTCGGCTGCGTTCAGTGGGTCTACGACCAGTCGCGCACGTTCCAGGCGACGTTCGAGCAGCGCTTCACGGTGAAGGCCTATGCGACCGAGAAGAGCTCCAGCGGGCAGGTCTTGTTCGAGAAGCCCGGCAAGATGCTCTGGAAGTACAGCACCCCGCAGAACAACCGCGTCGTCTCCGACGGCGTCGTCATCAAGGTCTACGACGCGAACAACAGCCAGATGTACGAGCAGTCGATGAACAAATCGCAGTACCCGGCTGCTCTGTCGTTCCTGACGGGCACGGGCAACCTCTCCGGCTCGTTCGACTTCACGATCACGCCGGGCGACAAGCTGGGGTTCGCCGGCGGCTACGTGCTCATCGGGGTGCCCAAAGAGACGACGCCGGCGTACTCGAAGGTTCTCTTCTACGTGGATCTCGGCACCTCGCAGGTGCGCCGCGTGATGATCATCGACGGCCAGGGCAACCGCAACCGCTTCGACTTCGTGAATCCGCAGTTCAACCTCGCCATCGCCCCGGGCACCTTCCAGTACACGCCCCCGCCCGGCACGACCATCGTGAGGCCTTGAAACGCCGTCGCTCGCTCACGCACGTCGGCGGTGAAGTCGAGACAGCCGGGAACCGCGACGTGGCGGCCGCCCTCGCGCGCGCGCTCGACGTCTCGCCGCCGCAAGAGCCGAGCGTCGCGCGGACTCCCGGGGGCGAGGGGGCAACCTCCGGCGCCGTCGATGACGAAGCGGACCGCGCGCACGTGCACGGGTTTCACACCTATCCGGCACGCATGCACCCGACGACGGCCGCGCGCCTCGTGGAGGCCGTATCGGACACGGGAGCGACGGTCCTCGACCCGTTCTGCGGGTCGGGCACCGTGCTCGTCGAGGCCCTGGTCGCCGGACGCGTCGCCATCGGCACGGATCTCAATCCCCTCGCGGTGCGGCTCGCGCGCCTCAAGACGACGCCGCACGACGCGCGCGCGTGCGAAGCCCTCGTGGCCGGCGCTCGCGAAGTGGCCGCGTTCGCGGACGGGCGGCGCCAGCGACGCGCCGGCGCGACTCGGCGCTATCCGCAAGCAGACGTCTCGGCCTTCGACCCCCACGTGCTGCTCGAGCTCGACTCGCTGCGCGCCGGGATCGACGCCCTGCAGCCCGTCGCGGCGGAGGCAGGAGGAGCCGGGGCTCCCGACGCCTCCGGCACCGACCTCCGGTCGGACCTCGAGCTGGTCCTGAGCGCCATTCTCGTGAAGGTCAGCCGCCGGACCTCCGACACCTCCGCATCGCCCACGCAGCGACGCATCGCCGCAGGCTTTCCGGCGCGGCTCTTCGTGCGAAAGACCGAGGAGCTCGCGCGCCGTCTGATGGCCTTCGCGGCGCTCCTCCCTCCCGGCGGGCGCCAGGGCGCCCGGGTCGCGCTGGACGACGCGTGCGCGCTGCGGACCGTCGCCGCCAGCACCGTCGACGCCGTCGTCACCTCCCCGCCCTACGTCGCAACCTACGATTACCTCGCCCACCACGCGCTGCGCATGCGATGGCTCGGCTTGAACCCGCAGGAGCTGGCGGCGCGCGAGCTGGGAGCGCGCCGGCGGTACGCACCCATGGACGCCGCCGCCGCATCGGCCGAGTGGGCCCGCGAGCTGGGGCGCGCGCTGCGGGCCCTCGCGCGCGTTTGCAAGACGGGGGCACGCGTCGCGCTGGTGGTGGCAGACTCCGCGGTGGGCGGGCAGCCCATCCGCGCCGACGAGACGCTCGAGCGCATCGCACCGGACGCTGGATTCGCGTTCGTCGCGCGCGCGTCGCAGCGAAGGCCCCATTTCCACGACGCGACCGCTCAGGCGTTCGACCGGCGCCCGCGTGCCGAGCACGCCATCGCGCTGAAGAAGGCACCCAAGATTGAGACCAAGGTCGAGCCCAAGGCCGGGAAGCGGCGATAGGCCGCTGCGTTCCGCGTGTGTTAAGGACATGGGGTTCCCATGCCCCTCATCGTCTTCGAGTCGCCCGCGCGGGGACCCATCGAGGCGGAGGCCGCCGAGGGTGCGCACCTGGTCGACCTCTGCGACGAGCTCGGGGCGGCCGTGCCGTTCTCCTGTCGCAGCGCGAGCTGCGGCACCTGCCGCATCGACGTCCTCGAGGGCGCTCATCTGCTGGAGGCGGCCGGCGACGCGGAGCTCGACATCCTGGACATCTTCGGGGACGACCCCGCTCGCCGGCGCCTCGCCTGCCAGGCGCGCGTGGGCCCGGGCGCGGGCCGCGTGCGCGTTCGTCCGGTCGACGATTAGGGCGGCGCTGGCCTCCGGAGGGTCGAGGTCACCGAAGCACCGCGTGCTACCGTCACCGTCCCGATGCCCCTCCCCGCTCTCGAGCCGTGGCGATGGCTCGTGGGCGCCCTCTGCGCGCTGAGCGTCGGCGTCGCGAAGACGGGTGTCCCCGGTCTGGGCATTCTCGTCGTTCCGCTGATGGTGCTCGCCGTCGGCGACGCGCGCCAGTCGGCGGGCTGGCTCCTTCCTCTGCTCTGCACCGCGGACCTCTTCGCGGTCGTCGTCTACCGGCGGCACGCGCAGGCGCGCCGGCTCTTCTCGCTGGCGCCGTGGGTTCTGGTCGGCATGGGGGGAGGCGCGTGGATGCTGGGAGGTCCGGAGCCGCTGCTGCGCCGTGCCGTGGGAGCGATCATCTTCGCCATGATCGCCTTGCGATTGTTCCGTGCCCGCGCACCGCAAGACGTCGACCCCGCGCGCGAGCCCCGGGCGCGCGCCGCTGCGTACGGCATCGCCGCCGGCTTCGCGACGGTCGTGGCCAATGCGGCCGGGCCGGTCATGAACATGTATTTGCTCGTCAAGCGGCTGCCGAAAGAGGAATTCATCGCGACGGGCGCGTGGTTTTTCTTCCTCGTCAATCTGAGCAAGGTCCCGGTCTACGGGGCGCTCGGTCTCATCGGGCCACCGTCGCTGGGGTTCGACCTGGTGCTGATGCCGCTGGTCGTCGCGGGCTCTCTCCTCGGGCGGGCGCTCGTCGCGCGTATCCCGCAACGCGCCTTCGAGCACGCCGTTCTCGCGCTGACGGTGGTCGCCGGGGTGCTGCTGCTGGTGCGCCGGTAGAACCGACTCACGGTGTTCAGAGATAGCTCACCGTGTGAGCTTCCGTTAGGAGCCTATCCCATGACGCGCCGATGCCCCTGGGCCCAGGGCGATCCCCTCATGCAGAAGTACCATGACGAGGAGTGGGGCGTGCCCGAGCGCGATGCTCGCGCGCTCTGGGAGAAGCTCATGCTGGACGGCTTTCAGGCCGGGCTCGCGTGGATCACGGTCCTTCGCAAGCGCGACGCGTTTCGCAAGGCCTTCGCGGGCTTCGAGCCGTCGACGGTCGCGCGCTTCGGTGAGCGCGAGGTCCTGCGGTTGCTGGACAACCCGGGCATCATCCGCTCGCGCGCGAAGATCGAGGCGACCGTCGCGGGCGCGCGCATCTTCTGCGACATGGCCGACCGGGGGGAGGACTTCTCGGCGTTCTGCTGGTCGTTTACGAAGGGCAAGTCCCTCAAGGGCGACGGACGGACGTTCCCGGCGCACACGGAGCTTTCCGAGCTCGTCTCGAAGGAATTGAAGCGACGCGGCTTCAAGTTCGTCGGCGCGACCATCGTCTACGCGTGGATGCAGGCCGTGGGCATCGTGAACGACCACGCCGCGGGGTGCTTCCGGCGCGGCCGCTGACGGGCAGCCGATCGTTGCCTCGGCAACGATCCCTCGCGCGCCCCCCCGCTCTCGATTCGCCGTCCTAGTAGCCGCCCGCGGTTCCACCCCTGCCGCAAATATCGAGCGCAAGAGTTCGCGGGCGCATGCCACTAGCGCTTGGTATGACCCGCGCGTCCAAATGAACCCTCGCACAATCGGTTGGGTCGTCGGTGCCGCCTGTCTGGTCACGGGCGGCGGTCTCGCAACGAGCGCCTGCAGCAGCAGCAGCCCCGGCGCCACGACCATGCAGGACTCCGGGACTTCCGATCCACCCGACACCGGCTCCCCCGGGGAGGGCGGCAGCGACACGGCAGATGCGGGCTCCGACTGCGGCTCGACGCCGCACCTGCACCCGGGAGACGGCGGGTCGATCTACTGTCCGTTCGGCCCGGACGGCGGCTCCCTCGACTGCCCGACCGCCTCCTCCATCTGCTGCATCGGAGGCGAGATCTCCCGCGGGAACTACGCCGTGTCGCAGTGCGGAGCCCAGGGCGCTACCTGCCCGAACCCGCTGCCCGACGCGGGCAAGTACCCCGCGCGCGCGGTGGAATGCGAAGAGGCGATCGACTGCGCGAACAGCGCGGGCGGACCCATGGTCTGCTGCGCCACGGGCGGCACGCCGGCGATGGACGCGGTGTGCGGCTACTACAAAGAATCGCCGGGATTCACGGCCACGACGTGCAACGCGGGCGCCACCTGCCCGGCCGGCCAGTTCCAGATGTGCGCGGGCGATCCCGAGTGCGGCAGCGGCCACACCTGCGTTGCCTTCAAGGCCCTCGGGATCCAGCTCGGTTTCTGCCAGTAGCCTGGGGGCGCTAGCTCGAGTGGCTCGCCATCCATTCGGCGAGACGGTCGGCAATCCCGCGCCACTCGGGCTCGTTCAAGACTTCGTGAAATAGCGCCGGACGCTCGTCCCACGTCTTGTCGGGGCTGCCCGCGGCGTCGAAGAACGCTCGCGCGACGGAGACCTTGGCGACCCGGTCCTGCCCTCCCATGAGCAGGTAGAGCGGCATCGTCAGCGCGGGCGCGCGAGCGAGGGCGCGCACCTGCGCCGCAGAGGTCTCGGTGAACCAGCGGGCGGTGGCGTTCTTGAAGACGAGCGGGTCCTCGTCGTAAGCCTTCGCGCGGGCCGCATCGTGGGTCAGGTCGCTGCCGTGCAAGCCCGACGGAAGACCGAGCGCGGGCACCAGGCGTGACGCGATCTTGCCGGCGAGCACCTTGGCCGGGGGCACGTCGAGCGCCAGGCCGAAGAAAGGACCGCTGAGAACGAGCCCGCGCCAGGGGGACGGGTGCTCGATGGCGGCGGTGGTGGCGACCAGGCCGCCGAAGCTGTGACCGAAGAAAAACGCCGGTACACCGGCCGCGCGCTCCTGCACGAGGCGCGTGAGCTCCGCCACGTCGCTCCGGTATTCGTCGAAGGAGTCGCAATACCCGCGCTTGCCCTCCGACAGGCCGTGACCCCGCAGGTCGAGCGCGAACGTCGCGATGCCCCGTTCGGCCCAGGCGTCCGCGACGTGCTGGTAGCGCCGCCCGTGGTCGGCGTAGCCGTGAAGAAGCCCGACCTTCGCGCGGGCAGCGCCCTCCGGGATGGTAACGTAATAGTGCAGCGCCGGCCCGCGCGGCGTGCGCGCCAGCGTTCCTTCGTCGTGTCGAGCGGTCATGGGTTAAGGGTCAATCCTTCCTTGCGACTCCAGCGCGTCGCGCAGCGCAGCCAGAGCGCGCGCGGCTCGCGACTTGATGGTCCCGAGCGGGATGCCTTCCCGCTCGGCGATCTCCGGGTACGTCAGTCCCTCGAAGAACGCGATCTCGAGCGTAGCCCGCTGCACCTCGGGGAGCGTGGCCAGCGCACGGAGCACGTGCTCGCGCCTGTCCGCGCCGAGCGCACGGGCCTCCGGGTCGGCGTCCCCGGCCTGCTGGCCGACCGTCGGATCGTGCACGAATACGTCGCGGACGATGGCGCCGCGCCGCTCGATACGCCGCAATCGATCGATGCTGAGGTTGCGCACGAGCGTGACGAGCCAGGCGCCGACCGCCCCCCGCTCGGCGACGTACTGCCTTGCGCGCTCCCCGACCAGCACGAACGCGTCGTGCACGACGTCCTCGGCCTCCGCGCGCTCGCGCACGATGCGCATCGCGATACCCATCATGGTCGCCGAGTAGCGATCGTACAGCGTCGCGACTGCCCGCACCTCGCCCTCGCCGATACGGCGCAAGAGCTCCGCGTCTGTCGTGGTCCCGCCCGCCTCCATCCGAACCGCCAGGGTCGTTCGCGTCGCGCGAGCCGTCAAGGACCCGCTTTTCTTGCTACACTTGCCAAGTGAGCCTACAGGCCAGGGCCCTAGCCCTCGTCCTCTCGTGCGCCTCGACCGTAACGCTGGTTGCGCAGCCCGCTTTCACGGAGGCCCGAGTCCCTCACGGGGCGGGGCTGGCGACCAAGAAGGGGCCCGCCGTGGACGCCGCCACGGATCCTCCCCTCCTCGCCACGCTCGATCAGATCCACACCGGGGAGCGGATTGCGCTGGACGCAGAATCGCCGGCGCAGGAGGTCTTCGACGCGCTGCTTGCCGATCGTTCGACCGGCGCACGCCACCCGCTCGACGAGCGCCTGCTCGGCCTGCTGCGCCAGCTCGCTGCGAACCACCCGGGCGCACGCATCGAGCTCGTCAGCGGCTACCGGAGCTGGAAGCTCAACGAGATGCTGCGCAAGAAGGGCCACCACGTGTCTTCCCACAGCCAGCACTCGCTCGGCAACGCCTGCGACTTTCGCATCGTGCCCGACGGAGCCGAACGAGCGCTCGACCCGCGCGATGTCGAAGGGGAGATCCGCAAGCTCGGCTGGACCGGCGGCGTGGGGGTCTACCCAACGCAGCTCGACTGGTTCGTCCACGCCGACGTCGGACCTACCCGGCGATGGGAGAATTGAGGCCCGGCGCAGTCGCCGTTCCCCTGAACGGCTCACGGTAAGCGCAGGATCGTCTGCGCGTACGCAAAGTGCGCGACGGGAAGGGACGGCAGGATCGCCCGGGCCCCGTCGCCGAGCGCGAGCACGGAGTACCCGGCGGACAGGTCGACGGGAATCCAGGGCGACCAGCTGAGCGAGACGTCCACTTCGTGCCCGAGATCGGCCTGCGTGTTACCGGGAGCATTGCCAATCGTCACGAGGTAATCGGTACGCCACGTGCCGCGCGGCTCGGCCAGGCGCGCGTACCGGTACTCGACGGCGGCGATGGCGTCCGTCCAGGGGGCGACCGAGACGCGTGCGCTGACCTCGGCCTCGTTCGACCACGCGAAGAGATCCATCGCGCCATGCCACGCGTGGACGTCGGGGAGCAGGGGGTCGAACGCGCGGTACGTGGACCCGCCCTTGTCGCCGCTCGCGTACGCCACCCCGAGCCGCGCGGTGGGCAACAGCGCTGCGTGCTGGAACGTGTACGCCAGATGGCCGGCAGCGGCCCACGCCAGACGATCCTCGGCGAGGGGCTTACCGAGAATCCAGCAAGAGCACGGCCCGCCCAGCGAAAGGCTGTCGGCGCGACCGAGCTGGAGGGCTCCCTCGGCGCCCCAGGTCCAGCCGTGCGCGTTCCCGTGCAGCCGCGCGGACCCGGTGTGCGTCTGGCCGTGCACCGAGCCTTCCAGGTTCTCTAGCGGGTTCGCCTGGGCAAAGCGCGACAAGACATAAGCTTCCGCCGCGAAGAGCGGGTCGAATGCCCACTCCGCGCGAGCGCCGAGCAGCTCTCCGTAGGCCTTGGTTGCCAGCGGTGGGCTCGGGTCCGACAGACTCGCTGCGAGCAGCTCGAACTCACCGTCGCCTGCGACGAGACGCCCGCGAACCGCGTCGAGCCAGCGCCCCGCCGGCGCCCAGTCGGCCGCGCCAAGTAGCCGGCCCTCGCCCCACGTCACCGCCTGGCGACCGACGCGCACGAAGCTCGGGCGCGATCCCGAAGTGTGCGCCTCTCCCCAGGCCTCGTAGGCGCCCGTGATCGCGAGAGACCCCGGGCCACCGATGGCGTCGCTGCCGTCGGCGAGATCCCAGAGGCGCGCGTCCTGCAACACCACGCGCGCTTCCACCGGACCGCGCTGCGCGTCCATCCCGACCCTCGCCCGTTCGACGAGCGCGCCCCGATCCGCGCCGTCGAGGTCATGCCAGTACTCGCCGCGGACACGCATCTCCAGCAGCGGAGCGAGCTGCCAGTCGCCCACGGCGAGGGTCTCCGGTGCAGGCGGCGCCACCTGCGCCCGCGCGCCCGCGACATGGAGGACGGCGACGCCGAGCCCGGCTGCGAACGCTCCGCGCCTTCTCACCCGCGCGACCGTAACACGACTGGGCCGCACGCCCGAGGCTCGAAGCGTCTGCTTTACCCCCCTCCGGGCTTCGGCGCTCGCGCGAGGTATTCCCGGGCGCGCGCCAGCAGAGCGTCGCGTTCGTTCTGGGCGGGGTCGGCGGTCACGGTCTCGAGCAGCGCGTCGAGGATCTGGCCGATGATGCGCCCCGGAGGGACGCCGAGCTCGCGCATCACGTCGTTGCCGTTGATCTTGAGGTCGCGTGTCGACAGCGCCGCCCCCGCGGCGAGCACACGCGCGACGTGCGCCTTGAGCCGCGCGAGCGCCTCGATGTCGGCTTCGAAGTCCCGCCCCTTGGCGCGCACGTCCGCGGCGTTGAGGACGCAGAAGATCCTCGATGCGCTCCGGGCCGACGCGCCGGATCCACCGGCGGACGGCCGCGTCGGTCCATTCCTCGTCGTAGTGGAAGAGGTGATGGCGCACGAGCGAGACGATTCGCGCCCGCTCCTCGTTCGAGAAGCGCAGACGCGCCGCGATGGGCTCGGCGATCTCGGCGCCGACGCGGTCGTGGTCGTAGAACGTGTAGTCCTGCGTCTTGTCGGACCACGCGCGCGTCCGCGGCTTGCCGACGTCGTGGAGGAGTGCGCTGATCCGCAAGATGGGATCGGCCTCGCACGCGTCCATGCACTCCATGCCGTGGCGCCACACGTCGTACGCGTGCCACTTGTTCTGGACCATGCCGAAGCCCTCGAGCATCTCGGGGCACGTCACCCCGAGGATGCCCGTTCGGCGCATCACCTCGAAGGCGCCCGACGGCCGCCTCGCCTTCATCGTCTTGACCCACTCGTCGCGTACGCGTTCCGCCGCGACTTTGCGGTACGTGTCGAGCGTCGGCGCGATGGCGTCCTCCGTCTCGGGGTCGAGCGCGAGCTCGAGCGTCGCCACGAAGCGCGCCGCCCGCAGCACGCGCAGCCCGTCCTCGGCGAAGCGCTGGCGAGGGTCGCCCACCGCGCGCAAGACTCCCTTGTCGAGGTCGATCGTGCCGCCGAACGGATCGAGGAGGCGCCCGTCGACCGGGTCCAGCGCGATCGCGTTGATGGTGAAATCACGCCGGGCGAGGTCCCTCGTGATGTCGTCGACGTACTCGACCCAGTCGGGCCGCCGGCCGTCGGAGTAGGTGCCCTCGCCGCGGAGCGTGGTGACCTCGTAATGGTGGCCGTCCCTCACAACGGTCACCGTGCCGTGCTCGATGCCGGTGGGTATCGCGTGCGGGAAGATGCGCATCAGGTCCTTGGGCCGCGCGTCGGTCGCCACGTCCCAGTCGCTGGCCTCGCGCCCCCGAAGCAGGTCGCGCACGCAGCCGCCCACGATCCACGCGCGTTTCCCCTGGCTGCGCAGTCGCTCGCAGAGGTCGAGGACGGCACGCGGGACGGCCCCGACGAGAGCCGCGCCCTCTCGCTCCAGTCGCATGGTTCCGCTGTCGCCGGGCCCGGTGGGCATGAGAGCATGGCTTACCACGGCCCTAGCGCGGGGGTACCTTTCGCGAGCTCCGCCGTAACGTGACCACCCCCAACGGCATCGGAACAGGCGAGGATGACCCAAGAAACCTCGGTGGCTGCAGTCGCGCCCCCCACGTCTCCCGCTGCGGCGGTGGCCACGCGCCAGAACCGGCGCATGGCCGCGCTTGCCGTGGCGCTCGCGCTCGCCATAGCCGCCATCGGCTACTGGCTCCACGCGAGGAACGTCGAGGCCACGGACGACGCGCAGGTCGACGGGAACATCAGCGACGTCAGCCCGCGCACCAGCGGCAACGTTAGCGCCGTGTACGTGTCCGAGAACCAGGCGGTCCGGGAGGGAGACGTCCTCGCGGAGATCGACCCGTCGGACCTGCAGATCGCCGGTCGCCCAGGCCAGGGCGCAGGTCGCGCAGGCGCAGGCGCAGCTCGAGGCCGAGGATCCGAGCGTGCCCATCATGCTTGCCACCAACCAGAGCGCGCTCGCCACCGCCCACTCCGACGTGGCCGCCGCGCAGGCGGCGCTCTCCGCGGCGCGCAAGGACGTCGAGCAGTTCACCGCCCAGCTCGCGCAGGCCGAGGCGAACAACCGCACGGCCCAGCTCGAGAAAGACCGGTCGGAGAAGCTCGTCGCGCAGGGAGCCGTCTCCCGGTCCGACTACGACACGCGCCTGAACACGGCGGCAGCCGCGGCGGCCTCGGTCGAAGCCCTTCGCCAGTCGCTCGCTGCGGCGAAGGACCGTGTCGTACAGCAGGAAGCGCAGCTCGTGGCCCTGCAGAGCCGCGCCGTCGAGGTCACGTCGAACGCCCCGCGCCAGGTGGCCACGCGGCAGGCCTCGGTCGCGATGCGCCAGGCGGCGCTCGACCTCGCGAAGGCGCAGCTCGCCCAGGCCGACAAGAACCTGTCGTACGCCAAGATCGTCGCCCCCATCTCCGGCGTCGTCGCGAAGAAGGCCGTGGCCGTCGGAGATCACGTCGCTCCGGGGCAGCTCGTCATCGCCATCACGCAGACCGATTCGCTCTGGGTCACCGCCAACTACCGCGAGACGCAGCTCGAGAGAATGCACGCCGGCCAGCCCGCCGACGTGCACGTGGACGCCATCGACGCCGAGCTGCACGGCACGCTGGAGAGCATCGGCGGCGCGACGGGATCGCGCCTGAGCGTCCTGCCGCCCGAGAACGCCTCGGGGAACTACGTGAAGGTCGTCCAGCGCATCCCCGTCCGCATCAAGCTCGATCCTGGGCAGGCGGGCCTCGACAGGCTGCGCATCGGGATGAGCGTCGAGTCCAAGGTCACGGTCCGATGAGCGACGCGGCGCCGGCGCCAGCCGCCGCGCGGGCACCCGCCGCGGATGGGCCGCCGGCAGTACTTCGCGACCGGCTGGACCGGGCGGGCGCAACCCCTGGGCCATCGCGCTCGTCGTCACGATGGCGACGTTCATGGAGATCCTCGATACGAGCATCGCGAACGTGTCGCTGCCGCACATCGCGGGCAACCTCTCCGTGAGCCAGGACGAGAGCACGTGGGTGCTCACGAGCTATCTCGTCTCGAACGCCGTCGTCCTGCCCATCAGCGGGTGGATCTCGAACCGCATGGGGCGCAAGCGCTTCTACATGACGTGCGTCGCGCTGTTCACGGCCTCGTCGTTCCTGTGCGGCATCGCGCCGTCCCTCGGCTGGCTCATCTTCTTCCGGGTGCTGCAGGGCGTGGGCGGGGGAGGCCTCGGCCCCAGCGAACAGGCCATCCTGGCCGACACGTTCCCGCCGGCTCGGCGCGGAATGGCCATGGCCGTCTACGGGATGGCCGTCGTCCTGGCGCCGGCCATCGGCCCCACGCTCGGCGGCTTCATCACCGACAACTTCAACTGGCGCTGGGTGTTCTTCATCAACATCCCGGTCGGCATCGTCTCGCTCATCCTGTCCAGCCGCGTCGTGACCGATCCCCCGCACCTGCGCGTCGGCCAAGGAAAAGGCGCGCTCGACGAGCGTCGACTGGGTGGGCCTCGGGCTCATCGCGACGGGCCTAGGCTGCCTCGAGGTCGTGCTCGACAAGGGGCTCGAAGAGGACTGGTTCCACTCGTCCTTCATCACCGGCTTCTCCATCGCGGCCGCCGTCACGCTCGTCTCGTTCGTCGCCTGGGAATGGCAGCACCCGAACCCCGTCGTCGACCTGCGGATGTTCCAGCGCAAGAGCTTCGCGATATCCAACGCCCTGATGCTCATGCTCGGCATCGCGCTGTTCGGCTCGACGGTGCTCCTCCCGCAGTACCTGCAAGTGCTGATGGGCTACTCGGCGCAGCAGTCGGGCATGGCGCTGTCGCCGGGGGGCTCGTCGTCATCGCGCTCTTGCCGCTCGTCGGCGTGCTCGTGAGCAAGGCCGACGCGCGATTTCTCATCATGTTCGGTTTCTCGATCCTCAGCGTCTCGCTCTTCACGATGTCGCGCACCATCGACATGCAGATGGACTTCGCGACGGCCGTCGAGCTGCGCGCGTTTCAGTCGGTGGGCATGGCGTTTCTCTTCGTGCCCATCCAGACCCTCTCCTACTCGGGAGTCCCGCCGCAGAAGTATAACCAGGTGTCCGGCATCATGAACCTGTCCCGGAACATGGGCGCCGACATCGGCATCGCGTTCGTGACGACGCTCATCGGCATTCGAACGCAGTCGCACCAGGCGAGGCTCGCTGCCCACACGACCGCGTACGACCCGTCGTACCAGGCGCGCGTCGCCTCGATTGCGCGCGCCCTCGAGCACGCCGGCTCGACGTCGCTGCAGGCGACGCAGCAGGCGACCGCCGCGATGTATCGCCAGCTCGTCCAGCAGGCGACGCAGCTCGCCTATCTCGACGCCCTGTGGCTGCTCGGCGTCGCGTGCGCCGTCATGGTGCCGCTCGTGCTGTTCACCCAGAGGCCGCAGCAGCGGGGGGCGCCGGCGGCGCACTAGCACTCTACTTGGCGGCCCCGGCGCCCATGCCTCCGAGGCGTCACATCGATCACGGAAGATGGGACGTCTGGACACTAAGAAGCTCTGCTACGAAATCGAAGGGGAGCTCGCCGATGGTGACATGGCGTTCTGCGGTCGGAGCTGCGACGGCGATGGCCGTCGCGATCGGGGGGAATTCACCCTTCCTCGTGGGGTGCGGGACCTCGGACGCGAGCGGCGGGGGCGGTGCGACCAGCAGCGGCTCGGGCAGCGGCGCCTCGGGAAGCAGCGGCACGGCCAGCAGCGGCTCCGGAAGTGGGGGCAGCACCAGCGGGTCGACGACGAGCAGCTCCGGTGGGACGGCGAGCAGCAGCGGATCGAGCGGCAGCAGCGGCACCAGCAGCGGCGGAGTGGGCAGCGGCTCCTCCAGCGGCACCGTCGTCGACGCCGGACCGACGCCCGAGGGAGGCATGCTCGAGGGAGGCAACCCCGACGGCGGCGCCCTCGCGCCCCTCGATCTGCCTTCGGCCACCATCTACTGCGTCTACACGACCATCTTCTCCTCGGCCGGGACCCTCGCCAGCGTCACCGCGCAGCTGCGGAGGATTCGCGGCCTCGGGTTCAACGTCCTCTATCTCCTGCCCGTGACGCCCGTCGGGAAGGCCGTCGGCGTGCCATCCGAGCTACGACAGCCCCTACAGCGTCCACGATTACTACGCGATCGACCCGGCGATCGGCACGTCCCAGGACCTCGTGACGCTCGTCGCCTCGGCCCACACGCTCGGGATGTACGTCATCCTCGACGAAGTGCTCAATCACACCGCGTGGGACAACGCGCTCCTCACGCAGCATCCCGAGTATTACCTGCACAACGACGGCAATCGGACCAACCCCGCGTCGATCGTCGAAGCAGGCAACGGCGCGTTCCCCGACTCGGCGCAGCTCGATTACAAGACGATGCCCGACCTCGGCCTGCGCAAGTACGTGACCGACATGGTCGTCTCCGATGATCCGCGACCTACGACGTGGACGGCTTCCGGTTCGACACCGCCGACGATCCGTTCGGCCCGGGGCGGCTGATTCCAGCCGACTTCTGGCAGGGCCTGCGCCCGCAGCTCGAGGCGGTGAAGCCCGGACTTCTGATGCTCGGCGAGGAGGAGGACCCGGCGCTCGCCGACGCACCCTTCGAGCTCGACTACGGCTGGCACCTGCAGGGCAAGTACGGCAACGGAGGGTTGAGCCAGGTCGCCACGGGAGGGGCCGCGGACCTCCTCCAGCAGGCGTGGCAATACGGCAAGACCGGCTGGCCCGCCGCGATGAAGCACATGACGCTCCTGCAGGACTGGGACTTCGACGAGGACCTGAAGCTCTACGGCGGGGTGCCCAACACGCTGGCCGCGGCGACGTTCAACTTCACGATGGACGGCGTGCCGCTTCTCTTCGACGGCGAGGAGGTGGGCAACGACAACAGCGTCTTCAATTCGCACGCGCCCATCGACTGGAACAGCCCGAACGCCGCCGCGTTCACCTCGTTCTACCAGTCGCTGCTCGCCCTGAGGAACGGCGCCCCCGCGCTGCAGAACGGCGCCGTCACGTGGGTCACGAGCTCGGTGCCTGCGCACGTCGTCAGCTACACGCGCTCGGACGCGAGCGCGACGTACCTCGTCGTCGTCAACTTCTCGAACGCCGCCGTCACGGGCACAGTCGCGTCGCCGGCCGCGAGCGGCTGGACCGACGTATCGCCCGTCGGCTCGCCGGGCGGGACGACGCACGCCGCGCCGCCGGCGCTGTCGCTGAAGGCGTACGACTTCGCCGTCTTTCGCGCGAACTAGCGGGGAGAGCCGCCAAGCCGCAAAGACGCCAAGTAGGGTGGTCGGCAGCGGAGCGAGAGCCCAACCACCCACAACTCTTGGCGCTGGGCTTGGCGGCTCTCCTCCCCTCGAACGCACGCTCCTCGGTTACTCCGCCGCGGCGTCCACTTGCGCCGGCTGCGAAGCCGCGTGCTTCTCGCCCTGCTTCTTCGCGCGCTTGGTCTCGCGGTAGAGCACGATGTCTTCCTTCACGCGCGCGGCCATTTCGGGCGCCGCTTCGACCGCGTTCTTGAACATCGTGACCACCAGGTGGGGCGACTGGCGCGCGGCACGCTGCGAGCGCGCGGCGAGGCCTGCGAGCTTCCCTCTCAGGCGCTCCGCGCGCGTCTGCGTGATGAACGGCGCGACCTGCGCGACCAGGTCGGCCGCGGCCCCGGCGTACGCGTGCGGCGGCTTGTTCAGCGAGCTGCGGAACCGCGGGCTCGCCTGCACGCGCTCGCGCACTTGCTCGAGCGTCACGCCGTGCTCCTGGCACGCGCGCTCGAGCTCCGCGGACGCCGCCTGCTTGGCCTTGAAGAGGTACATCTGCACGCGCGAGTAGAAGTTCACGCGCCCGTCGCCGCTCGTCTCGACGGGACAGAAGATGGCCCCGGGCAGCTTCTCGGTGATCGCCGACTGCACGCCGTCCGAAACGCCGGCGCTCGGCATGCACCCGAACGGCTTCACGCTGAGCGTCATGTGCGCCTTCGCGTGCACGACGTTCATGATGAGCTTCCCGACCTCCATGTGCCCTTCGCCGCCGCGGAGGTCGTTATTGTAATACTCGTGGCTGATCTTCGCGATCTCGAACATGTCGGGCAGGTGGTAGCCGTAGAGGCCCCCCGCGTGGGCGAACGTCTGGAAGAGCGCGCGCACGGCCTTGTCGGCCACGGCCAGGCCGACCACCTTCTTCGCGATGTCGAACGGGCCCGAGCCCCCGAGGCCGTACTTGCTCTTGTCGGCGCCGCGCAGGTCCTTGCGCTCGAGCGTGTCGCGGTGGGCTTCCCACACCATGTAGAGCAGCCACGCCGACACGAGCTGGATGTCCGCTTCGGCGCCCTCGCTCTCGAGGAACCGCTGGAGCTGGTAGTTGCCGTCGCCCTCGGTGGTCATCGCCCAGAACTCGCCGATGATGCTCACCTTGGGCCTGGCCACGGTGCGGTCGACCGGGACGGCCGCGAGCAGCGGCTTGCAGCGCGCGAGCGCCGCGACGACGTTCGTGCGCTTCTCGAGCGCCTCGTAGACGATCTTCTTGCACTGATCGAGCGCGCGGTCGGTGTCGCCCGCGTTCTTCTCGTAGGGGCGAATGCGGTACCCGAGCGCGTTGAGCACGTCGCCGGCGACCAGCGCCTTGACGATCGCCCAGAAGAACTTCGGCGTCATCTCGAGGCCGCTCTCCTCGCCCGTGGCCTGCGAGAGCCCGCCGGTCTGCTGGAAGAGGACGACGCGGAAGCCGTCGAACCCCGCGTCGCGCAGCGCCTTGCGGTACTCGGTGACGTACATCCCGAAGCGGCACGGCCCGCAGGCGCCCGCCGTGAGAAAGACGTAGTTGGCGATGATGTGCTCCGCCGACATCCCGTGCTTGTCGCGCAGCGTGCAGAGAAACTTCACGAGGTTGCCGACCGTGAAGTACGTCGGGTTGCACTGGCCGCGGTTGCCGAACTCCTTGCCGAACTGCAGCGCCGCGACGTCCGGACACTCCATCGCCTGCACGTTGTAACCGACGCCCCTCAGGCCGCCCTCGACGAAGTAGTCGTGCGCCATCGTGAGGCCGCTCACCAGGATCGTGATCTTCGACCGCTCCTTCTTGGTGAACGTGAGGTTCGCCATGTCCTCGATCCACTGCTCGGTCTTGCCGTCGAGCCCGAGGCGCTTTCGCTCCTCTTCCTCGAACGCGCGCAGCTCCGCTTCGACGTCGAGGACCGGAAGCGCCTTCTTGTCTTTGATGGTTCCGACGTTCATGGCTGTTACCTCGTACCGCATGTCGCAATCGCCGATTGACGCTTGGCGTCTGCGCTTGGCGGTCGCCTTCGGTTCACTCGGATGCGTGTGACGGGCACCATGCCCTCGGCGGTCTTCTTGCGGAGCTGGATGAGGCCCTTCTCGGCCTCGGGCGCCTGGGGCTCGGTGGCGCGCGTCTCGTACGACTGGATGCGCGCGCGCACCTCGGCGATCTGCGCGTGTATCGCGGGGTCGAGCTGGGCTCGCGCGCGGAGCTGCTCGGCGCGGAGCGTGAGGAGCTCGAGGCGCTTCCTGTCGATCGCGTGCTCGAGCTCTCCCGTGCGCTTGCGCGCGTCCTGCAGGCGCTCCTCGTGCAGCTTGAGGGCGTGCGCGTAGGTCTTCACGCGGATCTTGATGCTGCCGCCCGGCTTGTTCGCGTCGATGTCGTGCAGCGCCGCGTACGGCGTCTTGCTCGTCTCGATGATCGCGTCGACGAGGCCGTAGGTGGGCGCGTCGTGCCCGCACTTGAACGACGAGAGGTCGAGCACCACCACGTTCGGGTGGCGCGCCGCGAACCCGGCGGCCCACACCTTCTGCGAGCTGTTGACCGAGTAGTTCTCCGGCCACACGTGGTTGAGCTCGAGGCCGCTCTTGCAGCGACCCTTGTCGATGTCTTCCTTGTAGAAGCGCTCGAGGTACTTCGCGTCGCGCGGGATCGAACGCACGCTCAGGATGGGATACCCGAGCACCTGGAACTCCTCGGGGATGCCGTGGTTCAGCCCCGGGTCCGAGTGGTACGGCCGCCCGAGCATCAGGATGGCCACGCGGTCTTCGGCTTCGACGGTGTCGAGGATCGCGCGCCCCTTCTCCTGCAGATCCCGCTCGAACGCGTCGAGGACCCGCCAGCCCTCCTTGCAGGCGAAGTCGTTCTCGTCCTCGGTGATCCCCAGGCGCGCTCCGAACGTCTCGAAGAGCCGCCGCCGCATGAGAATCGGCTCGACGAAGCTCAGCGCGGGGTCGAGGTACTCGATGCCGCGCGTCGCGAAGAAGTCGACCTCCTTCGTGAAGGCCGCCTTCATCACGTCGGGACAGCCGGCCACGATGGGACAGCTCGCGTTGTCCATCGTGTCGACGATCCAGTTGGGCACGTGCGTGAGGATCGGGAAGAAGATGTACTTGAGGGGCTTCTTCTCGGTGTGCTGGTCGAAGAGCAGGTTGTGGACGTGCGCCTGCGCGACCTTGCTCGGAAAGCACGGGTCGATCGACCCGTACTTGCCGCCCTTGACCCACATCTCCTCGGTCGTCTCGTCGCTGAAGACGACGTTCGTCTTCGGAATGCCGAGCGCCTCGAAGTACGCGCGGAAGAACGGCCCGGTGGAGAAGAGGTTGAGCACGCGCGGGATGCCCATGCGGACGCGCCGCCGCGCCTCCCACGCTTCCTTGGACGACCGGCGGAACGGGCGCTTGACCGCGACGTGCCGGAGCCCGAAGAGCCCCTTCTTCACCTCGACGTCGTCGGTCGGCGCGCCGTCCTCCGGCATCGGGCGCCGTGTCGGTCACGTGCATGAACGCGCGCTTGCTCTCGTAGTCGACGAGATTGGGGAACTGCTTGGCGATCTTCTTCCGCTCCTCGACGAGCGAGATCATCGCCTCCTTGCTCTCGACGGTGCCCTTCTCGCAGCTGAAGCCCGCGATGTACCGGCTGGTGGAGCCGTCGGGGCGCGTCGTGTCGATGAACGTCCGCTTGCAGTTGTTCTCGCAGAAGTGGCAGACGGTCTCTTCGTCGTTCTTGCTCGTGTATTCGAGGTCGATCGCCGCGTCGATCCCGATGAACGTCGAGCGCCCGCGCCGCTTGACGACGCGCAGCGTCTCCATCGCCGCGCCGATGGCCCCCGCCTCGCCCGTGTGCGGGTGCACGTAGACCTCGGCGTCCGGGACGCGCTCCTTGATGTAATCGACCTGCGCCTTGACGGCGGCGAGGTTGTACTGCGTGCCCCCCTGGAGCACGAACTTGCGCCCGAGCGACGCCATGCGCGGGATCTGCACGACGTACTGCCAGACGTTCTTCGGCAGCACCTGCGCCAGCCCCGCGAGCATCTCCTCCTTGGTGAAGCCCTCTTTCTGGAAGTTGACCCGATCGGTGTCGAGGAACACCGCGCAGCCGTAGGAGAACTTGGGCGCGAGCTCGGCCTGGAACGCGACGTCGGCGAACTGCGTGACGGGCACGCCGAACGAGTCGGCGGTGGCCTGCAGCAGCATCCCGTTGCCCGCGGAGCACGAATTGGAGAGCCGGAAGTTCGCGATGTCGCCGTTCTTCATGAACAGGACCTTGATGTCCTGCCCGCCGATGTCGCAGACGACGTCCACGTCGCCGAAGAAGTGCACCGCGCTCATCATGTGCGCGACCGTCTCGACGATGTTCACGTCGCTCCGCACGCACTGCTCGAGCACGTCGGCCGCGTAGCCGGTCGCGCCGAAGCCCATGACCTCGAGCTTCGCTTTCTGGTCGACCTCGACGTAGTCGCGGAGGTTCTTCAGGAGCTCCTTCGTGTCCTGGATGGGGTTGCCCTTCGAGAGCTGGTAGGCCTTCGCCAGGAGGCGCCCGCTCTCGTAGTCGACGAGCACCGCCTTGCTCGACGTCGACCCGCCGTCCAGGCCGATGACGCCGCGCACGTGCTCGCCCGGCTGGAACGTGGCGGGCTCGAACTTCGGGATCCGGTAGGTGCTGCGGAAGTCCTCGAGCTCGTCGGCGGTCTTCGCGAGCGGCGGACCGGCGCTCTCGCCGAGGCGCGCCTTGCGCCCGTTCGTGATGTACTCGCGCAGAGGCCCGCGGTGCCCGAGAGGATGCCCACCGCTTCGTCCTCGTGCAGCCCGAAGAGGACCGCGCCGAGCGCCGCGTAGTACTGGCTGTTCTTCGGCACGAAGATGAGCTCTTCGACCGGCATGTCTTTCGGGTACGCGTACCCGCGCTCGTTCCACGTCTGCGGGATGCGCAGCCGCCAGCACTCCTGCAAGAACGGCAGGTACGTGTTGGGCCCGCCGAGCAGCAGCACGCGGTGCCTGAGCGTCGCGCCGCGCGTCAGGACGCTGAGGTTCTGCAGGACGATGGCGTCGGCCAGCGAGCAGAGGACCTCGTTGGCGGGGATGCCGCTCTTGATGAGGTTGACGATGTCGGTCTCGGCGAAGACGCCGCACTTGGCCGCGACGTGGTGCAGCTTGCTGTCGTCGAAGTGCAGGCTCGTGACGAGCTCCGGCGGGGCGTTCACCTTGAGGAAGCACTTGTCGATGGTCGCGCCCGTTCCGCTGGCGCACTTGTCGTTCATCGACGCGATGGCCGTCTTCTCGTCGCTCGTCTCGCTGCCCTTGAAGACGATGATCTTCGCGTCCTGTCCGCCGAGCTCGATGACGCTGCCGACGTCCGGGTGCAGGTGCTCGACGGCGAGCGTGACGGCGTTCACCTCCTGGACGAACTTGCCGTTCGTGGGGGCGCACAGCGGACCGGAGCCCGAGCCCGTCAGGAAGATCTTCCACCCGTCGGCCGGTCGATCCGGGAACGCCGCGAGGATGCTCCCGATCATCTCGAGCACGTACTCGGGCTGCTTCGTGTGATGGCGCTTGTAGTCGCTCCAGAGGATCTCTTTCGTGGCCGGATCGACCACGACGGCCTTCACCGTCGTGCTGCCGACGTCCATCCCGATCGCGAGCCGGCCGTGGGCCATGCGTGTCCCCTTCCAAAAAGGCACTGCTGCGCCGAACTAGACTGACGTGTCAGTCGCCCACGATCGGTACAGGAGCTTTCGGCGCGCGGGAAGGGTGAAATCGCCGGAGGCCGGAATGACACCGGTGTCAGCGGGATGGGCCGTCACGGAGGAGGAGGGCCGCAGCCGGGGCCGCATGCCCAGCGCCCGGCCATCGTGTCGAAGTCGCAGAACTGCTGGGCGGGGCAGTCGCTGGCGTTCACGCACGTGTCCTGGGGCGTGTGGCAGTGGTACTTCGTGCCGCACCACTCGTTGTAGTTGCTCGGCGAGCAATACCCACCGGGGCCGCAGTCGGAGTCGACGCGGCACGTGCTTCCGATGAGGCAAAAGTTCGCGTCGCGCGACGACGCCGACGGACGGCACTCGCACGGGAGCTGCGCGGGGCACTGCGAGTCGTCGAAGCACTCGTCGTACGTGCACGACGGAAGCGGCTGCGGGCCGCCGACTCCTACGGGGTCGCAGCGGCCGTTCTTGCCGGCCGTGCAATCGCAGTCGTTTCTGCACCCGACCGCGCCGGCCTCCGACGGGCCGGTGCACATCCCGCCGGCGCGCTGCGCGGGGCAGGTAGAGTCCGAGGGTCGGTGGTTGACCGGAACCGCGCCGCTGCCCGATCCGGACGTGCTCCCGCTCGACGTGGAGGTGCCGCCGCTGCTGCCGGAGGTGCCCGAGCCGGAACCGCCGCTGCTCGAACCGGTCCCTCCGGAGCTGGTGCTGCTCGACCCGGAGCTGCTGCCGCCCGAGCCGCTGGCGCTTCCGCCGTCGCTCCCACCGGCAGGCGACACCGAGCCCCCGCAGCCGACGAAGACCAGGGCGCATGCCCACGAAGCGAATGCGTTTCTGCTCATGTGTCCCAGGCCCTCCGCGCGACTTCCTTACGTCGCTTGCCGGCAACCGGCCACGGGTGGATGGCCACTCCCCGGCCTTCGCGTCTTTCCCTTCCGCATGATGCTCATTTCCGCGCTCGCCGCACTTCTTGTCGGATGCGTCTTGCCCGAGCGAGTGAGCTTCTCGCCGTCGCGGATCCTGCGTCTTGCCTGGCGAGCACCTCGGGGGTCCCCGCTGCTATGCTCCGCAGCCCCCATGCGCCTCTCGCCGTTGCCTCGCCCAAGGGCGCTCGTCTGACCCGTCCTCCATGGGAAAGCCCGAGCGAAGAGCGCAGATTCTCACCGTCGCACGCGACGTCTTCGCCCGGCGCGGGTATCACACCGCGAAGATCGACGACATCGTCGCGTCGGCCGGCATCGCGCGGGGCACCTTCTACCTCTACTTCGAGGACAAGCGGGCCATCTTCGAGGAGATCGTCGACCGCACGATCGCGCGCCTCGGAATGGCCATCGTGCGCGTCGACCCGCACGACGGCGCGCGGACCGTGGCCGACCAGGTGCGCGAGAACATCCGGCGCATCGTGCGCATTCTGCTCGAGGACCGCGCGACGACGAAGATCCTCCTCAGCGACGCCCTCGGCGTGGACCAGAACTTCGACCGCAAGCTCCTCTCCTTTTACGACGAGATGTGCAGCCTGCTCGAAGGCAGCCTGAGCGACGGCCAGGCCCTCGGCGTCGTCCGCGAGGGCGACGTGCGCCTCATGGCCTGGCTGACCATGGGCGCGCTCAAGGAGTCGATGTTCCAGATCGTGCAGCGCGGCGCCGAGTACGACGAGGACAAGCTCGTCGAGGGGACATTCGCGTATTTCTCGGCGGGGTATTTGCGGGTGTGAGGGAGGGGGCTGCGAGGTGGCGCATGAGGGAAAAGGCGGAGAGAAAAGAAAAAAAGAGAGTGCGCCCAGGCAAGAGGGGAGAGGGGGGGGCCGCCATGGCGCCTCTGTGGCACACAAGGAGCTTCCCCCCGTCTCCCCGCCCCCCCCCCCCCCCCCCCACACCCCCCCCCGCGCCCCCCCCCCCCCCCCCCCCCAACGCGCGCGCCCCCCCCCCGCCCCCCCCCCCCCCCCACCCACTACACCTCTCTCCCCCGCCCCCCGCCCCCCCCCCCCCCCGCCCCCCCCCCCCCCCCCCCCCACCCGCGCCCGCCCCCCCTCCCTCCCCCCCCCCTCCCCCCCCCCCCCCCCCCCCTCTCCACGCTCCCCCCCCCCCCCCCCCCCCCAGCCTCACCCCCACCAGTACGACAGCTTGAGAATCACGAGGTCTGCGGCGGGCGCGCGCTTCAGCGAGCCGACGTCGAGCGTGCCACGCTCGCCCGGCGCGAGCGGGACGTTGGGCACCTGCGAGCGCGTGTAGACGAGATAGAGCAGCGACCCGACTCGCCACTCCCAGCGCAGGACGACATTCGCGTCGAGCACGCCCTGCTTCAAGTCCGGGTTGTCCCGCGGCGGCGGCGCGGGACGCAGGTCAGCCAGGTGCACGACCGGGCGCGGGCCGTTCGGGTCCGACTGGTAGGAGAGGAAGCCCGAGTAGTGGCCCGAGGCGAGGAAGAGCTGCGCGTACGCTTGCAGCGTGAGCTGCGGCGTGAAGGTGTAAGTGCCCCGCAGGACGCCGCTGACGCTCGCGGCCTCCAGGCGGCCGAAGACGTACTGCGTGGCGACGAGGCCGGTGCCGACGAAGCGCGGCTCGCCGCGGTTGTACGTCGCCGTCGGCATGAGCTCGAAGTCGAGCTGCGGCAAGACGCGCACGATGGCGCCGGCGTCGCCGTTGAAAGCGATGCCGCCTCCCGTCAAGGCGTCGGTGACGGCGTGCACGTTGAACGAGACGAGCCTCGTCGTGTCGCTCTGGATCTTGAGCTCGTTGCCGATCGCCGTGCCGGCGCGCTCGAGCGCGGCTCCGTCGCCCATCTCGCGATCGTCGAAGTGCTGCAGCGCGACGTGCACGCCGACCTCGTAGCTCCAGAAGTTGGTGAGCTTCCCCTCCGTGTTCAGCTGCACGCCGCGGTCGAGCGTGAGTCCGGCGAGGTTGTTGCCCCCCAGGACTCGAGCCGGGTATGCGTCTCGAGCAGCGCGTGCCAGGGGACCAGCGTGCGGTACTCGATGCCGCCGAAGCCCCAGTAGACGTTGGCGCGCTGGTTGAACCCGACGTCGTTGATGTCCAGCGTGGGGGTGGCGTAGGCCCCACCGACATCGCCCACCCAGTGCTCGCCTCCCTCCTTTCCCAGGTAGGCAAACGCGCCGGTTCCCACGTCGCCCTGGCGAATCACCGTGCCGTCGGCGACGTTACGCGGAGGTCCAGCCCCGAGCATCGACGCGACGAACTGCCCGTTGCTGGCCCAGTCGCCGTTCTCCGAGCGCCATCGCCAGTCGGGACCCGCGACGTACGCATCGTCGAAGCAGCGCGATCCCGGCGGCACGACGAGCGAGCTCCGCGCCGCCTGCGCCGCGACCGGGCAGAGCACCCGCCGTGGCGCGTCGGGCACGACGGGCCAGCCGCCCGAGTGCTCGGCGCGCGTGACGCCCGTCGCGGTCACCCCGAGAAACGAGCGCTCGTCGAGGTCGTAGCGGGCGCGAAGGACGTTCCACGCCGAGAGCGGCGCGACGACGCGCGACACGTGCGACCCGTTCGCCTCCCGCACCGGCACCGTGTTCTCGCCCGTGATGGCCTGCAGCGTTCCCACCGTCCAGCCGTCGGCGACGCGGCCGGTCAGCTTGCTCGCCGCCCAGATGGGCGTCGGCTGCGGAACGTCGAGGAGCTGCTCGCTCGGGAGGAGCGCGGGGATCTGCGGCACGCTCCCGATGCGGCGCGTGTAGAGGAGCCCGACGGGCGTCGCGAATAGCTCCGTCCCCTCGAGAAAGAAGGGGCGCTTCTCGGGGTAAAACGTCTCGAAGGTCGTCAGGTTGAGGACCAGCTGGTCGGCCTCGACCTGCCCGAAGTCCGAGTTGATGGTCGCGTCGAGCGTGAGGTCCTGCGTCGGGTGCCACTTGATGTCCGCGCCCACCTGGGGCACGACATCGGTCACGCTCGGCAGCTTGCTCGTGGACGTGTTGTTCCCCGGCGCCGGCACCGAGACGAGCGTCTCGTCCTGACGGCGAGCGCGCACGAGGGCGTTCAGGCGCAGCTCGAAGGGCGTGCGGGCCGAGAGCCCCACGAGCCCGTCGAGCTTGCCGTAGCGCGACACCTCGCCCCCGGCGGCGCGCGAGACGAGCGCCCACTCGTCGGTCTCCTGCTTCGCCGAGACGTAGCGCCGCACCTCGAACCCCCAGCTCTGCGCCGGGAGCGTCTGGAAGCGCAGGATCCGGAACGGGACGCGGAACTCGGCCGACCAGCCATGCGCGCGCACGGCGACGCGCCCTTCCCAGTTCTCGTCCCAGTCGGTCGAGACGTCCGTGTCGTTGAAGCGCACGCCGTCGAGGAGCGAGCCGCCGGCATACGCCCGAAAGACGAACGCGCTCTTGCCGTCGCGCCGCGTGTCGAGCGCGACGCTCACCCAGTCGGCCTCGACCTCGCAATCGCGGCGGGTGAGGCGCGCTACGACCGGCGATTTTATCTGCTCGCAGTCGACCGCGACGTAGAGGGCGTCGTCGTCGTAGACGACCCGTACGGTGGTGCGCTCGCTGGGCGCCGCGGACTCTACGGGCGATTTCTGGGTGAACGCGCTCGTCGCCGGCGCGCGTGCCCACGCGGCGTCGTCGAGCCGCCCGTCGATGACGGGCGGCTCCCGGACGTGCACGGCCGATAGGTGGGGGACGTCCATCCAAGGAGTTCGTGGGTCGCGCCTCCGAATTTCAGAGGCAAGGGGACGCCGTGAGGAGGCACGGCATGGGACAAGTCCAGCGCGGGAAACTTTGGGGCGCGAGAAACCCGAGGTCCGTGGGAACGCTCAGGCGGCGCTCCGTGTTCCTCTCATCAAAGCGGGCGCACAGCAACGGGGTCTGAGCGAGCGCTGCTCCTCGCCCTCGGCCGCTCCTCGCCGGTCTCGTCCCGCCGAACGGGGATCACGGCGACCCGTCTTCGCGCCTCCCCCCTCGTCCGAGCGGGGTCACGGCGATCGTCTTCTGGCCTCCCCCGCAGTCTTGACATATCGTGACGACCTATCTAAAGATATATCTCGTTCTGGAGGGACCCCCCATGCGCACTCCGTGGGATCATGACTGGGGCCATAGGATGAAGAGTCGATGGGGCCGCGGCGGCCCCTGGCAAGGGGGCGCACCCGGAATGGGGCGCGGCGACGCGTGGTCCGAAATGTGGAGCGAGTGGTGGCGCGGTCCCGCCCCGCGGTGCGAGCGCGGCCAGGTGCGTTACCTGGTGCTCGACGCGCTCGCGGCGCAGCCTCGTCACGGGTACGAGGTAATCCAGGCCATCGGCGAGAAGTCGGGCGGCGCGTACAAACCGAGCCCCGGCGTCGTCTACCCCACACTGCAAATGCTCGAAGAGCTGGGGCACGCGCGCACCGTCACCCGCGGGGACCGCAAGGTCTACGAGATCACCGAGGAGGGCCGTCGCGATCTGCACGAACACGCCGGCGAGGTCGCCGATTTCTACGAGGGCAACGCCGACTACGGCTGGGACCAGCACGCGGACGACGTCGCGCAGGTGATGGTGCGCGTCGGGCGCGTGATGCGCCTGTTCAAGCAGACGATGCGTCGCGGCGGCCTGCGCCCGGCGACGATGCGAAAAATGCGCTCCATCCTGGACGACGCGCTCGCGAAGCTGGAAGAGCTCCTGTCTCCGGAGGATCCGTGAGCGCCGCGGCCAGGAGCTACGACCCGGAGGACCACATGTCGGCTTGGCCGAAGGGGTGCGGTGTGTGCAGGCGCTCGTACGACGCAGCCGCGTGGCGGGCGCTGCCCGCGGTGTCCACGCTGTCGCCCGCGAGCGTGCAGGAGCACCTCAGCGTTCCCGCCGTGTGGGCTGTAGAATTGCGACGGTGTGCATGCGGAGCCGTGCTCGCGGCGCGCAGCAACGCCTGATCGGCCGCAGCCCGAAGGGAGCGGCCGTCACGCGACAATCCGCCGCGTCTCGCCTGACATCCGGGTCATGGTGCCGGCGGACCGTGGCACACATGGGAAGCAATCGAGCTCGATTTCTCCCAACCTTGTCGCCTGCTTGCGGTAAGCCCTGCTGCGGCGCCTCGCTTGCAGTCGGGGGCCCCGGAGAGAATCGCCATGAGCCTTCGCACGTTCTTCGTCGCCGCTGCCTGCGTCGCATCGGTCGCCCTCGCTCCGGGTGGGTGCGGAGGCGGAGGGGGCGCAACCGGCGAACCGACCGACCCTTCCCACCTCGCTCCTCCTGCCAAGGGTCAGGGAGTGCAGGTCCTGACCAACGCCTTCGCCGTGCCGCCAAGCACCGAGGTACAGGCTTGTTACTTCTTCCGCGTGAGTGACCTCGCGAAAGCGGCCGGCCTCGATCCGACCAAGCCAATCGACGTGCACCGCGTGCAGATCGTCCAGAAGGCCGGGTCCCACCACATGAACCTCTTTCGCGTCCGCACCATCGTCGGGCTCGACCCGGCGAAGGGCACGACGCCGCCGGCGGGGACGGGCGCGTTCTCGGTCGTCGTGGGGGAAAATGGACAGGGGCAGTGCTTCGTCAGCTCGAACTGGGCCGACTGGCCGCTCATCGGAAACATGCAGGTGTCCGGCGCCGACGACTGGTCCTACCCCGACGGCGTCGCCAACGAGCTGGCCCCCTGCGAGGTGCTCATGCTCCAGACCCACTACGTGAACGCTCACACGCAGCAGACGGACACGGGCCTCGGGCAGGTGGGCGTCAATCTCTACACGCTCGATCCGAGCCAGGTGAAGGCCCAGCTGGGTACCGTGTTCGCGGTGGACCAGAACATTCGCATCTGCAAGGACAACCCCACGCCGCAGTTCGGCAAGGGATACCCGCTCAACAACACGCAGCCCGTGACGGTCATCGGCGCCAACGGGCACTTTCATTCGCGCGGCAAGGAGTTCGACATGTTCGCCTGGGACGGCACGACCGCCCTGCCCGACCCCGCTTCGCGCTTCTACCAGTCGCTCGCGTGGAACGAGCCGCCCATGGTCCACGGTTCGGATCTCGCGCACGTGCCTGCGAACGGAGGCATCTACTTCCAGTGCTCGTACGACTGGCAGGACCCCGCGGCGGAGACGAGCAACGCGATCACCTGCGCCAACCTGGACGCCTACGACATGTCGAAGCCGCCCATGCCCCCCGCCATGGCCCCGCCGCCGGACTGCTGCTACCGCTTCGGCCCGCAGGTCGACCTCAACGAGCACTGCAACGCGTTCGTCTACTACTATCCGGCTCCGCCGCTCGACGTCGCGAAGGTCTGCCCCTGAGGCACGCCGCGGCGCTGGCCCTCACGGTCGTGTCGGCAGCCGCCTGCGCGGCGTGCTCGCCCAGCGGCGCGACCACCGACGCGGCGCCCAACGACTGCACGGTGGGTCTCCTCGGTGACGGAGGGGCGCCTGACTTCGAGTTTCTCGCGCTGCAACCGGGAGCAGGGGTCGCGGCGCTGGCCGACGGCGGCACGATGCCGATCCTCGTTCCGCCGCAGGGCGATCAATACATCTTCCCGGGCGTGCGCGCGACCAACCTCGACGGGTGTCAGCTCCTCCTCGTCGCGTCGCTCCGCGACCTGTCGACTCAGCACATTGCGACCGAGCACCGTTACATCAATCTCGTTCCGACGGGCGACGGGTGGGGCGCGAGCGGCGTGGCGGGGCAGTCGGTGGCCGTGCAAGCAGCCAGCTTCGCGAACGTGCAGGTCTGCCCCGACTTCTGGTCGTCGACGGACGTATACGGCCACGAGTACGGGCTCGAAATGATGATTCAAGATCGCGAGGGCCGGCAGCTGGAAAAGAAGATCCACGTGACGCCCGAGTGCGCCGAGCCGGAGACCCGGGCCGCTTGCCTGTGCGTCTGCCGGGCGGGATACGTGCTCGGGCAGTCGTGCGACGGCGGCGGCGCGGACGACGGCGGTCCCGCCGACGCGACGAGCGGGCCGTGAAGCGCGCGTGGGTGGCGCTCGCGCTCCTCGGCTGCGGGCACGGGCCCGACGCGCCCCTGCCGGCCGCGTGGCACGTCGTTTTTCATGATCTGACGCCGGCGCTGCTCTGCGTCTGGGGAACGGCGCCGGACGATGTCTTCGCCGTGGGCGGGCCTCTCGGCGACGGAACGCCGTCGGCGATCTTGCACTACCGCGGCACGTGGAAGGACCTCGCGCCGGGCGGCACCGAGACGTTCTGGTGGGCGCACGGCACCGCGAGCACCGACGTCTGGGCCGTGGGCGAGAGCGGCCGGATCGTGCACTGGAACGGCAGCCAGTTCACCGAGCATGCGTCGGGCACGACGGCCACACTTTACGGCGTATGGGCCGGCGGCCCGGCCGACGTGTGGGCCGTCGGCGGCACGCCCGGGGGCGGCACCGGCAAACCGAACGACGTCCTCTTGCACTTCGACGGCACGGGCTGGTCGCCTTCGCCGCTCCCGCAGAAGCTCGGCCGCACGCTCTACAAAGTGTGGGGCACGCCCTCCGGCGGGAGCACCACGCTCTACGCGGTCGGTGAGCTCGGGACCATCTGGCATCGCGTGGGCACGACCTGGACCCTCGAGGCGGACAGTCCACCGCTCGCGACGGGCAACCTCACCACCGTCAGCGGCTGCAGCGACACCGAGGTGTACGCCGTCGGTGGCCAGGACGTGCTCGTCTCCGACGGGAAGAGCTGGGCGCGGGCGAACGTGAGCCTCGAGAGCGGCGTCAACGGCGTGTCATGCGGGTCGCCGGGCCACGTCATCCTCGTCGGCTCCGGCGGGTTGAAGCAGCGCCTCGTGGCGGGCGCCTGGGTGACCGACTTCACGGCCGACCCGCACCAGGACCTTCACGGCGCATGGGCGGACGCGAGCGGCAACGACTGGGCAGCGGGCGGCCACTTCGTGGGCGACGCCGTGCCGGGCGGGTCGCGCGCGGGCGTCCTCGGGTTTTACGGGAGCGAGGCGCCGTCGAGCACGATGGGCCCTTGAAGGGGCGCGCCCGCCGTCACCATTCAATCGCGAACGCTGCGAAGTCCGCCGAGCTCTCGCTGCCCGTCTGGTCGCCGTCGCTCATGAGGCCGATGCCCACGAAGTCGGGGACCGCCGCGTCGGCTCTCCCGCCCGCGAAGTGGTTGCGGTACTCGGTGGAGAGGTCAATCTCCTCGTCCCTCCACTCGTCGAGAGGCGGACCCGATTCGAGGATGATGATGTCCTGCCCCGAGAACGGACCGCGCTTGCGGTCGCAGGTCGTCCCTCGAGGACCAACCGCGCTCCACACGTACTTCAGCGTGTACCAGTGCGGCCAGCGACTGAAGGTCAGGTACACGACGGCGGCCGAGTCGGCCTTGTGGCCGTCGCATTCGTTCCCCCCTCGGGGGAGCGTGAGCGCGCGCCACTTCCAGCGCACGACGCGCGCCCTGGGGCGGAGCTCGTCGGGAAGTTGAAAGCCGAGGACGGTCGTCGCCTCCGGTGGCCGGTAGCGCGAATGGATGAAGGGCAGCGCCGGATCGCGCACGACCGTGTAGTAGTTGTCCGGTCCGGAACGGCTGCTCACCACGTGCCACTGGGCGACGTCCAGCGCCGTCGTGTGCGCAGACGGCGCTCCCGCGTGCGCGAGATGGGGGGCAAAGAGGGCAGCCAGCGCGACGACGAGCGGACCGATCGACTCAACCGAGAGTCTTGCAGATGGCATCTGCGAAGGCCTCCGTCGACGCGGTACCGCCGAGATCCGCGGTGCGGATTTCGCCCCGGCGATACACCTCGACGAGGGCGTCCTCGATTCGCTGGGCGGCAGCTTGCTCGCCGATGTGGTGCAGCATCATGACCGCGCTCTGGACGAGCGCCGTGGGATTGGCGACGCCCTTGCCGGCGATGTCGGGCGCGCTGCCGTGGACCGCCTCGAAGACCGCAGCTTCGGCGCCGATGTTCGCGCCCGGAACGATGCCGAGCCCCCCGACCAGCCCCGCGCCCAGATCGCTCAAGATGTCGCCATAGAGGTTCTCGGTGACGATGACGTCCAGCTTGTTGGCGTTGCGCACCATCTGCATCGCGCAGGCGTCGACGATGACCTCGGCGGGTTCGATGCGCGGGTGCTTGAGCGCGGTGCGCCGGAACACCTCGAGCAACAGCCCGTCGGAGAGCTTCATGATGTTGGCCTTGTGCACGCAGGAGACGCGCTTTCGCCCCATGCGCTCCGCGTATTCGAACGCGTACTCGCAGATGCGGGCGCACCCCTTCTCCGTGATGAGCTTCACGCTCTGCGCGATGCCCGGCAGGATCATGAGCTCGAGGCCTGCGTAGAGGTCTTCCGTGTTCTCGCGCACGATGACCATGTCGGTGCCCTCGAACCGCGGCTCGACCCCAGGCAGCGAGCGCACGGGGCGAACGTTCGCGTAGAGATCGAGCGCCTGCCGCAGGGTCACGTTGACCGAGCGGAATCCCTTCCCAATCGGTGTGCCAATCGGGCCTTTGAGCGCGACCTTGTTCCGGCGGATCGACTCGAGGACTTCCTCCGGCAGGACCGTCCCGCGCTTCTCGGCGACGGCCGCCCCCGCGTCGTGAACCTCCCATTCGATGCGCACGCTCGCTGCCTCGATGACGCGGCTGGTCGCCTTGGCGACCTCGGGACCGATGCCGTCGCCCGGGATGAGCGTGATGAGATGGGCCATGTGCTGCGGAGCCGCAGAGTAGCCCATGTAGCTCGAGTCGGCGCGCTCAATCCGGAGCACCGCTCGCGTCGCCGGATACGGCGCAACAGCGGACAATCGGCGTCCGATGAAGGTACAAGGAGTTCGAGCATGGTCGACCTCGAGAGCGTCTTGCGCGAACGCTTCGGCTTGGAGAGCTTCCGGCCGTGGCAGCGCGAGGCCATCGATGCGCTCCTCGAAGGGCCGGGCCGGGTGCTCGTCGTGGCTCCGACGGGAGGGGGCAAGTCGCTGACGTACCAGCTCCCCGCGACCGTGCTCGAGGGCACGACGCTCGTTCTCTCGCCGCTGGTCGCGCTCATGGAGGACCAGGTACGTGCGCTCGAGGCGCGGGGGGTGCCGGCGACGTTCCTCGCGTCCACGCTCGAGCCCGAGCTTCGCCGGCACCGCGAGTCGTCGATGCTGCGCGGCCGGTACAAGATCGTGTACGCTGCGCCCGAGCGGCTCGCCTCCGACGCCTTCGTCGAGAACCTCCTGCGCTGCAACGTGCAGCTCGTGGCCGTCGACGAGGCGCATTGCATCGCGCAGTGGGGACACGACTTTCGGCCGGACTATCTACGAATCGGCGCTCTGCTCGCGAGGCTCCGGCCGCCGCGGGTGCTCGCCTGTACCGCCACCGCGACGCCGCAGGTCCGGGGCGAGATTCGCCAGCAGCTCCGCCTGGGTGACGCCTGCCGCGAGGTGCTGCGCGGCTTCGCTCGGCCGAACCTCCACCTGGCGGCGCACAACGTGGAAGGCGCGAGCGAGGCCCGTCGCGAGGTGCTCGCCGCGCTGTCCTCGGCGCTCGGGGCGGCCAAGTCTCCCCGCGGCGCGTCCATCGTCTACGCGGCCACGCGCCGACAGACCGAGCAGTGGGCGGCCCTGCTCCGAGAGCAAGGCTGGAATGCCGCTTCGTACCACGCCGGAATGCCGGGCAGCGAACGCAGCGACGTCGCTTCGCGCTTCGCGGAGCGTGCGCTCGACGTCATCGTGGCGACCAATGCGTTCGGGATGGGGATCGACAGGCCCGACATCCGCGCCGTTCTCCACGTGCAGCCGCCGTCGTCGATCGAGGCGTACTACCAGGAGGTCGGACGCGCCGGACGCGACGGCGCGGAGGCCTGGGGGCTGCTCCTCTGCTCCGGTGCCGACATCGCGCTGCGCCGGCGCCTCGTCACGACCGGTTCGGACGGCGGCCCCGCTCCCGCCGAGGTAGCGGCGCGTGCCTGGGCGCTCTTTCGCGAGCTCTTGCGGTACCTCGACGCGCGCACCTGCCGCCACGACTTCATCCTGCGGTACTTCGGCGACGAACGGGAGCTTCTGGGGGGCTGCGGCCACTGCGACATCTGCGTCGCCATGGACAGCCGCGACGAAGACGCCGGCCTCGCGTCGCCCGCCGCTGCCGACGCGGAGCATACCGCCCGCACCGTGCGCATCGCGCTCTCGGCGGTCGCCCGGGCACGCCAGCGCGCCGGCATGGTGGCGATCGCCGAGATGGTCCGCGGCGTCGACGGCGAGAGGACGCGCCGCTTCGGCTTCACCGAGCTGTCCACGTTCGGCCTGCTGCGCGAGCGAACGCACCCGTGGACGATGGACCTCTTGCGAGCTCTGCTCGCGGCGGGATGGATCGAATCTGACTCCGACCGACCACCCCGTTCCCTTCGTGACGCCGGCAGGCGCCGAGGTGATGCGCGCCCAGGGACCGGTGCGGTTCGCCTTGCCCGCAGAGCGAGACACGCCGCGCACCCGCAAGAGGACCCATGCAGCGGGGAGCGGACCGGACCGACGCGCGTCGGACGCAGCGCGCGCGCTCGAGTCGCTCGACCCGGCTGCCCGCACCCGGTTCGAGCGCCTGCGCACTCACCGGGCGAGCGTGGCGCGGTCGCGCGGCGTTCCCGCGTACGTCGTGGCGCTCGACCGAACGCTCCTCGAGATGGCGGCTCGCGCGCCGCAATCCCACGCCGAGCTGCTCGATGTGTTCGGCATGGGGCCGGCACGCGTCGAGCAATACGGGGACGGCTTCTTGCAGGCCATGCAGCCCGACGGGGAGCGCTGACGCCGTCGGCTTGACAGACGAGGATTGCGATGGCTTTGAGAGTCTCATGAAAGCCATTCGCCTGGAACGCGCCGGTGGCCCGGAGACGATGGAGCTCGTCGAGCTTCCGACGCCGCGCCCGGGCGCGGGGGAGGCGCTCGTCCGCGTGGAGGCCGCGGGCGTCAACTTCGCGGACGTGTACGTCCGAACGGGAGCGTACGCGCGCGAGCTGCCTCTCGTCCTGGGCGAGGAGGGCGCCGGCGTCGTCGAAGCGCTCGGTGAGCGGGTCAACGATCTGCGCGTGGGCCAGCGCGTCGCGTGGGCGGGTGTTTCGGGCTCGTACGCGACGCACGTCGTGGCGAGCGCCGGCCGCCTCGTGCCGGTGCCCGAGGGCGTGAGCTCGCGCATCGCCGCCGCGGTCATGCTTCAGGGAATGACGGCGCACTACCTGGCTCACGCGACGTTCCCTCTGCGGGCCGGCCACACGTGCCTGGTGCACGCAGCCGCGGGCGGCGTGGGCCTCCTTCTCGTGCAGATGGCCAAGGGCGCGGGCAGCCGCGTCCTGGGCACGACGTCGACCGAGGAGAAGGCCCAGGTCGTGCGAGCGGCCGGCGCCGACTCGTGCCTCCTGTACTCGGCCAGCGCTCCGTTCGACGAAGCGGCGCGCGCGCAGACGGGCGGACGCGGCCTGGACGTCGTCTACGACTCGGTCGGCGCCTCCACCTTCGACCGCAGCCTGCTCGCGCTCCGACCGCGCGGAATGCTCGTCCTCTTTGGCCAGTCGAGCGGACGGGTGCCACCGTTCGACCTTCAGGTGCTCAACGCGCGCGGCTCGCTCTTCGTCACCCGTCCGACCCTGCGCGACTACACGGCGACGCGCGCCGAGCTACTCGAGCGCGCGGGTGCGGTCCTCGGCGCCGTGGCACATGGCAAGCTCGACGTGCGCATCCATGCCGAGCTCCCCCTCGAGCAGGCCGCCGAAGCGCACCGCGCGCTGGAATCGCGCACGACGACGGGCAAGCTGCTTCTCGTGCCGTAGTGTCCCGAGGAGGGCGCCTGTCCCTGGGCGTCGAACTCCTGCAGCCACGTCGTGGTGTCGGCGACCGGCGTCGGTGTGTTGGAGGCCGTCGCGAGCAGGAACGTGCCCTCGGCGCGGGTGACCCGATCGAGGAGCATGCGTCCGGGCGGGTCGCCCAGGGACTGCGGCGAGAGGACCGCGCCGCTCGCGTCGAGCGTGACGAGCGTCGTGGGGGTCGCGTTCGCGCCTTGCAGGTAGAGATACGAGAACCCCTGCGGTCCGCCGGCGAACGCCTCGCATCCCCACATGCCCGCCGGGTCGGGGAGCGTTCGAGCGATAGTCGCCAAGATCGCGATCGGCTAGCGTGCGCCCTCATGTGTCAAGAAGACCGCTGGACCGAGGAGTGCTCGATGAACCGAGTTCTGTTTGGAATCGCCTTGCTGGTGGGTGCTCCGGGGATCCTTGCAGGCTGCTTCTCGAGCGCGAACGGAAGTGGGGTGAAGGACGGCGGAATCGCGGACGTTACTTCGTCTTCATCGGGCGGAGGTTCGGGGTCCGGGTCAGGTAGCGGCAGCTCCAGTGGAGGCAGCAGCGGGGGGAGTACCGACGGTGGAGGATCGAATGTCGCAACGATGTTCGTCCCTGATGACATGGCCAACGTCGTCTACGTCTATTCGGTCACGCCGAGCGCCGACCCGGTGTTCAGCACGAGTATTTCCGTACCATCGGCGGTCAGCGTCGCACTGAGCCCGACGGGGGAGCTCTTCGTCACGAGCTTCGCGGACGGGAACATCTACAGGTTCCTCTCGCCATTCGGTACCCCGACCGCCAACGGCACCATCACGAACAGCGGTCTTTCGACCACATCCGAGGGGAGCACGTTCGTGGACGACGAGCTTTGGATAGCCGATTTCGCCGGGTCCGACCTCGTGCGGGTCGCCTTTGGTGCGCAAGGGGCCACGTCCGTGGCGGGGACCGTGAACAACGTCGCCGAGTGCGAGGGGATCTACTGGGACGGGACGTCACGAATCCTGTACGTGAGCCAAGCGTACTCCAGCGGAATCAACGTTCAGCACTACCAAGTCGCAGCCGACCACTCCGTCACCCCGCTCACGCCGATCATGGCTCCCAATCCGTATGGAAGCGTAGTCACTCCCTGGGGCGATCTTCTCGTCGCGAATCCGCTGGGTCAATCCGTCTCTCGCTTCTCCGTCGACGCTCAGGGGAACGCCACCGCGAGCGGCACGATCACGGGAAACGGGTTCAATTACCCATTGAGCCTCACTTTCGCTCCTTGGGGAGAGCTCTTCGTAGGCAACCAGGGGAGCGGCACGGTGTCACGCTTCACATTCGACTCGTCACACAACGCGGTGCCAAACGGGACGTTTCAGACGAAGTCGGGAGCTGCTCCGAATGGCGCGGGGCACGGCTCGCGAATGGACTGGGTGGTCATCTATCCAGGTTAGTTAGCCCTCCTTCGTTGACGATGCGCCGATCTTGGCGTTCACGATGCCCCGATCTGCGCGTTCACGATCGCGCGGACCCCGCAGCATCGACGACATCCGGAAGGTGTCGACCGCTCGAGTGGCGTGATTGGCGTCGTGGCATTGCCGGATCCGGGTTGGCATGCCGAAGAGCGACATGCGGGATGAGGCAAGCCGCGCTGGAGGACCCCGGGGGGACGCCGTTGGCGCCCGCGCTTGGCCAAACCTCGTACGCGTGAGCCTCTGAACGGCGACTTGGAGCGCAGAGAAGCCGACTACGACCTTTCGAATCGCGATCGAGAGCGCAAGGGATGAAGTCGTCGGCTTCCGGATTGCGGCCCGTCATGTACCGAAAGCGGCCACGAGCTTGCGAACTGGCCTCGAGGACCAACAGGGCGCCCCGAGGAAGGTGCGAGCATTGCTCTGTTGGCGACCGAACACCATCAGGAGCTCGCGAACCGCAATCGATAGCGGACACGGCGAGGTCCTGAGCTTGCGACTCGCGGTCCGTAGCGGAGGGGGCGCGCCGAAGACGGTGCGAAGAGCGACTGAGAGTGGCGGAGACGCGGTCCGTAGCTTTCAAGTCGCGGTCGAGAGCGCACGGGAGGCGGTCCCAGGCTTACGGAGCGAGACTCGTAGCGGACGGACTTCGGGCAGGAGCTTACGAGGCGCGGTTCGGAGCCGACGAGGCGCGGTCAGGAGCTTACGAACGCGGACTCGTAGCGGACGAGGCGCGGACCGTAGCTTTCGAACCGCGGTTCATCGGGTACAGGGCGAGCCGAGGAGCTTACGAATCGAGATTCGTAGCGGACGAGACGCGCGTACGAACGTTCAAACTGCGATTCGTAGCGCTCGAGGTACCGCTCCTATGTCGTGAACCGCGATCGAAACCAGAAAAGGCGACGCCCCGAGCTTCCGGATCGCGATCTCTTAGCGGAAGGGATGCGCTTCGTAGGGTCCGAACCGGGATTCGTGCCCGGTCGAAACGTCCCCGCCTGAAGTCGCCGAGCCTCCCCTGCGTCGGAAGGGAGGCTCGCTCGCGTAGCGAGGGGGTGCGCAGCACCCCAGGAGAGCATCCCTCAGAACCCCATCCCTCCTGTTGCCATCACCGCGACGGTGTTCGGGGCCGGGAACAACATCACGTGGGCGTCGCCTCCGACGAACGCGTCGCCGAAGTGGTACGTGCCGAGGATGCCGGGCTGCAGCGCCAGGTCTGCCCTGCTGAAACTACTGACCGGGGCCGGGTTGTTGGACACCTGCGTGATGAATGACGGCCCGAGGAACGCGTACGGACGAATCTCCAACTCCGAGACGGGGAAGAACTTGTAGCCGGCCTCGCCGCCGATGAACGCCGCGTGCGCCTGCTGGTCGTTGATGGAATGCCCGAGGAAGTACTGCCCCGCGCCGCCCAGGTAGACACCGTTGTGAAACGTGTATCCAACGCGCCCCTGGATGCCGAGGCCGTAGGTGTCCGCGAACCCGGTACCGAGACCGACGCTGGCCTCCATGCCGGGGTGCACCGATACGACACCCTGCGGCCCCATCTCGGCGGTGCCTGGACCCGCCGGCGGCGAGTTGATCGAGCTCGGCAGCGGCAGCTGCTGGGCGTGCGCCGGCGTGGACGCGAGAGCGAGAACGCTACCGGCGACCAAGGCCGCGGCACCGGAACCTGCGACTGAGATGCGCATCACGGACCTCCACTTCTCTGGGTCAGCTTGTCTGCCAGGTGACGGGTGCAACGCGAAGACCAGCCAAGCGGGAGCGGCCGCGCCCTTCGTAGTATGACGGCCCCTGCACCGATGCCCGACACTCCCTCCCTCGCCGAGCGGATCCCGCCCCGCCCGGGCAGTCCGCCCGACGAGCTGCTCGACCTCTTTCTCGGGCACGCGCGCGCCCTAGGCCTCGACCTGTACCCTGCGCAAGAGCAGGCGATTCTCGAGCTCGTGACCGGAAACAACGTGATCCTCGCGACGCCCACCGGAAGCGGGAAGTCGCTGGTGGCGCTGGCGCTGCACTTCTTCGCGACGAGCGAGGGGCAGCGAAGCTTCTACACGGCCCCCATCAAGGCTCTGGTCAGCGAGAAGTTCTTCGCGCTCTGCCGCGACTTCGGCCCCGAGCGCGTGGGGATGCTCACCGGCGACGGCGCGGTCAACCGCGACGCGCCCATCGTCTGCTGCACGGCCGAGATCCTCTCGAACCTCGCGCTGCGGGAGGGGAAGGACGCGCGGGTCGACCGCATCGTCATCGACGAATTCCACTACTACGCCGACCGCGAGCGCGGCGTCGCCTGGCAGATCCCCCTTCTCGTGCTCGAGCGGGCGCAGTTTCTGCTGATGAGCGCCACGCTCGGTCCGACGGAGCTCTTCGAGCAGCGCCTCACCCAGCTGACCAGGCGCGCCACAGTCACGGTGCGCTCGTCACTTCGTCCCGTACCGCTGGAACACGAATACCGGGAGACACCGCTGCACGAGACCATTCTCGAGCTGGTGCGCAACGGCCGCGCTCCCGTGTACGTGGTCAACTTCACCCAGCGGTCCGCGGCCGAGACCGCGCAGAACATGATGAGCCTGGATTTCGTCCCCAAGGAGCGCAAGCGCGCCATCGCCGCGGAGATCGCGCGGACGCGCTTCGACACCCCGTACGGGAAGGAGATGAAGCGCTTTCTCGGGCACGGCGTGGGCCTGCACCACGCCGGCCTCCTGCCGAAGTACCGGCTCCTCGTCGAGCGGCTCGCGCAGAAGGGCCTTCTCGCCATCATCAGCGGCACCGACACGCTGGGCGTCGGCGTGAACGTCCCCATACGAACGGTGCTGTTCACGCGTCTATGCAAGTACGACGGAGAGAAGACGGCGATCCTGAGCGTACGCGAGATGCAGCAGATCTCCGGTCGGGCCGGGCGCAAGGGCTTCGACGATCGCGGGTACGTCGTCGCTCAGGCGCCCGAGCACGTCATCGAGAACTTGCGCCTCGAGGGCAAGGCCGCGGGCGACCCGGTGAAGCTCAAGCGGATCGTCCGCAAGAAGCCGCCCGAGAAGGGCTACGTGCCCTGGGACCGTTCGACGTTCGATCGCCTGGCCACCGGGCAGCCGGAGGCGCTCGTGTCGCGGTTCCGCGTCTCGCACGGGATGCTGCTCGAAGTGCTCGAGCGGCCCGCGGGTCGTTGTCTGGACGTCGCGCGCATCATCCGCCGGTCGCACGAGAGGCGCGCCCAGCAGCGCATCTTCGGCCGCGAGGCGCGCACGATGTTCCAGTCGCTACGCGACGCGGGGATCATCGAGGTCGACAGCGACACCAGGCGCGTGCGCGTCCACGTCGATCTGCAGGAGGACTTCTCGCTGCACCACGCGCTCTCGTTGTGGCTCATCGACACGGTGCCGCGCCTGGACCCCGAGAGCCCAACGTACGCGCTGGACGTGCTCACGCTCGTCGAGAGCGTCCTCGAGGATCCCGACTTCGTCTTGCGCCAGCAGCTCGAGGTCCTCAAGCGCGCGAAGCTCGCGCGAGCTCAAGATGGCCGGCGTGGAGTACGAGCAGCGGGTCGAGGAGCTGGAGAAGCTCGAGCACCCCAAGCCGCTGCGCGAGCTCGTCTACGATACGTTCAACGCATTCGCGCGCCTGCACCCGTGGGTGCGCGGAGACGACGCGCGCCCCAAATCGATCGCGCGCGAGATGGTCGAGCGCTTCATGGACTTCAACGAGTACGTGCGCGAGTACGACCTCGGCCGCGCCGAGGGGACGCTCCTTCGGTACCTGAGCGACGTGTACAAGGCGCTCGTGCAGACCGTGCCCGCGCCGGCCAAGACGCCGGCGGTGGAGGAGATCGAGGTGTTCTTGCGCGCGATGGTGCGCGCGGTCGACTCGAGCCTGCTCGACGAATGGGAGCGGATGCGGACCGCGCCTCGAGAAGAGGGCGAGCAGGCGCCGCCCGCCGAGGAGCCGGGCGAGACGGACATCACGCGCGACGAGCGAGGGTTCACGGTTCTCGTGCGCAACGCGATGTTCCAGCTGCTGCGCGCGCTTGCCCGCCAGGACTGGACGGGCGCCGCGGGGCTCGTCGCGCCGGGAGAATGGACGGCAGAGCGCTTCGCCGGCGCGCTGAAGCCGTTTCTCGAGGAGCACGCAGCCATCCGGCTGGACCCGGACGCCCGCGCACCGGACAAGACGCGCATCACCACGACCGAACACGCGTGGAACGTCGTGCAGGTCGTGTGCGACGACGCGGGTGACGACGACTGGGCGATCTTCTGCGACGTGGACCTGGAGGGCTCCGCGCGCGAGGGCAGGCCGGTGATCGTCATGCGCGAAGCGCGCCGCTAGCACGCGGCAGGCCGCGTCTCCCGCCTGCCTAAAGCTTCCGCCCCGCATGCCGTTCCCGGCAGGAGGGTTCCGCACTTTCGTCGGGACGCCTGACAGGCATGAAGGGAGGCTCACGTGATTCGACGCGGCGCGCTGCTGGCTCTTCTGGTTTGGTCGATGGGTTGCTCGAACGGAACGACGAAGGCTCGGCTCGTGCTGCAGAACACCACGGGCGCGGGGGCGGGCCTCTCGGGGAACGCCGTCGTCGGTCTCCACCTGGAGAGCATCACGCCCTCGTCGACGCACTACTTCGCGATGAAGCTCGCCAGCGTCTACCTGGCCGAGAACGTCGACCCGGTGACGCAGAACAACGTCGGGAACAACGCGATGCTGTGGACGAGCCCACATTGCACGAGCGCCGACGACTGCAGCCTCTTCGATTTTGCCCGCCCGACGGCAACCGTGAACGCCGATTTGAACTCGGAAGAGCTCGACGTGGACCCGGGAACGTATCGCTACGTTCGCATGGAGTTCTGCTACCACGGAGACCGGCCCACGCAGCCGAACATCGTGTGGTCAGGCGGCGACATGACGACGCCGCATGGCTTTCTCGAAATGGAATGCGGCGTCACCAGCGCCGAATACAACCCGCCCCTCGAGCTGCGCCCGGGCGATTCGGTGTCGGTCGACGTAGGGTACGATCTGACGGGCGCCACCTCCGTCGGCCAGCCCAACCCGGACGACCCGGCCGGCCACGCCCTCACCGCCGACGACGGCCACGGGGTCGGCTTCGACGATTGCGTCGTCGACGCCGCAAACGCGACGAAGACTTGCTTCCGGGTGCCGCAGTTCACGCCGTCCGCGAGCACGGGCGGCGGGTACGGCGCTCGCGTGGTCGCTCCGGCGATGGGCGACGACGGCGGCTCCGGCGACGGGCCCTGAAAGAAGACCCCTACCCACATCTCACAGGGGAATACACGAATACTTCGCGCTCGCGCACGTCACGTAGGGAGAAGGCGGTCCCTGACGAGAGTCTGCGGTATATTCAATGTTGGCACCCGTGTCCGCTCCGTACGAACAGCAGCCGCACCTGGTCCCGGGGTACCGGTTGGACAGGTACGAGCTCCTCGTGCCGATCGGCGCAGGGGGCATGGCGAGCGTCTGGGTCGCCCGCATGGTCGGGAAGCACGGCTTCGAGAGGCTGGTCGCAATCAAGACGATTCTGCCCGCGTACGCGCGCGACCCTCGCTTTCAGGGAATGTTCCTCGACGAGGCGCGGATTGCGTCTCGCATTCAACACCCGAATGTCGCGCAGATTCTGGATCTCGGTGACACCGACGGCATCCTCTTTCTCGCGATGGAGTGGATCGAGGGAGACGCCCTCTCGAAGCTCGCGCGCGCGGTCCACGACGGCAAGCTCACGTTTCCGCCGAACCTCGCGCTGCGCATTCTTTCCGACGTTTGCGCCGGACTGCACGCGGCGCACGAGCTCCGGGATCGCGGCGGCGCGCTGCTCGGGATCGTGCACCGCGACGTTTCTCCGCAGAACATCCTGATCGGCGATCAGGGAGTCTCCAAGGTCATCGACTTCGGAATCGCCAAGGCGCGCGATCGCGTGGGGGGCGACACCGAGACCGGGTCCTTCAAGGGCAAGGTCAGGTTCATGGCGCCCGAGCAGGCGCTCTCTCCGCGATCGACGGATCGGCGCGCAGACGTGTGGGCCGCCGGCGCGATCCTCTATTTCCTCCTCTCGGGGCGCTCGCCGTACCAGGGCGAGAACGACGTCGCGACGATCGCGCAGCTCGCCTCGAGACGGTCCCCCTTGCCTCTTCCCGCGTACGTCCCGGCGCCGATTCGCGCCATCGCCAACCGCGCGCTGGCATGGGCTCCCGACGAGCGATACGCGACGGCCGACGAGATGCGCGTCGCGCTCGAGGACGCGATGCTCGAGGCGAGAATCAGCGCCACGCCCGGCGACGTCGCGACGTTCCTCGCGCGCCACCTCGGCGAGCGCCTGGAGACGCGCAAGCAGGCCGTCGCCATAGCGTTGAGCGAGGCCGACGAGCGCTCGCGCGTTCAGCGCCGCTCGGTACGATTGCCGGCCGCAGCGGATGCGCGCGGGGCGCCGCGCCCGTCGGCGAATCCGACGGCCGTGTTGTCGGCGTCCCTCGAGCGAGGCGCCGCGACGTCTCCGACGCTCGGGACCGCGGCGACGATGACGACGAGCAGCATCGTCCTCGCAACCGGAAAGCGCCGCGGTGTGCTCGCGGCTCTCGCGTGCGCGGGGCTCGCTGCGGGGGTGGCGGTCGTGCTCGCCCTGGCTCACCGTCACGAGGAGGCGCCCCCACCTGCTGCGGCCGCGCCGGCGCCCGCGCAGGTCGCGCCGCGCCCGATCGCCGCGGTCGTCCCCACGGCTCCCCCCACTACCGTCGCGACGGCCCCCGCGGTCTCCGCGCCCACCGCGGCGGAAGCGCCCGCCCCCGCGACGAGCGCCGCCCGCGCCCCCGGGGCACCCGTGGCCGCGCCGCCCACCCCGTCCGTCGAACGCCGACCGCCGCCGCGTGCGGCCACCACGAACCGTGAATCGCCGGCTCCCACGGCTACGGTCAAACCCAGGGCGGAGTATGGCTTCTAAGCACGCACTCGCTTTTGCGCTCGCCGTCGTACTCGAGGTCACCGCGGGCGGCGCGCACGCCGCGGAGCCTACGGCCGAGGAGAAGGAGACGGCCCGCGCGATGATGGACCAAGGCCACGCGCGGCGCGACGCGGGCGACCACCAGGGCGCGCTCGCGCAGTTTCAAGGGGCCGACGCGATCATGCACGTGCCCACGACCGGCCTGGAGGTCGCTCGCGAGCAGAGCTCTCTCGGACGGCTCGTGGAAGCGCGCGACATTCTGCAGCGGATCATGCGGACTCCCTCGACGCCCGAGGAGCCCGAGGCGTTTCGCGTGGCTCGTTCGAACGCCGCGACCCTCGACGACGAGATCGCCAAGCGCATCCCGGCCTTGAAGATCTCCGTCGACGGGGCCCAGGACGGCGCGAACGTCCAGGTGTCCGTCGACTCCGTGCAGGTGCCCGTTCCTGCGCTCGTCGCGCCCTTCAAGGTCAACCCCGGGCACCACGTGGTCACTGCCGTGGCGGGCACCGCCACCGCGCGCGAGGAGCTCGACGTCGGCGACGGACAGACTGCCCCGGTGGTCCTCGCGCTGACCGACTCGCGCGCAGACGCCACGGGCGGCGCGGCCTCCCCGAACGGCGCGGGCGATGCAACTCCCGAGGGCACCGGAACGCCCGCGGTGATTTCGTGGCTTCGGTGGGGCGGCGTTGGCCTCGCCGTCGCGGGGGTCGGCGTGGGCTCGGTGACGGGCGCGATATCGATGTCGACGACGAGCACGGCGAGCAAACAGTGCGTTCAAAACCGGTGCGGTCCAGGGACGTGGAGCGACATCGACTCCGCGCGAACGCTGGCTACCATCTCCACGATTTCGTTCGTCGCGGCAGGCGTCGGCGCGGCCCTCGGGATCACCGGCTTCGCCCTCGGTGGGTCACCTCCCGCGCCCGCGAGCACGGCGTCGAACGCGCACGCGCAGCTCTCTCCGTGGGTCGATTTGCACGGCGTCGGCGTGAGCGGCACGTTCTGACGCCGAAGGACTCCCGTCCAATCGCTTGACCCCCGGGGGCGCCCCCCGTTGCAAGCCGTGCCGAAGACGACCAGAGCTGCCAGGACGACGAGACCCAACGCCAAACGAAGTAAGCGACCCGCCATCGGAGGGCTTTCCGTGGCAACACCCTAGCACGCGCAGCTCCCCTTCCGTGGACCCGCCGAGGTCCAGAGGGGCGGATCGCGTGTACCTCAGGCCGTCCGGTCGGGGCGGAGCAAGCCCGCAGAGGCTCGAAACGGCGCCGACCGGACTCGCGAGCGCTTTTCGCAAGGAAGCCGCACCCAAACAGGTTTCCAAACGCTGCGCGGACCTGGCGGCGCAATCAGGCGCCCTCCCACGCATTTTCCAGGCCTCGGTCTTGCTCGGGGCAGCGACGCGGCAACGCGAGCGCTTCGCGCATCGCGTCGCGGGGAAGGTGCGGAATGGGATCCAAAGCAACGAGCACGGCGAGGGCTTTCTTCCTGGCGAGCATCGCCGCAGGCGCGGTCATCTCCGCCTGCTCGGCGGGGCCTGGCGAAGACACCGGGACGGCGAGCGTCGAGTCGCTCAGCTCGTGCGCGTTCAGCGTGACGACGAACTCCTACGACGGTCCCAACTACTGGGGAACGATCACGATCAAGAACGGCGCGTCGAGCAGCGTCACGGGTTTCTCGGTGCAGTTCAGCGTCCCGAGCGGCGACCATTGCACGAACGACACGGTGCCCTCCGGCGCGACGCTGAGCCCCCTGACGGGGAGCGGGACCTCGGCGCACACGACGTCGAACGTCTGCAAGTTCACGTGGGCGAGCGCAACGCTGGCCGCGGGGGGCTCGCTCACGTTCAACTACTCGACGGACAACACCAACTTCAGCGCCGCGACGAGCGTCACCGTGAGCTCGTCAGCCTGCAGCACCGGAACGGGCTCGTCGTCGTCCGGAAGTGGCTCGTCCAGTGGGTCCTCGAGCGGATCTTCGAGCGGCTCGACGAGCGGTTCGTCCAGCGGATTCGGGGTCTTCGTGCTCGTTCAGCGTGACGACGAACTCCTACGACGGTCCCAACTACTGGGGCACGATGGCGTTCAAGAACACCGGCTCGTCTGCCGCAACCGGCTACAGCGTGCAGTTCAGCGTGCCGAGCGGCGATCACTGCACCAACGACACCGTGCCGTCGGGCGCGACGCTGAGCCCCCTGAGCGGGAGCGGCACCTCGGCGACCACGACGTCGAACGTCTGCAAGTTCACCTGGGCAAGCAGCACGCTCGCGGCAGGAGCTTCCGTCACGTTCAATTACTCGACGGGCAACAGCAACTTCTCCTCTGCGAGCAACGTCTCGGTGAGCGCGGCGAGCTGCGCGGGTAGCTCGAGCGGCTCGAGTGGCAGCGGCTCGAGCAGTGGCTCGAGCAGCGGGAGCAGCAGCGGTTCGAGCAGCGGCGGCCCCGCGCCGATCGGGTGTAACGGCAAGGCCGGCTGCGCCGTGTGGACGAAGGTCTACCAGACCTGGTACGGCTTCAACGACAACTCGTGCTCCGTCGAGAGCATTCATAGCTGCAACGACATCGCGTATCCCGGCTATCCGCCGCAGAACCACCAGGTTGCCACCGAGGGGAAAGGCACCTACGACGACCCGATCACCGCCGCCGCGGCCGAGAACGGCTGCGAGAGCGCCGGCGGGGCGACACTCAAGCCGGGGGGCATCATCTACAACCCTCAGGTCCACAAGTACTTCGTCATGGAGGACTCGTGCCTCGAGTGCACCCAGGAGTGCAACTGCCAGGCGGGTGCGGACGGCAAACCGCCGTCGGGATGCACCAAGGACGAGTACCGGCACATCGACTTCTGGATGGGCCCGAACAACACCGCGCAAAATTCGTCGTCGCTCAACAACTGCGAAGACAACCTGACGCTCGGCAATCCGTACGCGGGGCCCGGTGAGGTCATCATCAATCCGCCGAGCAATCTGCCCGTCGATACCAATCCCCTCTACATCAACAACACCTGCACGGCGCACACGTATCCCGATCCTCCGTAGGGCACACGGGCGTGCGCTCGGTGAGGGGGCCGGCTGAACGATCCGGCGTCGGCCCCCGCGCGTAGGAAGCATCAGGAGACCCCCCTGATGTCGCCCACGTCGCCCGCCGGAATCCTCCGCTGGTTTCATCCGGTCCTGCCCGCTGCCTCCCTCCGAGCGCGCCCCGTCCCGTTCCGGCTCGGGGGCACCCGGTACGTGCTCTGGCGCGACGCGACCGGCGCGGCACGGGGGCTTCTCGATTGGTGCGCGCACCGCTTCGCGCCGCTCTCCGCAGGGAGGGTTCGCCCCGACGGGAGGCTCGCCTGCCCGTACCACGGGTGGAACTACGACGGCGCCGGCCCGGGGGAGCAGGCGGCCGAGGTCGAGTTCGAGCACGAGAATCTCGAGGATTCGCTGCGCGTGCAGTATCGCGGCCCGCAGCGCCCCAACCCGTGGCTGCCCCTCCTCGGCGTCAAGCCCGGCGACGTCTTCCAGAACGACTGGGTGACGCGCTACGACCCGGTGTGGACCTGTTACACGCTGCGCTGGTTCGAGGCCCGGACCTGGCGGCCACGCCCGCTGGCGACGCGCTTCTCGATCTTCATGGTCCCCGAGGACGACCGGACGACGACCTTCCACACCTTCCTGCACGTGCACATCGGACTCGCCAGAGGCGCCGGTGGCCGCAGCGTCCGCCCGCTTGGCCAGCGCTTCCGATTGAGGCGTCCTGACGAGCCTTGGGCGGCAGCGCCCGCCAGGCTCGCTCGCCCTCGAGTTCGGGCTGCCCGATCGCCTGGCAACGGACTATCACGGTAGGGATAGAAAGTTTGCAATCCCTTTCTTGGATTCGACGTCTCGGGGCGTCTCATTTCGCCCCTCGCGTCCTGCGGCCCGGCGCAGGGTGATAGGTCCGACCACCTGACCTACCTGGGAGGCGCACGATGATGTCCCGAGAATCGACCTCGGCGAAGTGGGCGCGGATGACCGCCGCCATGGCGGTGACGGCAGGTTGCGGAGGCGGCTCGCCGGGCTTCGGCGGCACCGATACGGCCGAAGGCGGCGCCGGGGCGCCCGGCGCGTCGGACGGGAGCGCGATGCAGAGCGACGCGCCGTCGCGCGACAGCGGGGGTAGCTCGCTCTTCGGGGACGACGCGAGCCTCCCGACGTCGCAAGCAGATTGCCTGCCGGGAACCTACGCGGGCCAGTTCACGTGCGACGTCTCGGCGCTGCTCATCATCAAGTTTCCGTGGAGCGGCTCGATATCGCTGACGCTCGTGGGCCAGGAGAGCGGCGGCGGCGAGTTTCCCACGCTGACCATCGCCCCCGGCGCGAAGATCATGGGGACCGACTCGAACGGCGGCACGTTCACGGGAGACCTCACGGGGGCTCTCGACTGCGCCACGCGCCAGCTCACCGGAACCATGACGAACGGCGTCTACCAGAACAAAACGCTGAATCTCTCGTTCGGGGGCGCGCTGTCGGCTGGATACGACACGACGGCCACCCCGCGCGCGTTCGTCAAAGGCGCCATGGGGCCGCTCAAGAGCCCGCAGCTTCCCACGGTCGTGGGGACGTGCACGTGGACGGCGGCGCTAAAGTAGCTCTATGGCTCGGCCGGGGCAGCGGGCGAGACCTCCGACGATTCGGGCTCCAGGGGCTCACTCGTCGTGACGACGATATCGACACGGCGATTCTGCTTTCGTCCCTCGTCCGTGTCGTTGGAGGCGACGGGGCGATGCTCGCTGTAGCCGGCCACCGAGACGTGCTCCTTGGGCAGCCCCGCGGCGACCATCACTATCAAGACGGCGCTCGAGCGCGCGGTGGAAAGCTCCCAGTTGGTCCGGTAACGGCCCGTGCTCATGGGGCGATTGTCGGTATGTCCTTCGATGCGAACGTCGAGCTTACGGGGAGCGAGCTCGCGGGTGAGCACGGTCAGCGTGGAAAGGCTGGCCGACTTCACCTGCGCGGCCCCGGTGTCGAAGAGAACGGCCTCGGGCAACCTCAGGACGAGCTCGTGGCGCCGCTCGATGAGCTGCATCCCCCGTAGCGCCTCCGTCGTCTCGATCATCTTGTTCAGGTCGTCGCGAAGCTTTTCGATCTCCTCCACGCTCGGCTGGGTGCCAGGCCCCTTCACGGAGTCGTCGGGCACCTGACCGCCGGCGAACATGCTGGCACCCGCCAGCGGCACGACCGTGAGCCCGAGAGCCCGGGAGAAAGCCTGGGTGAACCGCCCCAGGCGCTTGGAGTCGACCTGCGACACGGCGAACATGACGACGAAGAAGGCAAAGAGCAGCGTGATGAAGTCCGCGTAACTGATGAGCCAGCGCTCATGGTCCACGTGCTCGGGCGGCTTCTTCTTTCGACCCGAACGGCCCTGCGCTTGGGGAGCGGCTCTCGGGGAGCTCATGGGGTTCCCATGGGTACTGCGGGCTCCGTTGCGTGGGGATGGGCCGAGGGGCACTCAGAGCAGGCCCCTCCCCTACGGAGAACGGTCGCACGCGCCGCGACTTTAGGGGCTCTCCGGCCGCAGGCCTACGCAAGGATGCAAACGGGAAGCGGTTTCAGCCCTGGAACAACAGCACCATTGCCCTCCCGCGCGACCCCATCAGCCCTGACGGATCATGTCGCCGTCCTCACGCGTGGCCGGTTCACTCCCAACACATGGCCGCTCTCGCCCTGACATGCCGCCGCCATGGTGCTAACGCGCGGCCGTTTCCCTGCTCACGCGTCGCCACCATGGCCCTGACGACTCGGGCGGTCACCCCATGTGTCGGCCGCTCCCGGGTAGGCGCGCGGCCGCTCTTCTCCTGACGCGTTTCCCTCAGTGCCCTGTCTCACGGCCGCCACGAACCTCACGCATCTACCCGTGAGGGAAACACGTGGCCGCTTCCTCCCCGCGCGACAGGGCAATTGCGGCGACGCGTCATCCCTTCGATCCCGTCTCGCGACCGCTACGTCCCTGACGCGTGGCCGCATGCGCCCTATCGCGTTTCCCCCACAGCCCTGCCTCGCGGCCGCTACTGCCCTGGGTCGTGGCCGCTCTTGCCCGCGTCGACCTGGAAGCCGCAGGGCGGCAATGCGCTACCGAGCCTTGTCGCTCTCGAGTAGGTGAAGAAACCGCGCGGGGCCGACGCCCGCTCGGAGCAAGATCGCGATGAGCACGTCGGGGGTCAACCGCTCCGCGAGCGGAACCTGAATCAGCGTGGCGTCGCGGTGCAGCTCGATGCACCCTGGGACCTTGGCGAGGAGGCGAAAGCCGTCTCCCCGAAGCGCCTGGGCACACTCGAGGCCGGAGATCGGCGGCAAGCGTAGCCACCGGACCCACTCGCTCAGCGCAGCGCTCGTGGCGGAAATGTTGCGCACGTGGCTTGTGGCGTCGTCGCAGAATGCCCCCGGCGCTGAATTCGTCGCAGGCTTTTCACCCATCCGTGCCGCTCAGCGGCTGAGAAGCACGCTGCGTACCGAACGGTCGGGCCTGACCAGCTCATCCTTTCATGCCCCCTTGCCGCGCCTGATCCTGCGACTCGGAGCGGCGAGAATACGCGCTCGACGGAGGTATGGCGCGATGGTTGCTCGGCACCCCAAGACGCTCCTTCCCGGTTGGCGAAGTACGGCGGGAGACCTCCCGACTGCGTGGCAGAACACCACGACGTCTCACCGATCTGAGACGTTCTTGCGTCCCGTGTTTGCGGCACCCCCGGCCACCGAGCGCGGCGCAAAGGCCCGAGCGCCGTGGTCGGAACGGGACGCGGCCCCCGCAGTTACCGCTAGCGCGAAGGCCCGCCCTCGTTGGATGCGGCACCGGCCCCCCACGGCGGATTGGCAGCAGCCTCACGGCACGTCGCGTGCTCGCGAGAGCCACCGATGACGGGTGCCGCTGTCCATCCCTCGTTAGCCGCTACGCGCGCACGAGCAGGCCGGCATCGTGTCCTCGTCGTCGATGACGAACCGCTCATGTGCTCCGGGCTCGCGCGAGTGCTGGCGGGCGACTGCGACGTCGTCACGACGACGAGCGCGCGGGAGGCGCTGAACGGGCTGCTCCAAGGCCAGCGCTACGACGCGATCCTGTGCGACGTCAGCATGCCCGAGATGTCGGGCGTGGACTTTCACGGCGAGATCGCCCGAAGGATGCCCGGCCAAGCGGGCCGCGTGATCTTCATGACGGGCGGCGTCAGGGAGCGCGCGGCCGCGGAACGCCTGGACAGTCTGCCGAACGCCGTCCTCCTCAAGCCCGTCGAGAAGAGCGTCCTGCGATGGGCGATAGGGGAGTGCGTGCGCGAGGCCGAGTGCGCGTCAGGCTCCCTGTCGGCCGATGGCGGGATTGCGCCGGGGTGACGGCATTCACGGAATGCGCGGCTCACCCCCGCCGAACCTGGCAGCGCGCGCAGAACGCCGTCGTCCGTCCCCCGAGAACGACGCGCGCAAGGGGTGCTCTGCATCGCGGGCACGGCTCGCCGCTGCGCCCGTAGACGGCCCATACGTCCCGCCAGTCGTCGCCGTTCGAAGCCGCGCGCACGGCGAGCTCGCGGCGAATCTCCCCCACGAGACCTCGAGCCAGCTTGCCGACGTCGGCGCGCGAGAGAGCGTCGCCGCGCGATCGCGGATCGATCTGCGCGCGCCAGAGCGCCTCGGTCGCCAGGATGTTGCCGATGCCAGCGAGCACCGACTGATCGATGATCGCCTCCTTGACCGTCCGCCGGCTTCGAGCCAGCGCGGCCGCCAGCTCCGGGACGCGCAGGCCGAGGGCGAGCGGATCCGGACCGAGCGCGCGCCACTCCGGGATGTCGTCCCGGGCGACGACCAGGCGACCGAACCGGCGGGAGTCCACGTATCGGAAGCTCGTTGGGCCCCCCTCCCCTGCGGCGTCGATACGCGCACGCTCCGAGGGCTCCTTCGGGCCGGCGGCGTCGCGCGCTACCCACCACCCGGTCATGCCGAGGTGCGAGAAGAGGCGCGCTCCGTCATCCAGGCGCACGCGGAGCCACTTGCCTCGCCGGTCGACGTCCCGGACCGTGCGCCCGATGAGCGAGCGCGCGAACGCCGCCGGCGAGCTTGGACGAAGGACGTACCTGTCGCTGCAGCGCGCCGCGGTGATTGTCGCTCCGCGCAGCCCGGCTCGCAGGCGGAGGCGCACGGTCTCGACGTCGGGGAGCTCGGGCATCGGTCTCGATTCCACGGGTAACACGGACGTGGCTTGACTTGTCTCACCCCGACCACGACTCTTCCGGGCCCACGTGCTGCAACGCGTCCGCGACCGGAACATCCGCCTCGTTTACCTGACCATCTTCGTCCTCGGGACGGCGTACGGCATGTCGATAGCCGTCATCGCGCTGCACCTCGACGCGCGAGGCTTCGCGAAGTCCGACATCGGGAACCTCGCTGCGTTCTTCGCGTCGGGCATCGCGGCCGCCGCCATCCCGGTGGGCAGCCTGCTCCGGCGGGTCTCCGCGAAGACCGTGCTGGCCACCTCCCTCCTCGGTTACGCCGCCTGCGTCGGCGTGTTCCCGATGCTCCACGCGTACGGTGCCATCGCGGCCGCGCGCGTGCTCGACGGCGCCTTCTCCGTCGGCATCTGGGTGAGCTGCGAGACCATCCTCCTCCAGCGCGCCGAAGACCATCACAAGGCGTACGTCACCAGCCTCTACGCGATGTCGATGGCCCTCGGCTACGTGGTCGGCCCGCTCGCCGCTACGCCCCTGGCGCACGCCGAGTCGATCGAGGCCGTCTTCTTCGCAGCGGCTGCCCTGGCGACGACGTCCGGGGTACTCGTCCTCTGGCGCTTGGACGGCGACCCGCCCGGCGCGCACGGAGAGAGCGCCGCCGCCGACGAGTCCGGGCCGCCGCGAGAATCCGCCTTCGGCCTTCTTCGCCGGATCAGGACGTGCTGCTTCGCGACCTTCGCCTATGGCTACTTCCAGGCGTCCGTCGTCCTCTTTTTGCCGCTGTATCTCATCGAGTCCAAGCAAGTCGCCCGAGAGTCGACGATCCTGATTCCGGCGTTCTTCGCGGCGGGCATGCTGCTCTTCTCGAACGCCGCGGGGCGCCTCGGCGATCGCGCCGGCCACCTCCTGGTCATGCGCGCGCTCGCGGCCGTCGGCATCGCGATGATCTCCTCGTTCGTATTCCTCGGGTCTTTTCCGCTCATGGCGCTGGCGGTATTCGTCGCGGGGGCGACGCTGGCGTCGATCTCGCCCTTGAGCCTGGCGCTGCAAGGGGTCATCGCGTCGAAGCGCGACACCAGCCGGGCGAACGCGGCCTACAACGCGGTGTACGCGGGCGGGATGCTCCTCGGTCCGCCGATCTCGAGCGTCGTCTTCCGGCGCTTCGGCGGGGCGATGATGCTCGTTCACCTGGCCGCCCTCTGGGCGGCGTTCCTCGGCTTTGCCTTCGTGTTCGCCGCGGACGACCCCGCGCATCGACCGCGGGGCGCAGCGCGCGGCCATCGCGCACCCGCGAGCCTCGCGGATCCCGAGGTGGGCGCGTAAGCAGTGCGCGAGAGGTCTTGTCAGTGTCTTGCAGCTCTGATTAATGCTCTGCGCCGCCATGCTTCCCGATGTCCCCTTCGTCGTTCGCCGCTCACGCATCCAAGGCCGAGGCGTTTTCGCCACGCGCGACATCCGCAAAGGCGAGCGGGTCCTCGAGTACACCGGCGCGCTCATCAGCAGCGAAGAGGCCGACGCGCTGTGCGACGACGAGTCGATGCGCCGGCATCACACGTTTCTCTTCGCGGTCGACGACGAGTACGTCATCGACGGCGCGCGCGGCGGCAACGAGGCGCGCTTCATCGACCACTCGTGCGACCCCAACTGCGAGAGCATCATCACCCGCCGGCGTGTCTACATCCACGCGTTGCGCGACATCGCCGCGGGCGACGAGCTCCTCTACGACTACTGGTACGTGACCGACGAGACGTACACGATCGACGATCTGCGCCGCATCTATCCCTGCCGCTGCCGCGCGCCGAACTGCCGGGGGACGCTCGCCCGCCCGCCGCGGCGGCGCAAGCGCGCCGTGTAGACGCGACGCGTGGCGTCGAATGCGCTAGCGTTGTGAGTCTCAGCCTCCTGAGGATGCATGGATCGACGCGAGCCCGTTCGCCCCGCGCAGGCTGCGGCCAGTTCCCCGTCGCCCCGGCAGCGATCCGACTCGGGGGTGCGCGAGCGCGCCATACGAACGAATCTCGCGCAGGGTCCCGACCCGTTCGTGGGGCGCCGGCGCGAGCTCTCCGAGCTTCGTACGGAGCTGGCCGAGCACCGTCTCGTCACGGTGGTCGGCGCACCGGGCATCGGCAAGACGCGCCTGGCTTGCGAGGTCGCCCGCTTGCTCCGCGACGAATATCTCGGCGAGGGCGGGGTGTGGCGGGTCGACCTCGCCGAAGTCAGCGACTCGGACTCGGCCTGCGCCGCGGTCGCACGGGCGCTCGGACTGAGCGCCCTCTCACCCGGACGGTCCCCGGCGGCGACGCTCGGGGCGGCGCTGGCGGCGCGCGGTCGGACACTCGTCGTCCTCGACGGCGCCGAAGGGTGCTCGGTTTGGCTGGCTCGCGCCCTCGCCGAATGGATGGCGGCGGCGCCAAACGCCGAATGGATCGTGACTTCGCGCACGCCCCTCGGGGGGCACGGCGCACCCCCAGCGCCGGCCCAGGCGCGGAACGCGGGCCAGGCGGTGCTCGAGCTCGGCCCGCTGGCGACTTCGGCTGTCGGAGCCGGCGCGGCCGACGCGGTCTGGTTGGCCCTGGAGCGCACCCGCGCTTCGCACGCGGGGCAGCCGGTCGACGACGGCGTGACGCGGAACGCGACGGCGCTCGCGCGCAGGCTGCAGGGCATTCCGCTCGCTATCGAGCTGGCGGCTGCGAGCCTTCGAGCGTGGCCCCAGAACCGGCCGAGCGAGCCGGTGGTTCCCAGCGCGGATCCCGCTTCGGCGCTGGACCTCGCCATCCGCTCCGCGTGCGAAAAGCTCGAACCTTGGCAGAAGGACGCGCTCGCGCAGCTCTCGGTCTTTGCCGGAGGCTTCGACCTCGAAGCTGCCGAGAGCGTGCTCGAATCTGTCCTGCCACGGAATGACCGGCTCGGCGGTCGAAGCCGTGAGGCTGCTTCGCGATCGGGCGCTCGTCGGCCTCGCGAGTCGGTCGGAGGACGCGGGCTACGTACGCTTCTCGATCGATCGCAGCGTACGGGCGTACGCGAGAGAGCGCCTCCTGGACGTCGGTTCCCGCGAGGCGGCGCTCCTTCGCCACGCCAAGCACTACGCGGCGCTCGGAAGCGTCTGGGCCGAGCGATACGAGGCGTCCCACCGCGTGCCCGAGACGCTGGCGTGGCTGACGCTGGAAGCCGACAACCTGCTCGCCGTGCAAAAACGTCTGCTCGGCCGTGGGTGCGAAGGCGTGGAGCTCGCCGCGCGCTCGACCCTCGCGCTCGATCCACTCCTGGCGCTGCGCGGCCCCGGCTCTCTCCGCATCGCCCAGCTCGAGGCGACGCTCGCGGCGGCCGAGGCCGACAAGGGCCGGGTCAGCCCGGAGGTCCGCGTCCGCCTCCTGGAGGCGCGCTCCGAGGCCCACCGGTGCCTCGGGCACGCGGCGCCAGCGGTCGCCAGCGCGCAGGCGGCGCTCGCGCTCGCATCCAGCACGGAAAACAAGCCGGCCATCGGACGGGTTCTGCGCGCGCTCGCGACTCTCGCCCTGATGCAGGGGCGCCTCGCCGAGGGGCGCGGACTGACCGAGCAGGCGTGCGCCATCGACCGCGAGACTGCGCAGCGCCGGGAAGAAGGACGCGCCCTCGGTCTGCTTGGCAGCGTCGAGGCTCTGGGGGGCGACCTGGAGACGGCCTGGACGACAATCGAGCGGGCCATCGCGATGCACCGCGAGACGGAAGACACGCGCTTCGAGGCGATCGACGTGGGCAACCTCGCCGTCGTCGCCCACGACCTCGGCCGCCTGAAGGAAGCTCGAACGCTGTGCGAGCGAGCGCTCGTCTCGTGCCGGCACTCGGCGAACGCCCGCCTCGAGGGCGAGGTGCTCGGGCTCCTGGCGGCCATCGGACACCAGACCGGCCGGCTGGCCGAGGCGCGCGCCGACTACGAGGCCGCCCTCCGGATGCACCGCGAAGCGGGGAACCGCCGCCCCGAAGGAGCGACCCTCAGCCACTACGGCGTGCTGCTCGCGGAGCTACGCGACCAGAAGGGAACTCGCAGCGCGTATGCGCGTGCTCTGACCCTGTCGCGCGAGTGCCACGACCGTCCGAACGAGGCGTTCGTGCTGGGCGCGATGGCCGCGCTCGAAGCCCGGGAGCGGTCGCTCGACTCGGCGCGGGCCGCCCTCGCGCACGCCGGCGAATGCCTGGAGGGTAGCAGCGAGCCGCGCGCCCGCGCCGCGCTGCATCTATGGCGTGGACACCTGGAGCTCGCGCTGGCGCGCGTCGCGCGCGCCGAGGGCGACGAGTCGCGCGCGTCGATGCTCATCGAGGCGGCGCGCGCCCGGATCGAGCAGTCGGGCACCAATCGGGGGGAGGTGCGCCGCGTTGCCGACGTTCGCATCGCGCGGCGCGCGCTGGCTCTCGCGCTCTCGGCGATCGAGGAACGCGAGACCGCCGAAGCACCCCCCAGCTCCGGGGCGCTGCACTCCGTGCCGCCCGACGCGCCGCCGAACGCGCTGCTCGTATGCGCCCACGGCCGCTGGTTCCGCGCCCCGGAAGGCCACGTCGTGAGCGTCTCCCGATGGCGACCCCTTCAGCGTCTGCTCGAGCGCCTCGCCGAGCGGCGGGAGATCGCGCCCGGCGAGCCTCTCGCCGTCGATGCCCTCGTGGCCGCCGGCTGGCCGGGCGAGCGCATGCTGTCCAAGGCGGGAGCCACGCGCGTGTACACGGCGATCGCGTCGCTGCGGCGCCTGGGCCTCAAGGGAATGCTCGTGAGAGACGAACGGGGGTACCGCCTCCGCGAAGACGTCCCGATTTCGCGCATCTCGCGTCATTGAAACGTTGCGCCTTCGGCGCACATTTTGTGTGCGCTGGCGTCGCAAAAGGACAATAGTGGCACCGGTTCCTCGCGGGGAGGGACGCGCGGGCGAGGGGAAGCTTCTTTGGAACCGGGGCCTTATCGAATCGTTCGGCGCCTGGCGCTCGGCGAGCGCAGCGAGGTGCTGCTTGCCCGCGTCCACGGTCCCCACGGCTTTCAGCGCACGGTCGTACTCAAGCGCCTCATCGGCAGCCACGCGCGGGACCCCCTCTGGCTTCGTCGCCTGGCGGCCGAGGCGATCGCCTACGCGCGCCTGTCACACTCGGCCATCGTACGACTTTACGACTTCGTCGACCTCGAAGGCACGCCGACGCTCGTGCTCGAGTACGTCCCGGGCATCTCGCTCGAGACGCTCGTTCAAACCAAGCGCGATCGCGGCGAGCGCCTCGAAGACACGGAGGTCTTCTACATCGGCGCGCGCGTCTTCGCAGCCCTCGCCGCCGCGCACGGCGCGCGCGACCCGGAGACCGGCGAGTTCTCTCCGGTCATCCATCGCGACGTGACACCCGGCAACGTGCTCGTCTCCAGACACGGCGAGGTGAAGCTCACCGACTTCGGCATCGCTCGCGTCGCCGGCATCACCGACATGACGCCTTCCGGAACGCTGCTCGGCACGTACGGCTACATGGCCCCCGAGTTGATCAACGGCGACTCGATCACCGTGCGTGCGGACGTCTACGGCGCGGCGCTTCTTCTCTGGGAGCTGCTCGCCGGCCGGCACGCCTTCGCGCGTGAGTCGCTGCCCGAGCTCGAGATTCTGAAGGCGATGGCCGAGCCGCGCATCCCTCCCATCGAGAAGCTCCGTCCGGAGCTGTCCAGGCCCATCGGTGAAGCGCTCGGGCTCGCGCTTCGCGCCGATGCCGACGAACGAATCGCCGCGCGCGACATGCTGGAGGTGCTGCGCCTCCACGTGAAGTCCACCGAGGCTCGCGCCGCCCTGGCCGACGGCCTGGCCCGAGCACGACGCCCCCGCGCGACGATTCCCGACGACGGACCACCGGTGCGCGGTGGGAGCGGATACGCGGCGGCCGTCGAGCCCGACGAGATCAACGGCGAGGCGACCCTGACGACATTCGGTGATTTCAAGATACCGACCACGGCACGGGCTCGCTCCCGTTCTACCCCTCCGCGGGAGCCACACCCCTCACGCCGCTCGCGGCGCCGACCATCCCCGGGTATGACGGGCGATTCTCGAGCGACACGCCGACCGCCATCACCCACGACGACCTCGTTCCCGCCGCCGTCGAGCCGCGACCCGCCGCCCGCTGGTTGGCCCTGCTCGGCAGCATCGGCGCCACGCTTCTCGCGGGCATTGCCGTCGTCGCGGGGGGGGCACGCACCCGCGGCGCGGGGGAGCAGGAGCCGGGCGCGCCCGCGACGCGCACGGCGCGAGCGTTCGTGCCGTCACCGCTGGGGGAGCACGTCAACCCGCCCACACGCGCGGAGTGGGTGCAGCCGATTCCCGAGGACACGGGGCTACTCGATACGCCCCCGACGCTGTGGAACCATCGGGTGTTCGTCGACGGATCCGCTCGCGGCGTCGGCGGCGACATCATCCGTGTTGCCTGCGGCCGCCACTCGGTTCGGCTGGGCAGCAACGGCCGCGCGCAGCTGGTCGACGTTCCCTGCGGGGGAACGGTCGCCGTCGACCGCTAGTTCTCGCGGGGGTGCTGCGCCAGGGGCGGGAGTTCGGGTTTTGTTCGGTCATACCTGCCCTTTCTGGGGACGGGTCCGCGCCGCTGGCGGCCGCGCGGGTCCCGGGTCCGCGCGGCCCCTGTACGAGGCGGGGCATGCCCGAACAAAACCCGAACTCCCGCTATCGATGGGGCTCGCGTCAGGGGGCGCTGTACATGCGTCTCCGAAGGCACCGCGACGCATGGCGGGGGAGGCGCGTTCGGATGTCGCGGAAGGGCAGCCGAACGCTTCGCATGCGGCGGTGCATCCCGCGGAGGGGGATGCTCACGCGAGGGAAGCGGGCGCGAGTCCGGCGGTTCAGGAGGTTCGAACGCGCTCTCCGAGGAGTCAGGTGATTCTAGCCAAGAGCAAGAGCAACGCACCCCGTGGCGAGAGGAGTCACGGCTCGGCCCGCGGTCCACGCGTGCGCATCAGCGCCGTTCCAGGTCCCTGCCGCCCGCTAACGCGTGCGGTGTCCTACCGGCGTCTTGGTCGTGGTGCTCATGCCCCAGCGCGGGCGGCTTCGCGGAGGCGCGACATCCGAACGCGGCCCCCCGCCATGCGTCGCGGGCCCTCCGAGACGCATGTACAGCGCCCCCTGACGCGAGCCCCGTCGATAGCGGGAGTTCGGGTTTTGTTCGGGCATGCCCCCGACTCGTACAGGGGCCGCGCGGACCCGGGCCCCGCGCGGCCGCCAGCGGCGCGGCCCCGTCCCCAGAAAGGGCAGGCATGCCCGAACAAAACCCGAACTCCCGCCCCCGCCTCGTCCCTGCGCAGCACCCCCACGGACCATCCTACTCGAGGCCCGGCGGCGGAGAGCTCGTACGCGCGCCCGTCATTCTGCGGCGCGACGCGAGCACCACCCGGCCGGCCTCGACGACCAGAATCGCCGTCCGCCAGAACGCGCGACGACGCCTGGCACGCGGCGAAGCACGTGGGCGCGCTCCACGTCGCACCGGTCGCGTTGGCGGCTGGATCGCCGACGCCGATGTGGAGCCCGGGCACGTTCTGATCGAGGACCGCGTCACCGAGCGGCGCGTCGATGCCCGGGTTCACGCCGATGGACACCAGACCGATGCGATCCGAGTTGGGCGAGACGCGGAGCATCGCCTCGAGCTCGCGCTTGAGCTGCAGGGAGCGAGTCTCGATGTCGACGACCCGTCCCTCGTGGATCAACATGCGCACGGGGTTCGCCCGCAGGCTCCCCTCCCGAGCGCCGAAGAACTCGCCCAGGGAAGCGTCGGCCACGAATACGCCACTGGCGCTCGCGGGCGAGGTGTAGATCGCGCCGGCGGGGAAGTTGCCCCACTTGCCCGGGGCGAGCACGCCGAGCTGAGCGAACCACTTCGCGTCCGGCCCGAGATCCACGCGAAGCGACGTCCCCGCCGGGCTCTCGGTGAGAAGCGTGCTCGCGCCGGTCACGCGCGCGAGCACGCGAATGCCCAGACGCTCGACCTGCGAGCAATCCATGCGCATACCGGAGACGAACGCGGCGTCCGAGATGCCGGGCATGTGCGCGTGACGGAGTCCGCGCTGCCGCACGACGTGGAGAAGCGCCTGGCGCATGGGCAGCTCGGCAGGGTGCGCCGCGGCGAGAAACGCGCTCGCGTCGGCGCCGTGCAGCGCGAGGAGCAGAACGTCCGGCACGACCTTGTGCGGGCGCGACGAGCCGCCTGCGGTCGCCAGGCTGTCGAGGCGCGCACGCTTGACCCATGCCCCGCACACCTCGCCCGCGTTCGCGATCGCGTCGGCTATCGCGAGAGAAGCGGCGTCTTCTACGATGACGAGACGCTCTCCGGCTCGCAGCCTCAGCGCAGTCTGAACGAGCACCTGCGCAGAATGCGCCAGCGCGGCGGGGTCGGGCATCTAGGGGGTTTCATTATAGCGCTGCCGGAGCGTGCTCGCTCTCCTGCGCGGCCGTTCGGGCAGAGGCCGAAAGAACGTCGCGCTATGCTGGCCGACCGGATGGCCCGCGCCGACGTTTGGTACGACGGAAACCTCGCACCCTGGGAGCAGGCCCAGGCCGGGCTTCTCTGTCACGGTATGCAGCGCGGGGCCCTCGTCTTCGATGTGGGACGACTGCGAGAGGCCCCGAACGGAGCGCGGTTCTTGTTCCGCCCGCGGGAGCATTTGGCTCGTTTTGTCCGCTCGGCGGCGCTCATCGGTCTGACCATTCCGTGGGACGAGACGAGCCTGCTGGAAGCGACCGTTCGTGTGGCTCGGGGGGCCCCACGCTCGCGTGGCCAAGGCAGCGGCGCGAGCGCCCTCGTCCGGTGGTCCGCGTTCGTGCCCTCGGTCGAGGGTGACGTCGTGCCGCGGTCCCCTGCTCGGGCGAGCGTGGCCATCGCGGTCATCGCACCCGAGGATTGCGTACCGCCGGGCGAGCCGGCGGTGCCCAAGCCGGCAGCCGTTCGGGTGCAGGTCCCGCGGGATCTTCGCAAGGCGGGACCGGAGGTGTTTCCACCCCAGGCCAAGGTGTCGGCCTCCTACCTGGGCCCGATGCTCGCGAAGCGGCGCGCGCTATCCGAGGGGTTCGACGAGGTCGTGCTCCTCGATGGCGAGGGTCGCGTGGCAGAGGCCCCGACGGCGAACGTGTTCGTGGCGAAGGGAGGAGCGCTGACGACCCCGCCTACCGAGCGGGTCCTCTCGGGTATCACGCGCGACAGCGTGCTCGCACTCGCGCGGGCGGAGGGCATCCGGGTCGAGGAATCCCATCTTTCCCCCGACAATCTCGAGGAAGCGGACGAAGCCTTCCTGACGGCGACCTCCCTGCCGGTGCAGCCAATCGCGTCCTTCGGGCGTCACGCGCTCGGCGCGGCGGTTCCCGGCCCGTTGACTGCGCGCTTTCGAGACCTCCTCTTGGCGTGCGAGGTCGGACAGGACGCTCGATTCGCGAACTGGAGCGTAGAGCTCCCATGACCTCCTCGTTGCCCAGGCCGTCCGTAAATTCGCCCGCGGAGCGGTCCCGGCGGGCGAGCCTGCAAGCGCGCGTCGTCTCGCTGCTGCTCCTGTCCACGGCCGTTGCAGGGGCCGGCGCGCTGCTGCTTTTTCGGCTGCATTTCCAGCCACCGACGGTGCCCGCGTACGAGCTCGCGGAGGCGGCGACCGGCGAGCGCGAGGTGATGCGAGGCGGCGCGTTCGTGATGGACCTGCGGCCGACCGGTCCCGTCCTGGGCGCGGTCGCTGCGCGCGCCTTCCTCGTCCACGACGACGTGGTTCGCCCCTGGATCGTACCCTTCACGGCGCAGCGCGACGGCTCCGTGGAAATCGCGGGCGGGGTCGATAGCCTCTTCTCCGGGGTCCCGGCGGGCTCGTGGGAAATCGCGGTCGCCGTGGGACGACCCGAGAACCTTCCGACCGACCCACGCGAGATTCTGCGAGCCCGCACGGGCGACGGCGGGGGGGCCGCGGCCTGGCATCTCGTTCGCGAACGCATTCGATGGGGGGGGTGAGCTTGACGAGCGTCGCCGGCCTCTTCTTCTACCCGGTGAAGTCGTGCGCCGGCATCGCGCTATCCACCGCCGCCGTCGAGCGGAGAGGCCTGCGATTCGACCGTCGGTTTCTGATCGTGGACGAAGCGGGGCAGTTCCTGACCCAACGCGCCGAGCCGCGGCTCGCGCTGGTCGAGGTCGCGATCGACGCGGCTCCGTCACCCGGGCTCACTCTCCGGGCTCCGGGCCTCGTACCCGTGCGTGTGCCCCTCGACGGGCTGACCGGAGCGCACGCTCGCCTGCACCCGAAAAGGCGCGTCAGGGTATGGAGGGACGAGGTCGATGCCATCGACTGCGGTGAAGCGTCAGCTGCGTGGATGAGTGACTGGCTCGGCAGGCGAGCCTCGATCGTCTACATGCCTGACGAGACGGAGCGCGCCGTCAACCCCAAGTACGCTCGCCCGGGCGACCTCGTCGGGTTCGCGGACGGGTACCCGCTGCTGCTGGTGTCGGCTTCGTCTCTCGACGACCTGAACGCCCGGCTCACCCAGGCGGTGACCGTGCAGCGCTTTCGTCCCAACGTCGTCGTGAGCGGTAGCCCGGCATGGGCCGAGGACGGTTGGACGCGTATCTCGATAGGCGAGGTAGTCCTCCGCGTGGCCAAGCCGTGCGACCGCTGCACCGTGACCACGATTGATCCGTGCACGGCCGAGAAGGGCGTCGAACCCCTGCGCACCCTCGCCACCTTCCGCGCCCGAGAGAACGACGTCCTCTTCGGCCAGAACTGCATACCCGACACGCTCGGGACGATTGCCATCGGCGACCCCGTGGTATGCCTAGCGCCCGCATGATCGGTACGAAAGTCACGCTCCGGCTGCGAATGAGCGCCCACGATGCCCATTACGCAGGCGAGCTCGTGGACGGAGCCCGCATTCTTGCGCTGTTCGGGGATCTCGCCACCGAGCTTCTCATTCGCCTCGACGGCGACGAGGGGCTCTTTCGGGCCTACGAGACCGTGGAATTTCTCGCGCCGGTCTTCGCCGGCGACTACATCGAGGGTATCGCCGAGCTGTGTGCCATCGGCAATACGAGCCGGCGCATCCGCTTCGAGGCGCGCAAGGTAATCTCCAATTTTCGCGTGTCCGGCCTCGCCCCGAGCGCGGCGCAGGTGCTGGACGAGCCGGTGGTCGTGGCGCGAGCCGTGGGCACGTGCGTCGTGCCCAAAGACCTGCAGCGAAAATCTCGCGAGCTCTACATGCCCGGCCTGCCCGCAGGGCCCGCGCCGGGCTCGGAGGCCCTGGTCACACCTCCCGTGGGCGACGACGTCATTCTCACAGCTGCGATCGTCGGCGCGGAGCTCACACGCGCGCAGACGCCCCATCTGCCCATCACCCCGCAGGAGGTGGCGGAGGAGGCCGCCCGCTGCCGCGAGGCCGGCGCGGCGGTCATCCACCTGCACGTACGCAACGACGACGGCTCGAATACGCAGTCGAGCGCTCGGTTCGCCGAGGTAATCGAAGCCGTTCGACGCGCCTGCGATTGCGTCATTCAGCCCTCGACCGGAGGCGCCGTCGGCATGTCGATCGACGAGCGCGCCGGCCCGCTCGCCTGCAAACCGGAGATGGCAACGCTCAACTGCGGCTCGATCAACTTCGGCGACGACGTCTTCGTGAACACGCGCCCCGACATTCGCAAGCTGGCGGCCAGGATCCGCGCCACGGGCGCCCTGCCGGAGCTCGAGTGCTACGAGGTCGGGCACGTGGAGGAGGCCCTCGCGCTCGCAGCCGAGGGCGCCATCGGAGGACCGCTGCATTTCCAGTTCGTCCTCGGCATCAAGGGGGCCATCGGAGCGCGCGAGGACGCCGTGCAGTACTTGCGGTCGCTGCTGCCGGCCGACGCGACGTGGGGAGTCGCAGCCACCGGGCGCTTTCAGCAGCCGATGACCGAGCTTGCGATGCGCCTCGGCGGGAACGCGCGCGTAGGGCTCGAAGACAACATTTACGTGAGCAAGGGCGTCCTCGCCCAGGGGAGCGCTCCACTGGTTGCCCGTGCGGCAGCGTACGCGCGATCGATCGGGCGTACGCCCGCCGACCCGTCGCGCGCGAGAGAGCTCCTCGGCCTGCCTCCGCGTTGAGACTGGTCTACGAATCACGGACTCGGCGCACTGCCGGACGCGCCGTCACTTGCGCTTGCGCTCGGCAGGCGTCGCCCAGGACGGCGAGGGCGTCGGCACGTTGCCCGCGATCGGCCAGACCTCGGGCGGCCACGTAGAGTGTCATCGCGCTCGCCTGGGAGAAGGTCCGCGACACCCAGTCGAACTCTTCGTCGTCGGATTCGGGCGTGGCAGTACCGAGCTTCGCCGCAGCCTGCTCCATGAGCCAGCGTGTCGACGGGCTCGGCGCCACCCGCTTGTGGCGCCAGCCGTTCAGCCATAGTTGCGTTAGACGCAGAACGTTCGCAACAGCTTCGTTGTGCGGTGAAGGCATCGGAGTTCCCCGGATCGCCCAAGGGTGCCCCAGTCCCTTGGGCTCGCAAAGACAAAGCAACCCCACCGGCCAGATTTCAGGCGCTCGGGACCGCCTCGCCCGGGTTTGTGTTCGGTCTTGGGTCCCCAGGCGTCCGCGGCGTTTCGCGCGTGCTAAGCAATCGTCTCGTGATTGCCACGCTCACGCTGGTCGCCGACACGCTGACCCCGGTTCGCGCGTACGCCGCGCTCCGGCGCGCCGCGGGGAACGAGGCATCGTTCCTTCTGGAGAGCGTCGTCGGGGGGGAACGGTGGGGGCGGTATTCGAATCCTCGGCTACAACCCCAAGCGCGAGCTGTCGCTTCTGCCCAACGGACAGTGGGTAGGCGCGCGCGGCGCCCCGCTCGACTTGCCCGGCGCTCACAATCCGCTCGAGGCCGCGCGCACGCTCTTTCAGCCTGCAGCCGAACGGACGGACGCGAGTCACCCCGCGGCACGGTTCGCGCGAGCGCATATCGGCTATCTCGCCTGGGACCTCGTTCATGCCATCGACAAGGTCCCCGGATGGGGGTCGCGAGTCACCGCACCGCTCGCGCGTTTCTTCGGCGGCTCGACAATCGTAGTCTTCGACGCCCTTTCGCACACACTCACGATTGCAGCCGAGGAGATGGCCGACGTCGAGCGCGCGCGTGAGCACCTCGAGCACATCGAGCCGCCGGTGCCGCTCGCGTTGCCCGATCGCTCGCGTCTTCCGTCCGGCGTGGAGGTAGACGTCGACGATTCGACGTACGCGCAGATGGTCCGCCGCGGCAAGGAGTACATCGCCGCGGGTGACGCGTTCCAGGTCGTCCTCGCGCGCACGTTCTCGGTACCTCGCGGTGGGCGCGATCCCTTCGACGCCTATCGCGCCATGCGAGTGCTCAATCCAAGTCCGTACATGTACTTCCTCGATCTTCCGCCTGGCCCCGGCGAGCACACGCGAACGCAGATCGTGGGTGCGAGCCCCGAGACTCTCGTGCGCCTCGAAGATCGCGTGATGACCGTGAGGCCGCTCGCCGGCACCCGCCGCCGTGGGAATACCCCGGAGGAGGACGCCGCGCTCGAGCGCGAGCTGCTGGCCGACCCCAAGGAGCGCGCCGAGCACGTGATGCTCATCGACCTCGGGCGCAACGACGTGGGCCGCGTCGCTGCGACCGGAAGCGTGAAGCTTTTGCGCAACATGGAAGTCGAGCGCTACTCCCACGTCATGCACATCGTCAGCGAAGTGACCGGGCGTATCCCGCAGGGCACCCCGCCGCTCGAGGTGCTCCGTGCCGCCTTCCCGGCCGGCACGCTGTCAGGCGCGCCCAAGGTGCGCGCGATGCAAATCATCCGCGAGCTCGAAGCCGGTCCGCGCGGCATCTACGGCGGAGCGGTCGGCTACGTGTCCGAGACCGGCGACATCGACTTCGCGATCGCCATTCGCACCGCCGTCTGCAAAAATGACCGCTTCGTCGTCACGGCCGGAGCCGGCATCGTCGAGGCGAGCGATCCGGCGAGCGAAGCCGAAGAGACGCGAAACAAGGCGAGGAGCGCCCTGTGCGCCATCGAGACAGCAGGCCGCCGGGGAGGATGAGGTCCTACCCCGCAGCGTGTGTCGCCCATTGTTTGTCGCAAACTCGAGACCCGCCGGCACCTCGCTCCGTGCGAGCATGGGGGTTCTCGAGGAGTGGGGGATGAAGAGACCGCGTGCCGTTTGCGAGCCCTCCTGTTTGGATGAAGCCTGCGTCCCCGCGCGAGTCGCGTCCGACGCTCAAATACGCGCCGCGCGGCTCGACGTGCGGGCGCTCTGGATCCTTTCGTACATCGACGGCACATCGCGGCTCGGGGACGTGTTCGCGCGAGCCGGCCTCCCGCTCGAAGAGGCCCGCGACAGCGTGAGCGATCTCGTGCGGCGGGGTATCGTGGCCCTGCGACCCTCGGGATCGGAGGGAGTGTGGAGCCATCGCGCGACGTGAGTCGCAACCGGCCCGTGGAGGTGTGGCTGCGCTGAGCGCCCCATTGTAGAGTGACCTCTACAGGATGCGACCGCCTGCGAGCGTAGCGGCCGTGCTATTGCGTGCGCTGCTCGACGTGGCGCGCAAAAGCGGAGTTGGCCCCGAGCGGGTGCTGCAGTCGATCGGTGTGTCGGCTGCGGATCTGGACGACGCGGCGGGGTGGATCCGCGTCGAGGCCCTCACCCGCGCGTGGATTCTGGTGCCCGCACTCTGCGGCGACCCCGACTTCGGACTGCATGCGGCCGAGTCGGCGCCGACGGGTGTCTATGGAATGTTCGAACTGGTCGTGATGAGCAGCCCGACCGTCTACGAGGCCCTCGAGCGAATCGCACGCATGTATCACCTGGTAGGCGGGATGAGCGAGGTGAAGCTCGTCAACGACGGTGCGAGCGTGCGGGTCATCCATCGGACCACGGTCGCCGTCGAACCGAATCGGCTCCGGCACTACAGCGAGCACTTTCTCGGAATGATCGTGTCACGCGGGCGCGCGATGGCGGCGCAAGACGTCGGCCTCCGGGCCGTTTCGTTTGCCCACGACGCACCGGTGAGCATCGAGGAGCACAAACGCATATTCGGAGCGCCTATCTTCTTCAGTCAGCCTCATAACGAGATCATCGTCGATCGCGCCGCGTGGGAAGTGCCGCTGCGGCCGCCCGCCTCGCCCAGCTCTGGCGCGGGCGCCGCCGTACCTGCAGGAAGTGAACGCATGGTGCCCGCCGTGCCGATGGCGCCCCCCCCATCGCGACCGAGCCAGCGGGCGGTTCGCCGGCGCCAATGAGGCGAACGCGCCGGCCGAGCGCCCTCGAGTCGGCTAGACTTGCTGGATCCGGATCATGCGACGCCTGGGCCTCTCGGTAGCCGCGCTGATGCTGGCCGGTTGCGGGCTCGCCCTGACCGGCGCCGGCGATACGGGAGAGTCGAGCGACGCGGGCGAGCCGGGCGCCGACAGTGCGGCCGCATGGGACGCGCCCGGCAGCAAGAACGACTCGACCTCGCCTCGCATGGCGGACGCCACGACCGATGGCGCCATCGCCGCGGCCGACGCCAACGATGCTCCTGAGGAGCCCGACCCTCCCGATGCTTTCGGCGCCTCGGACGTCACGAACGAGGGCCCCAGCTCCGTTGCCGACGCTTCCGCCGAAGCAGACGCCTCGAACGGGATGGATGCACCCGTCGACCATGGCTCGCCGCCGCCCGACGCGTCTTGCGCCGGCGTGCTCTGCCACGGGGCGTGCACGTCCAGCACCGACTGCCACTCCTGCTCCGGCGCCACCCTGCTCTGCGCCGCGACCAAGACCTGCGCCTCCGACTGCGCAAGCTGCGGGGCCTCGACGACCGAGTGCTACGCGTGCGACATGAATCGGATCAACCCCGTCGGTACGTGCGAGAACCCGAACGCCGGAGCGTATTGCCTGACCGGCTCCTATGCCTCCCACTGCGGGTGCAACACCGTCGCGGATTGCCCAGGCGCCAAGCAGGTGTGCGCTCCTCCGGCCTCGCCGCCGAACAATGTGAACTGGTGCTACACGTGCGGCGAGAACGTCCCGTCGGCCGCGGGCGCTTGCAAGGGCGGAGGCATGTGCGTTCCTGCGGTGCGGCAGTGTCTGTGACCGCGTCACCCGCGCGACGCGCCGATCTCGCTCGGAACCCAGACGTGAAACACGGTTCCGCCGGCCTCCGTCGTCTCGACGTCGATCGCCCCCCCATGCAGCTCCACGATCGCACGAGCCAGCGAGGGGCCTAGTCCGAGGCTTCCGTGCCGGCGCGCCCGGTCGGCCTGTTTGAACGCGTCGAAGACCTTCTCGCGGTCCGCCGCGGAGATTCCGCGGCCGGTGACCTCCACGTCGATGCGAAGCTGCTCGCTTCCGGCCGGCATCGCGGCGCGTACGACCATGTGCCCTTTCTCGGCGAAGCGCGCGGCCACCAGGATGATCGCCGTCAGCGCCTGCGCGAGCCGCGCGGGATCCGCGAGGATGCGGGGAACGCCTGGCTGGATCTCGCCGATGATCTCCACTTGTGTGGCCGTGGACAGCTCGCGAGCACCGAGGACCGCCGGCATGACGATATCGCCGACGCGCGTCAGCTCGGGCGAGACGGTCAGCTCGCCCGCCTCCACGCGCGCCGCGTCCAGAATCGTGTCTATCAAGTAGAGGAGCTCCTCCCCGCGCTGCCCGATGATCGCGACACTCTCGCGCTGGCCGTCGGTGAGATCCCCGCGAGACACGAGCTCCGCAAAGCCGAGGATCGCATTCAACGGTGCCTTGAGGTCGTGGCTCATCGACGCCAGAAACAGGCCGCGCATCCTCTCGGTGGCGGCTCGCGCGTGGATGGCCCGCTGCTGCGCGCTCGCGAACTCCCGGAACACGCGTCCGAGCTGGTCGGTCGAACGCATCAGTGCGGCGACCGAATGGAAGCGCGCGTCGCCGTGTAGGCGACCGCCGCGCAGCACCTCCGCCACGCCCGTGTCTTCGAGCTCGCGCGTGGCCAGCTCGACGTCCTCGGCGAAAGCGCCCCCGAGCTGCCAGCCGACGATGCCGGCGATCGAGATCGCGACCAGAGCGATGAGGAGGTAGGCGCCGGTGCCCAGGCCGACGTGAACCGGCTCGAACCGAACGACGGCGTGCCCGTCACTCAAAGGGACCGTCACCAGGCTTCGTCCCTGGTCGTCGCGCGTGGTCGAGAACTGCGCCGTGGAAAGAGAGACGTCGACGTCGAACCCGTGGGCTCTTGCCGCGTCGCTCGCGGCTCTGCGTCCGCGCGAGTCGCCCTCGACGGTCTCGAGAGCGCTCTGCACGAGCTCCGTCGCGTCCACGTTTCGCGACATGGAGTCGAACGCGCGGAGGTGGGCGTGCACCAGCAGCGAGGCACCGAGCACGACGAAGGCGACGGGGGCGACGACGGCAGCGAGGAGGCGGGTGCGTAACCGCGCCGTTCGGCCGGCGTTCAGGGCCTCCAGGGCCTCGCGCGAGGCAGCGACCGGCACGCGCTCCATCGCGCGCGCGATGAGAGCCCGCATCGTCACGTAAGCGGGCAGCGCCGCGACGCACGCCATCGTCATCGCGAGCAGGACGAGCTCGGCCTGCGTGTACAGGTCGTTGTGGTCCGGACGGAGCGTCGACGCGAGCGTGGCAGCGCCCACGACGAGCGTTCCGGCCAGAGCGAGCACGACGAGGCGCGCAGGCAGGGCATAAAGCGCCAGGACCTGGGCAGGTTCCACGCGGTTCGCGCCTGCATCGATGCCATCGAGCAGCGGCCGAACCCGTCGTGCGGCGACGAATGTGCCGGCGACGATGAGCGCGACGGTGACGGGCCAACCCCAGAGGGCGAGCGAAGCACTACCGGAGACCACCTCGGGGTCCAGGAGGAGCAGCCGCGGCGCGAACGCCACGACGAGCATTCCAGCCATTCCCCAGACCAAGACCTGTATGGCCGCGAGCTGCAGAGTGAGTCTTCTGCCGGACCCGTTCACGTCTGCCCCGCCTTGCGAGGCGGGAGCGCCGCGGATCGCGCGTCCCACGACGGCAGCAGAACACGGAAGGTCGACCCGACCCCGAGCGCGCTCTCTACCTCTATTTTTCCGCCGTGCATCAACACCAGACGCCGCGCGATCGCCAGCCCGAGCCCGGTGCCCCGGCGCCGCGCGCGCTCCTCGGTCGCCTGCTTGTATTCCTGAAAGATGACCGCCCGCTCCTGCGGTGAAATACCCGGACCGGTGTCGCGCACGCTGACCGATGCCCAGCCCTCGTGCCGACCAACCTCGACGACGACCTCGCCGGAGAGGGTGAACTTGATGGCGTTTCCCACGAGGTTCGTGAGGACCTGTCGCACGCGCTTCGAATCGGCTCGCGCGTGGACCTGCTCCCCCCTCATCCGTACGCGCACGGGCCTCTGACCCACCAGTCCAGCCGCTTCGCGGACCACCTCTCCGGCCAACCCGGCCAGGTCCACGCGTGCGCGGGACAGCTTGAGCTGGCCGCTCTCGAGCGCGCTGAACTCGAGGATGTCGTTGATGAGGTCGAGCAGGTGCTGGCCCGAGCCGCGGATTTGTTCGACTTCCTCGCGCGCCTCGGCAGTAAGGGGACCGTCTACCTCGGTCATCAAGACGTCGGCGAAACCGAGGATGGCGTTGAGCGGACTGCGAAGCTCGTGGCTGACGGCGGCGAGAAACCCCGCCCGATCCCGATCGGCGGCCCGCACGCGCTCGAGATCGTTCTGGTAACTCGATTGAGCCGCCGCGAAGCGGTCGACCAGCGCATTGAACGCCACCGTCAGGGCGCCCACTTCGTCCATGGTTCGCACGGGCACCACTTCGCCTGCGGGCTCCGACCGCACGTGCACCATCCCGCCCACGCGCCGCGCCACGAAATCGACGTCCCGATTCGCGTCGCGCGCCACCGCGTACGCCACGGCGGCGGCCACACCGACGAGCAATGTGGTCAGCGCGAGCAGCGCGCGCAGCAGCGCGGGGCCACCTTCCGGCGTGGTGGGTTCGCGCACGAAGGCGACGAGGAACGCGTTCGTCGTGAGCGGCTCGGTGGCGAACCGGGTGCGGCCAAGCCCCGTGATGGCCTCCCCCGCTCGCTGCGATACGACGCGGCGCAGCGCTGCGCGGTCGGACATCCCCAGTGTGGCGTCCAGCGAGATGTCTCCGTTCCGCGTGACGACGGCGAGCTCGGCGCCCGTCTTTCGCGCAGCCTGCTGCATGGCCGCGAGCCGCTCTTCGATCGGCAAGTGCTCGAGCCGCGCGCCCAGCGTGGACGCGAGGAGCTCCGCACGCGCAGACGCGTGGCTCTCGCTGGCCGTCGCGAGCGTCGACGCGCCCAGCATGCCGATCGCGACGGCGGACGCGATGCCGAGGATGATGACCACCGCGGGAGCCAGAGGCAGAAGCGGCCAGGCTCGGTGATCACCGCGCATACCCAGGCGTGTCGTGACGATCACGGAAGCCGTGCCCGGAGGACGCGACCCAGGCGGGCCCGACATCGGCAATCCGGCCCCTCCAGAGATCTCGTTCGACCCAGGTTCGGAAATCGTCGAGTCCGGCGCGGCAGACGCAGAGGAGCTCGAGGTCGGTGAGACCGAGCGCGACGGCGGACCGGCAGACTCCACGCGGAGGGATGGTAGCGAACTAGACCAAAGAGGTCGGTAACCAAGTCGCCACACTGACCTCTGGAATCGCATATTCCCCCCTTGCAGCTCGCGCGTAGCGACATACTCTGCAGCCTCGCCATGAAGGGAATGCGCTCAGGCCTTCTGCGGTTCCGATCACGGATGAGAAGCCCCAGGCGCGCCGCCGTTACGCTGGTCATCTATGGCTGGCACGAGAACGAGCCGGGGACGCTCGCCTGGGTCTTTCCCAGCCTGCAAGCCGCGCTGCAAGCCGTGCGCGCGATGCGCAACGCCATCGCGTGGCTCATCGTGAGAGGACGAATGGCGCTCGACGGCGACGTCAATCTCGAGGCGCTCCGTAGGGCGGGCACGGTGCTCGTGGAGAGCGCCGCGTGAGCCGGCCCGAGCTCCGGCCCGGTAGAAGCCCTGCCGGACTCCGGCCGAGCGCCACCGCTCACAGCAGGTAGATGCCTCCGAATCCGGACGCGTACGTCCGGCTGAATCCGTAGGCGCCGACTCGCCTGTACCCCGCCGCGCGGTATCCGCCGCGGCCCACCCAGAGGCCTTCCGAAACGGTCTCGGCCGCATCTTCGCCGGCGCTCGTCTCCGCGGTTTCCGAGCCGCCGGCCGAGGCCGAGCCCGACGCCCTTGCCCGGAGCTCGTCGGCAGCCGTCTTGCGCTGCTCGGGGGTGAGCATCTCCGTCACGCGGCCGGCCGTGTCGAGGACGTGCTGCACCATCTCCTCGGTGCGCTCGGTGACGGAGCCGGCGGGCAAGAGGTCATCGAGATTGAATGCGTCACCGGGAAAGGCCGCGAGGACCAATCTGCGCGCGCGCGCTCGACGTCGTCGGGCACGGTGTCCCCCCCAAGATCGCGCCGAGTGTCTGCTTCTGCTCGCCTGTGAGTTTCAGCCTCTCGGACCACTGTTCAATCTGCGTCTTCGGATCGACGAGCGACGCCCGCTTGTTCATCGCCGCACGAAAGCCCGACACGAACTCTCTGCGCTGGTCGGAGTCGAGGACGTCGTGAATTTTCTCGAACCCGCTGCGAAGCTCCGGCGACGCTGCCGCGGCTGCGTCGACAATCGCCTGCGTCTCGGCCCGGAGCGCGGCCGGGTCCACCTTGCCGGCTTCGACTTGATCCGAGAGCACCACGAGGGCATCGCCCCTCGCCTGGTCGACGGCTCCCACCTTGGCATCTACGTCGTTTCCGATTTCCTGCAGAGCCGCTGACTGGTCCGGGCGCAGGATGACCCGCGACAGCGACTCATCGATGATCTGCACGATGTCGTTCGCGTCGCTCGCGGCGACCTCCGCAATCTTGGGGGTCGGCCTTCCCGGCCGCAGATTCGAGGTAGGCGCCCCTTTGACGGGCTTGCGCGGGGGGGGGCTCCCGATCCCAGAGCTCGACGAGTCCTCGCCTCGAGCCGCCACGGGCGCCGCCAATACGGCTGATCCGACAATCACGACGGACCATAGAAAGCTTTTCACGATGCCACCTCCCGGAGGACGCTCGTTGCAGCCTCCGGGCCGCTTGCGCCGCGCTGCATGGCGGCCCAGGCGCCGCTCGACCCTCGGACGCTCAGCCCATGCGCTCGAGTACGAGCGCGATTCCCTGGCCGCCTCCGATACATGCGCTTCCTACGGCGTAGCGTGCGCCGCGTCGGGCAAGCTCGTAGACGAGGTGCGTCGCGATTCGAGCGCCGCTGGCACCCAGCGGGTGCCCCAGTGCGATCGCCCCTCCGTCGACGTTCGTCTTCGCGCGGTCGAGCCCCAGCTCTTTCTCGACCGCGAGGTACTGCGGGGCGAACGCCTCGTTGACCTCGAACAGATCGACTTCGCTCGCCTTGAGCTCCGCCCGCGCCAGGGCGCCGCGAATGGCCGGGGCCGGACCGATGCCCATCAGGCTCGGCTCCACGCCTGCGACCCCCCATTGCACCAGGCGCGCGAGCGGCTTCAGGCCCTTCTTCTTCGCGTATTCCTCGCTCGCGAGCACCAGCGCCGCGGCGCCATCGGAGATGCCCGATGCGTTGCCTGCCGTGACGACGCCATCCTTCTTGAAGACCGGGGCCAGCTTGGCGAGGCCCTCCGGCGTGGACTGCGGGCGAGGATGCTCGTCGACCGAGAACGAGAGAGTCCCCTTCTTCGTCGAAACCTCGACCGCGACAATCTCGGCCCTGAAGCGGCCGGCCTCGTTGGCCGCGGCCCATCTCTGCTGGCTCGTGAGCGCGTACTCGTCGCACTGTGCGCGCGAGATTCCGTAGTTCACGGCGAGATTCTCCGCCGTTACCGCCATCGGCGTGTTGCCGTAGCTATCGGTCAGAGCGCACCAGAGCGAGTCCTCGACGGGCGGGGCTTTGCCGAACGCCCACCCTTCACGGGCGCCGCGCAGGACGAAGGGAGCCTGCGACATGTTCTCGGTGCCGGCGACGAGCACGGCCTCGGCCTCGCCGAGGAGAATCTGCTCGGCGCCGTTCACGATCGCCTGGAAACCCGAGCCGCAGAGGCGATTGACGGTGAGCGCCGGCGTCTCGATGGGCAACCCCGCCTTCAGGCCGACGTGGCGCGCGCAGTAGATGGCGTCCGAGCTCGTCTGCATGACGTTGCCCACGATGACGTGGCCAATCGCGCCCTTGTCGACGGCGCACTGGTCGAGCGCCGCCTTCGCCGCCCGCACGGCGAGGTCGGTGGCCGTGATGCCCTTGAGCGCACCCGACATCGTACCGAACGCGGTCCGCTTCGCTGCGACGACGACGACCGACTTGGGAAGCTTGCTCATGGCGCGGTGCTAGCGTTTCCCGCCGGCGAACGCAAACGGCAGGGTTGGCGCTCACGCGGTCAGCGCGCTGGCCTCGACCACGCTCGCCGATCGGCCGATCGAATCGAGAATCCTTGCCCGAGCCGACGCCGGAGAGCATCTGCGCGGCCGCCAATCTGCCCATCTGCATCGCGGCGTCCATGAAGACGTACCGGAAGAGGCCCTGCCGGCCCGCCGTGCGGACGTTGGCGAAGCCCCCCACTTCGGCGAGCAGAGCCTCACGGTCCCGCTCGTAGCCGAGGTGGTAAACGGGATACCCGTGCGCGACGCGCACGACGAACGAGTCGAGGATGTCGTCGACGCGCAAATCGAGCGTCTCGAGCTCTGCGGTCATGCGGGCGCGCAGCTCCTCCTCGCTTGCTCGCCACGTCGCATCGCCGACGTCGCAGGGGACCTCGAGCATGAGGGACGTTCGTCCGGCAGGAGCCATGGATTCGCTTCGACGCTTCGGCTCCTGGATGCGCGACATCGTCAACTTCGGGCTCGCGACGTACATCCAGGTGTTCTTCGACACGTCGGTCCGCGAGAGCATCAAATTCACGAACACGAGCGCGCGAAAGCGCAGCCGCGCAGAGGCCTCGCCGAGCTCCACGGAGCGGTTGGGCCGCAGCATGCGCACGAGGTCGGGGAGCGGCAGCGTCGACAGGAGCTGGCCAACTGGAATGCGTTGCGAGGTGCCGTCCGCGCCCTCGACGTACGCGGCCGTCACTCGCCCGGCGCGTACCTCGAGACCCGCTGCCCGGGTCCCCGCGAGCACAATCCCACCCCGCGCGCGGACCTCGTCTGCCATGGCACGATAGAGCTGCCCCATTCCCAGCCGCGGGTAACGGTATCGCCTCGCGTACGTGCGCACCGACGTTCGGCGCATGCGCAAGAGGCGCAAGAGGACGTCGCTCAGGTCCAGCAGCGAAATGCGCTCGCGCGCCCAGTCGGCCGAGATGCGGCTCGGGTGCAGACCCCACAACTTTTGCGTGTAAGGACCGAAGAAGGTGTCGTAGAGGGGACGGCCGAAGCGCGCGCATACCCACTGCTCGAAGGTGCGGTCGGCGGACGGATGGATGTGCGCGTGTGCACGCGCTGCCGCATACCCGAGGAGGGCGCGGCCGTTCTCGCGTACGCCGAGATTCCCGATGAGGTCGCGCGCCTCGAGCGGATACCGGAACTGTCGCCCGTCGTGCAGCACCACGCTCCGGCGCTCGCGCTCGAGCAGGTCGTCTCCCAGGAGCTGCTCGAGCCATCTCGAGAGCGCCTCGTCGGCCGACACGAAGCGGTGCCCGCCCAGATCGAAGCGCCATCCGTTTCGCTCGTGGGTGGCGCAGAGGCCACCGACCAAGGGCTCTCGTTCGACGAGGATGGGACGCGCCCCGGCTTTGCAGAGGTGCCACGCCGCCGCCAGGCCGCATGGGCCGCCGCCGAGAATGACGAAGGGATCGCCGGCCGGCATTGCGCGAAACACTATGTACCAGAGGCGACGCGGCGCGCCGCAGGCCGAGCCGGAGCGGCGTGGCGGGTCCCGCGCAACGAGCCCCGGGAAGCGTCACAGCTCGTATCCGAGGACCATCCTGCCCCAGACCGGTCCGAAGGGCTCGCCCGGCTGCATCACGTGGTCCACGTCCGTCAGTCGCGCGTAGAGCCCGGTCGCCCACCAGAGCTTCCCGAAGTTGAGAAGAAGCGTCGGCCCGAGATAGCCCACGGGTCCGTCGGAGAAGTCACGCGCGCTCGGAGCCGGGTTGGGAAACTCCACCCGCATCCACGCCTCGGCGCCGACGTGGACCGCCGGCGTGATTTCGTACGTTGCCCCAATCGTTGGATTGAGGGCGAAGTTCGTTCCTGGCGTGTAATAAACTTCGTATTCGCCCCACAAGTTCGCGTCGAGCCGCAACTTGCCGATGCGACGCTGGAGCAGAATCTTCATTTCGAGCTCGACCTCGGTGTCCCCCTCGACCAGCTCGCCGTAGACCCCGACGTCGATGGGCCATGCGCCCGGATCCGCAAGCACGTAGCGAAGACGCTCCTTGACGCCGGTTGTTTCGGTCAGGGATGCGACGCTGGTGTACTCGGCGGGGACCGGCACGTAGACGACGTAGAGACCGAGCTCGAGCCGATCGGTGATCCCGTACTCGAACTCGGTCTGGAACTGCGTCGCCGCGTACCACGCCGTGTGCGCGCCGGGGTCCAGAGCCTTTACCGGCGTCATGTCGACGTATTGTTCGACCTCGAGCTCCCCCTTGCCGAGCGTCTCGGTCGTGTAGGTAAACGGCAACGGACGCGGAGTTGCCGACGCAGCGGCAGAAACGCTCGCAATTCCGAGAACGAGCGCGAGACACGAGGCTCGCAGTGGAACGCGACACACGGGGCCAGGCGCGGAGCGCGCCCGTGGAGGCGCCCCGCTCTTGTTGAAAACGGCTTTCATTATCTGTTGGCATCTGCCAGATCCCTCATCAGGACGCAAGAAAAAACGACTAGCCGCCGCCCGCGGCATCTGCGGCGGGTGCGACGCTCTTCTCGATGCACTGCAAGGTCAGGGTGGCGCCGCTGGGCGGTTGCCCACTCGTGAAGAGGATTTCTTGCGGGCATCCGTTGGCGGCGGGGCCCTCGACGTAGCACCAGCCGGGCTCCGGCGCGCTCGAACAAGAGCCGCCGCGGAAGGTACCCACCGGGGCGGGGCAATCCGACGATGCGCCTGCCGGCCGCTCGAAGAGCTCTTGAAGCGCGCATGTCGGCAGCGTGCTCGGGTCGGCCCCCGGCGACCCCGAGGCGATCCAGTCGTCGTGCTGCTTCTGCTGGAACCGCTGCAGAATGTCCGACGGCGGAACGGACATGCCCGGAGTCGTCGTGCAGTCCTGCTCACCGCCCCGATTGGTCGGAAGGGTCACGAGGATGAGGCACGGGAAGGTGCCGCACGAATCGGAGACGAGCTTTTCGGGGAGGCATTGCCTCCCGAGCACCCCCGTGAGCCGGTCGACGATCCCGTTGACCGCGGGGTTGTACCCGAAGAGAGGGTCGGTGAGCTCGGTCCGATCGGCTGCCGGCTGCACGTGGATCGGGCACAAGCTCGAAACGAACCCCTGCCCCTTCATGAGCATCGCGAGCAGCAGCTCCCGCTGCGTGGGATAAGTCTTCGCGCCCGTCTGTTCGGTCTGCTTGTTCGGATTGCAGATTGGCGGAATCTGTTCCGGCGTGAGTCCGCTCGTCAGCGGACAGTCGCACCCGTAATTGACCTCGGGATCGGTGCACGGAGAGGCCCCCCCGCACGAGCAGTCACGCGGCGTGGCGAGGGGGAAGATGCAGGCATATTCACGATCGACCTTCAGAATGTGCTCGCTCCCTTGGTCGGTGATCCACTCGTAGCCGCTGGCCGGATCGAGCGCCGACCCTGGACCGGTCTGCAGCCCGGGGCGCGGCTGATACGACTCGATCATGTGCGGATCGATGCCCGTGTAGTCGAAGTTCAGCGGATCTCTGCCCACGATCTGCTGCCAGTCCGCGTCCGTGAGGGTCTCCTTCTGCGCGCTGTCGGGGTTCGTTCGGTCTTTCTGCAGGAGCTGGTGCGGTACGCCCCCGATGTGAGCGTAGTAGACGAGGTCGGGCGTACGGTTGCCGACCGGGAGATTGCAGAGCGTGGCGGGGTCGATGCTGGAGCCGTCGGGAAGACTGGCTGCAAAAAGTGGATTCGTGCAGTTCCGATTCATGAGCCCCTGGTAGCTGCCGGCGCCCTGCGGGTACTCGCCGTTGCGGTCAGGGACCGTGTTCGATGTGAGCCCCAGAACGTAACGCTGAATGGGGAACTGCGGCCACAACCCGTATTTCTGCATCATGTGAACGTGACGCAGGTTTGCGCTGAACCCCCAGTCGTTCTCGTTCGCGTACGCCCCGAGCGCGCAGCTCGGGTCCGTGCTCCCCCCGGGCATTGCGTGCACGCGCTCGGATCGGTCAGCCCCGAGTTGGACGCGTTCTCCGAGCAAGCTGACGTGCCGCGCGGGGGCTCGAAGGTGGTCGCCATCAGAAACCAGGCGCTTCCATCCAGCAATCGCACGTCGACCTCCGAGTCGTCTTCGTCGGTCATGTCGACGATGGCGACGAGCGAATCGGGACGCAAGAAGTCGTGCCGTTGCTTCAGAATCGTGGCGTCCACGCCCTGCCACTGCGCGCGCCGCTGGCCGTCCAGCGTGAGCGAGTCGTACGGGTCGGGCTGAACGAGGAACCGATACCAGCTCTCGAGCTGCGACTCGATCCCGCAGCCGTAGGTGCCCACGCCTTGGATGAGTGCCTTGAAATCCGAGATGAGCTGGGCGGGCGTCTGGATCGGCGGAGCTCCCGCGCTCGGGTTCTTGTTCTGATTCTTCGGGTTGCTGGTCGGGAAAAAGTTCAGATAAAAGGAGCCTCCCGCGTCGCTGAGAGGAGTCTCCTTGGGTCCCGCGCGATTGAGGAGTTCCCCCCAATCGTCGTTGTGGGCGTTGAGCGTGAGGCCGTTGACTTGGACCGTCGAGCTCGGGTCGCAGATGGTACCGGCCGTGCCGTTGGGACTCGTATACTGCTCGCTCAGACGCGTCCCGAGCGACGTGCTCATCACGCCGATGTGCAAGTCGTGCACGGGAGGGAACTCCACGATCCCCTGGGCGCACGTGCCACCGCCCGCCGGGTCCGAGGGCCCGTAGGCGGTCCCCGTGAGCGGGTCCACGCAGTTGGGAGTCACCAGCCGCGCGATGAGGTCCGGAACGGCTTGGCTGAGGTAATCCTGCTTGTCTCCCATCGACGCCGAGTTGTCGATGACGAAGAGGAGGTCAATCTTGTCGATGGTCTTGTTGAAGATCGAACTCTCAATCGTGGTGTTCGTGACGGGATTGTTCGATACGACCGGTCGCGAGAGGCAGCCGCCGCCGACGGCGCCGAACAATCCGAGCACGGACACCATGGTGCTCGCGCGCCTGGCGATTCGAGTTCTCATCTGAGCTCCTGTCGGTGGACGCCGGCCAGCGCGCCACCGATTCGTCGGAGGCGCGCTTTCGTTGCCGAGCGGTTGAGTCGCGAGGACTCGCCAGCGCAGGAGCAAGCTGGATGCCGCAAAGATTTATCGAGAAAAGCCCTGGCTGCGCGCGACGCGGAGCCGTCAACCGCGTTGCCCCTCGTCATCCGAGGTGGCTGACGCGGCGCCGGTTTGCTCGCGCTACTGGGGGAGCGAGCTCACACGCGGCCTCACGGGCAGGGCAGTCACCGAGCCTGCGTCGGGAACCCCGACCGCGCCCGGGCCTCCGCCCGCGCCGACCGAAGGCGCGACGCCGCCGTCGTCCCCGGGAGGATCGCCGGGAGGATCGCCCCCGGCCGCGGGGTCCAGGCCCCCTTGAACGCACCGCAGGGTGAAGTCGCTCGCGCAGTTCGCCATGCACTCCGCGGCTAGCGTGGCGGTGCAGTTGGTCTGAGCGGTGACCGACGCGCGGAGCTCACATCCGATCTTCGCCTCGACGCCGCACGTCGCGCTGCACGTGGCCGAGCACTTGCTCTGGCACGAGTCTTCGCTGGCGGAGCTGCAGTTGGACGCGCACTGGTCGTCGCACTGAGCGCTGCATTGGTTCTGACACTGGTTGATGTCGAACGCCCCTGCACACACAGCCCGGCAGTTGCCGTCGCACTGCGTCCTGCAGGTCGCGTCGCATTCCGTGTGAGCCTGCGCCGCGCAGTTCGCCGCGCAGTTGGAGCCGCAACCCGTGAGACAGGTCCCCGTCGCCGCCGCATTGCACTGGGTATCCGTCGTCGTACCGAGGTCGGCGTGGCACGCGGTGGCCGTATCGACCTGCGCACACGTGAACGGACACTGGAGCTTCGCGGTCAACACGCAGCTCTGATCCAGACTTTGCAGCGCCGCACTGGAGCTGCCCAGGGATCCGGGGCCGCACCCCGCGAGCCACGACGAGGCGGCGAAGCCAAGGACCGTAACAGGGGGCAGCACTCTGACCACAAATCGACGGGGATGAATCATGGCGACCTCCAAAGGCCTGCCGACGAAGGGGAGCCGTGGTGACCGAGCGTTGTTGGACACCACGGACCCCTTCGCCGGACAGGGACTGACTACGATTCTGCGGACCGGTTCCCTCGGCTCAGAGGCAGCTCGGGGTCGCGATCGGGAAGACCGCCGTGTTCGCGACGGTGTTGGACTGATTGCCCGTGAAGAGCTGCAGCACTTGGCTGACCTGACTCGCGGTCAAGTTGGTCTGCAGGATGTAGTTGTGCGCCTGCAACGTCGACAGGTTCGCGTACACGTACGCGTTCGAGTTGGTGGAGCTGGCGGTGCTCTGGTTCTGGAACGCCGACGTGGCCGCCTGGTTCAGAGCGCTGTCGTTCGCCAGGGCCATGGTGTTGGCAGCGGTGGCCGCCGCCGTCGTCGTGGCTTGCTGGAGCGCCCTGCTCGAGGTGACCGCCGAGGCGTTGTTGAACGCCGTCGCCGTATCCGTGTGGTTGGTGTCGGCAATCGTGTTGGCGTTGTCGACGTGGCTGGCCGACGCGGTGTTCGCGTTGGTGATGTTGTTCACCGCGGAGGCGCTGTTCACGCCGGACTGCGTGTTCGTGTTGTTGAAGGCGTTCTGCGCGGCCGCCGTGTTCTGCCCCGAAGCCGTGTTGGTGTTCGCGGCTGCGTTCTGCGCGGCGGCGGTGTTCTGGCCGTTCGCGAAGCCGTTGCTCGCGAAGCCCGTGTTGGACAGCACGCCGAAGAGCGGACTGATGGCCCCACCCACGGCGAAGCCCACCGGAGCGACGCTGGTGTTGCCGAAGAAGTTGTTGTTGTTGCCGAACGCGTTGGCGTTCGCAGCCTGGTTGGCCGCCGTGGCCTGATTGGCGTTGGCGAACTGATTCGCGTTGGCGAACTGGTTGGCTCCGCTCGCCTGGTTGGCGTGCGCGAACTGGTTCGCGTTCGCGAACTGGTCAGCGTGGTTGCTCGCGAACTGCGACGCGTTCGCCCACTGGTTCGCCTGGTTGGAGTTGAAGTGCGTGTCCGACTGGTTCGCGACCGTCGAGGCCATGCCGCTGTTGTACTGCGTGGCGTTGGCGGCTTCGTACACGTTGTTCGTCGTCGCCGTCGTCTGGTTCGCGTTCTGCGCCGTCGCGTTGTACATGTTGTGCTGCGACAGGTTGTACGCGTTGGTCGCCGTGTTGAGCGCCGACTGCAGCAGCGAATCCGCATGCTGAGCCGTCTGGTTGACCTGGATGGTTTGCCCCTGGTCGGTGATCGCCTGGAGCGTCATCTGCGCGTTCTGGAGGAACGACGAATTCAGGTTCTGGTTCGAGTTGTTCACCGCGTTCATCGCGATCCAGTTGATGACCTGGGGCGAGCTGATCGCGAAGGTGCCGACCACGCCGCAGCCGCCGATGGCGAGCTGCTTCTCGGTGATCGACGCCGAGGGCTCGGAGCCGGTTCCGGTCGACCCCGATTGGCCACCCGGGCTGGCGCCGCAGCCCGCGCCGAGTGACGCCGCCAGCAGACCGAGGGACACGGTGCCGATCGCGCTGGCCTTTGCGAAATTATTTCGGAACATGACTGTCCTCCTAGGGATTCGTTTGGATGCAGATTCGAATGGATGGCTCGTTGGTTATCGTCGAGCCGCCGGGGCGAGGTCCCTCGCAACCAGCGAGCCAGTCGGACCAAGCGCACTCAACGGCCGTGGATCTCGAATGTCTGCCCATGCGTTCCAATCGCGCCCGTTCGCCGCGCGTCGATCCCGAATTTGCGCGTCGCCGGTCGCTCGCGGAGCCGCTCGCGCTGTCCAGAGCAGAAGCACTTCGACCGCCGGACCTCGTCCGAGGCACTTGTGCCTGCCGGGGGGCACACCGGAGGCCTCCATGCGCGGCGATCCGGCGCCGCACGAACGCGGGGCTGCGCGCGCGCCGTCGACGCGCGAGATGCGCGGGGGTGACGATGACCGCAAAAATAGCCCGCCGCCGATTCGCGGGGCGGCGACTCAAGCGGCGAATGCCGCGGCGGTGGACGAATGGACAAAACAATATTCGTCAGTCGAAACATCGTCGGATGCAGCGATGCGCAAAGAGTCGGCGCCGCGGCATCGTGGTCGTTCAGGCCGCTTGCCGAAACCCAAGCGCGCGCTCTCCACGGAACCTTCCGTGCACTCGCTCTCGCCTCGACGCGACCATGATTTCAGCCGCGCTCCAGACCTTTGCGGTCGTCGCTCCTTCCGCCTCGCGTGGCGCCCTCGCACGCACCGCGGGAGCTACCGGAGAGCGCACGATCGCCCACCGCGAGCGTGCGATTCTCTCCCCTCCGCGACGGGCCTCGGCGTGTGACGCCGCGTGCCCTCAGGGTGGCGTTTCGGGGCTCGACCGCCACCGTCGCCCATCGAGTCAGAGCCGCGCTAGAATGCCGCTCGACCCAATGCACCAGGCCGTCATCATCGGCGCCGGCTTTGCCGGGCTCGGCATGGCCATTGGCCTCAAGCGCGCGGGGATCGACGACTTCGTCGTCCTCGAGAGAGCCGACGAAGTCGGGGGCACCTGGCGCGACAACCACTACCCGGGCGCCGCATGCGACGTCGAGTCGCACCTGTACTCGTACTCCTTCGAGCCGAATCCACGCTGGACACGCGCCTTTGCCCCGCAGCGCGAGATTCTCGAGTACTTGGTACGCTGCGCGGACAAATACGGAGTACGTCCGCACGTCCAATTTCGAACGGCCGTCGTCGGAGCCCGCTTCGACGAGGACGCGAGAGGGTGGGAAGTGCGGACCGCCGACGGGAAAACCGTGCGCGCGAGGGTCCTCGTATCCGCGTGCGGCCCGCTCAACAAGCCCTCGCTGCCCGACATACGCGGACTCGACACCTTCCGCGGCAGGACCTTCCATTCGGCCAACTGGGACCATTCGTTCGCGCTCGACGGCAAGCGCCTGGCAGTCGTCGGCACGGGTGCAAGCGCGATCCAGAATCGCGCCTTCGGTTGCGCCCCGCGTGAGCCGGTTGCACGTGTTTCAGCGAACGCCGCCGTGGATCCTGCCCAAGCCCGACCGGACCTTCGGAGCGGTCGAGCGCGCTCTCTTCAGGCTCGTGCCTTCCGTTCAACGGCTCTCGCGCCGCGCCATCTACTGGCGGCGAGAGGCGCTGGCGCTCGGCTTCGTGGTCGAGCCGCGCATCCTCGAAGCACTATCCGGCCTGGCCAGGCGACACCTGAGGCTCAGCGTCGCCGACGAAGGGCTGCGCGCCAAGCTGACTCCCAGCTACACGATGGGTTGCAAGCGCATCCTACCGACGAACGACTGGTACCCCACCCTGCAGCGCGACAACGTGGAGCTCGTCACCGACCCGATCGTCGAGGTGCGGCCCGGCGGCGTCGTGACCGGCGACGGCAAGGAGCGCCCGGTCGACGCGATCGTTCTGGCCACCGGATTCGAAGCAGCCGAGCAGGTGGCGCCCTTCGAGGTGCGCGGGCGCGGCGGGCGCGATTTGAACGACGCCTGGAGCAGCGGCGCAGAGGCGTACCTGGGAACCAGCGTCACCGGTTTCCCGAACCTGTTTCTGCTCGTGGGTCCGAACACGGGGCTCGGCCACAGCTCGATGGTCTTCATGATCGAATCCCAAGTGGCCTACGTGATGAGCGCCATCGAGACGATGCGCGCCCGCGGTTTGGAGCTTGTCGACGTGCGCCGCGACTCACAAGAGAATTACAACGAACGCGTGCACGATCGGCTGAAGCGCACCGTCTGGGCGACCGGATGCGCGAGCTGGTACCAGACGCGTACCGGGAAGAACACGACGCTCTGGCCCGGGTTCACGTTCGAGTTTCGCCTGCGCACACGCAAGTTCGACTCCGGAGCGTACGAGACGTCGCCGTGACGCTCACGTGAGCGTCCGCGTCAGGCCAGCGTCGCCGATGCGCCCGCGATCACCACTTCGTCGCGCTCCTTCACCTTGACCTGCAGCGCGACGGCGTCCGGGCGCACCTGCCAGCCCTCGGTGACCAGCGTATCGCCCGGCCAGACCGGGCGCCGGAACTGCCCCTCGAACGCGCGAAGGCGTGAAGCGTCGCCGCGGCAAAGCCCCTGCGCGACATGGCGGATCATGAAGCCGAACGTGCAGAGACCATGCAGAATCGGGCCCCGCTCGAACCCGACATTCTTCGCGAACTCGGGATCGGCATGCAAAGGGTTGAGGTCGCCCGACAGGCGGTACAAGAGCGCCTGCTCGAGCGAGGTCTTCTCCTCGATCGAGAACGTAGGCGCGAGGTCTCGGGGTCGCTCCACGGCGCGCGCTTCCTTCGGCGGCGGATCGCCGCCGAAGCCGCCCTCGCCGCGAAACAGGATGTCCGACGTCGTCTCCGCGACGAGAACGCCTCGGGCGTCGACCGAGCGCGTATCGACGAGCACGCGCGCGAGGCGCTTCATGTCGTAAATGCCGCGTATGGCGGTGGTCGTGGTCAGCTCGCCGCTCGGTGCGAGCGGACCGTGAACGACGACGCGCTCCCCACCGTGCACGATCATGGACAGGTCGCCGCCGGTCTTCGCGAGGAGGTCCAGCATGGGCTTGAACTTGGGCACCACGACGAAGCTCGGGAGGACGTTCGGGCCTCGACCTTCGTAGAGGTAGTCGAGCTCCGCGGCCTTCGCGCCGACGCCGAGGGCATAGAGCACGGCGTCCTTCCACGTGTACCGAAAGACGCTGGGCGCGCCTGGCTTTCCGGAGAGCGAAAGGTCGAGGGGCATGGGCGGAGGCGAGAATAGCCTCACGCGCGGCCGCCGCTCTACCCCGTCGCCCGGATCCTCGCCAACGCGGTGTACGCTACCGCGTCATGCCTTCGGTCGTCGCGACAATCGCGGAAGCGTTTTCCCGTTCGGGGGTGAGCCTGGGAGCGCTCGGTCTGGCTTGGGCTCGCGCGATGCCGACCGTGACTCTGGTGCCTGCGTTCGGACTGCGCGCGCTGCCGGTGCCCGCGCGCGCCGTGATGGCCCTCGCCTTCGCCGCGAGCATCTTCCCAGCGCTCGGAGCGAGGGCAGCGGACACGTCGGTCCCCTGGCTCATTCTCGCGAGCACCGAGGTGGCGCGCGGCGTGCCGGTGGCGCTCGCCGCTGCGATCCCCCTGTGGGCGGCCACGATGGCGGGCGGCATGTCCGACGCTCTGCGCGGCTCGCAGGACACGCTCTCGGCCCCAACCGTAGAAGGGCGCGCAACGCCCATGGGGGTGCCGCTGTCGCTCCTGGCCTCGGCGATCTTTCTCGCGACGGGCGGCCCGGCGCGCGTCGTCCGAGCGCTCGCGCTAGCGCCGGTGGGCGCCCACCCCTTGCTGGCGGCCGCCGACGACGTCGTCGCGGGCATCGCGCTGGCGGTGGCGCTCGGCGGACCTCTGCTGGCGGCTGCCGTGATCATCGAGCTCGCCGCCGCGCTGGTTGCCCGGGCTGCTTCGCCCGCCCAGGTTCACGCGTTGCTCGCGCCCCTGCGGGCGATCGCGACGCTCGCCGTGATGGCGCTCGTGCTCGAGCGCATCGCGACGGTGCTCGCCAAGGCCCTGAGGACGGTGCCGTGACGAAGGCGATGGCTCGCGTCTGCCGATACGCGATGCCCTAAGGAGCCTCGCACGACGGTTCTTGGGGCGCCGTGGTGGCTGGTGGCAAGCACCTTCGAATCGGCCAGCGCAAGACCCCGGTCGCACGGCCATCCCACGTAGAAATGTTCGAGCCACGGGACCACGAGGCTCTCGCCAGCGCCCCGATTGGCCGGCAACAGCAGCGTGCTCACGGCCGGGTGCGCCATCGACCGGCACGGAGGCCAACGCCCGCGGAGCGGCCCTTGCTCCGCGTGCTTGCCGCAGGAGTCTTCGCCGTTTGCGACGACGTCGTAAATTCGATCGTGGAAGGACCCCAGCCCGTCATCCGCGCGCGGCACGTTGGCCAGCCCTGGCCGAACGGACGACGCGCAGCCCGCCAGCGGCCACACCATCGAGAACACCGTGAGCAATGGCCATCGCGACATGGCAGCCCTCCGGATCTTTCGGGTTTCGTCGGCTAAGCGAACAAGCGGCGGGCTCGACGACGCGGCCGAGAGCGGCCCGCTTCACCTTCCAATGTAATCCTCGGTCCGACGGCGCGCACGCCCGCTCCGGCAAGTTTGTCCGCCGGTGGGCTCACAAGGGAATGCGGTATCCGACCCCCAAGGCGACTTCGACAGCCGCGACGGTCCCGGAAAGCGTGGGGCAGTCGCCGATGGAGTCGCACGCGGGCGAGAAGCGTTGCTGCGTGGGCAGAAGCCACGCGTTGCCGCGGACCGTCAACCCGAGCACCCATTGATCGGTGACGAGATAATCGGCGCCGATTTGCCCACCGACGGCGGCCCCTCCCGTGCTGGTCGTCACGGTATTGGTCCCCAGAATGGACGGCACCTGCGGAGCGCTCTCGGTCGCGTAGCGGTCGCCGACGATGACGGCACCCGCCGTCACGCCGAACCAGACCTCGATCCACCGCGAATGGATCGGGAAATAGCGCAGCTCACCGCCGAGCAGGAGGTAACTCCGCGCATGCGAGCGCGGCAGCGCGCTGGCGCCGCCGTAGTAGTTGCGATCGTTCGTGGGCCGCGGTGCGAAGAGCGCGCCCGCGCCGATGGCCCAATCGCGAGTCGGCCGGTAGACGAGATGCAGGCCCGTCTGGAGCGTCGCGTCCCCGTTCCCGACTCTTCCGATCGGCGTCGCGCCTCCGCGATAGGCGGCGGAAATGGGCGCTCCGGGCAGGGCGAGAATGCCCGCTTCGAATTCGGCGACCGTGTGGGGTCGGTCGAGCAGCGAGGAGTGCCCCGGTGGTGGTTCCTGAGGATCCTGCGCCCGCGAGGTGCCCGGCATCAGGGTGACGAGCCACGCAGCGGCTGCGTGGAGCGACGCCTTCCGCCTCCGGCTCAGAGCCACTTCACGCTCCCCGCCGGTGGCGCCGCAACGGGAGGCGGTGAAGGCGCGGCAGGCGATTCGGCCGCGGGCGAAGGGGCGGGCGCCGGCTGCGCCGCTTGCACGACGACGACGCGCGCACCGCGCACCGCCACGCCATCGGCGCGCGCCGCGAAGGTGACCTCGAAGCGTCCTGCCTGCAAGAACGCGAACGTCATGCCGTAGACTCCGGAGCCGTCGTCGGACGCAGCGAGCTGCGTGCCCGCAGCGATCCCGGGCCCGACGACACGAAACGTCGCGCCGTCCACCTTCGGATGGGCGCCGCCCGCAGCCACGACCCGCGCCGAGAAGTCCACGGGCTGCCCAGGTACGGGCTTCCCGCTCGACGCTTCGACGAGCACGCGGGCCCCCGCCGAAGGTGGCGCAGCCGAGGCAGCGCGCGCGCCGGTCAGCGGCGGAACCGGCGACCGGGGTGCGCTCGTCTCGCGGGCGTCGCGCGCCGCCCAGTCGGCCGCCAGCGCCTTCGCGCGCTCGTTGGACGGGTCCACCTGCTGCGCCACCGCGAGGAGGTGGGCCGCATCGGACGCGCCACCATTTTCGTACTTCGCGTTCGCGGCCGACGCGATCTGATCCCCGGCCTGCGCCCGCAGCCGCGAAAGCTCGGCGTCCCCGGGCCACTGCTTCAGCGCGTCGCCCAGGATGTCGCGCACGTTGTCGCCAGGCGGAGCGTCCCAGCGCTCGTGCGAGAGCGCGTCCTGCGCCTTGGCGATCGCGGTCTCGAGCTTCGCGGCGCGCCCGCGGGACCCGAGCAGCCCTCCGCGGTACGCGAACGCCCCCGTCAACGCCGCCCCGACCAGAAAGCAAAGCACCACGAGGAGAAACCCGCGTCCGCGCCCCGGCGGCCACACCGACGGCGCCGGCCCGACGAACGACGGCGCGTGCGTCGGCGGCGCCGGTGTCCCGTAGCGCGGCAGCGCCGGCGGCGCGGTCACCGACGCCGGCGCCGGCGTGGCAGGCGTGGGGAAGACCGGCTCGCGCGTCGAGAGCTGCTGGTCGTCCATCGTCTGGTCGACGCCGCCGGGCTGCACGACGAGCTTCGCGGCGAAATCCGCAGGCGGCGCCCACCTCGTCGTCGCGGAGTTCGCGGGGTGCGACGCTGGGTCGGCGATCTCGGTGCGGACGGGAGCGCGACCGTCCGGCGGCGGCGGCGCGGGCGTCTCCAGGTACGCCGTCTTCGCGGCGCGCGAGGCGACCTCGATACGCGCCGCCACGTCCGGTTCCAGGGGAAGCTGCCGCGTGCGCTGCAGGGGCGCCATCTGCACGAAGCTCGACTGCGGCGGCCGCCCGGTCATCGACGGACGCGTCAAGATGTCCTGGGCGGAGAGACCGCTCGTCACGGCCGCGTCGAGCAGCGCCCGGCCGAACGCGCGCGCGCTCTCGGCGCGACGCTCGGGGCCCTTGGCCAGGTTGGCCATGATGACGTCGGCGATCGGTTCGGGGACGTACGCGGCGCGCGGAATGCTCTTGAGCGGCGGCGGCGCGTCGTGGATCTGCTGAACGAGCAGCGCGACCGCCTGCTCTCCGTCGAACGGCGTCCGCCCCGCCAGGCACTGGTAGACCATCGTCGCGATCGAGTAGACGTCGCCCTGCGGCCCCACCTTCTCGCCCTGCGCGCCCTCGGGCGAGATGTACCGCGCGGTCCCGAAGATGAGCCCCGCCGCCGTCGCCATCGACTGCTCGCCCCAGTTCAGGCGTGCGATGCCGAAGTCGAGCACCTTCACGAAGTCCGGGTCGTCCGCCCGTTCGACGAGCATGACGTTCTCCGGCTTGAGGTCACGGTGCACGATGCCCTGCGCGTGCGCTTCGCCCGCGGCGTCGCAGAGCTGCAGCGCGATGTGAAGCGCCCGCGGCAGAGGCATGGCCCCGCCCACGCCGGCGAGGGCGCTCTGAAGCGACATCCCGTCCAGGTACTCCATCACGATGTACATCGCGCCGTCGGGGAGCTGTCCGACGAGCAGCACGTGCACGACGTGCGGGTGCGCGAGCCGGGAGGCGACCTTCGCTTCGCGGTGGAAGCGCGAGACGAGCATGTGGTTTGCCGAGAGCTCCCGGTGCAGGACCTTCACGGCGACGTCGCGGTCGATGCCCTTCTGGAACGCGCGGTACACGCGCCCCATCGCGCCGATGCCGACGAGCTGCCGGATCTCGATGTGCGCGAGGATCTCCCGGCCGAGGTACGGGTCGGTCGCCGCCGCCGCGGCGATGGCGCCGGGCGCCGTCGTGAGGGGCGACCCGTCGAGCGGGCAGAAAAGCGCGTCCGCGGTGTACCGCTTGCCGCAAGTCGGGCATGCTTTGGGCGTCGCTGCCGCGGCGGCAGGATTCACGAGGTTCATGCTATCCCGGCGCCCCCCCCTCGCGCGACCCCGCCATTTGCCCGGCTCTTTTGGGGCGGGACCAAGCGGGGACTGGCCTCCTGCGCCCGTGTTTGCTTAAAGGTCACCGTGGCAGACCGCGTAGAAGGCGCAGAAGGCGGGACGTTCGACCCCGGCGAAGCCGGCGAGACAGGCGCGCCGGGCTGGTCGGTGCAGCTCCCGCAATTCGAGGGCCCGCTCGATCTGCTCCTTCACCTCTGCCAAAAGCACGAGCTCAACATCCTCGATATCCCCATCGGGTTCGTCACCGAGAAATACCTGGAGTTTCTCGCGGTGATGCAGCTCATGCAGCTCGATCTCGCGGCCGAGTACCTGGTCATGGCCGCGACGCTGGCTCACATCAAGAGCAAGATGCTCCTCCCGGCGCCGCCTCCGGGACAGGAAGACGACGCCCTCGACGAAGAGGAGATCGACCCGCGCGAGGCGCTCATCCGCCGCTTGCTCGAGTACCAGAAGTACAAGCAGGCCGGGGAACAGCTCGCGGCTCGCGGCGTCGCGGGGCGCGACGTATTTCCACGCGGCATGCCCGCCGTCGATCTCGTCGCCGAGGGCGCGCCGGGGCAGCCTCCGCTCGCGGATATGCCGCTCTTCACGCTCGTCGAAGCCTTCCAGCGGGTCCTCGACCGGAGCAAGGTACGGCTGTCGCACGACGTCGTCGCCGATCGCATCAGCCTGTCCGACCGGATCGGCGAGCTTGCCGACGTCATCGCCGTTCGCAAGCGCATGGTGTTCGAGGAGCTCTTCCAGGGGCTCGCCAGCAAGTTCGACCTCGTCATCACATTTCCTGGCTTTGCTGGAAATGACGCGCCTCAAAATGACGCGACTCTTCCAGTCCGAGCCCCTCGGACCGCTATATGTCGAAGCGGCGGGCGAGGTCGCGCCTGCGGATCCAGCGGACCCGACCGAGGAGGAGCGCCCCGAGTGAGTCCCAGGAAGTCCCGTACGCCCCCGCCGAACGCCTCTCCAACCGCCCCCGCTCCGGCGCCCGACACGCTGCCGCCGAGCGACTCCCGCGACCCCTCCCCCACCGAGCTCGGGGGCATGCCGGCGGCGCGTGCGTGGGACCCCGAGGCCACGGTCGACATGAGCGGCGGCGAGGCCGAGCAGGTGCTCCGCCACGACGGGGCGGACCTCACGACGCTCCACGACCTGACGCCTCTCGAGCTCGCGGAAGAGGAGGACGGCGACGCCGCACCCTCGGAAGGCGACGACGCCCCGCCCGCCCAGGGCGACGACCCCACGTCCGAGGTCGAGCCGGCGCGCGAGCTCTCGCGCACGCACCTGAGCGGTCTTCTCGAATCTCTGGTGTTCGCGAGCGACCGGCCCATGAAGGCGGGTGAGCTCGCCCGGTTGGCGTCGGCGCCCGTCAAGCAGGTGCGCGAGGCGCTGGCGGAGCTCAAGCAGACGTACGCGACGCGCGGCATCGTGCTCGACGAAGTCGCCGGCGGCTGGCTCTACCGCACGAGCGTCCAGTACGCGCCGTTCGTCCGCGAGCTCGCGAGCGAGCGTCCCGTGCGGCTGACGCGCGCGCAGCTGGAGACGCTCGCCATCGTCGCCTACCGCCAGCCGATCACGCGCCCGGAAATCGACGACATTCGCGGCGTCGACAGCGGCGCCACGCTGAAGCTCCTGCTCGAGCGCGACCTGGTGCGCATCCTCGGCAAGAAGGACGAGCCCGGGCGGCCGCTGCTCTACGGAACGACGGCCGCGTTCCTCACGCTCTTCTCGCTCAAGTCGCTGAAGGATTCTGCCAACCCTCAAGGAGTTCACCGAGCTGAGCGAAGACTCGCGCCGCGTCGCGGAAGCCACCCTGGGGGAAGTGTTTCCCGGGGCCGCGCCCGAGGCAGACGCGCACCCGGGCGAGCCCGTCGCCGTCGAGCCCATCGCCGAAGGCGAGGGCCATGGCGAGGGAGCGATCGAGGGCGAGACCGAGAATCACGACACGGTCGCGCCGCCCGCGCCACCGTCGACCGACAGCGAGCTCGAAGACCCGCCGTAGGCGCCGCGGCGAAAGGGAACGGGCGGCGCCCTTGGGGGCGACCGTCAACGCGGCGATGCGTGACTCCAGCCGTGCATGGCGTCGACGATTGGCTCCTCGTCGGCACCGAAGCGCGGCGCGGGAGGGTTCGCCGACGCGGCGGCGGGGGCCCCCCAGGCGAAGTCACCGACGGGGCCCTGCCCCTGCGCCACCTTCGCGACGACCTGCGCCCGGTGGGAGCAGCCGCCGAGAGCGGCGATCAGGGCAAAAAAAGCAAAGGGGAACGCGTTCTTCCGTGCATTCATGGCGGTCTTTCCTCTCCGATTCGCGGAGATGGTTGCCGCCAGGGAAGAATGTGAAGCCCCCGCGCGAAGAAAAGCGAACCGAGGAGCGGGGGCCGTTACTCGATGAGGCCCTCCCGCTTCGCGATCTCCCGGAGCCTGTCTTTCACGATTTCGAAAGCGCTTTCGCAGGCGAGCCGCCTCGCGCGCGAGCTCGGGGCCGCTCGGCGGCTCTTCCCCCCGTCCCTCGCCGAGCACACGCGCGAGGTCGTTCCACCCCAGGTTGCGGTCCACGCGCAGGACCAGCAGCATGCGATCTTCTTCGGGCAGGATGTCGCGCAGCGCTTGCAGGCGCGTGCGCTTCGCGGTGCGCAAGTACGTGAGCGTTTGCGTGCGTACGCCGTTCGCGACGGCCTCGAGCTCCGACTCGCCGGCCCCCGGCTCGCGACGACCACGCCTCCCGGCGTCTCGCTTGAGCGTGCGCGAGACGTTTCGCGCGATGGCGTACGCCCACGTCCGCAAGGAGGCCTCCCACGCAAACTCCGGCAGCTTGCGCCAGAGCACCTCCACGAGGGCCGAGAAGGCGTCGCCCGCTTCCGTCTCGTCTCGGTGAACCGCAACGAGGAACCCGAGGAGCTCCGGGCCGTAGCCCCGAATCGCCAGGGTGGCCGCCGCGTCGTGGTCTCCCCCTTCGCTCAGCGCGCGGACCTGTTTTTCGAGGAGCTCCCGGTCCGCCGCCTGCACGGGCAACGAGGATACCCCGTCAGTCGCTCGCCGGGTCCGGGTACTTCTCCGCGAGCTTCGCGACTTCTTCGCGCAGGGTTTTGTTGCCCGCGATCTTCCGGAATAGCTCCCATACCTGCGGGTCGGCGAGGCTCTTCATCGGGTCGGCGGCGCCCTTGGCCTTGCGCGGAACGGCGCCCGGGCCCTTGGCGAGCAGCGCGTTCATCCGATCCACGTACGCCTTCGTCGGAAAGAGCTCCGCCTTCTCCCACGCGAGCACCGTCGCCTGCTCGAGACCGAGGGCGGCTGCGAGCTCCTTGGCGGTGCACGCGAGCTCCTTGCGGAGCGCCTTGATCTCTTCCGGTGTCACGATCCGCCCGCGATGGTCATCCGCTCGACGCGAATCGTCGGCGACGCCGTCGCGGTCCGGAGGTCCAGGTCGTTGCCGATGGCGTCGATGCGTTGCCACAGCTGGTCGATGTTGAGCGAGATTGTGACCTCGCTGACGGGGTACGCGAGCTCCCCGTTCTCGATCCAGAAGCCAGCCGCGCCGCGCGAGAAGTCGCCGGTGACGGGGTTGAAGCCGAAGCCCATCATCTCGGTCACGTAGAGGCCCCGCTTGGTCCCCTTGACGATGGCCTCGTTCGACTCGGTCCCCGGCTGCAAGACGAAGTTCGACGTGCTCGGGCCGACGCTCGCTCCGCCTCCGCGCGCCGCGCTCGCGGTGCTCTGCCTGCCGAGCTTGCGGGCGGAGTAGCTGTCGCAGAGATAGGTTCGCAGGATGCCGCGCTCGACGACGACGTTCTTGCGGCTCGCGAGCCCCTCTCCGTCGAACGGACGCGAGCCCGGACCGCGCGGGATGAGCGGATCGTCGACGATGGTGACGCGATCGGCGGCGACGCGCGTGCCCTCTCGGCCGACGAGGTAGCTCGACTTGCGCCAGATGGAGCTACCCATGACGCACCCGGCGAGCGTGCCGAGGATGGATCGCGCGGAGTCGGGATCGAAGACGACCGCGGCCTCGCAGGTCGACACGGTGCGGGCGCCGAGCTTGCGCAACGTGCGGCGCGCGGCTTCGCGCCCGACCTCGGCCGCGGGATCCAGCTCGGCGAGGTGACGCCTGGCGGTCCAGTGGTGGCCGCGCCGGTTCTTGCCGCCCTCGTCGGCGGCGAGGGGGACGACGCTCAGCGAGGCGTACGACCCCTGGTAGCTCGCGCGGAAGCCGCTGGAGAGGACGACCGCGACCCCGCCCGCGGTGCGCCCGAAGGTGGCTCCCTCGCTGTTCGTGATGCGCCGATCGAACGAGAGCGCCGCGCGCTCGCCCTCGGTCGCGATCGCGATGGCCTGCGCGGCGTCGACGCCGCCGCCCGCGGGATCGAAGAGGGTCAGGTCGGGCGCGCGCGCCGGATCGCAGAGGAGCTTGGGGTCGGCCGGACCCGCGAAGGGATCTTCCTGCGAAAGGTCCGCGAGCTCGATCGCGTCGGCGACGAAGCGCTCGATTCCGCTCTCGGTCAGGTCGCTCGTCGACGTCGTCGCGACGCGCTTGCCCTGGATGACGCGCAGGCCCGCCGACCGCGTGCCCGCTTCTTCGACGAGCTCGGGCTCGCCTTTGCGGACCCTCGCCGAGAGCTCGGCGCCGGAGCGGAGAATGCACTCGGCGACGAGATCGGCCCCTCCGCGCTGGCGGGCCATGCGGACGATGCGATCGCCGAGCTCGAGTAGCTCGGCGAGCTCTCGATCGAGCTCGGGGTTGTCATAGGGCGTCGAGGGTAGCGCGCCCCTCGATGGATTGCCCGTGTTACCCTGGCTCTGTCCGCCACGCGCCATGCCCGCGCCCGTCGTCCCCCACCCGCGGGCCAACCCGCGCGCAGCGCTGACGCTCGAGTACCTCTCCGAGGTCCTCGAGCGCGCGGGCCTTCTCACGCTCGAGCAACGGCGGGAGGCCGTCGCCCGCGGCGACGTCGCGCACGCGCGCCTGCTTCGCCAGCGAGGCGGCGGGCCCCGCAAGCGCGCGGCCGCTGCGGCCGACGCCGTTCACCCCGCGGAGGTCGTGGCGTCGCTCGGTCTGGCGCAGGCGGGCGACGCGCGCCTGCCGCTCGAGCGAGCGCACGATCATGCAGGCGCTCGCGCAGCACGTCGGGCTCCCCTTCGTGGACCTCGACCCGCTGAAGATCGACGCGAAGCTCGCGCCGAAGCTCCTGTCGCGGCCCTTCGCGCGCCGCCACGGAGCGCTCGTCGTCGGGGCCGACGATCGCACGGTGACCGTCGCCGTCTCCGACCCGCTCGACCACGCGCTCGTCGAAGACCTGCGCACCCACGTGCGCCGGGAGCCGCGCATCGTCGTCTCGACCCCGGGCGACATCCAGCGGCTCATCACGGACTTCTACGGCTTCCGGGGCGCCGTGGACGCCGCCGAGCAGCAGGCGACGGGCGGCGTCGACATCGGCAACCTCGAGCGGTACGTCAAGCTCAAGCGGGTCGAGGACATCGAGGCGAGCGACAGCCACGTCGTCTCGGCGGTCGAGTACCTGCTCCACTATGCGCTCGATCAGCGGGCGAGCGACGTGCACATCGAGCCGCGCCGGGACCTCTCGGTCGTGCGGATGCGCATCGACGGCGTCCTGCACACCGTTCACCAGCTCCCGAAGGCCGTGCACCCGGCGATCGTTTCGCGCATCAAGACGCTCGCGCGCCTCGACATCGCCGAGAAACGACGTCCGCAGGACGGCCGCATCAAGACCGCTCGAGGCGAGCGCGAAGTCGAGATGCGCGTGTCGACGATCGCGGTCGCCTTCGGGGAGAAGCTCGTGCTCCGCATCTTCGACCCGGGCGCGCTCTTGCGCGAGCTGCCGGAGCTCGGGATGTTCGACGCGCAGCTGCAGGTCGCCGAGAGGTTCCTCGCGCGCCCGCACGGGATGCATCCTCGTCACGGGCCCGACCGGCAGCGGCAAGACGACCACGCTCTACGGGGCGCTGCGCACGATCGCCACGCCCGACGTCAACGTCGTGACGATCGAAGACCCGATCGAGATCGTCGTCGACGCCTTCAACCAGGTCGCGGTCCAGCCGAAGATCGGCTTCGGCTTCGCCGAGGCGCTCCGGCACGTGCTCCGCCAGGATCCGGACGTCATCATGGTCGGCGAGGTGCGCGACACCGAGACGGCCGAGATCGCGCTGCAGGCCGCGCTCACCGGTCACATGGTGCTCGCCACGCTGCACACGAACGACGCGGCGACCGCGATCACGCGCTGCTCGAGCTCGGGGTCGATCCGTTCGTGCTGTCGTCGACTCTCGTCGGCGTCGTGGCTCAGCGCCTCGTCCGCACCGTGTGCCCCGCGTGCCGCGTCGAGACGTTTCTGACGCCTGACCAGATGACGCTCCTGGGCTTGACGTGGCGCAGCTCCGCGAGCAAGGCCAGGACGCCGACCTGATGGTCGCGTTCGGCGAGGGCTGCGTTCAGTGCCGGTCGACGGGCCTGCTCGGCCGCACGGGCGTGTTCGAGGTGCTCGAGGTCGACGACAAGATTCGAAAGCTCATCGTCGGGCAAGGCCAGCGCGAAGGACATCACCAAGCAGGCGCGCCACGACGGTCTGCTCACCCTGCGCGAGGCCGCGATCAAGAAGCTCGCCCGCGGGCGTGACGAGCTTCGAAGAAGTCCTTCGCGTGACGGCGGAGGAGTGAGTGAGCGACTTCGTCGAAGAGCTGCGCGCGACCGCGTCGGCAGGGATACCCGTCGTCTGCGTCGTCACGCACGAAGAGCGTCGCGCGGCCGAGCTCGTGGCGCAGGCGTTCCCCGGCACGCGCCTCGTCGAGTGGAGCGTGACGCGAGGCTGGAGCGATTCGGGCGAGGCGCGCGAAGCCCGGGAGCCCGCGGCCGCCATCGACCGCGCGGCACGCTCGGACGAGGCCGGGGTCGTGCGCGTCATGCTCGACCTGCACCCCTGGATCGCCGACGCTCGGGTCGTGCGCTCGCTGCGCGATCTCGCGGCGGCACGGCGCGCGCTTCCGCTCGTCCTCGTCATGCCGGCGGTGGACTTGCCGCCCGAGCTCGACCGCGACGCGCGCGTCCTCGCGCTTCCGCTCCCGGGCTCCGACACGCTCGCGAAGGCCTACGCGGCCGAGGGGCTCGATCCTAGCTGGTCCCGCGATGCGTTCGTGCGCGCGGCCCTCGGCCTCACGCTCGACGAGGCCAGGCGCGCCTTCCGCTTCGCCCGCGGCCTGGCCGCGCCCGACCTGGCGTTGCAGCGGGTGATCGCCGAGAAACGCGGGGCGCTGCGTCGGAGCGCCAGCCTCGAGCTCATCGACGCCGAGGTCACGCTCGACGACGTCGGCGGCCTGGAGGTGCTCAAGTCGTGGCTGCGTTCGCGCGTGCTCGCGTTCGATTCGAGAGCTCGCGAATTCGGGCTCGCCGAGCCGCGCGGCGTGCTCGTGTGCGGCGTGCAGGGGTGCGGCAAATCGCTCGTCAGCAAGGCGGCGGCGCGCGTGCTCGGGCTGCCTCTCGTACGCATGGACTTCGCCGAGGTCTTCTCGGCGAGAGCCCCCGAGCACGCGATAGTCGAGGCAACGCGAGCGGTCGAAGCCGTGGCCCCGCTGGTGCTCTGGGTGGACGAGATTGAGAAGGGCCTGGCAGCCGACGCGACCGACGGCCGGCACGCGCGTGTCTTCGGCTCGTTCTTGACCTGGCTTCAGGAGCGCCGAGCGCCCGTCTTCGTCGCGGCCACGGCCAACGAGGTCGAACGCTTGCCGCCCGAGCTCGTACGCCGCGGACGCTTCGACGAGGTCTTCTTCGTCGATCTCCCCTCCAGCAAGGAGCGCGCGCAGATCCTCGGCGTGCACCTGCAGCAGCGCGGACGAAGCGCCGAGGCATACCCGGTCGCCGATCTCGCGGGCGAGCTCGAGCACTGGTCGGGGGCGGAAATCGAGCAGATGGTCTCGAGCGCGCTCTTCCGTGCGTTCGCCGAGCAGCGAGAGCTGGCCGAGGAACACCTGCGCGCGGCAGCCCGCGAGGTCATACCCCTGGCGACACTTTACGAAGAGAAGATCCAGGCGTTGCGGCAGTGGGGACAGACCCGCGCTCGGCGCGCTTCGGCCGATCGGCGTACGCTCGACCTCTTCGGCGACTGAAGCGGGCTCGGGCGAGCACGCGCGCTGCATGTTGCGCATTCGGGTCGCGACGAGTACGGCTTACTTAAGGACGCGCTCGTCGCGACCGTAGCCGCCAACATGAATGTGTCCCATTGGGCCGAGCCGCCGTGCGTCTCGGCATCGACAGTGTTCAAGCGAAGAGGCCGCTGGTACGCGCGACTTGCCTGCCCCAGCTGCGCCGCCCAGCTTCGGGTGCGGCTCTCGCTCGGGCCCATGGTCGCGCGTTGCGAGGCATGCGCCGCCAACATCGAAGCGGACGTGAACCCCGTAGTCAGCAGCGGTCACGCCTAAACCAAAAAAGAACGGTCACTCGGCACGAGGGGCGGCCGGCCCCGCGGGCGGAGCGCTGAACTTCGACGCGAAGGCCCGGTGCACCGTCAGGCTCTCGTCCCCGCCGACCCGCGGGGCGCTCGCGATCGGGCTCGCGAGCTGCGACGGGCGGTATCCGCTCTCCAGGCCCCGGACGACGAGGCGTCCGTCGCAGACGTCGAAGTCCACGCGCCAGTCCTTGATCGCCAGGCGCATACCCGCGCCGTGCTTGCGGATACGCCGGTACGCATGCGGCTGCGGCCCGAGCGCGAGGGCCGCCTCGATCGGAGGGCGCAGGTCGACTCCACGTTCGCGGAGCCAGACGAGCTGTTCGAGCGCTTCGTCCGAGAAGCCCACCGCCCAGGCGGCGGCACGCGGGTCGGCCGGGGAAAGCCAGCCGCTGCCCGCGTCCGGACGCGCGTCGGCGTAGGCGACGTACGGCTTCAGATCGAGGACGGGCGTTCCGTCGAGCAGATCGACGTCGCGCACGTGGACGATCAGCCCCTCGAGCCGCTCCACGCGAACGGCGCTGAGCCCGATCGGATTGGGCCGGTGCGGCGAACGGGTCGAGAAGACGCCGTGCTTCTCGACCGCGCGTGGAGGGCGCACCTTGGGCCGCCAGCCCCGCTGCTGCTCGATGTTCTTGTGGAAGACGAAGAGCACCCAGACGTACTCCCACTCGTCCAGACCCGAGAGCGCGTCCTCGTACCCCTGCCCCGCGAAAAGCTCGATGCGAGCCGCGGCACCGGCGCCGACGCCGGCCTGGCGCGGCGCGGACACCCGCTCGCCGAAGGAGGATCGGACGACCCCTATAGGCTGGAAAACGAAGGCGTTCATGCGGCCTTTCAGGAATGCCCGGTCGGCGTGCGACACGCCAGCTCCGGGGGACGATAGCTCAGTCCGGGGCAGGGCCCCGCTCCTCCACCACCCAGGACGTTTGCGTCGCAGGGGAGGATGCCGCTACATCCTCTCCCCGCGATGGCCACGTCCTTCTCCCTTCTCCTCGAGATTGGCACCGAGGAGCTCCCTTCGTCCTTCGTCGACGCGGCGCTCGCCGCGCTTCCCGAAGATTGCCGCCGACGAGCTGGCGAAGGTGCGACTCCCGCACGGGAACGTGCGCGCGCTGGGCACGCCGCGCCGCCTTTCGGTCATCGTCGACGAGGTGGCGTCTCGCCAGCTCGACCTCGACGAGGAGATCGTCGGCCCCCCGGAGGCGGCAGCGTTCAAGGACGGAAAGCCGACGAAGGCTGCGGAGGCGTTCGCGGCCAAGCTGGGAGTCTCGGTCGGGGCGCTCGGCATCGTCGAGAAGGCCGCCGGACCCAAGGCCAAGCCGGGCCGCTACGTGGTCGGGCGGCGGGTCGAGTCGGGGCGCCCGGCCCTGGAGCTCCTCGGTGCCGCGCTCGGCGCCGTATGCAGCGCGATTCCGTTTCGCAAATCGATGCGCTGGGCCGACCTGGACACGACGTTCGGACGCCCGGTGCAGTGGATCGTCGCCCTCTTCGGCGAAGAGGTCGTCCCGCTGGCCTTCGCGGGCGCCAAGAGCGGGCGGACCTCGCGCGGCCACCGGTTTCTCGCGCCGCAGGCGTTCGATCTGCGGAGCCCCGGCGCCTACGTCGAGGAGCTCCGCCGCCGGCACGTGCTCGTCGATCGCGACGAGCGGGTACGCACGATGATGGAGCGCGTGGAGTCTGCCGCGCGCGCGGCCGGCGGAACGCAGGACCCGGCGCCGGTCCTCGTCGACGAGAACGCGTCCCTCGTCGAGGAGCCTCACGTCGTGACGGGATCGTTCGACCGCGCGTTTCTGGCGCTGCCCGCGGCGGTGATCCGGGCGGTCGCTCGGGGCCACCAGAAGTACTTCTGCGTGCAGAAGAGCGACGACGAGCTCTTGCCGAGCTACCTCGCGGTCGTCAACACGGCCAACCGTCCCGACGTCATCGCGAAGGGCACCGACCGCGTGATGCGCGCGCGCCTGGCCGACGCTCGCTTCTTCTGGGAGGAAGACCAGAAGACCCCGCTCGAGGCGCGCTTCGAGAAGCTCGGCGGCATCGTCTTTCATCATCGGCTCGGGACGGTCCGCGAAAAGGTCGAGCGCATCGAGCGGCTCTCGGCACGGCTCGCCGAGCTCCTCGGCCTCGACGAAACGGCCAAGGCACGGATTGCCCGCGCCGCGCACCTCTGCAAGTGCGACCTCGTGACGTTGATGGTCGGCGAGTTTCCCGAGCTTCAGGGGCAGATGGGGCGCGCGTACGCGCTGGCGCGCGGCGAGGCGCGCGAGATCGCCGATGCGATCCGCGACCACTACAAGCCGGTCGGCGCCCACGACGACGTCGCGCAGGAAGACGTCTCGGCGATCGTCGCCCTCGCCGATCGCTTCGACACGCTCGCCGGGTGTTTCGCCGTGGGTCTGGCGCCCACCGGCGCGGCCGATCCCTTCGCGCTGCGGCGCGCATGCATCGCGGCGCTGCGGACCCTTCTCGACCGGGGGTACGCCTCGATTGCGTTTCCGGACGCCGTCGCGGCCGCCTACGCCGGCCTGGAGGGCAAGAAGCTCGATCTCTCGCAGACCGAGACCGTGGCCCGGGTCGAGGAGTTCGCGACCGAGAGGCTTCGTGGCCTGGTGGCGGGCGCCACGAGCAACCCCGTGGCCGACGCCGTCCTCGCCGCAAGCGGGCCCGCGGCGCTCGGGAACGTCGTCGCGTGCCTGGCGCGGGCCAGCGCGCTGCAAGCCGTCGTCGACAAGAAGGAGCCTTGGCTCGGCAAGGCGAAGATCGTCGCCAAGCGGCTCGCCGGCATCAGCCGGGAGGCGAAGCCTGTCCTGTGGACTGCCGTGGGAGTTCAAGGACAGCAAGAAGCCCGACGACGTGAAGATCGCCGCGCTCGTCGAGCAGCTGGACGCGCTGACGGGGGGGCTGACCAGCGAGAGCGCGGTTCGAACTGCGTTGATGCAGATGGGGAACTTCGCGACGGAGCTCGATCGCATCTTCATCGAGACGCTCGTCAACGACCCGGGCGACGAGTTCACCCCGAAGCGCCTGGAGACCCTCGCTCACGGCGCGCAGTCGATGCTGCGCATCGCCGACTTTTCGCGGCTGGAGTAGGCGACAGCCGGCCCCCAGAAAGAGCCCATGCCGACGCTCGTCACCATCCCGTTCAGCCATTTCTGCGAGAAGGCGCGGTGGGCGCTCGAGTACTCCCGCGTGCCCTTCCGGGAAGAGGGGCACGCTCCGGGGATGCATCGTTTCGCCGTGGGCCGCGCGTGCGGCAGGCCCGGCTCGGTCCCCGTCCTCGTCGTCGAGGGAAAGGGCGTGCTCGACGACTCGCCTCTCATCGTGCGCTGGGCCGATCGCCACGCTCCGGCCCACCGGAAGCTCCTGCCCGCGCACGGGAGCGCGCAGTACGCGGAGGCGCTCGCCCTCGAGCGCCGCCTCGACGTCGACTTCGCGCCGCACGTGCGCCGGCTCGCGTACTTTCACCTCTTGCCGCACCGCAAGCGCCTCCTCGAGCTCATGCGCGTCTCCACGCCTCCGCTCGAGCACGCCGTCGTTCGAACCGCCTTCCCGCTGCTCAGGCTCGCGATGCGCCGGGCGATGCGCATCGACGAGGCCGGCGCCTCGCGCTCGGGAGACAAGGTACGGAGCCTCTTCGACGAGATCGGCCGACGGCTCTCCGACGGGCGCCCTTACCTCCTGGGGGATCGCTTCGGAGTTGCCGACCTGGCGTTCGCCGCGTTCGCCGCGCCGCTGCTCGCGCCGCCCGAGCACCCCTTCCCTCGCGGAGCGCCCGAGGCGGCGCCGCCCCCTCTGGCCGGGCTCGCCGCCGAGTTCCGCGGCACTCCCGGCGGGGCTTTTGCTCTCCGCCTTTACCGGGAAGAGCGCAAACAGCCGGACAACTAGTCCGCACGCGGGGGTGCGCACGCGCTGCGTCAAAGGCCGAAGGCTGGCGTTGACCGACGGGCCGAAAGGCCTCATCTTTCTGCCTCGGCGGAGACCGCGCAACACCACCTGCGGCCCCGACCGGAGGGACACGTGCTGAGACAATTCCTGCTGGGCAAGGTACACCGCGCCACGGTGACCCGCGCCGATCTCGATTACGTCGGTTCGATCACCATCGACGTCGGCCTCATGGAGGCCGCCGGTTTTCTCGAGAACGAGAAGATCGAGATCTACGACGTCACGAACGGCGCACGCCTCTCGACCTACGTCATTCCCGGCGTGCGCGGCTCGGGCGAGGTCGGGATCAACGGCGCCGCCGCACACCTGGTGAAGCCGGGGGACCTCGTCATCCTCGCGACCTACGGGTGGATGTCCTTGCAGGAAGCCGCCGTCAATCGGCCGCGCGTCGTCCACGTCGACGCTAGAAACCGCATCACACGCCTGGCGCACGAAGAGCGGAACGTCGCGTAGTCGAGGTTAACCCATTTGGGTGACTCGACCTCGCCCGAGCATCGGCGCATGGTCGGGCCATGAAGACGACCCTTCTCACGCTTTCGGCGGCCATGGCGATCCTCACCGGCTGCAGCGGCGGCCCCGGTACCGGAGGCTCCTCGGAGCCAGAACGCATCGTCGCGACCGCAGACATCCAGAAGGAAGGCATCGACTATTTCGAGGTCGCGACCGCGTCTTCCCGGGAGCAGGTCGTCACCGCCTTCGACTCGAAAGGCAACGTGGTCTTCTCGGTCGATTCCGTGAGCAACGCCGCCCACACGCAGAAGACCATCACCGTCACGGGCCCGCACGTGTTCCACACATCGACCGTGTCCGAGACGCCGGCGCCCGCGCCGTCGAGCAGCCTGGGCGTGCGCCTCCAGATGTCCAAAGAGTGCGGTTACTACTACCGAGAGCTAGTCGTCGCCTTCGTCACGAGCTCCTGGGACGACTTCTCCTTCTGGGCGGACAGCATCTCGGCCTTCTGTGGCGCGCCGCTGGTCGGCTGATTGGCCGGGAGGGTGCGGCACGTCGAGACCGCGGCGGCCGGAGCGCCCGTCCTTCTCCTTCACAGCTCGGGCCTGTCGGGTCGCCAGTGGAAGCGCCTCGTTCCGCTGCTCGTCGCGCGGGACCTGCGCACCGTCGCGCCAGACTTCCTCGGTCAAGGCGCCTCGGAGCCTTGGCCCGAGCCGCGCCCGTTCTCGTTTCGGCAAGACGTCGCGTGTGTCGTCGAGCTCCTCGCGGCGACGGGCCCGGCGCACGTCATCGGCCACTCCGCCGGTGGATTGGTCGCGCTCGACGCGGCGCTTGCGGCTCCCGCCCTGGTGCGGTCGCTCGCGCTCTACGACCCTGTCGCGTTCGGCCTGCTCGACAGCCCCGACGACGCCGACTCGATGGGCGAGCTTCGCGCCATCGTACGGACGTGGGGTTCGCGGGAGACCGATCGCGAACGCTGGCTGCAGCGCTTCGTGGAGTTCTGGGGTGGGCGCGACGCGTGGGGTTTGCTCCGGGAGGAGGCGCGAGCCGAGTTCCGGCGCGTAGCTTGGGTCGTTCGCGAGGGGTTGCGGAGTCTCCTCGACGATGTGACGCCGGCGTCCAGCTACCAAGCGCTCTGCTGTCCGGTTCTGCTCGTGACGGGCGAGGCGTCGCCCCTCCCCTCGCGCCGCGTCGTCGAGCGCCTCACGCAGGCGATGTCCCACGCGCGCACCGTGACCGTCCCCGCGGCAGGTCACATGGGACCGCTCACGCACCCCGACGCAGTCAACGCGGCGTTCGTCGCCTTCCTGGAAGCGAGCGCGGATACGGCTGCCGGGCGCTAGCTAGTTTGCGTCCTTCTTCCCGTCCTCGTGCACGATCACCCGCGTCCCCGGGTTCGCGTCGGTGGCCCGAGCGCCGTGCCAACCTTCCGGCACCGTAGGCCCGACCCACCCGAAGAGCTCGTGCGCGTCGTGCGGCGTCATGTTGACGCAGCCGTGGCTCCGCTCGTGCCCGAACTTCGAGTGCCAGAACGCGCCGTGAAGGGCGGTGCTCCCGTCGAAGTACATGATCCAGGGGACGTCCTCGATCGAGTAAGGCCCATCGGTCGCGGTGTCGTTGTCCATCGTGGCCGAGACGTGCTTCTCGCGGATGCGGAACTCCCCCGTCCGCGTGCGGTGATCCTTGGAGGCGTCGTCGTCGTCGTGACGTCCGCTCGAAATGAGGGTCGCGAAGACCGGCTTGTCGCCCTCGAACGCGACGAGCGACTGCCTCGTCCAGGTTGACGTCGATCCACTTCTCCGCAGGCGCCAGGTCCTTCGGAGGGGGACCGGGCTCCGCAATCGTGCCGTCGATGTCGCGTAGCCACCACCCCTCGTCGGTCTCGTAGTACCGGTGGCCCTCGACGAGGGTCTTTTTTCCGGTCAGCTGGACAATCGTGAACCTTTCCACGTGATCGTGCCGATGCGCCTTCTGGTGCTCTTCGTCGATCTCGTACTTCCATTGATGCGGGTTGATGATCCAGCCGAGCGGGAGGTGGCGCTTCTCGTCCCCCCGGCCAATCCACACTCCCTCGAACTCGACCTTCGGGTCATGCACGAGAATGGCGTCTTTCTGCACGAACATCCCGCGCGTCGTGCGCCAGAAGCTCCCTGCGAAGGCGTGGACCTTCGTGTCGAGCGCGAGATAAAACCCTTTGACCATCCGCTTCTCGATGAGCGAAGTCTCCCCTTTGAGGTCGTCCATCGAGAGCTGCGAGCGGTCCTTGTGCTCGAGGTACCACGGCGTCTCTCCGCTGCCGTTGTCGCTCGGCGCGCGCGCCGCGGCCGTCGCGGGTGCGCTCGCGCCGCCGCCCCTGTCGTCGTCCTTGGGGGTCTTGCCGACGGCGAGCCCTCGCTCGTATTCGGCACGTTCCCTGCGGAGCGGCGGGCGACGGTAAAGCGGGGCGCCGTTCACCAGGTTGAGGCCGTAGTCGTACGGGAGGGGGCCCCCCAGGTTCGGCGAGTGCGGCGCGCTCGCGAGCTCTTTGTCGTCGGGGTCGGTCGTCGCGTACTTCCCGCACACGAAGCCGCCCGTCGTCGCTGCGCCTACGGAGGAGATCAGCTCGTACCACCCCTCGGGGCAGTTCGACTTCTTCACGACTTGCGGCTTCACGCGAGCCTTGTCCCCCTTTCGCAGGTACCCGAGACGGATCACCCCCTTGCGATCGTCGCTTGCCTTGGTGGGGTCGTGCGGCGCCCACTCGGGCTCGCTCATGATGGGCGTGATGAACGTGAGGGCGTAGATGACCGGGGAGACCGAGGCGTCCTCGGCGCCGGCATCCGGCAGGGCGATGGAGACGACTTCGCCGGCTTCGGGGTCGGCGGCGGTCCCGCCGGACGGGTGGTGCCTGCAGGCCGCAGCGGCGGACAGCGCGACCAAGACGAGGACGAGCGGCCCCGTACGGCGGGGGAATGGCGGCATGAGGGCCGGGGCAGGAGGGGCGGTCTGCACGGGGATCCAGCAGCCCGCGTAGCGCACGTTGGCGGGCCATGGCAACGGGTGGGTGACTTCGTAGCCCCGCGCGCTGCGCTAGCGCGCCACCTCGGAAACGGGCGGCTGCGTCACCACCGCCCTGGCATACGTGACGAGCGCGGACACGCTCACCGGCACCTTGGGGGCGGCGAACGAACGAGGGGTGGCTTTGGTCGCGATGGGCATGACGCTTATCCCTGGTTGGGCTGGCGGTGAGGCTCCCAAATCGTCATTTGTCCTTGCAAACGTGTCATTCGTGAATTCACAAGCGTCACTTGTGGACGCAAAACCGTCCTTTGTGGATCCAAAAGCGTCATTCGTCGTGAAGGGAGCGTCACTGGTCGCCTCAAAAGCGTCATTCGTCGTGGAGAAAGCGGCTTTTGTTTCGGCAAAAGCGTCCTTTGGCGATCCAAAAGAGGCGTTCGTCCCTGAAAAAGCATCATTGGTGGTGACGAATGACGCTTTGTTCACGACAAAAGCGTCATTGGTCGCGACAAAAGCGGCTCTTGTCTTTCCCAAAGCGTCATTGGTGGTGGAAAAAGCGGGGTTTGCTCTTCTCGGGGTCGCTTGCGGGGACCCGAAGGGAACGTTCGCAGCCGCCGTCGTCGCCTCTCCCTAGGCTCAAACGGAAAGGGCCCGATTTCCTGACACAGAAAGCCGAGATGGGGAGGAGATCCTCCTTCCTGATCTCGCGGATTTTCTGTAATTCTCTCCGGACCGACGATGGCAAAGAGCGTCTTTTTCTTCGGCGACGGCCGCGCGGAAGGCGACCCCAAGCGGCGCGACCTGCTCGGGGGCAAAGGCGCCGGGCTGGCCGAGATGACCGCGCTCGGCCTCCCGGTTCCGCCCGGCTTCACCGTGGCGACGACCGCGTGCAACGCCTTCGCCCGTACGAAGCAAATCCCCCAGGAGACGCGCGACGAAATCGGGGCGGCCGTCGAGCGCCTGGAGCGCGCGATGGGCGCTCGACTGGGAGACGCCTCGGCGCCGCTGCTCGTGAGCGTGCGCTCCGGCGCGCGCGCGTCGATGCCGGGCATGATGGACACGATCCTCAACCTGGGGCTGACCGACGCCGTCGCCGACGGGCTCGCCGCCCGCACGGGCAACGCCCGCTTCGCGTTCGACGCCTACCGGCGCTTCCTCGCGATGCACGCGACCATTGCGCTCGGGGTGCCGCGTGAGCCCTTCGAGCGCGCGCTCGAAGAGGCACGCGCGCGCGTCGCCGCGGCCAAGGGCGTGGATCGGACGCGCCTCAACGTCGAAGAGCTGAAACGGCGCGTTCCGGACTCCGACATCCCGGCCGACGAGCTGCGGGCGCTCGCCGCTACATACCGGGCCATCGTCAAGAAGGAGACCGGGCGCGACTTCCCGACCGACGCGCGCGAGCAGCTCTGGCAGGCGATCGGCGCCGTCTTCGACTCGTGGAACAACCACCGCGCCGTCGTCTACCGCCGGATGCACGACATCCCGGACGAGTGGGGCACGGCTTGCACCGTGCAAGCGATGGTCTTCGGCAACCTCGGTGCAACGAGCGCTACGGGCGTCGCCTTCACGCGCGATCCCTCGACCGGCGCCAAGACGCTCTACGGCGAGTGGCTGCCGAACGCGCAGGGCGAAGACGTCGTCGCCGGCATCCGCACGCCGCAACCCATCGCCTCCCCTCGCGCTGCGGGCAAGCCCGACGATTCCCTCGAGATCGGGATGCCCGAGGCCCATCGCGAGCTCACGCGCATCGCGGACAAGCTCGAAAAGCACTTCCGGGACGTCCAGGATCTGGAGTTCACCATCCAGGAGGGCAAGCTCTACATGCTGCAGTGCCGCTCGGCGAAACGCGCCGCGCGCGCCGCCGTGCGAATCGCGGTCGACATGGCCAGGGAGGGTCTCCTCTCCAAGGACGAAGCCGTCCTGCGCGTCGACCCCGGCGGAATCGACCAGCTGCTCCACCCGACGCTCGACCCGGAGGCGCCCAAGAAGCTGCTCGCCCGGGGCCTGCCCGCCAGCCCCGGCGCGGCCAGCGGCTACATCGTCTTCAGCGCCGACGAAGCCGAGCGGCGCGCCGGACAGGGAATGCCGGTCGTCCTGGTGCGCGTCGAGACGTCGCCGGAAGACATCCACGGCATGAAGGCGGCCCGGGGCATCCTCACGGCGCGCGGAGGCATGACGAGCCACGCCGCCGTCGTGGCGCGCGGCATGGGCAAGCCGTGCGTGGCGGGCGTGAGCGCTTGCGCCGTCAACTACGAGACGCAGACGATGACCATCACCGTCTACGACGACGCCGGTCACCCGACCGGCACGGTGACTCACAAGAAGGGCGACATCATCACGCTCGACGGCGGCAACGGGCACGTCTACGAGGGCGCGGTCCCCACGATAAGCGCCGCGCTGTCCGGCGAATTCGGCGAGCTCATGTCCTGGGCCGACGCCGCGCGCACGATGAAGGTGCGCGCCAACGCAGACACCCCGCTCGACGCCCGGACAGCCCGCGCCTTCGGCGCCGAGGGCATCGGCCTGTGCCGCACCGAGCACATGTTCTTCGACGAGGAGCGCATCCAGGCGATGCGCGAGATGATCCTCGCCGACGACGCGCGCGGCCGCGACGCCGCGCTGGCGAAGCTCCTGCCGTTCCAGCGCGAGGACTTCGTCGGCATCTTCCGCGAGATGCGCGGCTTGCCGGTGACCATTCGCCTGCTCGATCCGCCGCTGCACGAGTTCCTGCCCACCGAGCCCAAACAGCTCGAGCAGCTGTCGAAGTCGCTCGGCGTCCCGGTGCAGAAGCTCGCGCAACGCACCAAGGACCTGCACGAGTTCAACCCGATGCTCGGGCACCGCGGCTGCCGGCTGGCCATCACCTACCCCGAGATCTACGCGATGCAGGTCCGCGCCATTCTCGAGGCCGCCGCGGAGGTCGCCGACGGCGGCGCCGAGGTAATCCCCGAGATCATGATCCCGCTGGCCATCACGCGCGCCGAGCTGGAGCGAACGCGCGCGATCGTCGACCGCGTCGCCAAGGAGGTCCAGGGGAACGCGAAGAGACCCGTCCCGTTCACCTTCGGCACGATGATCGAGCTACCGCGCGCCGCGCTGCTCGCGGCCGACCTGGCGGGCCCCGCCGAGTTCTTCTCGTTCGGAACGAACGACCTCACCCAGGCGACGATGGGCCTCTCGCGCGACGACGCCGGAAAGTTTCTTCCCGCGTACGTCGAATCGGGCATCCTTCCGAGGGATCCGTTCGTCTCGCTCGACGAGGAGGGCGTCGGCGCGCTCGTAGCCATGGCGGTGCAGCGAGGACGCAGCGCGCGCGCGGGCATCAAGCTCGGCGTCTGCGGCGAGCACGGGGGCGACCCGAAGAGCATCGGGTTTTTCCAGGGAGTCGGCCTGGACTACGTGAGCTGCAGCCCGTTCCGCGTACCCGTCGCGCGCCTGGCCGCCGCCCACGCGGCGCTCCAATCTCACCCCAAGGAGGGCAACGGCAGCCAGGGCGGTAGCACCGACACCGCCTAACCGCGTGTTGCTCGAGAGCACAAACTCCCACCAAGGGAGCCGTGCTCTTGCCGGACTTCTGGCCCCTCACGCTGGCACGCGAAACATTAAATCGCGCGGTCGCGGAGTCGTAGGTAGACTTATCCAAGGATGGTGGGGTCGGCGGTTCGACATGACAGCGGTGCGCCCACGATGGGCAAGTACACGCCGCTCGCCCGTCTGGGCAACGGCGGCATGGCCGACGTGTTCCTCGCTGTTGCGCGCGGACCGATGGGCTTCAACAAGCTCACCGTCGTCAAGCGCCTGCGCAACTCCGAAGAGGACATGCACGTGCAGATGTTCCTCGACGAGGCGCGCCTCGCCGCGCGCCTCAACCACCCGAACATCGTGCATACCTACGAGGTCGGCGAGGTCAGCGGCCGCTTCTTCATCGCGATGGAGTACCTCGAGGGGCAGTCGCTCCACCAGGTCATCGCGCGCCTCGCCGAGAAGGGCGACGGCCTGAACGAGACGCTCGTCGCGCACGTGGCCTCGCACGCGCTGAAGGGGCTGCACCACGCGCACGAGCTGTGCGACTTCGACGGCTCGCCCATCGGCGTCGTGCACCGCGACGTCTCGCCGCACAACCTCTTCATCACGTATAACGCCGAGATCAAGCTGCTCGACTTCGGCATCGCCAAGGCGACCGTCAACTCGACGCACACCGACACGGGCGTTCTCAAAGGCAAGGTGCGCTACATGGCGCCCGAGCAGGTCACCGGAAAGCCGGTCGACCGCCGCCTCGACATCTTCGCCTTCGGCGTCGTCATGTGGGAAATGCTCGCGCGCCGCCCGCTCTTCCAGGGCGACGCGGTGGCCATCCTCACGCGCATCGCGACCGAGACGGTGCCCTCGGTGCGCAGCGTGCGGCCCGAGGTGTCGCCGGAGCTCGACGCGATCGTCCTTCGCGCGCTCCGCCACGAGCCCGGCGACCGCTACCAGACCGCCGACGCGATGCGCGCCGACATCGACCAGTTCCTCCGCGGACAGGACACGGCCACGCTCGAAAAGGAGCTCGGCCGCATGATGAACGAGATGTTCGCCGAGACGCGAGAAGGCGTCCGCGCGCGCATCAAGGCGTTCCTCGCGAACGTGTCGAACTTCACCACCGAGGGCGAGAGCCCCAGCCTGCCGGGCCTCACGCACTCGGGCGAGCTCCCGGCGCTGCTGAGCGACAGCGGCGGAATGGCGAGGCCTCCGGCCAGCGGGACGGGCGTCGTGACCGGTCACTCGAGCACCGAGCGCTCCGCCAGCGCGGTCGTCGAGACTCGGCCGCGCCGCCCGACCTGGCCCATCGCCGCCGTCGGCGCGCTGCTCGTCGGCGCGATGGTGGCCGGCATCCTCGCGCTGCGTCGCCCGCCGCCGGCGCCCGTCGTGATGCCCGCGATGATGCCCACGAGCGCGCGCATGCACCTGGAGACGACGCCGCCCGGCGCGCTCATCGAGTGGAACGGCCGCCCGCTCGACCGCACGCCGGCCGAATCTCACGCTCGAACCGGGAACGCAGACCCTCGTCGTCTCGCGCGACGGCTACGAGAACGAGATCTTCTCCGTCGACGTCACCGCCGGCGACTCGGTCACGCGCTCGCTCACGCTGCGGGCGAAGCCCACGCCCACGCCGGCCCCCGCCGCGTCGGCGCCCCCGGCTGCCCAGGCACGCGCATCCCGCGGGCCCGCAGCGCGCTTGGGTACGGCCCACGACCCCGTCCCCGGCGGCCGCACCCGCCGCCGTGGCGCCGCCGGCCCCGGCGACGGCGACTGCGCGCCCCAAGATCAAGGTCCTCGACGACTCCGAATCCCCATGAACCGTAGCCGACCTGCCTGCGCCGCCACGCTCGTGTCGCTGGCGTCCTTCATCCTGCAGCTCGCCGCGCCGCCCTGCTTCGCGCAGACGGCCGAACCGCCCCAGCCGGCGGCCCAGCAGCAGACCGTCGAACAGCTCGCCAATCTCGCCTACGAGCAGCACAAAGAAGGCAAGTACGCCGAGTCGATTTCGACGTACCTGAAGGCGTACGAGATCAGCAAGGCCTCGGACATCATCTTCAACGTCGCCACGATTTACGACCGCAAGCTGCACGAGCGTGAGCTCGCCGCGGATTACTACCGCCGCTACATCCGCACGCCGGACCCGAACCCGGAGCTCGTCAAGCGCGCGACCGAGCGCCTCACGGGGCTGAAGAAGGAAACCGAAGAGGAGGCCGCGAAGAAAGCCGCGGCGGCCCCGCCGTCGGCCGGGCAGGCCCCGAACGGAACCTCCGCGCCGGCCGCGCGCGGCGCTGAGGCGGGCCCCACGCCGGAAGAGCGCGAGGCGAGCATGAACGCGTCGCGGGCGTGGAAGACCGCGGGCATCATCGTCGGCGCGACGGGAGTCGCGGGTATTCTCGCGAGCCTCGCGCTCGGCTACGAGGCAAAGCTCAACAACGACAACGCGAACAAGGTCTGTAGCGGCACGACGTGCTCGTCGCAGAGCGGCGTCGACGACGCCAACCACGCGGGCACATGGGCCACGGCGTCGACCATCACCTTCGGTGTCGGCGCGGCGCTCACCGTGACGGGCCTGGCTTTCATCTTCGCGGCGCCCAAGCCCCTGCCACAGGAGGCTCCGCCGCGCACGTCACGGTGGTCCCTGCGGTGTCCGTCGGCTCGTCCGGCGGGTCGATGACTCTCGCCGGCACCTTCTGACCCACACCCGAGCTCCTGGGAGCCCACCCGTCGCCTTGCGCGTTCTTACGCCTTGCGCCGGAAGGTGCGTTACTATGGCTGTACTGGTGGGAAGACCCCCTCGAGGGAGCGGTTAGGCCCGCGGAGCTTCGCGTCACATGAAATTGCAAATACGGGGTTGGGGCCGAGGGGTTGGGGCTGCGTTCGCGGCCGCGTCGACGCTTGGCGCGCTCGCCGCATGCCAGTCGCTGCTGAGCATCGAGTCGGATCGCCACCTGGCCTCCGTGGACTCGGGAGGAGGAGACGAGACGCTCGTCGCGGAAGCCGCGGCGGACACCGGGTCGCCGGGCAAGCCGGACGCGGGCATGGAGGCCGGAATCCCCAAAGGCCCCTGGGACTGCCTGAACAATCCGAGCCAGACGCCCAGCTCCGATCCCGTCGAAGTCACGGTCCTCGTCACCGACGCCGTCTTGCCGAGTACGCGCGCCTCTCAGTTCACGGACGGCGGCTCCGACATCGACATCCTTACGGCAACCTATTGGCCCAACGTCCAGGTTACCCCGTGCGCGATGCTGGATGTCCAGTGCCAGATGCCGGTAGTCCCTGCCCAGACGACCGACGACGCCGGCGTCGCTCACTTCACGCTTCCCAATACCTTCAATGGTCTCTTCAAAGTCACCAACCCGCAGCTTTTGCCCTACATCTTTTACCCGGGCAATCTTCCCGCCGGCGAGACGAAGACCACGCTTCCGCTAGCGACCCTCAGCTGGCATGGAGGCGATGGAGATTACCTCGGTCTTCAACGTGTTTGCGCCCTCGTTCGACGCGGGAAGCGGCACGGGGGTCATCTTCGCCAGCGCGTACGACTGTCACGACCGCTTTGCGAGCGGAGTGAAGTTTCACCTGAGCAACTACGGAGGGCAGACGGAGCAGTTCTACGCGGTCGGGACCGCAGAGGCACCGTCAATCTCCACCACGGCGACGCAGACGAACGTGGTCGGTGCGGGCGGCTTCGTGAACGTGCCGCAGGGAAGCGTCACGGTGACCGCCACCGTGGACTTGCCGGGCAGCCCCGGAACCATGCTCGGTTCCGTGACTGTCGCCGTAGTCCCCGCCTCCGCCACGGAGGCCTTCTTCCGCACGCGAACGCATTGATCTCGCCGTAACCGAGGTTTCTGCCTCGAAGACGCGGGAAACGCGTCGACCGCCTCACCGCCGCAAACTCCATCGCGAAGGCGGGTTGTTGCGCTGCGCCTCCAGCGTGAGCCTGTCCCGGAGGGCGTGCAGGCCGGGCGGGAGGAGCATCCCCGCCTCCGCGAGCCAGGTGATCGCCTGAAGCATCGCCTCGTTTCGTGTGGCGAAGTATTCGACGGGCGTCGGCGGAATCTGGATCCACTGGATGGCCGTGATGAGGCCGCGGAGGATGGCTGACGGCGTGACGTTCGTGCCTCCGACGCTGGCCACCTTCTGGAGCGCCATGGTCTCCTTGACCCAATCGCCCGCAATCCGGCGCTGGCTCGCCGACGGCAGCTGCTTGATCCGCGTCAAGTCGGTCACCTGGGCGCACCGCTCGCGTCTGGACACGCACTCGCGAAGCAGCTCTCCGATGTACCCAAGCGCGTCGCGCAGCTCCACGTCCGCGATGCGCCCCTCGGGGAACTCCAGCAAGATGATGGGCCAGTCGGTCGTATGGACCCGAACGGCGCCAAACTCCCTGATGTCGCGGGCGACCATTCGATAGAGGCTCCAATTCAGAATAACGTGAGCCACTTCTGCGGAGGGGTTTACCGGCGCCACGGCATGCCGGAGCGACGCTTCTCGGTCGCCAGCGGGGTCGCGACCTTCGCGCGGAGCTCCCGCAGGCGCGGCGGAAGGGGAACGTTCCCCTGCTCCAGCCACTGGATCCCCTGAAAGAGCGCTTCGTTGCGTGTCGCGAAGAAGGCGACCGGCGTCTCCGGCTGCTGGAACCAGAGAATCGCCGTGACGATGCCGCGGATGATGGCCGACGGCGTGACGTTCGCTCCGCCGAGGCTGACGGCGCGCTGCAGATTCACGGTCTTCTTGGTCCACTCGCCGGTGATCCGGCGCTGGCTCGCAGGCGGCAGCTGGTGCATGCTCGAGGCGTCCGTGACCTGCACACACTTCTCGCGGTCCCTCTCGCACTCGAGCATGACCTGCTCCAAATGCACGACCGCTCCCTGCACGTCCGAGTCGCCGAAGCGATGGTCGGGCAGCACCATCAGGATGACGGGCCATTCGGTCGTCTCGATCCGAATGCCACCAAAATCGCGAACGATCCGCGGAACCACCTAGTCTTCCCGTAGGATACGGCGAAAGCTACCGGTACTACCAGTCAGGTCCTACACCGCCGAGAGGGCTTCCTCGGCAGCCGCGATGGTGCGGTCCACGTGGTCGTCCGTGTGTGCTCCGCTTACGAAGGCCGCCTCGAACTGCGAGGGCGGCCAATAGACGCCGCGCGCCAGCATCGCCGCGTGCCAGCGGCCGAACGCGGCCCGGTCGCTCGTGCGGGCGTCGCTCCACGAACGCACCGGACCGCGCGCGAAAAACAGCGTGATCATCGAACCAACGCGCTGAACGCAGACCGGCTGGCTCGTCTCGGCCCGGCGGGCCGCGGCACGCAGGAGACCTTGCTCGAGCCGCGCCGAGAGAGCCTCGAGCCGCGCGTAGAGGGCGTCGTCGAGCCGGTCGAGAGTGGCCAGCCCGGCGCTGACCGCGACGGGATTGCCGCTGAGAGTTCCAGCCTGGTAGACGGGCCCGAGCGGGGCCACTTTTTCCATGATGGCGCGCTTACCCCCGTAGGCCGCGAGCGGCATGCCGCCGCCGACGATCTTGCCGAGGCACGTCATGTCCGGCAGAAGTCCGGTCTTCTCCTGCATTCCGCCGCGGGCGAGCCGGCAGCCGGTCATCACCTCGTCGAAGATCGACACGGCCCCGGCGTCGGCGCACTCGCGAACGATGGCCTCGAGGAACCCGGGCTCGGGGGGCACGACGCCCATGTTGCCGACGACCGGCTCGACGATGACCGCGGCGATCTCGCCGCCGCGCGCGCGCAGCAGCGTACGAAGCGCGTCCACGTCGTTGTACGGGAGCACCGACGTGTCCGTCGCCGCCCCGGCGGGCACGCCGGCCGAATCGGGTGCGCCGAACGTGGCGGCGCCGCTGCCGGCCTTGACGAGCAGAAAGTCCGCGTGGCCGTGGTAGCAGCCCTCGAACTTGACGACGACGTCACGGCCGGTGAACCCGCGCGCGGCGCGCAGCGCGCTCATCGTCGCCTCGGTGCCGCTCGAGACCAGGCGGACCATCTCGATCGACGGATAGAGCGCGCAGATTTTCTCGGCGAAGCGAACCTCGAGCTCCGTCGGGGCGCCGTAGCTCGTGCCTCGCGCAGCGGACTCCTGCACGGCCGCGACCACCGCCCGATGGGCGTGCCCGAGGATCATCGGTCCCCACGAACCGACGTAGTCGATGTAGCTCGCGCCGTCGGCGCCGTAGAGGGTGGCGCCCTCGGCGTGCGAAATGAAGACGGGCGTACCGCCCACCGCATGAAAGGCGCGCACGGGGCTGTTGACCCCGCCCGGGATGACGCGCACGGCGCGCTCGAACAGCGTGCGAGAGACGGAATCGGTCATTGGCTCTGCCCCGTGACTGGCGCCTTCCACGCCATGTGCGTGCGCGACCAGAAGACCCAGGCGCCCGCCGCGAGCGCGCCGACGACCAGCGCCGCCGCCGTGAGCACGATGAGCGCGGAGGCGCGCGTCCCGGGCAGCGGAGGCAGGCTCGTCGCGATGGGCGTGCCGACGGACGGAGGCGGGGGCGGGGGCGCCCACGAGGGATTGGCGATGGGCGCCGGGGCGGCCGCCGGCGGTGGCGAGGGTGAGGGCATCAGCGGCGGCGGCGCCACGCGGGACGGAAAGGGTGTCCCGGCGAGGGCCTCGACACCCGAGCGCGGTGTCCAGCGAAGCACGCGCTGTGCGGTCGATTTGCCGGCCTCCTGGAGCACCGCCGAATCCAGGCGAAGTGTCGGAGGAGGCGGCCGGTCGTCCTCGATCTCGCGCGAGCTCGCGCTCGAGGATCTCTCTTGCCGGGGCGCGGAGCTGCGCGCCACACGTTCGCGCTCGGCGTGGCGGCCGTCGACCTGCGTCGCGTTCTTGAGCATTCCCCAGAACTCGCCGGCGTCGCGCGGGCGCTCGTGGGGCGATATCGCGACCGCCCGTGCGAGGAGATGCTCGGCCGCATCGCCCGTGTCTACGCCGAACGCACGCGGCGTCGGGCGGTGGTCGGGATCGAGGGCCGCCCGCGCGAACTCACCCAGATGATCGCCCGTCATCACCGAGCGATCGGTCAACGCCTCGACGACGAGGAGCGCGAGCGCGTAGACGTCCGTCCACGGGCCGATGGGGCCCAGGCGCGAGTCGAACTGTTCTGGCGCGCCGTAGGCGGGCGCGAACATCTGCACGTTGCCGATCGTGCGCGCACCGGTCATGTCGAGGGCGGAGTCCGCGAGAATCTTGGCGACGCCGAAGTCGAGCACCTTGAGCTTGGGGCCCGCGGCCGTCGCGGCCAGGAAGAGGTTGCCCGGGTTCAAATCGCGGTGCACGACGCCCTGCGCGTGGGCGTAGGCCAGAGCGTCGACCCCCGAATCGAGCAGCTTGATCACCTCGAGGAGCGGACGCCCTCTCAGGCCCCGCTCACGTCAATCGTTGAGCTCGTCGGCGAGGGACTGCCCCTCGAGCCACTCGAGAACGGTGTAAGGAACGAGCGCGCTCGTGGCAGGAGACGTGGTCGTTCCGCTGGCGATGCTCCGGACCACGTACAGATTGCCCTGCGACAGCTTGTAATGGATGCGGCTTTCGTCACGGAAGCGCTTGATGAACGACTCGACCAGCGCCGACCCGAGGGCCGGCGGCAGCTTGAGGCACTTCACGGCGATGGGCTCGCTCAGACCGATGTGCGTCCCGCGGTACACGACGCTGAACCCGCCCTCGCCCACGTACCGCTCCACGCGGAACTGGCCGTCGAGCACCTGGCCGGCGAGGCCGAACGGGTCCTTGGGAGCCACCCCCAGACGATATCAGCTCTCGCCGAAACCGCCTCCGCCCCCATCTGCTCAGCGAACCGAAACGTACGCGCGGCGCGTGCCGACTACGGTCCTCCGTAGAAAGCCACCCGTACGCTCGCGACGAGCCCGTGGCGCTCGATCGACTGCGACCAGATAGCCTCGTACTCGAGGCTCGGACCGGCGGCGAAATGGCCGTGCTTGAGGTAACCGAACGCCCATTCGTACAAGAGGCCGACGTCGCCGAACGATTGCGTGCCCTGGGCGGGGGGAGCGGCGGCGGGTCCCGTCGCCGTGAGCTTGCTCCCTCCCACGCCGAACTGCGCCAGCGCGCCCAGGCCCGCGAGCTTCGGCAGCACGACCGCGAGCGGAAAGGCCTCGAGGCGAACCCCGCCCTCGGAGCCGGTCGAGCGCCAGTCTGCGTTGCGAAAGCTCGCCTGACCGAAAAAGACGCCGAAGTTCAGGTAGTCGGTCACGGCGCCCATGAGAAAAAGCGTGTAGCTCGAACCGACCATCCAGCCGCTGGCGGAGTAGTAGCTGGGGTCGCCGATTTGGTTGATGTCGTTCGGGTAGCCGCTCGCCCCGCCTACTCCGCCGCCGAGCGCGAGCCCGAGCACGAGGCCACTGCGCAGGGCATGCGGCGCCGGGAGCGTCGAGGCGTCGGACTGGCCGCCGCCGGCAGCGGCTGGGACGAGGTCCGCGGCGGCGCTCTTCGCCGCGAGGGCGTAGAGAGCCGCGGCCACCACGCAGAAGCGGCCCCTCGCGCACGGCATCGACGACGGTCTAGCACAGCGCTAGAACGGCTTGCATGGTAGCCGCTGCCCCCGGTCCGCACGCCCCGTTGTCCGAGTCCGACCCGGAAATCGCGCGGCTCGTCGCCGACGAACTCCGGCGCGAGCACGACACCATCCGGCTCATCGCGAGCGAGAACTACGCGTCGCGCGCCGTCATGGAAGCGACGGGCTCGGTGCTCACCAACAAGTACTCCGAGGGGTACCCCCACAAGCGCTACTACGAGGGCCAGCAGGTCGTCGACCAGGTCGAGGAGCTGGCAATCGCGCGGCTGAAGAGCCTCTTCGGAGCCGAGCACGTGAATGTCCAGCCCTACTCGGGCAGCCCCGCCAACCTCGCGGTGTACTTCGCCTTCTGCTCCCCGGGTGACACCATCATGGGCCTGGCGCTGCCCGCGGGCGGGCACCTGACGCACGGCCACAGCGTCTCGATTACGGGCAAGTACTTCAAGAGCGTACCGTACGGGGTACGCAAAGGAGACCACCGCATCGACCTCGATCAGGTGCGCGACCTCGCCCGTGAGCACAAGCCCAAGCTCATCTGGTGCGGGACGACGGCGTACCCGCGCACGCTCGACTTCGGCGCGTTTCGCGCCATCGCCGACGAGGTCGGGGCCCTGCTCGCGTGCGACATCGCTCACATCGCGGGCCTCGTCTGCGCGGGCGTGCATCCGTCGCCCGTCGGCATCGCGGACGTCGTGACGTCGACGACGCACAAGACGTTCCGCGGTCCGCGGGGCGGGATGATCTTCTGCAAAAAGGAGCACGCCGCGGCCATCGATCGAGCGGTCTTCCCCGGGCTGCAGGGCGGGCCGCACAACCACGTGACCGCGGCGATCGCCGTGGCGGCTCGCGAGGCGTCGCTCCCGGAGTTCAAGACCTACGCGCGAAGCGTGGTCGAGAACGCGCGCGCCCTCGCCGGCGCGCTGGCCGAGCGGGGCTTCGGGGTCATCACGGGCGGGACCGACAACCACCTCATGCTGGTAGACGTGACCAGCAAAGGAGTGACCGGCAAGGAGCTCGCTCGCGCGCTCGATACCGCCGGCATCGTCCTCAACTACAACGCCGTTCCGTTCGACCCGAGGAAACCGTTCGACCCGTCCGGCGTGCGCATCGGCACCCCCGCGGTGACCTCACGGGGCATGGGCCCCGAGGTCATGCTTCGCATCGCCGAGTGGATCGACACGGTCACGCGGAGTCCCAAGGACGACTCGTGCCTCGCGCAGGTCGCCGCCGAAGTGAAGGAGCTCTGCGCGAAGTTTCCCGCTCCGGGCATCCGCGTCTGACGAAACGGCCGCGCGCTAGCGCGAGAGCGTGCCGCGCACGACGGTCACGGAGGCTCGCGGCAGCTCGATCGTCTCCTGGCGGACGCTGCCCGCGAGCCACGGCCCGTCGGGGTTCGGCCCCGGGGCCGAGGCGTCCGGTTGCCACGCGTACTGCCCGCTTCCGAAGCTCACGACGCGGAGCGGCTGCGCGAAACCCGACGATGCCCCGCCGGGCAGCCCTCCGTCGAAGAGCACGCGAACCTGGTGCGCGTTGGACGCGTCCCGGTTCACGAGGAGGAGCGACCACTCACCGTCCGGCCGCCGCACGGCGTACGAAGTGACGAGGGTGTTGCCGGCGTCGTCCTTCACGTCCGAGGTGCTCGCGAAGAGCGAGTGCGCGCCGCTTCCCTTCTGCAACCACTCGAGGTTGATGAGCCGACCCGCAAAATACTGCGCCGTGTGGGCGCGGATGCGAAGCTCGGAGTCGGCGACGAAGTTGCCGTAGGTGGTGAAGCCGTCGCAACCTTGCGCGAGGGGCTCGGGCTGGATCGGGGAGTGATAGTAGCCGCTCCCTCCGTTGGCGAAGAACGAGCCCACGCTGTCGGCGAGCCAGAGAGCCGAGAAGACGTCCACCATGGCGCCGGTGAGGTCGGAGGCGAGATTGCTCTCGGTTATGAGCATGGGCACGCTTGCGGGCAAGCCGTCTTTTTTCCACTCCTGCAAGACGTGCGCGACGAGCTCGGGCTCCCGATAGAGGTCAGGCCAGGTGATCTTGCAAGGCTCGTACGGGTAGTGCTCGAACGAGAGGAACGCGAAATCGGAGAGCCTGCCCCGGTCCGTGAGGTAGGCGAGGAAACGGCCGAGCCAAGACGTTCTCCCCTGCGCGTCGGGCCAGGCGACGATGTCTTCGTTTTCTCCGGTGAAGGAGGGTCCGCCGAGCTTGAGCTCCGGCGCGACACGATGAATCGCAGTCGCCCACTGCAGGTACAGCGCGGCGTAGTCTTCGGGAAGCATGTACTGCCCGTCGGGCTCTTCACCCATCTCCAGGTACGCGACCGGGTAACCGCGCTTCTTCAGGTACGCGACCTGCGCGGCCGAGTCGTCCGGCGTTCCGTAGAGCAACGACACCGGTACGATCGCAGGGAGGCGGCTCGTCATGCCGCTCGTGAAAAAGAGGTCGAGCCCGGTCTGGTCTACCTCGTCCCCCTCGTCGCGCAGGTCCGAAGCCGCGTGCCATGGATCGACCGAGGAAGCGTGCGTCGTACTCTGGCTCTGATCCGGCGCGTGCCGCAGGCTGTCGGCGAACGCGCCGGCCCGGGTGAACGAGCCGACGTACACCTCGCGGATGGCGTAGCCCACGCAGTTTCTCGGGTCTGCCGCGCCGTGCGTGTCGCAGGTGTCGGAGGACTCGGTCATCCACACGCGCGCGAAGCGCGTGGTGACGGGCGCCTCGGCGAGCTTGAGCGTCACGGTGCCACCGCGACCGCCCGCGATCTTGCCATGGGGAAAAGTCACCCACGCGCCAGACGCCTGCTCGTCCATCGCCTCGCCGCCGGCCCAGTACTGCACCTCGTAGGCGCGCGCGTACGGTGCCGCCCAGTCGATGCGCATCGCGCTCATCGCCTGCATCGAGCCGAGGTCGACGACCACCCACTGCGGATTGTCCTTGGGCTCCCCGGTGAACTTGCGCGTCAAGTAGGGGTTGCTCTTCCAGTACGAGTCGCGGCTCCCGTCCGTGAGTCGCGAGAAACCGGCGTTCGCTCCCGGATTCCGCGTGTCGCCCCGGTGCGGGAGCCAATAGCCGAAGGAGTGGCGAATGGGCTCGCCGAGGTCCGCGCTTCCGGTGAAATAGCCGCTCTTTTTGGCTTCGTCGCTGTAGCTGCCCCGCGGATTCCAGTGCCAGGCCGCGATCCGAAGCTCGGTGTTCTGCCTGTAGGAAACCGGTCCCCACCCTGCGGAGAGGGACTCCGCCAGGATGGCGTCGGTGTAGACCCTGTCGACCACGCCATTCGGCAGGGCGTCGATGGATGTGCCGACGTCGCGATCGGGAACGATGGAGCCGACCTCCCGCGTCACCTCGACGCGGATCGTACCGACGTTCGGGCTCACCGCCGGCGCCGGCGCCCGCGCCGCCGCGACCGGCGGAAGCCCGGCGGGGCCCGCGTCCCGCGAGTGGCACGCCGGTCCCGCCGCAAGAATGGCGCCGATCGCCGGCAGCGCCCCGATGGAGACGCGCGCGCGGAGCGCGAAAACGGCCTGGGCGCGTTTCATCGTGAGAACGATAACTTCTCATTTTGCCAGGGCGATGGCTTCGGTGGCAATATGAGAGTGAGCATTCCTGCGGGGCCCCCGCGCCAACCGGGCGGGCGCGCACCGATTGGGCGTGCACGGCGCGCCGAATGTACTCCACACGAGCCAAGCTTGGTCGACGCCGCATTGGTGTTCTCGTCAGCGATCTGGTCGACGACTACCAAGCGGCGGTCCTCGGGGGCGCGTGCGAGACGGCGCGCGCGCGCGACATCGACATCTTCTGCTTCGTCGGAGGCGAGCTCGACTCGCCTGGCTTGGGCGAGTCGATGCGAAACCACGTCTTTTCGTTCGTCAGCAAGGCTGGCCTCGATGCGGTCCTCGTCATCGCGGGAGCCATCGTCAATCGGTGCGGCGTGGAACGCCTCGCGGAGTATTGCACCGCGCTCGGCGACATCCCCATCTGCACCATCGCGGGAAAGCTCCCCGGACGCTCGAGCGTTTCGGTCAACAACAGGTCGGGGATGCACGACGCCGTCACCCACCTCATTCGGCTGCACGGCCGCAAGCGGATCGCTTTCATCAAGGGCCCGGAACCGAACGAGGAGGCGATCGAGCGCTTCGAGGCGTACCGCGAGGTCCTCGCCGAAGAGCAGATCCCGTTCGACGCGAGACTGGTGGCCCCCGGCGACTTCTCGCCGGAGGCGGGCGAGAAGGCAGTCGCGCTCTTCTTCGGCGAGCGAAAACTCGACGTCGGCTCCATCGACGCCATCGTCGCGGCCGACGACACGACGGCCTTCGGCGCGATGCAGGCGCTCGACAAAGCGCAAGATCCGGATCCCCTCGCAGATAGCCGTCGCCGGCTTCGACGACCTGGAGGAAGCACGGTTCACGGCGCCTCCGCTGACGACCATTCGCCAGCCGCTCCGCGAGCAGGGTGCCGCGGGAATTCGGCAGCTCATCAAGCAGCTGCAGGGCGAGGCCGTCGAAGACGTCTCGCTCTCGACGATGACGATATACCGTCGCTCGTGCGGGTGCTTCGGCGGCGAGTCGCGCTCGGCCGCGCGCGCGAGCGGCAGTGTCAGCACGGCCCGTCTCGGCCTGGAAGCGGAGCTCATACGACGCCGAGAGCTCATCGTGGCGGAGCTCTCGCGTGCCGCCCAGGGCTCCTTCGCTGGAACGCCCGGCTGGGAGGACCTTCTCATCAAGTCGTTCACCGAGCAGCTTCGCACCGAGTCCGAGCGGTTCACGCGCGCCTTTCGCGCGATGGTGGACTCCATGCTGACCGCGGGGGCCGACGTAGCCGCCGTGCACGACATCATCACGATCTTGCGCCGGCAAATGCTCGACGCGATCGACGCCCGCTCGCTGCGCGACAAGGCCGAAGAAATGTTCCAGGAGGCCCGGCTCATCACGAGCGAGGCGATGGAGCGGGCGCAAGCCCAGCGACGCGCGAGAGCCGAGCGCGTCGCCAGTGTGCTCAGCACGACGAGCCGGCAGCTCATCGCCGTCTCGTCGGTCGACGAGCTGTGCCAGGTCGTCGCTCAGCGATTTCCCGAGCTGGGCATCACCAGCTGTTACGTCTCGCTGTTCCAAGACGGGACCGATCCGGGCGGAGCGGCGCGGACGCTCTTCGCCTACGATCCGGAGGTCACGGCGCAGATCGTTCGGGGCGGAGAGCCCTTTCCGAGCGCGCTTCTCGCCGCCCCGCAGATGCACTCGGTCAATCGGAACCGGGCCTACGTCGTCATGTCGGTCCACTCCGGACACGAGCGCCTGGGGCTGATGGCGGTCTCGCTCGAGGGCACACCCTCGTACGTCTACGACACGTTCGCCGACATGATCGGCTCGGCCGTGGACCGAGTGCACAGGCTCGAAGCCAAAGGCGCGTAACGGCGCGACGCCAGCATCGCGCGGGCGGGCGGCGCAGCGCGCCGCGTCGCGTCGCGTCGCGTCGCAGCAAGCGCTCGTGCCATCTCGCGCCTTGCACAAGTTGTGAAAGCGAGAACCTGCGCTTCAAGTGCAGTTGCACATTCGGGTGAACACCGCCCCGGAGAGATTCTCGATAGATGGCGTCATGACTTTGGCGGTCCGATACGTGCTCTGGGGTGCTGGTGGAGAGGGAGAAGAAGCCACCATGCACAAGCGGATGGACCAACGAACATCGAAAGCAGCAGCACGGCTCACGTGGGTCGCCCTCGCGGCCGGAGTCGGTGTAGTCCCGGCCGCGTGTGCGGATGTATCGCCGCCGGATGAAAGGGTGGGAGAGTCGCAGTCCGCGTCGACCGCGTCGGTGACGCTGACGGCGACGAAGGACGCCTACGTCAACGACGGTACGGACGCGACCGCGAACTACGGGGGCAACTCGGGTTTGAATCTCAAGGAGCATACCTCGAGCTACAACCGGAATGACTGGGTCTCGTTCAACATCAGCGGGTACGCGGGCATCACGCAAGCGACGCTGAAGCTGTACGTGACGTCGGTGGGCACGGAGACGACGAACAACGTGCCCGCGGCTGTCTACTACGCCCCCACCGCGGCCGATTCGTGGAGCGAGAGCACGCTGACGTGGAACACCGCGCCGTCGCCTCCAGGGAATACGCCGTCGGGCGCCCTCGGCACGCAGAACATCAACAACGCCAACTCGGGCACCTGGATCTCCTGGGACGTGACCTCCAGCGTCGCGGGAGATACCGACGGCACGGCGACCTTCGTCGTCTCGGCTTGGGCCGGCGGTGACACGAACCACGGCGTCACCTTCAGCTCGAGGAGTGGCACCAATCCGCCTCAATTGCTGCTCACCTACGGGGGCAGCTCGACCTCCAGCTCCGGGTCGACGTCCGGGTCCACCTCGGGCTCGACTTCGGGGTCCACCTCGGGCTCGACTTCGGGGTCCACCTCGGGCTCGAGCTCCGGGTCTTCGAGCGGCAGCTCGCCGGATAGCGCGGCCTGCGCTGCGAATGGCTGGACGTGCGGCGGGACGACGTACAAGGACAGCTCCGGCACCATCCAGACCGTCTATTGTGGCGCCTGCCCGTCGGGCCAGTACTGCGCCTCGAGCGACATCAGCAACCCCGGCATTGGTACCTGCGTGAGCGGAAACCCGGTGACCTCGCTGCAGCACCAGAAGTTCGACATGCTCGTCGCCATGGGCGAAAACGACCAGTATCAGCCGGCGTACACGTACTCCCAGAACATCGGAGATGGGCGCGGGTACACCAGCGGCAAGGTCGGCTTCTGCACCGGTACCGGCGATGCCATCACGGTTGCGCGCTGCTACAACGACGCCAAGCCCGGCAACGTCCTCTCGGTGTACTGGCCCGGCTTCGTCAGCATCAACAAGACCTTTTTCACCGGCGGCGCCAACCAGGGCAGCACCACCGCGATCGACAACCTGAAGCCGAGCGGGCACCAGTTCCCCAACACGGCGCCGACGGCGACTCCGCCGAGCGGCGGAGACTGGGCGGCCGCCGCAGCAGACCCCGTCTTCAACGCCTGCCAGGACTCGATGGCAGACGCGTTCTACCTCTCGCTCGCCCTCTACCACGCCAACCTGCTCAAACTGTCCGCGCCGCTCACCAGTCGGCTTCCTCTACGACACGGAGCTCAACTTCGGCGAGCAGGACGAGAGCGGGAACCCGGGCACCGCGACGCTCATCTCGCAGTCGTTGACCGACTACCAGAAGACCTACGGCAGCGCGTTCCCCTCCAGCCCGACGGCCGCCCAGGAGCAGATGCTCCTCGGATGCCTCACGTACGAGCGAGCCTACGACATGGCGGCCGACTCGACCTGGAAGTCGGCGACCGACCAGAACGCGACCTGGGAGGGTGCGCGGCGCCTCGGCGACATGGACATGTCGCAGCCGATCATCAGCCAGTACCACGCCTCGTACGGAAGCGGCGCCTGCTGGTCCGGCCTGCCGAGCAACCTCAACAGCCAGTACACCGTCTACACGGTGGAAACCGACCCGAGCAACAGCGGCCAGGCCAAGGGCATCAAGAACAGCAGCCAGAGCTTCGTCTCCTGCCCGAGCAACCCCTTCACGACCTGCTCGCGCACCGGCAGCGGCAGCGGCAGCAGCTCGGGCAGCAGCAGCGGCAGCAGCTCCGGAAGCAGCAGTGGCAGCAGCTCGGGCAGCAGCAGTGGCAGCAGCTCGGGCAGCAGCAGCGGCAGCCCGACTTGTACCGGCACGCTCACGAGCAGCGGCCAGTACTGCTGCACCAACCAGTGCGGCGGCAAGTGCGGCGGCACGGGCTGCAGCTCGCAGCCCGGCGGCTCGGCGCAGTGCTGCTCGAGCTCGATCGCGTCGAGCGGCGTTTACTGCTCCGGAGTCTCGGCCGGTCCCTGCATCATGTTCTAATCCGAAGCCCGAGCCGCGAAGCGGCGAGGGACGCAAAGGAGGGCTCGTGCACTGCGCACGAGCCCTCGGGCGTTAAGGCCTTCGACTTTCAGGAACATCACGCAGGCGACTGGTTGCGCATGTTGCCAACGCCCGATTTGCACTTCAAGTGCAGTTGCACAAGAGGGCAATCCGACGCTGATGGGATTCTCGATAGATGGCGTCATCGCTTTGGCGGTCCGATACCTGCTTTGGAGTGCCGGTGGATAACGGAGAAAGATCCACCATGAGCAAACGCACTGACGGACGCACATCCCACGCAGCAACGCGGCTTACCTGGATCGCTCTTGCAGCGGGAGCCGGCGTGGTACCGGCTGCATGCGCCGAAGTGTCGCCGTTGGGAGAGGCGGTGGGTGAAACCCAGTCGGCGTCCACGGCGTCGGTGACGCTCACACCTACCAAGGACTCCTTCGTGACCGACGGATCGTCGGCGACCACGAACTACGGCACCGCCACGTACATGGCGATCAAGCAGCACGGCGGGACCAACAGCGGTTACAACCGCAACGACTGGATCTCGTTCAACGTCAGCGGCTACTCGGGGATCACCAGCGCGAAGCTGCTCGTCTACGTGAGCCAGGTGGGCACCGAGACGACGAACAACATCCCGGCCGCCGTGTATTACGCGCCGACCGCGGCCGATTCGTGGAGCGAGAGCGCGCTGACGTGGAACACCGCGCCTTCCCCTCCCGGCAACACGCCGTCGAGCCCCGTTGCCGCTGCGCAGAACCTCAACAACGCGAGCCTGGGCACGTGGATAACGTACGACGTCACCTCGGCCGTGGCCGCCGACACCGACGGCACGGCGACGTTCGTCATCTCCGCGTGGGCAGGTGGCGATACGAACCACAGCCTGCAATTCAGCTCGAAGGAGGGCGCGAATCCCCCTCAGCTGCAGCTCACGTACGGGGCTAGCGGCTCGAGCTCCGGCTCTGGTTCGACGTCGGGGTCGACATCCGGATCGAGCTCCGGCTCGAGCTCGGGCGGCAGCAGTTCGTTCAATACAATCGACTGGTACCACGTCGTCAACATGAAGAGCGGTCTGTGCCTCGACAATCAGAGCGGCAGCGTCGCGAGCAGCACCCCCGTCGATCAAGCGGCGTGCTCTTCGAGCGCCAACATGAGCTGGAAGTTCGTGAGCGTAGCGACGGGCGTGTATCAGCTCGTCGACCAGACGAGCAGTTGCGCGCTGAACCAGGGGGGTTCGACGACCGCCGGGGGGCTTCTGACGCAGTGGTGCAACACGGCCACCACCAGCAACAACCTGCGATGGACCGTCACGAGCCTCGGCAACGGCTACGCGAACATCATCAGCCAGACGAGCAGCCAGTGCGTCGACGATACCGGCGGGTCGACGTCCGCCGGCGCGCAGCAGGACCAGTACACCTGCCAGAGCGGCAATGCGAACCAGGAGTGGACGTTCGTCGACGTGTCGACCGACGCCGGATCCAGCAGCGGCTCAGGTTCGAGCTCGGGTAGCAGCTCCGGTTCGAGCTCGGGCAGCAGCTCCGGTTCGAGCTCGGGCAGCAGCTCCGGTTCGAGCTCCGGCAGCTCGCCTGACACCGCGGCATGCGCCGCCAAGGGCTATACCTGCGGCGGAACTACGTACAAGGACAGCTCCGGCAACATCCAGGTCATCTACTGCGGCGCTTGCCCCTCGGGCCAGTACTGCAGCGCGAGCGACATCAACAACCCCGGCGTCGGCACCTGCGTGAGCGGGAACCCGGTCACCGCGCTCGAGCACCAGAAGTTCGACATGCTCGTCGCCATGGGCGAAAACGACACCTACGTCCCCGCCTACGCCTATTCGGAGAACATCGGCGATGGCCGCGGCTACACCAACGGAAAGGTCGGCTTCTGCACCGGCACCGGCGACGCGATCACCGTCGCGCGTTGCTACAACGACGCGAAGGCGAGCAACGTCCTCACCCCGTACTGGTCATGCCTCATGACGGTCAACAACGCCTTCTTCAACACCGGCGCCAATCAAGGGACCAGCACGAACGATGGCCCCATCTCCGCGATCGACTCGTGCGCGCCGAGCGGCCACCAATGGCACAACAGCAACTACACGAGCTGCACCGGCGGCGACTGGGCCGCGGCAGCTGCCGACCCGCTCTTCACCGGCTGCCAGGACTCGATGGCCGATGCGTTCTATCTCTCGCTCGCCCTCTACCACGCCAACGCGCTGCACCTGAGCGCCCCGCTCACCGTCGGCTTCCTCTACGACACGGAGCTCAACTTCGGCGAGCAAGACGAGACGGGCAACCCCGGCACCGCGACGCTCATCACGCAGTCGCTCGCGGACTACCAGAAGACCTACGGCAGCGCGTTCCCGTCCACCCCCACGGCCGCCCAGGAGCAGACGCTGCTCGGCTGCTTCACGTTCGAACGCGCCTACGACATGGCGAAGAACTCGGCCTGGAACCCGGCGACCGACCAGAACGCCACGTGGGAAAGTGCGCGACGCCTGGGCAACATGGACATGTCGCAGCCCATCGTCAGCCAGTACCACGCCTCCTACGGAAGCGGCGCGTGCTGGTCGGGCCTCCCCACTAACGTAGACAGCGGCTACACCACCTACACGGTCGAGACCGATCCGAGTAACAGCAGCGTGGCGAAGGGCATGAAGAACAGCAGCCAGTCCAAGGTGGCGTGCCCGAGCAACCCCTTCACCACGTGCTCGCGCACCGGCAGCGGGAGCAGCAGCGGCAGCGGCAGCAGCTCGGCAGCAGCAGCGGCAGCAGCTCGGGCAGCAGCAGCGGCAGCAGCTCGGGCAGCAGCAGCGGCAGCAGCTCGGGTAGCAGCAGCGGCAGCAGCTCGGGTAGCAGCAGCGGCAGCGGCACCGCGACTTGCACCGGCGTCCTCACGAGCAGCGGCCAGTACTGCTGCACCGACCAGTGCGGCGGCAAATGCGGCGGCAGCGGTTCAGCTCGCAGCCCGGCGGCGGGGCCCAGTGCTGCACGAGCACGATCGCGTCGAGCGGCGTCACTGCTCGGGAGCCTCGGCCGGTCCCTGCATCATGTCTAATCAAGCGCACAAACATCGAACGCTGGAGGGCTCGTGAACGACACGAGCCCTTCGGCATTTAGGGGTGAAGGATGTATGCGAGGTCGCAGGCGCTGCCAGTTGTAGTGCGCGGCCCGTGATGGCGCGGCCCGACTTGCTGCAGCGGGCCCCGGGTGATGCGATAACGATTAGGACCCGTGTCGCCTGCGACCGTGAGATGAGAGAGACCGTCCCGCCGCCTCCATCGGGAGCCACCTCGGGAGCGTTCAGCGCCGCGGCGCCGGCTCGCGATTTCATCCTCATGGTGTGCATGCGCGGACACGTGCGCTGGGTCTCGCTCACGCAAGGGAAGGACTGCGTCATCGGACGCGGCGACAAGAACGACATCGTCGTTCGGCACGAGCGCGTATCTCGCCAGCACGCCGTGATTCGCTGCGGGGCATACCCGGAGCTCGAGGACCTGCGCAGCCTGAACGGCACGATCGTGGAGGGCAGGAAGCTGGACCCCGGCGAGCGCGTTCGGCTCCGGGAGGGCACGGCGATCCAGATAGGACCGGTCACGCTCATCCTGCACTCGACGCTCGTCGAGGCGGTCGGCGTCGACGAGCACGACAAGACGCCGTCGATGTTGCCGGGAATGGTCCTCAAGGACGAAAAGATGCTCGCGCTCCGGAGCCTCGTGGACGACGTCGCCCCGAGCGATCTGAGCGTGTTGATTCTCGGAGAGACGGGGACGGGCAAGGAGCTGCTCGCCCGAATGATGCACGACCAGTCTCCGCGCCAGAACGGGCCGTTCGTGCGGCTCAACTGCGCGGCGCTCCCGGAGACGCTCGCCGAGAGCGAGCTTTTCGGGCACGAGAGAGGGGCGTTCACCGGGGCCGACCGCCAGAAGACGGGGCTCATCGAGGCGGCGGACGGCGGTACCCTCTTCCTCGACGAGGTGGGAGAGCTCACTCTCACCTTGCAGGCGAAGCTCCTGCGCGTCCTCGACGCCGGCGAGGTCTTGCCCGTCGGTGCCGTCAAAGCGAAGAAGGTCGCCGTGCGCATCGTGGCGGCGACCAATCGCGACTTGCGCGAGGCGGTGAGCGGCGGAGACTTTCGCGCGGACCTCTTCTATCGGCTCTCCGGGGTCGTGGTGAACGTGCCGCCGCTACGCAATCGGCGCAACGACATCCCCGCGCTGGTCGAGTTCTTCGCCCAGGGATGCGCCGGCCGGGCGTCAAAGCCGGTGCCGCTCTTCGCCGCAGAGGCGATGTCCGCCCTGTGCGCCTACGAATGGCCGGGGAACGTCCGCGAGCTCAAGCACGTGATCGAGCGCGTCGTCCTTCTCGCCAAGAACGGCTTCGTCACCGCCGCCGAGCTGCAGCTCGACGCCGCACGCCTCTGGGTGCCGCCGTCGACACGCGACCTCCCGAGCCTGACCGACGGAGAGTACGGAGACTCTCCGACACGCGTCACGGTCGAGAGAGTCCCCGAGGCGCCCGCTCGCTCGAAGGCCGCGCAGACCGATCGGGAGCGCATCGTCGACGCACTGGCGAGAGCCCACGGTAACCAGGGCCGCGCAGCGCGTCTGCTGGGGATCTCCCGGCGAACCCTCATCAACCGCCTCGACGAGTACGGGCTCCCCCGACCGCGCAAGACGGACTGACGCGACCCTGCTAGTGTGGCCGCTCGCGAGACATGAACCTCGGGCGCCGCGCGCTGCTTCTCTCCCTGCTCGCGGCGGTCGCCTCCTGCGAAAGACCTCGCGCCGTCGACCTCCGCGCGCCCGGGGCAGCGCCCGCGCCCGCACCGCCCGCGATACCCGTCATCCGGGTCGACGTCTCGCCCGGGCGGGCGTTGAACACGTTCCGCCCCAGCGAGGCCCTCGGCGCGTCCATCGACCGGCTGGAGACGGGCTCGGTCGACGCCCTGTACTCGCCGCCCGTGTTGCAGCGCGTTCTCTCCGCCGGCTGGGGAGAAGTCAGTTACCGCCTCAATACGGAGCTCCACGTCGAGGCCTGGCACTGGAACCCGAGAGGCACCTGGAGCGACGGCAGCCGCGGATATTTCACCGGTGCGGCGGATCTCGGCGAGCCGATCCGCCATTCGTTCGGATACCCGCTGCCCCGGCGCGGGTTCACCCGCAACGAGGGCACGGAGAACGAAGGATACTCGCGCCTCACCGACGGCGACGCGCGCTCGTACTGGAAGAGCAACCCGTACCTCGCGCGCGCGTTCACCGGGGAGAGCGATGGCGATTTTCCCCAGTGGATCGTCATCGACCTCGGTCAGCCGCACGAGGTGGATGCGATCCGGATCTCGTGGGCGGCGCCCTTCGCGAAGAGCTACAAAATCCAGTACTGGACCGGCGAAGAGGCCATCAAGAAACCGGCCGCGGGCGGGTGGAACGACTTTCCGACCGGCAACATCCAGAAGGCGAACGGCGGCGTTGCGACGCACCGGCTGTCCCCCTCGCCCCGGGCCGCGCGCTTCGTGCGGATCGAGATGGACGAGTCCTCCGAGACTTGCGATCCCCGCCTGGCCGCGGATCGCCGCAACTGCGTAGGGTTCGCCATTTACGAGGTCATGCTCGGGACGCTCGGGCCCAAGAACGACTTTCGCGATCTCGTGCGCCACGAGCCGAGCCAGGCCCAGACGACGACCTTCTGCTCGTCGGTGGACCCCTGGCATCAGCCTGGCGACATCGACCAGAGCCGCGGCGAGCAGACCGGGTTCGATCTCTTCTTCACGAGCGGAGTCACGCGCGGCCTCCCGGCCATGATTCCGGTCGCGGTGCTCTACGGCACGCCCGAGGACGCCTCGGCCGAGATCGCGTACGTCGAAAAGCGAGGGTACCCCCTCTCGTACGTCGAGCTCGGTGAGGAGCCGGACGGGCAGTACATGACCCCCGAGCATTACGCGGCGCTGTACCTCCAGTGGGCGGCAGCCATTCACCGCGTCGATCCGGCGCTGAAGCTCGGCGGCCCCGTCTTCACGGGCGTGAACGAGGACATCAAGGCCTGGCCGGACACGCGTGGAGCCACGTCTTGGCTCGGGCGCTTTCTCGCGTACTTGAAGGCGCACGGGCGCACGAGCGATTCTCGCGTTCATGTCGTTCGAGCACTATCCGTACGAGCCCTGCAAGTTCTCCTGGGACAACTTGTACGACGAGCCGAAGCTCATCACGCACATCATGCAGGCCTGGCGAGACGACGGTCTGCCTGCGGACGTTCCCATGCTCGCCACGGAGGTAAACCTCGCGTGGCAGACGAGCGGCCCGTTCGTCGACGTCTTCGGCGGTCTGTGGCTCGCCAATCACGTCGGTGCTTTCCTGAGCGCGGGCGGTCGAGCCACCGTGTACTTCCAGTACTTTCCCGAAGGGCTGTCCCGCCAATGCGACGACACGTGGGGCGGATTCACGATGTTCAAGGCCGGCGCCTCACACGGCGTCGAACAGCCTCTGTCGCAGTACTTTGCTGCGCAGCTCATCACGCAGGAATGGGTTCAGCCGGGGGACCGGGAGCATCGCGTGTTCCCCGTCGCGAGCGAGGCGATCGACGCCGCCGCGCGTACCACCGTGACCGCTTACGCGGTGCAGCGCCCGGACGGCCAATGGTCGTTGCTCTTGGTCAACAAAGACCCGCGCGAGTCCCGCAGCGTGCGCGTTGCCTTTCGCGACGCCGAGGCCCAGCGTGATCTCTCGTTCTCCGGTGACGTGGCGATCACCGCGTTCGGTGCAGAGAACTACGCCTGGCATCCGAACGGTCCCGCCGGTTACGCGGATCCGGATGGTCCGATAGCACGCGAGAGCCGGCCCGGATCGCCCGGCGTGTTCGTCCTGCCGAGAGCGTCGGTGACCGTGCTCCGCGGCGCTATTCGGTGAGATCCTCGCGCTCCGCAAGGGCCGCGGGCGCCCTCGTGTACTTCCCGCGCTCGGCGGGGTGCTCGTTCTCGTAGGCCTCCAGGCTCTCGCGGGTGATCTCGACCTCGATGACGCCCTCTTTCGCGATCCGCGACTGGCAGCCGAGGCGCGAAGCCGCTCTCACGTCGAAAGCCTTGTCGAGGATGTCCGCTTCGTCGTCCTCCTGGTCGGTGAGCAGCTCGGCGCCGCGGAGCACGTACACGTGGCAGGTCGAGCAGGCACACACCCCTCCGCATGCGCTGCCCTCGGGAAAGTGCGCCTTGGTCGCGGCCTCGAGGAGCGAAGCCCCGACCGGCACCTGTACCTCGCCGTAGCCTTTGAACCGCACGACGGCCATCAGCGCGTCCCGCCGGCGCGCACCGGCTGTGGAGCACGCGGCGTGTGAGCCTCCTCGACTCCCTTCGCGTGCTCGACCACCTTTTCGATCGCTTCGACCCGCTTGCCTTCGATTGCGTACGCGATGGCTCGATTCATGCGGCGACCGGCGAACGACTTGGTCGCGGAGTCGAGCGCCTCGATCGCCGCGTGGACGCGGCCGGGGTCGTCGCCGGCAGCGGCCTGCTCGAGCGCGCGGCAGGCTCGCTCGATGGCCTCGCGCTCGCCTGGGTTCAGCAGATCCTCGTCGGCTACGAGCGCTTTGCTCGTGGCGCCCAGGATCCGCCGCGCCTCGACCCGGTGCTCGGCCAGGCGGCGCGCGCGAAGGTCCTCCTCGCCGTGATCGAGCGCGTCGAGCAGCATCTTCTCGACCGTCGCGTCGTCCAGACCGTAGCTCGGCTTGACGCTCACCGTCTGCTCGATGCCCGTCGTCAACTCCTTCGCGTGCACGCCGAGCAGACCGTCGGCGTCGACGTGAAGCGTAATTTCGAGGCGCGCCATGCCGGCCGGCATCGGCGGAATGCCCTTCAGCGTGAAGCGCGCCAAGCTGCGGTTGTCGGAGACCATCTCGCGCTCGCCCTGAAGGACGTGAATCTCGAAGCCGGTCTGCCGATCTTCCTGGGTCGTGTACGTCGCCTTGGCCGCACACGGGATGGTCGAGTTGCGCGGGAGTACCTTGTCGACCACCCCGCCGCCCACCTCGATGCCGAGGGACAGCGGGATGACGTCCAGGAGAAGCACCTCGTCTCCCCTCCCCTCGCCTGCCAGCAGATCCGCCTGCACGGCGGCGCCGAGCGCGACGACCTGGTCCGGGTCGATGTCGACGAGCGGCTCGTGCTCGAAGAGCGCGGCCACGTACTTGCGTACGAAGGGAACGCGCGTGGCTCCGCCGACCAGGATGACCCCGTCGAGCTGAACGGGCTGGATCCCCGCGTCCTTGAGGGCACGCCGGCACACCTGACCCGTCCGCTCGAGCAACGGGCGGATGAGCTCTTCGAAGCGAGCGCGCGTGAGCGCGATGCGTTCGTGGCCGGGCACCTCGGCAAAGACAGAGTCTTGCGTCGTCAGCGCGTGCTTGGCCTTCCGAGCCTCGTCGAGGACGAGGCGGACGAGCTGGGGTGTCTGGCGCGCCTCCGAGAACCCGAGCTTCGCCAGGAGCTCGTGCGCAATGGCGCGGTCCATGTCGTCGCCGCCGAGAGCGCTATCGCCGCCGGTCGAGCGAACCTGGAAGACCCCGTTGTCCAGGACCAGAATCGTGATGTCGAACGTTCCGCCGCCCAGGTCGTACACCACGAAGGTGCCGTTCTGCTTCTTCTCGAGCCCGTAGGCCAGCGCCGCCGCGGTAGGTTCGTTGATGAGGCGCAGCACCTCCAGCCCCGCCAGGCGCGCGGCGTCCTTGGTGGCCTGGCGCTGGGCGTCGTCGAAGTACGCCGGCACCGTGATGACCGCACCGCCGACGTTACGAAGCTCCGCCTCCGCCTGCTCCTTCAGGGCCCGCAGGATCTCGGCGCTCACCTCCACGGGCGTGACGATCCGACCGTCCACCCGGAACCGCACGGTATTGGGCTGGCCCGGCTCGGACGCGAGAAACTGGTACGGGCCGAGACGGCGTGTCTCGGGGTCGTCGGCGCCCCTGCCCATGAATCGCTTGACGCTGACGATCGTGTCGCGCGGGTATTCCGCGGCCAGAAGCTGGGCGCGCCGGCCGACCGCGACGTCGCCGCTGGGGAGGTAGGCAACGACGCTCGGGACGAGCACCTCCAAGTCGCAGTCGGCGATGGGCACCGGCCGCTCGTTGCTCACGTACGCGACGAGCGAATTCGTCGTACCCGAGATCGATTCCGATGGGACGCGGAGGAGCCTTGGGATCGAAGATCTCGAAGAGGGCCATCATGCCGCCAGCTCGTCCTCTATCGCGCTCACCTCTTCCAGAAAGCGCACGTAGAAGCGAAGCTCGCCGACCTTTCCGACGAGCCGCGCCGGTTCGCCCCGAGCAAAGCCCTCGGCGAGCTCCCGCTCGACGCTGCGCGCGCGCCCGCCGATATCGACGGCGAGCGACTGCACCGCCACGAGATCGCGCGCCTGCTTCGCTTCCGCGAGCGCCTCGCGCTGCTCGAGCATGTCCATCAAGAACGCCGGATCGACCTTGGGCTCGTGGTTCTCGCCCACGGGTACGCCCGAGAGCTTCAGGAGCGCCTCGGCACGGCGAACGGGGTCTCGCACTACCCGCCAGGCTTCGTTGACCTCTACGGCTTTGGCCAGCGCGGCGCGGCGCTCGCTGGCGCCGGCGCCGACGAATCGGTCCGGGTGCAGCGCGCGGGAAAGCTCGCGGTGCGTCTTCTCGACGACCGTCAGGTCCAGGTCGAAGCTGCGGGGAATACCCAGGGTTGCAAAAGGATCCATCACACGCTGAAGGAGTGGCCGCAGCCACACCCGCTCTTTTCGTTCGGGTTCACGAACTTGAACCCCTGACGCATCAGCGTCTGCTCCCACTCGAGTACCGTTCCGTTCAGGTAGAGCAGACTCTTCGGATCGACGACGACGCGCACCGGCGTGCCGTCGCTCGCGGTGAGCTCGAGCACGCGATCGCGAGCGTGCGGAGCGCCGTCGTGAAACTCGATGACGTACGAGAAGCCCGAGCAACCCCCACCCCGGATGCCCAGACGCAGAGCCTGAAAGGCTCCGTCGGCCATGCCGCGTTTCTTGAGCTGCCGCGCGATCGCGTCGACCGCTTGCGGCGTAACCGAGACGCTTGCTTCCATGGGGACCTACTTCAGGCGCTCGGCCTGCTTCCTCCGGAAGTCGGCGATCGCACTCTTGATGGCGTCTTCCGCGAGGACCGAGCAGTGGATCTTCACCGGCGGGAGGTTCAGCTCCTCGACGATCTGCGAGTTCTTGATCGTCTCCGCCTCGTCGATCGTCTTGCCCTTGATCCACTCGGTGGCCAGAGACGAGCTCGCGATGGCCGACCCGCAGCCGAATGTCTTGAACCGCGCGTCTTCGATGACGCCGGCGTCGTTGACCCGGATCTGGAGCCGCATGACGTCGCCGCATGCAGGAGCGCCGACGAGGCCCGTCCCCACGTTCGGGTCGCCCTTGTCCAGCGTGCCCACGTTCTTCGGGTTCTCGTAGTGCTCGATCACCTTGTTGCTGTACGCCATGGCTTGGTTCCTTTGGTGCCTTTTAGTGCCGAATCAATGTGCCGCCCACTCGATGCTCTTCAGGTCGATGCCTTCCTGGTGCATCTCCCAAAGAGGCGACAGTTCGCGAAGCCGCTTCACTTTTTCGACGACGAGGTCCGCGACGTAGTCGACCTCCTCCTCGGTGTTGAAGCGCCCGAGCCCGAACCGAATGCTCGAATGGGCCAGCTCGTCGCCGACGCCCAGCGCTCGCAGCACGTAGCTAGGCTCGAGACTCGCGGACGTGCACGCCGAGCCCGAGCTCACCGCGACGTCCTTGATGGCCATCATCAGCCCTTCGCCCTCGACGAAGTTGAAGCTGATGTTGAGATTGCCCGGCAGCCGGTGCTCGGCCGATCCGTTCACGTACACTTCGTCGAGCCGGCCCATGATACGCGCGCGCAGACGCTCGCGCAGGACGAGGAGCTTCGCGCTCTCCGCTTTGCCCTCGGTCGCCATGATCTCGCACGCCTTGCCGAAGCCGACGATGAGCGGCACCGGGAGCGTCCCCGAGCGCATCCCGCGCTCGTGCCCTCCGCCGTCCATCTGCGCGGCGAGCCGAACACGCGGCTTGCTGCGCCGCACGTAGAGCGCCCCGATACCCTTCGGCCCGTAGATCTTGTGCGCCGTGAGCGACGCCAGGTCGACGTTCATCCGCTGAACGTCGAAGTCCACCTTGCCGATGCCCTGCACGGCGTCGGAGTGGAGAAGCACGCCGCGCTCTCGCGTGACCCTGCCGATCTCCTCGAGCGGCTGCACCGTGCCAATCTCGTTGTTGGCGAACATGACGCTCACGAGGACCGTCTTGTCGGTGATGGCGCGCTTGACGTCGTCCGGGTCGACTCGGCCGTCCTTCGCGACCGGGAGATAGGTGACCTCGCACCCTTGCTTCTCGAGGCGCTTGCACGTGTCGAGCACCGCCTTGTGCTCGGTCACCGTGGTGATGATGTGATTGCCCTTGTCCTTGTAGAACTCGGCGACGCCCTTGATGGCGACGTTGTCGCTCTCGGTCGCGCCGCTGGTGAAGACAATCTCCTTGCTGTCCTTCGCGCCGATGAGCTTCGCGATCCGCTCGCGCGCGTGGTCCACCGCCTCTTCGGCCTCCCAGCCGAAGTGATGGCTGCGGCTCGCCGCGTTGCCGAACTTCGTCGTGAAGTACGGCATCATTTCCTCGAGGACGCGCGGGTCGACCGGCGTCGTCGAGTGGTTGTCCATGAAGATCGGAAACTTCAGAGCCATGGTGGATTCCCTGCCTAGCGGCATGCGCGAAAACCGAGCACGAGCTCGGGTACGTCTTGTTCTTTGTCGTGGAGATCGCAGCACTCGCAAGCCGACAGAAGACGCTGCGGATCGCAGACGTCGCACGTGTCGAGGTAGAGCAAGCTGGCCTCGAGCTCGTGCTCGAGCGCTTCGATGCGGCGCTTCTGCTCGCGTGTCTCCTCGAGCTTGCGGGCATACACCTCGCGCATGCCCTTCATCGCGCCGGGGGCGCTCTGGATGCGCTCCCACTCGCGCACGACGGTTCGGATGTCGCCCAGACTGAAGCCCATCTCCTGCAGGCGTGCAATCCAGCGGATGCGGACGAGAGCGTCCCGGCCGTAGAGGCGGAAGCGACCCTTCGACCGGGCGGCCGGTGCGAGCAGGCCCAGCTCTTCATACAGGTGGATGGCCCTGACGGTCTTGCCGGTCTCGCGCGCGAGATCGCCTATCTGGATGAGATCACGGTGATCTTGCTCAACCTCGAGACTGCCGCGCGAGGCTCCGCCCTCGATGGTCCGGAGCAGCGGGAGGCGGTGGTGATGAGGCATACAGACAACTCGTACGCGCTAGTCTTACGTACGGGTGAGAGTTTAGCAAGAGGGCTCCGTTTGGGCCCGTTTCGTTGGGCGAATGAAGGGAAGTCTCGGGTAGGCTGCGACCGACATGGCCAGGCCACCGCTCGAAGCTCAGCTCGCGGCCCTGACGCTCGAGTTCGTGAGCAAGCTCGTCGAGGCCATCCGCAACGCGTCGTTCGCGGAGGTGGCGGCCCTGCCTGGCCACGGCGCGGCGGGCGGCAGGGCCTCGGCAGCCACCTCCCCGAAACCGCGGGGAGGCGCCTCCCCTGGCCGGACCAGGCGACCGGCCCAGGAAAATCACCGGAATCAGGGGCACGAGCGCCAGACGGCGGCCCATCGAGCCGAGCTGGCCGATCGTGTCGTACAGACGTTGAAGAGCGCGCCGGGACCCCTCGGGGTTCGCGCGCTCTCGAGCGAGCTCGGAGTCGCCGCCGACCTGCTGGCGACGCCCCTTCGGGAGCTCCGCACGGCGGGGAGGATCGCGAAGCACGGAGAGAAACGGGCGACCACGTATTCGGCCATTTGACTCTCCGCGTGCGGCTGCGGAGCCGGCCCGGTGGCACGTCTGTGGCAGCACCCCCGTCGACCTTGAAAGCCAGGGCCCTGCCTCCTATGGCGCCGCGCCCAAATCGCGACGATGTGGATCCGACTGAGGAGATGGCTACCCTCCCGTGGATCGAGGACTATCCATGGGGGGACGACGATCCTTCGCGGTCGCCGCACGAGACGCGAATGGCTCGACAACCTGACGAGGGCGGCGCCGGCGACACGCCCACGCGACGCCGCGGCTCCGGCCCGCGCCGACGGCTCGCGCCGGCCGGAGCGGCGCTGCGCGACCGAGAGCAAGCGCAGGCCGCGCGGGTCGCGGCGCTCGCGGCGGACCCGGGCAACGAGCGACTCGCTCGCCGTCTCCGCGATCACGCCGGCGGTACCCAGCCATGCTGGGAGGCGCTCGTCGACGCCGTCGCGACCGCGATCGCGAACGCCGATGACGTCGCGATCAAGATCAAGTTGGCCGAGTGGGTGGTGCGCTGGGCCCGAGGCGAGGCGCGAGACACGAGCACCGCCGACCGCTTCGTCTCGTTGATCCGCTCCTTCGACTCGACCCACCCGCTCGTCCACGAGCGCCTGGCGGAAGCGTACGCGCACGTCGGAGCCTGGGATTCGCGCCGCGAGGAGCTCGAGCGAGCGCTTGCGCGCGCCGACAAGCCGGCCGACCGCGCCGCCCTGCACGTCGCGCTGGGCGAGCTTTTCGAGGTGCGTCTGCCGAACGCGAGGCTCGCCCTCGAGCACTTCGAGAAGGCCGTCCGCATCGATGCCCGATCGCTGCCCGCGCTCGTCGCGCTCGAACGCGTCTACCGGCGCACCGAACAGTTCGGCCGCCTCGCCGAGACGCTCGCGATGCTGCTCGACGCTCTGCCGGCGAATCGCGAGCGCATCGACGCTCTGCTGAGGCTCGCCGAGCTGCTCGAGCGTCAGTTCCTGAAGCCGCGGGAGGCCGCGACGAGATACGAAGCCGCGCTGGCGTGCGAGCCCGAGAGCGTTCGTGCGCTCGACGGCCTGGAGCGCTGCTACCGCGCGTTGCGCGACTGGGACCAGCTGGCGAGCGCGCTCGAACGGAGAGCGGCGGCGGCCCGGACGACGCGCCAGGCGATCGACGCGCTGACTCGCCTCGCGCAGGTGCGCGAGGGCGAACAGGAGCGGCCCGAGGTGGCCATCGCCGCGTGGCAGCGCGTGTTCGAGCTCGACTCCCACCACGTCGTGGCCGTGCAGGAGCTCGCGAGGCTCTGCGAAAGACGGGGCGACGTCATCGCAGCGGCCGGGTATCGCGCGCGCCTGGCCGAGCTGACCGATGATCCGATCGACAAGGCGCGGATCCACGTGGCGGTCGGGGAGATGCTGGCCCCGGAGGGCCTCGACCCCGCCTGCGCGCGCCTCCATTTCGAGCGCGCGATCGAGATGGATCCGCGCAACGCCGCGGCCTGGGAGAACATGCAACGGCTGGCCCTGCGCGAGGGCGATTGCATGTACGCCGCCTTCTGCCTCGAGCGGCGCGCAGAGTACGCGGAGTCCGCGCGCCTGAAGGGGCAGCTCCTCGTGGAGCTCGCGAACATGCGCGACGCGTCGCTCGGCGACGCGCGGGGCGCGCTCGCGACGTTCGAATTTGCCTTCGAGACCGATCCGACCAACGAACCAGCCGCACGCGCCGTACTCGAAGACTGGACTCGGCGTGAGAAATGGGAAGACCTCGAGCGCGCGTCCGATGTGCTGGTCGCGGCGGCCACGCGCGACGGCGACGAGGGCGCGCTCCTCACGCTGCTGCGGCTCTCGACGCGGGTGGCCCTGTCGCTCGGCAACGTCGACCGGGCGCTCCTGGCGGCAGCGGCGGCGCACGAACAGGCGCCAGGCGACGCCGAGGCGCAGCGCGACCTCATCGCCGTCTGCCACGAGCTTCGCGGTCGCGAGACGATGCGCGTTCGCGTTCGTGCCGCCATCGAGAGCGTGGCCCGAAACGCCATGGACCTGCCTGGGCCCGCGCTCGTTCAAATGGGCGAGGTGCGGCTGGCGACGGGCGACCGCCGAGGCGGCGTAGAAGCGCTCCGCCTGGCCCTGGCGCGCGACGGCGAGAACCGGCGCGCGCTCGCGACGCTCGCGAGCGTCTACCTGGAACAGCGGGATTGGGCCGGGGCCGCCGGGTGCCAGCATAGCCTCGCGCGTCTCGCGCAGGAGGGCGCGGAGCAGCGGGCCCTCTATCTGGCGGCCGCCGAGGTCTGGGAGAAGCGCGCTCACTTGCCGGCCCGCGCCGCGCTCGTGCTGGAAGAAGCGCACGAGCGCAACCCACGGGACGCGGCTGTGTTGCATCGGCTCGTCGGCGTCTCGCAGGCCCGGGGCGACTGGGAGACGGTGGCGCGCGCGCTGCGCTGGCTCGCCGACCTGGAACCGGATCCGGCCCAGCGCGCCAAACAGGTCTACGCGAGCGCAGGGGTGTTGCACCAAAAAGTGGGCGACCGCGCGCGCGCCGCCGTTCTCTACGAGGAGGCGCTCGACTTCGACCCGACGCGCCTGGAGGCGTTCGAACGTCTCGTGCGCGCCTGGACCGAACAGCGCGACTGGGAAAAGCTCGAGCTCGCGTACACGCGCATGATCGGCCGCGCCCGACAAGGGGGCGACGCGAACCTTCTCCACGCCCTCTATCACCAGCTCGGCCTGCTCCTGCGCGACCGCATCGGCGACATGCCTCGGGCGCTAGCGGCCTTTCGGCTCGCCTCCTCCGTTTGCCCTCAGGAGAAGGAGGACCAGCCCATCATCGTGGAGCTGCTCCTTCTCACCGGCCAGATCGACGGCGCGGTCGCCGAGATGAAGAGCGCGGTGCGCGCGGCGCCGCGAGATCCGGCGAGCTACCGGCAGCTTTACGAGCTTCACCTGCGGCGAGGCGCCCACGACAAGGCATGGTGCGCGGCGAACGTGCTCGTCCACCTGGGCGCCGCCGACGGGGCCCAGCGCCGCTTCGTCGCCGACTTCCCGCCGGTGGACGTGGACGAAGTGCGCGGGACGCTCGCCTCGTTCGCCTGGAAGTCGCATTTGCTCGCGCAAGGGCTCGACGAGCGCTTGACGGCCATCTTCCGCTTCCTCGTGCCGGCGGTCGTGCGCGGCCGGATGGGTCGCGTGCCCGCAACCAGCCGGATGCGCTGGCTCGGAGCCCAGGTGCACGAGGCCGATTCCCCTGCAGCCGAGCGGCTGATGCGCCTCGTTCGCTCCGGCGCCGAGGTCCTCGGTGTGCCGCGGCCTCTGCTCCTCGCCCGCCCGCGCCTGCTCGTCCCCTTCGTCGCGGCGCCCAGCCCGACCCCGGCGCTCTTCGTTTCGCTGCCCGCGGTCGAGGCCCTGCCGCCGGAGCTCCTCGTCTATCTCGTGGGCCGTCGCCTCGCGGAGCTGCGGCCAGAGCTTTTCGCGCACGCCCTATTTCCCACGGCGACCGAGCTCAAGGCTCTGCTCAAGACCGCGCTCCGTGTGGCCATCGCCACCCCGACCACCCCGCCGCCCGACCACGACGAGGCCGCCATCTTGGCTGCGCTCGAAGCGCACGAGCTCGAGGGGCTGCGCGCCGCGGTCTCGACCATCGTCGGCACGCACGAACACGCCGACGTGGCTGCCTGGCTACGCGGGGCCGACCTGTCGGCGTCGCGGACCGGCCTGCTGCTGCGGGGCGACTTCGACCTCGCGTGGCGCGCGATGCAGCAGGAGCCCCGGTCGCCGAGCGATCTCGCGCCCAGCGACTGGCACAAGGCGATGGCCGAGTTCGCGGTCAGCGACGGCTACACGGAGCTTCGCGATGCGATCGGCGTGAACGTGGAAACGCGCTGCTGACCCTCAGTCGGGCGACCCGTCGTACCCGCCGCCCGCCCCGATCATCGCGCGCTCGGACGACAAGCGCTCCGCGATGCGAAGCAGGCCGTAGGTGAGCGCGCCGGCTCCGATCGCGAGCAGCGCGCGGGTCAGGACCACGGTGGCCGCGACGAGCGGCTGCATCGTCTCGAGATACGGCGCCGCACGGAACGCGAAGAGGAGCGCGATCACCGCGAACGCGCACGCGGCGACCACGCATCCGACCGCGACCATGCGACGGACGGCGATCAGCTCGAGCGCGACTGTGGCGGGCGGAGGCGAGGTCGTCGTGAGGAGCGCACGGAACCAGGACGGCTTCGGCGGCTGGATCGTCTCCGGGGGGAGCGACACGCGAGCTTCGAGCCCCGCCCTGCCGCTCTGGGGCGGTACGGTGGGCGTGTTGCGCGAGGAGACCGCGCCCGACCCGAACGGCGGGGGCGAGAGGCTCGGCGCGCGCATAGGCGGCGGTGCGATGGGCGGGAGCCGGGTCGTCGGCAGACGATCCTCGACTGTGGCCAGGGCGGCACGGGTATCCGCCGGCTCCCCCTCCCTGGTGATGTCGGGGTCCATCCTGACGTCGACGTTCGTCTCGCTCATGGGTTCGACCTGGTGCCACCGTGGGAGCCCTGGCGCCAGAAAGTTCGCTCACGGCGTAAATTTGCACAGCGCCCGATCAGCGCGCGCGCGTCTTTTCGCGTGCTTGCTCGCCCGCGGCTAGCACGCTCGGGCGCAGGCTCTCGTCGATCGTCAGCCACGCGCGTTTTACGTCCGGAGGAACGTTCTGCTCGGCGAGGGTCTGCTCGAGGAGCCGGTGCCGTCTGTCGAAGTGCCCGGGCAAGAGCGGCAGGGCCGCGTGCGCGACCGGCAGCGGCTTGCCCTCGTACCGCTGCGGCCCGCCCAGAAAACGGCACGTGAACGCGAGCTGCTGCTCGACGATGCGGGTCTTGTCCTTGCCCTCGAAGAGAAAGCCCACCATGGGATCGTCGAAGAGCTTGTCGTAGAGCGACTCCAGGACGGCGCGCACCGCCGGTTCGCCGCCGATCGTCTCGTACGGCGTCGTCATCGAAAGCGGACGTCTGCACCCGCTTCGTCTTTGACGATGCGAGCGAGGGTCGAGAAGAGCTCCTCGCCGCGGCCCTTGTCGTCCAGCCAGCGACCGGCGTTTGCGTCCCACGAGAAGTGCCAGGCACGCGCGCTCGCCGCCAGCCATATCTGCCGGGCCGGCCGCTGCGTGTTCACGATGCACTTCTTGCCCCCGCGAAGGGTGAGCGTCACGACGTCGCCGGCGGTCTCGCAGTCGACGAGGTCCGGGTCGACGCTGTCGAAGCCGTCGACGATGGCACGAAACGCCGAATCGGCCAGCTTCTGGTAGGTGCTCTCATCCATCGAGTCTCCCTCCATAGCTCGGCGGCGCCGGGACGCTATCGGAAGAGCCCTGCGAGGATGTCCACGAGCACGCGCGCGAAGTCGCCCCAGCCCACCGCCCCCACCCCTGCCTCCGACGAGCCGACCGTCGTCGCTCCGCCTCGCCCGGCGGAGGACACCTCCGCGGCGGCCCGTGCGAGGTCTCGTTTCTCCGCGGCGTCGAGGATCATGCTCTCCTCGAGCCCGCCGCCGGCCGCGAATTCGAGGGCGCTCGTGAGCTCGCCCGCGTCAAACCAGGTCCCGTGCGGTCTGCAGACGTCTACGATGATCCCGGACCGCCGGCCGAAGTTCACGCGGTTCATGAGCTCGTTGCAGAGCGGGCAGTTGAGGTAGCGCACAGGGTCCGGCATCGCGCCGGAGATCGGCGGCGCGCCGTGCGGCGTCCGGGCGCCGGCGCCGCTTCCGTGCGGCGCGCGCGCGAGGACTCGTCGCAGCGACGCGCTGTCGAGGAAGACGCCGCCGCACGCGACGCACTCGTGCAAAACCGCCAGGGCCTCGAGCTCGTCGGTCAGGCTGCCGGCGCCGGGCCTGGCGACGCTGAGCGGCTTCTTGCAACGGGGGCATGGCGCGTCCGTGGCATCGAGCAGCGGCTCTAGCTCGAGCTCCCGCCCGCATCGCGCGCAGAAGCGCGACCCCGGGAAATGCAGCGCAAAGCAGTGGGGACACCGCACGCTCGCGAGCTCCACGTCGCAGTGCGGACACGCGCGCGCGCCGCTCGCGCAAGGACCTCCGCAGCACGGGCACGTGATGACACCCCCGGACGCGGGGCGCTCGGCCGCCGTGCGGTAGACGCCCCCGTCGCCGCCGTCGGGGCGCGATTCTCGATTCGGCGGCGCGGTCGCCGTCGCCGCGCCGCACGGGCAGTGGACCGCTCCGCCGGGGAAGACGTCGCCCGCGAGAACCCGCCCACACGCCTCGCAGTGCACAGCGCAAGCGTACTCCCTGGGCGCCGTATCAGCGCAGATTCGAAACGCCCTTCCATCGCTGATCCTCGGAGGCGAGCGAGCCGTTGCCGAAGAGGTACCGGATGGAAAAGCCGGCCTGCACGCCGAACGGCGCCGTATACCCCTGCTGCACGGCCGCGAGCATGCTCGCTTCGATTTCCTGCTTCGGATCGGAGTAGACGACGTTCGACGGCTTGGCCTCGTCGATCGCGCGGTTGACCTGTTGCAGGTTCATCCAGGGCGAAATCGTCAAGTTGTCGGTCACGCGCCAGGCTCCCCCCACCCCCGCGGAGAAGGAGCGGTAGTCGAAGTTTTTGAGGATCGACGTCTCTCCGAGGTAGGCCCAGACGTCGAAGGGCAGGAAGTGCCAGTTCAAGAAGACGTCGCAGAATTGCCTGCCCACGAGCTGCTGGTCGAGCCCCTCGATGTTCGTCGTGTCGTACCGCTGGAACTCGGGCCCGATGGCGCAACGAAAGCCGAGATTCTTCTGGTTTACGGTCTGCCGCGGGATGAGGTCGAACTCGACGCCGACCGACGCGTTCGCGCGCATGGTGTAGTTGGCCTGCGGATTCTTCTCCGCCGAGAGCATCACGCCCGCGCTCCACAGGCTCTCGCCGCCGAGCGAGAACGACAGCACGTTGCCCACGTTGCCCCCGGCGAACTCGATGCTCGCCGTCTCTTGCGTGCCCGGGACCGGCTGGCTCTGCCGGCTGTAGTTTGCGCCGATGAGCTGCTGCAGGCGCCAGGTCCGCTCCGAGTAGTTGAACGACAGCGACGCATTCCCGGAGGCGTTCACCCCGACGCCCTCGACGTCGCTGAAGTACGTCCCGACGCTGGGCGCGACGTACCACTTCACGCTCTCCTGCTCGGGACGTCCGGTGAAGGGCAGCTGGACGGGGTCGAGAAGGCGCAGGGTGAGCGCGCCGTCCTTGACCTCGGAGGCGACCTTCTGATCCATGAAGTCGTCGAGGCCGCGCTCGAGCTTGGTCAAGAGACGGACCATCGCGGTGGTCGAGTCGATGCTCGACGGGATCTTGTCGCTCGTGTGCACCTCGGTCGCGAACCCGTCGACCCGGCGTCCCAGGAAGTCGAGGCGGAAACGCGTGCCGTTCTCGGCGGGCACGCTCGTGACGCTCACGAAAAGGTCGGCGTCGCGCGGATCGATCACGGTCCGGAGGAACGGGATCTTGCTCGTGAGGCTGCTCTGCAGGACCACGCAGTCCATGCCCGAATTCGGGAGGTAGCAGTCCCACTTCATCCGGAGCTCGGCCCGCGCTTGCCGCGACCAAGAAGCGACGCCCAGCGCGACCAGACACGCGATCGTTCGCCAGCACCCGGGCCGCGCCATGGCGGCAGCATAGTCAACGCAGACCGAACGACCTCACGGCTTGCTGCGCGGCAGCGGCATACGCGGCGACCTCGGGGGAGGAGGCGGAGGTACCGACGCACGCTGGGCGCGGGTGGCGTTCGCGTGACGAAGCCACTGCGCGCGCTTCTCGCGATCGCCCGGGAAAAGCTCGTCGAGGATTCCGCTCGTCCGCTGCGCCATGTCGTCCGGGCCGCCCTGCGTATCCACGAAGGCGTCGAGGTCCCTCGCGAGCTCGGCCGCAGTTCCGTATCGGTCGTCGGCGCTGCGGGCGAGCGCTCGTCGCAGGACCAGCCAAAGCGACTCCGGATACGACGGCGACCGCCCGCGCGGGTCGGGCACCAGGCCGGCGCGCACGGCCATGAGCGTCTCGCCGTCATCCGCCCGATGAAACAGGCGGCGCATCGTCGTCATCTCCCAGATTGTCGTACCCAGCGTGTAGATGTCGCTGCGGCGATCGATGGGCTGCTGCTGGACGAGCTCCGGCGTGAGGTACGCAAGCTTGCCCTTGACGATGTGCGACTGGCTCTTGTGCCCGCGGCCGTGCGCCTTCGCCAGGCCGAAATCGAAGAGCTTCACCTCGCCGTCGTAGCTGAGGAATATGTTCGACGGATTGACGTCGCGATGGATGATGCGAAGAGGCTCCCCGCGCTCGTCTCTCAGCTCGTGCGCGTAGTGCAAGGCGTCGGCGACGCGCGCGCCGATCCACGCGGCGTGCTCGGGCCGGAGGTGGAGCTTTTTGGCCGTGCAGGCGGCCCAGACGTCGGCCAGCGTGTGGCCGACCATGAGCTCCATCGCGATGAAGTGCTGCTCGTCGTCGATCCCGCTCTCGTATACGGCTGCGATGTTCGGGTGCGAGAGCTGCGCGAGCAGCTTCGCCTCGTCGAGGAACATCCGCCGGTAGGTCTCGTCCTGACCGAAAGCGTGGCGAATGACCTTGAGCGCCGTGACGCGATAACGGCCGGGTCCGTCGCTCGCTCGCCCGAGGTAGATCGTAGCCATGCCGCCTTCGGCGATCTTCGCGATGACCTCGTAGGGTCCCAGACGGCTCGGGCGCGTGGGAAGGGGCACGCTAGCCCTAGAGCGTAACACGAGCGCCCGCGCGCGCTTTTCAATTGAGCGAATGCGGGAGCGCCAGCACGAACGCGGCAATCACGGCGTCGAACATGCGGCCGTCGGGACGGTACATCTGGTAAGTGCCGGTCATCACGCCGCGCGGGGTGGGGAGGACGCAGCCGCTCGTGTACTCGAAATGCTCGCCGGGGAGGAGGCGCGGCTGCTGCCCGATGACGCCGGGACCGCGGACCTCTTCGACCTTGCCGGCGCCGTCGGTGATGATCCAGTGGCGAGTCCGGAGCTCCGCGGGCTCGGTCCCCTCGTTGGCGATGCGTACGGTGTACGAGAAGACGTAGCGCGGCGCGCGCGGCGACGACTGCTCGGCGACATAGGCGCTCCGCACGGTGATGCGGATACCCTCCGTGACGGCTGTGGAAGATTCGGCGGCTCGCTCTTGCATGGGTACGGGTCTCTCCCTAGTAAGCTACTACGACCTCGTGCCCCCCGCGACGAGACGCCCCCTGCGTGACGACGAGATTGAGACGGCCGCAGGCCTCTTTGTGGAGTCCGCCGCCGATTCGGCGCACCGGCACGGAGTGCGCTCGCTGACCGTGCAGGCTCCGCGCGAGTCGATCGCGCTCGCGTACGGCCACATCGCGAGGACGGGCATCTTCCGCGTCGCGGAAGTCGACGGGCGCATCGTCGCGCTCGCCTGCGCGATCGTGCGCGGGCCGTGGTGGTTCTTTTCGGGTTTCTGGGTCCTTCCTGGAATGCAGGGCCAGGGAATCGGTGGGCCGCTCCTCGACGAGGTGGTCCGCGAGGGCGAGCGCGCCGGCGCGCGCGCGTTCTTCACGTGGGCGTCGGTGGACCCGCGCGCGGTGGGGGCGTACTTGCGGCGAGGCTTCCTGCCGGGCTGGCCCATGTTCGTCTTCGCGGCCGATACGTCGGCCATGGCGGCTCGCGCGCCGCGCGCCAGCCACGATGGCTACGACCTCGCCGAGCTCGACCCGGAGCTGCCCTCGGCTTTGGGCGGCGCGGCAGGCCATCCGCCGCGCGACGTCGACCACGCGTTCTGGAGCGGGACGGGCCACGCGCGCGCCGTCACGCGCGGTGGAGAGCCGGTGGGCTACTTCTATGCGCGCCGCGGGAACGTCGGTCCGCTCGCCTGGTCGGACGACGCCCACGCCCCCGCTGTCCTCGACTCGGCGCTCGCAGCCGCCGGAGAAGGCGCCGTCGTTCGCGTGAACGTCCCCGGCGTCGCGCACGCGGCGATACGCCACCTGACGGCGCGCGGCGCGAGCGTCGCCACGTTCGGGCACTTTCTCGCGACCGAATCGCCGGGGCTCATGACCCACTACGTACCGTCGGGGCCCTTTCTCTTCTAGCCGGCCGCGGAGTCGCGCGGCAGCCGGCACGACGCGACGATAGGCATGTGATCGGAGAGCCCGTGAAAGCGCCCCGTCGGATCGCCGAACGGGTGCGTGTCGTCGAAGTCCACCCAGCGCAGCCCGCGGCCGGTGAACACGTGGTCGAGGTGCATGCGCAGCGCCATGAACCCTGCCGTGGGCCAGCTCACGAGCTCCTCGAGCGTCATGCGGTAGCGCTGCGCGAAGGCGTCGACCCAGCCGTGCTCGCGGAGACATTCGTAGACCGGAGACCCCGGCAGCGCATTGAAGTCGCCGACGACGACGAAGCGGTCGCTCTGGCGTTCGCGTTCGACGAACCGCACGAGGTTGCGCGCCTCCTCGAGCTGGTTGGGCCCCCAGCCGAGGCGTCGCGGCTCGGTCCAGAAGGCTCGCGACAGCGCGCTCGGGAGGCTGAGGTGCGTGTTGAAGACGTCGATGGGCGCGGATGTTTTCTGCGTGCGGTGCCGGAAGCGAACGTGCGCGCAGATGCGTGTCTGCTTGAAGCGCTTGATGGGATGAAGCCGGCGGTGCGTGATGTCGTGCGGCATCTCCGCGTTGTGATGGTCGATGGCGAACGCGGAGTGGGCGAGAATGGCGAGGCCGGTCGTGTAGACGTGGGTGCGCGCCGAGAGGCGGTAGGCGTGCGCGGGGAAATAGTAGGCGTCGTAGGCATCGGGCTTTTCGGCCGCCGTGAGGGCGCTCGAGAGCATGGTCATGAAGCGCGCGAGCTGGGTTTCGTCGCGCTCACGGGAGGGGTGAGCGACGGTCGAGCGGAGCGAACGGGTCTCGACCTCCTGCAGGCAGACGATCGCCGGGAGCGGCTGCAGGGCGGCGATCGCCTCCGCGATGCGCTGCATCGCCTTCTTGGTGCTCGCCAGGCCGCGCGTTCCGTGGCCGAAGTAGCGGACGTTGTAGCTGAGAATGCGGATCTGCATTCGCGTGGGGCTGTATATCGCGGGCGAGGGCGGGGGCGCAGGCGGCGGGCGGTGGGCGGGGGTGCAGGGGCGGGGCGAGGGCGGGGGCGGGGCGGGGCGGGTGGCTTGGCAGTCAGGGACGGACCGATGTCGCCCGTTTGGAGTATTGCGCTTTCAACGGAAAAGGCGTACCCCAGCTGTATTCAGGGGGTGCGAACATGTCCCACTTTTCCAGGTACAGCCTTTCCTCATCCGTAAAGCTCGCGTTTTGCCTGTCGTTGCTCGCGGGCACCGGCTGCGCGGCGCGGCCCGTGGCGCCACCGGCGACTCCGCCTGCCGCGGTGGACGAGGCGGCGCTCGCGGAAAGCGGCGCGTCGGGCGTCGCCGAGCCGCAGCCGCCGCCGGCGGGCGAGGATTTCGTGTTTGTTCTGAAGGAGCGGAAGACGGCGAGCTCGGCGGACGACGAGATGCCGGCGACGAGCCTGCAGGCGGATCAGTCCGCGCGCAAGCAGCGAATCGCGAAGTAGGCGCGGGCGCGGGCGCGAAGGCGAGGCGCCGTGGCGGCGTCCGCCTTCGCGTTTCGACTGCGCTCAGAGCACGTTCTTCACCAGCGTTGCGCGGACCTTGTCGAGCGCATCGAGCAAGAGCGCGTCGACGTGCTCGACGTAGCCGAGAGCGATTGCGACATCGGGCACGCGCCCGTCTCGCGCGCCGAGCCGAGCGCGTTGCGATAGCGCTCTCTGCGCGTGCCGCCGTGACAGCCGCTGCCCTCCTGCACGTTGAGCGCGACGCTCGAAGCGGCTCTCCGCAGCTGCCGCGCCAGATCGCGGTCGTGCGCCTCGATGGCGCCAATCACCGGCCGAAGGGCCACGAGAACCTCGAGAATGGTCGAATAGATTCGGAGCATGGTGAGTTCCTTTCGCCCTCGCGCTGCGTGCGAAGGCTCTCGCCCCACGGCGCAGCGCGCAGGCCACGTCAAGGCTGCGAGCGTGCGCGAAGGCGCACGCGAAGCACCGCCGCGAAGCGGCGGCTTGGCCTTGATGTGGCCGAGCACTGCGCCACCCTCGAGAAGCCGAGCGGAGCGACCGGGGTTCCCGGTCGCGGGAGGTGTCAGAAATTCCGTGTAACCGGCTTCAGGGGCTCACGCCGGGAGGCGTCCCTCGAAGTGGATCTGAAATTGATTCATCGCACTCTTCCACGTCTTGGGGGGCATGAGCCATTTCTTCTCGGCGTCGCGTAGCGCAAGAAAGAGGATCTTGGAGGCGGCTTCATCGCTCGGGAAGTGGCCCTTGGACTTGATGATCT
>CAVREO010000030.1:0-189482 GCA_963720145.1 uncultured delta proteobacterium
TGCGCTGAAGAGGTCACTGTAAGCGCTGCAGCTTCATCCTGCGACAGCGGACGAAGCATGGTGCCTGCCGCCAATCGGCCTTCGGGCCCAGGCGTTCGCGCGGACGCTCCCGCGGTCGTCGAGCCCAGAGACCGGAGCGGGATCGCGCTCGAGGTGAGCGGCAGGGCCTTCGCGTGGAGGAGCTCGTGCGAGCCCTCGAAACCATGCCCGAGCCATGGTGAGGCAGGGGCCACCCAGAGTCGCTTATGCAGCCGTCGCGCGCAGCCCGCCGAGTGAAGAGCGCCCGAACGCTGTCCCCGCCTGAACGACGACCAGGGCGTCGGCGAGCGTGGCGAGGACCGAGTTTCGGGCGAGGAAATTCTCGGGGAAGGGGGGCTGCTCGGGAGCGAACGGCCAAATCATCGGCGCCGGGACCGTTGCCGACCTCCTCGAAGAGCGCCTTGTGGTCCTCGGGGAACCAGCGCAGGCAGCCCGTGCCCGCGACGACCCACGTGCGCCCGCCCGCGGTCATCGCGCCGCGGTGAGCCGCCGCGTCGATGCCGAGCGCCCCTCCCGACGCGACTACCGCGCCCGCCTGAGCAAGCTCCGCCGCAAGCAACTGGGCGTACGCGAGCGCGTCCCGATGTCGCCTTGCGCGATCCCACGATGGCGACGACGCAACCGGCTTCCAGCGAGCCGCCGCGCGTGGTCAGCGCGGGGGGCTTCCGGAGGGCGCGCAGGCGCGACGGGTATCGAGGGTCGAGCGCTGTGAGGTGTTCGACGGCGAGGGGCTCGGCGGGGTCCATCGCGCCCCCCATCGGCCGGAGGGGGGGCGAGGGTGCGTGCGCTCGAACGGCTAGTTACTCTTGGAATAGAGCTGCACCGCGATGTCGCCGGCGCCCGAGTCCGCGACGATACCGAGCTTGTAGGTGATGGGAGCGCTCGATACGGGGCAAAGCGGCTGGGGCGGGCCGCCGATGACCGGCCTGTTGTCGTCGCTGAGGTCCTGGCCCGAGAGAATGCCGGGCGGAACGAAGAGGTAGAGGTCCAGGTCCTTCACCTTCTTCGAGAAGCCGACAATCGAGTAGCACTTGCCGGGTTGCAGCGTGATGTCGGCCTGAAGTTCCTGCTTCTCCTTCAGCGTGCTGTCGCCATCGGGCCTTCGGGCTTCATGCCGGCGGGCAGTTTCATGGCGATTTCGTGGAGGCCTTTGGCAAGCGCGTTGCTGCCGGCCGCGCCGTTGTCCACGAGCTTCGCGGCAGGAGCGGCGCTCGCCGTGTCGTAGAATCTTCTGGATCTGGTGCGAGTCGGTCAGGAGCACCTGGCCGAGGGGCGTGGCCGCCGGTTCGGCTGGCGCCGGCGCTGCCGCCGCCGAGCTGGACGCGGCAGCCGTCGGCTCGGCGGCCGCTGGTGCCGCCGTTTCCGCCGCGGGCGCGCTGGCGGTCGGTTCCGCGGGTGCGGAGGCGGGCTTGGTGTCGCCGCCGCCCCCGCCGCACGCGGCCGGCAAGAGCCCCGCGCCGCCCAAGGTGCAAAGAAGGAGAACCTTCGCTCGAGTTGCCTTCATGGTGGCTTGCGACCCTCCGTCACTTGGTCTTCGAGTAGAGCTGCACCGCGACCGTGCCGGAGCCCTCGCGCGCGAAGACGTCCAGTTTGTATTGCAGGGGGAACGCCAGCACGGGGCACATCGGGCTGGGTGAGGCGCCAATCGCGGGCGTGTTGTTGTGCGTCAGGTCCTGACCTGCGAGCGTGAGGTAGAGCGGCGGTGCGAGCAGATTCAGGTCCACGTCCTTGACCGCGCCCGGCGCCGAGAAGCCCACGAGCGAGTAGCACTTGCCCGCTTGCAACGTGACCATCATCACCGCGTGCTGACCCTGCGTCAGGTTTTGCTTCAGCTCGTCGCCGTCGGGTTGCATCCCGGGAGCGGCCTTGAGCGCGTAAGCCTTGAGTCCGACGTCGGTCAGGTCCCCGGCGGCGGCACCCCCCGGCACGACGGTTCCCTGGAACGCCGTCTGAAGCCCCTGCAAGATGCCCTGCAGGCTGTTCGGAATCGGTGGGCGCCAGCGGCCCCGCAGGCGCTTGCGATCCAGCGGGGGGCGGCTGCGCTCCGGGCTGGCCCGCCGGGGAGGGGTAGCCCGGGTAAGCCGGCTGCGGCTGGGCTGCATACGTGGGCTGCGGCGCGGGGTAACCAGGCTGAGCGCCGGGGTAGCCCGGCGGGGGAGCGCCCGGATATCCGGGAGGCTGCGCTCCCGCGTACCCCGGAGGCGGCGCGCCGTATCCGGGCGGAGGCTGCCCGGGCTGCATCATGCCCGCGCTGGCGCTTGCTGCCGTGTTTGCCGGGGGATTGTTACTCCCGTTGCCGCACGCGATGGCGAAGGGCGCGACGGCTGCCGCGCCGAGTGCGCCCAGTAGCCAGGCCAGCCTGGCCGATCGTGTTCGAATCTCGTTCATGGGGAGCCTCTTCAGGTTTGCCTGCGCGGCGGGTCCGCGTCGGGGCGCGGCCACCATACCAGCTCCTTCGAGAAACAATCGAGTCGCGAAACGCAAAGCGGGGACGGTTATTGCCGGACGAAATGGAATGGGATGTTCATCCGCTGCGAACAGCCCATCGCCGGAAAGTGCCACCCGCGCACTTCGGTCTCGATGCATTTCGAGATGACGGCGTCGTCGCCCGTGGCCGAGACGCCCTGCACGCTGCCGTCGTTGTCGACCGTGAGCGAGACGCTGACGTTCGAGGCGCTCTTGTTGCTCGGGCTGCGCTCCCAGCACGTACGTTGGATCGCAGCCTGGTGCGTGGAAACGAAGACCTGCACCTGCCCGGAGGAGAAGCACTGTCCGGGTACCTTCGGCGCGTCGCCCGCCGCTTCCTCGGTCGGAGCCACGCTCGTCTGGTTCTGCGTCAGCGAATGCAGGTCGAGCGCCCGAGCGGCCGGTGTCGTCGGCGTGCTCGCGGGGGCTGCAGCTGCGATCTTCGCGCCGGTCCCGGAGGCCGGTCTTGCCGGCGCGGCCGAGACTGTGGGCTGAGGGGGGTCGGGTGCAGCCGGCGCGGCTGCGGTGGGCGTCGGTGTGGTCGGCGCCGCGGCCACCGGAGCTGCCGAGGGGGGCGCCGGCGGAGGCGCGGGGTGGAGCAGCGCGGGGATTGCGGCGATGCCGACGGTCACCCCGAACGCAACGAAGGCAGCCACCATCCCGATGGCCACCCACGGAGTGGGCCGCCTGCCGCGAGGGTCGGTCGCGAGCGGAATGGGTGCGGCCAACGACATGGGCGAGGCCATCGCCACGCGGTCCGATGTCGGCCCGGGCGCCACGGCCGGCGACGTGGCCACCGGCGCGCTGCCGAACGGATCCGGCATGACCGTCGGCTGCGGCGTTTCGAGCCGCTCGGCCGTAGCCAGGCGCGATGTGAACGGGACGACGTTGCTGCGGGCGACGGCGGCGGTCGCCATCGGCGCGGCTGGCCCGATTGGCGCGATTGGCGCGCGAGGCGGCGGGGCAGCGCGGGGCGGCGCCGCGGGGCTCGCCGGTTTCGGGCCGGTGGGTCCGACGCGCGGGGGGGAGGCGGGGCGCTGGCGCGGCCCGGAGCCATGGGAGCCACCGAGCTGCGCCCGGTCGCGATGGCTTCCCTCACGGTCGCCGCGAGCTCGGGGAAGTACCGAACGGCTCGCCATTCGTCGAGCCCCTCCTGCCATGCGAGCGACTCCTCCGTCACGCCGCCAAGCGCAGCCTTGCGGCGGATCTCGGCGATGCGGATGGGACCGACGGGCACGCCGTTGATCGCCACGTACCACTCGTCGCTGGGCGACAAGTCGGACATGTCGATGGGGGCCGACGTTTCCTCGTCGCGCTGGACGCTGCTCTTGAACGCGCCTGCGAGCGCCCCGGACCTCTCGCGAGCGGCTGGCTTGGCGGCCGCGAGGCTCGTGGCCAGCGGGGCGCCCCGCGGCGCCGCGGGCTGCTGGGGCGGCGCCGCGGACGCCCGGTAGGGCGCCGGGGCCCGCGTCGAACCGGCTGCGCCAGCGGCCGCGGGGGGGGAACCGACCCGGCGTTGGACTCCGTCACCGTCGCGCGCACCTCGATGAGGTGCCCGCACTTGCGGCACTTCATGCGCACGGTCTTGCCCGCGGCCTTCTCGTCGGCGATCTGGTACTTCGCCTTGCACTGGTCGCACAGAAACTTCACGTTGGCGCCGTTCCTAACGGTCACGTTAGCAAGGAAGCCGCGCGAAGCCGAGCGTCAGATCAGCTTGAGAAGATGCGCTTTGATCGTAGCGCGCGTCGGGTCGTCGGGGGCCGTGGCTGCGCACCGCTCCCACATTTCGACGGCCTTGTTCTTGAATCCGGCTCTCTCGTAAAGGACCGCCAGGTTCTTCAGTGCCGCGAAGTGCCTGGGATACAAATCGATCGCTCGTTCGAGCTCCTGGATCCCTTCGTAAATGTGCCCCTTCTTGCCGTAGAGGAGCGCCAGGTGAAAGTGCAGGCGATAGGCGAGCGGGTCGATTCCAACGCCGCGCTTCAAGTGCTCGATCGCCGCGTCGATATGTCCGCCCTTGTACGCGGCGATGCCCTCGTTGAGCGCCTTCTCGGCTTCGGCCGACAGGTACTCGGGATCCCGCGCGGGGGCGCTCGGACGCTCCTCGCGCGCGATGAGCCGCTGGACGGCCCCCATGACGTCGGCGATGCGGAACGGCTTCTCGAGGTACTCCTCGATCCCGTAATTTTGCTTCAGGTCCTCGGCGATACGCCAGCCGCGGTAGACCGCGCTGACCATGATGATGGGGATGCTGCCGTACTTCGCGCTCCCCTTGATTCGTCGCGCGATGTCGAAGCCGTGTAGCTCCGGCAGCATCGCGTCCAGAATGATGAGGTCCGGGACGTGGTCCTTGACCAGGCGAAGAGCGAGCAGGCCGCGGTCTGCCTCGATGACCCGGTACCCCTTCTGCGTGAGCAGCCGCTTGAGGAGCTTGCGAATCTCCTCCTCGTCGTCGACGACGAGAACGAGCTTTCCCACGCCGGTCGAGGCGGCGGTAGCGGCCTTGCTCGCGCCCGATCGAAGCTCGTCGGGCAGGTTGGTGATGCTCGAGACCTCCTCGCCGACCGCTCCGAAGTCTCCCGTGGACAGCTCCGACTCGAACGATGCGGCGGCGACGGCCGCGTCGACGACGACCGACTCGCGTGGCGGGGACGTCGGCATGCGCGGGCGCGCGGGCGCCTGCTGCGGGGCGGGTGGCGCCTTGGGAACGGCCGCGTGCGTGGCGGCGGCGGTCATGGCGGGCCGGGGGACGGGCGGCGGGGGCGCCGCTCGCGGGCCGGGCGGCGCCTTGCTGACCGCCGGTGGGGGAGGAGCGGGCGCCGGAGCCCCTTCCGAAGAGCCGGGAACGATCCCGAGCTGGCGCAGCGTCTCGGCCGGGACACGCGGACCCAGGTAGTGGCGCTCGCCGCGAGCCTTGGCCTCGTACGCGGCTGCGATGGTCTTGAGAAGGGTCGTCTGGACCGCGATGTACGGATAGACCTTCTTGCCGGTCACGAACTCCAGCTCGTCGATCATCTTCTTGTCGTGGGGGTCGGCCATCGCCAGAAAGACGCGATCCCCGCGCAAGAGGACCGGCAGAATCCGGTGGCTCTCGGCTACCTCGGCGGGGACGACGTCCAGATGCTCGAGCACGATGGCCACCTGCGTCAGGTCGATGCCAGGCACGCCGTTTTGCTCGGACAGCGCGCGCAGCACCTCGAGCTCGTCGACCTTGCCCTCCTCGACGAGCTGCGACGCAATCGGCGCCGGTGTGACCGAGCGGCGCTGGGCCTTCAGCGAGTCTTCGAGCTCCTGCTGGGATACGAGCTTGCGCTGCAGCAGGATCTTGCCGAGCGGCCGCTTGTCGTCGCTGGACATGGGGAGAGTCTCACATCGAAGACTACGCGGCGCCGCAATCGCATACAAACGTTACGCGTCATTCTCCTCGCGTAGCCGCGGCCGCGGCTCGGGCTCGGGCTCGGGCTCGGGCATGGTCGACAGCACGGAACGCGCAAACGCCGCGTACGCCCCTGCCGAGATGGCCGACCGGGCCAACGCCGAGAGCTCGCCATACCAGTGCAGATTGTGCAGCGAGAGGAGCCTCAGGCACAGAATCTCGCCGGCGAGATACAGGTGGCGCAGGTAGGCGCGAGAAACCCCCGGCGCAGCACGCACACGCGCACTGCTCGTCGATGGGGCGAGGGTCGTCTCGGTACCGGGCTTGCTTGATGCCGATTCGGCCCAAGCGGGTCAGCGCCTGCCCGTTTCGGGCGTTGCGGGTGGGGAGCACGCAGTCGAACATGTCGATGCCGGCGCTGATGGCGCGCACGATGTCGCCGGGTGTGCCGACACCCATCAGGTAACGGGGCCGCTCGGGGTCCAGGCCGGGCGCCACCGCGGCGAGCGTCTCGTGCATGCGTTCCATCGGCTCGCCGACGGAGAAACCCCCGAGCGCGAGGCCGTCGAACGGCAGCGCGCCGAGCTCGTCGGCGTGAGCGCGGCGCAAGTCGGGGAAACAGCCGCCCTGCACGATGCCGAAGAGCGCTTGCCGCTCGGGCCGCGGTACGGCCAGCGCTCGCCGGGCCCACCGCGTCGTGCGCGCTACGGCCTCTTCGACGGCCGCGCGCGGCGCGTCGCCCGGCGGACACACGTCGAGCTGCATCTGGATGTCGGCGCCGAGAAGGGCCTGCACGCGCACCGCCGATTCCGGCGTCAGAAGGTGCGCGGAGCCGTCGATGTGCGACTTGAACGCAAAGCCCTCCTCGGCCGTATCCACGAGCGAGGAGCCCGAGGCCCGCGCATGCGTCGACAGCGAGTACGCCTGGAACCCTCCGGAGTCGGTGAGCATGGCGTGCGGCCACCGGGAGAACGAGTGGAGGCCCCCGAGCTGAGCGACGGCCTCGGCGCCCGGCCTGAGCATCAAGTGATACGTGTTCCCCAGCACCACGCGCGCGCCGGTCGACGCCACCTCCCAGGGCGCGAGCGTCTTGACGCTGCCCTGCGTGCCAACGGGCATGAAGGTGGGCGTCTCGATCTCGCCGTGGGGGGTCGTGAGGATGCCTCTTCGCGCGTCGCCGTCGCGAGCGACCACGCGGAATCCAAAGCCCGCGGCCTGTCCTTTCCCTCGCGCCGTCAACGCGCCCTCCAGAGCAACATGGCATCTCCGTAGGAAAAGAAGCGATAACGCTGCTCCACGGCCAGCCGGTACGCGTCGAGGACACGTTCTGTCCCGGCGAAGGCGCACACCAGCGCCAGCAACGTGGAGCGCGGCAAGTGAAAGTTGGTGAAGAGGCCGTCGACCACGCGCCATGAGTAGCCGGGCTGCACGAGCAGGCGCGTTTCGCCGCTCTTCGCCTGGACATAGCCGAGGCGGTCGGGACACGCGGCGCTCTCCAGCGCTCGAACCGAGGTCGTTCCGATGGCGACGACCGGAGCGCCACGCGCGCGCGCACGCGCGACGGCGTCGGCCGTGGACTGCGAGACCACGTATCTCTCCGCGTGCATCGGATGATCGTCGAGGTCGAGGGCGGAGACCGGTTGAAACGTCCCGAGCCCGACGTGCAAGGTCACGCTGGCCACCTCGCAGCCGCGCACCGCGAGCCGCCCGAGGATCCCGTTCGTCAAGTGCAGTCCCGCGGTCGGCGCGGCGATGGCCCCGTCGTGACGGGCAAATACGGTCTGGTAGCGCGCTGCGTCGGCGGGCTCGTCGTCCCGCTTGATGTAGGGCGGCAGCGGCACGTGGCCGCACGCGCGCAGCGCGGATTCGATCGGCTCGCCGGTCGGACTGAAGATCGCGACTTCGAGCAGGCCGTCGTCGTCGGCTCTGCCGAGGAGCCGCACCACCAGAGATGCGGGTCCCGTGCTCGCTCCACGCGGCCACACTTCGATGTCGACGCCGAACTTCAGCGGCTTGCTCGACTTGCCGAGCGCTCGCCAGACGTCGGCGGGGCGAACGTCGCCGGGAGCTATTTCGAGCTCGCACGAGCCCAAGCGGCGTACGAGGAGCACCTCGATGCGTCCGCCCGTTTCGCGCTTGCGACCGAGGAGGCGTGCGGGCATCACGCGCGTGTCGTTCACGACGACGAGCGCACCGGCCGGCAGCAGCGAGGGAAGCTCGGCGGCGCGCAGGTGCGCGAAGCTCGTGCCGTCGCCTGGAACGTGCAAGAGGCGCGCGGCCTCGCGATCGTCGGTGGGTCGCTGCGCGATGAGCTCCGGCGGGAGCTCGTAATGGAGAGCGTCGACGCGCATACGCTCTTCTTCCGCGCTTACCCCGAGCGAGCCGGGCCCGCAACCAGGTGCCTGCCGCCGAGCTTCGCTTCGCGCAGGCCTTCCCGCGCGCGAGCTATCCCTTCAGGCCGCTCGAGCCCTTCAAGCCGCTGCCCCCCGCACGACGAAAGGGCCGGACCCCTCGCGATCGACCTCGGGGGGGAGGGGGGTCTCGCTCGTGGGAAGCTTGCCCTTCAAGAAGCGCGCGAGCTCCGTCAGAATCGAACGGCTTGGGCACGAAGCCGACCGCCCCGCAGTCGGCCCGCAGCAGCTGCCGCTCGCTGAGGTGATAGGCGCTCATCAGCACGACGCGGGTCTGCGGGTGGCGCTCGCGAATCAGCCGGGCGAGCTGGATCCCGTTGGTGCCGGGCATCATCAGGTCGACGACCGCGAGCTCGCAGGCCGTGCCCGCAAGAGCCCCGAGCGCCCGCTCTGCGTCAGCCGCCGTTTCGACTTCGAACCCCTCGACACGGAGGCCGATCGCCATGACTCGGGCATGGTTCGGTTCGTCGTCGACAACGAGGACGCGAGGCATGGTGATGCTCATGGACCCCAAATCTTCGGCGCGGAGCCGGGTTGCCCCTCGCGGGATGCCCGCTCCGTGCCGCGCCCGCCCTGAGCAAGTGGTGTGCCGAACAGACTGTGGGCGCTCGTGCGTGCGCTTTCTCGGTGTTCTTGCGTGTCACACAACGACAACGAAGCTGAAACGGGCGTTTCTCGTTTCACATTTGCAGCGGACCCGCTTCAGAGGTGCACGAATGGACGAGGTTGTGGGAGGGCCTGACTATCCGCGCGCCTCGAACGTGATGCCCAGGCGCGTCATCTTTCGCCAGAGCGTCGTCGGCGAGATGTTGAGGAGCTCGGCGGCACGCTCGCGGCTGCCGTCGCTCTCGCGAAGGGCACCCTCGATGGCGCTGCGTTCGGCGGCGTCCACGACGTCCGAAAGCGCGCGACCCCCGCCCACCGGAGCCGCATGGGCGGACGTCGGCGCCGGGGGGAGCAGGTCGTCGGCGGTAATGAGCCCGTTCTGCACGAGGGCGACGGCCTGTTCGATCATGTGCTCGAGCTCGCGGACGTTGCCCGGAAAGTCGTAGTGCATGAGCGCGTCGGCGATGTTGTCGTGCAGGCGGGATTTCAGGCCCATCTTGCGCGAGTACTTGTCGAGGAAGAAGCTGAGGAGGTCCGGGATGTCCTCGCGTCGCTCGCGAAGGGGCGGCAGCTGGAAGCGCGCGACGTTCAAGCGGTAGTAGAGGTCCTGGCGAAAGCGCTTCTCGGCCACGGCGATCATCAAGTCTTGGTTGGTCGCCGCGATGACGCGCACGTTGATGCGGATGGGCTTGTTCTCGCCGACCCGGCGGATCTCGTTCTCCTGGATGGCGCGGAGGAGCTTCGCCTGGAACGTGATGGGTGTTTCGGCGATCTCGTCGAAGAAGAAGGTGCCGCCGTCGGCTTCCTCGAAGAGACCTTTGCGCGCGCTGACCGCACCGGTGAAAGACCCCTTCGCGTGCCCGAAGAGCTCACTCTCGAGGAGCGTCTCGGTGATGGCGGCGCAATTGACCGGGACGAAGGGACGCTCTCCGCGCTTGCTGTTGGCGTGGATGGCCTTCGCCACGAGCTCCTTGCCCGTGCCGCTCTCGCCCGTGATGAGGACGATGGCGTCGGTGGGCGCAATGCGCACGATTCGCCCGAGCACCTCGCGCACGGCGCGCGAGCGCCCGATGATGTTCTCGAACTTGTAGCGATCCTTGAACTCGCTGGCGAGGAAGGTCACCTCGCCGGCGAGCCGGCGGTTGTCGAGCGCCTTGGTCACCTTGACCAGCAGCTCCTGCTCGGTGAACGGCTTCTGGATGTAGTCGAAGGCGCCGAGGCGCATCGCCTCGACGGCGCTCTCAATCGTGCCGTACGCCGTCATGACGATGACCTCGGTCAGCGGGTGCGTGTCCTTGGTGGCACGCAGCACGTCGATGCCGTCCTTGGTCCCCATGCGCAGGTCGGTCAGCACGGCGTCGTACGCTCCCGTCGCGCCGCGCTCGGCCCCCTGCTCGCCGTCTGCCGCCTCGTCTACCTCGTAGCCCGCCCCCCGGAGCATCATCGCGAGCGTCGTGCGCATGTTGCGCTGGTCATCGACGATGAGAATCTTGGTCATCGCGATCGAGCCCCCGCCCTGGTCAACCTCGAGGTCTTCCTAACGCGTTTCATGGGCGCCGCGGCCAGGGAGTCTAGCGCCGCGAGGAGGCAGCCGTGAGCTGCCCGTGTCTGTGTCAATACGCCACGCCCAGGAAGAGGCGCACGGCCTGAGCGGCCGACGTGCCGGCGTCGAAGCCGGAGCTCACCAGGCCCGGCAAGTAATCGAGCCCGGCGAGCGGGAAGAAGACGCCGTACTGGAGCATCGTGAAGAAGCCGCCGATCTTGCTCGGGTCGTTGTTCAGCGAGCCGTCCTTCGACTGGTAGTAGAGCTGCAAGTCGAGCTCGACCCCGAGATCGCGGTGGTGCCCGGGGGTCTGCACGAATTCGCTGGCGCGGCTCCAGATGACGGCGGCGCCGCCGCCGAGCTTCTCTCCGTCCGGGTGGCGCAGGAAGTCGTAGTCGACGCTCGGACGGAAGTAATACGCGCCCTCCACCCGCGACATGATGTTGCGCCAGAAGATGAGATCGATGCGGTAGTCGGGGTGGAAGCGGAACGTCGAGATGGCGCCGGGCGCGCCGCCCTGCTTGTACTCGCCCTGGAGCTCGTTACCCGCTCCGATGAGGGGCTGCAGCGCCCCGGCATTGCCGTTCGCCGAGGAGTTGTACGCGTTCGGATCGCCGCTCGCCCAGCCGAAGCCGAACTGCAGGTCGAGCTTGTCCTCGATGGCGCGGAACTCGGTCTGCGTCGTCACGCCGTACTGGCGGATGTTGACCGGCGTGTTGACGTTCGCGGTCGTCCCCTGCGCGAAGCCGACCTGGCCCTGGACGGTGACGGCCTCCGCCTCGAACCGGACCTTGCTCCACAGGGCCTGCACCCACAGGTCCGGCGTGAGCGCCCACGCCTGACGTGGCTCGAGGTCGTTGGTCCCGGCCGCGGCCATCGCACTCGGGTCGATCGTGAGCGGATGTGCTGCCTTGCTTCACGTCCAGGTACTGCGTGCGGTATTGCGCGTAGAGGCCGCCGTTGAGGACGAAGTCGCCGCGCGCGAGCTGGAGCTTCTGGATCTCCGGGTTGGTGCGGTGCGCGACGAACGCCGTCCACTGGCTGACGTTGCAGAGGTTGCACGTGTTGTACGGCTGACCGCCGTAGACGTCGAAGGGGTTGGCGTTCGTCGGCCCGGTCGACGGGAAATCCCACGAGCCGCCGAAGTAGAGGTCGACCGACTTGAGCCCGCTGACGAACATGATGCGGTCGAGCGTCGTCTGGTAGTCGCTGTCGATGCCGTCGCCCGCGTTGGCGACCATGCCGAGGCCCCAGTGGTCCGGCATGCGGCCGAAGCGGAGCTGGCCGACGGGCGTCATGTACTCGCCCCAGGCGCGCTTCACGGCGATCGAATTGGTCCAGGAGTTCACCCCGGCGGTGGGCGCGCCCTGCGTGGACGAGAAGAAGCTGATCGGCGCGTACCGGTTCACCCCGGCCGACGTGTACCCGTACTTCTGGGTCTGCGACGAGGCGGTGGAGGCCCCGGCCGGCTGCATCGCGTAGGTGTCCGGCGTCGAGCCGAGGACCACGTTATCGAGCAGGTCGAGCTGCGTCATGATGCGCAGGTTGTCCGAGATCGCGATCTCCGGGTTGATGCGGAAGCGCAAGTTGGCCCCGGACTCCGTCTTGTCGAAGCAGCTCGAGTTGGGCGTGCCCATCGTGCCGCCGTTGCCGCAGACGCCGACCACGTGGAGTTTCCCCCGAGGGGCTCCGAGTACGTCTGGTCGATCGGGGCGGGCCACAGGCCCTGCGGGTCGTTGCCCTGCGTGGTCGAGCTGTGGCGACCGAGCGAGAAGTTGTGAAAGAGCTCGGCCCGCGTGCGGAAGTAACCGTGAAGCTCGATGATCGGCCGCGCCCGCCCCCACCAGTCCTCGCTGAACACTTCTTGCGGACTGCCGACCATCTCTCCCGTACCGGGGCGTGGTCGCGCCCTGGGCGGCGAGGTCCCGCTGGTCGCGTGACGGACTGATGGTCGGTATCGGGCTCGGCGTCGCCGCACCTCTCGGAGCCTGAGCTGCAGCCGGCGTGACCGGCGCGGCGGGCTCGGGAGCCGGCACCGGCGCGGGCTGGGCCGGAGGCGACGACGGCGGCGGCGCCGTCGCAGAGCCTGGAGCGGGGTTGGCCTGCGCCTGCGCAGCAGGCGATGTCAGGAGCGGCGCGAGGAGCGCCAGCGAAAGCAGCACGTGCGAACGGCGGCGCCAAAGCATGGGTTGGGCGCGCGTTTTATCACTTCTGGGCTCGAGCGTAACCCTGCATCATCGAGCTTTGGGTTCTAGCTCGGCGAGGAACTCCTCGATCACCTTGCGCATGGCCATCAGCTGCTTGCGTGTCTTCTCGGCGTCAGGCGCTCGGTTTTTCGCTCCGCGGCTCCTCCCGCGGCTCGCCCAGCGGCGCGGGCTCGACGGCCGATTGCTGCAGCTTCTTTTTCGCGCCGGCGATCGTGAATCCCTCCCGATAGAGGAGCTCGCGAACGCGCATCAGGTTCTCGACGTCGCGCCGAGAATAGACGCGCTGTCCCTTCGCGCTCTTGGTCGGGCGAACGCTGCGGAACTCGCGCTCCCAGTACCGGAGCACGTGCGGCTCCACGCCGACGAGCTCCGCGACCTCGCCGATGCGAAAGTAGAGCTTCGACGGCAAGTCGCCTCGCGCGGCCGCGGTCGCGGCCGCGTCGCGGCACCGGCTCCTTGGCTTGCGCCTCGGACATATGGCTCGGTCAGTCCTTGGACGCCGTCGTCGTGTCGGCGGCGCTGCTGGGGGCCGCCCCGGCCCACCCACGACGATTCCCGAGCTCGTCGCCGTCGTGCTCGAGCCGTTGTGACCGTTGCTGGCGCGCAGGTTGAGCGCCTGCTTGAGGATCTGGCTCGCCTTGAACGTGAGCACGCGTCGCTCGCTGATCTTGATGGGCTGGCCGGTCTGCGGGTTGCGCCCGGGCCGCTGGCGCTTGTCGCGCAGCACGAAATTCCCGAAGCCGCTGACCTTGATCTTCTCGCCGCGTCCGAGCGTCTCCTTCATCATCTCGAATACGAGATCGACGAGCTCGGCCGACTCCTTCCGCGAGAAGCCACCCACTTTGCTGTACAGCGCCTGGACGATCTCCGCCTTCGTCATGATCGTCGCCTCTCCCCCCTGTAAGTACCCGGAGAGGCAGTCTAAACGCGATTTTCGGCGAAGGCAGTCGATTTGTGTGCCCCGTGCCGAAAGCGCGCGGATTAGGCCGCGAGCTCCGTTCCCACGGCGCGTCAGCGCTTGCCGGGTCGGCCGCGGAAGGGGGAACGCTGTCGCCCGCCGGTACGGTCGCCGTCGGCGCGGCGGCGAGCCGGGCGAGCTGCGCCCTTCGTCGCGCGAACTGCTCGGACGCGACGAAGCACGCGACGTAGCCGTAGCCGAACGTGAAGAGCATCGCGAAGGGAGTCGCGAACCAGTGGCCCGTCTGGAGCGAGGCCACCGTGCTCGCCGCGCGAGATGAGGCACAGCGCGATCTCGACCATGGGCAGGTCGGCCGCGGCGCGGTAGCGCGGGCACCATCTCGGACGTCCCCTTCTTCGGCGTTCGCACGAACTCGCCCGCCATCGACCCGAGACCCTCCCACACGGCCTTGCTCAGGTGCGGCGCGAGGCCCGCGCCCAGCGCGAGCAGGGCGGGAAGCTGCTTGAGGGCGTCCCTGCGCCTCCGGCCCTGCGCGACCTCGGCCATCGCGTAGAACGCCGCCAGCGACCCCGACGTGCCGATGACGAGCGGCAGGTCGATGAGGAGCATCGTCTTCGGGTCCGTCGCCGGCATGAGCACCAGCGCCGGAAGCAGCAGCACGCTGAGGAAGACCATCAGCGGGTACGCGAAGTGCGGCGTCAGGTGGAAGATGGCCTCGACCCGCTGCATCGGGGTGAGCGGCGCCTTCATCAACGCGGCCCAGGAGCTTGCGCGCGGTCTGCACCGTGCCCTTGGCCCAGCGGAACTGCTGCGCGCGGAAGGCGCTGATGTCTTCCGGCAGCTCGGCCGGGCGTGACGACGTTCTCGCGGTACACGAACCTCCAGCCGGCGAGCTGCGCGCGGTAGGAGAGGTCGAGGTCCTCGGTGAGCGTGTCGTGCTGCCAGCCGCCCGCGCTCGGCGATGGCCTCCTTGCGCCACATGCCGCCGGTGCCGCTGAAGTTGAAGAGCCACCCCGCCGCCGACGCGCGCGCGGTTCTCGACCAGGTGGTGCCCGTCGAGCATCAGGGCCTGCGTGCGCGTGAGCAGCGAGTGCTCGCGATTGAGGTGCCCCCAGCGGGCCTGCACCATGCCGACCTTGCGGGTCGCTCATGAAGTGCGGGACGACCGCGCGCAGGAAGTCGGGCTGAGGGAGGAAGTCGGCGTCGAAGATGGCGACGAGATCGCCCTTGGCGACCTTCAGCGCCGTTGTCGAGCGCGCCCGCCTTGTAGCCGGTGCGGTCGACCCGGTGGATGTAGATGACGTCGAGCGCCGCTCTCGCGCAGCTCTTCGACCTTCGGCGCGCACGAGGGCGCGCGTCTCGTCGGTCGAGTCGTCGAGCACCTGGATCTCGAAGCGGTCGCGGGGCCAATCGATGGCCGCGACGTGGTCGAGCAGGCGCGCGGCGACGGTGGCCTCGTTGTAGAGCGGGAGCTGCACCGTCACGTGCGGCAGGTCGCCGCTCTCGCGGACGGCCTCGGGCGAGAGCGCGGGCACCCCCTCTTTCAGTCCGCGTAGTGTCGCGCGGTTCCGAAGCACCGTGATGACCAGATGGGAGCGGTGCAGCCCGTACATCGCGAGGACGGAGAGCACGGCGAAATAGGCCGTGCAGAGGACGTAGTGCATGTCTTCGGATGTAGTCCAAGCCGCTACGGACAATTGTCAGCGACTTGTATTTCGTTGCATGGCCTTGTCTCGGAAGTCCCAGGAGGACTGAAAAAGAGCAGCCCCCCGGCTCCGTGCGGACGTCGGGCCGCGTGCTTCGCGCAAGGGACGGGGCGAATCGAAAACGTGCCGTGAACTTGGGTCGGCGTGACGAGAACAGAGGGTAGCCGACCGTCCACTTTGGTCGGCGTGCCTGGGACTTTGGGTAACCGGACGAGAACCGTCGTCGACGTGACGAGAACAAAGGGAAAAGGCCCGTGGACATCGATCGGCGTACCGTGGATGGCGAGTAACGGGACGTTGTCGTTCGCCGGCGTGACGTCGACCCTTGTTCACGTGACGTTACCTCGGGTCCACGTGACGAGAACAAAGGGAAAAGGCCGGTGGACATTGATCGACGTGACGAAGTCCGTCGTCCAGGGACGTTGGGCTCCGGCAGCGTCAAGCCGAATCGAATCCAAGGAAGGCGTCGTCGGACACGCGTGACGTCGGCGCGGCAAAACGCTGCGCCGCTGACCGCCCGCTTCACATGTCGAGGTTGTAGAAGCCCGCGAACGTGAGCATCACGAACGCGTGCGCGACGGCGCTCGACGCGTCCGTCGAGCCGGGAGGAGAGAAGCTCCCGAAGCCCACCGTGGCCTTCGGCAGCAGGCGAAGGAACCCCCCTGCCGGGATCCACGCCCCCATGCCGATGAGCCCCTCTCCGGCGCTGTAGCCGTTGCTCGTGGTGTTCCCGTTCGTGTCGGTCGACGTGAAACCGTACCAGCGGTTCGCGATTCCCACTTCGAAGTAGACGCTCGGCCAATCGGGGTTGGTGAGGATGCCGAGCATGACGCCGAGCAGGCTCGTGTCCGACGAGACGCTCGCGACGCTGGGACCGAACGGGTCGGAGGGGTTTTTGCCCGCACCGAGCGACGCGTGCTCCAGCGTGAATCCCAGATAGAGGTACCGGGCGAAGCGAAAGCCGCCATCCAGCCCGTACGAGATGCCACCGCCCGAAACGTCGCCGAGGTCGTGGGCCTTGTCGGCGAGCGGGATGCTCCCGGCCGGGATCTCCCAGCCGAGGTGACCGCCGAGGAGAAAGCCCCATCGCGACGGCACGACGGGCTGCGGAGGCGGTCCCTCGAGGCGCGGCGGAGGCGGGGGCACCTGTCCGGTGGGCGCGCCGGGCGCAGCCGCGGGCGGTGGGTAGGCGCCCGGCGGTGGATACGCCGCGGGCGGCGGCGGCGGCGGTGGTGGGCGTGAGCGGCCGCGAGGGAAGGGGCGGCGGGAGGGGCGCGGCGGCGCCCGGCGGTCCCGGCTTGAGCACGAAGGCGAGCGTCCGGCTCTCGTGTTCCTTGAGCACCACCGCTTGTTCGGAGCTCGCGTACCCCGAGGCCGCCACGGCCACCTTGTGCATCCCCGGATCGAGCGGAATGGCCTCTCCGAGCAGCGCCGCCGGGACGCTCTCGCCGTCGATCTGCATCTGCGCGCCGGTCGCGCTCGCGGGCTCGACCTGCACGGTCAGCTTGGGCACGCGCGGCTCGACCTGAGACAGCTCGGCCTTGGCCTGGTCGACGGCGGCCTGGAAAGCGGGCGGCGAGCCCGCGGGGAGCTGGGTACGGACGACCGCGCGGTACGACTCGGCCGACTCCACCAGGCGCCCGACCGCGGCCTGGCACTCGGCGATGCGGAGCATGTTCGTCGGCGCGGCGAAGACCTGCTGCGCACGCTGGAACTTGTCGAGCGCCTCGGGGAACTTTCCTTCGCGCTGCAGGTCGTCGCCTTCCTTGAAGAGCTGCCGCGCGGCAGCTCGCTCTGCGTCGGTGACTTGGGCGAAGGCAGGCGCGCTGGCCAGGGCGGTCGCGCAGAGGGTCACGAGCAAGACGAGCTTTCGCATGGGCATCCTCAGTAGCCGGGGTCGCCGGACGCGGGCGGGGGCTTCGCCGGCGGCTTCGGGGGCACCAGCGAGGCGGCGGGAGCAGCGACGGCCGCCAGCGTCGGCGCCGGCCTCGCCGTCGTGATGGCGGGCGGCGGCTTGGGCGTGCGCGCCGGAGCACCCGCGGCGCCCGCGTTGACCATCCGGGGAGAGGCAGGCGCTTCGGCGAGCGGCGGAAGCGAGGACGCCGGCGCCGTCGTGGCGCGGAGGCCCGGCGGACGCGGAGGCCGCGACGACGGCCGTCGCGGAGAGGCCCGGCCCGGGCGCGCTGGCGGCCGCGGTGGTGACGTGGTGCGGAGGAGAAAGCAGCTTGACGGCCAGAACGACGCCGACGCTGCCCACCGCGAGGCCCGCCGCGATCGCGCCGACGAGCGTTCCGCGTGTCGACTTCGGAATCGGGGCGGACGTGACGAGCGGCGCCGACGTCATCGCGGCGGTGGGCATCGGCGTGGCCGCATAGGGCGGTGCTCGGGGCGTGCCCAGCGCGGCCGGGATGGGCGTCTGCGCCAGCTGGGCGGGGCCTCCGTCCTTGTGACTCGAGGTGGGCCCCCGCCGCAGGCTGATGCCGGCGGCGAACGCCAGCGCGTCGGCGACCTCCGACGCGTTCGCGAAGCGCCCGGCCGGCTCGCGCTCGAGCGCGCGCGCGAACCAGGCGTCGAAGGCGGGGGGAAGCCCGGGCAGCGTCATCGACGGCACGGGCACCGGCGACGTGCATATCTTCACCGAGAAGATCGCCCACGCTCTCGCCCTCGAAGGGCAGCACGCCCGTCACGCATTTGTACGCGATGACGCCGATGGACCAGAGGTCCGAGCGGTGGTCGATGCTTCGCAACCCGCGCGCTTGCTCGGGCGACATGTAGTACGGCGTCCCGAGGACCGCGCCTGTCTTGGTGCTGCTCGTCAGGCCTTGCTCGCCCGGCGGCGCCTTTGATCTTCGCGATGCCGAAATCCAGGACCTTCGCGATCTCGTCCTCGTCGTCGGGCGAGCGCACGAGGAAGATGTTCTCCGGCTTGAGGTCCCGGTGGATGATGCCCGCGTCGTGGGCGCGCTGCAGCGCGCGGCACACCTGCACGAGCACGCGCGCCGTATCGACGAGCGGCATGCGCCCGAGCCGGTCGATGCGCTTGTCGAGCGGCTCGCCGAGCAAAAGCTCCATGACGATGTACGGCCGCCCGTCGTCGGTGACGCCGTGATCGTAGATCTGGATGGCGTGTTTGGTCTGGAGGCTCGCCGCGGCGCGCGCCTCGGTCACGAATCGCGACTGCGCCTCCTTGCTCTCGGCGTACTCGGGATCGATGAACTTGATGGCGACGCGCGTGCCGAGCGAGGCGTGGCGCCCCTCCCAGACCGAGCCCATGCCGCCGCGCCCGATGAGACCCACGACCTCGTATTTGCCGGCCACGAGGCCGGTGACGGGGAACTCGGAGAGCGTCATCGGGCGTAGCCTCTGCCTTGCATCCTTACATTAGACGAGGCTCGCGCGCGTTGCTAACACGCCCTCCCACTCATGCCTGACGGTAGCGATGGAAACGGGGTAGGGCGGCTCCCGGAGGCGGGGGCGAGCGACGTCCTCTATCTCGTGGACCTCTCGGGGTACGTTTTTCGCGCCTACCACGCTCTGCCGCCGCTCTCGAGCTCGCGCGGCGAGCCGACCCACGCCGTTCTCGGCACGGTGAACATGCTGCAGAAGGTCTTCGGCGAGAAGCGCCCGCACATGCTCGCCGTCGCCATGGACTCGAAGGGGCCGAACTTTCGCTACGCGGTCGACGCGCGTTACAAGGCGACTCGACCGCCCGCGCCGCCGGACCTCTCGCAGCAGATGGCGCGTGTCGAGCAAATCGTGCGCGCCTGGGACGTGGCGTGCTTCGCCAAGGAAGGGCTGGAGGCCGACGACGTCATCGCGGCGGTGACGGCGCGGGCCCTCGGCGAGGGCTGGCGCGTGGTCATCGTCAGCGCCGACAAGGACCTCATGCAGCTCGTGCGCGACGCGGACGATCGCGTCGTCATGTGGGACTCGATGCGCGACAAGGTGTACGGCCCGCGCGAGGTTCGCGAGAAGCTCGCCGTGGCGCCCAGCCAGGTGCGCGACTTTCTCGCGCTGACCGGCGACACGAGCGACAACGTGCCGGGCGTGCCCGGGGTGGGGCCCAAGACGGCGGCGGATCTGCTCGCGCAGTTCGGCTCGCTCGAGGCCATCTACGCGCGGGCTCGAGAAGGTCGCGAGGCCCAAGCTGCGCGAGTCGCTGCGCGAGCACGAGGCCGACGCCCGCATCTCGCAGAAGCTCGTGACGCTCGACGCGAACGCGCCGCTCGAGTGGGCGCACGAGAGGCTCCTCTGGGGAGGGGCCCACATCGCCGAGCTTCGGCGGCTGTACACGGAGCTCGAGTTCAACCGCCAGCTCGACCAGCTCGAGAAGATCGCGCTCGGCCGCGAGGCCGGAAACGTGGCCGTCCGCCGAGGCCGGAACGTCAGCGCGGCAGGTCCACGCCGCAGGAGACGAGGTCGCCCGCGCCACCGCGCCGGCCGAGAGCGCGCCAGTCAGGCGCCGCGCAGCTACACGTGCGTCGCTCGACGTCGCGTCGCTCGAGCGGCTCGCCGCCGAGCGCGCGAGCCCGCGGCCAGCGTGGGCCTTGCCGTCGAAGGGACCAGCACCGACGCGATGCGCGCAGACGTCGTCGGGCTGTCGCTCGCGGTCGAGCCGGGCGCAGGGGTACTACGTCCCGCTGCGGCACCGCTACCTCGGCTGTCCTCCGCTGCTCGCCTGGGAGCGCGTGCGGGCGATCGTCGCGCCGCTGCTCGCCGACGAGCGCGTGAGCGAAGATTGGGCACGACGTCAAGCAGGCGTCGATCGTCCTGGCGCGCGCGGGAGCGCCGCTCGCGGGACCTGCCTTCGACGTCCACGTGGCCGCGTACCTCATCGATCCGGAGTCGCCGAACGGGCTGAAAGAGCTCGCGCGGCGCGAGCTCGGCGTGACGGCCGCGCGGTACGAGGAGTCGCTCGGCAAGGCGACGCGCGGGCCGCAGCCGCTCTTCGAGGAGCTGGACGTCGAGCGCGCCTCGGCGTTCGCGGCGGCCGACGCCGAGATCGCCCTGGCGCTGCAGGCCCGCTTCGAGCCGCGGCTCGCCGCCGAGGGGCTCGAGCGCCTGATGCGCGACGTCGAGATGCCGCTCGCCCGCGTGCTCGCCGACATGGAGATGCGCGGCGTGCTCGTCGACACGGCGGCGCTCGAGAAGCTCGGCCGCGAGGTGGAGCAGCAGCTTCGCGACATCGAGGTCGAATGCAAGGGCATCGCGGGACACGACTTTCAGCTTCGATCGCGCGACCAGCTCGAGAAGATCCTCTTCGACGACTTACGCCTGCCCGTCGTCAAGCGGACGCCGAAGGGCGGGCGCTCGACCGACGCCGACGTGCTCGAGGCGCTGGCCGAGAAGCACGCCCTGCCCAGGCGCATCCTCGCGTACCGCGAGCTCGACAAGCTCAAAGGCACGTACATCGACGCGCTCCCGCGGTACGTCAACCCGGCGACGGGGCGCATCCACACGCGCTTCGACCAGGCCGTCGCCGCGACGGGGCGGCTCGCCTCGAGCGATCCGAACCTGCAGAACATCCCCATTCGCAGCGAGCTCGGTCGCGCCATCCGCGCGGCGTTCGTCGCGCCGCCGGGGCGCGTCGTCCTCAGCGCAGACTATTCGCAGATCGAGCTTCGCGTGCTCGCGCACCTCTCGCACGACCCCGAGCTCATCGACGCCTTCGCGAGCGGCGCCGACGTGCACGCGCGCACGGCGGCCCTCATCTTCGACAAGGCGCAGGCCGAGGTGACCGCCGACGAGCGGCGCGCGGCCAAGACGATCAACTTCGCCGTCATCTACGGCATGGGCGACAGCGCGCTCGCGAAGTCGCTCGGCATCCCGCGCGAGCAGGCGGCGCGCTTCATCGCGGCGTATTTCGAGCGCTACGCCGGGGTCGCCCGCTTCATGGAGCAGACCGTGTCGTCCGCTCGGCAGGGCGAGGCGGTGCACACGCTGCTCGGCCGGCGGCGCTTTCTCCCGAACCTGCACTCGGCCAACCGCGCGCTGCGCTTCGAGGCCGAGCGTGTCGCGCGCAACACGCCGATCCAGGGGACGGCCGCCGACATCTTGAAGCTGGCGATGGTCGAGCTCGGGCAGAGCGGCGCGCTGCGCGAGGAGGGCGCGCACATGCTGCTGACGGTCCACGACGAGCTCGTGTTCGAGGTGGAGGAGGGCAAGGCGAAGGCCGCGGGCGAGACGATTCGTGCGCACATGGCGGGCGCGATGAAGCTCGAGGTGCCCCTCGTGGTCGACGTGGGCTGGGGCACGAGCTGGGCGAAGGCGCACTAGACGGCGGACGGAGTCGCGAAGCGCGGCGCGAGGGGGCGAAGACGAATACGAGGTCGAGCACGACGACGAGGACGAGCACGTGCTCGGGCTCGAGTACGAGAACGAGGACGGCAGCGTAGACGTAGTCGCTGACGCTGACCTGAGTCGTGGTCGGAGTACCGGTCGAAGTACGGCCTGCGCGGCCGCGTCCCGGTATCGTCCATTCACTGCTTCAAGCGCGTAGCATCGCTACGGTTCGCTCCAGGCCGATCCGCGCGCAATCGTGTGGAAGCGCCGGGCATCGCGGTCGGTCTGCCGACTTCCTTCGGCGATGTTGAGCGGGACCGAGAGTGCGGCGCGCCGAAGTCGATCCGCCAGGTCCGAATATCCACGCGGGACGCGCTGCGCGAGCGTCGAAACAGGGCGAGGAATCGCAATGGCGCATCGGTACGCGTCGAGGGACTGAAACCCAAGCATGTCGTCCCTTCGGTCGCGTCGGCCTCTGTTCGTGAACGATGCCGCCCTCGTGACCACGACCAGGTACTCCGACCAGGACCACGTCAGCGTCAGCGACTACGTCTCCGCAGCCGTCCACGACCACGAGTTGGACCACGAGGACGATCGCGAACAGTGACGAATACTCAGTCGAGCCGCAGCACGTGCTCGTTTTCGCGCTCGTCTCTCGTCGTCGTTCCCTATGCGGTAAGATCGCCACCATGGCGAATCGGCTCCTGCCATCCGCCCGCTTGCTTCTGACGATTCTCGTGGGAGCCGCCGCATGCACGCACAGCGCGAGGCTCTCGGAGGCCCCGTCGCAGTCGCACGCCGCACCCGCGCCGGGCGACGTCCAGGTCGGCTACGCGACGTGGTACGGCCGAGCGTTGGCGGGTCGGCGGACGGCGAGCGGCGAGCGCTTCGATCCGGACAAGATGACCGCCGCCCATCGCACGCTGCCGTTCGGCACCTGGGTCGAGGTGAAGCGCCTCGATACCGGAGACACCGTGCGGGTTCGCATCACCAATCGTGGGCCGTTCGGCCACGAGGAGCGAATCATCGATCTGTCGCAGGCGGCGGCCTCGCGGATCGGCCTGACGAGAGTGGGTTTGTCGCGGGTCGAGGTGCGCGTGCTGGGGGGGCCGTAGGGCGTCCGAGGCCGCCGCTACGACCAGAGGGCCGCGCGCAGCGACTGGACCATCGCACGGGCCTCGACCGCGGTCGGCACGCCGAGCCGGCGGGCGAGCGCGGCGCCCGGCTCGACGGCGACCTCGCTCAGGAGCTGCTCCGCGGCCTGGTCGCGCGCGGCCTTGACGCGTCGCCGCGCGTCGTCGTCGAGGCGGCCGTCGAGCCACGTCGCGACCTCCCACGAGAGCTGCGCGTGCCGCGCCTCGTCGCGCTCGATGCCCTTCATCGCCGTGCGGAAGCGCGCGTCGCCCGCGCGCCTCGCCTGGACGGCAGCGACGGCCGCGCCGAACGTCTCGCGCACGCAACCCTCGACGGCGTTCTCGATCGCGATGTCCTCGAGCGAGCGCACCGCGCGCGCTTGCACGCTGGGCTCGCCGACCACCGCGCCGGCGCGCGTGGCCAGCGCGCTCATCGCACGCGCGTGGCGAACCTCCTCGCCGGCCGCCCGGCGGGAAGCGTCGAGCAGCCGCCGCGGAGCCCCGTGCGCCTCGAGCTCGCGCGTCAGCCGCTCGAACGCCGGCACGGAGGCCGCTTCGAGCCACGCCATCTCTGCGAGGTAACGCGCGACCGGGTCGGTCGCGCCGCCGCGGGCGCTTGCCTCGGGTGCCGCCAGGCCCTCGGGGCGTCGGCCCGTCTGGCACCCGCCGTAGAGGCAGATGAGCGTCGGCTGCTGGCCGTTTCCTTCGGCCGCGGAGCAGCTCACGACGGGCCCCGGGAACTGGGTCGTCGGTGGGCAGAGAGCCTGGCACTGCGCGAGGGTGAGCTGACCGGTGGAGCTGGGCTGACAGCTGCTGACGTCGCCGGCGAGGGGATAACTGATTCTCGCAAATGCTCATGCTCGAGGGGGTGGTCGACGACAGCATGCACGTCCCGCCGCCGCTGCTCGACCCGCCGCTGCTGGACCCTCCCGAGGAGCTGCCCGAGGAGCCCCCGCTGGATCCGCCCGAGGAGCCCGAGGAGCCCCCGCTGGATCCGCCCGAGGAGCCCGAGGAGCCCCCGCTGGATCCGCCCGAGGAGCCCGAGGACCCGCCGCTGGATCCGCCCGAGCCATCACCCCCGCCCCCGTCGGGACCCGCGACCGACGTCGCACCGCCGCACGCAGCGAGGGTGAAGGGGATGAGCGCCGCGCTGCGAAGGGCCGCCGAAAGGAGCGATCGTTTCATGGAGGCCGCTACAGGCAATGGCCGTGCCTCCCACCGGCCGGTCGGCGCCCGTGTCGCACGCCGGCTGCGCGGGGGTCTCCGGCCCGGCGGCCGCTCCTCGCCAGCGTCGTCATGTGCCACGTCGTGCCGGACCTGGCGTGCCCGCCAGCCCGTCTCCCGTCACCCGATACGCTTGCAGGTCGTCCGAAAGTCGCGCGCGTAGCCGACGTACAAGCTCGCCGCGGTCCGGATCCACGCGAGGTCCTCGTCGGTCGTGCGCCGGATGACCTTCGCCGGCCTGCCGATGACGAAGCTGCGGGGCGGCACGATGGTGCCCGGCGAGACGAGCGAGCCGGCGGCGACGAAGGATTCCTCGCCGATGACGGCGCCGTCGAGGACGATGCTCCCCATGCCGACGAGGCATCGGTCGCCAATGGTGCAACCGTGGAGGATCGCGGCGTGACCGACGGTGACGTCGTCGCCGAGGGTCGTGGGTGCGGTGTCCGCCGTGATGTGAACGACCGCGTTGTCCTGGATGTTGGTCCGGGCGCCGACGCGAATCGGGAAGTAGTCGCCGCGCAGCACGGCCCCGAACCAGCACGCTCGATTCGTCGCCGAGCTGGACGTCGCCGATCACCGAGGCCGTTTCGGCCACGAAGACGTCGCGCCCGAGCGCGGGCCGAAGGCCGCGGTTCTCGTAGAGGGCCATGGGCGTCGCGTCGCCTCAGCCCGCGGCCATGGGCAGCGCCCGGCGCGTGCGGGTCGGCTGCGGTTGGGCGAGCGGCGGATCGGTCGGCACGCCGGCGAGCGAGTGCTTGTTCGCGCGCACGATTTCGACGTCGACCAACCTGCCCACGAGCGTCGCGGCGTCCGGCGCCTCGACATGGACGATTCCGTTTCGGTCGGTGCGGCCCTGCACCCGCGTAGCGAGCTCGCCTCGCTCGCTCTTGCTCGCCCCTTCGACGAGCACGCGCTGCCGAGTGCCCACGAGCCTGGCGAGGTGCGCCGCGCCGAGCGTCTCGGCCTCCTCGAAGAGGCGGGCCAGCCGCTCGCTCTTCACGGCCTCCGGCACGTCGTCGTGCAGGCGCAGCGCCGGCGTGAACGGGCGAGGCGAGTACTTGAAGCCGAAGAGCGACACGAAGCCCACCTCGCGCACGAGCGAGAGCGTATCCGCGAAGTCGGCCTCGGTCTCGCCGGGAAAGCCGACGATGACGTCCGTGGAGAGCGTGAGCCCGGCCCGGGCGCGCATCAGTCGCTCGGCCCGAGCGACGTACTCGGCGCGCGTGTACCGCCGGATCATGCGCCGCAGGACGCGATCGCTCCCGGACTGGACGGGCAGGTGCACATGCCGGGCGAGGACGTCGAGCTCGGCGTGTGCGCGCGCCAGCGACGCCGTCGCGTGCCGCGGGTGAGGGCTCGTGTAGCGCAGTCGCGCGAGCGTCGGCACCTCGGTCACGATGGCCGCGATGGCGCGGAGCAGGTGAGGGAACTGCGTCTCGTCGGGGTCGTCGCCCTCGGGCGGGGGAAGCGAGGGGTCGCGGAAGCTGTCGACCGTCTGGCCCAGAAGAAGGACCTCGCGCGAGCCGGCCAGGGCAAACCGGCGCACCTCGTCGACGACCTCGCGCGCGGGCCGGTACCGCTCGGGCCCGCGCGTGTACGGCACGACGCAGAAGCTGCACCGCTCGTCACACCCCTTCATGGTGGTGACGAGCGCGACGACGGGCGCGCGGCCCGGCTCGGGGCTCGCGGTCAGAAAGCGCGGCGCGGCGAGGTCGAACTCGGCGCGGGCGACGGGCGGCGCGCCGGCCATCTGCTCGAGCAGCAGCGCGGGCAGCTCGGCCACGTTGTCCGGGCCCAGCACGAGATCGACGTGCCGGATGCGCGCGAGCAGCTTTTCGCCCTCCTGCTGCGCCACGCAGCCGGCCACGGCCACGACGAGCTCCGGCCGTTCGCGCTTCAGTCGGGCCAGCTTGCCGACCTCGCTCCGGAGCTTCTGCTCGGCCTTCTCGCGCACGCTGCACGTGTTGAGGACGACGAGGTCCGCCTGCTCGGGATCGGCGACGACCTCGCCGCCGGCCGCGCGCAACACCCCCTCCATACGCTCGGAGTCGTGCACGTTCATCTGGCAGCCGAAAGTGCGGACGAGGTAGCGGAAATGCATGGCGCGAGGCGAAAGGTGAGGCGAGATCGCTTTGGCGGCAGTGTAGAGACGCGCACCATAGCCGATGGGAGCGGTGGCGGCACCGGCGGGGGAACGCGACAAACGGGGGCAGCTCGCAATTGTCCGCCACGTTTGCGTCTCAGCGCGAAAGCTCGTGCTTGTCCGGGGTGTGCACCGGCCGTACCCTCGCGGTGTGATGCAATTCGAGCCGCGCTTCCACACGCTCGTCGAAATTCTCGACCATTCCGTCGCAAATTACCGGGGGCGCGACCTCTTCGGGACCAAGAAGCACGGCTACCGCTCGTGGACGACGTACGGCGAGTTCGGATCGCTGGTCGAGCGGTTTCGCGGCGGCCTGGCGTCGCTCGGCGTGGCGCGCGGCGACTGCGTCGGCCATCGTGTCGAACAACCGCGTCGAGTGGGCCGTCGCGGCCTACGCTTGCTACAGCCTGGGCGCCGCGTTCGTCCCCATGTACGAGGCGCAGCACCCCAAGGAGTGGGAGTTCATCGTCCGCGACTGCGAGGCGAAGCTCTTGATCATCGCCAACGAGACCCTCCTCGCGAAGGCCAAGGGCATGCTCGACAGCGTGCCGACGCTGAAGAACATCGTCCTCGTGGACGGGACGACCAACGGCGACGGACGCATCACGACGTACGCGAACCTGCTGGCGTCCGGGCACAAGAGCCGACGCCATCAAGCCCGCGCCCGAGGACACGGCGGGCCTCATCTACACGAGCGGAACGACCGGCAACCCGAAGGGCGTCATCTTGACGCACCTGAACCTCGCCGCCAACGTGAGCGCCATCCACGAGATCGTGCCCATCGAGAAGGGCGACCGCTCGCTGTCGTTTCTGCCGTGGGCGCACTCGTTCGGGCAGACCGGGGAGCTGCACATGCTCCTCTCGATGGGCGCGTCGATGGCCATCTGCGAGAACGTCGACAAGCTCCTCGAGGACCTCGCCGAGGTGAAGCCCACGGTCTTGATGAGCGTGCCGCGCATCTTCAACAAGATCTACACGGCGGTGCAGCAGCAGCTCGCGAGCAAGCCCAAGCCGGTGCAGGAGCTCGTCGAAGATCGCGCTCAAGATCACCGCGAAGGAGCGCCGCGGCGAGCGGCTGCGCGCTGCGCGAGCTCGCGCTCCTCGAGGGCGTCGACAAGCTCGTCTTCGAGAAGGTGCGCGCGCGCTTCGGCGGAAAGCTCAAGTACGCGATCAGCGGCGGCGCGGCGCTCTCGCCGAACGTGGCCGAGTTCATCGATTCGCTCGGCGTGACGGTCTACGAGGGCTACGGCCTGACCGAGACGAGCCCCATCGCGACGGTGAACGTCCCGGGCGCGAGCAAGATCGGCAGCGTGGGGCGTCCCATCCCGGGCGTTCGCGTCGAGATCGACCCGGCGACGGGCGAGCGCAAGCCGGCCGAGAACGGCAAGCCCGCGCGCCTCGAGGGCGAGGTCGTCATCTACGGTCACAACGTGATGAAGGGCTACTTCAAGCGCCCCGAGGAGAACGCCGCGGTCTTCACCCAGGACGGCGGCTTCCGCACCGGCGACATGGGATACGTCGACCCGCACGGGTTTCTCTTCATCACGGGGCGAATCAAGGAGCAGTACAAGCTGGAGAACGGCAAGTACGTCGTGCCGACGCCCCTCGAGGAGCAGCTCAAGCTGAGCCCCTACGTCGCGAACGTCATGGTCTACGGGGACAACAAGCCGTTCAACGTGGCGCTCGTCGTCGCGAACGTGCCCGCCGTCCGGCACTGGGCCGAGCAGCACGCGGTCTCGCTGCCGGGCGACGCCGAGGCGCTCCTCAAGGACGACCGCGTGCGATCGCTGCTCAAGGGCGAAGTCGAGAAGTACGGCTCGGGGTTCAAGGGGTTCGAGTCGATCCAGGATTTCGCGCTCATCGGCGTCGGACTTCACGACCGACAACGGGATGCTCACGCCGAGCTTGAAGCTCAAGCGGCGCAAGGTGCTCGAGACCTACGGCGGGATGATCGACCAGCTCTACGCGAAGCGCAGAGGTGAGAAGGGGCGCGCGGCGAGCGCGAGCGCGGCCTAGCTCCGAGGGGCCGCTTCACCGCAGGCCGCGGGTCTCGTCGACGGCGAGGAGGAGATCGCCCAGCATGCGCCCCCGCTCCTCGATGGCTTGCTGGGCGAGGATTCCAGGCAGCGTGCGCGAGATGACGTCGCGGGGCATGTCCGCAAAGCCCAGCTTTGCCAGCTTCGCGAAGAAGCGCACGGCCATGACGTTGTCCTCGAACGGCTTGCGACGCGCCGCGAAGACGCCCACGGCGTTCGGGTCGGGCGTGGCGGCGAAGAAGCCGCCGGCGTGTTGGTCGAAGAGCTCGGTCGCGAGGAATCGCGCGATGCCGGCCGCGGCTCGAAGGTGTTCGGGCTTGCTCGTCGCCTCGTAGAGACGAGCGAGCGCGAAGCCGAAGGCCGCGTTGTCTGCGAGGTAGAGCGGCTCGCCCGGTTGCGTGCGCGCTGCGTGCGTGACGGCGGCGCCGTGGGTCGCCTGCGTCGCGTGCGTCGCGAGGATTCGCGCCGCGGCGCGCTCGGCTGCGACGAGGGCGCTCGCGTCGCCGCTCGCCTCGAAGAGCGTGACGTACGCGGCGATCGCGAGCCCGTTCTCCCGGGCGTATTCGCCGGTGTCCACCCGTGGAATGCCGAGAGCCCGGCGCTCGGCGTCGGTCTTGGCGTAGTACTCCCGTCCCGTCACGAACGGCTTTCCGGGTTCGTGGGCGTTCAAATCGGCGTCCATCGTCGTAGAGAACGCGCCCTCCGGCGTCGTCATGAATCGATCCACGAACCCACGCACGAGCTGCGCCGTTTGCAGCCATGCCGGGTCACGGGTGAGCGCGTACGCCGCGGCGTAGTTGTCGATGGCCCCCGCCTGGAAGGTCATGAGCTTCTCGAAGTGGGGGTGCATCCAGTCCCCGTCCGTCGAGTACTGGCAGATGCCTCCCCACAGGGGATCGATGATGCCGCGCTGCCGATCGAGCGCGAAGAGCACGCGCCGACGCGCCGGCTCGTCGCCGGTGGCCGCTCGCGCGAGAGCCCACGCGTTGTCCCCGTAGAGGGGTACCTTCTGAAAGCGCCCCCAGCTGCCTTGCTTCTCGTCCCAGAAGCCGTCGAGCTGCTTCTCTGCCCGCGAAGCGGCGCCCGCGATCTCCGCTTCCGTCATGACGCCCGGGCCCGCGCTCGTGCCTGCGTTGACACCGGCGCCCGCGCCCGCGTCCACGCGCGCGCCCTCCAGAACGGCCCGCAGAATGTCGGCGAATTTCTCCGGCGCCAGATACCCGCGGTATTTGCCGAGCTCCACGCCGCCGGCGGTCATCAGCACCGTCGCGGGCCAGCCCCAGTTCTCGTAGCGCTCCTGAAAGTCGGGCACCTTGTCGACGTCGACCTTGACCGCGACGAAGTGGGCGTCGAGCAGCTTGCGGACCTCCGGGTCGTGGTAGGTCGTCGCCTCCATCACGTGGCACCAGTGGCACCACTCGGCGCTGCCGTCGATCACGACGTAGCGCTTCTCGACCGTCGCCTTGGCGAACGCCGCCGGGGTGAAGTCGGCCCAGGCGAGCGCTTCGCGGGGCGCGCCGCTGGGGCCTCGCTCCCCTTCTTCCGTCACCCCGAGTCGAGCCGCCTCCGGTCGAGCCGTCGAGGCGGGCGCGCCCGGCGCCGACGCCGGCGCGCAGCCAGCGGTGAGAACGGAAAAGAGCAGCGGCAGCGTGCTTCGCATTCTGAGCAGACCTACGCGCGCGGGGGTGTTCCTGGTTCCAAATCAAGCAACGGCACGAAAACGGTGGCGACGCGTGTGGGTCTTCCCCCATCCTTCGCGCGCTTCGAGTCATGTCGCCAGGCCTCCGCGGCGTTGCAGCGGAAACGGCCCCGGAGGGAAGTTGCGATGCGCACAATCGGCCTAGGTCTCGCCTTCGCGGCGACCGCTCAGCTCATGCTCCTGTCGTCGCCCGCCCTGGCGGATGACTCGAAGACGACCGGGTTCGAGGCTTCGACGCCCCAGCCCCCCCGAGCTCCTCCAAGGAGAAAACCGGCTGGATCGTCCTCGGTGTCGGCGGTGCCCTCGCGGTGGGTGGCATCGTGATCGACGCCGTAGGCGCCGGTAAGAACGGCGTGTCGGGACAGGGCGCTGCGGGCGACACGAGCACGACGCAAAACGCAAAGACGGACCTCATCTTCGCCGGTACGACGCTGATCGTCGCGGGCATCGCCGCAGGAATCTACGGGGGCTCGCTCGTCCTGAACGCGAGGCGTAGCCGGTCCGACGCGGACGCATCCGCCGCCACGGCGCCCGCCGTCGGCAGCGCCGACGCGGTCACGAAGACGGCGCAGGCGTCTCTGGCGAGCTCGCCCACGTTCCTGCTTCCCGTCCTCGGCGCGCGGTTCTAGTCCGCTCGCGTCAAGCGCAGGCGAGGCAGAAGAGGCGCCGCCAGTCGAGCATCTTCGCGCTGCGCTCGGCCGCGCGGTACTCGACATGGGTGCGCAGGCCGTGCGCGTCGCCGCCAATCTGCAGGGCGACCGGTCGCGAGAACGTCATGCGGACGTGCGTGGCCAGCCAGTCGTGCATCCCGCGGATCGGGTGGGCGCCTCGCCAGAGCTGCGGAATCGACGTCATCGCGCCCAGCGCGCCCTGGTTGTACGCGCGAACGTTGATCCATCCGGGCATACGCTCGGCGAAGGGAAAGGCCCGGAAGCGGTAGCCGAACTCGGGGCACGTGCCGACCGAAGCCGTTCCGACAGGGCCCTCGTAGAGGATTTTCCCGTGCGAATCGCCTCGCAGCGGAACCGGGCGCCCCGCGCCGGTGACGGCGAAGACCTCGGTGCCCAGATTCTCGATGACGACGTGCGGATTGCCGAAGACCGCGACTCTCGGCGCCGTGCGAAGGAGCGCCGCCGACACGTAGCCGTAGACGCTCTTCGAGAAGCGGCGGCCGGGGCCGCGGCTCCGCTCGAGCTGCTGCTTGTAGTCGTTGAGAATCATCGCATCCCAGCCGGAGCCGGCGAAGTGGGCCAGGGTGCCCTCGACTTCGACCAGTCCGCAGCGACGCGTGGGAAGAGGGGCGTCCGCCCGGGCCAGCAGCTCCAGACAGACGTGCAGCTTCGGGGCGCCGAGCGCATGCGCCCATCCGTTGCCCGTCCCGAGCGGTAGGACGCCGACCGTGGGCAGACTCTCGCCCGCGGGCGTGACCCGATCGAGCGCGTTGAGGAGCGCCACGGCGGTTCCGTCCCCGCCCGCAGCGAGCACCGCCCGAGGCTTCGGCAACATGCGCAGCCACGTCTCAATCTCGTGCGGGGCCTTCGTGAGGCGGACCACCGCACCTGGCAACGCGCGCGCGATCTGCACGGCCACGCGCCGCCCTCCGCGCTTTGCGTTCGCGTTGACGAGCACGGCGAGCCCCGCGCCCGGCGCCCCTTCCGTGCTCGGCGCCGGCCAGTGGGACCTGACCGTCGGGGCGATCGTCAAAGGTCGCTCTCCAGGGCGCGACGCACCTCTTGCATGAGCTCGTCCCGGCCGGCCTTTCCGCGGGCCGCATAGGGCGCGGGGTCGAGGCTCGGATGAATGCTCACCTCGACGTGCGCTCCGGCCGTCGAGCGGACTCCCTTGGCGGGCAGAGCGTCGCTCGTCCCCCGAAGCGTCACCGGGAGAATCGGGAGGAGGGCCTCGAACGCGAGGTAGAAGGCTCCCTTCTTGAAGGGCAGAAGCTGGCCCGTCCGGCTGCGTGTGCCCTCCGGCGCAATCCACACGTGCGTACCACTGGCCAGGAGCTCGCGGGCGCGGTCCAGGCTGCGAATGGCCGCGTGCCTGTTGCTGCGGTCAATCGCGATGAAGCCCGCAGCCGCGAGCGCGTTGCCGAAGACCGGGACGCGAAAGAGCTCCCGTTTCGTGATCATCCGGATGTTCGGGCCGATGACGTGAAAGAGAACGGGGATGTCGTAGAGCGACTGGTGATTGCTCATCACCAGGTACGTCTGCCCGTGCTGCAGGTGGCCCCGCCCCCGCACCCGGAGCTCGATGTGAGCGTTCTCGACGACTGCCTGCGCCCAATGTGCGAGACGCTCGTCGCAGACCTCCTTGGTGACTCGCCCGCGGGCGGCCTCGACCATGGTCGGGGCGCTGATGGCGAGAGTCTCGTAAATGTTCCGCAAGGACAGGGCGAGCGACTTGCCGTCCGCGCGCAGCATCTCGAGGAGCCTTCAGGTATCACGAACCGCCGAAAAGCGCCTCTTCGGTCGCGGGGTTGGCGGGGGCGCGCCGGCCCTTGCTATCGCGGAGTCGCCTCCGTAGCATGGCAGGGCCTTTGGACGCGATTTCCTCGCAGGATTTCGCGCGGTTCGCTTTTGCCGTCGCTTTCGCGGTGTGACGGGTCGGAAGGGTGGGGGGGTTGTCGTTTGGGGTGGTGCTTCCACCTCGAGCTTCGCAGGTGAGGGATGAGCGCGAAGACCATCAAGAGCGCACTCGGACGGCTTCAGGACGACCCGGATCTGAGCCAGGCCTGGCAAGAGCTGCGGGAAGAAGTCAGCAGCGACCCCGGCATGAGCGGCGAAGAGCTCGCGAGGCTCCTCGAGGCCGCGCGTCGCGCCCACGAAGGGAGGCGCGAGGCCGAAGCGGTCGCGAAGCTGCTGGAGATCGAGGTCGACGGCGCGCGCGGCAGCCCGAGGGAAGGGGAGCTGCTCGCCGAGCTGGCGAGGGTTCTCGACGAAGAGGTGCTCGACGACGCGGGGGCCAAGCGCGCCTACGAGCGCCTCCTCGAGGTCCGTCCGTCCGACGCCGCACGCCGCCGAGGCGCTCGAGCGGGTCGACGCGAAGCGCGCCAAGTGGCGCGACCTGGTCGACCGGTATGTGGACGAGGCGAGCACCACCGGGGATCCGGCGTTCCGGAGCTCCTTGCTGGTCAGCGCTGCCGAGGTGACGTACCGCTACGGGCGCGACGCCGGCACCCGGGAGAAGAGCGCCGCGCGCATCGAGAAGATCGTTTCGCTCTTGCACGAGGCGCTGCAGCTCGACGCGAAGAACCGGCGCGCGGAGTTGCTGCTCGAGCGCGTCTTGCGCGAGGAGGGCCGCTACGACGAGCTGAGCAAGACGCTCGAGAGCTTCGCCGACCTCGCCCCCCAGAAGGACGAGCGCATCGCCGGGTGGGCTCGCCTGGGGCGCCTCCTCGCCAAGAAGATGAACTCGACCGAGCGCGCGGCGGCCGCCTACGAGCGCGTGATCGACCTCGCACCGGGCCACCCCGAGGCCTCGAGCTTCCTGGCGGACTACTTCACGTCGCACGAAATGTGGGACCACCTCGTCGCACTGTACGAGGGACAGCTGGCGACGGGCGTGCTGCGCGGCAAGGACGAGCTCGGGCGCCGTCGTGCAGGTTGCGATGGTGCACTGGCGCATGCGCGGCAGGCCCGAGGTGGCCGAGTCGTGGTTCGAGCGCGTGCGCAAGCTCGAGCCGGCGCACCCGGGGATGCTCGCCTTCTTTCGCGAGTACTATTCGGCGCGCGGCGAGGCCGCGAAGTTGGCGACCGTACTCACCGAAGCGCAGCGCGCCATGCCTGACGGCGCCGAGCGAGGAGCCGTCGTGGCCGAGATAGCCAAGCTCGCCGAGGAGGGCGCGAACGCGCAGAAGGCCATCGAGCAGTGGCGCAACCTGCTTCGCCAAGATCCTCGCAACAAGGAAGCGCGCGACGCGCTCAAGCGGCTCTACCGCCAGACCGCGAGCTGGAACGCGCTCACGGACCTCTTGCGGCAGGAGCTCGACAAGATCGGTCCCGACGACTCGGCGGCGCGGCTCGCCGTTCTGCGCGACGTCGCCGAGATCTACCGCGATCACGTGAAGAGCGACTCCGCGCTGGTCACGGTCCTCACGCAGATCGTGCAGATCGACGGCAACGACCTCGCGAGCGTCCGGGAGCTGGTGCGCGTGTACGAGGCCCTGCAGCGATGGCGCGACCTCCTCGACGATGCAGGCGCGCCAGGCGGAGCTCGAGACGGAGCCGACGGTCAAGGCGGAGCTGTGGCGCACCATCGCGCGGCGCTGGGTCGAGCAGTTCTCCAACGTGCAGAACGCCGTCGAATCGTACGAGAAGTTGCGCAGCGTCGATCCGCGCGATCGCGAGGCCGTCGATCGGTTGAAAGAGCTCTACGTCAAGCGGCGGTCGTACAAGCCGCTCTACGATCTTCTCGCTCAAGAGGCCGACGGGCTGGAGAGCGGCGCCGCGCGCCGCGACCAGTGGATGGAGATGGCCAAGCTCGCGTCGGAGCGGCTCGACATGGGCGCCCAGGCAATCGTGCTCTACAAGCGCATCCTGGAGGAGGAGCCTTCTTCGACGGCGCTCGACTTGCTCGAGAAGCAGGCCGAGCGCGACAAGGATTTCGCCACGGTGGCCGAGGCGCTCGAGCAGCGCGCGACGACCGCGACCGACGACGCGACGCGCTTGAACGTCCTCCAGAAGCTCGGAGGCATTTACTCCGATCGTCTCCACGACCACGCGAAGGCGATGAGCGCGTGGCGCCGCGTGCTCTCGATCCAGCCGGGACACGCCAAGGCGCTGCGGGTGCTTCGAGATAGCCACGTCGCGATCGGCGACTACGAGGGCCTGACCGAACTTTACGCGCAGAACGACGACTGGGAGGGCCTGGTCGAGGTGCTGTCGGGCGCGGCCGACAAGACGACCGACGCACGGCTGAAAGTGGATCTGAGCTTTCGCTGCGCGGACATCTACGTCGGAAAGCTCGGCGCACCGGAGCGCGCCTTTCGCGCCTACGAGCGAGTCTTGTCCGTGCGGCCAGGCGACGCGCGGGCAGCGTCCGCGCTCGTTCCGCTCTACGAGAAAGACGAGAAGTGGGGGCGCCTGCCGGCCCTGTACGAGATTCTGCTCGGAAACGCAGAGGGCACCGGCGAGAGGCTCGCGCTTCTCGAGAAGCTCGTGCGGGTCTTCGGGCACCAGCTGCAAGACCGGGCCTCCGCGTTCGAGTGGGCGCGCAAGGCGTTCGAGCTCGCGCCGGAAGCGCAGGGCGCGCTCGCCGCCTTCGAGCGGGCCGCGCGCCCGGCGGGTCAGTGGGCAGCCTTCGTCGAGGCGGTTGGCGCGCGCTTGAGCGCGCTGGAAGCGTCGGTGGAGGGAACGCGAGCGGGCAAGAAGAAGAAGAAAAAGGAGAAGGAGAACGGCGAGAGCGGCCGGCGCGAAGAGATTCGCGAGCTTCGCGCGAAGCTCGCCGAGGTCTACGCGCGCGAGATGGGTCGCGTCGACGAGGCGGTGACCATGTATCGCGCGCTCGTCGAGGAGGACGACGGCGACGAGCACGCGGTCCAGACTCTCGACCGGATCCTCCGCGAGACGGATCGCCGCGACGACCTGCGCTGGCTCTTCGATCTGCGCGTCGAACGCGCGAACACCGCGTTGAAGCTCGATCTGCTCGGCGAGTGGGCGATGCTCGAGGAGGAAGCGTTCGGGGCGCCCGACCGTGCGATCGTCCTTTACCGCCGCGTCCTGCAGATCGTCCCCCACCACGGAACGGCGCTGCGCGCCCTGGCGCGGCTGCTGCGCGCGCAGGGAGATCCGCAGGGTGCGGCCGAAGTCATCGCCGTCGATCGCGACCAGCGCGAGGGGACCGAACGCGCCGCGCGCGAAGTCGAGCTGGCCCGGCTGCTGCTCGAGCCGCTACGCCGCTACGCCGAGGCTCTGGCGGCGTGCGAGCGCGCGCTCTTGCTGGCTCCGAACGACCCGCGAACCATCGAAGTGGTCGAGCAATTGCTCGGCGTGCCGCAGACGCGCGCGCGCGCGGCAGCGATCCTCGAGCGCGCCTACGACGAGATGGGCGCCGCGCGGCGGCAGGCCGAGGTCCTGGAGGTGCTCATCGCGACCGCCGCTTCGCGCGACGATCGCCTGGCGCTCTACGGGCGCATCGCCGACGTCCTCGAGGCGAAGCTCGACGACGCCGCCGGAGCCTTCGATGTCGTCGCCCGCGCGACGAGCGAGTTCCCGCAAGAGCTCGCCCTGTGGGATCGCTTGGCCGTCCTGGCGAGCGAAGACCGGCCGGGCGCAGGCGTTCGTCGAGGCCATCGTCGCGGTGGTCCCCCCGGAAGGGTCGCCCGCGCTCCCTGAGCACGTCGAGCTCGACTTGGCCGAGCGCGCGGCCACCCTCTTCGACGAGAAGCTCGGCGAGGTCGACAGGGCGCGTCCGTATCTGGAGCGCATGTTGGCGCGACAGCCGGCGAACGAGCGCGCGTTCCAGCGACTGAAACAGATCCTCACGACGCGCGAACAGTGGGACGAGCTGTCCGCGCTCTACGAGCGGGTGCAGGCAGCGACCTCCGAGCCCGCGCGTCGAGCGGAGCTGCTCGCCGAGGTCGCGCTCGTCGCCGAGGAGATCATCGGGGACCGAGCGAAAGCGATTGGCTACTACGAGCGCATCCTCGAGCTCGATCCGCTGCACGAGCAGGCCATACGCTCGCTCGACGCGCTCTACGCGTCGGTCCAGCAGTGGGACAAGCTCGCTCAGCTTCTGGAGCGCCGTCTGCAGGGCGCGGTCGGGGACGAAAGGCTGGACCTGCAGCAGCGTCTCGGCACTCTGCTCTTCACCAAGCTCGGCGACGCGGCGGGGGCCCTCGCTTATCTCGAGCAGGTTCTTCGCGACAGGCCGGCGGCTTTCGAAGCGCGGCAGCTCGTCGAGAAGATCCTCGACATCCCCGAGCTGCGGTCACGTGCGGCGATCGTCCTCGAGGCCGTGTACGCGGAGCGTGATGAGGTGCCGGATCTCGTTCGGGTACTCGAGATCCATCTCGAATTCGCCGCCGCGGCAGACGAGCGTCGCGATCTCCTCCGGCGAGTCGCCGAGCTGCGCGACGAGCGCTTGCGGGACGATCCCGGCGCGCTCGAGGCTTTCGCGCGCCTGTTGCCTCTCGATCCGGAGGACGCGCGTGCCCGGCAGCGGATGCTCGAGATCGCGCGGAGAATGAGCGCGCAGGAGCGCGCCGCCGGTGTGCTCACGGCGACGGCCGCAGCCGCGGCGGCGCCGGTTCCCGCGCGGAGATCCTCATGGATGTGGCGCGGCTCTACGAGGGCCAGATGGGCGACGTGTCGCGCGCCGACGCCGTCTACCGCCAGGTGCTGCAGCTCGCCCCCGAGGACGCGTCGATCGCGCTGCCGGCCTGCCGCGCGCTCGAGCGAATCTACGGGGCAGCCGGGGACAACCGTCAGCTCTGCGAGATCCTCCGCTTCGAGGTGAAGCTCGAGGACGACGCGGCGGCACGCCGCGAGCTGCGCGGTCGCCTCGGCGAGCTATGCGAGACGGTCCTCGACGACGCGCGCGGCGCCATCGAAGCGTGGCGCGCTCGACTCGAAGACGATCCCGGCGATGCGCTGGCGCTCTCGGCGCTCGACCGCCTCTACGAGCGCACGCAGAGCTGGCGTGACCTGGTCGAGGTGCTCCGCGCGCGCGAGCGCCTCACCGACGACAAAGGCGAACGCCGCGCGTTTCTCGTGCGGATCTCGACGCATACTCGCCGAAAAGCTCGCCGACATCGACGAGGCGGTCGTCGCGTACCGGACCGTCGTCGACGACTTCGGCGCCGACCGCGCGTCCCTCGCCGCTCTCGCGGCGCTCTACGAGCTCGCCGAGCGCTGGCAGGATCTGGCCGACACGCTCGAGGCGGACCTCGCCCTGGCCGATTCGTCTGCCCACAAGATCGCCATCCTGGCGCGGCTGGGGGAAGTGCGTCACCAGAAGCTGGCGAACGTCGGCTCCGCCATCGAGGCATTTCGCCAGGTACTCACGCTCGATCCGACTCACGCCGGGTCCCGCGCGGCGCTCGAGGGGCTGCTCGGCGAGGCGGACGCCCGTCGCGAGGCGGCGGCGATCCTGCGCCCCTTGTACGAAGCGGACGCCTCGTATCGAAAGCTGCTCCGGGTGCTCGAAATCGAAGCCGAGTACGCCGACTCGATCTCCGACAAGCTCGCGACGATCGCGCAGGCCACCCAGGTGGCCGAGGGACCGCTCGGCGATCCGGCGCTGGCGCTCTCGTATGCCGCCCAGGGTCTCCGCGAGGCGGTGGCCGAGCCGGACCTCCCGAGATGGATCGAGCGCGCCGAGCGCCTGGCCGAGGCCACGGGCAAACACGGCGAGCTCGTCGCGCTCCTGCGTACGGTCGTGGGCGAGATTCTCGACGGCGACTTGCAGCTCGAGGTCACGCTACGCATCGCGGACATCGCCTGGAAGCGGCTCGCCGATCCGACGCTGGCCAAGGAGAACTACGCGCGCGCTCTCGAGCTGCAGGCGACGATCCGAGGGCCCTGGCCGCGCTGGAGACCCTTTACGAGCAGACCGGCGACTACGCGGCCCTGCTCGACGTGGTGAAGCGGCGAAGCGAAGCGGCGGAGGATGAACCGGCGCGGATGCAGCTGCTGTTCAAGCAGGCGCACCTCTGCGACGAACGGCTCGGTGACGCCCGTGCGGCCATCGCCGTATACGAGCAGATACTCGACGTACGCCTCGAGCCGGAGGCCATCTCGGCGCTCGAGCGGCTCTACGCTCGGGCGGAGCGCTGGGACGACCTCGTGGCCCTCTACGAGCGCCAGATCGAAGCTCCGGGTACGTCGAGCGAACGCAAGGCCGCCCTTCATCACGCGCTGGGTGAGGTCCTCGAGAAGCGAACGAAGGAAGTGGAGCGCGCGCTCGACGAGTACGCCGCGGCGCTCGCGATCGATCCGAAGCACCCGCAGACCGTCGCCTCGCTCGAGGCGCTGATGTCGTACGCCGATTACGGCGCGCGGGCGGCGGAGATGCTCGAGCCCGTCTACCTGGCGCGGCTGGATTGGCGGCGCGTCATGACGACGCTCGAGGCTCGCCTCGCGGCCAGCCAGGACCCCGAAGAGCGGCGGCAGCTGCTCGGGCGCCTGGGGAAGATGCACGAGGAGCAGGAAGAGAACTACGGCGCGGCGCTCGAGACCACGGCGCTGCTGCTGGCCGAGGATCCGACCGACGAGGCGACGTGGGGCGAGCTCGAGCGGCTGGCGCGCGTCGCGAACGCGGAGGCGCGCCTCGCCGAGATCTTCGCTGGAGAGCTCTCGAAGATCACGGCCGACGAGCCGGCGACCGCGCGCCTGGCGCAGCGCACGGGCGAGCTCTTCGAGCGTCAGGGCGAGCGCGAGCGCGCACTCGCGTTCTATCGCCGCGCCCACGCCTTCGACCCGGAAGCCGAGAACGGTACCTTCGAGGCGATCGATCGGCTGCTCCGCGAGGCAGGCCGACCGCGGGATCGAGTGCACCTGTATCGGGAGGCGCTCGACAACAAGACCGATCCGGCCGAGCGAGTCGAAGGTTCTCCACGCGATCGCCGCCCTCGAAGAGACCGAGCTGACCGACGACGCCGCCGCGGTCGATACGTACCGCGCGGCGCTCGACGTCGACGACGCGGACCTTCACTCGCTCGAGGCGCTCGCGCGTCTGTATCGCCGCACCGGCGGGTGGCGCGAGCTGTCGGAGCTGATGCGCCGGCGTGCGGAACAGAGCGCGCTGCCGGAAGACGAAGCGCGTTACCGGATGGAGCTGGCGAAGCTCCTCCTCGGCGAGTTGCACGAAGCGCAGTCGGGGATCGACGAGCTGCAGGCGGTCGTGGAGCTCGTCTCCGCGGTCGACGCGGGACCGCGAGCGGAGGCGATTGCGCTCCTGGAAGGACTTCTCCAGGCTGCGGAGCACAAGGCCCGCGTCGTGGACATCCTGCGTCCCATCTACGAGGCCGCCGACGACTGGCGCCGCCTCGTCGCCGTGAACGAGGAGAGGCTCGCGCTCGCCGAGCGACGACGGAGAGAGGGTCGCGATCCTGCGCGAGAGCGCCAAGCTCTGGGAGGAGCGCGGGGGCGATCGCGGCAAGGCTTTCGAGGCCGTGCGTAAAGCGTGGATGCTCGATCCCGAAGACGGCGAGGCCCGCGAGCAGCTCGATCGGCTGGCTGCGGCCACGACGCGGTGGGACGACCTCGCGTCTGCCTACGACACGGCCATCGAGAAGACCGAGGCGTTCGCGAAGCGAGAGCTCTTGGCCGCGCTCGCGCTGCTCCACGATAAGAAGCGTGACGACCCGCGCAAGTCGCTCGAGGCGTGGGAGCGCCTTTTCTCCCTGGACGAGACCGAGCTTCAACCGCTCGAAGAGATGGACGCACTGGCGACCCTGCTCAGCGATTGGACGACGCTCGTGCGGGTGCTGATCGCGCAAGGCCGAGCTCTTGCCGGACGACGAGACGCGCGCCAGCACCTGGAGACGAGTCGGCGAAGCGAAGCGCGACATGCTCGACGACGCTGCGGGCGCGATCGAGGCGTACGAGCGGGCGCTCGAGATCGAGCCGGTGTCCTCGTTCACGATGGACAACCTCATTGCTCTCTACGAGCAGAAGAACGACGGCGCTCGCCTCGTCGACCTGTACCGGCGCAGGGTCGAGCAGTGCGGCGAGGACGACGACGGGCTGAAGTTTCAGCTCCTGGTCGATGCCGCAGGTCGATTCGAGAAGGACCTCGGCGATCGCCGAGAAGCGATCGAGTCGTTGACGCAGGCTCTCGGGGTACGTCCAGGCGACGCCGAAGTCCTGCGCAGGCTCGACTCTCTCTATACGCAGGAACGAATGTGGCCGGAGCTGCTCGACAACCTCAAGCTGCAGGCTGGCGCCGAAACCGACGAGGGTGTGCGGCGTGCGCTGCAAGAAGCGGATCGCGGCTCTCTTCGCGGTGGAGCTGCAGGACGCGCCTGCCGCGCTCGAGACCTACCGCGAGGTGCTCGCGTCCGGATTCGACCCGGAAGCAGCGGCCGCCATCCGCGGCATCGGCGAGACCAACGACGAGCTACGCGCGGACGCGGCCGACGCGTTGGAGCCGGTCCTGCGCGCGGCGGGGCGCAGCGTCGAGCTCGCAGCGTGCTCGAGCTTCGCCTGCACGCCCAGGCCGAGTCAGTCGACCGGGCGCGGACGCTGCGCGCGCTCTCGGAGGTGTACGAGACGGCGATTCAGGACGTGGAGCGCGCGCAGGCAGCGTTGTTGCGCGCCCTGGCGGAGGAGCCGCACGACGCGACGTTGCACGCCGATATCGAGAGGCTGGCGGTGCGTTGGGGCAGCGAGGGTTGGCAGCGCTACGCCGATGCGCTGCAAGAGCGCGCCGGGGCGATCTTCGACGCGAACGTCGCTGCCGATCTCTACACGCGGCTCGGAAAGGTGAGCGAAGAGCGGCTCGACGATCCGGCTCGCGCCGTCAAAGCGTACGTCGCCGCCGCCGAGCGAACGGGCGACGACCCCGGGATCCTCGCGGCTCTGGACCGTCTGAACTTGCGTCTGGGCGATACTCGTGGGCTCGCCGAGGTCCTCGAGCGCCGCATCGCCGTCGAGGCGTCGGCCGCCGTCCAGACCGAGTTGATGTATCGCCTGGCGACGCTCCAGATCGAGGCATTCGGCGAGCGCTCGCAGGGCCTCTCCACGCTGCGCCAGGCGCTCGAGCGGGTGCCCGACCACGAGCCGAGTCGCGCGGCTCTCGAGAAGCTCCTCGAGGACGACGCGCTCTTCGACGAGGCCTTCGAGGCGCTCGAGTTCGTCTTGAGAGCGCTCGGGCTCAGCGAGGACCTGGCGCGGCTTTACGAGCGACGCGTCACGCGGGCGCGGTCGGCCGCCGACCGGACTCGAGCCCGGCTCGATTTGTCGCAGGTCTACGAGGAGCGGGTAGGCGACCGAAAGCGCGCGCAGCGCGCCGTGGAGGCTGCGGTCGGAGAAGACCCCGCCGCGGATGACGCCCTGGCGGAGCTCGAGCGGCTCGCCGGCAGCAACGACGAGTGGGCCTCGGCCGCCGACGTTCTCGGCGAGGCGCTCGAGTCCGCCCGTGATTTGCCGGCGGCCACGCGCACGGATCTGTGGGTGCGCTTGGCGTCGTGGCGCCGCGACCATCTGCACGATCCTCGTCGAGCCGAAGAGGCTTACGCGAAGGCCCTCGCCATCGACCCGGAGAGCCTGGACGTGCTTCGTGCGCTCGAGCAGATACGCCGCGGGCCCGGCCGGGAGCGCGAGCTCGTACACACGTTGCGAACGCGCGCGCGGCTCGAGATCGATCTCGCCGTCAAGCGTGACCTGCTTCGCGAGGCCAAGGCGCTCGCGGAGGGGCCCGTCGCGGATCGCGACCTGACGGAGGCCACGCTCCGCGACCTCATCGCCGAGGACGAGGGTGACCTTTGGGCGCTGGAAGAGCTGACCAAGCTTCGAGGGGCAGCAGGCGACGACGCGGACGTGGTGAAGCTCCTCTTACGCCGGGCCGAGCTCGTGGCCGACGGTGCCGCCTCGCTGACGCTCAAGCACGACGCGGCCAAGCTGCTCGTGGATCGGATTCACGACATCCCGAGAGCCACAGCCCTGTACGAGGAGATCCTCGACTCCGAGCCGACCGACGCGCCGGCCGCCGATGCGCTGCGGCACCTCTATGGCGAAGCGGGGCACGACCGCGAGCTCGCCCGGCTGCTGGCGCGTCTGGTCGACGTCGCGACCACGCTCGAACAGCGCTGCAACCTTCGCATGGAGCTTGCTCGGCTGCAGCGCGATCGATTCCGCGCTCCCGACGACGTCATCGAAACGCTTCGCGCCACGCTCGACGAGGACCCGGCTCACGAACAAGCCGTTCGGATGCTCTCGGAGATCTACGAGCAGACCGGGCGCGACGCCGAGCTGGCCGACCTGCTTCGGGGGCAGCTGGACGTCATGCGAGAGCGCGCGGACGTCGGGGGCGAGCTGACCTTGCTCGTGCGTCTCGGCGAGGTTCAAGAGCGGCGCCTGGACGACGTGACGGCAGCCCAGGCGACCTACGAGGAGGTGCTCGAGCGCGACTCGGCGCATCGCGGTGCTCTCGAGGCCGTCGCGCGGATCAGCGAGAAGCGGGCGGACTGGGAGCGTGCAGCGGACGCGCTCACCAGGCTGGTCGACCTCTCGAGCGATTCGACGGGCGTCGCCTGGGCGCTGAGGCTCGCCGAGGCACGAGAGAAGATGGGCGACGCGGGCGGCGCCGAGGAGGCCCTGCAGCGCGGGCTGAGGCTCCAGCCGGCCAACGGCGGGCTTCGTGCCATGTTGCGCGCACGCTGGGAGAGGGCGGAGCGGTGGGCCGAGCTGGCGGATCTCCTCGTGGGAGACGCCGATCTGGTCGCCGCGGAGCACCCCGATGCCAAAGTGACGCCGGCGGAAGGCTCGCCGCCGAGGGGCGCGTCCATCCCTCCGGGCCGCAGCATGGCCCCTGCGGCGTCGCTCCCCCCTCCGCCCACCGTTCCCGCTCCCATCGCCGAGCAGGTGAAGCTCTTGCGGTCTGCGGCCGAGATTCACCTCTTCAAGCGCGAGCGCCCCGATGACGCCATCCCGGTCCTCGAGCGAGCGGCGCAGCTCGTGCCGCACGACCGAGAGCTGCTCTTGACCCTCTGCGACGCCTACAACGCAGCAAAGCGCGGACGCGAGGCCGCGCAGGTTCTCGAGAAGGTCATCGCGTCCTTCGGCAGCCGGCGAACCAAGGAGCTGGCGCTCTATCATCATCGCCTGGCGCGTGCCCTGGCGCAGCTCGGCGACCGGGACGTCGCGCTCGCTCAGCTCGACATGGCCTTCAAGATCGACCCCGGATCGGTGGGCGTGCTGCGCGACCTCGGGGTGCTCGCGTACGAGACCAACGATCTCGATCGCGCACAGAAGACGTTCCGCGCGCTGCTGCTGCAGCGACTGGAGCCGAACGCGGGCATCTCCAAGGGAGAGGTCTTCTATTACCTGGGCGAGATCAGCGCGAAGCAGGGCGACAAGGCCAAGGCCGTGCAGATGTTCGAGCGAGCCATCGAGAACGACCCGGCCCTCGATCGCGCGCGCAGCAAGCTGACGGAGCTCAAGGGTTGATCCGGGCGCTGGTCGGTGTCCTTCTCGGGATTCTGGCGCGAATCTGGCTGACGACGCTCCGGGTGCACGTGGCGGCCCATCCCGCGCTCGAGGGCGTTCGCGACCGACCGTGGGTTCTCGCGTTCTGGCACGGGACGCAGTGGCCGCTGCTCGCATGGCACCGCCGCCGGCGTACCGTCGTGCTGGTCAGCCTTTCGCGTGACGGAGCGATGCAGGCCAGGGCTCTGGCCGTGCAGGGTCTGCGCGTCGTCCGGGGCTCGAGCTCGCGAGGCGGCGCCGGCGGTCTCGCGGCGCTCGTCCGGGCCATGCAGCGGGAGGGCGCCGACGCCGCGTTCGCCGTCGACGGTCCGCGCGGTCCGCGTGGCGTCGTCAAAGGGGGCGCCGTCCTCGCCGCACACCTCGCGGGCGCCGTGCTCGTTCCCATGGGCGGCCATGTCCGCAGAGGCATCGTGCTTCGAAAGGCGTGGGATCGGTTCGCGATCGCGTGGCCGTTCACCCGGGTTGACGTGGTCCTCGACCGCCCGATCGACCCGCGCACCGCGCTCGACGCTCGCCGCGACGTAGAGCGCGCCCTCGAGAGCCTGAACACGCGGGCGGCACCGGCATGACTCGCGTCGTCATGATTGACGGGGCCATCTTCGCTCCCGAAGACGCGAAGGTCAGCGTCTTCGATCGCGGTTTCCTCTACGGCGACGCCGTCTTCGAGGTTCTCCGCACCTACCGGGGTGTCCCGTTCGCGCTCGACGAGCACCTCGCGCGGCTACGGCGCTCCGCGGAACGCGTCCTCATCGCGCTGCCTGTCGACGACCAGACCCTGCGCGCCGAGGTGGAGCGCGCCGTGCTCGCCTCCGGAAACGACGAATCGTACGTGCGCGTCGTCGTCACGCGCGGCAGTGGCCCCCTCTCGCTCGACCCGGACACCGCGAAGGACCCCCTTCGCGTCGTCCTCGTCGAGAGCGTCGTTCCGCCGGCGCGCGCCGCCTACGACGACGGCGTCGGCGCCGTCCTCGTGCACACGCGGCGCGCCGTCGACGACACCGCGGCCGCCGGCGCGAAGGTCAGCAACTATCTGGCGAACGTGCTCGCCGTACGCGAAGCGAAGGCCCGCGGCGCTCACGAGGCGCTCATCGTCGACGGGCGCGGCTACGTCGTCGAGGGGGCGTCGTCGAACGTGTTCGTCGTCCGGGGCGGTCGCGTCGCCACGCCGCCCGAGAACGCGGGCATCCTGGCTGGTATCACGCGTGCGCGCGTCATCCTGGCGGCGGCGGATCTGGGCATCCCCCTCGAGGAACGCGAACTGTCGATCGCCGAGGTGCTCGGCGCCGACGAGGTCTTCATCACGTCGAGCATTCGCGAGCTCTTGCCCGTCGTCCGCGTCGACGACCGACCCATCGGCTCCGGCGTCCCGGGTCCCGTCGCGCGCGCGCTGCACGCCCAGTTCCGCCGCGCGCTCGGCCTCGGGGCGGTGTAGCCGCGCCGAGCTGCGCTACGGGTGCACCGCGATCGCGTCGATTTCCACGAGCGCGTCGCGCGGCAGGGCCGCGACCTGCACCGTGGCCCGCGCGGGGTACGGCGGCTCGAAGTAGCGTCCGTAGGTGTCGTTCACCGGGGCAAAATCCCCCAGGTTGGCCAGGTAAATCGTCGTCCGTACGACGTCGGCGAAGCCGCACCCTGCGGCCGCCAGCACGGCCCCGAGGTTCTTCATCACCCGCTCGGCCTGCGCGGTCACGTCTCCGGCGACGATCAGCCCGGTCGCCGGATCGAGCGGTATCTGCCCGCTGAGAAACACGAGCTGCCCCGCGCGAACGCCTTGCGCGTACGGACCGATGGCCGCCGGCGCATCCTTCGTCGAGATTTCGTTCTTCATGAGCCCGGGATTCTACAACCGCTGCCGCCCGGCGAGCGCTCGTCCCATCGTGATGGGATCCGCGAACTCCAGGTCGCCACCGTGCGGAACGCCGCTGGCGATGCGCGTCACGGCCACCCCCAGCGGCGACAGCTCCCGTTTCAGGAGCAAAGCCGTCGCCTCGCCGTCGACGCTCGGCGGCGTCGCCACGATCACCTCGGTCACCCCGTCGGCGCGAATCCGCTCCGCGAGCTTTCCCATAGGCAGGTCCTCGGGACCGATGCCCTCGAGGGGCGACAGCAGCCGCCCGAGCACGAAGTAGCGCCCGCGCATCGACCCCGCGCGCTCGATCGCCATCAGATCGTGCACGCGCGCCACGACGCACAAGAGGCGCGCGTCGCGTTTGCCGTCCGCGCAGACGTCGCACACGGCGTGCGCGTCGCGAACCTCGGCCACGTTTCCGCAGCGCTCGCACGGGCCGAGCTCGTCGCGCAGCGTCGCCAGCTCGGAGCCCATCTCGCGCGCGAGCGCGGCGTCCGCGGTCAGCAGCCAAAGCACGTACCGCTGGGCCGTCTTCTCCCCGACTCCGGGCAGGCGCGACAGCAGCTTCACCAGCCGCCGGACCTTCGGGCTCACCCGTCGCCCCCGCTCCGCCGATGGCGCATCGGTCGCTAGACCATCCCCGGGATCTTCACGCCGCCGGTCACCTTCTCGAGCTCGACCTCCATCTGTTTGTCGGCCTGCTCGATCCCCTGATTGACCGCGGCGCACACGCCGTCGAGCACGAGCTCGATGCCCTCGCTCTTCAGCGTCTCCGGGTCGACCTCGATGTGCTTGACGCTGCGGCCGAGCGTCACGACGACCTTCACCTTGCCCCCGAGCCCCTCGACGGTGATCTCGCGGTCCTTCAGCTCGCCCTTGGCCTGATCGATCCGGCGCTGCATGCGCGCTGCCTGGCGCATGAGCTCATTCATCCCACCGCGAAATTGCATGCTTCTCTTTTAGCTCATGGTTCGCCGCTCGGCAGCTTGACGTCACGCACCTGGGCTCCGAAAAGGCGCACGGCCTCCTGGACGACCGGGTGGCCCTCGACGCGAGCGCGCGCGTCGGCGAGCTCGGCGGACCGCCGCTCGGCGTTGACGGAGGCCAGCGTGCGTGCGCCGGCCGACTGCTTGGCCGACAGATCGAGCGCCACCTGCGTCGGCGCGCCGAAGTGCGCGCGAACCTCGCGTGTGAGCGCCTCGAGCGACTCGGGCTCGCTCGCGCGCGCCGCCAGAAACGCGGCGCTCGCCTCGAAACCGACGAGGACGCGAGCCGCGCCGACCTCGAGCGGGATCCCGTGCTCGAGCACCGACGCGAGCGCCGGCCGGCGCGCGCGCACGCGTTCGAGGATGGTCTTCCACGCGTCGCCCGGCGAGACCGCGGGAGCGGACGACGGCCCCGCCGGCGCGGCCGCCCGCGCAGGCGCAGCGGTTTCCGCGAGAGGCGGCGCGATGCGCACGGGAGGCGCTACGCGGGCAGGGGGCGCTGCAGGCGTCGGAGACGCCGCGACGGCCGGCGTTGAGCCAGGAGCCGCGAGAGCCGGTGCCGGCGAGAGCGCGAGCGAGCCGCGCGTCACGACGGGGTCGCCGACGACCGCGGGCGCCGACGCCAGGTGCTGACCGCGAACGGGCGCCGGCGGCCCCCCCTCCGAAGGCGGGGACACGTGGAACCCGCGCGTTCCGCCGCCGCCCCCGCCGCCTCGGGGCAACGGAGCGGGCGGGGGCGCGCCGCCCAGGCGCTTCTCGAGCTCGCCGACCCGCGCGAGCAGCTCGTCGAGCGGCAGGAGCGGCGGCCGGCGAGCCAGCCGAACGAGCGCCATCTCGAGCGCGATGCGCGTCTGCCCGCTGCGCACCACGTCGTCGTAAGCGCGCGAGAACCCCTGAAACAGCCGCGTGAGATCGTCGGCGTCGGCGCTCGCCGCCAGGGCGACGACGTCGCGCATCTCCTCGTCCGCGAGATCGAGGAGCTCGCGCAGCGACGGCCCCTGCCCGGAGGGCTGCTTCTCGCAAACCTTCGCGACGACCAGGTTTCGCAGGTGGCGCAAGATGTCCTTCGTGATGTGCGCCAGGTCGAAGCCCTGCTGCGCGAGGCGATCGATCACCGCGAGGCACGCCGCCGCGTTCCCCTCGACCAGCGCCGACGCGAGCTCGTGAAGCACGCCACGGTCGGCCACCCCGAGCACGCGCGCGACGTCTTCTCCCGCGAGCTTGGTCCCGCTGAAGGCGATCACCTGATCGAGCAGGCTCATGGCGTCGCGCATCGAGCCGGCCGCCTCGCGCGCCAGCACCTGAACCGCGCCGCCGTCCGCCTCGATCGCCTCCTGCGCGAGCACCTGCCCCAGACGCGCCGCGATCATTTGCGTCGGGATGAGCTTGAAGTCGTAGCGCTGGCAGCGCGACAGGATGGTCACCGGGACCTTGTGCACCTCGGTCGTCGCGAAGATGAACTTCACGTGCGGCGGCGGCTCCTCCAGCGTCTTCAAGAACGCGTTCCACGCCGCCGTCGACAGCATGTGCACCTCGTCGACGATGTAGATCTTGAACCGGTCGCGCGCCGGGCGGAAGGTCATGCCCTCCTGAAGACGGCGGACCTCGTCGACGCCGTTGTAGCTCGCCCCGTCGATCTCCTGCACGTCGAGGTCCTGCCCCGCGGTGATCTCGGTGCACTGCGCGCACTTGTTGCAGGGCGTTGCCGTCGGCCCCGTGGCCTTTCCCTCGGGCCCGACGCAGTTCAGGCACTTGGCGAGCAGGCGCGCGCTGGTCGTCTTGCCGACCCCCCGCACGCCCGTGAAGAGAAACGCGTGCGCGATGCGCCCCGTCGCGATCGCGTTGGCCAGCGTCCGCGCGACGTGGTCCTGGCCCACGAGGTCCTCGAAGGTCTGCGGGCGGTACTTGCGGGCTAGAACGAGGTAGCTCACGAGCCGATTTCGTTACAACGCCCGCCGCCGGAATGCCACGGCCGGCGACGCGCATGGAAACTTCTTGTCACCCGAACGGGTGACTGGCGCCGCGGTACGGATGTGCTTAAAAGTGCGCCGGGCTACACCCGCCGACTGCGCGCACCTCGCGCGCGCTCGACGGACGGGGACGTGCGCTCGCGCTCTCCCACGAAGCCCCCTTAAGCCCTCACCCGTCGGAGTCACGCAACGTGTCACGTCGCGCAGTTGTACTGGTCTGTCTTCTCGCAGGATGCAGCGCAAAAGTTGGCGCCCCGCCCGAACGCGCGGGTCGCGAGCAGGTGGGAAAGCAGGCCGCGCTCCTCTCGATCGCCCAGGGGGGCGTCGTCACCAATGCCGCCGACGTCGCTCGCACCGGCTGGTACTCCGACGAGGCCGCGCTCGCGCCGGAGATCGTCGGGGGCCCCACGTTCGGGCTGCTCTTCTCGACGCCCGTCGACGGCCAGGTGTACGCGCAGCCTCTGGCCCTCGGCGGCTCGGTCCTCGTCGTCACCGAGACCAACAACGTCTATTCGATCGACGCCCAGAGCGGCGCGATCCATGCCTCGCTGGCGGTGCCCGGCACGCCCTTCAACCCGCAGGACATCGGGTGCTCGGACCTGCTCCCGAGCATAGGCATCACCAGCACGCCCGTCGTCGACCTCGCCACGAACACGGCGTATTTCACCTCCAAGACGTACGCGAGCGGCTCCTCGGGACCCGCCGCCTGGAACGCGCACGCGGTCGACGCGACCACGCTGGCGGAGCGCCCGGGTTTCCCCGTCGCCATCGCCGGCGCCGCCGCGAACGACCCGACGGTCGCCTTCGACCCGACGCACCAGCAGCAGCGCGCGGGCCTCTTGCTCTCGAACGGCGTCGTCTACGCCGCCTTCGGCTCGCACTGCGACGTCAGCCCCTGGCGCGGCTGGATCGCCGCCGTCACGACCGCCGGCCACCTGCAGACGCTCTGGACGACGGAGATTGGCAAGAGCAACGGCGGCGGCGGCATCTGGCAGGGCGGCGGCGGCATCGTCTCCGACGGCGCCGGGCAGCTGCTCTTCGCCACCGGCAACGGCAGCTCCACCCTCACGCCCGCTCCTGGCACGCAGGTCCCCGGTCAGCTCGCCGAGGCCGTCGTGCGTCTCACGGCGCAGAGCGACGGCTCGCTCGTGCCGACCGACTACTTCATGCCCAACGAGGCGAGCTACCTCAATTCGCAGGACGAGGACCTCGGCTCGGGCGGGCCGCTCGCGCTGCCCGACTCGCTCGGAACGACCGCCATTCCGCACCTGCTCGCCGAGGTCGGCAAGGAGGGGTACCTCTACGTGCTCGACCGCGACCAGCTCGGCGGCTTCGAACAGGCCCAGGGCGGCGGCGACGTCGTCGTCGAGCGGCTCGGCCCCAACGGCGGCTTGTGGGGCAGGCCCACCGTGTGGCCCGGCGACGGCGGCTACCTCTATTACCCGAGCAGCAGCGGCCCGCTGCGCGCCTTCGCGGCCGGCGTCGACGGCAAGGGCAACCCGAGCCTCGCGCTCGCGGCCAGCAGCAGCGACTCCGACGGCTACACGACCGGGTCGCCGGTCGTCACGTCGAACGGCACCACCGCGGGCACGGCGCTCGTGTGGCTCGAGCGCACCTCGGGCGCGTCGGGCGCCGGCGCGCAGCTGCGCGCGTACGACGCGGTGCCCGCAGGCGGCACGATGAACCTGCGCTTCAGCGCCGCCATCGGCACGAGCGCGAAGTTCGCGACGCCGGGCGTCGGCGGGGGGCGCGTCTACGTCGGCACCCGCGACGGCACCGTCCTCGCCTTCGGCGCACCCGGCAGCCCCGCGCTCACCACGGGGCCGCTCGACTTCGGCACCGTCGTCCTCGGGCAGTCGAGCACCCGCACGGTCACGCTCACCGCCAGCTCCGCCCTCACGGTCACGGCTCTTTCGACGAGCGACGCCGAGTACACGGTCGGCTCCACGACGCCCCCGCTCCCCGCGGCGCTCAACGCAGGCGACACGCTCACCGCCACCGTCACCTTCGCGCCGGCCGCCCTGGGCCCGATCGACGCCTCGCTCGACGCCGCGACCTCGGCGGGCACGGAGCCCTTCGCGATGTCCGGCACCGGCGAGAACGCGCAGGCCACCCTCGCCGTCACACCCGGCTCGATCGACCTCGGCGCGACGACCGTCGGTCAGTCGCTCACGGCGACCGTCACGTTCACCAACGAGGGCGCGCAGTCGCTCACCATGAGCAACACCACCCCGCCCGCGGCGCCTTTCTCCGCGAACGGCCTGCCCGCGGCCGGCACGACCCTCGCCTCGGGTCAGTCGGTCAGCGCGACGGTCACCTTCACCCCGACCGGCACGGGCTCGTTCGGGGGCTCGCTCGCGATCGCGACGACCGGCGGAAATGCGACGGTCACCCTCACCGGGAGCGCCGCCGCCGCCGGACACCTCGTCATCGCTCCCAATCACGCGAGCGCGGGCAACGTGGCGCTCGGCGGCAGCGCTCTCACGAGCTTCACCATCACCAACACGGGCGCGAGCACCGTCACCGTCTCGAAGTCCAAGGCGCCCGCGAGCGCCGCGTTCACAGTCGTCGGCGACATCCCCGAGGGCTCGACCGTCGCGCCCGGCGCGACGCTCACGGCGACGTTGCGCTTCACGCCGGCCGCCGTCGGCCTGGTGAGCGACGTCTGGACGCTCAACGCCGACGACGGCCTGGGCCTGCGCGAGGTGGCCATCGACGGCAACGGGGTGAAAGGCATCCCGGCCCCGCCTGCGGGCGGGTGGAAGGTCAACGGCAACGCGAAGCTCAGCGGAACGTCGCTCGTCCTCACGCCCGCGACGACCAACCAGCACGGCTCGGCCTTCTGGCCCACGCAGCTTTCTTCGCAGCACCTGACCATCAACTTCGACGCGACCATCGACAGCGGCACCGGCGCCGACGGCCTCACGCTCACCCTGGGCAACCCCTCGGCGGGCGCGAAGGCCACGTCGCTGGGCGGCACCGGCGGGAGCCTCGGCTTCTCCGGCATTCCGGGCGTCGCCGTCGCGCTCGACACGTACAAGAGCAGCGGCGGCCCGTCGGCCAACTTCGTCGGCATCACCGACGGCTCCGGCTCGAACGGGCTGCACTGGCTCGCGACGTCGACCGCCATCGGAGCGCTTCGCAAGGCGACCCATCACGTCGCGGTCACAGTCGATCAGGGCGTCGTCACGGTCGCCGTCGACGGCGCCGTCGTGATGAGCACCGTCGTCGCGCTCCCGGCGAACGTGCTCGTCGGCTTCACCGCGGCCACCGGCGGCGCGACCGACCGGCACGCGGTCTCGAACGTGTCCATCAGCGCCGACGCGTTCACGCGGACGGCCGGGAGCTGGAACATCAACGGCAGCGCGACGACCACGCCCGCGGGATTCCAGCTCACCGACACCGGCGCGGGCGAGGCGGGCTCGGTCTTCTGGTCCGAGGCGCTCGCGTCGAGCGCCGTCACCGCCGAGTTCGACGCGACCCTCTCGGGTGGCAGCGGCGCCGACGGGCTGACGCTCGCCTTCGCGAACCCGGCGTCAGGCGCGGGCGCGCTCGGAAGGACCGGCGGCGGCCTGGGCTTCTCGGGCATCGGCGGTGTCGCCGTCGCGCTCGACACGTACCAGAACGCCGCCAACCCCTCGGCGAACTTCGCCGGCATCACCGACGGCTCGCCGACCAGCTCGGACCTGCTCCACTGGCTCGCCACGGCCACGAACGCTCCCGCGCTGCGCGGGTCGCCGCATCACGTGGTCGCGACTCTCCAGGCGGGGACGCTTACGGTCTCGATCGACGGGACGCGGTACCTGTCGACGCCGGTCACGCTGCCGCCGGAGGTGCTCGTCGGCTTCACCGCGGGCACCGGCGGGCTGACCGACGTCCACTCCGTCGCCAACGTGCACGTGACCGGGATTCCCTGAACGCCGCGGGTCGCCGGCGAGCGCCTTCGGGGCGTGGTCCGCCCCCGTCCCAGGGCGCTGCGAAGCGTGTCATGCGAAACAGGGGTGTTTCGAATCGGTGTTCCGGGCGCGCGCGTTGGGACGTCGCGGCTCGATGTCGTGGCGACGCGGGCGCCGCGCGGAGCGGAGGCCGTAGCCAAGGTGCTAACGCCTGCGGTGCGTCATGTCGCGGGTGTTAGTTCTTTGACGGTGGCCGAGACCGGCGATGCCCGTCTCCGCGTGTTCCTTTCCAACTCTCTCTCTCCAAGGCGCCGCGCTCGACGCCCGCCGTCGTACGGACGCGCGTTGCCGGTGGACGCGCGCGGACCGCGACGGGGCGAGCTGGAAACGAAGACGGGGAGACGGAAGGGGAGCCGCGCCTTCACGGCAGCGGGTCGATTTCCCGCACGCTCATCGCCTTGAAGTCGCTCGACAGGTTGTCAAACCGGATGTACGCGTGCGGCCCGGCCCACGTCACGAGCTGGTCGTTCGCGTACGTGAAGGGCGCGCCGCCGCAGGCGTCCGGGTTGGGCTGGCCGGTCCACCCGCCGGTGTCGTTCACGTCGTTGATCTTGACCCAGTCGCCGGTCGCCTTCTGATCGAGCCACGTCTCGAGGTGAACCGCCGTGTCCTTGTTGTAATTGCGAATGACCGTCTTGAAGCCGATCCACTGGTTTGCCGGGACACCGCTGGCCCACACTTGCTTGATGTCGCGCGAGCTCGTGTAGCCGCTCGTGTGCGAGATTCTTTTTTGAACCACATGCGGCCGTCGGTCAGGATGTACCCCTTGTACGCGCTGGCGACGCAGTGTCCGTCGATCATCCCGGTGAACGGGTAGCCGGGCCACACGGGCGTGCCCGCCGGCGGCTTGACGCCGCCGTTGACCGTCGCGCCGTCGATGTTCGTGATGACGTGCCGCTCGCCGCGCGCGTAGAGCTGCCACTCGGGCGCGATGGTCGTGCCGGTCACCACCTGCACCAGGCGCACGTACGCGGTGAGCTCGACGTTGCGCCACCACGCCTTGCCGGCGGGCGAGACGACGGGGATGCGAGGCGAGCCGTTCACATGGAAGACGCCCGGCTCGGAGGTCGCGGTCGCGACGCCTCCGCCCTGCCACTCGCTGTCGGACTTGTCGGCCGTCGCGGGCAAGCACCACTCGCGACCGCTCGAGGTGGTCGCGTAGATCTCCTTCGTGCCGAAGCAGTCGGCGCCCGGCGTGCCGCCCTCGCTGCCGCTAGGAGCGTCAGGCGTCGCGGCCGAGCTGTCGGGCGGCGTCTCGGTGCCCGTGTCTGCCGAGGGGCCCGGCGCGTCGTAGCTCGAGCCGGAGTCGTCGTCCGACGAAGCGCCGCCGGAGCCGGAGCCGCCGGACGTGGAGCCCGAGGACGCCCCCGACGAAGAGACCGACCAGGTGCCCTCGCTCGCGGTGCCGCATCCCCAGGCGAGGATTGCGGCTACCGCGCTCGTCAGGGCACTCCTGGAATCCGGGAAAAGACGGCGCACCAAGAGGGCGTCTCAAGCATACCGCGCGCCAGAGGCTGCTCGCCCGTCGCAGGCAGCCTTTCGATGCGCCTCCCCGCGCGCGGCCCTAGAGGAGGCGGTCGCGCGCCCTGGACGCCGGAGTGACCGGATGTACGTGGCACCGTTCGGGGTGCGGGGCGCAAGGTGTGGGATGGCGGCCGGTGGGCCGCTCGCGCGGCGAGGCCGGGCGCTTACGCGGAGGCCGCGGCCTTGAGCGCGGTCACCATCTCGGGGACGGCGATGAAGAGGTCCGCGACGAGGCCATAGTCGGCAATCTGGAAGATCGGCGCGTCGGGATCCTTGTTGATGGCGACGATGACCTTCGATCCCTTCATGCCCGCGATGTGCTGGATGGCTCCCGAGATGCCGACGGCGACGTAGAGCTGCGGCGCGACGGTCCTCCCCGTCTGCCCGACCTGCAGCTCGGCGGGCGCGTAGCCCGCGTCGCAGGCGGCGCGGCTCGCGCCGATGGCCGCGCCGAGGGCGTCGGCGAGCGGCTCGAGCACTTGCTTGAACTGCTCCTTGAGCGAGCGCCCGCCGGAGACGACCACGCGCGCCTCGCCCAGGTCGGGGCGCTCGCTCTTGCCGGCTTCGAGCTTGAGGAACTCGACGCGCGCGGCGGCGGGGTCGTCGGGTGCGCGCGCCGCGGTCTCGACGGGGCTGGGCGCGCCGCTCGGCTCGGCCGCGGGGAACTCGGTCTGCCGCACGCTGACGACGTGCACGGGCGTCGCGATCTCGAGCCAGCCGAACGCGTTGCCCGCGTACTGCGGCCGGCGGTAGCGATCGCTTGCCGCCGTCGACCTTCACCGGTTGATGTCGGGCGCGTAGCCGGCGCCGAGCTTCGCCGCGAGGCGCGGCGCGAGGTCCTTGCCGAACGAGCTCGCCGTGACCGCGACGGTGTCGTAGCCGCCGGCCTTCGCGACGGCGGCGACCGTCGGCGCGAAGCGCTCGCCACGTAGTCCTGGGCGAGCGCCGCGTCGTCGACCGCGATGACCTTCTGCGCGCCGAACGCCGCGAGCTCCTTCGCCGCGCCGCCCGCGCCCGCGCCGATGGCGAGAATGGCGAAGGGGGCGCCGAGTTGCCTGGCGAACGTGATCGCGCTGAGCGTCGTGCGCTTGGACTTTGCCGTCGGCGAGCTCCGCGACGACGAGTGTGCCGGCCATCAAATCACCTTCGCTTCCGTCTTGAGCTTGGTCACGAGCTCTTTCACGTCCTTCACCTTCACGCCGGCCGCGCGCTTGGGCGGCAGCTCGGCGTTCGCCGTAGCGTCACCTTGAGCGTCGCGTCGGGCGACGAGCTCGGCGAGCTTGAGCTCGGCGAGCGGCTTCTTCTTCGCGGCCATGATGGCCATCAGCGCCGCGAAGCGAACGCCGTCTGCGTAGGCGTGCGTCGCCGGCGTGTGCTTGGACTGCACGCTCTTCGGATGCACGATCTTGTCGATGACGGTGACGACCGCCGGCAACGTGACGCGCACCTGGGCCGTCGCGCCCTCGACCTCGCGCCCGACGACGAGGGCCTTGTCGTCCTCGCTCTTGATGGACCCGGCGAACGTCGCCTGCGGCCACCCGAGGTATTCGGCGAGCATCTGCCCGACCTCGTTCGACTCGTTCTCGGCCTGCTGGTAGCCGAGGAGCACGAGATCCGGCTTCTCGCTGATCGACGAGCGCCTTCAGGCCGCGGGCGACGAGGTCGCCGTCGAGCGCGTCGTCGGTCGCGTCGACGCGGATGGCCCGATCGGCGCCCGTGCCGAGCATCGCCCGGAGCATCTGCTCGGCCTCCTTGGGCCCGAAGGTGACGACCGACGACCTCGCCGAGGCGCTGCCTTGGTGTTCGCCCCGTTCTCGGTCAGGCGAAGCGCCGTCTCGAGCGCGTATTCGTCGTAGGGGCTGGCCTTGGGCTCGAGGCCGGTCGTGTCGACCTTACCCTGGGCCGAGAGCTTGATCTTGTTGAGGTTGTCGGGATCGGCGACCCGCTTGACCGCGACGAGAATCTTCACCGCAGACTCCTCTCCAGTGAATGGCCATTCAGTCGATAGAGGCTGGGGCGCCGGCTGTCAACCGGGAGGATTCGGCTACAGTCTCCCGCGCATGCACGTCACCACGGATTACCTCGTCATAGGCAGCGGCGTCGCCGGGCTCTCGTTCGCGCTCGAGGCCGCAGCGCACGGGGACGTGGTCATCGTCACGAAGCGCGCGCGGACGAATCGAACACAAAGTACGCGCAGGGCGGGATCGCGGCCGTGCTCGGCGCGGGCGACTCGTTCGAGTCGCACATCGCCGACACGATTGCGGCCGGGGCCGGGCTCTGCCACGAGCGTCGTCGTCAAGCTGTGCGTCAAGGAGGCGCCCGCGCGCATCAAGATGCTGCGCGACCTCGGGGCGCACTTCGATCTGGCCGCGCCGGTCGCCGAGGGAGACGCGGACCTCGACCTGCACCTCGAGGGCGGGCACAGCGCGCGCCGCGTCGCCCACGCGGCGGACATGACGGGCAGGGAAGTGGAGCGCGCGCTGCTCGACGCGATCGCGCGCTCGCCGCGCATTCGCGTGCTCGAGGGGCACACGGCGGTCGACCTCATCACGCTGGCCAAGTACGGCGGCCCCGAGGTGTGCGCCGGCGCGTACGTGCTCGACGGCGCGAGCGGCAGGGTGCTGACGATCCTGGCGCGGGCCGTGCGTGCTCGCGTCGGGTGGCGCCGGCAAGGTCGTACCTCTACACGACCAACCCCGACGTCGCGACGGGCGACGGCGTGGCGATGGCGTTCCGCGCCGGCGCCGAGATCGCCAACATGGAATTTTACCAGTTTCACCCGACGTGCCTCTATCACCCGCAGGCGCAGCGGTTTCTCCTCACCGAGGCGATGCGCGGCGAGGGGGCCGTCCTGCGCCTGCCCGACGGCACGCCCTTCATGAAGCACCACGATCCGCGCGGCGAGCTCGCCCCGCGCGACGTCGTCGCGCGCGCGATCGACTTCGAGATGAAGAAGACCGGCGCCGAGCACGTGATGCTCGACATCACCGACAAGAAGCCCGCGTTCATCCGGGAGCGCTTCCCGGGCATCTACGAGGAGTGTCTGCGCTGGGGCATCGACATCACGGCGCAGCCCATCCCGGTCGTCCCGGCCGCACACTACATGTGCGGCGGGATCACGACGAACCTCGACGGGCGCACGACGATCCCGGGCCTCTGGGCCGTGGGCGAGTGCGCCTGCACGGGGCTGCACGGCGCGAATCGTCTCGCGAGCAACTCGCTCCTCGAGGGGCTCGTCTTCGCCCACCGGGCGGCGCTGGCGCTCGCGGACATCGACCGCAGCAAGCCGTGGCCCGAGGTTCCCGAGTGGGAGGTCGGCGGCGCAACGCCGAGCGACGAGGCCGTCGTCATCACGCAGAACTGGGACGAGGTGCGGCGCTTGATGTGGAACTACGTCGGCATCGTCCGCTCGAACACGCGCCTGCGGCGGGCGGCCCGGCGCGTGGCGCTGCTCCAGGAGGAGATCGTCGAATACTACTGGAAGTACTTCATCACGCGCGATCTGCTCGAGCTCCGGAACATCGCGACCGTCGCGCAGCTCGTCATCGAGTGCGCCGCCAGCCGGCACGAGAGCCGCGGGCTTCACTCCACGAGCGACTACGACAGCGTCGACCCGAAGCTCGAGCGCGACACGGTCATCAAGCGCGGCGTGCCCGCGCACCTCCGGGGTCGCTGAGATGGAAGACGAGGCTTCCCATCGGCCGATGACGCCGCTGCTCGCGGCGCTATGGACCGTCGGGCTCTTCGTGGTCGAGCAGCTGTGCGTGGGCATGACGGAAGCGGCCCGCCCCGGCGCGCAGACCGATCTGGTCAACCTCGGCGCGTGCCAGGTGCTGGCGACGTCGATCGTCATCTTCGTGATGGTGCGCGTGCACGCGCGCGAGGCGTCGCTCCGCCTGACGCTGGCGGTGCGTGCGCCGTCGGTGCTGCAGCTGCCGCTGGCGGTCGCGGCGGGGGCAGGGATCTACCCGCTGACTTCGACGCTGGACGGGCTCATCGCCAAGCGCTGGCCGTACGACGCGGCCGATCTCGCGCTCGACGAGAAGCTCCTGGCGGTGCCCACGATGCACGCGCGGGTTGCGCTCGTCGTCATCGCGTTCGTCGTCATCCCGATCGCGCGCGAGCTCTTCTTTCGCGGCATGCTCTTCGGCGAGCTGCGCCGGACCGCGGGCTCGACCATGGCGATCGTTGCGACGGCTGTGTTCTTCGGCAGCTTCGCCGGCGAGCCGCGGCAGATGCCGACGACGCTGCTTCTCGGCGTCGTGCTGGCCGTCATCCGCGAGCGCACCGGGACGGTCGTCACCGCCGTCGTCGCGAACCTGGCGTTCTGGTCGGTCGAGGCGATTCCCGTCATGCTGGGCCGCGATCCGACGGCCGACGTGACCTACCCGACGCGGTGGATCGTGGGCGGTGCGGTCGTTGCGCTGCTGGCGATCGTCGGGGCGGGCGCGGGCACGCGCACCGAGGAATAGGCGCGCGACCCTCGACGAAGCGCAAGGACATGCCACGTGGGGCTGGCGTGCGGAATCGTCTTCGGCGCATGCTTTGCCGCCGTGAAGACCCTCGCTCTGCTGTCCCCTTTCCTCGTTCTCGCGGTCGCCTGCGGCCCAGCCCACCAGGCCGCCCCCGCCGCGCAAGTGCCCCCGCCGCCGGCCGCTGCGCCGCCTCCCATCGTCGCTGCCTTCGGCACGGACGAGCCGGTCCCTACGCTCCTTTTGCCGCGCGACACGCACCCTCTCGCGGAGGCCATCGAGCTGACGCTCGATCCGAAGCAAGACCGCTACACGGGCGCCGTGGACATCGACGTGCAGCTCGACCAGGCTCGCGGGGTCGTGTGGCTCCACGGGCAGGAGCTTCACGTGACGCGCGCCGAGGTCACGCCTGCGGGGGCAGCGCCCATCGCGGCGACGTGGCGAGCGCGCGACGAGAGCGGGGTGGCCGCACTGGAGCTGGTGAGCCCTGCGCGTGCCGGTCGCGCGAAGATTCGCGTCGAGTTCGATGCCGCCTTCGGCACGGGCGAGCGTGGTCTCTACAAGACGATCGAGGCGGGCGTGCCGTACGCGTTCACCCAGTTCGAAGCGATAGCCGCGCGCAACGCGTTCCCGTGCTTCGACGAGCCGGACGTGAAGATCCCGTATTCGACGGCGCTCGTCGTACCGGCTGACACGCAGGCGGTCGCGAACACGCACGAGGTCGGGCGCTCGGCCGCAGGCTCCTCCGTGCGCATCGCCTTCGCGCCGACGGCGCCGGTGCCGAGCTATCTCGTAGCCTTCGCCGTGGGGCCGCTCGACATCGTCGCCGCGCCGGACGTTCCGCCCAACGCCGTGCGTTCGCGCCCGTTGCCGCTGCGAGGGGTGGCGGCCAGGGGCCGCGGCAAGGAGATGGCGTTCGCGCTCGCGCACACCGGCGAGATCGTGGCGACGCTCGAGAAGTACGTCGGCATCGCGTACCCGTGGGACAAGCTCGACATTCTCGCGGTGCCGGGAAAGCGCGGCGCGATGGAGAACCCCGGGGCGATGACGTTCGGCGAGCGCCTGCTCCTCATGGACGACGCGACCGCGCCCGTCGGCCAGCTGCGTGGGTACGCGGCGGTGATGGCGCACGAGCTCGCGCACCAGTGGACGGGTGATCTGGTCACGATGCGCTGGTGGGACGACACCTGGCTGAACGAGGCCTTTGCCACCTGGCTCGGCAACAAGGCGACCGAGGCGTGGGACCCGAAGACGCGCGCTCAGATATCGTTCCTGCGGAGCGTGCAGGGCGCGATGGGGGTCGACAGCCTGGTGACCGCGCGCGCCATCCGCCAGCCGATCGCGACGACGCACGACATCGAGAGCGCGTTCGACGCGATCACCTACCAGAAGGGCGGGGGAGTGCTCACGATGTTCGAGCGGTGGGCGGGCGCCGACGCCTGGCAGAAGGGGCTGCACGACTACCTGGAGAAGCACAGCTACGGCAACGGAACGGCCGACGACTTCCTCGATTCGGAGACGGCCGCGACGGGCAAGGACGTGAAGACCGGGTTTCACACGTTCCTCGACCAGGTGGGCGTGCCCTTCGTGGAGGTGAACGTCGACTGCGGCTCCAAGACGAAGGTGCACTACAAGCAGAGCCGGTTTCTCCCGGTGGGCTCGAGCGGCGACGCCCGCCTCACCTGGCAGATTCCCATGTGCCTCCGCACGAACGCGGGCGAGACGTGCTCGCTGCTCACGCAGCCGGAGGGAGACCTCGAGCTTCCGGCGTGCCCGGCGTGGGTCTTTCCGAACGCCGACGCCGACGGGTACTACCGCTTCGCGCTGTCGCAGAAGGACCTCGCGAACCTGCGGGCGCGCGGACTGGGAAAGCTCTCGGTGCGCGAGAAGGTGGCGTACGCGACCAGCCTGCGAGCGGCGTTCTTGCGCGCGTCGCTGCCGATGAAAGACGTGCTCGAGGCGGTGGCGCCGCTGGCGCGCGAGGCCGATCCGGCCGTGGCCGAGGACCCGATGTCGTACGTGAGCCAGGCGCGCGATTGGCTATTCGGAGAGCCGGCACGGGCGCGCGTCGAGGCGTACGCGCGCTCGCTGTATGCGCCGGCGAAGCGCAAGCTCGGCTGGGAGCCGGCGAAGGGTGAGGACGACGACACGCGGACGCTGCGGGCGTCGGTGCTGGGCTTTCTGACGATGACCGGGCAAGACCCGGCGTTGCGGGCGGAGGCGAAGAAGCGCGGGCGAGCCTATCTCGGGCTCGGCGGCGACGGCGCGATTCACGCGGAGGCGGTCGACCCGAACCTCGCGGGCCTCGCCGTGGCCACGGTGGGCGAAGACGCGGACGTCGCGACCTGGAACGCGATGCGCGCCGAGCTCGAGAAGTCCGTGGACGAGACGGTGCGGAGCCGCCTGCTCAACGGGCTGGCGGTGGCCAAGAGCCACGACCTCTCGGCGGCCGCGCGCGAGCTGTCGCTGGACCCGGCGCTGCGCGACAACGAGGTGCTGGGGCCGATCTCGGTGGAGCTCAGCCGGCCCGAGACACGCGAGGCGGCGTGGGGATGGCTCAAGGAGCACCTGGACGCCGTGCTCGCCCGGCTGCCGCGGCACCACGGCGGAGCGGGGCTGGTGTCGTCGTCGGTGGGCGCGTTCTGCGACGACGCGCACGCGCAGGAGGCCGAGGCGGTGTACGCCTCGCGGGTGGAGCACATCGACGGCGGGCCCCGGGCGCTGGCGATGGCGGTCGAGCAGGTGCGCCTCTGCGCCGCCCGGCGGAAGGCGCACGAGGCGAGCGCGCGCGGCTTCTTCAAGTAGGGCAGTCGCGACGGGCGTCAGTTGCCGCTCGAGCTGAAGAGAGGCTCGATGAGGGCGAACCGAATGCTGGGCGCGAGCCGGTAGCGCGTGCGCCCGTATTCGCCGGCGTCGCGCACACGCTCGATGGCGGACGGATCGCCCAGGAGGTCCCGGACGCGGGAGATGAGAACGCGGACGCGGTGCTCGGCGTCGGCGCTCTCGGGGCCGGGGCCGCCCGCGGCGCGCAGGATTTCGTCGGCGCTCAGGCCCTCCTTGGCGCGGCGCAGGAGCTGCACGACGAGCGGCTCGAGCGCGCGCCGGCGCTCGAGGGAGACTTCGCGGTCGTGCACACGCAGGTGATGCGCGAGCGTATCGACGACGAGCGTCGCCCCCTGGGTGGCGCGCGTGACCTCGCCGATGGGCACGCGGGTGACGCCCTGCGGCGTGGTCACGTAGATGAGCGTCTCGCCCTCGGTGGGCTCGGCGAGCGCGTCGAGGTCTTCGGACGAGGGGGGGATGGTGATGCGACCGGTCGGCCGCACCGACGGAGGCGGAGGCGCGACGCTGTTGCCGTTTGGGCCGGCGGCGGCGTTCACGAGGGCGATCATGCGCTCGGCGTAGCGGACGACGCGGCTGTCGCCGCTGCGCAGCGCCAGCTGCCAGAGCTGCAGCGAGGCCTGGCGGTCGGGCAGGACCCACCCGTGCCGCTCGCCCGAGAGGGCGGCTCGCTCGACGGCCAGGCGGGCGGTGCCCTCGTCTCCCACGGCGAGCGCGCACCGGCCCACGACCAGGTTGAGCGAGCCGGTCACGAACGCGTCCTGGAGCTTCTCCGCGTGAACGACGGCATCTTCGAACGCCTCGCGGAGTTGCCCGCACGACTCCAGCGTGCGGGCGCGGGTCGCGACGAGGTCTTGCTCGTCGATGGCGTCGACGACCGCGAGATTGGCACGCAGGTTCTCCGCCTTGGTGAGCCACTGGCGAGCCGCCTGGGCCCGGCCGAGCATCGCGAGCGCCCAGGTACGGTGCTCGGTGAGCTGATAGCGCAACATCGGGTGGTCGATGTCGCCGAGCACGACGAACGCCTCGTCGATGGCGTGGAGCGCCGCGAGCGGACGGTCCGCCGCGATCTCGACGATTGCGAGGACGTCGTGGGCGTCGGCGTGGCGCCAGCCGGCGGCGAGCTCACGGGCGATGCCGATCGCGTGCGTCGCGTGGTGGCGCCCCTCGTCGAAGCGGCCGATGCTCCCGAGCGCGATGGCCAGGTTGCCGTGCGCGCTCATCGCAGCGGTACCGCGCGCGGGGGAGCGTGCGAGCGACGACGCGTAGTGCTTGGAGGCGGTGCGCGGGTCGGCCAGGCGCATCGAGAGATGGCCGAGCGTCATGGCGACCGGGGCCCGCCACGCGCCGTCCTCGAGCCTCTCGGCGACGTGCTCGGCGAGGCGGAGCGCGTTGGCGGCGTTGGTGACGCGGTTGAGCTTCAGGTCGAGCTGCGCCTGCGTGAGGTGCATGTCGAGCTGCTCCCGCAGGCCGAGCCCCTTGGGCGCGGCGGCGAGGGCCCGCGAGGCGAGGCGGAGCTCGGCCTCGGCGTGGTCTCCGCGCCCGTCGATGGTGGCCAGGACGGCTCGCTCGATCGCGAGCCGCGCGCCGTCCAGGGGGTTCCACGACCCGGGGGCGCTGGGCAAAGAGGTCGCGAGCTCGCGAGCCCGGTCGATTCGCCCGGTCTCGCGGTAGGCCCGCAGGAGCCGGACGGCGAGGGTGGGGTCGGTGCGGGTCCTCCCCGCCAGCACGCTCTCGATCCAGCTCGCAATGAACGGACCCTCGTCGGCCGCGGCGAGCCGGTCGAGCAACTGGGAGCAGGCGGCGAGGGAAATGCCGTCGGTCCCGGGCAGCGAAGCCGGCGGGCCGGAGCGCCTGGAGTCCGGCAAACTGCCCGAGGGCGGGGCAGGGGGGACCGTAGTCCGTGCCGGCGGCACGGATTGAGAAGAGCTGCCCGGATTAAGCCCAACCGACGACGGCGACCGTGACACCGGGGGAAGCGTGCCTCCACGCGGAGTCGTATCGGCCGCAAGAGTAGGGGGCGGTACGAACGCGCGCCGCGCCATTAGCTCCCCATGGTAGCGCGGAACATCTGCTTCGTCTTGTCTCATGCGACCGGGGCCCGATGGGGCTCATCGCGCGCCGATTGCTCGCCGTCGCGCGCCCCGTCCGGTTTCGGGCGCGCTATGGTTCTCGCGCGCTATGGGTCTCGGCGCGGCACTTCGCTGTACCCCGCCCTCGGAGTAGCCGCTTTTGCAGCATAACCAGCCACTCTTAGTCGGCGTCGCCGAGCCGGGGATGGTCATCCTCGGCAAGTACCGCGTCGAGCGAGTGATTGGCGTCGGCGGAATGGGCGCCGTCGTCGCCGCTCGGCATCTGCAGCTCGAGGAGGCGGTCGCCATCAAGTTCTTGCACCCGGCGACGCTCGATCAGCCCGAGACGGTCCAGCGGTTTCTCCGGGAGGCTCGCTCCGCCATCAAGATCCGCAGCGAGCACTGCGTTCGCGTGCTGGACGTCGGGACACTGGATTCGGGCGCGCCGTACATGGTCATGGAGTACCTGGAGGGGTACGACCTCGCGCGACTCCTCGAGCAGAGCGGGTCCCTGCCCATCGCCGACGCCGTCGATTGGGTGCTCCAGGCGGCCGAGGCGCTCGCCGAGGCGCACGCGATGGGGATCGTGCACCGCGATCTGAAGCCGGCGAACCTCTTTCTGACTCGCCGCGCAGACGGCAGCGCCTCGGTCAAGGTGCTCGATTTCGGCATCTCGAAACAGACCGCGGGCGGCGCCGAAGCCAGCGTCACGAGGACCCAGGCCGTACTCGGTTCGCCGCGGTACATGTCGCCGGAGCAAATGCGCTCGACCCGGGACGTCGACGCACGCGCCGACGTGTGGGCGTTGGGAGCGGTGGCGCACGAGCTCATCGCGGGCCAGCCCCCCTTCGACGCCGAGACGATGACCGCCCTATGTGCGGCCATCCTGCAGGACCCCCCCAATCCGCTGCGCGTCAGGCGGCCCGACGCGCCGGTGGAGCTCGAGGCGGCCATCCTCGGCGCGCTCGAGAAGGACCGGGCGCGCCGGTATCCGAATGTGGCGGCATTGGCCGCGGCGATCGCTCCCTTCGGGACACCCGCGGCTGCCCTGTCGGCGGAGCGGATCGCCCGTGTTCTCGGCATATCGGGCATGGTGCGGGTCTCCAGGGCGGTGGTTTCGAACACGAGCTTTGCGGCGGGCGTCACCGGAGACTCGCCGACGGTGGCGACCACGGGAGGCGCGGTGACCGACGCGACGAATCGCGGGCCGGTCGCGCGGACGTTTCTCGTGCTTGTGCTTGCGCTGGGGGCGGCGCTCGCGGCGCTGTTGGCGGTCGGGGTGTTCGGAGTGGCGTCGTCGCGGCGGCGCGTGTCCCCGACGGGCGACGACGTGCAGGGACAGCCTGGCACTGCGCACGCCCAGCTCGGCGCGTCGACGCCTGTCCCCGCCGCTCAGGCGCTTCCCCCATTGCCCTCCGCCGCGCTCGCCGAGCCGGCCCCTGTCCCACGTGCGCCGCTCGAGCCGTCCGGGAGCGCGAGCACGGTTGCCGTGCCCGATTGCTCGCGGCCCGTCCGTGCGACGCCGCCGCCCCCGCGACAGCCGGCAGCAGGGCCCGGCCGATTGCCCCGCGCCCTTCCCCCGGGCAGCGCCCAGCCCAGCGCGCCGAAGCCATCGGCCGCCCCCTCCAACCCATTCGGAGACGATTGAAACGGATGAGGAACGCGTCTCGCGCTCTGGGCACGACCGCTCTCGTCGCCCTTCTTTCGGCGCCACCCGTCGCATCGGCGGACGGGTCGGCTCAGGAATCTGCAGCCGCGCAGTCGCTCTACGACGACGCAAGAAGGCTGACGAGCAGCGGCCAGTGGGCGGAGGCCTGCCCGAAGTTCGAGGAGAGTCAGCGCCTCGACCCTACGCCGGTCACCGAGTTTTACCTTGCCGACTGCTTCGAGCAGGTCGGGCGGACGGCCAGCGCATGGACGACGTTCCTCGAGCTCGCCGCGTTTGCGCACCGGAGCGGAGGCCCCAAGGCGGCCGACCGCGAGCGAGTCGCCAAGAACCGCGCAGCGACGCTCGAGCCGAAGCTGACCAAGCTCGTCATCGACGTCCCGTCCGCCTCGCGCGTGGAGGGCCTGGTCGTGAAGCGCGACGGCACGACTGTCGGGGAAGGGCAGTGGGGCGTTCCCGTCGCCGTCGATCCCGGCAAGCATTCGCTGGAGGCGAACGCACCCGGCAAGAGAGCGTGGAGCGTTCGCGAGGACCTCGAGGGCGCGGGCCGCGTCGTGCGACTCGAGGTGCCCGCCCTGCAGGACGCGCCGGCGTCGGCGGCGCTCATCGCAGCCTCGCCGGTGTCCCCCCCGTTTCGCCTGCCGAGGGCCCACCCGCCTCGGAGGAGAGGGCGTCGTCGCCGCTCAAGACCGTGGGACTCGTCACGGCCGGCATCGGGGCCGCCGGGCTCGTGGCGGGGACCATCCTCGGGCTGCAGGCGCTGTCGAAGAACTCCGACGCGAACGGTAGTCACTGCGGCCCGGCCGCCGGCTACGGCGATCCCAACGCATGCGATACGCAGGGCCTTTCGCTGCGGAAGGACGCGGTCAACACGGGAAACCTCTCGACGATTGCGTTCGCGGTCGGGGGCGTCGTGTTCGTCAGCGGGGCGGTCATGTGGCTCATCGCTCCCTCCGCTCGCGTCCAAGCGGCGCCAGCGGTCGGGGCGGGCAGCGCAGGGGTCCTCTTGCGCGGCAATTTCTAGCCCGACCAGATGCCTTCCCCGGTCGCTGCCGTGACCCCTTTCGGCTAGGCTCCGCGCGCTGATGCAACTGCTCGCTTCGCCGCCTGCGCCCGCCTCCAAGCCGCTGGCCGCCCTGCGCGACGACGGGTCGCTCGATCCCGCCCACGCCGCAGGTTTGACCGGCGAGCTGGCGGTGGCTCTCTACGAGCACATGGTGCTGGCGCGCGCCCTGGACCAGCGGTTGGTCGCGTTGCAGCACGAGGGGCGCATCACGCAGCACGCGAGCGCCGTCGGCGAAGAGGCGACGATTGTCGGCGCCGTCGCGGCCATGCAGGACGAGGACTGGGTGTTTCCCGCGTCGCGCGACTTCGCGGCTGCGCTCTGGCGCGGCGTCCCGGTGGTCGCCTACGCCCACCGCGCGTTCGGCAACGGCCGAGACACCGGGAAAGGCCGCGACGCCCCGGGCCCGCCGTTCTGGAAGGAGGCGCACGTCGCCAGCACCAGCCCGCTCGTGGGCACGCATATCCCGCACGCGGTCGGCGCCGCATGGGCGGCTCGCATTCGCGGAGCGAAGGCGGCGACCCTCGTGTTCTTCGGGGAGGGCGCGACGAGCGCGGGCGACTTCCACACCGGGTTGAACTTCGCCGGCGTGACGAGGGCACCGGTGATCGCCGTTTGCAAGAACAACGGCTTCGCGACGAGCACTCCCGCGTCCAAGCAGACCGCGAGCGCCGGCTTCGCCGTGAAGGCCGTGGCGTACGGGTTGCGCGGCGTGTGCGTCGACGGCTCCGACGTGGTGGCCGTGTTCAGCGTCGTTCGCGAGGCGCGCGCGCGCGCCGTCGCAGGGCAGGGGGGCACCCTCGTCGAGGCGGTCATTCCCGGCAACGACGTCCACGACCCCATCGCCCGCATGCGCTTGCACCTCGAGTCGCGCGGCTTGGGCGGAGCCGAGCGCGACGACCGACTCGTCGCCGAAGTGGGCGCCGACATCGAGCGAGCGCTGGCGGAGGCGGGCGAGGCGCCGAAGCCCGCCCACGAGACGCTCTTCGAGGACGTATACGCCGAGCCGTCGTGGAACCTGGCGGAGCAGAGGGGCAGCCGGTGACGCAGATGACGCAGATGACGATGGTTCAGGCGATCAACGACGCCCTGCGGCTCGAGATGCGACGTGACGATCGGGTCGTCATCCTCGGCGAAGACGTCGGCAAGGTGGGCGGCGTATTTCGCGTCACGCAGGGGCTCTGGGACGAGTTCGGCGACGAACGCGTCGTCGACACCCCGCTGTCCGAGGCGGGCATCGTCGGAACCGCCATCGGGATGGCCCTGTACGGCCTGGTCCCCATCCCCGAGATTCAGTTCGCCGACTTCATCTATCCCGCGTACGACCAGATCGTCAGCGAGCTGGCGAAGCTCCGGTGGCGCTCGGGCGGCGAATATCCCGCCAAGATGGTCCTGCGCACGCCCGTGGGCGGCGGCATCCGCGGGGGTCTCTACCACTCGCAGTCTCCCGAGTCGCTCTTCATCCACGTCGCGGGGCTCAAAGTCGTCTGCCCGAGCAACCCGCACGACGCCAAGGGGCTTCTGCTCTCGGCCGATTCGCGATCCGGACCCGGTGCTCTTCTTCGAGCCGAAGCGCATTTACCGCGCCGCCAAGGGCGAGGTGCCCGAGGGCGACTACACGGTCCCGATTGGCAAGGCAGCCGTCGTTCGCGAGGGCAACGACGTGACTCTCCTCGCCTGGGGCGCCATGCTGTACGAGGCGATCGCGGCGGCCGACGAGGCCAAAGAGCGTGGCATCAGCTGCGAGATCGTCGATCTGCGCACGCTCTGGCCCGTCGACATCGAGACCATCGTCGCCAGTGTCGAGAAGACGGGGCGCGTCGTCGTGGTGCACGAAGCGCCGAAGACCTGCGGCTTCGGCGCGGAGCTCGTCGCGCTCATCAGCGAGCGGGCGTTCCTGCACCTCGAGGCTCCGCCCGCGCGCGTATGCGGGTACGACACACCGTTTCCTTACGCATTGGAAATGGACTACTTGCCGCTCGCCCGCCGCATCTTTCCGGCGATCGTGGAGACCGTGGGGTACTGAGGCAGACCGAGGAGAACGATGGCGCGCTGGGAATTCAAGCTTCCGGACATCGGCGAAGGCGTCACCGAAGGCGAGATCGTCAAGTGGCTCGTCCACCCCGGTGACCGGGTCACCGAGGACCAGCCCATGGTCGAGGTGATGACCGACAAAGCGACCGTGACGATCACCGCGCCGCGCGCCGGGACGGTCGTCGAGACGCACGGCCGGGTCGGCGAGATCATGAAGGTGCACGCGGTGCTGCTCGTGTTCGAGCTCGACGGCGCGCTCTCGCCGCCGCGCGAGGCCAACGGGCACGCGCTCGAGGTCACCCGAGCGCCGCGCGAAGACGGACCGGCTGCGACGGCGGTGGGTGACATCCGAGAGTCGCTCCCGGGAATGGCCACGGCCGCAGCAGCCGCGCCCCACGGCTACTACAACGAGAAGCCGCTGGCGACGCCTGCGACGCGAAAGCTCGCGCGCGACATGAACGTCGACCTGCGTCGCGTGCCGCCGAGCGGAGCGCAGGGTCGCGTCACCCAGAAGGACGTCGAGGGCTTCTCGCGCATTCCGGCCGAGCCGCAACGCCCCGCGGCGTACGCGCCAGTCGCGCCGCCCGCGGCGCCCGCCTCGCTGGAGACGCGCGTTCCTGTAGCGGGCCTGCGCCGGCGCATCGCGCAGCACATGGCGCAGTCGACCCGGACGGCCGCGCATTTCACCTTCGTCGAGGAGTGCGACGTGACCGAGCTCAAGGCAGTTCGCGCCCGCCTGAAGAGCGCGGCCGAAGCCGCCGGTGCAAAGCTGAGCTTTTTGCCGTTTCTCGTCAAAGCCGTCGTCGCGGCCCTCAAGAAGCACCCCATGCTGAACGCGACGCTCGACGAGGCGTCGGACGAAATCGTCCTCCACAACTATTTTCACATCGGTATCGCCACGGCGACCGAGGCTGGTCTCATCGTCCCGGTCGTCAAGGACGCCGACAAGCGGACGATCCTCGGCATCGCCCGGGAGATTGAGCGCCTCGCTGACGACGCGCGTGCCGGCAAGTCCAAGCGCGAAGACGTGCATGGCTCGACGTTCACAATCACCTCGCTCGGCACCCAGGGGGGGCTCTTCGCGACTCCGATCATCAACTACCCCGAGGTCGCCATCCTCGGCGTCCATCAGATGAAGCAAAAGCCGGTGGTCAAGAATGGGCAGATCACGATTGGCGACGTCATGCTCCTCTCCTTGTCGTTCGACCACCGAGTGGTCGACGGGCACATCGGCGCGGCGTTTGCGTACGAGGTGATCGGGCTTTTGCAGCGGCCGGATCTTTTGCTCCTCGAAATGACCTGACGCTCGAGACCGTAAGGGCGAGAGGCGGGCGGGCCCGGCCTGGGTGGCGGCGCTATCGAAGCCGGGAGTATCATGGCGAAATGATGGGGAGGTCCCTCACGTGAGAGAGCTCACCGCCAAGGACGCCGACGCGCGCTGGCTCGATCGCTACGAGCTCGTGGCTGAGGTGGCGTCCGGCGGGATGGCCACGGTCTACCTCGCCCGTCTTCCGGGGGCCGCCGGGCCCCCAAGGTACGTCGCGATCAAGCGTCTGCACCCGCATCTCGCGTACGAGCCCGAGTTCGTTGAAATGTTCCTCGAAGAGGCGCGCCTCGCGGCGCGGCTCTGCCACCCCAACGTGCTGCCCGTCGTCGCGATCGGGACGAGCCTCCAGAGCTACTACTTCGTCATGGAGTACGTCGAGGGCGGCACCCTCGGGCGCTTGCTCGTGCACGCCACGGAAGCGCGCCAGCGGTTGCCAATCAAGGTGGGGCTGCGCGTCGCCCTGGACATGCTCGCGGGCCTGCACGCGGCGCACGAGCTCACCGACGACCAGGGCACACCGCTCGGCGTCGTGCATCGCGACGTGTCTCCGCAGAACGTGCTCGTCGGAGTGGACGGCACCGCGCGGCTCAGCGACTTCGGCGTGGCGCGCGCGACGCAGCGGCCGAGGACGACGCGTGAGGGTCGTCTGAAAGGCAAGATCGCGTACATGGCGCCCGAGCAGGCGCAGGGGCTCGAGGACATCGACCGGCGGGCGGACATCTTCGCGGCGGGCATCGTCCTGTGGGAGGTGCTCGCGGGTCGACGCTTGTTCAAGGGTGACGGCGAGATCGATACGCTCCACCGGGTTCAGACACTCCCCATCCCGCCGGTGCGCGCGGTCGAGCCCGCGGTCCCGGCCGTTCTGGAGGCCGTCGTCGCGAAGGCCCTCCAGCGGGACAGGGACAAGCGCTTTGCCACGGCGGCCGAGCTGGGCGAGGCGCTCGAGCGCTCCGGGCGCGTCCTTGGCGCCCTCGCGACGACCCGAGAGCTCGCGACGCACGTCGGTACCGTGCTCGGCGTGGAGCTCACGAAGCAGCGGGAGGACGTGCGGGCCTGGGTCGGTGGCGCGACGGGCTCGCCGAGCGTTCCGGCGATGAACCTGTCGAACCGTCCTCCCCCCTCGCAATCGACGCTGCCCTCGGTGACCATGCGCCCGGGGGGGGCTCCAGCCGCTCCGCGCCGCGCGGGTTCCTCGTGGACATGGGCCGTCGTCGCCGCGTTCGGTGCGGTCGTCGCGGCGGCGGTCGGCCTCGGCGCGCGTGGTCGCCCGCCCCAGGGGACCGCAGCGTCGCCCTCCCGCCCCGACGAGCCGCCCGCTCTCGACGTCCCCTGCGGTTCGCCATCGCGGGCATCGGTCCCCCCGTCTGCGCCCGCTGCATCCTCGACGGCCCCGCGGCCCCCGGCGTCATCGCCCGACCCGGCAGCCCCCGACGCCGCACCGCGCGAGCGCCTTCCACCGGCCCCCGTCGACACCGGGCAAAACCAGGTTCGCTAGGCCCGATGCCGCACCACGGCCTCCGTTCGGGCACCGTACTGGGCGCTGCGCTCTCGCTCGCTGCGGCATGCGGGCCGACCCGGCCGCCGAGCGGCGCCCTCGAGCCGCGCTTCGTCGCGGTACACAACGCCCTCGCGGCGATGGGCCTCGCGCAAGTGGGCCCCATCCACGAGGGCGCCCTCGCGGAGGGACGCGAGGCGCGTGTGCCGCTCGAGCTGCCTGCGGGGTGCACGACGATCGTCGCGTTTGGTGGGGAGGGCGTGCGCAATCTCGACGTCGCGTTGCTCGGTCCCCAGGGGGCGCCGGCCGCGCACGACACGACGAGCGAACCGCAGGCCGTGCTGCGCGCGTGCTTCGAGGCGCCCGACTCGTACGTTCTCGTGGTGAAGGCCGCTGCGGGCGGGGGCGCCTGGGTCGCCGCGACTTGGGCGGGGGGCGTCGGCGCCACGGCACCGACAAGCGCCTCGATCGCGCGGGGGAGCTCCGACCCGGCCGGCACGTGCGAGTCGCCAATCCCGTTGACGGAAGGCGCTGTCACGGGAACGACCGCGCGCGGCGAGAGCCTTCATACCGGCACGTGCGCGAGGAACTCGGCCCGGGAGCTGGTCTACGAGCTCGACGTGCCCCGGCGCCAGCGGGTCATCCTCGACGTCCAGGCGCACTTCGATTCCGTCCTCTACGTGCGAAAAGACGACTGCGCCGACGAGAAGGCCGAGGTCGCGTGTAACGACGATCCGCCCGAGGGAGGAAGAAACCAGTCACGGATCGAGAAGGTGCTTGAGCCGGGCAAGTACTTCGTCTTCGTGGACGGCTACAGCCAGGAGGGTGGGCCCTTCAAGATGACCCTTTCGGCCTCCGACGTCCTAGCGCTCGCCGACGCGTGCCGGCGCGCGCCGCCGCTCTCGCCCGGAACGCCGGTTACCGGTTCGACCGTCGACCGCACCGACGACGCCGAGGCCAGCTGCGGGAGCGGAGCCGAGGGCGCAGACGCCGCGTGGACGTTCAACCTGCCGTCGCGTTCGCGCCTGCGCCTGGTCGAGCACTCGGACGACATGACGCCCGTCGTCCACCTGCGGCGAGCGTGCACCGACCCGCAGAGCGAGCTCGCTTGCGGCGAGCCGAATCGGCAACGGCGCCGACGCCGCCGTCACCGGCGTCTTCGACCCGGGCGACTACACCGTCTTCGCCGACGCGCGCGAGAGCGAGACGGCGGGCAGCTATTCGTTAGAGCTCGAGGTCGCCCCCTCCTCGGGCGCGGGTACCACCGGCGAGGGCTGCGGGGATGCGCTTCCCCTGTCCGTTGGAGCGGCCCTCACGATGACCGGAGACACGTTCGCGGCCCGCGACGACGTGGCCGGCACCTGCGGCGGCGCCGGAGCCGCCGACGTTCTCTACCGCGTCGACGTGCCGCGGCGTTCGCGGTTCATCGGCACGCTGCAGGGCGAGGAGGCGCCCCACATTCTGATCCTCTGGCGTCGGTGCGGGGACCGCGCATCCGAGGTCGCGTGTGCCCGCAGCTTGGACGAGGTTCTGCCGCCGGGCACGTACTTCGTCGCCGTCGACGGAGCCTCGCCCGAGGCGCTCGGCCGTTTTACGCTCGCGTGGACGCTGCAGGATCTGAGCGCGCAGGCCGGCGCGTGCCAGGTCGCTCCAGCGCTCGCCGAGCGGCGCGCCATGGCCGCCACGACCGTCGGCGCAGGCGACCGGTTCTCCGCGTCGTGCGCCGGGGGTGACACCGGCTCCACCGGCCCCGACCGGGTTTTCCGGATGGTGCTGGCCGCTCGCGCGACCGTTCGCGTCACGCTGCTCGCCACCGGGTTCGACGCCGGGCTCGCGCTCCGAAAAGCATGCGCCGATGCCGCGGGCGGAGCAGACGTCGCCGAGCTGGCCTGCGAGGCCAGCCCAGGAGACCCGCAAAGCGGGGGGCCCCGCGCTACCGTCATCGAGCGCACCCTCGAAGCCGGCAGCTATTGGCTCGTCGTCGACGGGCAGTCGCCCGGCGATCAGGGCTCTTTCACGCTCGAGTACCGCGTGCTGCGCTGAAACGAGACCACCCCGGCCCCGGAGAGCTCCTCGATCGCGATCACCGCCTCGTCCATTCGAAGCCCCGCGCGCGAGCAAATGACGGCTACGGAGTCACGCTCGTTGAGGTAGCGAAGGAACGTGCGCGCGATGGGCGATAGCGGCATCCCGCGGATGTTCTCGATGGCGACCGCCAGGAAAGGCACGTCGCCGTCGTCGACCGAGAGGCGCACGAGGAGCTGCCCCCCTTCGGCGGTGCGATCTTCGGGGTACGTCGAGCGGCCGCCCGGGGGCGGGGGGCGCTGCGTCGGCCTAGCCGATTCGTCGGTGGTCTCTTCCGCCCGGAGTGCCCTCTCGCTGTCGCGCGCGAACGTCGCCGGGTCGAACGGCGGTCGCAGCGTAGGCGGCTCGTCGTCGGAACCTCGATGCGCTTGCATGGCCAGCGGGAAATCATACCCGAAAAGGGGGCGCCCTCTAGGGCTCCGGCGCCGACGGCGCCTCTATACGCTACACCCTCACTCGGCCCACACGCTCATACGCCAAGACGGACCTAGGCGGAAGAACGGGAGGTTTTCGGTTTGATCGACTTCAAGCGGGACCTACTCGGCTGGTACACGGGGCCGACGCGGTACGCACGGCACACGGCGCACGCGGGCAGCCGCGCGCAGGCGGGTCAGGTGGGCGCTCCCGCCGCTGGCGCTGCGGCTGGCGGCGACGCGGCAGCCGCTCCGGTTGTCCGGGACCTGCCGTGGCGCAAGACGAGCGATCCGTACGCGATATGGGTGAGCGAGACGATGCTCCAGCAGACGCGGGCGACGACCGCGATTCCGTATTGGGAGCGCTTCATGCGCGCGCTGCCGACGGTGATGAGTCTCGCCGAGGCCCCCGAGAGCCAAGTGCTCGCGCTCTGGAGCGGGCTCGGGTACTACCGGCGGGCGCGCTTGCTCCACGCCGCGGCCAAGCGCGTCGTGTCGGCGCATGGCGCGCGGCTGCCGAGCGAGGTCGAGGCCCTCGTCGCGCTCGACGGCGTAGGAACTTACACGGCTGGCGCCATCGCGAGCATCGCGTTCAAGCGGCGCGTGGCCGCCGTCGACGGCAACGTCGTACGAGTCCTCACCCGGGCGTTCGCGATCGAAGATACGGTCGAAAGCGCGAGGGGCAAGGCGCGCGTTCGTGAGGCGGCCGACGCCCTCGCTGCCATCGACGAGGGCGACGCCGGCGATTGGACTCAGGCCCTCATGGAGCTCGGCGCTCTCGTGTGCACGCCACGGCAGCCCCGCTGCGCCTCGTGTCCCATCCGCGCACACTGCCTCGCGTTCGCCCGAGGGCCGGAATTCGCCGCCGGGCTGCCGCGCAAAGCTCCCAAGCGCGAGCCCACACCGATGCATCGGGTCGCGCTCGTTCTCGCGGCAGCCGGCCCTGGACCCTCTGGCGGGGACGGCGCGGCGGCGGGCGCCGTGCTCCTCGCCCAGAGGCGCTCCGACGCCCCCTTCGGCGGGCTCTGGGAGCCACCGATGGCCCCTGCGGGCCAATCTGCGCGCGCCGCCGCCAGGCGTCTCGCAGAGCGCCTCGGCGTGGATTTGCGGGACCTGCGTAATGCCGGTGACGTCATCCACGTGCTCTCTCACCGCCGGATGTATGTGCAAGTCTGGCGAGGCTCCTGCGCCGGGCAAAAGACCTTCCGCCTGCCGGGGAAGACGTACGTGGCAATCGAGCTTGTGCCGTACGGCGAAATACCTACCCGAGCGCACGCCGCCCTCACGCGCAAAGTTCTCGATATGGCCAACGCGAGGAGTAACCAGTTATTCTGAGAATTGGTGACCGCGTCGAGCTCCACCGGTAACGGGGTTCACACCCTCAGTGCGGCACCGCCGGCTCTCGCTACGGAGGCCGCCGCGGTGCACGTCCTCGTCGTCGACGACGAACCCGCCTTGCGACGAAGCCTGGCGCGCGTGCTCGAGACGCGCGGGATGCAGGTCTCCGTCGCCGACGACGGGGCGCAAGCGCTCGAGTACATCCAGCGGACGCCGCCCGACGTGGCACTCGTCGACATGATGATGCCGGGCATCGGCGGCCTCGAGGTCCTGGCGCGCGTCAAGGCCATGGACGCGCCAACCGAAGTCCTTCTGATGACGGCGTTCGCCGACGTCGATTCCGCGGTCGCCGCGATGAAGGCCGGCGCCTATCACTTTCTCACCAAGCCGTTTCACTCGAACGACGCCGTTGCCCACGCGGTGCTCAAGGCGGCCGAGCACCGGCGCTTGGCCGATCGCGCAAAGCAGCTCGAGCAAGCGCTCCTGTCCAAAGAGCGATTCGGCGAAATCATCGGCGACTCGCCGCGTATGCTGGACGTCTTTCGTCTCATCGAGGGCGTCGCGCCCACCTCGTCGACGGTCCTCATTCTCGGCGAGAGCGGTACCGGCAAGGAGCTCGTCGCGAGGGCCATTCATCAGAACAGCCCGCGGGCCAAGAGGCCTTTCGTGGCCGTCAACTGCGGCGCCATTCCGCGGGAGCTCGTCGAGTCGGAGCTCTTCGGGCACGTGCGAGGCGCGTTCACCGGCGCGCAAACCGCGCGCACGGGGCTCTTCGAGACGGCCGACGGAGGGACGATCCTGCTCGACGAGGTCGGCGACCTTCCTCTGGCCGCGCAGGTGAAGCTCCTGCGCGTGCTGCAGGAGTCGGAGATCAAGCGCGTCGGCGCCGACGAGACCCGCACGGTAGACGTTCGCGTGCTCGCCGCGACGAACGTCGATCTCTTGAATCGCATCCAGGCCGGACAGTTCCGGCGCGACCTCTATTACCGCCTCAACGTCATCGCGATCGAGCTGCCGACGCTGCGCGAACGCGGCGACGACGTGCTCCTCCTCGCGAACCATTACTTGCAGAAGTTCGCGCGAAGCATGCAACGCGAGCAGAAGCGCTTCACGTCCGACGCCGTGCGCGCGCTACGCGACTACGACTGGCCCGGAAACGTGCGGGAGCTCGAGCACGCGATAGAGCACGCGATGGTGCTCTCGCAGAAGGACGTAATCACCGCCGCCGATCTCCCGTTCGGGCGGCAGATGGCACCCGTTCGCGAGTCGGGGTCGATGATGGGCGTGGGCGGCATCGCGCCGCCCGCTCCTCCGCTCGATGTCGAGCACCTGACCAACGGCGCGGTCGACCTGCCGCACGGCCTGTTCGGCGGCTCCACCGAGCTGCCGTACGCCGAGGCCAAGCGGCGGCTGCTCGCCACCTTCGACGAGCGATACACGAGCGAGCTATTGCGCCGCACCGGCGGGAACATGTCCGAGGCCGCGCGTCGCGCGGGGCTGCGATCGCTCGAACTTTCGCCGGCTCCTGCGCCGTCACAAGGACGAAGAAGGGTAGTTCTTCTCGTCTCGCTCGCCGCCTCTTCGTCGCGGCCTTGCCGCTCGGCCTCGGGCTCCGGGCATCCCGGAACCCGAAGGCTCGAGAACGCGCAATCAGTCGCCGCTGACTTCCGAGCAATGCGACGCGTAGATACCGAGGATATTCATGTCGTTGTTGTCCACGATCGAGATTTTCGTGATGCCACCGGCCTTCGCGGCCGTCGCGGTCGTCGAATCGCCGATCGTGATGAGCCCCAGAATCGAGATGCCGCACGCCTCGCCGTGCTTGGCCCCGACGGGGTTGGCGGTCACGAGTCGAGCGCTCTCCGTGCCGTTGTAGATCAAGCCGATGGGCGAGCCGGAGGGGCTGTAGGCGATTCCGCTGTAGCAACCCGTGGCGCAAGGCAGCGCCAGCGAAGCGATGGCGAGCAACAGAACTTTGGTCGTGTTCATGGCGTTCTCCCCGAAAGAGGCTGTTGGTGGGTAAAGCGGCGCGGACTATACGCAGGAAGGCGCTCCTACGGAAGAGCTCAAGAGCGCGTTCGCCCTCTACGTTCCGAGCTGCACGGAGAAAGCGAGCCCCCGGAGAAGCACGTTGCCGTCGCCGAGCCATCGCCACAGATATTCGCCAAAGCCGTGAACCCCGAGCCGCAAGCCCCCGAGGTGGAGCCAGGCTCCGACGGCCGCACGGGGCGAGAAGAGCTCTGCGCTCCAGTTGGCGTGAAAGACGTCGACGGTGAGCAATCGAGAATGCCACGCGTATTTCGGGTTCGAGGGGGCCCAGGGCGATGCCGCCCGAGATGTGCTGCATCAGCGAGAGCGCGAAGGACTTCGAGTCCAGCGCTCGCAGCGTGAGGCCCGAGCCCCACGAGAGGACGAACGGCCCCGGTCTCACGGTCGTCGCCATGCCCGTGCCGCCCTCCCATCCCTCGGCGTCCCTTGCCTGCGGCGAGCCGACGCGCCGCCAATCGACCGGACCGCCGTGCAGCTCGAACGCGTTGTGCTGGTGGTCGGTTCGCCAGAGGCCCATGTCGAGGTGCGCCAGGTCTTCGTCCCTGGGCGAAGCCTCCCTGCGCTCCACGCTCGCCGCCCCCGCAGCGGGCACGCCTGCCGCATCCGCGGGGGCCGGGCGCTCCGCAGACACGCCCTCCAAGGAGACGCCTTCGGCCGGTAGGACCGGCGAAGGAGCAGCCGCGACGAACGTGGGCAGCGGCGGCATCCGAGAGTCGCCGCAGATAGCATGGTTCGTGTTCGTGTTTTGGGCTGGGCGTACCGAAGGCGGTCGGCCCCCCCAACGATGCATGGCACGGCGGCCGGGCACATTATAAGGTCGCGTCGACGATGCGCTCTGCCCGCCCGCCGCTCTTGGCCTTGTCGTTCGCGGCGCTGGGGATCGCTACACTCGGTCGTGTCGCGCGCGCGCAAGAGACCACCCCCGCTGCGCCCGAGGTGACGGCGCCCGCGACCATTCGCCCCCACGCGTATGGGCTCGACGAGTGCCTCGCCCTCGCCGATCGCAACTTTCCCAATTTGTGGGCCGCTCACGCGCGCCTCGCGTTCACGCACGCGCAGCTCGAGGAGGCGCGGTGGCTTCCCTGGTTTCAGGGGTGGTCGGCCTCCTCGGTCTTCGGAGTCGCGCCCCCCCTGCAGGGGACGGCGATTTTCCCGCAAAGCACGCTCTCTTCACGCAACATCAACGCGCTCAGCGACCTGCAGCCATTCCTCCAATTCAGCGTTTCGGGATCGCTACCCCTCTACACCTTTGGAAAGATCGAATCCGGCCTCCACGCGGCCGAGGCCAACGTCCGCTCGTCCGAGTGGGACATGGAAAAGGTACGGCAGCAGACACGCATGGACGTTCGCCGGGCGTTCTTCGGGCTCGAGCTCGCGCGCGACGTGAAGTACGTCGCATCCGATGCGCTCGATCGGCTGGACAAGGGCATCCAGGGCGTCAAAGAGAAGATTGCGCGCGGCGATCGCAACGTCGGCGACGTGGACCGGCTCCGGCTCGAGGCCTACAAGCAGGAGATCACGGCGCAGGCGCTCCAGGTGCCCAAGGGCGAAGCATACGCCCTGGCTGTGCTGCGCTTCCTCACGGGCATCGAGACGAACTTCGACATCGTCGACGAGCCTCTGAAACGCCCCGACCGGCCGCTCGTCGCCGTCGCGCAGTATCTCGAGGCGGCTCGCGTTCTACGACCCGACATCAACATGGCGCGCGCCGGTGTGGTCGCGCGCGGGGCGCTGGTCGACCTGTCGCGGGCCCGGCTGTTCCCGGACCTGAACCTGAACCTGGGGGCCGATTTCGCCTCGATGCCCGGAGCCGTCCAGCAAGAGAACGTGTGGGCGAGCGACCCATTCAACCACTTTTACTATTACTTCGCGCTCGGCACGCGGTGGAGCCTGGACCTCTTGCCGCAGGCGGCGCGGACCCGGCAGGCGGAGTCGCAGCTCTCGGAGTCGCGCTCGCTCGAGCGGCTGGCGCTATCCGGCGCCATGCTCGAAGTGGAGAAGGCCTACGCCGACGCGGTCGAGGCCAAGGGTCGCGAGGAGACGCTCGACAAGTCGGAGCATCTGGCCAAGGAGTGGATCTCGATCGTGGCGGATCACATCGACCTCGGCACGGGGGACGAGCGGGCGCTACTCGAGCCGCTTCGCGCGTACGGGAACGCGCGCGTGCAGCACCTTTATGCGCTGATGGACTTCAACATCGCGATGAGCGGTCTTGCCCTCGCCAGCGGCTGGGACAGCGCCGCGCCGAGCGGGTCGTAGGGACCGAACGCCAGGCGGTCTACCAGGGACACGTCGCCAGCGCGAGCACCGCAAGCAGCCGCGCCTTCACGACGTTGAACTCCTGCAGCGCCAAATTGAGCTCGGCTTGTCGATGCGCCTCGGACGCCGTCACCAGCTCGAGGCTCGTTCCCTGGCCGGCCATGTACGCCGTCTGCGTCATCTTGTCGTTCTGCGCCGCGAGATCGCGCTGCTCACGTGCCACCTTGCCGCTCACCTCGGCCACGACGAGCTGACGCTGCGCCTGCTGCACCTGGATGATCGCCTGTCGACGCAGCGATTCGAGGTTCTGGAGCGCGATGTCCTCGGCGGCGCGCGCATTTCGCAGGTTGCCGTACCGCAGCCCCCCGTCCCACCACGACATCGAGAGCACGGCCTGGATGTTCCACGTCGGATCGGGAGACCCGAACGCCGGAGCCGGAGTGATGCCGGTCACGGTGCTCTGCGCGTTCAGCGTCGGCAGGAACTGGTAGTAGGCGTTCTGGAGATTGCGCTTCGCGACTTGCAGGTTCGTCCGGGCCGCGCCGACGTCGGGTCGCGCGTCGACGTCGGTGATGACGCGGCAGGTAGCCATGGCGCTTCGTGCGAGGCCGTCGACGTTGACATCGTGCGCGACGCCCGTCTCTTCGGGGATACCCAGCGCCAGCCCCAATGCCTCACGCGACTCACGCAACGACTCGTCGCCGCTCACCAGCGTGGCGCGTGCGTTCGCCGCGTTCTGCTGGGCGCGCACGACGTCGAGGCCGTTGGCGGCCCCGAGCTCCTGCTTGCGCCGGGTGATCTCCAGCTGCTCGAGCGCGACCTTCAGCCCCACGCGGTTGATCTCGGCGCTGCGCTCGGCCGTGACGACAGCTACGATCTGGTTGGCCAGGCTGAGCGCGAGAGTGCGTTTGCGGTCCTCGACCGTGAGGTTGGCCGCGTCCTCTCCCAGCTCGTCGATGCTGATCTGATCGAACTGCTGCGCGTTGAGGAGCGTCTGCTGAAGCTGCAGGTTGGCGAAGGCGCTGTTGCTGCTGGTCGACGCGCCGCCGGCGGAGAGGTACACCCCGCTCGAGGTGATGAACTGGTGACTCGCCTGCGCGGTGGTCGTGAGGCTCGGCAGGTATTGCGAGAGGGCCACGCGAGTCTGCGCCTCGGCCTGCAGCACCTGATCGAGCGCGACGCGCAGGTCGGTCGATCGCGCGCGCAAGTACGAGATGGCCTCTTGCCAGGACGAGAGCACGCGCCGCGGCGGTTGGACCGGTGCGAGCATCGGGTCACTGACCGGGGGAGGCGGGGGGAGTGCGAGCGTCGTGCCCGGCGTGGGCGCGGGGGTTTGCGCGAGAGCGTCACTCGCGAGCGAGAGCGCGCCAGCGAGGCCGAGGAGCGAAAGGCAGCGACGCATGACCTTGCGCATGGCTGCTTGGCTAGCCCAACTGCGGGCTACGATGCACGCGAAAGCGCGTGCGCGGTGGCAATGGCCCATGGACGCCACGACAGATAGCCGAACTGGGGCGGTGTGCCTATCGGCGTCGCAGCGTCGCGTATCGCGCATCACCCGGCATCAAATCGAGCTGCGCGCGTAGCTCGCCGAAGCGGCCGCGCAGGCTGGCCACGCTGACGCGAAAACAGGCGGCGACATCGGCCTGCGTGAGCGGAACGTGGTCCACATAGACAATCGCGTACGCGATCGCCGCGGCCACGGCCTGCACGGCGCCGGCGCCGCGACCACCCATCGGCCGCGAGAAGAACCCCATGGCGTCGCGCGCCAGCGACTTGGCCCGAGCGCGTTGTTTCGCGTCGAGCGGGAGGCTGGCGAGCCCGCGCGACAGGACGGACTCGAGCTCCGCGAGGAGCATGGACGCCGCCGACGCCACGCGCCGCGTGGACGCTGCTCCCTCGACGGCACGCCGCGGGCGCGCTCCGCCGGCGTCGTTGGTCTTGTCCGTGCGCCCGTTCTCGACCGGCGCGGCGTAGCTCGCCTGGGTATGGACCGGCGCGGGACGCGGCATCGGGTGGTCCTTGTCAGGCGGGGCGCCTTGCTCGAGCCACTTGAGCAGCGCCGCGTGCTCGCGCGACGCCGAGCGCTTCATCGCCCTGGCGAGCACCTTGCGCGCCTCTCCGATCCTGCCGACGCGCGCGAGGGCGTGCGCGTAGCTCGCCGCGACCTCACCGCTGTAGGTCGCGCTCTGGTACGCACGCTTCAGCCAACCGACGGCGTCCCGCGCGCGATTGAGGGCGACGTCGAGCAGGTGTCCGAGATTGTGCGCGTACCACGGGTTCTTGGGCGCGCTGGTCAGCGCGTGATGGTAGGCGCTCACCGCGAACTTGTAGTTGCCGAGCAGAGTCTGGCAGAGCGCGAGTGTGGCCCAGCCGCGGTCGTCGTCGGGCCGCTGCGCGAGCAAGCGGCGCGCGAAAAGGGCCGCGCGCCATGGGTCGCGCTCGACGAGCAGCTCTGCGAGGTGCTGGTACGCGAAGAGGCTCTCGTCGGAGCCGTCTTCCGAGAGGCGCGCGAGCCGGTGCAGCATGGGAAGCACGTCTCGGGGGTCGACTGCGCGCGCGAGCGTCCACTCGATTTGGCGACGCAACTCCTGCGCTTGTAAGCGGCGCGCATCCATTCGCTTCTCCAGGGTGTAGCTTCGAGGACTGTCATGCGCAACGCGCAAAACTGCCTCGCCCGGCCTCCCAATCCCTAGGGTTCACCTTTCCCTTGCGCTTGGCCGTTTCTGCGTTAAGGGGGCCGCGCGTTCGCTTTGGGTTCGTCTTCAGGTTCGTCTTCAGGTCTGTCTTCACGTCTGTCTTTTGGGGCCCGGCCCCAAAAGGATTGGTTTGGTCTCTTGGGCTCCGGCCCCGAACGGATCTCGACATTGAGGTTGTCGCGGGACCGGATGCCTAGCGGAACGCGACTATCTTCTGCTGCACGAGCTCGTGCAGAATGCGAAGTGCGTCGAGCTTGGGCATCCCACTCACGTCGAGGATCATCTCCACGCTCGATTGCCCATCGATGAGCGACAGAATGAATCCTGCCCGATGGTCGATCGACAGCCAGCGCATTTGCGTACGCGGGACGACCACCATGGGCACGCGGTCGAGAGGGCCGAGCCTTGCCGTGTACATGTTCTCGAGCACGCTTCGGCAGTTGGCGCCGCACTCGGCCGCCTGCACGTTGCCGGGCTCCTCGGCCAAGATGAGCTCCGACATCTCGAGCGCACCGGTGTAGTCGCCCAGCGAGAACCGCTCGCGCATCTCGGACATCGGATCTTCGATGGTCCGCTCGGTGATCTCCGGGGCCGGGGACGCGCCGATCGCGCCGAGCACCGCCGCCTCGATGCTCGTGGGTGTGAGGCTGCGCTCCGGCGCCATCTGCGGTGGCAAGCTCGGCGTGCTCGGCGCGCGAGCGTCGGCGATTGACAGCGCGCCTGTGCTCAGCCTGCGCGGGGGTTCGCTGCGTTGCGAGGAGAGAGAGCGCGCCCTCTCGAGCTCGACCTCGTTCGTGAGCGTGATCTGCTGCGACCGCGCCTCTTCCGGGGGGAACTCGCTCGCCCCTGGGCCGCCCCGGTCTGCCGTTGGGCCGGCGTGGCCGATGGGCGCCCTGAGCGGCTTGGGCGCCTCCGAGGACGCGGTGGCCCGCGCGTAGGCTTCGACGTCGAAGGGGGGATTGACCGTCGGACGCTCGTCCTCGGCGGCGTCCTCGTCGACCGGCGCCGGCGGGGGCGGCTCTTTCGCGCGCGTTCTCTTGGGCGGTCTTTCGGACACGGCTCGCCGGGCCCCCGATCAGTGCGTCTTCGCGACGACGCCCTTGAACATCCTGTGGGTGCGCGACAGGCCCTCGATCTCCGCCTTCACCGCGCCGACGTCACGCTTGCCGATCGCCGAGCGCGCCTTCGACACGATGGCGCGCGCTTTCTCGATGGCGTCGCGTCCGAAGTCACTGGCCGCGACGATCTGCTCGACTTGCGGGAACAGCCGCTCGATTTCCCCGACGATCCGTTCAGCCTCCTGCTTGGCGGCCTCGAACTCCTCGCTCGAGCGGCGCTCCACCATGTAGTCCTTGGCGTCCTCCATCATGTTGCGGATCTCGTCGCGCGTCAGGCCGCTCGACGCGGTGACTTCGATCGACTGTTCCTTGCCCGTCTCGAGGTCCTTCGCGTGCACGCTCACGATACCGTCGGCGTTGATCTCGAAGGTCACCTCGATCTCGACGGTGCCCTTGGTCGCGCGCTTCAGCCCGGTCAGGATGAACTCGCCGAGCAGCTCGTTCTCCTCGGCGCGCTCGCTCTCGCCCTGCATGACGACGATCTTCACCGCGGTCTGGTGGTCGCGGCTGGTCGTGAAGATCTTCGTGCGGTGCGTGGGTACCGTCGTGTTCTGCGGGATGAGCTCCTCGAAGAAGCCTCCCTGGGTCATGATGCCGAGCGCGTGCGGCGTGACGTCGAGGAGGACCATCTCCTGTTTGTCGGCGATGAGCGCCGAGCCCTGGATACCGGCGCCGAGGGCGACGCTCTCGTCGGGGTGCACCCCTTTGCATGGGTCGCGCTCGAAGAACTCGGCCACGGCAAGCTGGATCTTCGGCATTCGCGTCATGCCGCCGACGAGGATGACCTCCTCGATGTCATCTTTTTCGAGGCGAGCGTCCGAGAGGGTCTGGCGGCAGATGTCCACGGTGCGCTCGATGAGGTCGGCGGACAGATCCTCGAGGGTCTTGCGGTCGATGGTGCGCTGCAGGTGAAGGGCTTCGTTGCGGCCGCTCGAGATGATGAACGGAAGGTTCACCTCCGTCTCGCGCACGCTGGAGAGCTCGCACTTGGCCTTCTCCGCGGCGTCTTTCAGCCGCTGCAGTGCCATGCGGTCCTGACGCAGGTCGATGCCGTGCTCCTCTTTGAAGCCGTGCACGAGCCAGTCGATGATGCGGGCGTCGACGTCCTCACCGCCAAGGAAGGTGTCGCCCGCGGTGGCGATGACCTTGAAGACGCCGCTCGAGCCAATCTCGAGGATCGAGATGTCGAACGTGCCGCCGCCGAAGTCGTACACGGCGATGGTCTTCTCGACGTTCTTGCCGAAGCCGTACGACAGCGCCGCCGCCGTCGGCTCGTTGATGATCCGGATGACGTCCAGGCCCGCGATCTCGCCCGCGTCCTTCGTCGCCTGTCGCTGGTTGTCGTTGAAGTAGGCCGGGACGGTCACGACCGCCTTGCTGACTCCCTCACCCAGGTAGTCCTCGGCGATGACCTTCATCTCCTGCAGCACCATCGCGCTGATCTCGGAGACGCTGTACTCCTTGTCGCGCAGGACGATGCGTACGTCGGTGTGCGGACCCTGCACGATGCGGTAGCTGGAAGTCGCGACGGCGTTCTTCACTTGCGGCGAGTTCCACTTGCGGCCGATGAGGCGCTTGGCCGCGTACACGGTGTTCTCCGCGTTCGTGATCGCCTGTCGTTTGGCGATGTGTCCGACGAGTCGCTTTCCGGCTTCCGTGACGGCCACCATGGAGGGTGTCGTCTTGTATCCGCCACGGTTCGGGATGACGGTCGGCACACCGTTCTCGACGATCGCGACGCAGGAGTTGGTCGTTCCAAGGTCGATGCCGATCACCTTCTCCATCCGCGAACGTCTCCTTTCTCAAAGGCGTCGGTGGTCATGTCCGCCGCCTGCAAACGGCCGGCGCTCATGGTTTCCCCACCCGTTTGAGCATGGCCTGAATCGTACCATCATGGGGGGCGAGCTGGGCAGCCGTCTCGATTTCGCGCCGGGCGTTCTTCGCCAGACCGGCCGCGAGGTAGACGTTGGCCAATGTCAGTCGATAGGTGGCCACCGAGGGCTCGACCGTGCACGCCTGCTGCGCGAGGCGACTGGCCTCGTGCAGATCGCCCTCGGCCCTGAGGATGGCGTTCGCGGCGCGTTCGAGCGCCGCGCCGTCGCTGGGGCGCGCTTTGACGACGCGCGCCCACGAGCGCGCTGCCTCGACCCATTGGCCGTTTTTCTCCTCGTACCCCGCTTGTCTGGCGTACGTCTCGGCCAGAATCGAGTCCGCACGCCGCTGCGCGTCCTGCGCCGCGCGCTGCAGGTTCGGGTCCTCGGGCGAGAGGGTGAGCGCCACGCGGAATGCATTGGCGGCTGCCACGGCGTCCCCTGAAGCGAGGGCCGCTTCGCCGTTGGTCATGTACTTGCGCGCCTGGGTCTCCTTGGCCTTGCTCACTCGCTCCTCGTAGCGCCGGCGTAGGGCATCCATCGCATCGGTGGCGGCCTGCGCCCCTTTCGCGGGCGCGCCGCCGCGCGACGCGCCCGATGTCGGGGGGGCTCGCCCTCCGAGCAGTCGGCGGGCGAGCGCGTCTCGGCGAGCCGTGGCGTCGACACTGACGCCCTGGCCACCTTGGCCACCTCGGCTACCCGTGCCGGGCGGCGGGGGCGAGCTCGCTTGGGGCGGCTCGGCGGTCGCCTGTTCCGCCTGTGCGCGGGCCTCGCTTTCGATTCGCTCCTGCGTGCGCTCGGCCTCGGCCAGCGCCTCCGCTAGAAGCTCCTCGATGCTCCGCGAGCGCCGCCGCTCTTCGAGGTACGCGTCGTATTCGGCCCGGCGCTCCTTGTCGGTGAGCGTGTCGTGCGCCAGCGTGATTCGCCCGAAGAGCGCCTCCATGCGGCCCTTGAACGAGCCGAGCTTCTTGCGAAAGTAGCGGTCCGGGTGAAACGTCGCGGCAAGCTCGTAATACGCGCGCTTGAGCGTCTTGCGATCCGCCGTGCGCTCGACCCCCAAGAGCGCGTAGTGGTCCGTCTTCTCGAGCGCCCGGTGCGTGACGATCACGCGGCGCCGGAAGTCGGTGTCCAGGTCCACGTCTTCCGACAGGGAGGCTTCCTCTTCTGGCGTCAGCGCCGGCGACCCGGTGCGCGGTGCTTCGCCTGCGGCAGCCGCTGTCGCCGGTGCGGATCGCACGTCGGTCTCGGTGGGGGTCACGGGCGGCTCGGCGGGCGTCGGGGGCGGCGGCGCCGGGAACTCGAAGGTGATAAACCCCAGCGATTCGAGCTTGGCGAGCGACTCCCTCACCCTGTCCTGGGGTAGCCCGGTCAGCGCGATGATCTCGTGCTCGTCGAGCCGGCCGTCGATGCGCGAGAAGACGAACCCATCGGTCGGCGACAGCGGCGCACCACGAAGGTCGCGGTGCTCGGGGACAGGCTTCGGCGTCCGCACGGGGGCGTCGGGCAAAGCAAAGCCTCCTTCCAGGGGCATCCGTTGGCAGGCAGCGCAATCTGCTTTCGAAGAAACGATCCGTCAGGTCGGGGTCCCGGTCCCGGGCGCCCGGCGCCGAGCCGGAAAGTCGAAGCAGGCTTCATCATACTCCTCTTCGGGCGTCCATCGGTCGTGCATCCAGACCCACGCTTCGGGCATCGCCAGAATACGGCGCGAGAGCTCTGCGTTGATGCGCGCCGTGAGCTCGCGCGCTCCCTCGTCGTCGGGCGCGAGGTCTGCGGTTTCGATCGGCGTCACGGTGACCGACAGCTGGGCCCTCGCTGACGATGACGCGGGCGCGGTCGGCGGCGCCGTCGGCGATTGCGGTGGCAGCCGGGGTGCCGCGGTCCCGACGACCACCGCGGAGCGGGTGCGCAGAGCCAGGCGCGCCGGACCCACCGCCGTGAGGGCGTCGTGGCCGAGAAAGGGAACCCGGCACGACCGGACGCGAGCTCGGAGGTCCATCGGAACGCCCAGCACTCCGCCGCCGCGCAGCGTGCGAACGATGCGAGACGCGGCCCCGGGGCTCGCGCGCCAGACGACGCGAACGCCGTGGCTGCTACGCAGTCGCTCGTAGAGACGCGAGAAGCGAGGGTCGTAGCTTTCGCGTGCGAGCGTGACCAGCGGAATGCCCGCCGCCACCAGCGACGCCGCCACGCGCTCCCAGGGTCCGAGATGCGCCGACGCAAACACGACTCCACGTCCCTGCGCGCGGGCGGCCGCGACCACGGCGCGCGCCTCCTCCGGCAGGGGTAGCGGCGGGGGACGTTGGTCCGGTCGAAGCAGCGCGACGGTCTCTCCGAGCGTCTCGCCGAGGGTGGCGAAGCACGCGCGCACGAGCTCGCGGCGACTGGACGGCGAGAGCGCCGGATACACCCGTGCGACGTTGGCGAGCGCCGTGGCACGAGCGCGACTCGCAACCGCGTGAGCGACGGTGCCGAGCATCCGACCCAGAGCGAGCAGGGCCGAGATGGGGAGGGGCCGCGCTGCTGCGAGTGCCAGCGAGGCCAACGCCCATAGGGCGTCGTTCTTTCCACGTTGAAGGAGCGTCCAACGTCCGCCGGTCCGAAGGTCCGGTGGGCCTTTCGCCGCGCCCCGCGCGAGGACGTCGCTGGGCGCGTCCCTCAAAGACACCGGTAGTACCCGTCGAGCCGGGTGCTCAACGTGCAATCCATCCCGTCGGGGCACTCGCTCGGCATCACGGACGGATCACAAAACTGGTACTCGTTGGGACCGGTGCACGGCGGCGCACCTGCGTCGCTGCTCTGGCAGGAGATCTCGCCGTACGTGACGCCATTGATCTGCCCGCAGCAGACCTCGTCGGGGCTGCACTGGGTGCTGCTCGTGCAAACGACGGGAGTCTGCGTCGATGCGCCGCACTGGGTGAGGTCGGTCTGGCACGCGTGCGTCTGCGCGCCCGAATTTCCGGAAACGCAGCAGAATTCTGCTGGGGCCGTGCACGTGGTCGCCGCCCCGCAGGGTACGCTGTACGTGATGGGCTGGGCGTCCTCGAACGGCGCGTCATACGGCACGCTGACGTCCGGTACCCCCGTGTCGGCGACCGGGGGTCTCTCGTCCCCCGCGTCGTTCCCCGGACCTGTGCCTCCCGTATCGGCCTGGGATGCAGCGTCCTCGAGCTCGCCCGTCCCCGTGTCGCCCGGAGTGCCTGCGTCGGAGCCGCCGGAGGTGAGTGCGGACGGAACGCTGCCGCCGCACGAGACAGCGAGCAATACGACCGTGGCGAGAGTCAACGAGAGAGCCGCACTTCGCACGAGCAAGACTCCTTACTACGCGTAGGCCCTTACACGGCCGAATGGGTTCGTCTGCGTGGTTACCGCAGAACAACGCATGGTCATGGAAGCTCCCCGCTTGCAGCGGCGCAAGCGCGTTCGCGGCTCTTTTGCGTCGCGGAAGGTGCCGCGGCCGGCGCTCGGCCGACGAGGCGCAGTGCAGCACCGGCAGCCGTAGGCGCCGGGCTCGCCACCTGCAGCCTTGGCGTACGCGCGGAGTGTCGTTAGGGTCCCCGTGGAGACCATGGCCCCTCGATCCACTCGCACTCGCATTCCCTGCGTCCCGGCCCTCCTCGCTGCGCTCTCGCTCCTCGCCGCTCCTGCCGCAACCGCGCAGGCGCAAGACCTGACCATCCCTTTCACCAAGACCACCCTCCCCAACGGTCTCGTCGTCATTCTCGGCGCGGACCACACGCTTCCCCAAGTCGCGGTCAACATCGCGTACGACGTCGGCTCTCGCATGGAGCGCCCCGGCCGCACAGGCTTCGCGCACCTCTTCGAGCACCTGATGTTCATGGGCACGCAGCGCGCTCCCCGGGGTGCGTTCGATGGTTGGATGGAGGCGGCGGGCGGCAAAACAACGCGACGACCGGAGAAGATCTCACCGACTACTTCGACATCGCGCCGCCCACCGCGCTGCCCCTCCTGCTCTGGCTCGAGGCGGATCGAATGCGCGATCTCGGGCGGCTCATCGATGCCGCCAAGCTGGACCTGCAGCGCGACGTCGTCCTCAACGAGCGCCGGCAGAGCATCGAGAACCGCCCTTACGGCGTCGAGGAGCTCGCGCTGCCCGAGCTCCTTTGGCCGGCCGGTCACCCGTATCACCACCCCGTCATCGGCTCGCCGGCCGACCTGCAGGCGGGCACCGTCGCCGACGTGAAGCAATTTTTCGAGACCTGGTACGACCCGGCAAACGCGTCGCTGGTCGTCGCGGGGGACTTCGATCCCCAGGAGGCGCGCTCCCTCGTCGATCGATGGTTCGCTTCGATTCCCAGCCACGGCAAGCCCGACACCGGCGCTCCGGCGCGCGGGTCCACGGGCAACGCGACCTGGGAGCCTCCGAAAACGGGAGGCGTCGTGAGGCAAACGGTGGCCGACCAGGTCGAGCTCCCGAAGGTCACCCTCGCGTGGCAGTCGCCGCCCCATTTCGCGCCGGGCGACGCGGAGATGGACCTCATCGCGAGCGTGCTGTCGCACGGAAAGGCCAGTCGCCTTTACAAGGCTCTCGTGTACGACGAGAAGATTGCCCAGAGCGTCGAGGCCGGGCAGCACTCCCAGGTCCTGGGCTCGGAGTTCGTCGTGAGCGCGCTGGCGCGGCCGGGCGTCGATCCCGCCAAGCTCGAGAAGGCGCTCCTCGACCAGGTGGCCAAGCTCCGCGACAAGGACGTGTCCGAAGAGGAGCTCGATCGGGCCCGCAACGAATACGAGATGGCTTTCGTCGACGGCCTGCAGAGCATTCCGGAACGCGCTTCGCTGCTCAACATGTATGAGACCGAGCTCGGTGATCCCGGCTACGTGCAGCGCGACCTCGAACGGTATCGAAAGGCGACCGTGCAAGATCTTCACGCGTACGCGAAGAAGGTGCTCGCGCCGGACGCCGTTGCGGTTCTGACAATCGTACCGCGCAAGGAGGCGTCCCGATGACCGGTTCCGTGCCCGCTCGGTTCGTGCTTCTCGCGCTGCTCGGTGCGTGCGGCGGAGCCAAGGCGCCCGCTCCCGCCCCCGCGGCGCCCCCGCCGCCCGTCGCGACGGTGCCGCCCGCTGCGCCGGATGTGCTGGGCCCTCGCCCCGAGACGCCGATGCCTGCGCCGTTCCTGCCCCCGGCTCCGGTCGTGCTCCACTCTGCCGGCGGCATCACCGTATGGCTGCTGGAGCGACATCATGTGCCGATCGTCTCGTGCGACATGACCGTGCCGTACGGCGCCTCGAGCGACGCTCGCGGCAAGGGGGGGCTCGCGTACGCCACAGCGAACATGCTGGACGAGGGTGCGGGCAAGCGAGGCGCAATCGAGCTCGCCCGCGCAATCGACGACCTGGGCGCTCGGCTCGGAACTGACGCCAACGCGGACGCGAGCTCGGTGTCGCTCACGGTCCTGAGGGCCAAGCTCGACCGCGCGTTCCCGATCTTCGCGGACGTCATCGTTCGGCCCCGTTTCGAGCCCGCGGAAATGAGGCGCGTCAAGGACTTGTGGCACAACGCGCTTCTCGAGCGCGCGAAGGACCCGGACGCAACCGCGCGCGTGGTGTTCCGGGCGTCGCTCTTCGGCCTCGATCACCCGTACGGTCACCCGTGGGACGGAACCCCCGCGAGCGCGAACGCCGTGACGCTCGAAGACGTGCGTCGCTTTTACGCGATGGCGTGGCGCCCGGATCGGGCGACGCTCGTCTGCGCGGGCGACGTCTCCCAGCAGGATCTCATGCCCCTGGTCGAGGCCGGGTTCGGTGCCTGGCATGCGCCTGCCAGTCCGGCTCAGCCGCCGCTCGTCCCACCCGCTCCCAAGGGTCCCTGGCCGAAGCTGGTCATGGTCGATCAATCGGATGCGCCGCAGGCCGTCATCGCGATGGTCAAGCCAGGACCTGCCGCGCCGAGCCCGGAGGTTCCGGCGCTCTGGCGCGTGAATGACGCGATCGGCGGGAGCTTCACGTCGCGGTTGATGCAGGACCTGCGCGAGGAGCACGGATACACATACGGGGCGCGCTCGCGCTTTTCCATGTCACGCGGGCCGGGACAGCTGGTCGCGTGGGCCAACGTCGTCACCGACAAGACGGGCGATGCACTGGCGGCCATGCTCGCCGATCTGCGCAAGTTCGCGGATGGCGGGCTCACCGACGTGGAAGTCCAGAGGACGCGATCGCAGGCGCGGGGGGAGCTCGTGAGCGTCTACGGGTCGGTCGAGGGCGCCGCCTCGCATCTGGCGGCCGACGCAGCGCTCGGGCTCGCCCCCGATTACGAGGCGAAAGCCGCGCAGGCGCGAGACGAGGCCCAAAAGGCGCAGCTCGACGCGCTCGCGAAGCTTTACTCGCCCGACGAGGGGATCGTCGTCGTCGTCGGGCCACGCGCCCAGGTGCAGCCGATGATCGACAAGCTCGGGTTCCCTCCGGCCGAGATGCGCGACGCCGACGGCAACATCGTCCTGAAATGATGGGGGCGCGTTCCTCGAGCCCGGTCTACACCCTAGCTACGCCATGACCAGCGACGTGACGCTCGCCCCAGGCGCCGACGAGAATGGTCTCGCCACGATGCTCGCGGAGCTCGTCCGGCAGAACCTCGAGGCGAAACCCCACAAGAAGATCGACTTCGACGCCCTGGGGGTGCTCGGGGGTCGCGTGGCCATCGTCGCCGACGACGCGGGCGTCGCGCTCACTCTTTGCTTCGAGCCGGGCGCCAGGTTGACCATCCATGACGGCATCGTGGGCATCCCGGACGTGACCATCCGCGGCCCATCCGACGCCATCATGGCCCTGTCCAATATGCCGCTCGCGACGCGCCTCGGCCTTCCGATACCGAGCCCCCGTGACCACGAGGCCGTGCGGAGCGTACGTACAGTGCTCGGCGCCATGCGGCAGGGAAAGCTTCACGTGTATGGTATCGCGTTCCACCTTCCGCTCGTGATGAAGCTGACGCGCGTCATGAGCGTCAACGGCTAGGTTGGTCGCCGGGGGAGCCGCGCCCTCGAACGGGCACAACGCGCCTTGACGGGCCGGCTGCCTGCTCGTACGTTTCGCCCTCCGCAGCGACAACCCAGGTACCAAAATGGCCGTTCACATTCGACTTTCTCGCGCCGGCGCCAAGAAGCACCCCTTTTATCGTATCGTCGTGGCCGATCAGCGCAGCCCACGGGGTGGGCGTTTCCTCGAGAACATTGGCACGTACGACCCCACGCGCGAGCCCGTCCACTTCACCCTCGACCAGGACCGCTTTGCCTATTGGCGCGGCAAGGGGGCGCTCCCCTCGGCCACCGTCGATCGCCTGGTCAAGCGGCAGGCGCGCGTTGCCGCCTCGGCCGCTGCCGAAGCCGGGGTCAAGTGAACACGCCCGGGGCAGATGCGTCCCTGCCGCTCAAAGAGCTGATCCACGCGATTGCCGTCGAGCTGGTCGACCATCCGGATCAGGTGCAGGTCACCGAGGTCGCCGGTGAGCACAACAGCGTCATCGAGCTCCGCGTGGCCAAGGACGACATCGGCAAGGTGATCGGGAAGGAGGGGCGGACCGCGCAGTCCATGCGTACCCTTCTCACTGCCGTGTCGACGAAGGTCGGACGCAGGGCGCATCTCGACATCGTCGACTGACGAATGCTCGCGCCCGACGCGTGGGTGCCGCTCGGCGAGGTGGCGCGCCCGCACGGGGTGCGGGGCGAGCTGCGGCTGCGCCCTTTCAACCGTGACAGCGACCTGCTGCTCGAGCTCGATGAGGTGCTCGTTCGCTTCCCCGAAGGCGATGAGCAAGAGGTCAGCGTCGACAGCGTGCGCCGGGCGAACGACGCCATTTTGTTGAAGCTTCACTCGGTCGACGATCGAGACGCCGCGGCCGAGCTCCGCGGCGCCCTGGTGTGCGCTCGTCGCGGGGAGTTCCCGCCGCTCGAGCCGGGGGAGTTTTACGTGTGCGATGTCGAAGGCGCCCGCGTGGTGCTGGAGCGCCCAGATGGTCCCGAGCTCGGGCGGGTCATGGACCTGCGCAGCTACCCGACAGTCGACGTCTTGGTGGTGGCGGCCGCGGACCGCGGTCGTCCGTGGGAGGTGCCGCTCGTCCAAGGTGTCGTGGAGAGCGTCGACCTGCCCGGCGGAATCGTCGTGCTCGCGACGTTCGACGGGTTAGAAAGAGCGTGAAGGACCCCTCGTGCGAGTCGACGTCGTCACACTGTTCCCCGACATGTTCGCGGGCTTCCTCGCGACGAGCTTCGTCGCGCGGGCCATCGAAGGGGGGCAGCTCGTCGTTCGGTTCCGCAGTCCGCGCGATTTCGGGCTCGGCAAGCACAGGAGCGTCGACGACACGCCGTACGGCGGGGGCAGCGGGATGGTCATGCGAGCGGACGTGCTCGTGGCGGCGATGGAGTCGCTCGACGCGGACGCGCCCGAGGGGGTGCGGGCCCGGCGCGTCCTGCTGACTCCGCAGGGCCGCGTGCTCGATCAAGGCAAGGTGCTCGAGTTCGCGCAGACGCCGGCGGTCATGCTCGTATGCGGCAGGTATGAGGGTTTCGACGAGCGCGTGCGCGCGCACGTGGACGAGGAGGTCTCGCTCGGTGACTTCGTGATGACCGGTGGCGAGGTGGCCGCGATGGCGGTCGTCGACGCGTGCGCTCGCCTCCTGCCGGGCGTGCTCGGAAACGAGGCGTCCACCATCGACGAGTCGCACAGCCCCGATACAGGGGGCCTCCTGGAGTACCCGCACTACACGCGCCCGGCGGAGTTCCGCGGAGTGCGTGTCCCGGAGATCCTCACCGGCGGCAACCACGCGCAGATTGCCGCGTGGCGACGCGAGCAGGCGGTGGCGCGTACGCGCCAGCGCCGACCCGACCTCTGGGAGCGCTTCGAGCTCCAGGACAAGCGGAGCCGAGTTCGCGACCGGGAGTCCAAGTGAGGCGTCTGGCCGTCGCGCTGGCGCATCACCCGGTCCTCGACGGACAGGGTGCTCTCGTCACGACCGCCGTGACCAACCTCGACGTGCACGACATCGCGCGCAGCGCGCGCACCTTCGGGTGCAGCGACTACTTCGTCGCGCATCCCATCGCCGCACAGCGCGAGCTGGTCGAACGCATTCGCGAGCATTGGACCGAGGGGTCTGGAGCCAAGCGCATCCCCGATCGTCGCGAGGCGCTGAGCGTTCTCCGCGTCGTGTCTTCGCTCGAGGCTGCCGTCGAAGCCATGGGCGGCCGGTCGGGCGTGGACGTCTGGGTGACCGCAGCCCGGAGCCTCGGAGACCCGCTGGCGTTTCCGGCCGCGCGCGCGCGCTTGCAGGGGGAAGGCAAGCCCGTGCTCCTAGTCTTCGGGACGGGATGGGGCCTCGCCCCCAGCATCATCGAGGCGGCCGATGCCCTCCTCGAGCCGATTCGAGGCCGCGACCCGGGAACGGGCGGCGTGCGCGGCGTCTACAACCATCTGAGCGTCCGGGCGGCGTGCGCGATCGCGCTGGACCGCCTGCTTGGAGAGCGCTGAGCGCCTCCCCAGCCGGAACCGATCGAGCGCGGGCGCTCCCTCGCGCTTCCGTCTTGGCGACCGCGCCGGTCGGTCAGCCTTTGGCGAGGAGGGTCTGCATCTCGGGCGTGTATCCGCGCGGGCCTCGCTCGACGAGCGGAGGCGTCACCTGGAGGCCACCGGCTCGGCCGGCGACGGCCTCGACGAGCGCGACCCGGGCGGGGGACTCGGGCGTCGCGTGTACGAACCGAAGTCGCTTGGCGTGCAGCCCCTCGGCCGAGAGCGTCGCCAGCAGCGAGCCGAGCTCCGCCGCGGGGTATACGAAGCAAACGCGGGCCTGCCGTCCCGCGAGCTGTCGCGCTGCTTCGACGAAGGTGGACAGTCGGCCGCTGCGAGCCGTGGATTGTGCGACGGGCACGCGCCCGCGTCCGGGCGCCACATAGGGCGGATTGCATACGACGAGCGCAGCTTGTCCACGGCGCGAGCGGGCTACGTCGACGACGTCGCCGCGGACGACTTCGCCGCGATTGGTCCAGCCGTTGGCGTCGAGGTTGCGGCGCGCCATGGCCGCCGGTTGCTCGTCGATTTCGACGAGAACGACGCGCCGAGCGGCGCCGAGGCGCAAGAGCGAGAGCCCGACCGCGCCGACGCCTGCACCGAGATTCGAACGCGACGGCGGCCGCCTTGGGCGTCTTCTGCAGACTGCCCGAGGAGGCCGCAAACCCCGCCAGGAGCAAGGCGTCTACGTTCGTGCGATAACCTGCTCCGCGAGGAGGCTGGTACAAGACAACGCTGCCACCGAAGAGCGCATCCTGGGTCGCTTCGACGTCTACGCCATCCCCGAGCGCCCCGCCGTTCATCAGGCTTGCCATCGCAACTGCCTCTGCAAGAGGACCATACTCGAAAGCCGGTAAGGCCAAGATGCGTCCGCGCGTCTCGATTTCCCATCAGATCCGGAGCGAAGCGCTGCGCCTCGGCTTCGACGCCGTGGGCATTGCGCGCTGCGACGTGAAACTCGATTGAGACTTCGCGGCGTACGAGAGTTTTCTCGAGCGGGGAATGCATGGCGAAATGGCGTGGCTCGGTCGCGACGAGGTTCGCCGCGTGCGCGAGCGGCTCGACGGAGACGGTATTTTGCCAGGGGCGAAGAGCGTCGTGTGTGTGGCGCGGCGGTACGGTCCGGTGGCTCCAGGTTCCAAAGGGAGCGCTTCAGGGAAGGCGTTGGAGAAAGGGAGCGCCTCAGCGAACGCGTTGGGAAAAGGCGACGAGTCGGCGAACGGCGAGGTCTCGGGCGCAGGAGGGGGGATGTCCATTGCGCGCTATGCGCGGGGGCGCGACTACCATGGGTTCTTGCGGCGGCGGCTCAGGCGTCTCGCGGCGTTCGTGAGATCCCTGGGCGAAGCCCCTGGCGGCGCGCCGGTCATCGCGCGGCCGCTGTGTGACGAGGAGCCGGTGCTCGAGCGCGCGTGGGCGAGGCGTGCGGGGCTGGGCTTCATCGGAAAGAACGGCATGCTCATCGTCCCCGGCATCGGGTCGATGGTCCTCCTGGGCGAGGTGGTCACCACGCTCGAGCTCGAGCAAGATGAAGCGGCAGCGCTTCCGGGCGCGGCGGCCGGTCTCGACTCTGCGACCGAACGTTGCGGCGCGTGCACGCGGTGCCTGGACGCGTGCCCGACGTCGGCGTTCGTCGCGCCGTTCGTGCTCGACCCGCGCCGCTGCGTCTCCTACCTCACCATCGAGCACAGGAGCGCCGTTTCGGTCGAGTTGCGCCCGGGCGTATCCGATCACCTGTTCGGCTGCGACGAGTGTCAGACCGTCTGCCCGTTCAATGCCGGCGCGGGTCCGCGCGCGGAGCTCGACACCCGCGATGGCGAGCCGTTCGAGCCCCTCGAGCGCTGGTCGCGCACTCGGCTGGAGGACTGGCTCCTCTGCGATTTGGAAACCTGGCGCGTGCTCGTCCAAGGGTCGCCACTCAAGCGCGCGGGAAGGGGCGGCATCGCCCGCAACGCGGCCATCGCCCTCGGCAACCGCGGCGACCCGCGTGCGCTGCCGGCGCTCGAGGCAGCCGCCGGCACCCACGACGAACCGATGGTCCGTGAAGCCGCCGCCTGGGCGATCGAGCAGATCACGCGTCGAAGCGAGTGATCGAGCCCGTCGCCCGGCCCGCCGGTCCGGTCCCCGCTACTCGGCGTGCGCGGTGCCGTTCTTGGCGACGAGCGGTACCCTCGGCTCCCTCTCGTCCTTCTCGGGCGCGCGGACTCCGCCGAGGGACGACCGGCCGATGAACACCTTGCGGTTGAAGGCATCGAGGTTCTTGTGCGCGACGACCTGGAAGCAGGCTGCGTTGCCCTGCGCACCGATTCGCCAGGACCACGCGAGGAACAGGTGCCAGAGGCGGTACCACCGCTCGCCGTACGCCTTGAGAATGGCGGGGCGGTTTTTGACCCAGTTCTCGTGCCAGCGCTTGATCGTGATGGCGTAGTGAATGCTTACGTTCTCAGCGGACTGAATGTCGAAGCCGGCCTTCTCCATTCCCTTCACCATGTCGCTCAGCGGCAACGAGGCGTCGGCGCCGGGGAAGATGTGCTCGTTCATGAAGAGACCCCAGATCATGTCCTCGGGGCGCAGTCCCGCTGGGGCGACGCCCTCGCCGCCGCCGCGGCGCAGGCCGCAGAACTGGAGCAAGAACATGCCGTCGTCCTTCAGGAGCGAGTGCACCAGCGAGAAGAACTTGGGCAGGTTCTTCACGCCCACGTGCTCCACCATCTCGAGGCTGGAGATGCGATCGAATTGGCGGCGCGGAATGTCGCGGTAGTCCAAACATTCGATGCGCGCTCGATCGGCAAGGCCGGCTTTCGCGATCCGGTTGTTGCCGAACTCCGTTTGGTTCTTGCTGATCGTGATGCCGGTGGCCTTGGCGCCGTAGTTGCGCGCCGCGTGCATGGCGAGCGTTCCCCAGCCGCAGCCGATGTCGAGCATCTCGTCGCCGGTGCGAACCATGAGCTTGCGGCAGACGAGGTCGAGCTTGTTGTCCTGCGCTTGTTCGAGCGACTCCTGCTCGTCGCGAAAGAAGGCCGCGGTATAGACCATGCGGTCACCGAGGAACGCCTCGAAGAAGTCGTCGCCGCGGTCGTAGTGCTCGCGCACCTGGCGTTCGTCCTGCTTCCTCGAGTGGATGGCGACGTCGGGGATGAGCCGCGAGAAGAGAAACTCCACGTGGTGCTTGGTCAGCGCGTAGTTTACGAGCTGATCCCGGGCGTCGAGGAACGCGTCCATGTCCGGGATGTCGACCTGTCCGTTGAGGTAGGCCTCGTACAGCGTCGTCATCGGGATCGTTCGCGAGGCGTAGCGAGCGGCGAGCTTTCTGTCGTTGTAGACGACCAGGTCGTTCAGCTGGGTCACGGCTTCCTCTTCTCTCGTCGGACTCCCGCCGGTCTGCCGCGGCGCGAGCGTGTGTGTGGCCCGTCTGAGGCAAACGGGGGTGCCCAAGTGACCACAAGCCGGGCCTGGGTTCAACCCATATGGGGGGGACGAAGCGGCGAATGAGACGCTGTGCTACCGAGTGCGTTGATGCTTACGCAACGAAGTCCCGCGGCCTTCGCACCGTAATCGTGAACTGCCTCGTGAGCGTGTGAGCAATGAGCATCAGCGATTTGGCTCTTCGGGCCGTTGCCAACGATCCGCGCGCGGTCGCGAGGGCGATTCGTGTCGTGGACGACCGTGCGCCCGGTCACGCTGAGCTCCTCAAGGCGCTGTGGCCGCACACGGGGAAGGCCTGGATCCTGGGCGTCACCGGCAACCCCGGCGCCGGGAAGTCGACGCTTTGCGACCGCCTCATCGCCTCGTACCGCGCGACAGGCGGGCGCGTCGGAGTCGTGGCCGTCGACCCCACGAGCCCCTTCTCGGGCGGCGCCATCCTGGGCGACCGGATCCGCATGTCGCGCCATGCGACCGACGAGGGCGTGTTCATTCGTTCGCTTGCCACACGCGGTCACCTCGGAGGCCTGTCGGGCAGCGCGCGCGACGTCGTGCGCGTACTCGACGCCTGCGGCTACGAAGTGATCCTCGTCGAGACGGTCGGGGTCGGTCAGGACGAGCTCGAGATCACGCGCACGGCCCACACGACGCTCGTCGTGGTCCCTCCGGGATTGGGCGACGAGGTTCAGGCCATCAAGGCGGGCATCCTCGAGTGCGCGGACGTCTTTGCGGTGAACAAGGCGGATCGCGAGGGGGCCGACGGCACGGTCCGCGATCTTGAGCTCATGATCTCCGCTCGGCAACGAGTCCATCCGCGCGCTCTCGCGCATGCGTGGCCACGCGACCCACACGGCCGCGGACGCGCACGTCGGGCCATCGCTGCCGGACGACTCACACGGGCGCTCGGCCTCGCGAGACGGCGGCACCGGCGAGCGCTGGACTCCCCCGATCCTGAAGTGCGTTGCCACTCGCGGCGAAGGGGTCGAAGCGCTCACGGCGGCGCTCGCGCAGCATCGCGCGTGGAGCGAGGGCACCGAGGCCGGACGCGCGCGCAGACGGGCGCGTCTGGCCGACGAGGTACGCGAGGCGCTGCGCGAGGCCCTCATCGCTACCGCGACGCACAATCTGGGCGCCGACATCGAAGCTGCCGTGCGCGAGGTCGACGCGCGTGCGGTCGACCCCTACACGGCTACCGAGCGGCTCGTCGGGGCGTTCCGCGCGAAGCGGTAGTGTCCTGGGTCGATGACTCGGCGAAGAAGCCGCGGACTCAGGACGCGAGCCGCGCAGCCGAGGGCCGCTGCTCTCGACCGAAGAGGCGCCGCAGCTCCTCCTTGGCTCGTTGCAGCACGCGGCGGCGCTCGTCGGGAAGGTTCTTGCCCGCGCGGTTGACGTAGAACGTGAGCATCGACATAGCCGAGCGATACGGGTCGCTCTTGCGTCGCGTGCTCCGCTCGGCCGAGCGCTTGAGCGAGAGCGCGATGGCACGCGCGCTCGGCAGCTTGAACACGCCGGGCTCGAGGTCGAGCGCGTTGCTGCGTCTCCATGACGTTTTGGACCAACGCCGGGCGTTCGTGGCAGCCACGTCTCGCCTCCACAGCATCGCGCGTGCCCGCTGAACGCGTTCTGGCGGCGAGCTCGAGGGGAGCGGCTGAACGGGGTCTGGCTGGTGGATCTCGAGGAGCGGCCGCGCTCCGTCGAATGAGAGATCACGGCCGGGTGACCGAGCCTTCGCAGTCCATGAGGGCGCGTACGTTGGTCGTGCTCCGGAAGCACACGGCGTCCACGTACTTGATGTGCTGCAGGCAGTCGCCCTTCATCCAGGAGCCGTCGCCTACGCTCCGCACGGTGTCGCTGCACCATCCGTCGATCTTCACCGAGCGCGAGTTCGGTCGGTTGTTGCAGGCATCGACCAGCCACTCGCCGAGCGATTGACACTCGGCCTCGTCGAGCGAGCGTGTCGCTTCGTCGCCTGCCTGGCGTGAGGCTGCGCCGCCTTTCGCGGGGCCGGACGTTTCCGACGCGGAAGCAGCGGTGGCGGACGAGGGGTCTTTCGGAGCAGGCTCGGCGCCGGCGCACGCCGCCACGGCCGCCAGGAGCGGAAGGCAGAAGGCCATCTTCATCGCGTTCACCTCAGGTCACCCGTAGCACTTCGTCGACCGTCGTCACGCCGGAGAGGATTTTCTGCATCCCCGCCCGGCGCAAGCTCGGGATCCGGCGGCGAACGTAGATCTCGCGGTACGCGCGCGCGGGTGCTTTCGCCTTGACCAGGTCGCGCAGGTCGTCGTCCAGCTCGACGACCTCGAAGATGCCGGTCCGCCCGCGATAGCCGATACGCATGCACTGGGCGCAACCGATCGTCCGCACGATGTCGCTGCCGGCCGGGAGCAGGAGCTCGTCACCGTCCCAAAAGTCGCGTTCGAGCTTCGCCGGGCGCTTGCAATGAGGGCACGCGATCCGCACCAGCCGCTGCGCCAGGACGGCCGAAAGTGCATTGGCCACGATCCACGGCTCGACCCCCAGGTCCACGAGCCGGACGATTGTCTCCACGGTGTCCGAGGTGTGGAGCGTGGAGAGCACGAGGTGCCCGGTCAGCGCCGCCTGCATGGCGATGCCGGCCGTCTCCGAGTCGCGCATCTCGCCGACGAGGATCACGTCGGGATCCTGCCGCAGAATGGAGCGAAGCCCGGAGGCGAACGTGAAACCCGCGCGGACGTGCACCTGCCCCTGGGTGACGCCGTAGAGCTCGACCTCGACCGGGTCCTCCAGCGTGACCACGTTGACCGCCTTCGGGTCGATGAGCTGTAGGAGCGCGTAGAGCGTCGAGGTCTTGCCCGCGCCGGTAGGCCCACTCGTCACCACGAACCCCTGAGGCCGCGCCAGTACGTCGCGAAGAGTCTCCTGCGCGTCGTGCTCGAGGCCGAGGCCCTCGAACGCGACGAGCTGCTGGCTCGATCAGGATCCGCAATACCACCTTTTCCCCCTGCGACGCCGGGAACGTCGAGGCGCGCAGGTGGACGCGCTTGCTCCCCTCGAGCTCGATCGCGATCTGCCCGTCCTGGGGGAGGCGCCGCTCGGCGATGTCCATCTTCGCAAGGACCTTCAGGCGCGACACGACGTGAAGGGCTACCGTGAGGGCGATCGGCTGCACGTCCACGAGGGCGCCATCCACACGCAGGCGCACCTGCATCATGTCGTGCTTCGGCTCGAGGTGAATGTCGCTCGCTCGCTGCGCGACGGCCAACCGTACCAGCTCATTGACGAGCGCCACGGCATCGCCCGCGACCGGCTCGACACGTGCCGGGACGGAGGGACCCCCTGAGGACATCGCGCCAAGAGTAGACGGGAAGGGGAGGAAAGCGAAACCACGGTTCTGGTGCACGAGCGCTAGCGCCGTCGCGCCAGCACGAGGGTGCGCGCACGGGGCACGAACCTACGCTTGGCGCGGCGACACCACATGCGGCTGCCCCGCACAGCGGAGGGTGCGCTGGCGTCGAGCGAACCTCGAGGGGAGCGTCCGCTATCGGCGCGAGAAGACGAGCCGACTTTCCCATCCTTGCCAGGACGTCAGGGGCTGTCGCTCATCCGCGGGAGCCCCGCCGTCCTTCGTCGCTGCGACTTAGGGCACGAGCGTTGCTGAACGACGCCGTCCTGACAGCAGCGGAGCTGCTCGGAGCTGCTCCGTACCTCCAACGCATCCATGAGTCTCTCCAACGCATCCACGAAAGGAAACGACGATGAAACCTCGCACATTGATTTCGCTGTTCACATTGGCGCTGGCCGCGAGCACCGGCGCTTGCGCTGCCGACAGCAGCCAGGCGGGCGGCGCGGGCGAGTCGACTGCGAAGACCGATCAGGCGCAGGTGATCGCCGCGACGGGGAACATCATGGCCTGGCCGGCCGGCCCGGTCGTCTGGGACGGGCTCAACGGGACCTGGCCCATCTCCGTTTGGTCGCCGGCCGCCATCGGCGGGCTCGCGTTCGATGTCGCGGGCCTGACGAACCTCGGCGTGACCTGCGCCGGCTCCTCGAGCATCGTCGCTTCCACCATCTCCACGCCGTGGCTGAACGCGTTCGTGCCGCCGGTGGGCGCCGTGGGCGTCACGCCGGCCACGCCCTTCTTCGGACCGGCTGGTCTTAACGCACCCGCGTTCGGCTTCGGTGGCACGTTCGCTCCGTGGACGGGCGCCGGATTCGGCTTCGGCGCGTTCGCCCAGGGGGCTGCCGTCCAGGCGACGTTTGCCAACGGCGCCGTCACACCCGGTTTCGCCAGCTCCTGGTTCACCCCGACCCTCACGTCCTCGGCCCTGCTGTTCACCGGCCTGACGCCGCTCACGACGCTCATGCCGTTCACGTTCAACGTGACGTTCGCGGCCCAATCGGCAGCCCAGGCTGCCGCCATCACGCAGGCGAGCGCCGTCTCGACGGCGACCGCCCTCCAGACGGCGGGGCTAAGCATCTTCGCCACCCCGATCGCTGCCGCGGATCTCACGGCCACCATTCCGTTCACGAGCATGGTGTTCCCGGTCCTCCTTCCGCTGCCGGGATTGGCCGCGGCGCCCATAGCCCCAGTGGTCGCGGCGCCGGTGGCGGCCCCTGTGGCGTTCTAGTCGCGACGCTCCATCTCGAAGAGTGGCCCCTCGCGGGGCTCGCCTCCGCGGCGCGGTCGCGGCGGGTGAGCCCCGCGAGGTCCTCATCCGGCGCGCGGCGGGCGCGCGGTCTTCCTTCCGACGTGCTCCGCGTCGAATGCCGCGGGGCAGACGTCGTTGACGTGGCAGTCGTCGCAGTTCGGTTTCCGTGCGAAGCACACGCGCCGGCCGTGGAAGATGAGCACGTGGCTGGCGTGAGCCCACTTGTTCCGCGGCAAGATCGCGCAGAGGTCGCGCTCGATCTTCTCGGCGTCCTTGTTCTTGGTCCACCCGAGCCGCTGGGAGACTCGCATCACGTGGGTGTCGACGACCACGCCGTCTGGTTCGTTCCAGAGCACGCCGAGAACCACGTTCGCCGTCTTGCGCCCCACGCCCGGCAGTTTCACCAGCTCGTCCATCGACTGCGGGACCTCGCCGCCGTGCCTCTCGACCAGCGCGCGTGCGAGGCCCACGATGGCCTTCGACTTCATACGAAAGAACCCCAGAGTCGAGACGTACGGCTCGACGTCCTTCGGGTCGACCCCTGCGAGAGCGCGCGCGTCCGGAAACCGCGCGAAGAGCTTCGGCGTCGCCTTGTTGACCCCTACGTCGGTGGTCTGTGCGCTCAGCACGACCGAGACGATGAGCTCGAACGGCGACCGATGATCGAGCTCGCAATGCGCGGTCGGATGCTGCTTCGCCAGCTTCGAGAGGGTCTTGGGGGCTGCGGCCGGCGCCTTCTTCAGCCGCTCGCGTCGCTCCTTCGGGGAAAGAGAATTCAATTCAGGTCACTGGGCGGAGGGACGCTTCCTCCGTTGGGGGGCGGCGGTACGCTCTCGCCGCCGGCGCCGTCGATGCCCTCGGCGCTCTCGGCGAGGCGCTCGAGCGCGACGATACGCTCGCCCTCACCGAGGGTCATCAGCTTGACGCCCTGGGCGTTGCGGCCCGTCTCGCGGATCTCGTCGACACTCGTGCGCAGGGTCTGACCGCGATCGGTGATGAGCATGACCTCGTCGCCGTCCTTCACGAGCTTGATACCGACGACCGGGCCGTTGCGCTCGCTCGCGTCGATGAGAATGATTCCCTTGCCGCCGCGGTTTTGCGTACGAAACTCCTCGATGTTGGTGCGCTTGCCGTAACCCTGGGCGCACACGGCGAGGACGTGCGGACGGGCGTCGTCGCTGACCCCGAGGCCCACGACCTCGTCGCCCTCCGCCAGGTCGATGCCCTTCACGCCGTGCGTCGCACGGCCCATGGGGCGGACCTGCTCCTCGGGGAAGCGGATGCTCTGCCCGGTCTTGGTCGCGATGACGAGCTCGCGCGTTCCATCCGTGAGCGCCGCGTAGAGGAGCTGGTCGCCGTCGTCGACCTTCACGCCGATGATGCCCTTCTCGCGGAAGTTCTCGTACTCGTCGAGCTCGGTCTTCTTGATCTGGCCGTTCTTCGTCAGAGTCACGACGAACTTGCCCTTCTCGATCTTCGGCACGAACGCGATGGCGGCCACCTTCTCGTTGGCCTCCATCCCGATGAAGTTGACGATCGCCCGCCCCTTGCTCGTGCGCGCGGCCAGCGGAATCTCGAAGACCTTCTTGACGTACACCTTGCCCTTGTCGCTGAAGAAGAAGACGTACGCGTGCGTCGACGCGACGAACAGCTGGGTGACCCAGTCCTCTTCGCGGGCCTCCATGCCGATGCGCCCCTTGCCGCCGCGCTTCTGCGCTCGGTAATCGCGCGGGCTCGTGCGCTTGATGTACCCGGCGTAGCTGATCGTGACGGCCATGTCTTCTTCCTGGATGAGGTCCTCGTCCAGGATGTCGGCCGCGTTCTCGACGATCTCCGTGCGCCGCTTGTCGGCGTACTTCGTCTTGATCTCCTCGAGCTCCATCGCGATGACGTCGTCGAGGAGCTTCGGGCTGGCGAGGACCGCCTTGTAGCGCGCGATGGCTTCACTCAGCTCGGCGTAGTCCTTCGCCAGCTTCTCCTGCTCGAGGCCCGTGAGGCGCGACAGGCGCATCTCGAGGATCGCCTTCGCCTGCCGCTCGGACAGGCGGTACGGGTGCTTCTTCTTCGCCTCGTCGATCTCGCTCTCCGGGCGTCCCGCGCGGCGCACGAACGCCTCGAGCCCCGCCAGAGGCAGCTCCATGAGCCGCTTCTTGGCCATGTCTGCATCGTCGCTCTCGCGGATCGTCTTCACGACGAGGTCCACGTCGGTGACCGCAACGCCCAGGCCCTCGATGATCTCGCGCTGCGACTCGGCTTCGCGCAGCTCGTAGCGCGTCCTCCTGGTGACGACGTCGCGGCGGTGCGCGATGAACGCCTCGAGGGTCTCCTTCAGGTTGAGGATCGCCGGACGCCCCTGCATGATCGCGAGATTGATGACGCCGAAGGACGTCTGGAGGTCGGTCTGCCGGTAAAGCTGGTTGATGATCACCTGCGGGATGACGTCCTTCTTCAGCTCGACGACGAGCCGGATGCCCTCGCGGTCGCTCTCGTCGCGCACCTCGCCGATGCCCTCGATCTTCTTCTCGCGCACGAGCTCGGAGATGCGCGCGGCGACGCGCGCCTTGTTCACCTGATACGGAATCTCGGTGACGACGATCTGCTCTTTGTCGCCGCGGCCCGGTGACTTTTCCACGCTGATGCGCGCGCGCATCACGATGGTGCCGCGCCCCGTCCGGTACGCGGACTCGATGCCGGCCCGGCCGAAGATGAGCCCCGCCGTCGGGAAGTCGGGCCCGGGAATGAAGCGTATGAGGTCGTCGATGCTCGCCGCCGGAGTGCGCAAGAGGTGCACGGTCGCGTCCACGACCTCGCCCAGGTTGTGCGGCGGAATGTTGGTCGCCATGCCGACCGCGATGCCGCCCGTGCCGTTGACGAGCAGGTTCGGCACACGCGCCGGAAGGACCACGGGCTCCTTCAGCCGGTCGTCGAAGTTGGGCGTGAAGTCGACGCACTCCTTGTCGATGTCGGCGAGGAGGTCCATCGCCAGCCGGGTGAGGCGCGCCTCGGTGTACCGGTAGGCCGCCGCCGGGTCGCCGTCGATCGAGCCGTAGTTGCCCTGCCCGTCGATGAGCGGGTAGCGCATAGAGAAGCTCTGCGCGAGCCGCACCATCGCGTCGTACACGGCGCTGTCACCGTGCGGGTGGTACTTGCCGAGCACGTCGCCGACGATGGTCGCGCTCTTGCGGTAGCCCCCCGTGGGGACCAGCCCTAGCTCGAGGGCGCTGTAGAGGATGCGCCGGTGCACGGGCTTGAGGCCGTCGCGCACGTCGGGGATGGCCCGGCCGATGATGACGCTCATCGCGTAGTCCAGGTACGAGGTGCGCATCTCGTCCTGGATGGAGACGGGGACTCGCTGCTGGGGTGCCGTCGCGGGCGGACTCGGCGGGGTAGGGGGCTGCTCGGCCATGCGTCAGGGGGGTGTCTAGCCGCAAGAAGGGCGTGGGTCGAGGGGGTGCCGGCCGGCTGAGGAAGACGCCGGAGCTGACGACCTCGACCCGCGACCTTCCCGCGCCACCTCGTGGGTACTCGGGTGCCGCTGCGCGACGTTCGCGAACGGCGCTAGCCGGACGTGGCGCGCTCGGCGAGGAACCGCCCCAGGCAACCGGCGACATACGCGAGGGCGCCTTGCGAGACCTCGTCGGGCCGCGGACCGCCCCCCGTGCCGTTCGTGGGGTCAATCATCTCGAAGAGCGCCAGCAGCTGACTGCCGACCACGACGGGGACGAGAACGACGCTCCACGGATCGAAGGGGAGGTGCCGCGAGGGCGTCGTGCTCTCGGCTCCCGGTTCCGAGCCGTAGAGGATGACGGTGGGCTTTCCCGTGCGCACCGCCCGGGCGACCAGAGCGTCGGCCTGCGGCGTGCGCGTTCCGAGGAGCGCGTCGGCCCGTGGCCCCTGCGCGTGCACGACGATCAAGTCGCCTGTCACCGGATCGCGCAGATGCACCAGCCCTGCCAAGCACGGGACGGCACCGAGCGCCGCCTCGAGGCAAAATCGAGCGCCTGCAGGTCCGGTCTCGCGCTGAGACAGCACGTGCATGGCCTGGAAGAGCTGTTCCGCGCATGCGACGGCAGAACCGGGCCCCTCGACGGCCGGGGCCTCCGGAGCTGCGGCTGCCTGCGCGGGTACGACGAGCGACTGCGGAGCGGAGGCAGCGGGGGCCGTCGGCGGCGGAGTCGCGTCGTCGACGAGAGCCAACGCGCTCCGCTGGGTGGATTCGGGAGCCGAGGTCGGACCCTGCGACTGTGGGGCCGGGAGGGTCGCGTCCGAGCGCGCGGCCGTGCGGGAGTCGCTCGTGGAGATCGGCTCCTCGCGCGTCGCGATGGCGACTCGAGACAGGATTCTCCAGCGCTGCTCGAGGGATGCCCTCACCAGATAGTCGACGACGTCTTCTTCGATCACGATGGGGCGCGAGAGCCCCGAGGGGAATGCCGGTGGCCTCGGCCGAATGGCCACGACGCTCGCGCTTGGGGTGGGTGGCGGGGTGATCGCGCGCGGCGCGCTGGAGGGAGGCGTAGGCACATCACGGCGCGGCGGGGGCAACTTCGGTGCGGCCATGATGACGCGCTGAAGCACTCTTCATTCCGCCGTGCTCGGCGTGCCTGTTCGCCGGCCGGCCCTCCGAATGGGCCGTGCCGCGCGTTTCGAAGCGGCTGCTCCAGCAATCAGTGGTCACCGCTCCGTGGGGAGACGGCGATCCAACGATGCCCAAAGGCCGCACCCGCGGCTCTCTCCGTCAGAAGATGTTCCCGATCGTGAACTCGAAGTCGCTGTGGTTCTCGTACGGCAGAGGCGCGAGCGGGAAGCCCCACTCGAAGCGCAGCGGTCCGAGAGGGGAGAACCAGCGAATTCCGAAGCCGCTCGACGTGCGCAGGTACGCGAGGCTGTCGGGGAAGGTGAAACAGGGCTGCACCACCCTGTCGAACTGCGGAGCCGGAGTCGTGCGGCAGAACTGGTTCTCGAGGTTCCACGCGTTGCCGGCGTCGAAGAACACGACGCCGCGAATGCCCACCTTGTCGATGATGGGAAACTCGAGCTCCAGGTTGGTGTAGGCCTCGAGGTTGCCGCCGATGTTGGCGCCGTTGCTGATGGGTGGAGAGTTCGGATCCAGCGACGAGGTGAGCGGGAGGCGCGGGCCGAGGCTCCGCAGGTAGAAGCCGCGTACGTCGAGGATGCCGCCGAGGAAGTATCGCTGGAAGATGGGCACGCCCTGGGGGTCGGGGCTCGTCACCATGCCGGCGTTCGTGAATATGTGGAGAACGAAGCCCGACCCGGGCAAGCCGATTCCGCCGCCCAGCGGGAAGTAAAAGTTCAACTTGAAGTGGTTACGTATGTAGTTGAACTGGCTCCCGAGGATTTCCGAGGCGAGCTCGGTCGAGAGCTGGAAGTACACGCCCGACACCGGGAACAGGCGGTTGTCGCGCGTGTCCCACGTGAGCGTCGGGCGCAGCGAGATGACGCGCCCCGAGTTGAAGAGGTTCGCGAGCGGCAGCTGCTGGAAGATGCTGACGAACCCCGGTGCGGCGCCGAAGAACGTGTTCGAGGGCGACGTGTCGACCGAGTCTTGCTCGACGGTGGTCGTGAGCGAGAGGCGCAGCCACGGGTTGATGAGCGCGTAGCCGAAGGTCACGTTGCCGCCGACGCTGCGACGCGAGAAGTCCGGGAAGACGTACAGCGTGTCGTAGAGCTCCGTGCTGGCGTTCCAGAGCGAGTCGAGGAAGTACGGCTCGAAGAAGCGCACCGTCACGAGCTGGCGCAGCGCCGAGACCTGCGCCTGCAGCGCGAGGGCTTGGCCGTTGCCGAACAGATTCGCCTGCTGAACCTGGGCGGTCGCGATGAAGCTCTCGATCGAGCTGAAGCCCGCGCCGACCTGGAAAGTGCCCGTGGGCTTCTCGGCGACCTCGAAGTAGACGACGATCTTGTCCGGCGACGAGCCCTGCTCGGTCGAGACGTCGACGCGGTCGAAGTAGCCGAGGGCGGTCACGCGGCGCTTGCTGTTGTCGAGGCGTGTCTCGCTGAAGAGCTGCCCCTCCTCGATCTCAATCTCGCGCCGGACCACCTTGTCGCGCGTCTTCGTGTTCCCCTTGACCTCGATGCGCTCGATGTGAACCGGTCCGCCGCGCTTGATCGGGACGACGATGTCGACCATCGCGTGCACCGGGTCGAGCTCCGTCTGCGGCTCTACCTCCACGTTCGCGAAGCCGGCGTCCCGATAGAGCGTCTTGACGGCGCCGAGGTCCTTGATCAGCTGCGCGCGATTGAAGAAGTCGCCCGACTGCTCGCTTATCATCTGGCGTAGCGCGCGGCGGCCCCCGAGCGGTTCTATCTCGTGGCCCTCGTTGTCGCGCTCGAAGACGCGGAGCTGGCGGATCTTGAACCGAGGCCCCTCGTGGATGACGATCGAGACGTCGATGCCGGAGCGATCGGTCGTGAGCATCACACGCGGGGTCGCGATCTGAACGTTGAGGTAGCCCTTGTCGTAATAGAGGGCGCTCAGCATGAGGACGTCCCGCTCGAAGACATCCTGGCGATAAGGCCCGCCCGACCCGAACGAGAAGAACCCGCCGTTGCCCGTCTGCATCGAGTCACGGAGGTCGCTGTCGGAGACGTGCTCGTTGCCGATGAACGTGATGCGCCGTACGGTCACCGGCTGGTGCTCGGCGATCTTGAAGGCGACGGTCACCTCGTTCTCGCGAGCACGTTTGACCTCGAAGTCGACGTCGGCGAGGAAGAAGCCCTTCTCGGCGTAGGCGTCCTTGATCTTCGCGACGCTCCGGCGCACCGCCGGCAGGCTGAGGATCGTGTTCGGCTTGATCTCGATCGCCTCGTTCAGCTTGTCATTCTCGATCTCGTCGTTGCCCTCGTAGGTGATCGCCTTGATGTTGGGGCGCTCGCGGACGAGAAAGCGCAGCACGACCCCGCGGTCGTTCGTCGTCAGGTCGACCTGCACGTCCTCGAAGAAGCCCGAGTCCCAGAGCGCGTGAACGTCGCCCGTGAGGTTTTCCACCTTGAAAAGGTGCCCCGGCTTCTCGCGGAGATACGAGAGCACGTCGTCGCGCCCGACGCGCCTGTTGCCGACGATCTCGATGCTCGCGATGGGCAGGCCCTCGGCTTGCTCGGCGGCCGTAGGCGGTAGCGCGACGGCTGGAGCGCCCGGAGCCGCCGTAGTGCCCGGCGCCTGCGCGTCGCCCCCCAGGTCGCCGCCCGATGGCGGCGCGACGTCGCCACCCGATCGTGGCGCCGCGGCGCCGTCGCCGGCATCGGCAACGGGAATCGGTGCGCCAGCGTCGGCGCCTGCAGCCTGGGCCGTCTGGACGGAGAGCAGCGCGAAGAGCACTGCGGCCAGGACGGCGAGCAAAGTTCGCATTGGTGATGTACGCGGTGCGCTACGCGCAAAAAGTCGTTCGCTGTTAGCGCACCGCTACGCCTTCGGTCAACCGAACCGGAGCAGCTCCCCAAACAAGTGCGCCCACGCCGAAGGCAAGCGGCACCAGCAGCATGGCGTAAACCATGGGGGCGTGGTCGCTCACGAGGCCGATGAGGAAGGGCGACCAAAGGTCACCCAGCGCGTGGCTGGCGAAGATGCTCAGCGCCATGGCGCTCGCGCGTAAACCCAGGGGAACGCAGCGCAAGATGGCGACGTTGAAGGGGCCGAAGTGGGAGAAGAGGGCGATCTCGCAGAGGAGGGCGGCGGCGTAAAAGGCGTTCGCCGACGGCGCGAAAAGCGCGACGGCCGCCAGCGGGGCACCGAGTCCCGCCGACAGCGTACAGACCCGAAGCGCGGCGCGGGCGATTCGCTGATCGGGATCGGAGGCCGCCCCACCCGCATGCCCGGCGCGGCTGGCCCACGCGTCGCCGACGGCCCCGCCGGCGAACGTCCCCACCGCCCCGCCGACGACCGTGAGCAGGCCGAAAACGAAGCTTGCGCGCTCTGTCGGCACACCGTAACGCGCGCTGATGTAGTACGGAGCCCAGAACGCGAAGCCGCCAAGCGCGAACGTGTATGCGCAGTACCCGAGCACCACGTTGCGGTAGAGCGGAAGGCGGCCGAGCACGCGTGCGGACGCCAGGAGGTTGGGGCGCGGCTCGGCGTGGTGCGGCCCTCCGGGGGTGCCGGCGCGAGCGGGCTCGGCGATGAGGAAGCACACCAGCGCCAGGACGATGCCCGGGCCTCCCGCGACGAAGAAGGCCGAGCGCCAGCTGTGCGTCACGCCGAGGACGGCACCGCCGAGCAGGTAGCCAAGGGCAGACCCCACCGGAATGGCCGCAAAGAAGACGGCAAGCCAGCGGCCCTTGCGCTCGGGTGGAGCGATGTCGTCGATGATTGTCGGGGCGATGGTCGCGTAGCTGGCCTCGCCGACGCCGACCACGGCGCGCGAGGCCACGAGGCCCCAGGGACCCGTCGAGAGGCCCGTCGCCACCGTGGCGGCGCTCCACACCGCAATCCCGAGCGCGATCAGCGCCGTACGCCCACGCCGCCCGGTTCCGCCGCGGCGGGCGGCCCGGTCCGACCACGCACCGAAAATTGGGCTCGTGGCGAAGTAGCCGATAAGAAACACCGTGGCGAGGTTGCCTGCCCATGCGCCTGACAGGTCGAGCTCTTGTTTGACGTTCTTGAGGACCGCCGGCAGCACGAAGCGGTCGAGGTAGTTGAGGAGGTTCAACGCCGTGAGGAGCGCGAGGATTGTCCGGGGGCCCCGAATCACGGGCGCGACCTTACCAGGAGTGGCACGTGCTTGACACCCGTTCACCCGACCCGCTAGCCAAAGTTGCGGTGACCAAGCCCGAACCCGCACCGAAGCGGCGCGCCACGGCCGAAACGATGGCCACGCGCCAGCGCGAGATCTCGGTCAGCGAGTTCTTCACGAAGAACCGCCATTTGCTGGGTTTCGACAACCCCGCCAAGGCGCTGCTGACGACCGTGAAGGAGGCCGTCGACAACTCGCTCGACGCCTGCGAGGAGGCCGGGATCCTGCCCGACCTCCACGTGGAGATCATCGAGGTCGCACCCGCCACGGCCCCCAATCAACCCTCGCGGTTCCGCGTCATCGTGCAGGACAACGGGCCGGGCATCGTGAAGGCCCAGATCCCGAAGATCTTCGCCAAGCTCCTCTACGGCTCGAAGTTTCATCGCCTCAAGCAGTCGCGCGGCCAGCAGGGCATCGGCATCAGCGCCGCGGGCCTTTACGGGCAGATGACGACCGGGAGGCCGGTGGTCATCACGAGCAAGATCGGCAAGGGGCGGCCCGCGTTCAAGATTGACCTCCGCATCGACACCAAGCGCAATCAGCCGGACGTCGTCGACGAGGGCACGGTGGACTGGGAGCCGGACCACGGCACGCGCGTCGAGATCGAGCTCGTCGCGGCCTACCGCGGCGGGCGCACGGGGGTTCAGGAGTATCTGGAGCAGACGGTCGTCGCCAACCCGCACCTGGCGCTCACCTACGTATCGCCCAAGGGAGAGCGACTGGAGTTCCCGCGCGTGAGCGCGGAGCTTCCGCGCGAGGCGCAGGAGATCAAGCCGCACCCTCACGGGGTGGAGCTCGGGATGCTGCAGATGATGATGCAGGACTCCTCGGGCAAGACGGTCAAGCAGGTGCTCGTCGACGACTTCTCGCGGGTGTCGCCTGCGGTCGCGGAAGAGGCGTGCAAGCTCGCGAAGGTGAGCTCCCGCATGCCCGCCGAGCGCATTCACGGGGAGGACTTCGAGCGGCTGCACAAGGCGTCGAGCGAGGTGAAGGTCATGGCGCCGCCGGCGACCGCGGTGGTCCCCATCGGCGAGGTGCTGCTCATCGAGGGTCTGAAGCGCCGCTTCCCGCGCGCCGAGTTCTACGTGTCGACTACCCGGCCGCCGAGGGTGTACCGGGGCAATCCGTTCGTCGTCGAAGTCGCTCTCGCCTTCGGGGGCGAGCTGCCGAACGACGAGCAGGCGGAGATCATGCGCTTCGCCAACCGGGTGCCGCTCCAGTACCAGCCGAAGGCATGCGCCATCAGCGAGAGCGTGTACCAGACCAACTGGCGCGGCTACGAGCTGCAGCAACCCAAGGGGAGCCTGCCCATCGCGCCGATGGCGATCGTCGTGCACTTGGCCAGCGTGTGGGTGCCGTTCACGAGCGAAGCGAAAGAGGCGGTCGCCCACTACGACGAGCTCCTCGCGGAGATGAAGCTCGCCCTTCAGGAGTGCGGGCGAAAGCTGGCAGCGCACCTCCGGGCGCGCGCTCACGCCCAGCGCGAGAGCCTGCGGCGGAGCTTGTTCGAGAAGTACATCCCGGAGGTCGCCCAGGCTCTCTCAGCGATTCTCGGTATGCCCAAAGAGAAGACGGAGAAGCCGTTTTACAAGGCCATGCCGAGCTTCGTGCGGTTCGCCGACGACGAGGACGGCAAGGACGGGGCGAACGCCGAGGCGGAGAAGGCCGCAAAGCCCCCGAAGGACGCCAAGCCCTCCCAGGACGCCCCCGCGGCGAAGCCCGCCAAACCGGCCAAAGACAGCGGTCCGGCAAAGGGCGGAAAGCGCAAACGAGGAGAGCAGCTCAAGCTCGTGGAGTAACGCCGGAGTAGCCCATGCCCGCGAAGACGAAGCCGACCAAGGCCAAGAAGACCGACCGCGACGCCGAGACGCTCTCGAAGATCGAGAAGCTCGCGCGGCAGGTGCTCACGCAGGCCACCAAGGGCGACAACCCGGCCGTGGAGATCCGCACGCGCACGCTGACGAACGTGTCGTTCAACGAACGAAGGAAGATCATCGAGCTCGGCGACCGCACCCAGTCGCGCGAGTTCTTCAACGCGGCCATGGCGCGCAAATTCATGCAGACCATGCTCGTCGCGAGCGGATGCAAGACACTGCTCGACGAGGGCAAGACGATCAGCATCCGCCAGATGTTTTATATGACCAAGCACACGCTCGACGGATCCAACGAGAATACGTTCGAGGACCAGAGCGAGAGCGATCCCATCATCGAGGACCTCGAGGTCGGCATCGACGCGCTCCGCGAGGAGCTGCACCTCTTCGCGAACCGGCGGGGCCTGGTGGTCGGCAAGCTGACGGTCAACGACGCGGGCGACACGATCGATCTGGCGCGCATGGGGCGCGGGGGTTGGGGCATCCCGAGCATCTGCGAGTCGGACCAGTTGAAGTTCGTGAAGAACTCAGCGGAGTTCATCCTGCTCGTCGAGAAGCAGGCGGTCTGGCATCGGCTGAACGAAGACCGCTTCTGGGAAAAGCACAATTGCATCCTCCTGACGAGCGAGGGCCAGGCGGCGCGCGGGGCGCGGCGGTTCTTGCAGCGCATGGCGACGGAGCTCAAGCTGCCCATTTACATTCTGGTCGATAACGACCCGTGGGGGCTCTACATCTACTCGGTGCTCAAACAGGGGAGCATCAGCCTGGCGTACGAGTCGATGCGCATGGCCGTGCCGAACGTGCGCTTCCTGGGGATGAGCGCCTACGACTACAAGAAGTTCAAGATGCCCAGGGCGGCGGAGATCAAGCTGACGAAGGAAGACATCACGCGCGCCGCGCAGATGAAGGCGTATCCCTGGTTCAAAGACCCGAAGTGGCAGCGTGAGATCCAGGCGACCGTCGACAACGGGTTCAAGATGGAAGTCGACGCCCTCCTCACGAAGAGCATCTCGTTCATCACCGAGGAGTACATCCCGAAGAAGCTGAAGGATCGCGACTACCTGCAGTGACTCGAGCGCCCACCTCCCCGCGGCGCCGGCCCAGCCACCGAGGGCTCGCGCGGGGACGGCGTCGATAGCGGCGTGCACGTTGCAGCGACTCGCACGAAGCCATGCCGGTGCTCGTCCTAGGTGCCACCGGGTTCGTGGGAAGAGCGCTCACTCCGGCTCTGCTCTCCGCGGGCGAGACCGTCCGCGGAGCGTCTCGTCGGGGTGACCCAGGCGGGCAGCGCGGTGTGCAATGGGTAGCCTGCGACGTCCGCGTGCCGGAGTCCCTGAGTGAGGCGTTCGCCGGGGTCGACTGCGTGTACTACCTCGTCCACAGCATGGGCGAGCGTGGCCGCCCCGACTTTCGCGAGGTGGAGCGACGCAGCGCAGAGGCAGTCGCCGGCATCGCGGCAGCCAGCGGAGTGCGGCGCATCGTCTACCTCGGCGGGGTCGCTCCGGCCGGAATGCCTTCCGAGCACTTGGCGAGTCGCCTCGAAGTCGGGGCCATCCTCCGCGCCAGCTCGGTGCCCGCTCTCGAGCTTCGCGCTGCGATGATCGTGGGTAACGGGAGCGCATCGTGGCAAATTCTTCGGGACCTTTCCCTGCGTTTGCCCGCCATGATCCTTCCGCGGTGGCTCGAGTCGCGGAGCTGCCCGATCGCCATTCCGGACGTGGTCACGGCTCTTCTCGACGCTCGAACCCTGCCGCTCCCGGAAAGCACGTGCTTCGACATCCCGGGACCGGAGGTGCTGAGCGTGCGCGAGATGCTCATGACCGTCGGAGAGATCGAGGGACGTCTCATCCCCGCGGCGCGCGTTCCGCTTCTCACGCCGCGACTCTCCGCTCTCTGGCTGAAGCTCATCTCGCGCGCGAACTACGACGTCGCGCGAGAGCTCGTGCTTGGCCTCGAATCCGATCTGCTGCCTCGGGACCGGCGCTACTGGCAGCTGACTGGGCACCGTCCAACGTGGTCGTTTCGCGCGGCTGCGACCGATGCGCTGCGCACCGAGCGGCCCCACCAGGGCATTCGCAGTTTGCTCGGCCGCTGGGAGGAGAGCGCGGTCCGGCGCTTCACCCGGCAGCGCGGCGCCGGCGGGTCGCTCGGCCCGCGAACGTCGAGAGAGCTTTAAGCCTGCTCGCTCTTCTGGGAGAGCCGATCGATCTGCGTGAGCTCGTCGGCCGTGAAGGCGAGGTTCCGCAGCGCCGCGACGTTCTCGCGGATCTGCGCGGCGTTGCTCGCGCCGATGAGCGTGCTCGTCACGCGCGGGTCGCGCAGAACCCAGGCGAGCGCCATCTGCGCGAGGCTCTGGCCCCGCGCCTTGGCGATCTCGTTGAGTGCCCCCACGCGGGCCAGGTTCTTCTCGCTGAGGAGCTCGCGCTCGAGCGAGTCACCGCCCGGCCGGCGGACGCGCGAGTCCTGCGGGATCCCGCTCAGGTACTTGTCGGTGAGCACGCCCTGCGCGAGCGCGCTGAACGCGATGCACCCCATGCCCTCGCGCTCGAGCGTGTCGAGGACCCCCTGCTCGATCCAGCGGTCGAAGATGTTGTAATACGGCTGGTGGATGAGGCACGGCGCCTTCCCCTCGCGCAGCAGCGCGGCGGCTTCTTGCGTCTTTGCCGCGGAGTACTGCGAGATGCCGACGTAGAGCGCCTTGCCCTGCTGTACCGCGGTCGCCAGCGCGCCCATGGTCTCCGCGAGCGGCGTGTCGGGGTCGAAGCGGTGCGAATAGAAGATGTCCACGTAGTCGAGGCCGAGCCGCCTCAGGCTCTGATCGAGGCTCGCGAGGACGTACTTGCGACTGCCGCCACCTTGCCCGTACGGCCCGGGCCACATGTCCCACCCCGCCTTCGTCGAGACGACGATCTCGTCGCGGTAGGCCTGCAGATCCCCCCGCAAGATGCGGCCGAAGTTCGTCTCGGCGCTGCCGTAGGGCGGACCGTAGTTGTTGGCGAGATCGAAGTGCGTGATGCCCAGATCGAATGCCGCCGTCACCATCTCGCGCTGGGTCTCGAACGGCGTGTGGTCGCCGAAGTTGTGCCACAAGCCGAGCGATATGGCGGGCAGCTCAAGGCCGCTTTTTCCGCAGAACCGGTACGGCATTTCCTCGTACCGGCGAGGAGCGGCGACGTAGCTCATGGTCGGACCTCATCCGTGGCGTTCGAGGGCGCCGTCTTCGTGCGAGTCACGATGTCCCGCTCCGGCCAGTGCATGTCGGGCAGAATGCCCTAGGGGACGGATCGGGGGAAGGATATCGCGCGCAGGTTCGTTCTCGGCATGTCCATGGTGCGCAGCTTGCTAAGCGCGGCCGGTGGACATGACTGCCTTGCGCCCCGCCCGACCGGCTGTCCTTCATGTTTTCTTTGCGAGCTTCGTTGGCCTGGCCGCCGCGTCGGCGTTGGCCATCTCCTGCCACAAGTTGCAGGCCGCTCCGGAGACGGCCGCGCAACCGCCCCCGGGACAGGTGTGGCTCACCCCGGCGCAGGTTCATGACGCGAAGATCGAGGTGCAGCCGGTCGCCGAGCAAGACGTGGACGATACCATTCTCACGAGCGGCCGGGTCACGCTCGACGATCTGCGATCGGGTCACGTTTTCTCCCCCGTGACCGGCCGCGTCGTGCGGATCTCCGCGCAGCTCGGCCAGCGCGTCGCCAAGGGCGATTCGCTCGCGGTCATCGAGTCGCCCGACATCGGCAACGCGGTGAGCGACATGAACAAGGCTCAGGCCGACCTCATCGCGGCGCAGCACGACTATCAGCGGAAGAAAGACCTCTTCGCCCAGAAGGCAGGCTCCGCGGCGGACCTGGAGACAGCCGAGGACAACTACCGCCGCGCCAAGGCCGAAATCGAGCGCGCCCGGCAGAAGGCCGCCCTCCTTCACACCGGCGGCGTCGACTCGGTCACGCAGACGTACACGCTTGCCTCGCCCATCGACGGCGAGGTTCTCCTGCGCAACATCAGCCCCGGAGTCGAGGTGCAGGGGCAGTACACCGGCGGCGCGAGCCAAGAGCTCTTCACGATTGGAGAGCTCGACAAGGTGTGGGTCATCGGCGATCTCTACGAGGTGGACCTCGCCCGCGTGCGCGTGGGCTCGCCGGCCGTGGTGTCCGTCGTCACGTATCCGGGCAAGGTCTTTCGCGGTCAGGTCGACTGGGTCAGCGGCATGCTCGACGCGAACACCCGTACGGCCAAGGTCCGCTGCACGTTCGACAATCCGGACAAGCTGCTCAGGCCCGAGATGTACGCCACGGTGCAAATCTCGGTCGAGCAGAAGCGAGCGCTCGCGATTCCGCGCGGGGCGCTCTTGCGCCTCGGCGAGTACAAGGTCGCCTTCGTCGAGAACGGACAGAAAGACGGCCGCGTAGAGTTCGAGCGAATGCCCATCGAGGTCGACGAGGGGGAGTCGAGCCAGTGGCTCGAGGTCAAACACGGCCTGGTCGCCGGCCAGAGGGTCGTCGTGAGCGGCGGGATCTTGCTGTCGCAGAAACTCTGACCACTGCGCGCCGGCCCGTCGTCGCGGCGTGCCCGTGATAAGGGAACGCGATGCCGAAGCCCTTCGAAAAGGTTCTGGTCGCCAACCGGGGTGAGATAGCGCGGCGGGTGATGCGCACCTGCCGGCGGCTCGGGATTCGCACGGTCGCCGTCTTCTCCGACGCCGATCGCGACGCGCCGCACGTCTCCGACGCCGACGAGGCGGTGCGCATCGGCCCGCCTCCGGCCCGCGAGTCGTACCTGGATGCCGACGCCATCCTCGCTGCGGTCACGCGCACGGGCGCCGAAGCTGTGCACCCGGGCTACGGGTTTCTCAGCGAGAAAGCCTCTTTCGCGCGAGCGGTCCAGGCCACCGGCGTCGTGTTCGTCGGACCCCCGCCCGAGGTGCTCGAGGCGTTCGGCGACAAGATGAAGGCGCGGCACGTCGCGCTCGCGGCGGGGACCACGCCCGTCCCCGGGATCGACGAGCCGGTCGCGCTGGGCACGCCCGAGGAGCTCGCGCGCGCGCGCGCGGCGGCGGAAGGCGTCGGCTTTCCTCTCATCGTCAAGGCGGTCGGCGGCGGTGGGGGAATCGGGATGCAAGTCGTGACCGACCCCGCGGGGCTGGAGCGCGCCTTGAAGGCCTGCTCCGATCGCGGCAAGGCGGCCTTCGCGGACGCCCGCGTCTACTTCGAGCGGTATCTCACGCATCCGCGCCACATCGAGGTTCAGGTCTTCTGCGACGCTCACGGCGGGGCCTATGCGCTCGGCGAGCGCGACTGCAGCATTCAGCGGCGTCATCAGAAAATCATCGAAGAGGCACCCTCGCCGGCCGCCTTCTTCGCCGGCGAGGCGGGCGAGGCGCGCCGTCGCGAGCTCTTCGCCGCGGCGCTACGCGTCGTTCGGAGCGCGGGGTACCGGGGCGCCGGGACGTGCGAGTTCATCGCCGACGCGGAGGGCAACCTGTTCTTCCTCGAGGTCAACGCGCGTCTTCAGGTGGAGCATCCGGTGACCGAGATGGTGACCGGGCTCGATCTGGTGGAATGGCAGCTCCGCGTCGCGGCAGGTGAGCGTCTTCCGGATCTGTCGAAGACCGTCGCGAGGGGGCATGCCATCGAGGCGCGGGTCTACGCCGAGGACCCGGCGAGGGGTTTCCTGCCCAAGCCGGGAGACGTGGACCAGCTCGTGTGGGCCGGTGGAGTCGGCGAGGCCCAGACCGCGACGCTGCGCATCGAGTCCGGCGTTCGCGCGGGAAGCAAGGTGACGCCCCATTACGATCCGATGATCGCGAAGGTCGTCGCGTGGGCCGAGACGCGCGAGGGGGCCATCGACGAGCTTGGACGCGCCCTGGCGGGAACGACGATCGCGCCGTGCGTGACCAATGTCGCGTTCCTGCGAAAGGTCCTCGGCGACGGGAGATTTCGGGCCGGGCACTACGACACCGGGTTGGCCGAGAAGCTCGCGAAGGGTGGCTGAGGGCGGGTCGGGCGTTCGCTGCAGGCGTTTCTCGCGCCCGGCCGCATGACGGTCCTGGCGCGCTGCGGTCATTCTTTGGCTATGCGCTGGCTCACCTTCGGTTGCGCGAGCATCGCGGTCGCGACCGGCACGACCGGCGCCGCGGCCGAGTCGATACGCTTCTCGTACGAAGCGCCCGAGAGCGGCTGCCCGACGGAGGCCGCCCTCACGGCTGCGATTGCGCAGGACGGCGGGCACATCGCCCGGGCCTCCGCGGAGCTCCCGGCGCGGTCGTTCCTCGTGACCGTCGAGGTCGCGGGCGACGTGACCGGACACCTGGTCGTGCGCAGCCCCGACGGGCACGAGTCCACCCGCTCGGTCCGCGGCGCGCGATGCGACGACGTCGTGCGCTCGCTCGCGGTTCTCGTGTCGCTCGCCCTCGAGCCCGACTCCCGGCCCCCAGCCGCCCCGGCGCCGGCTTCTCCCAACCCCCCCCCGCCGCGCATGCTGGACGCGAAGCCCGACAGTCCCCCGGAGCAAGAGGGCCCTCTGCCGCCCGGCTGGCGGCTTGGCGCCTCCGCCGAAGGGACCCTGTCTGCGCTGGCGAGCCAGGTCGCCACCGGGTTCGCGGCGTACGTCGATATCGTGCACGACGTACCCAATCTCTCGGCGTTCGCGCTTCGCATCGGGGGCGAGATCGCGACCGCCGGCATCGAGTGGGGCTCGGGCGGGAAGGGACCGCCATTGCAGCTGGGCGAATCCGTCTTCTGGGGCCACGAGGGGCTCGTGCGGCGCGTCGCCCGCGTCGAGACCTGCCCCTTGCGGGCCGTCGCGAGTCGCCCCTGGAGCTCGTCGACGATCGAGGCGTGGGCCTGCGCCCGGTTCGACGTGGGCGAGATCAAGACCACGGACCTTTCCCCGGAAGCCCGGAGCCTCTGGGAAGCCGCCGGCTCCGTGCTCCGTGTCCGCTTCGTCAATCGCCGGTTTCTGCTGGACCTGGAGGGCGACCTGATGTTTCCCCTGACGCGCGATGTGCTCGGCCCGCGCGGGGGAATGTCGGTGTTTGGGGCGCCCTCGAACATCGGTTACCGCGTGCAGCCGGTTCTCGGCGGAGTGGGTATCGGCGTCGGCTGGTTCCTTCTGTGATCAATCCGGGCGCCCCCCGACATCCACAGGGGGAAAGCCACCATGGCTGACGTGACCGACGCCGCATCGTTCCTCCACCCAGGGGCCCTCGAGGGCCCGGCATCTCCGTTCGCCAAGTCGGCACGGCCGCAGGCCGCCGTTCGGGTGAGCGACGCCGTTCGGGCGCACTACGGCTCGCTCTGGAGGTGGCTGCGGCGGCTCGGTGTTCCCGAGGGCTCGGTCGAAGACGTCGCCCAGCAGGCGCTCTTCGTGTTCGCCCGGCGCATCGACGACGTCGAGCCCGGCCGCGAGAAGACGTTCCTCTTCGGGGTGGCTCTGCGGGTCGCCCAGGCGGCACGGCGCGAGCGCCGCCCGTGGCAGGACACCGATGGCGAGCAAGTGCTCTGTGGCCTCCGGGCCGCCGGTCCCGATGCCGGAGAAGAGCTGGACGATCGGCGCGCCCGCGCCCTCCTCGACGCGCTGCTCGAGTCGATGCCGCCGGACCTACGGTCGGTCTTCATTCTCCATGAGCTCGAGGAGATGACGATGGCCGACATCGCGCGGACACTGGACGTGCCCGCCGGAACCGTCGCATCGCGGCTGCGGCGCGCGCGGGAGACCTTCGAGGCGCTTTCACGCCGCGTCCAGGCCCAGGCCGCAGCGCGGAGGCCAGCCAGATGACCCCGCGGCGCATCGTTCGAAACGGCAACCGGTTCGACCGGCGCCTCGTGCTCGCGGCGCGCGCCGAGGCTCCGGCTCCGGCGGCCGAGGAGTCCGTGCTCGTGGCGCTCGGCCTGCGGGTGAATTCCCCCGTTGAATCGACGGGCGCCGAGTCGCTCCTCCGCGGAAAGGTCCTGAAGTCGCTCCTCGCCGCGCTCGCGGCCGCGTGCGGCGCGGGAGGCATCGTGTGGAGCCTCGCCCATCCCGCGGCTGGGCCGAGCGGGCCGGTCCTGGTCGCGCCGCCGCTACCCGCTGCCGCTGCAACGGCGCCGGCGTCCTCGTCGAGCGCGACGGGCGAGGAGGTCGCGGTGAAGTCGGCGCCCTACGGCTCCTCGATGAAGCAGCCCGTCCAGGTTCGACGGCAGGCTCGTCGCGCGTCCCCCCGCGCGCCCGAATCGCCGGTCGCCTGCGACCTCTCCGTGGAGATCGCGCTGGTGCAGCGCGCTGCGCAATCGCTCGCGGCCGACGACGCCGGCGCCGCAGTCCGGGAGCTGGAGGCGTATCGTGCCCGCTGCCCCCGCGGTGTGCTGACCGAAGAGGCGGGGCTGTTGCGCGCCCGGGCGCTCGTCGCGCAAGGTCGCACGTCCGAAGCGACGGCCCTGGCGCGCACGCTGCTCGACGCCAATCCACACGGGATCCTGGCCGGACCTCTTCGCGCCCTGATCGAAGCCGGCACGCCTCGGTGATCAAACGCGCGCGCGCTCGGCATGAACCGAGATGCGAACGAAGCGATATCTCGCCGTGCTGATGGGTCTCGCCGTGGCCGGGGCGATGGTCTCACCGCCGGCGTTTGCAGGAGAATCGCTTCCCTGGCTCGAGCTGCGCCCGGTCGCGGGATGGGCCGTCTTGCCCGACTCGGTGACGGGCGGCTTGGTCGGCGCCGACGTCGCCTATCGGCTCGCGCCGCACTGGGCGCTCGGTCTCGACGGCGCGCTCTACGCGCCCTTCAACGGTTCGGTGGGCTCGAATCCGTCCTATCCGCGAAACGAGACCTCGTGGTCGGCGAGCGTCGACGTCGGGTACCTGCCGTGGGTGGTGCTACCGGAGGCGGGGTCGCTCGACGGCTACGGCCTGCTCGGCGCGGGCGTCGTGTCTTCGCGCCCGGTAGCCGTCCGCGATCCCACCGACCGGCGGTTCGACGACAGCCACCTCGTGCAGCTCACGGCCGGCGTGGGCGGGCGCATGTACATCAGCACGGGGGTCGCCCTCAGCCTCGAGCTTCGCGGCATGGTCTACTACCAGGCGCTGGAGAATCCGGAGATCCCTTCCGGCTCGACCGCCCTGCCGATTACGAACCCCAACAACCCGAAGAACCCGGACACCTGGTACTCGACCGCGCGCGCTTTCACCGGCTGCGTCGAGCTGCGACTGGGCGTCAGCTTCCTCTTGGGGGGCGGGTGACCGGCTAGCGTCAGTCCGGGCGACGGGTGCACCCTCAGTGATTCCCGATCTCCACGGTGGGCAGTACGAGGGTCGACGCCGAAGCTCCCGGCGCGGGTGCCCCCTTTCCGACGGAGCTCGCCGAAGCACCGGGCTCCGCGGGGGCTCCGCCGCGAACGCGGCTGCCGACGAGGAGGCCCGCCACGATCGCCCCGGCTATGACGGCAACGATCAACACCAGCGCGCACGGCGGTACGACCCGCGGCACGCCGCGCGGGAGGGGGCTGAAGCGAGCTCCGTGGCAGCGCAGGCGGCAACGCGCGTGCGCCGCGCTCCTGCGGCGGGGTCTGCGAGGGCGGCGGCCCGGCCTCGTCGATGAGCTCGACCTGATCGAGGCCGAGCTGATCGATCTGGATGGTGGCGTTCGGGTCGGGTTTCCCTTTGCCGACTCCGCTCATACCGACCGCCCCGCTCGCCCTCGCAACTGCATCGCGATCCCCAGTGTACGGTCTTTGCCTCGCCGGTCCCAGCAACTGGCGATTTCGGCCGTTTCCCGGGCTCCTCGCGCCGCATTGCGGCGTGCCGGAACGGGTGCCGGAGTACCATTCTTTCGGGGCACACGATGGGCCTTTACCGAGCACGCGATCTCTGGCGAGTACCCGGGCTGCTCAGCCTCTCCAGACTCCCGCTCGCTGCCGTCTTTCCGCTCACTCTCGGGCATCCGGCGGCTGCTCTGGCCGTGCTGATCGCGGCGGGCGTATCGGACGTGCTGGACGGCTGGTACGCGCGGCGATTCTCGCAGGTGACGCCCACGGGGACCGCGCTCGATCCGGCGACCGACAAGATCTTCGTCCTCACCGTGGCGGTGAGCCTGGTGGCATGGGGTTACCTCTCGCCGATCGAGGTCGTCATCATCAGCACGCGCGAGCTGGCCGAGCTCCCGCTCGTCGTCTGGATCGCCGTGAGTCACCACGCCCGCCAGCGGCGGTCCGATCAGCCCACGGCCAACCTGCTCGGCAAGGCCGCCACCTGCTTGCAGTTTGCCGTCGTGACGGCCGCCGTGTTCCGCGTTCCCCACCTGAGCTGGCTCGTCGCGGTGGCCGGTCTGGCCGGTGCGCTCGCCGGCGTCGGCTACTGGGCGCGCGCGCTGCGGGACGGTCACCTGCGTCGCGCGGCCGCGTGAGAGCCGCCCGGCTCTCTCCTTCTCTAGGAGCCGCGGCGCGCGACGCGGTAGATGTAGAAGTTCTCCTCCTCGATCATCGAGTCGAACTCTTCGGCGATGCGTGTCACGGCCGTTCCGTCGACGAGCTCGGGGAGCAGCGGCCGATTCATGAGCAGAACGGCGTCCTGGCCCTTGGTCGCGCCGAGGTCCGCGGCGAAGCGCACCGTTTGCGCGTCGGTGGGATCCCAGTGACGATCGGCCGTCCACTTGACGAACGAGAACGTGCGCCCCGTGCGCGGTGAGTAGGCGCGAGCGTCGCTCTTCAGGTACCCGAGGACGGCGGTGGCGGGGAAGTCGAGCTCCGCGACCAGGAGGGCGTCGGCCAGACCCGCCTCGCGTAGAGCCTCGGCTGCGCGCCGACCCGACGAAAATATGTATTTGCCGTCGTAGTAGAGCGCAACCGGCGTTCCCAGGACCTGCAGCGCGAGGACCACCGCGAGCGTCGGCGCGAGTCCGGCCTCGCGCAGCTGCGCCCAGCGGGGGCGCTCAGCGGTCGGTTCGTCACGTGCCGATGTCCGGGCGATCCAGGCTCCCATCAGGAAGAGCACGTAGAAGAACCCGTGGTGTCGCACATCGCCGCCGTAGACGAACGCGAAGAGCGCCACCAGCGTCACGGTTCCTGCGCCGAAGAGCAGAGCGGCCGCGCGCACGCGCGACAGAAGGAATGCGATCCACGCCGCCAGGGCGATCGACACGGGCAGCGCGACGCGGCGCAGCGGCTCCCACGCGAGCAGCGCGTTGCTGTTCCAGAAGAAGAAATCGACCCGCGGGATCGGCGCAAGGGCCACGAGCAGCCGTGTCGGGGCGTCGTCGCTCGGTAGCGCGCGAGGCCACCCGATGTGCGTGACGGTCGAATCGGCGGGCGGCCAGGTGCAGAGCGCCGCTGCGAGACACGCCAGGAGCCCGGCCGCGACGGGGATCCACGCTCGCCTGGCGGTGGAATCGCCGCGCCAGGCGGCCGCTACCGCGTCGATCGCGAGCGCGCCCGTGTAGGCCGCCGCGACCACGGTGGACACGGTCGTCGTCAGCGCCAGCGCGGCCAGCAGAAGCGCCACGGCGACCGGACGTTCGAAGCGCCGCGGGTGCAGAACGCAGAGAAGGAGCGCCAGCAGCAGGGCGAGCCCGTAGCAGCGGCTGAGCGCGACGTACTCGTAGGCCAGGAAGTAGCCGAACGGAAAGGCGGCGCGAGCCGCGCGGTGGAACGGCGCATGCCGCGCGAAGACCCACACCACCCCGACCGCGATGGCCACGTGGACGACCTGCATGGCCACCGGGTTGGCCGTCACTCGCTGCAGACCCCAGAGCAGCAGGTACCAGAGAGGCGGCTGGCCGTCGTAGGCACGCTCGCGTACGACGTCCCACGGCGTGGCGCTGTCACGCGCCACCAGCCAGCAATGCAGCTCGTCGCGCCACATCTCGTGATGGGTGATCGCGAAGAGCGCCACCGGCAGATATGCGAGCGCAACGATTAAGGCGAAGCGACGATCAGCGCCGCGCGGCACGCCTCACTCCGCGTCGAAGGGGACGACGCTGGCTTCCGACAGATCCGCGATGACGTCGCGCAACGGCCCCAGCACCTGCGAGGCCGTGCCCACGACGACCGCGAGCAGGTCCGCCGGACGGATGCGTGCACGCACCGCGGCGCTCGCCGCCTCGGCCGAGACCGCGCGTACTCGATCCGTCCACGCCGAGTAGTAGTCCGCCGGCAACCCGAGGAGCTCGACGTCGAGCGCTTGGTGCAAGCGCTTGGCCGCGGTGTCGATCTCGAACGCGTGCGACCGGACCAGGTAGCGCTGGATGAAGCCCACCTCGCGCGGCGTGACCCCCTTGTCGACCCAGGCGGCCATGAGCTCGAGCGACAGCTTCAGGCACGGGGGGCGTCCTCGGCGGCCGGGAAGGTGAGCATCACCCAGGCCTGCCGCCGGCGGTCGACCACCGTGCGCGCGCTCGCGCCGTACGACCAGCCCCGCTTGGAGCGAACTTCCTTCATGAGGCGGGAGGTGAACGTCCCGCCGAAGACGGCGTTCGACACGATGAGAGGGACGTGATCGTCGTCGTGTGGCGAGGTGCCCAGCGTGCCGACGAGGATCTGCGTCTGGGTCCGTTCGGGCTTGTCGACGACGAGCAGTCGCCGTCCGGGACGCATCGTGGGCTCCGGGACGTCGTCTGGAGCGGCGCCGCCGCGCGGGAGCCGCGCGAGGAGGGTCCGCGCCACCACAGGCGCGTGGTCGGCGTCGAGATCGCCGGAGATGCCCACGACCAGGTTTCCCTGCACGACGAACCGGCGATAAAAGGCGAGGACGTCGTCGCGCGAGATCGACGCGACGCTCTCGACCGTGCCCCCGGAGTTCCGGCCGTAGGGGTGGCCTTCGAAGAGCGTTCGCTGCAGCGCCTTTTGCGCCACCACGCGGTCGCTGTCGCGCGACTCGATGATTTCGGCGATGGTCTCGCGCTTCAGGCGCTCGAGCTCGTCGATCGGAAAGGTCGGCGTCCCCAGAAGGCGTGCCAGAAGGTCGACCATGCCGCCGAGACTTCGCGAGATGACCTGCGCGTGAATGGCGACCGTGGACGGCGCCGTGTCGATGGCCATCTCCGCGCCCAGCGTGTCGATGCGGAAATCGATCTGCTCCGAGGTCAACCCCTCGCACCCGCGGCGCAGCATGCGCATCGCGATTCGCGCCAGGCCCGATTTTCCCGGGGGGTCCGAAGACGACCCGCTGCGCAGGGCGACCACGATAGAAACCAGAGGCAACGCGTGCGCGGCCTCGAGGAGCGCGAGCGCCCCGCCGTCCAGCTCGAAGCGAAGGGGCGTGCGCAGGTGTGCGCGAGCCGCTCGCGCCGCGCTCATTGAGCGGCCTCGCGGGCGGCGCCGCTCTCGGGCACCACCCGCACGATGGTGCTCGCGCTCTCGAGCAGGTAGCGCCGTGCGACGCGCCTCAAGTCGCTCGCGGTCGTCCGGCGGAACGCCTCCATGCGACGGAACGCGTACGACGGGTCTCCGAGGACCGTCTCGAAGAAGCCAATCTGCTCGGCCTTGCCCGGAATCGTCTCGAGCTGCTGCAAGAGACCCAGCTCGAGCCGCGCCTTGGCACGCGCGAGCTCCTCGTCGGTGACGACGTCCGCCCGCACGCGCGCGAACGCCTCTTCGAGCACGGCTTGCAGCTCGCGCGTCGTGTGCGCGCCGCGCGCCGTTGCCCAGCACTCGAGCAGGCCCGGGTCGCGGAAGGTCGACACCCAACCTCTCACGTCGCTGGCGAGCTCGCGGTCCACGATGAGCGTGCGATACAGCCGCGACGCACGACCGCCGAAGAGGACCTCGTTCAGGACCGTCGCCACCGCGTGGTCCGCGTCGCCCAGCGCGGGTCCCTTGAACGCGACCAGCAGCTTCTCGCTCACCGTCGGCTTTCGGACCTCTTGCTCGCGGCGTTCGAGCTGCGCGGGCTCGGGGACGACGTCTTCGGGCGGGATGACCTGCGCGGGAATGGCGCCGTACGCGTCGCGGATGGCGAGCAAGACGTCGCGCTCTCGCACGTCGCCCACGACGACCACGGTCGCGTTGTTCGGCGCGTAGAACGTCCGGTAGAAGGAGACGCAGTCTTCCGGGGTGAAGCCCTGGATGTCTTCCATCCAGCCGATGGTGGGCCAGTGGTAGGGGTGCTGCGCAAACGCCGTCTTGTAGAGAAGCTCGTTGGCGGCGCCCTCTACGTCGTCGTCGACGCGGTATCGCCGCTCGTTCGCGACGACCTCTTTCTCGCTCGCCACCTGCGGCTCGCGCAGCACCAGGCGCGCCATGCGCTCGGCCTCGAGCTGGATGGCGAGCTTGAGCCGCTCGGCTGGCAGCGACTCGTAGTAGTAGGTCCAGTCGACCCAGGTGGCGGCGTTGGTCTCGGCGCCGTTCTCCTCGAGCTTTCGATCGAAAATGCCCGCTTTCAGGTTCTCGGTCTCGTTGAACATCAGGTGCTCGAAGAGGTGCGCCAGGCCGGTCTTGCCGGGGCGCTCGTGCCGCGAGCCCACCTTGAACCAGGTGTGATACGAGGCGACCGGCGCCGCGTCGTCGACGAGCAAGAGGACGGTCAAGCCGTTGCCGAGCACCCAGCGATGGACAGTCTCGCTGCCGAAGGCGTGAGCGCCCTCGTAGCTCAACCTCGCCGAGTCGGGCCCCCCGACCCCGTTCGCCTGCTCCGCCCAGGTGCGGCGCGTGGCCGCGGGGTCGCGTATCGTGCGAAGCGCCGCCATGATCGAGAAGCGGAAGGGCTCTACGACTTCTTCGGGCTGACGACGATCTCGACGCGGCGGTTCTCCGCGCGGCCCTCGATCGAGCTGTTGTCGCCCACCGGGCTGTCGGGTCCCTTGCCCTGCGCCGAGATGAGGTCCTGCGGGATGCCCTTGGTCACCAGGTAGTCGCGCACCGACTGCGCACGCTTCTGCGAGAGATCCATGTTCATGTCGCGCGTGCCGACGTTGTCGGTGAAGCCGTAGACGACCATCGGCTGCTCCTTGCCGCGCAGCGCCTCGGCGATCTGGTCGAGCTTGGCCATCGCGCCCGCCTTGAGATCCCACTTGCCGGTCTTGAAGAGGACCTCTCCCTGCAGCGTGATGACCATGCCGCGGTCGTCGTCCTTGACGGCCGCGATCTTCGCGATGGTGTCGCGCGCGTCCTTCAGCTTGGCTTCGAGGTCGGCCAGCTTCTTCTGCTGCTCGGCCGTCGTGGCCTTCTGCTGCTCGAGCGTCTGCTGGGTCATCTGCAGGTTCTGCTGCGTCTGGCTGAGCTGACCGCGCGCGGCCTGGAGCTGCTGCTGCTGGGTCGCCAGGAGATCGCGACGGGCCTGCTCGGCGTCCTGCTGCGCCTTGAGGGCGGCGGCCTCGGCTTCGGCGATCTGCGCCTTGCGCTGCGCGATGACCGCGGAGTCGATCGTCGTGGGCTCGTCCGGATCGTTGTTCCACGCGGCCTCGGCGCGCTGCAGCGCGAGGTCGGCCTCGTGGACGTCGGTCGGGTCGAGCTGCACGGTGACGCCCGACTTGGCTCGCGAGAACTCGTTGCGCGCGTCGACGAGCGCCTTCGGCGGGATGCGCTCGCCGCCGCACGCGGCGAGGGCAAAGCTGCCGAGCGCGACGACTCCGAAGAAGCGGACGATGCCTACGGTGCGCATCACTTACCTCCCTTGGCGGACTGCAGATCGGTCTGCGCCTTCTGCGCCGCGTCTTGCGCAATTTGTTGCTTCGCGAGGCTCAGCGCGAGCTGCGCCTCGACGCGCGCGAGCGCGATCAGGCTCGCGGCGCGCTTGTTGTCCTGATCGATGAGCTGCTTGCCTTTCGCCAGGTCCTCCTGGGCGAGCTGCAGGTGCAGCTTCGCGTCCGGCACGCCGGGCGCGCCGCCCGCCTCGGCCTTGCCGACGTCCTGTTGGGCGGCAGACCATTCGTCGTTCGGGGGCGGGACGCTCGAGCCGCAGGCCAGGGCGAAAATGGAGGCGATACTAGACAGGAGCGCGATCACTCCGAAGCGCATGGGCAGGTTCTCCTTGGTCGTTTCCCGAGGGTAGTGGCGATGCCGCCACGGCAGCAAGGGGATCGTACGAGCAGATTCGCTGGTTTACGCGCCCGGGGGCAGGGTGTGGGAGAGCCGCCAAGCCGCCAAGACGCCAAGGGTTGCAGGGAGCGGCGGCCCCTGGACCTCGTGTCCGACCGCGCGCCCGTGACCTCGTCCCATCTGTCTCCGAAAGCCGTGGGCCGTTGGGAGTGTCGCCGTTGCCCGCGATGGAGACGCGTACGCACGCGTGCGAGCCGCGGCCGGAAGCGATTGGGAGACGTGCGCCGTCGTCCCCTTCGCTGTCGCGCAGAATGGGGGGCTTACGCCAGCGTGCGTATTGCTGACGGACGCGATTGAGAGGCTGCCACCGTCGTGCGTATCGCTGACGGACGCGATTGAGAGGCTTGCGCAAGGGTTCGTATCGCTGACGGACGCGATTGAGAGGCTTGCGCAGGGGTTCGCATCGCTGACGGACGCGATTGAGAGGCTTGCGCAGGGGTTCGCATCGCTGACGGACGCGATTGAGAGGCTTGCGCAGGGGTTCGCATCGCTGACGGACGCGATTGAGAGGCTTGCGCAGGGGTTCGTATCGCTGACGGACGCGATGGAGAGGCTCACGCAGGGGTTCGTATCGCTGACGGACGCGATGGAGAGGCTGCCACCGTGGTTCGTATCGCTGACGGACGCGATTGACAGGCTCGCACCGTCCTTCGTATCGCCCAGCGCACGCGATGGAGGGGGCTGCGCACGCCTGTGCCTCGCTGTCAGCCGCGATCGACGGGCCGACGAAGGTGTGCGTTCGGCGATCGAGTGCGACGCGCAAGCTTGCGGAGCCGTTTGGCTCGCGACCGGCCCCTGTTCCGAGGCTCTCGATCGCGATGGAGCGCCGCACGAGCGCGATTCCGAGGCTCGCAATCGCCGCGTGTCCGCTCGCGGTAATGTCGCAGGCGCGGGACGCGGGCGACGGTCGAGCCGGGCCCCCACGGGTAGGTGAACGGGTTTAGGATGCCCCCGATGGGAGCACGCAGGTGGAGTTGGACGATCTGCGCAGCATTGGGCTGCGCGCTGATAGGTGCCTGCGCAGACAACCACGTCGTCATTCTCCGTACGGTCCCTGTGCCTTGGCGTGACGGGCGTCGAGCCTACGAGTTCAACCGCCCGCTACCCTCCAAGCGGGAGGCGGAGCGCCAAGTGTCGTGGTTCTGCGATGGGGGCGCCTACCAGCTACTCGACGTCGACGACCAGATCGCGGAAATATCGCGGCGCGGGGAACCTGGCCAGGCCGACGTGGACCACCGGGTCCGCGTGGTTTTCCGGTGCGGTGCCGCCCCCAGTCGACCGGGCGAGTAGCAGCGCGACAGGCTCGCTCAGCGACCCCCCGCGGCCTGCGCGCCGAGGCCGTCGTTGTACGCGTTGATCGCGTCGGTCATGTGGGGCAGCGCGTTCAGCTCGAGGAACAGGCCGATCATCTCGACCGCCAGCCCGCCGCCCATCACGACGAGACCCGTCGGCGGAACGGACTGGCCGGGGGCCCTCTGCGAGCCCTGCTCGACGGTCACGGCCGCTCCGGCGCCCACCCCGAGCGCGCCGGCCAGGGACAGAAGGAAGCCGCCCAGCATCCCGCCCTTGTACGCGCGCGCGTAGTCCTCGGCCTGCGGGTTGCCGCGAACGACCTCTTCGATGTCCCCGCCGAAGAGTCCTCCGTCGTACTTCTTGCCGTCGCGGGTGTACGCGTAAGAGCCGCTGTCCATCACGATCGCGGCGCGCGGACTTGCGGCGGGCACGTACGACGAGCTGCAGCCGAGGGCGAACGGCGCAAAGGCTGCGACCAGGACGAGGGCGCAGAGGCGGCGAATGGGTCCCATGGCGGCTCGGCCGTAGCAAGCGGCACGCCGCCCGGCAACGCTCGCCTATTTACGTCTCACCGGTGCGCCGCGAGGCGCCGGGGCCGCGACACTTCTTCGCGTGCTTCCGGTCGGAGAGGGCGAAGCGCCCCGCCCTCGCTCAATCCACCTTGAGGATCGCCAGGAACGCCTGCTGCGGGATCTCCACGGTCCCCACCTGCTTCATGCGCTTTTTGCCCTCTTTCTGCTTCTCGAGGAGCTTGCGCTTTCGGCTGATGTCGCCGCCGTAGCACTTGGCCGTCACGTCCTTGCGGAGCGCCTTCACCGTCTCGCGGGCGATGATCTTGCCGCCGATGGCCGCCTGGATGGCGACTTCGTACTGCTGGCGGGGGACGAACTCCTTGAGCTTCTCCGCGAGCGCCCGGCCGCGCGGGTAGCTCTTCTCCTTGTGGACGATGATGCTGAGCGCGTCGAGCGGGTCGCCGTTGACCAGGATGTCCACCTTCACGAGCGAGTCCGCCCGGTAGCCGACGAGCTCGTAGTCCATCGACGCGTAGCCGCGCGAGATGCTCTTCAGCTTGTCGTGGAAGTCGAAGAGCACCTCCGCGAACGGGAGCTCGTAGGTCACGATGACGCGGTCGGCGCTCGCGTACTGCATGCCCTTCTGCACGCCGCGGCGCTCCTGGCAGAGGGCGAGCACCGGGCCCACGTACTCGACCGGCACGTGGATCGTCATCGTGACGAGGGGCTCCTCGGTGCGCTCGATGTGGACCGGCGACGGCAGCTTGGCCGGGTTCTCGACGCGTAGCATCGTGCCGTCGGTCTTGTAGACGTTGTAGACGACGCTCGGCGCCGTCGTGATGAGGTCCAGGTTGAACTCGCGCTCGAGGCGCTCCTGGATGATTTCCATGTGGAGGAGCCCGAGGAAGCCGCAGCGGTAGCCGAAGCCGAGCGCATCGCTCACGTCGGGCTCGAACGTGAAGGCCGCGTCGTTGAGGTGCAGCTTCTCCATGGCGTCCCGGAGCTGCGGATAGTCCGCGCTGTCGGTCGGGTAGACCCCCGCGAAGACCATGGGCTTCACGTCCTTGAAGCCGGGGAGGGCCTCGGTCGTGGGCCCGATGTGGTGCGGGCCGCGCCCGGGCGCGCTGACCGCGTGCGTCACGGTGTCGCCGAGCTTCACGTCGTGGACGCTCTTGATGTTCGCGGCGACGAAGCCGACCTGGCCCGGCCCGAGCTCCTCGATGGGGGCGCCGAAGGGCGTGAAGTGGCCCATCTCGGTGACTTCGTAGTTGGTGCCTCCGGCGAGAAAGAGGATACGGTCGCCCTTCTTGAGGATGCCGTCGATGACGCGCACCATCACGACGGCGCCGCGGTACGTGTCGTACCAGGAGTCGAAGATGAGCGCGCGCAGCGGGGCGCTCACGTTTCCCTTGGGCGCCGGCACCTTGCGCACGATCTGCTCGAGGATGTCGCGCACGCCGATGCCCGTCTTGCCGCTCGCCGCGATGGCCTCGCTGCAGTCGAGCCCGACGACCTGCTCGATCTGCGCCTTGGTGCGCTCCACGTCGGCGCCGGGCAGGTCGATCTTGTTGAGAACGGGCAGGATCTCGAGGTTCTGGCCGATGGCGAGGTAGACGTTGGCGAGCGTCTGCGCCTCGACGCCCTGCGTCGAGTCGACGATGAGAAGAGCGCCCTCGCACGCGGCCAGGCTGCGGGAGACCTCGTAGTTGAAGTCGACGTGACCGGGCGTGTCGATGAGGTTCAGCTCGTAGACCTTCCCGTCGGCCGCCGTGAAGGAGAGGCGCACCGTCTGCGCCTTGATGGTGATGCCGCGCTCGCGCTCGATGTCCATCTTGTCGAGGAACTGCGAGCGCATTTCGCGCTCGGTCAGCGCCCCGGTGATCTCGAGGATGCGGTCGGCGAGCGTCGATTTGCCGTGATCGATGTGCGCGATGATCGAAAAATTGCGGATGGACTGCTGCGGTATGGGCATGAGGGGAAGGGCCTGGCGGGGCGTGCGGGCGGATTACTTGCCGCCGCTCGCGGCCCGCTCCTGCTTATCACCCGCCGCAGCGGCGGGCGCCTCGCCCGGCTTCGACCGCGCCGCGGACGAACCCGCCGCCGACGAAAGGTCGGCCGACGACCCGCCGTCGAGGGCGAGCTGCCCGGGCAGCAGGTGCCCGTACTGCCGGAGCACCAGGTCGATGCCCTCGCGGATGTACACGGCGACGGGAACCTTCGTCCTTTCGTGTAGCAAGCGAAGGCGGTCGCTCTGCTCGGGCGTGACGTAGATGGTCGTCGAGATCTTCTTGCGGGACATCGGAGGGAACGAGCGAGCTTGCGCCAACTGGGGCTTTACTGGGCCGACGTTCTCGAGTGAACTGACAATACGTGAACATACCTACCGACTCCGGGCCCGATCGCAAGGTCTTACGGTTCCCAACCGCTCGGTCGAGCCGGTTCGGCGTGGGTGCTGTCCGCCTTGCCCGTACGCCTTTGCGGCGCGTATTGTGCCCCGGGGCGCAGCCGAGGATGGGAAAAACCGCCGAATGAAGGACTTGCGCTTCGATTCCTCCCTTGCTCCCGTCGCGATTGGTTCCCTCGTGCTGGTGGTCGCGTGTGCGGCTGCCTGCGGGAGCGGCAAGATGAGCGGCGCTTCGGCGGCGAAACACGCCGACGGCTGGCGCTCCGAAAAGCTGGAGCACGAGGAGTGCAGCGAGTCGGGCAAGGTCGAGAAGCTCGATACGAACGGCGACGGCAAGGCCGACGTCCGTCGCGTCTTCGACGGCAACGGCCGCGAGAAGTGCCGCATCGCCGACCTGAGCTTCAACGGCAAGCCGGATCTCTACGAGTACTTCGACGCCAACGGGGCGATTCGTCGCCGCGAGTTCTGCTACGACGACACGGGCGTCGTGAATGCCATCGAGACCTACGAGGGCGGGAAGCTCGTCTCGCGCGAGTACGACACGAGCGGACAGCACAAGGTCGACACCTGGGAGTGGTTCGACCCGGGTGCCACGGCCGACCCCAAGACCGGGCGACCGGCCCACCCGACGCGGCGCGAGCGCGACACCACCGGGCACGGCATGGTCGACCAGTGGTGGACCTGGGACGGCGACAAGGTCAGCATCGCGACCGATCGCGACGGAGACGGCAAACCGGATCCCGCCAGCGCGATTGTGCTCGGCGGGAGCGGCAAGGAAAACGCGGTCGCCGGCAAGGACAGCGCGAACCCGCCGGGTGCACCGGCTCCGGGCTCGGGCTCGGCCACCGACGCGGGGGCGCCCGATTCGGGTGCCGCTGCCCCGGTCGCCTCGTCGTCGGGCGCCTCGCCGGAAGGGGGCGCGCGGTGACTCGAGCGGCTGGCAGGTCTTGGTCGGCGACGGCGATTCGTGTTGGTCTGGGCGTGGCGCTGGCCGGGGCGCAGCTCGGCTCGATCGCCGGCTGCGGTGAGCCCCCCAAAAAACCCATCGCCGCGCCTGGCGGGTCGCACGACCCTGGGCACTGGCCGGCCGATGACCGCTCGCTGTGCGACACCTTCGTTCACTGGAAGAGCAGCCCGCAGCTCGAGGTGAGCGATACCGTGGGGCCTGGTTCGTTCAGGCCCAACATCCGGCGCGTCTTCAAGTCCGTCGGTGAGCGCGAGGACCGGCACACGGTCCTGCTCTGCCGCGAAATCGACACGAACCTCGACGGCATCAAAGACGTCGTGCGCACGTTCAACGAAAAGGGCGAGCCTCTGCACGAGGAGGCCGACACCAACTACGACGGCCGGATTGACGACTGGATCAACTTCGCCGATGGCCGCATCGCCGAAGAGGACACCGATACGACCCTCTCGACGGGCCGGCCGAACGTGTGGAAGTTCTACCTCGAAGGCGAGCTGTCTCGCGTCCGCCGCAACACGCACTGCCCCAGCGGAAAGCCAGACGTCTGGGAGATCTACTTCCACAATCGCCTCGAACGCGTGGGCAACGACATGAGCTGCGACGGTCACGTGGACCGATGGGACCGAGACGCGCAGCTCATGGCCCAAGAGGAGGCGCAGTCGGGCGTCGAGGTCGTCGACGGCGGCGCGGCCACGGCGGCGGCACCCGCCGCGGCGGGGGCGGGGCGGCTGAGCGGCGACGCCGGTCCCGCCGACGGCGGCGGCAAAGCGGACAAGAACGCGAAAAAGAGGTGAGCGAGCTCCGGGCGGCCTGCTACGGCTCGCTGGTGCCCTCACGTCCGTAGGCGTCTTCCAGGCGGACGACGTCGTCGAGCTCGGGCGTCGAGACCTCGACGACGTCTACGTCGGTCACCGCGACCATGCGGTGCACGGTGTTCGGGGGGCAGTGGAATGACTCACGCGGCCGCATGCGGATGACGCGCAGGTCGGCGCCCTGGCCGACCTCGAGGTCCATCTCGCCGCTCTCGACGAGGAACGTCTCGTCCTTGCGGCGGTGGTACTGGCGCGAGAGCTTCTGCCCCGCATGGATGTGGAGCACCTTGCCGACGTACCGGTCGGTCTCGGCCCAGACGATTTCGTAGCCCCACGGCTTGTTCACGCGTCGCACGGCGTTCCCCTTAGGCTATCACCCTGGCAATCCCATGGGCAGCGTTCGTCTGCAGAAGGTACTCGCACGGGCAGGCGTCGCCTCGCGCCGTGCGGCTGAGGAGCTCATAGCGGCGGGCCGCGTCCGTGTCGACGGCCGGGTCGTCACCGAGCTCGGCACCAAAGTGGACCCGCGCGCGGCGCGGGTGGAGGTGGACGGGAAGCGAATCATCGCCGAGCTTTCGGTCTACGTGGTCTTGCACAAGCCGCGTGGGGTCGTGTCGACCATGAGCGATCCCCAAGGCCGGCCGAGCGTCCGAGAGCTGCTCGGCGACGTGCCCGCCCGCGTTTACCCGGTCGGCAGGCTGGACTTCGCGACGAGCGGAGTCCTCCTCGCGACCAACGACGGCGACTTCGCCGAGGCGCTCATGCACCCGCGACGAGCCGTTCCCAAGACCTACGTCGTGAAGGTCCAGGGCGTCATGGAGCCGAAGGACGTCGACGTCTGGCGGCGCGGCATCGAGCTCGAGGACGGAAAGACTCTCCCCGCGAAAGTGAAGATCCTGCGCCACGAACCCGGCGAGTCCGACAACAAGACGTGGCTCGAGCTCGTCATCACCGAGGGGCGCAACCAGCAGGTCCGGCGCATGGGCGACGCCACCGGGTTTCGCGTCATGCGCCTGGCGCGCGTCGCGTTTGCGGGCATCACGTCCGAGGGCTTGCGGCCGGGCCAGTGGCGGTATCTCACGGCCGACGAGCAGGCGACGCTCAAGAAGGAGTACGGCGTGCCTCGCCGGGTCGTCTCGCCGCCTCCGGAAAAACGGGCGGCCCCGCAGAAGCCGCCGCCGCGTGGCCGGAGCCCCAGGGACACCCGCGACGGCCCGCGCGAGTCGTTCGGGCGCGACGAAGGCATGCCTCGCGGGGAACTCGGAGGGCGCGGCGGGCGTACGAGGACGACCGGCACGGGCGGGGGCGTCGGGGCAGGGGAGGGCAGCTTCCGTGTTCGCGGCCGGCGGGGGTGACCGTTTCGGGGGAGGGGCCCCGAAACAAACCTGGGTCAGCGGGACGCGGGAATCGACCAGTCGTTGGCGAAGAAGCCGACCGCTCGCAGCGACCCGGCGCCGAGCAGAATCCCGCCGCGCGCCGGGGCCACGTCTTCGTCGTACACGGCGAAGTCGGGCAGCATGTCCGGTAGCGCGAGGGACCGCCAGGTTCCGAGCGGGCCGACGCCCTCGACCACGACCACGTAGCGGTCGGGTCGGCGAGGATTGGGCCGGATGAAGGCGACGCCGAGCTGCGAGCGGTCTGCCGGCAGCCCGACCTTGGGCGCGATGTGCTTCTCGCCGAGGACGACCTCGTCTCCGTCGATCCGAATCGGGAAGCTCGGTTCGAGCTCGCGCACGAGCCGGTTGGACTTGGCGTTCCCGACGAGAAAGAGGGCCCGCTCGTTGTCCAGGCCCTCGCCGCGCGCGGCGAACTCCGCGTCGCTCATCACCGGATAGTCGATGCGCACGCCAGAGCGCACGTGGGCCCATGCGTGGGCGACTTCCTCGTTGGCCCGCGCCTGCGCCGGGTCGCTCGCACCCCAGACGAACAGGACGGGCTCGTGTAGCACGTCGCGGAGCGGCCCGGTGACGTGCCCCTGCTTGTGCGGCGTCGCGTACGTCGCGGGTCCCGCCCTCCACTGCAGACCGTCCCGGTGCAATTCGAGCGGCTCTCCAGCCTGGAACGCGAACTTGCTCTGATCGACGATGACGCTCACCGGCTCGGCGTCGTCGACGAGCTCCGGGTCCCGGTCGAGCGCGAGAGCTTCGACGCCGTGGGTGGCGACCACGAACGCGTTGTCGTGGTCGACGCGCGCGACGACCTCCCCCCACGCGTCGCTCGCCGTGAGCTCCCGGACGTGCAGCCACGCATCGTCGCCCCACCGCGTGCGCGGCGTCTTGAACCGCAGCTGGCGCGGATGTAGCGGTCGCCGGTTCCCGAGTAGCCACTGCGCGCCCTTGAGGTCCTCGTACGTCGTCTGCCAGACGTTGTGTCCGAGCTCCGGGTGCTCGTCTTTCATCGAGTAGTGGAGCTCGTTGTAGCGGTCGATGAGGACCCCGCTGTTCTCCTCGGGCAGGTCCTTGGTGCCGTGAACGACGTACATCGGGATGTACTGCCCGTTCTCGGCCCACATCACGTTCGAGCGCTCCTCGGCCAGGATCCGCTCCCACGGGCGCAGCCACTTGTAGTCCGCGCGGATGAGGTAACTGTGGTAGCCGCAGAGCGGCTCCGCCGCGGCGAATCGATCGGGGTAGTGCAGCGCACATGCCGCCGTGCCGATGCCGCCCATCGAGGGCCCGGTGATGGTGACGCGCGAGGCGTCGATGGGGTAGTGGGCGATGGCCCACTCGGTGACGCGCATGACGTCGTCCTCGCCCATGTCGCGATACATCGTGTTGTAGTTGCCGTCCGGTGCCACGACGATCGCGTCGAGCTTCTCGAGATCGCGCCGGGGATGACGGTCTTCCCAGTAGCCATCGCGCGCCGGGTCGTCGTGACCGAATAGCCACATGACCATTTCCATGGGCCGGCCGTTCATTCCGTGGAGCGCCACGATGAGCGGGTACGTCCGCTGTGGATCGAATCCCGGCGGCACGTAGAGCGCGAACTCGGTGAGCTTGCCGTCGGCCGGGGAGCGGTACGCGCGGCGCATCGGGCCCGTGCGTCCCGCCCACGGGTCGCGCTTCTCCTCGATGGCGCGGGCGAGGTCGTCGAGCTCGCGTGCGTCGGCGAGCTGCGCGTCCAGGTCCGCGTCGCCCTTCGCGACGTAGGCGGCGAGACGGTCGCGCAGGAACTCGACGCTCTCGTCCCGGCCGGACGCGAGCGCACGGTTCGCGTGAGCGATCGCCGCGCGAACGTCGTGGCGCGCTCGAAACGGCAAGTCGACCGTGCGTCCGGCGACCTGGACGCGGAGCGTGCAGTCGCTGTCCTCGATTTCGTCGGCGCCGACGTGAGGCAGCGCCACGGTCAGCTCTCGCACTCCGCGCTCGCCGGCGGGGACGTCGCCGGCGTCCACGTCGAAGACAGGCTCGCCGGAGGCGCTTCGCAGCAGCCGCGCGTGCACGTCGAGCCGTACGCCGGCTGGCGCACCCTGCGGGAAGCGCACGGCGAGCGTCGGGCGGTAGCCGTCGGCGCCCGGGCCGCGGTCGAGCGTCACGGCGGACATGTGCGACGCGATTTCCTGGGCGCTGTCGGGGGCAGTCCCGGGAAGGACCCAGGCCGCGCCACGCGGCGGCTGCAGCTCCGCGTCGAGCAGGCGCGCTCGGAAGGTCCAGGCGCCCATGTGCTGGTGCAGCGCGAGCACGAGCGAATGGTCGCCCTCCGCCAGGTCGAGCGGTACGAGGTCGTCGTCGTCGCGCTGCGGGCGCCCTTCGTCGCGCGCGAAGACCCGTTTGCCGTCGAGGAAAACGCCGACTCCGTCGTCGATTCCGAGCAAGAGATAATGCAGGCCGGCGTGCTCGATGTGCAGGACGCCTCCCGCGAACGCGAAGCGCTCACCCCAGCGAAAGTCGAGCACCGCCGTGAGGTCGATGGCCGCCTCGCTGGCGGCGACTCGCCAGTGGGCGTCTCCCAGCGCGGCTCCGAGGCTCGGAGCGGCCTTCTCTGCGTCCGGCACGTGCGAGCGCTCGAACGGACCCGCGATGAGCCAGGCTCCGAAGTGTCCGTCGGGCGAGAGGGCCAAACGAACCTCGCCTGCGGCGGGTGCGGCGGGCCCCGGGGTCCCGGTCAAGCTGGCGACCGTCGCCTCTCCTGCCGCTGCTGTTCCCCCGCAAGCCAACCAGGCAACGCCGAGCACGTACCGTCGCCAACTACGCATCGGTCCTCGTTTTGACAGTATCCCTGCCTTGGCGCAGCGGGGCAAACCATCAACCGACTTGCGATGAGAAAGGGGATGGGTACTGTTCGAGGGGAGCGCGGGCGCTCCCCTCGAGCTCCCCACCCGTGCCTGATGCCCCGGCTCCGCGCCGGTCACGATGCGCCCGTTTGGCGGCGCGAACGCACCTGCCAAGCGAAGGGAGCGCCAGGCGCCCACTCGGGCCGATTCGAGCGGCGGGTCTAGCTCAGGGCTTGGGCGAGGGTGCGCGCTTCGTCCTTGAAGAGGACCTCGACCTTGTGAGCATCGATGACACGGGTGACCACGCCGTCGCCGAACTTCTTGTGCCGGAGGAGGTCGCCTTCGCTGAAGCTACCGCCCACGTTGTAGGTCTTGAAGTCGGTCACGCTGCGGCCGGCGATCGCCTTTTCCCACTGCTGCTCGTGCCGGGTCGCGTGCGGCGGTCGCGACGTTTTGGCCCCTGACGACCCGCTCCGGACCTTGCCCCCGTCGGAGGGTGACGCCTTCTCGCCGGGCGCGTTCGGCCGCCACAGATGCTGGCTTCGGCACGTGAGGCACTCCACCTGGTGAGCCTTGCCGCTCTTCATGGAGACGATGCGGTGATTGAGGACGAGCCGGCACTTGGTGCACCAGCTATCCACCTCACCAGCGACGCGCAGCGGTTTGGCCATTCTCGATTCTTGCCCCAGGGCTGGGGCCGCGCGACGCTCGTTTGCGCCGGCGCGGCTCGGTTCATCATATACCGGCGCGTACTACTCGCGCGTACGTCTGCGGTCCCGCGGCCGTCCGTAGCCGGTTTCGCCGGTCTCGGCGGCCTCGCCGGGAGGAATGTCGGGGCGCGACGGCGGGCGGGCGCCGCGCTTCACCTGGACCTCGGACTTGACCTCCGGCTTGGGCAGCTTCGAGTCTCCCTCGCCGCCGCTGGCGCCGTCGTTCGGCTTGAATCGGATGGTCGTCGACACTTCGAACTGAAGCGTCGTCAGGATCCTCTGCATCTCGGCGCCGAGGTTGGTCTGCTCCAAGAACTCGCGCACTTCCTTGGCGACGACTCGGAAAAGCCCGTTCTTCGTCTCCTCGACCTGTGCGAGGAGGTAGTTTGCGAGCTCTCGCGGGAGCTTCATCCCGCCTACGAATTCCTTGAGGTTGTCGGGCGCCTCGGCGGCCTTCTCGACGCCAATCTCGACGGCGCGTTTGATGAGCTCCGGAATGACGGAGTCAAGCCGGCGGCGGCGCTCGCTGTCGCTCATCGTAATCCAACGAATCCGATATCGTGGGACGGAAGTCTGGTCAACGTGAGGCTCTAGGCAGCCTTGAGAATTCGCGCAATGCCTTGCGCGGCTCGCTGCATCGCGTCCCTGCGTGCGCTTGCACGGGCTTCCGAGCGTGCCGCCAGCGCCGCTCCGGCCGACCCTGCGCGCGCGCAAAGCAGAACCGTCTGACCGTCGACCTCGACCTCTTGAACGTCGACTTTCGCGCCGAGAGCACCCCCGCCGAGAGAGCTGAGCTCTGCAATCCGCGAGCTCCCCGCCAGGCCAGGCTCGTTCCGCACGCCCTGGGCAAGCAGGGGCGCGTACGCCGCGAGCTCTTCGCAGACGGCCCATGCGCCCGCCCCCGCGACGACCAAGCCGGCGTCGTCGGCCACGACGATGGCGTCGAGGCTCGCCTCGTGGCGCGCCTGGGCGAGTTGGTAGTGCAGCGCAACGAGCGGGTCTCGGCTGCGCTTTCGGCGGCGATCCTCCGGAACGGTCATGAGCGAATTGTTTCGCGGCGGGTGGCGCTGGGCCAAATTCCTCACGAGAGCCTTGCGGTTCTCGCCGTTTCCCGACACAAATCTCTAGCCTTTCCGCAAATGGGTACCCCGAACGCCGAGACCTTCGCTCGCCGCCGCGCCGCCTTCTGCGACGCCATGGCTGCCGCCTCCCCGGCCGCTCGTGCGGTTGCCGTCCTGCCGGCTGCGCCCGTCTTCGTGCGCAACAACGACGTCGACCACGAATACAGGCAAGACTCGGACTTCTTCTACCTCACCGGATTCGACGAGCCCGAGAGCACCCTCGTCATCGATGCCTCGGACCGCAAAACGACGATGTTCGTGCGCGCCCGCGATCGCGACCGGGAGGTCTGGGACGGGGCGCGCGCGGGCGTGCAGGGCGCCAAGGACCGCTTCGGAGCGGACGAGGCCTTCGTGGTCGGCGAGCTCGACGAGAAGCTGCCCGGCCTCATTCAGAACCGCAGCCGCGTGTACTACAGGCTCGGCGCGAACCGGCGCTTCGACGACAGGCTCCTCGGTGCGATCGACCGCGTGCGAGCGCGGCAACGAACGGGTGTCTCCGCGCCGACCGAGATCGTGGACCCGGGCTCGGTCCTTCACGAGATGCGCTTGCGCAAGTCGGCGGTCGAGATCGAGACGATGCGCTCGGCTGCCCGGATCACGCGCGAGGCGCACCAGCTTGCGATGGGCCGGGCGCGCCCCGGCATGCGCGAATACGAGATCGAGGCGCTGCTGCTCGACACCTTCCGGCGGCACGGCTCGGAACGGCCCGCCTACGGCAGCATCGTCGGGTCTGGCCCGAATGCGTGCGTCCTGCATTACCGCCGAAACGACCGCGCCATGGCCGCGGGCGACCTGCTCCTCATCGATGCCGGTTGCGAGTTCGGCTACTACGCCAGCGACGTCACGCGGACATTCCCGGTAGGGCGCCCGTTTTCGCGAGAGCAGCAGGCCATTTACGAGCTGGTCTTGGAGGCGCAGCTCGCCGGCATCGCTGCCACGCGGACGGGCACGACGCTCGACGAGATCCACAGGCTCTGCATCGACGTCATCACCCGCGGTCTCGTCCGTCTCGGCCTTCTCCAAGGTGAGCCTGAAAAGCTCACTGAGTCCGAGGCTTACAAGAGATTCTTCATGCATCGCACGAGCCACTGGCTGGGCATGGACGTGCATGACGTGGGCGCGTACTTCCAGGCGGGCGTAGCCCGCCCCCTCGAGCCCGGAATGGTCATCACGGTCGAGCCGGGCATCTACATTTCGCCGGAGGACGACACCGTGCCTGCCGGCTGGCGGGGTATCGGGGTGCGCATCGAAGACGACGTCGTCGTCACCGAGTCGGGGCCGGAGGTGCTGACCGAGGGGATTCCGAAGTCGGTGGCGGAGGTGCGTGCGGCATGCGCGGCTTGAGCCGCTGCCAGCGCCGCATCGCGACATAGGCTGCAGCGCCCAGCGTCGCGCCGAGCCCCGCGCCGACGAAAGCCGAGCCCAGCAGCCAGTCGGCGAGGAGCTCCTTGCCGTGGGCCACGACCTCGTGGGGCGCAAACGGGGTCCAGGCTCCGACCCGCAGACGGTGGGCGAGCTCGATTTCCGCGAACGCTATCCAGACGAAGAGCACGGTCGACGACACGCGCGATCCGACGAAGGCCCACAACCGGTTCACGCGACACACGGTGGCCAGCGCGATGGCGATCCACATGTGCAGTCCGACCAGCGGGGTGCACCCGGCGAATACGCCGAGCGCCACGGACCAGCCGATTTCGCGAGGGGTGCAGTGCTCGCTCGACGCTCGCTGCCAGAGCACGCGCGCCTGCTGCGCAATCCGCCGGAGCCAGCCAGGCATTGGGTCCCAAGCTAGCATCGTGCGGGTCGAGGGCCGCCCCCGGACCGTACATTGGGCGCGCAGACTTGGCCGCACACCCCGCGCGCGTGGTACTCGCCTGGAGCGTGACGCTCGACGCGGCAATCGCGGCGTTTTTGCAGTATCTCGAGGCGGAGCGACGCGCCTCGCCATGCACGGTCAAGGCGTACCGCGATGACCTGGCCGGGCTCGCGGCCTTTCTCCGGGAACGGCACCCGGAGGCCACCCACGACGTACGAGCCATCGACGTATACCTGCTGCGCGGCTGGCTGGGGGTCATCGCGCGCAAGCTCGCGGCGAGCTCCGTCGCGCGCAAACTCGCGGCGCTCCGCACGTGGATGCGCTGGCTGAGGCGCCGAGGGACCCTCGACCGGTGTCCGGCCGACGAGCTGGGCACGCCCAAGATTCGCCGAGGCCTTCCGACGCTGCTGTCGGTCGACGCGGCAAAGGAGGTCGTCGAAGCCCCGCGAGACGACACGCCCACCGGCGTGCGCGATCGCGCGATTCTGGAGCTCCTCTATGGGTCCGGGCTGCGTGTCAGCGAGCTGTGTGCGCTCGACGTCGACGCGGTGAGCCTCGCCGAGGCGAGCGCGCGGGTGCTGGGCAAGGGCCGCAAGGAGCGAGTCGTCCCCCTCGGGCGCGCCTGCGTCGCCGCGCTGCGCCGCTGGCTCGAAGAGCGCCCGCGCCTCGTGCACCCGCGGACGGGCGCGCAAGACCCGCGAGCGCTCTTTCTGACGACGCGCGGCGCGCGGCTTTACGTTCGCGCGGTGCAGTCGCTCGTGAACCGGTATGGCGCGAGCGGCGCAGGGCGGGCCGACCTGCACCCGCACGCGCTCCGCCACACGTGCGCCACCCACATGCTCGACGGGGGAGCCGACCTGCGGGCCATCCAGGAGCTGCTGGGCCACGCTTCGCTTTCGACGACGCAGCGGTATGCCCACGTCTCGATGGAGCACCTGCTCCGCGTGTACGACGCCGCGCATCCGCTGGCCGGCGCCCGCGCTCGCTCGCGCGCCCGGACATGATACACACCCCAAGAGGGTGGCTCGCCGGACAGGACGCATCGTCTTCTCGCTCGCGGGAGCCTCGTTCGGGGCCGTCGTCGTGGCTCTCGTCGAGGCGCATCAGACCGCGCGTGCCGTGGCCGGCGGGCACGCGCCCGGGTACGCCGAGCTCGCGGCCGGAGACGTCGGCGTGCTCGGCCCGGTGGCTGCGGCGGTCGGCTTCGCGGTCTCGGCGGCTGCGCTCTTTCTCGAGCCGGAGCGGCCGCTGACGCCGACCGAGCGAATCGCCGCCCTGCAAGCGCAGCCCGTGCTCGCTCGCTCGCGCACCGCGGCCATCGCGCTGCTCGCCTGCATCAGCGCAGCGGCGTGGCTCATCGCGACGGCGCAGTTCGGGAGGATTGCGCTCGCCGCCGGGGCCCCGACGGCCGCCGGGGGGGCGCTCGCCGTGACCTCGCTGGTCGCGCTGGGGGCGCTCGGCGCCGTCGGCCTGGCCGTTCTGCCGTCGGTACGCAGCGGACTGGCGTCGGTTGCGTCGCGCTGGCCGCGAGCCATCGACCCGGCGACCACGTGCGGCGTGGGCCTGGTCGTGGGAGCAGCCGTCGTCGGGCTGGGCGTCGCGGCGGGCGACGCGGGGGGGACGGAGCCGGGCCCTTGGCGATCTTCGGTGTCCTCAAGCGGCCGGAGCTCGATCTGCGCCCCGTCGTCGACCTGGCGGCCATCGCCGCCTGCGCGTGGATCACGCCCCTTTCGCTCGGCGGGCGCCCTGCGCGCGTCCTGCCGCTCGTCATCGCGCTCGTGACGATCGGGGCCCCCTGGGTTTGACCGTTCAGCAGGCGTACGCGCTCGAGCGGAATCCCGCCGTGGCGCGCGCAATCGAAGGGCACGCGCCGCTCGGGCGGATTGGCCTCGCGCTGGCGCGCCGGGCGACCGACCGCGATCACGACGGCGCCTCTCCGCTCTTCGGCGGCGGCGACTGCAACGACTCGGACCCGAACATCTCGCCCCTCGCGGTCGAAATTCCCGGCAACGGCATCGACGAGGATTGCTCGGGAGCCGACCTTCCGCTCGCAGCGCCGACGGCACCCGTCTCTCGGGCGCCCGCGGCGTCGGCAGTCGACCGCGACTGCAACCTCATCCTCATCACGGTCGACACCCTGCGCGCATCGGAGATGGGGTTTCTCGGGTACGACAAGCCCACGACGCCAAACCTCGACGCGCTCGCGTCGCAATCGGTCGTCTTCGACCGCGCCTACGCGATGGCCTCGTACACCGGCAAGGCCCTCGCGCCGATGCTCATCGGCAAGTACCCGAGCGAGACCAAGCGCGACGGCGGACACTTCAATAAGTACTTCGGTGCGAACGACTTTCTGGCCGAGAGGCTACGGCGCGCCGGCATCTTCACCATGGGCGCCGCCTCGCACTGGTACTTCCGGGAGCCGTTCGGCGTGACCCAGGGGTTCGACGTGTTCGACCTGTCCGCCTTGCCGTCCGGCGGCCAGGGCGACACCGACTCGACGACGACGAGCCGCCAGCTCACCGACGCCGCGATGAAGCTGCTGCAGAACAACGCCGGCTCCCACAGGTTTTTCCTGTGGGTGCATTACTTCGACCCGCACGCCCAGTACGTGCCGCACGAAGACGCGCCGAGCTTTCTCGATCCGGCCAAGCCGGCAGCCTCGCGAATGCGCGCGGCCTACGACGGCGAGATCTGGTTCACCGACCGACACATCGGCCGGCTGCTCGACTACGCCCGCGCCCAGAGCTGGTGGAAAGACACCATCGTCGTCTTGACGAGCGACCACGGGGAGGCGATGAACGAGCACGGCATCGCGTACCAGCACGGCTGGGAGATCTGGGATTCGCTGATGCGTGTTCCGGTCGTGTTCTACGTGCCGGGCCTGCGCCCGCACCACGTCCCGGTCAAACGGAGCGCCATCGACCTTGTGCCGACGATGCTCGACCTGATGCGCCTGCCTCGTCCGGCGGCGGGCGAGCTCTCGGGCCAGAGCCTGCTCCCCGATCTGCTGGCGAGGCCGGACGACGCCTACGGGGAGCGCGACGTCTACCTCGACATGCCCGACGGTCCTTACACCCGCATGCGACGCGGGCTCATTCACGGCGAGACTCCCGGAATGAAGCTCATCCACTTCGGCGGTCGGCAGTACCAGCTTTACGACCTTGCCTCGGATCCCGAGGAGCGGGACGATCTCGCCGCGGACCCGGGCAAGCTCACGCCCATGATCGCGGCTTTGCAGGCGAAGCGGGCGACGCTTAAGGAGACAGACGTGAAGGCGGACACGCCGTCGCCGTGAAGGAGCGTCCTGTGAGCGATTGCGGAAAAGAGAGCCGCTCGTGAAGGGCTTGGTCGCACGACCGGTGCTCTCGGTCGCAGGTGCCCTCGTGGGAGCCGTCTTCGTAGCGCTGCTCGAGGCCGTGCGCGCTTCGCGAGCGTCACGGGTGCCCCTGCAGCCCCTCTTTCTCGGGGACCTTGCGGTACTCGTGCCGCTCGCGACGGGCGTCGGGCTCGCCGTCGCGGTTTTTGGCGCGATCCTCGACCCAACCCGTACGCGCTCCGTCCACGCGGCGCTCCAGCGGGTGCGCGATCTCGAGGGCGGGGACCGCGCGCACGTCGCGGCGTTCGCGCTCCTCGCGCCGCCGGCCGCGCTGGCGTGGATGCTCGTGTGCGCGCACGAGGCGAGAAACGTGCTCGGGGGCGAAGGCTCCACGTTCGCGCTGGGCGGGCTGATGTCGACCGTTTCCGTGGTGGCGCTCGCGCTCGCGGCGAGCGCCGTGCTTGCCGCCGTGCCGGTCACGGCGCGTACGCTCACGGTTCAGGTGAGCCCCTTGCTGGCCGGGACGAGCGGCGCATCCATCGCCGTCGTGGCTGCGTTCGTCGGCGTCCGCCTCGGGGACACGAGCGGCAACGGACCGACGCCGCTGTCGATCCTGGGCGTCCTCGCTCGGCGCGAGCTCGACCTCTCGCCGGTGGTGGCCCTCGCGGCCCTCGCCGCGTGCGCGATCGCGGGAGAGCGGGCGTCTCGCGTCGAGGAGGGTAGCCGCGGGCCTTTTGCGGCGATCGCGGTGGCCGCGGCCTGGTCGCTCGTCGTGCAGCAGGCGTACGCTCTCGCAGGCTCTCCTTACGTGGCCCGCGCGATCGAGCTCGGTGCGCCGCTCGGGCGTATCGGCCTCGCGGCGGCGCGCCGTGCGACCGATCGCGACCACGACGGAGCCTCCTTCCTCTTCGCGGGCGGCGACTGCGACGACGCCGACCCCAGGCGCTCGCCGACGGCTATCGACATCCCCGGCAACGGCATCGACGAGGACTGCTCCGGCTCGGACCTGCCCCTTCCGCGGCGTGCGGTGCCTGCCCCCCAGGCACCCCGCGCCACCGTCCCTCACGGGCTCAGCCTCCTCTTCATAACCGTCGATACGCTGCGTATCGATCTCGGCTTCATGGGCTACCGGCGCCCCGTCTCGCCCAATCTCGACTCGCTCGCCGCCCGATCCACCGTCTTCGACCGCGAGTACTCGCTGGCGTCCTACACCGGCAAGAGCCTGGGCCCCACGCTCATAGGCAAGTATCCGAGCGAGACCCTCCGCGACTTCGCCCACTTCGACACGTATTTGCCCGAGAACGTTTTTCTCGCGGAGCGCCTGCACAGCGCGGGCTTTCGCACCATGGGCGTCGTCTCGCACTGGTACTTCAAGCCGAAGTACGGCCTCGCGCAGGGCATGGACCTATGGGACATGTCGGCGATGCCCCCGGACTCGGGCGGCGACACGGATTCGTCCGTCACGAGCAGCGGGCTGACCGACGCCGCCATCCGGCTGCTGTCGGACCCGGCGAACGTGCGCAGCCGCTTCTTCCTCTGGGTGCATTACTTCGATCCGCATGCGAACTACGTCCCGCACCCGGAGGCGCCGAGCTTCCGCGCCGGAGCGACCAACTGGGCAAAGCCGCTCTACGACGGCGAGGTTTGGTTCACCGACCACCAGATCGGCCGCTTGCTCGACTTCGTCGCGGCCCAGCCGTGGGGCGGCAAGACCGCCGTCGTCCTCACGAGCGATCACGGCGAGGCGTTCGAAGAGCACGGCATGAACTGGCACGGCGTGGACCTGTGGGAGCCGCTCGTACGGGTGCCGCTCATCGTCTACGTGCCCGGCGCGAAACCTCACCGCATCATGCTCAAGCGGAGCGCCGTCGACATCGTTCCCACGGTGCTAGACCTTCTCGAGATCCCGCAGCCGCCTCCGGGGGAGCTCTCCGGGCAGAGCAACGCGGCGGCGATCGTCGCTCCCGACGAGGTCGCGATCGACGAGCGCGACGTCTACTGCGACATGCCCCCGGGACCGCGCGTGTCGCGACACCGGGCGCTCTTGCACGGGCCGACTCCGGGCATGAAGCTCATGGCCGAGGGCGGGGCCGTGTACCTGGTGTTCGACCTGGCGAAGGACCCCGCCGAAAGCACCGACCTTTCGCGCGATCGCACGACGCTGCGACGCCTTTTGGACGGGCTCGACGACAAGCTCTCCAGTCTGCGCGAAATGCGCGTCGAGGCCACCGCCGAGGAGTCGCGCTGAGGAGGCGCGCGCCCGGCGGTCGCGGCTCGGGCGTCTCGCGGGGGTTTCCATCGTGGTACGAGAGGGACCCATGACCGCGCGCGCGCGCCCTTTCGTGCTGCTCTCCGCTCTCCTCTTGCTGGGCGCTCTCGGGCTCGTTCCGCTGCTCGCCGGGTGCGGGGGCTCTCTGGGCCGATCCCCATCCGGCGACGGCACCTCCGACGCCGGGCTGGAGGCCGAGGCCGGCGAGCTCGTGCCGCCACCCATCAGCCGGACGATGACCGAGGGGCAGCTCGCGCCCCAGCGCCGCGCCTGCGCCTTCGACGCCGGGGCCTGGCCTGCGCAGACGATCGGCACCGACTACCCGGTCGGCGCCGACATTCCCATCAATCACGTGATGGTGATCATGCAGGAGAACCGCTCCTTCGATCACTACCTGGGCCGCCTGGTCGCGCAGGGCTACTACAAGGGCGGCGACTTCTCGAGCGTCGCGGGAGGTGACGCCGGAGGCGAGGCCGGCGCCGGCAGCGGGTCGGGCTTCTCGCACTCCGACGAGCTCGACGGCCCGCCGGCCGGCTGGTCGAACCCGGACGGCGACGGGGGAGTCGTCGTGCCGCACCCGGACGACGAGTACTGCTTCGGCGTCGACCACGGCTGGCAGTCCATGCACGGCAAGTACGACGACGGACGCCTCGATCGCTTCGTCACGGAGCAGAACGCGGACGACATCGCAGCCCATGTCGCCCCGGACGGCCAGCGCACGTTCTTCTACGAGGACGACACCGTCATCCCTTTCTATTACGCGCTGGCGAACACGTTTGCGCTCGGCGACCGGTACTACTGCTCGGTGCTGAGCTCGACCTGGCCGAACCGTCTCTTCCTCATGGCCGCGACGTCGTTCGGAATCGGGGACAACTCCTTCGTGACGCTCGACACGGCGGAGCATCCGGTAGCCCAGCTCTTCTCTCTCCTCGACCAGGCCGGCCGCTCCTGGAAGGACTACACCGACGGGCCGCACCAGGTGGCCTTCTTCGGGCATTACGGCATCCAGCGCAGCACGGTCACCCATTACGGAAGCGTGGAGTGCACCCTCTTTCAGGACATCCGGGCGGGCACCCTTCCCGACGTATCTCTCGTCATGGGCGACGAAGTGGAGGGCGAATTCTCCGACGAAGGCCCCTCGGACTTGCCGGGCATCGGCGGAGGCCTCGTCGAATCAATCATCCGCGCGTTGTTCGCTTCGCCTTCGTGGAAGGACACTGCGGTTTTCATCGTGTACGACGAGAACGGGGGACTGGCCGACCACGTGCCCCCCGCGCCCGCGTGCCGCCCCGACGGCTACCCGCCGCACGACGTCAACGACAACCCCCTCTCCGGCGCGTTCGACACGACGGGCTTTCGCGTGCCGTTCATGGTCGTGTCTCCGTATGCGCGCGCCCATTTCGTCTCGCATACCGTCTTCGACCACACGTCGCTGACGCGCTTCATCGAGGCCCGGTTCGGGCTGCCGGCCCTCACGGCGCGCGACGCGAACGCCACGCCGCCGTTCGAGCTGTTCGACTTCCAACACCCGCCGTTCATGACGCCGCCGAACATCACGGCGCACACGACGGCCCCGCCGGCAATCGTGGCCCAGTGCAATCAGTCGCTGCCGCCCACGTGCGGGAACTGAGCGCACGGTCTACGGTTTCCGGCATGAGCGAAGAGACCAAGCGCGAGCCCGGCCTCCCGACCATCGACGTAGCCGAGTACGGCGGCAAGCGTGGCGGCGAGCGGCAGACGATGAACCGCCGCATGTTCATGCAGCTCCTCGTCTACGAGGTACACGACAGGCCGGACCACGAGGCCAACGAGATTGCCGTGCGGTTGCGGCACGCGCGCGTTTCCGCCGTGGTCTACGCCGACACGATGGACCCGCGCAGCCTCGGGGTGCTGACGTGGAGCGAGGAACCCGCGCACTTCGTGCAGCGGGTGCGCCCGCTGCTGCAGAGCCCCACGTTGCGCATGCGCCGCGACTACTGCATGGTCGGCCGCACGTACGCGACCGGCCACGAGCCGGACCTCGAGCACGCCCTCTTGCGCCGCGGCATCGAGAATGTGACGCGCGAGGGGTACCCCTGGCACGTGTGGTACCCGCTCCGTCGCACCGGCGACTTCGCGCGCCTGGACCCCCACGAGCAGTCGCAGAATCCTCCGCGAGCACGCGCAGCTCGGCATGGCTTACGGCGCGCAGGAGCTCGCGCACGACGTTCGCCTGGCGTGCCACGGCCTGGACGCCGGAGACAACGAGTTCGTCATCGGCCTGGTCGGCCGCGAGCTTCACCCGCTGTCACATCTCGTTCAAGCGATGCGACGGACGAGGCAAACGAGCGAATTCATCGCGAAGATGGGGCCGTTCTTCGTCGGTCACGTCATGCACCGGGTCGTGTGAACCCAGCCCGCGACTACGCCGCCTGGTCGCGAACGGCCGCGCGCTCGAGGATCGCCCGCAGCCGAGAGCGCGCCCGATGGAGCCGGGAGCGGACGGCGCTCTCGGTCGTCGCGAGCCGATCGGCGATTTCCTGCAACCCGAGGTCCTGGTGGTAGTGCAGCGCCACGACGTCGCGATAGTCGGCCGGCAGCTGCTCGAGCGCCGTGCGGACCCACGCGTCTCGCTCGTTCTGGGCCGCGTTCGCGTCGGCCGGCTCGTCGGCGGCGCCCTGATTGGCGGCTGGCAGGTTGGCGAGGTCCTCGAGGTCGAGGCCTTCGGTGAGCCGGGCGCGGTGGCGGCGCTGCGAGCGCATCATCATGAGCGCCTCGTTCGCCGTCACGCGAAAAAGCCACGTGGAGAAGCTCGAGTCGCCCCGGAACGAGCCGACGCGCCGGATGATCTGCATGAGGGTGGACTGCACCAGATCGCGCCGGTCTTCGTCCGACAGCGGATAGCGAAGGAGCTGCTTCTCGATGTGCGGCGTGAGCGCGGTCACGAGCGCCGTGAGCGCGGGGCCGTCGCCTTCGGAAGCCTTGGTCAGAGTCGATTTGTCGATGGAGAACGCCATGGAAGGTCACCGTCCCGGCGGGGGTTGGCAACGGGTACGCCGACGGGACGGCTCGCGGCAATTGCGACGGCCGTGCCGTGCAGGTTTTACGCGGAAAAGCAGCGGTTTTTGCGCGAGGAGCCTGTTGGATCGCCGACAGGTGGCGCGTCGAGGGACAGCGAATGTGGTAGCAAGGGCATTCTTGTCTCCATGCGTGCTCAACCGCCGCCGCAATCGCTCGAACATCCGTTGCCCGCCGGGATGCGCGACCTGCTGCCCGAAGAGGCCGCGGCGCGGCGCTCGCTTGCCCGGAACGTGCTCACCTGTTTCTCGCTCCATGGGTACGCTCTGGTGACGCTCCCCGTCTTCGAGTTCGCCGACGTGCTCGAGCGCGGGCTCGGCACGCTCGATCCGGCCGACGTCCTCCGGTTCATCGAACCGGAATCGGGAGAGGTGGCGGCCCTGCGCCCGGACATGACCCCGCAGATCGCGCGCGTCGTGGCGACGCGCATGCGCGATCGGCCGCCTCCTTTCCGGCTCGCGTACGAGGGGACGGTGCTCCGGCGGCGCAGCGGCCGGGCCCGAAAGCACCGGCAGATTCCGCAGGTTGGCGTCGAGCTGGCGGGCATCTCCGGGCCGGAAGGGGATCTCGAGCTTCTCGCTCTCGCCGCCGACGCCCTGCGCGCGGCTGGGCTCGAACGGTTCACGATCGACGTCGGCGACGCCGGCGTCGTGCGGGCGCTGCTCGCGCCGCTGCCGCCGGAGCGGCAGGCCCGGCTCTCCGAGGCGCTGGCGCGCAAAGACGACGCCTCCATCGACGACGACGCGCTCCGGTCGCTCCTCGGGTACTGCGGGGGGCGCGACGTGCTCGCGGAGGGCGTGCGTTTTCTGGCGCGAACGCCGGCAGCCGCAGCCGCGTCGCGCTTGCTCGCGCTCTTCGACGCGGCGATCGCGCGCGGGCTCGGTCCCCACTTGATCGCCGATCTCGCCGAGGTGCGCGGCTTCGCCTATTACACGGCGACGATCTTCCACGCGTACGCGCCGGGAACCGGCGACGCCGTCGCCTCGGGCGGCCGCTACGACGAGCTTCTCGCACGATTCGGCTGGGATTTACCTGCCGCAGGCTTCGCCCTCGACCTGGATCGAGCGGCCGAGGCGCTGCGGGCCGCGGGCGTCCACGACGAGCCGGTGACGCGGGTCGTGGTCGTGGCCGCCGGCCAGACCGACAGCGCCCTGGCCTCCGAGCTCCGCGCCCAGGGCATCGCGGCCGTGACGTTGCCCGACCGGCAGACGGCGCTCACCTGGGCGCGCGCCTGGGGGTTCACGCACGTCGTCGAGGCCAGCCACTGGGTAGATGCGAAAAGCGGCGCTACCATCGCGTCGCCTTTGGGGACGGACCACCGCGCGGCGCAACCTGGGGGCGCCTCGCGCGAAGAGAAAGACAGGAGATGAGCGAATGACTGCGGTCGTCGTGGTCGGCGCGCAATGGGGCGACGAGGGGAAGGGGAAGATCGTCGACATCTTCACCGAGCACGCCGACATGGTCGTTCGCTACGGCGGGGGGCCCAACGCCGGGCACACGCTCGTCGTCGGCAGCGACAAGCTCGTCGTGCGCCTCATCCCCAGCGGCATCCTGCGCGCGAACACCACCTGCGTGCTCGCGCAGGGTATGGCCATCGACCCGGCGAGCCTCGTCGGGGAGCTGGACGAGCTCGCGAAGCGCGGCCTGGTGCGCGGCGACGCGTCTCTGGTCGTCAGCGACCGCTCGCACGCCATCTTGCCGTACCACGTCCTCGTCGACGGGCTGCGCGAGCAGACGGCGCAGGCGCTCGGGACGACCAAGCGCGGCGTGGGCCCGTGTTACGAAGACAAAGTGGGGCGGCGCGGCCTCACGCTCGGCGCCCTGCGCGACCTCGGAAAAGCGGAGGCGCTCGTCGCCCGCGCGCTCTCCCACTGGGAGCCCATCATCGTCGCGCTCGGGGGTACCCCGCCCGGTGTCGGCGAGGTCGTGAGGGCTCTGCGTCCGCTGGCCGAACGCATCGTGCCGATGCTCGCCAACACCTCCGCGCTGGTCGAGCAATCGGTGCGCAGCGGCGCGCGAGTGCTCTTCGAGGGCGCCCAGGGGACGCTGCTCGACATCGACCACGGAACGTATCCCTTCGTCACGTCCTCGCACGCCACGGCGGGCGGCGCGTGCACCGGAGTCGGCATCGGCCCGTCGCGCATCGACGCGGTCATCGGACTCGTGAAGGCGTACTGCACCCGCGTGGGCGGCGGGCCGTTCCCGACCGAGCTGTCCGACGCCGTCGGCGAGCAGCTCCGCAAGCGCGGCGACGAGTACGGCTCGGTCACCGGTAGGCCGCGGCGCACCGGCTGGCTCGACCTGCCTGCGTTGCGTTACGCCGTGCGGGTGAACGGCCTCGACGGCCTCGCGCTGACGAAGCTCGACGTGCTCACGGGCCTGGACGCGATCCAGGTGTGCGTCGCGTACCGCACGCCCCGAGGCACGACCGAGGACTTCCCGATCGACGAATCCGAGCACGCGACCCCCATCTACGAGTCGATGCCCGGCTGGAAGGCCGAACTCGGCCAGGCTCGCTCCCTGGCTGCGTTGCCCGCAACGGCGCGCGCGTACGTCGAGCGCATCGAGCGCGACGCGGCCTGCCCCGTGGTGCTCGTGAGCGTCGGCTCGCGGCGGGACGAGACCATCGTGCTCAAGGATCCGTTCGCCGCCTGACGTCGCCGGCCCGGGTTCGCGGACGGCCAATCGCTGCGCTACCTTTTGCCGAGGATGGTTCCGGCCCTCTGGCTGCTCGTTGCCCAGGTCGCGGGGGCCGTCTGGTCGAGCGGCAGGCCGGCCGAGTGCGGCGAGCCGGGGGGGCACGCCGCGAACGTGTGGGAGCGTGCCAAGTCCCCGGAGCTGAGGCGCTACTGCGACCTCGTCGCGAGCGCGTCGTCGAAGCTGGCTGGCACCGCGGCGATGGCTCAGGTGGCGCTCGAGTCGGCGCGAGGAGCCGAAGCCGTCCTGCCGGGGCATGCGGCGCCGCTCGTGCTGGAGGGCCGCGCGTTCGTCGCGCTCGGCAAGCTCGACGACGCCGTGAAGGCGCTCGAGAGAGGAAAGCGCCGCGAGCCGACGGCGCTCGACGAGCCGCTCGCCCTGCTCGCCTATGGTCGCGCGCTGGCCCGCAGCGGGCGAGCGCAGGACGCCGCCGAAGCGTACCGGGCCCTCTTGCCTCGCGCCTCGGCTCTCTCGGCAGCCGAGCGCGCGTCCGCGGAGGTCGAGGCGGGTCTGGTCGCGATGTCTCGCGGCCCGACCGGCTTGGACGAAGCGGCAGCCTCGCTCCGCGAGGCGGTGCGCGAAGCCCAGGACGAGACGCAGATGGTCGCGGTGCTCGCGCTCGCCGTGGCCCTCGACCGCCGAGGCGATCTCGACGAAGCGCACGCGCTGCTCGCGGACCGGCTGCGCGGCGATCCGCGGACGCCTCTTGCTTCCACTCGTGGCCGCGATGTTCTCGCCGTCGCTCCGGCCGAGTCCGACGCGCTCGCCGGGCTCGCCCTGGAGCCGACGGACCCCGCCGGGGCGCGCGAGGCCTGGCTGCGGTACCTCGACATGGCGCCGCGGGGTCCCTGGACCGCGCACGCGCGCACGCACCTCGGGGCGCTCGGCGTGAAGCGGCCTTCGGCGAACGGGAGGGCTCGATGAGACACGGCGCCGCGTTCGCCCTCGCGTCGGTGCTGCTCGCGTCGCCGGCGAGGGCGGACACGCCGCCGAGCCCCTGGGAGTGCGCGCGCGATCCCGAGGCCAGAGCCCGCTGGGCTCTCCACGTACGCGCCGAGCAACTCCTCTCGCCCGCTCCCGCCAGCGAAGAGTTGCCCATCCTGGAGCAGCGCCGTGGCTTCGAGCTGCAGCTCGAGCACGCCCGGGCGATGCTCGAGGCGGGGGACGCCGAGCACAGTCCGGACGTCCGCCTGCGCTTCGACCTCGGCGCGGTGTACGTCGAGCTGGCCGAGCGGCAGAAGCGCGACGACCTCTACGAACGCGCCATCGCGGTCCTCGCTCCGGCGCTGGACGCCGAGCCCGATCACCCCGCCGCCACCAACGCGCTCGAACGTCTCGCCGACGCGTACGCACACCTCGACCGTGGTCCGCAGGAGCTCGCGGCGTGGCGCCGGCACCTCGGGCGGACGAGCGACGATCGCGTGCGGGTCGGCGAAATGATGAACATGGGGGAGGCCGAAATGCGGCTCGGGCTCGTCGACGACGCGCTCGCCACGTTCCACGAGGTGCTGCACCTCTGCGGCGAGCTCCCGAACACCGGCGGGGCAACGTACGTGCTGACGTTGTGGGACGAGGCGGTCGCGCTCGATCGCTCCGGGGATCCGCGCGGCGCCCTCGAGACGGCCGCGAAGGCGTCGGCCATGGTGGCGATCGCCTCCTCCGGCCTCCCCATGCGCGGCCGGTCGCTCATCGCGCCGCCCGCGCGGGGCGGCGACCCCCACGTGTTCTTCGTGCCGGAGTGGCAGCGCGAGTGGTACCTCGCGCTCGACTCGGCGGCCGCGGCGACTGCCGCCCACGACGCGCACGAAGCGGGAGCTCTCTGGGCCGACGCCGAAACCCACTGGGACGTGTACCTCGCCGGCTCGAGCGCCCCCGGGTCCACCAATCCCTGGCTCGCGGTGGCCCGCATGCGACGAGGCCAGGTCCACGCCGAGCGCGTCGCCGCCGAGAAGCGCGCGGCCAAGCTCCCCAGGCGCCCGGTGGCGGGGGGCGCGTGGCTCGGCGAATGACGCTCCCGGCCCGCGAGGCGGCCGTGAAAGCCGCTCTCGACTCCGTCCGCGCGCGTTGCGACCTACACGCTCGACGCGAGGCAGACCCCGTCGGCTTCGCGCACCGCTACGCAGACACGGCGGATCGGGAGCTCGTCGCGCTCGTCAGCGCGTGCATTGCGTTCGGCAACGCCAAGGCCATTCGCGCCAAGCTCGGCGAGCTCCTCACCCGCCTCGGCCCGCGACCTTCGCAGGCGGCCGAGGACCCCCGAGCCCTGCGCGCCAGCCTGCGCGGCTGGAAGCACCGCGTCTTTCGCGGGGAGGACGTAGCTCGCCTGCTGGCGGGGGCTCGCGCGGTGCAGCGCGAGCACGGCACGCTGGGAGCTCTCTTCGAAGCGGAGCTCCGCCAGCGGGAGTCGCTGCGCGAAGCGCTTGCCGCGTGGTGTGACGCCATCCGCTCGGCAGGCCGCTTTCGGGCAGGGGGGTCACGACGCGGTCCCTCGCACCTGCTCCCGGACCCGCGCGGCCCGAGCGGGAGCAAGCGCTTGCTGCTTTTCTTGCGCTGGATGGCGCGCGGTCCGGACGGCGTCGATCTGGGTCTCTGGCATGTCGACCCGGCCCGCCTGCTGGTCCCCGGTGGACGTCCACATTCATCGCCTGGCACGGAACCTCGGCTTCACGCGCCGGCGCGACCTTTCCTGGAAGACCACCGAAGAGATCACCTTAGCGCTGGCGCGGCTCGATCCGGCCGATCCGGTGGCCTATGATTTCTCCTTGTGTCACATGGGAATGCTCCAGGGCTGCCCCTCGCGGCGCGACCCGGGGCGCTGCGAAGGCTGCGGCGTCAAGCCCGTGTGTATCCACTGGGCGCGCTCTGATAAGGTGGGCAGAGCCGCGGAATGAGGGAATGACCGAGCCCAAACAGCGGGAGTTCGATCTCGACGCCGTCCGCACCGACGGATGGTTCGAGCGCATCGGCGAGGGCATCGGCTCCTTTCAGGCGCTATGCGAGATCATCGGTGAGCGCTTCTTCGCGTTCTCGATCATCGTCGGCGCGCGCATCACGGCGCTGACGGTCGACCGGCGAAACCCCGACCTTTCGCTGGTCGATTTCGTGGTCGGCGTCGGAGACTCCGAGGAGGGGCTCGAGCCGCAGCGGCTCACGCTGGCGGACTTCCGCCGTCGGCTGGTGGGCGCTCTGCTGGTCGAAGACGACAAGCCCGCCCCCGAGCCGATGCGCGACACCGAGATCGAGGTCATCCAGCTCTACATCGGCGTTCGCTATCTGCTCCTGGCGCCGCTCTACGGGTACTCGCTCCGCAGGCTCGTGCTCGGGGACGAGGACAGCGGGCATGTCGTCGTCCTGCACGACGGGGTGGAAGAGACCCACGAGCTCGACGCCTTTCGCTTTCGCGTGCGCGCCCTGGTTCGTGAGGAGCTCGAGCGCGTCGCCAGCGGCGCGCGCAGCGCGATCGACCTCTCGAAGGTGACCGAAGCGGAGAGCGCCGCCCTGAAAGGCGACTGGACCAAGGTGGTGCAGCTCCTGGGTAGCTGGCCGGCCCCGCTGGCGATCTTCCTGCGCACGCCCGAGGGTCAGCTCCTCACGCCGGACGCCCGCGCTCTCATCGCCAAGGGCCTCGGGCTCCTGGGGAGCGCCTGCGTGCAGCTGAACGAAGTCGAGCAAGCGGAAGAGGTGTTTCGCATCGGCATCCAGTACGCCCAGGAGGGACTCGCCGCGGCGGATCTCTTCCGGCGGCTCGGGGAGGCGCTTCTGAAGAGCGATCGCCCCGGGGAGGCCATCGGCGCCCTTGCGGCGCGCGCGCGGCCTTCGGAGGCTCGGCGGCCGAGGTCATGCCGCCGCTCGCGCGGGCGTTCCTCCAGCGCAGGAAGTGGGTGGCGGCCTACGCCTGCGTGCGCGACGCGCTCGAGGCAGGGGTCGCCGAGCGCGACATAGCCGACGAGCTCCGGCAGATCGAAAGTGCGCTGGGCGTCTCCCTCACCGGATGGAAGGCCAAGCTCGTCGAGAGCAAGTCCTCCTGAGACGCGCAGCCTAGGCGCGGGGCCGCCCACGTCGTTGACAGGGTACCCACCTAGGCACTAGAAAACCCGCGGGTTTTCCGCGCGCGGCAACCTCGAAGGAGCTTCATGGACCCCATCGCCATTTACGCGCCGATCTTCGTGCTTCTGGCCACGGCGGCGCTCATCGGGGCCACCTTCTGGAGCGTCGCCACGATCCTCGGGCGTCACAAGAACCCGACGCCGGGCAAGAACGCACCCTTCGAGTGCGGCAGCGAGAGCGACGGCGGCCGCCATCTGAAGCTCTCGATCAAGTTCTATCTGACCGCCATTCTCTTCGTCGTCTTCGACATCGAAGCGGTGTTCGTTTACCCGTGGGCGATCCACTTCCGCGAGCTCGGCTGGCCCGGGTTCGTCGAGATGCTCTCGTTTCTCACCGTCATCGTCGTCGCCCTCGTCTACGTCTGGAAAAAGGGAGCCCTCGAATGGGAGACGTGAACCGGTCCGTAGTGCTCGAGGGCAGCGAGCATGGTTACGCCACGACACGCCTCGACGCGCTGCTCGGCTGGGCGCGCAAGTACTCGCTGTTCTCGTACCCGTTCATCACGGCCTGCTGCGGCATGGAGTTCATGGCGCTGACGAGCCCGCGGTTCGACGTCTCGCGCTTCGGCGCCGAGGTGCCGCGCTTCTCGCCCCGGCAGAGCGACCTCCTCTGGGTCGTCGGTACCATCAGCCAGCGCCAGGGTCCCGTCCTGAAGCGCATCTACGAGCAGATGATGGCGCCCAAGTGGGTCTTCGCTTTCGGCACGTGTGCCGCGAGCGGCGGGTTTTACGACAACTACACGACCGTGCCGGGCATCGACAAAATCATCCCCGTCGACGTCTACATACCGGGGTGTCCCCCGCGTCCCGAAGCGGTGCTCGACGGGCTGATGCTCCTTCAGGACAAGATTCAGCGTAACGAGCGCCGTCCGGGTGTCGTCAAACCGCGGATCGATCCTGCCGAACAGGTCTCCGAGCTCGTGCGGCTGCGTCGCTCGGCCAGCGACCCGCGGGCGCTCGTTCCCGCCCTCGCCGAGCACGCAAGAGAGGCGGCCGCTCCGCCGACGGGGGAGAAGGCCACGTGAGCCAGCTCGTCCTCGACAAACTGCGCGCGCGCTTCGGAACCGCCATCCTCGAGACCCACTCGAACTTCGGCGACGACACGGCCGTCGTCGACGGCGCGCTGTGGAAGTCGGTCGCCTCGTTCTTGCGCGAAGATCCCGACGCTCGATTTCAACCTGCCCGTCGACCTGTGCGGCGTCGACTACCCCGATCGGGTGCCGCGCATGGAAGTCGTCCTTCACCTTTACTCGATCGCGAAGGGGCATCGGGTACGCGTCAAGACGCGCGTCGGCGACCCGGAGATGGAGGGCGCCGAGCTCGACAGCTTGGTGAGCATCTGGCCGGGTTTGAACTGGCTCGAGCGCGAGGTGTTCGACATGAGCGGCGTGCGCTTCCGGGGGCACCCGGACCTCAGGCGCATTCTCATGTACCCCGAGTTCGAGGGCCATCCGCTCCAGCGCACGTATCCCGCGGACCGTACCCAGCCGCTCGTCGAATACCGCACCGAGGAGGAAGCGCGGCATGCCCCTCGAGAAGCTCGAGCCCTTCGCCCACGACGAGGGCATGCCCTTCGGCCGCAAGGGCCTTCGCCGGGAAGAGGACAACTAGGAATGGAACCGCTCGACGTCGAGCTGGAAGAGGGCGAGCTGGAGCTCCCGGCGGAGCCCATGCACCTGAACATGGGGCCGTCGCACCCGGCGATGCACGGCACCGTGCGTATGCGTGCTCGAGCTCTCGGGCGAGACCATCGTCAAGGCCGACGTGCAGATCGGCTATTTGCACCGCGGCTTCGAGAAGATGTGCGAGCGCGGCACCTGGGCCCAGGTGTTCCCGTACGTCGATCGGCTCAACTACGTGTCGCCGATGCTGAACAACGTCGGCTACGCGCTCGCGGTCGAGAAGCTGTGCGGTCTCGTCGTGCCCGACCGCTGCCAGTGGTACCGGATGGCGCTGGGCGAGCTGGCGCGCATCAGCGATCACCTGACCTGCGACGGCGCGATGGCCATGGAGCTCGGGGCGTTCACGCCCTTCCTCTGGTTCATCAAGGCGCGCGAGATGGTCTGGGACATCCTCGAGGAGGAGACCGGCGCGCGGCTCACGCACTCCTTCGGCCGCATCGGCGGCATGGCCGCACCGCCCACGCCCGACTTCAAGGGCCTGTGCCGCGTGGCGTTGCCGAAGATCCTCGCCCTCGTCGAAGAGGGTGAGACGCATGCTCCTCAAGAACCGCATCTTCATCGACCGCCTCGAGAACGTCGGCACCATCAGCGGCGAAGACGCGGTCGCCCTCGGCTGGACGGGGCCGTGCCTGCGCGCGAGCGGCGTCCCCTACGACATCCGCAAGGCGCATCCGTACCTGAAGTACGACGAGGTCGACTTCGACGTCCCCGTCGGGACCAAGCGGCGACACGCTCGATCGCTTCCTCGTGCGCCTCGGCGAGATCCGCCAGAGCGCAGCGCATCATCGAGCAGGTGATCGAGCGCATGCCCGACGAGGGCCCCGTCAACTGCGACGATCCGCGGGTCGTCCTCCCCGAGAAGACGGCCGTCTACACCACCATCGAAGCCACGATTCAGCACTTCAAGCTGATCATGGAGGGCGCCAAGGTCCCCAAGGGCGAGGTGTACTCGTACACCGAGGGGGGCAACGGCGAGCTCGGGTACTACCTCGTGAGCGACGGCAGCGGCACGCCGTACCGCGTGCGCATCCGTCCGCCGTGCTTCCAGATCACCGGCGGCCTCGGGAAGCTCCTCGAAGGCCGCATGCTGAGCGACATCGTCCCGACGTTCGGTTCGCTGAACATGATCGGCGGGGAGTGTGACCACTGATGCCCACCTTCAAGCTCGACGGCAAGCCGATTCCTTTCGAGCCGGGCGACACCATCATTCGCGCGGCCTACAAGCAGGGAATCGACATCCCGCACTACTGCTGGCATCCGGGCCTGAGCGCGCCCGCCAATTGCCGCATGTGCCTCGTCGAGATCCTGCCCAAGACGGGGCAGCGGCCGCTCACGCTCGACGTCCTCGAGCTGGGATCGCGAAGACCGGAGAATACGCCGTCAAGCAGAAGCCCAAGCTGCAGCCGGCCTGCTACATGGCGGCGGCCGAGGGCATGGAGGTCGCCGCGGACACGAGCGAGCACGTCGTCCGCGCGCGGCACGACGTGCAGGAGTACCTGCTCCTCAATCACCCGGTCGACTGCCCCATCTGCGATCAGTCGGGCGAGTGCTCGCTCCAGGACTACTGGCTCGCGTACATGAAGACGCAAAAGCGCATGCGCGACGAGCCCGTGCACAAGCCCAAGGGTGTCGTCTTCGGGCCGACCATCGTCTACGACGGAGAGCGCTGCGTCATGTGCACGCGGTGCGTCCGTTTCATGGCGGAAGTCGCCAAGGACCCCGTGCTCGACATGCGCGAGCGCGGCAACTTGAACGAGATCGTGGTGTCGCCCGGCAGGCAGCTCGACGGCCACTACACGTTCATGACCGAGCACGTGTGCCCGGTGGGCGCCCTCACGACGAAGGACTTTCGCTTCAAGGCGCGCGTCTGGTTCCTGCGAACCGCGAAGAGCGTCTGCCAGGGATGCGCGACCGGCTGCAACGCGCACCTCGACTACGACCCTCGCTACAACAAGGCGTACCGCTACCGCCCGCGCGACAACGAGGCGGTCAACAAGTACTGGATGTGCGACGAGGGAATGCTCTCCTACAAGGAGGCGCACGAGGGTCGGCTTCTCGAGGCGACGCGTCGGCGGCAACACGTCACCCATCGGCAAGGCCCTCGACGAGGCGCGTGCTCTCTTTTCGGGCGTGGCACCTTCGTCGATCGCTCTCGTGCTCAGCGCGCGGCACTCGCTCGAGGACAACTGGGCGCTGCGCGAGCTGGGTACCGTGCTGCTCGGCAGCAAGAACCTCTACTGGTCGGGTAGGCCCGACGGTTACCACGACGAGATTCTCATCCACCGCGACAAGAACTCGAACACCAAGGGCGTGCAGCAGCTCGCGCCCACCGCGAAGCCGTTTCAGGCGCTGCTCGACGACGTCGCTGCCTCGCGCGTGACTCACGTCATCGCGCTCGGGAGCGATGCCCCCGTCGAGGTACGTTCGCTCGGCACGGCGAAGCTCGTTCTGCTGGCGACTCACCAGGGTCCGCTGGTCCCGCACGCGGCGGTGGTGCTGCCTGCGGCGTCCTGGGCCGAGCACGGCGGCACGTACGTGAACGCGAAGGGGATGCGCCAGGCCAGCGAGGGCGCGTTGCAACCGCAGGGAAGCAGCAAGCCGGCTTACAAGCTGGTCGCCGACCTGGCGACGGCGCTGGGCTACGAGCCCTCGTGGTCGAAGCTCGCGCAGATTCGCGCGCAGCTGGCGGGCGGGCCCGGCGTGGCCGCGCCGGCGGGCGGCGTGACGGTGGTCGCATGACGACGGAACGGAGCGAGCGATGAGCGCGTGGTATGTCGTCTTCGGCATCGTGAAGGTGCTCATCATGGTCGGGTTCGTGCTGAACCTGGCCGCGATCCTCACCTGGGCAGACCGGCGCCAGAGCTCGATGATTCAGGACCGGATCGGGCCGAATCGCGCCGTGGTGAAGGTCTTCGGCAAGGAGTTTCGCCTCGCCGGCCTGCTCCACCCGGCGGCCGACGGGCTGAAGTTCTTCACCAAGGAAGACTTCATGCCGCCCAACGCCGACAAGCTCCTCTTCATCCTGGCGCCCATCATGGCGATGGCGATGGTCTTCACGCTCGTGGGGACAATCCCGTTCGGCGACACCGTTTGCTGGCGGGAGTTTCGTTCGAACATGGCCGTGCCTCGCTTCGGCATGTGCGGCGTCGACGTGAAGAACGGCCTCTATCCGGTCGACCTCGTGGTCGCGCCGCTCGGCGTCGGCATCCTCTACGTCTTCGCGATGTCGGGGCAGGGCATCATCGCGGCGGCGATCGCCGGCTGGTCGAGCGACAACAAGTTCAGCCTCATGGGCGCGCTGCGCGCGGCGAGCCAGATGGTCTCCTACGAGGTCACCCTGGGGATGTCGCTCGTCGGCGCGATGATGATCTACGGGACCGTGCGCCTCGACGACATGGTGCGGTGGCAGCAGGAGCACACCTGGGGGATCTTCGTCCAGCCGCTGGCGTTCTTCCTCTTCTTCGCGGCCGCGGTCGCCGAGAACAAGCGCATCCCGTTCGATTTGCCCGAGGCCGAGAGCGAGCTCGTCTCCGGGTACTTCACGGAGTACGCCGGCATGAAGTTCGGCATGTTCTACTTCGCCGAGTACGCGGAGGTCGTGACGGGCTCGATGCTGCTCGTCACGATTTTCCTCGGGGGCTGGGCGCTCCCGTTTTTCCACCGCGACGGGCTCACCATCGAATTCGGCTCGGTACAGCTCGTCCACTGGGTGGTGCCGCACGCATGGATGACGATTCTCGGCGTGCTCGCGTTCTTCGGCAAAGTGCTCGCCGTGTGCTTCGTCCAGGTGTTCGTGCGCTGGGCGCTGCCCCGCTTCCGGTACGACCAGCTCATGAAGCTCGGCTGGCGAATCCTCTTGCCGGCGTCGTTCGCCAACATCCTGGTGACCGGGCTGGTGGTGCTCGCGCTCGACGGGGCGAGCCTCCCGTTCCAGGGCGCGATGAAGACCGTCGGCGACGTCACGCAGGCGATCATCGCGGTCGGTCTCGCGCTCATCGTCGTCCGGGGCGTGTTCGCGTTCCTGGGACCGGTCACGCACGACAAGACGCTGCTCGGGACCTCCGCCGGGCGGGCCGCCAGGCGCGGCGGCACCAAAACCGAGCCGATGCAGGCATGAGCCGCGGGAGATAGCGCGATGGCCACCCCCACGTTCCCCAAGAAGACCGCTGCCCTCAACGCCAAGCCCGTCGCCTACGCGTCGAGCGGCCTCGAGGTGAAGAGCTACCTGCCGGAGATCTTCCGCGGCGTCGCGATCACGATGAAGCACTTCTTCGAGAACACCCGCGAGATGGTGCGCCAAAAGCTGCCCGATCCGGTGCTCGAGCGCTTCGACGACGGCATCACGACCATCTCGTATCCGGAGCAGAAGCGCCCGTACCCGGAGCGGTTCCGCGGTGTCCACCGGCTGACCACGCGGGCCGACGGCAGCATGCGCTGCGTTGCCTGCCTGTGCTGCTCCACGGCGTGCCCGGCGCAGTGCATCTTCATCGAAGCCGGCGAGTACCCCGAGGGCGATTCGCGGCGCGGCTACGAGCGCTACCCGGTGAAGTTCGTCGTCGACGAGCTCCGCTGCATCTTCTGCGGGTACTGCGTCGAGGCGTGCCCCTGCGACGCCATCCGGATGGATACGGGGATGCACGCCGCGCCGTACGATTCCCGCGATCAGTTCATCTACGATCGCGATCTGCTCCTCTCGATTGCCAGCCGGGACGGCACGTACGAGACGCAGAATCCGCGGCACGAGCCGGGCGAGGCGACTCACCCCGGAGTCACCCGCAAGCACCAGCAGCATTAGAACCGCGGCGTTTCTCGCGTTCGATCTCGCCCCGTAAACGTGCCCGTGCCCCTGCCCGTGCCCGACGAGGTGGGCGTGGAGGGCTTGGCCATGGGCCTGTCACCGTTTTCCTGGCGACTTCGGACAGGGGCACGGGCACGGGCACGTTTACGGGAATGCTCCGGCCCGCCCATCGCGCTCGCCCCTGACCAACCATCCACGTCGACGACGTGCAGTGGCAGAGCTAGGGTGGCTCGTCCTCGCATGGCTCGACGACAACGGCGAACGCTTCCTCGGGGAGAGACGACGAACACCGCGCGCGCGGCAGCGCTGATGCTGCTTCTTTGCCTTCCGTGCACGCAGTGCGCTTCCTTTTCACCCGCCGCGCACCGCGCGAGCGACCCCCCGGCGACCCCGGCGACCGTCCCTCATCTCATGCTCGCCGAGGCGACTCCCGAGGCGGCTCCCGAGCCAGCGGCGGCCCCGGCGCGCGAAGAGCACAAGTCCGGCCGGACGGCGCGCACGCTCGGCTGGATAAGCGTGGCCGTCGGGGCGGAGGCCGCGGTCGCGGCGGTCGCGACTTCGTTCATGATGCTTCACGACAAGAGCGTGCGGGACGCCGACTGCAACGCGAGAAAGGTCTGCTCCTCGGACGGATACGCGGCCAACGCGGCTCTGGACGCCCTCTCGTGGTGGAACGTCGGAGCCTACGGTATCGCCGCCGCGGGGCTGGGGATTGGCGCCGTGCTCCTCCTCGCGAACCGGGCCGACAGCGGGGGCTCGACGGCGATCGTCGTCGCGCCGAACGCCGGGGGAGCAGGTCTCTCCGCGCGGGGGACGTTTTGAAGCGGTGGCTCGGTGTGCTGTCCGCGCTCGGCGCGCTGGTGTTCATGGTCCAGTGCGTTCTCGTGACGGGCGACACCAGCGGTTACTCGCTTCCGGAGGCCGGCTGCAGCCGGGCTGCCGATTGCGACGACGCCGCGCGCTGCTGCCTGACCTTGTCGGCGTCCGCCGTGGGCATCGGCACGGCCTCGGTGTGCCAGAGCGGATCGCAGTGCCGCCCGGTCTTGCCTCTGCCCGGGGCGCCGGCCGTTCAGCTTTGCGAGCACTCCGCCGAATGCGCCGCCGACGCCGCCTGCGTGCGGCAGCAGTGCTCCCCCGGGGACGCGGCGAGCATGGCCGTCACCGCTTGCGGCCACGTTTTCGGCTGCACGCCCTTGTAGGTCTCCGTAGGTACCTTGTCGCTCTAGCCCGATTTCAGGCACGAGCGTGAGGCGCTTGCGTGCGGGATATAGATCCGCCCGGCGGGCCTCCGCTACCATGCCCGCCCCCGAAGGGCCGTGCCAGGTTACCCATGAACCCGACGATCGACATTCTTCGCGCGGAGCTCGAGCGACTCTTCTCCCTGGACGAGCTGACGTCGATGAGCCAGCGCCTGCTCGGGCTCGATCCCGAGGACGTGGGCGGTGGCGCCGCGAAGGCGACGTTCGCGCAGGCGCTCACGGAGCAGTGTCTCGACCACGATCGCATCGACGCCCTCGTCGACATCATCCTCGTGTCTCGCCAGGGGGTGGATCCGCGCGTGCGCGACGTCGTGGGGCTCTTCGGCAAAGAGGAGCTGCCCTCCGGCAAATCGCTCGGCCCGTACGTTCTGGGGCGCAAGCTCGGCGAGAGCGAGCTCTCGATCGTGTACACCGCCAAGCACGGCACCGAGGAGCGAGTGCTCAAGGTGCTGCGCCGCGAGGCCTGCCGCGACAGGCGAGCGGTGCAGCGGTTCCTCACGGCGAATCGGCTCGTCGCCGAGGTGGAGCACCCCGGCCTGCCCCAGTGGCTCGAGGCGGGCGAGTCGGACGGGGCCTACTGGGTCAGCTACGCGTACGTCGAGTCGATGCAACCGTTGAGCGCGCGGTTCGCGCGCACCGGGCCGTCGCACATCAACGAGCTGCGCCCGGTCCTGCGCGCAATCCTGGAGCCGCTGGCCGCGCTCCACGAGGCGCGCATCGCCCACGGTGACCTCAAGCTCGAAAATGTGCTCGTCACACGAGACGCGGGCGGGGTTCCCAGTGTCACGCTCATCGACTTCGGCACCGACCGGCTGCGGCAGCGACCGACCGTCTCCAACGGCCACACGGGCGTGCTCGTCGTCTTCGGCTCGCCCAAGACCATCGCCCCCGAGCAGGTCCGCGGAATGCGCGCCGACGCCCCCTCCGACGTCTACGCGTTCGGCGCGATGATGTACGAGCTCCTCTCGGGCAAGCCCGTGTTCTCCTACGAGCACGCGACCGAGGCCGCGTTTGCCCACGTGACGAAGACGCCGGAGCCTCCCAGCGCGAAGGCTCCCCGCGGGTGGATCCCCAAAGACGTCGATCGCTTCGTGCTCTCGCTCCTCGCCAAGGACCCCGATCGTCGCCCCAAGGATGCCGCGGCCCTGCTCGACGCGCTCGAGTCTCTCGGCCGGACGTCCACCTCGATTCGTGCCGCGGAGGAGGCGTTCCCCGACGAAAGGTTGACCGGCCTGGTCGACATCCTCATCGACGCTCCGGACGACCCGGAGTCCGCCATCGCGCTCGAGGGCGCCATCGACGAGGGCGCCGACCCCACCAAGGTCGCCGAGGCGTTCGAGGCGGCCGCGGGGCTGGTCGACAGCAGCACCGATCAGGGCCTCGAGACGAAGAAGTCGCTCCTCTACCGCGCGGGGCGCATCTTCGGTTCGGCGGCAGGGGACAAGGAGCGCGCCGAGCGCGTCTACGTCGAGCTCGTCCGGCTGGTTCCCGGCGACGAGATCGCGCAGAACGCCCTCGAAGAGATCCGCAAGGCGCTGGGCAAATACGCCGAGGTGGTCGAGTCGCTCATCTTGCGAAGCGAAGACGCGCCGCCCGGCGAAGAGCGGGCGCGGATCTTCGCCGAGATCGGCAGGCTCTGCGCCACCGAGCTGCAGGATCCCGATCAGGGCATTCACGCGTACGCGCGAGCGCTCTGCGAGGTTCCCTCGATGCGCGAGTACGCGACCGAGATCGAGGCCTTGGCCGAGAGGAAGACCGCCCTCTACAACGAGGTGCTCTCGACGCTGACCGAGGGGATCAACGCGGAGTTTCTTTCCCAGGTGGAGCGCAACGCCCTGCTCTCGTACGCGGGCCGCTGGTACGACCAGCGGGTCAGCCGACCGGATCTGGGCCTCCTGGCCTTCCAGCAGATCCTCGCGAACGACCCGGCGCACGAGGAGGCGAACGAAGGGCTGACGAACATCTACCGCAAGGCGCAGCAGTGGCCGGAGCTCGTGAACGTGCTCCTGTCGCGCGCCGACGCCTTCGGCAGCTCGCCCCGCGCCCGCGATCTCCGGGCGGAAGCCGCCGAGGTTCTCGAGAACAGGCTGAACGACGGCGAGCGCGCCAAGGAGCTCTTCGGGCAGGTCCTGGCCGAGGACCCCGGCCACGCGCGCGCCGGCGACGGGCTGGCGCGAATCGCCGAGCGCACGGGGGACTTCAAGTCGCTCGTCGCCGTCCTCGAGCGCCGCGCGGAGGCCAGGCGGGGCCGAGAGAGGGTCGAGGCCTTGCTGAAGGTCGCGGAGATCTGCGAGGACCGTCTCGACGATCTGCCCGAAGCGACCAGGCGGTTCGAGGCCGTGCTGGGGATCGAGCCGCACGAGCTCCAGGCCCTGAAGGGGCTCGATCGCATCTACAGCCGGACCGGCAAGTATCACGAGCTCCTCGACAACCTCGAGCGGCAGGTCGCCATCGCGGCGACCCCGCGGCAGAAGATCACGCTGTTCGAGCGAATGGCGGCGCTGCACGACGAGGAATTCCTCGATCACGCGAAGGCGGCCGAGTGCCTCGAGGAGATCCTCTCGCTCGACCCCGACAACGACGGCGCGCTGACTGCGCTGCCGCGCCACTACCGCGCGCTCGACGAGTGGGACAAGCTCGAGAAGCTCTACGACAAGCACGCGACCGTGACGGGCGACGACCCGCGGCGCCTCGAGCTCACGCTCGCTCGCGCGCGCGTCCTGGCCGAGAACATCGGCTCTCCGGAGCGCGCGATGCGGGCCTACGAGAGGGTGCTCGCGATGGATCCGCAGCACGCCGGCGCGCTCGAGGCGCTCGCGAGGCTGCGCGAGATGTCGGGCGACGCGCACGCGGCCCTCGAAGCCATCGAGGCGCTCGCGGCCAAAGCGGCGACGCCCGAGGCCAAGGCCGAGCTGTGGTTGAGGGCCGCGCGGCTGCTCGAGGGGCGAGGCGATCGAGACGGCGCGATCGAGCGCTACAAGATGTCGCTCGAGGCGAACCCGAAGGAGACCGCGGCGTCGGCGGCGCTTCGTCACGCGTATGCGGCGCGCGGAGAGGCCGCCGGCGTCGTGTCGCTCATCGAGAAAGAGCTGGAGTTCGCCGAGAGCAAGGTGGCGAAGGGCCGGCTCCATGCGGAGCTGGCGCGCGTGCAGCGAGAAGACCTGCACGACGCGGAGGCCGCGGAGGGGAACGCCAAGATCGCGATCGAGTTCGACCCGTCGAACTCCGAGGCGCTGCTCGTGCTGGGCGATCTGGCGTTCGAGGGCCAGCGGTACGTCGAGGCGAGCAAACACCTGGAGTCGCTCGTGAGCCGCGCGGCGACGTTGCCCAAGGACGACGCGATGCGCGCGCTCCTCCAGTACGCCGAGGCGTACGGACGCAGCCAGACCGCGCGCCTGTCTTCCCCCGCGCTGAAGGACGGTCGGGACTCGTCGGCGTCCATCGCGACCGAGCACCCGCGCTTGAACCTGGCGGTGGAGGCCCTCGTGCAGATCGCCGCCGACGACCCGCGCGCGCTGGCGCGCATGGGCCGCGTGATCTTCGACGTGGGGGACACCCCGGCTGCGCGCGGCATCTACCTGCAGCTGCTCGAGCTTCACGGCGACGACCTGCCCGCGCCCGAGCGCGCCGACGCCATGTGGCGGCTGGGTGAGCTGCTGCGGCGCCTGGGCGATCTGGAGCCGGCGGTGGACCTGCTGCGGCAGGCCGCCGACATCAACCCCGCGAGCCCGGAGCCGCTCGCCTCGCTCGCGCGGGTCTACGAGGCGACTCGCGACTGGGAGGAGGTGGTCCGCACGAAGCGGCGTCGCCTCGAGATGGCGGGGGGAACGGAGCGCTTCGACCTCTTGCTCGAGATCGCCGACGTCGAGTTCGGAAAGCTCAACGATCGGGCACGCGCGAGCAAAACGTACGTCGCCGCGCTCGAGGAGCGCCCCGACGATCGCAAGCTTCTGACGAAGCTGATGCAGCTCTACTCCGAGGAGAAGGACTGGGCGAAGCTCGTCGAGGTCGTCCTGCGGCTCGCCGACTTCGTCGAAGACCCGAAGCAGCGCGCGAAGTACATGCACACTGCGGCCATCGTGAGCTCGCGCCAGCTCGGCGAGAGCGCGCAGGCGCTCGGCTTCTACGAGCGAGCCCTCGAGTTCGATCCCACCCTGCACAAGGCCGTCGACGAAGCGATCGAGCTCCAGCGCGAGATCGGCGATCACGACGGCCTCGAACGGCTCCTCAAGGCGAAGCTCGAGCAAGCCAAGCAGGCGCAGGATCGCGCGCGGATCATCGAAGTCCTCGATCAGCTGGGGGAGGTCTACCGGAAGCTCTTGAACGAGCCGGAGCTCGCCATCGACGCCTACGAGGCCGCGCAGGCCTTCGACCCGGAGGGCAAGGAGCGAGGGGAAATCCTGGCCGAGCTCTACGCGAGCGACGTCGGGCAGTACCTGGAGAAGGCCGTCCGCGCCCAGGCGCAGATTCTCCAGCGAAACCCGTATCGCACGGAGAGCTACAAGCTGCTCCGGCGCCTCTATACCGAGGCGCGCAAGCCCGATCCGGCGTGGTGTCTCTGCCAGGCGCTGAGCGTCCTCAACCTCGCCGAGCCAGACGAAGAGCGCTTCTACCGGCGCCACCGCGCCGACAACGCCGCGCCGGCGCAGGCGGTGCTGAGCGAAGAAGACTGGGCGCAGCACCTGATGCACCCGGACGTGGATCCGCTCGTCACGCGCATCTTCACGATGATCCAGCCGACGATCATCCGCGCTCGCACGCAGCCCCTGGAGGCGCTCGGCTACGACCGGGCGCACCAGGTCGATCTCGCGTCGCAGGCGCATCCGGTCGCGCAGACGCTGCTACTACGTGCAGGGCGTGCTGGGGTTCGAGGCTCCGCCCGGTCTTCCAGAACCCCAACGATCCGGCGGGTCTCGGCTTCCTCCACGCGCACACGCCGGCGATCTTGCTCGGCCGAGCGGCGTTCGAGAGCGTCGTTCCCACGCAGTCGCTGGCGTTCGTCGCGGGCCGGCACGTCACGTATTTCCGGCCGGGCTTCTACGTTCGCCACCTGGTCCCGACGGGCACCGGGCTGAAGGCGTGGCTCTTCGCAGCCATCAAGCTGTGCGTGCCGCAGTTCCCCGTCGCGCCCGACGTCCACGGCCAGGTCGCCGAGGCGATGGGCCTGATGAACCGCGAGTTTCAGGGTGTCCAGCGCGAGATGCTCGCGAGCCTGGTGTCGAAGGTCCTTCAGTCCGGCGGCGCGATCGATCTCAAGAAGTGGGTCTCCGCGATCGACCTGACCGCCGATCGCACGGGTTTCCTCCTCGCGCACGATCTCTCCGTCGCGACCGAGGTCATGCGCGCCACCGAAGACGCCTCGAGCGTGCCGGGCAAAGAGCGCGTGAAGGAGGTCGTCCTCTTCAGCGTCAGCGAGGGCTACCTGGCGCTGCGGGAGAAGCTGCAGATCACGGTGGAGTCCTGAAGCTACCGCTCGTGGCCGTCGCGGCCTTGCTTCTGGCCGCGTGCTCCAAGGACCCGCTGTCCGCGCCGTCGGCGCGCGACGCCGGCCAGCCGTCACCGAGCGCTTCGGCTTCGGCGGCCTCGGCCAGCAAACCCGAGCAGCCCGCGCCGCCCAGGGACGCGAACGTCATCCTCATCTCGATCGACAGCCTGCGCGCCGACATGCCGTGGAGCGGGTATCCGCGCCCGATCGCGCCCCATCTGACCGAGCTCGAGAAGCGTGCCGTCAGCTACACGCGCGCCTACTCCATCTCGTCGTACACGTCGATGAGCCTGGGCGGCCTTCTCGGCGGCAGGTTGCCCTCGGAGCTGACGCGCAGCGGGTACTTCTTCGGCGAGTACCGGAAAGACGTCTTCTTTCCGCGCCTGCTCCAGAAGGCCGGCGTGCACACGATGGGCGTGATGGCGCACATGTATTTCAAGTCGGCAGGGTTCGACCAGGGCTTCGACGAGTGGAAGCTCGTCCCGGGCATCACGTTCGATCCGAACACCGACCACGACGTGACGTCCGCCGGCTCGGAAGAGCTCTCCGAGACGCTCCTCGGCGCCCCCGAGAACGGCTCTCGCCGGTTCTTCTTCTGGGTGCACTTCATGGATCCGCACGACGTCTACGTGCGCCACGAGGGCATCGACTGGGGCAAGAACCCGCGCGACCGCTACGACGGCGAGGTCACGTTCACCGATCGCAGCGTCGCCAAGCTGCTCGATTTCATCGCCGCCCAATCGTGGGCCCCGCGCACGGTCGTCATCGTGACCGCCGATCACGGGGAAGAGTTCGGCGAGCACGGCATGACTCGCCACGGCTTCGAGCTCTGGCAGACGCTGGTTCGCGTCCCGCTGATGATCCTGGCTCCCCGAGCCTCGCCCCGTCACATCGACGTCCCGCGCAGCGCCGTCGACCTCGCGCCGACCGTGCTGAGCTTCTTCGACGTCGCGCCCGACCCCCGGTTCGAGGGCAAGTCGCTCGTCAGCGAGGTCTACGGCGCCGACCCCGAAGAGCGCGACGTCGTCGTCGACTTGCCCGCGACGAGCAACAACGGCAAACGCCGCGCGCTCGTGCACGGCGACCAGAAGTTTCTATGCTTCGAGGGCGACAGCGTCTGCAAGCTGTTCGACGTCGCCCAGGACCCGCTCGAGCGGGCCCCCGTCGTCCGAGGCGACGGCTTCGTCGAGATGCGATCGCGCTACCAGAAGCGTGTCACGTCGATTCACGAGGTAACACCCTATGCGTGCGGGGCGGACTGCTTGAACAACGGCTACATGAAGCAGCAGCAGGGGGGGCACTGATGCGCATCCTTCCGGTCCCGTGCCTCACGGACAACTACGCGTACCTCGTCGTGACCGACCGGCGGAGACGCTGCCATCGTGGACGCGTCGGAGGCGGCGCCGGTGCGCGAGGCCGTCGCGAGGGCAGGGGTGCGCGTGGCGGCCATCTGGAGCACGCATCACCACGGGGATCACGTCGGCGGCAACGAAGAGCTCGCGCGCGAGCTGGGCATCGGCGAGGTCGTGGGGCACGCGTCCGATCGCGGAAGGCTGCCCGGGCAGACGCGAGGCGTGGAGGCGGGCGACGTCGTGGCGGTCGGGGAGCTGGCGGCCAGGTGCCTGCACATCCCGGGACACACGCTGGGCGCCGTCGCGTACTACGTCGACGCGGGCGGTGAGCGCGCCGTCTTCACGGGCGACACGCTCTTCTGCGCGGGCTGCGGGCGGCTCTTCGAGGGAACCCCCGCGCAGATGCACGCTTCGCTGGCCAGCCTGCTCGCGCTCCCGCCCGACACGCGCGTCTACTGCGGACACGAGTACACCGAGTCCAATCTCCGCTTCGCGGCGCACGTCGAGCCGAAGAACGCGGACATCGCGCGGGCGCGCGAGAGAGCCGCGAAGCTGCGGGCCGCCGGCGGGGCGACCATGGGCACGACGCTCGAGGAAGAGCGCCGCGTCAACCCGTTCCTTCGCGTGCGCTCGCCCGAGATCCGCGCGACCCTCGGCATCGCCCCGAACGCCGACGACGTGAGCGCGTTCGCCGCAATCCGGGCGGCGAAGGACACCTTTCGCTGACCGCGAACCAGGCTGCCTAGAGAGAGAGTTTGAAAAGAAGCCGGGAAGACGGGAAGTAGAGTGGGGATAAACCCAAATTCTTTCCGTCTTCCCGGCTTCCTTTCAAACTCTCTCTGTCAGGCGCCTGTTCCGAACGTCTTACTCGCCGTCCATGGGCGACGGCGCGGGGAGGAGCACGGGAGTCTTCACCTTCACGGTCGTCGCGAGCTCGCCCTTGGGCTGCGGCATCCAGCGGGCTCTCTGGGCGCCCGAGAGGTCGATGATGCGCAGCGCGGAGAGGAGCCGCATGATCTGATACGACGGGTCAATCTCGAAGGCGCGCACGGCGAAGTTCGGCGACTGGCCCCACTTGTGGTGGTTATTCTGGAATAGCTCGCCCATCGTCAGGACGTCGAAGACGAGCGTGTTCTTCGAGTTGTCGTCGCTCTCGTAGTTGCGGTAGCCGAGCTTGTGCCCGAAGAAGTTCACGATCGCGCCGTGCACCGGCCCGAGAAACCAGTGGAAGGGCAAGAGCAGGAACATCCACCAGTGGGTGGCGAACGCGAGGTAGATGACCGCGTAGAGCGTGCCCCAGGCGATGGCGAGCGGCATCGTCGACAGCGTCTCGTCGAGGAGCTTCCACTCCGGGTAGCCGCCGTCGAACCGCGGCTCGACCGGCACGCGGCGTAGCCGGACGTCGTCGTAGATCTTCTTCGTCCGCCACATCATCTTCAGCACGTTGGGCTGATGCATCGGCGAGTGCGGGTCCTTCGCCGTGTCGCTGTAGGCGTGATGCATCCGGTGCAAGATCGCGTACGCGCGCGGATTGAGGTAGCTCGAGCCCTGGACGGACCAGGCGAGGAAGTGAAAGGTCCGCTCCCAGCCCTTGCTCATCGTGAACTGACGATGTGCGCCGTACCGGTGGTGAAAAAAGCTCTGGAGGAAGACCGAAAGCTGCCAGTGCAGCAGGAAAAACGCGAGGATGACCACACCCGTTTACCTACGCTGCCGTGGCCGCCTGCACCGCCACGTTTCCGTCATCGCGGCGCGCCGATTATCACGATTCTGTCAGCTCTTGCCGCTACGCGTCGCGGTGCGTCTCGGTCTCGTCGCACTCGTCGATGACGCACTGCACCTTGGCGCGCTCGCGCTCCAGCCACGGGCCGAGGAGCGCGCGAAGGCGGGGCTCGGCGATCCAGTGCGCCGAGCGCGTCAACGTCGGGACGAAGCCGCGAGCCCGCTTGTGCTCTCCGCCGGCGCCCGGTTCGAAGACGTCCAGCCCGCGCTCCAGGCACGTGCGGATGCCGGCGTAGTAGCAGACGGCGAAATGCAGGCACGGCACATTCTCGCTCGCGCCCCAGTAGCGCCCGTAAAGCCGCCGCCCCTTGGCGACGTTGAACGCGCCGGCAATCGGCCGCCGCCGTGGGTCTCGCGTGTCGCGGGCGACCACCCACGCGAGCCGGTCGCGAAAGCGCTCGACGACGGCGTGAAAGAACTCGGGCCGCAAGTACATCCGGCCCCACGGGCCGTGGCGCTCGATGGTGTCGGCGTAAAAGGCGTGCATCGAGTCGGTGAGCTCGCGCGTGTACCCCTCGGGGGGGACGCTCTCCACCTCGACTCCGTGCTCGCCCACGACGCGGAGCTCGCGCTTGATCTGGTTTCGCTGCTTGGACGTGAACCGCGCGAGGTACTCGTCGAAAGACGCAGCGCCCTCGCGGTGCCAGTGGTACTGGAAGCCGTCGCGCCGCATGTAGCCCGCGCTCTCCCACGCCCGCGCCTCGTCCTCGCGCGGGAAGAGCACGTGAACGCTCGACGCCCCCGCACGCTCGGCCCACTGTCGCGCCGCCCCGGCGAGCAGGCGCACCGTCTCGCTTCAATCGCGGCCCGCGGCGACGAGCACGCGATCGCCCGTGGCCGGCGTGAAGGGCACGGCCACGACGACCTTCGGGTAGTAACGCACGCCCATCCGCCGCGCGACGTCGGCCCAGCCCCAGTCGAAGACGAACTCGCCTTCGCTGTTGCCCTTCACGTACGAGGGCGCCAGCGCGACGAGCTCACCGTCCTGCCACAGGGACAGGTGCGCGGCGATCCATCCGGTGTCTCCGCCGACGCAGCCGGTCTCCTCGAGCGCGTCGAGCCACGTCCACTCGACGAACGGCGAGCTCTCCTCGCCCAGCATGGCGTCCCACGTCTCGCGCGGCACGTCGCGCACGCAATCGAGCACGCGAAGCTCGAGGCTCACGACGGAAGCTGCGGGTCTTCGCGTACGAGCACGAACCAGGCGTCCATCCAGCCGCTCTTCTTCCGGGCGCGGCCAATCGACACGTGGGACGAGATGCCGCGCATGACGTCGACCATGCCGTGATAGATGAAGCGCCCGAGCCGCGCGGAGCTCGGCACGATGGGCGGCCACGGCTCGGGCTTTTCCTTCGGGAGCATCGTGTAGTCGATGTCGATTTCGCCCGGGTCGCTGGCGGCGTGCGCGACGTAGTACCCGGGCCCGGTGAGCGGCGAGAGCGTCTGGAAGTTGTAGCCGACCAGGTAGTCCTGCGGCTTCTCCGCAGGGGCCTCGGCCGCGCCGTCAGCGGGGGCGGCGGCCACGCGGGGGGGCGGCCGCGAGAAGCGCTTCTGGAAGAGGGTGGCCGCCGGGAGCGAGTTTTTGCCGTGGTGAATCACCTGCACGAGCGGAGGCACCGTCGGCGGCACGTAGAAGTCGAGATCGACCGGGCGAAAGCCCTTCACGCCTTCGTAGAGGATGGCCATGTTCGAGGGCGTCCACTGCCGCACCGACCAGATTCGGCCGGCGTGCCCGAGCTCGTCGAGATCCTTGGCCAGGCGCGCGACGTCGAGGTGCGTCTCGATGAGGTTCTGAAGCTGCATGTCCCGGGACGGAAGCTTAGGCCAACCGTGCAGGTTTGACACGCGGGCCGGCGCCACTACGGTTGAGGGATTGACTCGCGCGCTCATCCGCTACGCCGAGGCACTGGTGCCGACCGAATACTCTAGTAAAACTACACCCTTGTAAGTACTAGATATTGTGGTCCGATCGACGGCTGGACGCAAGCGGAAACTGCCCGGCGCAGCGAATCCGCCGCGATGAAAACCGGCGACGGCTGCCCGCCAGTGCCCGAAAGTCCGGATATATCAGTCAGGGTCGGCACAACCCGTGCTCGGACAGCGGCCGGCGCCTGGCGGGCCCGGGCGGCGGGCACAGACAACGGCGGGCGCCCTGGCGGGCGGGCCCGCACAGACGGCACAGACGGTGAGCGGGTTACGGGGCAGACCGGGCGGCCGGGCGGGTCGGCCGGCCGGGAGTTTCGCCGCCGGGCAGGAACAGGACCGAGTTGATGTAGTGCGGATACGGCCACAACGCGTGTCACCAGCCCGCGGTGGTGGTGCGCTGGGTCGCCGCCTGGCGAGCCTCGAGGTCGAACCCGTCCAGGGGCCGCCACGAGCCCGCGTGCAGCACCCAGCCGCGGTATCCCCAGCCCTCGACCAGGCCCACGATGTGCTCGACCGGCTGGTGCCGGGCCTCCACCTCCACGATCAGCCGAGGCGAGTCCCGCCTGATCGTCTGCTCGGCGCCGTGCAGCACGGGCACCTCGAAGCCCTCGACATCTATTTTCATGAACGTAACGCCGGTCAGCCCGAGTTCATCGACGGGGACCGTGGGCACCCGGATAGAGACGGTATGGCCGACCCGTTTCTGGAACGACGAGAGCCCCTCGGTCCCGGTGCCCGTGCCGGGCAGCCACAGCTCCGACTCGCCGCGCCGGTCGGAGGCTGCCGCCGCGATGACCTCGACGTTGGCGGGCAGGCGGCGGCGCAGGACCTGGTTCAGGGGCGTCGGCTCGAACGCGACGACCCGGTCCGCGCGCTCAGCCAGCCGGGCCGCCCAGGGGCCGTACCAGGCCCCCACATCGACCATCACGCCGCCGCGACCGCAGATCTCGTCGAGCCGCCGCAGTTCGGGCTCGGCGCGCAGGTAGGCCAGGCGAATGGCGCTCACCACGGTCTTCTCGGGCAGCTTGGCCGCCAGGCGGGCCGTCACGGACATCGGAGCCAACCTCCTGTATCGCCGGATACCGTTTATATCGGATCCGCGGTGGCCTGGCCCCGGCGTTCTCAGCCTCGCGGCACCCACAGCACCAGCTGGCCCGCCTGGATCTGGCTGCCGTTCAGCGCGTTGACGTCGATGATCTCCTGGACCACGGCCCACGGGTCACCCGACGGCTCAGCTGACGCCGCGACCGACCACAGCGTCTCGCCGCGCCGCACGACGACCTGGGTCATGCCCGAATACGGCGACCTGGCCGACAGCTGCCGGGTGGACGCCTCCGCGCTGCCCGCGCCGGCCATCCGGGCCACTGTCGCCAGGGCGACCACGGCCAGGATCACCAGGGCCGCCAGCACCGCGTGACCGCGCCGGGTAAGCGCAGCCGGCCCGAGGGCGTGTCCGGGCGGTGGGTCGGCGCGCCTGGGTCAGCCTCCTGCGCACCGCTGTGACCAGGGGCTGACCAGACGAGACGCAGCCGTGGCCGGGCTGTCACCCGATCGGCGGCGCCGGGCGGCTCTGCTTCCCTGGCGCGCGTATCGCTTATCCCGCTGACCACATGAGCACCTCACTGGCGCCTATTACCTCACTAGCCCCGCTGAGCCCCGTACTCATCCCTGCCTCCGCTAAGCCGAATGACAGTTCGATCGACCTCTGTTCTATCAGATTTTGTTCGATCGAACGGAGGTACGGTAGGGTCATAACAAGAACCGTCCGACACTTTTAACGTTCGTCGAACAGATGTTTGAGATCCCGAGTGGAAACCGCTACCGTCAGCGTTGACCACACCCAGCGAGCCGGAGGCCCGAAAGATGAGCAAAACGAACGGGAGACTCGGCGGCGCCAGCGACGTCGCCGCCCGGGGCCGGGGCCCCGGCGAGGCGCCGGAGCGTCTAAGGGACGGCCGGGGCGCAAGCCCAAGGGCAGCGTTCCTGACCGTTGTCGCCGATCTGCCTGACAAGCCCGACCCGCAGCACGTGCTGACGTGGCGGCAGCGCAAGGTGCTGCAGGTCATCCGCGAGTCGGTACAGCGCCGCGGCTACCCGCCGTCGATGCGCGAGATCGGCGAGGCCGTCGGGCTGACCAGCACGTCGAGCGTGTCGTACCAGCTGTCGACGCTGCAGAGCAAGGGCTACCTGCGCCGTGATGCGGGCGGCCCGCGCACGGTGGAGGTGCGGCTGCCCGGGCATCCGGCAGTCCGGCCGGAGCCGGACGTCGAGGACGAGACGCCGATGGACATCGCCGTCGCAGGAAGCGGCCTACGTCCCGCTGGTCGGCCGGATCGCGGCTGGCGGCCCGATCCTCGCCGAGGAAGTCGATCGAGGACATCTTCCCGCTGCCCAGGCAGATCGTCGGCGAGGGCAACCTGTTCCTGCTGAAGGTTGTCGGCGACTCAATGATCAATGCCGCGATCGCCGATGGCGACTGGGTCGTGGTCCGCCAGCAGCCGGTCGCGGAGAACGGCGACATCGTCGCGGCGATGATCGACGGCGAGGCGACCGTGAAGACTTTCAAGCGCTCCGGTGACCACGTCTGGCTGATGCCGCACAACCCTGCCTACACGCCCATCCCCGGTGACGAGGCGAGATCCTGGGCAGCGTCGTGGCGGTACTGCGCAGGGTCTGAGCAGGGCCGACCAGCTCAGGCGGGCAAGGCAGGGTCGGCCAGCTCAGGCGGGCACGATGTTGACGAGCTTGGGTGCCCGTACGATCACCGTGCGCACGCCGCGGCCCGCCAGAGTCCGGCTCGCTCCCGGGGCGGCGAGCGCCACTCGCGCAGCTCGTCCTCGCCGATGCCCGGCGGGACATCCAGCCGGTCACGCGCCTTGCAGGGCCACCTGGACAACGCACGTGACCGTGTCCTGAACCAGCAGTGCCGGTCGGCGGCGGGCCAGCCCGCCGCCGCCACCGAGGCCCGGCGCCCAGCAACTCCCAGCGCTCCTCCGCGGTGTACGGGGCGAACAGCGACAGCATCACGGTCAGGCTCTCGGCCACCTCGCGCACCGCCGGATCAGCGGGTCCCGGCCCCGAGTCGATTGCCCGGCGGGTGGCGCTGGCCAGCTCCATCAGCCGGGCGACGGCGACGTTCAGCCAGGCCGCGCCTCGACCAGCCTGGTGGTTCCTCGTCGATGCCGTGGGTGCACGCTGCCGCAGCTCGCGGTCACCCTCCGCCGACGGCCACTGCGGCTCAGCCTCGCGCGCGTAAGCGAGTCGCGAGCCTCGGGCCTGGCCACCAGCGCTCCGCGTCGGCGACCTCGGCGGCCAGCCGCCAGGCCCAAGACCAGGAACTGAGCCGCAGCCTCGGGGCGCGCGGCAGCCAGACGATGTCGTCGGCGGGCGGGCTCGCGAAGATCATCGTGAGCCTGATCGCGTCCACTCCGTGCCGCGGCGAGCTGCTCACCCAGGTCAACGCCGTTGCCGAGCGACTTGACATCGCCCGGCCGCCGTTGATGACCTGACCCTGGTTCAGCAGGCTGGTGAACGGCTCGCTGAAGTCGACCATGCTTCATGTCGTGCAGGACCTTCGCGAAGAACCTGCTGTACATGAGGTGCAGGATCGCGTGCTCGCTGCCGCCCGCGTAATGGTCGACGGGATTCCAGCGCCGCACGGCCGCGACGTCGAACGGTCCGTCATCGTAGGGCGGGGAGCAGTAGCTGAAGAATACCAGGACGAGTCGACAAAGCGTCTCCATGGTGTCGGTGTCCCGCTCGGCCGGCCCGCCGCAGCGCCGGGCACTCGACGTTGACCCAGTCCGCGGGCGCGGCCAGCGGGGAACGCCCTTGGGGGACCAGGTCCTGGCCGCGCAGGTCGGGCAGGACGCACCGGTAGCTGCTCGTCGGGGACGGGGACCTCGCCGCACGACGCGCAGTGCACGATCGGGATCGGCGCGCCCCAGAACCGCTGCCGGGACAGCAGCCAGTCGCGCAGCCGGGAGTTGACCGCCGCCCGGCCCAGGCCCTCTCGGCCAGGATGGCGGTGATCGCGGCGATGGCCTCGGCCTTGGGCAGGCCGTCCATCGGGCCCGAGTTGACCAGCGTGCCGTCGCCCGCGGTGGCGATCCCGGTCTGCGCGGGGTCGGGCTGCCCGGTGTCGACCACGACCCGGACGTCCAGCCCGTAGGCGCGGGCGAAGTCCAGGTCACGCTGGTCGTGCGCGGGCACGGCCATGATGGCCCCGGTGCCGTAGTCGGGCAGCACGTAGTCCGCCGCCCACACCGGGATCCGCTCGCCGTTCACCGGGTTGACGGCGTGCCTGCCCAGGAAGACGCCGGTCTTCTCCCGGTCGGTGGACTGCCGCTCGATGTCGGTCACTTGCGAGACCTGCTCGAGGTAGGCCTCGCAGCTCGCGCGGCGCTCCGGAGCGCATACCTCCTCGGCCAGCGGCGAGTCCGCGGCCACCACGAAGAACGTCGCGCCGTACAGCGTGTCGGGCCGGGTGGTGAACACGTGACCGGCTCGTCGCGGCCCTCGATGGCGAACCGGACCTCGGCGCCCTAGAGCGGCCGATCCAGTTGCGCTGCATGAGCAGACGCGGTCCGGCCAGCGGCCCTCCAGCTGCGCCATGTCCTCCAGCAGCCGGTCGGCGTACTCAGTGATCCGGAAGTACCACTGGGTCAGCGCCCGCCGGACCACCTCGGAGCCGCAGCGCTCGCAGGGCCGGCGTTGACCTGCTCGTTGGCGAGCACGGTCTGGTCCTCGGGGCACCAGTTGACGAGGCCCTCCTTGCGGTAGGCCAGGCCGCGCTCGAAGAAGCGCAGGAACAGCCACTGGGTCCAGCGGTAGTACTCGGGGTCGCAGGTGTGCAGCCGGCGCGACCAGTCGAAAGAGAGGCATAACGCCGGAAGGACGCCGCCTGGGTCTCGATGTTCGCGTACGTCCAGTCGGCCGGGTGGCTTGTTCTTGATCGCGGCGTTCTCGGCGGGCAGGCCGAACGAGTCCCAGCCGATCGGGTGCAGCACGTTGTGGCCGAGCTGGAAGAAATAGCGGGCGACGACGTCCCCGATGGCGTACGCCTCGGCGTGGCCCATGTGCAGGTCGCCCGAGGGGTAGGGGAACATGTCCAGCAGGTAGGTGCGCGGCCGCTCGTCGGCGGGCTCGTCGCTGGCCCGGAACAGGTCCATCCCCGCCCAGCGCTGCTGCCATTTCTCCTGGACCGCGCGCGGGTCGAAGTGCTCCCGGGCGGTGTCGCGGCCGTCCGCCTGGTCCGCGGCGACGTGCCCGGCGGCGTGCTCTCCTAGCTCCGCACCCTCAGCCGCTTCCATTGATCCCTCGCGCTTTGCTCGATCCGGTCGCGCCGTTACGCTCCGGGGGGATCTTCCGTCCCGCGCAGATGAGGTCCAAAAAAAAGCGCCCCCCGGTTACGAGGGGCAGCCGCGCCAGCGACGAATCGGTCGGCGCAGCTAGGTGAGGAGCACCCACGCAGAACGCATGGTGCCAGGGTAGCGCATGCGAATCCCCCGCATTGCTGCCTAGCTAAGGGTGGGCGGGGAGCGCCAGGAGATAGGCGTGGCGGACCGGATGATCCGCCACGTGACCGCGGCGGCGGCGCCGACCGCGCCGCTGCCATAAGCACGATCTTCCCGAGGCCGATCCCGGGCCCGGATCACTTCCATGGTGACCTCGACCCGGGCTGGGTCGCATCCGCTCCCCGGCCCGCCAGGCCCCCTGCGAGTCCATGAGCAGGCGCACCGGCGGCAGCACCGCCTCGATGTCCTCCAGGCTCAGCCCGGCCCGGTTGCGGGCGATGTAGGACAGCAGCTCCGTGCCCTCCCACTGCGACTGACTGGCGGCGACGACGATGCACTCGCGCCGCAGGTCATCCGGGGCGTTGAGGATGGCCTGGATCTCCGGCTTGGAGCGGACGACGTGGTAGGGCCGGTGTCCCCCGGGCAGGGCCTTCATCGCGGCTGCCACGGATTCCGGTCGCGTCGCCGGCCATGTCCTCAGCCTCCGACCAGCTGGACGAGGCGGATGAAGCGGATGTCCGAGTCCGCCGTCAGCTCGAGCACCTCATCGAGATCGGTCACCTGCCGGTCGCCGACGAGGACGAAGAACCCGTTGCGGCGCAGCGCCTCAACCGCCTTGTCGGCCTGCTGCTCCCAGTCGATCCGCCGCGCCGCGGCCATCCGGAACCCGTCCGGTCCTGGCTCCGCACCTTCCGGCATCACCAGCCCGCTGAACACCGAACCCGTCTGCGCGTTGTACCGGGCCACCTCCTCGCGCACCCGGGTCCGCACGAGGTCCCGCAGCGTGATCCGCTCGTCGACCCCGTCCAGGGTCATCGACGCCGCGACCCGGCCAGCGCCCGTCTCATCCTTGATCGTCACCGTGATCAGCATGCAGGGCAATGTAGCCGCGGCTGCCGACAGTCGGGCACCGCTCGAAGCCGGAACGGAATTCCGGGACATCTTCAGAATGCCCCAAACATCGCGTTCCTGATTCAGCTTGACCACCGGGAAGCGCCGCTAATAATGTCGTCACACGCATCCGCCACGCTGTCGCCAATGCCGCTAGGAAAGGCGGAAAGGGGACGGGTATCCCGTTTCCGCTGGCCGAGGGCGCTCTCGTGGCTGGTGAGGCCCAGGGGGAAATCAGGCCAGTTTCGGGGGAATAATGGATATTCGCAGCCGAGCGGAATCACTGCGCCCGGTCCGGTATTTCCTGAGTCACCGGCAGCGTGACCGGGGGCCGGACCTCGCCGAGGGGCAGTCCTCGCCGGGAGCAGCGGACGACGGGCCGGGAGCACAGGACGCCCTGCGGTGGCGCCAGGCCGCCCGGGCGGCGGGAACCGCCGACGCCGACCGGATCGCGATCATCGGGATGGGATGCCGGTACCCGGACGCCGAGGACCCGGCGGCGCTGCTCGACGCGGTGATGACCAGGCGCCGGGCATTCCGGCGGGCTGCCGCCGGCGGGCTGGACCTGGTGACTACTACAGCGCCGACCGCTCGGCGACGGACGCGACCTACAGCGCCAGGGCCGCGCTGATCGAGGGCTGGCAGTTCGACCTGGCGGCGTTCGGAGTGCCGGAGGCGGTGTACCGCGTCGTGGACCCGGAACAGTGGCTCGCGCTGGAGACCGCGGCACGCGCGCTGGCGGCGGCCGGGTTCGCGCTTGGCGACGGCCTGGCCCGCAGCCGCACCGGGGTCATCATCGGCAACTCCATGAACGGCGAGTGGTCGCGGGCCACCGCGCTGCGGCTGCGCTGGCCCTATGTCCGGCGCGTGTTCGCCGACGCGCTCGCCGCGGGCGGCATTCCCGCCGAGCGCGCGCTGCCGGTTCTGGGGCACGCCAAGCGGCGTTACCTGGAGCCGTTCCCGGCGACCACCGACGAGACCCTGGCGGGCAGCATGCCCGCCGCCATCGCGGCCAGGATCTGCGGTTACTTCGGGTTCCGTGGCGGCGGCTACGCGGTGGACGGCTCACAGGCGTCGTCGCTGCTCGCGGTGGCGTCAGCATGCTCCGCGCTGGCATCGGGCGACCTCGACGTCGCCGGGCGGCGGGGTCGACATCGGCCTGGACCCGCTCGAGCGACGGGCTGGCCAAGACCGGCGTCCTGGCCCGCGGTGACATGCGCGTCTACGACGAGAACCCGACCGGATACCTGCCCGGCGAGGGCTGCGGCATGGTCGTGCTGATGCGGTCCGCGGATGCCAGGGCGGCTGGCCTGCCCGTGTACGCCGAGATCGCCGGCTGGGGCACGTCGTCGGGCCAGGCCCGCGGACCGTGCCGGACTCCCGCAGCCAGTTCCTCGCCCTGCACCGCGCCTACCAGCGTGCCCGGATCGCGCCGGGCGACGTCCAGCTGATCGAGGGACACGGTGGGGAACCGCGGCATCCGACGCCACCGAGCTGTCGGCACTGGCGAGTCCGCTCGGATGTGCGGCAGCTAGCGGCGCTGGGGTCGGTCAAGGCCAACATCGGGAACACCAAGGCGGCCGCGGGCGTCGCCGGGCTGATCAAGACGGTGCTCGCGATGAGCACCGGCCTGATCCCGCCGACCACCGGGTTCAGCAGGCCGCATCCGCTGCTGCGCGGCGGCGACGCTGCGCTGCGGCTGCCGCGGGCGCCCGAGCCCTGGCCCGAGGGGCCGAGGACCGCCGGGGTCAGCGCCATGGGCCCCGGCATCGACGTGCACCTGGTGCTCCGCAGCGAGCCGACGCGCGGCCGCATGAGCGCAAGCCGCGCACGGCGCCTGGGGCGACTCGGACAGGCTCCGGGCCAGCCCGCATCGCCGGCGCCCAGATCGGGGGGCCGTCGCGCGCGGCCGCGTTCCGCTGCACGCCGCCGACCGGGGCGGGCTGGCGGCGCTGCTGGCCCGGATTGCGCGGGTGGCCTCGTGGCTGTCCGACTCCGAGCTCGGCGACCTGGCCTGCCAGCTGGCGCGCGACGCGGCCAGCCAGGGGCCGGTCCGGGTGGCGCTGGTGGCGTCCAGCCAGGATCATCTGGCCAGGCTGGCCAGCCAGGCCGAGGCCCTGCTGACCCGGCTGCCCGACGGGCTGCTGACGATGCGTCCCGGGATCTACGCGGCGGACGGCGCGGACGGCCGGGTCACGCTGCTGCTCTCCGACACCGGAGACCGAGCCGACGGCCACGTGCCGCCGCCCCCGGGCCGGGCGGAGGGCCTGCGCCGGCCGCTGGGCGCGCTGCGCTGGCTCGACGGCGCGGGCATGGCGGCCGCGGCGGCCGTCGGCCATGGCCGCGGCGATCTGGCCGGCCTTGCGTCTGGGCCGGCTGCCTGACCGAGGCAGACGCGCTGGCTTTCGCGGCCGAGCAAGAAGAGATCTTGAACGCTCCGCTCACCCCGGACTCGCCCGCAGACGCCGACCCTGCCCCCGCGGGCACGGCACATTCTGGCAGCGATCCGGGCCCGGACGTCGGCGACCCTGCGGCGGACAGCGCTGGCGCGCCCATGCCCGCCGAAGCCACGGCACCAGGCGCAGCGAGGCCGACGCCCGGCTCAGCCGCGGAGCGCGCCGACCTGCTGCGCGCCGCGGCACGTCGGCTGAAGGTCGCCGTGCCGCGGCGGCGCCTGATCTCGGCGAGCACCGGCGGTGAGGTCTGCACGGCAGAGGACGTCGTGGAACTGCTCTGCGCCGACCCCGGCCGCCCGGGCCCGGCTGGACACGGCCCTGCGCGCCGGAGCGGTCGGCGCCAGCCTGCTGCTGGAGACCGGGCCAGGCCACGTGCTGGCCAAGGCAGCGGCGCAGAGCCAGGTCCCGGCGATCAGCCTCGGCGCCGGCAGCGGCGCGGACGCGGCCCTGCGGCGGCGGCGCTGTTCGCGGCCGGGGCGCTGGCGCACCCGGCGGAAGTGTTCGCCGGCAGGCCGTCGCGGCCGATCGACATCTGGCGCGACCAGATGTTCATCACCAGCCCGTGCCAGCCCGCTCCGGCCCGCCGTGCGCCCGTACGGGACGGCTAGCGTCCCCGCCGAGCGCCGTGCGCCCGTCACGGGACCGGCTCGCGTCCCCGCCGAGCGCCACACGCCCAGCGCGGCGCCCCGGCGTACCCCGGGGCCGGTATGGGAACCCGCGTCGGTGCCCGCCGCCGCCGCTCCGTCCGGGCCCGCCGCCGAACCCAGCCAGGTTCCCGCCGCGGCCACAGCACAAGCCGCACCCCCGTCCAGCGAGGCTGCCGCCACCACTCCGGCACACGTCGCCGCGAACCTGACCGGTCGCGCTGTGGCCGTGACCGCCGCGCCTCATCCCGGCCGGACGTCGGCGCCGGCGCCCGTCACGCCGCCGCGCCAGCGGCGGAGCGGCTGCCCGAACCCAGCCAGCCAGCGCCCGTCGCTGACCACGGCACTGTGGAGCAGCCCCGGAAGCAGCCTCGGGAACAGCCCTCGGAGCAGCCCTGGGCTCGCTGCTACGCCGAGGAGCTGTGCCCCGCCGATGACGTTGTGCCACCCGGAGACGACCGGCCGTGGCGGGTGCGGGCAGCCACGACACAATCGTTCGGGCTCCTGGTCCGCAAGCTTTTCCGCGATGATCCGGCGGCCGGACGGGCGCTGGCGATCGCCGGCGACCCGGGCAGCCCTGATTCGGCCGCGGTGCGCGGCTGGCGGCGCGTGATGCGATCGACCGCTGCGGCACGCTCGTGCTGGTCACGCACGGGCCCGGGTTCTCCGGCTTCTGCGCGAGCCTGCACGCCGAGCACCCGGAACTCGGGATCACCGTGCTCCGGGTGCCGCCCAGCGCGGAGGGGCTGCGGCTGGCGCGCAAGTTCGCCGCCGCTGAGCCCGGCCGGTTCCGCGAGCTGGTGATCGACCCGGCGGCCGGGCCCGGGCAGCCGTGATGGCGCCCGTGCCGACGCCGGGCTCGGGCGAGTTCCCGCTCGGCCCCGACGACGTGGTGGTCATCAGCAGGTCCGGGGCCGGGGCCGATGTGGCGCTCGCCCAGGTGCTCGGCCTGTGCGGCGCCGCGATCGGCGTTGTCGGACGCAGCGTTGCCGGACGGGCGAGCCCGGCGATACGCAGCAGGCCGATGAGGCCCTGGCGCGGCTGGCGTCGGCCGGGGTCCGGATCGCCGTGCAGGACGCGGACCCGCGCAGCCAGGACGAGCTCACCGAGGCGCTCCGGCGCATCGAGGACCAGCTCGGCCCGGTGACCGCCGTGGCTCACACGGCCGGCGCGGCGGGCCACCGGGCTGTCGCCGAGCTGACCGAGGACGAGGTGCGCGCGCACGTGAGCGAGCAGTCGTCCGCGATCGACCGGCTGGTCGGCGCGGCCGCGGCGGCGGCCGTACCGAGCCGCAGGCGGAGCGGCCGACACTCAGCGGCTCCGGCTGATCCTCACGTTCGGCTCCGTCGCCGGCCGGTACGGCCTGGCAGGCGGCGGACTGCTGGCACTGGCCAGCGGCGCGCTCGCGGAGTCCGCGGGCCAGTACGCGAGCGACATCGAGGGATGCCGCGCTCTGCACGCCGACTGGCCTGCCTGGCCCGAGCCCGGCCCTGACGGGCAAGACCGCCGGAGGCGAGCTGGACCGGCCGGGGGTGACGGCGATGGGGGTGCAGCAGGGCTCGCGGATGCTGCTCAAGGCTGGCCACACCTGACCTGCCCGCGCGCATCGCCGTGCACGGCCGGGTCGGGGTGCCCGCGCCGCCCGCGCTCGCGGCCCCGGCCGGGGACAGGCGCCCGGGCCGGTTCCTGGAGCGATCCGGGTGGACTACCCCGGCGTGGAGCCGTCTGCGACGCGCGGCTGAGCCCGAAGCCGACCCGTACCTGGCTGACCACCGCCTCTACGGCATGCCGGTGCTGCCGGCGGCGATGGCGCTGGAGGCGATGGCACAGGTGGCCGCCGCTTGGCCCCGGCCGCTGGGCATTCTCACGGCGGTATCGATGGACGCGCCGGTGGTGGTACCGGCTCACGACGGCGACGCGCACGCGCTGATCCGGGTCAGCGCCCTGGCCGAGGGCTCGTCGGTGACGGCAGTGCTCCGGTGCGCCGACAGCGGCTTTGCCACGGATCACTTCCGCGCCACGTTCCGTCTGGCCGATGTCCCGGCGGGCGCCACGTTGTCGCTGGCCGGGATGCCCAGCTCGACGAGATGCCGGCCACTGACTCCGGGATCGTCGACGGCACCGAGCTGTACGGGCCGGTCTGCTTCCAGACCGGCAGGTTCGCCGGGCGGCGCTGCTTCCCGAGGTCACGTCGCGTTCCTGCCGGGCGCTGGTGCGCGGCGGGGATGGCCAGCCCTGGTTCGGGGCCCGGGCCAGTGACACCACGCCGGCCCTGGTGCTGGGCAGCCCGGGCCTCAACGACGCGACCTGGCACGTGCTGCAGGCGTGCGTTCCGCACCGCAGGCTGCTGCCTGCCGGGTGCGAGGAAGTGGTGTTCAGCGGCCGTGAGGCCGAAGGCGCCCGTGGAGATCCGGGCCGTCGAGGTCGCGGCGCCCGCCCCGGCCGGCGAGTACGTCTGGGATGTCGAGGCTGTCGACACCGCGGGCCAGCCGCTGGTGACCTGGCGCGGCCTGCGGCTCGCCGATGCCGGGCCGCTGCCCCGGAACGCGCCGTGGCCGCCGTCCCTGGTGTCCGTATACCTGGAACGCAGTGCAGTCGCACTCGGCAACAAACTCAGTGCTGGTTGGTGTCGTAGCGGATGCCGTTGAAGATGAAGAACTCGGGGCTCGGGGCCGAAGTAGGCCGTATCGCCGATACCGGTCGATTTAAGATAAGCCTCGGCCTTGCGGGCGACGTTGCGCGGGTCGCGCGAGTAATCGGCGCGGGTGATAGGGTCGGAGATGTCGCAGATCATGGTGAGCGTGGGCTCTTTGGTGAAGGGCTCCATCACCGCAGTGCTGGGGTCGGGAATGACGAGCATGTCGCTGTTGTCGATGGACTGCCATCCGCGAATCGACGACCCATCGAATCCGAGGCCCTGGATTGAAGGGCGATTCGTCCTGGAATTCGCTGATTGGCGTGCTGATGTTGCCACTGCCCCAGCAGGTCCATGAACTTCAGGTCCACGGACGTGGCGCCTTTGTCCTTGATCATCTGGAGAATTTGTTTGGGAGTCATCGAACGCGTAACCCTCCTCGCCGCTTAAGGGGCGGCAACCCCGTATTTCCGTTTAAACTGAAAAACCGCCCGCGTTTCATTCGTGGTAGCAATCGCAGAACAGCAATACGAATGAGTCAAGCGGTACCAGACATAAACAC
>CAVREO010000031.1:0-67294 GCA_963720145.1 uncultured delta proteobacterium
TTGCCGAGCGGCACGATCCGTAGAAAAGCGAGCAGCCCGCCCGCAGGGGCTTCCTGTCACGCTTCGCCCCGGAGGGCCTCAGTGCGCACCGCTATCGGGCAGCTCGTACGCTTCGGCTCCGCCCTCGCACAGCGCCTCGCCGAGTGCGCAATCGTCACACGACCAGCGGCCGTCGATGCATGAGCAGATCCACCCGTCCACGCGACCGCAGCCGTCGACCGGTCCGACCCTCGCCTGGCACTGGGACGTACTGGAGCACGAGAGGCCCTGCGGCAGTGCGTCGGCGGCGCAGTTGGTCCCAAGCGACAAGTTGCAACCGTTGGCACCGGAGGCGGCGGGGCACGTAGGCTGGTTGCTGAACACGGGACACAGGCTCGCGTAACCACCCACTCGACGAGCTCTCGCAGCCGGGCGCTCCTGCCGCGGTCATGGCCGCCATCGCCGTCGCAACGGCCAACCTGCCCACCCCAAACCGGCTCTTCATTTCTGAATCCTCAAACGGACTAACGAGCGCACATGCGGGCGCCTGCGTCATCAACGCCACGCCAGCACTCTACGCCACGAAGCAGTCCCGCGCGACGATGGACCGTTGCGAGACCCACCCCGATGCGGCATCGAGGGTACCCCGCGGAGCGGTCAGGTTTTGCCCGAGGGCCTCTTCTGGCGTCGTGACGCGCTGCGGCTGTTGGCGTCGACCCGAGACTCGCGGAGTCGGTAGCTCTCTCCCTCGATCATGACGATGTCGGCGTGATGGACGACGCGTTCGACGAGGGCGGTGGCGCAGGTGGCGCTGGGGAAGATGGTGTGCCAGTCGGCGAAGGCGAGATTGGTCGTGAGCACGAGACTCTTCTTCTCGTAGCGTCGGCTGATGACCTGGAAGATGAGGTCGGCGTTGCGGTTGTCGAACGCGAGAAACCCGAGCTCGTCGACCACGAGAAGCCCGACCTTTGCGTAGTAGTGAAGCCGCCGCTCGAGAGCGCGTGCCGATTCCCGGGCGCCGAGATCGAGCAGGAGCTGTGCGGCGGAGAGAGAGAGGACGGAGCGCCCGGCGAGGACGGCACGGTGGGCGATATTCTGGGCAATCATCGTCTTGCCCAAGCCACCCGGTGCAACGAGGACGACGTTTCGCGCACCCTCGAGGAAGTCGAGTGAGAGGAACGATTCAATTCAATCAGGGGCCTGTCGATGGCGGTAGGCCAGTTCCAGTCGAAGTCGGCCATGGGCTTGAACTTCTCGAGGCGCAAGCGCGACATGCGTCGCTCCAGGTCGCGCCGTGCGCGGTCCTTTTCTTCGATGTCGGCGATGTGCTCGAGCATCTCGGTGGGGCCCCATCGTTTCTGGTGGCGAGCGCGACGATGTCGTCGAGGGCAGAGCTGCGACGAGAAGGCTGAGGGCGCGAAGGCGGTCGCGTAGGTCGGTCACGGACCACCTCGCTGCTTCTTGTCGCCGGAGCGCGCCAGGGCGTCGTACGCGCCGAGGGGGCGGGCTGGAACGCGCAGGTCGCGCACGCGCGGGTCGTCGGGCAGCACGACGGGCAGCGGCACGGCGGCCTTCCGTGCGCGTCGCCGCTGGTCGAGGATGTGCTCGACGGACTGCGCGGCGAAGGCGCCGCCGCGGTGACGACCCATCGCGCGCGCGCGTCCGCAACGGAAGCGGCCGTGCTGTCCACCATGCTGTCCACTTTGCTGTCCATCCCGAATGCTCCAAGCGTAACGAGCTGGACGCGCGCGAAACGCCTCGGGGCCATCTTTCTCGATATTCTCGCTTCAATGCGGTTCGTGCGTAACGACTCGTAACACCTGGAAACGACGTGACTGCTGCGTTGACACGGTAGGGGTCGTAGGTTCGAAACCTATCGCGCCTACAAGAAAAGCGAAGCAATGACTGCCCGTTACGGGAGCGCCCCGGACGGGCTTTTTGCTACTCGGCAGGACGCTGCCCACTTTGCTGCCCACTTGCGGCGGTCGCGGCGCGCGCCGCCGTCGCTAACCGGCGGCGGCATCAGCGTCAGGATCCGCGTCAGGCTCTCGGCCTGCTCGCGGTCGCTCACCGTCGAGTAGAGGCGTTGCATCTGCTCGGTGGCGTGGCCGCTGATGGATCGCGTGACGACGTCGCGCACCTCTGCCGTGCGGGCGAGGTCCTGGAAGGAGCGACGCATCGCACGCGGCGTGACGTGCTTAGCGTTCCCCATCGCCTTCGCGACCGCCGCGAACGGCTTGCGAAGGATCCGGTCGTCGCGGATGCCTCCGTCCTCGCGTGGGAAGAGGAGGTCAGAGGCGCGCTGCTCCGGCGTCGCGAGCTGCGTCTCGGCGTGCCACTTGAGCACGTCCAGCAGCAGCGGCGGCACCGCGATCTCGAGGTCAACGTCCGTCTTGGTGCGCTCCATCACGCTGCCGAGCGTGTGCGAACGGCGGATGAGCACCAGGCGTTCGTCCCACTTCACGTCGGCTTCCGGTCCTCGCCGCCGCAACGGGCGCAGCGAGGAGGGACGCAAGCCGAGGGCGAAGCCCATGTACGTCATGGCGAAGTGCTGCGGGAACGCCTCGAACATGCATGCGAGAAACTTGCCCAGCTCCGAGGGAGTGAGCGAGTTCGGCTGCTCGCGCGTGTACGTGCGGTGCTCTCCCCGCGGGAACGCCTTGATGCCTGCGGCGACGTTCTCCGAGAGGTTCTTGTCGATCTTCGCCTGAGCCATGAGCACCTTGAGGACCGAGAGCGATGTGTTGGCGGTGCTGGGGGACTGATCGCCTGCGTGAATCTTCTCGGCGACTTCGTCCTTCCACGCCTCGATATCGCTGGGCAGCATCTCCTCGACGTAGAGCTCGGCGAGCTTGCTATCGAAGAGGCGCTTCAAAACCATCTCCCACTTCTGGATGCCCGCGGCGCTAACGATTTCGCCCCGCGCGATCTTTCGCTTCAGCAACGACGTCGCGTAGGTCGCGAAGGGCGTCTTCGACGATGGCGCCGCGGTGGTGCCGCTGCGGATTCGCTTCTGCTCTTCCTTCAACCAGAGCAGGGCTTCTTCCGCCGTGGCTTCCGGCAGGACCTTCCAGATGTGGCGCTGCTTGCCGGTTCGGGAGCACTGCGCTCGGCCCCGAACCACGTGACCGCCTTCCTTCCGCTGCCAGACCCCCGGCAGCACGGGCCGTGGACGTATCCACGAGTTGCGGACGAACTTCCATTCCTTCAACCTCTTCATGTGCATCTCCGTTTGTCGGAGGCGCACCTGAACGTTCCGCGGAAACCGTAGCACTCGGTTCTCCACGGAGAAACCGGTCCAACTCGTCCCGCGCCCACATCCAGGTGCCACGGCCGCCGCGGCGACCTGCCGGGCGGATGCGGCCCTCGAGCTTCGCCTTGCGGAGCGCGCTCGGCGTCTTGAAGCCGCAGTATTCCGCCGCGACGGCCGTCGTCATGAGGGGCGGCCACTCGGGCGTCTTCACAGTCGCTATCGCCACCGAAAGAACCGGCTATCGACAGCGAACGGGTGGAGTTGGTAGGCCAAGGGACGACAATACGGTGGCGATCCTCCGTGCTGTGCTCGGGCGGACTCGTCCGCCCGAGAGGTAGCGCCAGACCGTCCTTCGGTCGGCCTTTGCCCGCCTTGCAAGACCAGCCACGAGGCCACCCCACCGCGAACACCCGCGAATTTCGTCCATACGGACGCTGTACTGCGTCGCCACCCAAGCGATCACGCCACGGTCATCGTGGCGTCATTCTTCCTCCGCCGCAGCCCTCCGTAGGCACTCCTCCACCCTTCGCCGGGCAGCGACAACTGCGCGATTTCGCCTCTCGCGCAGTTTCTTGTCCCCTTCGGCGGACGCCGCCGAGATCCGGTACGTGCCGAACAGACCCACCTCGACGAGGAGCTCGCCGATGATCGCGTTCCGTGAATGGCGACCGGAGGCTCGGGTCGGCTTCGCTGGCGTGTAGGTCTCGAGCGTTCGCGCTAGCCACCCAAGATCGACCTCTTCGACCACCTTCAACTCCTTGGCGAGGAACCAGCGGCCGAGCCAGTTCCTGAGGTGAAGCTTCAGGTACTCTGCCCTCGTCGTCGATGCCCCGTCTTTCCTTGAGAGTACCCGGTCGGCGATTGCCACCAGCTCACGCAGATGTGGCGACGACTCGTTCGACCTGCTGCCCATGAGGACCGCCCGGGCCCTTTGGAGGCGGCGTCCGAGTGTGAGGTCTCCCTTTCGGAACAGAAGTGCGTCGCCAAACGGCACTCCGCCCTCGAGGAATCCCGCCGCCAGTTGCGCGACGTGGACCGCGGCTCCTTCGAACTCGTCCGTGAGGAGCCCATCGTCCTCGAGCGCGCGTATCGCACGGTGAAGCAGAAGGACCGCACTGCGCCGATCCAGACGCTTCGCTCCAAGGATTGCGGACACATGCGTGTCCGTCGCTCGCTCTGCGGTCGCGTCCACGCCGTCACCCCTCTTCACGGTAGCCCCAGTCTCCAGAGCGAATACCCCTAGCCAAGGATGCGAGCGCCCGCAGCGCCTTGACCCGTTCGCCACCCGGGACGCTGGGGCTGAACACGTTGGGCGAATCCTGCTGCAGTCACCCACTCACAACTGAGGCACAAGGGTATGCACAAGGGTAGGAAGAATGGCTCGGCGAGTCTCCGGGCTCAAGCATATCGGCCCTAATTTCGAATAGTTAGCCCTGCATCGTATGCGGAACCCGCGCGCAACGACAGGGATATTGCACGCTAGATCGCCGCATTGGTGCTCCGTTCTTCCATTCGGGAGTCTTCGGCGCCGAGCTTTCACACCTCGCCCTCGTCGTCCCGTGCAAACTACGCGATCGCCATGCAGAGATCGGCGCGCGTCCCGTTCACGCCCTTGTTGACCGCCGCGTCGTACGCCTCCTGCTGGAAGTACACCAGGCCACGAAGAACCTCGGCGATCGCCACGTTGCGCACGTCGTTGTTCTCGAGGTCCGAGAGGTCGATGATGTTGACTCGGCCCGGCTGAGGCATCGTCGGGTAGCGGCTTTTGAGCTCGAGATCCCAACGCGCGATGTGGTCTGGGCGACTGACGATAGGCCGGTGGAGGAGGCGAACGACTGGAGCATCGTGCAGCCGACGGAGTCTCCGACGGCGAGCGTTCCCTCGTCGCCAATTGGCGTGATTCGGCGCCCCGCGGACGATCTGAAGGCCTCCGTTGACGGAGCCGAGAAGGTGCTTGAAGCTTTCGCGGGCACCGCCCTCACGGCGAAACGCGGACGAAACGAGCCTTTCACTCACTGACACCGAACCTCGATCTGCCCCGAGGTCGCCGCCGAATCGTCGCAGTGAACCGTGCTGCCCGAGCACCACAACCGCGGGTCGCCGAGGGCAGCGACGACGCATGCACACGTAAAGTGCTGCTCACAATCTTCGCACCCAGCCGGCGTGGCCACCACATTCCACGACCCCGTGGCGGCACCGACGCAGACTTCGGTCCAGGGCTCGGCCTGGGCGTTGGCGGCGCCGTTGTCGCAGAAGTAGACGCCACCCGAGGGTGGCGGTGTACAGGCCGTCCCCCCCGACGAACTGCTAGTCGACCCACCTGCCGACGAGCTGCCCGAAGAAGATGACGCTGCTGACGATGAGGACATCCCGCCGGACGTGCTGCCGGAAGACGAGCTCCCGGAGGCGTTCCCGGAGGACGACCCACCCGAAGAAGCAGAACTCGACCCACCGCTACTCGATGCTTCGCCCTCGCTTGACGTCTCGCGGAAGACGTCCTGCTCCGCGTCGCCGGCCGATACGTCTTCCGCTGCGTCCATCGACCCGCCGTCGCTAACGGCAAAGTCACCGAGGAGGGCGGTGCAGCCGACGACGACCCCTGCAAGTCCCGAAAGGAGGGCGTAGACGACGAACGCCTGCCGATACCCCGCGTTCTTCCAGCTGGCCATGGTCACCGCCTTGTTCGTCCTGGACGAACTAGGTTCGTCCAGGCCGAACCTATCGTCAACGAGCGATGCCTCGACGGCAGAAGCCGGACCCCCTCGCTCAGGCCATCGGCCAGCGAATCCGGCAGCTTCGCGAGGCGCAGGGGCTCACCCTCGAAAAGCTCGCCTACGAGAGCGAGCTAGGCTCCAAGGGCTACCTGTCCGACATCGAGAGGGGGCTGGCCCTCCCGACGATGACCACGTTGAAGGTCATCGCCGATCATCTCGGGATTCTCCTTCTCGACGTCGTCACGTTCCCCGATGCGGACGATCGCCAGAGGCTGACGGACCGTCTGCGCAAGCTGCCGTCAGGCAGCATCCGGCGGCTTCTTCGCGAGACGGAGTGAGACGCCTAGCGGCGTCGAGGCCGACATCGCATGCCGCAGGGGTAAGCGTTTTTCTTCTACGACCAGCTCACGGCCCTCGACGTTCAGAGGTGGGTCAACGCTGAGCGTCGGAAGGGGTACCGAGCCGAGACGATCAAGGGATGGTTCCGCATCCTGCGGACCATGACGCGCGACGCGATGGAGCCACTCGACCGTAACTACTCGCCCCGCTTCGTCTTGACTGCAGCGCGGATGCACGTTCGCCGAAGTGGGGGAGATCAGTCGTCCGCGAAAGCGACGTTGAGCACTCCGTACTCGGGGCAACCGCAGACGATGAAGCGCACGACGGTTCCGTCGTGGGCCAGCTTGCATCGAACGGCTTCTCCGGTGCCGAGCCGCTGTTGAAGAGCGTAATGGCTGCCGCTTCGGTAAGGCTCGTACCGGTAGAGCCCTGGAGAGCCTGGCGAGGGCACCTTGGGCGCGAAGCGGCCAACAGATGCGAAGTCGAGGTCTTCGGTTTCGTCCATGCTCACGCTCCAAAGATACGAGGAGACACGTCGATCGGCAGCAGTGTCTCGCCGCGAGCGTCTGCGAGGGCGGCCTCGCGCAGGTACGTGACGGGATCGGCGCCTGTGAGCTTGGCGGTCTCCAGCAGCGTGTAGAACACGGCGGCGATCTCGGTGCCGCGGCGCGACTTGGAGCCGTAGTGATTCTTGCGTCCGACGACGGGCCCACGGATCCCTCTCTCGGTGGCGTTGTTGTCGAGCGGGATTCTCGCATCGCCGAGGAAGCGCGTGAGCCGGTCCCAGTTGGCGACGACGTACGCGGCGGCCTTGCCGATGGACAGCGTCTTGAGCGTGGCCTGGGTCCAGAGCCAGGTCTTCATCGTCGCGATCACCTCGGTGCTCTCGATGCGACGAAGCTCGGCCTTCCTTGCGCTGTCGCCCTCGGCGCGCTCGTCAATCTCGTAGAGCTGTCCGATCCACTTGAGCGCGAGGTGGGCCTCGGGGTGATCGGGTGCGGCCTCCTCGAACTTGCGGAACACGTGCGCCCAGCAGCCGGCGAGCGATATGGCGTCGTTGCCACGGGCGCCGGCCTCGTGGGTCTTGAGCGCGTCGCAAACGACGGTGCCCGCATAGCCGCCCATCAAGTCCCTGAACGTGTCGGCGCTCTTGTCGTCGCGGATGCGGTGCACGACGGCATCGGGCGCGGTCAGGCACCACATCTGCCAGGGCTTGTCGCCCTTGCCATCGAGCCGTGGCCAGCTGGTCTGGTCGAGGCCGACGACGGACTGCGTGAGCACCCGGGCCAGGAGCGCACGCGAGGCGGACTCCAGGCGTCTTCCGAGCGCCTGGAGCTGGTCCCAGAGCGTTTGCGTCGTGATGACGAGGCCGTGGCGCCGCAGGATGCGCTCCTGGCGAGCGAGTGGGATGTGATCGAGGTACTTGTCGACGGCGATTTGATCGCGAAGTCCAGCGAGTAGCGACCGCCGGGCATGGCGCGCTCGGGTCCGGGCGCGGTCTCGACGCAGCCACCGCACTTGCAGACGTACTTCTGCTGCTGGACCTTGACCACGCGGTAGCTGACATCGACAAGGTCGATCATCTCGCTCGTCTCGAACTGCCCCTTCATCGGCGCGAGCACGCCGCCGCAGCTCGGACAGGTCATGTCCGCGGCGTCGATCTCGAAAGTCTGCTCGACGACCGGCAGCGACGGCTGCGCCGTGTTGCCGAACGCCGTGCGCGGCTTGCGGGCCTTGGGCTCCGAGGGCGACGTGGCGCCGGGAGCGTCCTGGGTCTCACGGGCCAGATCCACCGACTGGCGCGTCAGCTCCTCAATGAGCGCGAGCTTCTGCTGCAGCTCGGCCTCGTTACCTTTGAGCGCGCCCAGCTCCGCGGCCTGGCTCGCGAGCAGCCGAAGCAACTGCTCGATCTGCGTCTGCTGCGCGACCGCAATGCGGCGAAGCTGCTCGATGTCGCTCTCGCGCTTCAGGTCCACGACACCGCGAAGGTAAGGTCCATTGCGCCATTGTCGATCCCCTCGTCGCCTCTTTCTCTCACGCGCCCGCCGGCGTCGGGACGACCGCGTCGGGGGACAGGGATCGGCGCCCCACCAGCTCGCAGCCCTCGATGAAGAGCGCCAGCTCGCTCGCCGTTAGCCGCACGACGTTACCGTCCTCGCGCCAGGGCGACGCGAATCGGCCGCGCTCCAGCCGCTTCTGGAAGATGCACAGGCCTGTGCCGTCCCAGACGAGCACCTTGCACGAGTCGCGTCGCTTGTTGACGAACAGGTACAGCTCGCCCGAGAGCGGATCGCGGGCGAGCCCCTGCTTGACGAGTCCGAACAGGCCGTCGTAGCCCTTGCGCAGGTCGACCGCCTCGGGGTACGCGAAGACGCGTACCGCCCGGCTGGTGCCGAGGATCATCCCAGCGCTCGGAGGACGGTAATCGCGTCGAGCAGCGTGAGGCCCTCGATGCGATGGCCACCGGCGGACACGACGCTGACGGTGGCTTCGTCTCTGTCCGCCACGACCCGAACCGGCACCATCGCGCGTGGCTTCCGATCCATGCACCATCGACGCAGCGTCTCGAATGCGATGCCGATGTCGCCCGCGACCTCCGCCCAGCTCGCGCCCTCGTCCCGTCGCGAGTGCGCGAACTCTATGATCCGGGCCTTGAGATCCGGTGAATAGCGCTTGCCTCGCGCTGGCTCGTGCGCGACGAGAGCACTGCGAAGCGACGATGCGTGCCGAGCAGTCATGCCCGCCAACCGAGCATGGGGAACGCGCTACGTCAGGACGGGATATGGCGAGACGTTACGCTCGACCTGCCGAGGGATGATGGACAGCACGAGGCGGCGAAGAAAGGGGAGACCGGATGCCCGGCTCGTCTAGAAACGGGGTCACCTACCAGTTCCACCGGGACGCAGCTGCGAGCCTCCTTCCGTGGGCTCGACGGCGTCGCGGATCTCGTCGGCGCGATCGACTCGCTGCGGCGTTCGATATGCGCGCGGCATCTCCCGCTCCGGTGGAAACCGAAACGCTGCGCCGAGCATCACCGAGTTCCGGACGAAGCTGATCGGCAGCGGCGGCACGCGCGTGTCCGAGATCTGCTCGACGTGCTGATAGCGAAGCCCCAGAAGGAGCGCGTCGGTGACCTGCCATCCCAAGCCGACGTCGACGAGAAGGACATCGACATGTGCCGCAAGCGTCGCATTCTCGTCGAGAAGGCGCCCCCGCTGATATCCCGACGAGGCGGCGACGAGCACTTCCCCCTTCGACGTGAGCGGGAGGGCGCCGCGAAGCCGAACTTCGTCGATGAGCAGGGTTTGCCCGAGGAGAGGATTCGTCGTGACCGAGTGGGCGTAGGCGACACCCGCATCGCCGGCTTCCGTGACGTAGGCCAGCGACGCGCTGCCCGCGGGTTCCCAGAGGCCGTGACCCGTGTTGGTTCGCTGCACCCTGAGTGCGCCCGCCTCGATGCGGCTCGTGAAGTCGCGGCTCCAGTCGTGGCGCCACAGTCCGACGCCCGTTCCGATGAACTGCCGCTGCTCGCCGAGAGCCGCGCCGTCCGGACTGAGACTGCCGTCGACGACGCTGTATTCGGCGCGTGCTTCGGCGCCCAAGGCGTCCGCCTTGAAGGTTCGTTCGCCTCCAACGCGTGACGCCAGCACCAACGTCCGCGGTGCCACGGTGTCGAATAGCGGTGTCTGCTCGGTGACTGCCACGCCCTCATAGCCGCGAAGACCGGGGTCGAGGTCGAACGACAGGAGCTCGTCCCCCGCCGCGGCGAGAAAGGCCCCCGAACCCGGCGGCGTCGCATTGACGGCGCCGGCCCCCGGTGGCGTCAGAACGATTGCCGAGGATTGGTTGGACTGAATCGCCCTCGCGCCCATGACGAGGCCGATCCGCGGCGACAGGTCGAAGAACGCGCGATACTCGAGTTGATTCGAAGAGGTGCTGGCGCTGGTTTGCTGGAAGAACAGATCGTACGTGTACGTATACTTCAGCCGATAAATGGCGCGGTCGGACGCCGAAGCCAGGACGACGCCCGGACTCAAGAGGAGGAACGCGCCGTCCGACCTCGGTGCGCCGCCCGGGATGGGCACGCTCGGCGCCGATTGGATGTTGTCGGTGAAGCCCAGCGACGCTTCGCCAACACCCTGGAGCTTTGGATCTGCGTGAGCGGCGCGTGGTGACGAAAGGGCGCCAAGGGCGAACGCGAAGGCGACGGTGGCCTGTCCGAACGCGCTTTTCGCTGGGTGTGGAGCGTCCACGGAGAGATCAATTCTCCACGACTACGAAGCGCAATTTTCCGGCGGGTCCCACAGGTATATCAGGAACGACGTGCATCCGAAGAGTCACGCCCGGAATCGCTTTTTCGCAATGGCGCCGCACATCATCGAGAAGCGAATCGTCGAATATTCGGCCGGCTACGAGCTTCACGTCGATCGATCGATCCTTGTGCTGCACGACCTGGAAGCCGCGCACCTTGTCGGCGAGCACCGAGAAGAGCACGCTGAAGAACAGGCCTCCCACGGGGCGGCCTTCGCCGTCCCTGAGCGTATCCGTCTGCCGCCCTTCGATCCGCTGAAGGCGGCTGAGCGCGCGTCCGCATGGACAGCGCTCCGCCGGCGAGGCCACGGCTAGATCCCCGTTCACGTAGCGAATGAAGGGCGCGCCGTAGTTGTGGAGATCCGTGACGACGACCTCGCCCAGCTCGCCGGGCGCTGCCGCGCGTTCGGTGTCACCTTCGCGGACGATGATCTCGACGGCAATGTTCTCCATCGACACGTGGAGGCCCCGGTGGGCCGGACACTCTGCGGCGATGAGCATGACCTCGCGGCTGCCGTACGTGTCGAAGATGCCTGGGCCGAACGCCTCGTTCATGATGTCGCGGTCGGCCGGGAATAGCGGCTCCGCGGCGGAGATGACCGCGATGTCCTTCCAATCCCGAGTCTTCGTCTCGACGATGTGCCGCGCGAGCGCGGCGCCCGCTCGCGCGTAACAGACGATCACCTCGGGCCGGAGCTCCCGAAGTTGCCGCACGACGCTCGCGAGCGCTTCTTCGGAGCGGTCGGCGCAATCGATGTAGTGATCGCGCCGCAGAAGATGGTCGAGCGCGGCCTTGGCCTTCTTCTTGAACGGCTGCGCCTGCACTGCAGCGATGGACCCCCAAAAATGCAGGCTTCGATCCCCTGGCCGGTACCCCGCCCAACCGTACCCGCGCCACTTGGTTGCTTGCCGCCAGTACTCGGACCCGACATCGTAAGCGAATTCGAGCGGGCGTCCCGTCGTGCCGCTCGTCATCTTGCGAATCCGCGGGAGCGGCTCTGCCGAGGACATCCGACCCTCGAAGGAGTCCGTCGCCTCGTCTCGCGTGAGTAGCGGCAATGTCCGGAGATCGTCGATGCTACGAACGTCGCTCGGCCGGAGGGCCCGTTCCTCGAACCTGCGGCGGTAATACGGCGAGTGATTGTACGCGTGGTCGAGCAGCTTTCGGAGCTCGGTGCTTTGGATCGCCTTGAGCTCGTCGAGGGAAGACCACTCGGACCGTTGGAGTCGTTCGAGATGCGACAAAGTCGGACGCTGCCGGAGGCCCCTCTCCCACGCCGGGTAGAGTACGTTTCGGAACACGAGCCCGTAGACATCGCTCATGCGGCCACCGGAGGTGGAGGGAGGAAGTGGTCGCGGAAGTGGTTCGGATCGCCACGCAGACCGTGCATTCCGGCAAGCGCGATGTTGAACATCTCGCGCGCCGACACGTAATGAAGAACGAACTTCTTGCCGTCGTTGTAGCGGCGCAAGGCTCGGTGCATGTCGTGGCCCGGTGCCCCGAGGAGCGACGATGCTTGCGCGTCCGGAGCGCCATGGGTGTGCGTCTTGACGAACAGCCATTCGGGCCGTCCCTCGAGGTGAATGCCCTGCGATACCCAGGTATCCACTCGGCTGGCGGTGCCTGGGTCTTTTGCCGTCACCGCCGCGCTCTCGATGCGAAGGCCCAGGCGCCCTTCGCGCCGGGCGAGCGCGAGCGGTCCCTGAATCATGAGGATTCGGTCGGACATGGCCTGCCCGACGCGCGCCCGTACGCCGCTCTCGTGTGATCGAGCACGGCCGGGATCTCCCGTCGGCCAGTAGATCTGATTCACGATGGCCGGCTGCGTTTCGTCCGGTGCGGAAGGAAAGGTGAAGTCCGCGTAGCAGCCCGTGTCGAAGAGGACGCGGAGCTCGGAGTCGACCCCGCAGTATCTTCCGTCTTGCCGAGAGTTCGCGAGGCACCAGTTGCCGTGGATGAACGCGTAGCGGGGCCGGCCGTCCATATCGCGCGAGAGGTGCCCGTGCTCGGCATATGCCCGTACGTACGAGCGAATGTCGTGGGCGAGCTTCGAGGCGTCGTCGCCATGATGGTGAAGGTGTAGCTCGACCTCACCGAGGCCGGCCTGAGCGAGTCGGCCGAGCGACGCGAGATAATCTGTGGAGTACTGCTCTCCGGGAAAAAAGAACGTGTGCCGCGGCGGCCGGCCGTCCGCGTCCCGAAACTCGCTCGCGAGAACGGGATATTCGCGCTCCCAACGGGCGACACGCTCTCGCCCCTGCGCGTCTCCGGCGCCGCCCCAGAGCGGCTCGTAATGGTCGCACATGGAAAAGAGCACGTGTCTGGGGCCCTGGGTGCGCCGCGGCGCGAGATTCTTGAGCGCGTGAAGGCCGTAGCCCCCGATCCAGCGATGGTTTTGCTTGAAAGAGAGAGCGAGAGACGTCACGTTCGGATCTCCTAGGCGTCGATTAGGACGCTCCCGAGCACAGGCGCCGGAGCCAACTGGCCAATCGCGCGCCGCATATCGCCCTTTCGTGACATCCCGGCACGGGCCGCCACCAGGACGCCGCTCGAGCATTCTCCAACGACGTCGACATCCCCGCTCTCGAGCACCGATGCCGCGTCGATGACGACGTAGTCGTAGGCGTCGCGGAGGTCGCTGAGTGCGACGGCAAAGAGCGTGCGGTCCAGCCGCGCGCCCTCGAGCGGGGTCTCGGGAAGGGCGGCGACGTGGAGCCGCGTGCCGGAGATCGAAGCTACCGGGTACGGTGGTCCGACGGACTCGGACCGAGTGATGTTCTCGACGAGGCTCTCGCGAGGGGTAAAGCCGAACACGCGGCCGAGCGCGGGGCGGCGCAGATTGGCGTCGAGGAGGAGAACGCGCGTCATCGTGTCCTCCGCCATCGCGAGCGCGAGATTGAGCGCACACGTGGTCTTGCCTTCGCCGGGGTAGGCGCTCGTGACCGCGACGATGCGAGGATCGGCTTGGGAGAAGAGCCTATGGCGGAGCAAGCGATAGCTGCGGGCCCGCTCCGAGCCGGGCTCGCGCAGGATCACGAGGCGAGAATCCAGGGTGCTCGGCAACGCGACTTGCTCCAACCAGAGGATCGGGCGCGGAGCGAGCGCGCCTGACGGGCCGAGCGCCTCCGACGGGCTCGTCCACAAAGCGAGCTCCTGGTGGCGCGCCCAGTCGCCAGCCTCGCCGTCGTCGCGACTCTCCGGGGTGGTCGCCGCAGAGGCTTCCAGCTTCGGTGAAACCTCGACGATTCGGAACACCTCAACCTCTCGAGACATGTGCCCTCCGCGGGACGAGGGCGAGAACGGGTGCGAGGTGCCTGACATCGCTCTCTTCGTAGATGCGGTCGTCGAGCGCCGCTTTGAGCGCCGCTCCGAGGGCGGCGAGAAGCAGCGAGAGTCCTGCGAAGCCGGCGACGATCATCGTGCGCCCGGGGGGCACGGCGCTTTGCGGTGAGAACGCCGGGTCAATCATCGTGACCTCTACTCCGTGGTCCCCGTTCTCGGCATCGGCGGCGCTCTTGGCCTTGAAGAGCGCAGCTTCCAGTTGGTCCTCGTGCTGGCGCGCTTCGGTCGCCCCTCGCGTCAGCTTCACCCATTCGGTTTCGAGCGCCACGACGTCTTGCTCCGAGTCTCGGGGTCCTTCGCCCGCGTTCGAGAGGTGCCCCTTTGGAACCGGGCTCGGAGTGGGGCGCGAAGTGACAGTCGCGCCCGCGGCCCCCGGCGCCGGTAAGGACAGGGCGGGTTGAAGGCCGGGGCCTGCCGCGGACGAGGGGCTCTCGGCCGACGCAGCGGCGGCCGTCGCGGCGGCCAGTCGGCTCGTCGCGCGCTCCAGTTCCGCCTGTGCGGCGCGGACGTCTGGATGCACGACCGTGAAACGGGCGGTAAGGTCCGTGAGATTGACTCGCGCGGCGGCCAGCGCAGCCCTCGCACGCGCCTCTTCCGCCGCAGCCTCTCGCGCGGCGCTCGGAGCCTCTCCGCCGCTGGCGGTGGCCGCACCCGCGGTGGCCGCCGCCACCGGCGGTCGGCTGTTGATCCGTCGTGTCGACGCAGTTCCGAGCGGGGCTACGGGCTGCAGGACGCCCGCCCCCAAGCTCGCGCGGATCGCGGCGCCCGTCACGAGAGGCGTTGCATCGAGAGCAAACCGAGGGTGTGCCCCCATGAACGAAGCCAGCGCGAGCTCGGCATCCCGCAATCCATCTTCGGTCGTTCGCTTCTCCGCCTCGAGGAAATCGCGGACCAGGATCGCCTGCCTCCTTCGGAGGTTGGAGTCCTGGCCGATGACCACCTCGGCCAGTCGCGCCGTTACGGCTCGCGCCTCGGTCGGGGACGCACCGGTGAACGACAGACTGAACGTGTCCCCGCCCGGCGCTCGGAACTCGATGTTCCTCCTCAACTCCTCTACGCAATCTATCGGCCCGCGCGTCTTCCGGATCTCCGGGTAGAGGTCGAACTCTTGCACGACGGGATCGAGCGACGCGCGCGACATCAGGATTTCTTTCAGCCGAACCGTCACGCTGCGTGCCGTGTTGGGCCGGTCGCCGTCATCACCGAGCCGGGCGCCCTCCGAGTACAGAATGACCGTCTCCGAGCGGAACGTGGGTCGACGCACCCAGAGAAACACCGCACAAGCGACGCCGCCAAGGGCGAGCACGGAGAGTGCCGTGCGCCAGAAGCGCAGCGCACGCCGCAAGAATGCCGCGGCGCCCACGAGCTGCTCGTGCGTCTCGTCGGACAGATCGGCGCCGTCCAAAGTCATGCGGGCGTTCTCCTCGGCGCAAACGTACCCACGGCGATCGCCAGGAGCGGCAGCCCGAAGACGAACGCCGCGCTGGCTACGAGTACGCGCTGGCTCTTCGCTCCCGAATCGGCGGGCAGGGAAGCGTCGTCGACGACCTCGAACACCATGCCGATTCCCCGCTGCTCGAGCGCCGCGGCGACGGCGAGGGATGCCTCGCGCCGCTCGCGCTCGTCTTGCCTGAGCTCGAGCGCGGGGAGAGATCCGAGGAGCCCGATGAAGGCGACGCGGCGCTCGGGGGCGGCTGGGCTTTCGTGATCGAGCTCGGCGCGCATCGAAGCGACCGCCGAGCGTCGGAGAGCGAGCGCATGGCGTGCCTCGTCCACCTGTTCCTTCGCGAGCCCTGCGGCGCGCATCGCTTCGTCCTTGCGCGTGGCTTGCTCTCGTTTCACGACGAGTTCGCCGAGCTCACGGGTCACACTTACCGCCACCGCGGGGTCTGCGTTGTGATAGCGGACGATGAGCCGCGCGGACCGCGGTGGAGCTCCGACCGGGCGCTCTTCGACGAAGTAGTTTTGGCGGACCTCCACGTCGATGTCCTCGCGGAACGACTCGAGCGCCGCGCGAGGATTCCTGCGCGCGAGGCTCGCATAGAGGTCGTGGCGGCTCATCACGTCCAGCAACGGATCGCTCGTGAAGACCGCCTTTTGTACGTACTCCGCGAGCTGGCGCCGCGGGCGAGGCATCCCGGTCGGGTCCCCCTCCGCCTCGACGACGCGCAGCACGTACTCGGGGGCATACGAGTACTTCGTCCACAGGACTGTGCCCGTGAGCGCAGCCGCATAGAGCGCGCCGGCAACGAGGAACGCAAGCTTCCGCTCGACCCCGGCCACCAGGAGCCGGCCGGCTTGGCCCACGGCAGTCGTCATCCGTGGCTCTTCGTCGAACCAGCTACCCATCGTCATGGCACCGGCCCTCGATCGCATCGAGCACCTGGTTGCGCGCGTGCTCCCAGGCAACCTCGGTCCGCGGCCACGCCGCGGTGGCGCCAGCCTCACCGAGAGCCAGCGGGATTGTGCTCCGCACAATCTCGCGAGCGGCGTCCCCGCCTCCCAAGGCCTCGAGCTCCTCGAGCAGCAGCCGGTCCTGCAGCCCGCGCCTCAGGACCTTCAGTCGCAACGAGGGAAGCGGGCCGGGATAGGCGAGCACGCCGTCCCCGTTCCCCAAGTCACCACCGCCGCGACGACGCTCGTCGAAGGTGATGGGGTCGCGCGTTACGTCCGTCGGTCCGCCGCCGTTGTAGCGATCCGAGAAGTAGAGGCCTTCCCAGGCATACCAGAGCTCGACGTGATAGCGCTCCCCAATCCAGCCCCAGGTCCGGAGCGCGCTGCTCTCCGCGTCGAGCACCATGCTGCCGGCCTCCGGAGGTTTGCCGTTGTAGGTCCAGAAGCGCTCCCCCGACTCTTTGCGCTCACTCTCCGCGAAGGGGATGTTCTTCGGCGACACGAACACGTCGATCGCGTCCCCATAGGCCGGCGACGCCGCGTCGGTCACGGCCCGCAGAAGGCCTGGTCGTCCGCCGCCGCTCCGCCCGATGACTTCGGCGATGTGACGCGCTCGTGCCTTTTCGGCGAGGGTGTGCGGCTCGTCGACCGGGATTGCGAACGGCGTGACGCCGGTGCCTGCAAACAGCCCAAGCCACCGCCGGACGTCCGCGGCAATGGTGACATCGGTCGTCGCGTCGATGGCAACTGGCCAATACGCGACGTCGTGGACGAATCGCCTTCGCACCTCGAACCGCGCGGGAGGCAGGTCCGACGCTAGGTAGGCCCCGTGCGCTCGGAAGAGCGCGTCATACTCTTCTTCCTTGTCGACGAGCTCGGCGCTGTCCCCGTCCGGAAGCCCGTGTGCGCGGGCGATCTCGCGTGGTGCGTAGAACACCCAGACGAGGGGGCGCGGCTTCAAATCGATGCGAGCGCAGCTCACGTCGAGAATGGCGGGGATCGCGCGGGCGTCCACGTCGAAGGTGCCCTCGTAACGCCCCGGCTTGGCAAGGCTCGAAATGGCTACGTCGAAATAGGCCAGATCGCTCGTCCGCACGGGCCCCGCCGTCGGGGTCAGAACGTCGGGGTAGGCGCCGCGCCCCGCGCTCGGGCCGTACAGGCTCGTAGAGGGCTCGCGTACCTCCAGCGACGCGACGGCAAAGCCGGTCACGTTCGCCGCGGCGGGCGGCAGCGAAAGGGTCGCCTCCCGTGAGCGTCCGTCCGAAACGCGAAGCTCGAGGCCGAGAGTCTCGCCGCGGGCGCCACGCAGGCGAACGACCTTGCCGTCGAAGATGGCAGACGCCCTGGGCGACGGCCTGTCGTGCGCGAGGCGCGTCGACTCCGACAACACCTGGAACTCCGTCGTTCGATCGCATCCGACGGCGAACGGAGACAGACTAGGTGCCAAGCAGATCACCCACCGTGACAAGGTCATGGCCAGCCTCGCTCAACTTCCCCAAGACCGTGGGAAGCGCGTGAAGAGTCCACGGCTGCCCTTCGTGCAGCAGCACGATGGCGCCGGGTCTGAGAGCTCTCTCGTCTTCGAACGCCGCGCACACGTCGTCGGCGTTCCTCGTGCACCAATCCCCGGAGTCGTGAGACCACAGCACGGTCGTGAAGCCGGCGCTGGCACACGTGAAAAGCGACGAGACCGAAACGGCCCCGTGAGGCGGCCGAACGAGACGCCGGCGGCCGGAGCGCAGCGGCAAGAGCGACGCCGTGCGGTTTAGCTCTTTTCGAAGCTCGCTCGCGGAGAGGCCCGGAAAGCGGCAATGGGTGTACCCGTGCACCGAGAGCTCGTGTCCGCCGGCGGCCATCGCGGACACGAGCTCCGGATGGGCAGCGCATCGCTCTCCCACGACGAAGAACGTCGCGCGGGCCCCGAAGCGCGCGAGCACTTCCAAGTAATCCGGTGTGAGCTCGTCCGGCCCGTCGTCGAACGTGAGGGCGATGGGTCGCCTTCGTTGGGCCGCCCCCACGGCCGTTGGCGCCGCCGCCTGCCATGTCACGAGCGACTCGGGCAGGATCGCGCGCGCCAGCCCCCTGGCTGCACGGCGCGCGACGGCGCGAAGACTGTCGCTCGTGGTACGGGTGCCCTTCACGGACCCGGTATCAGCACGGTGCGTGCCACGCCCCACAATCCTGCATTTCGCGTGCGATTGTCAGGGAGTCGTCTGCGGGCGCACGCGTTTCGCACCATTCTCCTTCGACCTCGCTTCTCCGCTCGCGATCCGCCAAAGCAAAAGGCCAAACGCGATCGCAGGTTCATCGCCGGCGGCTGGAGGGTCGAATTCGCAAGGCGCGGCTTCAGCCTGGGCGGTCGGCCAGGATGCGCTGCACCACGTGCGCGTAGTCGATGCGGTCTCCGCGCGGAGCGAGTTCCGGCGGCGGCTCGCGCAGCGCGATCGAGTGCGGGAGCTTACGGAGCCGGCCGCGCAGGATCAACCGAGAGACAGCGGGAAGCGACTCGAAGTGTAGGCCCAGCGCTCGTCCCTCGTCGCCCCGGCGGCGGCCTTCCACGACGCGAATCACCGTGGCGCTCGTAGCGAACTTGAGGTCAAGCTCGGTGGCCTGGAAGCTCACGAACAGCTCCGCATCCTGATCGGTGCGCTCGTCCGACAAGACCAGCATGCCTTCCGGCGACAGGTCGACCGTTCGATCCCCGAGCAGCTGTCCGTCCGCTCGCCGAACGACACAGCAGCGGAGGTGCACGGCACGGCGGACCTCGCGGCGGCGGTTGCCGGAAATGGACCCGAAGCCGGCGCGCGCCAGTGAAGGGGTGAGCATGCGCACGCTCTTCTTGAGCTCTTCGTTTGGGTCGGCTGGTGGATTCACGCGAGCCTCCGTCGACAAGTCCTGGGGTAGCTCGAGCAACTTCAGTGCCGTCGCTCGGGCTTCCTGGGCAAGTCGAGGGTGAAGACGCATCCCTTGCCCGGTAAGTCGCGGACGCGGATCTCGCCGCCGTTCGCCCTGGCCGCCTTGAGACATATGGAGAGCCCGAGCCCGACACCGCTGCGGTCCGTGCTTCGCTGCTCGAACGGACGGAACAGATCCTCGATCTTCCCTGGCGGAAGGCCTCCGCACTCGTCCTCGATTTCGAAGAACACGCGGTCAGTGGTCGTCCGCGTCGTCAGCGAAACATGGCCGTGCTTGGGGGTGAACTTGAACGCGTTCTGGAGCAGGTTCGAAACCGCGGCGGCGAGAGTCTGCCGATCGCCATCGATGGTAAGGGCGCGATCAACGGGCTCGACCGCAAAGTGGAGACCGCGCGCCCGGGCTTGGAGCGAGGCTCCGATTTCGATCTCGTCGACGAACCCGGCCACCGAAATGTGTTCTAGACATTCAATCCCTGCGTCGAGGCGGACGTCGGCGAGCGAGCGATCGACTAGATCGTGCAGGCGCATCAAGCTGCGCGAGTGCACGAGGCCTGTGCTGCCACCCGCGGCAACCCGGCCGCTCTTGATATTCTCGAACGTGAGCGTTGCGGTGTTGAGCAGATTCCGCAGCTCATGGGCGAGGACGCCCAGGCGCTCCGTGCCCTGATCCGCAATCGTGTGCTCACGCTGACGCGCGTACTCCGTAACCGCCTCGGCGATGGCGTCGTCCAGGCAGAGATTGAGAACCCGAAACTCATGCCCCAGGATCGCCGCGTCCTGCCGGACGGCGAGCTCGGTGATCGTCTGACACACGTCGCCGTAGTCGTGAACGACTTGCCCGATGGTCAGACCCATGCGGAGCAGGTCGCGGCCGTGTCGGCCCGCGCTCTGGCTGATCTGCTCATGGGCGATTACGTCGCTCGACCTCGCCAACCGGAGCGCGGCGCAAAGCTGATCCAGGAATACGGGAATCCCGTTCGTGAGCTCCACGTCGGTCGGCTTCGGGGAGGTCCGCGAGGCGACCCGCGCCTTCGCGCTCGCGATGATGGCATCACGGTTCGAGGTAATGAAATCTTCGAGCACGCGAGGAATGTGCGGTCGATGCGCCGCTAAAGCAAGGTACGCGCGCTCCGCTCGAGATGGGTGCCCTGCAAGCGAGGCGCTCGCACTTTGCCTCGAACGCTAAGTATCAGTCGAGATACTGGCTTTGCTCCGCCTCGTTCTCCCCGATTCGCGAGCCTTCCAGGGGTGGCACGGACGATGCGTTCGTCCCTCGCGAGGTGGGCGTCATGCGATTTGGCGATAGCACCCGATCGGGCGTCGGGGGCGAGGTCCGCTCGACGCCTTCGGCGCTAGACGCGCGGTCGCCGCTGCCGCGCGTTCTGCTCGCCGACGACGATCCGGATTGTCTCGAGAACCTCACCAATCTCCTGGCGGGCCGCTACGAGGTCGCAACGGCGCGCAGTGGTCGCGAGGCGCTCGATCGCCTTCGAACCGAGGAGTTCGACCTCGCGATCCTCGATCAGCACATGCCCGGGCCGAGCGGGTTGGAGGTCGCCGAGCAGCTCGTCGTCGACGCGATTGCGCCGCCCTCGTTCATGTTCCTCTCCGGAGAGCCGAGCGTGGGAGTCAGGGTGCGAGGCCTCACCCTAGGCGCCGCTGACTTCGTCACGAAGCCCGTGGACCCCGACGAGCTGCTCGCCCGCATGGCGCGCATCATAACCGCCCTGCGGCGAGAGCGATCGCTGGTCGCCGACGCGCTTACCGACCCGCTGACCGGGCTCGCCAACTATCGGAGCCTCGCGCGCAACCTGGAGCTCGAGCTCGACCGCGCCCAGCGGTACGACCTGCCACTCAGCTTGCTCACGATCGATCTCGACGGCTTGAAGGGCATCAACGACGAGCTCGGTCATGGTGCGGGCAACGACGCAATCCGCACGGTCGCGTCGGTGCTGGTCGGCGCGGTGCGAAAGTTCGAGACGGTGGCTCGGCAGGGCGGGGACGAGCTCTCGATTCTGTTGCCGAACGCCAGCAAGGCGGAAGCGCTACGGCTGGGCGAACGCCTCCGCCTCGAAGTGGCTCGGCGATACGTCGGCCGGCGTCGTCTCTCGATCAGCGTCGGCGTTGCGTCGCGTGCCCCTGGCGACGAGAAGACGAGCGTGCGGACCCTCGTAGATGCGAGCGACGATGCCCTCTACCGGTCGAAGCGCGCGGGGCGCAACCGAGTGACCGGACCCGACGAAGGCGTGGATCCCGCGAGCGAGCCGTAGTCCCTGCCCAGGCGCACCGGCTGGCGCGCCTCGTGCTCCCGCAAGAATCGCCATGGACCTGGAGCCTGGACTGCACATCACGGAGAGCATCCTTCTTCGGCACCGGATTGGAGAGGGGGGAATGGGGCAGATCTGGGCGGCCGACCACGTTACGCTCCAGCGCCGGGTCGCCGTCAAGTGCCTGTCCGGCGCTCTCGCGGAGAATGCCGTCGCGCTGCGACGGTTCGCCTTCGAAGCGCAGACGCTGGCGCGTTTGCAGACCGACCATGTGCCGCAGATCTTCGACTACGCAGCGCTCTCGGACGGAACCCCGTTCATCGCGATGGAACTGCTCGATGGCATCGAGCTTCAGGAGCGTGTTCGCAAGAACCTGCTTTCGCTCGCCGAAACGGCGCGGATGGTCGGCCAGGTCTGCGTGGCGCTGACTTCCGTCCACGCGCTGGGGATCGTTCACCGGGACGTCAAACCACCGAATATTTTCTTGGTACCTTGCGAAGATGGCCTCTTTACGGCCAAGCTCATCGATTTCGGAATTGCCAAGGCACTCGGTGATCTCGATTCGGACGACCTGATCCCGAAGGGTTCGGTCCTCGGCACGCCGAACTACATGAGTCCGGAGCGGCTCGCAGGCGTGAAAGACATGGATGGCCGAGCGGACCTCTGGTCTCTCGCAATCGTCGCGTACTACTGCCTGACTGGCCAGCTGCCTTTTCCCGGGGACACGCTCACCGCGGTGTGGCTTTCGATTCACGGCGGCGACATCGCTGGCCCTAGCGCGCTGCGCTCGGACCTGCCTCTCGAGCTGGACGCCTGGTTCCGCAAAGCCTTCAACCGAGATCCCGATGCTCGATTCGCCTCGGCCGCCGAAGCGGCCGCCTCGTTTTCAATAGCGGCCGGCTCCGCGCCCGCGGAGGGGGACGCAGCGATGGTTTCCCGGCTGCGAAGACGCCGCGGCGATTCGCAGCTCGAGCTCGTTTGGCTGACGATGCCAAATGAACCATATCGCCCGCGGCGCGGGCGCCGGCCTCGCGCGGCCTTGACGTGGCTCTCGGTGGTCTCCGTGATCGCGGCAATCGCCGCGTTCGAGCCCGGGTGGACGTCGAAGGGTTCTTTCGCGACGTACCGTGCTGCGGGAGCAGCGGGTGCGCCGTCGCAAGGGGCTGCCCCCGCCGCGTCCCCGCGCCCGGAGCTGTGTCCCGCTCCCGACGCCGCGACGTTCGGTCCTCCCATGTCGCCGGTGCGCGCCCCGGCGGCCGCGTCTTCGATCAGCCCGCGCCGCCCGCGGCCTTCGCCGCTGGAGAAGGGACACTCCGGGCATGGCGATAGTCGTCCGGGAGCCCATTGAGCTCTTGCGCCCTCGGCGGCCTCATTTCGGCGCGGCCCGCTCGGCGGCTCGTTGAGCATTCGCACTCTGCGAACTGGCGCAGGCGACCAGCCAAAGCGAGGGTAAGTGCCCGGCGCGCAGAGCCGCGGGCATCGTGGAATGCGCCGAACAATGAGAGCGCCGGCGGCGTCTGCACGCTTCGGTTCGACTATTGCAGCGCTGCCATGACGTGGAAGAACGTATTGCCGTTGTTGGTCTCGGGTATGTAGGCCTGCCGGTCGCGCTCGCCTTCGCGCGCAAGTTCAAGAGCACGATCGGCTTCGATGTCAACAAAGCGCGGGTGGAAAGCCTGCGCCGGGGCCTCGATGCAACGCGCGAGGTGGACCCATCGGCGCTCTCCGCCTCGACGCTCGAGATCACCGCCGATCCGCGCGCTCTCGAGGGATGCAGCTTCTTCGTCGTGGCGGTCCCGACGCCCATCGACGCGGAGCATCGGCCTGACCTTGGTCCGGTGCTACGTGCCAGCGAAACCGTGGGCGGGGCCCTCTCGCCGGGCAGCGTAGTCGTCTACGAGTCCACGGTGTATCCCGGCGTCACCGAAGAAATGTGCGGACCCGTCCTCGCGAAGGCGAGTGGCCTCGTTCAAGGCAAAGACTTCAAGCTGGGATACTCACCGGAACGCATCAATCCGGGAGACCGTGAGCACGCCTTCGAGAAGATCGTAAAGGTCGTCGCGGGGCAGGACACGCCCACGTTGGACCGTGTGGCAGCCGCCTATGCCGCCGTCGTGGACGCGGGGGTGTACCGGGCAGAGTCCATCCGCGTCGCGGAGGCGGCAAAGTCGATCGAAAATGTCCAGCGTGACCTGAACATCGCTCTCATGAACGAGCTTGCGCTCATTTGCGACAGGATTGGCATCCGTACCCACGACGTGCTGCGCGCCGCCGGGACCAAGTGGAATTTTCTCCAGTTCGAACCGGGGCTGGTCGGTGGTCACTGCATCGGGGTCGACCCGTACTACCTGACGGCGCTGGCCGAAAAGGTCGGCTACCACCCGCAGGTGATCCTCGCGGGGCGCAGGATCAACGAAGGAATGGGGGCCTTCGTGGCCCAGCGACTCGTCAAGTTGCTCGCCCGGGCCGATGTCCCCGTCAAGAGCGCACGGGTCGGGATTCTCGGGCTCACGTTCAAGCAGGACGTGCCCGACCTCCGCAATACCAAGGTCATCGCCATCGTCGCCGAGCTCCGGCAGTTCGGCATCGATCCGCTCGTGCATGACCCGCTCGTGGCACCTGAAGACGCCGTCCGCGAGTACGGCACGCGCATGGCGCCGTGGGACGAGCTGACCGAGCTGGACGCCCTGGTGCTCGCCGTCCCGCACCGCGAGTTCCTGCGACGCTCGGCAACGGACCTACTCGCTCCCCTGCGTCACGGGGGTGCGTTTCTCAATCTCAAGTCCGCGGTGGACGCGCAGAAGGTGCGTCCCGACGTTCAATACTGGAGCCTATGACATGAGCCGCCTCGCCGAGATTCGCAGCTACCTCCGCGCGGAGCCGCGCAGCTTCGTCGTCACGGGAGCGGCCGGTTTCATTGGTTCGCACCTTACCGAGAAGCTGCTTCGCCTCGGGCAGAGGGTCGTCGGCCTCGACAACTTTTCGACTGGGACGCAAGAGAACCTGTCGGAGGTTCTCCGTTCGCTCTCTGCGGAAGAGCGGGCTCGTTTTCGGTTCATCGAGGGCGACATACGGATTCCTCGTACCTGCGGGGAAGCGATGCGGGGTGCCTACATCGTTCTCCACCAGGCGGCGCTCGCGTCCGTACCGCGCTCGATGGCGAAGCCGCTCGACACGCATTCGACCAACGTCGACGGGTTCGTCAACGTGCTTCTAGCGGCGCGCGCCGCGGGAGTCCACCGCGTCGTCTATGCGTCTTCGAGCTCCGTGTACGGGGACGACGCGGCGCAGCCGAAGACCGAGGGGCGCATCGGCCGCCCGCTCTCGCCTTACGCGGCAACGAAGCTGATCGACGAGGTGTATGCGGGCACGTTTCAATGCACGCATGGCATTCGAAGCGTGGGCCTGCGCTACTTCAACGTCTTCGGGCCGAGACAAGACCCGAGCGGGCCCTACGCCGCGGTGATCCCCCGGTGGGTCGAGAACCTATTGAAAGGCGAGTCGTGCGTCGCATTCGGCGACGGCAGCGCGAGCCGGGACTTTTGCTTCATCGACAACGTGGTACAGGCCAACCTCCTGGCCGCGTGCGCTCCGGACGAGGCTGTGGAGCCCGGGGTGTTCAACATCGCGTGCGGGGCGCGGACGACACTCGTCGAGTTGTTCGCGGCGATCCGGGCTGGTGTCGTCCGCTATCAGCCGAGTGCCGAGACGGCGGCGCTTCAATTTTCCACCGCGCGTCCGGGAGACATCCCGCATTCGTTCGCATCCATCGAGCGGGCGCGCCAGGCCCTCGGGTACGAGCCGTCCCACGACGTCACACGAGGGATGGAGGAAACGATCGCCTGGTACGCACCCAGGTTCGTTCGAGCCATCCGAACGAACGAAAGTGGCACGACCGGTGCGTATTCAGGATCGCCATGAATCATACGCTCGTACAAGAGACCGATTCGACGGTGCTCCGCGTGCGCGGCGAGCTCGATGCGTTGTCCTGCTCGGAGCTACGCGTGGTGCTGGACACGCTCGCCGCACGCGAGAAATGCTTCGTGACGGTGGACCTCTCCGAGCTCCGCCTCATCGACAGTTCGGGTGTCGGGGTCATGGTCTCGCTCTACAAGCGAGTGCGCGCGAACGGAGGACAAGTGAAGTTCGTGGGTGTTACCGCGCAGCCTCTCGTCATCTTCAAGCTTCTCCGGCTCGATCGCGCGTTCGAGCTCTCCTGAGAGACCGATAGCGGCTGGCATCCTGCAAAACGCGCTCGCGTACAGCCCGAAGAAAACGATTCGAACCGTGTTGGCCATACCCGGAATCGTCTTGCTCGTCGTTTTCATCTACGCGCGGCCTCAGGAGTTCTTCGAACAGCTGCGCACAATCCCTCTTTTGTACGTCTTCTTTGGGTTGGCCACATTCGGCTTGGTGCTGGACATTCGGCTGAGAAACATCCGGATCCGGTCCACCCCCCTGCTGCCATGGATAGCGCTCTTTTTCTGCTGGAGCGCGTTCACCGTGATCATTCGCGGCCCACGCGCAGCCTTTGCGCCCGTTTCGGGACTGGCCATATGCGCCACGCTGTACTTGCTGATAGCCCACGGAGCACAGACCTTTCGTGCGCTCCACGTCGTTGCGGGCACGGTGCTAGCCATGGTCATGCTCGTCTGTTTCGTGGGGGTCCATCAGGGGTATGCCCCGACCGGTTGCGTCGTCGTGGATCCAGCCACGCAGGGCGAAACGACCGCGGGAACGCCGGACGGCCGCCCCTGCGACACGATCCGTGCTTGCTATCTCGGCGACGTGGAACCGGGTGCGGAGTACGCCTGCGAGCATATCGGGCTCTTGGGCACGACATCGGTCGGCGGTGGACGCGTTCGCTACCGGGGCGTCCTCCAGGACCCGAACGAGCTCTCTCTCGCCGGCGGAGTCGGCCTGCCGCTCGCGTTCGCGTTCAGCGAGAGTCGAAAGAAGACCGTGCGTCGCCGTATCGTATCCGTTCTCGCGGTCGCGCTCGTGCTGCTCTGCGCGGTGCTGACTGGCTCCCGAGGCGGGCAGATCGTCGTCCTCACTGTGCTCGGCGCCTATGGCCTCATGCGGTTCGGGGCCAAGGGCCTGGTCCTAGGCGCCGTCCTCGCCGCTCCGCTCATGTTGCTCGGCGGAAGGAGCGGCGAAGAGGCCTCCAGCTCCACGCTCGAGCGGCTCGACTGCTGGGCCAGTGCACTCTCGATCTGGCGCTCCCACCCCGTGCTCGGGGTGGGACTCGGTCAGTTCACCGAATACAACTACATGACGGCGCACAATTCGTATTTGCTGGCGCTTTCCGAGCTGGGCCTGCCGGGGCTGCTCATATTCAGTATCATCGTGTACCTATCCGCAAAGATCCCGCTCGTGGTTCTCCGCGACGTAGCCGGTGCGTCCGTGGAGGACGACCATGCACTGGCCGGGGCGTCCGCTGCGCGCCCTTGGGCCATGGGGCTCATCGCAGCGTTTGCCGGCCTTGCTGTCGGGATCTTCTTCCTTTCGTTCACTTACCACTACGTCCTCTGGATCTACATCGGCCTGTCGGGCGCTCTGTATTCGGCGGTACGCGCGCATTGCCCGTCGTTCAAGGTCCGTTTCGGGCCGCCGGATCTTGCGAGCATCGTCACGATCGACGCGGCCATCGTTGTGTTCGTTCATGTCTACACACGATGGGTGCTCGCATGATCACGCGCAAAGCGGGAGCGCTCCTCGGGCTCGTGCTCGCGGTCACGCTCGCCTGCACACGGTGCGCGATCCATCGCTTGTCCGGCGAGCCGGGCGCGCGGGCTCCGCTGCGGCACACTCCTGTCGCAGGGCTCGGCGCACCGAACCTGGGCTTCGCGGCCCCGGCAGGGAAGGGGTGCCGGCTCCTACTCGACGCGGAGGCCACGGCTCGCCTCGCGGATTCGGCGCGGCACAAGACCGACGCCTGGAGCGCCGTGGTAGCCCGCGCAGACGAGGCCCTCGTGGCCCCCATTGCGTCGGGCTATCAGGGTTTCGAGTGGGCAGAGGCCGTTGCCGACGCTTCGTTGGTCTGGCACGGGACGGGCGACTCCCGGTATGCCGAGGCGGCGATTCGTTACCTTCGTGCGCTCTTGGATGACCGCTTCGTCCTTGGGGATGCGAAGGGCGGGAAGGACGTCGTGACACACGACTCCGGCTACGGCATTCGCACCTTTGGCGCGTACGCGGCCCTTGGCTACGACTGGCTTCGCGACGCGCCGGGGATGAACGGAGAGCTCAAGGCTCACGCCCTCGAGCGGCTCGGGCAATGGCTCACCTGGTACGAAGCCGAGGGCTATCTGCGCGACCGGCCGACGGCCAATTACTACTGGGGCTACCTCACGACGCTCAGCTTCGCGGGGCTCGCGGCCTCGGGTGAGTCGCCGGCCGCGGACGCCTGGCTCCGGCGAGCCGAGGACGCCTTCGCGGAGAACGTCTTGCCGACGTTTCGAGACGAGCTCGCAGGCGGAGGATGGCCGGAGGGCTGGCAATACGGCGAGTACACCACGGTTGAAATCGCGCTCGTGTCCCGTGCCTTCAAGACGGGAGCCGGCCTGGAGATCGCCAGGAAGCTGCCGTGGCTCTCGCAGCTGGTGACGCACCACGTACACGCTCTCCTCCCGGGCTCGCAGTCGGTCTACGACGGCGGAACGTGGGGCGAGCACCCCGCGAAGCCGTCCGCGGCGGGCCTTGCGGCCGCCGTCGTGGCGCTCGACGGGGTTGATGCCAACGCCGTGGCCGAAGCGCGGTGGATGATCGCGCATGCGCTGCCGCCCCTGAGGCGCGAGCAGGCATGGGTAGGGCTCCTCGCCGACCGGCCGGGAGCCGTCGAGCGATCCCCGCGCGAGCGCGCGCCTACGAGCTTGCATCTGTCCGGGCAGGGGCTGACGTTCGTGCGCAGCGACTGGTCGCCCAGCGCCGTCTGGGCGTCCTTTCAGGCGGGCCCCCGGCTCGCCGAAGATCATCAAGACGCCGACCAGGGGCATTTCGAGCTCTTTCGCGGCGCCGACGGCATGCTCGTCGACGGCGGAGACTCCGAGGGCTCGGCCACGATCAACCACAACACGCTGCTCGTCGACGACGGCGGGCGCCATCTCAACTACCCGCCCAATCAAGGCGTGTGGGGAACGAAGGTTCGAACAACACGGTTTGCCGACGACGGCGTCGTGGCCGTTGCCGTGGGCGACATCGGGGAGGCGTACGCGCCGTCCTGCGCCGCAGATGGTCGTACGAGCCGCTCCGTGCAAAAGCTACAGCGGACGTTCGTGTTCCTGCGCCCGTCTCTTCTCGTCTTGGACGACAGAGTCGTCCTCGAAGGCCCCGATTACGACGTGACTTGGGCCGCTCACGTGATGACCAACCCCACAATAGCGGGCGCGCTCGTCAGCGCGATCGTGGGCCAGTCCCGCGTAGACATTCGGACGCTCGAACCGGAGAACGCCGAGGGTGTGGCGGTGCGGGAGCCCTCGCCGTCGGGAGAGGGCTCCCACCGGGCAGACCATCCATGGGGGCCGATGTGGCGCGTCGAGGTTCCGAGTCCGCGCGGCACTCGCAATCGTGGCTTCTTGCAATTCATCACCGTGGATCGCGCCCAGGCCGCCGCTCCCGCCGCGAGGCGTGTGTCGGGCGAAGGGATGCGCGGATGCGTCGGGACTGTCGAAGGGCGAAGGATGGTGGTGCTCTTCGCGGACCCGAAGAAAGGAGGGCGCGTCTCTCTGGGCGGCGGCGCGGATCTCGTCCTCGTCACCGGGCTCGAGCCCGGGCGGCGCTACAAGGTGTCCGTGAACCCGGCCGCCTCCTGTCTCTTCGAGCTCTCCCCCACGGACGACGTCTCGGCGTCGGCTGCAACGGCCGGCGGCTTCATTCGCGTGAGCGCCGCCGAATGCGTGGCGAGGTGAGCGGCAACCTGCGGGCGCTCGTCGTGTCCTATGCCTTCCCGCCCGTCGGCGGTGCGGGCGTCCAGCGAGTGCTCAAGCTCGTGAAGTACCTGCCCTCTCACCGGGTGACACCGGCCGTGCTCACGGTCGCGAACGCGTCGGTGCCGCTCCGTGACGAGTCCCTTGCGCGCGATATCCCCGAGTCCACATTGATCCTGCGAGCGCGGACCCTCGAGCCGAGCTACTCAGCGAAGCGACTGGCGTGGAACGCCGCCGCGGACGCCGCGCCGGGCTTCTTCGCGCGCGGCAAGAAGCAGCTCGTGAAGCTCGGCCGGCGGCTTCTAGTGCCCGACCCGCAGGTGCTGTGGTTGCCTTGCGCCAGCCTCGCGCTGGGAGCGCGGCTCGCTTCGCGCGACGCGGACGACGTCGTCTTCATCAGCGGCCCACCCTTTTCCCAATTCCTGCTCGGGGCCCTCGCGCGGCTGCGCCCGCCGACGGCTGTCGTGCTCGACTACCGCGACGAGTGGACGACGACCCAGAGCGTCTATGAGATGGGCGGCTCTCCGCGTGCGGGCGCCCAGCTCGAACGCGCGGTTCTGCGCTCTGCGCACGCCGTGACGACGGCCACGGACGCCTTTCGCTCCGAGCTTCTCGCGCGGTTCGACTTTCTGGACCCGGGCCGAGTGCACGCCGTCCCGAACGGCTACGACCCCGACGACTTCCCGAGACCGCTTCCCAGTCCGAGGACGGATCGTTTCGTTCTCACGTACGTCGGCACGGTGTTTAGCCTCACCAGCGCCCGCGGCCTACTCGACGCCGTTCGCCTGCTTCACGCTCGCGAACCCGAGCTTGGCAAGTTGCTGGAAGTACGTTTCATCGGACGCATCGTCGAGACCGAGGCTTCGTACTTCGAAGGAACGGAACGCATTGGAGTCGTGCGCCTCGGATACCTGGAGCACGAGCAGGCCCTCGCCGAGCTCGCCCGAAGTCACGCCGTGCTGTGCTTGCTCGATGACTTGCCCGGCGCCAGCCGAATCTATCCCGCCAAGATCTTCGAGATCATGTACCTGGGCCGGCCGTGCATCGCGCTGACGCCAGACGGTGCGCTCGCGGACCTCGTGCGCGACCACGCCCTCGGCGACGTCATCCACCCGCGCGACGCCGAAGCCATCTTTGCCGCCCTGTCGCGCAGGCTCCAGTCGTTTCGCGAGGGGACCGTCCAACCGCTCCACGGGGCCGCAGCGCATACAGTCGACATCGAGCGCTTCCATCGGCAGCGGCAGGCTGGAGAATTCGCACGGATTCTTCGGGACGGCAGTCGCCTACGCGTCCGCAAAGAAATAGTGCTTGGTCATCGTGAGCACGTTCGGTGTGGTCGCGCTGCCGCGGACGTAGGTCACTTCATCCATGCACGCGAGCATGATTTCGAGACCCATGTGGGATTCGCGCAACGTCTCCAGGTCCTGGCCAAGCTCCGCGGAGATTTCGAAGCCCTCGCCCGTGTCCAACAGCCGGACGGTCAGCCGGTCCGCTTCGAATCCGAGCTCCAGTTTCGCCTCCCCGCCGCGTCCGGCGTAGGCGTGCAGGGCGACATTGTTGAACGCTTCGCCCACGGCGGACACGACCTTGTCGTCGAAGTCTGGGGCGCGGCTTCGGTGGCCTGGCTCTCCCGTGACCTCTGCACCGCCCCGGCCCAAGCGGCACGCGGACGCGACAACCCGCAGCACCACGTCACGATACAGCAGCGTTCCGGGCACGGAAAATCGAACGATGTCCATTTGTCGGCGCCAATCGGCCAAGACAGTTCACGCCGCACGCGCGCGCGCGCCGCCGTCGCACGCAGCCTGGAGACTCGAATGCAAGCACTGCGCGCTCTCCTTCCAGTCCGGTGCATCCAACGCCGCCGAAACCGCTGCGGCATCGTACGCGTGCGACAGCGCGTCCTCGAGGGCGACGGAGAGCGCGGGCGGATCGCCGGGCGGGACGAGAACGCCGAGCGTATCCGACGTGATGATGTCCGGCGTGCCGCCGACCCGGGTTGCCACCACGCGGCGACCGCAGGCGAGGGCCTCGAGGACGACATTGGGCGTCCCCTCGTTCCAGCTCGGGAGCGCGAGCACGTCGCAGGCGGCGATCCACCGAGGAACCTCGTCGTGCGGCCTGGCGCCGACGAGCGACACGTCGACGTGGAGCTCTGCGGCTAGCTTTTGGCAATCCGCCATTCCGGCCCCGTCTCCCACCATGACGAGCGACGCGTTCTTTCTCTCCTTGGTCAGAGCAACGAACGCGCGAACGAGGTCGAGCGACCCTTTTTGACGCTGGATGTGACCAATGCAGAGAACCATCGCGCTGTCGGGCGCAAGGCCCAGTGCGCGTCGCGCGGCGCCTCGGTCCTGCGGATGGAAGCGCCCGCGGTCGATGCCGTTGCGAACGATGTCGACACGGCTCGGCGGAGCGCCAAGCTCGATCGCCGCATCACGAAGCGGCTGGCTCACGGCCACTACGCGCCCGACCCGTGGGAAGGCCCACTCGAGAGCGCGACGCGGGCCTGGAAGCCGCGCCACGACGTTCATGTCGGTACCGTGCAGCTTGATCACGGCCGGAGTCCCCAGCATCTCGGCTAGCAGCACGGCGGCGAATCCGTCGGGATACGCCCAGGAACCGAGCACCACGTCCACCTTGCCACGGTACCTGAGTACGTTCTTCGCGAGAGATGCAGCGTACAGGGGTCCCAGCAGCCCCGGTGCAAGCTTCGGCACGAACACGAAACGGGGATGCTCCACCTTTACTCCCTCGATGCACTCGTGCTCTGGAACGTCCAAAAGGCGACCGGCGCGAGACCACCGCGAAAACGCACGGGCGCCAGGAAACCACGGAATCGTGGCCAGAATCTGCACGTCGCAGAGCCGGGCGAGCTGGGCGAACTGCTGCCGGTTGAACGGCGAAGAGAGAGGCTCGACGCGGTTCGGGAAGATCTTCGTCAGGATGAGCACGCGCATCGGTCAACTCGCTCGAGCAAAATCCGAGAGGCTTCCGGAGATCGGTTCGCTCATCGCTTCGAGCGACACGAGCGTCATGTCGTCGACGCGCTTTCCCGTGGAGCATTCCTCGAACTTCCGGAGAAGGAAACGATGCACGTTGCCTGCTCCCTCGGAGGCCTCGGAAAATAGCTGCGTCAGCGTGCTCATGCTCAACAGAATCCGATTCGACGGCTTCGAGCACACCGTCCGTCATGAGCACGATCACGTCGCCCCGATTGAGCTCGTACTGCTCGTCGCGGTACGTCGTCGTATTCACGATGCCCAGGGGCATTCCCGATGCGCGCCCGACAACCGAGACGTGACGGTCCCGAGCCCGGCGCACCATGGCAGGTACGTGGGCGGCATTGGCAACGGTCAGTACCCCAGCCCCCATATCGAACTCGAACGCCGCAGCGGTCACGAAGCGGTCCGTCGGAAGCGTTGTCGCCACGGTGCGATTCAGTTCCGTAAGGAGCTTTGCCGGCGGGGCTCCCGAGAGCGCCAGCTCACGAACCGTGGGGAGGATTCTTCGAAATCTGAGCCTCTCCGTCTGCCCCACGGCCGCAGGCATCGCCGATGACCACTCCGATATGTCCCGAAGCCCTGACGGCAAGCGTGTAGAAATCGCCGCCGCCAGCCGTCCCGCCGGCACCCCGGTGCTCTGCGGAGACGTGAAATCCGGCGTGATCCCACCGTGTGAGCACCCCACTCGGGTTCGAAGCGTGATGACAGGAAGCCAGTTGGTGCACGCGACGGCAGAGAGCACGAGCCGTGCCGCACCCCTGTGCCGTTGCCGCGGCGGTACGCACCTTGCGTTGGCGCTTCCGAATCATGTTGCAAGCTGCGCCAAGTAGGGAAATCCGTTCATGTGCCGGCGGCAAAGCGCAAGCGATTGCCTGCCAGAGCCGAATGGAAGAAGGGCCCGAGAGGCAGCGTGCCAAGGCTACTCGCATCGCGCCAAAGCTCCCGCGTCGATGCGATTCCTCGGCGCTCCCCGAGACGGGTGGCCACCGAGGGTCAATGCGAACGCAACGCATCGACGACGCGCACCACGAGCTCGTGGGACGTGTCGCGGGCGACGACGAGCGCACCAAGCACGTATCCCACGGCGCCCGCGAGCACTTCGATCGAAAGACATTCGAGGGGGTTCACGATGCCCGACGCCAGGAGCGCCTGCCGAGCGAGGAGCACGGCACCGACCATGGGAGCCGAGGCCGCGAGCGCAGGCCACAAGGAGCCGAGAGAGCGCACGAGCGGAAGTCCGTCGACCTTTCGCACGACCCACAGACAAGCGAGCGCGTGCGCCGCGAACGCCACGCCGACTGCGCCGCAAATCCACAGGGGGCTCAATCGTCCGAGCGTCAGCATCAGGACAACCAGCGCGAGGACCTTGAACGCCTCGAGCCCCAGGATGAGCCGAGGCATCTGGCGCGCCTGAAGATAGGACTCGACCGTCCAGCCGATGGGCCGCGCCACGGAGAGCGCCGAGAGCAGTACGAGCATCGGGGCAATGGGACGCCAGCGGGCGTCGAAGACGGCTGCGACCAGCGTCGGAGCCACGGCGCCCAGGCCGATGGCGAGCGGAAACACGACGAGCGCGAGCATCCCCATCGACCGAACGAGAGCGGCGGGCCTCTGCGCAGTATCCATCCGCGCGAAAGACGGAAGGAGTACATCACCGATCTGCTCGCCCACCTGGATCGCCGGGACGTCCGCGAGATTGTACGCCAGGTTGTACATGCCGGTCGGCCCCGGGCCGAAGAAGCGCGACACAAACAGATTGTCCCAGCGCCGCGAGGCGAAGGCGCAGAGGGAGCCGAGCGACATCGGCACGCCGAAGGCGAAGAGCGTTCGCGTCACTTCGATCGACAGCCGAGACGGCTCCAGCCAGTCCCGGAGCTTCACGGCGAGGACGAAGCACGTCGTCCTGAGGAAGGACCGAGCCACATTTCCCATGACGATCGCCGCTCCGCCCCAACCGATCGCGGCGAGCCCCACGCAAACGACGCTATACGCGACATCTCCCGCGGTGCGCGCCCCGCTTACGGCGCGGAAGCGCAGATCCCGCACGAGGACGCGCTCCGGCACGTACGAGAGGCGGTCGAGGAGGCCGCTCAGCACGAGCCCGGGCAAGAACCTCACCATGTCCGGCGCGTCGAGGGCGGGACCGAAGCGTCCGCCGAGCACGAGCACGACCGCGGCAGCAATAGCTCCCAAGCCGACGTGGAAGACCGTCGCATGAAACGCGACGCTTCTGGGCGCATCGGGCCGCGCGATCAGAAACTGCCCGAAGCCGATTGTCGACAGCTGATTCGCCGTCATCACGACGACGGCCGCGACGGTGACCTCCCCGTAGTCGACGGGAGCGACGAACCGGGTGACGAGCAGCGTGCCTGCGAGCCCGATCGCGCGCGAGCACACACCGGCCGAGATGGTCCACATCGCGCCTCGGACCGTGTCGCGTACGAGCGTCACGGGTCACGGTACTCGAACCGCGTCGCCAGCGAGGACGACGACGTCTTGTTCCGGGCTCTTTCCCGACAGGATGGCATCGTAGTCGATGGGAATGCGGCGCACGCCCCGGACGATGACCACGTTTCCCATCGACGCGTAACGGTTCGGACCCGCCGCCAGAGCGATCGCTTCGGAGACGGTGACGTAGTACCGGGGCGTGAACATTCCTGGGCGTTCCACGTTACCGGCCACCGTGAAGCGGTAGCTGTTGACCTCGACGACGGCGACCGTCACGACGGCGTCTTTGGCGAACGCCAAGAGGTGCTCCGCAATCTGCCTCTGGAGCTCGACGACCGTTCGACCGCCCGCCACGATTTCGCCGACGAGCGGCAGGGTGATCGTCCCATCGGGGCGGACCGCGGCATCGGTAGACAGATTCGGATCCTTCCACACGGTGATCCGCACCACGTCGGAAACGCCGATCACGAAGGGCCGCGTACGGGGATCGTTCCGAGCGGCGTCGGCGTAGAGCGCGCTCGCGTCGCCGTATCGGGGGCCGCAGCCGAGCGCGACGACGAGCGGAAGCGCGAGCACCGCGAGACGCAGCGAGGCATTGGTCATCGACTGCATGAGTAATCTCGAATTCGCATGTTGGCCATATCGGAAATCGATTTCTAATCGATTGCGTCGGTATCGCTTGCGACGGGGCGTCGGCTTGCTTCTTGCTTTTGTCGCTCACGGCACGCCAGGCACTCGAAAGGCGTCCAGTCCGCGGAGAGACGAACCATGTCCATGTCATCCCTGAGGTGCTTCCCGATTGACGACGCACCTGATCAGAGCCGCGCCCAGGCACGCGTCCGCGTGGCGTGCGGCATTCCGCTCGCCGTTCGAGTCGTCAAACGGACGATCGACATCGTCGTGGGCCTTTTGGGATTGCTCGTCACGGGAGCCCTTCTCCCGTTCCTCGTGCTCGCGATTCGTCTCGATTCACCGGGGCCGGTCTTCTACCGTCAGAAGCGCGCCTCGGGTATGGGTGTGCGGATCGACCGCGGACATTGTCACTTCGCGAGTTTCGATATGCTGAAATTTCGCAGCATGCGACTCGATGCCGAGAAGAAGACGGGCGCTATCCTCGCCGGTGAGAACGACCTGCGGGTCACCCGGGTCGGGCGGCTCCTGCGCAAGACTCGGCTGGACGAGCTCCCCCAACTTTGGAACGTCCTCATCGGCGACATGAGCCTCGTCGGCCCCCGACCGGAGCGGCCGGAGCTCTTCGAGAACCTTGCGCTGGCCATCCCGTTTTTCGAAGAGCGCATGCGTGATTGCAAGCCGGGGATCACCGGTCTCGCGCAGATCTCCCTCGGCTATACCGGGCGGGCCGCGAGGGGCAGCGCCGTCGCCAACATGGACCGGTGCCTCGTGAACCCGTTCAAGCTCGCGAACGCCGATGGATTGGAGGCGGACGACATGCGGACGAAGTTGCTCTTCGACCTCGCCTACGTCGCTTCGCTCGAGCACTTTTGGGCGTTCCTCGCCACCGAGCTCACGATCATTCTCAAGACGCCGTGGGTCATGGTGCGCGGGCTCGGCCGATGACGACGGGAATGGTCATCGCGCACATTCTTTCTTCGTTCGGGCAGGGAGGGCAGGAGCGCGTGGCAGGGAACCTGGCTCGGCTCCAGCGCGCCGCGGGCCATGAGGTCCTCGCCGTCTCGATTGCTTCCGGGCCAGGGCCGGAAGGGCCGACCGCGGCTGCCTTTCGGGCGACGGGTGCGCTGCCCGAAACCATAGCCAAACGAAGGCGGGTAGATCCCTCGTTGCCGGTGCGCCTCGCGGCTCATTTGCGGCGTCACCACGTCAACGTCGTTCATACCCACAATCCGCACGCGCTCATCTACGGTGCGCCGGCCGCGTGGTTGTCCGGAGCGATCGTCATTCACACGAAGCACGGAATGAACCCTGATCGACGACGCCGGCTCTGGCTCCGCCGGACTGCCGCGAAGCTGGTCGACGCGTACGTGGCCGTAAGTCCGTCGCTGGCGACGAAGGCGCTCGAGCAAGGTGATTGCGAGTCGTTCCGCCTTCACGTGATCCCGAACGGGGTCGATGTCGCGCGGTTCGCGCCGAGCCGCCTAGGACGCGACAAGATCCGCAGCGAGCTCGGGATCCCCGACGATGCGTGGCTCGTTGGAACCGTGGGCCGCCTTGCGCCCGAGAAGGACCAGGCCCTCCTCCTGGACGCCATGGCGCCGCTCCTGAGCGAAGGTCGGCGTCTCGTCATCGTCGGTGACGGGCCAGAGCGCAGCGCCCTCCGGGCCCGCATCGCGAAGATTCCCGGTGGCCGCTACGTTTACATGCTGGGCGAGCGCCACGACGTCGACAGCATTCTCGCGGCTCTCGACGCCTTTGCGCTGACTTCCCGCACCGAAGGCTTGCCGCTGGTTCTCCTCGAAGCGATGGCCACGGGCCTTCCCGTCGTCAGCACGGCGGTCGGCGGCATCCCCGACCTCGTTGAACATCGAGTGACAGGGTTTCTCTTGCCGGCGGGCGCTCAAGCGTCGCTTACATCTGAGCTTGCGCTGCTTTCCACGAATGGCTTGCTCTCGCAGCAAATGGGGGAGGCCGGGCGACGGGAAGTCCACATGCGGTACTCGGTCGGTCGCATGGCTCAAGAATACGGGGCTCTCTACGAGAGCACTCTCCGTCGCGGTCGGCGGTTCGGGCGGGCAGAGTGGCCGATCTCGGCGTGACGAAGGGCAGCGCGATGGTCTCCGTCGATCGAGCCTACGCGGCGCTCTTCGGCGCGATCCTGATGCCTGCGTGGGAGCGCCTCGTTCGCCGTCGGGACACGCTGAAGTACGTCGCATACCTCGAGGCCAGCCAATGGCTCCCGCACGAAGAACGGTCGAAGCGCGAGCTCAGCGAACTCCGCCTTCTCCTTTCGTATGCAGGGGCGCACATTCCGTACTACCGCGAGCTCTTTCGGAGGGAGCGGTTCGACCCGCGTGCAGTGGCGTCGCGCCACGATCTCGAGGCGCTGCCGCTTCTGACGCGTCAGATCGTTCGCGAGCGGTACACGGATCTCGTCGATCCCGCGCACCGCGGAAAGACCCTGAAGAAGGGGACGAGCGGGTCCACGGGCTGCCCACTCAAGTTCGAATACTCGATGACGAGCGAGTACTGGCGGCAGGCCGTGAAGCTTCGAGGATACGGATGGGCGGGGTATCGCCCCGGCTTGAAGACCTTCTACTACTGGGCGGCCGTATCCGCGGCACGACCGAGCCTGAAGATACGTGCCGATCGCGCGCTTCGCCGCGAGACGTTCGTCGATTCGATGAGGCAAGACGCGGCGTCCCGGCGAGCCGCGCTCGCGCTCTTCCGCAAGATCCGGCCAAGCGTGGTCGTGTGCTACACGCAGTCGTGCGCGCAGTTTGCGCGATGGATTCTCGATGAGGGTCTACGCGATTGGGACGACCTGCCGGTGATTTGCGGGGCGGAGGCGGTGCTTCCGGGTGATCGCGCCGTGCTCGCCAGCGCATTTGGGCCAGCGATCTTCGAGACATACGGGTCTCGCGAGACGATGCTCATCGCGGCAGAATGCGAAGCGCACGAGGGCATGCACATCCAGGAGGAGAACCTGGTCGTCGAGGTTGTCAGCGATCGGCGCGCCGTCGCGCGGGGAGAGCCCGGCGACGTCGTCGTCACGGATCTCCACAACTTCGGGATGCCCATGATTCGCTACGTGAACGGAGACGTCGCGATCCTCTCCGAATCGGGCCTCTGCGCCTGCGGGCGCGGCCTCGCGAGGGTGGCCCGCGTGGATGGGCGCCGCGCCGACACGCTGATCGATCGCGACGGGAACGCCGTTCCCGGCATCGTGTTTCACGTTCTCTTCAGCGACGCCCGAAAGGAGATCGTTCGACAATTTCAGGCGGTGCAGAGTGAGGGCGGGGCCGTAGTGCTCAAGGTCGTCCGAGGGCGGGAGTTCAGCGAGGAAGCCTTCGCGGAGATCACGCAGCGGTTTTCCGGGTACCTCCGGGGACTTCCCTTTGCCGTCGAGTTCCATGAGGCCATCGCTCCTCACGTCAGGAGTGGGAAGATCAAGACGATCATCGTGGAGCGATCGAGTCGGAGGGAGAGCACGACCCCGCCGGCCGTGGAGTGAGTGCCTGCCGAGCTACTCGAGCAGCCAGGCGTGTCGCTGACGGTGCGCAGGTGGGGTTGGCGCATCGCCTTGGCGGTCTGCCAGCAATGACGCTAGCCCCGAAGTCCCTCGGCTGCATTCCTATTGCCGCCGCGGCATGCGCCATGTGGCGGCGGGGGCACATTGCTTGCTCTCGTGACTCGTGCAGGTCGGCGAGCGAGCAGGCGAGAAGGTCCTGTTCATCCAGAAAATCGCCATTGCTTGCTTGACCGTGTCCCCGCGTCGCCGGCGGTTCCGGCGCTCGTCTCTCTGGAGCATGAAAACCCATGTGCGGCATTTTTGCGTATGTTGGCGACAAACAAGCCGCTCCGATTCTGCTGGGCGGTCTCCGTCAGCTCGAATATCGGGGATATGACAGCGCAGGAGTGGCGCTCATTCATCCCTCCGGCGCCGTCGACGTCACGCGCACCACGAACCGACTCGGTGATCTCGAGAACAAGCTGGGCGACCTCAACGGCCATGCGCTTGCGTCGCGGATCGGAATTGGTCACACGCGCTGGGCAACGCATGGCCGACCCTCCGAGGAGAACGCGCATCCCCACACCAGTTTGGACGGCAAGATCGCGGTCGTACACAACGGCATCTTCGAAAACTTCATGACCATCCGGCTCGAATTGCAGAAGAACGGGGACATGCCCCGCAGCGAAACGGACACCGAATGCTTCCCGATGTTGCTGTCCCACTTGATGGGCGAAGGCCGGGACTATGGGAGCTCGTTCGCCGCTGCCGTTCGCAGCATGCGGGGGAAGTATGCGCTGGCCTGCGTGCACGCCGATCATCCGGGAAAGATACTCCTCGCTCGCTCGGGCCCCCCGCTCGTCGTGGGCATCGGGCAGGGCGAGTACTTCGTCGCCTCGGACGTAGCCCCCCTTCTCCCGCACACGCGCGATGTCGTCTACCTGGAAGACGGAGACGTCGCAGAGCTGACGACCGAGGGTCTTCGCGTTTTCGACGCCGAAGGAAATCGTGTCGAACGCATCGTGCACCGGGTGGATTGGGACCGCGGTGCGTCGGAGCTCGGCGGCTACCGGCATTTCATGCACAAGGAGATTTTTGAGCAGCCAGAGGCGATCCGCCGAACAGTGGAGGCGCATCTACGCGGAACGGAGGTGGCGCTCGGGCTTTGCCTCGGGGAGGATATTCAGAAGAATATCGACAGAATATCCATTCTGGCGTGCGGCACCTCTTGGCACGCCGGGCTTGTGGGCAAGTTCTTGATCGAGCAGATGGCTCGAATCCCGGTCGACGTGGACTACGCCTCCGAGTTTCGATACCGAGAGCCCGTCGTCTCGAAGAATACCCTTGCCATCGCCATCACGCAGAGCGGCGAAACCGCCGACACGGTCGCGGCCCTCAAGGAGGCACAAGTGCGAGGCGCGCGGACGCTTGCCATCTGCAATTCCGTCGGTTCGCAAGTGACGCGCCTGGCCGAGAGCGTCCTCTTCACCCACGCGGGCCTCGAGATGGGGGTCGCCTCGACGAAGTCGTTCAGCACGCAGCTCGCCATTCTGACGCTGCTGGCGGTTCATCTGGGTCGATCGCGCGGCACCGTCTCCGCGGACGAGAGCACCGCCATCCTCGCGGGCTTGCGTGCGCTGCCGGGGCAAATCGAGCACGTGCACTCTCTGGAGCGCGAGCTGGAAGCCCTGGCGTCCGAGTGGCAGGCCACGCCGAACGTCCTGTACTTGGGTCGGGGCCCGCTCTATCCGGTCGCGCTCGAGGGTGCCCTCAAGCTGAAGGAGATCTCCTATATCCACGCGCAGGGTGTCCCTGCAGGCGAGATGAAGCACGGACCGATCGCCCTCATCGACTCGCACATGCCCGTGCTCGCCTTGGTCCCGAACGATGTGCACAGAGATCGCATGCTGAGTAACCTTCAGGAGGCCGCCGCTCGCGGCGCGCCCATCATCGCCTTCGTGAGCGAAGAGGATCACGCCCTCGATTCGCTCGCACGAACGGTGATCCGGCTGCCTGCCGTTCACCCGAGCCTGGCGCCGATCCTTTATACGATTCCTCTGCAGCTATTCGCGTACCACGTCGCCGTCCTTCGCGGCTGCGACGTGGATCGCCCCCGCAATTTGGCAAAATCAGTCACCGTGGAGTGAGGAACGCTTTGGAAGCGACGGCTCGCGATCCTTTCGGAGTGGTGGGTACGACCGTCGCCGGGCACTATGCGGTCGAGGCGCTCGTCGCCGAGAGAAGCTTCTCCGTCGTCTACAGCGCCCGGCACACGCTCTCGGAAAGCCGCGTCGCGATCAAAGCGATCCGCGGCTGCGAGGCGCTCCGAGCGGATGCGCGCGAGAAGCTGGCGCGCGCGTTCGCGCGGGAGGGAGCCATCCTCGCCGACCTGTCGGAGCGCACGACCGCGATCGGGCGGGCGCGCGACGCGAGTACCCTGTTTGCGCCGAACGGCGATCGGGTGCCATGCCTGGTGCTCGACTGGCTCGAGGGCAAGAGCCTGAAACAGGTTCTCGGGGAGGAGCGAAGGATGGCGCTCCGAAACCGCACGATGAAAGAAGCGGCAACGTTACTCGACCCGATCGCGCACGCGCTGATGCTCGCGCATGCGAAGGGGATCTGCCATCTCGACGTGAACCCAGCGAACCTCACCCTGGTCGGAGACGGGCGCGGCCGGAGTTGCACGATCAAGCTTCTCCACTTCGGCGTCGCAAGCTTCTTCTGCCACGCGCAGCGCGCGATGTCGGACGGGCGCGAGCCGCTTCGAGCCTGCGGTTTCTCGCCGTCGTATTCCGCGCCGGAGCAATTCTCGGACGGCTACGGGATCACCGGGCCGTGGACGGACGTGTTCGCGCTCGCGCTCCTCGTCGGGGAGTTGGTGAGCGGGTGCGCGCCGTTGGGGGAGGGGACTCCGGACGCGCTCGCGCGAAGCGCCGTCGACCCGAACCGGCGGCCGACTCCGCGGACACTCGGCGCCGACGTGTCGGACCGGGTGGAGGAAGTCATGGCGCGGGCGCTCACGGTCTTTCCCGTCGATCGATGGCAAACCGCAGGGAGCTTCTGGGGGGCGCTCGGCGAGGCCACGGCGCCACCGAGCGTCTTGCCGCCGCAGCCGTACCTCGCTCGCGGTCGCGCCGCCGCAGCTCGGAGTGTCGCATGAGGGACGCGGGCACTCCGGCACCGGCAGCAGCGAGCATTCTCGAGTTCAGGCAGCTTTGGCGGATTGCAAACGCGTAGTGCAAAGCGCCAGTCTTGCGGCGAACCGTTCGGAGCCTCGGGCCAGCCGCTGCGCCCGAAATCGTTGGGATTATCGGCCCTAGCGATGGTGGGGATGGCAATGGCGGCGCGCAGATTGCTTGGACCTTCAGGTGGTCATGTCGTATCCGGCCTGCTTGGGAGTCGCTGCGATTGTCGTGACCGGGTGCGCGGGCTCGGCCCAGGGTGGGACCGCTCCGTCCAGCTGGTGGCGCACGCTCGCCGAGAGCGACGCGGGCGCGCATGATTCGGCGATCGACGTCGCGGTCGATCCGCGCGGCCGGGCCATCGTGCTGGCCCGCCTTGCGGACGGAGCGTTCGGTGTCCTGGCGTACGAGGCCGAGGGCAAACTTGCCTGGGCGAGCGGCTACCGCAACTCTTCCGACGACGCCGACCTCGCGACGAAGCTCGCGATCGATGGTGCCGGCAACATCTACGTAGCGGGGACCTGGCTGCGCAGCGACGTGCCTCTTGGCGGCTTCCTCGTCGTATCGTTCGACGCGGGCGGCGCGCTCCGCTGGTCGGCGCGCAGCGAAGGTGGCGGAGCGCTCTCCGACCTCGCGGTCGATGGGGGCGGTCACGTCGTCGTCACGGGCGGTGGCTCCGACGGCACGCACGGCCTTGCTCGCACGATCGCGTACGATGCAGACGGGAGTGTCGCGTGGCAGGCTTCCGAGCTGGGGCCCCTCGGCCTCGGAGCGACCGGGCGCAACGTCGCACTCGACGCGAACGCTCACGCTTATGTCGCCGGTGAGTCGACGGACGGCAGACAGGACCAGCTCACGCTCTTCGCCTACGACGCTCGCGGCGCCCGCCTTTGGGCGGAGCGCAGCGATGACGATCCAGCGCATATTCCCCGGACAACGGCGCGGGCGCTCGCGCTCGACGCGTTCGGCGCACCCCACGTCGCCATCGCGCAGGCCTTTCGAAGCACATCCGACGCGGAGCCCGCCATCGAGCTCGCCGTGAAGAAGTATGACGTGACGGGTCGCGTCGTGTGGACGGCGACCATTGCCGATGAGGCGCGCAACATTGCCGCGGCGATGGCGGTCGGCCCCGAGGGTCGCGTGACGGTCGCCGGATACGCCGGCAGCCCGATCCCGATTCGTACCTCACAGCGCAGTTCGACTCCGAGGGCCGGCTCCGGTGGGCCGATCGAGACAGCTGGGACGCCCGGGGTGAGCACGAGGCGCGAGCGCTCGCGCTCGATGCCGCGGGCAATGCTTATGTCACCGGTACGGCCTATGGCGCGGACGGCGCCGCGAGCTTCGGCTCGATTGCGTACGACCCGGGCGGTCGCGTGATTTTTCGAGAGCTCGACGGCAATCCGTCGGGTGACGGGAGCTTCGCTGCTGCGATGGCTATCGATCGGAGCGGCGCGCTCTACGTCGCCGGGAGTGTCGTCTCGGCCTCGCGGGCGGTCGTCGGCGTGCTCCAATCGTCGCGCTGACGTGGGGGCTCTGCGTTAGCAGCCGCCGTCGCCTTGGCCCGCACCGCTTCCGGTTGCGCCGGGTATCCCGGCGTCGACGCCCGCGCCGCTCCCGGTTGTCTCGCCGCCATCGCCGGTCGCCGCGCCTGCGTCGTCCGAGGGCGTTGGCGGAGGAGCTTGCGGCGCGACCGCGCCATTTGGCGCCACGGTGAACGAAAGCGTTCCCTGGGCTGTGAGGGGGAGCGGACCGCCCGGCTCGACGACGATGGTCAACTTGCCGTTCGAGGCCGTCGCCGTGGCCGCGTAGCCGTTGGGCGCGGGCGCCATGTCGAAGATCACGTGGTCGGCATCGGCGGTCTGCGCGACGACGTAGGTGGCAGTCGAGGTCGTTGCAGTGGCGGCGTGGTCGGCGCCGAAAAGGACGACCGCATTTCGGGAGGGGGAGAGCACGTGCACGCCGACGAGAGAGCCGGCGAGGACGTTCCCCTCCGCCGACGAAAGCCGCGTTTGATCCGGCACCGTACTGCCCGCGGTGATGACCGTGAGCCAATCCTGCGTCGTGGCCTGCGTCGGCGCGTGCATCTCCAGACGCCACGCGGCGCCGCTCACCAGATTCACCGTCGCCGGCGTCGCGCTCTTCGGAAGGAGTGTTCGTACACTGCCGACGATCGATCCCTGCACGACCACGTCGAAGCGCGACTGCGTCGCGTCAGCCGTCGCGGCCGGCGTCGGCACGGTGGGCGTGTGCCACGCGAGCCACTGGTCGGCTGCGGCGCCCACCGTCGTCCGATCGTAAACGACGAGCGTCCCTGGCCGCAGGTACGCGAAGTCGCGCGTGAACTGCGACACGGCAGGGCCCGCGCCGACGTACATGTCCCCGATGTGCAAGCCGCGCGCATGGACGAAGACACTCTGCTCCTCGTACTTGTCCATGTGTGTCTGCGAAAGCGCGGGCGTAACTTCGCCCTGAGTTGCACCGGCGACGTAGAACGTGTTGTTGAGGAGACGCGTCTTCTGTCCCCACGAGTCGTCATACACGAAGGTCTCGCCCGCGTTGCCTCCCGCCTGAGGGAGCCACCCCGTCGCGTTGACGAGGATCGGCTGGTCTCCCTGCACGAGAGCGATGGCGCCTTGGTTGAACAGCTGCTCGCCCGAGTCGGGGGCATCGATGTAGGGCCCGGCGACGAACGTCCCCCACACGGCGTCCTTCTGCCACGCGGAGCGCACCGCGAGGTGCCCAGGGCCTTCCGCCAAGTAGGAGAGAGGGGTCGCCGAATAGGGCTGCGTGGGGAGCGTCCGATCCGCGTACAGAAACTGGTCCCAGAGAGCGCCGTCGTCGGTGTTGACCGTCAAGAGATCGCCGACGTAGCTGCGCGCCAACGCGGCTGCGGGGTCCGCGTTGTATTGGAGGATGCCCGCGAGGGCGCGCGCAGCGGACACCGACGGCGCGAGCCGCGCCTGCGAGTGGATAGTGCCCTGGTCGTCCATGTGCAGCAGGGACGGCCACGCGAACGACCGGACATACACGGCTTCGTCGTGCGCAAACGGCAGAGTCGAGCCCCAGTCGATCCCCTTGCCCGTCTTCACCGCCCACACAAACTGCGCCATCTCTTCGATCGCGCGCGGCCCATACTCCCATCCCTCCGGCCAGCCCCCGCCTTTCATCGACGACGAGTACGCGGGCTGCGCCAGCTGCCCCCACATTCTCGTCTGGACGTCGCTCCAGTACGCCGCGGCACTGGGGTTATCGCCGTCGGTGGCAATCGCCGTCGCCGCCTTGGCGAGCAGGTAGCCTGCGAAGTAGTTGCCGATCGGCTCGGACTTCGAGAAGCCGTTTGCGTCGAACCAATCGACCCAGGCGTCGAGCGCCGCAATGATTGACTGCGCTTGCGCCGTCGAAAGGGCGGGCTTCAGCCAGTCGTAGCCCGTGGCCATGCCGACCCCGTAGTTGCGGATGCCGTAGCCGTCGTCGGTGCTGGGTGCTTGGCCACCAGAGCCGGCCGGCGTGGCCATCGCCACGAGGAGCCGTGCGCCGGCCGCGCCGTAGCTGGCTTCGGCCTGGGAGTCGACGCCTTGCACGACCCGGTAGCAGAGCCCCAGGCTCATGACCTCGGGCAGGTACCCGTCGCCCTCGTATCCCTGACCGACGTTGGGCGGATTCGGATACGCATCGCCGCTCGGCAAGTTGAACGTACCGCCCGTCAGTGCGTCACAGTGCGAGCGAAGGGCGACCCACGCGGCATCGTTCGCCGCGGCGCGCTTCTGCAAGAGACCGAGCACCGAGTCCGTGAGATAGAGGCGAATGCCCGTGGTGATGGCCTGCCGCGACGAGCACGTGCGCGCAACGGCGGAGTTCGGGTCGCTGCCGCATGCAGAGGCGCCAATCGCGGCGACGAAGCCAAATAGGAGTAGGGAAACCCAACGCAGAGGGCGTACGATCACTGGACCTCGCGGGACGGCTTGAAGGGTGCACTGCACTCGGTGGCGCATCCCTTACGTGCTCCGCGGGATTTCGCCGCGGGCCGAGCGCCACCGTCGCCATCCATCAAGGGTTCGCGAGCGGGTCCACGCAAGGGAATCCGCCGCGCCAGAGCTCCGTTTCGTGGGAGACGAGCACCATTTGCCGACACGTCGGCAACTTGTCCTGGCGCCGTCTTGCGCTCTGCCGTCTCGGTTTCACCGCCGTCGTGGACGCAGTTTCATTCGTGGAAGTCGACGCACTCAGTCGGTCAGCGCAGCGCGGAAGTCCTGCCCCTCGCGCTGGCTACTACTCTGCGCATAAGTCATGGTCGTCACGCGCGGTCGCGCATGGGCGGCTTGCTGCGTGCGATTGTGTCCGCGGGCGCGGCCGCCCAACCGCCCGATCTTCGCCATGTGCACGCGGTCCTGACTGACGGCCTGGCCGCCCTTTCGGCCGGCGACGCGTGCCTCGTCGGGGGTGAACTGGTGCGCGCGGCCGAGCTCGTGGGCCGTTCGGCCTCCTTTGCTCGCAATCTCGCGCTGCTTGCCTGGCGCCATAGAGGCGAATCCGCGTTTGCCCTTAGGACGCTCAGACTTGTTCGGTGCGCTCATAGGTATAACTCCCACCTTGCTCTCGTTGTGTTTCGTGGTCGTCGGCGCCGGAATGCGTCGACACTGGCTGCCTTTGAAGTGGCTGTTTGGAGCGACTCATCCGCAAGCCGTGTCGCGCGCTCCGATGCATCGCCCGTGCCCCCGGTGCAGCGCGCCGCGAAGTGCGCGAAAATTGGTGGGTCCCGAGTACGCGATGCGCGCGGTGCGCCTCGTATTCTAATTGTGCTTTGGCAAAGTACCCGAGACACGGGCACGAAACGCCCGGTGACCCATGCCCTGCGTGAGCAGGTCCGATGGGCCTCGCACGCGGAGCCTGGTCTGCGTCTTGCGCCTCGACCAAACATGGATCGCCTGCTCGTCCTGTCCGATGTTCACCTCGGGAGCGACTTGAACGATGTCGGTCGGCCGATTCGTCGCTCGCGCCGCGTCGACGAAGACCTCGTCAAGCTGCTCCAGCACTACCGCGCAACCGCCCTTCCTGGCGATTGCTGGCGCCTCGTTCTCGCCGGTGACTTCATCGATTTCGTCGGAATCTCGGTGCTCGCAGCAGGGACCGCGTTGACGACAGAGCGCAACGCCGAGGAGTGCGAGCACGGCCTGGGCAGCGCCGTCGACCACGTTCGCGTCAAGTTGAGTCTCGTCGTAGAGCGCCACCGCGACGTGTTCGACGCGCTTGCCCGCTTCGTGGCTGACGGGCACGCGCTCACGTTCGTCCACGGTGACCACGATGTCGAGTTGCACTGGGACGCGGTAAAGGATGACCTCCGCTCGGTACTCTTCTCTCTCGCACGCGTCGGGCGACTCGGCGAGCTCGATGGCCTCGCCTTCCACGCGCGAATCGCGTTCGACCATGGTTTTTCTACGTCGCAGGGCTCGTGTATATCGAGCACGGGCACCAGTACGACGCCTTCTGCGCGAACCAGTACGTGATGGCGCCGCTCTCGGCGGCAGATCCACGCCGTATCGCGCGCAGCGTCTCGGACGTCCTCCTGCGATTCGTCGTTCGGCCGACCCGCGGCATGCACGAGTATGGACACGACAAGCACGGCATCGCGCACTACGTCGCGTTCGGCATGAAGCTGGGTCTGGCTGGGCTGCTACAGCTCGCGGTGCGCTACGCGAGCGCGGTCGGCGAGCTCTTTCGACTTCACCGCGAACAACTCTCGGGAGCTGCCACCAGGCTTCGCGAAGAGCACGATCGCGGGATGGCCCTCCTCGCCCGGGCGGCGCGGGTCGGCGTCGAACGAATGCGCGCACTGGCGGCGTTGCAGGTTCCGCCGGTGACTCGCACGATCGGCGGCATTCTCGCCAGCGTCCTGCTCGACCGGCTCGCGCTCGGTTTCGTCGCCGTGCTTTCCCTTTTCGTCGTCGCCGCCTTGACGCTCGTACATGTCGTGCACGCGTGGTGGGCCATGCCACTCCTCGTCGCTGCCTGGACGTTCGGGCATTGCCAGCTCGCCAGACAGCGGACAGCGGATCCCGCCGAACAGATGCTCGAACGAGCCGCTCGTCTCGCGAAGCTCTTCCCCGCTGCGTTCGTCGTCATGGGTCACACTCACACGCCCGCAAAGATCGCGGTCAACGACGGCGAGGCAACGTACATCAACGTCGGCTCGTGGGCGGAAGAGGAGGGCGACGAGGGCACCTCGGCGGCAAGGAGCTACCGCGCCACGCGCACGCACCTCGTCATTCACTGCGGCGATCGGGGGCCCGTCGCCGAATTCCTCGCGTGGGACGTGGACGGCCCGAGGCGCTTCATCCCCGTGTGACGGCGCTGATTTTCAGTCAGGGGCGCGCATGGTCGCCGGTCGAGCACCCCGAAAGACGACTCAGTACGCGAGCCAGGGGACGGCGAGCATCGCCAGAAAGTGTGCCTCGGGCAGGTCGATGTCCAGCGAGAGGCGACGGGCGTCGAGCGGGTCGAACGTCCAGACGTTGTTCACACCCGAGTGGTTGGAGAACCCGAGCTCGTAGCCGGCCGCGCGGACCGCAGCGCGAATCTGGGGCGCGCTCCCCAGGCGCTTTCCGACCGGGTAGGCCACCGCTCGCACGCGCTCACCGAGCTCTCGCTCCAGGACCTCGCGGGAGCCACCGAGCTCGTCGTACAGGCGCGCGGTCGGTACGGTCTGAAGTGTTCGATGCGAGCAAGTATGAGATTGGACGCTCATCCCGGCGTCGCGGAGCGCGCGAAGGTCGTCCCACGTCATCAGCACGTCGTCGGCCATCCGCCGCTCTTCGTCCGGTCCGATGGGAGCGCCACATGCTTCGGAGACCTCGTCGAGGAATCGCTCGAGATCGAGCTCTCTCTCGTCTTTGACCAGGCGGACGAGGCGCGCGGCCGCGATCGAGCGCTCGCCGTGCGTGCGCAGGTGGAAACGTAGCCGTGACGGATACGAGAGCTCGATCCACTCTCGCCGCGACGACTTGACAATCAGGTGGATGCGGTCCCACCAGAAGAGCCTTCGCTGCTCGATATAGTCGGTCGCGACGAAGAAGGTCGCCTTGACGCCGTGCCGCCGCAGGATGGGGAGAGCTACCTCGAAACCGTCCTTGTATCCGTCATCGAAGGTGACAAACACCGGGTTCGGCGGCAAGAGCTTGCCGGCGCGAAGCGCAAGAAGGTCTCCCAGCTCGAGGATGGTGAACCAGCGCTCGAGAAGAGACAGGTGACGATCGAACGTTTCGGGCGTGGTATCCCCCACGCCGTCATCGAGCAGACCGGTCGTGTGGCGGACGCCCTCGAAGCCACCGGTGCCATCGCGCGAGGCGAAGCGGTGGTAGGTGAGCACAGGCAGCCATGGCGAAGGCATGCGCCGTCGAAGCCCCAGCGCAAGGGACAGAAGGCCCACGCGTTCGAGCTCCTTCGCGATCCACCTTCGGCTCATGGTTCCCAGGACCCGCGGGGGGGGCCAGGCGCACCCTGGTCCGAGTCGTGCACCAGAGCCAGTCCACGAAGGCTGCTTTCAGCCTACACCATCAATGCCGCTCGTGGAGATCTCAAGCTACCGGGTGAGACGGATCGATCATGCCGACGCAGCCGACCGAAGGCTCATCTTGCCGCTTCTGCGGGAATATTTCGAGACGGTCCCGGGGATTGACGCCGACGCGCGTTATAAGTGGCTTTATCTCGAGAATCCCGCCGGACTCGCACGCACGTACGCAGCATATGTGGACGATCGCGCTGTCGGAGTCACGTCCCTTTTTCCGCGCGCAGTTCGGGTCGGCGGGCGAAACGCGATTGGGGCAATCGGCGGAGATGGCTACGTGACCCCGTCATTTCGGAGGCGCGGAGTCGTCACGGCCCTGCACCGCGAGGTGGGCCTTGGTCTGGACGCCGGCCTCTCCTTCATGTTCGGCCCCCCCGAACCGGCCAACTTGCGGGCGCTGATGCGCGCGGGAGCGGTCGTGACCGGGTCCGTTCGACGATATACGCGGCCGCTGAAAGCGCGTGCGCTCGGGCTGCGGGCGGCGCGCGTCGGGTTCGGGGGCCTTCTCGATTGGGTCCTGCGCCCGCGCCCAACGGCGCTGCACGCGGAGAGGCTCGGAACGGCGGTCGATCCGCGCGTGGACAGGGTTTGGGAGGCAACCCAGAGAGCCTCGGAGTGTCACGGCGAAGTTGTTCCGGTGGCCGACGCGGCGTTCTACGCGTGGCGATTCGGGATTCCATCGGGCGGCCATCAGGAGGGTGTGCTCATCCTCGACAAGGACCAGCCGGTGGGAGTCGCCGCACTCGAGTGGCATGGGGGCCGCGGCGCGATTGTCGATGTCACCTGCCCGCGCGCTTGGTTTCGCCGCGTGGTGCGCGCACTCGTGGCCTCGTTCGTCGATACGGACGCGGTCGACATTCAGATTCACATTCCCTGCCGCTCGAGGGAGCTCGCGCTGTACACGCTCGGATTCGTCCCGCAGGGGACCAAGCCGTTCCAAGTTCAGCTTCGCGGTGGCGGCGCGCAAGGGCTGCTCACTCGTCCTAGCGCCTGGAAGTACATGTGGGGCGACGGCGATCTCGATCAGGTCCTTTGAGGGACGCGCGCAGCTAGCTCGGCGATTGAGCCGCGTCGCAGGAAGCCAATCGCGTCCGGCGCCTCGCGAGGACTGCCGACACCAGGGGTCGCGGAGCCATTTGCCAATCCGCTCGCGAATTGCGCGGCGTTGGGGAGACGAGTGCCGATTCCGGGCGCGACTCGATCATGTCGAAATGAAGGCAATGCGCAGGATCGACTCTGCTTCTGCGAGGTGTTCGCCACGCGCGACCGAGCGTGGCTCGAATCGTGCTCAGTTGCACCTACATGACAACGCAAAATGTCGCCGGCTGCATCAAGGGGCGAACGCCGACACTCCTCGTCTCCGTCGCTCTCGTCGCTGCGCTTCCCTTTGCCTGCGAATCCATGCGGCCCGATTCCACGCGGCCGGAGAGCACGCGCGGTGGACAGTCGGCCGTGAATGCGCCCTCGCTGGGTGTGGCGGCGAGCTTCCGGATCCTCGGTGGATCGACGGTGACCAACACCGGTACGAGCACGATTCTGGGAGATCTCGGCGTCGCACCGGGCCTCGCGATCACCGGATTTCCACCGGGCCTCGTGTCCGGGGGCGCGGCCCACACCGGGGATGCGACCGCCGTTCAGGCTCAGAGCGACGTCACCGCCGCGTACATCGTGCTTGCAGGCGACCCGTGCGCGCACGATCTGACGGGCCAGGACTTGGGTGGGCTCACGCTCACGCAAGGCGTATACTGTTTCTCCTCGGAGGCGCAGCTTACGGGGAAGCTCGTCCTCGACGCCCAGGGCGATCCCGGCGCGGTCTTCGTCTTCCAGGTCGGGAGCACGCTCACGACCGGCAGCAACGCGTCGGTCGTCTTCGTGAACGGCGGCCAAGATTGCCGCGCGTTCTGGCAGATCGGCAGCTCTGCGACCCTGGGGACCGATACCGTGTTCGCCGGGAGCCTTCTCGCGCTCACGAGCATCTCGCTGAATACGCGCGCGAGCGTGTCGGGGAGAGTTCTCGCGCGCAACGGTGCCGTGACCTTGGATACCAACCACGTTTTCGCCGCAGCCTGCGCCACCGGCAACGACGCGGGGGCAGACGGCGCAATGGCGGAGTCGGGCGACGATTCGGGCAGCGACTCGAGCGGGAGCTCCGGCAGCAGCAGTGGCTCCGGCAGCGGCTCGAGCACTGGATCGGGGAACGGCTCGAGCAGCGGTTCTGGCAGTACCTCCGGCGGCGGCTCTGTCCTCGATGCGCAGGGCGCGGATGTCTGCGATGCCGCGGCCGAAGTCGACACGATCGATCTCGATACGGGGACGGCAGACGCTTGCGATGCCAAGCCCGAAGTAGACACTGCCGATATCGACGCGTGCGATGGGGCCGATGGAGGAGAGTAGCCGCGGCGGGCAGGACCCTTTGGTTCTGCCTTTCTCCGAGCCTCTCACGGGGTGACCGTGAGCACTCCGTTCATCATCATGTAGTGGCCCGGAATCGTGCAGATGTACGGGTAATCCCCCGGCTCATCGGGCGCCGTGAACGTCGCCTCCGACGACGCCCCCGGCTTGGCCATCGGGACGTTCGCGAGGATGTCGTGGTCGCGCATGTCGAGGTACCCCGCCTGGTCGCCGAGCTTGAGCCCCGCGGCGGCGACGCTCGCCTCCGTTCCCGGCTTCACGAGCACCCAGTTGTGCGGGAGCGTGCTCATCGTCGCGTTGTTCTTGAACGCGATGTGCACTTCGGCTCCGGCCGGCACGGTGAGGGTCCTCTTGTCGAAGGCCATCGTGTTGGCCAGGCTCGCGATCTCGAGATCGACGTGCTTTACCGCCTTCGGGGGAGGAGCGGAGGCGGGCTCGAACGCCGGCGGCAAGGTTTGCGCCTGGGCCGACGGGATGACGCTCGTTACGCCTTTCTTCGGGTCGTCCTTGCCGCAGCCCACGGTCAACGCGAGGGCGACGGTCACAAAGGCCATTTGCAGCGTGCGCATTGTCGTTTTCTCCGCCTCGATCTTCGTCGAGGCATATCGCGGAGCGTCACGTCTTGGAGGCGGCGTGACGGAGCTCCGGCGCCTGTCCCTGATTCGATTCGGAGGTCGTCTCCATGGTACGAACGGCTCTCCCGCGCGACGCCTCTGCGAACCGCAGCGAGACTGTCACCGTCGTTCCGCGAACCTCCTCGGTGAGTGCCCCTGCGAGCGCGAGCAACTCCTGGCGAAGTTCATGAGACGAATGCCCGCTGACCCCCAGTATCAGCCGACCGCACGTGGAGAAGGTCACGGCGCCGAGCAGCGCACGGGCGACCAGCCCGCGTCGAACGGAGGCCGTACCGTCCCGCACAGAGCTGCACGCGAGGACCGCCACACGGACGGCCTTCTTGCTGCCGTGGAGGGCACGGAGCTTCTCCTGGGTCCTCCGAAAGAGAATCCTCGCCCCCGTCGCACGAGGCCACCACGTTCATCGAGGCCCCGATTTGGCCGGGCCAGTCACTGCCGGGCTCCATCACGACGATCACCGTCGTCTCCATGTCGTCCTTCCTTCGAAGGAGCGCCGAGAGCAAGGTTCGGACCAAGCTAGGCCTTGAACCAAGCGAGCTTCATTCCAATCCCACCCCACGGCGTCCGGTGTACTCGAGGTCGACGCGCTTCGTGGTCGGCTTCGCGTGGCAGCCCCGCTTGCATTCTCCTTTTGCCTCTGCGGATCGCCAACCGGATTTGTCTGCGGCCGTTCCGGCGGCAGCCGGAGCACGCCGAGCCGAGGCCCGCCACTTGCTCCCCGAGGACGGGATGCCCGTGAACCTGACTGTGTGCGCTCAAACGGACATCGGATTGGTCCGCAGCTCCAACGAGGACGCTTTCGTCGTTGCGGACCTGACGGGAGGCAGTCTGCTCGAAGAGCAGCGCAGCGCCCGTTTCGAGGTGGGGCGCCGCGGTGTGCTGCTTGCCGTCTCCGACGGCATGGGGGGCCACCAGGCAGGCGAGGTCGCGAGCGCGCTCGTGGTCGAATCGCTTCGCCGGGCGCTGGCGAGCCATCAGGGCGGCGAACCATCGGACGCATTGCTCGAGAAGGCGACCGTCCAGGCGAGTCGCGAGGTCTGGCAGGCAGCGCACTATCCAGGTCGGGAGAACATGGGTGCCACACTCACGGCACTTTTCGTTCACGGGAAGACCGCCTTTATCGCGGAAGTGGGCGATTCGCGCGCATATCTGTTGCGCGACGGTCAGATTGTGCAAGTGACGCGCGACCAGAGCTACGTACAGTTCCTCATTGACTCGGGTGCAATGAGCGCCGGGCAAGCAAAAAGCTCAGGCTTTAGCAACGTCATTTTGCAAGCAATGGGATCGAAAGCCGACGTCAGTGTTGCGCTGGGAAAGCTCGATTTGCGACAGCGCGACTGCCTACTGCTGTGCTCCGATGGCTTGTCGAATCGAATAAGCCCCGATGAAATACGCCAAGTTGTCATCACGTCGTCGCGACTCGACATCGCGTGCGCGCGATTGGTCGAAGCCGCGAAGCAGCGGGGCGGCGAGGACAACATCACCGCGATCGTGGCGGGCGTTAGCGGAGACGTTCCCCGCGCCGTTTCGGGCGAGAGCATCGCCGAGACGTTCTTTGCAATTCAAGAATTCCAGCCTCCGCCGCACGCAAGTGCATGAACGCTGCAGGCTGCCGCAACGCAAGGCGGCACTGAGCTTGCACCTGCATCCGGACGCAGATCGCGAGTCCTTTGCGATCTACGCCCTCCAGAGGAGGCCCTCATGATTCGCAGTCCATTCCACACGGCGGCCAGTGTGACCGTCCTCACCGGCACGCTTTCTTTCGCTCCAATATCACGCGCCGACGACGTGACCGTCATCGCGCCGCAACCTGCTCCCGTCGTCGTGGTGCGACCTGCACCCGCGACGGACACGGTGCAGACACGCACCGAGAGCGCCGGCGCCGACACGACGCAGATCGGGGCCGGAGCCATAACCCTCGGTATCTCGTTTGGGGTGGCCGCGGTCGTTGCGAGCACCAGCGGTCGCGCGGCTGACAGCGACCTTTACGTGCCGATCGTCGGTCCATGGCTCGATCTCACGGACCGTGGACGCTCCCCGCCGCATGGTTCCTATGATCCAGAGATAGGCAACCGTGTGCTCATCGTCATAGACGGAGTTTTCCAGGGTCTCGGCGTGCTTTCCATCGTCAGCGGCTTGGTGTTCCCGAGGACGCACGAAGTTACGACGACGACTACCGGCGCCGCGACGCAGCCGACCGTTCAGATCAGGCCCGAGGAGTTTGCGCACGGCGGTCTAGGCGTTGCTGCCGTCGGCCGGTTCTAGGTTCTAGGCACGGGACGACGAGCAAGGCGTTCTGGGCCCCGCGGGAAGGTGACGCAGTCAGTCTAGCCGCGGCCTCGCTGGCGGTGCATTGCGGCTTCCCATGGTCATCATCAGGGTATTGCGATGGCGCGCACGTGGGAGTGGGCGGTTCCGTTGCCGCCGTTTCCGTCGGCCACATAGAGGGTCTTTCCGTCGGACGTCACGGCGATCCCCTCTTGCCCGTAGAACTCCGCCGCGCTCCCGACGCCGTCCGCGTAGGAAGGAATGCCGTCGCCCGCGAGCGTCTCGACATTGCCCGCAAGATCGATCCGGCGGATGCGGTGGCTGGCGATGTCGCTCACGTACACGTTGCCGGTGGCGTCTGCCGCGACGGCGCTCGGGTGTGCGAACCGCGCGGTAGCGGCCGGCCCGTCGTTGAGCGCGTACGTTCCGTCGCCGGCCAACGTGGTGACGACGCCAGCGGAGGTGACGTGGCGAACGCGATTGTTGTACGAGTCGGCGACGACCCAGCTACCGTCCGGGAGCACCGCAATGCCGACCGGGGCGTCGAATTCGGCCACAGGTCCCGTGCCGTCCTTGAATCCTGCACTGCCGCTGATCCCTGCCAGGAGGGAGGGAGTCCCGATCGCGAGGGGCAGGATCTCCACGATCGATTCGTCCCGATCGGAGACGAACAGACCGCCGCCGGTGGCAGGCGCCAGCCCGCGCGGCCGATAGAAGCCTTGGGCGACCATGACCGGCGCCGCAACCACTCCGGTTGCCGGCACCACGCGCCAGATCGTCCCCGACGTCGCCGTCTTCGTGCCTGCGGCGTTGCTATCGGTCCCGACGTAATACGTGCCGTCGCTCGCGACGAAGACGTCGAACGGATTGACGAAGTTGCTCGCCGATGCGACCGTTGTGACGACACCCCCCGGCGTGACCAACCGGACGAGCGAGTCGTCGTAGTCGGTGACGACGAGATTGCCGTGGCCGTCGATTGCGATGCCCGTCGGGTTGTCGAACTCGGCCGCCCCGCCCGTACCGTCCTTCGCCCCCGTGGAGGCGGATCCCGCGAGCGTGGAGACGGTGACCCCCGGTACGAAGGTGACGGTACCAATCGGCGGAGGGCCTGCGTCGACCGCGGGCGCGCCGCCGTCGTTGTTTGGGGTCGAGCCGTCGCCGAACGCAGAGTGGCCCGCGTCGGAAGGGCCGGAATGGGAGACGCTCGCCCCACAACCGAGAGGAGAAACCATGAGCGCGACAGGGAAGAGGTATCCGACGGCGGGCCTCGTTGCTTCAAATCGCCAGGCCGCGGAAGAATGATGAACCGGCATGGCGCTGATGCTCTGCAATGTAGATGCCGCGCTCGCCCGAAGCATCCGATCCCCAACCGGGCGAGGCTTGCGTCGGCTGAAAAGCCAGTCGCAACATTCGAGGACGGGCTCAAAGCTTGGCAACTTGCGAATTGATAACGAATGCGAGCCCCCGGAAACGCTCCGGTGAGGAGCCCTGATGGTCCTCCTGGCCCCGTCGCCGCGTGTCACGCGGGAGCAGGCTTCTCGTCCTGGTCATCGGGGAGAAGCGGCGGCGATCGTGGTGGGCTCGGGACATCTCCAGGACCGCTCGGCCCACCATGTCCCGGAGCGTACCCGTGCGATTCGTTGAAACCGTTGTCTATCTCGACCGGGAGCGGTTTCGCCTTTTCTTTATTTGGATCCATGACAGTGGAAAAACGCGATGCGATAAGCGCGCCGTGCTTGTTCCGCGCCATTCTCTCTCGCACACGAGAAACGGGGCGTCACGGGTATGTTCCTGATGTCCGCAACATGGGAACGCCATCGCGTTCCACTCGCGGTCGTCTGTCGGGCCGCGCCGCAATCCCCCGGTGCCACACCGGCATGCGGCCTGCAGCGCAGGTCTTGCATGCGGCTTTGGGTTCGAAAGGCCGGACTCGCGCGCGTGTTGGACGCCGTCGCGCAGATGTTCAAGCACTCGAACGCCGTGCGCACGTTCGGCCTCGCGGCCGAAATGGCGTTCTGGCTCTTTCTGGCGCTGATCCCCCTCGCAGCGGTAGCAGGCCTCGTCGCGGCCAAGCTCGCTGTGCGCCACTGGGGTGTGGTCGGCCCCGTTGTGAGGTCGCTTCCGCCGGACACTAGCCAATTCATCGCCGCCCAGCTCAGAACCGTGGCCGCCTGGAATGGGGGAGCAGTGGCTCTCCCGGGCGTAGCGATCTTCGTCTGGCTCGCCGCGTCGGGAGTGCATGCCGTCTTTGACGCGCTTGAGATTCAGACGCAGTCGACGCGCCCGTGGTGGAAGAAACGTGCGCTGGCGATCCTGACCTGCGTGTCGCTCTCCCTCGGCGTTGGAGCGCTCGCGCTGCTCGCCACCGGCATCGGATGGCTCGAGGAGCTCGTAAGAGGAGTGCCGGTCGGCGCGCAAACGGGGCGACCGAGCGCCATCACTCTCGTCGCGCGCGGCATCGGGGGACTGCTCCTACTGTATGGTCTGAACGTCGGCCTATTCGTCATCGGCATTCCGCGCGAGAGCCGCTCGGCACTTCCCCGCGCTCCGGGCGCGTGTCTATCGACGGTCCTCGAAACGATTCTCAGCTTCGGATATGCTCTGTACGTCCGAGCCGCGGGAACGGGCGACGTCTATCGAGGGGCGCTTGGGGTCATCGGCGTTACGATGATCACGCTCTACCTCCTCGCCGTCGCGCTCCTCTTCGGGGCGGAGCTCAATCGGTATCTGGGCGGTCGTGGTAGGCGCTCTCATGGCCATCGCCCCAGCAACGGGGCGCGATCGGCGCCCTGGCCGACCAGAGACGCGCTGGACAGCAAGCGTGGGCGTGCAGAGGCGCGCATCCGCGTGGTCTCGCGCTCTTGCCAAGCCTCGGGGGCGCCGATCCTGCGAAATTTGTCGGGGCGCCGGCCCTACCGCATCGCCCACAAATGACGTCGGTTGCCTCGGCAGCGATCGTGCTTAACCTTGTGCGTGACGAGCTAAATGGTCCGAGCGCCCGTGTCGCGCTCCCACCGTACGCCGCGATCGCCCTCGCAGGCCGGAGGAGAAGGCGGCGCGGCGTTGGGTGCGGGCGAAAATGCGACGGCTATTTCCGACCGTGGGCGATTGCGATGATGAGTGAGAAACGCCGAACGCGCGGCCACGTATTGGTAGTCGACGGCGAACATCGCGTTGGCCCTGGGCTGCGAGAATTCCTTTCGCGGGACCACGACATCGAAATCGAGATTCTAGCGGATGGAGTCGTTCGTAGAATGGACGCCGGAGCGCATTTCGACCTCATCCTGTGCGATGTCATGATGCCCGATTCCACAGGACCCGAGCTGTGTGCGAAGCTCGCGGTGCGGCACCCGGAGCAGGCAGCGGGGGATGGTGTTCATGACGGACGGCGAAACGTCCGACGGGATGCGGAAGTCGCTGGCCGAGATGTCGAACCTCTCCATTCGCCGGCCGTTTGACGTTGACGGCGTGCGTGCCCTCATCTGGAGGCGGATGGCGTGGCGCGCCTGACCCTCGGGTCGGCGCCATGCACCCTCGCAATTCAAGGTGGTGCTGGACCACGCGCCACACTCCGCATGCGAGCGAACCCAATCACCGGCGCTCGGACGCAGGGGCGCCCTTGAGGGGGGCCACCCGCCTCGGGGCGGCCCGTGGTTTCCCCATTTCGTCGCGGCCACGTGGCTGCGCCTTCGGAGCGGACGTTGCCGGCGGGCCTTCGCGACGAGGCTGCGCGGCCGGAGCATATGTTGCTGCCGGCGCGCCCTCGCGACGCGTCTCCGCGGGCGGGGCTCGGCGGTCGGGAGGCTGCACTTCAGCTACCCCCGGACGTTGCGCCGGCGGCGGGACGCGCTGCGGTGCTGCCCGCGGGTCGGCCCATCGCCCATCGTGGTCGCGCCCGTAATGATCCTCGCGCTGGCGGCCCAGCTCGGGCGGTTCTTGCCGATAGTAAGACCAGCCGCGTGGACCCTGGTGATACCAGAGCCCGTCGACGTAATAGACGTTGACGCCGCCGTAAAAGACGCTGGGGTACGTATCGATTTCAACGACCGGCGGGCCCTGCACGTAGATCACCTCGCCGTCGTCCTCCGCCGTTCCGGCTACGACCGGCGCGCTTTCGACGTTGCCGGGGCCCGCGTACACGCGCCCGGTGCAACCAGCACCGAGGGCGATGACCGCAGCGGCGAAGGCCTGGTTGTGCACGCGTACGGACTTGCGGGTATCGAGCAGGGTCATGATGAATTCGCTTTCGTGCTGGAGTTGGAAAGAGCCCACGGGTAGGGGGCCTGGCCAAGGCGGCGAGCTCAGCGCCCTAGAGGCCACCGGGTGACATGTCGATTTGCTTTGCGATCGCGCGCTCAGAACGTGCCGATGGCAGCGAGCCCTGCGCCGCCGCTCCCATAGTTCACCGGCATGAGGTGAAGTGTCGACCGCGTCGAGGCGTTGCTCGTCGTCGTCGTCACCTCGCGCGTGTTCGGAAACAGGAAACCGCTGAGCACGGAAAGTACGCCGACGGCCTGGAAGACTCCGTCCACGACGATGAGCACACGGTTGGTCGTCTCTCCATCGCACGATCCCGTCTGCGGGCACTTTCCGCGGTCCCCGAAGTCGAGCCACGGACCGACGATCGGCACATACAGATGATTGTCACCCTGATGCGTGCTGCCCGCTGCGACGCCGACAGCAACCCCATACGAGATGCCGAAGGTGACGATTCCTCCGCCGATCATCCTCATATCCGGGCCACCGCTCTCGTAGTGTGTCTGCACGGTGTCAGTCACGGGCGCGGGCTGCACGACGACGACGGGTGCGGGCTCCGCCAAAAGGGGGGTCGGCTGCACAACGACTACAGGCTGCGGCGCGACGACGTTCACATCATCGGCGCGCGATATCGACGCGACGGAGAACGTGCCGGTGACGAAGGCCAGGGCGGCCGCTGTGTGAGCTGGATTGCGAATCATGGGTGCACCTTCTTTGGAGAGCATCAATCGCGAAGAAGTCGCGATCTCCGTCTGGATGTAGGTGCAAGCGCGATGCCGTCACGAGGGAATGAAGGTCGCGGACCGCCAGGCATCCCACGCGAGGAACCCGGCGACGGGCGTCCGCAGCGGACACCGTGAGGTCCTGCGCCACGGATCGAACGCCGACGATAGGATTGGTCGCGTCCTCGGCCGCTCGGATGCTTCCTTGCAACCTTTGGCAAGTTGCCAACGGAGGGGCGTTGCCGCGTCCACGCTCACGGCCAACGGGGACGACGTGGCGGCGAAGATGGTTACATTGACCTGCGTGCGAGTCTCGTTGCTGCCGATTCTCTTGCCGCTCGTCGCCTGCGCCGCGGGAGACGGAGTGCGCTTGCAGGTCATCAACATGGAGCGCCCGTCCGAAGGCCTGGACCTCCCGCCCCCTGCCGATTACACGCCGTGTTACTACGGTGAGGCGCGCGGCTACGACAGCAACGGCGACGGCAAGCCGGATCACGTGCGCGTGTCCCTGCGCGGACGAGTTCGCTGCTACGGCGAGGACACCGACCACGACGGCAAGATCGACACCTGGGACCTGACGGACGAACAAGGCCGCCTCAGTAGGCGTGCGCACGACGCCAACGGCGACGGGCGCGTCAACCAGCGCTGGACGTTCGACCCAACGCGCCCGGGCTGCGCGACCATCGCAGCCGAGGTCGACGGAAAGGTGGACCCCGGGAGCCCGATCGACATCTGCAAGCAGCTCTCGAATGGCGGACCCTAGTCGTTCGCCTGCGAGCCTTCTTTCAGATCCAACGGTGCCGCAGCAGCCACGTCTTCACCGCCTGGGTCAGGACCACGTAGCAGAGGAGCGTCAGCCCCAACAGAGGCCAGTAGAGCGGCGGCAGCGCCAAGAAGCCGAGATAACGGCCGAGGCGCGTAATGGGAAGGGCGACGCCAATCGCCATGATCGCCATGCTCATGGACATGAAAAACGCGGACGGCCGGCTCTGGAGAAACGGAACCTTGTTCGTCCGAATGACGTGGATGATCAGCGTCTGCGTGAGAAGGCTCTCGACGAACCACCCCGTCTGAAAGAGGCTCTGGCTGTGCGCCGCTGCCGCCTGCGTGGAGACGTTCCAGCACTTGAAGACGTAGAGCATGAGCAAAAACGTCGTGTAATCGAAGACCGACGAGCAGGGACCGATGAAGAGGATGAAGCGCGTCAGCTCCTTCACGTCCCAGGCTCGCGGCATCTGGAGCCGCTCGGGATCAACGGCGTCGGTCGGGATGGCCGTCTGGCTGATGTCGTAGAGCATGTTGTTGGCGAGAATCTGGATGGGGAGCATCGGGAGAAAGGGGACGAAGATGCTGGCGCCGAGCACGCTGAACATGTTGCCGAAGTTGCTCGAGGCGCCCATGCGCACGTACTTGATGATGTTCGAAAAGACCTTACGACCCTCAATCACGCCGTCGTCCAGCACGAGCAGCGACTTCTCGAGGAGGATCATGTCGGCGCACTCCTTGGCGATGTCGACGGCGGTGTCGACGCTGACGCTCACGTCGGCCGCGTGGAGCGCGGGCGCGTCGTTGATGCCGTCGCCCATGAATCCGACTGTGTGCTTGCGCGATCGCAGCGCCTGGATGATCCTCTGTTTGTGCGCAGGTGAGACGCGGGCAAAGAGCGTGGTCTTCTCGGCCGCGTCGGCGAGCTCCGCGTCGGTCATCTTCTCCACGGCGTCGCCGGTGAGAACGAATTCGGTGGGCAGCCCCACCTCCCGACAGACCTTGCGGGACACAATCTCGTTGTCGCCGGTGATGACCTTGACCGACACCCCGTGGCCCTGCAGCGCCTTGATGGCAGCGGCGGCGGTCTCCTTCGGCGGGTCGAGGAATGCGACGTAGCCCTCCAGGACCATGTCGCACTCGTCCGCCTTGCCATAGGCTACTGGGCTACCCGCGACCCCGCGCGGCTCGACGTCCTTGGTCGCGAGCGCCAGCACGCGGAAACCGTCAGCGCTCAGCCGTTCGTACTCCCGCTTCAGCTGTTCGACGTGTGGGTGGTCCATCGGGAGCTGCTTCCCGCCGAGGGTGAAGGCCGCGCACCGCGAAACGATCGCCTCCGGCGCGCCCTTCGCGATGATCCGGTCCTTGCCTTCGGGCGTACGGACGACGACCGACATGATTCGGCGCTCGAAGTCGAACGGGATCTCGTCGACCTTTTCCAGAACCGGAACGCGGGCGTGAGCATGGACCTCCTCGTGCGCGAGCACGGCGCGGTCGAGGATGTTCTTGAGGCCGGTCTGGAAGTGACTGTTGACGTAGGCGAGCGCGAGAACGTTGGCGTCCGCGCGCAGGGCAACGTCGCAGTACTTCTCGAGCACTACTTGGTCCTTCGTCAGTGTGCCGGTCTTGTCCGTGCACAGCACGTCCATCGCGCCGAAGTTCTGGATCGAATTGATCCGCTTCACGATGACCTTCTTCGCGCCCATCGCGACCGCGCCCTTCGACAGGCAAACCGTCACAATCATCGGCAGCATCTCGGGCGTCAGGCCCACGGCCACCGCGACGGCGAAGAAGAAGGCGGCCCCCCACGTGCCCTTGGTCACGCCGTTGATGATGAAGACCAGCGGCACCATCACGGCCATGAAGCGGATCATGAGCCACGTAAAGGTGGAGATGCCGCGGTCGAAGGCGGTCTTGGCTGGCGGCTCCTGGAGCGACTCGGCCATCCCGCCGAGATAGGTGTCTTTTCCGGTCGCCACCACGACCGCGGACGCCGCGCCGCTGCCGACGCTCGTGCCAAGGAACGCCATGCTGGTCAGCTCGAGGGGCGCGGTCCTCGCGGCATGCTGCTCGACGACGAACTTCTCGACGGGGAAGCTCTCGCCAGTGAGCGCACCTTGGACCACGAACAAGTCCTTGGTCTGGACGAACCGCACGTCGCCCGGAATCATGTCGCCCGCGGCAAGTTGAACCACATCGCCCGGAACGAGGTCGGCGACGGGAACTTCCCGCGACGCGCCGTCGCGGAGGGCGGTCGCGTTCACCGAGAATCATCGCCTTGAGCTTCTCCGCAGCGGAGCTCGCCTTGGCCTCCTGCACCAGCTTCAGTCCGACGCCGAGGGCAATCATGAGCAGCATCACGCCGCCCGCTCGCGTGTCTCCCGTCGCGAACGAAACGATGGCCAGAACCGCAAGAAGAATCACCAGCGGGTTGAGGACCGCATGCCAGAGCAGCTTCCCGATCCGTGGACGCTGATCCCTCGCCAGCACGTTGGGGCCGTGCTCGGCGAGGCGCGCTGCCGCCTCGGCGGCGGAGAGGCCGGCCGCGCGGGTGTTCAGGCGCGCATAGACACCAGCGATGTCGAGCGCGGCGCACTCGACGAGGAGAGCAGACACTCGAAGGGCGCGCTTCCCGAGGGGACTCGTGAGAAGCCCGCCCGGTAGGACTCCAGCGGTTCCATCCACGGCTCGTCGTTTCATGGGTTGCGAGCAGGCGCGGAGTCGAAGCCGACGACCAAGATGCAGTGATGCCTGGTACGCCCGATGCTCTGGGAACGGGCCGACGGCACGAGCCCCCATCGCTCGAGCTGCGATTGGAAATGCATTCTCAGAAAGCGAGCCATTCTCATCGGCGAACTCATCGACAAGTCAAAAGGCAAGATCAAGCAGCTCGTAGGCGCCCTGGCCGGCAACGACAAGCTCAGGGCATGCCACTCGCCACCCTCATGGGTCCACCCGTCGCCAAGGTCATGGGGCCGGGTAAGGACGCGAGTAACCGAAGCCCTTGATGCCAGAGTCGGCGGCGGGCGTCGAGCCCTTCGGAGGCGTCCGGCAGGACGCCGACGCGGGTCGGCTACGTCGTTGTCCCTCGTCGGCGTGCCGACGATCGCTTCTCGACCGGAGCCACAGGCGGAGGCGGGTCCTTGTCGACGGTGGGCTTGAGCCGAGCGCGGTAGGACTCGCCGTCGATGACGAGGTCGTACGCGTTGTTCTTGAATCGATCGACGGCGCTCTGCGCCAGAAGGGTGTCGTCGAAGACGGCCAGCCACTCGCTGGTGTCACGATTGCTGGTGACGATGGTCGACGCTCGGGCGTTTCGCTCCACGAAGAGCTGGTAGATGTCGCGGCTCTCGTCGCGGCTCATCGGCTCGAGGGCGAAGTCGTCGATGATGAGCAGATCGATCGTGCAAAGCTCGATCATTAGCGCGTCGCGGGAGTTGTCCATTCGACTCTGGCGGAGCTTCCGGAGTAGCGCATCGCTGCGGAGGAAGCGCACCTGGAAGGCTCCGCGACACGCGATGTGCCCCAGCGCACTGGCGAGGAAGGTCTTGCCGACGCCGACGGGGCCTAGCACCACCACATTACGATGAGCTTCGAGGAAGCGGAGCGTGCATAGCTCCGAGAAGACGCGTCGGTCGTAGGTGACCTTCGAGGTCTTGTCCCACCGCTCGATCACCATGTCGGCGTCGAGCCCGGCCTGCGCGGCGCGGCGCACCGCGGCGGTGCTGTCGCGGCGCTGGATCTCGTCGCTGAGCAGCATGAGCAGGATGTCTTCGAAGGGCAGGTCCTGCTGTCTCGCGAGCTCGACCCGCTCGGGCATGGCTTCGAGCAGCTTGCCCAGGCACAGGCGCTTGAGCGCCCGGCGTAGCTCGGGGCTGACGGATACGGGGCTCATCGTGAGCCTCCTTCGTGGCCGCCGCGGTGGGTGGCAAACGAGGACGGGTCGCGTGCGAAACGACCCAACGGAAGCGCCACGACCTGGCCGCGAGCGACCGCCTGGGTCTCGATCTGCGCGGCCGTCTTGAGCATCCGCTCGATGGGACGCACGTCGAGCACCTCGAATTCGATCGCACGAGCGCACAGTGCATCCACACGGTCGGCGCCGTAGCGGTCGCAGAGGCGGAGCAGCGCGTACGCGGCGCGCATGCGCGTCCACGGCAATGGGCCGGATAGCAGCCGCGCGACGAAGTCGGCGACGTGGACGCCACGTGCCTTGGCCTGGGCCCCGACGCGCTCGACGCTGCGCATCGCGTAGTCGGCCTTGCCAACAGGGTAGTCGCTCGCATCGGTCGAGCGTTTGCCTGGCGCCACGCGCGGATGCAGCTTCACCACCTCGCTGCCGCGGTACAGGCGCACGCTGCTGCGGTCGATCCGCACGTCGAGTTGCTGACCGAGGTACGCGGTGGGCACCGAGTACAGCGCGTGGGCCACCTGCACGTGGTGGTCGGGATGCACTTTGGCCCGCGTCCAAGTCGGCACGTCGAAGGGCGCGACCGGCGCTGGCTGCATCTGAGGTTTCTCCTCGGTCTCGTAGACCTCGCGAGGCACGCGGCGCGTGGTCCCGTGGACGCGAGCGCCGGCGACCTCGCGGCACCAACGCTCAGCGTGGTCCCGAGCATCCGGCACCGACGCGAAGGTCTCGCCGTCGAAGCAACGCTCGCGCACGTAGGCGATCTGATTCTCCACACGCGGCTTGTCCTGCGGGCGGCGCACTCGTGCCGGGTCGACGAAGATCCCGCGCGCCTGCGCGTACTCCAGAAAAGCCCTCTGCAGCCCCGGCGTCTGCGCGTCGGGCCGTACGACGGCGCAGCTCATGTTGTCTGGCACCAGGCGCTTGGGCATCCCGTCGAAGAAACGCCACGCAGCATCCAGACCCTCGCAGAGCGCCTCGGTGGTCTGCGTGAGCAGCGGCCAGACGAAGCTGTAGCGACTCGCCGACAACGTCACGACCAGCGCCCAGAGCTTGCGGCGCTTGCCCTCGACCTCGATGTGGCCCACGTGACCGAAGTCGATCTGCGCTTCCTCGCCCAACGGCGGGTCGTCCACGCGGACCGTGGGTGGGCGCTCGCGCCAGCCGAGCTGCGCGTGGGCGAAGCGGCGCAGCGTCGTGTAGGCGACCACGATCCCGTCGCGTGCCAGCAGCTCCTGCACGCGCACCAGCCGAAGGGGCCGCTCGCCTCCGAGCCAGTGCTCGATGCGCGGGCGGTGCGCCTCCAGCAGCTTGTACGCCTCCGACGGCGGCGACAGCGGCCGCGATTGCACCCTCTGCGCGATCTCCGCGACGAGCCCGTCGTCGAGCGGTGTCTCCGGCACGACCCCGCAGCTCCGGGCCGCCTCGATGTACCGACCCGCCGTCTTCCGATCCACCACACCGTCGCGCGCGATCCGGCGCGCGCTCTGGCCCGCCTGAAGGCGGCGCAGCACTTCCCTGATGTCCACCATGGTCAACTCCCGAAAGCTCATCGGCGCCTCCCGACGGCGTCCCGCGCCGTCGTCGTTTGGCACCGTGCCTTGTCTTCCGGTCGTCGTGTCCGGCTCCCCGTCGACCCCGATGGGGGTGGCCCCATCACGATGGCGACGAGGTGGCCCCATGACCCTGGCGACTGTTACCGCGCACACGGGATGTACGGCGTGAGGGACGTTTTCGATCCGACTCTTTGAGGGTCGCTCCGGCGGTCTTCGTCCTGCCGCCCATCACGGACGTGGATTGGGCCGTGGGCCCCCGATTGTCGTAGGGCCGGGTTCGGAGGCGGAGCATCGGCACGACGTCGGCCGGAAAAAGGTGACGAGAGGGCTCGCCCTGGAAAGCCGCCCTCTCGTCGTGCTCCAGAGGCATTGGAAGCACGGAGCTCTTCTCACGTCGTTCATTCCATCTTCGATGTCAACGTTTGGGCGGAGCGTGTGCCGGGGGTTCACGAGGTCCGGCCGGCCCGCTGCCCATGCTGCGAGGGGGCAGGCCGGCCGGTAGGCCGGCCGCTCGGGATCGTCGGCCATGGCCTGCGGCTGCGGCAGGTGCGCGGTCCGACCTCGGTCGGGACGCCGGCGGTGATGCGGGTGATGGCCGTTCGCCGGTACCGGTGCCGTCGCTGCGACGCGGTGGTCGTCGTGGTGCCTCGCGGCGTGGTGCGCCGCCGGCACTTCGGCGGGGCGGCGATCGCCCTAGCGCTGTTTCGCTTCGGAGCCGGCGACCGGGTCGTGGACATCCGGCGGGAGGCGGGCGGACATGGGGAGACCGCCGCGTGGCCGACCTTGCGCCGATGGGTGCGCGCCGGCGGACAGTCGCGGCTATGGAGCTGCGTCCGGGGCAACCCGCCCGACTGGGGCCTCCGTCAGGTCGCGGAGCGCATCGCCATGACGCTCGTCGCGTACGCCCCGGCGGCAGCCGACGCGTCGCTCGACCTGCGCGTGTTCGCCGGCGCTGCGCACGCTCCGTGAGGGGCGCGCCGCCCGCG
>CAVREO010000032.1:0-16937 GCA_963720145.1 uncultured delta proteobacterium
GCGGGGTGGGTCAGTTTTTGATGGCCGAGATGGGTCAGTTTAAGATGGCCGCAGACAGGTTCCGCTCGACACGAAGCGTCTTCCTCATACGAACGTGTCGGTCCTCGCGAACCGAGGCACGAAGCGTGTGACCCGAGCGCGTCCCTTCGTCGATCACGAGCCGCTCGTCGTGACCAACGCGCCGCTCCTTCAGTCAAAAAGCCGCTTTCTCGGACCTTCGGCCGTCTTCCTTCGAACACGTGGCGGAAGCCGACGAGCAGAACGACAACCCCACTCGACACGAAGCCGCTTTCTCGAGCCCACGAGGTGAATCCCGGGAGTACAGCGCCGAAATCCGTCCCCTAGTTCGGCGGCGCTCGGCTCTTGTTGCGCCGGTCGGACCCGCTTCCGCCCTCCGCTCCTTCACGGTCGGCCTCGTCGACATTTCGCGCGTGGGTGCCCCATCGAGAAAGCATCGGCTCCCTGATGCATTCCTTATGGAAAGGCGCCCCAATCTTAATGCTCCCTTGATGCCGGCCCTCCTACCTTCTCCCCGGAGGCGAGATGCGGCTCCCGTACAGAAGCCCTGCCGCGCCCGCGGCGGAGCCGGAGGACGAGACGCCGGGGCATGACCTGCCCGACGCCGAGCTGGTGGTTTTGCTCGTGTTCGCTGCGCCAATCTTTCTGGCCGTCATGATCCGGACGGCCCTGTCTGGCGAGACGTTCGGTGCGGGCCCGACCGTCTGCGGAGCCATGGTGGTCGCTGCGGTCGCACTGAGCATCTCAGCCTGGCGTGCGCGCAAGACGCCACCACGACTGCCACCGAGCGGTGGCTCGCGGTGATTGTGCGCAGGGGCGGAGTCGAACCGCCGACACGCGGATTTTCAGTCCGCTGCTCTACCGACTGAGCTACCTGCGCTCACGATTCGCTATCCGTCTGCTCTCACTCCGGTCCCGAGTCCGTCCCGCCGGCGCTGCGGCTTCCCCGCTGGCGTGTGGGAGCGTGGAGCTAAACCGTCGCGGCCCACTCTGTCAAGCCGATGGCAGTCCGATGGAACTCGCGCCCCCCTGCGTGCGTATACCTCGGGACCACGCAACCGCGTATGCTTGGCTGAAGGTCTTTTCCCGTGGCGGAAGCCGATACCCTGAAGCTCGTCGGGCGCACGATCGCCGACAAATACGCCGTCGAAGCGCTCGTGGGCGAGGGAGGGTTCGCGACGGTCTACCGCGCGACCCATCTCATCTGGAAGCGGCCCGTCGCGCTCAAGGTGTTCAAGTCGTTCGCCGACTTTTCCGAGAAGGACCGGCAAAAGCTCCTCGACGAGTTCGTCCAAGAGGGCGCCCTTTTGGCCGATCTGTCGGCGCGTACCGCCGCGATCGTGCAGGCGCGCGACATCGGGATGATGGAGACCGCACGCGGGGAGAGCGTGCCGTACATGGTGCTCGAGTGGCTCGAGGGCGCCACGCTCGAGAGCGTCATCGGGGACGAAGCGCAGCGGGGTGTGCCGCGCCGGACGATGGCGGAAGCCGTGACGCTTCTTCACCCCGTGGCGGAGGCGCTCGCCCTCGCGCACCGCAAGGGCATCGCGCACCGCGACATCAAGCCGGGCAACATCTTCGTCATCGGCGATCCGCGCGGCGAACACAGCGTGAAGCTGCTCGACTTCGGCATCGCGAAGGTGGTGAGCGACGCCCAGAAGATGGCCGGATCGTTCACCAAGACGAGCGGGCAGGTCACGAGCTTCACGCCCGCGTACGGGGCGCCCGAGCAGTTCACGAGGACCCACGGCTCCACCGGTCCCTGGACGGACGTCTTCTCGCTGGCGCTCATCGTCGCCGAGATGGTCACCGGCCGCGAACCTCTCGAGGGCGACGACTTCTTGCAGCTGGCGGTCTCGTCGGCGAACCCGTCGCGCCGTCCGACGCCTCGCGGTCTCGGCGCCACGGTGACCGACGAGGTCGAGGCGGTCTTCGCCAAGGCGGTCATGGTCAAGCCGACCGAGCGATTCCAGTCGGCCGGCGAGTTCTGGAACGCCCTGCGTCAGGCCCTGAAGATGGCCCCGATGGTGGGGATGACCGACCCGAATCCTCAGTCGATCCCCGGATCGTACCGCGACCCCGTCGCGAGCGCGCCCACCGTGGTGGCCGACGCCGCCACCACGTCGCCCGTCGCCAAGACCCTCGCGCGCGAGAAAGGCGCCAAGACCGGCCTGCTCGTCGCCGCCGGCGTGCTCGGGCTCGCCGTCTTGGGCGCGACGTGGTTCGTCATGGGCAAAGCTCCGCGCGCGGCCGGCGCGTCCGCGCCCGTCGGGTCTACGACCACGACGGCGACTGCCCTGGCTCCCCAGGCTGGCGCGCGCGCGAGCACCAGCGCGATGGCGTCGGCCGGGGCGGCCTCCGCGCCCGCGTGCCCGGCGGGCATGATCGCGATCCCCGGGGGCAGCTTCTTCATGGGCAGCGACGAGGGGCTCACCATGGAGAAGCCTGCGCACCAGGTCTCGCTCGGCCCGTATTGCATCGACGAGTTCGAGGTCACCGTCGAGCGCTACAAGGCCTGCAGCGACGCCGGGCGCTGCAAGCGCGCGCCGACCGCCAACGAGTGGGCGGGCATCGCCGACAAGGAACGCAAGGCGTTCAATCCGCTGTGCAACGTCCGTGACCCGGCGGCGCGCGCCAGTCACCCAATCAACTGCGTCGAGTGGGACATGGCCGAGAAGTTCTGCAAGGAGCAGGGCGGGCGGCTGCCCACCGAGGCCGAGTGGGAGTTCGCCGCCCGCGGGCCCGACGGGCGCAAGTATCCGTGGGGAGACGACGACCCGGCGGCCGCCCACCTGAACGCGTGCGGCAAGGAGTGCGTCGCCTGGGGCAAGAAGAACGGTATCGAGGAAAAGGCGATGTACGACGTCGACGACGGCTTCCCGAACACGGCGCCGGTCGGCAGCTTTCCCAAGGGCGCCTCGCGCTACGGCGTGAAAGACGTCGTCGGCAACGTCTGGGAATGGGTGGCCGACTGGTACGGCGATTACGGCAAAGAGGAGTTGAAGGACCCCAAGGGGCCCGCCGCGGGCGACGAGAGAGTCATCCGCGGGGGCGCGTGGAACGGGTCGTACCCGTCGTGGGTGCGCCCGACGTTCCGCTACCGGGACGCGCCGACCAAGCGCAGCTACGGCATCGGTTTCCGCTGCGCGAAGTAGCAAGGCCAGGCTACTGGGCGGCCGCTTCCTCGCGGGCGCGGCGAACGGGGCGTTCTTTTTTCGCGTCGGGCATCGCGTCGGGCATGGCCTCGGGCGCGTCCGGGGCGATGGCGGCGTTCCAGTGCCTTTGCATCCGGGTGCCCATCCTCTCGAGGTCCTCGCCTTTGAGCTGCGAGTCGGCCAGAGGGAAGACGTCGCGCTCCATCAGCTGCACGTGACGGACGAACGCCGACGAGAGATCGCTCAGGCGCGCGCGGAAGGCCACGTCGTCTTCCTCGGCGAAGACCGCCTGCAGAACGGCGTTGCGCACCCGCGCGTGGTCTTCGCGGCAGGTGTCGGCGCGCATTCCCGTGGCGTCGGCGACGCGGCTGACCAAGAGGTGATCTTCGAGCGACAGATGGGTCATCAGCTCTTCGACGAGCTGCAGCACCAAGGGCAGTCGCAGCTGACGATCGCCCGAGACGCGCCCGAGAAGCCCCTCCACGCGGCGATGCTGATTGCGAAGCAAACTGGTGGCCTTCATGCGGTCGCCCCCGGCGGCGGCTCATGCAGTGGCCGTGCCGGTACGAGAGTTGGGAGAAAGCTGGGGACAAACGCCGACCCGACCCGCTTTGTGCGTCGAACGCCAACACCTCCCGCGCGGCATTTGGCCACGACGAGGCGACGTTGCACGCGAGCTCGCCATCGCGAATTTGCGAACGTTGACGCGGCTGCGCGAGCTCGAGGCCGGCAGCGTGCGGACGATGGCGGGCGCTACGTTGCGGGCAGGTGGCGGCGCACGCTGACGACCACCGACTTGGACGCCGGGGTGTTGCTGACCCGCGCCACCGCTCCCAGCGGGACGAGGACGTTTGCCTCGGGAAAGTACGTGGCGCAGCACCCGGGCGGGATGGGATAGAGCACGACGGCAAAGTGCGGCGCAGTCCGCTCGCCGTCCACGAAGTGGCTCGTCAGGTCGACTGTGTCGCCGCCGCGCAGTCCGCGCTCGCGGGCGTCGTTCTCGTTCATCAGCACCACGCGCCGCCCCCCCTTCACGCCGCGATAGCGGTCGTCCAGGCCGTACACGGTCGTATTGTACTGATCGTGGCTGCGGATGGTCATCATCAAAAGCTGCCCTGGCGCGAGCTCGTGCTTCGGCAGCGAATGCACCGTGAAGCGCGCTCGTCCGGTGCGGGTCTCGAAGACGCGCTCGCGCGCCGCGTTCGGTAGGAGAAAGCCCCCCGGCTGGCGCACCCGCTCGACGTAGCCCTCGCACCCCGGCACCACGCGCGCGATGCCCTCGCGAATGCGGTCGTAGTCGTCGGCCATGGCGTTCCAGTCGATGTCCGGGGGCCGACCCGCGAGCGTCGCGGCGGCGAGCCTGGCGACGATGCGCGGCTCGCTCAGCAGATGCTCGCTCGCCGGAGCGAGCGCCCCGCGCGACGCGTGGACGATGCCCATCGAGTCTTCCACGGTCACGAACTGGGGGCCTGCCGGCTGCACGTCGCGCTCGGTGCGCCCGAGGCACGGCAAGACGAGCCCTTCCTCGCCCGTCACCAGGTGCCCGCGGTGAAGCTTCGTCGACACGTGAACGGTGAGCCTGCAGCGCCGCAGGGCCTCGGCCGTACGCTCGGTATCGGGTGCGGCGGAGAGGAAGTTGCCGCCCATGGCGAAGAAGACGCGCGCGCGCCCCTCGAGCATGGCGTGGATCGAATCGACGGTGTCGGTGCCGTGCGCGCGGGGAGGCGCGAAGCCGAAGGCGCTGCCCAGGCGATCGAGCCAGGCCTCGGGCATCTTCTCGCAGATGCCCATGGTTCGGTCCCCTTGCACGTTCGAGTGACCGCGCACCGGGCAGACTCCCGCGCCGGGCTTGCCCACCATGCCGCGAAGGAGCAAGAAATTGACGATCGCCTGGATGTTGTCGACCGCGTTCACGTGCTGCGTGAGCCCCATGGCCCACGTGACGATCGTCGCGCGCGACTCGAGGGCGACGCGCGCGGCCGCGGTCATCGCCGCGCGGTCGACGCCGCTGGCGAGCTCGAGCTCGCTCCACGAGCGCTCCCTCAGCGTTCGAGCCAGCGCCTCGTAGCCGTCGGTGTAGCGGTCGATGAAGTCCCGATCGATCGCCGTCCCGGGAGCGCGCTCCTCTTCTTCGAGCATGGCCTTCGCCACGCCCTGAAAGAAGCCGACGTCGCCGTTGATGCGGACGGGCACGTGCATCCGCGCGAGGGAGGTCGCCTCGCCCAGGAGGCCGAGAGGGCTCTGGGGGTGCGCAAAGCGCAGGGTCCCGACCTCGGCGAGCGGGTTGACGCTGACGATCATCGCGCCACGCTTGGCGGCCGCCTCGAGCGTCGCGAGCATTCGCGGGTGGTTGGTCCCCGGGTTCTGCCCGACGACGAAGATGGCGTCGGCGAGCTCGAAGTCCTCGAGCTGGACGGTGCCCTTTCCGACGCCCAGCGCCTCGTGGAGCGCGGCGCCGCTCGACTCGTGGCACATGTTCGAGCAGTCGGGCAGGTTGTTCGTGCCGAAGGCGCGGACGAAGAGCTGGTAGAGGAAAGCCGCCTCGTTGCTGGTGCGTCCGGACGTGTAGAAGATGGCCTCGTCGGGCGAGGAGAGGGAACGGAGCGTGCCCGCGACGAACGCGAAGGCCTCTTCCCAGTCGATGGGCTCGTAGTGCGTCGCGCCCGCGCGCAGGCGCATCGGCTGCGTGAGGCGACCCTGGTCGTTGAGCCACGTGTCGCTGCGCTCGGCGAGGTCGGCGACGCTCCATTGCGCGAACAAGGCTGCGTCCGCGCGCCGCGTCGTGGCCTCGCTGAGCACGGCTTTCGCGCCGTTCTCGCAGAACTCGACGGCCCCGCGTCGATGCGGCTCGGGCCACGCGCAGCCGGGGCAGTCGAAGCCCGTCTCCTGGTTGGTGCGCGCGAGCACCCGAGCCCCGCGCCAGAGGCCGGTCTGGGCCGCCGCGTAGCGAACGGTCGCCGCGAGCGCCGCGGCCCCTCCCGCGACCCCCGCGGGGGGGACCGCGCGCACGTCGTTCGCGTCGTCCGGCGGGTCGCTCCGGCCAATCGATCCGCGGCTCCCTTCACCCATCGAGCGGCTCGGCCAGGACGCGATCGGGACCGGTGTAGACGTTGAACCCGCCGGCGCGCACGAAGCCGAGAAGGGTGATGCCCGCCTCGTGCGCCATCTCGACGGCCAGGCTGGAGGGCGCGCCGACCGCGGCCACGATGGCGACGCCGGCCATGGCCGCCTTCTGGAGGAGCTCGAAGCTCGCGCGCCCGCTCAGGACGAGCGCGCGGTCGCGCAGCGGCAGACGGCCCTCGAGCAGGGCGCCGCCGACCAGCTTGTCCACGGCGTTGTGCCGACCCACGTCCTCCCGAATCGACTCGAGCGCTCCCGTTCGGTCGAACAAGCCCGCTGCGTGCAGCCCACCGGTCGCGTCGAAGCCCGCTTGCGCCCGGCGCAGCGCGTCGGGCATCGCGTGGACCAGGCGCGGCGGAAGGCGCAGGCTGCCGGCGGCGGGAATGGCGCGCCGGCGGACGCGCACGGCTTCGATCGAGGCCTTGCCGCAGACGCCGCAGCTGGAGGACACGTAGAAGTGCCGCTCGAGGGCCGCGAGGTCGACGCGAGCTTGCGGGGCGAGCTCGACCCGGACGACGTTGGGGCTCTCTTCGTGGCACGCCGCGATGTCCTCGCGCGTCGCGACGATTCCCTCGGAGTGAAGAAACCCGGCCGCCAGCTCGCGGTCGTGCCCGGGCGTGCGCATGGTCACGGCGATCGGCCGCTCGTTCGCCACTTTTCCTTCGCGCCACGCGAGGACAATCTCCAGCGGTTCCTCGACGGCGAGGGCGTCGAGCTGGGCCCTTCCGAGCTGCGAATCGCCGCGCACTCTTCGGATCGGCACCCGCGCCGTGCCCTGATTCACCATCCGGGGAGCTTACTCCAAGGAGTCAACCCGAACCGCCGGCTTGCCGCAGAGCTCCGGTCAGCCTAACACCGTTCCTACCATGCGAACCGAGTGGGTGGCGAAACGGCGGGGCGACGGACAGAAGACGCAGATGCACTACGCGCGCGCCGGGGTGACGACCGAAGAGATGGCGTACGTCGCCGAGCGCGAGCGGGTGGACGCGACGCTCGTGCGCTCCGAGGTCGCGCGCGGGCGGATGGTCATTCCCGCGAACGTGAACCACCCGAAGCTCGAGCCCATGGGCATCGGCATCGCGCTCTCCTGCAAGGTCAACGCGAACATCGGCAACAGCGCCGTCACGAGCGACGTCGACGGCGAGCTGCGCAAGCTGCGCGTCGCGCTCAAGTACGGCGCCGACACGGTGATGAACCTCTCGACGGGCGGAGACATCGACCTCATTCGCTCCGCGCTCATTCCGTGCTCGCCCGTGCCCATCGGCACCGTTCCCGTGTACCAGGTCGTCAAGGAGCGCAAGACCATCAAGGACATCCGCGAGGAAGACTTCATCGGCATGCTCGAGCACCAGGCCGAGCAGGGGGTCGACTACTTCACCATCCACGCAGGGGTGCTCGCGGAATACCTGCCGCTCGTCCAGCACCGCATCACCGGCATCGTCTCGCGCGGCGGCTCGATCATGGCGCAATGGATGATCGACCACAAGAAGCAGAACCCGTACTACGTGCACTGGGACAAGGTGCTCGAGATCTGCGCCAAGCACGACGTGACCATCAGCGCGGGCGACGGCCTGCGTCCCGGCTGTCTGGCCGACGCCAGCGACGCGGCGCAGTTCGCGGAGCTCAAGACGCTCGGCGAGCTGACGACGCGGGCGTGGGAGAAAGAGGTGCAGGTCATGATCGAGGGACCAGGGCACGTGCCCTTCGATCAGATCGAGATGAACGTCAAAAAGGAAATCGAGCTGTGCCACGAGGCGCCGTTCTACGTGCTCGGGCCTCTCGTGACCGACATCGCGCCCGGCTACAATCACATCACGAGCGCCATCGGCGCGACCATGGCCGGCACGGCCGGCGCCGCGATGCTCTGCTACGTCACGCCGAAAGAGCACCTCGGCTTGCCCGGCGAGGACGACGTTCGCCAGGGTCTCATCGCGTACAAGATCGCGGCGCACGCCGCCGACATCGCGCGCCACCGCCCGGGAGCGCGCGACCGCGACGACGCCCTGTCGCGGGCCCGCTACGCGTTCGACTGGAAAGAGCAGTTTCGGCTGTCGCTCGACCCGGAGACGGCCCAGGCGATGCATGACGAGACCCTGCCGGACGAGTACTTCAAGAGCGCCGAGTTCTGCTCGATGTGCGGGCCGAAGTTCTGCAGCATGCACCTGAACCGCGCCGTCGAAGAGTTCAACAAGCAGGTCGAGGCCGACCGCAAGGTGGGGAAACGCACGCTCGACATGTTCCAATGACGAGTCGCCTTGCGGCCGCGCTGCTCGCGACGGCGGTCGCGGCGGGTTGCGGCCGTGGCAGCCCGGCGAGCGCGACGCTCTCGTCGTCGGGCGGCAGCGGCGACGCCGGCCCCCCCGCGCCGATGGATGAACGAGAGCGCGCGCAGTGGGCGGCCGCGCGCGAGGGCAATCCCGAGGAGCTGATGCGGCTGGCCAATCTCGCCGGGTGCGAGGGCCTGCGGGAGCGCGCGGCGGGGGATCCCGGACTCCGCGGGGTCGCGATCCAATCGATGCAGTACTGCGGCGACTATGTCGAGCTCCCCTGGCTGGCCGAGGTGGCCGCAGCCCCGAACGACGCGGACGCGCTGGCAGCGCTGGATTCCATCGGCGAGCTGGCGGCCCGTGTCCGTCGAGCGACGGACCCGGAGGACGCCGCCGAGCTCCACGAGGGGTGCGCGACGCTGCTCGCGCTGGCCCGCGCGCAGGATTGGCCGAGAGCGCGCCGTGTCCTGGCCGTGCGCGCCCTTCGTATGCTCGCCGAGCGAGGGTGCGTCAACAGGTCGGAGATACCGGGCGACCTCGACGCGCGCTAGCCAGCCTGCTTTGCGCTTGGATCCGAGACGGGTGAACCGCCTTACGGGATGCGCGCCTCGACGACCGACAAGACGAGGGAAGGGGGACATGCCGACAGGCCACCGGGCTGCTGCACTCCGCCGGTGTGGAACTCGATTCCGCCACCTGGGATGAGGTCGACCTGCCAGTGCGTGATGTAAGCCGGATCCAGGTTGCGCTGCATCTGGCCGTTCGGACCCATGACGAGCGAGTAGTACGTCCCGTCGGCCGCGTACTCCTCGCCGACCTGCCCGGGGCTGGGGAAGTCGGTGGCTTGACCGCAGAATGACCACCGGCCAACCAGGGCGTTCGCGGCGTCCTGCGACGTCGCGAAAGGGGTCTCCCCCGGAAATGCGGCGCCGCACGCCAGGGGCGCGGAAGCGCACGCGGGCGGCGGCCCCGACGCCTTGCTCGCGAAGCCGCTGCTCCAGCCGTCCCATACGTCGCCGGCGTCGCCGCCCGTGCCGGGGCCGGCTTCGAACGGTGGCGTGTTGCCGGCTTCGGGAGTGGTGGCGCCGTCCGGTGTCCGGTTTTCCTGGCCCGAGTCGCGGGACTCGGCGATGTCGATTTGACCCGTGCAAGCCGCCAGCGAGAGGGTGAGCGCCGCCGGCAAGAGCGTCCATGCAAAGCGTGAAGTCTTCATGCCCAGTACATGTCCGCGCACGCGCGCGAGCTTCGAACAATCGACGGGGCGCTCACCGAGGTAGCCCTTCGAGAATGGCGCGCACGCGGTCCTCGTAAATGCTCCCCCGCGCACGCTCCAAGAGTGCTTCGCCGCGCGCGCGTGCCTCGGAGATGCGCTGCAGGTGTCCCAGAGCTTCCACGGCGAGAAGCTCCCGCTCGAGGCTCAAGTGGCCAGCTGGGAACGCGGCGGCGTGCGCGTCGAGGATGGCGAGCGCGGCGCCGGGGTTCGAACCGAGCAGAGCCCGCGCCCTATCGAGCATGGACGCTTCCCGCGCCAGGGGATCGCTCTCGGGCCTCGACACGTGGTCCACCGGAGGCGGCGCCAGCGCCTTCTCGCCCGTGTTCGTGGTCGCGACGGAGCCGGATGTCGCGGTCGGCAGCGGCGCAGCCGCCGGGGCCGCGGTGGGGGCCGGGATTGCTCTCGCGCTCGGGGTTGCGACCGGAGTCACACTCGTCGGTACGGGCTGCTCCGGCGAAACCGCCGGCCAATGACCGAGGACCTCTCTCCCGGTGACCATCGCGACGGCGCCGATCCCCGCCGCCAGGGCCACGCCCTTCAGCCACACGATCACCCCGGCCGCGGCTGGAATCGCCAGCATCCGGTCGAGCCGCGCCGCCGACCGCGCCCTCGACGCGGCGGGAAGGGGTCGCGACCGGCCGGCTCCTTTCGCGCGACGCAGAAGGTCGCGCACCTCCTCGGAAGAGGATTCGTCGTCCCGCCATCGGGTCGGACCGCTCATCGCGTGTCTCCTACTCTCCGGTGCGCCGCTCGGGACTCCTCGCGGACCGCGAACCGCTTGAGGGCGGCCTGGAAGTCCTTTCGCGCCGCGTGCAGCCGCGAGTGCACGGTGCCGATCGGGACGCCGAGCTGCTCGGCGATCGTCTCGCAGGGGATCTCTTCCAGTTCGAACATGACGAAAATCGCTCGTTTCTCGACGTCCATCAGGTCCAGCACCGCGACGAGGCGCGCGCGCGCCTGCCGGGCCATGGCCGCTTGCTCCGGGTCGCCGTCGTCGGGCTCGACCGCCTCCGGGAGGTCGGCGACCGCCTGCTCCCGTCGACGGAACGCCCGCCTTCGGTACCCGGCGGCCAGGCGCATGCAGATTCCGAAGAGCCACGTCGTCATCCGCGACGAGCCGTCGAACGTGCTCAGGCGCCGGTGCACGACGACGAAGACCTCCTGCATCTGGTCTTCGACGTCCGCGTCGCGGATGCCCATGCGCTGAAGCGTCCGCCAGACGAAGTCGGCGTGTTCTTCGTGGATGGAAAGCACGTCGAGCCCCACCGTCTCCCGGCCGCCGAGGCTCGCGTGCATCTCTCCCATCATATTCGCGGCCCTTCCCGTGAATGCCGGGTCGGCCGCCCGGCTTCAGCGAAACGACATCCCGGCGCCGGCGTAGGCGACGCCCGCCACGGGATCCTGCTGGAATACGGTCGAGCCGCCCTTCACGGCGAAGGGATACCGCGTGAGGGGGACCACGGCCTCCCCGCCGATTTCCGTCTCCAGCGGCCCTACCAGCCGCACGCGAAGCACGCCTCCGACCGAGGCGCCTGCCCACACCTGGTCGCCCGGACGAGTTGGCGTCAGCGAAAACACGACGGCGTGGATGCCGCCGGCCTGTCCGGTCGCGCAGAAGGAGAGGCTCGCGCTCGACGAATCCAGCGGGCGCACGCAGGCGCCAAGCCATGCCGCGGTCATGCCGAACGCGAAGGCGCCGTCCGAGGTCCGTCGCTCGGGGAGGTACTCCGCGCCCGCGGTGCCGTGAACGAAGCGGGTCAACGGGACGTCGGTCGACAGCGCGAATCCCGGCGCCGCCCCGGGGAGAAGACCGAACGCGGCGACGGCGCGTACGGCGACGGCGACGCCGGGCGACCCGGACGCGGGCGCTGGGGCGCTCGGCGGGCAGGGACGCTCGAGGGGGCAGGGAGGCGGCGCGACCGCGGGCGGAGGCTGCACGACGGGCGGCGGCGGCGGTGGCTCCGGAGGAGGGCAGGGGACCGGGGGGACCGAGGAGGGCGTGGGCGTCGCCGAGGGGGCGGACGCGCCCGCTGCGCCGGCCACCGGCCGCGAGGGCTGCGGCGCGCGCGACGGGTCGAGCGCTGCGTCCGGATCGATGGCGAGCGCGATTGCAAGGGTCACGGCCGCCTCGACCGATGCGCAGGTGGACGCGCGGCTCGTGAGGATGCGCGAGCCGCTGAGCCTCCCGTCGTCACCGCGCACGTAGATGTGCGCCTCCCAGGTGTCGCCCTCGTGCTGCACGACGGCCTCGATGCTGCGCGGCGCGGCGTCCGAGAAGACGTTCCTGCCCAGACGCCGCGTCACGCCGTCGGCGATTGACATGCGGTCGGCGCAGCTCTCGGTCCGCTCACCGCGCACCCAGACGAGCCGGAACGGACCGCGCGCGTCGTCCGCGTACGCGTTGGCGGCGCACCCAGCCGCGAGAGCGTTGCAGACGCCTATCCAGAGGAGCGGACGCACGCTGGAGCCTAGCCGCCGTCGTCTACCAGGTGGCGAGCGTCGAGCACGAGTCGCGCGACCTCGTGCTGGGCACGATTGCGCACGTCGGCCGAGCGAACCCCCTCGGCTACGGCGATTGGGTCGCCGATGCACATCGCGACCTGCGAGGGCGCCGCGGCCGCCATGCGCTTCAGGTGGGCCCCGAAGGACTCGTTCACGAAGGCGGCGCCCGAGTTGCGTGCGTAGGCGATGCCGACGGGGACGATGTCGGCGCCCGAGTGCAGCGCCGCCACGAACGCGCCTGCCTTGAAGGGACGCACCTCGTCGCCGGGATACGTCGTCCCCTCCGGGAACACGATGACGGCATCTCCCGCTCGCAGGCGGTTGCGGATCGCGCGGACGGTGTTGGCGCCGCTGACGACGTCGGAGCGATTGACGAAAACGGTGCCCACCGATTGCGCGGCGATGCCCACGAGCGGCCAGTTGGCGAGGTCCGAGCGGCTGACGATGCGGCCGCCGAAAGCGCGCAGCAGGAGCAGGATGTCGGCCGTCGAGCGATGGTCGGCGACGATGAGGTGTCCGCTCCCTCGCGGGGGCGGCTTGCCGCGCGCGACCACCTGGAGGCCGAAGAGGCGCAGGAGCGCAGAGCACCACGTGCCGACCCACGCTTCGCGGACCCGGGTCCGGTTGTCGTCCCGGGTGACGCGCTCGTGCGCGAGAAATGCAGGGAGCATGGCGCCCGTGATCGCGCCGAACCCCGCGATCCGCGCCGCGCGGCGGACCTCGAGCCGCAGGCTCACCGTTCTCATGAGCCCCTCACCAGAGCTTCCTCATGGCGAGCGCAGCCCACTCGAGGCCCCTTCGCGCGAACCCACGCTCCCGCCACACCGCGCGGTCGATGCGCGTGGACGACGCCAGATCCCGTTCGAACCAGGAGCGCACGTGCCGCGCGAAGGCGCGGTCCTCCACGGCCAGGTTCACCTCGAGGTTCTTGCGCCACGATCGCTCGTCGAGATTGTAGGTGCCGATCGTCGTGAAGCTCTCGTCGATGATCGCCGTCTTGGAGTGGAGCATCGTCGGAAGGGTCCAGATTTCGACCCCGTGGCGGAGGAGCGTATCGAACAGGGCTTCCACGGCAAACTGCACCACCGGCACGTCGCCTCTGGCCGGGACGAGGACCCGGACCGCGGCGCCCCGGCGCACGGCCCGGAAGAGCGCCGCGCGGACGCGACGATCCGGCACGAAGTACGCGTTGGCGATGTCGATCGCGTGGCGTGCGCGGCTGATGCGACGCACGTACTCGCGGTGAATGCTGCGTCGCGCCCGCCACTGGCTGGCGAGCAGCCACACCGGGCGTGTTTGCCTGCGCGAGAGGGGAAGGACGCCCAGGGGCGCGTGCTCTCCCGTGAGCTTGCGCCACGTCCGGTAAAAGAGCGTTCGCAGCTCCTCGGTGGCCTCTCCTTGCACCTCGATGACGTCGTCGCGCCATCCGCCGCCGCCGTGTTCGACGGGGAGCCACGGGGCGGCGAGGTTCATCCCGCCGGTGAAGCCGTGGGCTCCGTCGAGCACCAGCATCTTGCGGTGATCGCGGAGCTCCACGCGCTCGAGGCGAAAGCGAGGATCGAGCGGCGAGATCGAGTGGTACTCGACCGCGCGTCCGCCTGCGGCGAAGAGGGGTCGCCACCACGCGGGGGTGACGCCGATGCTGCCGACGGCGTCGTAGATGACGCAGACGCGCACACCGGCGCGGGCACGGGCGGCGAGCGCGTCCCGAAAGCGCTCGCCTACTCCGTCCACGCCGACCCAGTACATCTCGAGCAGCGCCTCGCGCTGAGCGCGCCCAATCGCGTCGATCATCGCCGGGAACGCCTGCGCGCCGTCGCGCAGCAGGCGGACGGCGTCGGCGCCAACCGTGAACCAGGGCGGGCCGCTCGGGGCTTGCTCCGGAAGCAGGGGCCGCTGCGCCAATCGATCGGGGATCAACGCAGGTAGCCTACTCCCGACTCTTGCCGGAGTGCGCGTGCGGCAGCGGGGCCGATGACGAGCGCGACGGCCGGGCTGCCACGATGACGAGGGCCTCGTCGCGTAACGCCGCGGCGGCGAAGGCGCGCAGGTCGTCGAGCGAGGGCACCGCCGGCGGGGTGCCCGAGCGCCAGAGCTGGATCAGGCGCCCTCGCGGATCGAGCCTGGACGATAGCGAGTCGCGCCCGAGCGAGGACGCCGCGCGGGCGCGGTCTTCCGGCTTGAGGGCGCCCTGCCGGAGGCGGTCGAGGAGGGCGCGCGTCTGGGCGACGGCCGAGTCGAGAGAGGCGTCGCTCGCGACGAGGCGAACGACGAGCACGGGGCTGTGCGGACCGCCGAGCACGGCGGCGTTCCACTCGCTCGCCAAAGGGGCACCCGTGTCGCCGGGGCCGAGGACGCGCTCCAGGAGGCCGCCCGGGCCGTCGAGCGCCGCCGCCATCCAGGTCGCCGCGTTGCGGGTCGGGCCGTCGTCGGCGACGGGAAGCGCCAGCAGCGCCTCGGATGCCGCAGGGTTGGTGAGCCCGACGGCGTAGGTCCCGGCGCGGGGGGGAGCGACCGCGGGAACCGTGGGGCAGGTTCGGCTGTCGCCCGGCCGTCGAACAATCCAGCGGTCGACGGCCCGAACGGCCGCGTCGGCCTGGGCGGGGTCGTCGTTGGCGAGCACGGCTACGCGCAGAGGACCCGCTCGTAGCGCGGAGATACGTTCGAGCAGGGCTTCTTCGGTGCTCGATCCCAGGCCGAAGCTCGTGCCTGTCGCTTCGACCCACGAGGGATGTCCGGGCGCGAGGGCGGCCCCGAGCGCCGCAAGGGCGCGCGCGTCGGTCTCCGAGCTTCGCGCCAGCAAGGAGATGCGGGCTCGAACGAGCGACTCCGTATCGATGGCGTCGGCGCCGAACGCTCGCGCGGCGAGGTCCGCGAGCCGGCGCGCGTGCCGCTGGGGCGATTCCCCGGGGTGCGCCGGGCCATGGGCCAGGATGCCGACGCCGTCGGCGGCGACGAACGGCTCGACGAGCGCGTCGGAGGCGCCGCGAGACGCGAGCGCCGCGGCCGCGGTCGCAACTGCGGCCCCGGCTCCCGCGTCGCCGTTGGCCTCCGCCAGCGTGCCGCACGGAGAAGCGAGCAGCACCCAGACTTCGCCCTGGCCCTTCTCGACGAGCGTGCGCGCCTCGACCACGTGCAATCGCCAGGCGATGGTCGCGCGGTCGAGCGCGCTCCGAATCTCGTCGCCCATCCCGGGGAGGGGAGGCGCAACCGCGTTTCGCGCAGGGGCCACGCCAATCGCGAGCTCTAGCCTCGTCTCGTCGGCTCCGGCGCCCGAGCGTGTCGTCGCGAGCGACCACCAGGCCGCACGCTCGGCGGACTCCCGCGGATCGGAGGCGCGGGTCGCGAGGTCGCTTCCCAGGTCCGACGGCGCGATCGCGTCCGCCGTCTCGACGGCCACCTCCTGGCGCGCGAGGGTCGCCGCAGTCGCAATCCTCGCGGCGGACTCGGAGGTCTGGGGGCGCGGGTCGATGTCGATCGTCGTGGCGACGCATCCGCCGCCGGCGTGTGAGGCCGCCACGACCGAACGAAGGCGCGCGGGGGGATCGAGCGCCGCGAGCCGCGACGCGAGCGGACCCCGCCTGTCTCCGAGAGACGTCGCGGACGCCACCGCGCGCTCCGGGGTTGCCGTCCACGCCGTCACGACGACGCGGGCCGCCGCCGGCGCGACCTCGCCTGAGGCATCGTAGACGATGGCCGGCGCGTCGCTCGGCGGCCAGGCGGGCTCGAAACCGGCTGCGGCCGTGGGCCACGTCGGCCCTCGTTCCAGAGCGGACGCCGCGCCCTGGGCGATACCCATCTCGCCGGCGGTCGCGAAGGCCACCCGGCCCATCCCGTGAGCGGCGCGCCGCCAGCCTTCCAGCTCCGCTGCGTTCGGGGCGGCGTCGCCGCCCGTGCCGTAGGCCTCGCCCGTGCATTGCGCCACCACGGCGAGGGCGTCGTCCGCCAGAGGTCGTTGCGCGAGCGCCGAGACCCGGCATCTTCTCCGGCCCGCATGACGAACCGGCCGCGGCAGTAGAAACAACCGCGCTGGCCGAAAACCACGTGGTCCATCGCGTCGCGTCCTCGTGGAAGAACCGTCCAAAGGGGGCGCGGTCGAGAATGAACACGTCCGCGAACAGGCGACGCGGCGGATCTTTGTCGGCCGATTCGATTGGGTCTTAGTCGATCAAGGCCCCAACGGCGAAGCCGGCTACATCGTGGCATCGCTGCCCCGGGGCGTCCCGGCCGCACCAGGGAGCTGCTGGCCCGGCCGCGCTAGCGGCCCGTGCCGCGCCCGTGCTGCGGTCGACGGCGCGACTGCTACGGTGGGGAATCGTGGCCAGGAACATCGCGACCAGTACCGTCGTCAGCAGGGATGAGCTGATCGAGTTCATCAGGGTCAGGCATCACGCGATCGTGATCACCGCGCGGAAGGACGGCGGGCCCCAGGCGTCGCCGGTCACCTGCGGCGTGGACGACCAGGGGAGGATCGTCATCGCGACCTACCCGGAACGGGCCAAGGCGCGCAACGCCCGCCGCGATCCGGACATGTCAGCGTGATGTTCCTGTCCGATGACTTGGGCGGCCCGTGGGTCCAGGTCAACGGCACCGCCGAGGTGT
>CAVREO010000033.1:0-83551 GCA_963720145.1 uncultured delta proteobacterium
GACTCGTCCACCGTGATGGATCGCTGCGCGGCGAGGGCGGCTCGGATGGTCTCGGCCCGCGCGCTCAATCAGGCGCGGAAAGGCCCTTCCGATGGACGAATTGACTCCCGAAGATCCCGCCGAAGCGATCGCGCTGTACCGCGCGCAGATTGTCGGCCCCCTGGTGCGCCGGGAGCTGGAGCGCGGCGACTTACGCGCGGCGCTCCTGGAGCTCACGACGCAGCGCTTCCGGCCTCCGCGGGCGCATTCGCCGCAGACCTACTCGATCGCGACGCTCGAGCGCTGGTACTACGCATTCCGCGATGGGGGGTTGGAGGCGCTGCGCCCCCAACCGCGCAAGGACAAGGGACGAGCACGCGAGCTGACCGACGAGCAAAAGGCGCTCATCGTGGGCATTCGAGAGGAGCATCCCAACGCCTCGGTCACCCTCATCGTCGACACGCTCGTCGCCGACGGCCGACTCGAGCGCGGCGCCGTCAGCGCGTCGACCCTCCGGCGGCTCTTCGCCGACAAGGGCCTCGACCGCGTGTCTCTGCGCGGCGCAGCCGGGCGCGGCAAGATCCGGCTCCGGTGGCAGGCCGAGCGTCCGGGGGCGCTCTGGCAGGGAGACGTCTGTCACGGGTCCCCGCTGCGCATCGGCGACGTCCCTAAACCCGTACGCGTCCACGCCCTTCTCGACGACGCCTCCCGTTACGTCGTGGCCCTCGAGGCGATGCACTCCGAGCGCGAGGTCGACATGCTCGCGCTCCTGGTCCGCGCTCTTCGCAAGTACGGACCTCCCGACGCGCTCTACCTTGACAACGGCTCGACCTACCGCGGACAGGCCCTCTCGCTCGCGTGCGCGCGCATGGGCACTGCGCTCGTGCATCCGCGCCCCTACGACGCGCCTGCGCGCGGCAAGATGGAGCGCTTCTGGCGCACCCTCCGGGAGCGTTGTCTCGACTTCGCCGGCTCGCTCGGCTCGCTTCACGATCTCAATGTCCGCCTCGGCGCGTTCCTAGACGAGCACTACCACCGAGCCCCGCACGCGGCCCTCATGGGCAAGACACCCGCCGACGTCTTCGCCTCCGCCCCGCGTCCGACCGACGCCTTCGACGAGAAGCGCCTCATCGACGCGCTCACGATCCGCGCGCGCCGGCGCGTCCGACGCGACAACACCCTCGCCATGGAGGGACAGGACTGGGAGACCTCGCTTCACTTTCTCGCCGGCCGCCTCGTTACTGTCGCGCGCTCGCTCGCCGAGCCCGACGCGCCACCCTGGATCGAGCACGAGGGCAAGCGTTTCGTACTCGCGCCCGTCGACCCGATTCGAAACGCGCGACGCACACGGAGCGTCTCCAACCTGGACACGCCCCACCCGGCGCGCGTCCCTTTTGACCCGCCCTCCGCCTTGCTCGACCGTGCCCTCGGACGCCGCGCGGGCGACGACAAGGAGCCGACATGAGCTTTCACCTCGATCACTTCGGGCTCTCCACCGAGCCGTTCACCAAGGAGATCGACGATGCCAGCCTGTGGCTTCCGCCCAGCAAGCGCGATCTGCTCGACGAGCTGGTCGAAGCCATCGAAGCCCGCGAGAGCGTCGTGCTCACCGGCGAGCCCGGAGTCGGAAAAACGTGCGTGCTGCGCGCTCTGAGGCATGCGCTTGCCGCCGATCGATTCCGGCTCACCTACTGCCATAACGCCACCCTCGGCCGGCGCGACTTCTATCGCCAGCTCTGTCTGGCCCTCGGGTTGCAGCCCAGTGCCACCGCCGCCGCCGTCTTCTACGCCGTCACCGTCCAGGTCGAGGACTTTGCCAAAGAGCGACTCCACCCCGTCTTTCTCCTCGACGAGGCGCACCTGCTTCATCAGGACACCCTCGACCATCTGCACATCCTGCTCAACTACGCCTGGGACTCCAAGGCACTCCTCTCGCTCGTCCTCGTCGGCCTCTCGGATCTCGAAGACCGATTGCGCCTCCGGCGCAATCGATCCCTCTACTCCCGTTTGCATCGCCGGCTGGTCATCGACCCGATCGCCCCGGAGGACACGGCCGACTACGTCCGGCTTCGACTCGAGCGCGCCGCGGGCTCGCGCGAGCTCTTCGCCTCTGACGCCGTAGCCCTCCTTCACGAGGCGACGGCTGGCTCGCTGCGCGATCTCGATCGCATCGCCACCGCGTGCCTCCGAGCCGCCGCTCGCAAGAAACGCAAAGCCGTCGACCGCGACGTTGTCTCGCGCGTCGTCAAGACGCTCGCCCCGGAGGACCGCTCGTGACCCGGCTCGTTCCTCCTGTCATCACCCTCATCCGCGCTCCCGAGCGCGCCGCCGTCGCCGCGCTCGCTGCCGCCGCAGCCCTCGCTCGCAACGCCCTTGTCGCGGCTCACCCCCATCTCGCCTGCGAGCCCACCGGCGACCCCATCGACCGTGCCGTCCGCAGGATCCTGCGCCGCCTCGACCGCCTCGACCGCGACCTCGACCTGTACATCGACGCCGACGACTCTCTGAATCCCCTCGACGACGACATCTTCTGAGCGACGCCATCATCGGGCGTGCGACCGTACACGCACGCCCGTTGATGGCCATCGCCGTGCCGAACGATTCCGCGCGTCTTCCTTGATGGCCATCATCGAGCCGGCACATCCGACCCGCAACGAACGTGCGCGGCAGCACCCACCCCGCGCCGATCGCGGAGGGCTGGGTGAGCTTGGCCAAGACGGCCCGACCCACCGGCAAGAAGCGGGTGGACGGCCGATGCAGGGCGAGGGTCACTCGCCCGGGATGGTGCCCATGGATTTCGTCGCTGTGATTCGGCACAAGGTGCACGCCGAAGGGGTTCCGATTCGAGAAGTTGCCCGGGAGCTCGGACTGTCTCGCAACACGATTCGGCGTTACGCGCGCGCCAAGAAGGTCCCGATCGATCGGACGTCGTTGCCCGCACGCTCGACACCGGCACGCGACGCCATCGAAGAGGCGGCCGCGTCGATCTGGCAGTCACGGCGTTCGTTCACGGCGGGCAAGCAGCGGCTCACCGCAACCCGGCTCTGGGAGCTCCTGCGTGACGCCGGGCACGCCGCGAGCGAGCGGACCGTACGCCGGCTGGTGGCGAGTTTCGCAGCGCAGAGCGGGAGGTGACCGTGCCGCTCGTTTACGCGGCCGGGGAGGTTGCGCAAGTCGACTTCTTCGAGGTCTGGGTCGAGCTTGCGGGCGTCCGCCAGAAATCGTGGCTGTTCTTGATGCGCTTGATGCACTCGGGGCGCGACTTCGCGATGCTCTGCGCCCAGCAGGACACGACCTGGTTTCTCGCCGCCCACGTCGCGGCCTTCACCCACTTCGCCGGACTCGTCGCCGCGATGGCGTACGACAACTGAGCGCCGCGGTCGGCAAAGTGCTCATCGGCGCGCCGCGGGTCGTGCGGCCGCGCTTCGCGGCGCTCGTTGCCCACTACGCGCTCGAGCCCCGCTTCTGTCGGCCGGTGAGGGCACGACAAGGGCGGCGTCGAGCGTCGAGGCGGCCACATTCGGTGGCAGCACCTGGTGCCGCTGCCGCGAGGCTCGTCGCTCGCCGAGATGAGCGCGGCGCTGCAGATACGCCTCGACGCGCAGCACGACCGACATGCGGCGCGAGCCGAATCGTGGTCGCGCGAGCGCGCGGCCCTGCGGCTCTCCCCCCGCCGTTCGACGGTCGGCATGTTCGCGCGGTCAAACTCCGCCATCACGCCACCACCGCCATCGCCGGCGGCGCCTACTCCGTCCCGAGCCGCTGGTGCGGCCACACCATCGACGTGTTCGTCGGCATCGATACGGTGACTTTCGCGCTCGGTGAGGAGACCGTGTCACATCCGCGAGTTCCGTTCGGCGGTCGGAGCGTCGACTACCGGCATCTGCTGCTGCCGCTGTCGCGCAAGCCGCAGGCACTCCGCCAGGTCGCCCGGGAGCTCGTCACGCAGTTCGGAGACCCATGGCCGGCTCTCTGGGATGCGCTCCGCTCGGTGCACTCGCCCGACGAGATTGAGGCCGCAAGGCGGCTCGCCCCATGGCTGGAACGCGCAGACCGAGAAGGCGTCGGACGCCGACTCGCACGAGCCATCGACGCGGCCATCGGCGATGGCTCGCTCGTGTCCGCTCCGCGTCGCTCGTCGCATCCGGACGCGCCGACGCACGTCCCAGCGGCCCTCCAGCTCTACACCGTCGAAGCGCCGGATCTCGGCCGCTACGACGCGCTGCTCGTGAGGGCCTCGGCATGACCGACCTCGACATCCTGCTCGCCGCCGTGCGCGCCCAGACCCGCGTGCTCAAACTGCCCACCGTCGGACGCGAGTGCGACCCGCTCGCGCGACAAGCCCTCGCCGAGGCATGGCCGCCGCTCCAGTACCTCCGCACGCTGCTCGACGCCGAGCTGGCCACGCGTGCAGAGCGCGCCATCGAGCGACGTCTTCACGCAGCCCGACTGCCTGCTCAAAAGACCCTCGCCCAGTTCGATTGGAAACGCGCGCATGGCCTCGAGCGCGCACGGGTCGAGGACCTCGGTCGCTGCGCGTGGATCTCCACCGCGCGCAACGTCGTCCTGCTCGGTCCCGTCGGCACCGGCAAGACCCATCTGGCTACTGCGCTCGGCATCGAGGCCATCAAGCGCGGGCACCACGTCTCCTTCTACCGCGCCTCCGACCTGGTCCGGGCGCTCACCGAAGCGCGCGATGCCCGTGCCCTCTCCCGCCTGCAGGAGCGACTGCGCCGTGTCGCTCTGCTCATCGTCGACGAGCTCGGATTCGTACCGTTCGAAAAGGCCGGCGGAGAATTACTCTTCGACGTGCTCTCCACTCGCCATGAGCGCGGCGCCACTGTCATGACGAGCAATCTCGCCTTCAGTGAATGGAATCGCGTCTTCGTCGACGACAAGCTCACCGCAGCCCTACTCGACCGGCTCGCTCAACACGCCGAGGTACTCGTCACGCGCGGCCCCGGCAATCGCGTTCCCGCCGCCTCCAAACGCACCGAGACCAAGGAGGTTAGACCCGCGCCCACGACGTGAGCGCGACCCGCTCCGGATCGCCGGGATGGGTCAATTCGTCGTGGCCGAGGTGGGTCAGTTCCTGGTGGCCGTTGACAGAACCGGCGGCTTGTCTTCAAAGTGGAGCTCGTTGGGAAGGAAGAGCGGCTTTCGGTCGACCCTCTCCTGCTCCCGGTCGACGGAGAGCCGCTCGTTGTGCACGGAATGCCGCGCCCGGTGGTAGTGGCCGGATTTGAAAACGCGGCCTGGTGACGTTGGCATGGCCCGTGGCTAGGCTGTCGCTCATGGGTTGCGACGGAAAGCATCTAAAGGCCCTGATCGACGTCTTGAACCGGTTAGGGGCGGCCCTGTTTGCGCGTGGGCAACTCGCAGGCGAGCGCGCCCCACGCCGTGATGCCGTCTTGGACGAATCAATCGGCCGCATGGTCGGCGAACATGAGGACGCCAAGGTCAAACTACGGGCTTGTGACGACTGTCTGGCCGTATGGGACGAGCTGGAGCCGCGATGACCGACCCCGTCGGCCTCCCTGCCCTCCAAGAGGCCATCCGCCATCGATGGCGCCGGTCGTCCACCGTCATCGATGTGCAGGCCTCGCCATGGTAGCTCGACGAAAAAAGATACCCGGGAAGGGGCCGGGCGACCTTCCGCCTGACGAGCTTGCTCGCCACGTGGAGGCGTTACACGGCGTCCCGGCGCGATTTGTCGAGGCCGTTCCCGTGAAGGAGACGCACGAGGGTCAGACGGTGTGGGAGGGTACAGTGAAGGTCTTCGCGCTCGTCGGCCACCCGAGCGGAGCGACCAGAGCTTACGCCTGGAGCTACCCTACCGAGGGAGGAAGACGCCGATTCATCGCCATCCTGGGGATTTCCCCGGTGGACGACGCCGTCACGGCTGTGCGGACGGCGATCCTGGCGCAGGTTCGAGAGGCGGAACGGGCGCGGGACTAGCCGTCGCTTCCGCGAGAAGCACCCGTCGAGCCCATGCGGAGAGTCCCTCATTCTTCGCGGCGCGCTCGATGAGGCGCCGCTCCTCTGCCGAGAACCGTACGGAAAGGAGCGACGCCTTATGGAGCTTTTTCGGGATCGGCGGGCGCCCGATCCGCTTCTTCGCCGCGGTCACGGGCGCACCTCGTCCAGCGCGGCGGCGACCAGATCTTCCGTGCTCCACAGCGTCTTCGTGACGCCGGCGGCCATCGCGGGCGACGTGCGGAGCGTCTGGTGACGGCGCACGAAGTTGTAGTGAGCCGGAAATCCAGCGCGGTCGCCGCAATGTGGTTCTCCAGCTTTTTGCTGAAGGCGTTCGTCAGGCGTGTATAGCGCCGAACGCCCATTCGAACCGTGAGGTTCTGTCGCTCGACATAGGAGGTCGAGACCAGTTCATCAATAGGCAAGCCAAACACTGGGATTCGCTGGATTCCCGTGACCTTGGGCGGGCTGTACCGGCCGGAGCCCGCCGGCTCGATCTCGTAGCTCTTAAGTAGCTGCGCGTAGTCGACGCCCTTGCTGGCGAACGCATCGCCCATCGGGACGACGTACGCACGAAGACCATCCGTCGTGATCTGGACGCGGTTGGGAAGGCGCTTGGCGAGGTCATGGACGAACTCCGTCGCGCTCGCGGCGTCACGCTTCGCCACCAGGAACGATGGGACAAGCTTCGTCTCCGCGTCCAAAGCCACCCAGGTCCACGTGTCGCCCACACGGGAAGCGTCATCCGTCTCCTTCACATGCCGCTGCTTCTTCCCGATGAACGCCCAAAGCTCATCCAACTCCAGGCGCTTGCACGGCAAGTCCCGCATGCTCTCGTCGAGCAGGTTCGCGCATCCGTCGCCGACGCGCACGAGAAGCGTACCGACTGTCTCGCGATTTACGTCCGTCATGCGCTCGGTCGCGCGAATCGAGCAGCCCTCGACGAGGGCGTTGACCACCGCGATCTGCTTCGACCGGGGGAGCAAGTTAGCCATGTCGTTATTGTATGACGCGAACAGCGGTCGTCAAGTCCTTTTTTTGATGACAAAATGTGCGACATGCGAGACGCTCCGACGTGGAGGGACATCCGATGTCGGGACGAGAACGCCGGCCACATGTGAACCCGTCCTCGGCGGAGGTTCTGGAGGCTGAACGACAGCTCCTCGGTCAACAGCGCCTCCTGGAGTACGACACGAAGGAGTTCACGGTCGAACTGCTAGTCCAGAAGTTCGGTGCGGGCGGCCATGAGGACGACATTTATGTTCCGCCGTATCAGCGCGATTTTTCGTGGGACGCTTCGCGACAGTCGCGCTTCATCGAGTCCGTTCTGATGGGGCTGCCCATCCCCTTCCTTTTTTTCGGAGATATGAAGGATGGCCGCCTTGAGGTGGTCGATGGCTCGCAACGTCTCCGGACGTGCAGGGCCTTCCTTGAAGGCGAACTCGAGTTGGCCGGATGCGAGCGCCTGGCGCTACTCGATGGCTTCTGTTTTGCCGATCTCTCGAGACCACAGCAACGGCGGCTGAAGAACAGGACGATTCGGGCGGTTGTGCTTTCACAGAAAGCGACCGAGGATGACCGTCGTGACCTGTTTGATCGGATCAACACTGGCTCACTGATCGCCAAACCGGCCGAAGTCCGGAGGGGAAAGATACAAGGTCCCGTCGCGAACTTGATTGACGAATTGGCGAAGGATCCTACATTCTTGGTGCTGTGCCCGATGTCCAAAGCGTCCGAACGTCTGCGCACGCGAGAGGATCTCGTCACTCGCTTTTTCGCATTCAGCGAGAACTTTCGTCACGACCTTCCGGGTTACAAAGACCGCATCCGTGACTATTTGGATACTTGGATGAAGTCCACGAATGAGCACTCAAAGAAGGATGCATCGATCGTAAAAGAGCTCCGCAGCGAGTTCCATTCGGTCATGGGTTTCGTGAAGAAACACTTTCCTAGCGGCTTCGCCAAGACATCAACATCCAACTTTACACCAAACGTCCGGTTCGATGCGATCGCGGTGGGCGTGGGTGAAGCTCTTCGAGAGCGCCCAAACTTGATTCCGGTAGTGCCGCCTAAGACGTGGCTATATTCGGACGAGTTCTTCGAACTCACAACCTCAAACGCGGCGAACGTTCGAAGCAAGATCGTGGAACGCATCGGGTATGTACGCGACCAGCTCCTACGGGCATAGACATGCAGGAGGTCAGACGAGAGCTACGTGAGAGGATGCGAGACATCCTCGCCTACGTCCGAGTCCTGAAGTTCATAGAGCAATCGGGCGGTACCGTGACCCTTAATGGTCAGGGCGCCACGACCATGCCGATCGTGCAAGGCACGACCCATGTGCTAAAAGCTGGCGTGTTCCTTCACCTATATAACTTAGTCGAATCTACGGTGGTGCTCGGATTGGAGCACGTCGCCGATCAGATCAAAGCACACAAACTGCCGTTTCGTGATCTCAATGACAACTGGCAGAAGGCGTGGGCGACAGGATTTGCCAAGCTCAACGAAGAGCTAGCCATCGAGAATAGGCTAGATCATGCGTTGCGGATGTGCCAGACGATCTCGGACGATATCGCGCTGGAGGTAGCGCCAAAGCTCAGCGGCATAGGCAACCTAGACGACCGGCGCATAGAGACCATGGCAGAGCGCTACGGAATCCCCTTGGTGATTCGCCAGCGCGTAAAGACGTCGATAAAGTATCAGGTGCACAACGAGCTGGGTTTTCTGGGACTTGTACGCGAGCGTCGGAATGGATTGGCCCATGGGTACGACTCATTTGCCGACATCGGTAAAGCCTATTCGTCGGCCGACCTGGCTCGTTGGTCCTGGGCGACGTACCAATACCTGAAGGACCTTGTTTCCAGTTTCGAAGCGTATGTTTCCACTAAGCGGTTTCGCCGATAGCCTGCCTGCTTAGATGCTCGTTGATGCTGAGCGAAATCACTTCGCCAAGACGAACGGGCACGGCATTTCCAATATGCCTTCCCGTGTGAAGGTATGTCAGGCGCTCGCCGGGCGCCACGAACTGATAATTCGCTGGAAATGTTTGCAGGAGAGCTGCTTCGCGTAGCGAGATTGCGCGGTCCTGTTCGGGATGTCCGAAGCGGCCGTTCCCAAGGCCATAGCACTGCGTGGTAATTGTAGGGCCCAGCTCATCCCATCGCATGCGTCCGTAGACACTTGGGTATGTCTTGCCAGAATCTCTACGATGGCACGCCAATCGGAGATTGTCTGGCCAATTCTGCCACCCGCCGCCCTCCGGAGTAGCTCGAATGCGACGCAAGTTGAGCTTCGAGAGGTTGCACGCGCGATGCAGTGGATCGTGCGGCGGTGGCGGACCGCCGGCGACTAAAGGCGGAAGTTTACCAATGGCGTCCCGCACGGTGACGTGTGACCCCGCATGTGTCGGTGGGATCAAGTGAATTGGACCGTGCAGCGACGCCAGCACCACGAGGCGCTCCCGCGTTTGTGGGACGCCGTAGTCCGCGCACTTCACGATGTCCGAGGAGACGTGGTAGCCGCAGTCCGAGAGGGTCTTGATAAAGACCCCGTAGACGCGGTGGCGCATGAGAGCCAGTTCGGGCACGTTCTCGACGGCGACGATCTCTGGCCTCATCTCCGTTACCAACCTGCGAAAGGCATGAAGTAGGCCCCATCGCCTGTCGGTGCTGCGACGACCGTTCGCCGGAGCGTATCGGTAGTAGCTGTAAAGCGAGAACGGCTGACAAGGTGCGCAGCCGATGAGAACACGTGTGCACCCGCGCGGGTACCATGCCGAGACCTCTTCCGAGGTGAGATCTGCAACGTTCTTCTTGATGAACTTCCCCGGGGCATTGTTGTGCTCGAACGGAAATTGGCACGCCTGGTCCGTATCGACACCCGCGACGACCTCAATGCCGCCGCGTAGAAAGCCATGGGTCTTGCCACCGGCGCCGCAGAACAGATCCACGGCAACGACACGGCCTTCGGCGCGGGTTGATCTTATCTTTCCGATGCGGCGAACCATGGCGGTTGGCATCCTAGCAAGCGACCCCGATGACATCGAGGCGAATCGGCGTGCGGATCCGGCGCGACGCCGCCTCCTGCATCGGATCGCTGGGTACCCGACATGAGCGAGCGCCATCAAATGCGTACGCGATCCCCAACCGCCGCCGCGATCTCGCGCCGCATGGCGGCGGTCCGGCAGGCTGGCACCGGGCCCGAACTGTACGTGCGGGCCCTAGTCTACGCGGCAGGGGCGCGCTTCCGGCTTCGCAACCGTGACCTTCCCGGATCCCCGACCTGGCGAACCGCTCGCGACGCTGGGTCATCTTCGTGCACGGCTGCTTCTGGCACGCCCACCACGGCTGCGCGCGAGCGACCCTGCCGAAGTCAAATGAATCGTTCTGGCGCGAGAAGTTCCGCGCCAACCGGGCGCGCGACGCATCTGCGGTCGCCGAACTGCGCAGGCTTGGGTACCGAGTTCTGGTGGTCTGGCAGTGTGAACTATCGGACACCCTCTCGGTGACGCGCACGATCGAATCGTTTTTGAGCGAGCCACTCAGTCGCAGCGCCCACACATCGGACAGCTCCCAGCCTTCGGCCACGCACCGCTGAGCACGTCGTCCACCGGCACCCCCGCCAGCCGAGCCGCGCGGATTGCCACCGCGGCGCTAGGCGCCCGCTTGGCTCCGTGGCTCCTGAGCGTCTTCAGGTTGACCCGCAGCGCCACCGCAAGCGCTTCGTACCCCCCGAGGCGCCTCCGCAGCACGTGGATCGCCTTCCGGACGTTCGCCTGCTCCTCGGCGCTCAAGTCCGACGATCGCCGCGTCTCGCTGGGAGCCCTAGGCTTCGACCAAGCAGTTCGTGCATGTAGGATCGCCATGCGGCGAGCATGCGGCGAGCGGCGTGCCGCGGCCACCGGCGTCAGATTTCAAATCCGGCCACTACCCGCCCGGTCGACACGACGCCGCGCCCGGTCGACACGACGCCGCGCCCGGTCGACACGACGCCGCGCCCGGTCGACACGACGCCGCGCCCGCGTCCGGCCGTCCTCGTCAGCGTCTCTCCGCTCCGGGCGAGCAGGGCGGGCGGAGGCCGAGCTGCAGGGCGCTCACCGGGCACCTCCCGCTTCCAGCGCGGTGCTCGCGACCACGCCAATCTCGCGCCCGAGCGCCGTGTCCATCAGGTGGTAGCGCGCGAAGCGCAGCGCATGTTCAAGCTCGCGGAAGTCCGCATCGCTCACCGCGTCACGGTCGTCCTCGCGCGCGGCGAGCATCGTCTGAAGCTGGACGATGGCGCGATCGAGGTACTTGAGACCACCGTGGCGCATCTCCTGGGCGTTTTGCAGGGCCAAATCCAAGGCGCTCATGGGCTCCTCGTCGTCCGTGTCGTTCACTGCGCTTGCCTGGATACGGTTGTGCTCTACGGTCTCCATCGATCAATCTCCTCTTTCGGTCACCACGTGTCGCCACGTCGAGAGGCCTGCCTTGCAGCGATCTCGCCGTCCCGCGCCAATCTCGCCAACGGTCTCGCTCAACCAGGAAGGGGGCGGAGGACCTCAAGACGAAAATAATTGAGCCCCGCGCTCCCTTCCGAGAGGCGGGGCTCTTGCATCGCAGCGTGTGGCTGCGACGCGACTACCAGCGACCGCCGCCGCCGCCGCCGCGACCACCGCCGCCGCGACCACCGCCGCCGCCACCGCCACCATTCGGGCGCTCCTCGGCCTCGTTGACCTTCAGCGCACGGCCGTCGAGCATCGCGCCGTTCATCTCGGAGATCGCCTTCCGGGCGGCGTCGGCGCTGCCCATCGTCACGAAGCCGAAGCCCCGCGATTGCCCGGTCTCGCGATCCGACACGACGTGCACGTCGGTGATCTCGCCGAACGAGGCGAAGGCGGTGCGGACCGTGTCGTTTGTCGCGCTGAACGAAAGATTTCCAACGTAGAGACGATTACCCATGTTCTTGTTCTCGATTTCAATTCCGGCTGAGAATCTGCCGCCGTCCAACGAGCCGTAGCATCGGAAGGGGCCGCCGAAGCTTCCTTCGGCTCCCACGCGTCGTTGCCAGGTCGAGGCCAGTCCGGAATCCCGAGAAATCGAGAGGACGTAGTCGTTCGTACGCGGTAAACGCTCTGTGAGGAGGCGGAGCATGGCAGGTCCCACCGAAAGCGCAAGGTGGAAACCCCACGGATCTGCTCGAGCTATTCGCCGCCCTTCTTGAGCTCGCACCCGAACGCGGGAGGGTGCCCCGTCACGGCGAAGACGCGAACACCCCCGGCGCCGGCAGGGCGCCGCTCTCGGGCGCGAACGCCGCTGCGATGGCCGCGTACGGATGCCCGGGGTCGAGCGACGTCTCGTCCTGATGCACGTACAGGATCGAGCCGCCCTCGTACTCGAGGAGCGCGGGCGCTGCCTCGTGCGCGCTGCCCCCGTACACGGGCGCCGCCTGCCGCGAGAGCGGGCCCGAGCTGCCGTACCGCGCCGCGAAGCCGATGGCCGAGCTCCGCGACGACGCCCCCGGCGCCCCGTCGTACCCGGTGTAGAGCACGCGGACCTGCAAGCGACCTGCGGGCGTGACGCGTGGCAGGACGACCGGGTCATCGAGCTGCCCCGCGTCGAACGTCGCGCCGGGGGAGAGCACCGGGTCGAGCGCGCCCGTCGAGGGGTCTCCGTCCACGCGCGTGAAGCTCGACCCATCGGCGCTCGTCGCCTCGCCAATCGCTCGCCCTGCGCCGTAGAACATGCGCCACGAACCATCCGGCATTCGGGCGACGCTCGGGGAATGGGGCGGCGTCGTCTCCCACGCGGCGCGCGCGTCGGGCACCAGCACGGGCGCCGCGCTCTTCGTGAACGTGAGCCCGTCGTCCGATGTGGCGAGGCCGATGCCGCCCGCTCCTCCGTAGTACAGCCACACCTGCGACCCGGTGCGAACGGCGCTCGGGCCGGCGAGGTCGGCGCCCTCCCAGGCGCGATCGGCGGCGAGCACGACGACGGGCGCGTGGGGCGGATGGGAGCCGGTCGCGTTGTCGGCCGCGCCGCCGTAGAAGGAGCGCGCGTCCTGCGCGCGCGTTCGTACGATGACGTCGCGGCCGCCGACGCGGGCCACCGCGTACAGGAGGACCGCGAGGCTCGAGGGGTCGCCGCCCCCGGAAAGGCCGCTGCCGGCGACGACGCTGGGCTCGCGGTAGCGCGCAGCGGGGTCGTCGAGCACGAACGGCGGAGCCACGAGAGACGGCAGCTCGGAGCGCGCGAGCGGACGGAACGGGCCCGCGCCGGACGTGGGTAGGTTCTCGGCGGGCGCAGGAGACGACGCGAGCGTGCCGCATCCGGCGACGGTCCCGATGGCCCCGAGCGCGAGCGGGCTCGCAAGCAGGCACCGGACTCGGCGAGCGCGGGTCATCGCCAAGCTCCTCTCAGAACTGTACGCCCGCGGTCGCGCCCACGTTCCAGATATGCCCTCCGGCGGTGTAGTCGCCGACGAGGTCGGCGGGGTCGGTCTTGGTCGTGGTCTGCGCCGGCAGCAGGCTCCACTGCGCGTGCGCATCGAAGAGGACATCGCCCGCCAGCACGCCCCCCGGGGCGGCGAGGCGAAGGCCGATGCCCGCCGAGACCGAGTGGCGATCGCGGTCCACGTAGTTGGTCTCGCTCGTCTGGGCCGCGATGGGGCTCTTCGCGAACTCGTATCCGGCGCGCAGGAGCGCCTGCCACCTCGGACGCGCAATCGCCCGCCACTCGAAGCCGACATGCGGGACCACGCGGTCGTGCAGCTCGAGCGGCTGGACGACGAGCGGCGCGCCCACCTTGGGCGGGGCGATGCCGGGCGGCCAACCGCCGGGAGGAGGCGGGACGTCGAGCGAGGTGACGACGCGCGCGACGGGCGGCACGTAGGCGCTCCAGTTGACCCACGTGAGGTCCGCGTTGGCGTGGAGGGCGTCGCCGAGCAGTCGCCACGAGCCGCCCAGGACGGCCTGCTGCGGGAGAAAGGCGTCGACCGCGTGGGCCTGCAGCGCGAGGGCGAGGGTCGTGAGGTCACCGGTGTGACCGAAGCCGACCCCCGCGCCGAAGCGGGCCGCGACGTCGAGGTCGAGCGCGAACTGGCCGCGGTAGACGAGGGCGAGCGCGGCGGCATCCGAGAGCTGCAGGCGCACGCCGAAGTCGGGGTACACGACCGACGCGAGGTTGGCGGTGACCGCGTCGCGGAGCGAGGAGTCGGTCGATCGCGAGAGATCGATGTGGCCGCCGACGTCGAGCGTGGCCGTCGTGGAGGCCATGTACGTGGCGCCGCCGCCAATCTGGAGCCAGGGCGCGATGGCGATGGCCGCGTCGACGCCGAACCACATGCGCTGGTTGCGCGTCTCGTAGAGCTCCCAGCGCGGCTGGTCCTGCGGCAGCGCGCGCACGAGGGCGAGGCGCGCGTCGGGCAGGTGGAAGCCGAGGCCGAACGCGAAGGGGAGTCCGGCCAGGCGCCCGGGCACGACGGCGCCTCCGACGAGGCCGCGGACCGCCTCGACACCGCTGCTTCGGCCGTTGAGGAAGAGCGCGTGCTCGGCGTCGAAGTAGCCGACGCCGATCTCGAGACGGCGCGCCAGGGCCAGGCCCGCGGGGTCGTAGTAGCAGGCGCTGAAGTCGCTCACGTCGGCGGCGACGGCGCCGCCCATGGCGGTCTGCCGCGACCCGAAGCCGAAGGTATCGAGCGGATTGGCGCGCGCGGAGCGCGGCGGGGCGACTGCGCCGGCAGGCGCGAGGAGAAGCGCGACGAGGGCAGGCCACGGTAGCGCGCGCCTCATCAGAACCTCGCCGCGGCGGTGAGGCCCCACACGAGCGCGCTGCCCGAAACCCTCGCCGGCGGCGAGGGCGGTGTCTCGAGGGTGCGCGGGAGCAGCGTATGCCACTGGGCGAACAGGTCGACCGTGACCGGCGCGCGGTCGCCGAGGTCCAGGCCCGCGCCGGTGGAGAAGACGGCGCGCGTCGCGTCGAAGAGGCGCGTGGGCACGTCGGTGAGCGACTGCGTGCGCGGGTCGTACGCCTGCGACGAAGGCGTGCTCGAGGGCACCGGCGTGGGCTCGAGGAAGAATCCCCCGCGCAGGCGAGCCATCGTTCCGCGGGACAGCTCGAAGCGGCGCTCGGCGCCGAGGCGCGGGACGAGCGTGTCGCCGAGGCGAACCGCCGGAGGCGAGAGCGCCGAGCACGGGTTGCCCGGCGTGCAGAGGACCACGGGCTCGAACCATCCCGGGGAGGCGCTCCAGCGCTTCCACGTGAGGCCGGCGGCGACGACCCACGAGTCGCGTTCGCGCGCGACCTCCAGCACGAGCTCCTCGGGGTCGGCCTGGGCGACGCCGCCGATGTGGAGCGGCGGGATCGCGAGCGTGCTCAGCATGCTGGCGTCGACGGTCACGTCGAAGCGCGCTTGCAGCGGGCCGCGCCACACGGCGCCGATGCGCCAGGCGGGGGCGCCTCCGGGCGTACGCTCGAGAGGAGGCTCCCACGAGGCGCCGACCGTGGGCGAGTAGGTGGCGACGAGCTGGTCGTCGACGCTCGAGCTGACCATGCCGCCGGCGCTGGCGACGTCGATGGCGCCGAGCAGCTCGGCGAGGACGGCGAAGCCCGCACCGACACGGACGCCGTGGCCGAGATCGGCGCCCGCGCCGAAGCGCAGCGCGAGCGACTGGGCGCGATCGGCGAGAAGGGGGAAGCTCGGCGTCTCGGGGTACGGGACGTGCGCGCGCACCACCGTGTCGCTCGGCGTGTAGAGCGCCATCGCGAGACTGAGGCGACCGTGAAGGGCGCCCCCGAGAGGGACCGGCACGGCGGCGCCGACGAGGACGCCCTTCGCCGGAAGAACCGACACGCGCCCGGGGAGCCCGCGGCCGTCCGCGTGCAGATCGAAGACGGCGCCCTGCAAACCGACGGCCACGAGGTTGCTCCGGGCAAGGGACACGAGCGCGGGGTTCGTGTAGGCGGCTTCCCAGTCGCCGGACGCCGCCGCTCCCGACCCCCCCATCGCGGCCGACCGGGGGCCGAGGCCGAAGAGGTCCTCGGGCGAGGCGCTCGAGGCGCCCGGCGTCAGCACGGCCAAGGCGAGGAGCCACCGCGCTGCGACCCGCACGGCCCGATCGATGCTCCCCGCTTGGCCCAGCGTCGACCACCTCTCAGCGCATCGCTCAGGACGGCTGGGTCACGGGGGCTACGAACTTCACGTCTCTCAGCGTCTCCTTGAACTGAACGCGCAGCTCGGCGAGCTTCGCGTCGAGCTCGACGATCTGCTTCGTGAGCTCGTCGATGCGCGTCGCGACCTCCGCCAGGCGCTGAGTCAGCTTGCCGCGGAGCGCCTCGGCGCTCTTGTTCTTCTCGATCGCGTGGAGGTTGCGCCGCGTCTCGTCCTGCTGCTGCCCGAGGCTCGACTGCTCCTGCGCGAGCTTGCTGCGCGCCTGCGACTTCTCGACGATGGAACTCCTCGTGACCCACGCCGCGGCGAGCTTCCCGGTGACGGCGCGGTCGCTCCTCGGGTCGGCGAGGAAGGCCTTCACGGCGCTGTCGGCCACCGTCGAGAACCAGTCCTCGCGGCGCATGAGGGTGGCGCGCTCGTCGACCACGAGCTCGCCCGTCGCCCGGGGGGAGACCGTCGTGGGCAAGAGGGCCGAGCCCGTCCCGACGTTGTCCTCGCTGCCGGGCGGAGGCTGCACGAGCCGGGTGCCGTTCATTCGCGGGTGCTTCACGAGCACCTTCGCGGGCAGATCCGCCCCGTTGCGGATGCGGTACTTGGTCTGCGTCTGGGCGTCGCGGTCAATCGTGAGCTCGCCGTTCTCGATCTTGTGCACCCGCTCGCCGAGCTCCTCGTATTTGCGCTCGGAGTCGATCGCGAGGCTGCGCTCGAGCGCGAAGGGCACGGTCGCCGTCGCCGAGTCGGGCAGCGGATCGACCATCCCTTGTCCCAGGAACGAGCCCTCCTCGAAGACGGCGATGGGCCCGCGTTCGAGCGCGCCGCCGCTCTTGTTCGCAAAGCGGGCGACGCGGAACGGGTGCTGCCCGGAGTCGGGGACGCCGCCGTCGGGCGCGAAGAGGAAGTCGGCCTCGCCCGGCACCTTCTTCGAGAGGAGCATCACCATCGTGGCGCTCTTGTCGGGGACGGTGACGGACTCGGGCAGATCGTAACGCGTGGTACCCGCCTCGACCGCCACGGCCGCGAGCGAGCGAAGGTCGCGCGGCTCCGAGATCTCGTCGGGGGACGGGAGCTTCCATCGCCTTCGGAGCGGCCGGCGCCAGCATCGGAGGGGATGCCCCTGCCGCGCTGCTCGCCGACTTCATGTGCGCGCCTCCGCCGCCCGCGCCCTTCTTGCCGCTCTTGCGAGGCGCGCTTCCCGGGAGACCGTTCTGCGCCTCTTCGTCCGTCCCGTCCGCGGCGGCTTCCGGCGCTGCGGCCGCTGGGGCCGGGGGTGGCGGCGGCGCCTCCTGCGAGAGCGACGTCTCCGCGCGTGGCACGGCGGCGATGACCTCGCCCATGTCCGTCACCGTCGGCCGCGGCGGAATGACGGCCGTCCCGAGCTGCGCCTCGAACGACAGCGGCGCGCCCGCGACGAGCGCGAGCTTCACGTCCTTCCAGTCCTCGCCCGAAAGGTTCTGGACGATCCCCCACGCCTGCAGGTCGGCCTGCCCATCCTTGTGCACGACGAGCCGGTAGGACGGCCGCCACACCGGCGCGGACGCGATGTACCCCACCGCGAGGTCGTGGGCCTTGCCGTCGAGAGCCAGAACGACGCTCTTTAGCCCGCGCTTCTCGTCGTCGGTCTTCGGAGGCTTCTTCACGCCCTCGTCGTCCTTGACGACGTCGTCGTCCACGTCGAGCGGGAACGCCGCGGACTTGACCGAGCTTCCGCCCTGCTCCATCACCGCGAGGGTGGCGAGAAAATCGCCGACCTCCGACTGCTTCATCTTGAAGCGAACCTCGCTCTCCTCGACGTGCCCGCCCCGCTCGAAATACCCGACGCCGTTCCGGTAGACGACGACGCGGCGGAGAGGGAGCGAGTCGGCCTGGACCTGCGGCTGCCGGGCGCACCCCATCGAGCCGAGCAAGACGACGAAGCCGAGCGACGTCAACCGACGAGGGAAAGGCATGGGCAGGTCCTCCGGGGCGCAGGCGCCCATCGGGATCGTACGTGGCGACGGCGTCGAGGATCTACCTGCTCGCGCACCCCGCGACACGGACGTCCCCCTGGCACAGGTTGTGCCCCCGCGGATCACCCCGGAGCCGCGGAACGTCGCCGCTGACCGGGGGGCACGCATCTTGATAGCGCCGCTCACCTGATCATGGCGCGCCGCATCTCCCTCTCTCCCCTGCTCGCCTTTCTGGGCGCAACTCTCCATTGCGGCGGTTCCACGAGCACCGCCTCCGGCACGGACGGGGGCAGCCCCGATGCTCACGCAGCGTCCGATGGCGCCTCCATCCCGGTCCCGGCCCAGCATCAGCCGACCGCGTGCACGACGCCGCGTCCGGCCGGGAGTCCGGACTCGCCCGTGCCGCCCATGAGCGAATGCGCGTCCGACGCCGATTGTACGAAGGGCAAGAACGGCCGCTGCAACGGCCTGCCGAGCGACCTCGGGCCGCCCGACAACTCGTGCTCGTACGACGAGTGCACGAACGACGCCGATTGCACCGCGGGCGGCGTTTGCGTGTGCCGCGTCGGCGGGAGCTACGCGGCGAACCTCTGCATGAATAGCGGCTGTCGCGTCGACGCGGACTGCGGGCAGGAGTACTGCTCGCCCTCGTTATTCGGTTATACGTCGGGATGTTCTCTCATGTCGGACAATACGACTATCAACGTACCGCCTGGTTCGGTCGGATTCTTCTGCCACGGGCCGGCCGACGGGTGCGTGAACGACTCGGATTGCTCGGGGGCCGCCGGCGTGGGCGACCCCCGGTGCGTTTTTTTGCCGGACGCGGGGCGCTGGCAGTGCTTTCGCCTCGCGTGCGTGGGCGGCGCGCCGTGAGTCAGCCCCTGCCCTTGCTCTCGTGCTCGGCGCGCGCCCGGAGCTCGCTCGCCAACGTGGCGCGTTGCGCGGGGGTGAGGACCGGGACCACCGCCTGGGCGAATCGCTCGGCGCGCTCGCCACGGATGCGGGGGTGGACCCACGCTGCCGCGTCGAAGCTGTCGCCGCGAAAGGCGTCCAGCATCCCCGCACCGGGGTGCTGGGCTCCGCCGTTCCGGTCTCGCTCGGCGCGCAGGTTGGCCTCGACCTGCGCCTTCTGCTGAGGGGAGAGGCCCAGCTTGGCGAGCTTGGCACCCCGTTCGTGGTGGTGGCGCTGCCGTGTCTCGCTCCGCTGGGCGCGAACGGCGTCGGCCACCTGCTGCCTCTGCGCCGCCGTGAGGAGCGCGTGCAGCTGATTGAGCGTATCGCGATCGACCGCTCCTGCGGTGCTCGCCGCGCTTTTCTCGGCGCCCAGGCTCGCGGCGAGCCCCTGCGGGTCGACGGCGGCCTGTTCGACCTGTTGCGCCAGCACCGTGAGCACCTGCGCGTCGGCCTGCCGCACCGGGACGTTCGCGGCACGGCGTTGCTGAACGAGCTGCTCGATCGCCGAGCGCTGCTCGGCCGTGAGTGTGTCGAGCTTCCGCGCGGCTCCGAGCAATCCGCCCCGGTGGGCTCGCTCGAGCTTCGGCGCGGGAGCCTGCGAGGGAGCCTCCTGCGCAAAGGCATATGCCCCCGGGATGACGGTGATCGCGGCTACGAGAAGCGCACCGGTCGCGACCTTGTGGACTCTTCGATTCATGGTTTTCTTCGACCTCCGCTCGGTATGACGTGCGGGGGACCGCCGGCCATCCCCCGGCAGGCGTAAAGAAGGGTAAACGGAGCCGACCCGGCTACAGCACCTCGACCGCCACCGCACGCGCCATGACCACGCGTTGGGGTGGGGTCCGCCCGTCAATCAACGTGTCGACCGGATCGACGATCGCCCCGACGATCTTTTTCGAGGGGATCATGCGAAGGCGTCCCGCCGCTGACCGTCTTGATTGCGCTCGTGACCTCGACCGTCAGCGCCACTCCCTTGCCACCGGACGGAATTCTCTGCGGGGGCGCCGCCCGCGCCTCGCGCGCGATGTCGCTGGCGACCTGGTCCCACTCCGTTCGGTCGGAGGACGCATCGAGCACGCGCACGGAGGCGACGACGCCGGCACCGTCCAGCTGGAACTCGAGCAGCGCACGACCGACGTCCGGGGCCTGGCTCCTGCGCACGCCGTCTCGGGCCAGCGTCACGAGCGCGCTGCCCGGAAAGAGCCCGAGCTCCATGTCGTGGGCGGTGACCGAGGAAAGCAGCTTCTTCGACGGGCTCCCCCGCTTGCGTTCCTGGGCCCGCTCGTCGGCGAGCGTCGCGCGGACGCCGGCGTTCACAGCGTCGGCAAGTCCTGCGCCCGGGAGCAGACCCTCGCCCGAGGCCGGGCCCGGCGAGAACGTCCAGGAGCCCTCGTCGGCGGACGGCTCGGCAGGCGGGGCGGAGGGGGCAGATGCTACGGGGACTTCGCGTGCCCCCTCTCGAATCGGCGCGAGGTGGGGCGGAGACGTGTGCCGGCTCCTCGGGCGCCGGCGCTCGTTCGACCGCGGTGCCCGGCGCTCCGGGAGGCGACTCGAGCTCGATCTCGGTCACGACCGCAGGGCGCGACTCGCCTGGCGAAGAGCTCCTCTGCAAGCCCACGGCGAGCAGGATCGCCCCGTGAACACCGAGCGCGACGATCCCGGACGCGTGGGTCTTGTTCATCGCCGGCGCTCGAGCCGGACTCTACCCGCGCTGCGGCTTGCGCGCGAGGACGCCGACCGTCGCGTAGTAAACGCCCCAAGCGCCCGGATCGGCCGCGAAGCGCGCGTACCCTGCCAGATCCCCCTCGTCGACGAGACCCGTGGCCACGTACTTCGCGCCGAGCTGCGCCGTCGACATGGCCATCATGACCGCGAGAGGATCGCCCCCGCGACAGAGCGGAGCGCTGTTCTCGGTCCGCTCGACGCGCAGCCCGCGTGACTCCAGCGCGGAGGGCAGCCGGATGCCGAGCGCCGGTTCCTTCCCGCGTCGCGAAACATGGCGCATATGGCCGCGTTCACGCGTTCGAAGGCGCGGGAATCACTCCCCGAGCCGGCCTTGGCAACCGTGAAGTCCGGCTCCTCGAGCACGACCGCGCCGCCGGGCTTGAGGGAGGCGACGATGGCGTCGACGAGCGCCGCCCAGTCTGCGTTGTGCACGAGCACGTAGCGCGCATGCGCCGCGTCGAAGTGCGAGCGGGCGAGCGCTGCACGACGAACGTCGGCCTCGACGATGCGCACCCGGGCGGGTGGGGACGACTCCCGGAGAAACGAAGCATCGAGATCCACCGCGACCACTTCCCCCTCCTCGCCGACACGCTCCGCGAGCCAAGCGGCGATTCGAGCCGGCGCCCGCGCCGACCTCGAGGCAACGGGACCCCGGCGAGACCGCGGCGTCTAGAAGCCGCTGGGAGGCCGAGTCGAAGACGCGCTCGAGGTGGCGGAGTCGCTCGAGCTCTCGCGCTCGGTCCACGCCCGCGAACGCGTACCCGCTGGTGCTCACCGGGAAGAGCGTAACGCAGGGACGATGCCCGCCGCTGCCGCGGCTTCGTCGGGGGGGCGAGGGCGATCACGCACGTCCATCGGAACATGTGCGCGAGGGAATGGCCGCAAGAAGGCGGCGGCGAGGCGCGCCCGCACTTTGCGCGTGCGCGGCCGTCGCCGCCCCGAGAGAGAGACAGACGGTTTCAGAACGGTGGAACGCCGCCGCCCCCGAACCCCGGCGAGCCCCCGAACAGCCCGGGCCCAGCGAAGCCCGCCAGCCCAGCCGGCGAACCGAAGCCTGGTGAGCCCAACCCCGGCGAGCCGAAGCCTGGCGATCCCAAACCGGTCGGCGAACCGAAGCCGGGGGACCCCAATCCGGTTGGCGAACCGAACCCCGGCGACGAGGCGCCATTGGGCGAACCGAAGCCCGGTGTCTGCGTGCCGGTCGGCGAACCGAAGCCCGGCGACTGCGTGCCGTTCGGTTGCCCGAAACCCGGCGACTGCGTGCCGTTCGGCTGTCCGAAGCCAGGCGACTGCGTGCCGTTCGGTTGCCCAAAGCCCGGCGACTGCGTGCCGTTCGGTTGCCCAAAGCCAGGCGACTGCGTGCCGTTCGGCTGTCCGAAGCCAGGCGACTGCGTGCCGTTCGGCTGTCCGAAGCCAGGCGACTGCGTGCCGTTCGGTTGCCCAAAGCCCGGCGACTGCGTGCCGTTCGGCTGTCCGAAACCGGGCGTCTGCGTGCCGTTCGGCGAGGAAGGCATGTTCGCCGTCGGTGGCGTGCTCGTGGGCGGCGGGGCGTCGCTCGGCGACGGTGGCCCGCTCGCGGGCTGGCTGCCGGCGGGCGGCTGCGAGCTCGGCGTGCTGGGCGCGCTGCTGCCCGGATCGGGTACAGCGGCGGCCACCATCGGCGCAGGCATGCTCGGTTGCATGCTGGGGGCCGTGCTCGCACCGGCCGGAGCGCTCGTCGGCGCCCCGTTTTGCGGCGCTGAGCCGGTGGTCGCCGTCGGGGTGGCCGGCGGATTCGAAACAGAGCCGCCGCCCGTCGGCGTGCTGACCGGCGCTTGCGGGGTGGACGTGTCGACGGGCGGAGCGCCGGTGCCTGTCGTAGGGTCGGCGCCGGAGCATGCCGCCGCCGCGTGCATCGCGGCCACGGTTGAAATGGCATAAACGAGGGGGAATCGCATGGAGGCCTCCTTGGTGGGGCGGGGCACTCCACGTGGCGTGCCGAGCGGTCCCACGCGATTCGAGCTCGCTTCGTTTCTCCGGGCGATGACGCGCCTTAACCAGCAGGCCGGACCTTTCGTCGCTCGCGAGGCGAACTCGTGGGCGCGGCGTGCGCTGCTGTCGATTGGGGCTCGTGAGCTGTCACACCCGAGGCGTTCGGCGTGCGGCGCGAGCGTAAGAGCGCCGCCGCTGCCTGTTGTATGCTCCACTCTCCGGCGATAGCTTGCGCGCCGGCTCATGCGATTCCGTACTGGCCTTCTCGGCGTTGCGACGCTCGGGGCGGCGCTCGCGCTCGCGGCGGCAATCGCCGGGTGCTCGTCGGGCCACGGAGGCGGCGCAATCATGCCGGCCGGCGACGGCGGCGCCGCAGACGCCCCCGAGTACGACGGGGACTTCAACGTCCCGCTCGGCTCGCCGACGACGGTCGCCCTCTCCGGATGCACGGGGGGGCCCGGCTACGGCGCTCCGTTCGCGGTCGGATCGCAGACGTTTCTCCTCACGGTCGACACCGGATTCGGGGACGGTCGCCGTCGCGTCGAGCACCTGCCCGACCTGCGGCGTCATGCCCGAGTACACGCCCGGACCCGGCGCCACCGACGACGGGGTCCGGGCCACCGATATGTACGCGATCGGATTGTGGCAAGGCGAGGTCTACACCGACTCCGTGCAGCTCGCGGGAACCAACGCACCCACCGCGATGGCCTTCGCCGCGATCGACACCCAGAATGCCTTCTTCCAGAACGGCGGGTGCGGACTCGGGACGGTCCCCTATGCGCCGCAGGGCATCGTCGGATTCGGCGGGTCCGGGCTGGCCGCCCAGGGCACGGACTCCTTCCTCGACAAGGTCACCCGGGGCGGCGCCATTCCCGGCGTCTTCGCGGTCGAGCTCTGCCCCGCGCAAGGTCAGCTCATGCTGGGTGGAGTCGACCCGGCGGCGGGGGCTCTGACCGGTCCCGCCTTCTACAGCCCGATGATTGGCTCTCCGTATTACGGAGTCGAGCTCGACGACGTGCGGCTCGGCGACGTTTCGCTCGGCTTCCATGCGGCGGACTACGGGGTGGCGGCGGTCGACACGGGGACGAGCGTCTTCGCGCTCCAGCCGGCCGCGTTCCGGGCCCTCATGTCGGCCATCCAGGCGGTGCCGGCGTTCTCGACCGCCTTCGCCGGCAACATGGGGTGGCTCGGCACGACCATGTGCTTTACCTCCACGTTGACCCGAGACCAGATTGACACGCAGCTTCCGGAGCTCACGCTCGTCTTCGCCGGCCAAGGAGGGCAAGGCGGGCAGGGAGACGCGGCGAACGCGCTCGTCCTGAAGGCGAGCGAGTCGTATCTCCCCACGACGGCGGCGAACGGAACGACGTACTACTGCAGCGGCATTTACCAGAGCCCCCTGCCGAGCGGGACGATCCTCGGAACGTCGGTCATGCTCGGCCACATGGTGATCTTCGACACCGCGGGGCAGCGTATCGGCTTCGCCCCGCAGCGCTTTTGCCCGTAACGGCGCCCCGATGCGGGTCGACAAGCCCCCCGCGCCACTCTCTGATACGCTGAAATTGAGTGCTTCCAGGGCGCGAGTCCAGACTCGGCTTGGGGAGGGCCACGCTGCTCTCGGCGAGCCTCTTCTTGGTGGCTGCCTGCTCGCTGGCCGTGAATACCGACGGCCTCTCCGGGGGTGGCTCCGGCGACTCCGGTACGGCGGACGGAACGAGCTCCCCGGCCGACGCGGGCGACGAGACGTCGCCGGCAAGACAGGACGGCGCACCCGGGAGCGACGCCGGAAGCCTGCACGAGACCGGGACGCTCGACTCCGCGGCGCCCGAAGCCGCGCCACCCGACTCGGGTGAGGCCGACGGAACCAGCGCCGCCGACGGCGCGAGCACGCCGGACGCACCATCCGGCTCCGATGCGACGGTTCAGGACTCGCCCCTCTCCGACGGGCCGGCGCAGGAGGCGAGCGGCCCGACGCCGGTCGACCTGGCCGCGACGAAGGACGTCTACGTCCAGGACGGTACGAGCGCCAACACCAACTTCGACACCGACGCGCAGCTCATCGTGAAGGCGCGCTCCCAGACCGGCTTGAATCGCATCAGCTGGCTGACGTTCGACGTCAGCGGCTACTCGAACGTCAGCTCGGCGCGTCTCCGCCTCTACGTCGGGTCGCTGGATTCGTCGAGTACGGTCACGATTCCGCTCCTCGTCGATTACGCCCCCACGGCATCCGACCCGTGGGACCCGGCCGGCATCACGTGGAACACGCAACCGCCGAGCGGCGGTATGGTCGCGTCGGCCAACGTCGACGACACGGCCGTCGGCACGTGGATCGAGATCGACGTGACCGCCGCAGTCGCGGCCGACACCGACGGGCAATCGACGTTCATGATCACCTCGACGCCGGTGACGAACCGGGGGGCGATCTTCTCTTCGACCCGCGGCGCGGAGCCTCCCGTTCTGCGGATCACCGGGATGCACCCGTGACCGGTTCGACGAATGCCGCGGGCATCCATCTCGACAAGACCCACTGGCCGCTTGCCGTGGCCACGCTCGAAGGCCGACCGACGGCCGACGACCTCGAGTCGTTCCTTCGCGGCCTGGACGACATTCACTCCAAGGGCGAGCGATTCTTCATGCTCACCCATATGCGCGTGTATCGGCCCGACATGTCTCAGGTGACGCGCATGGGCGCGTGGGCGAAGAATAACCAGGAACGCACGCGACGGTGGTGCGCAGGGTCCGCCATCGTGCTCGGGTCACCGACGATGCGGTTCGTCATTTCGGCCTTCTATCTGATCGCCGTACCCCCGTGCCCGATGACGCTGTTCGACGACCCCATGGGCGCCAGGTCGTGGCTGCGGCAGAAGATGGGCGAAGAGAAGATGCCGATACCCGAGTACCTGCTCTACGCTTCGCCGTGACGCTCGACCCGGGCGAAGAGCCCACTCTGCACCCACTCGCGAAACCAGTGGGTGACGCGCTGGGTCGCCTCGGCGGCGTCCACGCCCTCGAGCGCGCTCTCGACGCGACCGAGCGACGCGCCGAGCGCCTCGCCCCCGACGAGCGCGGAGAGCACCTCGAACATCGGCACCGTCAGGTCCATGCGCCAGATTGTGGGCCCGCTCCGATAAACGACGGTCGCCGTGGGCGCGGGGCCCGGGAGGGCCGGCTCTTTCCCCTCGCGAAGCGCCTGGAAGTACGCGTTCACCGGGTGCTCGAATCGGAGCAGACGCAGAGCCGTGTTGGGCACGAGGCGCGCCTCGGCCCACGCTTCCATGGGCAAATCGCGCAGCCCCTCGAGCGTCAGCGGATCGCTGCTCGGCGCGTGAATCACCTCGACGATGGCCCACTCCAGCGCGGCGAGGTCGGCGGCGAACGCGCGCAGGGGGAAGGGCTCCCCGGCCTCGCCGCGGCAGAACGCGGCCAGGCGGCGGCCGAAGAAGTTCAGGTTGGGGCCCTCGGAGGGGTGCCGCGCGATGAACGCGCAAGCCAGGTCCTCGAAGGCCGCGTCCCCGAGCGCGTGCTGGAGAACGGGATAGTCGTCGGCGAGGCACTCGACGAGCCTCGCGTGGTACCCGCGTCGGTAGATTTGCAGCCGCTCGGCCGCGGACAAGCGAGGACCGGCGGTGAGCCGCCGCGCCGCCTCTTCGTCGCCGGCCGGCTCCGACTCGGGCGTCATCACGGCGCGCGCGAACCACCGCTGCGTGCCGCCGAGTCCCGTGTCTTCGTCCGGCAAGGGCTCGCGGCGTGTCGCGGTGTCTCGCGGCGCCGCCGACTCGGGGCGGGTGAGCCTGGTGCTGCCGGTGCGCGATGCGCCCCCCGGCGTCGCGCTCGCGCGCTCGTGCAGCGTTTCGGTCTCGACGACGAAGCGATTCATGCGGCCGCCCGGTCGATGAACTCGCGCGCGCGCAGCGCCTCGGCGTGCGTCTCGGCGAAGCCGGGGATTTCCGCGTCCCACTCGAGCAGGACGGACGCTCCGCCGGCACGCGCGTAGGCCTGTCCGAGCAGCCGCCAGACCTCGTCGATGACCGGGCCGATGTGCGAGTCGATGATGTGCGTGCCGTGGTTGGTGTGTCCGGCGACGTGAAACTGCACGACCCGGTCGTACGGAATCGCCGCGAGATACTCGGCGGGATCGAAGCCGTGGTTATGGGCCGACACGAACACGTTGTTCACGTCGAGAAGCAGCGCGCAGTCGGCCTCCTCGGCCAGGCGCGCGAGAAACTCCCATTCGGACATCGAGGAGCCGGCGTACTCGACGTACGTCGACGGGTTCTCGAGCGCCAGCGGCGCCCCGAGGAAGTCTTGCACCACGCGCACGCGACTCGCCACGTGACGAAGGGTCTCTTCCGTGTACGGCAGCGGCAAAAGATCGTGCGTGTTCTTTCCGCTCACGCCCGTCCAGCACAAGTGGTCGGAGACCCAGAGCGCGCGCGTTCGATCCCGCAGCGCGCGAAGCTCCGTCAGGTACTCGCGATTCAGCGGATCGGTCGACCCGATCGACAGCGAGACGCCGTGCATGGCCACCGGGTACCGGTCGGCGATGGCTTCGGCGTAAAAAAGCGGACGCCCCGCCGTCTGCATGTAGTTCTCGCTCAAGAGCTCGAACCACCCGACGGCGGGGCGATGTTCCAGGATGTGCGCGTAGTGCACCGTGCGGAGGCCCAGGCCCACGCCCAAATCGGGTAGCCCGAATCGGTTCGTCATGACCTCTGCCCCGCGCCTGCGCGATCAGCCCTTACAGCCGCCCTGACCCTTGCAGTCGTTCTGGCCCTTGCAGGCGTGCTTCTCGGTCTTGCAGCCGCCCTGGCCTTTGCAGTCGTTCTGGCCCTTGCAGGCGTGCTTGGCGCCGGGGGTAGCCGCACCGGGGGTAGCGGCCGGAGTGGCCGCCGCGGGCGACTCGGCCGGCGGAGTCGAACCCCCGCAGCCCCCCGTCAGCCCCATCAGAATCCCACCGACTGCCGCTGCGATAATCGTGTTGTTCATGTTGACTCCTCTCGGGTCCCTCTTCTCGGCTGCACTACGAGCGGCGTCAAGAGGGGTTTCGGTGAAACCGCCGCGCTTGCCGTCCAGGTTTGCCCTCAGGTTCGTTTTTGGGGCCGGGCGAAACGGAACGGCTCGCTGTGCGTAGTGCTTCGTGCGCGGGCTCCGGTACCGTAAGAGCCCTCTCGATGACGCGCGGCTTGTCCCGACTGACGCTCGCTCAGTGGTTCGTCCTGACGACCCTGGCCCTCGCGCTGCTCGTCGGGGCGACCTTTACCGTGCTGCTCGAATCGGCCCGGCGCTCGATTCTCGAGCATTCCGACGAGCTGCGCGACCGGGCGGCGCGGCAGATCGATGCGGCGTTGTCCGAGGAACTCGGCGTCGGGCCGGCCGCCGTCGACGAAGTGGCCCGAGCGATGCGCCTCGGCCTGGTGAAGATGGACGACCCCATGTCGATCGAGGCGCGGCTCTTCTCGGAGCTGCTCGATCACCCGACGCTGTCGGACATGACGCTGACGCACGCGACGAGGCTCGGCTACCGCGGCGACGACGCGCGGCTGGCGCCCGACGACCGATGGCAGGTCACCGTCTACCGGCAGTCGGCCGACCGCGACAGCGAGATCTTCACCCGGCGCACGACCGCCGAGGACGGCCGCTTCGTCGACTCGGTGCGCCGGCGCCCGCGAGGCGGCGGGCTCACTTCGGCGCCGTTCGTTTGGGACATGCAGAGCGCAGATCCCACGAGCCACCCCACCTTCGAGACGACCGCGTCGAAACACATCGGGGGCCGCGCCATCTGGAGTGATCTCGTCCTTCTCCCAGCTCGACGCCGTTCTGCCCGAGAGCGAGCGACGCGTCGTCGTCACCCTCCAGCAGACTATCGAGGACACGCCGGGGCACTTCGCGGGCGTCCTGCGGGCGGGGCTGCTCACGCAGACGATCGACGAGCTCCCCCGGATGGTCCAGGCGGACACGCACGACCCCGCGCAGATCTTCGTGAGCGACGCGCAGGGGCGCCTCGTGACGCGGCTGGCGGCGGGCGATCGGTTGGAGGTCATGGGCGACGACTTGCGCGTCGCATCCGAGCACGTCCCGGCGCCGATCGCGGCGGCTCTCGCCCTCCCCGTCCTCCGCGAGGTCTCGCGCGCGTACCCCCAGCGTTCGGACCGTGTGACCGTCGCCGGAGTGAACTACCTGGCCACGTTCCGCTTGCTCATGAACTCGCAGGACTGGGTCGCCGGAGTCGTCGTACCCGAGGACTACTACACGCGCGACCTGCGTCCCCTTCGCGATCGATTGCGCCTCGCGCTCGTCGCCACGATGGCGCTCGTCCTCGTCGCGGGAGGCATCACGCTGTCGCTCATACGCCGGGCCCTCGGTCGAATCGTCGCGACGACGGCGCGCATGCGGCGGCTGGACTTCTCCCCCGCCCCCACCGGCGCGCCCTTCCGCGACGTCGCCAACGTGATGGACGGCGTCGAGCGCGCCAAGACGTCGATGCGCGCCCTCGGCAAGTACGTGCCGATGGATCTGGTGCGCGAGCTCTACGAGTCCAACCGCGAGCCGCAGCTCGGCGGGGAGCTCATCGAGATCTCCCTGATGTTCAGCGACATCGAGGGGTTCACGACGCTGTCGGAGCGGCTGACGCCCGACGCGCTGGCCCAGGCCCTCGGGCGCTACCTGGAAGCGATGACGGCGGGCGTGCGCTCGACCCACGGGACGGTCGACAAATTCATCGGCGACTCGGTCATGGCGTTCTGGAACGCGCCCTCGCACGTGCCGGACCACGCGAGCCGCGCAGCGCACGCCGTGCTGGCGTGCTTGCGCGCCACGCGAGAGCTCTATGCGTCGGAGGCCTGGCGGGGGCTGCCTCCGCTCTTCACGCGCTTCGGCCTGCACACGGCTCGCGTCATGGTGGGCCACTTCGGCGCGCCGGAGCGTCTGAGCTACACGGCGCTCGGCGACGGCGTGAACCTGGCTTCCCGGCTCGAGGGGCTCGGTAAGCAATACGGCCTCGCGGTGCTCGCGAGCGAGGCGTTCGTCACCGCCGCGGGCGACGCCTTCGCGTTCCGGCTCATCGACCGGGTGGCGGTGAAGGGCAAGGAGGAGGCCGTTCGCGTGTACGAGCTTCTGGGCCTCCGAGAGCAGTGCACGAACGCGCTCGCCGAGGCGGCCCCCTACGAACGGGCGCTCGAGGCCTACTTCGCGCGCGAGTTCGAGCGCGCGCTCGAGCTCCTTCGCAGCCGAGACCACGACGCGCCGAGCTGCGTGCTGCTCGAGAGGTGCCGGGAGATGATCTCCACGCCTCCCCCGCCGGACTGGAACGGCGTGTACGTCGCGGCGAGCAAATGAGCCTCACGAGGAGCTGTCTTGCGCCGTCCAACCGAGCCTGCGAATCACGAGATGATCCAGCGAAAGCGCGCCCGGGCCGATGATGGCCACCATCACGAGGACGACCAGGTACGTAAGCTCGTCGGTCCCCACGAGGTCGAAGAGACCGTGAATGTCCTTCCACTTCGCGGTCGCGATGGCGATGGCCATGCTCACGATGAGGGGTATCGTCGCGAGCCGGGTGATCAGCCCGAGGACCAGCAGCGTGCCGCAAATCAGCTCGCTATACCCCACCACGACCGCGTTGAGGCCGGGCGCGGGGATCCCGAGCTCCTGGAAGAAGGCCGTGACCTTGGGGATGTTGTGCACCTTGCCCCATCCCGTCGAGAGAAAGAGGAGGCCCACGGCCAGGCGCCCGAGCAGCGGCGCGAGCCACTTCACCCGGTCGAGCTCTCCCAGCGCCCGCGTTCGGGCGTCTTCGACAATGGTCATCGCGAGTTCCCTTCTTCCCCGCCGGGCTACCGTGAGTACGAGCGACGGTCGACGAGGTTACAGCAAGCCGTCGCCTTCGCGCTCGCGTTCGGGGGCGGCCCGCTTTTCGGGTGTGCCCCCGCGCCGCGCGCGCGTGCCCCGCAAGAGCCTCTCGGACTGGCGTGGCAATACGACGTACGCGCGGTGGGCTCGCCGGTTGGCGAGCTCCTGGTCGACGCCCGGTTCGTCGCGGGATCCTCCGACACGATCGCGATCGACGACGACGCGGCACCCTTCGTTCACGACGTCGTCTACGCGTCCGGAGGCGGCTGGGTCCCTGCGGCTGCGCGCGGACCGACGTGGACCGCGCCGTGCCAGGCGCAGGGGTGCCGCGTTCGCTATCGCTTCGCGCTGCGGGAGGCCGCCGCCCGGCTGAGCGACCCCGAGACGGCCATCTCGTCGGGGGATGTCCTCGTCGCGCCCCCGTCGACGTGGCTCCTTCATCCCGAGCCGGAGCCCGCGGAAGCTCGCTTTCGCTTTCACGTGCGCGTCGATCCTCCCGCCCGCTTCGCCGCGGGCACCCATCCCGCGCCGGACGGTGAGCCAGACGCGTACGAGGCCGGGACCGAGGCGCTCGAGGGCGCGAGCTTCGCCGCGTTCGGTCCCTTCCACGCAGACACCGTTCGCAGCGGCACGGCGCGCGTCGAAACGGCGGTCGCTCCTCACGCGCTCGCCCTCTCCGAGGCCGAGGCGGTCGCGTGGATCCGTACGGCGGTCGACGGCATCGCGGCCTACTTCGGCCGCTTTCCGGTGGACCGAGCGCTGGTCGTGGTCATGGCGGGCAAGCCCGATAGCCCGACGCGCGGCGAGACCCTGGGCGACGGCGGGCCCGCGGTCCTCGTGCGGGCCGGAGGCAAGGTGACCGCCGCGACGACCGGTGACGACTGGGTCGCGACGCACGAGCTGCTCCATGCGTCGCTGCCTTCGCTCTCGCGTGAGCACGTGTGGCTGAGCGAGGGGCTCGCTACGTACGTCGAGCCGGTGGTGCGCGCCCGCGCAGGGCTGGTGACGCCCGAGAAGTTCTGGCGAGACCTGGTCGAGGGCCTGCCTCTCGGCTTGCCGGAGAAGGGCGACGAAGGCCTCGAGCGTACGCACACCTGGGGTCGCACCTACTGGGGCGGGGCTCTCTTCTGTTTCGTGGCAGACGTCGCGATCCGGGAGCGCACCGCCGGCGCTCGCTCGCTGGACGACGCGCTGCGGGGCGTCGTTGCGACGGGAGCAGACGTCGAAGCAAGGTGGCCGATCGAGCGCTTCCTCGACGTCGGCGACGAAGCCACGCGGACCCACGTGCTCCGCGATCTCTATCGCGACATGGCGCTGGCGCCGGGCGCGGTGGACCTTTCCGCGCTGTGGGGGCGCCTCGGCGTGCGCGTCCAGGGGGATCGCGTCCTGTTCGACGACGGCGCGCCGCTCGCGGGCGTTCGCCGGGCCATCACCGGCGCGCGCTAGGGCGCCGCGGAAGCGATGCGGAATCGCGCGGTCTGCTCGCAGTCCGAGAACGACGGCGAAGACCGGCGCCCCATCCGCAGGCACGTCGTCGAGCCACACGAGGGGCAGTTGCCGAGCTCCGCGTACTCGCCGCGAGCTCCGTGCTGTCGACCGATCGAGGCGAAGGCGACCCGCGGGTGAACCGCTCCGCACGAGCAACGAACCGCGTCCATGGGGTACGCGCATGCGACCTCAGGACCGCGCCCGGCGCAAGCGACACAGCGGAGTAGAACTTTGCATGAATGCCCGTGTACGAGCGACGCGTACTAGCTAGTCTAGACTAGGAAACGAGCAGGGCCGCCGCCGCCAGCCAATCGAGTCCCGCGCGCACGACGGTCTCAATCTCGGCGTCGCTGACGCCGAAAGTCTCGATTTCGGCGTCGCTGACGCCGACGGCTCCCGCAGCGAGGGCTTCGCGCAGAGCCCGTCCGAGCTGCCCCACGTCGCGCGTCCCGTCCAGGCAGCCGAGAAGAAGGACCAGGGCCCAATCCGGCAGGCGCACCTCGTGGTGCCAGCGGTTCGTGACGGCGCCACCGTGGCGAGCGTGCCAGCGAGCGACGGGGCACGCCTTCGGTCGCAGACCGCGCGCGTCGGCCATGGCCGGCTCTAACGTGTGAAGCTCGACGGCGCCCGTCGCGAGCCACAGGTCGAACAGCTCGTCGCGGAGCGCCGCACGCGACTGCGACGCGACGCCCTTCGCGAGCTCGTCGAACGCGATCGAACGAGGCGCGTGCTCGGCCAGCTCGCGGAGAGCGCGACACGCGGCGGGCTCGACGACCTGCACGTAGAGCCCGTCGCTTTCGAACGTCTCGCGGCCGGACGTCGCGGAGGCCGCAGAGCCGTCTCTGGCCCGCAGGCGGCTCGACAGACGCAGGGACTCCACGGCGCGCGGATCCAGACGCTGCGGCCAGCGCCATCCGCGAGCGTCCGCTTCGTCGCTCCGAACGAGGAGCGTGCGGCGGAAGGCGGCGTTCCGGACGAAATCGACCAGCTGCTGCGCGCGCCCGGCGTCGAGCTCGCGCGCGCGCGCCTGCACGGCCTCCGGGAGAAGCTCGAGCGCCGCGTCTCCTGCAATGGCGTCGCCCAGATACACCAGACCCGCCTCCGCGGCCTCGGCGAGGAAGTCCGTGACGAGCTGCGGATGGTGCTCGGAGGCCAGATACTCGTGGGCGGCGTAGGCGGGGTCCGTCTCGCCCAGACGCTCGGCCACCCGTGCGAGCTGCGCCCGGTACGACGCCAGCTCGGGCGAGGCCTGGTCGCGAAGCCATTGAACGGTGTCGTGCGGCTTCGCCGCCGCGGACCCGGACGACGCGGCGAAGCGAAGCCAGTCACGAGCCGCCAGACGCTCGTACCAGCCAGGGAGCGTGTTGAAGCTCACGTACGCCACGCCGCCGGGCGTCAGCGCGCGAGCCACGGTGTCGAGAAGCGCGCGCCGGCTCGGCGGCGACACCCAGGAGCAAACGCCGTGCGCGACGACGTAGTCGAACGGCCCCCCGTCCAGCTCGCAGCGCTCGAAACCGGCTTCGACCAGGCGCACGTTGCCGAGGCCGGCTTCGTCGGCGATGCCGCGCGCCTCGGCGAGCTGCCGGGACGAGCGGTCGACCCCGACGAACGTCGCCGCGGGCAGCCCGGCGGCCATGGGCAGCAGGTTGCCGCCGCGACCGCAGCCGAGCTCGAGAACCCGCGCCCGCGTGATGTCCGGCGCCGTCCAGCCCGACAGGCTCGCGACCACCGCCAGCCGATCGGGGTGCGATTCGGCGTAGGCGTGGTCGGTATACGGCAGGCGGTCGTACGCGTCTTCGGGCGGCATGAGAGTGGTGCGGCCTCAGCGTACCGCCCGCGAGCCGCGCCGCTCGGCCCGCCGCAATCGCTCGGACATGACACGGAAACGGACGCCTCCAAATCGGACGACGCGACGGATGTGAGACGCCGGCTCAGCCGAAAGCCCCGATACTGTGCGCGTCGCTCGCTGGAGGAATGTCCATGAAATCGATTCGTCTTGTCGCACTTGCAGTCCTGGGAGTTGCCGCTGGAGTCGCCGTCGCATGCGGGAACTCGAGCTCGTCCGGTCCGGAGGACGGAGGCACGACCAGCAGCAGCGGAAGCACCAGCGGCAGCACGAGCAGCAGTGGTAGCAGCAGCGGCGGCAGCAGCGGGAGCAGCGGCAGCAGCAGCGGCAGCGGGGACGACAGCGGCGGCGACGACAGCGGCGGAGGTGACGACGGCGGTCCCATCCTCGGCAACTGCCCGGCCGCGTGCGCCGATCCGACGACCAACTGCTGCCTCCTCAACACCGACGCCGGCGTGCTGGGAGCCTGCCTGACCCCGACCGCCTGCGCAGCGATGGCCGGCGGCTTCGTCATGTGCGGCAACACCCCGGATACGGTCGACTGCCCCGATGGGAGCACCACGTGCTGCCTTTCGCCTTCGGACGCCGGTGGCCTCCCCAGCTCGTACTGCGCGGCATCGTGCCCCTCGGGCACCTCGTACGCCTGCAACACCGACGAGTTGTCGTGCCCGAACGGCGGAGCCGGATGGGCGTGCTCACCGCTGCCGGGTACGTCTGTGCCGGTCGAGGCACTCGGCCAGTGCACTCCCGTCGAGGGCGGAGCCCCCGAGGCGGGCGTCGACACCGGCGCGCCGACCGACAGCGGGCCGCAGGACGCCGGCATCCAGTGACGCAGCGGCGCTGGGCGTGAGCAGCGGCGCGAGCCGCAGCGCCCTCAGCGGCTGACGCCAGCGGGGCTCGGGGCGCTCTCGGCGCCCTCGCCCCGCGGCATTCTCTTGTACTCCGTGTCGGCGCGCTGCAGGCAATCCTCCTGCGAGTGCTGGTGCTCGCAAATCCCGCCGAACGCGTGCGCGAACTCCGCCTGGAACTCGTCGGTGTCGTACGCCGCCGAGCCGCACCGAACGCCCTTCTCCGCCACGGCGCGCGCGGCCGGAGGAGGGAGGCACGCGCTGCCGGCGGCGGCCCGCTCGACGGTCTTGGTCAGCTCCTCGTCCGCGGTCTTCGCGGCCTTCTCGTCTGCCTCGCGCGCGCGGTCGGCAATCTTGGCGGCGATGTCGGCCGCGATGCTCACCTGCTCGGAGCCCGCGCGAATCCCCGCGCCGCGCACCCTGACGTTGCCGCGCTCGGCGCCGATTCGTACGCCGGCTTCGAAGAGCTCTTTCGCCAGCGCCTGAGCGCTCGGGTCGCGCGGGTCGCACGTGCTGCCGACCTCGGAGCCCAGCGACCCGAGCGCCGGCGCCAGGTCCCTGCCGGCGCAATACTGCACGACCTCCTGGTGGGCCGCGCCCGCGGGGGCGGCGGCCGGAGCGGCCGCGGGCTTGCGCGAGCAGGCGCACGAGAGGGCGAAGATCGTGGCGATCGCGAGACGTTTGCGGGGGAGGCTCGGGGTCATCGGCAAGACCTCAGCGATGAGCGGCGAGAAGGGACTGGGCGATGCGTGGATGGTAGTCCGCAGAGCTGCGGTTGATGCACTCGGCGCACTGGAGAAAATGGCTGCCCGCGTCGGCGGCGAGAATCTCGATCGATACGCGCTCGGCCAGGCTCTCGTCCAGCGTGGCGTCGGCCAGGCGCATCACGCGCCGCATGACGAACCAGCGATTGTGGACGGCGCCGAGCGCGGCGGCGGCCACGAGCGCCGCGGCGCGCGCCTCGAGCGAGGTCTCCTGGCTATGGAAGATCGCCTCCAGTCGTCCCACCACGACGTCGCACTCGCGAAACGCGAAGCTGCCGCGTGCCCAGTCGCAGTACGCCATCGCGATGCGATCGCGCTGATCCGGGAAACGCTGCGCGATGAGGCGCAGATGCTCCTCGGATATCTCGGCGACGATGGACCCCTCGTCGCCCGGCTCGGCGACCTCGATGTGCGCGGCGAAGCCGGACGCGAGCTCCTCGGTCCAGGATTCGACGTGCTCGAGCGCTTCGTGCCACTCGCGGCTGGCCTCCGTCTTCGGGACGTCGTGGGCGCGCTTGAGGACGTCCACCAGGGCCGCGCGAAGGCCGGCGACGCTCTGGAACCGCCGCTTCGGGTCGGCCGCGGTGCACTTGCGCACGACCGGATCGAGCGGGCCCTCGACGGTCTGCACGGCGAACGGGATGCGGCTGCCCCCGTTCACGAGGTCGTGGAGGATGCATCCGAACGCGTAGATGTCCGCCGGCGGGCCCGCGCGACGGAAGTCCATCGTCAGCTCGGGCGCCATGTAGAGCTGAGACCCCCAGAGCGAGGCCGTCGACGTGAGGCGCGTCGTCGTGCGAACGGGGACGTCGGCCACGAGCCCGAAATCGGAGAGGCGCCACGTGCCCTGGTAGAGAAGCACGTTGTCCGGCTTGAGATCGCGGTGCACGTACCCGAGGCGATGCAGCTCCTCGAGACCGTTCAGGACGTCGAGCAGCGGCTCGGGCGAGATTCGCTCGTTTAGCCGATTGGTCCGGACCTGCTCGCGGTAGGTCTTCTCGGCGAGCGGCATGAGAAACCAGGGTGGCTCGTCGCCGAGCGCGGCGTGATCGATGGGCATCATGCCGTAGGGGCCGAGCGCCATCTGCACGCGCACTTCGCGCTCGAAGCGCTTGCGCAGCTTGGGGACGTCCAGCTCCTCGGGCGGCCCCAGCCGGGGCGACGGGTCGAATACCTTCCGCGCGAAGACGCGGCCGTCGGGCGTCTGTACGCGCTCGACACGGCCGAAGCCGCCGCGCGCGATCTCGCCCAGGACGATCAGTTGCCCGCGGCTCACGGCTGCGAAGGACTACCACACGTGCTATGACGCGTGGCTCAGACCGGGAGGCGACTCGGGTGGCCGCACGAACCATCAAGGCAGACGAGCCGGCAACCGCGGGTGTTTCGTTGCCCCCGCCGGCGCTCGTGCCGCTCGACGCCATTCTCCCGTCGGAGCCGCTTCTCCTCATGGGCGCGGGCCCGGTTCCCATTCCGCACGCGGTGGCGCGGGCCAACGGCGTGGTCATAAACCACCTCGGCGCGACCATGGAGCGCGTCATCGAGCATCTGAAGAGCATGGCTCGCTACGCGTTCCAGACGCGAAGCGACAAGGTCATGGGCGTCGCAGGCCCTGCCTCGGCGGCCATGGAGATGGCCGTGACCAATCTGCTGTGGCCCGGGCGAAAGTGCCTGTGTCTGCAGACGGGCACGTTCAGCGGCCGCCTCGGGGAAATGGCCGCGTGCGTCGGGGCCGACGTGACGACCCTGGAGGCCGAGACCGGCAGCCCGATCACCGCGGACATGGTTCGAGCGGCGCTCGCCAAGGGGCGCTTCGACGTCGTCACGCTCGTCCAGGGCGAGACCTCGTGCGGGGTCCTCAACGGCGAGCTTCCCGAGATCGCGGCCCTCGCGCGGGCGCACGGCGCGCTGACCCTCGTCGACGCCGTCGTGACGCTGAGCACGATGCCGCTCGAAATGGACCGGTGGGGTCTCGACGCGGTCGTCACGGGCGGGCAGAAGGGGCTCTCGTCGATCCCGGGCGTCTCGCTCATCGCCTTCTCCGAGAGCGCGTGGCAGACCGTCCAGAAGCGCCCGGTCCCGCCGACGCACTGGTGCTTCGACGCCGTGCGCGCGCAGCGCTTCTGGGGGGCGCACCAGTACCATTACACCGCGCCGGTGCCCGGCATCCTCGCGCTCTACGAGGCGCTGCGCCTCGTGTGCGAAGAGGGCCTCGGCGCCCGCCACGAGCGACACCGAATCAGCTCGCAGTCGCTGCAGGCCGGCCTCGAGGCGATGGGCCTGCACCTCTTCATCCCCGCGAGTCACCGGCTGAATTCCGTGCTCGCGATCGAGCTTCCCCGGGGCGTCGAGTCGAAGGTCGTCCTCGCCCACATGTCGCGCAAGTTCCGCGTCGAGATCTCCGGTTCGTTCGGGCTCGACGTCGTGCGCATCGGACAGATGGGCGAGCAGTGCCGGTCGCACAACCTGTTCAAGGTGCTCTACGCAACCGGAATGAGCTTCCGGCACTTCGGCGTGAAGCTCGACGTGAGCGAGGGCCTCGCCGAGCTCGAGAGAGCGCTGACGCGCGAGCAGGAGTTCGAGTGAGGGTTCTCGGCATTCGGGAGCTCTGAGGCCGAGCGCGTCTACGTGCTCGGAGCCAGCCGAGCCAATTCCAGAAGTCGCTCAGGGTCTGTACGTCCCCTTGGCCACCTTCGGCACGAACCGGTCGATGCCGGGTGGCGGAAAGCGCAGCGTCTTCTTCTCTTCGGCGCTCCGGTACGCCGTCATGAGAAGCTTCACGACCGACAGCCCGTCTTCGAAGGTGAGGAGCGGCTTCTCCTTTCCGAGAAAGGCTCGCACGAAGTGGCGGTTCTCGGCCTCGTATCCATAGGCGGCCGCCTCGTCTGCGACGACGGGCATCTGACCCATCTCGGCGTTCTGCTTCTCCACGAGATCCTCGGCCGCCTTGCCCGCCGTCGCGCCGCCGAAGAACACGCGGAGCCCCGCGTCGAGCGTGTTCAAGCTCATGGAATACTCCGGCCCGAGGAGCTCCGCGGACAGGCGCAACCCCGCGCCGACGAACGCCCAGGACGTCGTCGCTTCCCCGAAGACCTTCTGTCCGTCGCGGGTCCGGAACTCAATCGTGGCGCTGGCGAAGTCCTCGCTGGGCTCGGAGAGATAGTCGACCGTCGGCCCCATTCGCGACCGGAGCTCTCGTGCGTAGCGGGGCTGGCTCCACTTGAGGCTCGCCGTGTGGCCCGTGACGTACACCGGCTTCACGCTCGTCAGCGGTTGACCCGGCTCCGTCAACAGATGCCACACCGCGAGCACCGAATGGCACATCATGTCGTTCAGGACGCCCCCGCCCTGCACGCGACCGCGCCAGAACCACGGAGTGTGGGGGCCGCTGTGCTCCTCGGCGGCGCGCGCCAGGTACGGGCGGCCGGCGCGGGCTGCGCCGCGCGTCCAGACGAGCTCCTTGCCGCGGGCGAACTGCGGCGCGAAGCACTGGTTCTCGAGGTAGCCATGCTTCAGGCGAACCGACTTCACGAGCTCGAGGATCCGTGTGGCTTCGGCGACGTTGCGAGCGAGGGGCTTCTCGCACGCGATGGCCGCGAGCTGCCCTTGCCGCGCGCGATCGCGTCCACGATCTCCTCGACGTTTTCGACGCGCGCCTGGTTGGGCCCCATGAGCCAGATCGCGTCGACGGCCGGATCGCCGACCATCTCGGCGATCGAGCGATACGGCTTGCAAGGCCCGATGTCGAGAGAGCGGCCGTAGGCCGCGGTAGCCGCCGCGTTCTTGCGGTTCGGGCTCCAGACTCCGATCACATCGCCGTCGCGGACGCCCGTCCATGCCCGCATGTGAAAGCGAGCGATGAAGCCGCTGCCGACGAGGCCCACGCCGAGGCGCTCCTTTTTCATGAGCGAAGATTGCCTCAAGTCTTCAGCGGCTTTCGATGGTCAGACTGTCTCCGGCGCTCGGGGAATTCATGTTGAGGAAGACGAAGGTCCCCGCGGTCGGATCGGTCGTCACCGCGTGACTCACCGCGCAGGTGACCCCCGCCGTGTGATCGCCCAGGATCTCGTTGCGATACACCTCCGCGGCGGCCGCCGACGCGACCGCGATGGAGCATTGCAGGCGCTTGCCGTCCGACGTCACGGCCGCGAGGTTCACCCTGTACTGCAAGCTCCCGTTCACGGAGGTCGTCGCCTCCGTCACGCTCTGCGCCGTTCCGCTGAATTGCGTGCCGTTGAAGGAGAGCACGACCCGGACATGGGGAAGGTCCGCCCCGGCATCTCGCGCCGTGGCACTGACGACGAGCGCCGCGCCGATCACGAATAGACCCCGCACGCCATACCCTCTCGTCGTTTCCATCTTCTTCCTCCCCGCCGGATGCGGCTCGTCCTCATCATCCCATGCCTCTCGCTCGAGGAGGAGCAGTACCGCGCCTGCGGGGGGGCCGCGTCCGCGACGGTGCCATGGCAGGAGCGCGCGCCGCTGTCGCCCCAACCGGCGACAGGCGCGCCGCCGCTGGCTGGCGCTCAGCGGGGGGCGTGGCCGGGGCCGCGCGCTCCGCCTGCACCGCGATCCATACTTCCCTCGAGCTCCATGCCGATCGAGACGAGGCGAGCGATGCGCTGCTCGAAATCCGCTTCGACCTGACGGTGCTGCGTCAAGTCCTGCAGCAACACGACGGCTCCCACGATGGCACCGTCCAGGCCCCGCAAGGGCGACACCGACTCGACCAAGGTCTTGCTCGTCCCGTCCAAGCACTCGATTTGCAGCGCCTCGTTGCGCAGGGAGACACCGGACTCGAGCGATCGCGCCAGGGGGGAGCTCCCGTGCTTCAGAGTCTGCTCGTTTCGGCGCCACCACTCGAGAACCTGCCCATAGGTGTCATTCGCGATCGCCGGAGCGGACTTGATGATGCGCACAAGTTCGTCGTTCGTCTGGCAGACCCGACCTGCCACGTCGGCGATGATGACGCCGACCGGAAGCCCCTCGAGGACGGATGCCAGCTTGCGACCCACGTTGAGGACCTTCTCGGATTCCTCGAGCTGACGTTCCCTGATGCGCAGCACCTCGGCGCGGTGCCGGAACGACGCGTACACCTCCACCTTGAGGCGAAGCAGGTCGGGGTCGAAGGGCTTCGTGAAGTAGTCCACGGCACCGACCGCGTATCCACGCTTGATGTGGGGATCCTCGCGAAACACCGCCGTGATGAACACGAGCGGAATGTCCTCACACCCGGGCATCTTCTTGATGCGCTCCGCCGTCTCGTACCCGTCCATGCCGGGCATCATCAGGTCGAGGAGGATGACGTCGACGTTGGCGTCGCGTCCGAGCGTGGCCAGCGCTTCCGGGCCGGAGCGCGCCCGAAGAAAGTCGTATCTTTCACCGAGCACTGCCTCGAGCGCGAGCAGGTTCCCGGGCGTGTCATCCACACCGAGCACGCGCGGTCGTCGACTCGAGGCCACCTCCCGAGACGCCATGCAACCGCTGGACCGACGTGCTTTCGCGCTTGCGCACCTGGCGCTGCCGCGCGGCTAGGATCACGGCGGGCAGTGGCGCTCCGCCATCGTCAGCAAGGTGCGGAGGGACAGCGGCTTGGCGAGCACGCCGTTGGCCTCGGCGGGGGCGCGATTCGGGCGCGGACGTGACGACGAACACGGGCACGGCCGCGCCGTCCGGACGTGCCCGGAAGGCGGTGAGGAAGTCCCAGCCGTTCATCCCGGGCATGAAGAGGTCGAGGAGCACGAGGCAGAGGTGGTCGATGGAGTCGACGACGCCGAGGGCCTGTCGCCCGTCGGCCGCGCACACCACCGAGTAGCCCTCGACCTCGAGCGCATCTTTCATGATCCCGGAAGCATCGGTGTCGTCCTCCACGATGAGGACGGTGTGCAGTCCGTCCATTCCCGTCGATGCTAGCTCGCGACCGTGCGGACAGGGAGCCGGACCGTGAAGCATGTGTGCCCATCCGATGACGCCGCTTCGATGGAGCCCCCGTGCTGCCGGACGATCTGATTGCTGATGTAGAGGCCGAGCCCGAGCCCCGCGGCCGCCGAACCCTTGGTCTCGCGCTCTCCTTTCCGGAACGGGTCGAACAGCGTGCCGCGCACCTCGGCCTGGATGTCGCCGCCGTTGGAGACCGCCAGCTCGATCTCGTGCTCGCCGCCGCGGACCTCGACGCGGATCGGCTGGCCGGGCGCGCCGTGTGCCGAGGCGTTGCCGAGCAGGTTCGAGACGACCTGCCCGAGGCGGTCCTCGTCCCACTGGCCGCGCACCGCCCCCGCGACGCTCACCTCGATCGAGCGCTCGGGGTTGCCCGCTTGCGCCTCGGCGACCAGCGTCCTGACGAGGTCGCCCAGATCGACGGGCTTCGGTTTGAGCGGAAACCCGCCGGGGATACGCGATCGTGTGAAGTCGAGGATCTGGTCGATCATGCGGCCCATGCGCGTCGTGGCGTTCTGCGCGCGCTCGAGCCGCCCGGCCAGCCGCGACGACGGTCCGTCGTGCAGCAGCAGCTCGTGTGTCATCCGGATCGAGTTGAGCGGGTTGCGCAGGTCGTGGCCCAGCACGGCCAGGAACCGCTGCTGGAACTCGAGGATCGTCCCGCGCTCCTCCGCGAGCGCGTGGGCGAGGTCGGCCTCCCGCCGCGCGCGCTGCGCGAGCACCGCGACGTACCCCGTCGCGGCCGCGAACAGAAGGATGCCGAGAACCGACAGCACCCCGATTCGGCGCTCGCGCGCCGTGCGCTCGGCGAGCAGCCGCTCCTCCTCTTCGTCGATGCGGTCGATGGCCCGCCCGAACGCGTCTATGCGCTGCTTGGCGCCGCCCCCGGAGAAGCGCCACGCCGGCGAGCCGCCCCGCGCGGCGGGGGCTTCGAGCAGCTCGCGCATCCCGGAGAGCGCCTCGACGGCGGCGCGATCCGCCTCGTCGACGTTCGCCCGCTGCACGGCGTTGTCCGCGACCAGACCTCGGAGCGCGGCGACGGACTGTGGCTGGTGGGTGATCCCGCGCGCGTACGGTTCGAGGTACTGCGGTCCGCCGGAAAGCAGATAGCCGCGCACGCCCGTCTCGGCATCGAGCACCTCGGCGCGCCAGTCCGCGATGGCGCGCTGCACCTCGAGCGAGTGCTGCACCCATCGAACCGACGAGGAGAACGCCGCGAAGGCGGTGCCCGCGCAGGCCGCGCACAGGACGACGGCCGCGCTCGCGACGAGGAACCGCTGTTTCCGCTTCGCCGGTGGCATCTGCCTGCGACCGGAAACCTTCGCTCCGCCCTCGCGTCGGGCAAGCCCTGCCGCGCAAGGGTCCGCATCGGAACCGCGCGTTCCGGCTAGACTGCCGGCGTCATGAGCTCCGGGTCACGCGCTCTCGCCGCATTCTCGGGTCTGGGGGTGCTCCTCGTCGGGGTCGCCATCGTCGCGTCGCGCACGAGCCACACGAATACCGTGGCTGCCGCTTCCGCAGGGTCGTCGGCCGCGTCGGCTGGGTCGGCTGGCGTGCCGTTCGCCGCGCCGAACCAGGGCGATTCGTCGAGCGAGACGCCGGCCAAAGTTTTCGCCGACCTTCGACGGCTACGACTACGTCCGCCGCGAAGCCGAGATCCCCATGCGTGACGGGGTGAAGCTTCACACCGTTCTCGTCGTGCCGAAGGGCGCGAAGAGGGCGCCGATGCTGCTGACGCGCACTCCGTACAACGCCGACAAGCTCACCGAGTCCGCCGACAGCGCGCACATGGCCCTGGCCAGCGCGGCCGACGTCCCCACCGAGGCCCTCGTCGACGGGGGTTACATTCGCGTGGTGCAGGACGTCCGGGGCAAGTACGGCTCCGAGGGCGACTACGTCATGAACCGCCCGGTGCACGGGCCCCAGAACTCCACCTCGGTCGACCACGCGACCGACACCTACGACACCATCGACTGGCTCGTGAAGAACACCCCCGAGTCGAACGGGAAGGTCGGCATCCTCGGCACCTCGTACAACGGCTTCACGTCGGCGATCGGCCTCTTCGACCCGCACCCCGCGCTCAAGGTGGCGGTGCCGATCAACCCGATGGTCGACGGCTGGCGCGGCGACGACTGGTTTCACAACGGCGCCTTCCGCGAGCTGATGCTCCCCTACATCTACGATCAGGAGGCGACCCGCAAATCCGACGTGAAATGGTCGGCGAGCGACTTCGACGAATACGACACGTTCTTGCAGGCCGGGTCGGCCGGCGAGCTCGCGCACCGGCGCGGCCTCGAACAGCTCGGCTTCTGGAACAAGCTCGTCGCGCACCCGAGCTACGACGCCTTCTGGCGCGACCAGGCGGTCGACCGAGTGCTCGCCGAGCGGCCCCTCAAAGTGCCGGTGATGATCGTGCACAGCCTCTGGGATCAGGAAGACATCTACGGCGCGCCGGCGCTCTACCGCGCGCTCGAGGCCAGGGACAAAAACCAGGACAAGGTCTTTCTCGTGATGGGGCCCTGGTGCCACGGCGGGTGGAGGGGTGACGGGAGCGTTCTCGGGGCGATTCGCTTCGACAGCGACACCGCGCGCACGTTCCGCCGCGAGGTCCTGCTGCCCTTCCTCGACCGGTACCTCAAGGACGGCGCTCCGAAGGCCGACGTCGCGCCGGTGACGGCGTTCGAGACGGGCACCAACGAATGGCGGCGCCTGCCCGCGTGGCCGGCGGGCTGCGCGAGGGGTTGCACCACGAAGACGACGCCGCTCTACCTGCTGGCGGGTGCGCAGGCGGGCTTCTCGGCGCCGACCGCGGCGGGCTTCGACGAGTACGTCTCCGATCCCGCCAAGCCGGTTCCGTACATCGCGCGGCCGGCGGTCTCGCTGGCCGTCGACGGCGGGAGAAAGGCGTGGCGCGAGTGGCTCGTGAGCGACCAGCGCAACGTGGCCACGCGCCCGGACGTGCTCGTGTTCACGACGGATGCGCTGAACGCACCGGTCAAGGTGGCGGGCGAGCCGCTGGTCAACCTGATTGCATCGACGACGGGAACCGACGCCGACTGGGTCGTGAAGCTCATCGACGTCTACCCGCCCGAGGTCCAGGCCCACCCGGAGATGGGCGGATACGAGCTGCCCGTCGCGATGGACATTTTCCGGGGGCGCTACCGGGAAGGCCTCGAGACCGCCAAGCCCGTCGCGGCCGGCGAGCCGCTGCTCTATCGGTTCGCGCTGCCCGACGTAAACCACGTCTTTTTGCCCGGGCACCGGCTCATGGTGCAGGTGCAATCGACCTGGTTTCCGCTCTACGACCGCAACCCGCAGACGTTCGTGGAGAACATCTTCACCGCGAAGCCGGGCGACTACCGCAAGGCCACGGTGCGCGTCCTCCACGCACCCGGGCAGGCGAGCTTCGTCGAGCTGCCGCTGGTCACGGCGAGGTGACCGGGAACGGTCGAGCCGCGCGTGGCTGTCGAGCTCCGGTAGCCGTGCCGCTCGGAGGTGGCCCCACGCGCTCTTCGCGCAACCCGGTCGTCTTACGGTCGCAGCAATCGCGCCTTACGTTCGCCCACACATGTTGCCTTTCCCAGAGCAGGCCGAGGCGATGTCAGAGATGGACCGGATGAGCCTCATCGCCTTTCTGGGGCGCAACCGGCATCGCGCGCTCGCCGACTGGGAGCGGATGGTGCGGGCCATCCCGGCGGCCGCTCTGCTCGATCGCGAGGCGTTGCGCGACGACATCCCGCTGCTCATCGACCAACTGCTCCGAGCCCTCGAGGAGCAAACGGCTTTTCCGATCCTCGAGCCGGCCGAGCTCCACGCCGTGGCTCGCCTGCGCGAGGGCTTCGGACTCGAACAACTCGGCTGGGAATACTCGGCCTTGCGCAGCACGCTGCTGCGGCTGAACGCCGAAGAGGGGAGCACGCTCTCACCCGCGGCTCTCGTCACTCTCAACGACACGATCGACAAGGTCGTCCTCTATGGGATCGCCAAGTACCACCACGCACGGCTACGGATGCTGGAGGCTCTCGACCGGATATCGAGCGAAGGACTCGTGGCCGAACCGCAGGCGTTGACCGCTCTCCTGCATCGAATGCTGCACGTCATCCTGGAGGCGACCGAGTCCGTGGATACCGCAGTCCTCTTTCTGCGGGACTGGGACAGGCTCGTGCTGCGTGTCGGCGTGGGCATCGAGAAAGACCTCGAGGGTCGCTTCAGCCTCGCCGTCGGCGAGGGGTTCGCGGGCGCCGTAGCCGCAAGCAAGAAGCCGCTCTTCACGCCTTCGGCGGAAACCAATCCACGCGTGAAGAACACGGCGCTTCGCATGCACGGTGTCCGTGCGCTCTACGGCGTCCCGCTCGTCTACGGAGACGAGGTCATCGGCGTCGCGAAGATGGGCTCTCGGACGACCAGCGACTTCTGCGCGGAGGACCGCCTCATCCTTCGCAACACGGCGGAGCGCGCAGCTGCGTTCATCGCGCAACGAAGCGTCGTCGAGGACCGTGAGCTGTTCCTTCACGTTTTCGGCCACGACCTGCGTTCGCCCCTCAACACGATCGTGCTGGGCACCGCCTCGCTCACGCGCGAACCTCTTGCTGCGCAGGCCAAGCGGAACGTCGAGCGCATGGCTGCGGCATCGGTGCGCCTGGAGCGGGTCATCGACGACCTCGCGGACTACACGAGAACGCGGGCGACCGGTGGGTTGCCTCTGCGCCGGGAAACGGTCGACCTGAACGACCTGGTCAGGCAGCTGGCCGCCGAGCTGCAAGCGCTGCATCGCGACCGCGAGCTTCACCTCGGGCTCCAGGGCGCTGCCGTGGGCGACTGGGACCGCGGTCGCCTGCTGCGCTTGATCGCAAACCTCGTCTCCAATGCCATGGCGTACGGTTCCCCGTCGACCCCGGTGACCATCACGGTCGACGGCGACGGCGAAGAGGTCACGCTGCGTGTGCACAACGAGGGCCCCGCCATCCCCGACGAGCTGCAGCCAGCCATCTTCGAGGCCTTCAAGCGCGGCGGTACAAGCTCCGGGACCGGCCTGGGGCTCTACATCGTGCAGCGGATCGCGCGAGCCCACGGCGGCGACGCCGATGTCGAGTCCGCGCCTGGCCGCGGCACGACGTTCCGTGTGCGCCTTCCGCAGCGCGCGCCCGAAAGTTCGACGGAGCACTCGACCAGCCTTTCCCTGCACTGAGCGGCCGTAGGCAGATCCGAGGCTCCCGTCGCGGCGACGCGCTCGACCGGCGCACCTACATCCTCCTCCCAATATCGACTTTCGGTGTCACGAAATCGGACCCTTTCCGATTAAGCCTAGTGAGAGGGACGACGGCGGCCGCGAACCCGCCGTTCGGGTCCCCGCAAGCGACGCCGAGAAGAGCAAAGCCCGCTTTCTCCACGACAAATGACGCTTTGGGAACGACCGGCGCGGGCCGCGCCGCGCGTCCAGGCGAGCTCCTTGCCGCGGGCGAATTGCGGCGCGAAGCACTGTGGCGATCTACTGGATCAACCGTGGGGGAAGCGTGATGAAGGTGGCGAGGTAGAGCTTCGGCAACCTATCCCCGCGAGGGCGACGCCTACATCATCCTCCCAATCGACTTGGAGACGCGTGATCGAATCGGGGGGTCTCCGGTTAAGAGAGTGAAGGAGGACGCGGGCAACGGCGCGATTGGCCCTGCCCCCGTTCCGCCGAAAGCTATCCTCGTCCCGGTCTTCTCGCCGAAGAGCGGGTTGCTGCGCACCCACATCCTCCTCCCAATCTCGGCTTTCGGTGTCAGGAAATCGGACCCTTTCCGATTAAGACCTAGTGAGAGGGACGACGGCGGCCGCGAACCCGCCGTTCGGGTCCCCGCGAGCGACGCCGGGAAGAGCAAAGCCCGCTCTCTCCACGACCAATGACGCTTTTGGAACGACAAACGCCGCTTTTGTCGTGACCAATGACGCTTTTGTCATGACCAATGACGCTTTTGTCGTGACCAATGACGCTTTGGTCATGAAGAAAGTCTCATTCGTAACGACAAATGACGCTTTTGCAGGGACGAACGCGTCCTTTGGATCTCCCAATGACGCTTTTGTCGAAAACAAAAGCCACTTTCGCGACGACCAATGACGCTTTTGGAAGGACCAATGTCGCTCCCTTCACGAACAAGGACGCTTTTGACCTTACCAATGACGCTTTTGCATCCACAAATGACGCTTTCTTATCCACGAATGACACGTTTGCCACGACCAACGACGATTTTCGACCCTCACCACCACCCCGACCACGGAGAACTGTCATGACCACCACGACCAAAACCACCGCTCGTTCGTTCGTCGCCCTCAACCTGCCGGTGAGCGTGTCCGCGCTCATCACGTACGCCAGGGCGATGGTGACGCGGATGAGCGGAAACTCCTCGTTCCCCAACCCCACGCCGCAGCTCGCCATGGTCACGCAGGCCATCGACGAGCTGCAGACCGCCGAGACGGCGGCTCTCGCGCGGACCAAGGGCGCCGCGACCACGCGCGACGACAAGCGCGCGGCGCTCGTCTTGCTGCTCCACGATCTGCGGAGCTACATCCAGGTGACGGCCAACGCCAGCCCGGACAACGGCGCGGCCATCATCGAAAGCGCGGGAGTCGCCGTGCGCAAGGCGCCCACGCGCCGTGCGCGCGCCTTCGCCGTCAAGCCGGGCGCCGTGTCCGGAAGCGCGAAGGTCCTCGCGACGTCGGCGGGCCGGCGCGCGTCGTACGAATGGCAGTACAGCACCGACGGCGGCAAGACCTGGGTCATGGCGCCGTCCACGCTGCAGGCCAAGACGACCATCGCCGGCTTCGCGCCGGGAGCGACGGTGCTCTTCAAGTCCCGCGCGGTGACCAAGACGGGAGAGGGGGACTGGAGCCAGCCGGCTTCGCTCGTCGTGCAGTAGCCGCGGCGCTGGGCCCGGGGGGAGCGAACGTGCTCCCCTCGGGCGAGCGCCCGTGCTCGCGGCTAGTAGCCCGTGGTCAAGCAAGCCGCCGTCGCGGCGGGCGCCGCGCACTTCTTCGCCGTCGTGTCGCACGTCTGGCAGACGGCGCAGTCGGCGTCCTTCGTGCACGCCTGCAGCAGGCACTCCCCTGCTCCGCTCGCCGCGCTACACGCGAAGCCCGTCGGGCACGCGTTCATGGCGTCGCAGTAGATTGCGGCCATCGGGATGTTCGTGTCGTGCATCGCGGTCGCCGTCTTTCCGAACGAGCCGGCCGCGAGGTTCATGTAGTCGTAGACCGCCTGCAGGTCCGGCAAGGTCATGTTGCGGAACACCATCCAGGGCATCGGCCAGGCGAGCGGCGCCTGCGGCGGCGGATCGTCCGCGTGAACGCCCTGCGTAATGGCCGTCACGAAGGTCGGGAAGTCGACCGGATGCCCGCTCGCCGCGACGGTCCCGTTGAAGAAGCCGTTCGTCCCTCCGATGAGATTCGCCGACGCCGCCCGCACCGTGTGCACGACGGGCTGCAGCGGAGGCGGCGTCAGGAACACCTGGCCTCCGGTCAAGTACGACGGGGGATTCATGTGCGGGAAGCCGTCGATGGGATTGTTGGTGTGGCAACCGCTGCAGTCCGCAATCGCCGCAACGATGTACGCGCCGCGCGCAAAGGTCGCCTGCTGGCCCGGATCGGAAGGGACGGAGATTTCTTTCAACGGGTTGACGGCGAGCCCTCGCAGCAGATTGCCGGGGTCCGGTATGGCTTTGCCCCGCGTGTCGAGCTCGGGCGGCAGCATGGGAGGCGTCGCTCCCCAATCGCCGTCGGTGAACGTCGCCGGAAAGGGGGTCGGCGGAATCGCCGGCTTCGTGTCTGCCGGAATCGCGTTCGAGACCGGCGGGATGACCTTGAGGTACGCGTAGATCGCGCGGATGTCGGCCTCGGACATCCAGCGAAACACCGTCCAGGGCATCACGATGAGCGACTGCGTCGGGGCGCCGCCGTCGGCAACGCCGTGCAGGTCGGCGCCGGTGCGGATCACCTGCACGAACTCGTCGGCGGAATGGATGTTGGCCGGCAGCCCGGTCGTCGGATCGGGAGTGAGGTTGCGAGTCGTCACGTTGAACGGGAACTGGGGAGCTGCGCTCGAGAACTGCGCGCCGCCCGCGAGGAACTTGGAGGGGTCGGCCGTATGGCAGCCGTTGCAATCGGCCATGGCGTTGACGAGGTAGCTGCCCTGCCCCACCTGCTCGAGCTGGTCTCCGGTCAGGCCACTCAGGGCGAGCGGCACCGGCGAGAATGTCGAGTCCGTGCTTCGCGACCGCCGAGATGACAATCGCGGCTCCGGCCTCCCCCGCCGGTCCGGGAGGTCCCTGCTGTCCGTTTGCGCCGGCTTGCCCCGGAGCACCCATCTGTCCCGGCGCCCCGGCCTCGCCGTCCAACCCGGCAGGGCCCGCAGTCCCCTGGCTCCCCGAGCAAGCAGCCAACGCCGCCGCGCCCATGACGAGCGCGAATCCACCCCCGAGCAGCCCCATTCGATTCATGTACTCGCCTCCCATGATGCAGACATCCCTTCGCGAGCGGCGCCCGCGCGCGGCGCCACAAGGTGGCCCGCGAGGCACCTCCCGCTCTCCTACGCGCCAGGAGCGCCAGGAATCGGTGCGATGCGCCGACAAATTCTCCGGCGGCCGCGCTAGGCTGTCGCCGGCTCCCTACCAGGGTCGGCACCCTCTACCATGCGAAAACCCGCGACGGCAAATGCCCTTGCGCTCGCCCTGCTCCTGGCCGCGGCGCCATGCCACGCCGAGGAGGAGCCCGACTCGGGCCTCGCGCTCTTCGCCGGCTCGGCGACGGCGCTGGCTGGTTTCGCCGTCGGCGGCGTTCTTCTGGGCACGAGCCACGACCAGAGCCATCCCGGCAACGCCGGCTGGTTGTCCATCCAGGGGGGCTTCGCCCTCGCGCCTCTCGCGGCGCACGCCGTCGTCGGCGAATGGGGCCGCGGCGCGCTCTTCGCCGCCGCGCCCGCGGCGATGTGGGGGGCGAGCGTGGCCCTCATCCAGTACGCGCCCGACGTCGTCGCGCTGGGCACTCTCGAGCAGCAGCGCGCCCTCTGGGCGTTCTTCTGCGTCGGCTTCGCTTCGTCCGCCGTGGGGGTGGTCGACGCCATCTTCGCCCCGGGCCGCGCCGCGACGGCCGGCGGCGTGCGCCTCGCGCCGATGGCCACCGCAGGCGGCGCGGGCGGGTCTGTCGCTCCAGGGGCTGCTGTGAAGACCGCGGGGTCGCGGGCAACCTGGCCCGTGGCGGCGTCCCTGCTGGCCGTCCTTCTCTCGACCGGCGCGTGCGCAAGCGTCCCGCAGAACCGGCGCGCTCACCTCGCCGACCCCATGATGAACCTCAACGACGAGCCGCTCGACGCCTACCGCAGACAGAAGCTCTACGACACGCGCGAGGGCGCCGCCGGCGGCGACGGAGCAGCGGCAGGCGGTGGCTGCGGCTGCCAGTGACGTGACGCGGCTGCGCGCCCCCGCGGCGGTCCTCGCGCTGGCGTGCGCGTGGCTCTTCTCGTCCGTCGCGTCCGCAGACACCGCGGCCGACGCGGCGCCCGACGCGACGGCGCAAGCGAGGGAGCCCGCGACTACCGCCCGGCCGGCGGCGCCCGAGCCCTATCGGCCCGAGAAGATCCTCGACGTCTCGAGCCTGCGCGTGCGCGTGCAGTCGATCGCGACGCGCTTCACGGCCTTCGACCAGTACGGTCACGGCTATCAGTCGCAGGCAGGGCCGGTGCTCGGTCCCGGCTCGGAGCGGGCCACCGTGCTCGAATCGCAGACGGAGATCGTCGCGACGCAAGGCGACCGCATCACCCACCGGCTCTGGGTTCCCATCGACGTCGTCACCGCGGCTTCGCCGCATTCGATCGCTCCGCCCGACGTCCTCAGCGGGGCTTCGCAGAAGGTGGTCGGCGGCACGCTCGACTGGACGGTCGGCTACCGGGTCGACCGGCGGACGGACCTGTCGATGCGCAACGCCCTTCACCTCGAAGAGCCGCTGCGGTCCTGGAGCAACGGCCTGGCGGTGCGTCGGTCCTTCGCGGACGAGAGCACCGTCGTCTCGGCGAACGTCATCGAGACCTTCGACTGGTTCGACCGGTTCGACATCCAGGGGCGGCGCCACGGGCACACCAACCGGAACGGCACGACCGGCTCCTTCGGCGTCACCCAGGTGCTGACGCCGACGACGCTCGTCCACGTGAACTACGGGGTGACCATCCTCGCCGGAACCCTGGGCAACACGTGGAACAGCGTGCCGCTCGAGACGGGCCGTCGCGGGCCGGAGATCTTGCCGGAAGAGCGGCTGCGCCATGCGCTCGTCGGGCGGGGGTCGCAGTTTCTCCCGTGGAACGGCGCGCTCCGCGCCTACTACCGCTTTTACGCCGACGACTGGGGCATCGTCGCGCACTCGGTCGAGGGGCAGCTCATGCAGAGGCTCTCCCCGTCCGTCTACGTCGCAGGGCTTTACCGGTTTCACACGCAGACCGGGGCGAGCTTCTTCACGACCCTCGGCCGGGCTACCGGCGTGCGCGTCGCCGACAGCGACCTCGCGGCGCTTCAATCCCACACCATCGGGGGCAAGATTGTCGTAGACTTCCCGCTAGCTGGCGACTTGCGCGCCTTACACTGGGAGGCCGGGTACGAGCGGTACCTGCGCACCAACGACCTTTGGATGAACATCGTCACGTGGGCCACGGGATTCCTCTTCTGATCGGCATCGCCCTCGCCGCCTCGGCGGCGGGTTGCGCGTCGTTTTCCCCCGCGCCGGCGGCTCCTGGAAGTGCCGCGGTGCCCGCGCCCGTGGTCACGCTCAGCGGCCAGAGTACGGAGGTCGCGAGTGTCGCCCGAGGGCGGGTGGCCCTCGTCAGCCTGTGGGCCACGTGGTGCGACGGCTGCGAACGCGAGATCGATGCCCTGAACCGGCTCGACGCGAGCACGGGGTCCGCGAGCGACGCCGTGGTCATCGGCGTCGCCGTCGGCGAGCAGCGCGAGAAGGTCGCGGAGTTCGTTCAGCGCCGCGGCCTACGCTACACGCAGCTCGTCGACGAGGAGTTTCGCTTCGCGGACTCCGTCGGCGAGCGCCGCGTGCCGGCGACGCTCGTGCTCGACCGCGCGGGCCGCATCGTCTACCGCGGCGACGCGCTCGACGCGCGCGGGCTCGCGGCCCTGCGCGAGGCCCTCGCGGATGATCAGGGACACCCGTAGGCCGATTTTCGGATCAGTCCGAGCTTCAGCAAGTCGGTCATTTTTCTTTCCCCTCCCTCGGCCTAGGTTGCAGGGCCGCGGTGACGACGCCGAGAAGTCCCGGGAAACCGTTCGTGACATCGCCGCCTCGCGTCCGCGTGGGCGCCCCTCCCCCCGAATCCCGGTGCGCATTGCTTGCGCGGGCCCTGGGGTGAGATACTGGGCGTGGAGTTTCTTCGGTGACCGCCCCTTCGAGCTCCAGCGCTCCGCCGCCCGGCACCGAGCGGCTGGGCACCTGGTTGCGTGGGAAGTATCGCCTCGACGCCGTGCTCGGCGTCGGCGGGATGGCGGTCGTCTACGCGGTCACCCACCGAAACGGGCGCCGGTTTGCGCTCAAGATGCTCCACCCGGAGCTCTCGGGGCGCAGCGACTTGCGCAAGCGGTTCCTGCGGGAGGGCTACATCGCGAACGCCGTCGGACACTCCGGCGCGGTGGCGGTGCTCGACGACGACATCGCCGAGGACGGCTCGGCGTTCCTCGTGATGGAGCTGCTCGACGGAGAGGGGCTCGACAGCCTGATCGGGCGTTACCCCGAGGGCATCGCCGTGGCCCCGGCGCTTTCGCTCGCGTACCAGGTCCTCGACGTCCTGGCGGCGGCCCACGCCAAGAGCGTCGTGCACCGCGACATCAAGCCCGGAAACCTCTTCGCGACGCGCAAGGGCGAGACCAAGGTGCTCGACTTCGGGATCGCCCGGCTGGACGAGCCCGGGGGCGGCAAGGCCACGACGCGGACGGGCATGACCATGGGCACACCGGCCTTCATGGCGCCGGAGCAGGCGATGGGCAGGCCCATCGACGCGCGCGCCGACCTCTTCTCGGTGGGGGCGACGCTCTTCACCGTTCTCTCGGGGCGGTTCGTTCATCACGGAGACACGGGTCAAGAGCTCATGATCAAGGCGGCGACCGAGCCGGCTCCGTCGCTCGCGTCGCTCGCGCCGCACATTCCGTCCGTGGTGACCGCGTGCATCGATCGAGCGCTCGCCTTCAGCATCACCGAGCGCTGGCAGAGCGCCGAAATGATGCAAGCGGCGATCGCGGATGCCTTCCACTCGCTGACGGGCGGCGAGCTGTCGGGGTCGCACCTGGCGGCGATCGTCACGCACTCGCACGTGAAGGAGATTCTACGCCTCGGTGCCCGAGGGCACTCCGCCGGGGGCCCCCATCGCCTCGCCGCCCCCACCGGCGCCTCCGCCGGCGGGGACGATGCTGCTGCCCGGCGGCGTCGCGCGCGCCGGGTCGAGCGATGCGAAGGGCCTCGCGTCGGCTCCGGCAGGCTCGCAGGAGCAGGCCTCGCCGATCACGGGCGAGCCGGTGTCCGCGACCCAGCAGCGCATCGCCTCCGGGGTCACTCCGCCTGCGGGCGTGCCGCGCAGGCCGGTCCCCGTGGCCGCGGTCGTCCTCGCGCTGCTCGCGGCGCTCGGCGCCGCCGCCGTCGGCCTGAGCATCAAGGGTAGCGCACGCCACGAGCCGACGGAGCTCACCACCCCGCCCTCGGCGCCCACCCCGGTCACGGCGGCAGCCCCACCACCCCACGCGACCGAGCTCCCGCCGGGAGCTGCGCCGCCACTCGCCGTGCCGCGTCCGGTCGCGATGACGCCGCCCGAGGTGCGCGACCCCGCCCCCGCTGCTTCCCGCGCCGTCGTTCGCGGTTCGGCGCCGACCCCACGCGCTCCGAGCACCGTGCCCGACGCCGGTGCGCATCGCGCGGAGCCCACCCCGAAGGTCGACCCTTGGGCCACGCCATGAACGCGCGTCGAGGGGCGCTGTACACGATGCTGCTCGTCATGCTCGCCGCCGGCAGCGCCCGCGCCGACGCCGCCGGGATCGCCATCGAGCTGTTCACGCAGGGCAAGCAGCTGATGAGCGCGGGGGACTACGCAGAGGCTCGGGTGAAGCTCCGGGAGAGCGCGCGGCTCGACCCCAAAGTGGGAACGCTCGCGAGCCTGGCGGTGTGCGAGGAGCGGCTCGGTCACCTGGCCGATGCGCACGCCCGCTGGCAGCAGGCGCGCACCCTGGCCACCGCGACGAACGACGCTCGCCGGCCCCTCACCGAGAGCGAGCTCGCACGGGTGGACCGGCTCGTCCCGAAGCTCCTCATCGAAGTGCACGGCGCGGCCCCGCAAGGGCTGCTCATCAAGGCGGACGACCTCGATGTCGGACCGGGAATGCTGGGAACGGCCCTGCCGGTCAATCCCGGAGACCACTCGATCACCGGCTTCGGCACCGGGCAAGCGCCCGTGGTCCACGCTGGTGCACACCGCGGCGGACGGTAGGACGACGACCGTCGTCGTCGGCGCCCTCGAAGACGCGCCCGCCGACCAGACGAACGGCCCCCTGGAGGCCCGGGCCGCCACGGAGGCAGGACCCGCGGGGAATCCCGCCGGCAGCGGTGCGAGGGGAACGCAGCGAACGATGGGGGTGGTCGTCATGGGCGTCGGTGTCGCGGGCCTCGCCGTGGGCGGGGCGTTCGGTCTTCGGGCCATCGTCTTGAAGAACGACCGGAACAATTTCTGCGACCCCAACAACGTGTGCAGCAGCCCCCAAGGCGTCTCGCTCGATCACGACGCCCGCACGGCCGCGACGGCCTCGACGATCGCCGTGGCCGCGGGGGGCGCAGTCGCCGCCGGCGGCTTGATCCTCTTTCTCACGGCGCCTCACGAGGGCGCCCCTGCCGTGACGGTCGGAGCGAGCGTCCTCCCGGGTGCCGCCGAGCTCCACGTGGCCGGGCGATGGTGAATCGCTTCGTCATCGCTGCAGCCGTCGCGGTCTCGATGGCCGCGAGCGCGACGCTGCCGGCTTGCGACTCGCTCGTGGGCCTCGGCCCGGAGGCGACGCTGCGCGAAGCGGGCTCCGCGCACCCCGGGCTCGAAGCCGGTGTCGTCGGCGAGGCGAGCACGCCGGAATCCAGCATGCCCGAGGCGGAGGCCCCCGAATCGGGGCTGTCCTGCGGGCTGATGCCGGCGGCGAACAAGGTCTGCGACACGTGCAGCAACGTTCACTGCTGCGACATCAGCGTCGAATGCGGCAAGCACCCTCGCTGCGCCGAGGGCCTGGCCAAGCTGCTCGACTGCGTCTTCGACGCGACGTGCGTCGAGCAGATCGACACCGAGTACGCCGACGCGGGCGTCGTCGACCTTCAGACCTGCGTGCTCATGTACTGCGTCAAGGACTGCTTCCCCGGGAAAATCTGCAGCCAGCTCGCGGCGTGCTGCAAGGACATCCCCCCCAGCGCCGCGAGAGACGTGTGCATCGGCACGGTCAACTTGCTCGACGAATCCAACTGCACGAGCATCCTGGACAACACCTTGAGGCCGCAGCTGGGCAGCCAGTTCTGCGGCGGCCCGGCTCCGGTCGACGCCGGACACGATTGAGCTTCTGCTGTCGCTACGGCACGGGCAGCACGTAGACCCCCGCCGCGCGGTCCGGTGTGCACGTCCACGAATAGACGACCCTGTCTCGGTCCGCGGTCAGGTAGAAGCTCGCGTACGCTTGGCTGACGAGCGTCACCAGCCGCGCAGGGTTCTGCGCGTCGAGCGCAACGAGGTCGGCGGGGCCGGTCGTCGAGTCCGAGCACGTCGCGCAGTTCGCGCTGAGGAGCACCTTGCTGCCGGTCGTGGCGGCGGCAATCCACGCGTTGGAGGCCACCATGGTCCGTGCCCCTCCCGACACGTTCGCGACGTAGAAATCGCCGCCGGCGCCGGTCGACGAGATGTTGTCGAAATAAAGGACGTGGCTCGAGTCCGCCGTGAAGGCGTCCCCGAAGATGGCGGAGTCAGCCCACGCCGACAGCCGCCGCGTCGTTCCCGCCGTCGCCGCCGAGGCGACGAACAGATCGGACGTCTGGCCGCGATTGGCCTGGGCCGCGAACCCGAGCACCCAGTTCTCGTCCGGAGACAATCCGAACACCCCCCCGAGCCCGCCGGAGACGAGACTCTCCGGGGCGGGGCTGGCCAGCGAAGACCGCTTCAGCGCCATGGCGCTGGTCACGTAGACGACGTAGGCGCCGTCCTTCGTGAAGATCCCCGTTTTCCCCGTCGCGTCTATCGGAATCCCGGCGCCGCTGGCCGCGACCGGGTACGCGACGAGCCCCGAGGGCACGGAGGCCAGAACGTGAGCTCCGCCGACGTCGACGGAGAAAGCCGGCTGCGCGTTGGTCGCCAGGACACGCTGGACGAAGGTCGGCCCGCTGAAGGTGGCCAGGGTGGCGTCGTTGTTCGGCGCGGGCGAGTCGGTGAGAGCGGCCTGGACGAGGCGACCGGTTCGCCCCCCGTCGGAAACGGTGGCGTCCGCCGCGGCAAAGCCGTCGTCGCCGGCGCCCGTGTCACGGAAACGCCGTCCCCCGTCGCGAGAGCCCGCGTCGGGAGGGCCGGACGGGCCGGGCGCGTCGGGCGCGAGGCTCGCGTCACGAACGGCGCCCGCGTCGACCGGGACGCTCGCGTCGATCCGCCCGCCCGCGTCGCGGGGAACGGTCGCATCCGGCGTGGCGGCCGCGTCACGCAACGCGCCGACATCCGGCGCGACCCCCGAATCGAGCGTCGTCGAGGGCTCGGGCGCTACCCCGGCGTCCGGGACGACGCCGGCGTCGGGCGACGTCCCCACGCCGGCATCCGTCGCTCCCACGCAATAGGCCGCGACCGCGCTCGTCCCCGCAAACTCGACGAACGGACGGCAGCCCGGCCTCAGCAGATCGACATCTGCCACGAGCGGCAGCTTGGTCTTGCCGTCCGTCGTGGCGACCATGAGCGTCCCGGTCTCCCCGTCCTGCGTCCCGACGTAGAGCAGATACGAGCCATCCGAAGAGACGTCGGCCAACCCATTTCCGGAAGCCGCCGCCGAGGGCGGTATCGGGACGCACGGCGAGAGACTGGCGGTCCCTGATGCGGCCGTCCACACGGAGAGCAGCGCGAGGCCGAGGCCCGTGCCCGGGACCACCGCCGGTTCGAAGTAGACGACCTTGCCGCTCACGAAGACGGCATTGTTCGCGTCGACGTTGCCGATCTTGGTCGGCGCGCCTCCCGTGAGCGGCACGGCGTTCACCGTCATCGTCGCCACGTCCGTGTAGATCGCGAATCCGTCGCTCGTGACGCCGTCGAGCGCGACCGACGGCGACGCCACGAGCTGCCGTCCGTGCGGCGGGACGGTTCCGCAGGGGTTCGCTTCGACGTCCGCGGAAGCCTCGTGCGCAGGCTGTGCATCGGACACGGACCCATCCGCGACGAGGTCGATCGACCAGCTCCCGCCGCTCGAGGCACAGCCCTGCGAAGCGAGGCCGGCCAGCGCGAGAACGGTCGTGCGCGCCACGGGAAGACGAGGGGCCATCGTCCGCCTCGCTCGTGCAAGGCGAACGCCACTCGGTGGCCGCGGAGCTCGCTCCCTCGCCGCGACGAGGAGCCTGAGGACGTTGCGCGCTACGGAGTCACTGAATCGGGCCCGTCGGCGGCGCAGGCGGTGTGTCGTTCGGCGTGATGCACGCCGAGAGATCGAACAGCATGAACTCGAGCGCCTTCTCTTGGGGCGTCAGATCGCCCACCGTGCAACCGCTCGGGACGACGCCGTTGACGGTCTGCATGCCGTTCGCCCCGCCGCCGTAGTCCATCGACGCCGAGCCGACGTGCAAGTCGCTGTACTCGACGCGCCCGCAGAGCATGCTCGCCGGCGCGCCGAGCGGCGTGTCGACCGAGAAGTACTGCGTCGCACCGGCCGGTTTTGCCTGCTGATCGGCGACGATCCACGCCGTAGAGAGCGTGTTCGCGGCGGTCACGTCGGCGTTGTGCTTGGGTTCCTCGATGGGCAGCTCGCCGGCCGGAGCCGCAGGTCCGCCCGGCGCCGCGGGGACGCCGAGCGCGTTCACGTTCGCGAGCCACTGCGCCAGCGCCTGCCCCTTCGGGAACGGTTGCCCATTGGCGAGCGTCGTCTGGATCACGCCTCCGACGATCGCGTTCCCCTGGGTCATCGCGTTGGCTCCCGCCCTCCACCGCGCGAGGTTGAACGTGGAGAACGGACCGCTGTTGAACCACGCGTAGTGATAGTGCGAAGCAAACACGCGTCCGCCGTTCTTCGCGTAATCGAAGAGCGCCTGCTGATTCATTTCCGTCGTCTCGTTCCCCTCGCACGAGAGGATCGCGATGTCGTAATTCATCAAGTCTGCCTGGGAGTCCCACATGCTCTGCGAGGCCACGGGTGCGGCCGGCGTCGTGTTGGCGCCAGCATTGCCGCTGTTCGAGTTCATCCCCTGGAAGATGTGGATGCGCCCCTGGCCGCCCGCGCCCCCGCCGTACTCGGATTCGTCGACGCCTATGCGCAGCAGCAGGCACTCCATCGAGTCGGCGGCGCCGGTGGCGATGCCGATCGCCGGGATGTCTCCCTCGCTCTGGTTCTTCGGCAGCGTGAGCATCTTGTCGGGAAGGGCGGTGTCCTGGCATGGAGCGACGCTGGGAATCGTGAATTGCCTGCGCCACTTTCCAATCTGGATGACGAGCGGAATGTTCGAGCCGTCGGGCGCGTTCGGAATCGTGAATTTTCCGTCGGGTCCGGTGAGCGCAGAGGCGACCGGGTTGCCGGTGTAGAGGTCCATGCACGAGTAGCAGGACGCACCGGGCGTGATCGGCGTCGGGGGCTGATTGGGCACGTACGCCACGACGTCGTAAAGCGGGTTCTTCCCGGCCGGATCGTAAATGGTGCCGCTGATGGTCGTCGACGTGCCCATTCCCGAGCACGAATGGATCTGGTTGCAAAGGTTCCCGCCCGAGCAGCCCCCGCCCGAAGAGCCACCGCTAGTGCCGCTGCTGTTGCCGCCACCCAGCGTTCCGCCGCTCGAAGGGTTGTTGCCGCCGCCGACGAAGGGATTGCCCCACGGACGGTTGCCTCCGAACACGCTGTTGCCGTCACCGCCGCCGCCGCACCCTGCGGCCCAGAACAAGCCGCCGACGCTGATCGTCGCCGTCACGGATACCCAATGGCGAATCGTTCGCATGGCAAACTCCACGGTAGAGCCTACTCATTTTGGCTCCCAAACTCGACGACGCGCACCCGATGATCGCAACCGAGACGCTGCGGGGGCGCCGTGTGCAAGCGGGGCCTGCATGCTGCGCCGATGTAGGGGTGGTCAGCCGGGATCCACCTTGGCGGGAGTGCTCGGTGAGCACGGCATGCTCGCCCGCGCGCGCGCGGTGATGGCCACGTAGACACGGAGGTACGCCGCGTGGGCATGAAGGCCGGTCACTTCGACGCGATCGACGTCGCCGTGGAAGCAACTGCTCTCGCTGCCGAACGTGAGATCGGCACCGAACTTTTGCCGCGCCTCTTGCAGCCTTTGCCCGATGTCGAGTCGGAGCGCAGCGCGCGCCTCCTCGCGAATCCGGTCGGCGCCCGTCAGGGCCTTGAGCGAGAGGAGAAAGTTTCTCGTTTCGATCGTCGGTTCGAGATCCGGAATGCGAAGCTCGTTGTCCACGACGGACGGGTGGCCGACCAGATAGAGATCGCCGTCGAGATCCGTGTCGACGCCGAGCGTGTGGACCGGGCCGGCGATGTGCAACTTGAGGACGAGCTGACCCAGCGACTCGTAGACCTCGGGCTTCTCCAGGTACACCCCCGGATAGTCGGGCGAGAAGAACAGCTTGCCTTCGGTGAACGCCATGGTCATGGCGCGCGTCAGCTCGTCGTAATGCGCCGCCACGGGAACCGTCACGGTGAACGGACCGGACGCGATGGCTGCCACGTTCGAAAGCGGAGGCAACGTCGGGACGGCCCCGTCGCCTTCGGGACACGGCAGCGTCACGGCGGGCGAGACGACGAGCGCGATGTCTTTCTCGATACCGTCCGCCAGCACGGTGGGGCCTGCCTCGACGTCGAGGACGTCGAGGCGCGCGCACGCGCTCGCGCCACCGACGGACAGATCGACGGGGCGGGTCAAGCGGCCGAACGCTTCGCCGATCAGCGGCTTGAGCTCGTAGGCAAACTCCTTGAGGTTCGTCTCGATGGGAGCGGCGATTTTTCGTAGACTCCCGCGATCCGGTCGGCGGCCGAGAGGCGCAGGTCGGGCGAGCCGACGTGCACCTCCACCGACTGCATGCGAACGGCGTATTGCTCGTCGACGATCGGCTCGGCCAGGATTCGAACGTCGAGCGGTACGTCGACGGTCTTCAGCGGAATGGCGACCTTGGCGCGCACCTGGGTGGAAAGAACGAGCCGTCCCTGCGAAAAGCCGAGGTCGAGCGGTCCGCGCTCCCACGCGTAGTGCCGGTCCGAGCCGAGCAGCGGGAACGTACCCTCGCCGGTGCGCGGGGCGGCGTCCTCGAGGGCGGCGCGCAGAGCCGACGACGCGATGGCGAGGTGAACGACGACGCGCGACGGCGCCGGCTCCGCGAGCGGCGGTCCGAGCGACGGCGAAGGGCGCGGCGGATACACGGGACCGAAGCGGGAACAGGCCGCGCCCAGGATGAGCAGCGCGAGGACGAACGAACCGCATCGCATGGGCGGGCAAGAGTACACTCGAGCGCCCGTCGAGGCTCGGGGCGATGGGTCGGAGGCCCCGCTGTGGTATGCTCGTAGTCACGTCGCGTCGATGGAACGATCCCTCGAATTCCTCGACGAAACGTGGCCGCTGGTCGTCGTTCGCCTGCCGACCATGATGAACAACGTCAAGGTCGTCCAGACGCTCATAGGACACTTCGACCGCGCACACTCTCGCAACGAGCGCTTCACCGTGGTGGCCGACTGTTCGGCGGTCGTGAAGTTTCCGGGCCGCTTCGAGAGAAAGATGCTCACCGAGCTGGTCGGCGGAGGAGCAGCGCCAGAAAAGCGTGCGCGAGCACAACCTCGGCACGGCTATCGTGCTGACGTCGGGGCCGATGCGGGCCTTCATGTCCGCCCTCAACTGGGTTCGCAGACCGTCGACGCCTCAGGTCTGGAAGGCCACCACCGCCGAGGGCGTCGAGTGGTGCTGCGAATGTCTCGCTCGGGCGCACGTTTCGCTGACGCCAGCCATCGAGGCCCTGCGCGCGAGAAGCGGCCGCTACTCGTCCTGACTGCACCGCGCGACGAAGCGCAGCACCCAGTCTTTGCGTCCGCCGCCTCTTCCGTGCTCGAACGGCGACTTCTCCCCCTCGACGAGGTCCTTCACGCGGGCGAGCGCTTCGTGGTCGCGGAGCGCGCAGGCCGCGATTGCCCGCTGGCGCACGAGCTCGCGGGCGACGCTCGCCGAGGGCGGGGCGCCCTCGAGCGCGCGATCCAGCCAGGCCGAGGCGCGGGCGTATTCCTCGTGGAGCGCGAGGTTCTTGCCGATGAGGTAACCGGCGACGGGGTCGCGCGTTTGCTCCGCCCAGAGTCCCAGCGAAAGGGCGCCCTGCCACGCGTCCACCGGCCGCCCGGGCGAGCCGATGAGGAGGTCGACGATCGCACGGCGCGCGTACGGATTGTCGGCCGCGATTGCCTTGACCTCGAGGGTGCGGGCGGCGTCTTCGTCCAGGGTGCGCTCCCCCAGCGCACGGTAGACCGTACCGGCGGCCGCCGCGCGTCCGTTCGCGAGGTCGTCGTCCGCGAGCGCTTCCTGCGCGCGGTCGCGCCACGTGCGGGGCGCCTGCTCGTCGGCCGCGATGGCCTGGAGCTCGTCGCGACCACGGGCCTCGCGGCCGTACCAGGTCTCGATGCGCGCGCTGTCGAACCGCGCGTGCCAGTCGCGGGGGTCGCGCGCGAGGACGCCCTCGTAGAGCAGGGAAGCCCGCGCGAAACGGTGCTCGTCCCGGCAATGGTCGGCCTCGCGATTCGAGGGCGTCGACCACGTGCGGGCAGCGCCGCGCCCAGACGCTCGGACGCTCGAACTTCGCCCTCGCGTACGCGCTCGCCTCCGGCGGCATCGCCTGCCCCAGGAGGAACTCGCGAAACATCTTCTTGAGCTCGACCCAGGGCTGCCCGGCGAGAGCTTCGATTGATGCCCCTCCGTACCAGCGACGCACGACCTCGGGTCCCCACCGATCGCGGACCCAGCCCACGAACGCCCCGGCGACCGTGTAGCTCTTGGCGGCGTTCTCGCCGAGGAATCCGAGCGAGAAGAGCCTCTCGATTGACGGCAGCATGCCGAGATTGAGCATGGCGCGCGCCCACTGCGCGTCCGTCAGCTCGTCGTCGTCGGGCGAAGTGGCGACGGCGATCCCCTCGATGAGCCCCGGGTTGGGCCACAGGCCACCCGCGCTGCCCGCGATTCGAAGTGGGCCGCGCCCGAACGTTCCCGAGACGACGTGCGCGATCTCGTGGCCCAGGATCGGGTGGGGAAAGCCGGACGCCTGGACATAGACCTCGCGGCGCCAGGGCTTCGCGATTGACGTCTGCGCCGCGCCCATGAGCAGTCGCTTCTGGTCGGTGTCGCGGAACACGAACTCCGTGAGCCGCCCCTCGAGCCGCGCCCCCAGCCGCTTCTCGTCGGCGGAGAGCTCGTCCTCGCAGTCGCGGAGGAAGAGCGCTGCCTCTTCCGCGAGCACCGAATCCGGATAGACGACGTCGCAGCGCGCGCCTCGCGCCCGACCCCCGAGCGTGGCCGCGATGGAGGACGCCGTCTGCCAGTGGCGGAGCGCCGGACCCTCGGCGGCCGAGCCGAGGCTGGCCGAAAACGCCAGCGCGCCGAGCCAGAGACGCGCGATCGCCGGCGAGTTGCCGCGCAGTGGCTGCAGGGCGAGCTTGCCTTCCGGCGTGCGGACCAGGGTCGACGCGACGAGCGCCGCGCCCGCGAGCGTAGCCAGCGTGCCGGCGCGGTACGTCCAGAGCTCGGTGCGCACGTCGACGACGGTGTCGTAGAGCGTGCCGCTGAAGAAGCCGAAGAACGGGTCGTAGGCGAACACCATCGGCGACGAATAGAAGCGCGCGACGCTGACCACGATGCCCGCGAGAGGGGCCGCGACGCCGAGCGCGACGCACCAGAGCCTGCGACGCGTGCGGCCGCGAGCCTGTTCGGCGATGACGGCTCCCCAGAGGCCGCCGAGCAGCGCGCCGGCGCCGGCGGTGAGCGCGAAGAAGGTGGTCCCGCCCCAGAAGTCGCAAATGCCGACCCGCAGCCCGTGCAAGAGCGCCGTCAGGAACGCGGCGCCGGCGAGCAGCGCGCCGATGGTCAACGCTCGCCCGACCGCCGCGAGCGGCGAGACGCCGCCCTCCGAGGACAGCTCGAGCGCGGCCGCGATGGCCGCCGCGCTCGGGACGACGAGACCGCTCGCGAGCGACTGCTCGTATCCCGGGCCGCCGAAGAGCGGCAGAAAGCCGATGGCCGCGAGGACCACGAGGACGGCGAGCGCCGCGACGTACCTCGGCCGCAAGGCGAGACCTCTCCGCTTCATCTCTCGAAAGAGACTACGGTGACGTGTCCTGACCCTCGCCGTCGGCTTGCGGGTCCGCCGGTGGGGTGAGCGGGGGCTCGAGCACCAGCGCCAGGACCTGGTCCATGCGCTTGATGAGGTGCACGGTGAGATCGCCGCGAACGTCCTTCGGAACCTCCTCGAGGTCGGGCTCGTTTCGCGCGGGCACCAGCACTTCGCGGATGCCGGCCCGGTGCGCCGCGAGCAGCTTCTCCTTGATGCCGCCGACGGGGAGCACGCTTCCGCGGAGGGTAATCTCGCCCGTCATCGCGACTTCCTTCTTCACCGGGCAGCGAAGGAGCAACGACGCCACGGCGCTGAACATCGTGACTCCGGCGCTCGGCCCGTCTTTGGGCGTTCCCCCCTTGGGCACGTGCAGGTGAAGGTCGGTTCCCTTGAGGAACTCCGGGTCGAGGCCGAGGTCGCGCGCGCGGCTGCGCACGAACGAAACGGCGGCCATCGCGCTCTCGGTCATGACGCTCTTCAGGTTCCCGGTGACCATGACCTCGCCCTTGCCGGGCATCTGCGTCGCTTCGATGAACAAGATGTCGCCGCCCGAAGGTGTCCAAGCGAGCCCGGTGGCAACCCCCGGAGTGCTCGTTCGCTCCGCCAGATCGGGCATGTAACGCGGCGGTCCGAGGATCTCTCGACCGTCGCTGCGTCGGCGACCACGTGCAGCTCGGTCTCGCCCTCGGCGATGCGCATCGCGACGCTGCGGCACACGCTGCCGATCTCGCGCTCGAGCCCGCGAACCCCCGCCTCGCGCGTGTAGCTGTCGATGAGCTTTTCGAGCGCGGCGGCCTCGAAGTCGAGCCTCTCGTCGGTCAGGCCGTGCGCGCTGAGCTGCTTGGGGCAGAGAAATTCCCGGGCAATCGCGAGCTTCTCGGCCCGCGTGTAGCCGGGACAGTCGATGACCTCCATGCGGTCCCAGAGCGCGCCCGGGATGGTGTCCGGATTGTTCGCCGTGCAGAGGAAGGTCACCTGGGAGAGGTCGTAGGGCACGTCGAGGTAGTGGTCCTGGAACGTGGCATTCTGCTCGGGATCGAGCACCTCGAGCAGCGCCGCGGCCGGGTCACCGAGGAGGTCGACACCCATCTTGTCGACCTCGTCGAGCACCATGACCGGGTTCTTCACCCCCACCTTCTTCATGCCCTGGATGATGCGGCCCGGCAGCGCCCCGACGTACGTGCGACGGTGGCCGCGTATCTCCGCCTCGTCTCGCACGCCGCCGAGCGCGATGCGGTGGTATCGCCGCCCCATCGACCTCGCGATGGACCGGCCGAGCGAGGTCTTTCCGACGCCGGGTGGACCGATGAAGCACAAGATCGGCGCCTTCTTGCTGCCGGCGAGCTTTCGCACCGCCATGTACTCGATGATGCGCTTCTTGATCTTCTCGAGGCCGTAGTGGTCCTCGTTCAGGCAGCGGCGCGTCTCCTCGACGTCGAGCTTGTCGGGCGTCCCCGCTTTCCAGGGGACGTCCGCAATCCACTCGAGGTACGTGCGCGTCACGTTGTACTCGGCCGATTGGGGCTGCATCCCGGAGAGACGGCCGAGCTGCTTTCGCGCGACCTTGTTCACTTCGTCGGGCAGACCCGCGTTGCGAAGACGCTCGCGGAGCTCCTCGACCTCGTCCTCTTCGCCGCCCTCGCCGAGCTCCTCCTTGATGGTGCGCATCTGCTGGCGCAGGATGTGCTCGCGCTGGGCTTTGCCCTCGTCGGCGATCATCGAGCTTACCTCGCGCTTGACGCGCAAGAGCTCGAGCTGCCGGTTGATGATGGCGAGCACGGCCCGGACCCGCGACTTCGGGTCGAGGGTCTCGAGGATCCTCTGTTTGTCGGCGACGGTGACCTGCTCGGGGTTCAGGTTCGAAGCGATGAGATCGGCAAGCGCGCCGCTCTCGCGCACGTTGTCGAGGATGCCCGCGGTCTCGCGTGGCAGGTTCGGGGTGAGCGCGAGCACCTGGCGGGTCCCCTCGCGCAGCGCCGCGCCGAGGGCGTCGAGCTCGGTGTCGCGCTCGAGGTTCTCGGGGATGCGGCGGCCGCGGGCGCGCATGTACGGCTCGAGCGTCGTGTGCTGCCCCATCTGGAAGCGCGCCATTCCGTGCAGGACGACGGAGTAGTTGCTCGGCCCGAGCCGCAGCACCTTCACGACGCGCGCGACCGTCCCTATCGAATAGAGGTCCTCGAAGCGGGGCTCGTCGACCTCAGCGTCGCGCTGGCTGACGATCCCGACGACGGCTCGTTCGTGACCGACGAGGTCCTCGACGAGCCGCACGCTTCGCGGCCGCCCCACGTTGATGGGCACGACGCTGGCCGGGAATACGACGCTGTTCCGCAGCGGTAGTATGGGGTAGAGCTCGATGTCCGACGGCGAGCGAGAATCGGTCATCTACTATGCCTATAACTCGAAACGCGCCCGAGTGCAGTGCTAGAGGGAGGCGGCATGCGGATCTCCCCCGCCGTAGTCCGCGCCGGCGCCCCCGCCCAGGCTTGGGTGCCCGCGCCGGATGGGCACCTTGGGGCCGAGCTCGGTGATCGCGCTCCTTCTCGCTTCCGTGGCCGTGGCCAGCAGCGGCTGCGGGGCAGCGCAGCATCCGGGAGGGGACGACCCGCAGTCGGTGCTGCACGCGTACGCCCGGGCGCTCGAAGACGGTCGCGCGGACGAGGCGTATCGCCTCCTTTCGGACGAAGCACGGCGGGGGATCTCGCTCGAGGCATTTCGTCGTATGGTCAAGGACGATCCCGACGGCGTCCGCGAGATCGGGCGCTCGCTCGAACGGCCCACGGCACCCCCGGCGGTGACCGCGACCGTGACCAGCCCGAGCGGGCAGGAGCTCCACCTGATTCTCGAGGACGGACGCTGGCGCGTCGACGCGTCGACGATCGACCTTTACGCGCAAGATTCGCCGCGTCACGCGATCCAGGGCTTCATTCGCGCGATCGAGCGCAAGCGTTACGACATGGTCATGCGCTACGTCCCCGAGTCTCACAAGGAGGGGCTCGACGCGGCCAAGCTGCAGGGAGCGTGGGAGGGGCACGAGAAGGACGAGATCGAGCAGGTCGTCGCCGCGCTCAAGCAGGCGCTGCCGACCGCCACCATCGAAGAGACCGGCGAGCGCGCCAGCATGCCGTACGGCGCGGGCACGATGCAGCTCGTACGCGAGCACGGGCTCTGGAAGATCGAGAACTTCGATTGATTCCGAGCTCCCCAGCCGGAACCGAGGGGCCGGCTTTACGGGGTTGATTCCTTGGCGAGGGCCCGTTCGAGGCGCGCGAGCGACGCGGTCGCCACGACCGGAACGGGGCCGGCGGCCCGCAGAGAAGCAGCTCGCGCGCGGGCTCCCGCGATGTCTCCGGCCTCGAGCAGCGCCAGCCCCTGGTCGACGACGGCGAGCTCGCGATACGGCGATGGCGGGTCGGCGGCGAGGTAGCGCGCATAGAGCGCGGCACGCTCCTGCGCGGAATCGGTGGCGCGCCCCTCGAGCAACACGGCGTCGGCCGCGAGCGCGGCGTCGGGGGAGGCTCGCAAGGCTTCCAGCCGCGTGCGTGCGTCGCCGTCCTTCGCGCCTCGCGCCAGCTCCAGCTCCGCGAGCGCGAACGAAGCGCGTTCGCGCAGCGACGGCGGGCCTGACGAAAGCGCCAGCAAGACCCGCAACCGACGCTCGGCGGCCGCCGCGGTCCCCCGCGCGAAGCGCCGCCTGGACCGAGCGCCATTCCACCTCCCACTCGGGGCCGTTTCCGGTCCGCGGATCCAGGCCCCGGTCTCGACCACGCTCCGGCGGGTCGTCCTCGCTCCCTCGCGAGCGACGCGCAGGCGGAGACAGGTCGTCCGGTTGGACGTCGAGCGCGCCGCTCGACGTCACGACGACGGTCGCCGGGCCGGAGATCGCGCGCTCCGCGCCGTCGCCTGCCCCGATGCCCCAGCAGAGAATGAGCGTCGAGCCGGCCGGCACGCGCACCCGCTCGCCGGGAACGAGCTGCTCGCCCGCTGGCACCGACGAGGCTTCGCTGCCGGCGCGCCCGCAGCCGAAACACGGCGCGCCCGCGACGGGCAGCCGAAGCGGCTCGCCGCTCGAAAGCGCCGGCGCGACTGCCGCAACGTCCGCTCGTTCGGACCCGACGACCGGCGCCGGTCCCTCCCCACCCACCCCGCGCCCGCGATCCACGCTGCGATTGCGACCGCGTTGGCGGGAAAGGCGCGCCGCAGCACGCCCGACTCCGGCCGGGACTGCCGGCCCTGCGTCAGCCGCCGCCGCCGCTCGACGGCCGCGAACGCGTCGTCTCGCTCGATCGCGTCCCGCCACACGGCGCGCGCCCGCTCGAGTACCCGCTCGTCAGCCATGGCCGAGCTCCCCATCTGGACGACTCTCCAGGGCTCGGATCGAGCCTCCTTCGGCGTGGCGCTCGGGCGCGAACAGCGGATCGCTTCGCAGCAGCGCCGCAAGCTCGGCGCGCCCGGCGCGGAGTCGCGAACGCACCGTCGGCTCCGGGCACTCGAGGATCTCGGCGATGCGCCACGCAGGGAGCTCCTCGAGCTCGGCGAGCGTCACGCAAAGGCGCTTCGCCGGCGCCAGTCGCTCCAGGCACGCGTACAAGCGACGCGCGCGCTCGCTCGCGAGGCACGCGGAGTCCGGCTCGCCCGCGGCCGGCTCCTCCATGGCGCGGTCCGTCCAGAACTGGAACCGCTTGGCCCAGCGGCGCCAGCCTCGCCAGTGATCCATCGCCACGTGCGCGCAGAGGCGGTACGTGAAGGTCGAGAGCTCGGCGCGCCCCTCGAACCGCGGCAGCGCGACGACCAGGCGCTCGAGCGCGGCCTGCGCCAGATCCTCGAGGTCGCGATGACCCCCGCCGACCAGGCTTCGCATCTGCCGGTGCACCGTGCGCACCATGTCGGGCCATGCCACGTCCTCGGCCCCGCGCTCGGCGACGCGCATCGCGACGGACATGTGCGGAGCGCGCGCCACCACGTCAGAAGCCTACCTGGATCCCGAGCTCCGGCGCAGCGCCGAAGAGTGCCCCCGCCGTCCCGCCGAACGCCGTCTCCACTTTGACCGCGGCCGTCGCCGCGAACGCATCGAACACGAGCACGCGAAGCCCTGCCCCCGCCGCGACGAAGGCGGGACCCGCCGTGATCCAGGCGTTCGCCGTTCTCTCGGTCACCGGCCCCGATGTCATTCCAGGCGCGTACGAGAACACCGGCACCTCTACGTACGCGTCGAATGCGCCGACGCCGACCGCCGCCAGCACCATGGGGGCGAACGTTCGCGAGATCGCGTCGTCGCCGAAAAGGTAGGTCACACGCCCCTCGCCGTGGAAGGCTCCGAACGAGGGGACTGCGATTCCCGGGGCCTCGGGCACCGCGTACCCCGCGCGCGCGCCGACGAGCAGGTTCGGCGTGAGCGCGTAGTCGAACGACAGGAGCAGCCGCCGCTTGCCGCTCGCGAGCCCGCCTTCAACGAGGTCGCCCTGGGGCGCGATCGCGCCGCCGCCACCGGGAAAAGGCACGCCGTTGGGGCCGTTGACGCAGCGATAGGGGTTGCCTGCCGCCGGTGGGTCGAGCCTGCAGACGTCGGTTGCGCCGGGAACCGCGTCGAAGTCGAACGACGCTGCGACGCCCAGCCAGAAGCGGCGAAACGTCTTTTCGTGGTGTGCGGGGGTGGCGCTCCCGGTCGGCTCCGGTCGCGCAGAAGGACCCGGCGAAGGCGCCTCGGGCGCTGCGTCCGGGGCGGGCTCCTCCGCGCGACCGGTCGCCGCTGGCGGTGTCGGACCCGCCGGAGTCGATGCGGGCGCCACCGCGGGGGGGGGCGCGGGCCCGGTGTCCGCGGCGGGCGGCCCGCTGTCCTCGGCGCGGGCAATCCAGAGCGCCGCGCGGCGCGCACGCGTGTCCTCGTCTCCCGTGAGGGTCACCGACCAGAGAACGCGCCCGGTGCGGTCCTCGGCGTCGAGCCGCCACGCCGCGCCGTCGGCGGCGCAGGTCAGCGCGGCCACCAGGTCCGCCTCGCGAAGGCTCTGTGCCACCCGGCAGCGCCCGCCGCTCGCGTCGCACGCGAGCTCCACCTGCCGGGCGACGGGGGCGACCGGGTCCGCGCAAGTCCAGGGACGACCCTCCACCCACCACGAGACGCGCGCCCCGGCCGCCGCCACGGGGGCCGCGCCCCAGGAGGGAGCACCTGCGCAAAGACTGCAGAGAAACGCCAGGCTGGCGACGAGCGCCCGACGCAGCGTCGGCTTCATGTCCCGTTGGTCGCCGCAGCGACGGAAAACGATCGCTCGGAGCTACCGGCCGGCGTTCTTTCGGCACGGAGCGCGGCTCGGTCGGCCTCTCGTGCTACGAGCCGCGGTTCACCGTCTCGCTACCGTGCCTCGCCGGTTCTCGATCCCGGTTCGCACGCTCCCGCGCGCGTTCGGTTCGCCCGGGATCGCGGCTCGAAGCCGCCGGACTGCGTTCCTGCGGCTCGATGGCGCGGAGCGGAGGCTTCTCGTCGCGCTGCGTCTTCGAACGGTCCGCCTCGGCGAGCGCACGACGCGCGCCCTCGACGTCCAGGTCACTGCAATAAACTGGCGTGCCCGGCTGTTGCCGCCACGAATCGTCGAGCGTCCCCCCGTCGAAGCCGTCGAACCCGAGCTCGTCGGCGAGGCCGATGACGACCTTCTTCGCGCGTATGTCGTCGCCAGCGACCGGCAGCGCGATGCGTCCGGGGGTGCCCCGGGGGCGCCCGCCTTCGGCCAGGCTGCGCGCCGTGATGTTGTTGAATGCCTTCACGACGCGGCGGCCCAGCTGCCGGGCGACCCAACCGCTCTCGGTCGAGCCCCGCTCTATCGCTTCGATGGTGCCGTCGCGCAGCGCCGGATAGTAGTTGCCCGTGTCGACGACGATCGTCGCGTCGGGCGTCCGATGGAAAAGGTCTCGCGGGAGGAGCGGGATGCTCTTCTCCGGGATCGCCATGATGACCACGTCCACTCCGTTCGGCGCCTCCGCGACCGACACGGCGGCCACGCCGATCTCCTCGGCCAGGGTGGCGAGGGGCTCGGGTCCGCGCGAGCTGGCGACCGATACCGCGTGGCCGAGCTTCGCGAGCCTTCGGGCCAGAATGCCGCCGATGTGGCCCACGCCGATGATGCCGATCCTCATGCTCGCTCGTCCGGAGCAGAAACTGTTCCGACCCACCGTGCGGGGGACCGTGAGAACGAGTGCGCGTCTGCGTCCACAGAAGGCGAAACTCCCGAGGAAGCTCGATGATGCGAACGGCATCGCAACGGCAGGTGGACTGATGCCGGAGAATGCACCGAGAGCCGTGGAAACCTGCAGGAGACGCCAATCGTTAGCAAGCTGACGATCGAGCAAATCGCGCACGGTCGCCGCACAACGAGCGCCCCCAGGCACGTGGCACGCGGCGCGCACGGGGGCAGGGCTTCGATGCGCACACTCGGCCTTTTCATCCTCTGTGTAGTGAGCGTCGGCTGCGGGAGTTCGGGTCAGCCGGGATTCGGCGACCCGGGGAACTCGAGCAGCGGCAGCGGCAACGGAGGTTCGAGCGGCTCCAGCAGCGGCGCCGCCGGGAGCAGCAGCGGCGCCACTTCGTCCGGCAGCGGCGGGGGAAACGGCGGCAGCAGCAGCAGCAGCGGCGCGGGCGGCGGCTTCGGCAGCTCGAGCAGCGGGAGCACCGCCGACGGCGGCAGCGACTGCACGGGACAGGCTGCCTCGTTCGTGTACGTGCTTTCGTCGGACGACGACCTCTACAGCTTCGCCCCGGACAAGAAGCTTTTCGCGATGATCGGCCACCTGGGCTGCAACACGACGATGCAGCCGAACTCGATGGCCGTCGACCGCAACGCGGTCGCCTGGGTCAATTACGTGGAGTCCGGGTCGCGCAACGCCGACACCGCCGGCGTCGTCTACCAGGTGAGCACCAAGGACGCGAGCTGCCAGCCCAATCCCGCGCTGAACCTGACGACCGGCTGGTTCCGCCTCGGCATGGGCTATTCGACCAACGGCGCCGGATCGACCGCGGAAACGCTCTACGTATCGAGCAACGCCGCGACCGGGACCCCGCTCGGATTGGCGTCCGTCGACCTCTCGGCCGCCACGCTGACGCCCATCGGTTCGTTCGGCGGTGCGCTCGCCGGGCAAGCGGCGGAGCTCACCGGCACGGGCGACGGACGCCTCTTCGGGTACTTCACGTCGAGCCCCGTGGAGGTCGCGCAGATCGACAAGGGGATGGGCACGGCGCAAACGCCGGTGCCGATGACGGGCGTGTCGACGCCGAGCGACTGGGCGTTCTCGTTCTGGGGCGGCCACTTCTATCTCTACTCGGCGCCCGGGCAGGGCAACGGCAGCGACGTCATCGATTACGACCCGGGGACGGGAGCCATCGACACCGCGTTCATGACCGGCATCGGGTTCACGATCGTCGGCGCGGGGGTCTCGACGTGCGCGCCTACGGTTCCGCCGCAATAGGCGCACGCCGGCAGCCAGGGCGCACGCGTACGCGGGCGGAGCTTCCCCGCGGAGCATCCCGCCCCTAGAAATAGCTCATGGCCATTCCTCCGGGACCTTCGGCCCCTGCCGCCCTGCAGCTCCTGCGCTGGATTCGCGCGCCGTTCCAGCTGCTGGACGACTGCTCGTCGCGCTTTGGCGACGCCTTCTCGCTGCGTTTGCCTTTCATGCCCATGCCCATCGTCATCGTGTCCAATCCTCTCGCGGTGAAGGACGTCTTCGGGCTCGGCCCCGACGAGGCGCACGCAGGCAAGGCGAACGTCGTGCTCAAGCCCCTGCTCGGCGAGCACTCGCTGCTGGTCCTCGACGGAGCCGAGCACCTGCGGCAGCGAAAGATGATGTTGCCGGCCTTTCACGGCGAGCGGATGCACGCGTACGGGCAGACGATGATCGACATGTCGCAGCAGTCGATCGACGGCTGGCCGATTGGCGAGCCCTTCCCGATCCATCGGCCCATGCAGTCGGTCGCATTGCAGATCATCCTACGCACGGTGTTCGGCATCGGTGAGGGGCCGCGATTCGCGGAGCTGGCGCAGCTCCTGACGACGGCGCTCGATCTCATGGCGCATCCGATGTTGCTCTTTCCGGTGATGCAGCGCGACCTGGGACCGTACAGTCCCTGGGGGCGATTCAAGCGCTTGGGGGCGCGGGCGAGCGCGATCCTGCGCGGCGAGATCCGGCGCGGGCGGGAGGGCGGCACGACCGGGCGAACCGACGTCCTCGCGATGTTGCTCGAAGCGCGCGACGAGCTTGGACGCCACCTGACCGAGGACGAGATCCACGACGAGCTCGTGACGTTGCTCGTCGCCGGACACGAGACCACGGCAACGGCGCTCTCGTGGGCGCTCCGCTGGCTCCTGCCGGATCGCGATCTGGCCGATCGGCTGCGCGACGAGATCGCCGGCGCCGGCGGCGACCCGGCGCGCATCGCGAAGCTCGAGCTGCTCGACGCGACCGTCAAGGAGGCGCTGCGGCTGCAGCCCGTGGTGCCGCTCGTGGGCCGCGTGCTGCAGCAACCCGCGGCGGTGGGCGGTCTGGAGCTACCCGCGGGCGTCTTCGTCGCGCCGTCGATCTACCTCGTGCACCGGCGGCCGTCTCTCTACGCGGAGCCCGAGCGTTTTCGCCCGGAGCGATTCGTCGGGCTCAAGCCGGCAGCGTGGGAGTGGCTCCCCTTCGGAGGCGGGCTGCGCAAGTGCATCGGAGCGGCCTTCGCGCTCTACGAGATGAAGATGGTGCTCGCTTCGGTGCTTCCGCGGGTCGACATGCGCCTGGGGGGCGATCGCGTCCGCACCGTGCGCCGGGGGATTACCCTGACGCCGGGAGGCGGGCTGCCGGTCGTGGTCACCGCGAAGCGCTCGCGCGAGGCGTCCGCCGCGCGGGCGTCACGGGCTGCGTGAGCGACGAGATCGTCGGAGGCGAGTCGGCGGACCGCCGACGCTACTCGATGACCGCTACGAGCGGCGCGTGGTCGCTCGTGCCCACGTCGGCGAGCACCTTGCACTCGGTCGCGCGCAGGCCCCTGCCCGAGCTGACGAGGACGTAGTCGATCCGCCAGCCCTGGTTTTTCTGCCGCATGCTGCGCCAGGGCGGCCACCACGTGAAGAGGGCGTCATTCGCCGGGTCGAGGGCCCGCGCTACGTCGACCAGGTCGCACGCCAGGATCCTCTCGAAGAGCTCGCGCTCGTCGAGGCGCTGGCCGATGGCGCCGGCCTTGCGCTCCTTGGGATGCACGTCCATGTCGGTGCGAGCCACGTTGAGGTCGCCGCAGACGATGAGCTTTTCGCCCGCCGCTTGCACGCCGCCGACGTAGGCCCGCATCCCCTCGAGGAACTGCAGCTTCGCCTGGTAGTCCTTGCCGCCGTTGGGAACGTACGCGCTCGTCACGACGAGATCGCCGCCGAGCTTCGCCTGGACGACCCGGCACTCGACGTCGAACGGCGGATGCCCGAACTCCGGGCGCGCGGCGAACGCCGCTTTGCGAACGTGAAGCGACACACCGCTGTATCCCTTGGGGCCGCCGTGCCAGTAGTTCCAGTATTCGGGCAGCATGGTCAACGTCTCGCCCAGCTGCTCGGGGGTCGCCTTGATCTCTTGCAGGCACACGACGTCGGGCTGGTCGCGGCGCACCCATTCGACGAACTGCGCCTCCCGGGCGCGAATCCCGTTCACGTTCCACGTCGCGACCTTCACGCTCGGCCTCCGGCTCGCGGCATCGTGATCTCCGGCGGCCGAACGTAGAACGGCTCGAGGGCGTGCGCATCGTCCGGGCGGCGCGCGAGCGCGATGCGCCCCACGGCCGAGGCACGCGGCAGATCGTGGGGCGGGGCCGTCTCGAGCCGTAGAGTCGGACCGAGCGAGGACGACCAGTCGACCTGGCCCGCTGCGTCCCCCAGGACGACGACCCGCCGCTCGCCGGCGGCGCCGGCGACGCGCGCGGCCACAGTCGCGGTGAGCGCGTGCGTCGGGGGGAGAAGCAACTGCTCGCCAAGGCGAACCTGCAGGAACAGCTCGCCCTTGCCGGCGTCCACCAGGCTCGCCACGGCGGTATCCACCTCCTCGAGCAGCCCTTCGGCGAGCGCGTCGAGGGACGTGACTCCGACGAGCTCGGCGCCCGTCGCCAGGACGATCCCCTTGGCCGTGGAGAGGCCGATGCGCGTCCCGGTGAAGCTGCCCGGACCGATGCCGACTCCCCAGCGGTCGACGTCGCCCGGTCGCCAGCCGACCCGCTCGAAGAGCGCGTTCACCATGGGCAAGAGCGATTCGCCGTGCGCGTTCGAGACGCGTCGCTCGTCCTCCGCGACCAGCGCCCCGTCTTCGAAGAGCGCGACCGACCCGAGCGCCGTAGAGGTTTCGATCGCCGCCAGACGCCTCGTCATATCTGCGCGAATCGTCCGGTGCGAAAGGCGGCTTCGAGGAGCTGATCCACCCGCGCGACGAGCTCCTTCGCGCGAGGGTCCGTCGACGAGGCCAGAGCCGTCTTGATCTCGCTCAGGGCCTTGAGCTGGCTGAAGAGCTGCACGTCGCTGAGCCCACCGGCTCCCGTGAGCACCTGCCTGACGCGGTCGATCTCCCCGGCGAGCGCCTCGATGCCGACGCCGACCGCCCCGACGCGGCGCGCGTCGGGGTGCTCGCGATAGTGCGTCTCGAGCACCGGCGTGACGATCCCCTCGAGGATCTGCGCCTGGTCCTCGCTGTTCCAGACGTGCTTGAGGACGAAGAGATCGCCGGCATCGGGCTCGGTCCGCCCGTCGAGGTACGCGCTCGCGGCGAAGAGCTTCAGCAGCTTGACGACGCGCCTATCGCTGAGGGTCACGCCCTCGGCCCGGATCTGGAAGACCAGCCCCTTGTACCGCGAGAAGAACTCCTCGGTGAATCGGGTGCGTTGGAGGAGCGTGTGCTGCAGCTGGCCGAGCTCACGCGCCGACACGAGCGGCTGCGCCTCGGCGTCGGTCATCTGCGAGAGCTCGTGCTCGAGGCCCCGCTGCAGCAGGTCCTGGAAGTGGTAGGCGTCCAGATTGTCGTTCCGGATACGCAGGATGAAGCGGTCGTAGATGGCGGTCAGCGTTTCGTCGCCCGGCACCTCGTTGGAGGCGCCGAACGCGGACAGCAGGGGGCACGTCATCGCCTGCCCGCCACTCGTGTACCGGCGCTCGTTGAGGAGCGTCAGGAGGGCGTTGAGGATGGCGGAGTTGGACTTGAACACCTCGTCGAGGAACACGATCTCCGCTTGCGGGAGCATGCCCTCGGTGCGCCGCTCGTAACGACCCTCGCGGAACGCGCCGATGTCGACCGGGCCGAAGATCTCGTTGGGCTCGGTGAACCGCGTCAGCAGATACTCGAAGTACTGCGCGTGCATGAGCCGCGCGAACGTGCGTATCAGCGCGCTCTTCGCGGTGCCCGGTGGGCCGATGAGCACCGCATGCTCGCCGGCGAGCACCGAGATGCAGAGCAGGCGGACGACCTCGTCTTTGCCGAGGAACCGCTCCTGCAGCGTACGGGCGAGGTGCGAGAGCCTCTGCGGGAGCGCCGGCTCGTCGACGTGCTGCACTTGCTGCGACGCGACCGACATCGCCGCGGAGGCTAGCACGCCGGCCTAGGGGACTCCTGCGTCGCCGGCGACCTTGATGGGGGGACAGACGCTCGGCGGGATGGGGCGCCACACGGCGGGCAGGCTTTGCAAATACAAGGCGATGGAGGTGGCGACTTCGGCGCTCATCCCGGCGTCCGCGTAGGCGGGCATCTGCGGACAGAGCTTGTGTCCGAGGTCGTCGGTCGCCTCGAGGATCGCGTTCGCGATCACGCCCGCTTCCCAGGCGTCCATGCCGGTGTCGGGGTCGGGCGTCAGGTTCGAGCCGTAGGCCTGGCTCCCGGGCACGGCCGTCGTCTGGCCCGAGAGCACTCCGTCGGCGGGATCCTCCGCCTGGTGGCAGCGGCCGCACCCGTACGCGCTCACCGCGAGCGCGCCCATCGTGGGCGTGGGGGGCGAATCGGCGCCCGCGTCGTCGGCCGGCCCTGGATTCGCGGGCTCACCCTGGCCGCGGCACGCCACCAGCAGCGCGGCAATCGCCGCGACGCGCATCATGGCCCCTGCACCTGGGCCCGAGCCATCTCGACGCTCGGGGCGTTTCCCGCGCTGCCCTGCATCGCGAAACGATAGTAGGTCGTTCGCACGTTGCGGAAGTAGAGGACGGCGCGCAGAGACGACGTCGGTACGCCGGCGGGCACCGGAACGAAGAGCGACTGCGCCCCGCGCGCGGGAATGCGCACCTCGAAGGGCACTCGCGCAGCCACGCTCAGCTCGTGCCGCAGCAAGAGGTCGCCGTTGGCGTCTGCGATGTCCGTGCCCAGACGCGCGGCGTCCGACGGCAGCATGCCGTCGCTCCCCGGAGCGCCGTACTGCTGCACGACCGTCCCGGTCGCGTCCACCTGATCGACCTCGACCCACGGCTCCCGCAGATCGGAGACGCCCGTCGGAAAGCTGTGGCCTGCGCCGGCGTTGGTGGCGACGACCTGGACGCCGCCGGCGACGCGCGTCGCTGCCAGCGTGACGGCCGTCTTCAGGTTCCTCATCTGTTCCGCCATCAGGGTCGCGTCGTCGATGACGCCCCCGAGATAGTAGTTGCCGCCCGGGAAGCGGTGGTTGGCCACGCCGGTGGGATCTTCTGCATGTGGCAGTCGATGCAGCGCGTGCCCGCCGCCGGATACGAGCTCGCACGGTACTCCGCGTACGTCGATATCCCTGCGAAGCCGTTGCCCGGCACGAACTGCTGGTGGCATCCGCCGCAGAACTCGGGCCGGCGCAGCGTCTCGAGCGACGCGAGGGCGCGGGCCTTGTGATCGCCGCCCCAGTCGGCATGCGCGACCGCGACGAGGTCGCCGTTGCCGCCGGCGCCCATCTCGCGCTCCACGTCGTGGCACCCGAGGCAGGTGACGCCGTGGGTCTCGGTCTGCGGGACCCGCGCGACCATCGGGTCGTGGCAGCCGGCGCATTGCCGCGTGAAGGGCGCCTCCTGATTCAGGCAGCGCGTCACCATGCCGTCGTTCACCGCCCGCGAGTGGACGCTCACTCTCCACGCCTCGTACTCGGCCGAATGGCACCCTCCGCAGAACGCGGCGTCCCAAGACGGGTTCGGCTGCCCCCGCGGTTGCTCCCACGAGCCCTCGTCGGGCAAGTCACGGGCGACGACCGTCGCGAGCTGCTGCGCCATCGTGACCGCCAGGTTGCGATCGCGGCCGGGCGGGTTCGGCGCGAGCCCTCCCTGGTCGGTGAGCGCCACGGCAAATCGTGGGGATTGAACGGCGAGGGGTCCGGAGCATCCTTTGCCGCCGTCGTGAAATGGTCGACCAGGCCCACGTGGCCGATGAGCGCGTCCTCGGCGGGATTGGGCGGCGAAAGAGCCTCGAAGAGGCGTGCGTTGGTCGACGTGAATCCGTCGAGGTGGCACCCGCCGCAGGACATCCAGTTCTTGGCTGTCGTCGGCAGAGGGCCCTTGGACGAGTTCGCGCGATAAAACAGCGTGAGACCGGCGCGCAGCGTCGGGTCCACGCGGTCGGGTCTGCGCAGCACGGCGATGGGATCGCCGTACATCTTCGTGTGAGCCACCAGGCTTCCGTCGCCCGTGTCGAAGGTGGCGACCGTGTGCGATTGGTCGCCGAGGACGAAGATGCGCTGACCCGTGTCGTCGAGCGTCAGCGCGACCGGGTAATCCACCGGGAGGTTGCGAAGCGCGTCAATCGCGATGCCCGCGCCCAGGTCGAACGTGAGCAGGTCTTCGCTCCCGCACGCCAGCGCCCAGCCGACGAAACCGTTCGGGTGCAAGGCCACGGCGCAGAGCTGGGAAAAGACCTCCGGCTGCCCGTCCGGCCCGAGGACGTTGATCCCGTCGAAGAGGTTCTTGCGTCCGGCGACGTTTGGAAAATTCGGGTTGGTCTGCGCCTCGGCACGCACGAACAAATCGACCACGCTGATGGCGGGAAACAGGGTTTCGTTGAACACGAACGGGTGCGTGGGCGCGAGCAGCTCGTGGGGCATCCAGGCGAACCGACCGTCGCCGGTGATCGCCGGCGCTTCGAAGGCGAACGGCTTTCCGTTGGGCGTCAGCAGGGCGGAATAGGGCTCGTCGGCGAGCGGAACGTCCGCCGCCACGGTCCGCTCGCGCAGATCGACCACGGTGAGCTGCGCGTCGATCCGGTGGGCCACGTAGAGCTCGCGACGGGACGAAGAGACCGCGAGTCCGGAGGGCTGCCTTCCGACCGGTATCGTGTCGGCGACCTGGCCGAGATCGCGATCGACCACGGCGACGGCTCCGTCGTCCTCGACCGTCACGTAGAGCCACCGCGGATTGGCGGCGTCCCACACGCAGGCGCGTGGGTGGTCACCGACGGAGATCGTGGCGGACGCCTCGGCGGTGTCCGCGTCGAGCAGGGTCACGGTCCCGCCATCGCGGTCGACGGCGGCGAGGACGGAGGCGTCGGGGCTGAGCGCGACCGACGTGATGTCGCCCCCAATCGCCCGCTCGGTCTTCGACTCCCTGCTGTCGACGTTCACGTAGCTCACCGACCCGACGTCCCCGTTGGCCGTCCACACGCCGCCGCGCAGGGGATCGAAGACGATCCGCGACGACGAGGCGTAGCGTCGCGCCGCCGGCGGGACGACGCGCGGAGGCCCCGGCGTCTCGCTGGCCGCGGATGCGGTCGGAGGCGGCGCGGGGAAATGCTCGTCGCAGGCGGGCGCGAGCCCCGAAAGGAGCAGCGCGACTCCCTTCGAGCACGCGGCTGCGGACAGACGCACGTTTCTCCCTCCTACCTCATGGCTCCACCGGAGTCAGCGGGAAGCCCTCGTCGCGAGAGACCTCCGCCTCGATGGCGCGCATCGCCGCCAGAACGACGTGATCGCGCCACGGCCTTCCGACGACCTGCACGCCCGCCGGCAGACCCGTGCTGCCCCAATCGACCGCCGCCGCCTTCCTCTCCAGGGCGTCGGCTCCGGCCGCGCGCCGCGTCTCGTCTTCGCGCACGCGGGTCACCGGGAGGGTCGCGGCCGGGAGCTGCGTCGCGTTGAAGAGAATCGAGTAGCTCGACGCCAGGGTGAAGTTCTTCGAACCGCCGTGCGGCAGCGCGCACGTCGCGTAGGCAGGACACAGCAGCAGGTCGATGCCGCGCTCGTCCAGGGCGTCGAGCAGCCGCGTCCGCAGAGCTCGCAGTCAATCCGTGAGTCGCCAGAGCTCGGTCACGCTCTTCTCGCCCATCGCGCCCAGCATGAGCGAGATGCCCTCCTGGCCCATCGCGTGAGTCGCTCTCGCGGCGACGCCGCGCGCCCGCGCCGGCACCCGCGCCAGACGCCGGATCGGCTCGAGCACCGGATCGACTTCGCCTCCGGCGAGCGCAGCCAGCAAGCCCGCTCCGCCGTCCGCGCTGAGCGCGCCCAGGTACGTCGCGAGCATCGCGCGTGTCTCCGGCGGATCGAACGGACGCACGTCGCAGCCCCGGACCCGCAGGGCCTCGGCCGCGCGGGCCACGGCGCGCGCGATCGCCTGAGAGGGCCGTACGATCCCGTCGTCGGTGTAAAACCCGACGCGCAGACCCTCGAGCCGCACCGCCCCCGGGTCGTCCCAGGCCAACGGCGGCACGCGCGGATCGAGCTCCGAAGCGCGGCGCGGATCGAGCGACCGAAAGAAGAGAACGAGATCGTGGACCGTGCGCGCCAGCGGGCCGCCCATCCCTCGCACGGCCTCCTGCCCGGCCAGCACCGTCTGGTAGCCGCGCATGGGCAGGCGGTCGAGCGTCGGCTTGAACCCGGAGATCCCGCAGAAGTGCGCGGGCGTCCGGATGCTGCCCCCGATATCGGTCCCGACGCCCAGGGGGGACATGCCGGCAGCTATCGCCGCGGCCTCGCCACCCGACGAACCGCCGGGCGAGCGCGACGACGACCACGGATTGGCTGTCTGCCCGAAGATGGGATTGCGCGCCTCGACGTAGAGCATCGTCTGCGACAGGTTGGTGCGGCCGAGAAGGACGGCGCCCGCCTCGCGCAGGAGCGTGACCATCGCGGCGTCGCGCGCCGCGATTCGCCCTCGCCACGAGGGCAGACCGAGAGTCGTGGCGCGGCCGGCGATCTCGAAGCACTCCTTGATTGTCATCGGGAGCCCGTCGAGCGGGCCGCGCGCCTCGCCGCGCCTGCGGCGCGCATCGGACGCGTCGGCCTCCGACAGCGCTTGCTCGCGCAGGACCTCGGTGAACGCGCGGAGGCGCCCGTCGACCGCGTCGACTCGCTCGAGGTGAGCGCGCACGACCTCGCCCGCGCTGACCTCGCCGCGCGCGAGCAGCGACGAGAGCGTCGTGGCGCTGAGCTGCCAGAGCTTCATCGCTGGGCCGCCTACTCGATCCGCTCTCCGAACGAGTCGCGCGCCTCGATTGAGCCGTAGGAAGCCAGGTCTTTCTCGATCTTCGCGCGGTCGCCGGTGACGACGACGCGCATGGCCTCTGCCGGTGCAGCCGCTGCTTGGCGACGCGCAGGACGTCGGCGGCCGTCACCGCTTCGATGCGCGCCGAGAGCGTAGCGTACTCGTCGAGAGGCCAGCCGTAGGCCGCGATCTCCTGCAGCGCCAGCGTGACCTCGTCGACGCCCTCGAAGAGAGCGGGAAGCGCGAGCTTCGCGTGTTCCTTGGCGTCCGTCAGCTCGTCGGCGGTGACCGGCTCGGTGCCGATGCGTCGACCTGCGCGAGAAGCTCGCGAACCGCGTCGCCCGTGTGTTCGGCGAAGTGGCTCCCCCGGCCGAACGGATCCGCGCCGTCGTGCATCCCGAAGGTGAGGAGGCACCGTAGGTGTAGGCGTGCGCCTCGCGCAGATCGAGGTCGATGCGGCTCGAGAACATTCCGCCGAGGAGAGGCCATCACGTGAGGGGATGCGATGGGCGTGGCCATCGCCGTTCCTCGCCGACGACGAATACCTGCGACTGGGCCGCGCCGGGACGTCTACGAGCGGACCGCTCGCGCCGCGGGGCTGCCGCCGGGGCCCAGGGACTGTGGCGCGCGCGAGGCTCCCCCGCTCCACGCGCCGAAGTGCGTCGATCGTCGAGCGCAGCGAATCACGGGAGACGTCGCGGCAACGACGATGACCGTCGAGCGCGGAAGAAGACCCGCCGCCACGTGCCTGATCTCCGGGCGCCGAGTTTCTCGACGACGGCGGCGACTTCGCGCTGGCTGTGGCCGTACGGATGGGCCCGTCCGAAGAGGGCTACCCCAATCGCGTTCTGCTCCATTCGCGGTGGGTTGCTCTTTTGCTGCTCGATGGAGGTCCGCATCGCTTGCGCTGCCAATCCATTTCCGCGTCCTGGAACGTCGGTCGAAGGACGATGTCGGCAGCAGGTCGAGCGCGAGGGGGAGATGGGACGCGAGGACCTTGGCGTGCGCGCCGCAGGTGTCCCAATCGCTCCAGGTCCCGTGTTCGGCCCCCAAGGCCTCGTAGTCGTCCGAGATTCGAGAGCGCCGTACGCTTGGCGGCGCCCTGCTCCAGACGTCGCCCATGAACGGAATGACCCCGGGCCGCACGCCGGCAACGTCTCCGGCGGACGACGGAGACGACGCCGCCACGCTCACGATGGGCAAGTCGTGGCGTTCGACGAAGAGGACACGCAGGCCATTGGACAGCGTCCACGCGTCGACCTCGGGCGGCGTCCACTCGACGACGGGTGCCGCCTGCGGCGCGGATCGCGAAGGGGCGCGTCCGGCGTGGCGGGGGCCGCTTCCGGGGGGAAGGCGGGGCCGGCCACGAGGCGACCGGCGGCGGAGAAGGCGGCGGTGCAGGCAGCGGGGGCTGCGACGCGCACGCCGAGAAGAGGCTCGCGATTGCGAGGGACGTCACTCCGCGGGGAATCAAGGCGTCCTCCGCACGAGGCGACCGGAGAGGGGCGCGCCCTTGGTCGGGCGCACCACGACCACCACCCGCTTGCCGGGCGGCAGCCAAGATTCGGGCAGCGTCGCGCACGTCGGCGGAGGACACGCCCTCGTAGCGTGCGATGTCTTTCGCCAGATACCCGGCGTCTCCCACGTAGTGCGCGTACTCGTTGATCCGATCCGCGCGCGTGCCCTCCGTTTCGAGCGCGAACGCTTTGTCGGCGAGGAAACCGGTGCGCGCACGAGAGAGCTCTGCGTCCTCGACGCCGCCGTCGCGCACGCGCGCGAGCTCCTGGTCGATCGCGGCGATCACCTCTTCGGGGGTGTGCCCGGGCTTGGCGGTGGCGACGATCTCGAATTTGCTCGCGAGCTGCGCCGAGGCCTGAAAAGCGGACACGTCCTGCGCGATCTGGTCGTCGTAGACGAGGCGCTTGAAAGGCGGCTGGTCTTGTTGCCCGCGAGCACCCGGGCCAAAAGGTCGAGCTCTTCCATCTCCCTTGACGAAAAAAGCCGGCGTGACCCAGGCGAGGACGACGCGCGGAAGCTCCACGCCGGCCTCCACGTCGAGGCGCTTCTCGCCGGCCAGATCGACGCTCGCCGCTTTCGCGTGCGCCTTCGCGGGGCCGCGGGGTATTGGGCCGACATATTGTTCCACGAGCTTCAACGTCGGCTCGG
>CAVREO010000034.1:0-7638 GCA_963720145.1 uncultured delta proteobacterium
GAAACGGCAACTCCTGGAAGTTCGGGGACGGCGCAGGGCCAGCGCCAGCTGAAGATGTTCGCCGAGGGACCTAGCTCCAGTGGACGCGAGCGTCGTTCAGTCCCGTCGAGACCGCCGACCTCCTTCCGTCACCCCGTTCCCCGGGTTGAGCGTCGTCATTCCCGTGTATAACGAGGTGGAGAACCTCGTGTCGCTCGTCGACGAGCTCGCCGAGGTGCTCGCCTCGCAGAAGCGTGCTTACGAGGTCGTCGTCATCGACGACGGGAGCACCGACGGCACGACGGCCCTCCTGCACAAGCTCACGCTAGAACGGCGCTACCTGAAGGCCATCTTCTTTCGGCGCAATTTCGGCCAGACCGCCGCCTTCGACGCGGGCTTCCGCGCGGCTGCCGGTGAGATCGTCGTGACCCTCGACGGCGACCTGCAAAACGATCCGCACGACATCCCCGCGATGGTCGACAAGCTCGACGAGGGCTTCGATCTCGTCGCCGGATGGCGGCGCAACCGCCAGGACGCGATGGTCTTGCGCAAGATCCCGTCGCGCATCGCCAACTGGTTCATCCGTGCGGCCACGGGAACCAAGATCCACGATCTCGGCTGCTCGCTTCGCGTGTACCGCCGCGAGATCACCGAGGAGCTGCGCTTGTACGGCGAGATGCACCGGTTCATCTCGGTGCTCGCCGACAACATGGGCGCGCGCATCGCGGAAGTAGAGGTGAATCATCGCCCTCGCCGCGCGGGCACGTCGAAGTACGGCCTTCGCAGGACCATCAAGGTCGCGCTGGATCTCCTGACCGTCCTTTTCATGCGGCGATACCAGACCAAGCCGATCTACGTGTTCGGTGGGCTGGGCCTCGGCATGATGATGCTCGGTGTCGCCATGTCCGCGGTGGTGCTCTGGGAGAAGTGGCGCGACGGAGTCTGGGTGCATCGAAACCCGCTCTTCATCCTGGCTGCGATGGCGGGCCTCGTCGGGGTTCAGCTTCTCGCTACGGGTATCGTCGCGGAGCTCATCATCCGCACGTATTACGAATCGCAGGGCAAGCGCGCGTACTCGATCGCGACGCGTTCCGGCTTCGACGACGAATCGAGCACCTGATGTGCGGCATCGCAGGGTTCGTCCAGCGCCGGCCGGCGGGGGAATGGCTCGGGCCGATGCTCGCACGCATCGAGCAGCGCGGCCCGGACGGCGAGGGGCGCTGGACGGGCGCGTGCGCAGACTGGTCGGTGTCGTTCGGCCATCGCCGCCTGGCGATCCTCGACATCGCGGGCGGCGCGCAGCCGATGGCGACGGCCGATCAGTCCCGGCTGATTACCTACAACGGCGAGGTCTACAACTTCCAGGCGCTCCGAGCCGAGCTGCTGGCCGGGGGCGTCACCTTTCGAACGCGAAGCGACACCGAGGTGGTGCTGGAGCACGTGGCCCGCCATGGGGCGAGTCGACTGTCGGACCTCAGCGGGATGTTCGCCTTCGCCGTCGTCGACCGCGCTGCAGGCAAGCTTCTGCTCGTCAGAGACCGCGTCGGCATCAAGCCGCTCTACTACTGTCCGCTGCCCGACGGCGGGCTGGCCTTCGCGTCCGAGCTCACCGCGCTCCTCGAGCACCCGCACGTGGCGCGAAGGCTATCGCTCCGCGGGCTCGAGTCTTACTTCTTCAGCGATTACGCGCACAGCCCGGAGACGCTGGTCGAAGGCGTGAGAAAGCTCGAGCCGGGCCATTGCCTGGAGTGGGTCCGAGGACGACTGTCGCGGCCCGCTCCGTACTGGACCCTGGGCGAGGCGGGCGGTCGCCCGAGCACGAATCGGCCGCGCGCTCTCGCGCGTGAGCTGTGGTCTCGCCTCGATGGCGCCGTACAGCGGCAAATGGTCTCCGACGTCCCGATCGGCGTCTTTCTCAGCGGCGGTATCGACTCGTCTTGCGTAGCCCTGCTCGCGCAGCGGCACGCCTCCAGGCCTCTCAAGACGTTCTCCATCGCGTTTCAGGATCCGACGTTCGACGAGAGCGATTACGCGCGCCTCGTCGCTCGAAGCATCGGTTCGGATCACGTCGAGGAGCGCCTCGAGGCGCGCAACCTCCTCGACATCGTCGATGTAGCGCTCGCGCGCCTCGACGAGCCCCTCGCGGATCGTCGTACTTGCCGACCTTCTTGGTCTCACGCCTAGCCTCTGCCCACGTCAAGGTCGTCCTCGGCGGAGACGGGGGGGACGAAGTCTTCGGGGGCTATCCGACGTACCGGGCCCACAAGGCCAGCCCCCTCTTCGGTCTTCTGCCCGAGGCGCTGCGTGCCGGCCCCCTCACGCGCCTCGTGTCGGCGCTCCCCGATCGCGATTCGTATCAGAGCCTCGCGTGGAAGCTGAAGCGGTTCGTGCTCCGCTGGGACGACGACGCACGACGGCGTCACCTGAGGTGGATGTCCAACCTCGACCTTCCGGACCTGCGCCGAGGATTGCCGCTCGCCTCGGGCCTCGTGCCGGCGAGCCTGCAGAGCGGCGGCCCGATGCTGCCCGATCCCTTGAACGCGATTCTCGCGCTCGACTTCGGCACGTACCTGCCCAGCTCCGTCTTGACGAAGGTCGACCGGGCTTCGATGGCCCACGGTCTCGAGGTGCGTCCTCCGATGCTGGACGACGACATCGTCGACTGGGTCTTCTCGCTCCCGTCGTCGCTCAAGGTGCGCGCCCGGCAAGGGAAGGTCTTGCTCAAGCTCGCTGCGCGCGGCCGGCTTCCGCAGCGGATCATCGACCGACCGAAGAAGGGCTTCGGAATCCCGCTGGGCGCGTGGCTGCGCGGCCCTCTGCGCGAACGAACCGACGCGGCGCTGCGACCCTCCGTGCTCTGGGCGTCCGGCGTGCTGGATTGCGACGTCTTCGCCGACTGGGCGGCGCTTCACGCGGCGCACAAGGGCGACTACTCGAAGGCGCTCTGGGCGCTCATCGTTCTCGACGAGTGGGTGCGCCGTGAGAAGATTGAGTGCGACGAGCTCCCGAGCCGGCACGCGCCAGCCAGCCGTGGGCATACAAAGCCCGGGCGTCTAGCGTCGAGGAGGAGCGGCGCTCGCGAGGCGGCCGCGGTCCGGGTACAATCAACGGCGTTTGAGCGAAGACGACGACAGCCGAGCGCAGGAGCGTGTGGGCAGCGTGCTCAACGAGAAGTGGACGCTCGAGCGCCTGCTCGGGATTGGCGGCATGGCGGCGGTGTATGCGGCGCGGCACCGCAACGGCGCGCGGGCGGCCGTCAAGATGATGCACGCGACTCTTTCGCGCCACCACGAGGTCTGCGAGCGCTTCCGTCGCGAGGGCTACGCCGCAAACCGCGTGGATCACCCGAACGCGGTCAAGGTGCTCGACGACGACGTCGTCGCGGCCGGGCCCGACGCGGGCACGGCGTACCTCGTCATGGAGCTGCTCGAGGGGCAATCGCTTCAGGACCGACTGGAGAGCGGACCCGCGGTCGGGGAGCGGGACTACCTCGCGATCGCGTCCGAGGTGCTCGAGGTCCTCGAGGTTGCCCACGCGCGCGGAGTCGTGCACCGCGATTTTGAAGCCGGAGAACCTCTTTCTCCTGTCCAGCGCGAGCGATCCGGGGGGCGATCGGCCGCGTGTGAAGGTCCTCGACTTCGGTCTCGCCAGGTTGCTCGACGGGCAGACGATCACGACCTACGGACTCGCGCTCGGAACGCCGTCTTTCATGTCACCGGAGCAGGCAGCCGGTCGAATCGACGAAATCGACGGCCGTACGGATTCGTTCTCCCTGGCGGCGACCGGGTTTCGCCTTCGCACGGGACGGCGCATTCACGAAGGCGCAAACGCCGTGGAGCTCGTCCGCAAGATGGCGACGTTACCCGCTCCGCGCGTGAGCTCGTTGGCGCCTGACGCCAGCCCCTCGTTCGCCCGCGTCGTCGACCGCGCGCTTTCGTTCCGGCGCGAGGACCGCTACGAGAGCGCGGCCGCCATGCGCGAAGACGTGCGGCGTGCCATCGGGGAGCTCGACGGCACTGCGCGCACGCAGATGGCGGTCAGCGCGGTTCCCTCCCGTTCGCCGTCTTCCGAGGGCACCGTCAACCTGAGCGGCAGCGATCCGGAGATCTCGGAGTCGCAGATCGCCACGCGCAAGCTCGCGGAGCGAGCGCCCGCCGCCGAGGAGTTCATTCGGCTGCCCAAGCGGAGATCGATCTTGCCGTGGATCGCGCTTGTGGCTTTGGTGGGCATTGGCGCACGGATGTGGCTGTTCCGTGCGAAAGGGGAGCCGGTCGCACCCGCACCGGCCGCTCAAGAGCTTGCGGCGCCGGACGCCGGCGAGCTCGCGCGAAATGGAGCGTCGCGCGCGCCGCCAGCCGCGAGCGTGGTCCCGCCGTTGCCGGCTCGTTCGGCGCAAAGCTCGTCCAGCAGCGCGCCTGTTCACGCGCCGCCGGCCCTCGCGCCCTCGCCCAGTCCCTCCGGGGCTCCAGCGCACCATGCGCCGCCGCCGAGGGTCGGCCCCGGGAACGTGCACAAGCTGGAGTCCGGCCACCACGCCCGCCGTTCGACGCCGGCGCCGACCCGCTGAGTAGGGATTGTCCGTGCGCTTCGACCCGGCCGGGGCCGCTCGCCCGGTCGCAGCAGACTGCGGTGGAGAGGGCGTCCTCTTCGGGGGCTGCGAGCTGCCTGTCGCGCTCGTGCTGGCGGGCGGGCTCACGCTGGCGGGTGGCGCCGGTGGCGACGGCCCGCCGGTCTCGGCGGCGGGTGACGCGCTGAGCGCCTGCACGGGGGGCCTGCCCGCCGGAGCTGCCGGGCGGACGGACTCGTGCGCGAGGGGTCTGAAGACTCCGTCGAAGAGCACGTAGCCCGCAATACCTGCCGCCGCGGCGAACACACCGAGGACGACCAGCCAGCCGCACCCGCCCCGCTTGTCGGCTCGTACCGGCGCTGCGACCGTCGCAGCCGACTCGCGCGCGGGCGGCGCGACCTCGCTCGCGCGGGTAACGAGAGGAATCGGGATGCTCGCCTCGCGCGGCGCAGGGGGCGCAGGCGTCTTCCCGGCCGGTGCGCCGACGCCAGGCTCGGTGCGCTCGCGCTGGCGTGCCGCGACGAGCCGATCGATCGCGGCCACCGCCGAATCCTCGATGTCGATGAGCTTCACGCCCATGCCGGCAGGCTGCTCCGCATCCCCTGCCTCACGGGTCCAGATGACTCGGCCCAGCGCAGACCAAGCTTCGGGCTCGCCGACCACCTGGATCTCGAGCGCTAGACGCTTGCCGATCGGCAGCGGCTTGACCGCGCGCACGAACAACCCGCCGCACCCGATATCGTGGGCATCTGCGTCGATTCGATCTCCCGTCGCGTCCTCGTACGTCACGCGGACGCCGGCGATGCGGGCACGGCGCGTGCTGCGTCGTTCATCGGCCATCGAGGCCGAGCATAGATCAGCCGCGCGGACGCATACCGAGTCTTCGTGTGGTCAGCCGCCGCTCCCGGAAGAGCCACCGCCGCCCCCTCCGAGGCCGCCGAGGCCGCCGAGCGCACTCGTGCAGCCCGGGCAATTCGTTCCGATGCACGTGAAAACCTGAATGAGATCCCCGAACGACTGAAACCCGCCGTCGGCGCACTTTTGCGTCACGCAGATTGGATCCGGCGTGCCGCCCGAGAGGCAATTGCTCAGGACACACTGCGCGGTCGACAGGCACGTGCTCGACTGGATGCACATGAGAAGCTGCGTGCCGCAGTGTTGCTGCAGGCAGGTGCCGCAAGAGAGCAGCCCGCCCGCGTCGAAGCCCGGCAGGCCTGGCCCCGGTGCTCCGATTGGCGCGTCGATTGACGGTGCCTCGGCCCGCGCGTCGAACGACGGTGCCCCGGCGCCCGAGTCGAACGGCTCTTCGACGACGACGACATCGAGGGGTCCACGGGCGCCGCACCCGGCGACGACGAGGGGAGCGGCGACCAGGGTGGTGCAGACCATCCGGCGCAAAGAGTGGGAATTCGGCATTGCGTGCCTCCGGACCGAGGGGTGCACCCTATCAACTCGGGACGTTTTTCGCGATACCTTTCGCTATCCGCAATGGCCCACCTCCTTCTGACGACGCATCCCGCCCAGGCACGCCTCGCCTGCGACGACGCGCGCCGCGCCGGCCGCAGCGTTGGTTTCGTACCGACGATGGGAGCCCTTCACCGAGGGCATCTCGCCCTCGCCCAGGAGGCGAAGCGGCGGGCGGGGTTCGTAGTCGTCTCGGTCTTCGTCAACCCGACGCAGTTCGGCCCTCACGACGACTTCACGCGCTATCCGCGCGATCTCGAGGCGGACCTCGCGAAGCTCGCGCCGCTCGGCGTCGACGCCGTTTTCGCGCCAGAAGTGGCGGACATGTACCCGCCCAGGCGACGAGACGCGGGTCGTGCCGGGAGCCCTGGCTTCGCCGCTCGAGGGCGCGCACCGTCCCGGTCACTTCGAGGGCGTGGCGACGGTGGTGGCGAAGCTCTTGGGAGTCGTCGGTCCGTGCGTCGCCGTCTTCGGGCGCAAAGACTACCAGCAGCTTCTCGTCGTACGCCGGATGGTGGACGACCTGTGTTTGCCGGTCGAGGTCGTCGGCCACCCAATCGTGCGCGAACCCGATGGCCTGGCGATGAGCTCGCGCAACGCGTACCTCTCGCCCGAGGAAAGGGCGCGGGCGCTCGCGATCGTGCGGGGCCTCGACGCGGCGGCGACGCGGTTTGCCCGCGGCGAGCGCAGCGCTCGGGCTCTCGAGAGGGCGGCTCGCGAACCGATCGAAGCCGTCGCGACGTCCATCGACTACGTGGAGGCGCGCGACGCCGACACGCTGGCCACGATTGCCGATGAAATCGGCGCGCGGGCCGTTTTGGCCGTCGCGTGTCGCGTGGGCACGACACGGCTCATCGACAACGTCGTGCTCGGCGAGGACGAGCGGCCGCTGGCTGAAGGACGGTCGTGAGCCGCGCCACTTTTCGGGCCGCGGGGGTTTCCTCGACCGCCCTTCTGCGCTATCCGGAGGCGCGGGATGGCACCCAAGGCGGGACGCTTCGTAGTGCTCGAGGGTATCGACGGCTCCGGTACGACGACGCAGGTCGCCCGGTTGGCCGAGAGGTTGCGCGTCGCCCGCGTGCCCGTGCGGGCGACGCACGAGCCGAGCGATGGCCCCGTGGGCACGCTGGTCCGGCAGGTGCTCACCGGCCGCGTCATCGTTCCCGGCGGGCGGGCGCCCGGCTGGGCGACGATGGCGCTGCTTTTTGCCGCCGACCGCATGGACCACGTCGAGAGCGAGATCGAGCCGTTCGTGGCCAGCGGCGGCGTCATCGTCTCCGACCGCTACGACGCATCGAGCCTCGCCTACCAGAGCGTCTCGAGCGGCGCCGAGTCCGGCGAGGCGGTCGAGTGGATCCGGACGCTCAACCGCTATGTCCGGCGCCCTGACCTCACGATCGTGCTCGACCTGCACCCGGAGATGGCCGCCGAACGACGGCTGCACCGCGGCGAGGCCGCGCAGCTCTACGAGCAAAACGAAGTGCAACGTGCGCTCTCCGTTTTCTACCGCGACCTCGCCCAGCACATGCCCAACGATCGCATCGTCGTCATCGACGGCGGCGGCACCGATCGACGACGTGCACGGGCGCGTGTGGCGCGCGTACACCGAGGCGTTCGGGGCGTAGTTT
>CAVREO010000035.1:0-230758 GCA_963720145.1 uncultured delta proteobacterium
GAAATCCTGAAGCTGCGGCGTCTGCGGGTTGGGCGCCACATCGACCGCCTGGAGCTCCACGCCCCAGTTGGCGACACCGCGAATGCCGTCGACCCGCAGGTTCTGGTGGCCGAGGATCTCGTCGTCCGGAATCCCGTCGACGAGGCCGAAGCCCCACACCGCAGGCGTGTTTCGGATGGACAGGATGTTGGCGGCCGCTGGGACCACCTCGCCCTGGATCGTGCAGGTGGGGAACCCGTCTTGCGCGATCGACTGCCGCTCCAGGAGCGAGCCGCCGAAATCACGCATCGGGTCGAAGTAACCCAGGTTGTCGAACCCGAAGTGCTTCACGTTGCGAATGGAGCCGAGGCCCGTCAGGTCGGGGCCACCAGGGATGCCGCCGAGCCCACCGTGGCAGACCTGGCAGGCGTTCTCGTTGAAGACCGGACCCAGCCCCTCCTGCGGCGTGAACTGGTGCTGAAAGCGCGCCAGCCCTTCGACGAATAGCTGCTGGAGCTGCGGCGAGAGACCGGCCAGGGGCTCGCCCGGCTGCGGCGTAGGCACCGCTTCGGCGCTCCGCGTCTGGGTCATCAGGCCGGCGGATGCCGCGACGCCGAGGGCGACGGCGAGCGAGGAGGCACGGATGATTCGCGAATGTGCGTTCATGATCACGTCCCTCCACACAGGTTGCGTCGCGAGGTCGGCGGCCACGGAGCCAGCTGATACGTGCTGCCGTGAATGGGAATGATCGTGCCGAACGTCCGGAAATCGATGCCGAAGCCCTCGGGCACGATGCCGGGGAAGACGTTTCCCCATCCGACGAAGTCGTTGTCGCGGAACGCGAGCTGCGGCGGCCTCGGGAAGGGCTCGGCCGTCGTCACGAATCCGATCCCCTCGCCGCTCCAGATCGACTCGAGGTACGTGTCCCACGTCATGAACTTGGAGTCGGGCAGCCGGGCCTGCGTCCAGTAGTTGGAGAGCGCGTCCGGACGGCACGCGTCGAACGGCAGGATCAAGTTGACGGTGCCGGGTGTTCCGGCCGCGTCGGCGATGTGGTCGTACGCGAGCGTGAAGTGAAGATGCCCCTGGCCGCCCGGGTTGCCCTCGAACTCGGGCGAACAGATCATCTGGAGGGCGTTGCCCTGAACCGTCGTGTACGTGCCGGGCGCCGGGAACGGCTTCGTCCCGATCGGCTCAAAGTCGTAGATCGTCCCGAGGAACGGCAGCTTTCCGGGCGTCGTCACGTCGTAATAGAGGTCCTCGTGCTGGCGGCCGAAGAGCGTCCCCATGAGCCACATCTGCCAGTGCGCGTCGGTGACCGTCACGAGCTGCGGATTGAAGGGCGTGGAATCGTCGAAGTTCTTCGTGAACGTCTGGCGAAACGGCAGCCCGTGAAACTCCGCGTCGAAGTCCACGGTGTTCTTTTTCTTCGAATACGTGACGCGCAGACGCGCGCTGCCGTTGACCATCGCCGGGGTCTGGATGTTGAGCTCTGCGGGCAAACTGAGATCGAGCGTGAAGGGGATATCGAGCGTGCCCTCGTCCGGCGGCGCGTAGGTATTCGCTCCGCGGAGCGTCGACACACCCGGGCCCACGTTCGGCGGCGGTGCGAGCGTGCTCCCGGTCGCTCCCGTCCTCTCCGCGGTCGATGACCCGGTTCCACACCCCGCCAGCGCAAGACTCGCCATGAAACAGGCCCCGCTGCGCAGCCCTGGACGCACTCTCACCATCGGTCCCTCCGCTGTTGCGTTTCGCCACCGGCGTGAACCCCGCCACGCGACGGCCTCGAAGCCGTCGTCGCCGGGTGGATCGCCGACACGCGTACTCGCCGTGTGCCACGTAACCGGAGAGCCGAAACAGTCGCAACAACAAAAACGCGTCCAGGTGCATTTCGGTGCGACGACCGAGGTGGTGTTGCACCGATGTCACTCTGCGCCCGAACCCGGAATTCGAAATGAGGGATAGGGTAGTGTTTCCCGCCGGATGAAGCTCCCCGTGTTCGTCGGCAACCAGGCGGGGAAGGTGGTGCTCACGGGCACACTCTCGGCTCAGGAGATTATCGCCGCGCTACGCGCCGAGACGATGACCGTGAATCCGAACGCACAGCGCTCGCTTGCTCGCGGCGGAGGCAAGGAGTCGACGCGAGAGCTCCTGGACGACGACCGCGCCCACAAGACGCCGCGCATGCGGGAGCTCGTCACGTTTTATCTGCGCGTCATGGAGAGCGTCGAGCACGGGGACGCGGCGCCGACCCGGGCGCCCGCGATCCGGCCGGCTACGACACGACCTGGGCGCGCACGATCATGAAGCCACGCCTGGACCGCGAGGGCGAAGTCGACGGGTACTTCTTCGATCATTCTTCGGACAAGATTCGGGCAACCGCGCAGGTGCTCTTGTCGGCGCTGGAGAGAGCGTCGGGGGCGACGTAATCGAGAGCGACCGCCCGCGCTACGGGCAGCTCGTCGCCGCGACGGCGATGTTCGTCGGAACGGTCGTGGAGCAACTCCCGTTCGTCGTGAAGTAGGTCGCGATCTGCGCGCCCTTGGCGAGCGTCCCGGTGAACGCGTAGGTGAATGTCGTGCCGGACGAGCTGCAGGTCATCGCCGTGATGCTGCTCGGGACGGTCTGGAGGCCGCCGCTCACCTTGCACTGCGACCCGCTGACATCGAGCGAGCCCTCGCTGCTCGGCAGCGTGAACTTCAGGGTGGGGTTCGTCTCGGTGCCCGTCCCGGCATTCGTGTACGTGATGTAGCCGTCGCAAGTCGAGCTGTAGGTCTTCTTCGTGATGTTGATTGAGCACGACGACGTCATCGCGCTCAGCGCGGTCGACGGCGCCGAGTTGTTCATGGCCGCGTCGTACGCGCTCACGGTGTAGCTGTAGCTCGTGGAGCCCATCAGGCCCGTGTCGGTGAACATCGTCGTCGCCGAGGTGCCGACCTGCGTGCCGTTGCGGAAGATCTTGTACCCGGTGACGGCGACGTTGTCGGTCGACGCCGTCCAGCCGAGGGAGATGCTCGTGCTCGTCGAGGCGGTCTGCGCGAGCGCCGTCGGCACGGTCGGAGCCGTCGTGTCCACCGTGGTCGCCACGACCGCGGCCGACTGCGCGGAGTTGTTCATCGCGGCGTCGTAGGCGCTCACGGTGTAGCTGTACATCGTGGCGACCGCGAGGCCGGTGTCGGTGTAGCTGGCCGTCGCGGACGTGCCGACCTGCGTGCCGTTGCGGAAGACCTTGTACCCGGTGACGGCGACGTTGTCGGTCGACGCCGTCCAGGCGAGGGAGATGCTCGTGCTGGCGATGGCGGTCGTCTTGAGCAGGGTGGGTACGCTCGGAGCCGTCGTGTCCACGGTGCTTGCGGCGAGCGCGACGGACTGCGCGGAGGTGTTCATCGCGGCGTCGAAGGCGCTCACGGTGTAGCTGTACGCCGCGTTGACCGTGAGGCCTGTGTCCGAGTAGCTGGCCGTCGCCGACGTGCCGATCTGCGTGCCGTTGCGGAAGACGTTGTACCCGGTGACCCCGACGTTGTCGGTCGACGCCGTCCAAGCGAGGGAGATGCTCGTGCTGGTGATGGCGGTCGTCTTCAGCAACGAGGGCACGCTCGGAGGCAGCGTGTCCGGCGTGGCGGTCGTCGAAACGGACAACGCGGCCGATGGTGCGGAGAAGTTCGCGGCCGCGTCGTACGCGGTCACGGTGTAGCTGTACATCGTGCTGGCGGTGAGGCCGCTGTCCGTATAGCTGGGCGTGGGCGAGGTCCCGACCGCCGTCCCGCTGCGGAAAATCTTGTAGCCGGTGACCCCGACGTTGTCCGTCGAGGCCACCCAGCTGAGCGAGACGCTCGAGTCGCTGGCCCCCGTACTCGTGAGTCCCGTCGGAACGCTCGGCGGCGTCGTATCGGGCGGTGCGGTCGTCGAGACGACGAGCTGGGCGGACTGCGCGGAGTCGTTGCCGGCCGCGTCGTGCGCGCTGACCGTATACGTGTACCTCGTGCTGGCGGTGAGGCCGCTGTCCGTATAGCCGGGCGTGGGCGAGGTCCCGACCACTGCTCCGTTGCGGAAAATCTTGTAACCGGTGACTCCGACGTTGTCCGTCGAGGCCGTCCAGCTGAGCGTGATGCTCGCGTTCGTAACCCCCGTGCTCGTGAGTCCCGCCGGAACCGTCGGGGGCGTCGTGTCGGGCGGGGCGGTCGTCGAGACGGTGAGCGGGGCCGAGCGGGCGGAGTCGTTGCCGGCCGCGTCGTACGCACTGACCGTATACGTGTACATCGTGCTGGCGGTGAGGCCCATGTCCACGTAGCTCGCCGTGGGCGACGTGCCGACCTGCGCCCCGTTGCGGAAAATCTTGTAGCCGGTGACCCCGACGTTGTCCGTCGAGGCCGTCCAGCTGAGCGTGATGCTCGCGTCGGTCGCTCCCGTGCTCGCGAGCGTCGTCGGCATGGTCGGCGGCGTCGTGTCCCCCGCTTCGACAGCGGCCTCCGGCGCCAAGGCGTCGGTCGGGCCCGGTGCGTCGGGCGCCGTGCCGTCCGCGCCGGACGTCGAGTCGGCGCCGGAGTCGTTCCCGGTCTCACCGAACGCGTCCGGTGTGCTCGACTCGCCGGAGACTCTGTCCGGGCGAGAGGTGCTGTCGCTGGCCGAGTCGCCGCCACCGCCACCGTCGGCAGCCCCGTCGGCTGCCGGGGATGCCCCGTCGTCCATCGAGTCGTTGTTGGCGACACCGGTCGCGCATGCGCCAAGGACCCACAAGGCACCCAAGAAGCACGACGCCCACCCCAGTCGGGTCCACCCAGTCATGAGCTGCAGATTAGGACAGGCAAAACCGCTGTGCGCAACCCTGCGCCGGCCTTCTCATGGGTCCTCATGGGAAAATTCCTCGGATAGCCTTCGCCGTTCGTCTCCCCATCGCCCCGAGCCGCGCGCCCCGCCCATTCGTCTCCGCGCGTCTCCAATCGACTCGCTCCCGCAATGGGCTTGTCGCGGAAGGATGGTTCACCCGGCCACGACGTAGTGCTACGGTGCCGCGCGCGTCGCGCCCGACATCGGAATTCGGGGAACGCGACTAGCCTGGAGGCTTCCAATGAGAAACGGAACCGTCGCTCTTCTTGCATGGGTAGCGTTGCCCCTCGCCGCGGCGTGCGGAACTTCGAGCAGCGGCTCGAACGCACCGGACGGGAGCGCGAGCAGCAGCAGCGGAAGCTCGAGTGGGAGCAGCAGCGGAAGCAGCGGTAGCGGAAGCAGCAGTGGCAGCAGCAGCGGCGGCAGCAGCGGAGACGACGGCGGCGGCGATGACGGCGGGCCGGTCACCGGATGCGCGAGCTTCAACGACTGCGACGGCACCAACATCTGCTGCACGGTCGCCGGGACGACCGGTGCGGGCACCCAGACGATGTGCACCAGCAGCACCGACATGTACCCCACCTGCCCCGCGGGCACGCAGCAGGTCTGCACCGGAGCCAACACCGACAACACGTGCAGCCCCGGTGGGAACGTGGCTCTCGGGCCCTGCGGGTTCTCCTGCAACGCCATCTCGGGGTCGACGTTCAGCGTGTGTGCCCCGTCGCCGGGGACCAACTGCGAGGGCGGGACAGGTGACGGCGGCGGCGGCGACGCCACGGCCGATGGCCCCGCGGCCGACACCGGGACCACCCAGCAGGACGCCGCGTCCGACTAATCTTCCGCGATGGCCACGAAGCGCGAGGCAGCGAAGAAGACCGCGCCGAGCCCCCGCGTGAGCGGGCCTGCCTCGTACTTCCCTTCGATCGAGCAGAAATACGGCAAGCCGATCTTCGAGTGGAAGAAGCTGATCCGCTCGCGCTATCCAGCCAAGCACATGGAGATCGTGAGCTGGCTGAAAGCCGAACACGGGATGGGGCACGGCCACGCGAACGCGCTGGTCGGCCACACGCTGGCGGAGGACGCCAAGTAGAGCCCACTGCGTTATCGTGCCGCCCATGGCGACCCGCACGGAGCTCCTCGCCGAGATCCCCCTCCTGGCCCTCCTCGACGAGCGGGAGCGCGCGATGCTCGCGGAACGGCTCGAGGAGGCGACGTTTCCGGCGGGGGCGCCGATCTTCAAGGCAGGCGATCCGGGCGAGTCGATGTACATCGTCGTGTCCGGCGAGGTGGATATCTTCTTCCGCAACGACACGGGGCGGCAGGTGACCATCGAGACGGCGACGGCGGGTCACTTCTTCGGGGAGATCTCGCTGCTCGACGGCGGCCCGCGCACGGCGTCGGCGACCGCCACGAAGGACGTCGAGGCGCTCGTCGTCGACCGGGGCGACCTCGACGACTTCCTGCGGACGCGTCCGGAGGCGGCGCTCGACCTGCTCGCGGCCATGGGCCGACGCCTGCGCGAGAGCGCGAGGCTGCTCCGCCACACAGCGTCGCGCGACATCAACGAAGTGCAGGAGGACACGCGGACGACGGTCATGAAGATCGCCGACTGGATCAGCGAGTTCTCCGGGAGCCTGCCGTTCCTGTTCATCCACTGCGTCCTCTTCTTCGTGTGGATCGCCCTCAACGTCGGGCCGCTCGGGCGCACCTTCTTCGGCGGGTGGGACCCCTTCCCGTTCGGGCTTCTCACGATGGTGGTGTCGCTCGAGGCGATCATCCTGTCGGTGTTCGTGCTCCTCTCGCAGAACCGCCAGGTGGCGCGCGACCGCGTGCGCAACGACGTCGAGTACGACGTCAACCTGAAGGGCGAGCTCGAGGTCGCCGAGCTGCACAAGAAGGTGGACCACCTGCACGGCGAGGTGCTGGCCCGACTCGCGCGCATCGAGAGGAGCGTCTGCGGCAACGGGACGCGCTGAGGCCGCCGCGACGGCACCCCGACTGGTCGCTCGAAGGCGCGCCGAGCGGGATGGCGTAGCTCACTGAGTCACGGGTGCGGGCGAGATGTGTTTGAGATTCAATCCGCCCGGATACTGGGCGAGAGCGTCGCCGCCTCCCGGCACGTCTGTGGGTCGTCCGTCGGCGCGACAACCGGTCCAAAGGTCGGTCCGCGGTTCCCGCGTCACCAGTCGCGGTGCCTCCCTCGAGCGCGCCGGAGCCGCGAGGAGGACCGCGGATCTCTCGGCGGTCCTCCCCGCACGACCTCCTTCAGCGGTTGTAGTGGTAGCGGTTCTCCTGGCGGTGCTCGCCCCAGTGCGCACGCCGGTCGCGCAGATAGTCCGGCTCGTGGCGGTAGTAGGTCCACGCTCCGCGCTCGTCACGGAAGAACCAGCTTCCGTTGTAGAAGTAGACGGGCCGGCCCTCGAAGTACTCGGGCGTCGACGTGGCGACGTACGCATCCGGCGGCGGGGGAGGCGCGATGTACACCGGGGCGGGCGCCGGAGGAGGAGCGACGTACTGGGGCGGCGGGGGCGGCGGCGGGAGCGCGCCGTACTGCGCCGCCGCGTCGCGAACGGTGGACGCGGCGATGGCCGTCACGCACAAAGTAGCGACGAGAGCTCTCGAGACGAAGGACGCGGTGCGGTTCATGGGTTCACCTCAAAGGCCAGTCTGGGTTGGCGTGTAGTTGGCGTGCTTGCGGAGCGAGGCCGAGAGGCGCGTCCGCTGGTCGGCGGTGAGCACGGGGGTGAGCGCCTCGTAGAGGCGGACCATGCGCCCCGTCCCCCATGCGGCGAGGTGGGCGCTGGCGGGTCCGCCGGTCGTCACCGTCTTGGCGTCGAACGTGTTGCCCTCGAACGCGGCGCCGAACGCCTTGAGGTGCGCCTCCGCCTCGCTCGTGTCGTAGCTCGCCGGCGGGGCCGAAGCGCGCAGGCTCGCGCGCACCTTGTCGACCTGATCGGGGGACAGCCCGAGCTCCTTCGCGAGCTTCGCCAGGCCGCTCTCCTGGGGGCTCTTCCCGGTCGCTCCTTCGTCGGCGTTCACGCCGTGCCAGACCTTGAAGTGAGCCTCGAGCTTGTCGACCAGCGCCAGCCGCTGGGCGGGGGTGAGCGCGTCGTGCAACTGGTTCATCGAGCCCACGACGGCGTCGTGGACGCCCGCGGACGCAGACGATACCTGCGCGAGGGCGGCGTCGACTTTCGCCTTGTCGATTGCGCCGGCGTCGACGCCGTCGGCGAGGACGAGGAGCACCTTCTTCTCCGCGTCGTGCGCCGGCTGCATCTGGGCGCGCAGATCGGTCTGGATCTTCGTGATGGTTGCGCCCTGCTCCGGTGTCGTCCCGAGCGAGTCCAGGCTCATCGCGACGAACATCGGGAAGCCGCCGTGGTGGTGATGCCGGTGGTGCTCCTTCAGCTCCGCGGACGACTCGTCCTCATCCTCCGACGGGGTCGACGCGGCGGGCGCGACGTCCGCGGATGCGCCTGGAGACGAGGGCGGCGGAGTGCCGCTGCCGCAGCCTGCAGCGAGCGCGAGTACCCCGGGCAGCGTGGCCAAGAATCGGCGCAAAGACTTCATGGGAAGAACCTCCTTGCCTGAGACGGAACCACAGCCGCGCATCTTCGGTAAATGGCCTATCCGCTCGTCGGAATTCACTGTCGCTTCGTGGTCTGTCCGAGACGGCTGGTGCCGCTCGCGCGAGGCGGGGGTCGCATGGCGAAGGTGCTCGTGCGACGCTCGGTCATGCTCGAGCTCGGCGAGCGCGAAGCGGAGTTGAAGAAGGCGGAGGCCCTCCTCGCGCGCGATCCGCGCTCGGGGGACGCGCTCTTCGCGCGCGCCCGCGCGCTCGATGATCTCGGTCGCAACGAGGAGGCGCGACAGGCATACGTCGAGGTCCTCACGGTGCAGGCGGATCACCTCGGCGCGCTCACGGCGCTGGCCACGCTCGCGGTCAAGCTGGGCCAGCGGGGCGTGGCGAAGACGGCGCTGGCGCAGGTGGCTCGCGCTCGTCCCGACAGCGCGGTCGCCCACGCGAACCTGGCGACCATCCTCTGCGACGACGGAGACCTCGCCGCCGCGCGCGAGCACTACGAGACGGCGCTGCGCCTCGACCCCGAGGAACGAACGGCGCACCGTGGGCTTGCGATTGTCCTCCTCAGGCTCGGCGAGCGCGACGCCGCTCGCCATCACGGTCGCCTCGGCTTTCAGGGCCGCGCGGACGCGTGGCCGTACCGCGGCTCCGGTCAGCCTGTCTCGATGCTCATCCTCCTGTCGGCCGCCGGCGGCAATACACCCATCGAGCAGTTTGCCGACGACCGAGTCTTCCGGAAGTGGACCCTCGCGCCGGAGTTCTTCGACCCCGACGTGGCCTTGCCGCCGCACGACCTCGTCTTCAACGCCATCGGCGACGTGGAGCTGTGCGGGGAGGCGCTCGACATGGCCGCGGTCGCGGTCGACCGGAGCCGCGCGCCCGTCCTGAACACGCCCTCCCGTATCCGCCTGACGGACCGTGCGGCCAACGCCGCCCGTCTCGGCCGCATCCCCGGCGTCGTCACCGCGCGCGTCGAGGCGTGGTCGCGCGATTCGCTCGCATCGCCCGGCGCGGCGAACGCCCTGGCGGAGCGCGGCTTCGCCCTGCCCGTGCTCCTCCGCTCGCCGGGGTTTCACGCGGGCGCCCACTTCGTGAAGGTGGATCGGCCCGAGGAGCTGCCGCGGGCCGTGGAGGGATTGCCCGGCTCGACGCTCCTCGTCATGTCCTTTCTCGACACGCGAGGGCACGACGGCAAGTTCCGCAAGTGCCGTGCGATGGCGATCGACGGGCGCCTCTACCCCGTTCACCTGGCGGTCTCGCGCCAGTGGAAGGTGCACTACTTCAGCGCGGACATGCCGGAGAACGCCGACCACCGGGCCGAGGACGAGGCGTTCCTGCAGGACATGAGCGGCACCCTCGGGCCCCGCGCGATGCGGGCGCTCGAAGCGGTCGCGGAGACGATGGGGCTCGATTACGGGGGCATCGACTTCGCGCTCGACCGCCACGGCGACGTCGTCGTCTTCGAGGCCAACGCGGCGATGGCGGTGCTGACGCCCACCGGCGATCCGCGCTGGGACTACCGGGCGGCTCCCATCGAGCGGGTGCACGACGCCGTGCGGCGGATGCTGCTGTCCAGAGCCGGAAGACCGGCAGCGCCGTGAGAGCGACTCGCTTGCGTGGCTCGTGAGTCGCGGAGGGCGTCCCGATGCTCGTGGGCGAACTCGGCGAGGAAGGCGGCGGCCACCTGCGCGTCCTCGAGCGTCACGCCGTTGTAAAGCGAGATGCGCAGCCCTCCGCGGCTGCGGTGCCCCTCGGTGCCGAGGAGGCCGGCCTCCTCCGCGCGCGAGACGAAGCGCGCGTCGAGCTCCGGCGTGGGGCAGCGAAACGTCACGTTCATGTCGGACTCGAAGGCCCGCTCCACGTCGTTGCCGTAGAAGGGATTCGCTCGTAGCGCGTCGCGCACCACGCGGGCCTTGCGGGCGTTGAGGTCCGCCATTCGCTCGAGACCGCCGACCTCGGTCTCGAGCCAGCGGAGCGCCAGCAGGCAGACGTAGATCGAAAAGACGGGCGGAGTGTGGAGGATGGACCGAGCCTCCGCGTGGGCGCGGTAGTCGAGGACCGGGGCGAGATCCGAGGGCGCGCGGGCGAGCACCTCATCGCGAACGAGCACGAGGGTAACCCCTGCGGGCCCGATGTTCTTCTGCGCGTGCGCGTAGACGAGGCTGAGCGGCGACACGTCGAAAGGCCGAGAGAGAAGGTCGGACGAGGCGTCGCAGACGAGCGGGGCGCTCGCGCGGGGCGTGCACCGGAACTGCAGCCCTTCGACTGTCTCGTTGGACGCGTAGTGGACGTAGGCGGCCCCGGGCGACCCGAGCATCTCGTCCGGCCCGGGCAGGCGAGAGAAGCCGGCGCCGGAGCCGTCCCACGCGATGCGCACGTTGCCGTGGTGCCGCGCAGCGGCTGCCGCCTTCTGCGTCCAGTAGCCAGAGACGACGTAGTCGGCCGTGGACGCCGCCGGGAGCATCGTCATCGGCACCATCGAGAACTGGAGCGTGCCCCCGCCTTGCAAGAAGAGCACGTGAACCCCGCGGGGGAGCGCGAGGAGCCGCCGCAGCCGCTCCTCGGCCTCGTCGAGCATCTCGCGAAACGCGCGGCTCCTGTGGTTCAAGCTCAGAATGGAGACGCCGGTCCCCGGCAGCTCCCCGACGGCGCGCTGCGCCTCGGCGAGCACCGACGCGGGCAAGGCGCCGGGGCCGGCGGAGAAGTTTCGAACGGGGCGCGGTACGTGGCTCGTTTGCATGGGTCGCTCCCGGGGCTCGCATGGGCCGTGCAAACTCGGCGCCGCGACCGAGCCGCGCGGACGACGAGCGGCCGACGGCGCGTTTTCGCGGGGAGCCGCGGGGTACGCAGGCGCGCACACGCGTGCTCGCGGGCGCGAGCGCCAAAAGGATGACGGTGGGTGCGACGTGGCACCGCCACCTCCTCCCAGCCTTATCCGCGGAGACCTCTGCGCCGCACTTTGGCTCATGCGTCTGCGAGTGGAACGGCGTGGCGTGCGAGCGGGTGGGACCTTCGGCGCGACCTCTTGTCTCGCGACGGCCTTGCTCGCCGCCGTCGCCTCGTGCTCGGGGGTGACCGGCGCGATCCCCGCGGGCGATGACGGTCCGTCGTCCGACAGCGGCTCGATGGCCACCCCTCCGACGGAGCAACCCGAAGGTTCGGTCGACGCTGCCCGCCTCGACGTGACGGCTCCGGTCCCCGCCGACGCCTCGTTGGCCGATGCCGCCCACGAAGCCGCCGCGGACGCCTCGTCTGCCGACGCGGCTCACGAAGCCGCCGCGGACGCCTCCCTCGCCGACGCGGTCGCGGACGGCCCGGCCGACGCTCTCGCCGCCGACGCCGCCCTCGAGGCCGGCCCCCGCGACTCGGGCCCGGATTGCGACGCTGTGCTCAGCGCCATGATGAGCGCGCCCATCCTCCCGCCCGACGGGTGGTTCGGCTTCGACTTGTCCGCGGGGAGCACCTCCGACGGCGGCGTCCCGAGCGGCGGAATGACGATCGACCAGACAGCCTTGCTCGCGTGCGCTCTGTACGTCGAGCCGACGACCCTCGCGCCGGGCATCCCTCCCAGCCTGGGCGGATATCGCGGGGCGTTCTTCGGCGCTTCGTCCGACGCCGGTCCGGGCGCGCTCAGCGCGTACCTCGCCTTCAACGTCGAATCCCGCGTCGTCTTCGAGTCGGCCCTCTACCCCGGGTATCGAGGCCGGCTCGAGTTCCACAGCCGCGCGGGAGGCGCGTACGGATCGCACCAGTACGCCGTCTCGATCGCGAGCGCCGGCGGCACCGGCGGCGAAATTCTGCGAGACGGGGCGCCGTTTGCCCCGGACTGGAACGCGTCCCCGTTCAACGGGTGGGCCAACGAGCTATACGACGGCCTGATCGCCACGTTCGCGCCGTCGCTGCCCGCCGTTTCCGACTGCGCGACGGCGTTCTTCACGGACTACACGGGTGGCCTACCCCAGACGCAGACCGATTGCCAGATTTCTCCCTTCCAGCCCGACGGCGATCACCTGGAGTTCCCGCCGCTCGGATTGACATGGGTATTGGCCAGCGGCCAGAACCAGGTCATCGCGATATACGGCCTTCGCCCCGGCGGGCGCGCGGCCTCGTGCGCGACGCCGCGCGCGGCGCTGGAGGCCGCGTCTTACTCGCTGATTTACGGGACCGGCGAGGGCTTCGACATCGGCGGATTCCCGACGAACAGGAAGCTCTCCAACGGCGACGGGCTCACGGTCTCCGAGGCGAACCCCGTCCTCGGCTGCGCCGGCGCCGCGTGGACCCCGCCCGAGAACGGGCTCGGGGGCATGCAGTGGGGCAACGACGTGCTCGCGATGGAGTACAACCTGGACTCGGGCGTCAATTACAAGGTGTACGCGCAGTCCGGCTACCGGGGGTTCTGGCAAGAAGGGAATTACAAGATCGGCGTCGGGTTGCTCCAGGCGGCCGTCCCGGACGACGCGGGCGTACCCCACTGGACGGACACGGCCATCGACTGGACGAGCGTGTCGACGGCCTCTCCGACCGTGACCGCCATCGCGAACGCTTGGTACGGCGAGGTTTGCGGGGCGTCGCCCGAGGCTGATTGCGTCGCGTCGGGCGATTGCTCGATCGTCGTCGACGACGGGCAGGGTCACTCGAGCTTCACTCTCGCGCCTTCGCCGGCCGGCGCGCTCGCCGTCGGTTGCGTCTGGCAGATCGACCCCATCGCCTTCGTCTTTGCGCAGGGCTCCCGCGTGCCCGCGCAGATCGTCGTCACGAACCCGCTCGGGTGGTCCTTCCCGACGGGTCCGGCCGCAGGGGCAGACGGCTCCGCGCCGGACGCCTCGGTTGGCGGATGGTGCGGCAACTACGAGGCACCCATCGAGTACGACCCGGGCGCGTACGTCAGCGGCTCGGTGTCGCCGATCGAAGACGGAGGCGGCGCCGACGGAGCCGCGACGTTACCCGGCCCGGCGCCCATGGTGTGCTCGGGGGTCGGACTGCCTCCCGTTTCGACGCTCCAGATTGTGAACGACGCGCCGTGCGCCATCGAGCTCTGGTGGGTCGACTTCTCGTGTCGCGAGGTCTTCTACCAGACCGTCCCTCCGGGCGGCGCGAGCGCGGTCCAGTCCACGTTCGAGACGCACGCATGGCGGCTCCGGACCACCGGGACTCACGAGCTATTGCGCGACATCGCGCCGCTCGGCGCGGCGGCCGTTTCCGTCACGTACCCGTGAGGGGGAATCACGGAGGCCAACGCCTCGTTCTCGCCGCCGCCCGCGTCCGCGCTGCTGGGCCGTGGCGCACGCCTCAGCGGGTTTGGGCGCGCCGGGCTGCGACGATCATCTTGAAGTCGCGCGGCGGGCCAGGAAGCGTCCGCACCTCGATCAGACCCTTCTGCGTGAGCAAGCCCGCGACCTCCTCCTGAGTCGACGGCCGCCCACCGAAAAGGGCCACCATGAAACGCATCTGCGCCCCGCGCAGGTCCTCGCCTGGTTTGGCGCTCGCGAACAGCACCCACCCGCCCGGCTTCAAGGATCGATGGACGCGCTCGACGACACGACCGAGCGCGTTCTGCGGAATGAACGGAGCCGGGATCCACGCGAGATCGAACGCGCCTTCGTCGGGCAGCTCCTCGCCCGGCTGCTCGCGGATCTCGACTCGCTCCTGCAGCCCGGCTTCGGCGACGTTCTTTCGGGCCAGCGCGAGCGAGGGTCCCCACACGTCGAGCCCGACGACGCGGAGCGCGGGCCACCTGCGCGCCATCGCAATCGCCAGCCCCGCCACACCGGTACCGACGTCGAGAAACGCAGCACCGGAGGCCTCGAGGCGTGCGCCGAGACCTTCGAGCTGAGGCAAGAAGCGAGGCAGCACGCTCGCGAACCCCTGGGTCACGTCGCCCCCGGTCTGGAGCACGGACGCCGCGGTGTACGTCCAGCCGGGAGCTCGCTCCGGCGTGAACAAGAAGTCGGCGTCGAGCTCCCAGAAGTGTCGGATCTCCGAGACCAGCGCGGCCAGCTCTGCGGGTGACGTGCCGTCGAGCGCCGCGTGCGCGCCAGATTCGCGCAGAAGGTCGTCGACCCGGGCTCGCAGGTCCGGGTGGATCGCGCTGCCCGAAACCCGTGCCTGCATTTCGGCGCCGAGAACCGCGAGCGCGGTCGTGGACGCGCTCAGACTCGCGACCAGGTCGCGCAGTGCTTCGATGGCCATTGGATCTCCTCCTGCTCCACGACCGTAGCCGCAACGTGCGCGGCTCAGAAGAACGGCCGCCGAAATGGTTCGTTTCCGCAGCCGAAACAATGCAGTCTCGCGCTCATGGACAGCTTGCAGATGCTGCGCGTGTTCACGCGCGTGGCGCAGCGCGCCAGTTTCTCCGCCGCTGCGGAAGACCTGCGCATGTCGCGGGCGTCGGTCACCAAGCACGTCGCAGCCACCGAGGAGCGGCTCCGGGTTCGGCTCCTGGACCGGACCACCCGAAGCGTCAGCCTGACGGAGGCCGGGCGCGTGTATCTCGAGCATTGCCTCGGCTGCCTCCAGGCGTACGAGGATTCCGAGGCGGCGATGAGTGGGCTCAGCGCCGAGCCCAAGGGGCTGCTGCGCGTGGCGGCCCCCTTCGATTTGGACCGCCATCTGCCTCCGCTGATTGCCCGGTTCATGCAAGCGTACCCGGCCATCGATCTCGATCTCCGGCTGTCGAACCGGACGCTCGACATGGTGGACGAGAGCATCGACGTGTACGTGCGAATCACGAACTCGCTCAGCCCCGATGTCGTCGCGCGGCCGCTGGCGGTCACGCGGCTGGCCGTGTGGGGCACCCCCCGGTACTTCCGCGAGCACGGCAGGCCGCGCGCCCCGGCCAATCTCACCAGGCACCGGTTCGCGTTGTTCAACGAGCCGCCCCTCCTGGACGAACCGGTGTTCGAGCGACGGGGAAAACGGACGAAGGTCCGGCTGAAGCCCGGGATCGTCGCGAACTCCGGTGTGTCGTTGATCGCCGCCGTGAGCGCGGGCGTGGTCCTCGGGGTCATCCCCAGCTTCCTTTTGCCGCGCGTCCCCACGAAGCTTCTCGAACCCGTCCTCCTCGAATGGTCACTCGGCCACCGCGGCGTCTTCGCGGTCTATCCGCACCGCCGGTTCGTTCCGGCGAAAGTGCGGGCGTTCGTCGACTTCTTGCGAACGGCGCTCGGCGACAGCAGCCGCGACCCTTGGTGGCCTGCGACGGTTCCCGCACCGGGGCTCTCTCACGCGAAGTGAGCGGCTACTTGTCGGCCGCGAGATGAATCGCGCAGCCGCGCGCGACGAGTCAGTTCGCGCCGGCGATCTGCGGTGAGCCGCTCGAGAACGAGCTAGTGAGCGTGACGAGCGAGCTTGGCGCGAGTGGGTTCTTCGCCGCGCCGAGCGCGACGTCGATCACGGCGGCACGCTGGGACGTGTCTTCCGCCCCGATGGCCAGGTCCGCGAAGCCGTCGCCGTTCACGTCTCCGACGCCCGCCACCTGGGCGCCGAACACGATCAGCGTCGGGGACGGCGGGCCGAGCGGCTGCGAAAGCATGACGGGCTGCGGGCCCCCGAAGTACACGATCACCGACGTCGTGTTGCTCGCGTCGCCGGTGCCGAAGGCGAGGTCCCCGTAGCCGTCCCCGTTTGCGTCGCCCGCGCTCGTCAGCCAAGCACCGATGAACAAAGGCGCCCCCACGCCGGGCAGGATTGCCGACGGGACGGGTGAAGCCCCGTACGGCTGGGAACCCGCCGCGCCGAGATAGACATACGCTTCGTACTGGGCGCCCGGGTCGCCGACGACGATGTCCGCGTAGCCGTCGCCGTTCACGTCGGCCCCGCCGGCGAGGCCGCGCCCGAAGGTCCAGTCGCCTGCGACCGGGGCCGGCAAGACGATGGGCGCTGGGGACGGTCCGGCGTCGCCGCCGAGGAATACCGAGACGAACGCAGGCGCCGGGGACGAGCTGTTCGGGGAGCGGCTGGACACGAGGACGTCGCCGAAGCCGTCGCCGTTCACGTCCCCGGCTCCCGCCAGGAACCCCTGCACGGTCCCGGAGGTGAGCGCCGCGGGCGAGCCGGGCCCGGCGGGCCCTCCGAAGAACACGAACGCTGCAGGGCCGGTCAGCATGTCGTCCGGACCCGACGCGCTCACGACGAGATCGGCGTATCCGTCGCCGTTGACGTCGCCTGCTCCGTCGAGCTCCGCACCGAAGCGCGCGAAGGGCGCGGGCGTCGGCGAGACCAGCGCAACGGGCGCGCCCGTGGGACCGTCGGGGCCTCCGAACGTCACGTACACGACGCCCTCGCCGTCCTTGGTGCCGGCCGCGTCGTACGCCGCGATGGCCAGGTCACCGAATCCGTCGCCGTTGACGTCTCCCGCGCTCGCGATGCTGGCGCCGTAGCCGAGCGCCCCCGGCGGGCCGACGAGCGTGGACGGTTGCGCCGTCAGGCCTTGCGCGCTGCCGAGGAACAGCTCCACGGCGGGGGGCCCCAGGTACGACGACGGCCCGCTGACGAGGACGTCGGCGAAGCCGTCGCCGTTGACGTCGAGCGTCGCGCCCCACGACGTGTCGACCGGGGCGCTCCTCGCGCCGACGAAGAACTCCCACACGGCGCTCGTCGCGGCGCCGACCGCGCCCCCGGAGGTCGCGCGCAGGCGCCAGTAATAGACGCCCGCGTCGAGCGCCGAAGGCGGGGCGCCGCTCGTGCCCGTTGCGTCGAACGAAACGAGCGGACGCGCGCACGCGCGGTCGCGGCAGATGTCGACGCGCGCCCCGTCCTCGCCGTTCGCGAGCACCCAGCGAAAGACCGGCGTCTGCGACGTCACCGTGGCGGTCGAAAGAGGAGCGACCTGCCGCGGCGCCGCGAGCGCGACCACGGGTCCGTCGAAGCAACCCGCGGCGCACGCGTCCGGCGGGGTCGCCGCGTCGGAGTCGAGCTGCGCTGCGTCGGAGCCGGGCGCGTCCTCACGCGCGTCGAGCCCTCCCGCGTCGGGTTCGATCGCGTCGAACGCACCGGTGTCGAATGCGCCGGCGTCGAACGCCCCGCCGTCGAACGGAGCATCCGGCGCGACGACGCCGGCATCGGAGGTGTCGTCGCCGTCGAGCAGGCCCGAGCGTCCGCCGCAGGCCATCGACGCGAGCGCGAACGACGCGCAGACGAGAAGGCGAGCCGGCCGTCGCTGGAATGCTCCGATGGCCATCGTTCTCCGGGCGACCCTGACCACGACGTACCACGAGCCGGCGGACGCACGGAGTCACCCGAACGGGGGACACGCGCCTGGGGAAAGGAGCCTCGTGCTCGTCCGAGCTCGAAAGAACCTGCTGGACGCGCCTGCGCGGACGAGTCACAAATACGTGCACTTACGGCGCGTCGATTTGCGGCGACTGCGCCCCTCGCACATCCCCCGCAAGGGAAAGGGCGCCATCCATGTCCGCAGACCACAACGTGCTTAGTCGTCGCAAGCTGCTCGTGCTCGGCGCGGCCGCTACCGTGCACAATGCGTGCAGCGGAGGGGAGCCTCCCCTGGGTGGGCCCTACGGGGGCACCCTGGGCGGCTTGCCCGGCCCCACCAACGGATCCACCGGGGACGGCGGCATCACGGGAGTCGGCAGTGGCTCCGGCAGCGGATCGGGCAGCGGGAGTACGAGCGGATCCAGCAGCGGGAGCAGCAGCGGCGGCTCCGGGAGTGGGAGCGGTAGCGGCAGCGGCTCCGGCAGCGGGAGCGGCTCCGGGAGTGGAACCAGCAGCGGCAGCAGCAGTGGTGGCGGCAGCGGCAGCACGAGCGGCAGCAGCAGCGGCGGCGGCATGACCTGCTCGACCACCGGCAACACGCTCACGCTCCTCTTCTCTCAGTATCCGCAGCTCAATCGGGCAGGCGGGAGCGTCTCGGTGCAGGCCCCTGGCTACTCCGATCCGAACTGCCAGGCGAGCGACATCATCGTCTTCCAGGACTCGGCGGGGCAGTACGGCGCGCTCTCGGCCGGTTGCGACCACCGCTGCTGCACCGTCGGATTCAGGGGGAGCGAGATCATGTGCCCCTGCCACCAGGCAACGTGGGATCTCACCGGGAATCTCACGCGGGGTCCGGCCACGGCGAACCTCGCGAACCTCACGGTGTGCGCGGACTCGTTGGGCGTGTACGTCTCGTACTGATGAACCCCTCCCCGTACAATCAATACGCGCCGCCCGGGCCGCCCCCTCCTCAGGGGTACGGCTACGGGCCGCAGCAGCCGGGCGGCACGCCGGAAGACGTAGCCCAGCTCGACGCGCTCTCCATCGGCCACTTCGTCTACGCGGCACTCTTCGGGCTCGTGTCGCTGGTCGTCGGTGCCGTTCTCCTCGCCGCGATGCTCGCGACCGTCGGCGCTGCCTCGAGCCGCAACGGAGGGCCAGCGGCCGCCGCAGTCGTGGGGGTCGTCGACGTCGTCCTCGGCATCCTCGTCGTCTTGTTCCTGGCGAAGACCGCGCTCCTCGCGTACTCGGGCCTCTGCATTCGCAAGCGGCGCCACCGCATGCTCAGCGTGGTGATGGCGTGCCTCGCGTGCTTCAACATCCCGCTCGGCACGGCGCTTGGCGTCTTCACGCTCGTCGTCCTCTCGAGGCCGTCGGTGAAGGCCATGTACGACTACGCCGAGCGCTTCGGCGCCCCCGCCCAGGTGCCTCGCTCGGGTTTCGGCTGATTCTCTTTGCTCGTCCTCCGCCGGGAGCGGCGTGAATCGTACTTCCGCAGCAGGCCGAGGATCCCCACGACGATCCCCGCAGCCGCGCCGGCTTCCGGTCGCACGAGCCCGCGTCCGAGCAGGAGGCCCAGGCGGCGGAGGCACCGGCGGCGCCGGGGAGAGCGATCGGGCCGTCGTCGTAGGCCTGGATGCTCGGGGAACGGCCCCCGCATTGGGCGTCGTTCCACGCGCTGAACGCGAGCTTGGCGATGCGGGTGGCGTCGGCGAGCGGGACCTGCCTGCTGGCGGGCGAGGCCACGGCGAAGGGGACGCGGTCGGTATGCCACGCCAGCGGCACGCCCTGGGTCCAGCAGCCGCTCGTCGTCGGGTCATAGCCCACCGGAGCCTTCTGCGGGCGTGGCGCGGCAGAACGCGCTTGCGGCCCCGGCGTGCGCGACGAGCGCGCTCACCACCGCGGCACAGACGGACGCGTGACGCATGGCAAAGCTCCATGGGTCTCGCAGCGGCCCCCGTCAACGTGCGCTCGAAGCGGAGGCTACTTGTCGGCCGCCGCGCTAGGCCTACGCCGGCTCCTCGCCGAACAGAAGACCGACGTCGATCTCGATCGCCTCGAACGGCTCGGCGCGTACCTGGCGGTCCGCCTTGCCCGCGACGAGCGCGACGACGTAACCGTCCCGCGTCCAGCGGTGCACCGTGAGCGTCTCGTGCTCGGGGTCGACGACCCAGTAGTGCGGAACTTCGCACTGCCGCAGCGTCCGCATCTTGTCGATCGAATCGCGGCTCGCGGTCGTGGGGGAAAGCACCTCGCACACCCAGTCGGGCCGAACGCGCAGCGGCCGCCCCCTCGGGCGCTCCGGCACGCGCTCGCGCCGCCAGCCCGCAACGTCCGGACGATAGACCTCGTGCGTCGCGAACTCGACGTCGACCTCGGTGAGGATCCACCAGCCGCCGGGACCGCCGCCGCCGCCCGGCCGCCGCTGGAACGGCCCCTTGATGAGCAACGCGACGTACGACTGCGCGTCCGCGTGTTCGCCCGTGGGAGCCGCCTTCTCGACCAGCGCGCCGCGGACGACCTCCATGCGCGCGCCCTCGGGGGAGCGCAAGAGGTCGTCCGCCGTGGCAAGCGGGTGCGCGCGCGCGGACATGGGCAGAGTATAGCGCTCGGGTGGACGATGGCCGTCGCGGCGGGTCGCGAGAACGCGACCGTGTAGCGGTCGCGGTTCACGTCCCCGGCTCGTGCGACGCTCAGCGCTGCGCGCGCTGCTCGGGACGAGCACCCGGAGGGCGGCTCGAAGATCCACTATCCTCCCGCTCGATGCTGAAGCCGGGCGACACGTTCGAGCGCTACACGATCGAGGCGCCGCTCGGGGAGGGAGGGATGGGCTGCGTCTACCGCGCCCATGACACTCGGCTGGGCAGGCGCGTGGCTCTCAAGGTCATCTCCGACCGCCCGCGCGACGGGAAGGCCGACGCCGACGCGCGCCTCCTCCGCGAGGCCCGCGCTGCGGCCGCGCTCGACCACCCCAACGCCGTTTGTATCTTCGATGTCGGCGAGTACGAGGGGACGCCGTTCATCGTCATGGAGCTCGTCTCGGGTCGGACCCTGCGCGACGCCGTCGGAGATGCCTCCGTCCCCGCGGCCACGCGCGTCGCGGAGCTTGCCGACGTGGCGCGGGCGCTCGCTGGGGCGCACAAACGCGGGCTCGTCCACCGCGACATCAAGCCCGAGAACGTGATGGTTCGCGAAGACGGCGTGGTGAAGGTGCTCGACTTCGGCATCGCCCGCCGCCAGGTAGGCCGCGTCGACCCCCACGGCAAGACGGAGGCGCCCCCACTTCCGACTCTCACCATCGACGGCGTCAAGCTCGGAACCCCTTTCTACATGGCTCCCGAGCAAATCCGCGGCGACGCGCTCGACGGTCGCACAGACCAGTTCGCGTGGGGTGTCCTCGCGTACGAGCTTCTCACGGGCAGTCTTCCCTGGCGCGGCTCGGGGGACGCGATGGCCACGATGGCGTCGGTGCTCACCGATCGCGTCGACGGCGCCCCCCTCGATGAGGCCGCGGTGCCGCGCGCCGTCCAGGCCGTGGTCCTCCGAGCGCTCGAGAAGCGCCCCGAGGCTCGCTTCGCCTCGATGGAGGATGTCGCGCAGGCCCTCGATGCCGCCGTTCGCACGGGCGACCAGCCCGGAGCTGCGAAGCCCCAAGAAGCCCGTGAGCGGCTGCCGCAGGGCGCGACCGAAGCCCAGCGTTTCTCGACCGGCGAGGTCCGCGATGTGCTCGCGAAGGCCATCGATCAGCAGGCGGAGCGCCAGGGCTCGACCAAGCTTGGCTTCGAGGACCTGCTCGCCGTCGCCGCCGAGGTGGGGATCGATCCCGATTCCCTCCGGGAGGCCAGCCGCGCGCTGCGAGCCAGCAAGGAGGAGCCGAGCGCCACGGGCGGCGATTTCGAGAAGAAGCGCGATGCCTGGATGCGCCAGCAGCGGCTGATGCTCTACCGGCATGCGGGGATCTACGCGATCGTCAACGCGGCGATCCTGGTCCTCGGCCTCGTTCTCCTGAGCTTCACGCCGTGGTGGATCTGGTTTTTGCCTCTGCTCGGCTGGGGCATCGGCCTGGCCATTCACGCGCTCGTCACGCTGACCGCCAGCGAGGAAGACTTCCGCGAGCACGACGAGGGGATGAAGTGGTGGCACGAGAACCAGCGGCGCCGGCACGACGAGCGCATGGGACGGAGAGCTCCCCGCGAGGCGCCGCGGATGGAGGCTGCTGCGGAGCAGGGACCGAGGTTCGAGCCGTCACCGGGGAAGGTGCGGGTTGCGCCGGCGGACACCGGGCGCGAGCGAGATGCCGAGGAGGAGGCCGCGGCGGCGATGGGGGAGGGGCGTACGGGGGAGCGAAGGCGAAGGTAGGGCTATCGCGGTAGGCGGGAAGCTCACCGTCGCGTCGCGAGCGCGAGAAGAGCGCCGTATTCGACGCGTTTGCGCGGACCGAAGCCGAAGAGCAGATCGAGGGTTCTGCGGATGCGAAAACGGCGATAGCGGGCGCGATGAATGCCCCACGTGTCGAACACGCAAGCGTCGCCAGGCTCGAGATCGATACGGATCGCCCCGGAGCTGAGCGGTCCATTTCGCACCGTTCCCTTGAGCAGCGTTCGCTCCTCCGGCGTATCGGGCCGCACGTGAGACCCGGGGACGTACTCGAGGTGGTCGTCGTGTGCGAACGCGATCCGAAAGCGCAGGACTGTCGGCCTTGCGGCGACCGCGTCGCTCGAACCAGGTCCGTCCCCGTCGCGGTGCCACGCGCCGTCGTAGTCGCGCGTGGACGGTTCGTGGAAGTATTGCGTGTCACGCAGGTTGGGAAGGCCCTCACCCTTGCGACCGAGACCGTGGATGAGCGTGAGGACCTCGCGCGAGCTCATGAAGTCCGCGAGTCGCGTCAGGGCCTCCGGTCGCTCCGCGAAAGAGTCGGGCGCAAGCAACCCCGAGACATGGGTGGTGGAATGTCCCTGCGCGCTCGAAGCGTCACGCGCTTGCTGCAGGACGTGGTCGCAGGCCTCCGACAGCTCGCGGAGCTGTGCCGGCCGCAGCAGGTGTCGCACGAGGAAGAAGCCGTCCTGCTCCCATGCACGCCGCCGCTCGAGTTCGTCGTTCGCCATGATGGGCACCCGTGGAGAGGATTGTAGGCCGAGGAACGGTGGCCCTCCACGGGGTCCAGGCACGCAATGGGTGGCGCGGATGGCCGGGCCCCCCGCGATCGAGAGCGCACCCGAGACGCCCGTCAGCCTGCCAACCGGGATTGACAGCGGAACGCCCGCCGCCGTCAGCCTGCCAATCGCGATTGAATGCGATTCAGACGTGCCCGTAAGCCTTTCAACCGCGATTGCATGCGGATCCAAGGCGTCCGTTGGCTTGTCACCCGCGATTGAATGCGGAACAGACCCGTCCGTAAGCGTATCAGCCGCGATTGATCGCGGATCCGACGCGTGTGTATGCCTTGCAACTGCGATTGAATGCGGATCAACCGCGTGCGCAAGCCTACCAATCGCGATTGGTAGCGATTCAGACACGCTCGCAAGCGTTACGAGCGCGATTGCATGCGAATCAGGCGCGTCCGCAGCGTTGTCGGCCGGCGCGGAGAGCTGACCGGACGAACCGGACGGCGTCGCGTTCGCAAGTCCAAGCTGACAAGCCGGGGCCGTGCGCTCGTCGGCGGCGGTCCGAGGCGGACAAGATGGGGGCGAAAGCTTGCCGAGGGCGATGGGCGGCGGACAGGACGCGTTCGCACGCGCGCCAACCTGGGTCCAAGACGGACAAGACGGGAGTGCGAGCTTCACGGGCGACGGTGCGTGGCGCTCGAGGCGGCACGGCAGCGTGTCACCCCCGATCTGCAATCACGCCAGCGCGATCTGCGGTGACGCCGTCGCGAATGAAAAGCACGGTGCGCGCTTGGCGAGAGAGCCTGAGGAGAATCGCTCCGTGCCGATCGCGGGAGTGTTGCGCCCTGGCGACAGTGTGACCTGGAGACCCGACGTTCACGACGACACGGCAGGCCCCGCACCGTGTTTCGGCGGAGCCGCGTGGCCCGACGGCCCGGCACGTGCGTTGCTGACGGTGAGCCGCATGCACGGCTTTCGTCCTCGGAGCTTTCTCGTGCTCGTGGGAGCGAGCCTTGCGCTGCTTTCGTCCGCCCGCGTGGCGATCGCTCAGTCTGCGCCCGGCGCGGAGGCGACACCGGCGAGGAAAACGGATTCCGCCGTCTGGCCCGCGCCGGCCGACTCAGCGCGACCCGGTGCGCTTCTTCTGTCCGCCCCGGGCCGGGGCATTGTTCGGGTGCAGGGTCTCGCCTCGCGCGAGCATCGCGACGAAACCTTCGATCTTCCTCGCCCGGGCCTCGGCGGTCTTCAGATGCAACACGCGATAGCCGAGCGCGTAGAGGTTCTGTCGGTTCAACGTGGCGAGCATCGCTCGCGCTTTCGGTACGGCTTCGATTGCGCTCACGGGATCGCTCGGTAGCTCCATCTCGCGATGGCCCGCGTACGCGGTCTCCCAGCGCCCGTCGGCTTTGGCTGCATCCACGTGCCGCTGCCCCGGCGGGCGCATTCGTCCCTCGGCGACGAGACGGTCGACGTGCCTGCAGTTGATGCGGCTCCAGCGGCTCTTGTCTTTCCGGGGCGTGAAGCGCTGCAAGAACGAGTCGCCGTCGAACGCCATTTTCAGCCCGTCAATCCAGCCCCAGCACAGCGCGACGTCCAGCGCCTCGGCATACGTAACCGTCGCGAGGCCGGAGCCCTTCTTGTGAATCTTCAGCCAGAGCTCCGTCTCTTTCGCGTGGTTCGCGCGCAACCAGCGCTCGAAGGCGGCGGCGCTCTCGAAGGCGAGCGTCTTGTCGGGGTCCGGGGTGATGCGGGCCATGGGTGGCGAGCCGTCGCGGTTGCAATCTACACGTACACTAGCGACGGCAAGCTCCGGAATCCCTCTCCCTCTCGTCTTTCCGCCCACTTGCCGAAATCGACACCCCCTCTGTCGATTTCCTCCCTCCCGCCGCGGAATCGGCGGTCGGCGCCGGACTGTCCATATGAGGGCCGCGAGATCGTCGCGCTGACCCCTCTCGGGGCAATCCGGCTCCGAGGGGCTCGCCGCGTCGTCCTTCGCTCCCCCTCGAAAGAGAGAGATACGTCGATGTCTACTACCTCGTCGAACAAGACCAGAAGCAAGGCGGCAGCCCTGGCGCAGGTGCAAGCGCTCATCGCCGGCACGACGAAGCACACTCCTACGAGCACGTTCACGTTCGGAGGCACCACCTACACGGCGGCATCGCTGATCCAGCTCCTCGAGGGGCTGGTGAACGCGATGACGACGCGGAACGTGGCGGAGGCCGGCGCGAAGGACGCGCTGGCGGCGGAAGAGGCGATGCAGACGCAGGTAGGCCCGATCGTGAGGGCCTACACGAGTCTCGTCCTTCTCACGTACGCCAACGCAACGCAGACGCTAGCGGACTACGGCCTCACGCCTCGCAAGGCGCGAACGCCGTTGACCGCGCAGCAGCTCGCCGCCCGGGCGGCGAAGGCCCTGGCCACGCGCGCTGCGCGTGGGACGACGAGCAAGAAGCAGAAGCTCGCCGTCAAAGGCAACGTGACGGGCGTCACCGTGACACCCATCACCGCGCCGACGGCGGCCGCGCCGGCTGCACCGGCCGCGCCCGCTGCACCGGTGACGCCGGCTTCGCCGTCCGCACCGGCGGTGTCGACCGGTTCGGGCGCGCCCGCAGCGACCGCTGCGAGTGCCGCGACGAAGTAGTCGTCACCTCGTAGGCGCGACGAGCGCCTGAAATAGGGACAGGGAGGCGCCGCCTGCTTCGGAAGGGGGGCGGCGCTTCCCTGGGCCCGCTTTTCTGTTCTCATGCAGCACCCAAGCCGTGCCCAGCAATCTACGGAGGGATGATTGGAGTTCTTCAATCCCACAGCCGCGTTTCTCGGGACGATGTACGTCGGGACCGACAAGCTCGGTCGACCGCTGACGAAGACGGAGAGCAAGGAGCTCTCCTCCCTCCTCCGCAAACACGACTTCGTGGGCGCGAGCATGGTGGCGCTGCGGTTCGCGTTCAAGCTCCGCAAGGACAAGGCGGCCGCGCGGGACCTGCAAGGTCGCGCGCAACTGCGCCTGGTGCGTCACGGGTGGGACCCGAGCGAGGTCTCGCTCGTGAAGCGCATGTGCCGCCTGGTGTGGAGCGAGCACACGCACGAGGCGAGCGAGGATGCGACGAGGCGCAAAGCCGAAGAGGGCTTTCTCCGCGAGCAGGGCCTCGATCACAGCGCGGCGCCCTCCGTCGAGGACGAGATCACCCGCCTCGCGACCGAGAACGAGGAGATCGCGCGCGACGCGCGGCGCCTGGCTTCGCTGCGAGCGGCCTTCGTGGCGGCCGACGACGAGGTCAACCTGCTTTATCTGAAATATCGGATACGAGGGTATCGAGGAGCCGAGCGTGATGGCGCAGCGGAGCGGGCGCGACGTCCGCGAGTTCTATCTCGCGGCCGACAGGCGCAAGCGGCACGCCGAGCGAATTCTCGCCGCGGAGCGCGGCGTAACCTATGAGGAGGACACCTGATGTCCCAGCGCAAGCAAGCAGACCTCTGGAAGAAGCTCGTCGCCGAAGCCGGCGAGGCGGAGATCGACCGCGCCGCGAGCGTGAGCGTGGCCCAGGCCGAAGCGGAGCTCGCAGCCGCGGGCTTCGACGTCGCGGCCGAGCGCGCGAAGGCCAACGCGTTCCTCGACGCCCTCGAGAAGGGAGAGCCGCTCTCGACCGCGCCCGCGCCCGTGCCCGCGCCCACGCCCGCGCCCGTGCCCACGCCCCACTCCGCCTCTCCCCCCCGCCGCCCGCGCCCCGCCTTCGCCTGGCTCGCCGCCGCCGCCAGCTTCGGCGCCGTCGCCGGCGGCGCGCTGCACGCGGCGCTCGAGTCGCCTGCCTTCGTCACGGCCCCCCGCCCGCAAGGCGGGCCCACCACCGCGGCCGACCTCGTCGTCGCGGCCGACGCGCGCCGCAAGGCCGCCGCAGCTTGCGACGCGAATCGCTGGAGCGTCTGCCTCGCGGAGCTCGACCACGCTCGCGCGGTCGACCCGGGCGGAGACGACGAGCCGTCCGTGCAGCGGCTGCGCGAAAAGGCCGTCGCGAGCATCCTCGAGAAGCCCGAGCCTCCGCCCCGCTGACACTCGAGGCCGCGCGCCGATGACGCGCACGCCGACGAGCGCGCCCCTCAATCGCCGCGCCACAGCCGTCGACTCGCGGGGGGCGCGGGCGGTCCCCCCGTTCTCCGCGCCCCCTCGCCACATCGACGGCGCGCGCAAGGGCCGCATCCCACGGCTCGCGCGCCGATGGGGCCGGTACAACGTCTGCACCGCCCGACCCGCAGAGGAGGTTCCTATGAACCTGTTCACGCGGACGAAGTGCATCGCATCGGTCAGCCTCGTGGTGGCCGCGGCAGCGGGGAGCGCCATCGCAGCCGAACAGCCCGGGCCGTCGTCGACCGAGACTCCCGAGCCGACGTCGACGGAAGGCCAGGCGCCGAAGACGTGCGAAGGCAACGAAGGTACGACCGAGGGCAACGAGGGTACGACGGAGACGACGCCAGAGTCGTGGACGACGATGCCAGGGGCACCCGTCGGGCCGGCCATGCCCGAGTCACCCTACGGGGCGACGGGCATCCCGGCGCAGCCCTACGGATCGACCAGCATCCCGGCGGAGCCCTACGGATCGACGACGCCTCCGTCGTCCTCCGAGCCGGGCATGCCAGGGACGCCCTACGGGACGACGCCCACGCCGACGCCGTACGGGACGACCACCCCGGTGACGCCCGCCACGACCCAGGGAGCCGCGGGCAATCAGTTCGGGCCGCGCAAGCTCATCGCGGACGCGCTCTCGAAGGTCTGCCTGAGCGACGAGCAGCGTTCCGCCATCGAGCAGCTGGGCAAGACCGTCGCTCCGCACGAGCAGGCGGTCGCGAGCGCACGTCACGCGTTCTTGCGGGACCTCGCCGAGCAGCTCCGGTCGGGGGCGATCGACGACAGCGCGCTCAGGGACGAGATCGACGCGCTCGTGCAGGCCCGCCAGGAAGCGAGCCCGGTTCTGCACAAGGCCCTCGATGACCTGCACGGGATTCTCGACCCGGGCCAGCGAGCCACCTTTGCGGACGCGCTCGAGGCACGCATGAAGGAGATTGGCGACGCCTCGCACTCATGGTTCGACCAGTTCGCGAAGGACCTGAACCTCAGCGACGACCAGAAGAGCAAGATCCAGGACGTGCTCGCGAAGGGGAAGCCCGGGCTCGAGAAGGAGATCGCGCTGGACAAGTCCGCCTTCGACGCGTTTAAGACCAATCATTTCTCGATGGACGAGCTCGTGCCCGTCTCCGAAGTGGGGGACAAGACGCGAGCTCGCGCAGAGAGGATGGTCGCCAACGCGAAGGAGATCGCGTCGATTCTGACGCCGGAGCAGCGCTCCGCGCTCGCGGACCGGATCGAGAGCAAGTTCGGCGAGAACAAGGTCGGCCAGGTCTCGGCCGGCGAGGACGTGGGCAATAGCCAGCAGGCCTTCGTCGCACGCGCGGGCGGCTTCCGTGCGGGCGGCGTCGGTGCGGCCGGCTTCCGCGCGGGCGCCGTGGGCGGGTGGGGAGGCGGTTACGGCGTGCGCGGTGGCTACGCCGCGGTAGGTGGAGGATACGGGGTCGGCTATCCGATGGTCGGCGGCTACGGCCCAGGGATCTGGTAGCGGAACGCGGAACGCACGAGCTTCGCGAGCCCGAACGTGCGGGGCACGCCGTCTGCACGTCTCCGGTTGAACCCCAGCCCCTGGAGGCTCCATGCACCTCATCTGGATGCTCATCGTCGGCCTGGTTGCCGGCGCGCTCGCGAAGCTCATCATGCCGGGTAGGGACCCCGGTGGAATCCTCGTGACCATGCTGCTCGGCATCGCCGGCTCCGTCCTCGCGGGGTTCCTCGGCCGCGCCGTCGGCTGGTACCGCGACCCGGGCAGCGGTCCGGGCATCCTCGCCTCCATCGTGGGGGCGCTGATCATCCTTGGCGCCTACCGGCTCGCGATCGGTCGCGGGCTCGGTCGGGCCGACCGGCGTACCTTGACCTGACGCCGTTGCTCAGGGGACCGTCTTGAACTCGACGCGCCGTGGGATGTCGATGTCGCACGGCGCGAAGGGCGCCCACGCCACGACGAACGTGCTCGCGGCGCTGCCGAACGGTCCCTCGGGCACGACGGCCATGTAGTCGTCCGACGGGAACATCACGTCGTCCTCGCAGGCGACGCCCGCGTCGTCCACGCGCTGCGGCGCCGTCCAGCTCGGCGACACGGGATCGGATGTGCTCAGCCAGAGCGCGCTCGCGTGCGATGTCGGGTCCTCTTCGACCCACACCGCCGCGACGCGCCCGGCGGCCGCGAGCGCCGGCCCCCAGCGCCGCACCGGTCCGCCCGACGAGCTCGGCCCGGTCGCCAGCGTCTCGACGGGCCCGTCGTCCCAACGGCCGCCGCGCAGGACGGAGAACGCCGTGCCTGCGGGCGCGCGCTTGAGCAGCACCGGCGTGTCGTCGATCGTGTCGTCGGCGTACACGACGTAGCGGTCTCCGTTGGCGCCGACCGCGTAGCTGAAGCCGCGAAAGTCCTCGCTGCTCGGCGGCCCGGTGTCCACGGCGATGAACGCCGGTTCGCTCCAGCTCGTGCCGCAGTCGCGCGTCTCGGTCTCGGCGATCGAGCGGCATCCTGAGCTCGCGCTCTGGCAGGCAGGCGGCGCGATGCCCCGCGTGCCCCCGAGCGCGGTCGCGTAGTAGACGCCGAACGCGAGGTACGCGTGGCACTCCTCGCCCGGTCGCGGATCCTGCTGCAAGAAGGGGCGCACCAGCGTGTTGGCCGGTCCGTGCGCCGCAGCTCCCGGATACTCGGGCGCGTGGATCTGCGCGACCTCCTGGAAAGAATCGCCCCCGTCGTGCGACACCAGCACGGCGACCGTGTCCTGCACGCGCGGAGCGATGGGCGTACCGGCGACGAGCACGGTGTCGGCCGTCGCGCCCGGAGGACGCGTAGCGGCGACTGTGGGCTCGTCCCACTCGGGCCAGTCGCCGGAGTCGATCCGTCGGGGCGCGCCAATCTGCGGGGTGCCGCTGCGGACGTCGACGACCGCGAGCGCGAGGCCCTGGCCCGCTTCGTCGGTGGCCGACGCGATCGCCGTCGTCGCGAGCAGCGAGACGTAATAGGCGCGGCCGCCTTGCTGGGCCGCCGCGAGCCAGCCGTCCCCCGAGGGAAGAAAGGCTCCGTCGACCGGCGCGAGCGGCGGGTACTCGGTCCAGCTGCCGTTCGGCGCGCGGAGGCTGAGCCCCATCGTCGAGGTGGGCTGGTCCGACACGACGGTGTAGCCCGCCACGATCCAGAGCCCATGGCTGGAGTCCACGGTCGCGGCGAGCGCCGCTTGCATCTGATCGGTGTCGTCCGGTGGTGGTGGCTGCTGCGGTATGGTCGCGTCGCGCGAGCCGCATCCGGCGAGCACGACGGCGCATACGCAGCAAAAACCCCGCACCATAACCCCAGGCATGGTACCCGCGGGCGCGCTGCCGCGCTCTCCCTCGAAGTTGGCGGGTGGCCTACGCCGCCGCGACCGCGACTCGGCGTCTCAGCTCGACGCGCATTTCGTCGAAGCTCGGCGCGACCTTCCCGTGTGCGCGGCACAAGAGAAAGAGCGCGTGGTGCACTTCCGCGTCGTCGGGCGGTGCAATGGAGCCGTCCAGGCGGTTGCGATCGCAGGCCAGGGCGTACGCCGCGCCCAGGTCGTCGCCGCCGGCGTACTCGAGGTACGAGGTCGCCTCCTCGGGCGAGACCGTCTCCAAGCTCCTGATGCTCGGCTTCCTCTTCATGCACCCTGTCCCTTCGCGGTCGCGTGCCTGCGGCAGTTCGGTTCCCGTCGACGCAGAGCTACCCATTCCCGCGATGCGACGCGTGCGCCGTACCAGAGGAAACACCGCGGCCAGCGCGGTGCCGGCAGTCCACGCTCCGGCTTCGCTTTCGCTGGAGCCGCTCGTGTGACGGGCGTGACTCGCGTGCGCGCGGCTACCCGGTGCACGGCGGGCGAAGCGCTTCCCTTCTTCGACGACGCGGCTACCCCGAGCGTGCGACCCATAAGCTGCGAGGCTCCGGCGCCCACCGCGCCGCCCGCCCGCTGCTGCCCCTCGGATGTCGGAGTCCGGCATTCCTCGTAGACCAGGGCGGCCGAGCCGTCCCAGCACTCTCAAAACCTGACCACGGCCTTGCTCCGAAGCCAAGGTTTCCCTCTCCCTTTTTTGTCCCCGTTGTCGATTGTTTGCGTCGCCTTTGCGGCGAGTTTGCACCAGGTTGTCCCCAGGGTGGGAGAAGTGGCTACTCGGCGGGGTTACGGCCGAGCCAGGCCCTCCCACCTCACCATCGCGGAATCCGGCGTGCTGCGCGTAGTCGATGCGCAATTGCCAGTCGACCTCGCTACCCGGCATCGCGCCGTCGACCGCGGCCGGGTCCGCGCAGAACGCGCAGTCCTCTTCCTTAATCTGCCGCCGCGCGAGGAGCGCGAGCGATCGCCGGATCTGCCCCTCGAGGGCCGCCATCTCGGCCGGAGAGACGGCGTCGCCCGCCGCGCGCGCGGCCTCGAGCGTCGCGATGGCCGATTCGCTGCGGCTGCCGGCCGGCGTCAACCGTGGCGCGAGGAACGGCCCGAACCCGTAGGCGCCGTCCGCGTCGAAGAGGGTGTCGGCGGGGCCGTACTGGAGCTTGCGGTTGAAGGCTTGCCAGTCGAGGCAGAAGCGCAGAGCCGTCGGGTTTGGCGCGCGTTCCCACAGGTCGGCCATTGCCTGACAGGTCCAGTGCTCCTCGCCCCAGTAGTAGCGGCTGCCGAAGAACGTCCACGCGCCCGTGACCAGGTGCGCGAGCGCGCGTGTCGCGGCGTCGAGGTCGCGCGGGTCGCCCAGCAAGGCGTGGGCGCGCGAGAGGGCGAACGCCGCCTCGCCCGAGTAGTAGAGGAGCTGCCTGTCGATCGGGGCGCGAGCCGAGCGGTCGTACAGGTGCATGAATTCGCCGTCGCCGCGCTGCTGCGCGCGGAGAAACGCCGTGAGCTGCGGCACGACCAAGCCGTAGCCGGCGTCGAGGCATCGCGGTCCGGGGCGCGCGATCTCGACGAACGCGAGCACGCTGAGCGCCGTGGACCCGAGGTCGACGACGCCGGCGTCGCCGATGCACTTGTGCGGGCCGCAGTCGACGAGCGCGTGATCGCGCAGCCAGCTCGCGGCGCGCAGAGCGGCCCAGGCGAGCTGCGTGTCACCCGACTTCGCGGCGACCTGCGCGAGGAAATACGTGGCGCCCGCGTGGCGGGGCCAATCGTAGCCGGGGAGCGTGCGGTTGGTGGGCGCGTCGACGAGGTACCGGAAGCGCCCGTCGGCGTCGACGCCGCGCGCGAGGTAGCCGGCCGCCGCGAGCGTGAACGCGCGGGCGTCGTCGGTCGTCAGCGAGGCGGGCGTCAGCGTCGCGGAGCGCGGCCGGGGCTCGAACGGCGTCGTGCGCACGACGCGAATGCGCCGCAGCGTGCCGCGATTGAGGAGCTCGCGCGCCGTCGTGCCGAGCTGCGTCGCGAGCTCGGCGAGCACGAGGGGTACGTCGAGCCCCGTCGTCAGCTGCAGGCCGGGAAAGGTGACGCCCCTGTCGTACGCCTGACGCGCGAGCAGATCGTCGGGTGTGAGGTACACGGTGCGCCCGCCGAGCGTCGCCGCGACCCCGTCGTGCCCCGACACGAACGACAGCGCGAGCGCGACCTCCGACCACGCCGCGACCGGCCCCTCCCCCACGACGCTCTCATGAACGACCTTCCCGCCCGCGCCGGCGCCCGCGCCCGCGCCCGCGCCCCTCACCTCTCGCTCCACGAGCTTCCCCTCCCGCCACACACTCACGACGACCGCCCGCGGGTGCGCCTCGTCCACGTCGAGCGCCACCGCGCGATGCACCAGCCCGCACGCGATCCCCGTCGCCACCGCCCACGCCGCCAGCCCCGCCGCGACCGCGCGGCCGCCCGCGATCATCGCCCCGCCTCGTGCCCCGCCGTCTCCGCCACTCGCGCCCCGCGGAACCAGGCAAGCTGCACGAGCGGCAGCACGACCACGTACGGCAACGCGAGCACCACGACGAGCGCGAACACGATCGCCGCGCCTCGCCCCACGGGTCCGTACACTCCGCTCAGCCAGCTCGCCGTCACCGCGAGCACGCTCACGAAGAGGAGCCCGAGCGCCAGCGCGACGGCCGCAGCGAACTTGGCTGCGCGCGGCCCCCAGCTCGTACCCCGCAAGAGCCCGACCCCCGACGCGAGCTGCAGCCCGCCCATCACCACCGCGCCCGTATCGACCGGCCACCAGCGCGCCGGGAGAGCGCCGAATACGCCGAAGAGAACCAGCGCCGCCGTCAGCACGTTGCCGACGCCGAAAACGAGGGCCGCGCGGCGCGTAAACACGTTCGCGAGGTATCACGGCGCCGGAGCTTCCCGCTACATCGGCGTTTGACACGTAGGCTCCCGTCCCCTACGTGGGAAGGCAAAAGGCATCTCATGGCCGCCAGCTCGTCCAGCGTACGAAGCCAATCAGGCAAGGTTCGTCGCGTCGTCGTCGTCGGCGGCGGCCTCGCGGGGCTGATGACGGTCATCAAGCTGTGCGAGGCGGGCGTCCCGGTCGACCTCTTCTCGCTCGTGCCGGTGCGACGGTCGCACTCGGTCTGCGCGCAGGGCGGAATCAACGCGAGCGTGAACACGCGCGGCGAGGGCGACTCGCCGCAGGTTCACCTCGAGGAGACCGTTTACGGCGGCGACTTCCTCGCCAACCAGCCGCCGGTCAAGGGGATGTGCGACGCCGCGCCGGGCATCGTCTTCATGCTCGACCGCATGGGGGTGCCGTTCAACCGCACGCCCGAGGGGCTGCTCGACTTCCGGCGTTTCGGCGGCACGCTCTTTCACCGCACGGCGTTCGCGGGCGCGACCACGGGGCAGCAGCTGCTCTACGCGCTCGACGAGCAGGTGCGCCGCTGGGAGACGGTGGACGTCGAGGACGAGAAGGGCGCGCGCATTCCCGGCGAGAAGATGGTCCGCAAGTTCGAGTGGTGGGACTTCCTGTCGCTCGTGCTCGACGACGGCGGCGTCTGCCGCGGCATCGTCGCGCAGGACACGAAGACGATGGAGATCGCGGCGTTCCCGGGCGACGCCGTGTGCCTGGCGACCGGCGGCTCGGGCATCCTCTTCGGCAAGTCGACCAATCGCGTCATCAACACGGGCACCGCCGCGAGCGAGGCGTATCAGCAGGGCGCATGCTACGCGAACGGCGAGTTCATCCAGGTGCACCCGACGGCCATCCCGGGCGCCGACAAGCTGCGGCTCATCTCGGAGAGCGTGCGCGGCGAGGGCGGGCGTGTCTGGGTGCCCGCGTGACGCGAAAGAGCAGCGCGACGGCCGCGACGTGCCCGAGAGCGCGCGCGACTACTTCCTCGAGGAGAAGTACCCGGCGTACGGCAACCTCGTGCCGCGCGACATCGCGAGCCGCGAGCTCTTTCAAGAAGTGCTTCCACGAGAAGCGCGGCGTCTACAACCGGCGCAGCGGCAAGAACGAGAACGAGGTGTACCTCGACGTCACGCACCTGCCGCGCGAGGTGCTCGAGAAGAAGCTCGCCGGGCGTGCTCGAGATCTACGAGAAGTTCGTCGGGCGAAGACCCGTACACGAACCCGATGCGCGTCTTCCCCGCCGTGCACTACTCGATGGGCGGACTCTGGGTCGACTTCGAGCGCTCGGCCGACGGGGGCGTCGTCGTCGGGTCGCCGCGCAACCAGGCGACCAACATTCCGGGGCTCTACGCCGCCGGCGAGGCCGACTACCAGTACCACGGCGCCAACCGGCTCGGCGCCAACTCGCTCCTCTCGTGCATCTACTCGGGGATGATCGGCGGCCCGGCGATGGTCACGTACCGCAAGAACCTGGGGCGGAGCTCGTGGGACTGCCCGTCGTCGCTCTTCGAGCGCGCGAGCAAGCGCGAGGAAAAGAAGTTCGAGGGCATCCTCGCGATGGACGGCGACGAGAACCCGTACGCGCTGCACGACGAGCTGGCCCACGCGATGCTCCTCGATTGCACCATCGAGCGGCACAACACGACGCTCGACAAGGTGCTCGCGAAGATCGAAGAGGTGAGCGAGCGCGCGAAGAAGATCGGCGTGACCGACCGCGCGACGGGCAAGATGAACCAGGGCGCGCAGTACGTGCGGCACCTGGAGAACATGGTCGTCCTCGCGCGCGTCGTCGCGCAGGGCGCGCGCAACCGCGACGAGTCGCGCGGGGCGCACTACAAGCCGGAGATGGCGCAGCGCGACGACGCCAACTGGCTGCGGACGACGCTCGCGATGCACCAGGGCGGCACCGACGGGTCGCCTCCCTCGGTACGTTACGTGCGCGAGCTCGAGTACACGATGCTCGGAGCGAAGGTGCACGTGACGGACGCGGTCGACGTCAGCCTCGTGCGGCCGCGCCCGCGCAAGTACGAGGTCGCCGACGCAGCGCCGGCCGCGGCCACGCGCGCCAGCGTACGCACGAAGGCGGGGCAGGCATGACTCCGGCGAGCAAGGACCGCGTCAGGCTGAAGGTCAAGCGACAGGACGGCCCGCGCCAGGCGAGCTACTGGCAGGAGTTCTCGCTGCCCTGGCAGCCGCACATGAACGTCATCAGCGCGCTCATGGAGATCCAGAAGCGCCCGGTGACCGATGGCGGCGAGCGCGTGACGCCCGTGGTCTGGGAGTGCGTCTGCCTCGAAGAGGTGTGCGGCTCGTGCACGATGCTCGTCAACGGGCGCGTGCGGCAGTCGTGCAGCGCGATGGTGGACGCGATCGCGCCGAACGGCGAGACCATCGTGCTCGAGCCGATGACCAAGTTTCCCGGTCGTGCGCGATCTGGTCGTCGATCGGTCGCGCATGTTCGAGGACCTGAAGCGCGTGCACGCGTGGATCCAGATCGACGGCTCGCACCCGCTGGGCCCCGGGCCGCGGCAGTCGCAGGAGAACCAGGAGACCACGTATCCGCTGTCGCGCTGCATGACGTGCGGCTGCTGCCTCGAGGCGTGCCCTCAGGTGAACGCGGTGTCGCCGGACCACCCGCACGGTGCGCCCGACCGCTTCGTGGGGCCGGCGGCGCTCAACCAGGTGCGGCTCTTCAACTTGCACCCGAGCGGGCACATGCACGCGGGCGAACGTCTCGACGCCGTGATGGGCGGCGGTGGAGTCGAAGATTGCGGCAAGGCGCAGAACTGCGTCGCCGTGTGCCCCAAGGAGATTCCGCTCGTCGACTCGATCGCCGAGGTGGGGCGAGATACGACCAAGCGCATGCTGTTCGGCTGGCTGCTCAAGTAACGCTCGAGCCATGCCCGAGTCGCGGGCCGCGCCCACCGGCGCAAACTTGGCCGCCGTTCCGGGCGTCTGGTAGCGGAGCTTAGGTAGGCAAGGCAGCAGCGAGGCAGGCAAGATCATGATGCACCCTTCGAGCGCAGCCAGCGAAGTTACGTTCCGGGGCTCGCGTGAAAGCGTCCGAGCCACGAAAATCAGCACGGTCGAGCGCGTCCGCGAGAAGATTGCGTCTCTCGGTTGCGAGCGCGTCTGGGCGCGCGGCGCCGGATCGCAGGTGCTGCTCGGCCTCCGCGGTGAAGAGGCCTACGCGCGGTTGACGCCCGTGCGCGAATCGTTGTTCGGTCTCGCGTTCCGCGACGAAGACCCGAGCGGCGGCGGGCGAGGGTGGCACCCGCTCGTCCTCGTCGACACGCTGGAAGACCTCGTCGAGCACGCCCTCATTGCCGAAGGCGAGCTCCCCGAAACCGAGGCCTGAACGCCGGCCAGCGCGGCACGTGGTAACGTAATCGTCCGTGCGCCCCGTCGCGTTCGCGCTGCCCGCGGGCACCCTCCGTCTTGTTCTGATTCTCGTCCTGATGCTCGCCCTGAGCGTGCCCGCGTCGCGCCGCGCGTTCGCCGACGAGCCGCCGCCCCCTCGCGCTTCCGCCGCCGAGCTCTCACCCGACACCTCCATCGACATCGCCACCGCGCCGCCCGAGCCCACCGCCGTTTCTCCGCCGGCACCCGGCGAGCTGGCCGAAGCCCCCCCGATGCGCCCCCGGCACAAGGGATTGGTGGCTTGCACGAGCCTCGGCGTACTGGGTTTTGCCGGCGAGTTCCGGCACGTCGCGCCGCCCGGTCCGTGGCTGGACGCGACGCTTGGCTACGAGCTCCTCGGCTGGCTGATGATCTTCGCCGAGGGCGAGCTCGCCTTCACGACGACCAGCGAGTCCGAAGACAGCTCCCACGCCAAGGCGTTCCCTATATGGGGCTTCGGAGGAGGGCTCCGCGCCACCGTCCACGCGACCGATCGTGTCGCCTTTTACGGGCAGGCCGGAGCGGGCGCGCTGACCGCGCTCGTCCCCCATGACGCCCTCGCCATTCTCGGTTACCGGAGCGCTGAGACGCCGAGCCCCCAGGTGAGCGCGCGCGTCGGCATCGAGTGGTACCAGGTGGACCGCCACATGGCGCTGACGGCGAGCGTCGGGGGCCGCCTGGCAACGGGCTTCTCCCGCATTCTGACTTCGAACGACACTCCTCTCATGTGGGATACCGCCGCCGGTCTGCGGTATGCGTTCTAGGCTCTCGGACAAACGCCTTTCCGCATTCGTTTCCGCGTTGTTCGCCCATTTTGGCGCGGCGCGCCGCTGGCACTTTGCCGAAAAACGCGAGAGCTCAGCCTGGACAGGGTCGAGTAGCGAGAGGTATCTTTTGAGGTAATGCGCAGAGTCGCGTTTCGATTTCCGGGGGATCGGGCGAGCCAAGGGAGACGTTGGATCAGAGCCTTCACTCTGATCGAGCTGATGATCGTCGTTTCGATCGTCGGCATCCTGGCTGTCCTGGCGATGTACGGCGTCCGGAAATACATCGCGAATTCGAAGACGGCTGAGGCGCGTAACTCCCTCGGGCGCCTGGCGAACGCCGCCGTCATCGAGTACGAGCACGAAAACATGGCCGGCGCGACGCTGGCCCCGGGAACGTCCGCCGGCTTCTCGAGGGCGCTGTGCAAGGGGGCGTCGCTCAGTGTACCGAGCGCGGCTTCGGCGATTGCGGGCAAGAAATACCAGTCGTCCGAGGCCGATTGGGGCGTCGACGCCGCCGGCAATTCGGGCTTCGCGTGCCTGCACTTCACGCTCGATGAGCCCCAGTACTACATGTACAGCTACGCGACCGCGGGCAGTAGCGCCGTGGGTGACAGCTTCACGGCGAGCGCCAACGGCGATCTCAACGGCGACGGCGTCATGTCGACGTTCTCGATCAGCGGCGCAATCAACGGCCAGTACGTGGTCAACGTCGCACCCAACATGGTCGAGGTCAGCCCCGAGGAGTGAGGCGCCCGGAGGCGGGGGGCTGTACCATGGGGCCATGGAACGCTCCCTGATTCCCGCTGTAGCGGCCGCGCTCCTCGGCGCCGCCGCCCTCGGTTGCACCACGCGCGAGCAGTACGACGCCAAGGCGCGCGAAGCGGACGCCGCGAAGCAGCAAGCAGCTCAGCTGCAACAGCAGCTCACGGCGGACGAGCAGCAGATCACGCAGCTCAAGGGCGCCCTCGGCATGGCGCAGTCGCAGGCCATCACCGACGAGCAAAAGTCCCAGCTCGATGAGGCCAAGCGCGCCATGCAGGAGGCGCAGGAGCGCGGCAAGCTGCTCGACGACCTGCAGTCCAAGTTCAAACGTATGATCGACGCTGGCCACCTGAGAGTGACGACCCGGCACGGGCGGGTCGTTCTGCAGCTGCACAACGATGTCCTCTTCGACAAGGGCGAGGCGGAGGTGAAGGCCGACGGCAAGGCGGCTCTCACCGAGGTCGCGAGCACGCTGCGCAGCGTCGGCGCCAAGCGCTTTCAGGTGGCGGGCCACACGGACCCCGAGCCGATCACCACCGACAAGAAGAAAGATTTTCCCACCAACTGGGAGCTTTCGGCGGCGCGCGCCATCGCCGTCGTGAAGTATCTGGTCTCGCAGGGGGTAGACCCGGGCGAGCTGTCGGCCGCGGGCTACGGGCCATACGACCCGGTGGCGTCGAACGCCACGCCCGACGGCCAGGCCAAGAACCGGCGCATCGAGATCACGCTCGTCCCGTACGTCCCTGCTGTCGTGACGGCCTCCGCGGGCCCCGCGGGCACGGCAGGCCAAGCGAGTCCGGCAAGCCAGTCCGGGCAGTCGGCGCAGGCAGGGCAGGCCGGCCAATCAGGTCAGGCCAACAAATGACCTAGTCCGGAGCGGACCGGACACGATGCTCGCCTGGGGTCTGTCCTCAAGAGTTCCCCTACCTGACGTCCCCAAGCCGGACGCCTTCGTCGCGTCCCTGGACACCTCGCAGACTGTCCGGGACAGTCGGTCGGAGGACCTTCTCCCGGTCGCGCGGGACCGCCTCGAAACGCCTGAATCATTAGCTTGATCACGAACCCGGCGTTTCGAGGGGGTCCCCGCTCGCTGGCGAAGGACTCCCCAGCGGGCGACGCGCGGTGGCACGCGGGGTGCTCTCGAGTGCCCTCGCGATGAACGCCCTCTTCTTTGGCAGCAAGCGAGCGTTTCACGGCATTTTGCGGGTCACGCGCAAGCCGCTCAAGTCCCTGGGGCTTACCGCGGCGCGCTTCGACATGATGTACGCGCTGGTCTACAGCGTCGGGTGCCGGACTTCGCGCGGCGCGGTCGGCAAGCAAAGCGATTTGCGGCGCGCGTTGGGGGTGACCGCTCCCGTCGTCAGCCGCATGCTTCGCTCCCTCGAGGCTCTCGGCTTGGTGACGCGGCACCGGCCGACGTACGCCGGGGATCGCCGCCAGCGCTACATTACCGTCACCGAAAAGGGCATGCACTGCATCCAGACGGCGCGTCAGGCGCTCCGGCGCTCGACCACGCGCCTTCTGTGCGAGGCCATCTGCTTCGGACAGCACCGCGACCCCGCGGAGCGCTTTCTCCACATGTGCAAGCTCGAGTCGTACCTCGACAGCATGCGGAGCCACTACGGAGATACCGCGAGCCTAGGGTATCCCTGGCATCCGGACGACTAGGGCCGGCGCGTGTCAGTTCCCTCGGGGTCTCGGTCGCGGCCCTCTTCGGCGCCCTGGCGAGCGCGCCGCAGCTGCGGATCTCTTCCCTGCGTTTCCCTGGAGGCGAACGTTTTGGCCGAATGTACTAATCTCGCGTTGACTAACCATGAGGCTCGTACGCGTCGCGCTCGCCACCGCAAACGCCATCGTCGGCGCGACGCGGTCCAATGTCGATCGCGCCATCGCCCTCGCGCGCGAAGCCGCAGCCGACGACGCGACGCTCGTGTGTCTGCCGGAACAAGTCATCGGAGGCTACCCGCCCGAGGACCTCGTCCAGTGGCGCGCGTACGTCGACGCGCAACAGGCCGAGCTCCGGCGATTCGCGCGCGAGACTGACTCCCTCGGATGTGCCGCGGCCATCGGGCTGATCGTCGCGCGCGGCTCGCACCTGTACAACGTCGCCGCGCTCGTTCACGCGGGGCGCGTCTGGGGCCTGGTCCCGAAAGAGAAGTTGCCTCTCTACAACGTCTTTTACGAGGCGCGCACCCTCGCGCGCGGTGGCCCCGGTCTGCTCGACACGGTGGAGGGCGTCCCGTTCGGGGACCTCGTCTTCGAGCTCGACTTCGGGGTGGTTTCGCTCGAGGTATGCGAAGACGCCTGGTCGCCGGACGGACCGATGCGCCGGCGCTCGTACGCCGGAGCGGAGCTCGTCGTGAACATCAGCGCGTCGCCCTTCCGCGTGGGGATCGCCGAGACCCGCCGCGAGATGATCGCGACCCGCGCGGCCGACTCGCAAGCCACGGTCGCGTACGTGAACCTCGTCGGCGCCAACGACGGGCTGGTCTTCGACGGCGGCGGCTACGTCGCGCAGAACGGGCGTGTGCTGCTCGTCGGCGAACGTTTTTGCGAGGGCGTGCAGGCGGTCACGCTCGACCTGGACCGCACTCGCCGCCTTCGCACCGAGAACACGACGTGGCGCGAAGATCAGGCGGCGTCGGTCGCTGCCGGGGTAGCGCCCGCTCGCGTTCGCGTAGACGCGCCCACCAAGGGGCGCGATCGCCTCACGTTCCCCGTGCCGCCCAACAAGAGCTTCTTTCTGCCCGTCGCCGCGCCCTCGCCGCGCCAGCCAGACGCCTTCTGCGAAGAGCTGCTCGACGCGCTCGCGCTCGGGGTGGGCGACTACTTCGAGAAGAACGGCTGCTTCCAGACGATCGGCGTCGCGCTCTCGGGCGGGCGCGACAGTCTTCTCGTCCTCGCGATCGCGCGACGGTGGATCGAGAAGCGCTGGGCCGCGCTGCCCGTCGAGGGGCGCCGGGCGAAGGCGCGCGCGATCCTTCGCGCGTTCTTCCTGCCGACGCGATTCTCGTCGCCCGAGACACGCGCCGCCGCCGAGCAGGTCGCGCGCGACCTGGACGTGCCGCTGGCGGTCGTTTCCATCGACGACGCGTTCGAGCGCGAGCTCGTGGCGGTCGAGAAGATGCTTCAACCCGGCGAGTCGCTGACGACGGTGGCCCGGCAGAACGTGCAGGCCCGCGTGCGCTCCGCGCGCATGTGGACCTGGGCGAACACCTCCTCCGGGCTCTTCCTGCAGACCAGCAACATGAGCGAGAAGGCCGTGGGCTACGTGACTATCGGCGGCGACGGCGAGGGCGCCCTCAGCGTGATCGCGAACGTGCCGAAGACGGTCGTCAATTACCTGCTCGACTGGATGTACGAGAAGACGAAATACGAGGGGATTCGCCTGACGCTCCTCAAGCCAGCCAGCGCCGAGCTGGCCGAAGACCAGGAAGACGAGCGCGAGCTCATGCCGTTCCCCGTTCTCGACGCCTGCTTCGCGCTGTACGCGGGCGAGAAGATGGCCCCCGACGAAGTGGCGGGCGCGCTAGGCGCGATTTTCCCGGAGTACTCCGCGGAGAAGCTGGACGACTGGGCGGCGCGGTTCGTCCGGCTCTTCGGGCAATCGATCTACAAATGGGTGCAGGCGCCCATCTCGCTGCACGTCGGCAACCTCGACCTGGAGCGCGAGCGCGCGCTGCAGGTGCCGGTCGTTCGCCGCGACGAATGGCAGCGACGCTAGGCGGCGCGGCGAAATCGGCCCTCGAGAACATCCCGGGCAAGCGTCGTACGCCCGGCCGATATGTCCGAGCCCCTTCGACCGTACTCCGGGAGCATGCCGGGGCGAGAACGCGTCTTCGTCCTCGCCGCCGTCGTCGTCCAGGCCTGCGCGCCCGCTCCGACGCCTCTCGCCGCCGCCGGGCCGCAGGGGCCGGCGATTGCGACCGCCGCCGATCCACGAGCCGAGCTCGCGACGAAGATCGATCCGATCTTCTCCGACTTCACGCGGCAAGGCGGCGTGTCGCCCGGGTGCGCGGTCGGAGTCTTTCGCGCGGGGGCGATCGTGTTCTCGAGGGGCTATGGCTACGCCGACCTCGAGCACGACGCGCCAATCACCGACGCGACGCCGTTCTACACGGCGTCGCTCTCCAAGCAATTCACCGCCGCTGCCGTCCTCTTGCTCGTCGCGGACGGGAAGGTCTCGCTCGGCGACGACGTGAGAAAGTACATCCCGGAGCTGCCGGACTTCGGCTCGCGCATCACGCTCGACCAGCTGCTTCACCACACGAGCGGCCTTCGCGACTACCACCTGCTCCTCCAGCTCGAGGGACTCAACGAAGAGGACGTCATCACGAGCCACGAAATCCTCTGGCTCCTCAGCCATCAGCGCGCGCTCAACTTCCGCCCCGGCTCGTACTTCTCGTACACGAGTAGCGGCTACGTGCTGCTCGCGGAGATCGTGGCGCGCGTGAGCGGCGAGTCGTTTCACACGTTTCTCACGAACCGTGTGCTCGAGCCGCTCGGCATGGAAAGTTCGCTCGTTCGAGAGGACCACGCGCGGCCGATTCCGCACCGGGCTATCGGCTACACACTCGGCCCCGACAGGCAGCCGCGCATGCTCATGGGGAACCTCGAGTACGACGGCTCGAGCAACTTCGTGACGACGACGCGCGATGGGCCTCGTCGAAGAGGAGACCCACGCTCGGAGCGTACGCGGGTCGATTCGGGAGCGAAGAGCTGGCGCACGACCTCGAGCTCCGGGTCGAGGGCGGGCACCTCGTCGCGGGACCCGTCGGAGGGGCGCCGAGGGGAGGGCCGTTCGTTCCCGTCGCGCACGACCTCTTCGCGACCGACGACGTGGGATGGCGGTTCGAGCGGGACGCCCACGGCACGGTCGTGCGGCTGGTCGCGTCGACCGATCGCGCGAGGGAGGTCGTCTTGGTTCGGCGGTGACGCACACTCGCCTACGCGCGAACGCTGGCTTCCCCGCCGCGGGTGAAGCTCGCGAACAGAGCGAGCGGCGCCCACAGCGGGAAGAGCAGCGGCACGCAGCGGGCAATCATGGCGAGCGCGCGTACGCCCGTGGCGTGGGTGCCGTCGCGGCGCACGACGACGATCGAATGACCGCGCCGCACGGCGTCGACGGTCCAGGGCCGGATCTCGAACCGCGCGAACCAGTCGAGCCACGCGACGACGCGCGCCAGCAGGCGCCCGCGAAGCCGCCCGCCGTCGAAGAAGAGCTTGCGTCCCCGCACGTCGGGTGTGACGAAGAGCCCGTACGTCGCGAGCGTCAGCCACGTGAACCCCTCGACCCGGCTCGTCGCCTCGATGACCAGGTGAAACCAGAGTCCCCACCAGAGGGCCAGCACGCGCGCGCGGTTGGTCCAGAGGCCTACCGCGAGGAGCAGCTCGGTCACGATCGCCGCCTTGGCGAGCGCGCTCGACGCCGCCGGCTGCGAGAGCAGGTCGAGGGCCCACGGAGGCACGCCCACCGCGATCGCCTGATTCGCGTACAGGCGAAATCGCTCGATGAGGACGACGCCCCCGCGCCAGTCCGGGTCGAGCAGCTTCGACCCCGCCGAGGCGACATAGACGATCGAGACCTGAAGCTGCGCGAGGCGCGCCGCCCAGAGCGGAGCGACGCGTGTGCTGGCCGGCGGCCCCAAGACGAACATCGAGCGGTCGCACGGACCGAGCGAGACGAGCAGCGCGTAGCAGAAGAGCGCCCAGCGGTTGTTGTGGTACTGCAGCCGATCGCAGAGAAGAACGTACGTCCCGAGGAGGGCGCTCGTGAAGAGGGCCGGTCGCGCGGCGTGGCCCGCGACGACGAGCAGCGAGAGCAGCAACTGCGCGAAGACGACGGCCTCGTACTGGGAGGCTGACGGGACGAACGCCTCGGGGAGAATCGGCCAGTGAAAGACGTCCCCGAAGAAATAGGCGTCGAGCTCGTTCCACGCGCGAAGGGCGTTGGCGCAGAGCAGCACTCCCAGGGCGACGCGGACGACGCCGAGGGCATGGGCGTCGCCGACCTCGTCTCGCCAGCGGCGAATCGCCGCCGGCGTCACGGCGCCCGCCGTGGGTGGCTCGAGAGCGTGATCGCGCGCGCCTCGCGTCCGTTCTTCCAGTAGGTGACCTGGGCCCGCAGCCGCACCGTCTCGCTGTCTTCGGGTACGTGATCGGCTACGTCGTCGAGCGCGCGCTGGAGCCGTGCGAGCTGCGTGTCGACTCCATACGCCGCGAAGACGCGCCAATCGAGCGAAGCGAGCACCGGATCGTGCACCCGGTCGCGCCACGAGAAGTGCCGGAGCTGCCCCTGGGCGTCGAGCGCGCTCCATTCGCCGTGAGGTACGTCGGTCACTTGCCCCGGCAGCTCGCGGGCGAGGCGAATCTCGAGCATGGACGCCTCCGGGAACATCCGGAATCCGAACGAGTGGTCGACCCTGCGGACTGCCGACAGAATCAGCACGACTTGCCCCGCGACCCACAGAGCGGCAAACGCCGCCCTCCCTGCGCGGGCTCGCTGCGCTCCAAGTCCTGCCGGCGGCACGGCAAGACGCTATCGCAAGGGCTGCCATTTGCGCTGCCCGGCTCGCGCATGCGACGATTCGTGTACCGTGCAGTTGCGCTCTGTCGTACTCGTGGCCCTGCTGGCGCTTCTCTTGAGCCCGGGATGCCGGGGAGGGGCGACGGCGCCGCCGATGGGGCCGGGTGCGGAGGTGGCGGGCAAGTCCACGGCGGGCCCCGCGCGACCCACCGTGCCGTTGCAGCCGGGTCTCGCGGCGGCGGTCCCGGCGGCAGGAGTGCTCGCGACGGCGGGGTCGACTTACCTCGAGCAGCCGGATCGCCTGGCGCGGCTGTTCGAGCAGCTCGCGCGCCTCGACGAGGGAAATACCCATCAAGACGTCGTCATCCTGCAGTACGGGGATTCGCACACCGCGAGCGACTACGGCGTGAACGTCCTGCGCCGCGCTCTGCAGGGTCGGTTCGGCGAGGGCGGCCGCGGATTCGTGCCGATGGGTCGCCCGTGGAAGACGTACAGCCAGGATGGCGTTCGCGGCGGGATGACAGCCGACTTTCAGCCGGTGATGGCGACCTTTTCGCGCACGCGCCCGGCGTCCGGCAACGGGGCCTTCGGGCTCCTCGGTGTCGGCGTCGAAGCGCCGCAGGCGGCCCAGGCAGGCGCGCGCGCCTGGACGGACGTGACGACGCACGTGTCGCATGCCGAGCTCGCGTACCTGGAGCAGCCGCTCGGGGGCGGCTTCGACCTGCTCGTCGACGGCTCGCCCGTGGGGCGCGTGGCGACTCGGGCTGCGCAGCTGCGATCGGCATACGTCGCGTTCGACGTGACCGACGCTCCTCACACCGTCGAGGTGCGTACACTCGGGGACGGCGCGGTGCGCGTCTTCGGGTTGACGCTCGATCGTGCGGAGGCAGGCGTCGTCGTCGATACGCTGGGCATCAACGGCGCGCAGATATTCACGCCGCTTCGCTGGAGCGGCGACCATTTCGCCGAGCAGCTCCGGCACGCGGACCCGGGGCTCGTCGTCCTCGCCTACGGGACCAACGAGGCCCTCGAGCCCAAGTTGCTCGACGCAGACTACGAGCGCCGGCTCGGCGAGCTCCTGGCGCGCGTCGCGAGCGCCGCGCCGAACGCCTCGTGCATGCTGCTCGGTCCGCCCAATCTCGCGCGGCAATCCCAGGCGCACGCGGACTGGAAGACCTGGCCGCGGCTGATCGAGATCGTCGCGATGCAGCGCCGCGTGGCCCAGGCGTCCGGCTGCGCCTTCTACAATCAGCTCGCGGCGATGGGCGGTCCCGGCAGCATGGCGGCGTGGGCCCTCGGGCCCGAGCCGCGCGCTCAGGGCGACCGCGTCCACCTCCGGCGCAGCGGCTACGCCCAGCTCGCGACGTCGCTGGCGAACGACCTCGTGCACGCCTACGACGAATGGCGCGCCGAGCGCGGTCTGCCGCCCGGCGGGCAGAAGCCCACGGGCGTCGCCAGCCGCTAGCGCCGGCTCACCCCAGTTCGCTCGTGCACGCCTTGCAGCGGGTGGCCTTGATGGGAATGGTCTCGAGGCATCGCGGGCACTCCTTGGTCTTGGCTTCGGCCGGCTTGGTGAAGCGCGCTCCGGCCGCCTTCACGAGGCGCGATACCAGGAGGAAGAGCACGAACGACACGATGAGAAAGTCGAGGACGTTCCCGGCGAAATCGCCGTACTTGAGAATGACGTCGTCCTTGGCGTTCTCCGCGTGCCTGAGGACGATACCGCTCTCGCGCCAGTTGCCGCTCGGGAGCACGAGCGACACCGCGGGCATGATGAGGTCGGCCACGAGGGCGCTGACGATCTTGCCGAAGGCGCCGCCGATGATGACGCCCACCGCGAGGTCGAGGACGTTGCCCTTGAACGCGAACGATTTGAAATCGGAGAGGAGGGACATGGCGGGCTCGCTTCAGGGGGTGGCTGGCGGAGCATTCGTGGGCGCGGGGGCGGGCGTGGGCGCGAGCGTGGGCGTGGGCGTGGGGGCGGGCGTGGGCGGAAGCGCGGGGGCGGCAGGCGCGGGGGCGGGCGGGGGCGGGGGCGGGGGAGGCGGGGGAGGCGGCTCGCAGGGGACGACGGGCGGTGGCGCGGGCGGTTTGATGTCGCTGTACGCGTAGATGATGCTCAGCGTGGTTGCCGTGTCGGTGGTGTCCTTGCCGGGCAGGGGCTGGTGGTCGTAGCGGGCGCTGAAGCCGAGCCCCACCGAGAGGCCGCCGCCGACCTTGGCCGCGAAGAGGGCGTCGAAGTTGACGCGGTAGTCGTGGTTGTCGTCCTCGAGAAGGCTCTGCAGGTACTCGACGCCAGTCGCGAGCGTGACCGCCTCGTTGAACGCGTGCTTGAAGCCGAGGAAAAGGCGCGTGGAGTGATAGCTCGCCGTCTTACTGAGCCCGCCCGGTCTCAGCGACCCGTCGGGGTTCCGCTCGGTGATCCCGGTCACCGGATCGACGGCCGCGATGGCTTCGTCACTACGGATGTCGTACTGGAAGTCGTACCCGACCTCCGCCCAGAGCGTGTTCGTGGCCGCCGTGAGAAACAGGTACTTGAAGCCGGGATCCAGGTTGAGCCGGAAGTCGAGGCCCTGGAACTTGTCGTGGCGGCCGGTGACGATGCCGAAGACGCTGGCCTGCTCGATGACGTAGCGGTCGTACCGTACGCGCCCCTGGATGTTCTCGGCGGTCTCGACAATCTGCGCGCCGCGCGGGGCGCCCTGACCGTAGTTGCCCAGGAGGGACGCGCCGACGCCGTTCTGCTGGAAGCGCTTGTCGAACGTGCCGTTCACGGTTCCCGCGAGCAGCTGCGAGTTGCCCGTCGCCATCTGCCCACCGGCCGAGAGCGTCGCGCTCGTGCCGTCGACGGGCTTGGTGATCTCGGGCGCGGCGGCCACCGCGGTGGGCGCGGCGACGAGCGCCTTCCCGTCGGAAGGGGGAGCGCCGGTAGGCCCCGTGGTCGCCTGGGCGCGAGCGACGTGCGGTACGACGATTAGCGAAGCGGCGACCGCGCCGAACGAGAGACGAGTTCCAACGTTCATGGAGGGCTGTCCTTATGCGGCGGTGCTTTGCGTCAGCCCCGACCGGCGGCGCACCCTAGGTTCACCCGGCACGACCTGAGAAGTGCACAATTCGCGCGATCACGGAGCCGGCGCGCGGTCCCGCCACGACTCGTACGCCGAGACGAGGGCGTCGCTCAGCATGCCGCCGAGCACCTCGGCGCCACGGGGCGTCGGGTGCGTGAGATCTCCGCCGGCGAGCTGCGGCCTCGTACGGACCCACCGCGCCATCGAGCCCTCGCCACCCATCGCGTCGAACGCGTTCCAGAAGGCGGCGCCGTGTGCGAGCGCCACGCGCTCTTGGACCGTCACGAGGTCGAACATGACGCGCTTGGTGACAACCTTGCCGCCCTTCATTTCGCCGCGATCCAGCGGGGCCACGATGAGCACGGGCGTGCCCGGAGCGATGCCGCGGAGCTCGTCGACGAGGTCACCGAGCGAGCGCTCGTACTCGGCGCGATCGAGCCGCCAGAGGTCACTCTCGTTGGTGCCGTATTGCAGAATGAGGAGCCCCGCGTCGCGAAGCGCGAGCTGATCGCGCCAGTGCGCCTTGTCCTGCCGCTGCCAGTAGACGGCCATCGCCGCGTGTGACCCGAGCGCGTCGTACACCACCCCGGGCGCGTCGCGCTCGAGGGCGACGCCGAAGAGCCGCACCGGACCGCCGCCGACCGCGCGCAGGCGGAGCTTGGCCTCGCCGTCCTCCACGTGAACGGAGTGCACGCGCGAAGCCTTCGCGGGCCCACGCGTGGAGAATCGCTCGGCGGGCTGGCCCCGCACGGTGACCTCGACGTCGCCGCCGCCCGGCTGTTCGAGGTAGTCCACGTCGAAGCGCGACACGCGCCGCCCGAAGTCGCCGCGCCCCGCCGTGCCGACCAGGCGACCGTGCCGCCGTAGCTCGCGAACGAGACGCCGCCCAGGCCGTACATTCCGTCGCTGGCCATGGGCCCGTTCAGGCGGCTCGCCTGCCACTCGCCCTCGGACCAGTGCTCGACGTCGTTGTGAAAGTACCACTCCCAGGGGTTCGCGATCAGGATGAAGCCGTGCCCGGCATCGCCGAAGCGCGCCTGCAATCTGCGGCGCACCGTGCCCGAGATGTAGTCGCTCGCAATGATCGAGTCGCCGTAGTGAAGGATGCGCGTGACGGCGCCCGGTTCCTTGCGCTCGGTGCGGGCGAGCCGAGCGAAGAACGCGTCGAGCGTGTGCTCCCCGCCTCGCGGATCGCGACGGTGCGCAGCGTCGCGCACGTCGGGGTCGATGTCCGGGAGCCCCGGTCTGGCGGACGCCTGCGGGGGAAGGGCGTTGTTGATGGTGGGTGTATTCGCGGAAGCCGGGAGTGTCTGCTCGCCGATGACGAGCGCGGGAAGCGCGCTGGCGGCCTGCGCGCTCGGTTCGTCTTCCGACGACGGGCCGGACCGCTCCCACGGCGTTCGCACGACGCGCAGCTGCCGAAGACGCGGGCTGGCGTAAGGCACCGCCAGCGCCGCGAGCATCACGAGCAGCGTTTGGCTCGTCTTTCCGAGCAGGGAGAGGTGGCGCCCATGGACGAAAGGCAACTTAACACAGCCCGCGGGTGGATTCACCCCTCGCGCTCTGCTACTCGCTTCTCTCGAAAATGGCCGAGCCTCCTCAGGGTGGACGTGTTCGCGTCCGCTTCGCGCCGTCGCCGACCGGGTACCTCCACATCGGTGGCGTCCGCACGGCGCTCTTCAACTGGCTCTGGGCGCGAAAGACCGGCGGGCGTCTTCGTCCTCCGCATCGAGGACACCGACCGCGAGCGCAGCACCCCGGAGAGCGAACGCGTCATCCTCGACTCGCTCCGGTGGCTCGGCCTCGACTGGGACGAGGGGCCCGGTAGGTGCGGCGGCGCGACGGCCCGTACACGCAGATGGAGCGGCTCGCCCATCTACAAGGAGCACGCCGAACGCTCATTCCCGAGGGCAAGGCCTACCGCTGCTACTGCACGAAGGAGGAGCTCGACGCGCAGCGCGAGGCGCTCAAGGCGCAGCGACCCCAAGGCGCAGTTTCGCTACCCGGGCACCTGCCGCGACCGCAAGGACCAGCCCGACCGGCCGTTCGTCGTTCGCTTCCGCGCGCCCGAGAGCGGCGTGCGTCACGTACGTCGACAAGGTCTTCGGCGAGGTCACGACGCCGAACGCGGCGCAGCAAGACTTCGTCCTCGTCCGCAGCGACGGCGTGCCGCTCTACAACTTCGGCGCGGTGGTCGACGACATCACGATGGAGCATCACGCTCGTCGCCCGCGGGCCGCGACCACATGGTCAACACGCCGCCGCAGATCCTGCTCTACGAGGCGTTCGGCGCGCCGGTCGCCCGAGTTCGCGCACCTGCCCATGATGCTCGCACCGAACGGCGAGAAGCTCAGCAAGCGCCACGGCGCGGTCGAGCGTCGGCGAGTACCGCGACCAGGGCTACTCGCCGCGCGCGGTGCTCAACTACCTCGCGCGCTTCGGCTGGTCGCACGGCGACCAGGAGGTGTTCTCGATCGACGAGCTCGTCGCAGGCGTTCGACTGGGAGGCGCTGCAACCGCAGCGACGGCAAGTTCGACGCGAAGAAGTTCCTCGCCATCGACCACGAGCACCTGAAGATCGCCGCGCGCTCACGCCCGATGGGCGAGTACGTCGACGCGCGTGCTTCCGTTCCTCGCCGCGCGCGGCTTTCCGGCGTGGAGCGTGAGCGCGTGAAGCCGAGGCCATCCCCATGATCCGCGAGCGCGCGACGACGTTCGTCGACGCCGCCGACCGCCTCGACTTCGTCTTCCGCGATCCGCCTGCCGTCGACGCCGAGGCCGCGGCCAAGTTCCTCGTCCCGGACAGCGCGGCGCTGCTCCGCGAGGCTGGCGGCCACGCTCTCGAGGCGTCGAGCCGTGGACGACGCGCAGGCCATCGAGCAGCGCGTCAGCGCGTGGCTGCCGAGCGCGGGCTGGCGATAAAGGACGTCGCGCAGCCCGCCCGCGTCGCGCTCACCGGGCAGGACGGCGAGCCCGGGCCTCTTCGAGGTCATGGCCGTCCTCGGCAAAGAGCGCTCGCTGGCGCGCCTCACAGCCGGTACGTGAGCGCCCGGGGGACGTAGCAGCGGGCTATACTGGCCAGTCGTAGTGACGACTCGGACGCCGAACGCTCGGGATCTCCGGTACGCCGCCGTGGCCGCGGCTGTCGTGGCGAGTGCCGCGACGTTCGCCGCCGTCGCGTGCATTCCGGATTTGCCCGACACGCCTGACTCCTCCTCGGGCTCCTCCTCGGGCTCGTCGTCCGGTTCGTCCTCCGGCTCCGTTCCCCCGAGCTGCGGCGACGGGTACATCAATCTCGCGGCAGGAGAGCAGTGCGACCCCGGCCCGGCGGGGAACGGCTTGACCGTCGGCGGGTGCAACCCGGATTGCACGATGCAATGCGCGCCCGACGCGGGCGGCTTCTTCTGGCCGAAGAACAACCATTGCTACGAGCTGGCGGCGGGTACCTCCGAGCGTCTCTTGCTCGGCGCCGACCGGCAAATCTGCGAGGCTCTGCCGGGGAATGCTCATGTCGTGACCTTTGCGAGCGAGGAGGAGTTTCGCAGCGTCGCCCCCAAGGTCGGCGCCGTCTGGTTCTGGGTCGGGTTGGAGGAGTCGTCCAACAGCAACGACTACACGTCGCTCGCCCCCTGGGAGCCGGGGTGGTCGCCCCTGTGCACCGGGTGCTACGCGCACAACCCCAATCCGACCGTACGGCTTCCCGACGGCAACGTCGTGGGGACCGGGGGCACGTACTGCGTGCAAGCGTCGGGGGACCTGACGGAACGGGCCTGGCAGATCGTGCCCTGCAGCGGGGTCATTCCCGCGCTCCGTGTGGTCTGCGAGCGCGAGCCCGTGGGCACCCAGGCGCGCGCCTGCGAGGCAGGAACGTGCATCGACCTCGTCTGGACCCTGGGCGCCAAATCCTACGTGTACGGCGCCGCCCCGCTGCCGGCAGGCGAGGCGGAGGACGTGTGCCGCGGGCTCGGTGGGCGTCTGGTCATCCTCGAGTCGCGCGACGAGCGAGAGCAGCTCTGGAAGGAGCTCGGCAAGCAGACGCTCGCGCCGTCGGCCATCTGGATCGGGCTCTCCGCGGGGGGCGGTGCGGGCGACGCGGGCGCGGGCGACGGCGCTGCCGCGAACGACTGGACGTGGGACGACGACGCGAGCGCCGACGCATACCCCTCGCCATGGGCCTACGACAGGCCGGTGCCGACGACTCCCGGTCGCTCCTTGCGCGCGTACCTGACCAACCAGCAGCCGGCGCTTTCGGACGATACGCTCGCGCGCAACGACGGACCGATGCCGGCGTCGCTGCCGTACGTGTGCGAGGTGCCGACCGGTGCCGTCGCGCCGGGCGGCGACCCGTGACGAGCGAGCTTGCCTACTTCGCTTGCTTGGTCGCCCAGGAATCCTTGAGCCCGATGGTTCGGTTCAAGACGAGCGCGCCGGGCTTCGAGCCCGGGTCGACGCAGAAGTAGCCGACTCGTTCGAGCTGGAACCGATCGCCGGCGGGCGCCCCGGCGAGCGACGGTTCGACGCGCGCCGAGAGGGTCTCGAGCGACTGGGGGTTCAGGTCGGCCAGCGAGTCGCCGCTCTCCTCGCCCGGATGTTCGGTCTTGTAGAGCCGGTCGTAGAGGCGCACTTCCGCGGTGGCCGCGTGCTTCTCGCTCACCCAGTGCAGCGTCCCTTTGACCTTGCGGCCGTCCTTCGCCATCCCGCCGCGCGAGTCCGGGTCGAACGTGCAGCGAAGCTCGACGACCTCGCCGCGTGCGTCCTTCACGACGCGCTCGCATTTGATGAGGCACGCATACCGAAGGCGCACCTCGGTGCCGGGCGACAGGCGGAACCAGCCCTTCGGCGGGCTCTCGGCGAAGTCCTCGCGGTCGACGTAGAGCACGCGCCCGAAGGGAATCGAACGCCCGCCGCGGCTGGGGTCTTCTGGGTACCAGGGGGCCTCGAACGCCTCTTCCCCGTCCTCGGGGTAGTTCTCGAGCACGACGCGCAGCGGGCGCAAGACGCCCATGGCCCGCCGGCAGCGAGCGTTCAGGTCCTCGCGAACCGCGTGCTCGAGCAGCGCCACGTCGACGAAGCTGTTCCGCTTGGACACGCCGATTCGATCGCAGAACGCGCGGATGGCGTCGGGCGTGAACCCGCGGCGCCGCAGCCCGGCGAGCGTGGGCATGCGCGGATCGTCCCAACCGGAGACGACCTTGTTCTCGACGAGCTGCCGCAGCTTGCGCTTGGAGAGCTCGGTGTACGTGAGGTTCAAGCGCGCGAACTCAATCTGCTGCGGGCGAGGATCGCTGGGCGCCTGGTCGAGAAACCAGTCGTAGAGGGGCCGGTGGTTCTCGAACTCGAGCGAGCACACCGAGTGGGTCACGCCCTCGAATGCGTCCGAGTAGCCGTGCGCGAAGTCGTACATCGGATAGATGCACCAGGAGTCCCCGGTGCGATGGTGGTGCTCGCGCTTGATGCGGTACATCACCGGATCGCGCAGGTTCTGATTGGGCGATTCCATGTCGATCTTCGCGCGGAGCACGTGGGCGCCGTCGGGGAACTCACCCGCCCGCATGCGCCGGAGAAGGTCGAGGTTCTCGGCGGGCGCGCGGTCTCGGAACGGGCTGACCCGCCCCGGCTTGTAGAAGCTGCCGCGGCCCTCGCGTATCTCCTCGAGCGACTGGCTGTCGACGTAGGCCTTGCCCTCGATGGTGAGCTTCTCGGCGAGGGCATAGAGCTTCTCGAAATAGTCGGACGCGAAGAAGAGGCGGTCGCCCCAATCGAAGCCGAGCCAGCGCACGTCTTCCTGGATGGCGCGGACGTACTCGTCCTCCTCGACGCTCGGGTTGGTGTCGTCGAACCGCAGGTTGCATGCGCCGCCGGGCGCGGCCTGGGCGATGCCGAAGTTGAGGCAAATGGACTTGGCATGCCCGATGTGCAGGTACCCGTTCGGCTCCGGCGGAAAGCGCGTCACGACGCGGCCGCCGTTCTTTCCGGCGGCCACGTCCCCGAGCGCGATCTCGAGCACGAAATTGGGAAGCTTCTCGGGCTCTGCCATCGGGGGAGACTTGTTCATGGTCGCTCGTTCCAGGATGTAGCAATCCGGAGCGCATCATCCTAGTCTCCGCGGCGTTTTGGTGCTGCAGCCGCTTCCTGTCCCCCCGGTTGCGGGCGGCGGCTTCAATTCTTTCCTGGAGACGATCAAGCCCCTCGTCCCCATCCCCGCGCTGCTCATCTTGCTGCCGGCGCTCTGGTGGTTCTTTCGCGACACCTGGCAGGAGCTCGACAACGAGGCGGCCGCTTGGCGTGCCAAGCTCGCCAGCGAGCAGCGCCTCGACATGCGCCCGTTCGTCGCGCTCGCCATGTGCGCGGTCATCCTGACTCTGCAGGAGTACTACGGCGGCCGCTCGGCCTACGACGAGATGCTCCGCCCGCTTCTCGTTCGGCTCGACATCAAGCACCCCCGCGTCATTCGCCTGGCCAAGTACGACGAGCTTTACGGCTTCTGCTGGTGGGTCGGCACGCGCCTCGCCGGGTACATCTCGCCGCTCCTGGTGTGGAAATTCTGTTTCCGCGACGACTCGGTGCTCGACATGGGCCTGCGGCTGCGCGGCTTTTTCAAGCACGCCCGGATCTACGGCCTGTTTCTCGCCATCGTCTTGCCGACGATGCTCCTCGTGTCGCGACAGCCCGACTTCGGATCGTATTACCCATTTTACAAGGCGAGCTCGCGCTCCTGGTACGACCTCCTCTCTTGGGAGGCGATCTACTTCGCGCAGTTCTTCGGGCTCGAAGTGTTCTTCCGCGGGTTTCTGCTGGGTGCACTGCGGCGAAGCTTCGGCTCGGGGGCGATCTTCGCCATGGCGGTGCCCTACTGTATGATTCACTTCGGCAAGCCGTTCCTCGAGGCCAACGGCGCCATCGTCGCGGGCGTGGCGCTCGGGTCGCTGTCGATGAAGACCAAGAGCATCTACCAGGGCTTTCTCGTGCACATCACGGTCGCTGCTCTGATGGACTGGCTCGCGCTCTTCCACCGACATGCGCTGCCGACGGTCTTCTGGCCGCCGGGCTGAGCATGGCAACGCCTTCGGGACCGATTCGCGGGCGGGTGACGCCGCCATCCCTTGCTCTCGCGATCGTCGCTTTCCTGGCATGTGGCGCGTGCGGCGCTTCCGGCGCGTCGTCCCCCGCCGACGCCGGCGTCACGGACGCTCCTCGGGCCGATGAGGCGGACCTCGAGGGCGGGACGGCCGCGACCTTCAACGTCTTCGAGCAGATTCCGCAGTTCGGCATCTACGTCAACTCCGACCCGGCCCACTACACGCCGCCGCCGGGCGTGATCATGTGGGCTCACGGCACGACGTTCATCACGAAGCTCACGCCTGCCCAGCAGTCCGCCATCGGGTCCGATCTCGCCGCGCGGATCACGTACATCGCGCAATGCGACAACTACGATCGAATCGGCGGCGTGTTCTTCCTCCGCGAGCCTCCGGGGCAGGCTCCAAGACCGACCGATCCGCAGACGGAGCTCGTGCGCTTCATCACCCCGTTCAGCGATTACACCCAGGGCAAGTACGCGACGCACGTGTATCCGGACGCCGATCTCTCCGCCTACGCCCACGTGCTCGCCGACCCGTCGCACGACGTCTGGATCGGCATCGCAGGCGGCTCCAATCCATACAGTCAGGACCCCTGCGTCGCGCTCGACAAGCCGCCGGATTTTCAGGCCGTCGGCTTCAAGTACTCGCTCGACTTCGTGTCCGCCGTGCCGCTCAAGGTCGCCCCCAGCACGGTGTTCTCCGCGATCGCCGCCAACCCGGGCTATCCGCAGAACCGCGCGTGGGCGCCGCAGGCGATCGCCGACCTGTCCGAGACGAGTACGCCGATCACCGGCAAGTTCGTGAACCCCGGCGGGCCGCTCACCGGGCACGTCACCGTCATCGTCTCGGGGCACGGCTCCGCAGCCGGAGGCGACGAATACGAATCCACGAACGACACGGTGACGGTCGGGGGCACGCCAATCGGGAGCTTCGAGACCAAGATCGACTGCGCGCCCTTCGCCGCGCTGAGCCCGGACGGCAATCAGGGCATCTTCCAGCACAACGGCTCGTACAATCCGCGCAACTGGTGCCCGGGGGCGATCGTGCCCTCGCATCCGTTCCCGGTCACGCTCCCGCCGGGCACCACGCCCGTCGTCCTCGACGTGAAGCCGCCCCAGGTGCCCGACGGGTCGGACTACGTGACATCCATCACGTTCAGCGCTCCGTAGCGCTACGGCGGCGCTGTCGCAGCGCACTTTCGGCGCACAATGATTTGTCTGCCGAGCGGGCGGCGAGGTAGCGCCTGTCCCGCGAGGATCGCCATGAAAACTCGAAGCCTTGGTTCTTGGGCGTGCGCCGTCGTGTTGCTTCTCCCCGCGGCCGCCGCGGCGATGGGTGGGTGCGGGGGCACCGTCGCCCGGCTCGAGGGGAACGACGGAGGAGCTGGGAGTGGGTCGAGCTCCACCTCCAGCGGAGGGAGCTCCACGTCCAGCGGCGGCGGCGGCTCCGGTTCCCGCAGCGGGACCAGCTCCGGTTCCAGCGGCGGAGTCGGCTCCAGCACGAGCGGTGGTGGTTCCGGGTCGAGCAGCGGAGGCAGCTCCGGTTCGAGCGGCGGGGTCAGCTCGGGCTCGAGCAGCGGGGCGGGCTCGGGCTCGAGCAGCGGGGCGGGCTCGGGCTCGAGCAGCGGCAGCGCCGGCGGCGCGAACGGCTACATCACGCTCGAGCAGTGCTCGGGGGCACTCTGCGGGAGTCTCGAGTTCGTCGCCAATGCCGGCTTCTACCCGTCTACGAGCTCGGGCTGCGCACCCGCCCTCGTCTCCGGTGCCTGCCAATCGTTCTCCTGCCCGACTCCTGCGACTCAGGCCGCCGTCAGCGCGGGCACGCTCACCCTCTCGGGTGGCTCCCTTCCCCTCGGCCTCTCGATGGCGCCTGGCGGGATGGGCACGTACACGTACAGCACCTCGGGCGCGTACTTCACGGCCGGAGAGACCCTCCGGGTCTCGGCGTCCGGTGGAGTGGTTCCTCCGTTCGCTGCGTCGGTGGTCGCGCCCGGCCCCGTGACGTTGACGGCCCCCGCCAAGAGCGGCACGACGTACACCATTCCGACGGCGAGCGACCTCGCCCTGGCGTGGGAGGGCCCGCTGCTAGCCAACGGCGCCCGGATGATTGTCGAGGGCGTCGATACGGCGAGCGGCCACTACTTCGACTGCCTGTGGGATGCCTCGCTCGGTCGGGCCGTCGTCCCGCAAACGATTCTCGCCGGCTTCGCCGGCCAGACCGGCGCGTACCTCGCGTACGGCTCCATCACGACCTCGAAGCTCGAGGTCGGCGGCTACGCCATCGCCATCTCGGCGCTCCAGGCAGGCGGCGGTCAAGCGACGTTCCAGTAGTCCGCGGGGTCCTCGAGACCGTGGTAGGAGCCGCCGATGATCCGCGCCGCCGAGCCTCGCGACGTCCCGACCATCTGCGCGCTCATCCGCGAGCTGGCGCGCTACGAGAAGCTCGAGCACGAGGTCGTCGCCACCGAGGACGAGATCCGCACGTCACTCTTCGGTCCGGGCGCGCCCCAGGCGGAAGTGCTCGTCGTCGACCCGCCCGAGGCGGGCCGCGTGGTCGGCTTCGCGCTCTTCTTCCACAACTACTCGACCTTCCTCGGCCGACGCGGGCTGTACCTCGAAGACCTGTTCGTCTTGCCCGAGCACCGAAGGCAGGGCTACGGCGCGGCGCTCTTTCGCGCGCTGGCACGCGTCGCCGTCGACCGCGGGTGCGGTCGCTTCGAGTGGGCGGTGCTCGATTGGAACGAGCCGGCCATCGGGTTCTACCGCTCGCTCGGAGCCCCGCCGATGCCGGAGTGGCGCATCTGCCGCCTCACGGGCGAGGCGCTCGAGCGGCTGGCCACGAGCAGCCGCCGGTGAAGTCATCCGCCCGCTTGGGGGCTCGCGCCCCCTGGTGCGACCGGGGAGCGTGATTACGCTTCTGCCATGCAAACGCTCCTGCACCTGGCCGCTCTTGCGGTGACGATCCTCGTCCTCTCGCGCGTAGTCCCCGGCGTTCGCATCCGAAGCGCGGGAACGGCGATCGCCGTGGCCATCGTCTTCAGCCTGGTCAACTTCTTCCTGGGCTGGCTCATCACCGCGGTGCTCTTCGTCCCGGCGTTGCTCACGCTGGGCCTGCTCTTTTTCTTCCTGCCCTTCATCATCAACGTGGTCGTGCTCTGGCTGACCGACAAGATGATGGCAAGCTTCGAGGTCGCCTCGCTGCGGCCGCTTCTCATCTCGGCGGGCGCGATCACGCTGGTGAACGTGCTGCTCCACGCCAGCGTCTGGAACGCCGTCTCCATGCACGGCCACACGCGCTGGGTGTGAGCGGCTGCGGGGCTCAGACTCAGAGGAGGGTGTCGCGCGCGTTGGATAGGGCCTTCGCGCGCGCCGCGTTGCGCAGCGGACCCTCGTAGAGGGCCTTCAGGGCGTCGAGCGCCGCGCGCGTCGCATCGGGCGAATCGCGCCAGGGCGAGCCGCCGAGGTGCCGCCAGAGGAGCGACTCGAGCGCCCGGGGCCGCCTCGCGAGCCCCGCTGTCGCCCGCTGGATGACCTCGACGGACTTGGGATCGGCGCGAAACGCGCGCAGGTAATAGGCCCTGGCGCTTGCCGTGTTCATGAGCTCCGCGGCGTCGCAGAGGGCGCGCGCCCGTTCGGGCTCGCTGGTGGCCGACTCGATACGCGTCTGCGCCTGACGAATGTCGTCACGCGAGGCGCCCCGCCGTCTCCCGGGGATGAGCGGCCGAACTCTCCAGAGGAGGACGAGCAAGAAGGCGCCCGTGGCGAGCGTCAGGGGGAGGGACCATTCCTGCACGTGCCGGAGCGTAAGGCCCGACGTTCCCCCATGGAAAGGGTTATTCGGCGGGACAGCTTGCTGGGCGGTTCGGCTCTTGGCACGATGGGTAGCTGGAGTCCCGCGCCCCGTTGGTTCCGCTCGTCCGCACCGCCTGCCTGCTCGCCGTGCTGGCCGCGCCAGCCGTGGCCGCGGCCGACATCTACACGTTCACCGACGGCGACGGCACGGTGCACTTCACCAACACGCCGGGCGGAGACAAACGCTACCGCGTCTACATTCACGGCAACGGCGGGTGGCAGAAGCCCGGCTCCGGCCCCGCGCCGGGTGTCGTGCCGGTGCCGCCGAGCGACCGCGACATCGCGCGCTTCACCCGCTACGACGAGTGGATTCACGGCGCTGCGACCCTCTACCAGATCCCCGAGCAGCTCGTGCGGGCGGTCATCCGGTGCGAGAGCGACTACGACCCCCGCGCCGTCAGCATTTCCGGCGCGCGCGGCCTGATGCAGCTCATGCCCGACACGGCCATCCTCATGCAGGTGAAGGACATCGACGATCCGCGCGAGAACATCTTCGGGGGGGTGCGCCTTTTGCGGGTCCTCGCGAACGAGTTCAACGGCGATCTCGAGCTGACCATCGCCGCCTACAACGCGGGCGACGGCTCGGTCATGCGCTTCGGCGGGATCCCGCCCTACGCCCAGACGCGCGACTACGTCGCGAACGTCACCCGGTTTTATCGCCGCTACCGCTCCATGCTCGACGTCGTGGAGGCAAGCCTCGGAGGCGCATGAACCCGAGCGGCCTTGCGGGGTTCGGGATCGCTTGCTACGTTCGCCGCCGTTTTTGCCGCACGAGTCATCTCGTGCAACCCCCGTCAAAAGGAGTCACCATCATGGCTGCGAACGATCCGCTGGCGCTCGTGAAGGAGAAGTTCGGCGACAAGGCGAAGCTGGTCGCCAGCCTCGAGAAGCTGACCGGCGAAGAGCTCTGGGTCTCGCGAACCAACAAGGACAAGGGCCTCGCGCACGTGTCCAACGCGAAGCTTCTCCGCCTGCACGCCGTCTTCACCGAGGTGAAGGAGAAGTTCGGGAGCCGCGAGAAGCTCATCGACGCCATCCTCGAGCTCGAGAAACGCGCCAAGGACGCCGGTCTGCGAGTCAGGCTGTCCGCCTGGCCGGTGCCGCGGCTCTTCGACGCATACAAGTCGGCCGCCAGGCGCGCCGGCGTGGCCGCGAAGCCCGCCGCTCCGAAGCCGAAGGGCCCCAAGCCTCAACCGAAGGCCGCCGCTCCGGCCGCGAAGCCGGCGAAGAAGGCCGCGGCCTCGAAGAAGGGCGGCAAGCCGGCCGGCAAGGCGTCGGCGAAGAAGAGCACGCGCCGATAATGCCGAACAGCGACTCGCCGAACTTTTCGCTGAACGGCGCGCACGAAGCGGGTAACCTGGCGCGGGTCGGAATGGCAAAGAAGGATCACGAGAAGAACAAGATCGTGCTCGGAGACTCCGGGTATCCGCTGATGCACGAGATGTTCGTGCCCAAGGCGATCTTTTTCACGAACGGCGTAGGCGTGCACAAGGACCGCCTCTCGTCGTTCGAGCTCGCGCTGCGCGACGCGGGCATCGAAAAGGCCAACCTCGTCACGGTGAGCTCCATCTTCCCGCCGCACTGCAGGGAGATGAGCCGCAAGGAGGGCGAGAGGCTCATCATGCCGGGCCAGATCGTCCACTGCGTCATGGCGCGGCAAGACACCAACGAGCCGAACCGCCTCATCGCCGCCTCGATTGGCCTCGCCCGCCCGGCCGACAAGGACCGCTACGGCTACCTCTCCGAGCACCACAGCTACGGCGAGACAGCGAAGAAGGCCGGCGACTACGCCGAGGACCTCGCGGCCACGATGCTCGCGACGACGCTCGGAATCGAGTTTGACGCCGAGAAGGCGTGGAGCGAGCGCGAGCAGGTATTTCGGTTGGAGAAGACGATCCTGAAGACGCGAAACATCGTCCAGAGTGCCGAGGGCCACCCCAAGGGAGTTTGGTCGACCGTCATCGCGTGCGGCGTGTTCATCTTCTGACCACGGCCCGGCGGGGGTCCGGCCGGCTTTACGGAGCTTTACCCCCCCGGACGGAGCGTTTCGCGGGGCTGGCGCGTCAAAATGCACATGGAGGTCATGCCCATGTTGACGCGCTCCCTTTCCCAGCTGGTTTTTCCCCTCTCGCTCGCGCTTGCCGTCCCCGCGCTCGGCTGCGGGGGCGGGGTCGCTTCCGAGCAGGCCGCGTCCGCCGAGTCGGCGACGACGCGGGCCCCCGTCGCCCCGAACGCGCACGGTCCGCTCAAGGTCGTCGGCGAAGCTCTCGGCGACGTACCCTTGACCGAGATGCAGCGCACGCAGATCGAGAAGCTGGCTCTCGACGCCGACTCGCGGCACGCGGACGCCCGCGCTGCACGGCAGGACCTGATGCTCGCGGTCGCGGCCGAGGTGCAGGCAGGCGCAATCGACCGACCCTCGCTGCAGCCCAAGATCGACGCCCTGGCCGCAGCCTTGACCAAGGCGCAGCCCGCCGATCGAGCCTCGTTCGAGCAGCTTCACGCGATCCTCAGCGCGGACCAGCGCACGACTTTCGTCGACGCGCTGAAGGCGCGCATCGGCGAGCACAAAGGCAAAGCCGGCGAGGCCCATCCGCTGAAGCAGCTGGCCGACGATCTGAAGCTCACCGACGACCAACGAGCGCAGATCCGCGCTGCGATGCACGACCGCTTCCACGGCACGACGCACCCGGGTGGCGCGGCGGGCACGGAAGGGGCGATTCATCCGTGGATGGGCGCGGGTCACCACGGTGGCAAGGTGCTCTCGGCCTTCACGCAGGACCGCTTCGTCATGGACGAAGTGGCGCCGGCGAGCGACGTCTCGCACGTGGTGTCGCGGATGAGCGAACAGGGCCTGGGTCTGGCCGAAACGGTGTTGCCGATGCTGACGCCCGATCAGCGCGTCATCCTCGCCAACAAGATCCGCGACAAGGCAGACAGCGCCGAGATGGGCCCGAGCCTCTAGCCGCAGTTCGGCGTCTGGTCGGTGCCCTAGTCGCCCTGACCGTACGTCTCGTCGATGACCCGCTTGAGCCGAACGCCGTAAACGATGGCGAAGGTGTCGCGGCTGCCGGGAAAGAGCTCTTCGGCCCGGGCCGCGACCGCGTCGACGAGCGATTCGGCGTCCTGCCGGGTGACGTCGCCGGCGCGGATGGTGATCTCCGCCCAATCGACCGCTCGCCTCAGCAGGTAGACACGCTTCGTTTCCTCGCGGCCCTCGGGACTCCGGAGAATGCGGATGGCCTCTTCCAGGGTCATCTCCTGCAATTATAGCGGCCGCTGCGCACTGGAGCGAGCCACCGGGGCAGCTTGAGTTTCCTCGCGCCAGCTTGCTCCACGCGCGCGGCCCATCCGGCCGCCTCGCCGCAGCGCGTAGCGAACGAGGAGACTGACGAGAGAGCCGTAGCCGATGCCGACGGCGGCAGCGGCCCGCGCCATCCCCGCGTGGGGTGACGGAATCGCAGTTCGGGTTGACGTCGACGACGTAGGGCACCCCTGAGGTCGCGAGGCGGACGTCGACCCGGCCGTAGTCGCGCACCCCGACCGCGCGAAAGGCGTCGCCCGCGGCGCGACGCACCCGGGCGGCCACCGCGGTGGGCAAGGACGGGTGCAGCACCGGCACGGTGCCGAGATCGTCGACCGAGCCGCTCGCCCACTTCGCGTCGTAAGAAACGATGCGCGGGGCTTCGGCCGGGAGCGCGCCGAAGTCAATCTCGCTCAGGGGCAGAACCCGGGGCGTCGGGTGTCCGAGGAGCGCCACGTTGAACTCGCGCCCGTCGATGTATTGCTCGACCAGCGCCGGCTGACGCAAGGAGGTTCCGACGGCGTCCACGGCCAGGGCAAGCTCGCGCGAGCCGCCGACGACGCTGGCGTGCGAGATGCCAACCGAGCCGTCCTCGCGAACCGGCTTCACGATGAGCGGGAAGGGCAAGTCGCAGGGGTCGTCTGGACGAACGAGGACGCGGCCCGCCGGGGTTGGAATGCCGGCGGCCGCGAGCCGCTGCTTCACCCGATCCTTGCGAAGCGCGAAGCCGAGCACCTCGGGTGGCGATCCCGTGAAAGGAATGCCGAGTAGCTCGAGAACGAGGGGCAGGGCGCTCTCGAGACGCGCGTCGCCTGCGAGGGATTCGCACAGGTTGAAGGCGCAGTCGGGTTCGACCTCCGACAAACGGCTGCGGACTGCGGCGAGGTCTCCGTCGACCGGGACGAGCTGCGCCTCGTACCCCGCGTCGGTCAACGCGCCGGCGACCGCGCGCGCAACGACCCCCACTTCCGCCCGAGCCGCCCACCCGGGATCGGCCTCGGGATGCGTGTCCTCGTAGTCGACGTTGTAGAGGACCGCGATACGCTTGGCTCGATTTCGTCTGCCTGGTGGCCTCCGCTCCGACGCCTGTTGCGTCGGAGAGAGGCTTGGCGGTATCTGGACCGTCATTGCGTAGCCGCGTCCTTGACCCGGCGCGCGTTCCCGAACCGAACGAAAGAAGGGTGCGCGCCCCTTTACGCGAATCTACAATCGCTGCGATCCCGGTCAAGACGGATTCGCGGGATGCGGAGAGAGTTGGCGGGCAGGAAGCTACTCTCGGGACACTGGTAGGCTGTGGCTACTTTGAACGACACAGCCCGACACCGCGCGCGCGCACTTTGGGTGAGGCGGGCGGGTTCTGGCGGACATTTTGGGGGGGCACTCTCACCGTGCTCGCCAAGGACCTGCGGGTGGAGCTCGCCACCCGGGAGATCGTGACCACGGCGGGCTTTTTCGCCGTGCTCGTCGCCATTCTCGCGAGCGTCGCCTTCACCACCGGCCCCGAGACCACGACCCGGGTTGCGCCCGGCGCGCTCTGGCTGGCCGTGGCCTTTTCGTCCGTGCTGGCGCTCGGCCGCAGCTGGCAGCGGGAGCGCGAAGAGAACGCGCTGGCGGGCCTCCTCGTCTCCCCGGTGCCGCGAGCCGCCATCTGGTGCGGCAAAGCGGTTGGCGTACTGGCGTTCCTCCTCGCGGTAGAGACGCTCGTCGTGCCGCTGGTCGCGCTGCTCTTTCACGTGGACCTGCCGGTCGTCGCCGGGCCTCTGGCGCTCGTCATGGTGCTCGGGACCGTGGGTGTAGCCGCGACCGGCACGCTCTTCGGCGCGATGACCGTGCGCACGGGGGGCCGCGAGCTGCTCCTCGCGTCCGTGCTGTTTCCCCTGCTTTCGCCGGCGCTCGTGTCGAGCGTGGCCGCGACGCGGGAGATCTTCTACGCCTCGGCGCGCGGGGTGCCGGTGGACAACGGCGAGGTCGGGGACTGGCTGCTTCTCCTTCTCATTTTCGACATCGTGGCCGTCGTCGGGGGGACGGCCATGTTCGGGGCTCTGGTCGAAGATTAGGGCGGGACAGCGACTAGCGCAGCCACGTCTCTGCGATCGCCTGGGCTTCGTTGGCGATCGCAGCGGCCTCGAGCGGCGTCCCGGCCACTTCTCCCAGCGCAAAGACCCCGGCGCGAATCCGGCCGCTCTCGGTCGGGACCACGTATCCCGGCGCGTCGGCTCCGCCGTGGGTCAGCCGGGCGCCGGCCTGGGCGCACAGCTCGTACGCGGGAGCTCGCGGTGCATCGACGAGCAAGGTGTCGCACGCGAGGGTGCGTTCTCCCTGAGCCGTCGCGAGGGTCACCTCTTTCACGCGCGCTCCGCCTCGCGCAAGAACGGGTCGCCCCTGCTCGAACACGGCGCTGCCACTCGGCGCCGAGCGCGCGTACGCCTCGCCGAATGGGCCGCCGCCCTCGACTTGGCAGACGACGGCTCGTCGGCCCGGCAGCACTCCCCGCGCCAGCAGCCACCCCGCGGCCCGCGCGCTCAGGATTCCCGGGATGTCGTTGCCTTCGAACGAGCAAACCCCGTCGTGAGCGCCCGGCGCCAGGAAGAGCGTGCGCGCGTGGACGACCTCCACCCCGTCTGCCCCCACGACCAGCACGTCGTCGCCGTAGATGCCCGCCGCCGTCGTCATCGTACGCACCGTCAACCGGGGGTTGCCGAGGGCCTCGGCGAACGCCCCGAGGAGCGGAGCCCACGGCTGGGCGTCGAGCCCCACGAGCGCCCGGACGCTGCCGCCCCACTGGAGGTCGTCGTCGACGACCTCGACGGTCCGGCCCCTCCGAATCAGCTCGACCGCGATGGCCATTCCCGCGGCTCCGGCGCCCACGACGAGCACGTCGGCATCGCGCCGCGCCGCAGGGCGAGGGCCGCCGGTCTCCGGCACCGCCTCGGGCAGGCGGCCCAACCCCGCCACGCGGCGCGCGAACGCTTGCATCACTCCCTGGAGCCCGGGTACCCCCGCGAGAAGCTCGTGGTGGTTCATTCCCTGCGGAAAGAACCAGTCGGCCATCCGCAGAAGATCCGTTTCCCGCGAGCCGACGACGTTTTGCGTCTCGATGCGCATTCCCTCGTGCGCCGCGACGCGGCAAGTCATCACGTTCGGCACGCCGTCCACGCGGGCGAGACATCCGTCGCACGCCGCTCGCAGGCATGCGGGGCCGCGCGGTCGATGGAACTTGGGGCTCCGCGCCAGGGCCGCGTACCCGGCGGCGACGAGCGACGCCACGGCGGGCTCGCCACGCTCGGCCGCGACCGGCCGTCCGTCGAGGTGCAGGGTCACCGGATGGCGCGGAGGCTGCAACCGGAGCATTGCCGCGGAGCTCCTTAGCAGCTTTCTGTTGTAGGGTCCCCGGCGTGCCGCTCGCCCAGCTCTTCCGCACGAAGTCCATCGACTCGAATCCTCGAGGCCCAAGGAGAGGGAAGCAGTCTCCCGAGGGTCCTCGGTCCGTGGAGCCTCACCGCGCTCGGCATCGGCGCCATCATCGGGACGGGGATCTTCGCGACCATCGGCAGCGCGTCGGCCGGCGACGCGAGCCGCCCAGGCGCGGGCCCGGCCTTGATGCCTGTCGTTCGTCCTGACGGCTGTCGTCTGCGGGTTCACGGCTCTCTGCTATGCCGAGTTCGCCGCGATGGTGCCCGTGGCGGGCAGCGCGTACACCTACGCGTACGCCACGCTCGGCGAGCTGGTCGCCTGGATCATCGGCTGGGATTTGCTCCTCGAGTACGCGATCGGCAACACGGCCGTGGCCATCGCGTGGGCGGGTTACGCCGATGCGTTCCTGAAGGGCCTCGGCGTCGAGCTGCCGGCATGGCTGCTGACCGATTACCGCACGGCCGCGCACGTGAAGCCCTGGGTGCTCGAGCAAGCCCCCCACCTCCTGGGGGTTCCCATCGTGTTCAACGCGCTTGCCGTCGCCATCGTGGCTGCGATCACCGTGGTGCTCGTCTGGGGCGTCCGCGAGTCGGCGCGTGCAACGCGGTGATGGTCGCCGTCAAGCTCGGGATCCTCGCGTTCTTCGTGCTGGCGAGCACCAAGTTCGTCGCGCCGCAGAACTGGCACCCCTTTGCGCCGAACGGCTTCGCTGGAGTCGGGGCGGGCGCGGCGATCGTGTTCTTCGCGTACATCGGCTTCGACGCCGTCTCGACCTGCGCGGAGGAATGCAAGAACCCGGGGCGCGACATGCCTATCGGGATCATCGGATCGCTGGTGATCTGCACGGTCATCTACGTCGTGGTCGCCGTGGTCTTCTCGGGGCTCATCCCGTATCCCGAGCTCGTGCGGCTCGACGAGACGCAGCGCGCGGAGGCGCTCGCCGTGGCGATGAACTACGTGCACATGCCCTCGTGGATGGTCGGCGTCGTCGCGTTCGGTTCGGTCGTAGCCCAGACCGCGGTCCTGCTCGTCTTTCAGCTCGGGCAGCCGCGTATCCTCTTCGCCATGGCGCGCGACGGCTTTCTGCCGCCGGTCTTCGCGCGGGTGCACCCGCGCCACCGAACGCCCCACGTTTCGACGATCCTCACGGGTGTCCTCGTCGCCACCGTCAGCGCCTTCGCAAACATCGACGAGATGGTCGATCTCACCAACATCGGGACGCTCTTCGCGTTCATCCTCGTGTGTGTCGGCATCATCCTCCTGCGCTTTCGGGACCCCGCACGGGCCCGCCCTTTCCGCGTGCCGTTCGGGCCGTGGGTCGTGCCCGGCCTGGGGCTCGTCTCGTGCCTGCTCCTCATCGCGTACTTGCCGCCGCTGACCAAGTGGCGCTTCGTCGGCTGGCTCGCGATCGGCCTCGTCATCTACCGGGCGTACGGGTTTCGTCATTCGCGCCTGCGCGCTCGCCAGCCGCCGGCACAACCGTAGGCGTTGCCGCCTCCCGGAGCCGGGCTCCGGGTACGATACTCGGCAGGGCATGCGCAGCGAGACGCTCGAAGGAATGCGCCTGGGGGCCTACGAGGTTGGCACGCGCCTCGGTGAGGGCTCCCTCGCCACCGTCTTCGAAGGCCGCCACGTCGAGCTCGGGAAAGCCGTCGCCATCAAGGTTCTCGACGAGCGCTGGGGGCAGGGCGACTCGATCCGAGCCCGCTTCCTGGCGTATGGGCGAGCGGCTGCCGCGCTCGAGCACCCCCACGTGGCACGGATTCTCGACGTGTCCGCGGACGACAGCCACGCGGCGTTCCTGGTCATGGAGCTTCTTGCGGGGCAACCGCCTTTCCGACGTCCTTCGAATCGACGGGAAGCTTCCCCTCCCGGCCGCCCTCGCGCTCCTCCTGCCCGTGGCGTCGGCTCTGGCTTATGCGCACGATCGCGGCGTCTCGCACGGCCACGTGAGGGCGAGCGAGATCTTCCTGCCCCTCGACCGACACGGCGACCCCCATCCGAAGCTGGCCGATTTTGGGCTTTCTGCTGCGTGCGTCGAAGCGGGCACCGACGCCTCACCGGCGGCCGATACGCTCGCGCTCGCAGTGACCCTCTGCGAGGCCATCACGGGTCGCCCTCCGGAGCCCGGCGCCGAGGCAGCCGCGAGCGCGTTCGAGCCTCCGCTGCCCGCGGCTCTGGGGGAGGCCCTCCGACGAGCCCTGTCCAACGAGGCCGATTCGTTTCGCGACGTGCGCGCATTCGCGCGAGCGCTCCTCCCGCACGCGGATGCTCCGCTCGCACAGGCCTGGGCACGCGACTTCGACGACGAGCACGTGCCGGACGTCCGGGGCGGCGGTATCCGCGAAGAGAGCCCGCCGAGTCAGGAGACGTTCGTCGGCGGGACGTGGCCGGGCGAGTCGCCGGCGAAGCTGCCCTTCCCGCCAGGCACGAGCACGTTCTACATCAAGGGAATCGTGTATCGCGGAGTCGTCCTCCTCGTGGAGCGGAAGGTGCCCGGAGGGGTCCTGGCGCTGGCGCGCGCGCTGGAGGATCCGGAGCTCGCCAGCTTCATCCGTCAGCCCTTTCTGACGGCGAGTCGATACGACATCCTCCCGATGCTGCCCATCAACGCGACCATCGCGCGCTTGCTTCAAAAACCGCTCGCGACGCTCGCGGTCGAGCAGGGAATCGGCCAGGCGCGCCACGACATGCAGTACGTCACCCGGCGCCTGGATGCCATGACGCTCGAAACGCTGCACACCTACGTGCCGCGGCTCGCGGAATCCCTCTTCGAAGTCGGCGAGTGCACCGCCGAGCGCGTCGGCGCCGCGCACGTGGTGGTACACCGCCGCAGGCTTCCGGAATACGTGCTGCCCTGGTTTGCCCCCGCGCAGACGGCGTACCTCGAGGAGGTCGTGCGCTGGAAGGGAGCGAGCACGGTGCAGGCGACGCTTCACCCTCCGCTCGCCGCCGCGAGCCGACGGGGCCTCGCAATCGTCGATCTCGACACCGAGATTCGCTGGGAATGAGGAGTTCCGCCGTACCCTCAGTCTCCGGCGCGGCACACTCCCATGCCGTTGCAGCCGAGCGAAGGGGCGGGGCAGTCCGCGCTCGTCGAGCACCGCAGCGAGCAGAACTGCCCCTTCACGGCGTAATCGAAGCAGAGTCCCGACTGGCACTGCGCGTTGTCCCAGCACGGCGCGCCGAAGGCCAGGTCGCTCGCGTCGAGCGCCGCGTCGGGCGGGGGAGGGGTCGCCGCGTCGCCGCCGTCGTCATGGTCGCCGGGGCCGTGGCCGCCCTGCCCGCATCCGTGGGTCACGCCAGCGTCGTCGACCCACAAGGCGCAGCCGGCGTCGGCGGCATCGGGGCGCGTGGACTCGACCGCACCGCCATCCCCCGAGCCCCCGCGGCACGCTGGATCGGACGCGGTGCAGGCGCCGTCAGGGACGGCGGTGCCTCCGCCGCACGCGGCCAGAAGCGAGAGGGAGAGTAGCGCGATCCTCATTCTGGCCCTCTCAAGCGACCACCGTGCGCGATTCGCAGGTTACACGCGCATGACAAGCGAAGCGGAACCGCAGCGAATGGGGGGGACGTCCTGGATCGAGGGCGCGCCACCTGGTGGAACAACCGGGCGGAGAGGGGGTCAGGGTCTACGGTAGACGCTGACGATGGGCACGCCGTCGTGCGTGACGACGTAGACCGGGGAGTCGGTACCCATCGATGCCCAAATGTCGTAGTCGACTTCGCTCATGTGGAGCTCGTGCTGCACGAGGGCGAACGCGGCCTCGTGCGGGAGCGCCGGCGGGTCGCAGGTCGGCGCGCACGCGTCCCTCCTCCTGCATGCGCATCCAGGCCTCCCACGTCGTGTCGTGGATGAAAACGGTCGCGCCCCGAGGCGCTTCGCCGTTGAGGTATTCGGCGGCGGCGCTCTGGGTCGTAAATCCCCAGAACTGGCGGTTCAGCCCGAGCTCTGCCCCGCCCGCGGTGCCTCCTACGAGCGGGCACGTACGCCGAGAGCCCGAACGGATGAGAGTGCGCCGTCACGGCGAGCGGCGCGGCGAAGGTGCACGCCGCGATCGGCAGCCTCCGCCCCGAGGAGCCGTGGACCAGAGAGCGCCGGGAGGGCGCGGCGCATCGCGCTCACGACGAGCACGAAGCCGCGACCCGCGAGGAGCGCGAGAACCGGGTACGCGGGCGAGCCAGTGCTTGGTTGCGCCGAAGATGGGTGTCTTCTCCAGGAAGAACGGACCTACGGACACCGCGAACGAGAGAAAGAGCAGAAGATCGGTCTCGGCCGCATCGCGCGCCCCGCCCGTCGCCCCCGATTCTCCCAATTTCGCGGAGAGCCATCGCCGAGCGCGCAGCGCAGCGTTCTTCACGCGGTCGATGACGCCGATCCCGAAGAGAGCCAGCGTGACCGATGGCACCGTCGCCGCGACCATCACCGGAAGGTAGGCCTTGGGCGAGGGCGGGCCGAAGTAGTTTCGCCCGAGAAACTCGATGTTGTAGTACTCGTGATTCAGGTGAAACTCGACCCACCACTGCTACTCGCGACAGCGTGTCGTGCCAGAGGTAGGGCCACAGGGCGAGAAACACGAGGGGCCCGAGAACGGCCATCGACACCACGCTTGCCGGCAAGGATATCCGGCCCGCTCTCAGGCTCCGCAAGAGCGCCCGGCGATGTACGAAGAGCGCGTGCGGCACCAAGGCGGCAGGCAGAATCCAGGCGTTGTGCTTCGTCTCGAGCGCCAGGCCGAAGACGACGCCCACGGCGAGGCTCCACCCGAGGCTGCGCCGCTCCTGGGCGCGCCAGTGTGCGTACACGCACGCGATCCACGCTGCCATGATGGGTACGTCGAAGCAGGCGAGGTGGGCGTGGAAGAATACGCGCGGCATCAGCGCGAGGAGCACGGCCGCGACCACGCCGGCGCGACGGCCGAACGCGCGCGCGCCGAATAGATACGTGATCCAGAGCGCCACGCCGGCGGACATCATCGCGGGCAGGCGGAAGGCCGTGCTCGCGTCCGCGAAGAGGCGCCACTTCTCGTGCAAGAGCCACCACGAGATGCCGGACAGCGATTTCATGAGCGCCGGATGCTCGTGATTGTCGGACCACGCCGAGTCGATGGCACCCGGTTGAAGCGCTCCGGTTCCATGCTCCAGGAGCATGCGCCACCAGCGCAGGTATTCCGTCGCCGCGCGAAAATAGACGCCCTCGTCGCGGGGGAAGCCGAGCGAGCGGGCGGTCGCAAGGAGCCACGCGACGTAGCCGAGGCCGAGGCCGGCGCCGAGGACGTGGTCGCGCCAGCCGATGCGCTCGGGGAAGACGGCGCGAGACAGCGAGAACGGCCCGACCCTCACCGCGTATCCGCCTCGAAGCAGTACATCCGGCGTTCCCCGTTGGGGGCGCTGATCTCCGCGACGAGCTCGACGGTGGTTCCGGCGCGGTCGGCGGTGTCGAACTCGAACGGCTTCCAACCGTCGCCGTCGCGGTGGACGACCGTTCCGAGGACGGAGTCCCCCACCCGGAAGGCGAGCGTGACGGGGGCACCCCTTCGATCCCGTTCGGCCTCGACGTAGATCGCGTGGTGCCCGTGGAGCGTTCGACCGAGACGTACGCCCTGAAAGCGGAGACGGAGGGGCGTCCCGCCGGGTGGTGGCGCATAGATGCAGCGGTGCGGAACGTAGTCGAGATCGGCCACGACGCTGACGCCGACCAGGCCGCCCCCCGGACAGTTGAACCAATCGCCGGGGACCCCTGGACCGAACCCGAGGCCGCCGCTCAGGGGAGGGGAGTGCCCGAAGCTGCACTCGGAGTCGCCGCGCGAAACGCGCAGGTGCTGCGGGCCGGCCATCGAGACGAGATCGTCGATCACGTGCGCCGGCGCCGGGTTGTCCCATGCGGTGACGGTCACGTCGCCGAAGCTCTGCTTGCTCGCTTGGCGCCAGCCGGCGAAGGCGGGCAGGCGAGCGCCTCGAATCGAGACCTCGAACGCGCGGGAATAGCGCGTCGTGTCGGCGGGGGCCTCGCGTTCGACCGTGGCGAGACGCGGGCCGAACTGCTCCCGTCCGATGGGGTCGACCCACCGGGGGGCGAACGCGATGAGGTCCTCGGGCTTCGTCTGGGACGCGACGTAGTCGCGCGCGGCCGTCCAATCGCCTTCGCGCACCGTAGAGCGCACCTGCACGGCGTGCGCCGCAAGCTCGAGCAGCCCGAGCGCCGGCACGAGCACGAACGCAAATCTGCGCAGACCGCGCTGCAGCTCCCGCAGTCGGTCGCGCTGCTCGCCCTGCTCGCGCTTAGGCTCACTCACGGCGGCGCGCAGCTTACACGCCGTCTCGAACCTCGTCACGGGCGCGGATCGTTCGGCGGGTACGCCGAGCTCACGATGCATCCCGCTGCCAGACCGTCCAGCGGTCCCCGCGCCACTTGACGCGATAGGTGCCCGGCGGAGGACGGAACCCGTTCCCGCGCGTGAGTACGTAATCGTAATAGGGATAGATCTCGCCGATGGGCACCTGCTCCGGCGTCCACTCCCACCGCCACCGGGCCGGTCCTCTACCCGGCGGCGGATACTGCCCCGTGCGGAAGTCCACCGGCCAGTGCGCGTAGCCGGCGTACGTGAACATCACGACTCCGCCCTTGCGAACCTGGTAGTACGAGCCGAAATGCAAGAAAGGCTGGTTGTTCGTGATGCTCGAGCCCTTGTCGTACACGAGCGTGCAGACCTTGCGGTCTGCGTCCATCGCGTCGATCGCTGCGTCGATGTCACCAACCTCTTCGGTCTCGAACCGAATGAAGTGCTTGCACGTATTGAAGATGGACACCATGCCCACGGCAAGCGCCGCTGCGGTGATCAGCGCCCCGGCGCCGCCGCGCGGCATGCGGACGAGCGGAATGGCCGTGAATGCGAAGAGAATGGGAAAGCGCTGCGCGATCAGCCAGATGTACCCGTGGTCCTGAGGGAGAACGAAGTAGAGGACGATACACGCGAGGGGCAGGAGAACGTAGCGTCGCGCCACCGGCTTCGCTGAATCGCGTTCGCCGAGCGAGAGCCCGAGCGCCGCGACGACCACCAGCGCCAGCGCGATGAGCACGAGCTCGTCGCTCGTGTCCCGCATCACGTTCGTGAACCAGCTCGGAATCGCGGTGATCGCAGCGTCGACGGACGCGTGGGAATCGCCGGCGCTGTCGGTGGCTGCGCCGCGCGTCAGGCGCCCGGCCTCCGTGAACAGAGTCCACCATGTCAGGATCAACCCTGCGGGTACGGCGGGGGCGATGCTCGTGAGCCAGCGGGACGGGCGGTGCCAGGGGAACATCGCGGCAAAGCCGATACAGAAGATCCCGAAGGGGAACACATGCGAATAGAAGAGCGCGAGCGCGAGGACGGAGAGAAGAACCCCGCGGCGGATGGTGGGGCGCTCGAACTGCGCGACCGCGAGCGCAAGCGCCCACAGCATGAGCGGGATGCCCAGGAGAAACGGGAACAGCCCGTACAGGAACATCGTGTTGACGAGGAGCGGAAGGACGAGCAAAGAGAGTCGTTCGTCGCGGCCCAGCGCCACGAGGAGCGCGCGCAGCGCGAGCACCGTGCCTCCGAGATAGAAGGACACGAGGAGGACGTTGGCGGCGACGACGCCGACGAAGAACGCGAGCGCCGCGCCGAGCAGGTAGTAGACGACGTACTGCGTGCGATCGAGGGTGAGGACGAAGTAGTCCGAGAAGCCGAACGCGGGGTCGTGAAAGCTCTTTACGATACGAATGGTCGCCAGGTGAAGCGGCAGGTCCTGCATCGGCGGGTGCTTGACGATCCAGGCGGGAGCCGAAGCGAGGATCGCCACGAGGAAATACAGCAACGTAAACGGCGAGATGCGCAAACGCGGCAGACGCACGGGGGCCAACTTACACGATGTGACGGCCGTGACGAACGCGAAGACGGCTTGCAGGCGCGCATCCCGCGAGCGACCCTCGGTACGAGCGTGGCGAGCAGCGCGACCGCTGCGCGAGCTTCAGCGCGGCCAAGGTGGAGCTTCGTTCTCGTGGTGGCCGTCGGGCTGGCCGAGCTGGGCGACCACGCCGCGCCAAGACTTCGGCGAGCGGTCATGCCGCGCTCGGCTCAGAACGGCGTGAGGCGCACCTCGTCTGTGCCGGCCGCGCGATAGAAGCGGCGCCCCGGGAAGGCCGAGCGCATGCACGAAACGGCGTCGGGCGATCTCTCGATGGCGATGATCACGTCCTGGTTGGGATAGAGGTCGAGGGGCAAGTTGGTGGTCATATCGAGCGGGTCCGTGTAGCCCCCAGTGGTCCCGAGTTGCGCGAGGACCACGGCGTTCGTGAGGTGTGCCGCATCGATCGCCGTCTGCAGCGCCGTGTGGCGCCGCGTATGCTCCGCAGCCGTGGGCCACACGAGCGGCACGATGCGCAACCAGCCGCTGGCGATCGCGAACAGCACCAGGGCCATTGGCCCGCCGCGAGCGATTGCTCGACGGCCAGCGACCACCCGTTCTCCGGCAGCCACAGCGAGCGGCGCGATCGCAATCGCCGCGCCGACCGCCATCGGCACCACGAACACCGCCAGGTAGCGCGGTCCGTAGCCCCAATCGTATCCGCGCTGATGCGAATCCACTCGCTGGCAAAATATCTCGTAGGCCAAGCAGCCGATGCCGAGGGCCGCGACGAGGCGGCTCCGCACGAGCGCCAGGCCTGCGAGCGCGAGCGCGATCGAACACGGCCACCAGCAGTACGCTCCCGTGGCGAGGGGCAGGCCGTATTTCCACTGATTCGGTTGCGGCCAGCTATACGTGACGGTGTTCCATGGGTGGATCACCGCGTTGAGCGAATACCCCGTCGTGAACCAGCGCCCGAGCTGGACGCGCAAGATGACGAGTGTCAGTCCGCCCCAGAACGCGAACGTGCCCGTGGTCGCCGCCAGGGCGCGCCAGCCCACACGGCGGCGTGCCAGCGAGTCGAGAAAGACGACTGCCATTCCCAGCCCCAGCGTGAACCCTTCGCCCAGGCGGGTGGCGCACGCGAGCGCGGCGGCGGAGCCGAGCATACAGCCCCAGGCTACCTGCCGGGAGGAGTCGATGCCGGGAGTGGTCACGACGAGCAGCGCTTCGGCGGCCCACGCGTAGAGTGCGATGAGGAAGACGTGCGAGTATCGCGAGGCAGCGAGTATCAGAATGGTCGTTCCGAGTGTCGCGAGCGCCGCCCCCCACGTTCCGGCGGCCGAGATTGTCCGTAATGACGCATGCTCTTCGCCGACCGTGAGGGCGCGCGCGGCGCTCCGGGAGAGCCGCGCGATGCCGACGGCCGCGAGCCCCAGCGCGACCGGGCCCCCGAGCCAGACCGCGCGGAGCCACACGAACGGGACGAGGTAGAGCGGCCATCCCGGCGTGTATTGCGAAAAGAGGCGTCCGCCGGATTCGAATACGTAGAAGTTCTGCAAGTAGGACTGACACCGAGGCGAGGCTGCGTAGATGCGCCCCTTCGCGAAGACGGCCGCCTGGTACGTGTAGGCCCACTCGTCGCCGGTTCCGTCGCGCTTGCGCATGACGAGCAGGCACACGAGGACGGCCGCGAGGGTCGCCAGGACGAAGACGAGAGCGTCGTGCACCGCGTAGGAGGGCTCGGCCGGAGGTTGGCCCGACCTGGCCGGTGATGCCGCCGGGTGCGCGCGCCGCTCCAGCAAGCCGAGCATCAGGCCCAGCCACGCCAGGCAAAGCCCGCAGAGCTCCCCTTCGGACTCGGTCACGAAGCCGCTCAACAACCAGAGCGCGATTTGCCCTGCGAGCCCCAGGGTCGCCACTCCGAGCCGCAGCGCCAGCACGGCGCTGAGGGTGCCGAACCCCGCCGAGATGGCCAAAAGCTCGCGCAGAGCCAAGGGGCCTGGCTTGTACCCGAGGGAGACGGCGAAGGGGGGCGCGCCCAAGGCAAGGACGGCGAGCCATATGCCTACGAGCATGGCCCATCGCGACGCGATTGAGCCGAAGCGCCAGAAGAGCACGAGGGCGCTCAGCATCAGCGCAATGGATGACTGAGCCGCAAATAGCGAAGTCAGAAAGTCGGTCGTGTAGGGCCAGTGCACGGCGACCGCCCGTTCATAACACGCCGGTGCCGTGCCTCCGGGCGTTTTTGCGAGCGTGGCCGCGCGACGAACGGTGACGCGAGTACGCGCGAAAATCAGCGCGAGGTCGCGCGCCGATTGGGCGAAGTCCACCGGCTTGACCTTCGATCCGTGGACGTCGATCCAGTGCCGCAACGGCAGCTCGAAGAGCGCTTCGCCGATGCGATCAGGGCCGCCGGGGTCGAGCTCCATGAAGCGAGCGATGATCTCGACGTCGAACACCCACCTCGCCAGGAACGGTTCGGCGAACACCTGGGCGAGCAGCGGCGTGGCTCGAAACAGCTTGGCCCCGCACTGCGTGTCGTAGACCGGCAGGTCGAGCACCAGCGAGGCGGCCGTGGCAAAGATGCGACCGAGGTAATGGCGCCATGCGAGTCGCTCGATGGTCCGCCCCATGAGCTTCACCCGCGAGCCGATCACCATTCTCGACTTGCGGGCGCGCGTCGAGGATCCGGACGAACTCCTCCAGCTCCGAGAGCGGCGTCGCCAGATCGGCGTCCCAGAAGCCCACGGCGTCCGGCTGCCGCCCGAGCGCGTCGAGGACTCCCCGGCGCACGGCCTCCGCCTTTCCCTGGTTACGGTCGAGCACCAGGGTGCGCACCTCGTGCGGTCTCTCGTGCGCGATGCTCTCGAGCAACGCTCGGGTGTTGTCGCGGCTGCCGTCGTCGACCAGGACCAGCTCGAGCCGTTGGCCCTCGAGGCGCGCGGCCCGCAGCGCGCCGACGTCGAGCCGCGCCTCTTCGTTGAAGCACGGTACGATCAGCGAAATGCGTCTCATGGAGCGCTCAGAAGGGGGTCGAGAAGTCATGGCACGAGGACACTACCGCCGGTCGTCCCGAACCACCTTGCCGCCTTTCAGGACGACCTCCACGTGCTCGACCGCGCCGACGTCGTCGAGCGGGTTGCCTGCCACGGCGACCAGATCGGCATAGGCTCCCGGCGCCAACGATCCCACCTTTCCGCTCCAGCCGAGGAGGGCAGCCGAGACCTCGGTAGCGGCGCGCAGCGCCTGATCCGGGCGCATGCCCGCTCGTACGAGATAGCCGAGCTCCCGCGCGTTCCTGCCGTGCAACGCGAGAAAGGCATCCGAGCCCATGGCCACCTTCACGCCGCTGGCGAGGATCGCCGGGAATCGACTTTCAAACGGGAGGACTTCGTCGTCGATCAGGCGCTGCAGGTCGGCGACGTCCTCCCGGGAGAAGCCGAGGTTCTCGGCGTCCTCGACGTAGTAGCGCAGGATGTAGAGCGTCGGGACGAGGACCGTGCCGCGATCGGCCATCTCGCGCGCCTGTTCGACGGAGAGCTCGGTGCCGTGCTCCACGGAGTCGACGCCAGCCGCGATTGAGCGCTGAATGCCCTCCGCGGTGATCGCGTGGACGGCGACGCGCGCTCCGCGCACGTGGGCCTCGGCGGTGGCGGCCGAAATCTCGGGCGCCGTGAGCAGCGGGACGGGATCGTTCGCACCGCCCGTGGCAAAGAGCTTGATGACGTCGAATCCCGCGCTGAGGTGAGCGTCGACCTGCGCCTTCGCGGCGGCGGCGCTACCGAGCGGGCCTTGGGCGCCAATCTGGCTGCCCGCGCACTGCATGCGCGGCCCGGCAGACGCGCCGCTCGCGATCCGGGAGCGGAGCCAGAGATCGACACCTTCTGCGCCGCCCAGGTCGCGCACCGCCGTGACTCCCGCCCGCAGCGTTTGCGCGGCGTTCTTCTCCGCCGCGCTGCGTCGGGTTTCGAGCGAGTCGTCGCCCTGGGCATGCGCGTACGACGTCAAATGGGTGTGCGCGTCGACGAGCCCCGGCAAGCAAAAGAGAGGACGCAGGTCGATCTCCTCCGCGGTCTCCGGCACCCGACCCGCCGGGCCCACGGCGGCGACCCGATCCTCGTCGAGCACCACGCGGCCATCGGCAATGACCCCGAGCGCAGGATCCCATATGGCTTTGCATCGCACCGAGCGGCCCCGCGCGAGCATGGTGGGCCGAGGCGTCGATCGCGCCGGTGCTCGGCAGCCGAACGTGGCCAGGGCGAGTGCAAGCGTCGCCGCGAGCGCCCTCACCCCGAAAGTCTACCGAAGTTTGGCTGCGAACGCCGGTTCCGCGGCGTGCCTGACCTCGCGGCGCGAGGTCAGGGAATGGTCGCGTTCAGCGGGTCGTACTTGTTGCCGCCCGTCGTGAACCCCTGCCCCTTCGAGCGGGACGCCGAGCCGTGAACGGCGGAGGCGGCCGCGTGCGTCTTCGGGTGCAGCTTCGTCTTTTGCTTGTCCGCAGCCGCGAGCTTGTCTTTCTGATCCTGCGTGAAGCGGCTCGTCGCGCTCGTGTCGGTCGACGCCGCGGGAGCCGCGGTGACCGCGGGAGCCGGGTCCGGCGAAGGAGCCGGTGCCGGAGCGACCGTCGGCGTCGGGGTGGCGACGGCCACAGCCGACGCCTGCGAGGAGCTCGACATCAGCCGGCTGATCGAAACGACGCCCGCGCGCTGCGCCTCGAAGGCCGCGAAGCCCATGACGCCGGCGACCAGCGCCACGCCGAACATCCACTTCTTGCTCTTCTTCGGCGGCTGGAACGAGAAGTCGTCGTCGTCCCCCCCGAACTGGCCCAGGTCCACGCTGACGGGTCGCAGACTGTTCGGCATGGGAGCCAACGGCGCGACGGCCCGCGTGGGTACATGTGCGGCAGGCCGCTGCGGCTGATCCAGCCCCGCGAGCTCGCCGAGCTTCGCCCACTGGGTGGACCCCGCCGGGAGCACCATGGTGTGCTCGTTGACGTGGCCCGCCTGGAAAGCCTCGTCCAGCTCGTCCAGGGTTAGAGGCTCAACGTCTCCGTCCGCAAGCTTCACATACCAGAGCCCGCTCATGGCAACCTCCGCTCGAGGCATCAAGGATGTCAAAGGTCGGGCCTCTTGGCACCTGGTCACGTGATGAATTTGCGCCCCTGAATAGCGCTGTTGCAAGAATACAGTGACAGTGTTCAGGGGGAGTACGGGAAGACGAGGAGTTGCGCGCCCTGGGCGTCGGGGACGTAGGCGTTTCCGCTCGCATCGGCGACGCCGTTACGCGCGCCCGCCGCGCTCGCGCCGCTCGCCAGCACGAAGGGTTGCCCCTTGTCGTCGATGCGCACGACCGTGAGCTTCGCCGCTTTGCCGGCGGCTACGTAGAGCAGCCGTTGCGGGTCTAGCCAGTCGATGTTGTCCACGCCTGCGCCGGTGTCCACCGCGCCGAGCTTCGCGCCGCCGTGCGCCGCGTCGAGCACCAGGACGCGGTCGGTGCAGGCCACGTAGACGAAGCCGCGGCCCGCATCGGCGGCGACGCCGCGTGGCCCCTCGGCGCCGCACTCGAGGCTCCAGGTGGCCTTCGCCTTGTGAGTCTTCACGTCGACGGCGACCGTCTTGTTCTTGTCCTCGAGGTTCGTGAAGAAGAGGCCGCGCGATGCGTCGAACGCAAAGCCTTCGGGCTCGCCGTCGAACTTGATCGACGTCTTCGCCTTGAGCGCATCCGGCTTGGCGGCATCGAACACGACGATGGTCTGGTCGCGCGGTGACGTCACCCACACTTCTCGGGCGGCTCCGACGTACGCGACGCCGTCGGTACCACCGGGCACCTTCAGGCACTTGCCGAGCTTGAGCGTGCCGAGATCGACTGGGCATACTTCGCCCGTGGCCCGGTTGCCGATGTAGGCAAACCCGTCCCCGATTGCGACGGCGCTCGGTCCGGTCGCTCGCTTGGTTCCCTTCGACTCACGCTCGCCCGTCTTGAAGCCGTCGACTCGCGCGAAGCTGCCGGTCGCGACGTCGAACACGTCGACGCTCCCCGTATCGGCGACGGGAACCCAGACCCGCGCGTGCGCCGGCTCGTAGACGACGTAGTCGAGCGACACGGGCGGCTTGGCTCCCGGAAAGGGCACGGCTTTGAACGTGAGCTGTCCGGGCCCGCCCGAGGGGAGCCCGGAGTCGGCCGCCGACGATGCGGACGCCGCGGGCGCGGTTGTCGGCGCCGACGCCGGCGATGCAGTCGGGGCGCTAGCCGTCGGAGGCAGCGGAGGTGGAGGCGGCTGCAGTGGTGCCTGAGTCTCGCCGGCGCAGGCCAGGAGCATCGTCGCGGACAGCGTCCCGATCGCGCGAACCTTCATGACTGGTCTCTCGCACGGTTTCGGTGTGCCTGGCGAGCCCCGTCTTGCGCTCCCTCAGCGCGACGAGCACGGCCGGCAGAGCCACCACCGCCGCCGTCAAGCAAGCGACCTCGCCGAGCACGGCAGTGAAACCGAAGAGATAGAGCGCACGGTTCTTGGCCAGGAGCAGCGACGAGTAGCCGATGATCGTGGTCAGCGAGCAAAGCCCGACGGCCGCGCCCGTCGATCGGATGGCGCTGCGCACGTCGCGTTCGCCGTCCTGTACGTATCTCGTGACGACGTTGACCGCGTAGTCGACGCCGATACCGAACGTAATTGGATAGGCGACGAAGTTGCAGAAGTTGAGCTTGATGTGCAGCAGCATCGCGGCGCCGGCCATCCAGAGCACGCCGATGACGAGCGAGCCGATGACGTAGAGCGCCGGCCGCCTTGCGCGCAACACGATGAGAACGATCGCGATGACGCCGAGGAACGAGGCCAGGCTCGCCACCGGCGCGTCGCGGCTGATCGACGCGATGATGTCGTCCGAAAGCGGGATGGAGCCGGCCACGCGCCCGCCGGTCGCGCGAAGCTCGTCCACGAACGCGTGAATCTCCTTCGCTCGCCAGAGCGAGTCCGAAGGCTTCGGGTAGACGAGGATCGTGCGGCCCATGGTGCCGTCCATCTCCCGCAACCCAGCGGTGAAAGACCGGGGGAGGTCGCGCGCCGCCAAGGAGGAGAGGTCTTCCGGGCCGATGAGCTGCTCGAGCTTCTCCAGAGTTTGCGGCTCGACGAGCGATCGAATCTTGGGCGTGAGAACCTCGCGAATGGCGCGGACGACGTGGATCTTCGCGTCCTGGTCGCGCGGCAACACATCGTCGGCTCCGCGGACGGACGCGACCATCCGCGCCAGGGGACCGTGATCCACCGAGTCGCGGATCGAACGCTCCGCAATCGCGGCGGCCTCCCTCGAGTCGGTCAGGACCACGGTGGGCGTGAGGTAGCGCCCGAGCAGATTGTCGACTTTTCGGCCCCAGTAGCCGTCGCCGCTTTCCCAGGTGTCGACGCGCCGGAGCTTGGAGAAGTCGTGCTCGAGCTGACCGGCGACGTCGAACCGCGACACGGCAAAGACAGAAACGGCCGTCATCGCGAGCGCGATGGCGACGATGGGCACCGGCCAGCGCTCCACGCAAGCGGCCACGCGCCCCATGAGCCCGAGCCGCGGCGGCTCGGACCGCAGCACGACGACGTCGTCGTGGTCGACCCATCTCAGGAGCGGTGGCATGAGCACGAAGGCGGTCACCCACGACGCGACCATCCCGGCGCCGCCGATGATGCCGAACTGGCGGAACCCCCGGAACTCGGTGAGGAGGAGCGACGCGTACGACGCCGCCGCCGCGAAGGCTGCCGCGAGCGTGCCCAGGCGCGCACCCCAGACGCCGATCGTGAGCGCTTCTTCGACCGAGGCGCCCTTTTGCCGAGCTTCGCGGTACCGCGCCAGGAGCACGATACCCACGTTGATTCCGTTGCCGACGATGATCGACCCGAGGAACGCCGTGTTCGAGTTGAGCTCACGGACGTTGGCGGGCGGAAGGGACGCCAGTCCGAAGGCGTACGCCGTCGCGAGAAGGAGCGGGGGAAACAGCACGACGATGCTGCGCCACCAGCGGAAGTAAAGGACGATGACGGCGATGACGAGCGCGACGACGACGATCGACGACACCGAGAGGTCGGCCTCGAGGGCGTCGAGCTCTTCGACGGAGATGGCGACGTCGGAGCTGTAGCCGACGCGCATGCCGCCCGTCTGCGGCTTGAGATCGCGGACGTCGGCCTGTACGCGCTCGAGCAGAGCGCGGGCCTTGTCGGCGCCGGTCGTGAACTCGCCGGCCTCGACGAAGAGCAGCGTGATGTGCTGGGCGGCGTCCGAAAATCGACCCGACTCGCTTTCCTTTCGGCGAGCCTCTCGTCGTACTTGCGCTCGATGTCGGAAAACTCGAGGGGCGGCGGTGGTTCCGAGTCGTCGAGCAGCGCCCCGGACTCCTTTTCGACCTCGAAGTCGCGGCGCGCCTCGATGCGCTGCAGCACCCGTTGGAGGTCGGTCAGCTCCGCGTACAGCGGCGCGTGCTCCTCGACGAGCTTGCGCTCGGCGAGGCTGCCCGTGCGCACCTCGCGCACCATCTCCGGCGGGTACGCGCGGATGCGCGCGGCCAACTCGTCGAGGAGGCGCTCACCTGCGGGGAGGTTCGCCGCGGAACCTGTGTCGACCACCACTCCGAGGTACTGAAGCCCCGGCAACCGCTTGCGCATCTCGTCGAGGGCTCGCACGCTCGGCGACTCGCGCGGCAAGAGCTCCTCGAGGTCGCTGCGCAGGTGGCGGTAGAGCGAAATGGTGCGCGCGGTGGCGGGAATGCCGACCAGGATCGCGAGGCACCAGAGCAGCCAGCCATGACGCAGCGTCCACGAGACGAACGATCGCGTGGCGAGGCCCGGCGCGGAGACGCGATGCATGGAACTCGCAAAGACTAGGCAGAACCGGCATTGCGTCAACGCGGTCCGTGGTGCATAAGCGCGCGGATGCTGCAGCCCTCGACCGACCTTGCGACGATGATCGGCGCGGCGCACGCGGCAGGGGCGCGCCTGATGCGATTATTTTCGCGCGCGCTCGGAGCTCCAGGTGGAGCTGAAGGGTCCCGCGGACTTCGTCTCGACGGCAGACCTGGAATCGGAAAAAACGCTGAAACGGATGCTCTTGGGCGCGCACCCCGGGCGTGGCCTCGTCACCGAAGAGAGCGCGCCGGTGCCCACCAGCGGCGGGACCGATTCGGAGCGCTACATCGTCGACCCGCTGGATGGGACGAGCAATTTCGTCCACGGCGTGCCCCATTTCGCCGTGTCGCTGGCACTCGAGCGCCGTGGGCGCGTCGTCGCCGGAGTCGTTTTCGACCCCGTCAAGGACGAGACGTTCGTGGCCGAGGACGGGTGCGGCACGTGGCTCAACGGCGGCCGTCTTCGCGTATCGGCCGACATGGACTTTTCCCGAGCGCTGGTCGCGACGGGCATTCCGCACGCGAGCGCGCGCGAAAGGCACGCGGGGTACCTACCCATGCTCGCCGGCGCCATGAGGCACGCGGCCGGCATCCGCCGGATGGGCGCCGCGGCCCTCGACCTCGCCTACGTGGCCGCCGGTCGCTTTGCGGTGCACTTCGAGTTCGGGCTCTCACCCTGGGACGTCGCCGCGGGCGCGCTGCTCGTGCAGGAAGCCGGAGGCAGGGCGACGGATCCCCGGGGCGGTAACTCGTTTCTCGAGTCGGGGAACATTCTCGCTACCAATGGCCACCTGCATCCACGGATGCTCGCGATTCTGAGCCGTGCGACGAAGAGCTCCGCAGTATCGCGACGACCACGACGGCCGCGCTCGCGCAAATGAGCTGCCCGATTCGCGCGAGGAACGCGATGGACAGCGCGCGCGCGGGCTCCGCGGCGAAGCCGACGTCGGCGGCGAACGCTCGGTAGGCACCGTCCACGACGCCGAGCTGGTTCGGCAAGAAGTCGCCCAGCGTGGCTCCGACGAGGTGGATGCCATGCGCCACGAGGGCGCTGCGCGGTGCCGCGAAGCCGCCTACGGCGTGAAGGATGACGCCGTACTGAAACAGCTGGGCGGTTCGCCCGAGAGAACAAATGAGAGACGCCTTCCACGGCAGCCGGCGGCGATCCGCCGCGTCGAGCGAAGAACCCTCTTCCGGAAGGCTGAGCAGGCGCCGTCGCGTCCTGTCGAGCCACCGGCCAACCCTTGCATCCCACAGGATCGCGATGAGGCCGACGGAGATGAACGCCTGAAAGACGACGTTGCCCAGGAGCATGAGCGCCAGCGGGGACGCGACTCCGAAACGCCCCGACACGGCCAGGAAGGCTGCCCCCGAGAGCAGGCCGTTCGCCGAGAGGTAGGCCGCCTGAAGCTTGGTGCTCGCGCCGGCCGCGCGCGGCATGCCCAGGTACTTGGAGAGAATCGTTGCTCGCGCCACCTCGCCGGCGGCGCGCCCGGCGGGAAGAAGCACCATCATCGCGTAGGAGAGGGCGCCGGAGCGCGCGATGGCGCCGACCGGGATTTCGCCCCACGCGGTGCGCCCCAGGATGGAACGAATGGCGAAGACGTCGCAGGTGATCTGAGCCAGCTCGAACGCCAGGATGAGCGGCAACCACGACCCGGCCTGCAGCAGAACGCCGGCGACGCGCGCCGGTCCGGCGTCGCGCACCAGGTACGCGACCAGAGCGAGTCCGCCCAGCCCGAGCAGGACGCGCAGGGCCAGCCCCGCGTGCTTGCGCGCGCTGGTCACGACGGATTGCGAGCCGCCCAAGCGGCCAGGGCTTCCCGCTCGCGCCAGACGCGCCGGAACCCCTCAATGTAGCCGTCGACGACCGAGTCGTCCTGCCCGATGAGCGGGCACGATTGCGAGAAGAGGAGGAGCGAACCGGCGAGCAGCGCGCGCGTCTTCGGATAGCGCGCAGGGTCGTAGTTCCGCGCGAGATCCGTCCCGCCCTCGCGAGCCCTGGGAAAGCCGCCGGCCGCGTCGCGACGCTGAAAGACCGTCTGGGCCGGGAGGGGAACCGATTGCCAGAGGACGATCTCGAGTCCCTCGGCGCGGAGAGCCGCGATCGTGGCGTCGCGCAGGCGCTCGGGGGAGAGGTCGAGGCCGGCTCGAGCCGGGTCGAGGTGCACGCGGAACTTGTGATGCACCGACGTACGCTCCGCCGGTTCGGTCGGCGGCGTCACGCCCGGCAGCTCGGCGAGAGCCGCGGCCAGGCGCTCGCGCATTCTTCCGGCATCGCTCGGTGCGTTCCGGCAGGCGGGCGAGCTGCGCGCGCGCGAACGCCGCCATCATCTCGTTCCCGCGGTACATCGAGCCCAAGCGCTGCGCGTCGAGGGAGCGCCCACCGTCGAGAGGGCGAGCGAGCCCCCAATCGGCGGCGTCGGCCGGGTTCACGTCCTGTCCGAAATTGCGCACCGAGCTGGCCTCGCCGGCGAGAGCGTCGTCGTTGGTCACGAACAGCCCGCCCTCGCCCGCCGCGAGGTTCTTGCTCGATTGCAGCGAGAAGCCGCCCGCCGCGCCGATGGCGCCCACCGGCCGCCCACGGTAGGTCGCTCCGTGCGCTTGCGCGGCGTCCTCGATGACCACGAGGTCGTGCTTGCGCGCCGACGTCGAGCAGGCCGCCCATGTCGGCCGCGCCCCCGTGCATGTGCACGGGCATGATGGCTCGCGTCCGCGCCGTGACCGCGGCCTGCGCAGCAGGAGCCTCGAGGCATCCCGTCGCGACGTCCACGTCCGCGAACACGGGCACGGCGCCGACCTGCACCACCGCGAGCGGCGTCGCGACGAAGCTATAGGCGGGGACGATGACCTCGTCGCCCGCGCGCACGCCCGACGCAGCGAGGGCGACGGCCAGCGCGCTCGTTCCGCAGTGGGTGAGCAGACAATGCTTCGCCCCGACGAAGCGCGCGAACTCCTGCTCGAGCGCCAGCGACTCGGGCGCAAACGCGCCGGAGAGGACGCCGCGATCGAGCACACGCGCGACCGCCCGCCGTTCGTCGTCGCCGACGATCGGCCAGACGCGGTGTGCTTCTCTGGAGAGGACCGGCGTCGCCCCGAAGAGGGCGAGCGCGGTCACGGCGTTGGCTCCGCGTGCGCCTTGAGCCCGTTGGTGTGCACCTGCGGCTTGGTGGCGTGAGCGCGGGCCCAGTCGAGGAGCAGCTTCTCCTGCTTGAAGAGGTCGTGAACCGGCGCCTCTCCTGGCGAGGCGTACGGCGACTTGAAGAACATCGACAGCTGACGCTGGATGCCGCGCTCGCCCGCGCGCTTGGCGACGTCGAGCAGGCGCACGAGGTCGATGACCAGCGGCGCCGCGAGCGCCGAGTCCTGGCAGAGGAAGTTCACCTTGATCTGCATCGGCACGCCGGCAAAGCCGATGATGTCGATGTTGTCCCAGGCCTCTTTCGAGTCGCCGCGCGGCTTGTAGTAGTGGATGTGAACCTGGTGGTTTTCCACGTGGTAGCCGACGATCGAGTCGAGGACCGCGGACTTGCTCAGAACTTTGGTCTTGTTCGACCCTGGTGCGTCCAGGACGAGGCCGTCGCCGTTGCCGAGGAAGTTGGTCGAGTACCACCCCTCGATGACCAGGCGTCGCGCGCGGAACATCGATGCCAGCGCCGTCTTGAGGAGCGTTTGGCCCGTCTTGCCGTCCATGCCGGCGAACGGGTTGCCCAGCAGGTTCGCGTGCTCGGCGAGCGCCGGGACGTTCGTCAGGCTGGGCGTGAAGTTGCAGTAGGGCGCGTGCTGCGAGTTGGCGACGTAGAAGTAGCGCATCGCCGGGGTGATCGCGGGATCGTTGGCGTCGAGCCCGGCCTCGAACGCGCGCAGATCGCGGTGGACCGGCTGCACTTCGAGGAAGTTCTCCGTCGACGCGAGGTTGACGACGACCACGCGGTCGAGCCCAGCGCTCTTGCGGAAGGCCTCGAGGTTGCGCGACAGGAGCGCGATCTCCTCGCGGTGCCCGGCCGCGGGCACGACGTTTTCGCCCGTCAGCTTCGAGACGTAATCCTTGCCGAACACCGCCGGCCAGGGCGTGATGCGCTCGAGCTCCGGGCGCACTTGCTCGAGAATGTGCGGCGAGAGCACCTTGTGGTGCAGCGCACCCTCGTACACGTTCGCGAACTGGAGGTCCCAGCCGGCGAAGACGAGGTTCTCGAGAGGCGCGAAGTCGAGCAGCTCGGTCAGCGACTCGGCGATGCGCGCGTCGACCCGCTCGGTGACCATTCCGATGCGCGGCGCGATTCCGCGCTTCATCAGCTCCACCCCAGCGATGACCGTCGACGCGACGGCGCCGTTGACTCCTACGATGGCGACCCCAATGCGATTCATGGCGAACCTTTCGCGTGTTTCCACAACGCTAGCTTCTTCGTGTCGTCGATGATGCGCGGGAATTTTCCCTGGACGTTCCCGCGAGTGACCTCTTCAAGAAACGTGCGCGCTCCGCCGCTCACGAGCGGGACGACGCGCGCAGGAATCAGCGCGACCTCCCCGGCCCGGTGCTCGCGGTATACGCGGTTCTGTTTGCACATGCCTTCGTCGAAGGCTGCAGCGAAAGCGCCCAGGTCCGCGGGTTCGGCGCCGACCTGGAACTCGACGAAAAGCACGTAGCGTGCCTTGGCCGATCCGCCCGCGCCGACGTCGGCGGCTGCGCCAAAATCCACTGTGCGGCAGGGGCACACGGATACTGCGTGCTCCACTGCTCGTTCGATCTCCACGTGGGTCGTCAATTCCTGCGTCACCGACAGGCAGCCCGTCAGCCGCCCCATGAACTCGATGCGCGGCGGCGACACCGACGGGAAGCGGACGATGTCTCCGAGCTCGTAGGCGTACAGGCCGGACGAGGTGGTGACGACGATGGCGTAGGGGCGGTCTCGCTCGACGGCCCAGAGCGGAATGCGCGTCGGCGACTCGCGCTCGCGCTCCTCGAGGGGCACGAACTCGAAGAACGTGCCCCGGTGCGGCACCATGAGCAGCCCGCGCGCGCCGCTGAAGTCGGATGCGCCGTACACGCCGCCCTCGGTGGCGTTGTAGGTATCGACGAGCGTCACGTCGCCTCTTCCCACGAGCTCGCGAATGATGGGCAGGTACGGCGTCGCGGACACGCCGCCCCCGAAGAGGACGCGCAGGTTCGGCCAGATGTCGGAAATCGAGCGCGCCCGGCGGCCGCGCTTTCTCGCCTCGGCCAGCACCTTCTCGAAGAGGAGCGTGAACCAGCACGTGGTGCCCGTGAGGGCGCGCACGTCGTAGTCGAGGTAACGCTCGGCGATGACGCCGAGCTTCTCGTCGTAGTTGGCAATGGTGCGAACGTCGCCGTGCGGCAGGTAGACCGGGCGCGTGACCGCGGGCATCTTGGTCATCATGAGCGCGGGGTTCGAGGTGACCAGCACCGGCCCCTCGGCGCGCATCGTGATCGCCGGGAAGAGACCCAGCGTGTATCCCGCGAAGAGACCCTGGTCACCCGACCAGCTCAGGTAGCGCATGACCGTGTCGGCGCCGGCGCGCTGCTGAAAACGGATCTGCCGGTCCGTTATCGGCAGAAACTTCGGTCGGCCGTGGTTCGAGCTGCCCGACGAGTTGCCGAAGTAGCGGACGAACTCCGGCACGAGCAGGTTGCGTTCCCCCGCGCGCATGCGGTCGATGTACGGGGAGAACGAGTCGTAGTCGCCTACGGGCACGCGGCGCGTGTAGTCGTCGTATCCGCGAATGCGCCCGAAGTCGTGCTCGCGCGCGAATTCGGTAGTGCGCGCGTGCTCGACAATCGCCGCGAGTGTCTTCTCCTGCACGCGGCGCAGGTCGCGCAAGGCACGGTCCCACAGGGCCACCTGAACGGGCGCGATGCGCTGGATGGCGCGGCCGATGACGGGCGGATATGGCGCGCGCACGAGCTCGCGCGGCGCCGGCGCGGGCTCCTCGCCAGCGACCACGCGGTTCGGCGGCAAGCCCTCGCGACTCGGGGGGCGTGCGCCGCGGGGGACCTCCGCGGGGCGGGGCGCGCGCTGGCTCAGCTCGTTCATCTCGTTCGAAGTCGTCATAGTGTTACCGAGGGCCGATCCTCAAGACCTCTTCGCTCATCGGCCCAAACCTGCACCTCGCGCTGGACAAGTGACGTATGAACGTGACTTGGTCCTCGCGGGGCTCAGGGAAGCCGAGGCTCCGTGAAAGCGCAAGGGTTTGCTTCAACGTGCGAAAGCGCTGGTCCCAAAAGAGTCCCCGAACGCCTCGCCTCAAGGTCCTTCCAGAGTGCGTCACGGCCTTCGCACTGGTCATGTCTTTCGCAGTTCGAGCGTCATCGCAGTCGGAGGTTTGTGTCGCGGGCTGCAAGGTAGATGCGGTGGGGGCGGCGATGGTCGCTCCGCGGGAGCCGTTCGATGTCGGGGCGAGGCACGACGTGGCGCTCGAACCGCGACGGTACGAGCTCGCGGGGTTTCCGGTCCTCGGCGGGAACAGCGACATTGGCCTGCAGTTCGGCGCTGCCCTTACGTACACCCGCTTTTTCGACACGGCCTCTCCGTATCTCTGGAACATCGACCTTCTGCTCTCCGGCAGCGTGAAGGACGACCAGAACGGATTCCGCCTCGTGCAGCAGAGCCACGTTCTGCGCTTCGATGCGCCGGACCTTCTCGAGGGGCGGCTGCGTCTCGACACGCGCGGCAGCTTCCAGCGCACGATCAACGCAGGGTACTACGGCGTCGGCAACGCATCGCAAGCGGGCCCGTCAATCGGGCAATCGACGCTCGGCCGACGCTACCAATACGTACAAGACGAGGGGCGCGTGCGCACGATTGCCCGCTGGCACGCGGCGCCGCCGGTGGACGTCGCCTTGGGAACGAACCTCCGTTACGAAGCGCCTGAGGTCTATGGCGGGAGCAAGCTGAGCGAAGACTCGAGCACCGCGTCCGGCGGCCAGGCCCCGGTGGCCGGAGCGCAGGCAGCGCTCGTCGCCAGCATCGCGGCGGGCATCATGGTCGATACGCGCGACAGCGAGTTCGTCACGCGCAAGGGGTTCTTCTACCAGCTGGGAACGTCGGCCGTCGTCAGCTCATCCGAGAGCGTCGGCTACGGCGAGGCGTCGGCCGTGCTCTCGCACTATGCCCCCCTGGGGAACGCGCTCATCTTCGCGAGTCGTTTCGTCGCCAGCTTTCAGTTCGGACGCGTGCCTTTCTACAATCTGCAGCAGGGCGGCGTCTTCGAGCCGCAGGGGCTCCTCGGGGGCGAGACAGGCGTACGCGGCGTTCCGCAGGGGCGATACGCCGGCCGCGCCAAGATGATCGCGAACACCGAGATACGCGCGACGCCGTTCCGGAGGTTCCAGGTTCTCGGCCAGCGAATGCGCGTGGGGACGACAGCGTTCGTCGACGTGGGGCGCGTCTGGAGCGACTACGCGGCCGTGTCGCCCGCGGACGGGTACTCTCTCTCGCTCAAGTACGGCGTGGGCGGGGGGCTCTTCTTGCAGTGGGGAGAGGCGGCGATCTTCCGGTTCGAGGTCGCCTACTCGCCGGACGCGGTGTCGGAGAACCCCGGCTTTCCGGTGGGGCTTTACGTCTCGGACGGGTTGATGTTCTGAAGGAGGGGTTCCCCGTCTCACTTCGCGGGCTGGTACACGTTGAACTCGGTCATCGTCCACCAGAACCCGTCGCCTGCAGTCAGGCTCACCTTGAGGTAGCTCGCCGTGACCTGGGTGAAGGAGCAGCACGAGGCGTCCGCCATGTGCGAAGAGTCCCGTCGGCGTCGACACCTTCGCCTTCCCGTTTCGGCCCCCCCCACGCAGCGAACGGCGTCCGCGCGCGTAACTTTACCGACAGCGATGCCCAGGCCCGGTCGCCTTGCGTGGCACCGCGATCGCTGCGCGGTGGCGACGCGCTTGCTACGCGAACCGCACCGCGTAGATCGGCGGCAGGTTGCTCGAGATGCACGTCCAGGTGTCGCCCGCGTCGTCGCTCGTCCACAGCGAGCCCGTCGTGCTGCCGAACGCGAGGCAGCGGCCGCTGGCGTCCACGTCGAGCGCGTGCCGGTACACGATGTCGTACGCGTGCGACTGCGGCAGCCCTCGCGAAAGAACGTGCCACGTCTTGCCTGCGTCGCGCGTGCGGGCGACGACGACGCGCGCGTCGACGGGCACGCGAGTCTCGTCTTTGACCGCGGGCACGAGCCACGCGGTGTCGCCGTCGTGGGGATGAACGGCGACCGCGAAGCCGAATACCGAAGGCGATACGTTCGGGATGGCGACCCAGGAGCGGCCGCCGTCGTCGGAGCGGAAGACGCCGTTGTGATGCTGCGTCCAGAGGCGCTCAGGCCAATCGCGGCACTGCACGACCCGGTGAGGGTCCTGCACGGCCTCGTCCTCGCGGCGTGGCGGCGGCATGTACTCGGCGAACATTCCTCGGCTGGAGACCGCCCACGTTTCGCCGCCGTCCTCGCTCCGCCATACGCCGCCGCACGAGACCCCGATGGCAATCGTGCGCGCGTCGGTCGGGTGCACGCACACCGAGTGGATGCCCGGCAGCTCGGCGCCGCCGCCGAACCACTCCTTGCGCTTGGGGTGGTCCCACAGCCCTCGCGCCAGCGACCACGACTTTCCCTCGTCGCGCGAGCGAAAGAGGCCGCCTCCAATCGTGCCGCACCAGAGCTCCCCGGGAGCCGCACCGTTCTCGAGCGCCCACACCTGCTGCACGCGCAAGGGCCACGGCTTGCCGTCGGGCAGGGTTTCTTCTTCGCCGTCGGCTTGCTTCGGGAACGCCGGCGCCGCGAGCTCCTCCCAGCTCGCGCCGAGGTCGCGCGATCGCCGCAGCTTCACGCCGAAGTGGCCCAGGCCGAGCCCCGCGTACAGCGCGCCGCTGCGCGCGTCGTAGTGGGTCAGCGAGACCGCGTCGCCCAGGAACGACACGTGCTCGATTTCCCACCGCGCGCCCGGAGTGCCCGCGCGCGGGCGCGCGAACGAGAAGAGTCCTTTGCGGGTCGATGCGAAAAAGCGGTCGGTCATCGCTCATCCTCCCGAGAGGGCCTGCATCACGTAGATCTCCGCGCCGGGGCCGACGTCGTCGTCGAGCCCTTGCCAATCGCGTACCTGCACGCCATCGACGAAGACGACCACGTGCTGGCGCAAGACGCCCTGTTCGTCGAGCACGTAGGCCCTGGCTGCCGCGTTCCGCTCGAAGTAGGCGTCGAGCGCCGCCCGCACGGTCGTGCCCGCGACCTGGCGCGGCGGGCACTCGACGTGGCGTTGGATCGCGGTGGTGAACACGACGTGGGGCATGCTCGCGGCTGGAGTTTCTCTCCTCACTTCCACCCGAGCAAGAGTTGACCCATGAGGATCACCAGCTCGCCGGCGACCAGCAGCGCGACCGCCACTTCCAGGAGGATGCTGCGGCGCCCGCGGACCATGTCGATGAGGAGCGCGAGGTTGTCCTGAACGATGCGAAGCTCGTGGTCGAGCGCGCGGTAGCGCTCCTCGATCTCGAACGAGAGGCGAAGACCGCGGTAGAGGCGGTCGAGCGCCTCGTTCTCCCAGGTGGCGCCGGGCGAATCCAGCAGGCTGAGCGTGTGCACGACCTGCGTGCGCATCGACATGCCGCGCCCGATGAACCGGAGCAGGTCGCGCGCGCTGCCCCGGAGCCGGCCGCTCGACCCCAGCGCCGACGACCACTGTTCGAGCCTCGCGACCAGCGCGTCGACGTCGCCCTCGTAGTATTCCATTCCGACCGACTGGGCGACCACCAGCGCGAGGATCTCGACCACGCGGACATCGAGCTCGCTGACGACGACGCGATCGAAACGGACGGCGGGGGCGGCTCCGGGAGCGATCTCCACGGCGAACGTCTCCGCGAGCGGCGCGCGCGGTTCGGTGCCGAGCCGCGCGACGAGCGCCTTCATCACGCGCGTGCTCTCCGCCTCGTCCACCCCGATGAACACCAGGGCGCCGAAATCATGTCCGACCACCCAGCCCAGCTCGCCGTAGCGCGCGACGGCGCGTGTCTTCGTGAGCCGCACGCGCTGAGCTTCCGGCGCGAACAGCTCGGCAATCGCCCGCGGCTGCAGAGTCGCCGAGACCGCGAATGCGCGGACAGGCAAGAGGAGTGCGTTCCCGGCCACCCCTCCTCCGGTATCACTCCCCCGTGGCGGGGTGCACGGCCGGTTCGCTGGGAGCGGCGGCGCCGTAAAGCTCGTCTTCCTCGAAGCCGGCCTGAGGGGCGTCCGCGCCGCCGAAGAGGCGCCTCAAGGCGCGCGTCGCGTCGTCGAAGAGCGAGTACGCGACGGGCGTCGCCAGAAGCGTGAGCGAGAGCGAGAGGATCTGGCCACCGACCACGACGCCGGCGGTCGCCCGGTTGAACCCCGAGCCCACGCCGCGCGAGAGCACGAGCGGAATCATGCCGGCGACGAACGCCGCAGTGGTCATCAAGATGGGCCGCAGCCGATCGCGGTTCGCCTGGAGAATGGCCTCGAGGCGGGGCATCCCGGCCGCGCGCAGCTGGTTGGTGTGGTCGATTTGAAGGATGGAGTTCTTCTTCACGACGCCGAAGAGCACCAGGATGCCGAGCACCGAGTAGATGTCGAGCGCCTGCTTGAACAGGATGACGCTGATGAACGCGAACGGGAGCGTCAGCGGCAACGAGAGCAGAATCGTGATCGGGTGCAGCCACGACTCGAACTGGGCGGCGAGCACCAGGTACATGAAGACGAACGACAGGACGAGCGACCCGATGAACGCCTTGAACGTGCGCCCCATCTCGCGCGTCTGTCCGTAGGGCTGCGCGGAGTACCCGGGGGGCATGCGCAGCTCGCTCGCGATGTGCCCCATGGCCGTGGAGATCGCGCCGTCGCTGAAGCCGGGCGCCGCGTTGGCCATCATCGTCACCTGCCGCTCGCGGTTCAGTCGGTCGATGCGCGACGGGCCCGTCCCGGCTCGCAGCTGCACGACGTCGGCCAGGGGGACGTACCCGAGCCTCTGCGAGGGCACCGTGAGCAGGCGCAGCCCCTGCTCGTCGGCGCGGTACTGCCGCTGGGCGCGCACGTGCACCTCGTACTCCTCGCCGTTCTCTTCGTAGTTGGACACGCGGTCGCCCTCGACGAGCAACCGCAGCGCGTTGGCGATGTCCGCCGGCTGCACCCCCAGGTCGGCCGCGCGCGCGCGGTCTATGTACACGCCGATCTCCGGCTTGCCGACGATGAGCGACGAGTCGACGTCGACCGCGCCCGGAGTCTTCCGCAACCGCTCTCCGAAGTCTTGCGCGATCTGCTCGAGCTTCTTCAGGTCGGGCCCGCGCACGCTGTACTGGTTGCGCTGAGTCGAGAAGCCGCCCCCGCTGAAGGCCGAGACTTCGCTCGTGGTGATGCGAAGGTCGTCGGGTTGCCTGGCGATGACCTCCTTGCGGACCCAGTCCATCATCTGGTTCTGCGTCGCGACGCGCTTCTCCGGCGGAACGAGGCCGACATAGACCGTCGCCAGGTTGTGCGTGCGCGCGTTGTCGTCGGCGACGGTCGTGATGGTGAGCGCCACGTTCGGGTCGGCGCGAATCGCGCGTGCGATTCGCTCGCCGATGATCCGCGTCTGGTCGAGACTGGTCCCCTCGGGCGCGCGCACCTGCACCTGAAAGCGGGCCTCGTCGTTGACCGGCAAGAAGCCCTTGGGGGCGACCTGGGCCAGCGGAATGCACGAGCCGAGCGTGACGAGCGACATCGACACGACGACCCAGCGGTGGCGCATCACGAAGCGCAGCACGCCGCCGTAGATGCGCTCGATGGGACGGTAAAACCCGTCGACGACGCGCTCTCCCAGCCCTTTGACGCCGGAGTGCACGCGCAGCCAGCGTGACGAGAGCATGGGCGTCAGGGTGAAGGCGACGAGCATCGAAATCGCGATCGAGAACGCCATCGTCACGCCGAAGCTGCGGAGAAAGCGGCCGGCGATGCCGCGCATGAACGCGACGGGCAAGAACACGGCGATGAGCGAGAGCGTGGTCGCCATGACCGCCAGACCGATCTCGCGGGTCGCCTGGATCGCGGCGGCCCTCGGCTTTTCTTTCTTCTCCTCGATGTGTCGAAAGATGTTCTCGAGCACCACGATCGCGTCGTCGATGACGATGCCGACGGCGAGCGCCAGGGCGAGCAGCGTGATCGTGTTGAGCGTGTAACCCACGAACCACATCGCGGCGAACGTCGTGACGATGCTCGTCGGGATCGCGATCGCCGCGATGATGGTGCTGCGCAGGTTCCCGAGGAAAAAGAATACGACGACCGCGGCGAAGAGAGCCCCGAGCACCAGGTGCTCCTTGACCGCGTCGACGCTCGTGCGGATGACGTTCGACTCGTCGCGCACCAGGTCGATCGCGTAGCCGCCCGCCTTGACCTGCGCGCGCAGGTCTTCCACGCGCGCCTTGACCGCGTCGGCCACCTGCACCGTGCTCGCGCCCGATTGCTTCCGGAGGGCCAGCAGCACCGTGGGTTTTCCGTCGAGCAGGGCCGCGGTGTCGGCGTCTTCTTCGCCGTCGATGACGTCGCCCACGTCGCGCACGCGGATGGAGTGGCCGGCCTCCTGCCGCACGACGAGATCGCCGATCTGCGCCGGGTCGCTGACCCGGCCGTGTACGCGTACGGTGAGCTCGCCGGGGCCGGTGTCCACGCGCCCGCCGGGCATCGCCAGGTTTTGCGCGCCGATGGCGCGCTGCACGTCGATGACCGTGACGTTCGCCCCGCGCAGCCGGACGGGGTCGAGCATCACGTGGATCTGACGCTTGCGGCCGCCGAGGAGCTGCACCTGCCCCACTCCGTCGATCGACTCGAGCGACCGCCGCAGCCGCTTGTCGGCGAACTCGGTCGTCTCGCGGAGCGTGTGCCCTCCCCCCGCGAGCGCGAAGTAGATGATGGGCTGCGCGTCGGGGTCGAGCTTCTGCACCGTCGGCTGCTCGATGTCCTTGGGCAGATCGCGCAGCACCGTATTGAGGTGATCGCGCACCTCTTGGGCGCCGATGTCGACGTCCTTGTCGAGGACGAAGGTGACCACCACCTGAGAGACGCCTTCGGTCGTGATCGACCGCAGCTCGTCGATGCCGCTGATCGTGTTGACGGCCTCCTCGATCTTGTCGGTGATCTCGGTCTCGATGTCCTCGGGCGAGGCACCCGGCTCGTTGGTCACGATGACGACGACCGGGAAATCGACGTTGGGGAAGCGGTCGACGCCGAGCTGCAGGTACCCGGCGATGCCGATGACCGCCAGCACCAGGATCAGCACCGACGCGAAGATCGGTCGCCGGACGCACAGAGCCGCGAGCCACTGCATGGTGGACCCCTATTCTACCCGCGCGCCGTCACGCACGTCGGGGCCCGGCTTCGCCACGACGCTCTCGCCCGTCTTGAGGCCGCCCGCCACCGAGAACAGGTCACCGACCGGGGGGCCGAGCTGCACCAGCCGTTCTTGAACCTGCTTGTCGACCACCACGAACACACGCGCGCCCACGTCGTCGCGCACGACACAGCTCGCGGGCACGACCGGCGCGACGCGCTCGCCGAGCGGCACCTTGGCCACTGCGAACATCCCGGGCTTCAGGCGGCCGTCCGTGTTGGCCACCAGCGCCTCGACGACGAGATCGCGTGTCGACTCGCGGAGGTTCGGGCTGATGTACTTCACGCTGCCGGTGAAGCTCGAGTCTCCGTAGGAGGTCACGGTGAAGGCGACGGGCATGTCCGGCTTGACCGTGCCGACGTTCGCCTCGGGCACGGTCAGCTCGAGGCGCAGCGGATCCGGCGCGTAGATCGACGCCACGCGCGTGCTCGGCTGCACGTACTGGCCGATGTTGACGTACCGCTCGCCGATGACGCCGTCGAAGGGCGCGCGGATGGTGGAGTCGCCGACGAGCTTGCTCGCCGAAGCCTGCTGCGCTTCGGCGGCTGCTGCCGACCACTGCTGCGACGTGCACGCAGCCGTCTGCCGGTCGTAGTCGGCCTGGGAGATGGCGCCCGTGTCGAGCAGGTGCTTCACGCGCTCGCAGTCGCGGCGTGCCTCCTCGAGCTGGCTCTGCGCGACCCGGGCTTGCGCCGCGGCTGCCGTCGCCGCGAAGGCGAGCGCCGCGCGAGTCGACGATCGCGACGACCTGCCCGCGTTTGACGGGCTGCCCGCGTTCGACGTACGTCGCGACGATCTTGCCGTTCGCGTCGGCCGCGATCTCCGACGCGGCGCTGGCGCGCAGGGTGCCGGTCACGGTGAGGTACTCGGGCACGGGCCGCTCGGTCACGGTGGCGGTCTGCACGTGCACGGGGGCCCCGGCTTCGCGGGCGAGCTGCGAAGCCGCGGCGTCGTCCGGGGTACGGCATGCCACGACCCCCGCCAGAGCGGTGAGCCAGGCGAGCGCGCGGACGAAAAGTGCGGGCGCAAACAGGCGCATGGGTTGCGATTGCCTAGAGACTGACATCCATCCGGTCAAGCGCCTTGGACATTCGGTGCTTTGCCGCCGCGGTGAGTGATACGGTCGCTATTCGGCAGATCATGCGCACTCGACTTCTCTCGTTCGGCGCGGCGGCAGTCCTGGCGATGTCGCTATCCAGCGGCGACGCCGCGGCCGGGGGCAAGGGGGCGGGGGCGCTTCTCCAGTCCCTCGCCAAAGGCACGCTGGGCAACGTGCTCGGCAACGAGGTGAGCTCCGTCCTGACGAACCTCGGCGTCTTCGACATGCTCGGCCTCGGCTCCGGCACCGACCCCGTGCTCGACGCCAAGCTCGACCAGATCATCAACCAGCTCAAGCAGATCCAGGCCGACATCACCGACCTCAAGACGGACGTCGCGACGTTGACCGCGACGGTGATCGCGCAATCCGATCTCGTCCAGCTCCAGACACTGCTTCACGACATGGACGACGCCGCGACGAGCGTTCAGCTCTGCGCCCAGCAGGTCGCGCTCGTCGCCCAGTCTCCCGGGACCACCTCCGCCGACGACCAGATGCGAGCCTTCAGCTTGCAGATGGTCGGTCGCATGGCGGGTCCCTGCGATCTCACCGACCAGTTTTCGATCATTCACTCGCGCATCGTGACCGACCAGGCGCTCGGGTCGGCGGAGAGCGCCGTCTACACGCTGCTGGCGCGCGTCGCGACCAACAACGGCATCGAGTTCGAACGCATCGCGAGCCATTTCATCCAGTATGCGATCACGCAGCGCGAGGCGCTGGACCTCATCCGGAACGCCTACTCGGCGCTCGGCGAGTCCGACAACCTCAGGACCGTGCTCACGCAGCCCCCGAGCGACTTCCTGAACAAGCTGCGCGACGAGGAGGTCGCGTTCCTGGTCGCGACGGACACCTACATCACGGCCGGCGCTCCCCCGTACGACACGTCGCCTGCGAGCTTCGCCGACGCGATCGTCCAGCGGCTCGAGGGCGTGCCCGGCGAGGCCACGACCTATTCGCTTTCCATCCTCGACGACGCCATGCCCCTGACGCCCGCCCTCCACCCTTCGTCGGCCGCCGCCCCCGCGGTCGCTATGCCCGCCATCGTGATGGGGGCGGTGTCGAGCTACTACGGGATCGCCGACGCGCAGCTCACGGCGGGCCTCGCGTCGTGCCGCGCCTCGCCTCCGACCGACGGCTTCTCGTACGTGCGGCCTCTCGGGGGCCCGGCCGGCGGCTTCAAGATGGGCTCCGCGTGCACGCTGCACCTCGAGCGGCATCTCGCGCAGAATCCGCCGGCCCAGGTGGACACGAGCTGGACGGTCGACGGGCGGCTGGGCGCGGAAGCCGTCGGGCCCGTCGCGCTGCGCAACGCCGCGACCCTGGCCGACGAAACGAGCGCCGAGGCGCTGGCGCTCGCGGGCGATGTGACCGGGCGCGGGTCGGGCTTCTCGGAGTTCTCGGTCGTGCCCAGCGCGGCGGACCCGAGCCTCGTCACGCTCGCGATCGACGTCCCCGGGAAAAAGGGTGCGCTCATCGGCAAGGGCACCGGCCACGCCTTCGTCGCGGGTGCCGCCACCCCGGTCTCGTTTTCGCGCGTGCCGTTCGGCCCGCAGTATCCCGACCGCTACGCGCTCGAGACCGGCGGCAAGTACCTGTCGGTGGGCACCGACGGATTCGCCGCCGTTTCGGCCGCGCCCGTGTGGTTCAACTTTCAGGAGACCCCCGACGGGCACGTCGAGCTCGACTACGCGGGTGGGGTTCTCTACGTCGATAGCCAGTACCGCCAGCTCTTCCACGGCGAATCCCCCGGCGACGTGTGGGCCGACTCGCCCAACCTCGCGGGGAGCCCCGCTGCCGTGGACCAGTGGGCGGTGCCCAGCGACGGCGTGCGTCGCCTGGCGCCGACGACCACGCTCGCCGTCGACCTGCCGTGTCTGGATTCGATGGGCGTCCCGATCGTGGGGAAGTCGTCCATCGACCCATTCCTCAATCAGTACGTGGACAGCACCCGCTGCAGCGACACGGGCCTGCCCTACATCGAGTACCAGGTCACGCTCACCAACCAGGACGCGTTCGACCGCGCCTTCCAGCTCTCGGTCGGCGGGCAGGTCACGGGCGTGACCGGCGCCAGGGGCTCGCCCTATACCGGGATGAGCTACGAGGGCATCCACTGCTACGGGCCCACCGATCACATCGACACGGGCGGGGTCAGCGCCGGCCCGGGCGCGACGGTCCCGACCGGAGACACGACCCCGGCGGTGTTCACGGTGCCGAAGAACGGCTCGCTCATGGTCACCTGCCAGGCGCTCGACATCGTGGCGGAGCCGGCGCACCTCGACCATCGGCGATTTCATCGTGAGCCCGTGCAAGGGCGCGGCGGGCAATACCTGCATGGTGTACCCGTGAGAACGCGTGCGGGCGCGCAACGCTGGCTCGTCGCGGTGGGCCTCGGGCTCGGCTCGGCCGGGCTCGTGGCCTGCGGGCACTCCGGCTCGAACGGCGCCGGGCCGGGAGACGGCGGCAGCGCCGATGGCGCGGGTGGGGGGAACGACGGCGGTGGCTCGCCTTCCGGGTTCACCGCCTTTCAGCCGGCCGAGACGGTGATCGGCCAGGCCGATTTCGTCAGCAACGCGCGGCCGGCGGCGCCCGGGGCCTCGACGACGGATTCGCCCCTGGGCAGCGCCGCATTCGACGGCCAGAACCTGTTCCTGCCCGACACGTACACGAACCGGGTGCTCGGCTTCTCGCCCGTGCCGACGACCAACGGCGCCGCGGCGGGCCTCGTGCTCGGGCAAGCTTCCGCCACGGCGAGCACGCCCGGCACGACGGCCGCGTCCCTCTATCTGCCGCAGTCGCTCCACACCGACGGCACCACGCTGGCCGTCGCCGACGCCGGCAATCACCGCGTCTTCCTCCTGCCGTCGAACGCGGCGAGCGGCGCGAAGCCCATCGTCGTGGGCTGGGCCGCTGCGTCCAAGCCGTCCAGCGGCTGCTCGGCGTCGAGCTTGCGCTCGCCCGCGAGCGCCTTCGTCGCCGGCGGGAAGCTATTCGTCGCCGATCGCGGCAACAACCGGGTGCTCGTCTGGAATCGCGTCCCGCAGGCGAGCGGGATGGCGGCCGACCTCGTGCTCGGGCAAACGAGCATGGCGTCGTGCGTGAGCAACGACTCCTTGCGCAACGGCACGGTCGGCCTCCGCTCGGCGGCGACGCTGTCCGGCCCGTCGGACGTCTGGAGCGACGGCACGCGTGTTCTCGTCGTCGATCGGGGCAATGGTCGCGTGCTCGTGTGGTCCACGTTCCCCGCCAGCAGCGGCTCGCCGGCCGATCTCCGTGATCGGCCAGACGGACTTCACGCTGGCGCGCGACGACGGGACGGCGAGCGTGCTCAAAGAGCCGGCGGCCGTCGCGTCCACGGGCAGCGGGCTGTTCGTCGCCGACGCCGGTCACAACCGCGTGCTCGGCTGGAACGCGTGGCCCGCGAGCAACGGCGCCGCGGCCGACCTCGTCCTCGGGCAGGGCGCGTTCACGCACGTCGCCGCCAACGACGACGCGCAGACCGGGATGCCCGGCAGCGCACCGACGGCTCGCACGATGTCGTTCCCGAGCGGCGTCGCTCTCGCGGGCGGCGCGCTCGTCGTGAGCGACTCGCTGAACCGGCGCTTCCTGGTGTTCCGGCCGCACTGACGCGAGGTCACGCGCGCGGAGCCAGCGCGTCGAGCAGCGCCTCGGTCTCGGACGTGACGCAAAGGGCGCGCGCGTGCTCGGCCCGGACGAACCCGTCTTCCACCGCCTGCTCGATCCAGCGCACGAGCGGCTGCCAGAACCCACCGACGTCGAACAGCGCGACCGGCTTTGCGTGCAGCCCCAGCTGAAGCCAGGTGAGCGCCTCGAAGGTCTCGTCGAGCGTGCCGAAGCCGCCTGGCAACGCGACGAACGCGTTCGACAGTTCGTGCATCTTGTTCTTGCGCTCGTGCATCGAGTCCACCACGAAGAGCCGCGAGAGCCCGGGGTGCGCCAGCTCTTGCGAGACGAGGCCGCGCGGGATGACGCCCTGCACGTTCGCGCCCGCGGCGAGCGCTGCGTCGGCGACGACGCCCATCAACCCGCCGCTCGCGCCGCCGTAGACGAGACCCCAGCCGCGCCGCGCGATGGCCTGGCCGAGCGCCTTCGCGGCCGCCGCGTAAAGCGGAGGAGCGCTGCGCGATCCGGCGAACACACACACGCGGTGCACCGCTCCCCTGTAGCCCGGTTGCGGAGCACGCACGAGGCCCAGCACGCCCTCGCAGTCGCCCTGACGCGTGGCCGCAGTCGCCCCGTCGGTGGCCGCAGTCGCCCTGACGCGTGGCCGCGCTGGTGCGGATGCATGGCCGCTTCGGGGATGGCTCGCGGCCGCCATGGCCCTGCCTCGTCGGGCTGTGAGGTAGACATGTGGGCGCGTGGGTCCTGATGCGTGGCCGCTTCAGGGATGGCTCGCGGCCGCGATCGCCCTGCCTCGTCGGGCTGTGGGGTAGACGTGTGGCCGCGCTGGTGCTGATGCATGGCCGCTTCGGGGATGGCTCGCGGCCGCGATGGCCCCGACTCGTCGGGCCGTGAGGTAGACATGTGGCCGCGTTGGTCCTGATGCGTGGCCGCTTCGGGGATGGCTCGCGGCCGCGATCGCCCTGCCTCGTCGGGCTGTGAGGTAGACGTGTGGCCGCGCTGGTGCTGATGCGTGGCCGGTTCAGGGATGGCTCGCTGCCGTCGTGACCCTAACCCGTGGGGTCTGAGGTAGACGGGGCCAATCCCAATCCACCTTCCCGGCTTCCCGTCTTCATTTGCCAACTCTCCCCTCTCCCCGCATCGCGGTGCGGGTCCTTGCAACCGCCTGCGTCGCGGCCGTCACGTTAGGAGAGAGAGAGAGTTGGAAAGGAAGACGCGAAGACGGGAAGGGTTGGGGCGGCAAACGTGCCGGGAGTGCTGGCCCCTTCGCCGGACGGAGGGTGGCTCCCCGGTCGGCTACTGGCTGGTGCACTCGCCGATGCAGTTCGCCACGATGCACCCTTCCATGGCCGCACCCAGCGCTTGCACGTTGGCCGGGTAGGTCATCCCGCAAGTCGTCGCGCAATCGGTGGCGCCCGTCTCGGCTGCCGCGCCGGAATCCCCTGCCGCGCCGTCGCTGCCACCGGCTTCACCCCCTTCGCCCGTGGCGCCCCCCTCGAGGGTACCGCCGGCCGGCGGCACGTTCAGGCAGTTCACGATGCAAATGGTGTCGGCCAGGCACGAGCTGCCTCCGCCGGGAGCGCCTCCGTCCCCTCCCGCGCACGCGACGAGCGGGTCGCAGCAGTTGAACTCGATGCAGGAGTCGCACGTCGCGTTTCCCGTCATGGAGACCGCCGGGCAGGTGTTGACCGGGAGGCTCGAGTCGTCGTCGCCGCTCGCCTCGGCGGGGGACGAGTCCTGCGCCGTGCTGGTCTCGGCCGGGGGGCTGGAATCGACGGCCGGCGTCCCGCTGTCCGCCGCCGCGCCCGGGCTCGAGGAGGAGCAGCCTTGCCCCGTCAGGCCGAGGATGACCCCGCTCGTGACGAGGAGCGCGCAAGACGAAGCTAACGGGTTTCTCATATCGTAAAGGGGTACCCGGAGCGCGCTCCGTCAGGCAACCCCCCGAGCGACCGGCCCGCGCCGGCCGAGCTCGCCGCTCGGCTTCGCCTCACCGCGCGGCCGCCGCGACGACCGCCAGCGCGCACGACACCGCGAGCAGAAGGAACGCGATCGCCGCCAGCTTCGTCGCACCCGATTCCTCGCACTCGTGGTCCACGCTCGCGCGAGCGCTCGTGCGGTACACCTCGGTTGCGAGCGCGGCCGGCGCCGGCTCCGCAGCCCTGCGCAAGAGGCGGCGCGCACGCGCGATGGGCACCGCCGCGATCGCCAGCAGGAGGGCCGCAACGCCCGCCGCCGCGGCGGGCACCGCGCCGATGCGCGCGTCGAGCACGAACGGCGTGGCGATGAGCCCCAGCGACGCGGCAACCAGCCAGGCCAGCCGCCGCGCGGCATTCCAGAGCACGAGGTGCATCGTTCCCTCCCTCCGAGCAGTCTACGACTCGCCCCCCGCTTGGCACGCGCCCCCTTCCGGTCCCCGCTCCAGCCTCGTGCATCGCCGTACGCGAGCCGTACGCGTGCACGTGTTCGGCGTGCGCGAGAGCGAGAGGCTTAGTCGAGCGCCCCGCCGCCATTGAGGCTATAAGACTGCTTTCCCGGATGCCGGAACGAAAAACTGCCCGCGAAATCCTGAGCGTCAACGCCCCCAACGGGCTCGACAAGGACGTCATCGCGGTGCGGTTCCGGGGCCGCGTCGTCGACCTGCACACGCCCATCGAGGCGACGGCGGCCGAGCTCGCGCCCGTGCGCGCGACCGACCCCGACGGGCTGACCGTCATCCGCCACTCGACCGCGCACGTCATGGCCGACGCCGTGCAGCGCCTCTTTCCAGGCACCAAGGTCACCATCGGTCCGGCGATCGAAGAGGGCTTTTATTACGACTTCGACAAGCCCGGTGGCGGCTTCACCGACGAAGATCTGCAGCGTATCGAAGGCGTGATGCGCGACGTCATCAAGAAGAACACGCCCTTCCGTCGCGCGGTCGTCACGCGCGACGAAGCCAAGCGCATGTTCCAGGCGATGGGCGAGAGCTACAAGGTCGAGATCATCGACGCCATCCCGCCGGACGAAGAGGTGAGCCTCTACAAGCACGGCGCGCCGCCCAACGAGTGGCTCGACGTCTGCGAGGGGCCGCACGTCCCGTCGACGGCCTTCTTGGCGGCGGTGAAGCTCACGCACGTCGCGGGCGCGTACTGGCGCGGCGACGAGCGTAACCCCATGCTCCAGCGCATTTACGGCACGGCGTTCCCGAGCGTCGACGCCCTCGAGGAGCACCTTCGGCTGCTCGAGCAAGCCAAGCAGCGCGACCACCGAAAGCTCGGCAAGGAGCTCGACCTCGTCCTCTTCGACGAGGTGGCCCCGGCGATGCCGTTCTTCCTGCCGAAGGGTGCCTACGTCTACAACCGCATGATCCAGTACCTGCGCGATCTCTACGAGCGCGAGGGTTACGAAGAGGTCATCACGCCCCAGGCGTTCGACCCCAAGCTCTTCCGAACGTCCGGCCACCTCGGCAACTACAACGAGAACATCTACCGCCTCTGGACCGAAGACCTGATCGAAGAGGCCGAGCAGGGCGACGCCGCCGCCAAGGCCGGCGCGAAGCTGAAGACCGCGCTGCAGGAGAACGCGTTCGCCCTCAAGCCGATGAACTGCCCCAGCCACTGCATCATCTTCGGCAGCCGGCGGCGGTCGTACCGCGAGCTGCCGTGGCGCGTGGCCGATTTCGGGCGCCTGCACCGCTACGAGCGCGGCGGCGTCGTGCACGGCCTCGCGCGCGTGCGGAGCTTCTCGCAGGACGACGCGCACATCTTCTGCGCCGAGGAGGCGGTCGCCTCCGAGATCGAGCGCTTCATGCGCTTCTTCTACGCGGTCTACAAGGCATTCGGGTTCGAGTCGATCGACATCCGCCTCGCGACGCGGCCCGAGAAGCGCATCGGCGAGGACGCCATGTGGGACCGCGCCGAGAACGCGCTGGCCGAGGGGCTCTCGAGCGCCGGGCTGAAGTTCGACTACTCCCCGGGCGAGGGCGCGTTTTACGGTCCGAAGATCGAGTTTCACGTCAAAGACGCGCTGCGTCGCTCCTGGCAGCTCGGCACGATGCAATACGACCCGAACCTGCCGGCCCGCTTCGAGCTGAGCTTCGTCGGCGAAGACGGCAAGGAGCACCGGCCGGTCATGCTGCACCGGGCCATCTTCGGTTCGCTCGAGCGCTTCTTCGGTGTCTACCTCGAGCACTGCGGCGGCAATTTCCCCGTGTGGCTCGCGCCCAAGCAGGCCATCGTGCTCACCGTGAGCGAGAAGAGCGACGCCTACGCGCGGCAGGTGGCCGAGCGGCTGCGGGCCCAGGGCCTGCGGGTCGATTGCGACCTGTCGAGCGACAAGCTGGGCGCAAAAATCAGGAATGCCCGCCTCTTGCGCTACCCCTACCTCCTGGTCGTCGGGCCCAAAGAGGCCGAGGCCCAGGCCGTCGGGGTGCGGTCGCGGGAAGAGGGCGAGCTCGGAAGCATGCCTTTCGACCAGTTTGCCGCCCGCCTATTGACCGAGAGCGCCCCCCCCCCGCACACTCCTAGTCAGCGTTCCGCCAGCGCGTAACGCTCCCAGCCGCGAACAGGAAAAGCTCGCAGTAACGCACGGAGGCTCACGAATCAGAATATGGCATTGGGAAATCCCCGTTTTGACCCGCGTCAGCAGCAGCGTGGGTACCAGATCCGAGTCAACCACCGCATCCGCGTCCCCGAAGTGCGCGTCATCGACGCCGACGGGAGCATGCTCGGTGTGCTGCAGACGCACGAAGCTCTTCGCAAGGCGCAGGAGCGGGGCCTCGATCTGGTCGAGGTCAACCCCAAGGCCGAGCCGCCTGTCTGCAAGATCCTCGACTTCGGCAAGTACAAGTACGAGGAGAAGAAGAAGCAGGCGCAGGCCCGGCGCAATCAGTCGGTCGTCGAGATCAAGGAGATCAAGCTCCGCCCGAAGACCGACGATCACGACATCGCGTTCAAGGTGAAGAACGCGCGGCGCTTCCTCGAGGCCGGGCACAAGGTCAAGTTCACGGTGCGCTTCCGCGGGCGCGAGATCACGCACCCGGAGAAGGCGCACGAGCAGCTCGACATCATCCTGAAGGAGCTCGACGACGTCTCGAACATCGAGACGCGCCCCATGATGGAGGCGCGCGCCATGTCGCTCATCGTCGCGCCGAAGCCAGCCATCATGCAGAAGGTCGCGCAGATGCGCGCCGCCCAGGAGAAGGCGCGCCAGCAAGCCGAGAAAGACGGCAAGCCGCTGCCGCCGGCGCCCTCGTCCATGGCCCTGCCGGAGGACGAAGACGACGATGACGACGACGACGACGACGAGGGCGACGAGGAAAAGGGCGAGGGCGGGGACGCGAACTGACGTCCTCTGCGCTCGAGCTCATCTCCGATGACGGCCGCCGCATCCCCTGATCGCAAGCTGCGTATCCTGGTCGCCAAGCCGGGCCTCGACGGTCATGACCGCGGGGCCAAGGTCGTCGCACGCGCGCTGCGCGACGCGGGCTTCGAGGTCATCTACACCGGGCTTCACCAGACGCCCGAGATGATCGCGTCGGCGGCGGTCCAGGAAGACGTGGACGGCGTCGGCCTCTCGATCATGAGCGGCGCGCACAACACGCTCTTTCCCGCCGTCGTCGACGAGCTGAGAAAACGCGGGGCCGACGACGTCGTCGTCTTCGGCGGCGGCATCATTCCGGAGAGCGATTTCGATCGGCTCAAGGCGGCGGGCGTGACGGGGGTCTTCACGCCCGGCACGACGCTCGAGGCCATCATCGGCTGGGTTACGGACAACGTGAAGCCGCGCGCCTAGTCCGCCCCCTGCCTGCTCGCCTCGGGCGCAGGTTACTAGATTGGGCATGAGCAACAGCGCGGGGATGCTCGGGCCGATCCAGTCCGTGGACGCCGGCGTCGGCTTCCGGACGACCGACCTTCGCAAGGAGGTCGATCGCGCCGGTCGCCTCACACACACGCTGGCGGCTCTCGCGTCGCGGGTCACCTCGCGCGAGCCCGTCTTCGTGTGGCTCTTCGGCCGCGACGACGAGGTGCGCATGGTGGTGGGGGCCATCCTGAGCGACTGGTCCGACGCCGTGATCAACGCCGAGGTCGCGACGTGTCGCATGCGGGCGTACCTCGACGAGGTGGAGCACTCGCTCGACCAGCGCTTCCGTCCCAGGGCGGGGACCGTTCCCAGCCGAAACACCGTGCTTCGCCGCCGCAGCGCAGGTGGAGAGAGCGCCGGCCGATGCGCGCCGGATCAGTCCTCGACCCTGCCCGCGCTGTCCGACGAGGCGTGCGAAGCGGCGACATCGTAGCCGGGGTACCCGCCTTCCCCCGCCGAGAACTTGTCCCGCTAGCCGGGATCAGAGCTAAGGGTCCTGCGAGAATCACCGTTCTCGCTTTAGAGGCCCTCAGTGAACACTGCCTTCCGCGCCTCCCCTGGTCGACGCGCCTCGCAGAATGCGCAGGCGGGCGAGGGTGCGCCGAGCGCCCTGCCGAGCGTCGGAGACGTGGTCGCCGACAAGTACCGGATCGAGCGAGTCGCCGGCGAGGGCGCGATGGGCATGGTGTACGTCGCCCATCACCTCGTGCTCGATCAGCGCGTCGCGCTCAAGTTTCTCTTCGTCGATTCGTCGGAGTCTCGCGACGAGACCGTCGAGCGCTTCGTTCGCGAGGCGCAAGCCGCGGCGCGCCTGCGGAGCGAGCACGTCGTGCGCGTGACCGACGCCGGGTCCGTCGACGGGGGCCTGCCGTTTCTCGTGATGGAGTACCTCGAGGGGTGCGACCTCGCCGAGCTGCTCCGCCTCGAGGGGCCGCTCGCGCCCGCCGACATGGCCGACTACGCGCTCCAGGTCCTGTCCGCCCTCGCGGAGGCGCACGCCGCGGGCATCGTGCATCGCGACCTCAAGCCGGCGAACCTGTTCCTCGCGGACCGGGGCGACCACTCGACGCTCGTGAAGATCCTCGATTTCGGCATCTCGAAGCAGAAGTCCGAACGCGCGCAGTGGCGCGAGCTCACGGGCAAGACGGTGCTCGGAACGCCCGCGTACATCTCGCCGGAGCAGCTGCGGTCGAGCCGGAACGTCGACGCGCGCGCCGATATCTGGTCGCTCGGAGTCTCGATGTACGAGCTTCTCACGGGTACGTTGCCGTTCGACGGCGAGACCCCGGGCGAGCTCTTCGCCGCCATCTTGGAGAAGACGCCCGTGCCGGCGCGCTCGCGCAGGCCGGAGCTGCCTCCGGCGTGGGACGAGCTGCTCTCGCGCTGTCTGCGTCGCGACCCCGAGGAGCGATTCGAGGACGTGGGCGAGCTGGCCGAGGCGCTCGCGCCTCTCGGATCGGGGCGGTGGGCGAACCTGCTGCCGGGCATCGAAGAAGCGCTCACGCGCTCGGTCCGGTCCATTCCCCGCCCCGCCGCCGCGCTCGTGCAGGCCGCGGTCGAGGCAGCCGTGCTTTCGTATCCGCCGCCGCCGGTCGCGCCCGTCATCACCCACGCGGCTCCCGGCAGCGATCGCCAGTCCGCCGCCGCGGCCATCGCGACCGACAGGACGCTCCTCGCGCTCGTCGTCCCGAAGCCCCCGGCGGCCGCGCGCCGCGCGACCAAGCGCTGGCCCGTGTGGGCCGGCGGAATCGCGCTCGTCGTGACCGCCGCGGCGTGCGCCGTGCTCGCCGTCTCCGTTCGTACCGCGCATCCTGCCGCGGTCGCCGCGGTCAACGCGGCTCGCGCCGTCGAGTCGCCGGCTGCGCCTCCGGCGGAGGTCGTCGTCCCGGCCGATCCTGCTCCGCAGGCCGAGCCCGCCCCGGAGGTCGCCGTCGCCCCCTCCGAGCCCGCGGCGAGCCCCGCTCCGAACGCACCCCCGGCGACCACGAGCTCCACCAAGCGACGAACGCCGCCGGCGCCCGCAAAGAAGGCAGGCGCCGAGACGCGCCCCAACTTCCTGCGGGCCTGGCGGTGACGCGAGCGCCCTCCGCGCTCGGCGTCGGCCTCGCCCCCGCGTTGCTTGCTCTCGCACTGGGCCTGGCGTGCCCGGATGCTCGTGCCGACGCTCCTCAGCCCGACGGCGACACGGCCGAGCGGCGGGCGGAGACCCGCTTCCAGGAGGGCTCGGCGGCGTTCGACGCGGGACGCCTGGAGGAGGCGTGCGCCGCGTTCGACGAGAGCCTGCACACGTTCGCCACGCTGGGGGCGTTGCTCAACCTCGCCCTTTGCCACGAGCAGCAGGGGCGAACGGCCACCGCGTGGGACGAGTACACGCACGCCGCGGCGTGGGCCAGCACCGCCGCGCAGCGAGAGCGCGCCGACTTCGCGCACCAGCACGCCGTTCGTCTCGAGCGTCTGCTCTCGCGCGTCGATCTGGAGCTTCCCGCGGGCCAGTCGGTCAACGTCGCGATCGACGGCGAACCGAGGACGCAGGCGGCGGGCCGCCTTCCGCTCTTTGTCGATCCCGGTCCGCACGTCGTCACGGCGAGCGCCCCCGGGCGCACGACCTACCAGGCCACCTTCGTCGTCCATGCGTCGGCGTCCGCGGAGACGCTGGTCGTGAAAATCCCCCTGCTCGAGCCGCAGACCGAGGCCCCATTGCCGGTCGTGGCCGCACCCGCTCCGCCTCGCCGCCCGTCGAGCGCTCGGCGCACTGCGGGGTGGATCGTCGGAGGCGCCGGCGTCGTGTCGCTCGGAGTGGGTGCCACGCTCGGAGTCGTGAGCCTGTCGTCGATGGGCGGCCTCGGAACCTCGTGCACGGGCAGCTGCGATCCGGGCCCCGCGCGCACGTCCGAGGCGGTGTCGCTCGCGTCGCTGGGCGTGGGTCTCGTCGCGGTCGGCGTCGGAGCCTGGCTGGTCTTCTCACCTGCGCCGACGGGCGGCGCCCATTCCTTGCTCGTGTACCTGCGTCCTCAGGTGACCGCGCGCAGCCAGGGCGTGGCCGTTGGCGGCGCCTGGTAAAGCCTGAGGGCAGCGAAGCCCGAGGCGCCGCCGCGAGGCGGCGGATGCCGCGCCGAGAACGAAGAGAACCGCGAGCGCTCCGGAAGCACTCGCGGGCTCCCTCCCGGCCGCCGTGCATCCGCAGCCCGTCGAAGCGCCTCCGCCACGGTTCGAGTCGGCTCGAGGACCCGCGAGGGGCAACCCGGTGTCGACCAGGGCCGCGGCATCGGGCGCGGGATCCGTCGCTTCCCCAGCGAGGCTGGCGTCCGGCATCGCCAAGACGTCCGGGCCGCCGTCGGCGACTCCGGGAGCGCCATCCGCGGGCGTTGATGTCTCGGGCGAGCCGGCGTCGGTCGGGACGGAACCGTCGCCGGAAGGTATCGCCGCCTCGGCCGCGTAGACGCTCTGGTCGGGCAAGGCATCGGTCGGCGCGCCCTCGGCAGCCTGCGCATCTTCGATGGAGCCGGAGTCGATCGCGCCGGCGTCCCAGCCGCCGCCGTCCCACGCGGGCGGGAGAGCGCCGCCGTCGACAGGCGGGCCCGCCACCGTCACCGTGACGCGAGCCTCCGCCCCGTCGGCGTCGATCGCGGCGATCACGGTGGAACCCGCGCGCGGACCCGCTTGAAATGCACCGGTCGTCGCGGTGAGCGCCTCCACCTGCGCGCAGCGGTAAGTCGCGTCGCAGGTCGAGTCGCGTACGAGCGCCCACTGTAGCGGCGGCGCACCGCCCGCTGTCGCGAAGACGTACGGCTCGTTCGGCTGCAGCGTGATCGCCACGGGGAGCGCCGCGAGCGTCGAGGTCGCGGCGACCACCGCCGGCGCCGACCACGAGGCGAGATAGCGCGCATCTCCGCCGTAAAAGGCGACGACCCGGGCCTGCCCGAGGACGCCCGGCGGCACCCTCGCCGTGGCGCGCGCGGTCCCGGATTGCGCGCCTCCTCCCGCGGCGGGCGTCAAAGGTGCGGCGACCATTCGCGACAGGTCTCCGACCCCGGCGTCGTCGGTCGTCTCGAAGTAGAAGAGCACCGAGCCGGTCATCGGGTACGCGGTAGCGTTCGACGCGACCGTCGCCTCGAACGAGACCGGGTTCGCCTCGGCCGTCGTGACGGCCGACGCTCGCAGCGTGGTCACCGTGGGGGCGAGTCCGGCCCACGCGTTGACGAGGTTGTTCCCGTCCACGGACCCGAGCCCGGTGACCATGTCGTAGCCAGGCCCGGTCTGATACCCGTATTCGTACGGCGGCTGCTGCGGGCAGTCGGGCGAGCCGGGCTTGCAGGGTACGACGTTGCTCCCGGCCGTGACGTCCCGAAAGGCGGGGCTCCCGCTCCCCTTCGTGCTCGCGCTCAGCGCGTACAAGACGGGGTTCGCGTTGCCCAGGCCTGCCGGCGTCGCGGAGCCGTTCGCGGCGACGGCTTGGTTGACGAGCGCCAGGATGCCCGCGAACGAGGGCGCCGCCGCCGATGTGCCGCCCGTGAGGCCGAGTGCCTCGGCGTAGGGCGGGTATTCGGCTCCGTTCGCCGGCGTCCACGACATCGAGACGACGTAAGGCACCTGCGCATACGCCGCGGTCAGAGCGACGTCCGGCACCTGGCGGAACTGGCCCGGCAGCGTCTGACCGATCTGCCAGACCGGCTTGGGGAAGATGGCGCTCTCGCCGCCGCCGCTGGCTCCCCAGAAGAGCCAGTCGTTGGCGATCTCCCACTCGATCTCGTTCCAGCCAACTTCCGGGATGCTGCCCGTCGGGCTGCACTGGGTCGCGGCCTGCGAGCACGCCCAGTACGTCGCGAACGGCGTCGCGCCCGCGATCCAGGGCGTGATGGGTCCCTCGGGAATCGGGTCGCCCCAGGCGAGCTCCGTACCGCCGACGGCCACGAAGCTCGGTATCGTCGCGGGCCACGGGGCCACGCGGCCCTGCTGCGCGGCGAGCGGCTGCGCGGAGACGTCGTAGTCGCATCCGGACGCGCCCCAGTCTCCGGACGCGTTGACGACGGTGATTCCCTCCATCGAGGCCGCGTCGCCCATGGTCTCGAGGAAGACGACCTCGTTGGGCGTCACGCCCAGCTCGCACCCGCTGTAGCTCGCGCTGATGATCGGGCTCGTCGCCTCCTCGATGGCGTAGAGGATCGCGTCCCACACGCCGTAGGTGGGGTTGTCGCCCGTGAAGACGTACTGGACGCTCGCGTTCCTGGCGACCGCCCCCGACCACTCGAGATCGAGCTCGGCTTCGGTGAACGCGCCCCGGGGAAAGCCGGGGCTGCCGCTGTACGGGACGAGGGTGCGCTGCGGAAGCAAGGTGGGGTCGAGGCCGAAAGCCTGACGGAACGCGAGCACGTCCGCGTCGTTGAAGTCGCTCTCGCCGACGACGGCGAGGCTCTGTCCGGCGCCGGTGATGTTCCGGGAGTAAAGCGGGGCAAGGTCGTAGATGGCGGCGAGGTCCGCCGGCGCGAGCGCCAGCCTTCCGCCGCTCGGCGAGACGAAGTCCGGGGATGGGCCTCGTGCCGCCCGCGCGGGCGTCATCGAGGGGAGCCGGAAGTCGTGGATGCCGTGCAGCCCCATCGCCATGCGCGCGAGACCGGGGGGACGGAAGGCTCGACGGCGAGCGCGAAATGCCGCTCTCCGTTCACCTCGAAGTGGTGCATCTCGGTGTGGAACGCTGTCTCGAGCTGGCCGGCGGTGCCGCTGAAGACGAGGCGCGTGGCGGTTCGCGAGGGACCGTGAACGGTGAAGCCTTGATCGCGAAGCCATTGCGTCGCGCGCGCGAGGTCCGCCTCGCTCGCCCCGAACCAGGCTGCGTAGCGCTCCGGGGTGAGCCACTGGTGGTAGGCCGGCGAGCGCGGGTCCTCGAGGTCAGCGAGCACCAGCCGGCGGCGCACCTGCTGCGCGGGCGTCATCCGCAGGAGGAGCGAGACCCCCGTGAGCTTCTGCTCCGGGTCGACGCGCCCCGCGTCGAACGCCTGGCGGGTCGCCGGGTGAAGGTTGCCGCGAAGCGTGGTGAGCGTCGGGGTGAGAGGGGGCGCGATGGGCGCGGGCCCCTCCGTCGACGCGGGCGCGTCGGGCGCCGGGGAGCATCCGGCTGCGGCCACGGCCACGGCGAGCCCACCGAGCGCCGGGCGCAGGTTGATTCTCGGGAATCGAAGCATTCCACGCCAGCGCGCAGGCCCGGCCGCGCCCTTCACCTCGAGAGTACGGCCGCGCGGCGGCGGCCTGTAACGGGCGCCTGGTGCACGCCTGTCTGGCTGAACGTCGCACGCAGGATTCCCGACACTTCACGTGAGGACCGTGCGTCGGTTGCGGTCGCCTCCGCGCGTGACGTGATGAGATGGGCGGGCACGCGTCGTGTACCTCCCCGCAGTGAGCCTGGAGGTCTCGAGCAATGCGAACCCTACAGCGGCGGGTCGACGGCCTCGGATGGTTCAGCCTGGGGCTTGGCCTCGCAGCCCTCGTAGCGCCCCGGCTCATGGCCCGGAGCATCGGGCTCTCGCCCAGGGAATCGGGCGGGCGCACCGTTCTGCGGGCGTTCGGGCTTCGCGAAATCGCGAGCGGCGTCGGCATCCTCTCGCGGTCGCGGCCGACCGGATGGGTATGGGGACGCGTGCTGGGCGACACGATGGACCTGGCGCTGCTGGGGCGAGCCCTCACGTCGCGCAAGGCGCGGCGGGTGCGCGTCGCCACGACGGCGCTGGCCATCGCTGGCGTCACCGTGGTCGACGCGCTGGCCGCCTTCCGGCTCACGCGGACCGGCGCGCTCGCGTCGGGCGCGTCGGGTCGCCGGGCCGTTCAGGCGGCGACGGCGGTCACGGTGAACCGACCCGTGGAAGAGGTCTATCGCTTCTGGCGCGCGACGATCCCGGGCGCCCCGAGTGTCCTGGGCGAGGCCGTGATCATCGAGGAGCGTCCGAACGAGCTGCTGGCGTGGCGGGCCGTCCAGGATTCGCCGGTGGCCAATGCAGGCGTCGTGCGTTTCTCGCCCGCGCCTGGCGGCCGCGGCACCGAAGTGATGGCGCACATCGAGTATTACCCACCCGGCGGGCCCCTAGGCGCGTGGGTGGCCAAGCTGTTCGGTAAGGAGCCCGGGCAGCAGCTCGAACACGAGCTACGCCGGCTCAAGCAGCTCCTCGAGACCGGCGAGGTGGCGCGCTCCGACGCGAGCATTCACAGGGGGCCGCACGCAGCGCGTCCTCCCGAGACCCCCGAGGCGGAGGCAGTCCCATGAAGGCCAACTGTTACATGGGCAAGCGCAAGGTGCGGGTCGAGGACGTGCCCGACCCGACGATCCTCAATCCTCACGACGCCATCGTCGAGATCACGTCCACCGCGATCTGCGGCTCGGACCTGCACCTCTTCAACGGCTACGTCCCCAGCATGGAACGGGGCGACGTGCTCGGGCACGAGTTCATGGGCGAAGTCGTCGAGGTCGGGCGGGAGGTGAAGAACGTCGCGGTCGGCGACCGGGTGGTCGTGCCCTTCCCCATCGCGTGCGGCCACTGCGCATCCTGCGAGCACCAGCTCTACTCGCTATGCGAGAACTCGAACCCGAACGCGTGGATGGCCGAGAAGATGTGGGGCCACTCGCCCGCCGGCATCTTCGGGTACTCGCACCTGCTCGGCGGTTACGCCGGCGGCCAGGCCGAGTACGCGCGCGTCCCGTTCGCGGACGTGGGACCGCTCAAGGTGCCGCAGGAGCTCACCGACGAGCAGGTCCTCTTCCTCTCGGACATCTTGCCGACGGGGTACATGGGCGCCGAGATGTGCGAGATCAAGCCGGGCGACGTCATCGCCGTCTGGGGAGCGGGGCCCGTCGGCCAGTTCGCGATCGCCAGCGCTCGGATGCTGGGCGCCGAGCGGGTCATCGCGATCGACCGCTTCGGCTATCGCCTGCGCATGGCCTCGGAGAAGGCGGGAGCGACCGACACCATCGACTACGAGCAGGTCGACGTGCACGAGGCCCTGATGGAGCTGACCGGAGGCCGCGGCCCGGACGCGTGCATCGACGCGGTGGGCCTGGAGGCGCACGGCCATGGTCCCGCCTTCGCCTACGATCGCGCCAAGCAAGCCGCGCGCATCGAGTCCGATCGCCCTGTCGCGCTTCGAGAGGCCATCCGCGAGTGCAGAAACGGCGGCATCGTCGCGGTCCTCGGCGTCTACGGCGGCTACATCGACAAGTTCCCGATGGGCGTGGTCGTCAATCGCGGGCTGACCATCAAGAGCGCGCAGTGCCACGCGCAGCGGTACATGCGCCCCCTGCTCGAGCGCATCGTGAACGGCGAGATCGACCCGAGCTTCGTCATCACGCACCGGCTGCCGCTCGAGCAGGCGCCGCTGGGGTACGAGATGTTCGTCAACAAGGTCGACGGCTGCGAGAAGGTGGTGCTGAGCGCGTGAGCGCGGGACACCTCGGGCTCGCGCGGCTACGACTCGTTTGCCAGGACGAGCGGATGCTCTACTCGGCTGGGCGTCGTCATGGCGTTGCCGTGGGTGGTCATTCTCGATTGCGATTTCTGGGGCGGCTCGCCTAAATCCAGGGCCTGCGCGGCGAGAAGAGTCTCGAGGGCGTCGTAGGCGGCCAGGAACGGCATACCCGAGCTGTCGATGATGCGCTCCACGGTGCAGGCGCCGTCGACGAGGGCGAAGACCGAGAGGTCGGCGGGCGATAGCTCGTAGCTCTCGAGGTCCTTCCGCGCGACGGCGCGGCGCGGGCTCGCCCCCATGTCGAGGAACTCCACGGGCAGGTCGCGCTCCAGGCAATCGGCGCAGCGGTACTTGATTCGACTCGCGACTTCGTCCCCGGGATCCAGGTACGCGAGCGCGCTCGCGAGGAGCAGCGCAAGCTCGGCGTCTCGCGTCCGGATGGCCCCGATGAGACGGAGCTCGAAGACGATACAGCGCGGATCCCGGTCGTTTCTGGAGGGTGCGACGAACACGGGTGCGTCCAAAGCATGAGACGGGCCATTTCAATGGGGCGGCTGTGGGGTCGCGCGATGAATTGTGTCAGAAGGCAGAAATCCGAGACAACCTGCGGCTTTCCGCCAGCAGAGTCGAGGGGCGGGCCCCCGCGGCGAGCGCCATGAGCTTGACCACCACGGGCGAGAGGAGGGTCATCGAGCTGACGCTGGAGCTCGCAGCCGGCCGGCGCGCCCCGGCGGGGGAGGCGAGGTTGCGCGCGCCCCTCACTCGGGGACGATGCGCGCTCTCAGGATGCGATCGAGCTTCGGGAAGTCGCGGTCGAGGTACGGGTTTCCGTCGCTCTCGATGAGATGCTGGTCGGGTCCCGTGCCGCTCGGAGCACCCTCGCCGTATCCCATGTAGAGGCCGTCGACGACCTCCTCCATGCCGCGCGCGACTTTGCCGAACGGCGCGAAGCCGCCTGCGTCGAGGCTCGGATGGTTCTCGTAGGCGATGAAGATCTGCGTCGAGCTCGAGTTGGGCTGCCCGGTCCGTGCGAAGGCGACGAACCCGCGGAGGTTGGACTCGACGACCGGGTCGTCGGAGAAGGGCGCGTGCTTCCACTTCGCGGCGACCTGCGGATCGCCGGCAAGGCCGAACTGCACCATGAAATCCGGGACGGCGCGGAAGAAGCGCGTGTCGTCGTAAAACCCGAGCTTCACGAGATTGTAGAAGCGGTCCGCGCCGTTGGGTGCCCAGCTCCGGTGCACCTCGACGGTGAAGTCGCCCTTGGTCGTCGTGAAGTCTGCGAGGAAGACGTCCGGTGCCCGGGCGGTCGCGAGCGACGGGTCGAGCTCCTCGGGTGCGTGGTGAGCGGCCGGCGGCAAGGGCAGCGCGGGAGCGCTCGAGGGGACGACGGCAGGCGCGGCGGGTTCCTGCGCAACCGGGATGGGTCCGGATCCGCAGGCCGCGAGGGTGAGGAGGGAGGCTGCGATGGGGAGGACCAACGTGCGGCGGCTCATCGTGGCGGTCGAAAGCGTAATCGATACAGGGGGCACGTATGGGCGGGAGATCGTGTTTTGGTCGGGCATGAGGGCGCTTGCGGGTAGGGGCAACCTCGCGTCTCGAGGTCGCTTCGCCGGGGATGGGGCCAAGAAGAGCACCTCGAGGTCGCGGCGTGTGCAAAGCTGAACGGGGTATGCAACGGATCGGCGCTTCGTTCGGGGCGCTCGTCGCCCTCGCGGGTTGCGGGACGGGCGGCTCCGGTGCGCACGCCGGGGAGGGGGGCGGGAGCTCGGTCGATGCAGGCGACTCGGGGGGCGAGGCGATGGGTCTCACGCCGGACGCTGCCATCCACCCCTACGGGGGGCGCGTCGTGCTCGAGAAGAGCGACCAGGGTAAGGACGTCTTCTTCGCCACGGCGGAGTTTTCGCGGAGCACGGACCGCTTGCTGCTGGAAGGGTGCTCCGACGTGCCGCTCGCGAGCGGCTCTTGCTGTTTCGTCGAGGAGTCACGCTCGGGCCGTGGCGGGGCCGGGGACGGGGGAGTCTCCGCAGGGTCGATCGCCATCACCCGCGGCACAGACTCGCTCGGACAGCTTTCGTACGGGGCGGACGGATATGCCCTGCTGCAAGACCCTCCGACGGCGGCCCTCTCGTGGAGGGGCGGCGACACGCTGGAGGTGACCGCGACCGGTGACGTGGTGGAGCCTTTCACGGGATCCGTCGTCGCGCCGCAGCAGCCGGAGATCCTCTCGGTTCCCGAGCCCCACGGGAGCGTGCTGTCGCTGAGCATTGCCGCGGGCTCGTCGATGCCGACGTTCTACACCTGGGTTCCGGCCGGCCCTCCCGAGGCGAAGGTCCTTCTCGTCTTACGGGACGAAGCGACCGGCTCGCTGAAGTGCCTGGCGGACGACTCCGCGGGAGAGCTGAGCATCCCGCCGCAGCTCGTGGGTCCCAACTTTCACGCGCACGACAGCGGTTACCTGAACATCGGCCGGCTGCTCGCCGGGCGAGCCCCGCAGAACGACGACGTGGAGATCGCCTCGTTCGCCGTCGTCGAGTGGAGGTTTCTCTTCACGGAGTGAGCCCGCCTCCGCCTCGTCACGTCGCGACGGCCTCGACGAAGCTCGTCGGCGAAGCGGCGGGAATGATTCGCACGAATCGGAGGCCGGCTCGCTCGAAGAGCGCACGGAATTGCTCCTCGCTGCGCTGCTTGCCGTCGTTCGTGATCGCCATCATCTCGAGATCGAGGAAGTTACCGGGGAAGCGCTCCTGCTCGCGATCGACCACCATCTCGGCGACGAGCAGGCGCGCGCCCGGCTTCATCGAGGCGCGCAACGTTTTCACGATCGCGGTCGCTTTCTCGTCGTCCCAGTCGTGGAGGATGTCCTTCAGGATGTAGACGTCGCAATCGGGGGGCACCTTCTCGAAGAAACTGCCGGCCGCGAGCTCGCAGCGCCCTTCGACGCCGAAGCGGGAGAGAAGCGGGGGAGCACCCGCTATCACGTGCGCCTCGTCGAACAGAACGCCACGCGCGTCGCGGTGACGCGCGAGGATGGTGGCAAGAAGGGTCCCGTGCCCCCCCGCGACGTCGCACACCTTCTTGCCCCGGAAGTCGTAAGCGGCCGCGAGCGCCGGCGCGTCGATGCGGGTGAGGGAGACCATCGCCGCGTTGAAGTGGGCGCCGAGGTCCGGGTGCGCGCCGAGGTACTCGAACAGGCTCGTCCCGTGAGCCGCCTGGAAGGCGTTCTCCCCGTTCTTCACGTTCTCGAAAAAACGCATCCAGGCCTGGAGGTGAACCGGGCTCCCGGTGAACATCACGAGGGGGCGCATCGAGCCCGGCGTGTCCGTCCGTAGCGTCTCGGACAGCCGGTTCTGCCGGAAGCGTCCGTCCGGGAGGAGCTCGAAAATGCCGATGCTCGCGAGCATGCGCAGGAGCCGCGCCAGGTACTCAGGCTTGGAGTCCGTGGCGCGGGCCAGGTCGGCAGGGCTCTTCGGACCGTCGGCGAGCAGGTCGGCAATCCCGAGCCGCGCGGCGGCGTACATCGCGTACAGGTTGAAGAAACCCGCCGTCCGCTCGAAGAGCGCAATCCGGGCGGGGACCAGGCGATCGGTCCACCGAAACAGGAAATTCCTGAGACGGATGACGAGCCTGAGGACGAAAGGAGGGGGTGCCGAATCGGGCTTCTCGAGCGCCGTCTGGGGTCGGGTGTCTTGCACGGCCGTGGGACTCCGGGATGGTGGGTACGGAGGATGATACGAGCCGGCGCCGCTCGTGGATCGGGCCTCGACGCCGCCCTCGACCTCGACGCCGACGTTCGACTGGGGCGAAAGGCGGTCGGAAGACGAGCCGCCCATGGCTGGGCGCATCGCCTGCGGGTCGAGGTCGAGGTTCAGTGCGGGGCCAGTCGCGAAAGATTCGCGACCATCGTGATGAGCTCCGCCGGGTCGACCGGCTTCGCCAGGTGCGTGTGGAACCCGGCGGACACGGCGCGGATGCGGTCCTCGGGTCGCGCGAACCCCGTGAGGGCGGCGACGGGCACCCCTTGTCCCCGGGGCAGCGCGCGGATCTTCTTGATGAGGGTGAAGCCGTCCTCGCCGGGCATGCCGATGTCCGAAAGGACGACATCCGGCGATGCCTGCGCGAAGGCCCGGAGAGCCTCCGAGCACGAGGACGCGCAGATCGTCCTCGCGCCGCACATCTCGAGCACCGACGCGATGAGCTCGAGCGTGTCCTCCTCGTCGTCCACGACGAGGACCGCGAGATCGCGCAGCTCGAATCGGATGCTCGAACGCCCTCGGCGGCGCGCCCGGCAGTGAAGCTTCGGGCTGGGCGCCGGCGAGGCGGAGCTCTTCGCCGAGCGGCAGGTGGACGACGAACGAGGCGCCGCGGCCCGGGCCGTCGCTGCGCGCCTCGATTCGCCCACCGTGAAGCTCGACGAGATGGCGCGTGATCGCCAGCCCCAGCCCGAGACCGCCGTGCGCGCGCGTCGTCGAGCCGTCAGCCTGCTTGAACCGTTCGAACACACGCGGCAAGAATACGGGGTCGATCCCTTGCCCGTCGTCGCGCACGCAGAGCGTGAGGTGCGTTTCGTCGCGCGACGCTTCGATTCCGACGTGACCGCCCGCGGGGGTGAACTTGATCGCGTTGCTCAGCAGGTTCCATATCATCTGCTGCAGCCGATCGGAGTCCGCCAGGATGCGAATCGGGGGCTGCCTGCGCGGCAAGAGGTGAATGCCCTTGAGCTCCATGGCCGGCTGAACGGCGTCGAGCGCAGCGTCGATGACCTTCGAGATCTCGACGGGACGGAGCTCGAGCCGGATCTTGCCCGAGATGATGCGCGAGGTATCGAGGAGGTCCTCGACGAGCTGCGCCTGCGCCGTGGCGTTGCGCTCGATGACCGCGATGGCGTGCTCGCGTTTCTCGGCCGTCAGGCCGGCGCGCAACATCCGCGCCCAGCCGAGGATGGCGTTGAGCGGAGTGCGCAGCTCGTGAGAGACGGTCCCCAAAAATTCGTCCTTCAGCCGGTTCGCCTCCTGCACGGACTGGAACAGGCGGGCGTTGTCGAGCGCGATGGCAGCGCGCTGCACGAGGTCCTCCGCGAAGAGGCGGTCGACCTCCTCGAAGGCGCGCCCCTCACCCATACGCGTCAGCGTCACGGTCCCGAGAGACCGCCCGTGCGCCACCAGCTTCTCGGTGAGCCTTTGGGCCTGCGGATTGTGCTGCCGCGCCGCTTCTACGGTGCGCGCTTCGTAGACCCGCGGCTCGTCGCCCTCGAGCTGGATCTCGCAGACGTCGGCCACGTGCTGGGTCGCCAGCTTGCCCAGAGCGTCGAGCGCGTCTCCGAGATCGAGCGACGCATTGAGCACGCGGCTCGCCTCCGCCGCGTGGCGGAGTCGCTCGACGGCGCTCGTCACCGCGAGCGCCTGCGCGACGTGCGCGCCGATGCCGCGGCCGAACGTGATCAGGTCCTGCTCGCCGATCTCGGCGATGCCCGACGCGAGCAGGAGCGCGCCCACGCTGCGGCGGTTGCGAAGCAGCGGCACGAGAACGATCGCGCTGGCGCCGGCCTGCTCGAGGAGCCGCGCGGTCGCGTCCTCCGATAGATGCGCCGTCGGCGAGACGACGCGTCCGTCCCTCGTCGCGTCGAGGAGCTCCGGATGCTCGAACACCGACGGGAGCGAGGGGCGAAGCTCCTCAGGAAAGCCTATGGCGTGGGTGAAGACGAGCTTGTCGTGCCCGTCGACGCGGTAGAGCGCTCCCTTGGTGACCCCGCTCGCGTCGAGACACGCCCCCAGCACGTCGCCGAACGTCTCTTCGATATCCTCGCTCCGGGTCATCGCTTCGGCGATGCCGGCGAGAATCGAGAGCTGCGCTGTCTGGAGGGCCGAACGCTCGGCCGAGGCGGTATTGGCGCGGGCTTGTCGCTTCAGCTGCTCAATCACGCGCTCGGTGTGCTCGTTCGCCTGCAGGTTGGGGTCGATCTCCCAGTCGGGGCTGCGGGCGAGAGCCGCGCGCATGGCGTTCACGGTGTCGCGGATGTCGGGGCTCCGCGTCACCAGCGCGCTCGCGCCGACGCGGCGCGCGAGCTCCTCGTCGCGCGCCCCCCCATAGTGAGCCGACACCAGGACCACCGGGACACGCGAGAGCGCGTCGTCGCGGCGGAACGCGAGGCAAAGCTCGTAGCCGTCCATGCCGGGCATGAGAACGTCGCAGAGCAGCGCGTCCGGAACGGCGGCCCGCGCCTGGCGAAGGGCGGAGTCGCCGTCGGTGGCGGTCGCGACGCGGAACCCCTCGAGCTCGAGTCCGAGGCGCGTCAGCTTGAGCTGCACGGGATCGTCGTCGACGACGAGGACCGACGGCCCGGTCTGCGCCCCCGGCGCCCCCGTGGAAACCACGAACGCGCGAGCCGTCGCCACGAGCTCGGCGATGTTCACCGGCTTGACGAGCACGTCGTTGAAGACCCCCGGCTCGACACGGGCCCGGTCGAGCAGCCGCCGGAAGCCCGAGACGGCCACGATGGGCAGCGTTCTACCGCCCGGCAGCTCGCGAAGCGCGCGGGCCAGCGCGAGGCCGTCCATGTCGGGCAAGACGAGAATCCTGGAGGACCAGATCCGGTTGGTCCGCGGCCGCTGTCGCCAGCGCGCGGCGCCCGTCGGGCGCCTCGAGGACGCGGTACCCCTCGGCCTCGAGGGTGATGCGGAAGAGCTTCCGCGTCGTCGGGTTGTCCTCGACGACGAGGACGCAGCGGCCTGTCACGGCGCGCCGCCCGCGCTCGGTGCCCCAGCGAGATACTGCGACACCTGCGCAGGCAGCTTCTGAACGTCGATCGGCTTGGCGATGTAGCCGTCGCAACCCGCCGCGCGCGCCCTTTCCTCGTCGCCCTTCATCGCGTACGCCGTCAGGGCGACGACGACGATCCCCTGCGTCTTCGGGTCGGCCTTGAGCAACCGGGTGAGCTCGAGGCCGTCCATGCCGGGGAGCTGGATATCCATGAGAATGAGGCGCGGACGGAAGGTCTGAAGGACCTTCAGCGCTTGCTCGGCATCCGGCGCCGTGCGCGCGTCGTGCCCTTCGGACATGAGCAAGACGCGCGCAAGCTTCAGGTTCGCGGGGTTGTCGTCCACGATGAGGATGGGTTCACTCTGCATGGCCGTTCTCTTTGTCTGGAGCGGGCTTCGTGCTCGGCTGGACGATACGCGGCAGCACGGCCGAGAAGGTGCTCCCCTTTCCCAGGGTGCTCTCCACGGCGACTTGACCGCCCTGCGCCTCGACGATGCGTTTGGTCACCGCCAGACCCAGACCCGTGCCCGCGTACTTCTTCGCCGTGCCCGTGTCCAGCTGCTGGAATTCGACGAAGAGGCGATGCAAGTCCTCGCGACGAACGCCGATGCCCGTGTCCTCCACCTCCACGCGCACGCAATCGCTCCCGTCCGGGACGACGCGCACGGCCACGTGGCCGCCCTCCGGCGTGAACTTGATGGCGTTTGACAGGTAATTGTAGAGCACCTGCTTGAACTTCGCCGGGTCGAGGACCAGGCCAGTCAGCTCCTCGCTGACGTCGAGGTCGACCTTGGTGTGCCGATCGCCCGCCAGCCCGCGCAAGATGTCGCGGACCTCGGAGGTCAGCTTGCTCGCGTCGATGGGCTCCGGTCGGATCTCAATCTTGCCCGACTCGACGCGAGCCAGATCGAGCACGTCGTTGATGAGCTGGAGCAAGTGCTTCGAGCTCGCGAGGATGTCCCCGAGGTACTCGCGATGCGGCTCGCTCAGCGGGCCGACCCTGCCGCCGAGCATCAACTCGGTGAAGCCGATGACCGAGTTGAGCGGCGTTCGCAGCTCGTGCGACATGTTCGCCACGAACTCGCTCTTCAGGCGATTCGCCTCCTGGATGCGCTTGTTCTGCTCCTCGAGCTCGAGGCGCCGGTTCGCTTCCTCGCGCTCGGCGCTCTTTCTACGAATCTCCTCGAGCCGCTTTCGAATCCGTGATGTCGCGGATGGCCGCCGAGACGAGGACGCCTTCCTCCGTCTCGAGGGGGCTCAGGCTGATCTCGACCGGGAACTCGGTCCCGTCGGCACGCATCGCGTGGAGCTCGAGGCCCGAGCCCATCGCGCGCGCCTTCGGATCGAGGAAGTAGTTCGTGCGGTGGCCGGGGTGCTTCCCGCGGAAGCGGTGCGGCACGAGAATTTCGACTGGCTGCGAGAGGAGATCCTTGCGCGTGCAGCCGAAGAGCTTCTCGGTCTGCGCGTTGACGAGCGCGATGCGACCGTCCTTGCCGACGATGACCATCGCGTCGGGGGCCGATTCGAGCAGGCCGCGGAACTTGTCTTCGGCCTTCTTTCGCTCGGTGATGTCGCGGATCGCGGCCGACACGAGTGTCCCTTCCTCGGTGTCGAGGGGGCTCAAGCTGATCTCGACGGGGAACTCGGTCCCGTCGGCGCGGAGGCCGGCGAGCTCGAGCCCCGAGCCCATCGAGCGCGTGCGCGGGTTCGTGAAGTACGAGACGCGGTGGCCGGGGTGCCGGCTCCGGAAGCGCTCCGGGACGAGGATCTCCACCGGCTTGCCGAGCAGCTTGCCGCGCGGGTACCCGAAGAGCTTCTCGGTCTGCGTGTTGACGATGACGATGGAGCCCTCGCCGTTCACGACCACGACGGCGTCCGGCGCGGCCTCGAGGAACCCGCGGAACTTGGCCTCGATCTTCATCCGCTCCGTCACATCCCGGATGGCGGCCGACACGAGCACCCCCTCCTCGGTGTCGAGGGGGCTCAGGCTGATCTCGACCGGGAACTCCGTGCCGTCCTTGCGTAGCGCGTAGAGCTCGAGCCCCGAGCCCATCGCGCGTGTGCGCGGGTTCGCGAAGTACGACGAGCGGTGGCCCGGGTGCTTGCCCCGGAAGCGCTCGGGGACGAGGTTCTCGACCATCTTGCCGAGGAGCTCGGAGCGGCCGTAGCCGAAGAGCTTCTCGGTCTGCGCGTTGACGAGAACGATGCGCCCGTTCTTGCCCACGATGACCATCGCGTCCGGGGCCGATTCGAGCAGGCCGCGGAACTTCTCCTCGGCGCGCTTTCGCTCGGTGATATCGCGGATGGCGGCCGAGACGAGCGTCCCCTCCTCGGTCTCGAGGGGGCTCAGGCTGATCTCGACGGGGAACTCCGTTCCGTCGCGGCGGAGGCCGTGGAGCTCGAGGCCCGAGCCCATCGCGCGCGTGCGAGGCTGGGTGAAGTACCCCGCCCGGTGGCCGGGATGACGCGCGCGGTACCGTTCGGGGATGAGGACCTCGACGGCGGAGCCGACGAGCTGCGCACGCCCGTAGCCGAAGAGCTTCTCGGTCTGCGTGTTGACCAGCGAGATCTTGCCGTCGGCGTCGACGATGACGACGGCGTCGGGGGCCGACTCGAGGAACCCGCGGAACTTGGCCTCGACCTTGCGGCGTTCGGTGATGTCGCGCACCGCGGCGGTGACGTACGTCCCCTCGTTGGTCGTGACCGGCGCGAGGCTGATCTCCGCCGGAAACTCCGTTCCGTCCTTGCGGAGCGCGAACAAATCGAGCCCGGCGCCCATGGGCCGCGTGCGAAGGTCGTGGAAGTAGGCGCCGCGGTGCCCGGGGTGCGCGCGGCGGAAGCGCTCGGGCACGAGGACCTCGACGGGGCGGCCGACGAGCTCCTCGCGCTTGTAGCCGAAGAGCCTCTCGGTCTGATGGTTGGCGAGGACGATGACGCCGTCGTTAGCGACGAGCACCATCGCGTCGGGCGCCGCTTCGAGCAGACCGCGCATCCTCATGTCGGCGCCGGCGCTGATCTCGTATGCCCCTCCGGGCACCGCCTGGTTTCCGCGGACTGCGATGAAGGCGTCGAGGCCGTCGGCGCCGGGGATCGTTCGCATCGTCATTTCGACGTCGACCCGCGATCCGTCCGGACGCTTCCACACCGCGCGAAACGAGGTGCTCCCGTCGCTGCGCGCGCGCGCGAGGGCGGCGCGTGCCGGGCTGGAGAAACCATCCAAGGCAATCGCGTCGAAGCGGCGGCCGACTACTTCGTTGGCGCGAAATCCGAAGATTGTCTCCGCGCTTCGATTCCAGGAGAGGACCTCACCCTCGAGCGAGAGCGCGAGCAGGCCCTCGCTCGACAGATCCATCAGAGCCGAGAGCGCTGACACGTGCGTGGTCACGGGGTTCATCGGGGCCCTCATCGTGCGCGGCCCGGCACGCCGGAGCAAGGCAGTCTCGTGTGGCAAATAGCCACAATCGTACGGCAACTATCGGTCGACCTCGCTTGCATGATCCTGTCGACCTCGCTTTCGCGATGTCGCGCACGCCGCGGCAACCCGAAATGAGGTGCGGAATGGACGCGGACTCGCATGGTCGCGCTGCTTGGAACTCGATGAAGGGCTCCACGAACAAAGCGAGAGAGCGCGGAGGAAGCGCGCGATACGCGAATCGCAGTCCCCGTCGCGAAGAGGCGCATCCGCGTCGCGAAGAGCCGCAGCCACCCCGCGACGAATCGAGCGCGGTCCGCGGACGCCCTGATCCCGCGCCCGCACCTCGGCCGTGCGTCGGTCGGGCGCACAACGTGCCGTGCGCCGGTATCCGTGCAGGGCCTGACCGAGCACCAGCTCATCCTCACGCTCGTGACCCTTGCGGTCTTGCTCGTGGTCGCGCGTGCGATGGGTGCCGTGGCTCGGCGCCTCAATCAGCCCGAGGTCATCGGCGAGCTCGTCGCCGGATTCCTCCTCGGCCCATCCGTGCTCGGGCGCGCCTGGCCTGCGGCCGAGGCATCGCTCTTTCGGGAGCCGGCGGTCGTACTGGCGTTGTCCGCGTTCTCGTGGGTCGGGGCCATTCTTCTGCTTCTGGTCGCCGGGTTCAAGGTCGATCTCGGCATGCTGAAATCCGAGCTTCGCGCAGGCAGCTTCGCCGCGGTGGGCGCCGTCGTGCCGTCAATCGCGGCCGGCTTCGTGTTCGGCAGGCTGGGGCTCCGCCTCGACCCGCTGGCCGCCTTGCTGCTCGGGATCGTGCTCTCGGTCACCGCCGTCAGCGTCGTCGCACGCATCTTCATCGAGCGCGAGCAGCTGCGTCGACGCTTCGCGCAGGTAGCGCTGGCGGCCGGAATCGCGAGCGAGCTGCTCGTCTGGGTGCTGGTCGCGGTCGCATCGGCGGCGCGCGCGTCGTCCCCGCTTCGGGCCGCGGTCGTCACCGTGCTGTACGCGGCCGCATTCTTCGTGCTGGTGGCGACGGTCGGGCGCCGGCTCGTCTTCCGCTGGATGCGACTGGTCACGGACGAAGCGCGGATCGCCCACGGCCCGATGTCGCTCGTGCTCGCGCTCGTGCTGCTCGCGGGCGCCGCCACTGCGGCGCTCGGGTTGCACCCGCTCCTCGGCGCGTTCGTCCTCGGCGTGCTGCTCGGCCAAGCCCCGCGAGCGCGCAAGCCTCTCATGCAAGGCATCCACGCGCTCACCAGCAGCCTGTTCGCGCCCGTCTTCTTCGCGCTGGCCGGTTCGCGCGTCGACATCGGGCAGCTCCAGACGCCAGGCAGCTGGGGCGCCGTCGCCGCGCTCCTCGTCGTGGCCACTCTCGTGAAGACCGCGCTCGCGGGCGCGGGTGCCCGTCTCGGAGCCATGCGCTGGTCGGAGGCTGCCGTCGTCGGTGCGGCGCTCAACGTCAAGGGCGGGACCGACGTCGTCGTGGCGCTCATCGGCCTCGACCTCGGCCTGCTCCCGGCCCGTGCGTACACGACGTACGCCGTCGTCGCAATCGTGACCGCTCTCTTCTCCCCGGCGCTGCTCGCCATCGCGGAGCGCCGCGCACCGGCGAGCCCCGCCGAGGCGGAGCGGATCGCGGAGAAGCGGGCGGCCGAGCGTGCGTACGTCCCGGGAGTGGAGCGCGTGCTCGTCCCGGTGGCGCCGCACTTCCTGCCCGGGCTGGCAGCGGAGCTCGTGCGCCGGATCGCGGTCGCCAAGCGGACCGTCGGCGAGCTCGTCGACATCACGGAGCTTGTCATCGCGGGCGGCTCGGGGGAAGCCGGCGATGCGATCGACAAGCTCGAAAGGGCCGACCGCCTCGACAACGTCGAGATCAGCGCCCATCGCGCTCATGCCCGCGGCATGCTTCGGGCGGTGGTCGAAGCCGCGAGCGGGCACGATCTGATTGCGCTCGGGGCGCGGGTCGAGCGGGCGCGGGGCCTCTCGTTCGGTCGCTTGCAGGACGCGGTGATCCGCTCCGGAGCGTGCGACACGCTGCTGGTCGCTGCGGCTGACGGCGTGCTGCCCTCCTCCATCCAGCGCGTGCTCGCCCCGGTCAATGGTCTGGCGCATTCTCTCGCCGCCTTCGACCTCGCCGCGTACGTCGCGCGGGCCTGCGATGCCGAGCTCGTCGCGTTCAACGCCGTTCATACCGACGTGGACTCGCTCTTCTGGCGCGAGCGCGATCACCGCCGGCTGCGTCTGACCGCGCAGGCACTCCTCGACGAGGCCATCGGTCGCGTGCGCCGGCTCGGTGTGCGCGCGACCGCGCGCGTCCTCCACGGCGAGGTCGCGGCCCGCGAGATCCTCCGAGAGCTCGCGCGGGTGCCCTACGATTTGCTCGTACTCGGCGCGTACGATCGCGGCGGCCCCGCCGGCCCGCCCTCGCTGGGACACACCGTCGAGCAGGCGGTCACGCGCGGCCGGACGCCGTCGGTGGTGCTCGTCTCGGCCTCCGAGCGCCACGCAGCCGAGTAAGGTCGTTCGGTCACGTTGCCCCTTCGCTGGGCGAGTCGTTGGGCCAGTCCCGATGAAGCCCGTGCGCCGACCCGTTGCGGGACGCGCCGGTTTGAAGGCGCACGAGCCGAGCGTACGGGCCATGCCGAGCCATCAACTCTTCGTGCCGGCCGACCTCCGCAACCCTGCCTTGATCGAGCACTACGATGCGATCGGCATCCCGGATCGTGCTCAGTCGATGGGCCACGACGAAGCACGTCCTCGCCTTGGCGAGCGTCTGGAACGCCGTCTGGACCACCGCTTCGGTCTCGGCGTCGAGCGAGCTCGTGGCCTCGTCCAGGATCAAGATGCGCGGGGTCTTCAGGATCGCGCGAGCCAGCGAGAGCCGCTGGCGCTGGCCCCCGGACAGATTGACACCACGCTCGCCCAGCATGGTCCCGTACTGGTCGGGCAGTCGAACGATGAACTCGTGTGCGTGCGCCGCTACGGCAGCTTGCACAATCTCGTCTTCGGTCGCACCGGGCCGTGCCAGCGCGAGGTTGTCGCGCACCGTGCCGCTGAAGACGAAGGTCTCTTGCTGCACGATGGCGATGGCGGCGCGGAGCGCCTGAAGCGAGTAGTCCCGAACGTCGACGCCGTCGACGAGCACGCGGCCGGCGCTCACGTCGTAGAGCCGCGGCAGAAGCGAGATGAGCGTCGTCTTCCCTGCGCCCGAGAGCCCAACGATGGCGACCCGCTCCCCCGGCTTCGCCTCCAGCGTGACGCCATCGAGTACCCAGGGCGCGCTTGCCTGAGACCTCGGCCTGAGCGACGCGGAAGACGTCTCGTCGCGGAGTGCCCCCTGCAGCGGCGGACCGTCCTGCTCGTAACGAAAGGACACATTCTCCAGCCGCACGTGTCCGTGGACGGGCGCTAGCGCGCGTGGACGGTCGGGGCCGACGATGGACGGCTTGACGTCGAAGATGCGGAACACCCGCCCGATGGCCGAGAGGCTCGTCTGATAGGTGATGTTCAAATCCGCGAAGCGACGCACCGGCCCGAAGAGGATGAGCATGTAGCCGAGGAACCGCGTCAGCTGGCCAGGCGTGAGGTCGCCTCGGAGCGCGAGCCAGCCGCCGTATCCGATGACGAGCGTGGTCCCGGAATGGACGAGTACTTCTCCGAGGGCGGCGACGAGGTGACCGCAGTGACTCTGAGCCACGACGAGCTTGTGATGACCGTCGAGCTCCTCGCCCAGCCGCTTGGATTGCAGCGCCTCGGCGTTGTACGCCTTGATGACCTCGTGCCCCGCGAGCTGCTCGGCGATGTTCGCCGAGATGCGGCAGAACTCGTCCTGCATGGCCTCGCTCGCGCGCCGCACGCGGGGGTTCATGATCGCGAACACCACCGCGTAAAGAGGCAGGAGCGCCAGACAGGCCAGCGTCAGATCGTGCGAGATTCCGGCGAGGAGCGCGACCGCAATCGCCAGCTGAACGACATCCATGACGACGACGATCGCGCCGGCGTAGATGAGCGTCGTGGCCTCGTGCACGTCGTGCACGATGTGCGAGAGCACCGACCCGGTGCGCTCGCGGGTGAAGAAGCTCGCGCTGAGCCGCTGCACGTGCTCGAAGAGAGCACGGCGTATATCGGTCACCACGCGATGGCCGAGGTGCACGTTGGAGTGACCCCGCCCGTACACCACGACCGCGTGCATCACGGCGGCAACCGCCGCAAGCTCCGCCATGCGAACGAGGGTGCGCTCGCGGTCGACCATCGGGCGCCCTGTCGCGGCGATCGCGTCGACGACGTTGCCGATGATCCACGGGTAAAAGAACGAGAGGCAGAACCCGAGCATCGCGAAGACGACCGTGAGCCCCCCGTACTTGCGGTAGGGCCTCACGTAGGCCAAGAGCTCGCGCAGCGAGGTGAACGTGAAGCTCCGCCGCCCGCACATCCGCCGGTAGATGGGTGCAAGGCGCGCGCGCGCCGATGCCTCTGCCTTACGCGCGGGGTGACATCGTGCCGGGGCATGGGTACAGCCAGCCCATGGTCCAGGCACTTGCCCGTATCGTCCTCACGCTGCTTCTGCAGGCGCGCGCCGCGGGTGTGGACGCCCCGCCCGCACCGCCGGCCGCCGCGACGCATGAATTCGCCGACCCCTTCGTGGCGGTCGACGCGGGCGCTTACTACGCGTTCGCCACGGCGGCACACGGGAAGCACGTGCAGACCGCGCGTTCGTACGATCTGCGGTCGTGGATCGCGCTCCCCGACGCCCTGCCCGTGCTGCCGGCATGGGCTTCCCACGACGATGAGCTCACCTGGGCGCCATCGGTACTGAGGAGGGCTCGCGGGTGGATCCTCTACTACACGACTCGTGACCGGGCCTCCGGCTTTCAGTGCATCTCGCGAGCGACGTCGGCCCGGCCGGACGGTCCGTACCTCGATGAGTCGAGCCGCCCGTTTCTATGTCAGCTGTCTCTCTGCGGTTCGATCGATCCCAGCCCGTTCGTGGATGCGTCGGGCCAGCCGTGGCTGCTCTGGAAGAGCGACGAGAACAGCGACCGGTGTAGCGCGCCGGCGCGCATATGGTCCCAGGCGCTGTCGGAGGACGGGCTCGAAGTCGAGGGCGCACCGACCGCTCTGCTGACGACCGACCGCAGCTGGGAGCACCCCCTCATCGAGGGCCCGTCGATGATCCGGAACGGCGCCTCGACCTTCCTCTTTTATTCGGCGAATCGCTACGACAGCGCCAACTATGCGATCGGGTTCGCTCGGTGCGACGGCCCGCAAGGGCCGTGCACGAAGCTGAGCACCGACGCCCCGCTCGTGAGGAGCTTCGGGGCGCTGCTCGGCCCTGGCGGTCAGGAGCTCTTCACGGACCTGCAGGGCGCGACCTGGATGGCATTTCATGCGTGGACCGCGCCCCATGCGACGTACACCGAGGGCGGCGCGCGCTCGCTCCATTTCGCCCGTGTGTCGTTCGGCGACGGAAAGGGCGGCTCTGCGCCTGTGTCCCTGTACGATTTCGCGGCGCGGCTTCTCTAGCTTGTACGTCGGGCCATGCGCGACGCCGCGGGCGGCGGCGAGCAGCGAACTTCGTGCCGCGTAGCACGTGGTTTGCGTCCGTCCCCGTGCAGCCAGCCGGAGGTAGACCATGCCGGAAGAGAAAGGAACGGGTATGCACTCGCACAAGAGCACCCGGGAGCCCTTCCCGCACCACGAGGGCAAGAGCTCGGCGCCGAAGCGCGGCGAGAGCGCGGAAGGTGAGTCGCGCGCCGCGCGACCGGAGCGCGGCGAAAGCACGGAGGCCGAAGCGCGCTCGGAGCCACAGAAGAAGAAGGAGGGTGGTCAGCCCGACTTGAAGTCGCGGGAGTACCGCGACGCGAGCGGGCAAATCCGCCACCACACCAAGAAATACCAGGAACAGCACAAGGGCCGGTAAGCGGAGCCGCAGAGACGGCGCGTCACGCCCAGCCTTCCCGGCGCTCGGAGCAGTACCGGACGACGGCGTCGTCGAGCCCGGGCATCAGCGCGATTCGCTCGCTCGCGAGAGCGCTGAAGCGCGGGCGCGGCGCGGCGTAGGGCAGCGCGTCGATGGTAGTACGCCGGAGACGGTCCGAGGGGACGCCGGCGCAGCGCGCGATCCAGTGGGCCAGTGCGAACCAGCTGATGGCTCCGCGTGTCGCCAGGTGGACGACGCCGACCTCGCCGTCGACCAGCAGACTGACCACGGCCTGGGCCAGGTCGGGGACGTATGTAGGAGAGACGATCGCGTCGTCCGCTGCCGCCACCTCGTCGCCCGAGGCGAGCGCCGCCAGAGTGCGCGTGACGAAGTTGTGCGAGTCCGCAGGCCCGAAGAACGCGCTCGTCCGCACGACCAGCGCCTGGGGCAAGCGCTCGAGCACGACCTGCTCGGCCCTGGCCTTGCTGCTGCCGTACACGGAGAGGGGAGACGGGAGATCCGTCTCGACGTACGGGCGCGAAAGCTTCCCGTCGAACACCAGATCGGAAGAGAACGTGGCGAATCGCAGCCCGTGCGCGGCGCATGCGTCCGCGAGCAAGGCTGGAGCGATGACGTTGCTCTGGTGGCATGCGGCCCCGTCGCGCTCCGCGTCGTCCACCCGGACGTAACCGGCGCAGTTCACGACCGCCCACGGGCGCACGTGCGAGAGCACCCGCTCGATCGCTCCGCGGTTGGTCGCATCGAGCTCCGCGCGGGTGAACGCCGCGACTTCAATCGCGCGCGCCTCGCAGACCTGGGCGATCGTGCGCCCCAACGTGCCGGCCGCTCCGACGACCAGCAGGGGCGAGCGGTGGCGAACGCGCGGCGTACGGATGGGCCCAGCTGCGTACGTGAGCCTCGAAGCGCGACGCCACCAGCCGGCGTGATTCGGGAGCGAGCGCACGCCCCTGGCGCCCGCGGCGAGCTGCCGGGCCACCCGGGCCAGCGCTGTCGGCCGCGGCCTGGACGAGCGGACGTCGAACACCCCCGGCTCGTACCGGCCGCGCGCCTCCACGAGAAGGCTGTCCCAGTCGTAGGTGCCGAACGCCGACCAAAGGGTGACTGCCCGTACGTCGACGCCCGATGCGCGAGCTGCGCAGGCCGCGTACCAGGCCTCGAGCAACCAGCGGACCTGGTCCTCCGGGAAACCCGCCAGGTGCGCCTCGGTTACGGCGACCGGCTTTCCATAGCGCCGGGAGACGAGGTCGATGACCGACCGGAATCCGACTAGCCCCCGCCGCCGCGCGCGAACGGCCTCCACGTCGGCGTAGGCGTCGCGGCCGTTCCCTCCGTGCGAAAAGGACGGGTATCGGTCCAGGCGATGGTCGAGGAACCAATCGCTCGTCACGTAGTAGTTGATCCCGACGATGTCCGGCGGGCAGGGGTCGCGGACGAACGACTCGAGCTCCGCCGGCGGCACACCCGCCCGGCGCGTGAGCCACCCGAAGAGCGCGTGCTCCCAATCGATGCGCCCGGAGAGAAGGTCGAGCGAGAGGAACCGCCGGTCGTTTTCGAACCGCGCCTGGTACGAGAGCCGCGGGGTCGAGAAGACGGTTGCGATGTCCTCGGTCTGCACGAGCCGAGCTCCCGGACTCACACGTCGGATGGCGCGCATCGAAGCGCGGATGGCCCGGCACTGGACCAGGACCGCTCGCGCGAAGGCTGCGTCGCTGCGCGCGCGGGGGTACCAGAGACCGTAGAGCGCCGAGAAGCGGGCCGTGGTGAGCGGCTCGTTGACGGGAGTGAAGTCGACCACCCACGGGTAGCGCTCGGCCACGCGCCCGGCAAACTCGGCGAGCCCGTCCGCAAACCCGTCCTCGAGAAGGCTCGTATGCGGAGGACCGCTACCGTGATGCACGAGCCCGACGATCGGGCGCACGCCCAGGCGGTCCAGGCGCTCGAGCCGCTCGTCGCTCCAGTCGAAGCTCGAGCACTTTTCCCAGAGTACAGGCTGGCGGAAAGCGCGAACGCCCAGCGCGGCGAGTCGGTCGAGGTCGTCTGCGCGCCGGGCGTGGCCTGTCCGCTCCAGCTGGTCGACGTATTCTTCGCCCCCGAGTCGCACCAAGCTGCACTCGGCTCCCGCCCAGAGCTCGACCTCGCTCATGCGGGGACGGGGAGCAAGATGCGCGCGCGGGGTGCACCGCCGCCGTCGTAAAGGTCGCGCGTGCAGCATGCGACCTTGGTGCCCTCGCCGCGCATGGCCAGAGCGACGATGGCTCCGCCGAACCCGCCTCCCGTCATGCGCGCACCGAGCACGCCGGGTTGACCGCGCGCGATGCGCACCAGCCGGTCGGTGTCCGGTGTGGTCACCTCGAAGTCGTCGCGCAGCGAGGCGTGCGAGGCATCGAATAGCAGACCGAGTCGACCAACGTCGCCCGCCCTCATCGCCGTCACCGCCTCGACCACGCGGGCGTTCTCGGTGACCACGTGGCGTGCCCGTCGGTCGAGCGGAGCCGGCAAAGAAGAGGCAACGGCGGGATCGTGCACCACGCCGAGGTTACGTACGCCCAGGAGCGCCGCCGCGCGCGCGCACTCGTTGCGACGGGTCGCGTACTCCCCGGTCGCGTGGCTGTGGGTCACCCCCGAGTCGATGACCACGAGCTCGATGTCGTCGGGCAACCTCACGTGCTCGAACGCGAGGGTCTCGGTATCGAGGAACAGCGCCGCGTCCTCGCTGGCGAGGCTCGACGCCATCGGGTCCATGATGCCCACGGGTGCTCCGACGAAGTCGTTCTCCGCACGCTGCGCCACCTGCGCGATGGTCACGTCGTCGAGGGCGAGATCGAAGGCCGCGCGGAGGGCGCGCAGCAGGCTCACCTCGAGCGCCGCGCTCGAGGACAGACCGCTGCCCACGGGCAGGTTCGACGAAACGCGGGCGTCGAAGCCCAGTACGCGGCATCTTTCCCGGAGCGCGACCACCACTCCCTGGACGTAGTCAATCCACGAACCCCGGCGCACTTCCTCGCCGAGGACGAAGTCCACGGCGTGAGGCTCGACGCCAGCGCTCACGAGGCGAGCCGTGTGGTCGTCGCGGGGCGCGAGCTCGACGCGCGTGCGCTGGGGGACTGCGACGGGAAGGACGAAGCCGCCGTTGTAGTCGGTATGCTCGCCGATGAGGTTCACCCTTCCGGGCGCGTCGGCGACCACGGCCGGAGCGTGGCCGAAGAGCTGCTCGAAGTCAGTCAAGGGGAGCCTGCACGGCGCGTAGCTCCGCGGCCTTCTCTTCCGGCAGCGTATCGGCCGTGAAGGTGCCTGCTCCGAGCTCGCAACCCGCCAGGTACTTGAGGCGATTCCGCATCCGCAGCGCCGGATAAATCTCGACGTGGACGTGCGCCTCCGGGTGAGCTCTCCCGTCGACCGGCGCCTGATGCACGACGAGGACGTAAGGCATCGCGCGGCCAAAGACCCCGTCGAGCCGGACCAGGGTGGACTTGAGCGCCCGCGCGAGGTCGAGTCTCTCGTCGGCGGTCAGGGCCCCGAGCTCGGGCACGGGGCGCACGGGCGCGACCCATACCTCGTACGCATAGCGCGCGAACGCTGGGACGAATGCGACGGCGAGGGCTCCGTCGAAGACCATGCGTACGGCATCGCGCTGCTCGGCCGCGATGTGCGTGGCGAGGAGCCCGGAGCCCGCGCTCTCGTAGTGGGCGAGCTGGAGAGACAGCTCCCGCGCGGGGAGCGGCGGCACGAACGGATACGCATAGATCTGGCCGTGCGGGTGGTGCAGGGTCACTCCGACCTCCTCGCCTCGGTTCTCGAACGGCATCACGTATTGCACGTCGTCGCGACTCCCGAGCGCGCGCGTGCGGTCCGCCCAGACTTCGAGCACGAGCGCGACGTGGCCGAGCGGCAGCGCCCCCAGTGGTTTGCGTGGATCCTGCGAGTACACGACGACCTCGCACGCGCCGAGCGCCGGCTGGGACGGCACGATTCCAGGGGGCGCATCGCGCGCGCTCGCCGCAAGCGTGGGGAACCGGTTCTCGAACACCGCGACCTCCCACGGACCGGCCGGGAGCTCGGTCGGCGGTGCACCGTGGCTGGTCGGCGCGAGCGGGTTCCACTCCGGCGGAGGCAAGAAGGTCCGGTGCTGGCGATGCCCGGCGTACACGACCCATTCGCCGCGCAGCGGGTGCCACCGAAGGTGGGGGTTCGGCGGAGGCGCGTCGGCTCCCTCCGGCGAGGGCGCGACAATCTCCTCCGGTATGGGCCCGCGCGAGTAGAGCCACAGCGCGCGGCCATCCGCCTTCTCGAGTCGCCGTACCGTGGTCACGGCGCCCCCGTACGCTCGGTGACGTTCTCGTCCACCCACGCGAGGCTCACGTCCGCGCCGCCCTCCCTGCTCGGGGGTCCGGCCGTGGCCGCCGCAACCTCTTCGATGGGGAGCTTCGGGGTGCGATCGGCGTAGAGAAGCCCGTTCGCCTCCTGGTACGTGTCGGTCAGCTGCGTGTAGCAGAAGCCGGCGAACAGCTCGAGAGAGCGTGCCACGCCCAGGAGCTGGGAGTAGCGCGTCATGAGCTCACCGGCGTTTTGCACGCGGGAGTAACCCCAGGCGTCCGGTCCGGCGGAAGAGAGCGTGACCCCGCCGAACTCGGAGAGCACGACCGGCAGGTCCGGCCTGTGGCGCTCGTGATCGAGCACGAGCGCACGACCACCGGGGCGCTCGCGCTTCAAGATGCGTGGAAGCAAATCCTGCGTCGCATATCGAGCCGCAATGTGAGCGGCGTCGGGGTCGTAGTCGTGAATGCCGACGATGTCGGTCGCGACGCTCTCCCAGCCGTCGTTTCCGATGACCGGTCGGCTCGGATCGAGCGTCTTCGTGAGGTGGTAGAGCCCCAGGACGTAGTGCCGCTCCGGGCTGCTCTGCGGCAGGTTCGGCACGCCCCAGGATTCGTTGAACGGCACCCAGGCCACGATGCACGGGTGGCTTGCGTCGCGCTCGAGCACCTCCATCCACTGCCGCGTGAGCCGCGCAATCGACTGCCGCGTGAAGCGGTACGCGCTCGGCATCTCCTCCCAGACGAGAAACCCCAACCGGTCCGCCCAGTAGAGGTATCGCGGGTCCTCGATTTTCTGGTGTTTGCGCGCGCCGTTGAACCCCATGGCCTTGGCGAGCAAAACGTCGCGCTTGAGCGCCTCGTCGTCGGGGGCGGTCATCCCGGTCTCCGGCCAGTACCCTTGATCGAGGACCATACGTAGCTTGTACGGGCGGCCGTTCAAGACGAAGCGATCGCCATCGATCGCGACCGCCCGCAGAGCGGTGTAGCTTCGAAGCGCGTCGAGCACCCGGCCGCTTTCGTCCAAAAGCTCGAGCTCGGCCTCGATGATGTTCGGGCTCTCCGGGCTCCAGAGGAGCTCGTTGCGGAAGTCGTCGATGCCCGGGTCGCTCAGCGCGAGGCGCCGGTGCACGTGTCCCGACACGACCGCGCATCGGTCGTCGGCGAGGAGCATGTCACCGACGTGCAAGCGAACCGCGAGCCACGTGCGAGTCTCCCGACCGGCGCGCACGCGCGCGTCCACGGTGATTTCCCAGCTCTCGAGGTTCGACGTCCAGCGCAGCGACTCGACTCGTGCCTGCGGGACGCGTTCCGCCCAGACCGATTGCCAGATTCCGGTCGTGCGTGGGTACCAGATGAAGTGGGGGACGAGCCGCCAGTCCTGTTTCCCGCGCGGCTTCGCCAGGTCGGCCGGGTCGTCCTCTGCGCGGACCACGAGCGAATGGGGACCGGGAGGACACGCGAGCTCGAGCGAGAACGGTGTGTACCCGCCCTCGTGCGTCCCGAGCAGGGCACCGTCGAGCCAGACCGTGCAATCGTAGTCGACCGCTCCGAAGTGGAGCAGAAGCTGCTCCTCGGGGGAGAGCTCCGGCACGACCAGCTCGCGCTCGTACCAGCACGCACGGTAGAGGTCCGTGTCGCCGACACCGCTGCGGGCCGTCTCCGGGGAGAAGGGCACCTCGATACGCCCGTCGAACCGAACGCTCTCGGGCGACCGCCACTGCGCGTGCGCGTCGATCGCGAACGCCCAAGACCCGTCGAGGCTGGCCCAGTTCGCGCGGCGCACGAGCGGGCGGGGGTAGCCTCGCGGCCCTTCCTCCGGCACCGCCGACGAGGGCGTGTGGCCGGGGATTCCCAGCCCAGACAGATGCGCTTTCCGTCCGGGCGAGGTCGAACTCATGCGGCTCGCGTACCCGCGTCGCCGCCAATGCCCAGCATGCCGTCGGTCAAGGCGAGCGCCTGCGCGACCACCTGGTCCATGTTGTAATACTTGTACGTCGCGAGCCGCCCGACGAAGTGCACCTTCGGGGTCGCGTCTGCGAGCTTCTTGTAGGCGCGGTATCGCTCGGCGTTCTCCGCCCGCGGCACCGGGTAGTACGGGTCTCCGTCGTCACGGGGGAACTCCTTCACGATGGTCGTCTTGTGATGCGTCTGACCCGTGAGGTACTTGAACTCCGTGATCCGCGTGTACGCGTGCTCGTTCGGGTAGTTGATGACCGCGCCCGGCTGGTACTTCGGGCAGTCGTGGGTCTCGAACGCGAAGTCGAGCGAACGATACGGGAGCGGCCCGAACCTCTGGTCGAAGTAGGCATCGATCGGCCCCGTGTCGATCATCTCCCGGAAGGAGACCTCGCGGACGAGGTCGCGGTAGTCCGTGTTCAAGACGACCGTGATGTTGGGAAGGTCGAGCATGCGCTCGAACAGCCGCGTGTACCCGTGCAGGGGCATGGCCTGGAACGCGTCGGTGAAGTAGCGGTCGTCCCGGTCGGTGCGCGCCGGAACGCGCGCGGCCACCGCGGCATCGAGCTCCGACGGGTCGAGCCCCCACTGCTTTCTCGTGTAGTTCCGGAAGAACTTCTCGTAGAGGTCACGTCCTACGCGGCTGAGGACGACGTCCTCGCTGGTCCGCGGTCGCCCAATCGGCTCCGCGCGCCTCTGGTAGAACTCTTCGATGTTCGACTCGTCGAGCGCGAGGTCGTACAGGCGATTGACCGTGTCGATGTTGATCGGAAACGGTAGGAGCCTTCCGTCGACGCTGGCGAGGACGTGATGCTCGTACGGGCGCCAGTTCGTGAAGGAAGATAGGTATCGAAAGATTCTCGGGGACGCCGTGTGGAAGATGTGCGGCCCGTATCGGTGGATCAGGATCCCGGCATCGTCGTAATGGTCGTAGGCGTTTCCCCCGATATGACCCCGCTTGTCGCAGAGAAGGACGCGCCTTCCGGCGGACGCCAGCCTCTCCGCGCAGACACTCCCGGCAAAGCCGGCGCCCACGATCAAGCAATCGTACATCGTGCCCTCCTCACGCGACCGACCGGCGTTGCCCCAGGGCTCGTCGGATCAGCGCGTCCATGGCGTTCCAGGTTGCGTCCCACGACGTGGCCGCGACGAACGCGTCGCCGGCCTCCCGCCGGGTGGCCTCCCGGGACGAACCGCGTTCCGCGAGAAGCGCCTCGACATGGCCGACGAACTCCTCGCCCGTACCGATCGGCACCAGGCCGTGCTCTCCATAGGGCTTCACGACGTCGCGGATGGGAGTCGATACGACTGGCTTTCCGGCTGCGAGATACTCGAGCGTCTTGGTCGGGCTGATGAACCGGGTGGAGTCGTTCAGCGCGAACGGCATGATGGCCACGTCCCAGCCGCGAATGTAGTCGGGGAGCTCTCGATAGAGCTTGGGGCCGAGGTAGTGGAGGTTTCTCCGGCGGGGCAACGACGACGGGTCGACCTTCACGATGGGACCGATGAGCACGATGCTCCATTCGGGGTGGGCGTCGGCCAGGCGGGCGAGAAGCTCGCGATCCATGCGCTCGTCGATCACTCCGAAGAAGCCGATGCGAGGCCGCCCCAAGGCCCTCTGGTCCTCCGGCTCGTCCCCGGGCAGGCGCGCGCGCGCGAAGTGCTCGGCCTCGACGCTGCTGGGGAACGCATGGACGTTCGGGTGGTGCGGGTACTTCGCCTCGTACAGGCTCCGCCCGCCCGTGAAGACGAGATCCGCTCGCCCGAAGAGTTGCCGCTCGCGAAACGCCATCTCCGGCGGTGCGCCGGCGAACCCCGAGAGCTCGTCCATGCAGTCGTAGACGACAGCACCGGCCTCGATGTGCTCGGCGCAGGTGAGCGCCATCGGCGTGTAAAACCAGAGGAGCGGCCGATGCACCCCGTGACGCGCCAGCAGCTCGTCGAGGAGCGGACGATGTCCCCAGGGGTCGCCCGGCGTCCGCGTGTGCGGCACCACCCGGAAGAGGTTGGGGTCGACTTCGCTCAGCTGCAGCTGCGCCCCTCAATCGCCCTCGAGCGCGTCGCTCTCGAGCGTCTCCTCGACGAAGAAGACACGCCTGTCTCGGGCGCATCGGCACATCAAGTGGTCGGGGCGCTGGTACACGAAGCTCCAGCGCAGGTGAGAGAAGCAGATGACGTCACGGGGCATGGGCGTCTCCCTCTCTGGTGTGGCTCGGCGGGGTTTCTCCACCGCCTCGCGGTACTTCTTCGGACGGCTCGTCGTCGCGTGGGTTCCCCGCGTGGTAGTTCCAGGCGTCGCGCACGATGCGCTCGAGAGAGGACCGCTCTGCCCGCCAGCCCAGCACCTCGGCCGCGCGGCGGGGGTTCGCGACGAGAACGGCCGGGTCCCCGGCTCTCCGTTCCGCCGCGACGACGGGGACTGGGCGGCCCGTCACGGCCCGGCAGGTCTCGATGACCTCCCGAACGGAGTGACCCTCTCCGGTCCCGAGATTGAAGGCCCCGCTTTCGCCTCCGGCGGCGAGGTGCTCCAGCGCCGCGAGGTGCGCGTCCGCCAGATCGGCTACGTGAACGTAGTCGCGAATGCACGTGCCGTCGGGAGTCGGGTAGTCGTCCCCGAACACGGCGACGGGAGGCCTGCGCCCGAGCGCGGCCTCGAGCGCGATGGGGATCAGGTGAGACTCGGGCTCGTGCCGCTCGCCCAGGCCGGGCTCCGCCCCCGCCGCGTTGAAATACCGTAGCGCCACGTATCGGAGCGCGTACGCCCTCGCGTACGAAGCCAGCATTCGCTCGATGGCCAGCTTGGTGTCGCCGTACGGGCTGACGGGGTGGGTCGCGGCGTCCTCGGGAATGGGAACGAGCTCCGGGACGCCGTAGACCGCCGCAGTGGACGAGAAGACGAAGGCTCCGATCCGCGCGTCGAGCACCTCTTCCAGCAGGTGGAAGGTCGCGGCCAGGTTTTGCCGGTAATAGAGGCGAGGGTCCTGGACGGACTCCCCTACCGCGATCCGTGCCGCGAAGTGAACGACGGAGTCGACCTCGTCAGGCCCGGATCGCTTCCCGAACCTGCGGTCGGTCGCCGACGTCCGCGCGGACCAGCGGCACGTCGGGTGGAACGCTATCGCGATGCCCGGTCGACAGGTCGTCCAGCACGACGACGCTCCGTCCCGCCCTGCAGAGCCGACGGACCATATGCGAGCCGATGTACCCGGCGCCTCCGGTTACGAGCACCGCCATGGGGAGCCCCGGGTGCAGCGCACGTGCCGGACGACTCGCCGCAGCAGAGAAGCAGCAGAGAGCAAGGGTTTCGGCCGCGAGCGCGGCGCCCGAGCGTACGGCACGCGCGGGGCATCGCGGCGTGACTAGGCACAATGTCCGCGGGTCAGCTGCAGCGCGCCTCTGCGTTTTCGTCTGGGCCGGAGGCGGCATCCCGATTGCAGCCCGCGGCCGCGATGGTCGGCCCCGAGCCTAAGCGCCCTGCCTCTCCCGGTAACCCGCGCCCGGACGCACCTCGACGCGATCGGGGAAGCCGAGCCACCGAATCCCGGCGATCCCGGGTTCCCGCTCCCGCCCCCTCCGCCGGACCCGGAGGAGCCGAGCCAAGACGAACCGCCGGCAGCCGCGCGTCACTGGCCAAACGAAGGCACCCCCCGCCCGCAGGTTGGCTGCTAACGGAAGCGCGGGCGAGTCGCTCCTTCTCGTGTCAGGAATTCGACTCCGTCCCGTTCAAGATCGGGTGAGGGCAGCGAAGCTCGTCGTCGACGGACCGCGGCGGTGCCCGAAGCCGGCTCCGGCTCCAGGAAGAGCCTCTCAGAGTCGAGCCGGAGCGCCCTGAATTCGGCCCAAAGGTGCGTGGCTCGAACCAAATGGGTCGTGGACCTCTGTCCAAGCGCCTTGGACAAGACCAAAAGGGTCTTTGTCTTCCAACAAAGACCCTTCGACAAGAAACAAAGCGTCTTTGTTCTTGAACGAAGGCTCTTGAATGGAAAGCAAAGCTCCTCGGACGAGGAGCAAAGCATCTCGGCTGAAACAAAAAGGCGCTTTGACTCTCATCCAAGCGCCTTATTCAGAAACGAAAGCGGCTTGGCTCTCGGGAAAAGACGCTTTTTTCACGAGCCAAGGTCCTTTGTCCAAACAAAAAGCGTCTTGGACGAGGAGCCAAGGCCCACGAAGGAAACCAAAAGACCCTTGGACAAGGAGCCAAGTCACTCTGACAAGACACAAAGCGTCTTGGCTGGGGAACAAAGGCACCCGGATGGAGATCCATGGCCCTCGGATAGACATCGATGACGCTTTGTCGAAGAACAAAGGCGCTTTCCTCGATCCCCATGGTCCTTCGGCATCGCGGCGACCGGCTCCGGCCCCGCGCCGAGCCTCAGAAGGAACAGGGCGATGCCACGAATGCGCTCGGCGGGGGACACGGCGCGGGTGGGCTCCATGATCCCTCGTACACGCAGGCCCGCGGCCGGGCTCCTTTGCGGACCGTCGTGTCAGTGACGCGCGACGGAGCCGGAGACGACCTTCGCTCCCGACTGGCTCGCCAGTGCCGGGAACGTGAGCAGGGTGACGCTCGTCGGGTTGAAGTTGCCGCCCCCCAGCGAGAACGCGACCGGTACGCTCGTCCAGCCGCTGACGCCGGTCAGCGCGAGGTCGGCCCTCCCGTCGTCGTCCAGGTCCGTGGCCGCCACATGTGCGCCCTGGGCCGCGAGCGCCGGGAAGTTTGCAACCCGGCCGTTCGTGACGGTGAACGAGCCGTCTCCGTTGGACGTGGCGACCGGCACCGTGTTCCATCCGACCCCGCCCGTCAGCGCGATGTCCGCGCGCCCGTCCCCGTCGAAGTCGCCGGCCACCGGCACGGCGCCGGGCTGCGCGGCGTACGTCGGGAAGTTCGAGACGGTCGTGAACGTGAGCCGGAACGTCCCGTCGCCGTTGGAGAAGGCCACGGGAACATAGGTCCACCCCGCTCCGCCGGTGAGCGCCAGGTCGGTCAGCCCGTCGCCGTCGAAGTCGCCCGCGACCGTCCGGACGCCGGACTGCGCGGCATCGGCGGCAAACTGGTCGCACCTCGCGTTGGTCACGTGGTTGGACCCACCGCCGGGCGCGCTGAACGCCACCGCCACGGTGTTCCATCCGACACCGCCGGTGAGCGCCACGTCGGTGATGCCGTCGCCGTCGAAGTCTCCCGCGACCGGGCGCACGCCGGCCTGCGAGGCATAGACCCCCAGCTCTCGAGAGGTCTGGGAGTCTTCAAACATGAACAGCGACGAGATGAAGGTGCCGTCTCCGTTCGAGAGTGCCAGCGGGAGGGCCTGGGTCCACGAGGTCGAGCCAGCGAGCAGGATGTCGGAGTAGCCGTCTCCGTTGAAGTCGCCGCCGACGGGCACTGCCCCCGCCAGCCGGGCGTTCGCGGTGAAGGTCTGGCTGTTCTGGTTGACCGTGTCCGCGAGACGGGAGAACGTCCCGCTGGTGGTCCCGCTCGAGAAAGCGACCGGGACGCCCTGCTCCTTGCCTCCCACGAGCGCGAGGTCGCCGTAGCCGTCGCCGTTGACGTCGCCGGCCGCGGGGGGAATCGAGTACTGCAGGCGAAGCGTGGGATCCCCGAACAGCGTCATGATTCCGAGGAGATTCGCGGCGCTGACGTGTTGGTCGGGTCCTCGTGCTTCCAGTACCAGACTTGACCCGCGCGCCAGGCGTCGCCGAGGAGCCGGGCGCCGCTCGACTCTGCGGCCGCGACCCTGCTCAGGAGGTCGATGCCAAGGTTGTCCGGCTGCTCGACGGTCTCTCCGGCGTAGGCGATGGCGCCTGCGTTGGGCTGGAAGAGCGCCGTACCCGTAGCGCCGATGCTTGGGGCGATCCTCGCGGTGGCCTGCGACGGCAAGGCCCCACAGCGCGGCTCGTGGCAGACGGGCACCGGGACGCGCTGAACGAGCAGGCCGTCGGCGTGGCTTGGCGGCGGTTGCAAGCACGGCTCGGCATCGAGCCGATGTGGCGGTTCCACCAGCTGCGGCACTTCTTCGGCACCACCTGCCTTCGCTGCGGCCTTGCCGGGCAATAGCGGGGAAACGGCGGAGCGACCTTGTCCGTAACTACTTGAAGTAACTTTGCTTCGCTTCAAGCGAAGTGTCCCGGGACAGTCCTCGAGCTGTCCCGGCCACGCTGCCTTACTCCAATCGAGCCTCTTTCGGCGGCCGCCGTGCGGCACGACGCTCGCAATCGGGGCGAGGCCATGTACAGGGCCCTCGTTCCCGCAGTGCTTTCGGCTCTCGCCTGCGCGGGACAGACGGCGCCGGTCCCTTCTTCGTCCTCCGGCATGCCCGCCGTCGACCGGGTGCGGTCGCTCGTGGGGGTGGCCGACCGCGGCGACGATCCGGCGGTCGTTGCGCTCGTAGCGCCGGGTCGCCTGCCGTGCGCCGGAGTCCTCGTCGCTCCCGATGTCGTCCTCACCGCGGGGCTTTGCGTTCCGCCCTCGGTGCCTGCCCTGCGCATCTTCACCGGGGAGCGCCCGGCGGGCGCAGTCGAGCGGGCCCGGGGCTACCGGCTCTTCGCCGCGAGCCCCGAGAATGCCGGCGTAGCCTTCGTCCAGCTGGACCAACCCATCGACGAGATCGAGCCCGTCGCGATTCGCGCGACCGGCGCCGCCAAGGGTGACCACGTCCGGACCGTCGGTTTTGCCGCCGCGGGCAAGGTCGTCCGCGACCACGTGGCCGTTCTCGGCACCAGCGCGGGCGCGTTCGACGTCGACGAGGCCTCGTGCGTGGCTGCGCGCGGTAGCCCCGCGCTCGACGAATCCACGGGAGAAATCGCGGGCGTCCTCGCGAGCGCAGGGGCCGATTGCGTTCCCGGGTCCGGCCGGGACGTGTACGAGCGCACAGACCTCGCGCGGGCGGCGGTCGAGCAGGCACTCTCCCAAGCGAACCGAGGCACCCAACCGCGCGCCGAGAAGACGAAGAAGGGCCCCATCGACATGGGCTCGGCGTGCCTCCGCGGGGCCGAGTGCGCCGCCGGTGCGTGCGTGGCGTACGCGAGCGCGGAGTACTGCTCCCGGACGTGCGACGGCCAAGACGCCTGCCCAGCGCGGTTCAAGTGCATGAATACGCAGGAGGAGGTGACGGTCTGCGTCGAACGCTGAGCCCAGCCGAGCGCACGCTTGCGCGCTCGCTCGCCGGCGTGACATGTTCCCGCGTTCCAAAGCGATGGACTTCGACTTCTCCGAGCAGCACCGATTGCTACGCCAGAGCGTTCGCGACTTCGCTCGTGCCGAGATCGCGCCCGAGGCGCAGCGCTGGGACAAGGAGGAGCGGTTTCCCGCCGCCCTCGTGCCGAAGCTCGCGCAAATGGGCCTCCTCGGCATCCGCATTCCCGAGGAGTACGGCGGCTCGGGCATGGACACGACGAGCTACGCGATCTGCGTCGAGGAGATCGCGCGTGTCGACGGCTCCATCGCGCTGACGGTCGCGTCCCACAACGGTCTGGGTACGGGCCACATCCTGGCCTTCGGTTCCGAGGCGCAGAAGCGCAAGTACCTTCCGCGCGCCGCTTCGGGCGAGTGGCTGGCGGCCTGGGCCCTCACCGAACCCGGAAGCGGAAGCGACGCGGCGGCCCTGCTCACGAGCGCGCGTCGAGAGGGCGACGAGTGGGTCCTCGAACGGGACCAAGACGTTCATCACGCAGGGCTCGATCGGCGGGTTTTGCGTCGTCCTCGCGCGCACGAATCCCGAGGTCCCCAAGCAGCGTGGCATCACGGCGTTCGTCGTGGACCGGGGGACGCCGGGGTTCACGTCTTCCAAGCACTTGCTGAAGCTCGGTTGCCGCGCGAGCGACACGGCGGAGCTCACGCTCGACGACGTCCGCGTGCCGGACTCTCATCGCGTCGGCGAGGTGGACCACGGCTTCGCCGACACGATGCGCATCCTCGACCGCGGGCGCATCTCGATCGCCGCCATGGCGCTGGGCCTGGGCTACGGCGCGCTCGAGATGGCGACCCGGTACGCGAAGGAGCGCAAGGCGTTCGGCCGGCCGATCTCCGAGCATCCAGGCCATCCAGTGGATGCTCGCGGACGCGAAGACCGAGCTCGACGCCGCTTCCCTGCTCACGTACCGCGCGGCGTGGCTGGCCGACGGCGGCAAGCGACATACGAACGAGGCCGCGATGGCCAAGCTCTTCGCGAGCGAGGCCGCCACGCGCGCTTGCAACAGCGCGGTGCAGGTCCACGGCGGATACGGGTACGTCCGCGAGTTCGACGTCGAGCGGCACCTGCGCGACGCGAAGCTTTGCGAAATTGGCGAGGGCACCAGCGAAGTGCAGCGCATGGTCATCGCGAAGCACGTCCTCGCGCTCTCGCAGTAGCTCGCTGGAGGGGAGCGCGGACGCTCCCCTCGGGGCTCCCCACCCAGGCACGTGGGTCCCGGCCCGTCCCGACCGTCGCCGGGGGAGCGGGCCGGCGCGCGCTCCGGTGGCCGCCCGGAATCTTGTCTCACCGGCTCCAACTGAGCGAAGGTGCAGCGGTCGACCCATGACGTAGCTATCGGGAAATATTGACAGTCGGGACGCGTCCCCATAGCTTCGGGCTTGGGCGTGGGAAATCGTGGCAAGAAGTGCCACGGCCTTTCCAGGCCCCCCGAGAGGCGAGGGCGCGTCGATGTTTCGCGGGCGGTACGAGCACACGATCGACGCGAAAGGGCGCACGAGCGTGCCCGCGCGCTATCGCGATGCGCTCGGCGCCGCCGGCGAGCGGCGCATCGTGCTGACGAGCGCCCTCGATCCGTGCCTGGTCGCGTACACGCCCGCGGAGTGGAGCGCGTTCGAGGAGCGTCTCGGCGCGCTTGCCGCAGTTCGATCGTGCCGTCCAGAAGCTGAAGCGCATCTACGTCTCCGGCGCCGTCGAGTGCGACATCGACGACGTCGGGCGCATCCTCGTCCCGCCGACGCTCCGCGACCACGCGCGCCTCACGAAGGACGTCCTCTGGGCCGGCGCCGGCCGCTACGCCGAGCTCTGGGACAAGGACGAGTGGCAGAAGCACTTCGAGACCACCGAAGACGAGCGGCGCGACATCGCGACGCGCCTCGCGGAGCTCGGGCTATGAGCAACCTCCAGCTCGCGCTGCCCGGCGTGCTGCTCGGCCGACTCGGTCGAGTGGGTCTGGCGCGACGACTTCGACGAGGAGAGCGACGTGAAGCGCTTCGAGCACGCGACGGTGATGCGCGAAGAGGTCGTGCCCGCGCTCGCGCCGCGCGCGGGCGGCGTCTACGTCGACGCGACCCTCGGCGGCGGCGGTCACACCGTCGCGCTCCTCGAGGCCGAGCCGCAGCGCGCGCATCGTCGCCCTGGACCGCGATCCGACCGCCATCGCCGCCGCCGCAGAGCGTCTCGCGACCGTCGCGGACCGCGTGATGCTCGTGCCAGCGCCCTTCTCGAGCGTACGCGAGCAGCTCCAGACGCTCGGTATCGCCCACGTCGAGGGTCTCGTCGCCGATCTCGGCGTGAGCTCGCCGCAGCTCGACGAGGCCGACCGCGGCATGAGCTTCCGACGCGAGGGGCCGCATCGACATGCGCATGGACCCCGAGCAGCGGCGAGACCGCGCTCGAGCTCATCGACCGCCTGTCCGACGACGAGCTCGCCGACGTCATCTACCAGTACGGCGACGAGCGTCGCTCGCGCCGCATCGCGCGCAGCATCAAGAAGGCGCTCGCGGCGGGCGAGCTGCGCACGACGCTCGATCTGCGCCGCGCCATCGTGCGCGCCGTCGGCCCTGCGCGCGTCGGCGGCGTCGACCCCGCCACGCGCACGCTTCCAGGCGCTCCGCATCGCCGTCAACCGCGAGCTCGACGAGCTGGAGACTCTCCTCGCCACGCTGCCCGGCGATCGTCGCCGACGGGCGGCGTGGCCGCCATCCTCAGCTTTCATTCGCTCGAGGACCGGCTGGTCAAGCGCGCGTTCGCCTCGCCGGACCTGGGAGCCGCTCACGAAGAAGCCCCAGATCGCCGACCGACGAGGAGTGCGGCACGCAACCCGCGCTCGCGCAGCGCCAAGCTGCGCGCGGCTCGCCGCGATCGCCGTCGAGAAGCGAGCCATGAGCGGATGCGCGCGCAGCAGCCTTCCTGCCGTCTGGACGCTCGCGGTCGTGGCGGCGGTCAGCGCCTTCGTCGTGCACCTCGCGCTGCGCGGCAAGACCGTGCAGCTCGGGTACGAGCTCGGGCGCGCGCGCCAGGAGCAGGCGCGCCTGCGCGAGGTCGAAGCGCGTGCTCGAGCTCGAGGCCGCGAGCTACAAGACTCCCGAGCGCGTCGAGATCGTCGCGCGGACGCTGCTCGGCATGGAGCCGCCGACCGCCGGAGCGCATCGTCCACCGCTGGCGCCGGACGGCCTGCGCGCGGGCGGACGCCGAGCGACGACCGCGCGGCCGGCTGCACGGCAGGGCCGCCGTGAGGAACCTCGACCCCGCGCGCGCGCGGTGGATCCGCATGCGCATGGGGGTCCTCTGCGGCGTCATGGGCCTCGCGCTCGGCGGCATCGTCTCGAGCGCCTGGCGCGTGCAGGTCGAGGACGGCGCCGAGTGGCGCGAGATCGCCGAGAAGCAGCGGCAGCGTCGCCTCCACATCGAGCCCAAGCGCGGCACCATCTACGACCGCAACGGGACGCCGCTCGCGGTGAGCGTCGAGGTGCCGAGCGTCAGCGCCGACGTCGTCGAGATGCTCCGCGGCGTCGACGGTGACGCCTGCGCAGGAGGCCGCGTTGCGCGACGCCGCCATCGCGCCTCGGTCGCGGTGCTCTCGATCGACCCCGGCGAGGTCTACGAGAAGCTGCAAGCGCGCCATCGTTTCGTCTGGCTCAAGCGACGCGATCACCGGCGACGAGGCGGCGGGCGTGCGCGACCTCGCCGATCCGAAGACAGGCGCACCCGATTCGCGGGCTCTGCCATCGAGGGCGAGGGCCACCGCTACTACCCGGCTCGCGAGCTGGCCGGCCCGGTGCTCGGGTTCGTGGCCCCCGACGGCCAGGGAAAGGACGGCATCGAGCTCGCGCTCGACGAAGAGCTGCGCGGCACGGTCGAGGACGTGCGCGGGCTGCGCGATCGGAGCGGACGGCTCATCTTCGAAGGCGGCGCCGACGGCGCACGCGCTCGCAAGGCGACGACGTCGACGCTCACGATCGACGAAGGAATCCAGCACGTCGCGGAGCGCGAGCTCGACGCGGCGATGCGCACCTACGAGACCAAGGGCGGCTCGCTCGCTGCCGTCGATCCGTCGACGGGCGAGATCCTCGCGCTGGCGAGCGTGCCCGGGTACAACCCGAACGACTACTCGGAGAGCGACGTCGACGCGCGCCGCGACCGCGCCGTCACGGATCGCTTCGAGCCGGGATCGGTCATGAAGCCCTTCCTCATCGCCGGGGCGCTGGCCGCGGGCACGCTCAAGCCGACCGACACCATCGACTGCGAGCACGGCTTCTATCAGGTCGGCGGCATCACCATCCACGACACGCACCTGAACGACCTCCTCTCGCCCACGCAGATCCTCGCCAAGAGCTCGAACATCGGCGCCGCTCAAGATTGGCCTGCAGCTCGGCGAGCCGCGGCTCTACGCGACGTACCGCCGGTTCGGCTTCGGCGAGCCGACGGGCATTCCGCTCCCCGGCGAAGCGATGGGCGTCCTCCGGCCCCGAGCGCGGCCCTGGTTCGAGGTCGAGACGGCGACCGCCAGCTATCGGCCAGGGCATCACGCGTGACGACGCTGCAGCTCGCGATGGCGATGAGCGCGATCGCCAACGGCGGCAAGCTCCTCGAGCCCATGCTCGTCAAGCGCATCGGCGACGGCCACGGCGAGGCCGGGCACGCGCACGGGGTGCGCGTGCGGCGCGAGGTGACGCCGCCCGGCGTGGCCAAGACCGTGGCCGAGATGCTCACCGCGGTGCTCGAGGCCGAGGAGGGCGGGACCGCCGTCGAAGCGGCGATCGCCGGCTTCCGCGTCGCCGGCAAGACGTCGACGGCGCAGAAGGTCGATCCGGCGACGGGCAAGTATTCGAACGAGAAGTACACCGCGGTGTTCGTCGGCTTCGTGCCCGTCGACCATCCGCGACTCGTGGTCGCCGTCGTTCTCGACGAACCGATGCTCGGCCGCTACGGCGGGGAGCTGGCGGGCCCGGTCTTCCGCCGTGTTGCGGAGGCGAGTCTGCGCTATCTGGGCGTGGCGCCCTCGGGCCCGCCCGCGAAGCTCGCTGCAGCGAAGCGGGACGCAGACCCAGCCGACGCGGCTCCCGCGCTCATGAAGCCGTCCGCCCAACCTTCCCCGGCGCAGAACGCCGCCTCGACCGCGGCGGCCGACCCGCGGACCTCTTCCGCCGGGCACCGTGCGCGTCCCCGACGCGACCGGTCTGCCCGCGCGCGACGTCCTGTCGGCGCTCACCAAGGCCGGGCTGGTTCCCCAGGTCGAGGGCTCGGGCCGCGCCGTACGGCAGAGCCCCGCGGCGGGTGTTGCCGCGCCCAGGGGGACTCCCGTGCGCGTGGTGCTCGAGCCCGCGTCATGATCGAGGCCGTGGAGGACGGGGCACGAGTCGCCGGGCTTCGCCTCGACGAGCTGGCGCGCGAGCTCCCCGGCGGACGCCGAGATCGCCGGCGACGCGTCGGTGCGCGTTCGGGGAGTCCGCCACGACTCGCGGGCAGTCGAGACGGGCGACCTCTTCGTCGCGCGAAAGGGCGACCGCGTCGACGGATCGCAGTTCGTCGCAGGAAGCGGTATCGCGAGGGGCCTCCGCCGTCATGGCGGCGCGCGGCGCCGTCGACGCTTCGCACGTTGCCGTCCGCTGCTCGTCGTGTCGGATCCTGCCGAGCGCGCTCGCGTACGCCGCCGTCGGCCGTATACGGGCACCCGTCGTTCTCGCTCGAGGTCGTGGGTATCACCGGGACGAACGGCAAGACCACCACGGCGCCACCTCGTCGCGAGCGGCCATGGACGGCGCCCTCGGGGCGCCAGCACTGCGGCGTGCTCGGGACGGTCGGGCACTTCTTCGGCGTCTGGCGCGCAGCCGCCGAGCACACCACGCCCGAGGCCGACGACGTCGCGCGGATGATGGCCGAGATGCGCGCGCGCGGCGCGACTCACGTCGCGATGGAGGTCTCGTCGCACGCGCTCGCGCTCGGCCGCGTGCACGCGGTCCGGTTTCGCGTCGCCGCGTTCACGAACCTCACGCAGGACCACCTCGACTTCCACGGGTCGATGGACGCGCTACGCCGCGGCGAAGGCGAGGCTCTTCACCGAGCTCGGCGCCGGTCGGCCGTCATCAACGTCGACGACCCTTTCGGCGACTCGGCGCCTCGCCTGAAGCGTCAAGAGCGCGCCCGTCGTCCGCGTGCAGCGCGCGGTCGCCGGGCGACCGACGCCGACGTGGCCGCTCGCGCGACGGCCCGCGTCGACGACGCGTGGCATCGACGCGATCGTGCGCACGCCCGCCGGCGACGTGCACATCGCGTCGCGGCTCGATCGGCGCGCACAACCTCGAGAACCTGCCTTGTCGCCTGGGCGTCGCGCACGCGCTCGACCTCGACGTGGGCGCGCCGCCGACGCCCTCTCGCGCGAGGCGGGAGCCCCGGGCGGCTCGAGCGCTGCGACACGCCGGCGGACGACGTCATCGTGCTCGTGGACTACGCCCACACGCCCGACGCCCTCGCGCGCGTGCTCGACGCGCGTTCGCGGCCATGCCGCGCGGCGCAGGTGCGTGTGCGTCTTCGGCTGCGGCGGCGACCGCGACCCGACGAAGCGCGGGCCCATGGGCCAGGCGGTCGGCCGGCGCGCCGACGTCGCCATCGTGACGAGCGACAACCCGCGCACCGAGGACCCGGGGGCCATCGCCGACGGCGGTCGTCGCCGGCGTGCGGGCGCGGGCCGGGTCGAGCCCGTGGTCGAGCTCGACCGGCGGCGCGCCATCGACCTCGCGGTCGCTCGCCGCGTCGCGCGGGCGACATCGTCCTCATCGCCGGCAAGGGACACGAGGACTACCAAATCATCGGGCGCCGTGAAGCACCCGTTCGACAATCGCAGCGAGGCTCGCCGCGCGCTCGCGCGACGCGGCGCGAGGCCCGCGGAAGCCCGTGAATGGAGACGCCCGTGGCGACCGCCATTCCCGGCCGAACGCGCGGCGCTCACGGCGCGCGGAGCTGCCGCCGCGACGGGCGGCACGCGTCGCGCGCGCCGGCGGCGGCGCCCCGCGGCCCGCGGCGTGACCACCGACAGCCGCGCGGTCGACGCCCGGGGGCGCCTTCGTCGCGCTCCGCGGGGAGCTCCACGACGGCCACGAGTACGTCGCCGCCGGCGATCGGCGCGGGCGCCGCGCTCGTCGTCGTCGAGCGGGGCGCGACGCCCCGGCGGCGCTCGGCCGCGTCGCCGTCGTCGAAGTGGAGGACACCCTGGTCGCCTGGGGCGACCTCGCGCGCGCGCATCTGCGCGCGGTGGCGGCGCGGGCGACCGCGACGCCGCGTCGTCGCGATCACCGGCAGCGCCGGCAAGACGACGACGAAGGAGATCACCGCCGCCCTCCTCCGCGGTCGATGGGCGACGTGCCACGCGACCGCGGGGAACCTCAACAACCGCGTCGGCGTGCCGGCCGTCGCCCTCGGGCTCGAGCCGCGAGCATCGCTTCGCCGTCGCTCGAGATGGGGATGAGCCTGCCGCGGCGAGATCGCCGCGCTCGCGTCCATCGCCGAGCCCGACGTCGCGGTCGTGACCAACGTCGGGCGTCGCGCACGCCGGAGGGCGTCGGCGGCACGCGTCGCCGACGTCGCGCGCGAGAAGGGCGCCCTCTTCGCGGCGCTGCGCGCGAGGGCGGTCGCCATCGTGGCGAACGCGGACGACGCCGCCGTGATGGCGCAGCTCCGCGGACCGCCGCGGCGCGCGCGGTCACCTTCGGACGGGCCGCGACTGCCGACGGTGCGACTCGTCGGACGCGACCCGCCGGCTCGACGGGTCACGCGTCGCGCGTCGACCGCGCCGGGCGCGGCGCGCGCCTTCGACGTTCCCGATCGCTCGGCGAAGCGGCGGCGCTCGACTTCGTCGCCGCCGCTCGCGCCGCCGAAGCCGCGCTGGCGGGCGCCGTCGAGCGACGCGACGAGTCGCGCTCGGCGATGCGAACGCCTTGACGCCCGCTCGCCGGACGCCGATGCACCGCGGCGCTGCGACGGCGACGTCGTCGTCATCGACGACACCTACAACGCGAACCCCGCGAGCGTGCGCGCTGCGCTCGCGGCCCTCGCCGAGCTGGCGCGGGCAGCGGACGGCGCGTGGCCGTCCTCGGCGAGATGAGGGAGCTCGGGCCGGCCGCCGAGGCGAGCACGAGGCGCTGGGCGACGCGCTCGCCGCCGCCGGGGATCGCGCTCGCTCGTGTCGTGCGGCGGACTCGCCGACGTCATCGCTCGCGCGCGCCGGCGCGGGGCGGGTCGAGCGTCGTGCTCGCGGACCGACGCCGAGCGAGCCGCGGCCGCGGCCGTCGAGCGCGTGCGCCCGGCGACGTCGTCCTCGTCAAGGCGTCGCGCAGCGTCGGCGCCGAGCGCGTCGTCGACGCGCTGGCCGCCGCGCGTGGGCCCGAACCGCGGCAAGCGAGCGCGCTAGCATGCTCTACGAGCTGCTCTTCCCGCTGCGTCACGATGCCGACTGGCTCGGGTTTCTCAACGTCCTTCGCTACGTGCCGTTCCGGACCATCGCCGCCACCGTCAGCGCGATGCTCCTGGCGTTCGTGCTCGCGCCCTGGTTCATCCGCGAGCTGCAGCGGAAGCAAATCGGGCAGGTCGTCCGCAGCGACGGCCCCGAGTAGCCACAAGATCAAGAGCGGCACGCCGACGATGGGCGGCGCGCTCATCCTCCTCTGCGTCCTCCTGCCGACCATCCTCTGGTGCGACCTGCGCAACGTCTTCGTCTGGGCGACCACCGCGGTCACCGCCGGCTACGGCGTCATCGGTTATCTCGACGACTACCTCAAGATCAAGCTCAAGAACCCGCGCGGCGTCCCCGGGCGCTACAAGCTGCTCGGCCAGTTCGCGATCGGCGGCGCGGTGCTCTCGTACGCCTTCCTGGCGCGCGAGCACGTGCCGGCAGACTGGTGGGACATCCGCTTCAACCTGGGCGTGCCGTTCGTCGCGTTCTCGAAGCACCCCATCGTCCTCCCCGCTGGCTCTACCTGCCGTTCGCCGTCCTCGTCGTCGTCTGGACGTCGAACGCGGTCAACCTCACCGACGGTCTCGACGGGCTGGCCATCGGCCCGGTCATGATCAACGCCGGCACGTACCTCGTCTGGGCGTACCTGGCGGGCGCCACCTTCGGCATCGCGCACGTCGCGCAGCGCTTCGTCGTCGCGACGCTACCTCGACATCCCCGTCCATCGCGAGCGCCGGCGAGCTGTCGATCTACTGCGGGGCCATGGTCGGCGCCGGCATCGGCTTCCTCTGGTACAACACGTACCCGGCGCAGGTCTTCATGGGCGACGTCGGCTCGCTCGCGCTCGGCGGCGGCCTCGGGATGTGCGCCGTCTTCACCAAGAACGAGCTCCTCTCGGCCATCCTGGGCGGCGTCTTCTTCCTCGAGGCGGTGAGCGTCATCGTCCAGGTGGCGAGCTTCAAGCTGACCGGAAGGCGCATCTTCCTCATGGCGCCCATCCACCACCACTTCGAGAAGAAGGGGTGGCCGGAGCCGAAAATCATCGTCCGGTTCTGGATCATCTCCATTCTCTTGGCACTTTTCAGTCTTTCGAGCTTGAAGTTGCGGTGAGGGCCTCGATCTCTGTGGTCGGAGCGGGTCGAACGCGAGGGAGTCGTGTCGGAGCTGGCAGGCAAGCGGGTCGTCGTCGTGGGGCTCGGCGCGAGCGGTGTCGCCGCGGCGCGCCTGTGCCTGCGGCGCGGCGCGCGCGTGGTCGCCAACGACCGCAAGCCGCTCGGTGCCCTGTCGGACGAGGCGCGGGCGCTCGAGGCTCTGCGGCGTCACGCTGGTCGCCGGCGGCCACGCCCAGGCCGCGCCTGCCGGAAGCCGACCTCGTCGTCGTGTCGCCCGGCGTGCCTCCGCTGCCGCGAGCTGGAGGCGGCCGAGCGCGCGGGGCGTCGCCGTCTGGGGCGAGGTCGAGCTCGCGGTCCGCTCCATGGCGCACCCCGCGCCGGTCGTCGCCATCGGCGGGACCAACGGAAAGAGCACCACGACGTCGCTCGTCGGGGCGCTGCTCGCGGCGCACGGGCATGCGAACGTTCGTCGGCGGCAACCTCGGCGAGCCGCTTGCCGATCGCGCCGACGAGCGCTTCGACGTCGTCGTCCTCGAGGTCTCGAGCTTCCAGATGGAGCGGGTCGACCGCTTCCGGCCCGCACGTCAGCGCGCTGCTCAACGTCACCGACGACCACCTCGACCGGTACGCGAGCTTCGACGAATACGCGGCCGCCAAGGGCAACGCCTTCGTCCGCCAGACGGCCGAAGACTGGGCGGTCGTCCCGGCCGGCGACGCGCTGTGCGTTCGCGAGGCACGGCGCGGGGGCGCGCGGCTGTCGTGACGTTCGGCCCCGGCGGAGACGGTCGACGTGACCGCCGAAGCGGTCGTCGACACGCGCACCGGCGAGCGCTTTGCCCGGGACGAGATGGCGCTGACCGGCGGACACAACGCGCTCAACGTCGCGGCCGCGATCGCCTGCGTCGCAGCCCTTCGGCGTGCCGCCCGCGACCGTGCGGCGCACCCTCCGCGTCTTCCGTGGGCTGCCTCACCGGACGGCGCTCGTCGCCGAGGTACGCGGGGTCCGCTACTACGACGACTCGAAGGGAACGAACGTGGGCGCCGCCGTGACGGCGCTCGAAGGCCTGCGCGAGGCCGCGCGTCGGTCCTCATCGCGGGCGGGCGCGACAAGGGCGGGAGCTACGCGCCGCTCGTCGAGGCGCTGGCGTCGAAGGGCGCGCGGCCGTCGTCCTCATCGGCGAGGCCGCGCCGACGGATCGCGCGCGCCATCGGCGGGCGCGTGCCCGTCGCAGCGCGCCGGCTCGATGGACGAGGCCGTGCGGCATCGGCGCCTGCGCTCGCCGCGCCCGGGCGACGCCGTGCTGCTCTCGCCCGGCCTGCTCGAGCTTCGACATGTTCCGCGACTACAAGCACCGCGGCGACGAGTTCGTCCGCGCGCGTGCGTGTCGCTCGGAGAAGGAGGCGGCAGCGATGAGCGTCCCTCGCAATGTCCGCCGACGCACCGGTCGGCCTGCAGCTCGCGCCGCCCGCTCGACGCGCAGCCCACGAGCCGTTCGCCGGGCCGGTCGACCCGGTCCTCGCGGCGGTCGTCGTCGCGCTCGTCGGCTTCGGCGTCGTGATGGTCTACAGCGCGAGCGCCGTGCAGGCGACGGTCGCAGTACCACGACCCGCAGTTCTTCCTGAAGCGCCAGGCCGCGTACGCCGTCGCTCGCGCTCGGCGCGCTGTGGGCTGCCAGCCGGTTCGACTACCACCGGCTTTACAAGCTGACCTACCCGGTGCTCGCGGTCGTCGGGGTCCTGCTCACCGCTCTGCGTCGTCGGGCTTCGGGCACTCGGGCGGCGGCGCGGCGCGCTGGCTGTCCATCGGCCCCGTCCACGTGCAGCCCGCCGAGATGGCGAAGGTCGCTCTCGTCATCTGGCTCGCGCTATTCGCTCGCGAAGAAGGCCGAGCGCGTGAAGACGTTCACCGTGGGCTTTCTGCCGCATCTCATCGTCGCCGGCGTCTTCATGCTCCTCTGCCTCAAGCAGCCGGACTTCGGCAGCGCGGTCGTGCTGCTGCTTCTCACGTTCACGATGCTCTTCGTCGCCGGCGCGAAGTTGGGCTACATCCTGGGCGCGTCGATTCTCGGCGCGGCGTTCGGCGCCGCCGCCATTCGCTTCCGCGAGTACCGCTACGAGCGATACCTCGCCTGGCTGCACATGGACGAGCACCGGCAGGACCTCGCCTATCAGCCCTTCCAGAGCGTCATGTCGTTCGGCTCGGGCGGCCCCACGGGGCTCGGCCTCGGCCGGGGGCTGCAGACGCTCTATCTCCCCGAGGCGCACACGGACTTCGTCGCGGCAATCGTCGGCGAAGAGCTGGGTTTCCTCGGCGTCGCCGCGCTCTGCGGCGCGTATCTCTTGCTCGTGGCGCGGGGCGTGCGCGCGGCGCTTCGGGCGCCGGACGACTTCGGTACGTTCCTCGCGTTCGGGCTGTCCACCATGTTCGGAGTCCAGGCCCTCGTGAACCTGGCGCGTGGCGCTCGCCGTCCTGCCGACCAAGGGTCTCACCCTGCCTTTCGTCAGCTTCGGCGGCTCGTCGCTCATCGTGAACGCGGTCGCGGCCGGCATCCTGCTCAACATCTCGAGCCAGGCAGGCGATCGCACCGACGCGAGCCCGCAGTCGCCCCAGCCGGCGCGCCCACGGCCCGCCGACGCCGCGGGCGTCGAGCCGACGGCGATGGCGGAGGACGCCTCGTGAGCCTGCCGGTCATTCTCGTCGCGGGCGGCGGCACGGGGGGCCACGTGTTCCCCGCCGTTGCGCTGGTCGAAGCCATGCAAGCCATGGCGAGCGTCGACGTGGTCTTCTGTCGGAACCGCTCGCGGCGTGGAGGCGCGCGTCATCCCGGCCCGGGGCTGGCGCCTGGAGCTGCTCGACGTCGAGCCCTTGGTCGGCGGCGGACCGGTACGTGCCGTGCGGGGTACGCTCGTCGCCGCGCGAGCGACGGTTCGCGCGCTCGGCCTCGTGCGTCGCCTCCGCCCTCGAGCGGTCCTCAGCGTGGGCGGGTACGCGTCAGGCCCGGTCGCCCTCGCGGCGGCGATCCTCGGCGTCCCGCTCGCCGTCCTCGAGCCCAACAGCGTCGTGGGCTTCGCAAACCGCCTGCTGTCGCCGTTCGCGAAGCGCGCCTACGTCGCCTGGGAAGAGGCGGCCTCCCGCTTTCGTCCCGCCGCGCGGCGCCTGTACGGCGTTCCCCTGCGAGCGGGCTTCTCGCCGCGCCCCTACGCCGCCAAGGGGACGGCGCGCGTCCTCGTCCTCGGCGGCAGTCAGGGCGCCGCGGGCCTCAACGAGCGTATGCCGGCGGCGAGCGCGCGCCTCGCGAGCCTGGCCGGGCTCGAGGTGATCCACCAGGCGGGCCGGGGGCGCGACGCCGCCGTGCGGGAGGCGCTACGAGCGTGCCGCGGTGCAAGGCGCGACCGTCACCGAATTCATCGACGACGTCGCGACGGCCATCGCCGACGCGGACGTCGTCGTCGCGCGCTCCGGAGCCGGCGCGGTCGCCGAGATCGCCGCCGTGGGGAGGGCCGCCCTCTTCGTGCCGTTCCCGCACGCGGCCGGAGGACCACCAGGCGCGAAACGCCGAGGCGCTCGCGCGTGCCGGCGCCGCGGTGTGCATTCGCCAGGAGTTCGCCGACGCGCGTTCGCCTCGCCGACGAGCTTCGCCGGCTGCTCGCCGACGACGACGCCCGTGTCGCCATGGCGAACGCCGCACGCGCCCTGGGCAAACCCGACGCCGCGCAACGAGTGGCCGCCGATCTCCTCCAGCTCGCCGGCATCCAGGCCGAAGGGCGGGTCCCGGCGCGCGCGACCAACGGCGCGCCCAAGCGTCGCAGCCGAGCGCAGGAGGCGCACTGAATGTTCCGCGGCCGCGTGAGGCACGTCCACTTCGTCGGCGTCGGCGGTATCGGCATGAGCGGCCTCGCCGAGATCCTGCGCACGCTCGACTTCGACGTGAGCGGCTCGGACCTCAAGCCGAACGAGCACACCAAGCGCCTCGAGGGCCTCGGGGTCCGCGTCTTCCTCGGGCACGCGGCGCGACAACGTGGACGGGCGCCGACGTCGTCGTCTATTCGAGCGCCATCGACCCGAAGAACCCGGAGATCGCGCGCGCGCGTGCCCTCGAGATCCCGATCATCCCGCGCGCCGAGATGCTCGCGGAGCTGATGCGCGTGCGCTACTCGGTCACCATCGCAGGCTCGCACGGAAAGACCACCACGACGTCGCTCGTGGCCACCGTCCTCCGCGCGGCGGGCCTCGACCCGACCGTCGTCGTCGGTGGCAAGGTCAACGCGCTGGGCTCGAACGCGCGCCTCGGAGCGGGCGACCTCTTCGTTGCCGAGGCCGACGAGAGCGACGGCTCCTTCCTCAAGCTCACGCCCACCATCGCGGTCGTCACGAACATCGACGCCGAGCACCTCGACCATTACGGCACGCACGACGCGGTGAAAGACGCCTTCGTCGCGTACGCCAACCGCGTGCCCTTCTACGGGCTCTGCGTCCTTTGCCTCGACAACCCGAGCGTGCAGGAGATCCTCCCTCGCGTCGAGCGGCGCCACGTCACCTACGGGGTGTCGCGCCAGGCCAACTACCAGGCGAGGAACGCTCGCTACGAGGGGCTCGCGACGCACTTCGACGCCTTCCGGAGGAACGAGCCCCTCGGCAGCTTCGTCATCCACATGCCCGGCGCGCACAACGTCCTCAACGCGCTGGCCGTCATCGCCGTGGCCGACGAGCTCGAGGTTCCTCTCGACGTCACACGCGAGGCCATCTCCGGCTTCCACGGCGTGCAGCGGCGTTTCACGGTGCTCGGCAGCCCGCCTCTCGCGAAGAACGGCCGGCGCGGCGACGTGATGATCGTCGACGACTACGGGCACCATCCCGCCGGAGATCGAGGCGACCCTCGACGCCGCCCAGGGTGGCTTCGACCGCCGGGTCGTCGTCGCGTTCCAGCCGCATCGCTACACGCGCACCAAGCTTCTCTTCACGGAGTTCACGCGCGCCTTCAACAAGGCCGACCTCCTTCTGGTGACCGACGTGTATCCGGCGGGCGAAAAGCCCATCGAGGGCGCGACCGGGGAAGCCCTCGCCGACGCGATTCGCGCCCACGGTCATCACGGCGTGACGTACGTGCCGGACAAGAGGCTCGTCGCCCGCGCCCTGCTGGACGTCGTGCAGCCCGGCGACCTGGTCATCGCGCTCGGGGCCGGCGACATCAACGCGAGCGCGCGCGAGCTGCTCGCCGCGCTGTCGGAGGGGACGCGATGACCCCGGAAAATCGCCGCGTCTCGCGGCCCGCGATTGTGCTCGACGAGCCCCGGTCGGTGCCGGGCGCGGGCGCGGCGGCAGGCAGAGGCGCGGGCAGGGGTGCGCGGGTCGTCTCGGTGCTGCGGACGGTCTTCGGGGTCGGCCTCGTCGTGGCCAGCTCGCTCGGCGTGGCCTGGGCCGCCCGCAAGCACATCACGAGCAGCCCGCGCTTCGCGGTCGCCCGATTCGAAGTCATCGGCAACGACCATCGCCCGGCCGACGCGATCGTCGCCGAGAGCGGCATCGCGCTCGGCGGCAACATCTTCGCGGCCGACCTGGACGCCGCACGTGCCCGCCTCCTCGCCGATCCGTGGATCGCGGACGCGACGCTCGCTCGTCGCCTCCCGGAGACCCTTCTCGTGCGCGTCACCGAGCGAAAGGCGGCGGCTCTCGTCGCGCTGGGAGACACGCTGCTCGTGACCGCCGAAGGCGAGCCGTTCAAGCGGCTCGAGCTCGGCGACCCGATCGATCTGCCGCTCGATCACCGGCCTCACCCCCGACGCCTACGCCGACGATCGCGAGGGCGCGAGGGCGGTGCTCCGCCGGGCGATCGATCTGGCGGCCGAGTACGAGCACGGTCCGCTCGCCAAGCGAAGTCCCCTCGAGGAGGTGCACGTCGACGGCAGCGGCGCCTACACCCTGGTCGTCGGCAAGAGCGGGCTGGAGCTCGTGCTTGGGGGCCCCGCCGTTCCGCCGCAAGCTCGATCAGGCGGTTCGCGTCCTCGCCGAGCTCGACAAGCGCGGGGCGCGGGCCGAGCGCCTCATGCTCGACAACGAGACTCGCCCCGAACGGGTCGTCGCCCGCCTGCGATAGCGGTCCCGCACCGCGCGGGCGCGCGGGTGAGAACACGAGGCAGAAGACTTGGCCCGGCCGCGGGAATCGTGCGATCCCCCGAGGACCATGATCCCCGCAGCGTCACAGGGCGAGATCGTCGTCGGGCTGGACATCGGCACGACCAAGGTGTGCGCCGTCGTGGCCGAGGTCGAGGGGGACGGGATCACCATCCTGGGCGTCGGGATGGTCGCGTGCCGCGGGCTACGCAAGGGTATCGTCGCCAACATCGACTGGACGGTGCGATCGATCAAGGACGCGATCGAGAGCGCACAGACGATGGCCGGCGTCGAGATTCGGACGATCTACGCCGGCATCGGCGGCAGCCACGTGCGCTCGTCGGGCTCCGACGGCGTCGCGGCCATCGCCGGCGGCGAGGTGACGCGCGGGGACGTCGAGCGGGTCCTCGAGGGCGCGCGCGCCATCCCGGTCGACGCCGACCGGCAGATCCTGCACGTGCTCCCGCGCGAGTTCACCGTCGACAGCCAGGACGGCATCCGCGACCCCATCGGGATGGCCGGCGTCCGCCTCGGCGTGAAGGTGAACCTCGTGACGGCCGCCACGAGCTGCGCGCAGAACGTGATTCGCTGCGCCGAGCGCTGCGGCCTGACCGTGGCCGACGTCGTCCTGCAGCCGCTCGCCAGCGCCGAGGCCGTCCTCAGCGACGACGAGAAGGAGATCGGCGTCGCGGTGGTCGACATCGGCGGCGGGACGACCGACCTGCTGCTCTACGTCGACGGCGGCATCGGGCACACGAGCGTCATCCCGGTCGGCGGCAACAACATCACGAGCGACATCGCCGCCGGGCTGCGGACGCCGATGGCCGAGGCCGACCGCCTCAAGCGCCTCTCGGGCTGCGCCCTCGGACGCATGGTCGCCGAGGACGAGGAGATCGAGGTCCCCGGCGTCGGCGGGCACGCGCCGCGCAAGTGCGCCCGGCGAGTCCTCAGCGACATCATCGAGCCGCGCGTCGAAGAGATCTTCGCGGTCGTGCGCAAGCGCATCGAGGACACCGGGCTTCTCGAGCAGCTCAGCGCCGGCGTCGTGCTCACGGGCGGCGCCGTGCTGCTGCAAGGAATGAGCGAGTTCGCCGAGGAGATCCTCGGGATGCCCGTGCGCGTCGGGATGCCGACCGGCATCAAGGGCATCACGCAGCTCGTGCACGGTCCCGAGTACGCGACGGGCGTGGGCCTCGTGAAGTACGGTGCGCTCGCCATCGCGACCGAGGCAGCGCCCGTGCGGCGGGTCGTATCCGCGCCGGTCCCGGCGCCCTCGCGCGGTCGCGCGCAGTCGCAAATCGAGATTCCCGAGGTCCGCACGTCGGGCTTCTGGGACTGGCTCAAAGCCGCCTTCTGAGCCGACGCTCTCGTCTCTCGCGAGAAAAGCGAGAAAAGAGAGAGTTGGAAAAGAAGACGGGAAGCCGGGAAGGGATTTGGGGATCAACCCGAAAAAAACTTCCCGGCTTCCCGTCTTCCTTTCCAACTCTCCTCTCTAGGGAGAGTGCGATGCGCTCCCACGATTCGAACGCGAGAAGTTGCCTCGAATCGACGAAGTCACGCATACACGCGGAGGGCGGCGTCACCACGCTGGGAGGAGCAATTCCGATGAGTTTCTCGATCGAGTTCGCGGACGAAACACAGGCCTACGAGGCGCGGCTCAAGGTCGTCGGCGTCGGCGGGTCGGGCGGCAACGCCGTCAACACGATGATCAACTTCGGACTGGAGGGCGTCGAGTTCGTCGTCGTGAACACCGACGCGCAGGCGCTCAACGCGAACGCCGCGCCGACCAAGCTGCCCATCGGGTCGACCATCACGCGCGGCCTCGGCGCCGGCGCCGACCCCGAGAAGGGCCGCAAGGCGGCGCTCGAGGACGTCCAGCGCATCAAGGAGCTCATCGCCGGCGCGGACATGGTCTTCATCACGGCCGGCATGGGCGGCGGCACCGGCACCGGCGCCGCGCCCATCATCGCGCAGATCGCCAAAGAGGAAGGCGCGCTGACCGTGGGCGTCGTGACCAAGCCCTTCCTCTTCGAGGGCCGCCAGCGGGCGCGCCGCGCCGAGATCGGCCTCGCGATGCTCAACGAGCACGTCGACACGCTCATCACCATTCCCGAACCAGAAGCTGCTCCTGCTCGGGGACGACGACCTCACCTTCCTCGAGGCCTGCCGCAAGGCCGACGAGGTGCTCTACCAGGCCGTCAAGGGCATCAGCGATCTCATCACGCAGAACGGCATCGTGAACGTCGACTTCGCCGACGTGAAGACCGTCATGAGCAACATGGGCCGAGCGCTCATGGGCACCGGCGTCGCCAAGGGCCAGAACCGCGCGCGCCTCGCCGCGGAGATGGCCGTCACCTCTCCGCTGCTCGACGACATCAGCGTCGAGGGCGCCACGGGGGTCCTCATCAACATCGTCGGCGGACCCGACCTGAAGATGAAAGAGATCCAGGAGGCCGCGAGCCTCGTGCAGGAGCAGGCGCACGAGGACGCGAACATCATCTTCGGCGCGAGCATCGACGAGCTCGCTCGGCGAGAACGTGAAGGTCACCGTCATCGCGACCGGGTTCGACTCGCAGGACAGCGAGGCCGCCCTCGAGGTTCAGTGCCGGGCGGCCGAGCCTCATGCCGCAGTCGATTCCCATGTCGCAGCCGCGCGCCTCCGCGCCCGTGTCGCGGCCTGCGTACGACGCGAGCCCCGCGGCCAGCGTACGACGACCGCAGCAGGCTCACGACGCGCGCGTTCAAGCTGCCGCCGCGCCCGCGCAGCGCCCCGTCCTGCGGGACCGTCCGCTGCCGCAGCCGCAGCAGGACGCGTTCGCGATGGACCACGACTGGGACGTCCCCGCGTTTCAGCGCAAGCAGCGCTAGCTGCGACTCAAACTAGACGCCGCGAGAGGGCACTCGCGGCACGGCTTTTGTCGGAGCGTCGCGCGAACGCTTCGAAGACGGCCAGCGGTTGACTGCCGCACGGGACTTCGCATAAAGCCCGTTGCTTTTCATGCGTTCCTTCCTGCGATGGCTCGCGCGCGGCGGTCTGCTCCTCGCGGCGATCGTCCTCCTTCCTTCGCGCGTGCAGGCCCAGCCGCGCTTCCGCGACTTTCTCGGCCCGGTGCAGCAGCGGCACCTCGACAACGGCCTCACCGTCGTCGTGCAGGAGGACCATCACGTCCCGCTCGTGTCGCTGTCGCTGCGCTACCCGGGAGGCGAAGCGGCGTCGCCGCCCGGCCTCGAGGGAACCGCGACGCTCACCGCGCGCCTCGTGATCGAAGGCGCGACCAAGCACGTTCCCGCCGGCGACTACGCGCGCCTCCTCGCGCGAGCCGGGGCGACGGGCGTGCGCGACCTCACGTGGACCGGCGGCCAGAACTACGACGTCACGCTCCCCGCCAATCGCCTGGCCCTCCCGCTGTGGCTCTGGAGCGACCAGATGGGATTCTTCGCCGAGGGGCTCGCCGACGAACCGATCGCCGCCGCGAAGGGCAAACTGCGCGAGCAGGAGGGCGCGACGCTCGAGGGCTCGCCGGCCGCGCGCGTCGACTCCTTCGCCGCCGAAGAGCTTTTCCCGGCGGGGCATCCGGACCGCCCATCGTCCATCACGCCGGAGAGCCTCGACCGCATCGATCGCGCCGCGGTGCTGGCCTTTCACGACAAGTGGATGGTCGCCAGTCGCGCGACTCTCGTCGTCGTGGGCGACGTATCGGCGGCCGATGCGTTCGCGCTCGTCGACCGCTACTTCGGGCCTCTGCCTCGCGCGGAAGACTCGCGCGACGCGCCGCCGGCGGAGCCGCCCCTCGCGGGTGAAGTCCAGGTGGAGGTCGCCGCGAGCGTTCCCGCCGCCCAGGTGTCGATCCGATGGCTCACCCCGCGCGACCTGACGACCGAAGACGCGCGCCTCGAAGTCGTCGCCCACCTGCTCGCCGGCCGACAGACGGCGTGGCTCGTGTCGAAGCTCGTGGACGAGAAGAAGGTCGCGACGCGCGTCACGGTCCGGCAGCGCTCCGGCACGCGCGCCTCCCAGTTCGAGGTCGGCCTCGAGGCCGCGCGAGGGCGCACCGCCGGCGAGCTGCTTGCCGCGTTCGACGGCGCGATGGACGGCGCGCGCGCCCGCCTGGCGCAGCCGCGGGAGATCAGCGGCGCCATCTACGACATGTGCGTCGATCCGTGGCTCGCGCTCGAGGACGCCTCGTACCGCGCGCAGCGCTACGCGACCTTCTCCGTCCTCGTCGGGACGCCGGAGTACGTCGATCACAGCTTCGACCGGTACCGAGGGATCACCGCGACCGTCGTCCGCGACACGATCGCGACGTGGCTCCCTCGCGATCGACGCGTCGTCGTGCTCGTCACTCCCACGCCGGGCGCTCCCCCGGGGGGCGAGCGAACCGCGAGGCGCTTCGCGCAGGCGGTGTCCCCGTGAAGACCGCCGGCGTCATCCGGACCCTGCCGATCGTTGCCATGGCAACGATCTCGGTTTCCCCGCTCCTCGGCGCCCTCGCGTGCGCTCCCGCCCGCCATCCGCCCACGCCCGCCCTCGCGCTCGCCCCCGCTCCCGCTCCCGCGCCCACTCCTGCGCTCGCGCTCGCGCCCGCCGGCGCACCGCCGACCGCCGTCGACGCCCCCTTTCGCCAGAAACCTCCCGAGCCCGAGGGGGAGAAACCCTTCGTCGTACCCAGCGTGGAGCGGGCGCAGCTCCATGGCGGTATCCACGCGCTCATCGCGCAGGAGCCCTCGCCATTCGTGGCGGTGTACGTCGTCGCGCGCGGCGGTTTTGCCGACGTCGGCGCCGATCACGTCGAGGTCCTGCGCCAGCTCGCAGCGACCATCACGCGCGCGTCGACGACCCAGACCGGCCGGTCGCTCGAGGACGTGTACGACGCCCTCTACATGCCGCGGCCGACGTCCGCCGCGTGGAACGACGCCGTGGTGCTGCGCCTCGTCGCGCCCGTCGCGAAGCTACGAGAGGTCACCGAGCTCGCGGCGGACTTCGCGCTGCACCCCGCGTTCGAGCCCAAGGACTTCGACCGGGTGCGTGAGCTCGGGGCGAACGAGTACGAGAGGGACGCGACCAGCGGCTCGTGGCTCGCGCCGGCCGTGCTTCGCCGCGCGCTCTTCGGCGCCCACCCGTACGGCGCCGTGCAGGGGTCGGCCGCGCGCCTTCGCGCCGTCACGCGCGCGCAGGTCGTCGCGCTGCACGCGCGGCTCTTCGATCCCGGACGCCTGTCCGTCGTCGTGACCGGCGGAATCGACTCGAAGCAGGCCGTCGACGCCCTCGAAGACGCCTTCGCCGGCGCACCCGGGAGAGCGCCCGCGCGCGACGGCATCGCGCCGTCGGCGCCTCAGCCGGCGGGTCCGCGCGTCATCGTCGTCGACATCCCGGGCTCGGCGATCGCGAACATCGCGATGGGCGTGATCGGCCCGCCGGCGGGGGCCCCAGACGCGGAGTCCGCGATGATCGCGACGCAGGTGCTCGCGGACGGCACGATGGGGCGGTTGAGCGTGCATCTGCGCGACGAGCAGGGGCTGGTCCCCGGGGTATCGCTCGGGGCGTACGAGGCGCGCGCCGGCGGCGTCCTCGGGTGGAACACGCGCGCGCCCACGGGCCGCGTCGCGACCGTACTGACGGAGACCGCGCGTCTGATGCATGAGCTCGCGGCGGTCGGCCCCTCGGGAGACGAGCTCGCGTGGGCGAGGGACCACGAGGTGAACTCGCTGGCGTCCGCGTTCGAGACAGCGGCCAGCGGGGCGCACGAATTTGCCTGGGCACTGGCGACGGGCCAGTCGGCCGAATCGGTAGGCCTGCGACCGCTGCAATATGCCGCGGTGACGACGGAGAGCGCCAAGGAGGCCGCGGGGCGGTACCTCGACGCCGGGAAGATGCGCACGGTCGTGGTGGGCGACTGGGCGGCGCTCCGCCAGCCCCTCGCGGCGCTTGGATGGGGGCCGATTGAGGTTCGCGCGGCCGACGGCAGCCTCGAGAAGTGAGGACCGCCGGCCGAGATCTAGGTCGCTGTCAGTGCGCCGGGCTCGACGACGCGGGCGGCGCGTCCGCGGGCGCCGCCACCGCCTTGGGCACGGTCGTCCCGCGCCGGCCGCCAATCTCGATCTCCGCCAGGAACTTGCGAAACGACTCTTCGTCCGCGCTGAAGTTGTCCGGCGAGTTCGCGTAGCCGGCCACGAGGAGCACCGGCACCGAGTACGTCTGGCCGTTGGCCTGCACCTTCTGCTCGAACCCGGGTCGGACGATCACGACCTCGACGCCGGTCCATTTCGCGTCCGGCGACGACCTCACGTTCAAGCGTGTCACGTACGCCTCTTTGCCGGCGAGCGTCAGCTCGGACCGGTCGGCGACCTTCGCCTCGAAGTGCTTGCCGCCGCTCGCGGAATGCGGCGCCGCGAGCTGCACCGCCTCGGCGCCGGAGCCGGGGACCTCGTCGACGTACTTCTTGGCGACCTCGCCCATGCTCTTGTCCTTGAAGGAAGGGGACAGGGGGACCGTCCGCAGCCAGATGACCGCGTCGTGTTTCGCGTTGCGGAAGCGAAGGTCGTAGGTCGAGGTCTTCTCCTGCGCCTCGGCCGTTCCGTCGTCGTTGACGTCGATGACCACGGTCTGCTCGTACGGGTCGCCGCCCTTGGGGACGAAGTTGCCGTCGCCGTTCCTCGAGTAGTTGTCGAGGTCCCAGTCGTCGCCGATGCTGCCGCCGGCGATGGCGACCTTGTAGGCGAAGGCGTCGTTCTGGTAGCCGGTCGCCGTGACCGAGCCGGAAGCGGTCGGGCGGCAGCCGGTGGCGAGCGGGGAGGCGGCAGCGGCGCCGGTGATGGCGGCGAGAAGGGAAAGGCGGCGGAGGTGGTTCACGGCGGAGCTGGTCCTTTCGCGGGAGGCGACGGTTGCGCCCGAGTTTCTCGTAGGACCCGGCCCCGGCGTCAAGGGCAGAACGCCGCCGCGGCTCGGCCGGGTGCGTCAGGACGGATTCTGGGCGGCGTGACGAATCCGAAAGCGGGCGCAGGGAAGCGCCGCCCCCCTTCCGTGCGGGCGGCGCCTCCCTGTCCCTGGTTCAGGCGCGTTCAGAGCGCCTACGAGGTGGCGACTACTTCGTGGCGCTGGCCGCAGCGGTCGCCGCGGGTGCGCTCGGAGTCGTCGTCACCGGTGCGGTCGGCGAAGCCGGTGCAGCCGGCGGGGCCGCGGTCGGCGTGGTGATGGGGGTCACGGTGACGCCCGTCACGTTGCCTTTCACGGCGAGCTTCCGCTTCCTGCTCGTCGTCCCACGCGCAGCGCGCGTGGCCAGGGCCTTCGCCGCTCGGGCGGCGAGCTGCTGCGCGGTAGGCGGCGTTCGCGCCTTGGGAGGCGTGAGGCCGTAGTCCGCGAGCGTCTGCGTCGCGTTGGCGTACGTGAGAAGAACGAGATGCTGGTAGGCCTTCAAAATCGGGCCTAGCTGCGTCTGCATCGCTTCTTCCGCAGCCAGCGCGTCCTTGGCGCCAGCCTCCGCCGCGCTCCGCGTCGTCATCGCGTTCACCAGCCCCTGGAAGAGCTGGATCAGCGATGCCGCCGTGTACGTGGTGCCCCCCAACGTGAACGTGCTCGTAGGGGCGTGCTTCGTCGTGCCGGCGATGAGCGCCTGCACCTGCGCCAAGGCTTGCGCCTTGGTTCTGATTCGTGTCGACGTGGCAGTAGACATGGACATAACTCTCTCTTTCGAGGGGTGGAGCGAAGGACGACGCGGTGCGCCCCCGGAGCCGGATTGCCCCGGGGGGTCAGCGCGACGATCTCGCGCCCCTCATATGGACAGTCCGGCGCCGAGCGCCGATTCCGCGCCGGGAGAGAGAGAATCGACATCGGGTGTGTCGATTTCGGCGAGTAGCCCATGCGATGGCGGCACCCGTTCGGAGAGGACTCAAGGTGCCGCATGCGGAAGATGCGACGCAGCATGCGACGCCGTCGCTCGACGCCTCACCGTGGATTTCTCGGTAGTTGCGCGTGAGAGGGCATGGCTCGAGCGATGCACTGGGGCCCCGCCATTCGGAAAGGAACGGCCATGCATCGATCGGTTTTGCCCAGCGCCAAGAACATCGGAGTCGCGCTCTCTGTCGGAATCGTCGGAGTGGCCGCCGTCGGCGCCGCCGCCGCCGCCGTCTCCGGCTCCTCGGCCAGCTCGACCATCGGCGCGTGCGTGGGGGCCGAAGGTGTCATGCGGTTCGCGACGTCGGCGAGCCAGTGCCGTCGGCACGAGCAGTTCCTGCAGTGGAACGTCGAGGGGCCCGCCGGGTCGAGCGGACCGCAAGGGCCGCAAGGGCCGCAAGGCGCGCCTGGACCCGGAGGGCCGGGCGGCCCGCAAGGAGCCGCGGGACCGCAAGGACCGCAGGGGCCGGAAGGGCCACCGGGCACGCCGGGGCTCGCCGGAGCGAACGGCGCGCCGGGAGCTGCGGGACCTCCCGGGGCTCCAGGAGCTCAGGGGCCCCAGGGGCCGGGCGGCCCGCAAGGACCTGCGGGGCCGGGCATCAAGTACGCGAGCACGATCCTCGTGAGCCCCGTCGGTACCGAGGCTCAGAACGGGGCGGCGCTCCTCGCCGCGGTGAACGCCATCAGCACGGACGTCGAGCATCCCATGCTCGTCAAGATCGAGCCCGGACGCTACGACGTGGGCGCGAGCGTGCTCGACCCGCCGTCGTTCGTCGACCTGGAGGGTCGGGGCGACTCACGACGTACATTCTCAAGTCCGACCAGGCGACTGCCGGGTACGGCACGGTCCAACTGCAACACTGGAACGAGGTTCGGGACCTCTCGATCGCAGCGGGACCTTCGGCGGGCGACGCCATCGCGCTCATCACCGCCTTCGGCCCGGGACCGGTGCCGTACCTCACGCGTGTCGACATCACGGCCAGCAACCTCGCCGCCCGAAACATCGCGCTCATGAATTACTACGGCGGGCAGACGGTGCTCGCCGACTGCGACATCTACGCCGAAGCAGAAAACTCGGGAACGAATGCCATCGGCATCTGGGCGGCCCAGCCGGGCAGCGGCGGTTCGGTGCTGTTTCGCGGCGGCTCGGTGCGGGTGGACGGCTTCAGCGGCGGCAATGCGACCGCGGTCAGCGTCGACGACACGAGCGCCACCGTCACGCTCGACCGCACGGCGGTGTACGGCGACATCACGCTGAGCGGTGGGCGCGCGATTGCCCTGGGCAGCTTTCTCGGCGGGAGGACGTGGGTATACGGCGGCTCCGCGCAGTGCGCCGGGTCGTACTCGATGACGCAGGCGTTTACCGGCACGTGTCCGTGAGGAGCGCCGTCCGGTTCGAGCATTCGCTCACTCGGCGCAGAGCGCGACGTCGGTGAGCTTCCACGCGCCACCGTAGGGTCGTCGCTGCGCCGCAGGCGCCCCGTGGCAACGACGGATTGCCCGTACGCCGGCGCATTGCAGCAGCGCAAGCGGCCAGCGCCAAGAGGGCGAGCGGAAGCGCTCGGGGCGGGCACGCTGCAGCCAGCCGTGAGTCTCTCGCGAAGGTCATGTGGGCGTCAGCACGCGAGGAGCTGCGCCGCCGGGATCGATCCTCCGGAGGTCGTCCGGGTCGCTCGTCACGATGACGGCCGCGAGCTTGCGCGCGAGGAGGACCACACTTGCGTCGACGATGTCCTTCGTTCCAGCCTCGCCGCAGAGCACCCCCGTTGTCTGGGCCTCGTCGCGGTCCAAGGGCTGCACTTGGACCTGGCCGGACCCGAGCAGCCTCGCCAGACGGACTTGACGGCTCCCATCGCGCCAGACCTGCGCGACCACGCCGCCGGGGGTCCAGAGGGGAGCGCCGTGGGCGACCGCGAGCTCGATGAGCGTTCGAGCCCTGCAATCGTTCTTCTGGGCTGAGCGTCTGGGGTGCCGTCGTCGTGTTCGGGCCGAAACACACGCCCGGCGGCGTCTGCGAGTGCGACGCGAAATGCTGAGTCCAATCGGCGACGCCCGCAGAATCGCGAAGGACGGACTCATGGGAACGCGACGTTCGGCCGTTCTCTTGAGGTCACATGATCTTCCGCCTGTCTCTGGTCGCCTGCGGCGTGGTTCTCATGATGGGCTGCAACGGCGCACCGGCGTCCGACCAATCGGACAGGGACGCGGCGAGCTCGGGCCAGGGCGGCTCGAGTTCTGGCGGGGCGGCCTCGAGCTCCGGTGGCGGCAGCGGCTCGGCGTCGAGCTCCGGCAGTAGCGGCGGTTCGGACGCGGACGGCGGCAACGTTTCGGACGCAAGTCCTGGCGTGGAGTCCGGCAAGGGCATGGTCCGCCTCCGGGGATTGCGGACACATTGACTTGCGGCGCAGCGAAACTCGGTCCGGGGGTCACAATCACATGCGAATCGTCACCGCGCTCGTCCTAGCAAACCTATTGTGCGCGGCGGCAGCCGCCGCCCAAGATGCCCAGGCTCCCCTCCGCCCCCTGCCCCAGACGCTGGGCCCCCGGCTCCCCCTTCGCGCCCGCAAGGCGTGGACGCCGCATCCTTCAAGATCGACGTCACAGGCGTCTCGGTCGCGACCCAGGCCGACTGCTCCAATCTGACCAGCGTCCTGTCGGTGTCTGCCGGCTACACGGACTGGGCAAGCAACCCGGATCTCGGCACGCTGACGCTCGGCCCTGGAATCTACGACTGCGTGGCCCTCACCATCGACTCGGTCATCACGTTCACGCCCGCCACCACGCTGGGCACGTGCGTCGCGGGTACCGAGTACACCGAGGACCTTTGCGAAGGCCACGGCTGCAACAGCATCACCATGTACCTGAGCATCGCTGAAAGCGTCTCGACCAATCTGCCCTTCGGCTTCCCCTACACCATCAGCCAGCCGCTCGTGGTCGGCGCCGGCCAAGCGCAAACCGCCATCTTTCACACCAGCGCCGCCGGCAGTGTCATTCCCTCCAGCGAGGTCGGTGACGCACCCCCGGGCAGCCAGTGCCTCATGACAACTCCTACTTACGACTTCGAGTACGCGACGAACGTATGCAGCCCTGCGTGTGCCGGTGGCGACATTTGCCTGAACGGAAACTGCTTCCCCAACCCACCCTGCACGCCCGCGTGCGATGCGACGCGGGCATGCATCTACGGCCAGTGCGTCGCCGAGACCAATGTCTGCTCGCCGGCGTGCGCTGTCGCCCCCACGCAGTTCTGCATCAAGGGTGTATGCATCACGGCGCCACCACCGCCCCAACCCATCGGCGTGGCCGGGATGTGCGCCGCGCTCGCCGGTGCCCCGTGCTGCACGCCCGACGGAGGCCTGGCGATGTGCGGCCCGCAGCTGGGCGTCGTTTGTATGGCCGGAACCTGTCAGTTCGTCGGCGGTGGCGGCGATGGGGGCCCGGCGCCGCCCGGCAACCCGCCACCGAATAGCTGCAATGCGGTCGACGGCGACCCTTGCTGTATGCAGGACGGAGCGCCGCCCATGTGCGGCCCGCAGCTGGGCCTCGTTTGTATGGCCGGAACCTGTCAGCTCGTCGGCGGTGGCGGCGATGCGGGCCCGACGCCGCCGAATAGCTGCCATGCGGTCGAGGGCGACCCTTGCTGTATGCAGGACGGAGCGCCGCCCATGTGCGCTCCGGTGATCGGCCTCGGATGTATCAACGGAATCTGTACGACCTTCCCCGGTAGCAACGATGCGACGATGCCGCCGCCCGATGGTGGCTTCGATGCGACCATGCCGCCGCCGCCGGATAGCGGACTGACATGTGGCCACGCCAGCGAGCCCTGCTGTCCCGGCGCTACTCCATGCGCGCCCAATTCGGGCTTGAGCTGCGTTAGCGGGACCTGCACCTAAGGGGAGGCTCGGCGCGGAGCCAGCACCGTGATTCCGCCGAGCACCTTCCACTCCCCGCGTACGTTCTCGCCGCTCGCGTTCGTGGCATTCGCGACGGCGTGACTGCCGCTCCGCGCGACAAGCTGCCGCGCCGCCTCGAGCGCCACGCATCGTCGCCCGGGAAGCTCGCAGCCGCGCCTCGCTCATCTTGCATCGGGCTTGCCACGCCTGCAGCCGCGTCCTTCCCGCTGTCGATCGCCGTCGGCAAGCTAGCGCCCGCGTCTCGCGCGACTTCGATCGCCGCTGACCTGCGCACGCACCCGTCTGGTCCGCCTTGCACGGCGAGCGTGAAGCCTTCCGATTCATCCGGTCGACTTTCCACCGCGGCTGACAAGCTCGCCGACGCGCCCGATCCGCGTTCAACCGCGGCTGACAGAGCCTGCGGACGCCCGATCCGGATCCAATCGCGGCTGACAAGCTTGCGAACGCCTCCGCTCCCCCACCCAATCCCGGTTGACAGCGTTACGACCGCGTCTGAATCGCTGTCAATCACCGCGCCATTTGGCGGGCCTGCAGACACGTCCGATCCGCATCCAATCGCGGGTGACAGGCTGACGGGCGCCTCCGATTCCGCATCCAATCGCGGTTGCCGAGCTTGCGGGTGCGTCTACTCCGCTGCCAATCGCGATTGGCAGGCTGACGACGGCGGGCGTCCCGCTGTCAATCTCAGATGGCACGCTGACGGGCGTCTCCGGTGCGCTCGCAATCGCGATGGACGCCGTGGGAGTGTTCCGTCCCCGGACGAGTCGCGCACCGTAAGCCTCCACCGCGCGGCGACAAGCCCAGACCTACAGCCGAGGACCGAGCACGCGAAGCTGTCGGGGCTGCGGGCTCGGCTGCGCACGCAGGCGCACGCAGCGCATCCGTGACGCGGCCTCGGCCGTGAAAGCCCGACAAAACGCGCGTTCTTCCGCAGGCACGCGACTTGCGCCATTCCCGGAGGAACAATAGCAGCCTCCCCACACGCCCGTCCGGCCGCAACCGCCGAACCCGGAGGTGAAACCGCAACCGCCGCACCCCGAGGTCAAGCCCGAGCCGCCGCACCCCGAGGTCAAGCCCGAGCCGCCGCACCGCGAGGTCCCGAGGCAGCCTCCTCACCCGAGATCGACCTGCCGCCGACCGAGCCGTCCCCGCGCGTGATGCCGAAGGACTCGCGGCTCTGAATCGCAGGACGCCCCGACGTCGAAGAGTCAGCACGACCCTGATGACGCCCGTGGGCATGGCCGCTCTACATCCGCGGCACGTCGCCGACGCCCCTGCGGGCGATGACCCATGACCACCGCGCCGGCGCGACCGCCGACACCAGGACGGCCGCAATCGCGACCGCGGGAGCCCCGAGCAGCCCCGATACGAGAGCGACGAAGCCGCCGAGGGTCATCGAGTAGCCGCCCACCCGCTGGGTGCGAGCCCAGTTCTCGTCGGACGCGAGCGCGAACGCCGTGCGAATGCCGAAAAAGGGGTTACGCCGCGTGCGCGGGAGCAGCAAGCCCAGGGCGACGAACAGGGCGCCGAAGAGAACCCACACGGCGCTTCCGAGGCGCGGCGCGCTCGAGAGCGAGGCGCGCAGGACGAGGACGTGGATTCCCGTCATCAGCGCCGCGATCGCGAGCGCCAGCGCCTGGACGGGAGACGCCTGAAGCCGATCGCGCCAGCCTGGCGCCAGGAGTCGGCCGCCGAATCGAACGAGGGCGACGACGGCGAGCGAGAGCACGGGCGCGAGCCAGGCGCCCACCGCGCGGGCATCCAGCCGTTCGGTTGCCCCCGCATGTCGAAGTGCGTGGGCATGGGATCGGGCAGGCGGCCGTACATCGCGAGCGTCGCGGCGAACGAAGTCGCGAGCAGGCCGAGCGTGAGGACATCGAGGACGCGGGCGCGGCGAACGGGACGGGTGCTCATGACGGGCTCCTGGCCGCGCGGCGGCGTGGCGAGCGCAAAGCCGATGGAGACGAGGAGCTCGGCGGCGAGGTCCTCGAGGACGTTGCTCTGAAGCGTGTAGACGACCGTCGTGACCCGCCGCTCGGACCGCACAAGGCCGGCCGACTCGAGCACCTTGAAGTGATGCGAGAGCGTGGGCTTGCTGAGCTCGAACTGCGCGGCGATGTCGCCCGCGGTGCGCGAGCCCGAGCGAAGGAGCTTGAGAATGGCGCGCCGGGTCGGGTCGGCGAGGGCCTGGAAGGCGTGGGGTTCGCCGGCCATGATTCGATGATGTCTATTTAGACACTCATCGAACTATGCAAGGGACCGGCGGCCACCGGTAGCGAGGTCTTCCGGTCGCTCGTTCGTCGAGTCGGTAACGACTCGACACGTGTCCGTGACCAATCGAGCGGTTCTCGCGAGGAGGCAGCGAGGAGTTCACACAATCGCTGCTGCCGCCGAGCCGAACTCGAAGAGTCTCCTCCCATGGTCGAGCAGGAACTCGACCCGGAGGAGGCCCGTCGCGCTGTACTTGCTGCCCGTCCGCGTTCAGGCGAGAGCGCTCTCGGCGCTGTGGTGCAAACATCGCATCCTCCTGCGCGCGTTCGGGGTGCTCCTGGCGGTCGTGCACGCCGTCCCGGCCGCCAATCACGTGGCTCGCTTCGTCGAGTCCGCGACCTGGGGCGACGCTGGGGCGACGCGTGGCGTCGGGTCCACGATTGCGGTCGCCTGGTTTTTCGCGCCGCTGCCGCTGCAGGGCAAGGCCCTTGCGGCCCTGGCGCGACTGTCTCGCGTGCGCTCACGGCGCGAGCCAACGGCGTTCAATGCCGCTTGAAGAACTGGACCGCGCGCTCGTGCTTTTCCGCCTCGGCGCGCGTGGCGAACGTGCCGAGGTTGCGTCGCTTGCCCGTCTTCGGGTCGAGCTTGCGCGAGTAGAGGCGGTACCGGCCGGAGGGCAGCTTGCGGATCGTGTCTTTCCCGGTGCGCGGGCCGGCGCGGCGGCCGGCGGTCCGGCTGCTCGACCGCGGTGCGGCCGCCCCGCTCGGCGGGGACCGGTGCCTGCTCTTGTTCCCAGGTCCGCGCGCTCCGATTCTCCCGCGTCGCCGGCGAGCGGTTGGGCCGGCGCGATGCCCGAGCGCGTGTACTGGGCGGCATGGCTCGACGTGAGGCAAGAGGCGGACCCCGTGCGACGCTGCCGAGCGATTCCTCGGGCCGGCCGTGCTCTACGATCGCTCGAGGTCGCCGAGCGGTGCGCCGAAAGCTGGAGGGCCGCCATCAGGCGACGAGCGTTCTCCGGTGACGCTTGAGCCAAGGTCAAAGTCCTTGGTAGCGCGCGGGCGCCCGTAAAAGCCGACCGCGTGCCCACCCACGAGGAGGTACCGGGCCTCAGCGTCGTTCAACGCGGTAAGCAGATCGAGGAAGTCGCGGGAGAAGCGAGCCGTCATCGGCGCCTCCAAATTGGTCGAGGCTGAGCTCCCAGGTCAGAGCCAAGCGATCGACGGGATCCATGGCGGCCCACTCGTCGAGGTCATCCGCCTCGATGGCGGCGTGGACGTCACCCCCACGGTAGACCTTCGCGCTCCAGGTCGCCTGCCGTCGCGTGCGGCGTGTCGCTGCGTCGTCCGCCACCGGCCAAGGATAGCAGGCCATCGCTGCGCATGCCGCCGTGCGGTGCCGGGCTACGGCGGTGCCGGCGGCGCCTCGCTCGTGTCGTCGACCGAGGCCGTGTGCTGCAGCGCGTACGTGATCTTCTTCTCGGCGTCCTCGATGGCGTGATGCCGTACGAAGCTCGTGACGCCGATGATCCCGAAGCCGGCCAGCCCGCACACCACCGAGAGCGCCCACGCCGGGCGGGAGGAGAGCAGCAGCGCGATGGATGCGATGACGATGCCGATCTCCGAAGCCAGCTCCGCGCGCTCGTACCAGTCGGCTGCGGCCTCGTGCGCGCGGATGGCGCCCTCGTACGCCTCGGCGTTCTCCTTGGCGTCCGCCATGTCGCGCCGGTAGGCGCGCTCGAGCTGGACGAAGTGTTCGATGTCCGACTGCTGCGGGGCGAGGACGTCGGTCATCGCCCCGAGGGAGCTCGCGATGAGGTCCTTGATCTCCGCCGTGTCCTCGCTGTCCTCCTTGCCGGAGGCCGCCCGCTTCGAGCGAAGCACCTCGCCCAGCTTGGCTGCCTCCGCGGGGCTCGGCGTGAGCGCCTTGAGCATCTCGAGGTTGCCCTGAACGACACGCAGCTTGGTGGTCTCCGCCTGGTACATCCCCCAGCGGTTCGACTGCTCGACCATCGTCTTGATGAGCTCCGTGCGCTCGGCCCCGACCATCGCGGCGCAGAACGCGAGCATCACTCCGAGCACGGCCATGGTGATCCCGATCGCCGTGCCGGGCCCCTTGTGTGCCTCGTGCTTGGCGTGCTCCATGTGCTCGAAAAGCTCGTGCGTCTCGTGCATGAACGCTCTCTCTCTACTCGATGCAATCGCCCCAGCGGTTGGCGCTCGGCGCGGCGAGGGCACACGCGTATTCGTCCGCCGTGACCTCGGTGACGCACTCGTATTGGACCTGATGCACGTCGCTGTCGCGCTCCAGCTCGGCCTCGACATGCCGCGCAGCTCGGCGCGGTCCTTGGCCGACATCGTCGCCGCCTGCGCGTTCTCGGCGACCTTGAGGTCGGCGAGGTGGTCGAGGAGCCGGTGGCACTGGTCGGGGGTCGCCATCTTCGTGTGCTTGCAGCCGGCGAGCGGCGCGCAGGCGATTCCAGCCATCACGAGGAGAACACACCCGTGCGCGTCATGAACCCGCCCGAGCGTACCGCGGCTCCGCGCTCGGTAGGTCGATGAAGTGCACCCTGCACGACGGGACAGGCGCGCGGCCTGCCAGCGCCGCTTCGACGTCGTCCACCCGGTTGACGAGCGGCCAGAGCGGCTGGTCCACTGAGGCGATGAAGGGGAATGCCGCGCGCACCCGCTCGTCCCACTCGTCGGCGAGGCGGACGTGATCGTCGGGCGAGAACCACGCGCCTGCATCCCACGCAGTCGCACGCGCAATCGAACGGTTCGACCGGATTGAGCGTCCCGTAGTCGTCGCACAGCTCCTCGCCCGCCTCGATGTCGCGCACGGCAATCTCGAAGTCGAAGCCCGGCGCGAGGCAGCCGGGCTCGCACGAGTGGTTCACGTAACGCGCGATGTCCCAGCAGAGAATCCGCTGGCGCATGCCGTCGGTGAACGTGAATCGATCGAGCGTGGCCCGGTACAGCGGGCCGAGGGCGCGGGCCCGGGCCTCGGACATCGCGATGTCGAGGGGGTCGCGCGCCCAGGTGATGGTGCCTCGGGGGATGCGCGCGGTCGCGACGACGCCGAAGCCGACGGTGGGGTTGATGAAGCGGAGCTCCGTGTGCGGATGGATCATGATCCTCGGAGGTGAGCGGGCGCGATGAATGCCGAGACGAACGAGCTGCGCGCTGCCCGCAAGCGCTTCCTGCGGTTCACCTGGGTGCTCCTCGCGACGCTCGCTGCCGGCACGGTCGGATATGCCGTCACGATGGGCCTGGATGCGTCCCGCGCAGCCCTTCTCACGCTAGAAACGCTAGCGTACCTGGGGAAAGAAAAGAAGGACGGCAACGCGCTCGTCATTCAGCTCGCGCTCCTTCACGGCGGGACGATCGTCACCTGGTACTGGGGCTGGCTCCTCGTCGACCTGGGCGTGGAGAGTCACTTTCTGCGGCACTTCCGGGAGATGCGACGAATGAAGACGGTCTTGTCGATGAGCGGGCACGCGGTCATCTGCGGAGGCGGGCGGGTAGGGATGCATATCGCGGGGCTCTTGGCCGCGAAGAACGAGCCGTTGGTCATCGTCGAGAGCGACGAGGAGACGACCACCGCGCTTCGCGAGCTCGGGTACTTCGTCGCGACGGGCGACGCACGGGACGAGGAGACGCTGCGGACCGCGGGGTGGCCCGCGCCAAGAAGGTCTTCGCCGCGCTGCCCGAGGCGGAGAAGAACGTCATCGTCGCGCTGACCGCCCTCGGCCTCAATGCGTCGCTCGAGATTCACGCGAGGTGCGAGCGCTCCGATTACGCGCCGAAGCTCGCGCGCGCGGGGGTGCGCCGCGTCATTTCACCGCAGGTCACGTGCGCCGAGGGCATGGTGGCCGCCGCGTTCGAGACCGAATAGGGCGCCGGTCGAGCCGCCCCGCTGCAACGGGCTCCCGGCATCGTCGCTCGACTGCGTAACGCACTGATGCCCTACGCAGCGATGCCGCGGCGCGGGTGATGCGCGGCGCGCTGGATCGCCCACGGCCCATCGCTGGGCATCGCTGGTCCAGCCCGCGTCCAGGGGCAAGCCCGGGGGCCTCGAGTTCCAGGCCCTGGCCTCGATGGGATCCCACTTTTCCATCGGCATCGTCACGGGTGCCGGTTGGCTGACAACTTGCTGATTCCGTCGGGTGGCGCGCGAAAGCGCATCACGCGGGCCAGAGGCTCGCTCGAGGGAAGGTGCGGCATGAACTCGAACAAGCACGAGACCAGGAGTTTTTCCCTCTTCGCGCCGCTGGCATGTGCGGCCCTGGCCGCCGTCGCCTGCGGGAGTACGGCGGGCGAGGGCGAAGCCACGTCCGGCCCGGAGTCGCTCTCGTCCTGTTCGCTGGCCGTGACGGCGAACTCGTACGACGGCCCGAACTACTGGGGAACGATGACGGTCAAGAACGCGGGGGCGTCCAGCGTGACGGGCCTCGTCGTGACGTTCCAGGTCCCGAGCGGCGCGCACTGCACCAACGACGCGGTTCCGTCGGGTGCGGTCCTCGGCCCCCTCACAGGCAGCGGGTCCTCCGCGAAGACGACGTCGAACACGTGCACGTTCACCTGGGCCAGCAAGAGCCTCGGCGCAGGCTCCTCGCTGACCTTCAACTATTCGACCGACTCGTCGTCCTCGACGGCGGCCAGCGGCGTCCGGGCCTCCTCGCCGAGCTGCGGCGGGACGGGCTCGAGCAGCGGGTCTGGTAGTGGCAGCTCGAGCAGCGGGTCCGGGTAGCGGCAGCAGCGGGAGCTCGAGCGGCGGGTCCGGCTCGAGCAGCGGTGCGCCGGGTGGTGGTTCGTGGGAGGGGCTGCGGGTATCCGGCACCGGGTTCGTCAACGGCACGGGCGCGGAGCTCCTTCCGCGAGGCATCGGTGTCGGCGAGCTGTGGAACATCGAGTCGTACATGATCAACGTCGACACGCTCGACGTGAAGGGCATGGGCGAGACGAAGCTCCGCGAGGCGCTGGTCGCGGGGATGGGCCAGGCGGGCGCGGACAAGTTCTTCGCCACCTGGGAAACCAACGTCGTCGCCCCGTCCGACGTCGCGCTCTGGGCGAGCTGGGGCGTGAACACGGTCCGCCTACCGGTCAACTACCACATGCTCTCGACGGCCCCGGACACGTACATCGAGTCGGGGTTCCAGAAGATCGACGCGTTCGTGGCGATGTGCAAGGCGCACGGCATCTACGTGATCGTCGACCTGCACGCTGCGCCCGGCGCGCAGAACTGCGAGCAGATGAGCGATTCGCCCGACGGCGTCGCCCGCCTGTGGAAGGAGCCCACGACGTACCGCAAATGGACGATCGACCTGTGGCAGACGATCGCCAGTCGTTACCGGAACGAGACGGCCGTCGGCGGCTACGACATCTTCGACGAGCCGTACGACACCGAGAGCAGCGGCGCCTTCTCGACCGGAATCTCCACGCTGCGCAAGATGTACCTGGACATCACGGCGGCCATTCGCGCGGTCGACCCGCATCACGTCCTCTTCTTCGAGGGGACGAACTGGTCGAGCGACGACGGGAGCACCCACGGTTTTGCCGGCCTCGACCCCGCGTGGGACCCGCAGATGGCCTGGTCGTTCCACAAGTACTGGGACGCCAACACGACGTCGGCGATCCAGCCGTACCTCGACCTGCGCAAGAACACGAACCGCCCGGTGTGGAACGGCGAGACCGGCGAGGACAACACGACGGGCTGGTCCGGCGCGATGATCAAGCTCCTCGAGGCGAACAAGAATCGGCTGGAACGAGTGGACCTACAAGAAGGTCGCCCAGAGCGAGAACTTCTACTCCATCGACCAGCCGTCCGATTGGAGCAAGACGGCGGCGTACCTCGCGGCTTTCGCCAAGGGCGGCTCGGCCACCCCGCCCTCGGACCTCACGACGGTGATGATGGCGCTCGCGAACAACGCGGCCACGAGCAAGTGCACGCTCCAGTCGGCGTGGCTGCGCGAGACCTTCGGCAAGTAGCTTCTCGGCCGACTGCGACGCGGGGGGCGCCGGTTGCGCTACGTGGGAACCCCAATCGTGCACGGGTTGTCCGGCGCGACGCAGGGGCTCTGGAGTGCGAGGGTCGCGGGTAGCCACGAGTCCGTCAGCTCGTGAGCGACTTCTGCCGCAAAGAAGTGATGCGCGGAGATGCCTTGACCGAAGACGTAGGGCGAAAACCGGGCGAGATCGTTGTCATTGAGGAATTTGAGAAGCCCGTGTCGCGGATTGTCCTGATTCGTGAGAATGACCTGGAGAGCCCGCGCATTGTCCGCGTAGAACGTCTGCAGGCTCGTGAGCCCCGGCGCTCCCTTGGTCGTAAACGAACCCCGCGGCGGGAGAGTGAGGGAGTTCAGCTGCGCCAGGATCGCTGGGTTTCCGTTCACCAGGTCGGCGACGCCGGCCTGAGTGACCATGGCGTCCTGGATCAGACGCACGTAGCCAATCGCAGCGAGGGGGCTCGAGCGCAGGCTGATGTATCGAGCTCCCCTCGTATGCGGCCTCCGAACGTTGACTTCGTAAGCCACAATCGTGGAAGCCGGGACCCCCTTGCTGACGAGCGCCGGCGACTTGGCGCCGGCGCCGTCTTCGTCGGCATCCATGAGCGTCACCCAATCGAGAATCGAAAACGTCGGTGATCTTCGCCTGCACGACCGAGTTGAGGAGGCTGAAGGCTCCGCGGCTATGTCCCGAAAGCCGCAGCGAAGCAATCGGGCCGTCGAGGTTGACGCTCGTCAAGCAACTCTGTATCTCGGCATCGCTGATTGTCTCATGGGCGTGCACGCCGATGGTGATCCAGTCGGTCTGAGCCGAGGCGGCGCGAAGTCCGTGAGTGAGTACGTCGTTGCCACGGTCTCCCTGGACCGCGCCTGCAGAGAAGAAGACGTGCACCTTCCTGGGGGCCGGCCCGTCCGTTCGGCTCGCGAAGAGCGCGAAGTCGGGAACAATCACCAGGAACCGGTCGACGGTGGACGTCGTCGGCATCGGCGCACTGGCCTCGTTCGCACGGAGCGGAGACAGAGTAACGAGGGCAGTGGCCATGGCGGCGGGCTCCTGGCAGAGGAGGTTGCCACGACGCGCTCCCGGCCGCTATACGAGGAGGCGCGTGCAGCCCATGAATCCATGGTCACGCGCCCGCCGGCTCGGGGTGCCCCTCCTGTGGCTAGCCGCGCAGTTCGGCTGCGAGGGTCCAGAGCGCGCCGCAGGAACCGCGGCTTCCCCGAGGCACGCGCCGCCTCCCGAGCTCGCCGACGCCTCGTTCGACGCCTCCGTCCGGGACGCGCAGCCGGAGGCGGAAACGAAGCCAAGGAGCCCCGATTCGGGCGACGATTCCCAGCCCACGTGCCAGACGTTCGTCGCGTCGGGCGAGTGGTCCCCAGGCATCCTGCTCGAGGTCGACTCACCCTCTTGGGGTGTGCGCGAGCTGTTTCTCTCGAGTAACGGCAAGCTCCGCTATCGCTCCGGCGAAGCCGGAGAGAACCGCGATGTTTTCGGACTTCCGGACGAGCAGTGCGATTCCCAGGTGAAGGCGGAGGAGGTGTCGGCCTTGTTCGACCACCTGAAGGCCTCGGGCTTCTGCAATGCGCCGCCGCAGCGCGAGGAAACCCTACCCGCAAGCGCTCGAACCCTCACCGTATGTATGTCCCCCGTGAAATCTCGGTGTTTCTGGTCGGCCGTGCTCGTCACCCCCCCCGCCTGGATGAAGACAGTCACTCGATTCGTCCGATCGGCGTGCGGGAGAGCCGGCGCAACGCACCCTTCGCAGGGCGACCCGTGACCGGAGGGCTCTGAACGCACGAGCGCGTGCTTGATGCGAGGCCAGGGGAGACTTACGCTGTACCGCGCGAGATCGCCGGAGGGTCGCTTGGAACCTTATGTCGTTCGTCAGGGAGACTACCTTCTGAGCGTCGCCCACAAGTTCGGTTTCGACGCCGACACCGTCTGGAATCACCCCGCCAACGCGGACCTTCAGACGCTTCGGTCGGATCACAACATCCTGTCGCCGACCGACATTCTCTATATTCCGGACCAGGGTGGGCCGGCGGAATGGATGGAATCTGACGCCGGGGACGACGAACAAGTTCGTGTCGGAGCCCCCGGGGGTGACCATCACGGTCACGTTTACGGACGAGAGCTTGGCGTCCCAGGCCTTCACAATCCAAGAGCTCCCCGAGCTCGTGCCGCCCCCGACCGACGCAAGCGGCAAATTGACCTTTTCCGCGCCCGTAACGCTGAAGACCGCGACCATCGTATTTGCCGACGCCGGACAAACGTTCGCGCTGCAAATCGGTTATCTCGATCCCATCGGGACGCTCTCCGGCGTCGTGCAGCGGCTTCAAAACCTCGGGTATCTTGATTTCGACGCCGACCTGGATGAGACGGACCTGGACTTCATACGGATGGCTCTCCGCGATTTCCAAGCGGCGTCGTCGGACAGCAGCAGCTCCCCCGACGGTCCTCCGTCCGCGCCCAGCGAAGGCTCGTCGAGCTCCGACTCTGTGCCCCCGAGCAGCGACAGCAATCCATCGTCGTCGGATCTGGAACAACCGGACAACGCTGGACTGAGCGACGATGGCACTCTCGACGCGGCGACGGCCGCCGAGCTGGTGGCGGCGCACGGATCGTAGAATCGGACGTATCAGAACGCGCTCGCGGCGAGCTTCACGTCGGCGTTCGCCCACGCGCTTTCGAAGGTCGTCTTCGCTTGCTTCGCGTCGGCGGTCTTCTTCTGGGCCTCGAGCGACTTCCAGAGTCCGAACAGCGACCACCCGTTGTTGGGCTTTCGCGCGAGGTCTTCGCGATACACGGCCTCGGCCTCCTTGGCCTTGCCCGCCGTCAGCAGCGCGGCTCCCTGGAACGTGCGCACCGAGTAGTACCAGTCGTCGGGCTCCGAGTAGGCGAGGCCGTCGCTCAGCTTCACGGCTTCGTCCCACAGCGCCAGAGCGTTCGGCTTTCGCTCGACACTCGCAATCCGGGCCTCCACGATTTTCGCCGCAAGGGAGTAGACCGGCTTCGCAGCGTTGAGCCCCACCTGCATGTCGGCGGGCGCGGCGTCGGCCATCTTCTGGAGGGCATCGAAATCGGCGTGCGCCTCCTTGAGCTTTCCTTTGGCGGCGAGGGCCATCCCGTGCCCGTGCAACCAGAACACGGTCATCACCGGATACTTGGCGTCGGGCCTGGGCTCGGCAAGAAGGTCGTCCCACTTGCCGAAGCGGACCATGGCGAGCAGCGGCTCGGTCGCGAAAAAGTCCATGCCCGGCATCATCTCGAGCATCGGTGGGGGAAGGGCCTTGGCCGACCCACGAGCGGCCTCGAGAGCGACCGCGCTGCGCCCCTCCATCGACGCCGAGAACGACAAGAAACCGTAGTTGTGCGCGAGGTACATCGGATAGACGCCGGGGGGCGTCGCCTTCTTCATGTACGCGAGGTCCACCTGGACGGCCTTTTGGTTCGTCGCCGACGCGTCGGCGTACCGACCGACGCGCTGGTAGATGTGCGCGGGCATGTGCACGATGTGCCCGGCTCCCGGAATGAGGGCGGCAAGCCTCTCGGCCGACGGCAACGCCCGCTCGGGGTGCTTCGATGCCTCGACCGTGTGGATGTAATAGTGATTGGCGCCGGGGTGACTGGCGTTCCGCGCGAGCACGGTCTCGAGCGTCGATGCGATCCACTCGGTCCCGGGCGCCGCGGTGCCGTCGGGCGTCCAGAGCTTCCACGGGTTTGCGTCCATCGCCGCTTCCGCCGCGAGGACCTGGACGTCGTCGTCAGCGGGAAACTGCGCCGCGGTGTCCTTCATGGCCGCCGCGTAGGCGACGTTGAAGGGCTGCATCGCCGGCGGCTCGACCGAGTCGGGCCCCCTGTAACGCTTGGCGAGCGCGCCGATGAGCGCCTGTTCGACCGGTGTCGTCGCTGGCGCCAGCTCGCGCGCCCGCTGCAGCGCGTCCCACGCCGCGCGCGCGGCAGTCGGCAGCATCGGCACGTTGTAGTTGGGACCCAGCGTCAGAGCCGCGCCCCAGAAGCACATCGCGCATTTCGGGTCGAGCACCGCGCCGCGGGAAAACGAGCGTGCTGCCTCGTCGTGGTTGAAGCCGTAGGCGAGGCGCAAGCCCTGATCGGACCAGCTTCTGGGCCTCGGCGCTCGCCGTCACCGCGCGGTGAAGCACGCCGAGATCGTCGAAGAGGACCGACCCCTCGGCCAGCTTCGCGACGGAGGCGGGGAGCGCCTCGGCGGGCGGCGCCGTCAGCGCGGCGGGCGGCGGCTGCGGCGTAGAGCCCTTGGGTCCGGTCGCGGGCGGAGGTGCCTCCGCAGCGCAAGCGACGAGGAGCAGCGCGAGCGGGGCGCACGAGAGGGGGCGATCGATCATCGTGCGAGCTGACGTATCAGAATCGGGCGGGACAGAAAACCCGGCAAGCAGGACTCAGGGAGCGGTCGTGCTCGACTGCCCCGGTGCTGCAATCGCAATCGTGCCCGCCCATTTGCACGGGCAGACGCACGTGGTGGTCACGAGCGGCAGCGAGCCGGCGAGGACCGTCGGCAATCCCGGAACCCACGACGCCGTCGCAGGGACGCAAGGCATGGGGGTCAGGACGCCCATCGCGGCAGCGGTGGCCGCGGCAACAACGGGGTTCGCCGGCGATTTGCACAGTCCGAATGGTGCGATGTTGACCAGGGGTTGCGCGTCCCCGACGGTCGCAGCCCCTCGATTGCCCACGAAGAGCTTCGGATTCGGAACGTTGAGGAGGCTCGGCGACGTGCCGGAAGAGCACAGGAGCGTGGCGCCTGCGGTCGCGACGGCGGACATGGTTCTCTCTCCCCTTCGTGCGTGTGGGCGCCGGGACCCGAGTGCGCGCGCCGGCCGCGAGTGACTAGTTCAGGTTGATGGTCGCCCCGGTGACCTTGACGATGATTTGCGAGCTCAAGGTCGTCTGCGCCACGCCCTTCAACGAGAGCGCGGCCCCCGACGACAGCGTGACGTTCGCGGGGGCGTTCAGGGTGAGGTTGCCGGCGGCGTCCTTGGTGAAGGCAACCTGGTTGGCGAGCTGCGCCTCCAGGGCGGCGACGCGCTTCTGAAGATCGCTGATGACGGTCTGGGGATTGATGGGCGCGGGAACCGGCGACGGTAGCTGCGCGGGGTCCGATGCCGCGGTCTGGGCGAGCGCGCGCCGGGTCAGGAGAGGGACGAGGCCAGCGACGAGGGCAATGAGGGCATCCTTCCGACCGACGCGCATGAGACCCACCTCCGGATTGAACGCTCCCATCGTATCACCGTGATCCGGGCGGGCGCGACCGCACGGACCACGCGAAGGTGGCCTCCCTCACCGCCGCGGCGGCGCGCCCGGAAGATCGGTGAACACGATGCCCGCCCCCTCGCTCTTGTACGTCTTGTTCAAGTGAATGAGCACCGGCGTCAGCGACTCGAGCGCGATGGCGTTCACCAGCGCGCCCGCGTCGAGCCCGCGCGCGGGGAGGTCGCGCACGAGCTCGAATCACGGTCGCCTTCGCGCGCGCGTCGTCGCCGGCGACGAGGACATCGCAATCGAGGGTGTGCGCCAGGTCGGCGAGATGCGTCGAGCTCACGTGGTGGAGCGCCGCGACGACGGAGGCAGCCGGCAGGAGAGCCTGCGACTCGAGCGCCGCGGCCTGCCCCGGCGGCAGGTTCACCCGGCTCACCTTCGGCGGCTTCAGCGGTACGGTCATGTCGATGACGATCTTGCCGGCGACGTGCGGCTCGATGGCCCGCAGCGTGTCGACGTGGGCGTCGTACGGCACGGTCAGCGCCACGACGTCTGCCTGCGCCGCAGCCCAGGTGTTGCTCCCGCCCTCGAGCGGGTTCGCGCCCACCTGCGTCCCCTCGCGCGTGAGCTCCTCTACGCGCGCGCGTGCCCGGTCGGCGTTCCGCGACCCGATGGAGACCGTGTGCCCGGCCCGCGCCCAGCGCAGCGCCAAGCCGGTCCCTTGCTTGCCCGTTCCGCCGACGATGGCGATGCGCATCTCGCTTCCTCCGGGAATACGCCTAGCATGGAGACCGTGAACCGCGTGACGTCAGCGTGGGCCGTCGTCCCTGCCAAGTCGCTCGCGCGCGGCAAGTCGCGCCTGAGCGGCGTCCTCGACGAGGACGCGCGCGCGTCGTTCGCGCGGGGTTGCTCGAGCACGTGCTCGGCGTGCTCGGCGCGAGCGGCCTCGAGGGCGTGCTCGTCGCGACCGACGGCGAGGACGTCGCGGCGCTCGCGCGGCCGCACGGCGCGCAGGTGCGGCTCGACGCCGGCGCCGGCTCGCTCGCCGCCGTCGTGGACGGCGCGCTGGCCGACGTGGCGTCGCGCGGCGCACGAGCGGCGGTGGTGCTCATGGCGGACCTGCCGCGTATCGAGCCGGGGGACGTGCTCGCGCTGCTCGGCGCGCTCGCCGACTGCGACGTGGTCCTCGTGCGCGATCACCTGGGCCACCATACGAACGCGCTGGCGCTGGCGCCGCCGACGGCGATCGCGACGTGCTTCGGGCACGACCAGAGCTTCGACCTTCACCGGGAGGCGGCCCGCGCGGCCGGGCTGCGCGTCGCGGTCGTCGAGAGCGAGCGCCTCGCGTTCGACGTGGACGGGCCAGCCGACCTGGCGCGGCTCAAGGCAGGCGGGGCAGGCCTGGGGCTGCGACCGGGAGCCGGAACCGGAAGCGCTCGTCGCGCGTGAGCTTGTCGTAGCTGCCGAACGTCGACTCAGGGTCTTCCACCGCGTCGAGCGGGCTCTCCTCGTCGGGCTCGGGCTGCGCGGCGAACGCGCGCACGACGCCGTAACGCGTGGTGCGCTGCACCGGGGTGCGCCCGGCGTCGCGAATGGCACGCCGCAGGACGGCGGGGGACTTGAGCTGCCCGTGCGTCGCGCCGGCCGAGGTGGAGATGCTCTCGTTGATGAGCGTGCCGCCGAAGTCGTTGGCGCCGCACGAGAGGAGCCACTGGGCCTGCCGCATGCCGTCCTTCACCCAGGAGACCTGGACGTTCTTGATGGTGCTGCCGAGCATCAGGCGCGCGATGGCATAAAGGCGGATGACGTCGTCGCCGGTGGGCCCCGGGCGCAGCTCGGGGAGCTGCTGGCGCAGCGTCATGGGCGCCTCTTCGTGCACGAACGAGAGCGGCACGAACTCGGTGAAGCCGCCCGTCTCGCGCTGGATGGAGCGGAGCAGCTCGAGGTGGCGCATGCGCTCGGCGTCGGTCTCGACGTGGCCGTACATGATGGTGGACGTCGTGGGCAGCCCGACGGCGTGCGCCGTCGTGACGACCTCAATCCACTCGGCCGTCGTGATACGCCCCGGCGCGATGCGGGCGCGCACGCGATCGTCGAGCACCTCGGCCGAGGTGCCCGGCAGCGAGCCGAGCCCCGCGTCCTTCAGCTCCTCGAGCACGCGGCGGATGGTCCAGCCGCTCTCCTTGGCGGCGTACTTCACCTCTTCAGGCGAGAACGCGTGCACGTCGAGGCCCGGCGCGGCGGTCTTGAGAGCGCGCACGAGACCCACGTAGAAGCGCGCGTCCACTCCCGGGGCGAGGCCCGCCTGGATGCACACCTCGGTCGCGCCCACCGCCTGCGCCTCGAGCGCGCGCCTCACAATCTCCTCGTTCGGCAGGAAGTAGCCCTCGTCGCTCTTGCGGGTGCGCGAGAAGGCGCAGAAGCGACACGCCTTGACGCAGACGTTGGTGAAGTTGACGTTGCGATTGACGACGTAGCCCACCGTCTCGCCGGCTTGCGCGCGGCGAAGCACATCGGCCGTCGTGGCCAGCGCGTGGAGCGAGGGACCGCGCGCGCTGCAGAGGAGGACGGCGTCGTCGACGGCCAGGTCGCGGCCTTCGAGGGACCGCTCGAGCACGCGCCCCACGGCGGGATCGACGTCGGCGAGGATGCGAGCGAGGCTCATGATGCGATCCGGTTCTGCGCGGCGCGTGTGGGCGCGAGGAGCGCCGGGTGCAGGAAGCCCGCCCGGTCGACGAACCGGTCGTAGATCGGAGGTCGCGGCCGCAGCGCGAAGCCCGCGCGCGCGCAGGCCTCGGCGAGCGATTCCAGGTGCGGCCACGGGTGGCGCGGGTTGATGTAGTCGGGGGTCAGGGGCGAGATGCCGCCGAAGTCGTTGATGCCCGAGGCGAGCAGAGCCTCGGCTGCGGCGGGGTTCAGGTTCGGCGGCGACTGGACCGACACGTCGCGGTCGAGGATCAGCCGCGCCATGGCGACGGCCAGCGTGACCTCGTCTTCGTCCGGCTCCGGGGCGCGCGCCATGGGCACGCCGGGCACGGCGCGGAAGTTTTGCACGATGACCTCCTGCACGTGGCCGTGGGCGCGGTGGAGCGCGCGGATGGCGAGCAGGCTCTCGACGCGCTCGCGGCGGGTCTCGCCGATGCCGACGAGGATGCCCGTCGTGAACGGGATGCGCAGCCGCCCCGCGGCCTCGATCATGGCGAGGCGTTTCTCCGGGCGCTTGTCGGGCGCGCGGTGGTGGGGCATTCCCGGCTCGCACAGGCGCGGGCTCGAGCACTCGAGCATCAGGCCGAGGCTCACGTTCACCTCTTTGAGCTCGAGCATCTCGTCGTCGGTCAGGAGCCCCGCGTTGGTGTGCGGCAAGAGGCCGTGCTCGAGCGCGACGCGCCCCGCGGCGCACAGGTACTCGACGGTGCTCGAATGGCCGACCGAGGCGAGCGTACGCCGGTAGGCCGAGAACGCTCTCTCGGGCTTGTCGCCCAGACAGAAGAGCGCCTCGACGCACCCGAGCGCGCGCGCCTGCGCGAGCGCGTGCGCGATCTCGTCGGGGGTCATCGTCCATTCGCCCGGGTCTCCCGGCGAGCGCCGGAACGAGCAGTAGTCGCACCGGTTGCGACACAGGTTGGTCAGCGGGAGGAAGACCTTCGGCGAGTACGTGACGACGCGCCGGCCGGTCGCGTCGAGCGTCGCGTCGCGGGTCGCGCGCGCTGCCGCGCGGACCGCCGCCGCCGTCGCGGGTTCGGCGTCTGCGAGGGCGAGCGCCGCCTCGTCCGAGAGCGGCTCGCCCTCGGCGGCTCGCTCGAGCGCGCGGTCGTGCACCGGCCTAGCCCATGGCGGAGACCGAGATGGGCTCGATCTCGTAGATGACCCGGACCTCTTTCGGATTCGCGTAGGGATACTTGTCGACGCCCATGTACTTCTTGGCCAGGGCGTTGATGCTCGCGTCGCCTCCGGCCTCGGTCACCTTCACGACCTTGCCGCGCACGGCGATGTGCGAATAGGGGTTGTCCGGGTCGGTGATCGAGAGCGCGACCTGCGCGTTCTTGGTCATGTTGCGGTCTTTGATGCGGCCGCGCGCCGTGTTCACGATGAACTTCCCGTCCTTGTAGAAGAACCAGACGGGCGTCACCTGAGGCGAGCCGTCGGGCATGAGCGTGCCGAGATGGGCAAACGCCTTTTTCTCCGTGAGAACCGGCAGGAACTTCTCGGGGATGGTCGTGCTTGCCATGGGTCTTCTCCGCGTTGAGGGGAAGACACGAATAGCACCACGCACCCGCCGGGCGCGAGCGCGCCCGACTATTGCGGAGGGGGCGGGACGATGACCGGCGGCACCGAGGTGTCCGGGATGACGCACGAGGAGAGGTCGAAGAGCATGAACTCGAGCGCCTTCTCCTGCGGAGACAGGTCGACGGACATGCAGCCGCCGGGCGGCGGGCCGTTCTGGTTGTCGGTCGTCGACGGGTCGCCCGCGACGTGCAGGTCGCTGAAGACCGCGCGGCCGCAGTAGACCGGGCCGCCGCTGGGGTCGGGTCCAGCAGGGGGCGGGTTCAGGTCGACGGGGGTATCGAACGAGAAGTACATCGTCTGGCCCTGGTTGCCCGACGCCGGGTCCGCGTCAATCCACTGCTGCGAAGGCTTGTTGGCCGCGGCCACGACGGAGTTGAACCGCGGCGCGAAGATGGAGAGCTCGCCGGCCGGCACGCCGCCCTGCCCGAGCGCGCCGACGTTCGTCAGCCATTGCTGGAGCGCCTGGCCCTTGGGAAACGCCATCGTGGACCCGTTGAGCGTCGTATCGATGATGCCGCCGATGGCGCCGTTGTTGTTTCCGCCGCCGCTTCCCGGCGTCCACGTCGCGAGGTTGTTCCCCCAATCCGCGGGCGCGGTGTAGGTGTTGGCGGGCGCCGAGCCAATCGGACCGCTGAACCATGCGTAGTGGAAGTGCGACGCGAAGACGCGCCCGCCCGCGTTCAGATAGGTCTCGAGGTTCGCCGGCTTCGCGTCGTAGGTCTCGCCGCCCTCGCACGAGAGGAGCGTGATGTCGTAGGGCATCAGGTGGTCCGCGCTGTCCCAGAGGGCCGTGTCGCTCGGGGGTGCGCCGGGCATCGCGGGCGATTCCGGACCGCCTACGCCGCCGCCGCCGCCGCCGCGACCGCCGCGACCACCGCTGGTGTCGCCGCCGGAGAACACGTGAATGTGCCCCCCCGTCCCGGCGCCGGCCACGTACTCGGAGGCCGGGAGGCCCATGCGCAGGAGCAAGCACTCGAGCGTGTCGGCGCCGCCGGTGGAGACGGCGATGTCGGGCATGCTGTCGTCGCTGCCCGCGGCGACCGTGCCCGGCAACGTGAGCGACTTGTCGGGCTGCGCGTTGGCCTGGCAAGAAGACACGTTGATCTGCAGCGACCGACGCCACTTGCCGACCTGGAGGACGAGCGGCACGTTGCTTCCCACGGGGACGTTGGTCAGCGTGAAGCTCCCGTCCACGCCCGTGACGGTGCTGCTGAGCGCTCCGCTCTTGAAGAGCGCCGAGCAGCTGCACGCGTCCCCCCCCATGGGTACGCCCTGGGGCAGCGGCTGAAGCGGAGTCGCGGGAATGTACACGGCCACGTTGTAGATGGGGTTCTTGCCCGCCGGGTCGTACACCTTGCCCGTGACGGACGTGGTCCCACCGCCGGAGCACGAGACGTTGCACTGGAGCCCTGCGGGGCAGGGGACGTTGCCGCCGTCGCCCGCGTAGGTGCTTCCCGAGCTGGAGTTCGACCCGCCGCCGAACGTGCTGCCGCTGCTTCCGCCGCTCCCGCCGTTGCTGCCCCCGCTCCCGCCGTTGCTTCCGCCGTTGCTGGTGCCGGAACCGCCGCTGCTGCTTGCGCCGCTGCTGCTGCTGAAACCGCTGTCGCCCTTCACCCCCCCGCAGGCGGAGGTGGAAGTGAGATCGGCAAGCAATGCGCTTCCGACGATGGCGGTGAGTATGAGGGAGTACCGATGCATGGGGCCTCTTCTTGCGGTCGCGGTCACGAGCGCTGGGTGCCGATACACGGGAAACGCCACGCCAGAGTGAATCTGGCGTCCAAAAGCGGGCGTCGTTCGCTTCCCCAGACCGCGCCCGCCAATGCAATATGGTGAATAGAGGCGGCTCTGCTGCAAGAAAAACGGGCGCGACGCATTAGGGACTCTTGCGTATGTCCAATTTTTCAGCGGAGCGCGTGCGCGGCTCTCCGCGCCTCTTTCCGCCGAAACGGCGGGTGTTTCGGTGCCACTCTCACCGAAACACGCTCTGTTTCGGGGGGTCCGTGTGCGTCCCCCCGGCCCTCCTCTGGGAGCTTCGGCGAGCGGACTCGCTATTAGGGATTTGTAATCACGTTTACGACGTGTCGCCGCGGGTCGCACATCGGGCGCGAGCACCCGGGCTCGCGACGGGGATAGGATCCAGTGGATGCGCCCCTCCGGCTGCTCGACGTCCGTCTCAGCGCTCCTGGCGCTCTTCGCGTCGGGCGCGCTCGCCGGCGCGTGCGCGGCTGGCATCCCGCGGGACCAGCTCGAGCGGTGCAGGTTGGGGGTTGCCGATGGCAACGACGCGCTCGAGGTGCGCCAGGGCGCCGCCTGCCGTCTCGTCGCCCAGCGGCTCGCGTCCGACGAGAGACCTGACGACGCGCTGGGGTATGCGCGTAAGGCGTGCGAGCTCGAGGACGCGCTGGGCTGCGAGCAGTACCTCGTGCTGGCGGCCAAGGAGACCTCGCTCCGGGCGGGCGAGCTGTCGCGCGCCCGCTCCGTCGGCGAGCGCGCGTGCGCGGGGATGGTCGTGGGAGTCGAAGGCGCCGACATGCGTCCGGCCATCTGCGCCAGAACGGCCGAGCTCTTCGAGAACGTCGAGCCCCGCAGCCCGGACGACGCAGGTCGGCTCTATGCGCGCAGCTGCAAGCTCGGCGAGTCGCGGAGCTGCGCGCGCGCCGCTTCTCTCGGCGCGGACGAGACCATCGCGCCGAAGACCTCCGCGACGTCCGCTCCCGTTCCTCCTCGCCCGGCGCGCACGTCGTCGCCGACCGCGACGAGCCCCAGCGGCGGGGCTCGGCCGGCGCCGCAGTGCCACGAAGAGCAATCGTGCGTCGCGCTCGACGTGAACCAGCGCAACACGAGCGAGGTCGTGGGAGCCATCACGAACCGATGCGATCGCGCCGTGGCCTGCGCGTGGTGTCCGTCACGCGGCAACCAGGTCGACAAGAGCGCGTGCCGATCCGCGACGCTCGCGCCGAACGAGTCGCGGTCCGGCCGCGAGCAGGGCCTCTGGTACGACGGCTTCGACGGAATCGCGTACGACTGCATGGACGCAGCCGACGACAAGAGCTGCCTCGCGTTCTAGACGCGAACGACTGGCGTGCCGAGCGCGTCGGCTTCGCGGACGACGGTGCTCAGGCCTTCCGCTTCCGACGCGTGCACGACGAAATCGGCGGCGGCGATCCACGCGAGCGCGCGCTCGCGAGCCACGACGCCCACGAACCGCACGTCGACGCCGAACGACGAAGCCAGCCGCTCGAGGCGCGCGCGCTCGGGGCCGTCGCCCACGACGACCAGCGTGTCCGCGGTCCGCGAGCGCGCCAGGTGCGCGATGGCCCGGTCGACGCGCTTGCTCGCGACCAGGCGCCCGACGCAGACCGCCGCGGTCCGGGCTCCGAGCTCCCGCCGCAGCTCCTGGGCGCGCCGTCGCACGCCAGCTACGTCGGGCAAGTCGATCGAGGCGGCGCGGACCACCGCGATGCGCTCGACGCGCGCCCTGGCCTGCGCGCCGAGCGCCGTCAGGAGTTGCGCCCTGAGGGCCTCCGAGACGAAGCGCCAGGCGTGGGCGCGCGCGGCAATGGCGCTCACGGTAGCGTCGCGCAGCCCGCGCGGTAGGCCGACGAGCAGCCGGACGTCGCCACCATGGGAGACGACCTGCAGCTCAGCGTCGGGATTCGAGCCCGCCAGCACGCCCGTCGCGATGGGCCATGCGCACGGTATGGCCCAGTGCGCGACGATTCGCTCCACGGCGAGGTCGCGCACCCGCCTTCGCGCAGCGAGCACCCAGCTCGCCGCATCGAAGGCTCGCGACGGTCTCTCTCTCAGGCGCGCCGCCACCCCCGGCCAGCCGAACGCTCCGCCCGCGCGCGGAGCCACGACGACGACGGTGTGCCCCGCACGCTCGAGCTCCGCCGCCTCCGTCCGCACGAAATGCCCCGTGGGATCGCCCGGCGCAGCCGGCCAGCTGGTCGTGACGAACGCAACGCGCATGAGACGGGCGCAAACCCCGTAGGCGGATGGTAAAGGACAGGGACGGCACCCAGCCGCCAAAAAGTGATGACCCCCAGCGCGAGAACGGTCTCTTTCCCCGGTCGCATCCTCTTTCTCACCGAGGACCCCGAGCTTCTCGAGGCGCAGCTCGCCGGGCGCGATCTCGAGCCCGACCTCGAGTCCGAGAGCGAGCGCGCGCTCATCGGGTCCATCTCGACCGACGAGATCACGCCGGGTTGGGTCTGCTACCACTTCGACGAGACACTCGGCCGCTACTGCCTCGTAGGCCTGCGCGGCGGCAAGGTGAAGCCCGACGCCGTGAAGGCGGGCGGCTTCTCCGTTCTCGTCAGCGGAGCCTCGAAGGGGTGCGGCTCGTCCCGCGAGCAGGCGCCCTACAGCGAGGTCGCGGCCGGGGTGAAGCTCGTCATCGCCAAGAGCATCGAGAAGATCTACCGCCAGAACGCGCAGAACATCGGCCTGCTCACCAGCACGGATTTTTCGCTCGTCGCGCGCATTCGTCGGGGCGAGGCCATCCCCGTCGAGGAGTTCACCCGTGGCCTGGACCCCATAAGCGCCGGCATCGTCGAGCACGGCGGCCTCTTCGCGTACAACAAGGAGCGCCTCGCCGGCCGCGTGTCGCCGCCGACCGTCTCGACCCCCGCGCGTCCGATGACGCTGTGCGAGAAATCCTCGCGCGCCACACGATCGTCGACGCACGCTCGGGGCGCACGGGCGTCGCGGCAGTCAAGCCGGGCGACGCCTTCTTCGCGCGGGCCGACGTTCGCTTCTCGCACGAGTACGTGACCCCCATGGCCGAGGCGCTCTTTCGCGCCGGCTTCGGCGCCGACGCGCGCGTCAGCGAGCCGGAGAGCGTCTTTGCCTTCCGCGATCACCTCACCTTTCTCGACCTCATCATGCCCAAGGCCCACAAGGACATGGGGCTCGACGTCGTCGCGAAAAAGCTCGCGACCGTGCAGGAGGACTTCGCGCAGCGCGCCGGCATCAAGCTCTATGGGGAGGTGCACCGCGACGGCAAGCTCGTCGGGTCCGAAGCAATCTGCCACAACAAGGTCATCGAAGACCTGGCTCTCCCGGGGCAGCTCGTCATCGGCACCGACAGCCACACGTGCATGGCGGGGGCGCTCGGGTGCTTCGCCTTCGGCGTGGGCTCGACCGACATGGCCAACGCTTGGCTCACCCGTGACGTGCGCGTGACCGTTCCGGAGACCGCGCGCTTCGTGCTGAGCGGCAAGCTGCGTCCCGGCGTGTGCGCCAAGGATGTCATGCTCCACATCTTGAGCCAGCCGTTCTTCAAGTCGGGCGAGGGCATCGGCAAGGTGCTCGAATTCGGAGGCGGCGGAATCGCCGGCTTGCCGATGGACGAGCGAGCCACGCTGACGAACATGGCGGTCGAGGCGGGCGGGTTCACCGGCATCATCGAGGCGGACGAGGTCGTCGTCGAGTACCTCGTCGCTCAGCGGGGGCTCGACCGGGAGCGCGCCGACGACATGCGGCGCCGCATCGTGAAAGCGGACCCCGGCGCCGTCTATTGCGCCACCTTTGCGATCGACCTCGGCGCCATCGCACCGATGGTCGCTACACCGGGCGATCCACGCAACGGCGTGCCGCTCGAATCGCTCCCGGGGCAGGTTCGGATCGACATCGCCTACGGCGGCTCCTGCACCGGCGGCAAGAAGGCCGACATGGACATGTACGCGGGGGTTCTTTCCCGAGCGGTCGCCAAGGGCAAGCGCGTCGCGCCCGGGGTGCACCTCTACCTGCAGTTCGGCTCGCAAGACATCCGGCGCTACGCGGAAGCGCGAGGGTATCTCGAGGTCTTCCGGCAGGCCGGGGCCGAGCTCGTCGATCCCTCTTGCGGGGCGTGCATCAAGGCCGGACCCGGCGCCAGCGACTCGCCCGACCAGGTGACCGTCAGCGCGCAGAACCGGAACTTCCCCGGCCGAAGCGGTCCGGGGAAGGTCTACCTCGCGAGCCCCCTCGTGGTGGCGGCGAGCGCCATCGCAGGCCGCATCGCGCTGCCTGACGAGATATGAACCGAGATCGGAACCGATCCCAAGCGCACTCTCGACGCGTCGGGATTCCCGCGCTACGTATCGCGCTGGCCGTGAGCAATTTGACCATCCAGCCGAACACGCACGTCGTCCTCGACTACGAGCTGCGCGACGACGAGGGCGATCTTCTCGACGCCAGCGAGGCCGATGGCGGTGAGCCCATCCAATACGTGCACGGCTACGGCATGATCGTCCCGGGGCTGGAGTCGGCTCTCGTGGGCCTCAGGGCGGGCGACGAGCGAGAGGTGCTCGTGCCGGCCGAAGCCGGGTACGGCGAGTACGACGAGTCGCTGGTCCTGCAGATCGACCGCGCCGAGTTTCCCGATCCCAAGGAGGTCGAGGTCGGCGACGAGTTCATCGCCGAGTCCCCCGACGGCGACGAGGTCACCATGAACGTCGTCGAGGTGCGGGAAGACATCGTCGTCGTCGACGCCAACCACCCGCTCGCGGGGATGACGCTGCGCTACAGCGTGAAGGTGCGCGACGTCCGGCAGGCGACCGACGACGAGATCCAGCATGCGGCCGCCGACCTCGACGAGGCCCACGAGCACGTGCACGGCCCGGATTGCGACCACAATCACGAGCAGATGCCGGTCGACATCGGCGTCGGCAGCGGCAAGCGCACCGTGAACTGAGCAGAGCGGACGGCAAGCGGAATCCAAGCGCGACAACGAGGCAATGAAATGGCGAGCCCGAGCACCAAGACGATAAACCCGTGGGACTGGGACGTGCGCGTTCGAGAGCGCAACTTCCGCAAGGGCATCCTGGACGACAAGGACGTCGAGAAACACCTCGCGTCCCTTCCGGACGTCGCCGATCAGGCCGAGTCACTCCCCCTTCCGCAGCCGGCGTTGGGCGGTCGCGGGGAGTAATTTCGAGCTCCCCACCCGTGAGACCGTAACCGGGGCGTGTCGAGGAGAGGTGCCGGTTTGAGCGATCCCGACCAGAAAACCGGGGGCGAAGGCCACGGCGACGACTCGTTGCCGCGGGTCGATTTCGCCACGTTCGTCCTGTCGTTGAGCCATTCGGCGCTCATGCACATGGGCGAAGCGCCGAACCCGGAGACGGGCGGCCTCGAGAAGAGCCTGCCCCTCGCCCGGCAGACGATTGACCTCATCGTCATGCTCGAGGAGAAGACCAAGGGCAACCTCACCGGCGACGAAGAGCGTCTTCTCGGGCAGATTCTCTTCGACCTGCGGATGCGCTTCGTGGAGCTGTCGAAGGCGAAGTAGGCACCGTGAAACGAGCCGAGGCGAGCACCGGACGTCAGGCCCTGCGGGCACTGGGCATTGCCCTGATCGCTGGCGCGATCGCGTGCGATCGCGGCGGCGGCGTGCGGGCGAGTGACAGCTCGCCGGCGCTACCTTCCGGAGCGACGGTCGTGGCGAGCCCCACGGCGGCACCACCGCCCGCCCCCCGCCGGCGCCCTTGCCCTCGGCGGTCGCCTCCGGCGGTCAGGCATTCCAGCCGCCCAGCTTCGCCCCCATCGTCCACGCTGCGGATCCGGGCGTCGTCACCGTCAGGACGCTGACCCAACAAGTCGAGATTTCGCCCTTCACGCACACGAGGCGCCCCCGCCAGTCGAGCGGGCTCGGGACGGGCTTCGTCGTCGACAAGGGCGGCGTCATCGTGACCAACGACCACGTGGTCGAGGGCGCGCAAGAGATCCAGGTGAAGACGTGGGACGACCACGAGTTGCCCGCGAGGGTAGTCGGCACCGATCCGCCCACGGACATCGCGGTCTTGCGCATCGACCCCAAGGACCTGAACTTGCGCGCGCTGCCGCTCGGTGACTCCGACGCCATCGAGGTGGGCGACTGGGTCGTGGCGATCGGCAACCCGTTCAGCCTCTCGCACACGGTGAGCGCCGGAATCCTCAGCGCGAAGGGTCGCACGAAGGAAGACGTCCCCCTCGATCAGGGCGGATACTACGATTTCTTGCAGACCGACGCTTCCATCAACCCCGGCAACTCCGGCGGTCCGCTCCTGAATCTCAGGGGACAAGTCGTGGGTATGAACTCGGCGACCAACCGCGCCGCCCAAGGACTGAGCTTCGCGATCCCCATCAACATGATAAAGCAGCTGCTGCCGGTGCTGCTGCGCGACGGCCATCTGACCCGGAGCGCGCTCGGCGTGCACATCATCGATCCGCAGCAGGTCCCGAAGGAGGACCGGCAAGCGTTCGGTCTGCCCGAGGGCGAGAAATCCGGGGTGGCCTCATCGCCGACGTTCTTCCGGGCGGTGCGGCGGATCGCGCGGGGCTCCAGCCGTTCGACATCGTCGTGGCCTTCGACGGCACGCCCATCGACCGCTCTTCGCAGTTGCAGTGGTTGGCGAGCACCGCAGGCGTGGGTCGCTCGGCGTCGCTGCGCGTGCAGCGAGCCGGCAAGACGTTCGACATCAAGGTCGTCCTCGGCGCCTTGCGCGAATAGGCTGGAACCTCGCTCTCGGACGCAAGTCGTACTACCGTAATGGCGTGCGCAGCCAACCCTCCGCACGAAGCGCACCCGCCCCGGCCGGCGAGGGGCCCGCGGCGCCGGCGCCCGCTTTGAATACGCGGCCCCCAGCCCCGTCCAACACGAAGCAGGACCGGGCGAGAGAAGCGGAGGAGGACCGTGCGCTCATCGCGCAGGCGCAGGCTGGTGACATGGGCGCGTTTCGTAGGCTGGTCGAGCGCCACCAGCGTCGCGCTTTCTCCATCGCGCTCGCCCTGGTGCGCGACGAGAACGACGCGAGGGAGCTCGTCCAGGAAGCGTTCTTGCGGGTCTACAAGAGCCTGTCCGGGTTCCAGGGCGGCTCGAGCTTCTTCACGTGGCTTTATCGGATCATCACCAACCTCAGCATCGATCTCATGCGAAAGCCCGGAAGACAGACCGTCGACCTCGAGGAAGCGCACCTCGACCGCGACGACGGGGCGGAGCCGGACTTCCCCATCGTCGGGCGCTTCGCGGGCGCCAATCCCGTGGATTCCGTGCGCCGGCGGAGATCGCGGCCCGGCTGGTCAGCGCGCTCGACGCCTTACCGAGCTACCACCGCGCGGTGGTCGTCATGCGCGAGATCGACGGCCTGAGCTACGAGGAGATGGCACAGGCGATGGGCGTTTCGAAGGGCACGATCATGAGCCGCCTGTTCCACGCTCGGCAGAAACTGCAGCGTGCTCTCGCCGACTGCTACGCCGAGCAGGTGGGCGCCATCGGCGCAGCGAGCTCCGGTTCGTCCCCCCCCTCGTCGCGTGGGCCGCGCGATCAGCGAGATCCCGACGCGGAGGGCGGCGCGCCGTGAGCTTGCCGCGGGACACCATGCTCGAGCTCATGGCGCTCGCCGACGGCGAGCTCGAGGGGCAGGCGCGAGAACGCGCCGAGAGGCTCGTCGCGGACAGCCAAGAAGCGCGCCGGGTCCTCGAGGCCATGCGCGGCCCCGAGCTGGGCACGTGGCTCGAAGAGGCCGAGAGCTCGCGCGTCGCGGCGGCCGACGGCATTGCCGACGCGGTGATGGCCAAGGTGGCAGCCGGCGTGTCGCCCTCGGCGGCCGGGCGGCCGTTGGCTGCAGCGCCACACGAGGACGGGGGCGTCGTCCGCCTCGCCGCCCCGCGCCGGGGTCGCGCCGCGTGGGTGCCGGTCGTGACCGTGCTGGCGCTCGCCGCCGGAGCCGCCCTCGTCGTTCGCTCCGTGCGGCGCGACGAGACGGAAGCCGCGCCCGTGGCGAGCGTGACGATGCCCGGTCTCAAGCCGGACGGCGTTCCGGCGGCGTCATCGGTCGCTTCCCTGCCGAACGCCTGGCCCAAACAAGGCGTCGAGGTCGACGAGATCGATTCGCCTTCGCGGGGGGTCTCGGTCTTCGAAATCCCGATGCGAAGCGCTGCCGCCGCAGCCGGCTCCGCGGCGCCGTCGAGCGTCGTCATCTGGATCGACGAGGAACCGAGGAACCCGTGAGCGCTCGCCTGCTGCTGGCCGCCCTCGTCTCGGTGCTCCTCGGCTTCGGGCTCTCGCCCCGCATCGCCGGCGCGGCCCCCCCGGGGCCCTCGCTCGAGATCAGCGTGATCCATGCCACGCGCGCAGACGGGGGCGTGTCGATAGACCCCCAGCTTCGCGACCTCCCCCAGCTGACTCGCGACCAGCCGTTCGTCCGGTACAACGTGTATCGGCTGCTCAATCGCAGGCAATTCCGGCTCGAGGAGGCCAAGCCCATCGTGGAGGCCCTGGCGAACGGCCGCTCGTTGCAAGTCGTGCTCGAAGGAACGGGCACGGAGGCGGCCGAGAAGCGCTATCGCGTGCAGGCGCAGATCACCGAGCCAGGCAAGAAGGCCTTTCTTCCTGGCTTGGAGGTGACCGCGAGCGCCAACGCGCCCTTCTTCGTCGCGGGCCAGAGCTACCAGGGGGGCACGCTCTTTTTGGAGCTCGTCATCCGCCCCTGATCGAGCCGGCCAATCCATCCACGCGCCACGTGGAAGAGAACCTTCGCCGCGTTTTCGCCCACCTCGTGGGTCATGTGGTATCGAAAACGTTGAATGTTCTCTCCCAAGGTGGACGCACCGCTGGCGGTGCGCGTGCCGAGTGCCGCCGAGGATCATCCTTCCTGGTTGCGGGTCGGAGTCATTGCGGCGATCGGTTTCATCGCGGGGGTCGTCTGGCCGCGGGTGGCGGGGGTGCGGCTCGGGCCCGCCGTCCCGGAGAGCGCGCTCAGCTCCCCGGCGCCCGCCGCTGAACCGAATCCGCAGGCGCCGCCCGAGCGCGTGGCACGCGCAATCGAGGGCACGCCCCAGGCCGGCTCACCTCCAGCTCCGGCGGTGCTCGCCTCTGCGGCTTCCACCGCCGGCCCCGCGGTCTCCGCGGCGTCGCCCGCCGTAGACGTCGCGGTGAGCGTCACGCGTGGCGCCATCTTCGCGTGCAAGACGTCCGACGGCGACTCGCTCAAGGGCTCCGCGTGCGGAACGCTGCCCGGTCTCGACGGCCTGCTGATGCCGCGACTACGCAAGCTAGCCGAGTGTCCGGAGGCCGCCGCGGCCACCGGCGTGTTCCATCTCATCGTGCACCCCGACTTCGGCCGCGGAAGCGTGGGCGTCGAGCTCGGGCGCGGGCAAGGCGTATCGTCGCCCGAGTCGCTGCTCGCGTGCGCGAAGGCCAATCTCGCCAGCGCCAGCGTCGCCGCCATTCCGCACGACAATCCGCGTTACAGCGTGTCGTACCGGGTGACCTTCGGCGCCGGCGCCCCTGCCGACGTGCCGGCTTCTCCCCGACCCGAGGTCACGCCAGCCACCGCCCGCGCGGAGAGCGCGTCGGCGCCCACGACAACGCACGCTCAGCGCACGGCGGAGGAGACCGCCGACCCCGGCACGGCACAAATCGTGTGGGACGTTGCCCTCGTAAGAGACGCTCCCAAGACCGGGAAAGTCGTGGCCAGGCTGCCGCGGGGCAGCTCGGTACGTGTCGGCCCCGTGAAGGAAGCCTGGTACCCCGTCCAATACGGCGATGGCTTCGCCGCGGATGGGTGGGTGTACCGCGGCGCGCTCGGGCGATAGCTACCGCGGCTCTCCCTGGTCTGCTTCGTCCTCGAGCGCATCGGTAGCGAAGGGCGCCGTGCGCGCGCGCCCCTGCTCGTCGACGGCCAAAAGCTGTTCTACGCGTTTCTCTGCGGCATCGAGCCGCGCCTGGGAAACGCGCGACAGTTTCACTCCCTCCTCGAAGAGGCGCAGCGACTCTTCGAGAGCGAGCTCCCCGCGCTCGAGCGTCTGCACGATTTCGGTCAGGCGCTTGATCGAGGCCTCGAAGGAGGCCCCCTCTCCAGGGGGCGCGGCGACGGCAGGACTGCCGGGCGCGTCGGGAGGCGGCGAGCGTCGGTTCATGGGCCCAGAGACTCGTACGCGGGGAGATTCGGCGCAAGCCGAAGGTCTGCTTCGCCAGGCGAGACGCCGGGGAGCAGCGCGTACCCGTCGTCGTCGAAGGCTATCGGGCGCGCGAGCCCGTCCGCGCCGACGAGCGCGCCCGTCACCTCGCGCGGCAGGGATGTGCCCTCGGCGGGTACCAGGCGTATCCACGCGACGTCGCCGCGCGGCTTGCGGATAGGGGTGGCCTCGCCGCCGAGCGCGCCGGCGGCCACCCGGCGCACGACCCTGTCCGGATCGAGCCGGGAAGCCCATTCGAGCGTCTCGCGACGGGAGGGAGCGGAGGCGGCGCTCGTGTCGCGCGAGCTCATGGCCGAAAGGATGGCGCGCCGGACCTCGGCCCGGGGTTCCCATGCGTAGGCTCGCGCGAGGCGGCCGGTGGCGTCGGGCGCGCCGCTCTGCGCGAGCCCCACGACGGCGTGCACACGCAGGAGGGGGTCGTGCGACGCAAGCAGCGCCTCGACGCGTGGCGCGTCTGCCTCGTCGAGGCGTCTCGCCAGCGCAAGCGCCGAGAGGGGCGCGTCGGGACCGCCGGACTCGGCGCGGTCCACCAGCGCCGAGGTGGGCACCCCGCGCGCCGCGCGCTCGTCGAGCAACCCCAGCGCAAGCACCTGTCGCGTCGCCTCGTTGGTCTCGACCGAAAGTGCGGCGATGAGCGCCGCGGACGTCTCCCCGGGCGCGCTCGGCGAGCCCATGGCCGCTGCGCGCCGCACGCGCGGATCGGGGTCCCGCAGGGCGGGCCCGAGCGGTCTCTCGCCGAGCGCGACCAGGGCCTGCGTGCCCACCGCGCGATCGCGCGCGTCGGGCGACGACGCGAGAGACTCGAGGAGCGCGTCGAGCCGGGCGCTTCGCTCTGCCCGTACCATGCGCCGGACGAAATAGGCGCGCGCGGCGAGGCGTCTCGTCGCCGGATTGTCGGCCAGCGTCTCGAGCGCCGGCATGGCCGCGGCGCTCGGAGAGTGCGCGAGCGCACAGGCCGCGTCACCCGCGAGGAGGGGGTCGCTCGCTACCTGGACGAGCGCGCCCACCGAGGAGGGGCTCACCTGCCGCCCCAACGCGACCAACGCCGCCGCCCGCAGCTCGCGATCGGCCGAAGCCTCGACGCGCGCCGCGGCCGCCTTGGTGACACCCTCTCCTTGCACTTGCTGCGCGAGATGCAGAGCCGCCGCCGCCGTCGCGTCGTCCGCGACGAGCCCCTCGACGATCGGTCCGGCGTCCGGTGCGCCCAGCTGCACCAGGACTTCCGCCGCGGCCACGCGGACGCGCGCGTCCGGGTCGTGCACCGCTGCCCGGGCGGCTTGCACGGCGCGCGCGTCGTGTGCGGCCCCGAGGGCGGCCAGCGCGCTCGCGCGCAATCCGGCGTCGCTCGCGCGAAGCGCGCCGTCTATGGCGTCCAGCGACCGCAGATCCCCGACGGCGGCAGCGAGCGCGATGGTAGCCGGCGTGGTCAGGGCAACTCCCCCGAGCACGGGCCAGACCGGCGGGTAGAGCGAGAGAGCGTCGAGCGCGGCGCTCTGCCCGGGCCCGCCGGACCGAGCCAGCGCTACGAGAGCCTCGAGCGCGAGCTGTCCCCCGGTTTGGGCCAGAGCGATGGCCGCCTCCTGTCGCGCGAGGAAAATACGCTCCTCGCCCTGGGCTTCATCGGCCGCGGGATCGCTGCTCGGCAGCGAAGCGATGCGGGTCGCGAACGACTGGGTGGGACCCGAGACGATGGCCGCCAAAGCGCTTCGAGCGCTCTCGCGGTCGGCCCAGCGCGCCAGGCCGCGCACGACGGCGAGCAGCGCGCGCGGGTCGGTGCGAGCCAGGCCCTCGATGGGTGCCCGCGGGTCGAACGCTCCGGGAACGCCGGCTCCCGCCGCTCGCTGAAGCAGCACGAGCGCCTCCGGTGTATGGGTCGCCGCGGCGCGCTCCAGGCCCCGCAGCCGCTGGCCGGGATCCGGAGACCGCAACAGCCGCGTTGCCGCCTCGAGGCCGAAGTGCGCCCGCAGCGTTCCTGCGGAAGTCGGGGCCGCCGGCGTCGGCGGGTGGGCGGGCGCCCGGCTGCTTCGCGTCGAAGTCTGCGCGGGCGACCCGCGGCTCGCGAGCAGCCCGAGGAGCACCCCGAGCACCACTACGGCGCCACCGCGCATCACTTCTTCTCCGCGTCGTTCGGTCCCGGCGCTGAGGACGCGGAGACCCCGGCAGGGGGACAGCCATTCGCGCGCGGGTCCTTCGACTCGACGCCCGGGACGAGCGGGCAGGCGTCTTCCGTGTCGAGAACGCCGTCGCCGTCGGCGTCGTCCTCCGGGCAGCCGTCTTCGTCCTGAATGCCGTCTCGGTCCTCGGCGAGATCCGGACACTCGTCTCGGTCGTCCGGGACGCCGTCGTTGTCGCGATCATGCGCCCGCGGCGCCCAACCAAGCGCCAGGATGCCTCGCACCGCCGGGACGCCGACGGCCTGGTCGAGGCCGACCTCGGCGCCGAGAAGCACGAACGCGTCGCGGTTGTGCCCGAGGGCAATGCGGTCGCCTATCGAGAGGAGCGCGGGCGAAAGCGAAGACGCTCCCGGTCTCCCGAGACCGAAGGGGGCGACCGGTCCGGCCGGCAGCGCCCCGTGCACCGCGAGCTCCCAGAGCTGGCGATCCCCCGAGTCGAGCGCCGGGACCAGGGGGTTCGGCCGGACGACCAGGCCGACCGACCACGGCACGGAGTCTCCGAACGGGACTCCCCCGAGGCTCGCGTCGGGCCAGGTGCGGTAATCCGTGCGCGCCGTGTAACCGAGGCTGGCTCGGAACGCGGCGATGCCGAGCCCGTACTCCGCGAGCAGGCGCGCCGACACGGTGGCCGAGCCCTCGCCCTGGAAGCTGGCCGGGTCGCCGGTAGGGAGCGAAACCGAGCCGATCGCAGCCAGCCCGAATCCCGCGCCGAGCCCGACGCGCTTGCTCTCGAGGATGGACACCTTGGCGTTCAAGGAGATGTCGCCCAGCCCCGACATGGGCACCTTGCCGCCGGTCACGACGGCCGGCGACAACCCCGAGGAGCCGTCCTGCCAGAGCATGAGCGGGACGTCGATGCCCAGCGCCGCCCGATCGCCGAGCCCCAGGCCCGCAACGAGATCACACCCCAACGAATGAAACAGGGGTCTCTGGACCGCCTGTCCCGCCCCGTCGCGCAGCACGACCGGGGACTGCGCGTACGACATCCACGCTCCGAAGTTCGCCTGCCACGGGCCGGGGGTCGATGTCGGCTCGAGCACGAGCGTCGCCTCGGCGTCGGTGGACGGTCGCCAGGTGCGCGTGTCGAGCGAGGGGAGCGTTTGCGCGACGCCCGGCGGAGACCAGGCGCTCACCACGGACGCAAACGCGCACGGCAAGAGAAGCTTCGTCTTGGCTCGAAGGCTCATGGCGGAGTCAGTTCGAAGCGGTGACGTCGGGCGCGCTTTCCTCGGCGTCTTCCGCTGGGGAGGCCCGCGTCGGCAGAGACGCCGCGCTCGAGCCGGCCGACTCGCGGCCGGGACGCGAGTCGTGGCGTGCCTGCCACCGTTTGACGGCGCCGCTGAGGATCTCCCCGATGAGAGTGCGGTAGTCGGTATTCGCGCCGTTCGCGATCAGGCACAGGTCGCTGTAGTTCGGCGTGAGCCCCGGAAGCGGGTTCACCTCGAGCACGTACGCTCGTCCCTGCGGGGTGAGGCGCAAGTCGATGCGGGCGACGTCTCGGCAGCCGAGCGTCATGAAGGTGGTGCGGCACGTGCGCTCGACGACGCGAAGCTCCTCCTTCGTGAGGTTCGCCGGGCACTCGTACCGGACGTGACGGGTCCAGTCCTGCTTGCATTCGTAGTCGTAGACCGGGCGCTCCTCCTGGGAGAGAAAGACGACTTCCATCGGGGGCAAGACCCGCGGCCGCCGCTCGCCGAGCAAGCCCACGGTGAGCTCCCGACCGCTCACGTACTCTTCGACGAGCGCGGGCTGCCCGTAGCGCTCGATGAGCTCGCGCGCGACCTCGCGAAGCCGCGCCTCGTCGGTCACGACGCTCTTCTTGGTGATGCCCTTGCTCGTGCCCTCCTGGTTTGGTTTGACGATGACCGGGTAACGGAACGCACGCAGCTTCTCGCGGCCGGTGAGGAGGAGCTGGAACGCCGGTGTGTCGACGTCGACGAGCAGGCGTTTCGCCAGGGCCTTGTCGAGGCAGATGGAGAGCGTCGCGGAGTCGCTCCCCGTGTAAGGGATGCCGCGCAGCTCGCAGAGGCTCGGGACCTGCGCCTCGCGGCTGCGGCCGCTCATGCCCTCGGCGATGTTGAACACGACGTCGACGTTGGAGGCCATGAGCGCGCGCGGGAATTCCTGGGTGGCCTCGAGCGGGACCACGACGTGGCCATGGCTCTCGATGGCCTTCGAGATCGCGGTGATCGTCTCGGGCGCGTCGTACTCGGCCTCCCGGTCATCGCCCGCGTGAGAGTCGATGCGCTTCATGTTGAACGCGAGGCCGACGCGAAGGCTCGTGCGCCGCGCGCGAGCCCGCGGTTTGGTCGCGTCGAGCTGCGACACCAGCCCGTGACGCACGGCCGCCGACCGCAGGACGGCGAGAACGGTCGCGTTGTAGTCGACCCCAACGGTGCGCGTCGCGGTCGACAGCACCCCGTGCGGGTTCAGGTCGGGGATCGCGGTCGTGCTGAGGAACCAGACCTCGCCGTCGGGTCCGACGCGGAAATTGAGCGCAGCCACGTCGCGCAGCGCGAAAGCCATGAACGTGCGCTCGGCCAGGTGGTGCAGCCGCTCCTTCACGACGGCGGGAAGCTGAGCCGGCGCCCGCCGCTCGATGAACTGCGTGTCGACGTTGGCCAGCCGGTAGTCGATGACCTCGAACTGCCGCGAATAAGCGGGGTCGACGAGCATCTCGACGGGGGCAAGCGCGGGAAGGCCCTCGACGCGCACGATGCGGACGTCGGTCCCCGGGAGGTAGCGCTCGACCAGCGCGCCGTCCGGGTAGGTCGCGAGCAGCTCGTCGAGCAGGCGGGCGAGCGCGACGGGCTCTCGACGCAACGCTCGTCTGCGAGATGCCCTTGCTCGACCCTTCGAAGTTGGGCTTCACGATGACCGGGAACGGGAGCTCGTCGAGGCCCCCGCTCGCGAGCGTCGCGCGCGTGACGAACCGGCCCGCGCGGGCTGGGCACGCCCCAGCCCGCGAGTTGCTTCTTCGTGAGCGCCTTGTCGAGCGTCACGCAGAGCGTGTACGCATCGCTGCCCGTGGAGGGGAGGCCGAGCTCCTCGAAGAGCGCCGGATAGAACGCTCGACGCGTCTTGCCGCGGTGCCCCTCGGCCAGGTTGAAGACGATGTCGGGCGTGAACGCTTCGAGCCGCGTCACGAGCAGCGACGCCGGCCCGGTGACGTCGATTGGCTCGACCCGGTGCCCTGCGCTCGCCAGGGCGCCGGCGATGGCAGCGATCGTCTCGGGCGGATCGAACTCGGCTTCTTCCTCCGAGTTGCTGACGCGGAGGTTGTGCGTGAGGGCAATGCGCATGCGGGGCAGCCCCACTATATCGAGGTTGCCCTACTCGGCGTCTCCGCTCGCCGCCAGGAAGCTCGCCGGCAGATCGTGCTCCATGCGCAGCCGTTTCGCTTCGAGATAGCCGGCCGAATGCGCGGTTGGCGGCACCACGACCGGAATACGCCCCACGACGCGCACGCCGAGGCTACGCAAGCTGGCTACTTTCGCCGGATTGTTGGTCATGAGCCGCACGCTCGCGACGCCGAGATGGGCGAGCATGTCGCGCGCGACGTCGTAGCGACGAGCGTCGTCGGGAAGGCCGAGCAGGCGGTTCGCATCGACCGTGTCATGACCGCGCGACTGCAGCGCATAGGCGCGAATCTTGTTCGCCAGCCCGATTCCGCGGCCTTCCTGGCGGAGGTAGAGGACGGCGCCGGCGCCGGCCCGGGCCACGGCGCTGAGCGCCGCGTCGAGCTGCTCCTTGCAGTCGCACTTCAGCGAGCCAAAGACCTCGCTGGTGAGGCACTCGGAATGAACGCGCACGAGCACGTCGTCCCGTCCTTGCAGCTCGCCCAGCGCGAGCGCCACGTGCTCGGCCGCAGCCAGCCCGTCGTCGGGTCCGGAGACGGTGCGGAACACATGAGTCTCGAATTCTCCGTGGCGCGTCGGGAGGGTGGCTTTGGCCACCCACGACGTCTGCAAGCTTTGAGGCCGGATCACCCGTTGGGGGACGTGCATCTCAATCTCCGTGGCTTCCTGGGAATGGGGCGTTCGCGGGGAAGAATGCCTCGCGCAGCCGTCTCGGCAACTTAGGGACGAGTCGAACGGACGTCAAATGGGATGACGTCGAGCCAGGTCCGGTTGCTGGGGCGGGTCGAGTTTCGTGATCAAAGCGGAGCTCGAGCGGAGCGTCCCCGCTCGCCTCGAACGAGACAGAGGCGCGTCAGCATTTCTTCGAGGATGGCGTCGGCGCCACGCCGCGAGCTCTTGAGCGCCAGGTCGGTCTCGGCGAGCACCTGCAGCCAGCGCTCGACCTCCTTCGGCCTTACGCCTTTCGCCTTGAGGGCGAGCTCACGAGCGCGATGAGGCTGGAACACTCCCGCACGCCGCGCTGCTTCGTCCGCGCGCTCACCCGCTTCGAGTGCAGCCTGAAAGCGCGCCAGCTGACGAATGGACCAGGCGAGGGCCCCGAGAAGGGGCAGCCCGCGCTCCCGCGGGTCGTAGACGTCGGCGAGCGTTCGAAGCGCGCGCCCCAGGTCGCGGGCGCCGACGGCGTCGACGAGCGCCCAGGTGTCCGCCGTGCGCACGCGGGCGATGCACGCGCCCACCGCGGACTCCTCGATGGGCGCGCCCGGCCCCACATAGAGCGACAGGCGCTCGATCGCGTCGTCCACGGAGGAGAGCTGCGGCCCCGCGAGCGCCGCGAGGAGCTCGGCGACGTCCCTCTCGATCGGGTTGCCCTTGCCGGCGCACCGCTGGGCGATCCACTCGGGCAGTCCGCGTGAGTCAGGCGGCTCGCACGCGACGAGAAAGTCTTGCCGCCGCGCGAGCGCGGCCAGCTTGCGGCGACCATCGAGCTTGGTGGCCACGACGACCATGCACGTCGAATCGGAGGGCGCAGCCGCGTACTCCGCGAGACGGTCGAAAGGCGCAGACGCTGCGGCCGCCCCGCTGCGCGCAGCGGGTTTGGCGTCCCCTTCCTCGGCTCCCCATCGCTCGGCGCCCCGGAGCAGGACGAAGCGCCGTGGCGCCATCATGGGCACGGTGCGTGCGGCCGACAGGATGGCCTCGATGTCCGTCTCGCCGGCGGTGAACTTGTCCTCGTTGAACGCAGCAACCCCTCCGGCCAGCGAGGCGCCTCGCAGCGCGGTCACGACCTCGTCGCGAAGCAGACGCTCCTCGCCCGCGACGACATAGACGGGGCGGAGCTCCCCTCGTGCGGCCTCCGCGATGGCTTCGGCCGGCGTCACGAACGCGTGCGCGGAGCGCGCTGCCGCTGCCGCCGGCGCCGCCCAGCAGCCAGCGCGAGCGCCCCGACGAGGCCTGCGCCGAGTCCTCCGACCGCAAAGCCGGAGCCGCCGTTCCATCCGGCCGCGACGCATCCGCAGCCGTTCGGGTGGCCCTGCACGGCCTCTTCTTCGGCGGTCTTGTTGAAGGCGCCCTTGGGAACCATCGAGGGCGCGTCGCCTTCCGCGGCCACGTCGGTGGAGACTGCGGCCGCCGACGGTTGATCGTTTTGCGCCACCTGCCCGCCGCCGCCGTCCAAGCCGCTGCTCACGGACTCGATGCGAGGGCCCTTCTGCTGCTTGCCGCCCTTCGGGCTCTTCGTGTCCGCGGCGAAGTCCATGGCGCCTCGGTAGACGGGCGGGTTGTCGCCCTTCAAGGTCAGCCGTTGCGACCCGCCGACGTCTCCGTCGGGGCCCGCGATGCTGACCACGTACTCGCCCGCCTCGAAGTAGCCCGTGTCGCGCTTCAGGGGGAACTCGAAGTACGTCGACTTGAACACCCTGCCGCTTCCGTCGGCGAAGTCGACGTCCATCGAGACGATCTGTTTCTGGCTGACGTCGAGCACCATGCGATGGTGCACCGGCTCGGCGCCCTTCGACATGATCGCGCGCTCGTCGACGACCTCCTTCGAGAACGTGAACCGCATGGGCGTGTGCATCATGGCCGGCGCCCGTGGAAGGTCGATGCGCACTTTGACGTGCCACTCGCCCGAGCTCTCCGTGGCCTCGGGCGTTTTGATCGAGAAGCTTCCCCCGGCTAGCGCAGGTCGACCCACAGTCAGGACGACGAGCAGCGCCACACCCCACGTGACCAGTCTGACGAGAGCGCTTTTCATGGCGGCGACACGCTACCAGGGGTCCCTTGCCCGGGGCACGTCCTTACGCTTCCGATTCAGATTGACACACTGTCCCAAGTGCGTCCCCCGGGGGAAGGGTGCCGCACGCTCGCGTTCGGCCTCGGCTATGCGCTATGCGCGATGCGGGGGCGGCGGAATATTTTCGGGCAATTCTCGGCCAATTCTGGGTCCATCGGGGCCCTACCTGGGCCCTACTTGGGCCCTACTTGGGCCCTACTTGGCAAAAGGGGGTCACGTTGACACGCTGTAGGGCCCCAGGCACACTCAAGACTGCGGGTTCCTGTGCCGGCGGCACGGGTCTCGCCTCGGGAGCGTCTCTATGAGCGAACGCGCGGCGACGGCACTGTCCAAGAGCACCGGGGCGCCCGACCCGCTGATTGGCCGTGTCATCAACGAGCGGTTCAAGATCTCCGCGCTCATCGCTCGCGGTGGCATGGGGAAGGTGTACCGCGCGGAGCAGGCTCCCCTCGGGCGCGTGTGCGCCATCAAGGTGCTGAACCCGAACTACGCCGGAGAGCACGACCCCGAGTTTCACAAGCGCTTCTTCCTCGAGGCGAGCATCGCGTCGAAGCTCACCCACCCGAACACGGTGACCATCTTCGATTACGGGCGAACCGACGACGACGTCTACTACATGGCGATGGAGTACCTCGAGGGGCACACGCTCCATCGCGCGATCCGCGAGGGGTTCTTCCCCGAGGAGCGAGCGGCCCACGTCGCGAGGCAGATTTGCCGGGCGCTGCGCGAGGCCCATGCGCTCGGAGTCATCCACCGGGACCTCAAGCCGGCCAACATCTTTCTCGTCGAGCACGGTGACGAGACCGATTTCGTCAAGGTGCTCGACTTCGGCCTCGTGAAGAACGTCTCGGGCGACAAGAGCGAAGACCTCACGCAGACCGGCCTCTTCATGGGCAGCCCGAAGTACATGGCGCCCGAGCAGATCCGCGGAGACAGGGTCGACGCGCGCACCGACATCTATGCGCTGGGAATCATCCTCTACGAGATGATCACCGGGAAGGTGCCCTTCGATCGGCCGAACAGCGTGAACATTCTGATGGCGCACGTGAACGAGGAGCCCCTCCCATGCGCCAGATGAACCCGGCCATCACGATTTCGCCGCAGATCGAAGACACCGTCACGCGCTGCATGGCCAAAGACCCGGACCAGCGCTTCCGGTCCATGGATGAAGTGCTGGCTGCCCTCAAACGCATCGGCGCCGTGGGCGCGCTCACCGGCACGATGACGGGGGTGGGTACCGGCGAGTACCGCTCCAGCTCTCTCTCCGGATCGGGGAGCGGCCCGCAGGTCGCGAACGGGATCGGCATCGGCGCGAACCCGGCGTTTCTGTCGCCCAGCATGAGCGACGTGCCCTCGCCCCTCGGGCGCACGGGCGACGCCGCGGTCGCCGGCGCGCTCCTGGCCTCCCAGATGCCGGGCAAGGTCGGCTCCAAGAGCACGCTCGTCACGGCCGTCATCGGCGCCCTCGCGTGCGCGGGCCTCATCGCCTACATCGCCGTGCGGCCACGCGCTCCGGCGGCGGGTGCTCCGCCGCTGGCGCAAAACGGTAGCGCGGCGCAGTCGGGAGCGGTGCTCGCAGCGCCGGGGGCGACGGACGCAGTCCCGGCGGCGCCTTCACCCCTCATGGTCAAGGTTCGCATCAACACGGAGCCGGACGGCGCGAGCGTGAAGGAAGACGGCGTCGAGCTTTGCAGCAGCACGCCGTGCGACATCCTCTACAAGGGTGCCGACGCCGACGCCGCGAAGGAGCACCGACTGACGCTCCTTCGAGCGGGCTACCGATCCGAGACGAAGAGCGTGCGCGTGGGCGACAGCCCCGTGAGCGTCAAGCTCGCCGCGATGGCCGTGGCTCCGCGCTACGTGCCGCCGCAAGCCGCGCCGCCGGGCAAGAGCGAGAAGAGCGAGAGCCCTTCGCTGCCTCCCGGATACAAGCCCGATATTCCGTACTGAAAAAAAGAGGCGGGCGGCCTGATGCGTGATCTATTCTCGCGCTAGCGGTGCCGAGATCTCGCCAACAGCCGACGAGGAGTGGGCGCGCGTCGCGAAGACGAATCCGTTGCGCGCAGCGTGATCGCGGTTCGCGAGTTTCGACGCCGGCGTGATCGTCTCGTCGAGGAGCTCGAAACGTGGCTCAACCGAACCTCAAACGCATCTTTGCCGGCCTCGTGCTCGGCGCCTCGGTACTCCTCGCGGCACCCGCCGGCGCCGACGAGCGCACCGAGGCGCGAGCCCACTTCAAGAAGGGCATGTCGGCCATAGCCGAAGGCCACTACGACTCGGGAATCGAGGAGCTCAAGAGGGCGTACGACATTCTTCCCCACCCGAATGTCCTCTACAACATTGCGCGCGCGTACGTCGACGTAGGCGATTCGGAGAACGCCGTGACGTACTACCGGAAGTACCTGGAGGGGAACCCGAAGGATCGGGACGAAGTCTCGCAGATCGTCGCGAGCCTGGATTCGCGCATTCGCAAGCAACAGGCGCAGATCCTCGAAGCCCAGCAGGTAGCCGCGACGGGTCCGGCGCCGGCGACCGGCGCGCCGACCGCGCCGGTGCCCGCGGGAACGGCCCAGGCGGGACCTCCTCCAGGGGTGGTCACGGGCCCGGGACCGGGCGTGACCCCCGGTGAGCGCCTCGCGTCCGTGCCGGGCGGACGGGCTGGAAGGCCGACAGCCGTCGCAAGGGGCGCCGCCAGCATCGAGGCCGGCGGACTGAAGACCGAAGAGGTCTTCGAGGAGACCGTCGTCACCGCCTCGAAGACAGCCCAGAGTCCGCTGGACGCACCCAACTCCACCTCGATCATCACCGAGCAGGACATTCGCCTGTCCGGGATCACGAAGATCCCCGAGCTTCTGCGGCGCCTGGCGGGCGTCGACATCATGGAGACGACGGGCGCGCAGACGGAGGTCTCGATTCGCGGATTCAACCAGCGCTTGTCGAACAAGGTGCTCGTCCTCATCGACGGTCGCAGCGTGTACATCGACCTCATCGGCGCCACGCTCTGGGCCACGCTCCCCATCGGGGTCGAGGACATCGAGCGCATCGAGGTCGTCCGCGGCCCCGGGTCGGCGCTCTACGGAGCCGACGCGTTCAACGGCGTCATCAACATCATCACCAAGCCGCCGGGCGAAGGCGGCAGCGGCGTGAACGTGGGCTACGGCGATCACGACGCCTCGCACGGCACGGTGTGGGCGTCCGGGCGCGACAAGGAGCTCGCGTACCGAGTTTCGGCGGGGTTCGACAACCTGCCGCGCTGGAGCCGCGAAGTGCCCGCGGGCCGCGCCGACGTCGACGTCTTCTCCGACGACCAGAACCTCTCGCAGCGGTCCCTGCGCATGAACGGAGTCGTGACCCGTCAGTTCGGCAAGGACGTGACGCTCGGCGTGCAGGGCGGCTACGCGTACGTGAACCCGCTCGAAATCTTCGCCGTCGGTCTGATCGACGACTTCGTCCTGAAGCCGATCACCGCCGGCGACCTCTCGGTCTTCCTCAACTCGAAGCACGTCGAAGCTCGCTTCTTCTGGAACAGCTACTACGTCGCGCAGGCCAACAACGCGGCGTACGTCGGTCAGTCGTTCTTTCAGGGTCAAGGGCCGGTCGACGTGGTCGACGGCGAGGCGCAATACGTCGATCAGTTCGAGACTGGCGCCGGCATCAACCACGACCTGCACATCGGCGCTGCGTACCGGTTGAAGCGCGTCGACTGGACGTACCTAGCCCAGCCCGAGACGGAGCATCACTTCGGCTTCTTCGTGCACGACGAGATCAAGCTCGGCAAGCAGTTCGCGCTCGTCGGGGACTACCGCGCCGACTACGTGCCGTACGTGAACCGCATCGTGCAGTCGCCGCGCGGCTCGATTCTCTTTCACCCGAGCAGGCAGTCGACCCTTCGCGGCATCGTCGCGACGGCGTTTCGTACACCGGACTTTCTCGAGTCGTATCTCGGCACCACCGTGCCGACACCGGTATCCGGTGCGGCGCTCATCGCGGCGAGCGCGCCTCCGGACAACCCGAATTTCAAGCTCCAGCCCGAGCAGATCTTCACCGGCGAGATCGGGTACCTCAACTCGGAGAGCGACTACTTCACGCTCGACAGCGCGTTCTTCTACAACCGCGTCAGCGGCCTGATCGAGCTCACCGGCACCCGCCCCCTGACGGTGGGCGATCTCGCGAACCCGCAGGTCCCGACCCAGCCGAGCGACTCCACGGGCTACTACCCGCTCTTCATCAACGGCTGGGAGAACTCGTGCCGCCAATACAACGTGTACGGAGCCGAGCTCGGCGTGCGCGTGTTCCCCGTCGAGGGTCTCGACCTCTACGCGAACTACACGCTGATGGAGGTCAACCAGGACACCACCGGGTGCACCGGTCCCCAGCCGCAGAGCGACAACCGTACGAGCGAGCACAAGGTCAACGCCGGCGTGCAGCTCCGCACCAAGGCCGGCTTCGACGGCTCGATCGACTTTCACTACCTCTCGCCGCAGGACTGGTCCGAGCAAGTCCAGAACCTCCAGAGGCAGGACATCGAGTTCCAGACCTTTCACCTTGAGGCCTATTCGCTTCTCAACGCCAGCCTCGGATACCGATTCTTGCGTAACCAGGCCGAGATCCGCGGCGTGGCGTTCAACCTGCTCGACGACCAGCACCGCGAGCATCCTTACGGTCAAGTCGTCGACCGGCGCTTGATGGGGTTCTTTTCCTACAGGTTCTGACGAGGTAGAGCGACATGAGAGCTGCTCGGTTGCTTGTCCCGCTCGCATTCGGCGCGATTGTCCTCGCGTGCGGGTCGGTGCCCAACGATCCGGGGGGGCGCATCTTCCCTCCCGCGGGCGTCATCCGCGGGACGGTCGTCTACCAGGGGCCGCACCCCTGCTCGCGCAACGGACACATCGTCGGCAACGCCATCGTCCTCGTGTTCGATCGCCGCAACCTGCCGCCGCCGAATGGGCTCGCCACGACCGCGGTCAACTTCGGGGACGTCACGGGCGACAGCCTGTTCGTCGACGAGCCGCGCTATCCGCACGACGACATCACGTATTGTCCGGTCGATCACGGCATCACCGACACCATCACGGTGAGCGGCCCGTTCGTGATCGCTCCGCTCGCGGGTGGTTCGTACGAGCTGCAGGCGTTCTTCGATTACACCGGCGACTGGCTGCCCGAGTTCAAGATCCGCAACCTTCCCGAGATGGGCGACATCGCCGGCGGGGACATCGACACCGCCGACGCGCTCAAGCCCGGCAACGCGGGCAACCCGAATTACCAGCCCCGGTTCGTACCGGTCGCGGTGGGAGTGCCTCAGCATCTGGCCGACGGCGGCGCCGGAAACCCCGACCCCATTCCCAATTACGCGATTCCCTCGACCGGCTTCGTGGCCGACAACGTGACGGTGTCGCTCGGGTTGCGGCTCGGGACCACGCGGCCCTATTTCTACGCGCAGGGCTGGCAGTTCGCCTCCACGAACCCCAAGGACGCCAACGCGGCGTACGCCGAGACCAAGCTGCAGTCGTCCGACGAGAAGGGTGACGTCACGAGCTTCGCGCCTCAGCAGCCCCCGCTCGAGACGACCGCGGATCCGGCCAGCGGCTACTACGCGCCCGTTCTGACCATCCCCCAGGACATCCAGGTGAGCGCGCCGCCGACGGCGATGCTTCCGTCGGCGCCCCAGGTCGACGCGTTCGAGGCGGGCTTTCCCCGTCTCAAGCTGATGTGGAGCGGAACCGAAAAGAGCGAGCTTTCCAAGGCCATCGACCCGACGCAGCCCTTTCACATGCAGATCGCCAGCGGCGGCGGTCTCCCGGTGTGGCCAAGCTCGGTGTTCGACCCTGCCAAGCAGCAGTACGTCGATCAGCTGATCCCCGAGGGCAATCACGTGCCGCTCGTCTGGCCGCTCGTCGTCCTGAACAAGCTCGTCGCCGACAAGCCGGTCAACGGCGCGTATCACACGGGCGACCCGGCCAGCCTGACGGCTCAGGGTGACCCGACGACGCCCGTCGTCATCATGCAGGCCATCACCGAGATGGCCGGTTCCATGCCCGCCGACACGCTCTACGGGGCGGGGTTCCAGGAGGCGTTGGCTCAGCTCGGCGGGAAGAACACCTACGTCGACCCCAAGACCGGGCAGCCGAACAAGGTCGCGACGCAGGACCACGTCAACGCGCTCATCCGCCCTTCGGTCATCTGCTTCAATTCTCTGTTCGACGCCACCAACCCGGACAAGCGCGGCACGCTCGTCGCTCCGTATCTTCTGGGCACGTCCGCCGACGGGACGCCGAACGTACCCGTCGTTCCGACGGATCTTCTGACGAACACGGACCCGCAGCGCCAGAGCGTGAAGGGCCTGGTGAAAGAGGTCGTTCGGGGCTGCCTGCCGAAGGGGCGCTACGCCATCAATCTCGTGTACCCCGACGGGCAGGCGTGGACGGTCCCGAACGAGGCGGGGGCATGTTCGGGCACCGAGGGGGCGACCAACTACGCGACCCTGTCGTGCGCGATGAAGCCGCGGCCCGTGCTCCTGTCGCAGGGTACGCGCGCCGTGGTCGAGATCGTCGGGCCGAAGACTCCCGGCAACTGCAGCAGCACAGGCCAGGTGCCTCCGGTTCCCCTGCAGTGCGGCGGCCCCCAGCCGTAGCCTCGTGCGCGTGCTAAGGGGGTGTGCCCCATGAATGTTCGCGCGGCCCTCGTGAGGATCGGCGAGGGGGTGACCGCGCCCCCGAACCCCCCGGAGTGTGCCCTCGTCATCGGCAACTTCGACGGCGTCCACCTCGGGCACCAGTCGGTGCTGAGGGAGGCCGTCGGCGAGGCGCGCGCGCGGGGTCTCGCGGCCTGCGTGCTCACGTTCGATCCGCATCCGGGGGCCATCGTGGGCTCCGGCGCGCCGCCGATGCTCACGACCCTCGAGCGTCGGGCCGAGCTGATGGGCGCGCTCGGCGTCGAACGCGTCTACGTGCGCGAGTTCGACGCCGCGTTCGCGTCGTGGCAGGCAGGGCGCTTCGCCGAGGAGCTCGTGTCCCAGGTGCTCCGTGCCCGCGTGGTCGTCGTCGGCCAGAACTTCCGCTTCGGCTCGGGACGTGCCGGGGACCTCGCGCTGCTCCGCGACGCCGGCGCGCGCGTCGGCTTCGACGTGCGCGTGCACGCCACCGCCCGCGACGCTCACGGACCCTTCTCGAGCTCGCGAGCGCGCGACGCGATCGCTGCGGGCAACCTGGACGAGGTCGGCCGCGTCCTCGGGCGCCCCCACTCGGTCTCGGGGCTCGTCGTTCACGGCGACGAGCGGGGTCGCGCGCTCAACTTCCCGACGGCCAACCTCGACGACGTCCCCGAGATGGTCCCGGCCAATGGCGTCTATGCCGTGCGCGTCGAGCGGTTCGACGCCGCTGCGGGGTCCTACCGGCCGCTCGCAGGGGGCGTGACGAACATCGGAGTTCGGCCCACCATCGAGGCCAGCGCCGGCAAGGTCCAGCGGACGATCGAGACGTTCGTCCTCGACTTCTCGGGCGACCTCTACGGCGAGCGGCTACGCCTGGAGCTCGTCTCCAGGCTCCGGCCCGAAGCCAAGTTCGCGAGTCTCGACGAGCTCAAGGCGCAGATCGCTCGTGACGTCGCCCTGGCGCGCACGAAGCTCGACGCCTGAAGGCTGCCTGTAGCCCGCGCGCCATCGCCGAACTAGATTCGCTGGGGCATGAACCGCACCGAGCTGGAGCAACTGGACCGCGACGCCCTCATCGCTCGCGCCGAGGCCGCCGGTATCACGCGGGCGCGCATTCTCACGCGGCCCGAGCTCGTGGACGAGCTGCTCCTCCGGAGCATCGCCGATCCCGCGGCCAAGCAGCGTTCGCGCGGCCTCTTCGGCGTCGCGCGCGATCTGCTGGCGCGCGTCGTCGAGCGCGGGCTGCACCTTCCCGACGCGGCGGACCGCATCCGCACGCTGGGCGGGCTGCCGCCCGCTCCCCGACACAGCGCGCCTGCGGCGTTGCCCACCGTGACGCTCGCCGAGATCTACGCGACCCAGGGTCATCGCGATCGAGCCGTCGAGACGCTCGAGGGCGTCCTGGCGCGCGAGCCGGAGCACGGGGCCGCGCGCGCGCTCCTGGCGCAGCTGCGCGACAGTACGTATCCGGTCCCACCCCCGCAGATGCCCCCCGAGCCCGAGGAGGAGCGCGCCCCTGCCGCGTCGGCGAGCGCCGACGGGGACGGCGCGGCCTCCGAACCGCAAGGCGAACCGCTCGGCATGCTCGACGACGCGCCGCTGCCCTCGCGCTACGACGTCGACGAATGCGTGGCCATCCCGGTGGACCCGCGCACGCTCTACGTCTACTGGGAAGCGCGCGAGAGCACGCTCGCCTACGTGCGTGCTGCCCGCGCCGGCGGCTCGCTCGTCCTGCGCGTGTTCGTCGTCGAGCCGACGTGGGACGGCCCGCGCGCCGCCATCCGCGACCACCTGGTCGATGCGACCGTCGGCGACATGTTCGTCCACGACCTGCCCGGCGGCTGCGTCGTGAGGGCGGCGCTCGGCTGGAAACACGGGGACGCCTTCGTGCCGATCGCCCATTCGCCGGCGCTCGAGACGCCGCCGGGCGCTCCCTCGCCGCTCCTCGCCGACGTGCTCGTTCGCTGGACGCCGCAGGGCGCCGTGCCCATCGGGGCGGGAGACCGCGACGCCGTGGCGATCGAGCGAGCCCTCGGCCGCGCGCGGCGGGAAGCCGCGCGTGAGCTACGGGCGGAGCTCGCGGGTTCGCCCCAGGGCTCGAGCGAGCGCTGGGCCGCTCATCAGTCTCAGACGATGTCGAACGGGTAGCCGCCGTCCACGTACGTCTTGCTCGCGACGGCCTTCCGGAGCTCGTCGTCGTTCTTGTCGAAGGCGGCCACGTTTTGCGCCATACGCTTCTCGGCCGCGGCGACGAAGACGCTCGTCAGGTCGATCTCGCGGCGAGCCCCCTCCTCGCCGCGCTTCTCGATGGCGGTCGTCGTGCGCGCGATGCAAGCGGCGAGCGCGTAGAGATCGACGGCCAGCTCCGCGGTGCGCTTTTGCGTGTACTGCATCTCGGCGATGTCGCGGCCGTGCTTGCGCAGCACCTTCTCGGTGCCGCGCGCCAGCTCCTGGACGTACTCCTCGAAGACGACGGCCTCGCGGTTCAGGATTCCGTGGTGCCGCGTCATGCGTTCGCGTCCCAGGGCGGTGCGCGCCTTGCGGATGGCGAAATCGCTCAGCAACCCGAACCCCTTGATGGGCTCGCGCATCGCCCGCGCGACGTCGACGAGCTCGCGCCCCGGCCCCTGCATGCCGCTCAGCGCGATGAACGCCCGGAGAATCTCGTTGGTCCCTTCGAAAATCAGGTTGATGCGCGCGTCCCGGAGCAGCCGCTCGTAGGGGTACTCCGCCATGTACCCGATGCCCGCGGCGATCTGCAGCGCCTCGTTGACGACGCGCCAGCACGTCTCGCTGCCGTACACCTTGCAGATGGCGCTCTCGACGGAGAAGTCGTCCACACCGCCGTCGACCATCCCGGTCGTCAGGTAGGTCATCGACTCGAGCGCCCACGTATCGGCCATCATCGACGCGATCTTGTCCTTGATGAGACCGAACTCGCCGATGGGCCTCCCGAAGGCGCGGCGTTCGCCGCAGCGCTCGACCGCCATCTTCAGGAGGCGCTTGCACAGGCCGATGCATCCGCTCGCGAGACCCATGCGGCCGCTGTTGAGCACCTGCATCGCCACCTTGAAGCCGCGCCCCGGCTCCCCGAGAACGTTGCTCGCCGGCACCATCACGTTCTCGAAGAAGACCTCGGTCGTGGAGCTCCCGCGGATCCCGAGCTTGTGCTCGTTCGGCCCGTTCTTCACGCCCCAGCCGCGCTCGACGAGGAACGCCGTGATCTTGGGCTTGACGCCCTCCTCCGCAGGCGAGGTGCGCGCGAAGACCGTGAAGAGGTCGGCGATGCCGCCGTTGGTGATCCAGATCTTCGATCCGTTGAGGACGTAGCCGTCGCCGCGCGGCTCGGCGCGCGTCTGGATGGCGGCTGCGTCGCTGCCCGCCCCCGGCTCGGTGAGCGCGAACGCCGCGACGCTCTCGCCCGTGGCGAGGCGTGGCAAGTACTTGTCCTTGAGCTCCTGCGAGCCGAAGAGCAGAAGCCCCTTCATCCCGATGGACTGGTGCGCTCCGAGCGTGACGGCGATGCTCGTGTCCAGGCCGCCGACCTCCTGGACCACGCGCGCGTAGCCGGTGTTGGTCAGGCCTGCGCCGCCGTGGCTCTCGGGGACGAGCATGCCGAAGAGGCCCATCGACTTCAGCTCTCGAAGCACTTCGTCCGGGATGCGCGACTCCCGGTCGATGCGGGCCGAATCGACGTTGGCGTGGAAGAAGCGCCGCACGCCCTCGAGCAGCGCGTTGAGGGTGTCGGCCTCCTGCGGGCTCGGCTGCGGAAACGGGAAGATGAGGCTCTCGTCGATGACGCCGAAGAAGAGGCTCTTCATGAACGACTGCTCACGCATGGGGCTCCTCGCGGCTGGGGGCAGGGGCGAGGATAGGAGCCGGCGGCGGGCGGCTCAAGGCATCGTGCGCGGCGAGCCGCTTGTCCGGGAAGAAGAAGCCTGCCGCCAGCGACGCGACGGAGATGACGGCGATGGCGTCGAAGACGCGCACCAGGCCCGCGCGCAGCCCGCTGGCGAGCTGGGCGAGCCGCGAGGCGTCGAGGCTGCGCCCGTGCTCGGGACGGAGAAGCTCGTTCAGCAGCGACGCGGGGACGCCCCCCGGCGTCGTCCCCATGCTCGCGACGAGCAGCGCGCCGAGGCCGCCGACAGCCACCGCTCCGCCGATGGTGCGGAAGAACATCGCGCTCGCCGTGGCCACGCCGCGCTCGGCCCACGTCGCGCTCTCCTGCACGGCGATGACTAGCGCCGTGTTCGCGAGGCCCATCCCCGCGCCCATCGCGAACATCGTCGCGCCGAGCACGAGCGCCGGCGCGCCGCTTCGCAGCAGGATCGCCATGCCGATCGACGTCACCGAGACCAGGGTGAATCCGCTTCGCACGAGCGGCTGGTACCCGAGCCGCGGAAGCAGACGGCCCGAGAGCGCGCTGGCCAGGGGCCAGCCCACGAGCATCGGCGCGACGGTGAACGCGACCGACATCGGAGAACCACCGAGCACGGCCTGCACGTACAGCGGTAGATAGACGACCGTCGCGGACATCACGCCGCCCACCGCGGCCCCCGCGACGCTCGACACCGCCATGATGCGGCGCCGGAGAAGCTCGAGCGACAGCACCGGCTCGCGCGCGCGACGCTCGACGGCGACGAACGCGGCGAGGAGCACGGGCGCGAGCGGGAGAGTCAGCAGGGGAGCGACGCGGCTCGTCCCGAGGAGCAGCGACACGATCGCCCCGGCGAGCAGCACGGCTCCGGTCACGTCGAGCGCGTGGTCCTTGCGCTCGACCGGCTCGTGGAAGAACGCGCCCAGCATGAGCGCGCAGAGAACCCCGGACGGCAGGTTGATGAAGAAGACCCACCGCCACGACAGCGCCGTCACGAGGAGCCCCCCGAGCAGCGGCCCGCTCATCGCGGCCACGCCCCAGACCGCGCCGAAGAGGCCCTGGATGCGTGCGCGCTCGGCGGGCTTGAAGATGTCGCCGATGATCGTCATCGCGAGCGGCTGCAGCCCTCCGGCGCCGATGCCCTGCAGCGCCCGGAACGCGATGAGCTGGGTCATCGACTGCGACAGGCCGCTCGCCATCGAGCCCGCGAGGAAGGCCGCCATCGCGAGCATCATGATGGGCTTGCGGCCGTGCAGGTCCGCGAGCTTGCCGTAGAGCGGCATCGTGACCGTCGCCGTCAGCATGTACACGGCGGCGACCCACCCGTAGTACTCGATGCCCCCGAGCTTCTCGATGACCGTCGGCATGACGGGGCCGACGACGGTCGCCTCCATCGCGGCCATGAACATCGCGAGAAGCACGCCCACGACGGTGAACGGGCGATGGGTGTTACGCATCGAGGGGGGCGTCGTGGGGGACGCGCGGAGTTTCCTAGCATGAGCCGGGGATCGTGGTCCCTCTCGACGTCGTCGTGGTCGTGGTCGTGGTCGTGGTCGGCTCTCGTAGACGTAGTCGCTGACGCTGACGTGGTCTTGGTCGGAGTACGTGGTCGTCGCCCGCTCTGCGCGGCGGCGTCCATTCACGGCTTCAACCGCGTAGGCATCGCTACGGTTCGGTCAGGAGCTCGCGGCTTCGCCGAGCCCGTCGTTCGCCGAATATCCACGCGGGACGCGCCGCGCGAGCGTTGAAGAGAGAGGGCGAGGAATCGAATGGCGCATCGGTACACGTCGAGCGAGTGAAACCAAGGATGTCGTCCCTTCGCTCCGGCGTCGGCCTCTGTTGCGCGCACAATGTCACTGTCGTGAGGACGACCACGTACTCCGACCAAGACCACGTCAGCGTCAGCGACTACGTCTACGAGAGCCGACCACGACCACGACACGAGTGGACCACGACCACGACTGCGGGCAAAGGAGTCGTGGCGAAGGTTCAGTCGAGCACGAGTACGAGAACGGCAGCGAGGACGAAGGCGAGTACGAGGAGTCGGGGAGAACGGTCAGCTCGAACGTCGGGCATGGGCGTGGGCATGGCGAGGCGTGCCTCATCGCGGGGGGGCGGGGCTGGATCGCGCGTGCGGCAGGCACTGGCCCCTGGCGGCGTGAGCGAGAGCGAGGGGAGAAGGCGAGTGAGGCTCACGCGCGTACGCACGAACTTGCGGCGGCTGCCCGCGCGGCGCAGCGGGGTGCGAACGAGCTTCACAGCGGTACGAGTGAATCTCCCGGACGCACGCGCGAGCGTCATGCGTGCACCCAGGAAGCTCATGGATCTCGGCACGAGCCTCGGCGGCGCACCCGCGAGCGTCATGGGTAAATCCATGAGCGTTATGGGTAGCTCGATGAGCGTCATGGGTCGATCCATGGGCGTCATGGGTCGATCCATGAACGTCGTGGATCGATCCATGAGCGTCATGGGTCGATCCAATAGCGTTATGGGTCGATCCAAGAGCGTCATGGGTATAGCCAAGAGCGTCATGGGTACAGCCAAGAGCGTCATGGGTCGATCCAAGAGCGTCGTGGGTAGCTCCATGAGCTTCACGGGTGCGCCAGCGCGCTCGATGGGAGCACCAAGAGCGTTCATTCGCAGCCGAGAGAGCTCGATGGACGCACGAACGAGCGGGGGACGCCCACGAGAGAGGCGAAGACGGGCGCGAACGAGGCGGGGGCGCGGGCCGACGCGGCGGGGACGTGACCCAATGAGCTTCCTTCGCGCATCCAAGCCGTGGGGACGGACGCGAATGAGGCGGGGACGTTCGCGGAACCGGTGGGGACGGGCGCGATTGGGTTGGGGACGGACGCGGAAGAATGGACCACGTTGCTCGTGTGAGGCGAGAGGCTGGCCGTCTGCGCGGAACGAGAAGAGCCCTTCGGAGCGGTTGCTCCACACGTAGAGGTCGATGGCCAGCTTCTCGTTCTTGACGCGCCCCTCGGCGATCTTCATCCCGGGTCGGTCGCCGTCGCCAGTTGTCTGTACGCCGTGTGAATCGCGTCACCGACCCGGGACGGCCCGTTGTTGCCCTAAGCAGCGACAGAGCGAGGGCCGCGGATCGCGCGGGCCTGGAGCCCTATTGCTTCGTCCAGACCGCGACGTTCTGCCCGGCGCTGTTAATGAAGGTGAGGGTCCCGCCCGCGTAGGTGTACCCGAGCGACCCGCTGCCCGAGGCGCCGCATCCGAGCGTCACGTTCCACTGCGTGCCGGAGGTCGTGAAGGTGCCGATAACGATGCTGGGGGTCCCGCCGATTTCGGACTCGGTGGACCGGACCGTCCCCGCCGCCACGTCGAAGATCGCGATCCCGTGGCGCATGGTTCCCGGCGTGCCGCTGTTGGCGTATTCGGTGTGGACGGTCTCGTAGAAGGTGCCGCTCTCGATGGTCCCGCCCGCGGCGTTTGTCGGGATCGGGCCGCTTCCGGCCATGGTGATGATCGTCGGCGCCACGCTCGGGTCCGGGGGCGTGCAGTCGAGTCCCCCGTCGCCGCCGGCGTCGTCGCCGTTGCTCGAGCCAGCGTCGGAGCCGGAGCTGCTGCCGCTCCCCGAGCCGGAGCTGCCGGAGCTGGAGCCGCTGCCCGAGCCGGAGCTGCCGGAGCTGGAGCCGCTCCCCGAGCCGGAGCTGCTCGATCCGGAGCTACTGCCCGAGCCGGAGCTGCTTCCGCTTCCGCTGCTGGATCCCGAATCGCCCCCCGAGCTGCTCCCGCCGTCGTTGCCTTCGCCGCCTGACGGCGACGAGCTGCTGCACGCCAGGACGGTGCCCAGGGTCAACGTCGACAGGACTCCCACGAACCCCTTTGCCTTCTTGCTCACGATCACCTCTTGGTCCGCACACCCGTTCGACGCTTCAACCGGACCCGAGTCGAAGGCGAATCGGCGCACACTACACAAGATGGGTACCCAGCAAAATTGTTTTTTGGCTCGAGGTGCTTTTGACCGGAGCGCGGGGTCGGGAGCCCCTGTCGACGGTGGCGGGGGAAGATCAGACACAAGCAAAAGCCGCCTGAGCGCGGATCCGTGAACTCGCGATCCCGCTCGCCGCAAACGCCCAAGCATCACCTATTCGCCACTCGGCCACCCCAGCAAGACAAGCCAGGGCTTGCGTCGGGGATTCATGTCTCGTTCAAAGCGACCCGTGAGGCGGTTCGGCTGCCGTTCACTCCGCTCCGCCATCCTGCGGACCACCCGAGGAGCTGATCGGAAAGCACTGGGTCTGAAACGTCGCGCAATCGGCGGGCAACGTGGGCGGCGAGCTCGCGCACCAGTTGGCGAGAAAGAACTCCGCGCAAGACTCGTACTGGCCGACCGTCGTCGGGCAATTGGGATGCTGCGCAGCCTGCAGCTCGTAGTCGAGGATGCAGCTCGCGCGAGCATCGATCACCATCGGGATCCCCGAAGCCTCGCAGGGAATGGTGCGTCCGTAGCCTCCGGCACGCTGGGCGTACCAGTCGCAGAGGGCGCCGCGCTGGGTATCGGACAGAGTCACGAGCCTTTGCGACGAGTCGAGCGTCGCCGTCTCGTCGTTCGTGCTCGAGCACGCTCCGGCAAGGACCGTCAGAGCAACGACGGCAGCTGCGGCCCGGGTCATGGGCGGCAGGGTAGCGGGTCCGTGAGGCTCCCTCGGCTTTCCATCGTTCGTTCTCGGCTCGGCTGATGGGGCAGGGGGGGGCGGCAGCTCAGTCGCGGCCGAGATCCCCCCTTTGTACAACGGGTACGCGCTCTTCCCGGCTGTTGGCGGACGCAGCGTTTCTACTACCCGAGGGCCAGGTTATGGCCAGCACCGTCGCACGCGGCGCGGACATCGTCCTCACACAGCTCGCGCTTTCGATCGGCGATCGCCTGAAAGCGCACGAATGCGGCCTCGAGCCTCGCGGAGTCGAGCTCGATCCCGAGGCTCGCGACGCGCGATGCGAACCCCGCGCGCCCCGAGAGCTTACCGAGCACGATCTCCGTTCCATGCGGATTGCCGACCATGGCCGGATCGATCCACTCGAAGGTCTCGCGCTTCTTCAGCACGCCGTCTTGATGAATTCCGGACGCATGGCGAAATGCGTTTCTCCCGACGACCGCCTTGTTAGGCGGGACCATGATTCCGCTCTTTGTCTCCACCATTTTCGACACGCCATAGATTCCGCGCGGATCGACGTCGGTGTGCACGCCGAGGCTCGCGCCGTGGAGCCTTAGTGCGACGACGATCTCCTCGAGCGCCGTATTTCCCGCGCGCTCACCGAGGCCGTTGACTGCCACCTCGAGCTGCCGCGCGCCCGCCGCGACCGCCGCAATGCTGTTCGCCGTAGCGAGCCCGAGATCATCGTGGCCGTGAAACGAAACGCGCCCCTCGGCCAACTCGGGGACCCGCGCAATGAGACTGCGCACCAGATCTCCGAGCACGGACGGCAGCACGTAGCCGACGGTGTCCGGAAGGCTGATCGTGCGCGCACCCGCGTCCCATGCGACGCGAACGAGCTCGCAGAGAAAGTCGGGATCGGCGCGCGTCGCGTCCATCGGGCTGAACTCTACGTCGTCGGTATGGTTGCGTGCGCGCGCCACCATCTGCCGCGCCATTTCGAGCACGTCCGCGCGCGACTTTCGGAGCTGATGGGCGAGGTGCATTTCGCTCGCGTTCAAGAAGACGTGGTAGTGGCCGGATTTGAAAACGGTCCCCGGTGACGCTGGCACGGGGCGTGGCTAGGCTCACGGCATGTCCAAGCGTCACACGGAGAAGGAATTGATCGACGAGCTGGAGAAGATCCACCGAGAGCAGGAGGGCGCCGACAAGGCGCAAAGAGCGAGCAAGGACGCCGCGAAGAGGAGTGGCGACTGGGCAACGCACCGCGAGCACACGAAGAAGTACATCAAGGAGAACAACAAGCGCGGGAAGCGGTATCAGGTCGCCATCGACGAGCTGTGCGCATGACCGATCCCGCCGGCCTCCCCGCTCTCCAGGACGCCATCCGCCACCTTCATGGCTGCGAGTCGCGGCACGTCGAGACCGTGCCCGTGCACGAGAAAGCGCCTACCGGCGAGACGGTCTGGAGCGGCGACGTCGAGGTCTTCGACCTGATTGGCCATGCCAAGGCAACGCGCGCCTATGCGTGGTCGGAGGCTACGACGGGGACTAAGCGCCGGTTCTTCGCGGTGCTGCACGTGGCGCCCGTCGATTCGGCTGCGAGGGCCGTGCAGGCTTCGATGTTGGCGGACGTTCGGGTCTCGCTACCTGACAAGCGTTAATCGCTGTGCGAAGAAGTCTCGCGGCCACGCCACCCTGAGGCCGACCGCGCTGGCCATCTTTCGCTGGTCCGTGTCGATTGAGACGAAGACGTCCGCTTTATGGCGCAAGGCGCACGCGACGATCATCGCGTCGTACTTGATGTACTGAAGCGGTGGCTGGCCCTTGTCGCTCTCGTCTCTGTACCGAGTGAGCGCTTCTTTTGGGAACTTCTCGGCCAGAGCGCGCGCGGCACGTCTGTCGAAAGGGACCACCTCGAACCCTGCCAAGCGCGGAGGATCCCGCTGCAGACCCGACCGCAAGAACTCGGCGAAGGATGGTGTGGCCACCAGAATCGGCTTGCCCGATTGAATCAGCGCCTCGAATAGCGGGCGACAGGCGCCCGCTTGATCCGAACGTACCCGTCCACCAGACGCCGCGATCAACACCGTGGTGTCGAGCATCGCAGACGCCGGCAATCTTGTTCGGTCAATTGCCTCTGCCAAGCTCGGCCAGGATATTGTCTACGTCGTCCCACTCGCCAGCGTTTTCCTTGAACCAGGTTCGCCAGCTTTCGATGGCTTGTGCGGCGTCCGTTGCGTCGATGGTGTGGACGTCGAGAACCTCGCCGCCGGTAATCGTGTCGTCGGGCGCTCGGCGCAGGCGAAGCTCTACGTCCACGTCGCGATAGAGGTTCCCGCCAAGTAGGCGCGCATGTTCCTCGTGCGGCACCGCAACGGTGAAAGCGACCCGTTCGCTACGACTTGCCAGCTTCGCCATGGTGCGCACGCCCCCGACGCGGATCGGCTGAACACGCAACTCAGTGCGCTCCCACGTGTCCTCTGGACCCGCCTCCGCCGGGGCAACGAGTGGCTGTACCCATGGCCCAACCCGAACGGCCACGGTGTGGCCTACAAGGGCCCGCACGCGTCCGCGAACGTCGTCTGCAACTCGGTCTATCCCTTCCGGTGGATCCTCGTCGCCCGACACGATCCTTACGGTGCGCGCGGCTACAGCTTGGGCCAGGCGTTGATTGCTTGGTGTCGAGGCGAAAGCCAAGCACTTGTCCCGCACCTGGAGCCCTTGCAGCCGGAGGCGTTGCCCCGACGCATCGGCAAGACGCGTGGCCAGCCGGAACCACGAGGTCGCAAGCTCTAGGTACGGCAGCGGAGTGGGAACGGTCTCCGGATGAATGTCCGGCCCGTCTATCTCCAGCAACAACTCCGCCTTGCCACCCACAAAAGAAGTCAACCATGCGGTGGGGGGCGCGTCAATTTGAGCCGTTTTTTCCGCCGGTTTTTCGCGGTCGCCACCGCGACCTTGACGTTCTGAATATTGGTACTACCATATTACCATGGCTAACGCGCTCCCCCGGTCGAAGCAGGTCGCCGTCGTCGCTGCCCTCTCGGAAGGCTGCTCGATGCGTTCCGCGTCGCGCATGACGGGCGTGGACCGCGAGACCGTCGGGACGCTTCTGGAGCGCGTTGGCGAGGGCTGCGAAGCGCTCCTCGACGAGACCATGCGTAACTTGCCGTGCACGCGCCTGGAGCTGGACGAGCTGTGGGCTTTCGTCGGGAAGAAGCAGCGCCATGTAAAGGCGACGGACGACGTCTCGCAGGTCGGCGACACGTGGACGTGGCTGGCCATCGACGCAGAGACCAAGCTCGTCCCGTCGTTTCTTGTGGGCAAGAGGACGGACGCGGACGCCCGCCTTTTCGTCGACGATCTCGCTCGGCGCCTGTCGACGCGCGTACAGCTTTCGACCGATGGACTCCGGTCGTACATCACGGCGATTGGCGCGTCGTTCGGGCGCGGCGGCGTGGACTACGCCCAGGTTGTGAAATCCTATGAGGGCGAGCCTGTCGGGCCGGGAAGGTACTCCCCGCCGAAAGTCACGGGCGTGACCAAGCTCCCGATTTTTGGTGAGCCGGTCGAGGAGTACGTTTCGACCAGCATTGCTGAGCGGATGAACTTATCGATCCGGATGATGGGTCGCCGCTACACGAGGCTCACGAACGCCTTCAGCAAGAAGCTTGAGATGCACGTCGCAAGCACGGCGCTCACCTTGGCGGCCTACAACTTCACGCGTCAGCACAAGACGCTGCGTTGCTCGCCCGCCATGGCGGCCGGGGTGTGCTCGACACTATGGGGCACGGACGATCTCTGTCGCCGCCGCACTCGATGGGGTGCGGCCGTGAGCGCCCGCCGGAAGCGCGGACCGGGCCGTCCAGCCTTTGCGGAGGGGACGGCGCGGACGGGCGTCTTTACGTTGAAGCTCAGCGAAGACGAGCGGGCAGCAATCGACGAGGCGGCCGCCCGAGCCAGGAAGCCGGTCACCCAGTGGGCAAGGGAAATCCTCATGGCCGCGGTTCACATGCCACGCGTCGGGCCCTAATTGCGGCAACAAGTGTGCCGACGCCCACATTTTGCGACACGGCAAGGTTGTCGACCGGTGAGGGGGTTGGCGGTAAGACACGGCCTGGATGAGCGAACTGGAGGGGCCGGAACGTCTTTTTGCGTTTGAATTTCGCAGGCGACTCAGCGGAGGGGTTACGCGGCCAGCCTTGGTCGTCGCCACCGACGAAGACGGCACCGAGGTTGAGATCGTCGTGAAGTGCCGACGCCCAGATGTGCGGGACGGTCACTTTGGTCCGACCTCGTTGGCGTGCGAACTTATTTGCGCCGTGCTCGCTCGCGGCATGGGCATCTCAGTTCCAGACTACTATGTGGTCGAGATATCGTCTCAGTTGGCGAAATCGGTTCCAGACCAATCTGCTTAGCAATCTGTTCCAGGCCAACATCGGCGACAATTTCGCAACCGCCTACCTGTCTGGGATGGATCGATTCGATCCGGATGTGCCGAGGCCATCCGACGTTTTGCTAGATGCGCTTGAGGATGTGCTTACGTTCGATGCAACCGTCATTAACGGTGATCGAAAGGCATCAAAGCCGAACCTATTGTGGCGAGGCGATAACGTCGTGGCGATAGATCACTCGTACGCAATTCCGGTTGTGCTCTGGCCGGCCGACACCCGTGATGCGGAACAGCTGCTTCCGGATGAGCAGGTCCAGGCACACTGTGCGTTCAGCGCCATGCAAAAGTCTACGCGAGAATATACGAGAGCTCTGGAGCGGCTATCGGAGCCAGACATACACGAAAACCTGCTACGCCTCCGCGAGTTCATACCCCCATCATGGGAGAGCGAGGCGGGTCAGCTGGACAGAATTTTCGAAATTCCGAAGAGATCGACACGATATATTTGGCAAGATATCCGAATCACTGCAAAGGGCCACACAATGAAGGCGTACCATTATTCACTTTTGCGATATACGCATCACGCCGCAGCCGGCGAGCTAGTGAATATAGGCGTGGTCCTATTTATCCCGCAAGATCGCGTCTTGCTATACACGATTAGCGATCGGTACGGACGTTTGGCGAAGATGTTCCCAGGCTTTGATGGGGCCGGATACAGACACCTGGCTCGTGACCTGATGGCCAGGTTTCGCGCCCTATCCGCCAAGGTGGGCGCGGGTAGATATGAGTCTATAGGCCCCGCACTGGAGCAGGCCATGCCAGAGGATTCAACGTGCTTTAGCTACTCCAATTTGATGGGTGGAATTGCGGACGATCCAGGTACCCGTCTCGATCAACTATTCGATGAGTTTGTGTCGCGGTTTGAGAAGCCAATTGTTCGGCAGCGGCGCGATGAAGCCGCAATAGAGGCCAGGATCGAGGAGGCGCTAACCCGCAGGAATCTTCGCGCGAAGATAGACTCCAACGTAGAACTAAAGGGAGTTCGTTACTCGCATAAATTTAGATTTGCCTGGATGAACGGTACCCGCCAGGTGCTGGAGCCAATTTCGTTAGACTATTTGCAGGCCACAGAGGTCATCGAGAAGGCCAACACGTGGACTGGTCGCCTTGTGAATCTAAATGCGTCAGGCCAATTTATGATGACGGGAGTCGTGTCAAAACCGCAGAGCGCAGAGCTGGAGGGAGCCTTCGCCCAGGCCAAGCAACTGCTGGAGGCTGCGCCGGGCATGCGGGCGGTCATCCAGGAAGAAGAGATCGATGGCTTCTTGCCGGAAATAGAGGGCGACCTCGCTATGCACTGAAGGGGCGCCCTAGTGGCGACCGCAGTGCGGACACGCCCCCTCGACCGGCCAAGTTCCTGCGAGAACCTCATCAACGGGCACCCCAGCCAGCCTGGCCGCCCGGATCGCCACACCCGCGCTAGGCGCATGCTTGCTGCCGTACGCGGCGAGCGTTGCCCGGTTGACCTTCAGCGCCGCCGCGAGAGCGTCGTACCCGCCAAGGCGTCGGCGGAGCACATGGATCGCTCGCCGCACGTTGGCTTGCTCGGCGGGGGTGAGATCCGAGGATCGTCGCGTCTCGCTCTGCGGCCTCGGCTTCGACCAAGCAGTTCGTGCATGCAGGATCGCCACGGGCCGAGCATGCGGCGAGCGGCGTGCCGTGGCTACCGGCGTCCGTTTTCAAATCCGGCCGCTACCGAA
>CAVREO010000036.1:0-489792 GCA_963720145.1 uncultured delta proteobacterium
TTGGCCCTCACGACGACTTCACGCGCTATCCGCGCGATCTCGAGGCGGACCTCGCGAAGCTCGCGCCGCTCGGCGTCGACGCCGTTTTCGCGCCAGAAGTGGCGGACATGTACCCGCCCAGCGACGAGACGCGGGTCGTGCCGGGAGCCCTGGCTTCGCCGCTCGAGGGCGCGCACCGTCCCGGTCACTTCGAGGGCGTGGCGACTGTGGTGGCGAAGCTCTTGGGAGTCGTCGGTCCGTGCGTCGCCGTCTTCGGGCGCAAAGACTACCAGCAGCTTCTCGTCGTACGCCGCATGGTGGACGACCTGTGTTTGCCGGTCGAGGTCGTCGGCCACCCAATCGTGCGCGAACCCGATGGCCTGGCGATGAGCTCGCGCAATGCGTACCTCTCGCCCGAGGAAAGGGCGCGGGCGCTCGCAATCGTGCGGGGCCTCGACGCGGCGGCGACGCGGTTTGCCCGCGGCGAGCGCAGCGCTCGGGCTCTCGAGAGGGCGGCTCGCGAACCAATCGAAGCCGTCGCGACGTCCATCGACTACGTGGAGGCGCGCGACGCCGACACGCTGGCCACGATTGCCGATGAAATCGGCGCGCGGGCCGTTTTGGCCGTCGCGTGTCGCGTGGGCACGACACGGCTCATCGACAATGTCGTGCTCGGCCAGGACGAGCGGCCGCTGGCTGAAGGACGGTCGTGAGCCGCGCCACCTTTTCGGGCCGCGGGGGTTTCCTCGACCGCCCTTCTGCGCTATCCGGAGGCGCGGTATGGCACCCAAGGCGGGACGCTTCGTAGTGCTCGAGGGTATCGACGGCTCCGGTACGACGACGCAGGTCGCCCGGTTGGCCGAGAGGTTGCGCGTCGCCCGCGTGCCCGTGCGGGCGACGCACGAGCCGAGCGATGGCCCCGTGGGCACGCTGGTCCGGCAGGTGCTCACCGGCCGCGTCATCGTTCCCGGCGGGCGGGCCCCCGGTTGGGCGACCATGGCGCTGCTTTTTGCCGCCGACCGCATGGACCACGTCGAGAGCGAGATCGAGCCGTTCGTGGCCAGCGGCGGCGTCATCGTCTCGGACCGCTACGACGCATCGAGCCTCGCCTACCAGAGCGTCTCGAGCGGCGCCGAGTCCGGCGAGGCGGTCGAGTGGATCCGGACGCTCAACCGGTATGTCCGGCGCCCTGACCTCACAATCGTGCTCGACCTGCACCCGGAGATGGCCGCCGAACGACGGCTGCACCGCGGCGAGGCCGCGCAGCTCTACGAGCAAAACGAAGTGCAACGTGCACTCTCCGTTTTCTACCGCGACCTCGCCCAGCACATGCCCAACGATCGCATCGTCGTCATCGACGGCGGCGGCACGATCGACGACGTGCACGGGCGCGTGTGGCGCGCGTACACCGAGGCGTTCGGGGCGTAGTTTCGCGAGCGATCGGGGTGGGTCGCGCAGCCTGGCGCCTTCTGAACGACTTCACGACGCGCGTTCAGCCTCATATCCGTCTACGGATTCGTAACCGAGGTGGAAGGCACTTTTTGGCGGTTGCAACCAGCGCCGAATCACGCTCAAGATTGGCCGCGTTCGCCATATGAAAGATGCCGACTCGATTCGCGGGTCGATGTTTGCCTAATGGCCGTACGAACGTGAGCCGGGGTATTTCATGTCGGGTCGATTGATCGGTCGGTGGGCGTGGCGCATCGCGGGGCTGCTCGGGACGGGGACCGTGCTCGCGTGCAGCGCGAGCATCGAGACGAAGAAGGTTCCCAGCAAGACGCAGTACGGGACATGGACCGACGAGGATCAGCACAAGGCCGACCAGATTCAGGGATTCCGCTATTATCTTCCCCGGCCGTATATCGTCGTTAAGCGCGAGTTCGCGTGGACGAGCAAGTCGATCGTCGTGCCGGGCGCCGTGTCGCTCGACGGGAAGTACATCCTGCTCGACCCGAAGACCCTGGCCGCGGCCGGCGTCAACGCGCTGCCGGACCTCGCCTTCCCGCTGGCCACCGAGGGCGGTTCCGTCGCGCCCGCGCACGGAGCAGGCGCGAACCCCGCGCAAGGGGGCGAAGCGACGCCAGCCCCGGGAGCGGAAGGGTCGGCTCTGCAGGGCAACGTGGTGAAGGACGCGGGGCCGGACGCTCCGGCGGGCGACGGAGGCGCAAGGGACGGGGGGCACGACGGGGGCGGCGAGGGCGGTGGCAATGGCGCATCCGACGGTGGCGGGGGGGCTGCCGCGTCGGACGCGGCATCGAGCTTCGCCATCCTGGGGAGCTCGACGGACCACACGGTGACTCTGTCCGACTACATGGATCTGCTTTACGGGCCGGACTTCGACGAACAGTACGCGGTCAAGCCTTCAGGCGGCGTCTCGAAGGAAGACTTCGTGATGCAGCTCGGCAACGGATCGATGGCCGAGTCGATCAACGCGCACATCGACAACACGGCCATCGGTAGCTTCGTCATGGATCAAATCGGGAAGACGCTCGACCTCGCGCGGACTTTCACGAAGCTGATCCCGGGAGTCGGCACTGCCCTCCAGGGGGCCGTCGTCACGACAGGTGCTCAGCCCACGGCTCAGAAGGCCCTGGTGAAGATCACGACGGTCGATTTCGTCGTGCCCGGCGTTTATCCGATCTACAAGCCGCGCGAGCTGATGGAATGCGTGGCGCGCGCGCAGAACGCATCCGGTGCCTGCAGCCTCGGCACCCCCGGTTGGGGCGACAACGTCCGGTTTCACACGCGCGCCGACGTCGTCATCGAGCTCGTGGGGACGAGCCCCGCGACCGGGGGCGGGTCAGCGGCGAGCGCCGGCGGCTCGTCGGCGAACAGCGCGACCATCAACGCGAACCTCAAGTCGGCTGCGCAAGATCAGATAAGCGGGACCAAGAGCACGGTTACGGTGAAGAACGTCGTGGGCGACACGTCTTCCGGCGTGGTTTTGGTGACGGTCGCGTGTCCGGACCCGAGCAAGAGCGACGCCGTGAAGGGCCAAGCCGCCAAGGTGCTCATGCCGAAAGTCTTCGTGAAAGCGATGTCGTCCGTGAAGACGGTGAAGATCAAATGCGAAAACGAAGCGTGACGCCCGCGCGCTCTTCTCGGGCAGCACCGGCCCAGGAGAAGGGCCGCGGCGAGCCGCCGGTCAATCCGTGGCCGGCAGACATGCCCTACGAGATGCGGGCCGCAATCGCGTCGCGAGTGGCAACGCGCGCACGCAAGCGCCTCGTCGAGTACCCGAACGTCGTCTCGGTGGGGTACGGGCTCGAGCACGCCGCGCACGGCCCGGACTCTCACACGAGCGTTCCGCCTCGTCTCGTGCGCCGACCCCATGCCGGAAAACGCGAGACCGACTCGACGGTCCCGTGTGTGCACGTCGTCGTTCGGAGCAAGTGGCCTCGTGGAGCGCATCGCGAGGGCGCCCTACCCGAATCGATATCCACGACGGTCCCGTGGCGTGGTCGCACCGAGACGATCCGCGTCCCCGTCGACATCGTTAAGGAGCCGCCCACCGTGCTTCACTCCTGGGAATGCGACGCGAGCGGCGACAACCATGTCATCAGGGGGACGGCCACGTGCGTCGTGTCCTTCGGTACCCGGCCGGGAAGGTTTCTGCTCGGCTGCCACCACGTCGTGGCTCTCTCCGAGATCGACCCGCTGCCCCCCGCCCAGCCCGTCGCGATCGCGTTCCAGGGCTCGGCCGCCGGCCACGAATCGGCCCTTCCCGTGGACCCCGATACGATGGATGCCGCGCTCGCGCTCGTCTCGGGCGTGCCCCAGATCTCTTTTCAGCTCGACGGCCAGTTGGTACGGATAAGGAAGATTCTGGCAGCGGGTGAGCCCGTTCCCCAGAATTACCGCGTGCTCACGCGAAACGGCGTCCGCGCGGCGCATCTCGCCGGAACCGACGTTACGAAGTCGCAGTCGGGTTACTACGGCAACGGGACGACGCTGACCTTCTCCAACCTCATATGCTCGCTGGGCGACTCCAGCTTGGACATCTTCCAGGCCGGCGACAGCGGCGCGCCGCTCGTCACCGATGACGGAACGCTGGTCGGCATGCATTTTTCGGGGCTTGCTGACAACGTGGGCACGACGTCGTACGCCTTCCGCGCGTCCGACGTCTTCCAGGCGTTTGCGATGGATCTCGCTGTCCTCTGACCCCGGACGAGCCCGCGCCGACAGGGCTGTCCGGCGCGTCAGGGTAGGTGCGAACGCCCGTCCACGCCGGGGCACGAAAGCGCGGTGAAACGGCCATCCTCGGCTCGGAACGCGGGCTGCTAGGCCCGGGTGCCCATGCGACCCCTACCTTCGCTCCGGCGACCACGACAGACCGTGCTGCTTTCCGCTCTGGCCCTAGGCGCTTGCGGTGGCGCGACCGCGAGCGAGGCGCCGAACGACCGGGACGCGACCACCGACGCTCCTCCCGGAGATGCTGTCCTGCCCTTCGACGCATCCGCGCCGGACGCGCCGGACGCCGCCTCGTGCGCGACGCTGGTGGCCGACAACGTCATCAGCCCGTGCATTGCCGAGAATTGCTGCGCGCCATTTCTCGCCTGTTTGGGGGCTCCCTCGTGCCCCGCGTACACCAACTGCCTCGTGACCTGCCCGAACGAAGCGGGGGCGGATTCTGGCGACCATCCCGGGCAAGGTCAGCTACTGCCTGTCGTACTGCGCCGACCAGAATCCCGAGGGGGCGAACCTGGACCTGTCGTTCGCCCGGTGCGCAGCCGCGGCCCGTTGCGTCGACGCGATGGCACCCTAGACGCCACGCTCACCGGGAAAAGGGTTCGCTGGCGGCGGCTGCTGACGCTCGACCCGCCTGTTCTTCCACGTGAGGACGACTCCTCGCTGGTGTTGCAGACCGAAAATCGTCACTTGTCGTTGAAAACGCGTCCTTTGTGGTTCCAAACGCGTCCTTTTTCAGGACCAAAGCGTCCTTCGTAAGGACAAGAGCGGTCTTGGTCGTGAATGGAGCGACATTCGTCGTTCCCAAAGCGTCATTTGTCGTCGACAAAGCGGAGATTCTTGCGACAAAAGCGGCACTTTGCGTTCCAAAAGACGCGCTGGTCACCGAAAAAGCCTCATTTGTCGTCACAAATGAGACTTTGTTCGATAAAAAAGCGTCTTTTGCCACGACAAACGCGACTCCTGCCCTTCCAAAAGAGTCATTTGTCATGGAAAGAGCGGGCTTTGCTCTTCTCGGGGTCGCTTTCTGCGCGTTCATGTCCGCGCTGGCGCGGACGAACGGCGGTATCGCCGTAAGCAAGACGACTCGGCGCAAGCCGAGCGTCACGACGGCAGCCCGCTCGCTTCCGGTGGCGGATGAAGCCCCTCGATGACCCGCGCCCCGCGCTTGAACGTGAGGTAGTTCCACACCCATTCGAGCATCACCGCGAGGCGGTTGCGGAAGCCGATGAGATACGCGATGTGCACGACGGCCCAGGCGATCCATGCGAGAAAGCCGCTCACGTGCAATCCGGCGATGATGCCGACACCCCGCCGGCGGCCGATGGTCGCGAGCATCCCCTTGTCGAGGTACCGGAACGGCCGTCGCTCCTTGCCACGCACGCTGCTGACGATGGCTCTCGCGGCCGCGCGCCCCTGCTGGATCGCGACAGGCGCAATCCCCGGCAGCACCACACCGCACTCCTCGAAATGCGCAACGTCGCCCACGACGAACGCCTCGGGGTGACCGGGAACGGACAGGTCCCGCTCGACGACGACGCGGCCCTGCCGGTCGTGAGGCGCGGCCAGGCTCCGCACGATCGACGTCGGCCGCACGCCCGCGCCCCAGATGACCGTCGCCGAGGCAATGCGCGTCCCGCTCGCGAGCGTGACCCCTTCGCGATCGACCGCGACGACCGGCGATCCCAGGTGCAGGAGCACGCCCACCTCACGCAGCTGCTGCTCCGCCTTGGCCGCGAGGTCCGGCGGGAACGCCGGCAAGACCCGCGGCCCCGCCTCGACCAGGTGCACGGACGTCGATCGCGGGTCGATGTTCCGGAAATCGCGCGCGAGCGTGATCTGCGATAGATCGGCGAGCGCGCCTGCGAACTCGACCCCGGTCGGCCCCCCGCCGACGACGACGAACTCGAGCAGCCGGCGCCGGCGTTCGGGATCCGACGTCCACTCGGCTTCTTCGAACGCCAGGAGGACGCGCTTGCGGATCTCGAGCGCTGCGTCCAGGCCCTTCGGGCTCGGTGCCAGCGCTTCCCATTGCTCGTGGCCGAAGTAGCTCGGCTCCATGCCCGTGGCGACGACGACGTAGTCGTAGGCCAGATCTCCGTGGTCGGTGACGACGCGGCGCTGGTCGAGCTCGACCGAACGGGCGTCGGCGAGCACGACGCGCGTGTTGCCGTAGCGCGCGAGCACCGAACGGATGGGTGCCGACACATCCGTTGCCGCGAGCGCGGCCATGGCGACCTCGTAAACCAGAGGTTGAAACAGGTGGTGGTTCTCGCGATCGACCACGACCACGTCGACCGGCGCCCGGCCGAGGCGCTTCGCGGCCGCGAGTCCGCCGAACCCTGCGCCGATGACGACGACTCGCGGTCGCGAGCCCGGCTCGGCCGGCGGCTCTCGGGTCATCGGGCCGGACGGAGCAGAGCGCGTGCCATCGGCATCCCCGCGTTCGCGCGCCGCAGGTCTCTCCGGGGTCTTTCGCCCTCGGGCGCGGAGCCGCGGAAGCCTCAGGGTGGATTGCGAGTCGCCCCCATCCTGGTTCCGTCGTCAACCAGATCCGCCCGTCGCCGGAGCGCTCTCACCTCGTTCCTGGGCAAAATTCGGCGGGATTCTCGCGTTCCCATGCGCACCTCACGGATGCGCCCTGGCCGGGCGGGCGTAGGCACGAGCCCTGCTCAGTCATGAGCTGCCCGCGCGACGGAGCGAGCCCGGAGCCGACCCCGCAACCGGCAATGGGCGAACGCGTTCGACTGGTCCGCACCACTCCCCCGCAACTGCGTAACAGAGCGCGCGTTCCGTCGCGCGGGGCATTCCTTGCGGCCGAGACTTCCGGCGACCCCGACCCTACCGAAAACTTGCGCGCGACCGCGCCCGCGAGGCAGTTTTCGGTCATGCGTGCGTCCTTACTCGCCAGCGCGGCCATCGCCCTCTGTGCCTGCGGCGGCCCGCCCGCGGCCTCTCCTGCGCAATCCCCGGTCTCAGCACCCCAGCAGCCCCCCGCGGGACAGCCAGCGGCTTCTCCCCCGCAGCTCGCGGTGGCGGCGACGGCGCCGACGGCCGACCACGCGCTCAAGCGCTCGCAAGTACACGGCGCCGTGGCGCAAGGGCTGGGCGTCTTTCTGCAGCGCGTCGAGCTCTCGGACCAGCCGGTCCGCGTCGATGGCAAGTTTCACGGCTTCCGCATCGCGGCGCTGCGCGACGCGAAGTTCTGGAGCGGGGTCGACCTCAAGCCTGGCGATGTCGTGACGACGGTCAACGGCTTTCCCATCGAGCGCCCCGAGCAAGCGCAGACCGCGTTCGACTCGCTCGAGGTCGCGAGCGAGCTGCGGATCACCTACGAGCGAGACGGGAAGCCGCGCGAGATCGTCTATCCCATCGTCGAGGATCGCTGAAGCACGGCGGCCGGGTCAGAGCTTCGCGACGGCGAGCGTGTCGTCGGCGGGAGTGCACGGGGCCAGAGGTCGCGCACCGAACCGGAGGACGACCCCTTCCCGGGTGACGGCCACATGCCGGCGGTCGACGCTGCCGTGCACGGCGCCCGCGGCGTGCAGCGTGCGAATCGCGTCGCTCAGTCGTTCGCGCTCCTCGGCGGAGAGCGTCCGCTGGAGCGGTTCGCCCTCCAGGCCCTCGAGCCAGAGCGCGTCGTCCTCGCGAGCTACGCGGAGAACGAGCTGCAGGCCCGGATGGTCGGCGAGCGCGAAAGCGCGCGCCCGCGCGAGCACCTCGTCCCCGAGAGGCACGCGCTCGACGGCTCGCCCGGTCCACCCATCGACGAGCCGCGCGTCGCCGCCCTCCGCAGACGGCTGCAATCGCGAGTCCTTCGGCCAGCTGCTCGACCTGCGCTCGCTTCGAGGCCCTTCGGCGGCGCGGGAATCGACCGCGACGGGCCACGCCAGCGTGGCAAGCTCGCGGCGGGCCGCGAACGCGTCTCGTGGCCGCGCGTCGGGGTCGACCGCCGTCATTCGATCGACGAGCGCGTCGTGGTCGGGCGACAGCTCCCCGTGGACGCTGCTCGGGCGCCGCTCGTTTCCCGGCGCCGGACTGGGTCGCTCTCCGGTGAGCATTTCCCGGAGCATCACGCCGACCGCGAAGATGTCGCTGCGCACCGTCGCGGCTCGCCCCTCGCGCTGCTCGGGGCTCATGTAAGCGAGCGTCCCGAAGATCCCGGCGGTCGCCGTCGTCGAGACGTCTCCCAGGTGCGCCACGCCGAAGTCGCTCAGGCGCGCGCCCCCTGCGTCGTCGAACAGCACGTTCGACGGCTTGACGTCGCGGTGCAGGATGCCCAGCCGGTGCGCGTCGCCCAGCGCGGACAACACCGAGGAGGCAATCTCGACCGCTCGAGCCGGGGCGAGCGGTCCTGTCGCCGAGAGCAGGCGCTCGAGGGTGTCGCCGGCCATCCAGGCGAGCACGATGGCCGGTCCCTCGGCGACCAAGTCTCGTAGAGGCACGGTGCTCGGGTGATCGAGGGCGCGCATGGCTCGGGCCTCGCGCTCGAAGCGCGCCAGCGCGTCGCGGCCGCTGCCGCGCGCGTCCCAGGCGGCGAAGAGCTTCACCGCGACACGCTCACCGCGCGCGACGTCGAAACACTCCAGCACGCGCGCGCTGGGTGAGGAAGCTACCTCGCGCACGACGTCGTATCGCCCGAACAGACGGACTCCGGGGACGGTCGCGCCGGCAGCGGGCGCTCGCGGCTCCGGCACGGGTCCGTCGCCGAGGGCAGCGAGCTCGCTCGCGGCCTCGCGCGCCGCGCTCGCCAGCTCGAGCCGATCGAGCGCCTCGATCAGGAGCACGACGGCGGCGCGTCGCTCCGGCACCGCTGCGGGAACTTGCTGCAGCACGCGCACGGCCGCCTCGTCCTTGCCGAATCGCACGAGCAACGCACCGAGCGCGACCCCCTCCCGCCACGCTTGCCGGTCCCGCTTCAGCGCGGCCTCGAGCACGCGCGCCGCTCCCGCGGGATCTCCCGTCTCCTCCAGCAGCTCGGCCGCCCGCCGCGCGTCGCCGGCGCGGGTCCACGCTCTTGCCGCGTCGACCTTGCGCCCGCTCGCTTCGAGCAGCCGTGCCGCGAGCCGGGGGCGGCCCCGCTGCTCCAGCCTCGCCGCGACGGCGTCGACGCGGGCTGCGTTGCCGGCGACCAGCGGGAGGGCGCGGTCGCAGAGGCCCTCGTCGTCCGCCTGGCTGGCCAGCTCGAGCGCCCGGGGTGCGTCGCCCGCGCGGAGCGCCTCGGCAGCGGCGCGGGCCCACTCGCATGCCCTCTCGTAAATCGCGCTCGCTGCGGCTGGGTCGCCGCGATCGCTGGCCAGCTGGGCGGCCTCGAGCAGCCGCTCCTCGCGCACCAGGCGTGCGACGTCGGCGTCCATGGCGGTCTGCGAAGAGTCTAGTCGTCGTCCTCTTCGTCGTCTTGCGGCAACGGCGGCGCCGTCGCCGTGACCCCGCGGGCACGAAGCGCCGCGTCGACGTCCGTCGCGACGACGAACGGCGCTACGGGCGTCTGGCCGCGTGCGAGGGCCGCGCTGTCGTTCTTCGTCGCCAGATCGCCCAGGATGCCGCGTTCGCGGTTTCGCATGTGCGGCCCGCTCACGTCCACCCAGAAGTAGCTGCGCGGCCGGATGTCGACGTGAACGAACTGGCTCACGGGGTAAACGCCCACTCCGACGAAGCCGAGGTCGCGAACGAAGCGGGCCACCTCTTCGTCGGCCACGCCCGGCACGATGAGATCGACCGCACGCCCCTTCCCGTGGTTGGAGCGCGAACCGAGCCGCGGAATGCGGTACCCCGACACGACGCGGATCTCCGGGACCTCGAAGCGTGTCTGGATGCGGTAGACGAGCGCCAGCGTGCGCGGGTCCATGGGGTGCTCCTCGCCCCCGGCCGAGCGCAGCAAGTGCGCGATCCGATCGAGGTCGGAGGCCGCGAATCCGCCGTTGTCTCCCGCGGCGGGGACGTCGAGCGTCTCGCCCCGGTTTACGTTGGTCAGCGAGAGCATCGCGCGGCCTGCGGCGTCGCGCGCTGCGGGCTTGGAGGAGGGCGCGTGCAATCCGACGAGCGCCTGCTTTCCCTCGAGGTACGCGGCGGCCACGGCGTTCACGAGGGCCGTTCGCCCCACCTCGGCGGTCTTTCCGCGCAGGGTGGTCGCTCCGGCAGAAGGGGCGGTGTGCTTGCTCCGTGCAGGCGGCTCGGCCAGCGCGCTCGCGGCGACGGCGAGCGCTGCGAGGCAAGCGAGGGGTCGGGCGACGGGGTTCATGCGCATGTCCGGTGGCGTCACCTGGCGCCGTCGCGAGGCGCCTACCGGCGGACGTACGAGACGGTCCGCGCGAAGTCGAATCGTACCTCGGTCGAATCGATGCCGGTGGCGAGCACGCGCTCGCGGCGCACGCGGTGCACGACCAGAGTGCCGTCGTTGTCGAAGTAGAGCGTCGACATCGCCGCGAGGCCCACGTCGTTGAACGCGCAACGAACGCCGTTCGGCCGCACGTCGACGTACACAAGGTCGTCGCCGGGGTCGGGCGTCCACGTGAAGTCGACCCACGCGCCCGAGGCGACGAGAACGCCCGACGAGTCTTCGCCCGCGATTCGAATTTCGCTGGGGTCCGCCGGCGCGGTGGCGACAAGGTCGTAAGGCGCTCCGTGCGCGCCCGCCACGTGTACGACGTACAGCGCGGAAGCAGGCAGCAGCGACGGCTCCGTGGCGCGGCCGTAGACGACGCCGCTCACGACGTCGGTGACGTCGGGTACCTGGCGAGGCAGAAGCCGAGTCTGAACCCCGCCGGCCAGGAGCGAGACCGCGCCGACGTCCATGAGCTCGATGACCGGGTTGCGCGTCGCTTCCGTCACGGCGAGCGAGGCGACGCTCGCGCACGACCCGCGCGCCGGCAGCTCGAGTGCCGCGCCGATGGCTCGGAGAGCGTCTTGCGTGGAGGTCGGCGCGGCGACCCGGATGAATCGCGCGCTCGCTTCGGCGCTGGAACCCTGGGAAGGGTCGGTGGTCCTCGAGACGACGACAATCGCGCTCGTCGTGGCGGTCTCGGCGTCGGCGGTCTCCGCCGAGCCGGACACGGTGCCCGCGCAGCCGAACGAGGCCGCGGCGAGGGAGGTCACGAGCAGGGGCAGGAAGGGCAGGCGAGAATGCATTCGTCTCTCTGATTACGCTAGTCGGGCGGCCGCTTTGAGGCAAGGAGCCGCGGCCGCGGAGCGTGCTATCTCGTCGGCTTCGGCGTCTTCTGCCGCACAGCAATGGAAACGACCGATCGCTGCGACGTCCTTCTTCTCGCGGCGTTCCTTCCGGAGCTGGCGCCGCTGCGTGCGCTCCTGGGAGACGCCATGCGGGCTCGGGTCGGTGCGGTGGACGTCGCGGCGCGCGTGGTCGGTATCGGCCTGCCGACGGCGGCCGTGGGCGCGGCGATGCAGGTCGCGGAGCTGCGTCCTCGCGCCGTCGTCGCCCTGGGTACCTGCGGCGCGTACTTGCCGAGCGCGGGTCTCTCGATCGGGGACGTCGCGGCAGCGCGCCGGGTGCGGCTGGTGGACGCGGGCGTCGTCTCCGGTGGCGCGCAGTTCCCGGAGCCCATGTCGACCGCGATCGACGGGCATCCGGGCCTGACCGGCGAGCTCGAACGCGCCGGCGCGACGCCCGTCGACGTGGCCACGACGCTGGCGATCACCGTCGACGATACGACGGCAGGGCGAATCGCAACCGCGCCAGGGGCAGACGTTCGGGTCGAGCACCTGGAGGCGTTCGGTATGGCCGCGGCCTGCGCCGCGCGCGGGATTCCCTTCGCCGCGGTGCTCGGCGTCGCCAACTTCGTCGGCGCGCGTGCCCGCGGCGAGTGGCGTACCCATCACCACCGCGCCGAAGAGGCGGCCGTCGAGGTCGTGGTGCGCTGGCTTCGCGGCGGCCCGATTCTCCCCTGACCGCCGAGACCGACGGGTTTCACAGCCCGAGGTCGAAGCCGAGCATGGGTCCGACGAAGACCTGCGTCCCTTGCGCGAGCGTGAGCGCCGGCGTCGCGAGCGTGCCGCTTCCGAACGCGTGGGGCGGCGTGACCGCCGGGGCGACCGCCGGATCGCCGAGAACCTGAACGGTCGAAACGATGGCCGCGTGGAGCTTCGCCCCGTTGGCCCAGCCGACGAGGACCCCGGCGTCGAACAGAAAGAGCCCGGCCACGTACGTCGCGGCGTCCGAGGAGTACTCGTCGGCGGTCGTGGCGCTCGCCGCACCGGTCGGCGTCGACACGCGCTTGTAGATGTTCCCCATGGCCGCGACGCCGGCCAGCGCCGACGCCGTGAGGCGCACGTGCGGGTTCTTGCTCGCGATGCGCGCGCCCACCGCGCCGCCGCCGCCGAACCGGTGAAAGTCGTAACTCTCGACGCGAGGGACGCCCGCGTAGGGGCTCGCCGCCGGCAGCGTGCCGTCGAAGGTCGCGGTCGCCGTCGAATGGTCGTACGAGCCGATGGCGACCGCCTCCGCGGCGATCCATCCGAACGAGTAGCCGACGCGCACCGCGAGGCCGACGCCGAGGGGGCTCGAAAACTGACACGACGTCGAGGGCGGGCAATTCTGGACGATGGCGTTGGTCGAGCCCGTAGGGGTCGCGAAGCCGAGAAAGGCGAGGCCGGCGTAGATTCCGTCGTACCTGGGCGTGGCGCTCTCGTCGGGGACGAGGGGCGTGTCCTCGACGAACGTCTCGCCCTCGTGCACGAAGAACGCACGCGTGTGCGGGCGGAATCCGGCCGCGGCAACCGCGACGCGGTGCTCGCCCGCCGCGAGCTCCCCCTCCCACACGCCGCGTCCTACCGGCTGAGCGTCGATCGCGATCGTCGCATCGGCCGTGTGCGTGTCGATCTGGACCCGGCCGGTGCGCGCCATCAGCTCGAGCACGATCTCGACGCGCCCGCGACGTGCGACGTCCGTCTGTTTCGGCGGCGAGAACCAATCGGCGCCGCGCGCCTCGACCACGTGTACGCCGGGTTTGACGTCGCCTTCCCAGGGCGCCTGCCCCACGTCGGTGCCGTCCACGAGCACTTCGACGCGCGCCTGGGCGGGTGCGCTCACGACGAGGTGCCCGGTCGTGACCTCCGGCTGCAAGGGACCGTCGACCTCGGCCACGTCGCCTCCGCTGAGCTTGATTTCCCGCTGAAGCGGCTCGAATGCGGCCTTCGTGACGATCACCGTGTGCGGCCCCAGGTTGACGCGCACGGGCGTCGCCAGCGGGGTCACGCCTGCGTCGTGCCCGTCGATCGACACGGTGGCACCCGGCTCGGTCACCGTCACCCGCACCGTCCCCGTGAGCAGCGCGAGCTCGTCGACGGCACGCTGTACCAGGCGGCTGTCCGCGGCGCTCATCGTCGCCCCGTACTTCGTGAGGAGCGTCTGGTACGCGTCGTACGCGCCGGTGAAGTCCTTGAGGTCGCGGTTGCACTGCGCGATGTTGCGCTGCAGGCTGGCGCGTGGCGCGAGCTCGTTGGCGCGCAGGAACGCCGCGAGCGCTTCGCGGTAGGAGCCCTCGCCGTAGAGCTTCAGACCGGAGTCGAACAGCTTGCGTGCCTCGGCGACGGCCCCGGGCGCGCTCGGCGGCGCTGCCCGCGCGACGATGGGCGCGTGAAGAGGGACGGCCAGCGCGAGAGCCGCGACGAGCGAGCGGGCGCGCATCGGGCTCATCAGACTAGCGGAAATTTTCCGCGGGGGCTCCCTTCGCCGCAGCCGGCCATGTCAAAACGCGGAGGAGATGCCAGCGGCGCCGACTTGATCCCTCTCGTGGCCGCGAGCCGACGGCGCGGCGACCGGGGCCGCTCGCCGCGCGCTCGATGTCGAAGAGGCCGGCGGCGCCGAGGCGCTCGCCGGGGGAGTGGGCCTGGCGCGTGCCGACGGCTCGGCAGACTGCGCCGGCGGCAGGGCGAGAGGCTCCGGTGGGAGTACCGTTGCGTTCGCCGTGAGCGGAGGAGGCGGCGCCGCGGCGCGGGCCGCCGCGGGCGCCGTGCTCCTGTCTCTCCACATCGCGGTCAACCCGAGGCCCGTTCCCAGCAGCGCCGCGAGCCCTGCCACGAGGAATATCGATCGACGGCGTCGCGGAGCGACGATGGCCGCGCTCGTGCCGGGCAGCGTGGGTGCGCGATGAACTCCCTCGCCCGCGGCAGCCGGACGGGTCAACTCGAGCCTCATCCGCGAGCCGCGCAGCTGCGGGAAGACCGCCTCGATGCGCTCGCGGACGGTCCGCATGTCCTTTACGCGGAGCGAGACGTCCCGTTCGAGCATCTCGGCGACCAGGTCGTCGAGGGCGGGAGGGACCTCGGGGGCGAGACTGCTCAAGCGGGGCGCGGTGGTCGAGACGACCTGCAGGATCGTCTGCTCGTAGGTGGGACGCTCGGGCATGTGCGGTTGTCCGGCGATGGCTTCGAAGAGCACTGCGCCGAGCGAGTAGACGTCCGTGCGGTGGTCGACCGAGTCGAGCGCCTGGGCCTGTTCGGGCGACATGTACTGCGGCGTGCCAATCGCCGTTCCTCGCCGCGTGATCCGCTTCCCCGCGAAGCGCGCGTCGTGCGCCTCCCGTACGAGCTTTGCGATGCCGAAGTCCACGAGCTTGACGAGCGTCGTTCCGTCGTCACGCTCGACGAGGAACACGTTCGCCGGCTTCAGGTCCCGGTGAACGACGCCCGCTGCGTGCGCCTTCTCGAGCCCGAGCGCGGCCTGATCGACGATGCCGCACGCCACCAAGGGTTCGAGCTTCGGGCGGCGCGCCAGCAGGTGTTCGAGGTCCTCGCCTATGAGTAGCTCCATGACGAGAAAGAGCCCCCGCTCCGGATCGGCACCCGCGTCGAAGACGTGGACGATATGCTCGCTCTCGACGGCGCTCGCGCTGCGTGCTTCGTGTTCGAAGCGCCGCACGACCTCGTCGTCGTTGGCGAAGAGCGACTGCACCAGCTTGATGGCGACCCGCTTGCCGATGGCAACGTGCTCGCCCTCGTAGACGATGGCCATGCCGCCCTCTCCGAGGACGCTCTGAAGGCGATAGCGGCCCGCCAGCAGCTCTCCCAGCGCGCGCTGCGCGCCGGAACCGGGCGCCTCGTCGCCTTCGCCGCCCATGATTCCTCCGCGAAGACCAAGCCTAGCGGGACCGCCGTGGAGGTCAAAGCGGACTATGATCCCTCGGGTGCGGCGATTCGCCCTTGCGATGACGCTTTTGTGCATCCTGCAAATTGGACGGCGCGGGCGGCGCGGCGCACGACGGGGGAGCGCAAGCCCCACCTCCGGCGGGCTCGGCGTCGCCCTTCCAGGTGGTCCCGCCCGGTGCCGCCCTCGCGGGGCCGAGCCCGGACGCGTATGCGGGGCCGAGCCCGGACGCGGACGCGGGGCCGAGCTCGTGCCGCGTCGTGCGCGGGCCGATCGCCCTCCCGGTGCGCGGCGCCGTAAGCCTCGCCGTCCGTGGAGAGGAGGTGCTGTCGGCCCAGAACGACGACGGTCGCCCCCGCGTGGTCGCGTTCGCAGCGGGGCCGATCGAGGCTCGGGCCCGGGCGTTCCGGAGCCCGCGGACGCGGGCGTGAGCGCCGGGATGAACATGGGATGCGCCTGGGCCGAAGGCCGCGTGTTTTGCCCGATCGGTCCGGCGCCGTACATCGCGCCAGACCCGACGGATCGGAAGACCACGTAGTCGTCAGCAGCCGCAGCGGCTCACGCGTGGCGGCGGCGAGGATTGCGTCGCAGCACCTCGGGCTCGCCTACCTTGCCAGCCGAAAGACGACCGAGGGATGGGTGAGCGAGGCGTGGCTCGCGGTCGACGACGACGCGCCGCTGCGCCTCTCCGAGGACGGCAGCGGAGCGACGTCGGTGACGCTGGCGGAGTACGCCAAGGGCGCTCTGGCCGTCACCGTGGACGCGCGCACGGCGCTGACCGTGATGCATGCGCGCTCCATCACGTACGAGGAAAAGGTGAAGCTCGGCGAAGACGACGTCGTCTTCGTGGGTGGCCCGGGCGATCGGCGTACCGGCGCGGCGCTGGCCGTAGCCGCGGACGGGGCGGGCTGGTCGCTCCTGCCGATCGCGAAAGACGTGGGAACCTTCGGGCTGGCAGTCGTCCGCATCGACGCTCCCCCGCGTGTCGACGAGCCGGTCGTCTGGTCCATGTACCCCAACGGGCTCGACCCGGCGCCGATTGCAGCCGCCCTGAGCGCCCGCGCGACATGGGTGGCCCGTGTCGTGCCGCAGTCGCCGGAACCCGGGGCCCCGCGCGTGCTGCAGCTCGGCCAGATTGACGCCCAGGGGGACTTCGCCGTCCGCGAGCGCGTGCCGACCAGCGGCCGCGCGACGGACGTCGCGCTCGCGGTCGACGTGCACGGCGGGCTTTGGGTCGGGTGGCTCGATACGGCAGGAGCGTCGCTCGAACGCCTCGTGTGCCGCTGAGAGCCGAGCTCGCCCCGGGCCGGACGTGTGGTATCGAGGAGCGAGACATGGCTGCACGGCCCCATGACACGCGCGCGTATTACGACGAGTTCGCGCACGCGTACGAGATCCATCGCCGCCCCAACCGCCCCGACGGCTATCACGCGCTGATCGACGACCTCGAGATAGACCTCGTGCAGCGTTACGGGGCCGGGGGCGACGTTCTCGAGTGCGGCGTGGGCACGGGGTTGCTGCTCGAGCGAATCGCGGGCTTCGCGCGGAGCGCCCGTGGCATCGACCTGTCTCCCGGGATGCTCGAGCGCGCGCGCGCCCGCGACCTCGACGTGACCGAGGCCAGCGTGACCGACCTCCCGTTCGCCGAAGACAGCTTCGACGTCACGTGCTCCTTCAAGGTCCTCGCGCACGTGCCCGAGATCGGCCGCGCGCTCGCCGAGATGGCACGCGTGACCCGCCCCGGCGGCGTCGTCATCGCCGAGTTTTACAACCCCCTGAGCCTGCGCGGCATGGCCAAGCGCCTGGGTCCGGCCGGCGCCATCTCGCGAACCACGCGCGAGAACGCCGTGTACACGCGGTTCGATCCGCCGTGGGTCATTCCGCGACTGCTGCCGCCGAGCGTCCGGCTGGTCGCTGCGCGCGGAGTGCGCATCGTGACGCCCTCTGCCGGCTTGTTGCGGGTACCCGTAGTCCGCGACGTCATGCGGCATCTCGAGTGGCGACTGGCGGACACGCGGGCGGCCTGGTTCGCGGGGTTTTACGTCGCGGTGCTGAAAAAGTCGTGACCTGACCCACATCGGACGGGGTGATTGGGGCGGGCCGCCGCGCCGGTGACTCGTAGGGAGAGGCGAGTTGGCCCGCAGGCGGCGCGGCGTACCTCCGGCCGCTGCGCAGAATCGGCGTGGACGGTTTCTTGCTCCGTCTTTGGGCGGGGAAGGCCCGTGTCGCATCCGTTGGAAATCCTGCCCGCAGGCGCCGCCGACCCGCTGCGCGAGCCGTCTCTCGTGCGCGAGCTGGCGCACCGCTACTTCGTCTGGGACGCGTTCGTCGGCGGGCGTCGGCGCGTGGACGTCCACCCGCTCCTCTTGCCGGCGGAAATGCACGAGGCGGCGGTCCACGCGGCCGAAGGGGTGGTGCGCGCGGTCGGTCGCGTCACCTCGCGTGCGCACGTCGACCCTACGGAGCGCGCGCGCTACGGCTTCGAGGCAGACACAATCCGGCTGGCGAGCGCCTCGCATGCGGCGGGCGACCACGCGTCCCTCATGCGCGTCGATCTCCTGCTCGATGCGTTCGGCGTCTGGCGGGCGTGCGAAATCAACGCCGACTGTCCCGGCGGCCACAACGAGACGCTCGCGCTCCCGAGGCTCGCGCGTGCCGCCGGCTTCAGCGCAGGGCACGATCCCACCCACGTCGTCGCGCGGCTGATCGAGCGCCTTCGCGCCCTCGCCGACGGCGGCGCCGTGGGCATTCTTCACGCGACGGCGTACGCCGAGGACTTGCAAGTATGCGCTCTGGTCGCCCGTGAGCTCGAGCGCGCCGGGACGCGGGCCATCCTGGCGCCGCCCACTGCGCCGCGTCTTCGAGGCGGCGACGTGTGCATCCGCGGGCAGCCGGTGCGCGCGCTCTATCGCTACTTCCCGACCGAATGGATGAGCGGGCAGCGCAACGTCGAGCCGATTGCTCGGGCCGTGGAGTCGCACTCGCTTCGCACCCTGACGAGCTTCGCTCACGTGTTCACGCAGTCGAAGTTCGCCTTCGCGCGCACCTGGGACCGTCTCGCCTCATGCGAGCTCTCTCCCGACGACAGCGAGATCGTTCGCCGGCACGTCGCTGAGAGCTACGACGTGCTCGACGTTCCACGCGAGACAGTGACCTCCGATCGCGCCGCCTGGGTCGTCAAACGGGCCATGGGACGGGTGGGCGACGAGGTGTTCGTGGGAGAGCTCTTCGAGGGCGACGACTGGAGGCGACTCGTCGCCGAAGTGCTCTCGCGCGCGGAGCGCGGCGAACGCTGGATCGCGCAGAGATACGTCCGGCAGCACCGGCTGCCGACGCCCTGGGGCGATCGCCTCGTCACGCTCGGGGTCTACGTCGAGGACGGTCGTTTCGCCGGATACTTTGCGCGCGTGACCACCCGCAGCCACGTCACGCACGATGCGCTCTGCGTGCCTGTCTTCGTCCGAGGGGGGTGACGACGATGCGTCGCGCGATGCTCCTGCCTCCCTTCGCCATTTACGCCGCGGGGTGCGCCCTGCCTTCGCAGACCCCAGCTTCCGCCCTTTCGTACGCGCCGTCGCCGTCGCTCGTCACCGTGGACCTGCCTTCTCGCGACGTCGCACTCTCACGATGGCAGCTCCCTCCGGGCGACCCCTGGGCCCCCTACGCGAAGTACACGCTGCTGAGCGCGTTGGGACAGAACGGAGAGACAGCGACGCTGCCCGACGTCTCGAACTTCGCCGACGTGCAGCGGGCCTCGCTCGCCGGGCTTCGCCTCGCCGAGGCTGGCTTGCCCCCGGACACGCTCTGGATCGTCGACATGCGCGGAGCATCGTCCGTGGCCTTCGGAACAGCCGTCTCGCGCTACGGCCGCGGCTCGGTGTCGCTCGTGCCCACGTTCAACGACTGGCCCGGCGAGAACGAGGTCATTCCCGCCGAGGAGACGCTGGCCGCGATGGTGACGATGTCGCCGCACCTGCCGGAGGCAGACCTCGCGACGCACCCCGTATTCCTGCTCGACGCGTGGCGTCTTGCGTACCGCGACGAGGAGCCTGCCGACGACGCCTACGACAACCGCTACGCTCTCACGCCGAGCGACCTGCCGGACGTGCCGACCCTGCGCGATCGCGGAATCCGGCGCGTCGTCTACGTCGTGGAGAGCCATGCGACCACCACGTTGGAAGAAGACGATCTGCACGAGGCCTTCGTGGCCTACGAGACCGCCGGTCTGCCCGTCTCCATGGTGGACCTCGACTTCCTCGACCTCCTCGATGGTCCCATCGCCCCGCCCGCGTGGGACGACGCATTGGGCCGCTGGCTCCTCGACATCCGGCCCCGCGTGACGATCCTCGAGCAACCCGGCTTCTACGTCCGCTCCCGTGGGGGCTTCGGAGGCGTTCATGCCGGTCCCTCGGTCGGCATGCGGGGCCCCGGCGGCGGGCGTGGAGCGGGCGGTTAGCGACTCACCTCTGCCAGACGACGTCGAGCTCGAGATCGGCTATCGCGAACGAGCCTCGCATGCCGGCGTCTTTCGGAGGCCGGTGGGTCACTTTGATGAAGCTGGCGCCCTTGGTTCGGAGCGCATGCCCGATGTACGCCGCGTACATGGGCGCGAACCAGCGAAGCACGTATCCGGGCAGCCCGGCGCGCCGGAGCACGAGGTGCCCGGGCTCCGCGAGGCTGCCCGTACAGTCGCCAAAGTCGAGGTACTGCGCGTCGAAGCGGGCGAGCACGAGCGGTAGGTTGTCGAACGTCATCGCCGCGAACAGGCGCCCGTACAGCCTGTCGATGTCGAACGCAGCTTGGTTCGCTCCCTGCTCTTCGGCCAGGTCCTCGAGCGTACGACCCAGCAATCGAGCCACGCCCAGATTGAGAGGCATCATCGGCAAGAGGTCGTATCGGCTCGCCGCGAGGAAGGGCTGTCGAACGAAGGTCGCGAGGCGGGCGTCATCGACTTCGCGCGCGAGCGCCTCGACGCCCCCTGGCGCGTGTTCCTCCACGAGGCGAAGGACGCCGCGGTAAGCGGTTCCCTTGACGTGAAATGGGCTCGCGCCTGGATCGCAGGGAAGGCGCGTCATCGCCCGTACCGACGAGGTCAGCGTCCTCGCCCGCGTCGAAGTGGGCGGAGCGGACGCGGGCGCCGACGCGGGCGCGGCCGGCAGAGCGGTGAACGCGACCGGCGCAAAGTCGCGCTCCCACGCTGCAAGAGTGCGCGAGTCTGCCAGCGGCAGGAGAGCACGCGCGAAGGCTCGGACGTCTTCGAACCGGGCCGCGGGCTCGCGCGAGAGCGCGCGTGCGATCACCGCGTCGAGCGCCGGAGGAACGCCGGCGACGAGCGATCCTGGCAGGACCAGCGGCGCGCTACGCACCTTTTCGAGCAGCCCGTAAAACGACTCGTCCCGGAAGGGCGCGTTCCCTGCAATCGCTTCGTAGAGGATCGCCGCAAGCGAATACTGGTCCGCTTTTTCGTCCGCGTATTTCGTTCCGAAGGTCTGCTCGGGGGCCATGTATTGCACCGTGCCGATCACCGAATCGTGCGCCGTGAGAGGCGCTATCTCGGTGCCCGCGGTCGCGGTGAGGAGCTTCGAGAGGCCGAAGTCGACGATCTTGGGCACGAGCTCTTTGTGCCGGTCGACAGCCAGAAATATGTTCGCGGGCTTGAGGTCGCGGTGGACGACACCGCGGTCGTGGGCAAAAGCCAGCGCGCCGGCGACAGGCAGGACGATGGCGAGCGCGGCCTCGACCGTGAGGCGGCGCTTGCCGTGGAGGTATGCCGCGGCGTCTTGCCCCACGAGGCGCTCCATGACGAGATACGCCACGTCGTCCTCTACGCCGACGTCCAGAACGCCGACGACGTTCGGATGCTCGAGCTTGGCCGCCAGCCGCGCCTCGCGCACGAAGCGCGCGCGCATCTCGGGATCGCACGCGAGGTGCTCGTGAAGCACCTTGACCGCGACCTGACGACCGAGCCCGACGTGCGTGGCCTCGAAGACCGTTGCGGTCGCGCCGTGCCCGATGAGCGTCCCCAGCTGGTACGAGCCGAGGCGGACACCCCTTAGCAGCTCGCTTCGAGACAGGGCGCCCATGACGGATCTTCCTAGACTACGGCGCGGTCCAGCTCGCGTCCATGGCGCCCGGCTTGGCGTTTTTGCCCGCGGGCTGCCCCGGGGCCTTCACCCCACGCGAGCCACGCGAGCGTGCGGCGCAAGGCGGAGTGTCTATACTGGGCCGTAATGCGCATCGTGAAGCGTTTGCAAGCCTCACAGCCCCTCCACCGGCTCGCCAAGATCGGGGCTCTCCTCGGGGCGTTCGTCCTCGCGTTGAGCGTCACCCAAAAGCTCAATGGTGGCAGCCTGTGGGAGGGGCTCACGCCCGCGATCGCGGCCGGCAGTCCCGCAGCCGAGCACCCGGCCGCACCTTACGACCTCACGCAGTTGAAGGTGGTCAACGAGGTGCTCAAGACCGTTCGCGACCGTTACGTCGATCCGAAGCGCGTCAAGCCGAAGGAGATGCTCCTCTCGGCGCTCGACTACGTTCAGAAGGACGTGGCGCAGGTCATCGTCGTGCGCGATGACACCAACCCCGCTCAGGTGCGCGTGCGCGTGGACACCGGCGAAAAGACCTTCCGCGTCGACGACGTCATGGGCCCGTGGGACGTGAGCTCGCACCTTCGCGACGTCTTCGCGTTCGTGCAAGACGGCCTGCGAGGCAGCGACGTCGACCTGCGCGACGTCGAATATGCCGCGTGCAACGGCATGCTGCACACGCTCGATCCGCACTCGGTGCTCCTCTCGCCCGAGGCCTACAAGGAGATGAACCTCACGACCCAGGGACAGTTCGGGGGCTTGGGGATCGTCATCTCGATTCGCGACCAGCAGCTCACGGTCATAAACCCGATGCCGGGGACGCCTGCGTCGCACGCGGGCGTGAAGAAGTACGACCGGATCGCGAAGATCAACAACGAGTCCACGCTCAACATGGGCCTCAACGAGGCAGTGAATCACCTGCGCGGTGCGCCCGGCACCAAGGTGACCGTCTGGATTCATCGGGACGGGCCGGACGGCTGGGCGGCGACGAAGCCGTTCGAGCTCACGCGGGAGGTGATTCACGTCGCTTCCGTCGAGCACAAGCTACTGGACGGCGGCATCGGCTACGTGAGGCTCAAGCAGTTCCAGGCGAATACGACGACCGATCTGCAGGCAGCGCTCGCGGACATGAAGAAGAGCGGCGAGCTCAAGGGGCTCGTCCTGGATCTTCGCGGCAATCCGGGTGGACTGCTCGATCAGGCGGCGAAAGTGGTCGACACGTTCGTGAACGAGGGACCCATCGTGGCCACCGTCGGGAACCCGAGCGAAGGGCGCGAAGAGAAGGCGGCCCATAGCGAGGGCACCGAGCCGAACTATCCGCTGGCGGTGCTCGTGAGCGGATCGAGCGCGAGCGCCAGCGAGATCGTCACGGGCGCGCTGAAGAACCACGAGCGCGCCGTGGTCATCGGCGAGACGACCTTCGGCAAAGGGAGCGTCCAGCTGGTCTTCACGGATCTGCCGGACAAGGCCGCGCTCAAGCTGACGATCGCGCAATATCTGACCGAGCCGGGAGACGTCTCCATCCAGGGCGTCGGCGTGACTCCGGATGTCGAGCTCGACCCGATGACGGTCGACTCGCTGGAGATGGACCTCACCGCCGACACCGGCGCCATCAAGGAGCGCGACCTTTCGCGCGCGCTGTCGAACGTGCGTGCCAAGGACGGCGGTCGCCCGATCGAGGTCGTGAAGTACGACCTGCCCATCAAGGATCGGCTGGAAATGCGCGAACGTGGCGGCGAGCTCGAGGACACCTTCGCGCTCGATTTCCCGATCCGGTTTGCCCACGATTTCGTGGCTCACGTGCAACCTGGAAAGCGCAGCGAAGAGGTTCGACAGGCGCGGCCCTTCATAAACGACACGCGCCGGGCGGAGCTCGACAAGGTGGTCGAGGAGCTCAAGAGCATGGGCAGCCCCGTCGACTGGAGCGACGCTCCGCCGGACGTTCCCCCGGCCGCTGCGCCGGGCGCTCCCTTCGCCGGAATCGACGTCAAGGCGGAGACCGACCGACCGAGCAACGAGGTGGTCGCCGGCGAGTCGATGAACCTCAAGGTCACCGTCACGAACAAGGGCCCGACGACCCTTTATCGGCTTTTTGCGGTCACCAAGAGCGAGAACCCGATGCTCGACAACAAGGAGCTCATCATCGGCAAGCTCGAACCGGGCAAGTCGCGCACGGCCGCGGCGCCCGCAGGATGGTGCGACTACAAGGGCCGGAAGGTCGGCTCGACCGCGCAGATCGCGAAGGACACCCCGCGGGTCTGTTCGGTGCCCAAGGACGCCTTGATGCGCGCCGACGGAGTGAAGCTCCACTTCGAAGAGGCACGCGGTCGAGCGCCGGCCGACGCCGAGCTCCGGGCGAGCATCCGTTCGCTCGACCGCCCGGTCTTCGCGTACTCGTACGAGATCATCGACAACCGCCGAGGTAACGGTGACGGCCGCGCCCAGAAGGGCGAGGGCATGACCATGTATCTGACGGTCAAGAACGTCGGCAAGGGGCGCTCGTACGAGACGCAGGCCAACCTGCGAAATCTGTCGGGCGAGGGCGTGCTCCTCCACGACGGGCGCTTCGATCTCTCCAACATGATGCCCGGCGACACCAAGCGCGTGGCGTTCACCTTCGACGTCGAGCCGCAGCTTCAAGACCCGGAAGCCAAGATGGAGCTTTCGATTCGGGACGACGACCTGCGTGAGGGCGTCGACGAGAAGGTGCGCATTCCCATCGTCGAGGCGATGCCGGTCGCGTCGGGCGGCGGCGCGGAGCACGCGAAGTCGGCGGGCGCCGAGCTGCTGAACCAGCCAGACTCCGCCGGGCGCGTCTTCGCCCGGTTGACGTCGGGCACTGCGGTGACCGTGCTCGGATCGGTCAACGGCTACGCCAAGGTCTCGCTGGGCGACGGGCGGTTCGCCTTCGCCCGCTCGTCCGAGCTCGAGCACGGCGGCTCCCCGGCAGCACAACCGGCTTTCGACGACGCCATGGCCCATGCGCCGCCGGCGCTGGAGATCCCCCAGCCGCAGCTCGCGACGCGGGAAGGTCACACCATGGTGCACGGCGCCGCGAGCGACGATGCGCAGCTCCTCGACGCCTACATATTCGTCGGGCGCGCGCAAGGTCTTCTACCGCTCCAATCGCAACGGCTCGGATCCGCGGCACATGGCCTTCGACGCGGACGTGCCGCTGCGACCGGGGGTCAACGTCGTGACGATCGTGGCCCGGGAGAACCCGGATACGACGTCGCGCCGTACGTTCGTCGTGCGCCGCGACGGTCCGAATGGAGAGCTCCTGCAGACGCCGAAGACCGACGACGAGCTGAGCGAGACCGCGGCGAACGACGAGGAGTAGACCTTTGGGCTAGTCTCGCCCTGGATGTCCGCCGGCTCACTTCGTTCGGTTCGCCTGCACGTCAACATCGACCACGTCGCGACGCTCCGCAACGCGCGCGGGACTTCCTATCCCGACCCGGTGCGCGCTGCCGAAGAGTGCCTCGCCGCCGGAGCCGAAGGAATCACGGCGCACTTGCGCGAGGATCGGCGTCACATCGTAGATGGTGACGTCGAGCGCCTGCGCACGACGCTCGCGCGTGCTCGCCGCACGTTCAATCTGGAGATGGCCGCGACCGGCGAAATGGTCGCCATCGCCACGCGCCTGAGGCCCAATCTTTGTACGCTCGTGCCCGAGCGACGCATGGAGCGCACGACCGAAGGGGGCCTCGACGTCGTCGCGGGCCGCGAGGAGCTGGCGCGGCACATCCGGGCGCTGCGGGGCGCCGCGATCAAGGTGAGCCTGTTCATCGCCGCCGAGCCGGTGCAGATAGAGGAGGCACGCTCCGTCGGCGCCGAGCAGATCGAGCTTCACACCGGCGAGTACGCGCACGGCAAGGAAGGCGAGCTCGATCGGCTCACCGCGGGAGCCGAGCGTGCTCACGCACTGGGCTTGGAGGTGGCGGCGGGCCACGGGCTCACGCAGGAGAACGTGCCGGCGCTCCTCGCCATCGCCGAGCTCGTCGAGCTGAACATCGGCCACGCGCTCGTTGCCGATGCCGTGTTCGTCGGGATCGGAGCGGCGACCCGCGCTTACCACGCGGCTATCGCTCGGGGTCTGGCGGGTCCGGTATAGGATGGCCGTGTGATCCCGGTCTTGTCGCGCGCGCAGATGCGCGGTTTCGACGCCTACGCCATTCAAACGTGCGGCGTACCGAGCCTGCTCCTGATGGAGAACGCCGGCCGCGGCGCGACCGACGTCCTCGTTCGCGAGCTCCTCGGCGGGGAGGTCGCCGATGCACGCGTCGTCGTCGTGTGCGGTACGGGAAACAATGGCGGCGATGGCCTCGTGGTCGCGAGGCAGTTGCTGGCGCGAGGCGCCGAGCCGGTCGTGTACTTGCTCGGTGACCCGTCGCACGTGTCGCCCGATGCACGCGCAAACCTGGACGCATGGCGCGGGCTCGAGGGCCAGGTGCGGGAGATCGGCCCCGGGGGGCTCCGGCGCCTCTGGTCGCCGAGCTGGCAGAGGCCGACGCCGTCGTGGATGCGCTCTTCGGCACGGGACTGGACCGCCCGCTGACGGGGCTGTTCGCGGACGCCGTGCGCGCCGTGAACGGCTCCGGGGTGCCTTGTCTTGCTGTCGACGTGCCGTCGGGCCTCGACGCCGATACGGGCGCGGAGCTCGGGGTCGCGATCCAGGCCCGTGCTACGGCCACGTTTGCCCACCAGAAGCTCGGTCTTCTCACGCCAAACGGCGCTCGTCGCGCGGGGCGCGTGCACGTGGTCGACATAGGCGTTCCGGGCGCCCTCGTCGCGCACGTGGGAAGCACCGGACAGCTCTTGCAGGCAGAGGATCTCTCGCTTTGGACCGTGCCCCGCTCGCCGGGGGAGCACAAGAACGGCGCCGGGCACGTGGCGGTCGTGGGGGGCTCGCCGGGCAAGATTGGCGCGCCGCAGCTCGCAGCCCGCGGAGCCATGCGTGCCGGTGCGGGTCTGGCGACGATCGCCACCTGGCCGGAGGCGGCCCGGGCGATCGAATCGCACACGCTCGAGGTCATGACCGCGCGACTCGAGCCGGATCGAATCGCCGCGAGCCTCGATGCACTCCTGACGGGCAAGCACGCCGTCGTCCTGGGTCCAGGGTTCGGGCTCGGGGAAGATGCGCGCGCCGCGGTCGAGCACGTCCTCGCGTCGTACGGTGGGCCCATCGTCGTCGACGCCGACGCCCTCACGATGTTTGCCGGCCGGCCGACCGTGCTCATGGCTGCGAAGAAGGCGATTTTGACCCCCCACCCGGGAGAGGCCGCTCGCCTTCTCGGACGATCCGCCGCGCAGATCGAGGCGGACCGGTTCCACGCGGCCCGGGAGCTTGCCGCGGCCACCGGTGCTGTCGTCGTGCTCAAGGGCGCCCACACGATCGTCGCGTCCCCCGACGGCCCGCTCGCCATCTCTCCCGTGGCTTGCTCTGCCTTGGCGACCGCCGGTTCGGGCGACGTCCTGGGCGGCATCGTTGCCGCGCAGGCGTGCTCGCTCTCACCGTTCGAAGCCGCCTGCGCGGGTGTATTGCTGCACGCGCTCGCCGGCCAGTCGTGGGCGGAGGCGCACGGCGGAGCGGACCGCGGAATGCTCGCGCCCGAGATTGCCGACACGATCCCACAGCTCCTGGCCGGATACGGTCGAGCGTAGGCTGCCGAACACGCGGGTTGGGTGCGCTGACACGCGGTGGGGGCGCGGCCGCCGGCGTTCCCGTGGAATTTCGCGTGGATCGTTCTGGCACTCGGCTTGCGGAGCAGCCGCGACAACCGGAGGACTCGCATGTCTGCTCGCGCTCCCACTTCTTCTTCTCAATCCACCGCTTGTCGTCCTGCAGCCCGCGAGGTGCGAGCGGGACTGGTTCAGCTCCTCCCGGAGCTTCGGGCACGCGCTCTGCGACTCTGCCGCGAGTCGGCGGCCGCCGACGACGCCGTGCAAGACGCGTTCGAACGTGCCCTTCGCTTCGCGGATCAATACGAGCAGGGGACGAACCTGCGGGCGTGGGCCCTGCAGATTCTCTTCAGCGTCTTCGTCACGCGCTGGCGGCGCAGCCGGCGCGAGCGGACGGCGCTCGAGGGACTCTCCGTCGATCCCTGTGCGTGGACGGCGCCCGCGGGATTCGCCTCGCCCGACGCCGGCGAAGGCGCACTGACGAGGGCCACGCGCAGGAAGCTTCAAACGCTGCCGGACGGCTTCCGCGAGGCCGTCGTCATGGTCGATCTCCAAGAGCTGTCGTACCGGGAAGCGGCGCGCCAGCTCGGGGTCCCCGTGGGAACGGTGATGAGCCGGCTGCATCGGGGGCGCAAGCTTCTGGCTGCGCAGATGGCGAGCGAGCGGGAAGCGGCGTGAGGACCGGTTCCCGGACGAGTCAGGGCAAGCCGTCCGTCATCCGCGCGGCTTCCACGGGACGTCCGGTACGCCGGCGGCGACGTTGGCCCGCCGAGCGAGCGCGAAGAGAAGGTCGCTGAGGCGATTCAAATAGACGACGACCTCGGGGCGCGGCGTCGCATCGTTCACGGCCAAGACGGCGCGCTCGGCCCGACGACATACGGTGCGCGCGACGTGCAGAGCGGCGGCTTGCGGAGTCCCGCCGGGGAGCACGAAGCTCTTGAGCGGCGGGCATGCGGCGTCCGCCTCGTCGATGGCTCGCTCCAGTCGCTCGATGTCCGCTTCCGCGATGAGCGCCATACCGAGCTTGGCTTCGCGTCCAGGGACACACGCGAGCTCGGCCCCGAGCGTGAAGAGGTCGTCCTGCACGTGGGCGAGCACCGAATCAATCGAGGACTCGAGCTTGGCTGCCCTCGCGACCCCGAGCGCAGCGTTCGTCTCGTCGACGGTCCCGTACGCCTCGACGCGCAAGCTGGCTTTCGGGACGCGCCCGCCGCCGAACAGTCCCGTCGTGCCGTCGTCCCCCGTCTTCGTGTAGAGCTTCATCGCACCGCCATGGTACCTCCGGCCCTGTCGCGCTGACGCCCGACAACGACGGAGGGGATGGTCGCGTGGGGTGCTGCGCAGGGACGAGGCGGGGGCGGGGGCGGGAGTTCGGGTTTTGTTCGGGCATGCCTGCCCTTTGCAGGGAACGGGTCCGCGCGGCCCCTGTACGAGTCGGGGGCATGCCCGAACAAAACCCGAACTCCCGCTATCGAGGGGGCTTGCGTCAGCAGGGGGAGGTAGCCGCGGAGGCCTCCCGTGGCGCCAAACCGGCAAGGATTATGGTTGGTCAGGAGAGCACGACGCGTTTAGGCGGCTTGGCGGCTCTCCTCTCGAAAAGAAGCGCGCGACACTAGTACCGGTGGTGCCAGAGCAAATCGACCGAGGTGCTGCCTTCGTCGCCGACGGTCGACTCGAGCGACCAGCGAGGATTGAAGCGCCAGTCTACGGTGAGGAGCGTCCGGTCGGGCAGTTCTCCGGGCGCCGGCATTCCAGTCTGCACGGTCACGCGCGCGAGCACGTCGTTCGTCACTCGGAGCGCGACCTCTGGACGGGGGTTGGCGGCTTGACTGGTGTCGACCCGCGTCGACACCTCGAGCGAGGTGATTCCGGAGAGCGCCTTGTTCAGCGCTTCGGTGACCGGGCCACTCGCCACCCCTGCGGCCCGTTGCATCGGGTCGGGCTGCTGATCGGGCGCCGGCGTGCCGCTCAGCCCTTCCTCGCTGCCGAAGACCAGCAGGCCCATGATCGCGTCCTGCGAGCGTGCGGGCTCCGACCGCAAGAGGACGTTCGGCTTCTTGAGGGGGCCCACGACGTCCGCGAAGACGTGCGTCCCGTCCGGCGCGTCGTACTCCGCCGTTGCCACGAGCTGAGGGTTGTTGGGGTCGCCGGTGAACGAGACCGTGCTCGAGGGGTCGATCGCGAAGCGCTTGCCGAACACGTCGACGGTCCCGCGGACCAGGCGAACAGTGCCGCTCACGTGCGGCGCGTCGGTGATGTCGATCGAGGTCGAGCCCGTCAACTGCAGGTCGAGCGTGGCATCCCGCCGGATGCGTACGTCGCTACCGAGGTCGATTGCGACGCGAACCGCTGTCGACTCGGGGGATCGCGTCTTGTGTGGCGCGTGCATCGGCAACTCGACGAATCGCCCGCCGGGCTCGTACCGGCCGATGACCACGTGCGGAGCCGGCTCGAGCGACTGTACGGAGTGACCTGTCGCGGGGGATAGGCGCATGTCGAGAGTCGGGACCGTCACGTGGACTTGCAGCGTCTTCTGGTCCGGCCCCATGGTCGCGTCGGCATGAATGGCTCCGGAGGCCTCGCCGAGCGACACCCCCTCGACGGTCAGGGGCATGCGGTCACGCGACGCGATCTCGACGTCGGCGGTGGCGCTGCGCAGCCTGAAGCCGTCGAGCAGCGCCGTTGCAGATGCCCTCAAGCGCCCCGAGCTCCCCCTCGCCGTCACGTCGTCGAGGCGAAGAGTACCCCAGGGCCGCACCGAGACCGTCGCCGAGACGTCATGCAGTCGCTCGTCGAGCGCGGGGACCTCCAAAGTGCCGCCCGTGAAGCGCACGTCGCCGTTCATCGTTCCGTTTTGGAACTTCGGGTCGACATGCAGGCTCGCGTTGGCGTCGATCCGGCCGTCGAGCTGGTTGACGGGCCCGCGCAGCAGGGGCATCAGCGCGGCGGCACGGAAGTTCTGGGCCTCGAGCGTCACGTCGATCGGCGCGACGCTGTCGAAGGTTGGCTCGAGCGAAGCTCCCCAGCGTGTGAACGCGCGGATCGAGGTCGCCAGCGACGATCCGGGCCGCTGCAACCCCGCGGTGCCGACCAGGCGCCCGCCGTCGAGGCGCACGCGCAGCCAGCCGTTTTCGAAGCACGCGACGCCCAGACTGGGGCGGTCGAGCCGAACATCGACGTCCAGGCGTGCGTCGCGGTGCAGGCCCTCGAGGACGAACACGCCGCTCGCGAGACCCCCGATGTCTCGCAGGGATCTCGGCAAGAAACCTTGAAGGGGGAATTCGTGGAGCGTCGCGGTGGCGCCGGCGTCCCAGCGAACCTCGCCGGTTTGCCGATCCAGCCGATCCAAGACGTCCACCAGTGTCACGTTTGCGCTGGAGCGCGCATCCAGGACAACCCCCTCGGGGCCGTTCAGCAGAGCCCGCGCGTTCGCCGTGCGCCCGTCGTAAGTCGCCTCCACCGTGCCGTCGACCGGAACGGTGGACGCTTGCGCGTTGCGCAGTCCTCGCGCCCGAACTCGCACCCGGACCTGCGGGCGCGCGGTCTCCCCGGTCACGTCGACCGAGGCCTGGACATGCCCCTCGAGCGCATCCGGTCGAAGCTCCAGCGGCATCTTCGAGACGTCGCGGTCGGGCACCTCGAGATGCACGCGAAGGGGCGCTCGCTCGAGCGTCGAGCGGACTGACTCGTGCGGGCCGACCATCGCCAGCAGGTCAGGCCGAGCGTCGGCGTCGAGGCGCAACAACGTCCCCGTGCGGTCGGCGAGCGAGCCGTCGACCGCGAGATCCGTGGGACCGCCCGGCCGGTTCTGCGTGATGCGAAGCCGCAGCGCCATCTCGCCTGCCATCCGGGTCCAGGCCGCCGCATTTTCGGGGAGGAAATTCCGGATCGACTCCAGCGTGCCCTTGCAGTCGAGGCGCGCGGCGCCCGTCGCTCGTCGCCAGGAGCTCGCCGCGGTCGGCGGTCCGTCGAGAACGATCCGGGTGAGGGTTGCGTGCGCGCTCAGATCACCCGAGGCGGCTTCGGCGTGCCCGTCGACTCGCCGTCCGCCGAACCGGAGCGCGACTCGCGCGCTGGTGGGTTTCAACCCGAGGCCCGCAGCCTCGAAGCCGGCGTTCAGGTGACCGGCTGCTCCCGCGCGGTCCGCGCGCATATCGACGTCGGCGGACACGCGTCCCGTCGTGACCGGCGAGGCCCCGGCCAGTCGCAAGACCGGATTCAGGTCGCATCCCCGCGGTCGAAAGCCTCATCCAGAGGAGCTGCGGACGAACGTGGGCCTCCCCACGAAGCGGCTCGCCCCCGCTCTCGACATCGATCCCGGTCACGTCGACCGCGCCGCCGCCCGTGTGAATCCGGTCCACGCGGGCGACGACCTGCGCGCCACCTCGCGTCAGAACTGCCCTTGCCTCGCGCACGTCGAATCCGCGGGCCAGGTCCAGGGTCGCGCGCGCGTGTACTTCGGGGACGTGCGGGCCCTTCAGGACGACCGTGACGGCCGGCTCGCGTAACGGTCCGTCCGCTTCCATGGCCACGCTGTCGAGCCTCTGACCGGCCACGCGGACGCCCTCGGCGAGGAAGGACACGTGCGCCACGGGCGACGCGAGCGCGCCGCGCACTCGAGCATGCGCGACGGCGCGCGGCGCCGCTAGGTCCTGCAACCGAGCTCCCGCAAGGCCGAGCTCGAGCTCGGCGTCGATCCTCGCCTCCGGCAGGTTCACCACGCCCGATGAGGCCAGGGTGCCCGCCCCGTGGACGCTACGTTCGCGCAGAAGCGGCACGCGAGCGAGATTGGGGACGGCTGCCCGCGCGTCGAACGCGATGGTGCTCGCCGCATCGACGTGCCAAAGGTCGGCGTTCGCGTCCAGCGTCCCTCCGGCGGCGACGATCCGGGCCGACGCATGCGCCCTGGTCAGCAGCCCATGCAGCTCGACGTGCGCAGAAGCCGGCGTGCCGAGCGCCAGCGAGGGCGCGAGTGGCCTGAGCGCGTCCTCCGTGGCCCGCACGTCGAGGCTCGCTTCGACGTGGTCACCTTGCAGCGACCCGGCGAATTCGAACGGGACCTCTCCGATCGATCCCGCGGCGCTTGCTGATGCCCGTCGCGGCCCGCTCGCCGGGAGCGATGCGTCGCCGCGGATGGCGGTCCGGATTGGTTGCGCCGCAACGCCGACGATCGTCAGGTCGAGTCGACGTACGGTCGCCGTCGTTCCGCGGTCGTCGTGTGCGAACGACGCCTCCACGGCGGCCGCACTGGCGGTGAGCTCGTGGAAGGGGCCGAGCTGGCCGCGAACGCGCAGGCTATCTCCGCGCAGCGAGCGAAGCGTGACCCAGACGGGCGACGTCGTCGTCTTCGTCGGATGCCTCGGTGCGAATGCGAGCGCCAGCGTGGGCTGGCCGTCGGACCCCTTCACGAGGGTCGCCTCGATCGTCCGAAAGAGGACGTCGTCGATGACGATCGGGACGTCTCTGCGGCCGCGAAGCTCGGCCCAGGCGAGCGCTGGCAGGCGAATGTGCACGGTCACACCGTTGGCCGTGGCGACCTCCTGACCCTGCGGGTCGCGAACCACCAACGCCGCGCCCTCCACGCCGTGCAACCCGAAACGTCGCAGAGACTGAACCTCGACCTGACCGCGGAACGCGGGAGCCATGGCTCGGTTGGCCGTCGCAACGACCACGCGCGTCAGCGCGGGGGCGCTCGCGTGAACCAGGACGCCGCACGGCAGCGCGACGACGAAGACGAGGACTCCGCCGATGAATCTCGCCACCGAACCCGCCAGCTGGGCGAGCCTGACGTGAGCTGCTCGGTTCATCAGTACGCCTCACCGATGCCGAAGGCCACGCCGATCGGCACGCCGAAGATGTCGCCGGGGTAGTCCGGATCGCCGCGCTGCGGGTTGAGGCCGGGAACGCGGTAGGCGACGTCGAGGCGGATGGGGCCCGCCGGTGTCTCGTATCGGAGGCCCAGCCCGCACGAGAGATGAGGCCGATCGAAGCGGTAGACGGCACGGCCGACCTCGACGTCGCTCGCGTCGCAGAACGTCGCCTGCTCGAGCTTCGCCGAGATCGGGTACCGCAGCTCGGCAGAGGTCTCCCACAACGAGAGTCCTCCCAGCGGAAGCGCGCAGCGGTTGGCGTCGTACGTCGGCGAGCCGGGGACGCACTCGCTCCGGATCTGCCGGATTGCGATGCTCGGCGCGAAGAAGGGAACCGGCCCGTGCGGGCCGACCCCGTAGATGGGATAGCCGCGGTTCGAGCTCGGACCGCCGGCGAAGAAGCCGCGAAAATAAACGAGCTGAATGTCGCGGATCCACGTCGCGCGATCCACGCCCGGCGGAGCGGCGCCCGGCGGAGCAAGCCGTAGCGAATCCCCGTAGTTGGTCGGAAGAAGCAGTCCCAGAATGCCCCGCAGCGCCAGCGTCGCGTGGCCGAGTGGCACGTACCCGCGTGCCTCGGGCTGTACGCGAATGTCTTGGGCGTCGCCCGCCAGAATGCCGCCGGCGAGCTGAAGCTCGTTCGCGAGATAGAAGCCGTCGTGCGGGTGCACGCGGTCGTCGCGAAAATCGAGGTGCGTGAGGAAGTCGAAGTACGAAAGGAAGACCGTCTGAAGGTCCGGATCCTGCGCTCCGACGTAGGCGAAAGGGGAATTGTACTGAAGGTTGTAGCTGACGTCCCCGAACAGCTTCCAAAGCGTCCGGCTCACCCCGATCGTGCCGCGGCTCTCGCGATAGCCGAGGACAGGTGAGCCCGGGTCGACATTCGGCACGAGGAGAAGCGGGTAGACGTTGAACGCTCCGCGCACGTAGCCGTCGGTGCGGGCCTCGAGGAGCCCCGGCTGCCGGAGCTCCGCGCGGAATCGCTCCTCGAGAAGGACCCGATTGGGGGGCTGGAGCTCGGGAAGACGCGTCGGATAGAGCACGAGCCCGGGCCGAAAGTCGGCTTCGAAGTGTCGCAATCCGCCCAAAAAATCGTGGTCGGTCCAGCGGGCGGTAGCGTGCACGTCGGTCTTGAGAACGTCGAGCTCGAGTCCGCCGCCGACGCTGACGCTCCGCAGCCTGGTCCCGACGACCTCGACCATCACCGGAACGATGCGGTCGGCGGGAGGGGGATCGCTCCGCTCGGGGCGCACGACGACGGAGCTGAAGACCCCCAAGTCGAGGAGCGCCTGTTGCGCAGACTCGAGGGAACTGGCCGAGAAGCTCTCGCCGGTCTGGATGTCGAGCGCCCGCCTGACCGGCTCCTCGGGCACGGAACCGAGGCCGCGGAACGTGATCTCGCCAAACGTGGCGGGAAGATTGGGCGCGACCGCAAAGACCAAGTTCGCTCGGTGGTCGGGCAGATCGACGTCCGCGTGGCGCTCCACTCGTGCGAACGCGTAGGCGTGGTCCTCGAGCGCTCGCTCGATCCGCCAATCGGCTCCCGCGAAGTCGTCCTCGTCGAAGAGCCTGCCGGGCGCCACTCCGCTGCGAGCCACGGCTCGATGCACGGCTCGCTGCACGTCCACGGGTAGCCGGTCGATGCCGTCGACGCGCACGTTCCCGACCTCCACGGGAGGGCCCTCCTCGACGACGATTTGGACGCGAACGTGATTCGCGCTTTCGTACTCGACTCGCCCCGCGCGAGCGTGGGCTTCGTAGTATCCGCGCGCTCGGTAGTAGCGCTCGACGCGCTCGAGGTCGCGCTGCAAGACGTACGGGTCGAAGAGCTGGTAGTCGGCACCGAAGCCGGGCAAAACCCCCAGGAACCTCGAGCTCGGCGTCGTCGCGATTCTGCTCGCGAGATCGTGCGCACGCACGCGCCGCACTCCCTCGAAATCGACGCTGTCGACGGCAGCGCGGCCGGCCGGAATGGAGGCGCAGCTCAGGCACGCCGCCGCGGCGCTGGCGGCGGCGATGCTCATCAGCACGAGCGACGAGAGTGAGCCGCTCAACGTTTGGCGCGTCGTCGGCACTCGAGCGGGCAGAGCAAGCCAAGTGCCGGTACGCGGCATGCCTGGAGGGCGGAGTGACGTGCAGGCCTCAAGCGTCGCCGCGGTAGTCGTCTGTCTCCTGATTGGCGGGACGGGCTGCGGGGCGTGGCCGCCTCAGCCACCGAGTGCGCCTCAGCCGGATGGCGCCTTCGTCGAAGTCCCGTATCCTCCGCCTCCGGCGCAGGTCGAGACTCTTCCGCCCGAGCCGAGCACCCACGCGCTCTGGGTCGACGGTCAATGGTCCTGGGACGGGCGGGAGTGGGACTGGTCGCCCGGCGCCTGGGTCCAGGCTACGGCGGGAGCCCGCTTGGCGCACTGGCAAGTTCGGCTAAAGCCAGACGGTCGATTCGAGTTTGCCGGCGCCTCATGGCGCGATGCCTCGGGACGCGAGCTGCCGATGCCACGTGTCTTGGCGACGGCTCAGGGGGAGCAGGCGAGTGGAGGCATGCGCCCGCGCTGTCCGTGAGCAAGGCGGCATCAGCGCGGGCCGCCCGGTGCCACCGAGCAACCGGTGCCATGTGCGACCGGCGGGGTCGGTTCGCGCGTGGTGGAGGAGTCGCCGGCCGCGGTGTCGTCCTTGGTCGTGACGACGACAGGACCCCGGGCGGCGTGACGTACGCGTGCGATCGCGTCGCCCGACGCGAGGAGGCGCACCGTGTATCCCTCGCCGTCCAGATCGGCGCGCTCCGCGAGCGCGACGCCCGCCGCGACGACTCGGGAGGGGCGCGAGGGCAGCCGCAGCATCTCCACGGCGTCGGCGTCGTACGTCGACCATTCGGTGCGGCCTGGTTCGTACTGGACGCTGGTCACGACGGAGCTCGACCGGAGCACGTGGCTCTCCCCCGGTGGCGCCCACTCGGGCATCGCCCCCATCGCCACGAGGAAGTGACGGATGTAATCGCCGTACCCGTCGCTGAACCAGTACCCCTCGTTCTTGTCTTCCCCTACCGCCACGATGCCGCGGTCGTCGCATGTGTAGGTCGCCCAGTTGAGGGATTGAGCGGCGCGATCACGCAGGGCGAGGTCCCCGGTCGCCTCGTACCAGAGCGCCTCCGTCGCGCCCAAGCGCGCCGTGTGGCTCCCCATCTTGGCCGTATCGGCTGCCTGCTCGCTCATGACGGTGGCCCCCCACTGGAGGCCCCGCTCGGTCGCCGTGTCGCCCCCGAACGTAGCCACGGACCAAGCGATGAGGTGCGCGGCGTGGTCGCGCCATCGCGGGTCGTCGTCCGGGTGTGCGATGAGCCAGCGGGCCGTCGCGAGTGCGCAGTACTGGTTGGGGTTCGCCGACGGGTCCGTCTGGATCTCGATGTCCTCGAAGTAGCCGCTCCAGGCGTCGTTCTTGATCGGGACTCGCATCAGCCATTCGAGCGCGGTGGCTCGGGCGCCGCGGTACGCGTCGGTATCACCGAGCGAGAGGCGCGAGAGCTCGTCGAAGAGCATCAGGGCGCCGACCACGTTGGACGAGTACTCCTCGCGAGCCACGTTGGTCTGCGCGTAGACGCGAAACGGCCACGGCGACCGCGCCTCGTCGCCGGCGCGGACGTGCTTTGCGAGCGCATCGGCGCAGGCGATGGCCGCGTCTCGGTAGCGCTCTTCTCCCGTGGCCTCGAAGAGCTGCACATACGCGTACCCGAGCTCACCGACCTTGTCGGGCTCGATGACGCCCAGGCCGTCGCCGCGCCCGCAGAAATCGCACCAGGCGTCGTCGGCGCCACGATAGTCGACGTCTCCCGCGCCGGCGCTCGCGTACGGGACGCTCGCCCAGTCCCAGTCGGCGGGCGTCGTGCCGTGCGCGAGCTGGTAGTCCAGCGCCTTGCGCGCGACGTCGATCGCCGCGTTGTCGCCGCTGAACGCGTACCACAGCACAGCCGAGTCGGTGAGCATCGCGTACAGCCCGGCCGGGTTGTGCGGCCACGATACCCCCGTGAAGTCCTCGGGATTCGAACCGCGACCACCCGAGCCACGTCTCGAGCCCGTTGTCCTGAACCGGGAAGCGGGTCTCGAGCGCGCCCCAGGCGAGCGAGCACACCTGCGCGTACGGAGAGCCCGCGCGCGACCACGAGAGGAGCTGTCGCGTGTCGTCGACGCGAATGGGGCGACCCGCGATGAGCGGCGGCGATACCGAAGCGACCGGGTGCGTGCACGAAGCGGCTGCGGCGAGGGCGAGAGTGGCAGCGAGAGTCCCCAGGCGGGCAGGGGTCTCGCGGTGCGGCGCCATGACGTCGAGTCTACAATCGACGGGGTGCGGCGCGAACGCGGGCTTGTCGTCATCATTGCCTACAAGCTCGTGAAAGGGGGCCTCTGGCTCGTCTTCGCCGCCGTCATCCTGGTGGCCACGCGGATGGGCCTCGGCGACCGCCTTCTGGGGCTCGCCGACCACCTGCGTCATCACGCGCGGGCGTGGAGCCTCATGCTCGCCGAGCTCGTCGTCCGCGCCGCCAGCCGGCGCGGCCAAGCCATCATCGTGGTGGCGCTGCTGGCCGACGGGGTGATGAGCTTGGTCGAGGGGTGGGCCCTCTGGTACGGGCACTGGTGGGGGCCGTGGCTCGTAGTCGCTGCGACCGGCTCGCTGCTCCCGTTCGAGGTCCTCGCCGTCATTCACCGGTTCCATCCGATCCGCGTGGGCCTTTTCTTCGTGAACGCCGCGATTGTCGCCTATCTCGCGCGCAAGGCGCTGCGGGATCGTGCCGTACGGGAGAGGGCATGAGGCGTTCTCGTACCCTGGCCATTCTCGCTCTCTCGACGGGGGCGCTCGCTTGCCAGAAGCCCCGTGACGACCAGCCGGCGCACCGCGGTACCGCGACCGCGGCCCCCCTGGCACCTTCCCTGATGCTCGCGTCCGCCGCGCCCGGCCCCGGGGCCGAGCTCGCGCCCCGGCCTCTGCCCGGCTTCTTCGAGGCGCTGACGGTGCCCGGCCATCCGGACGCGTGGCTGTCGCTGCCCACCGGGGCGACCGGCAAGCGGCCGGTCCTCGTCGTCATCCATGGCGCCGGCGATCGACCGGACTGGCAGTGCGGCGGCTGGCGACACGCAACGGAGGAGTACCCCTTCGTTCTCTGCCCGAGGGGTTTCGTCGACCACGCATCCTCCACGCGCGACGACATCCGCTATACGCACATCGGCGGCGCACCTCTCCTGGAGTACATCGACGCTTCGCTCCAGGCGCTGGCGGCGCGCTATCCCGGGTACGTGGATACGAGCGCGCCTCTCTACGCGGGCTTCTCGCTCGGCGCGGCGGAAATCGTCGCGCTCGCCGTCCAGGCTCCGTCGCGGTTCGCGCGCATCGCGCTCATCGAGGGAGGCACCAACGGATGGTCGCGCGCTCGAATCGAGGCGTTCATCAACCGCGGTGGGGTGCGCGTGCTCTTCGGGTGCGGCCAAGAGGGTGTCTACGACGCGGCGCTGTCCGCGTCCAAGCGGCTCGCCGCCGAGGGCGTCGATACCCGCGTGGTCTACGCCAAGGTAGGACACACCTTCGACCCGCCGCTCGAGGACGCCGTGCGGCAGGAGCTCGCGTGGTGGGTGGACGGCGCCGCTGGGTGGCCGGTGGAGCAGTTCGAGCCATGAAACCGCCGGCCCGGCGCCACGTATTGCGGGAGGGAACTCCATGCACCCGGTGCGTCTGCTCCTGGCTTGCCTTGCGTTGGTCTGCTGCCGTGCGCCCGGGTCGTCGCCTCTTCCCGAGGCGCGCGCCGACGAGTCACCCCCCGCCGCCGGAGCGGTCGCCGTAGTCGAGCTTTTCACGTCCGAGGGCTGCAGTAGCTGCCCGCCCGCCGACGCCGTGCTCGCCGACTTGGCGCGCGCCCAGGCCCGCGGAGTGCTCGCCCTCGCGTTCCACGTCGACTACTGGGACGGCCTCGGCTGGCCCGATTGGTACGCGACGCCGCTCGCCTCGGGCCGACAGCGCGAGTACGCGCGCTCCTTCCGGGCCGATGGCGTCTACACGCCGCAGATGATTGTCGGCGGCACGGACGAATTCGCCGGATCGAATCGCGAGCGCGCCGATGCGGCGATTGCTCGCGCCCTCGCGCGGGCGCAAGTGGCCCGCCTCTCGGTGGTCGCCCGCCGGAGCGGCGCCGACACCCTCTCGGTCGACTTCGTCGTGTCCGGCGCCCCGGAGGGCACGAGATTGACCGTCGCCGTCGTGCAACGCGCGGCGTCGACCGCCGTGCGAGCGGGCGAGAACGCCGGCCGCACTCTGCGCCATGCGAACGTCGTGCGCGCGTTCGTCGAGCTGCCCGTCACGGCACCGAGGGGAACGGCGACCCTGACCTTGCCGGGGACTCTGGCTTGGGAGCGCCAACGCGAGGAGGGCGAGGTGATCGCCTACCTGCAACGCGCGCCCGCCGCGGGCGGCGGCATGCCCGTCATCGCAGGCACCGCGACGCCGCTGCCCTAGCGAACCCGCTCACAATCGGGCACCGTCCTCACGCACCACCGCTGTGGCCCTAACGCGTTGGCGCGTCGTCCTCACGCGTGGCCGCTCTCGCCCCGACACGCGGCCGCTGGGGTGCTGACGCGTGAGCCCTAGAGCGCTGACACGCGGCCGCTTCACTCCTCACGCGTGGCCACCATGGCCCTGACGACTCGGGCGGTCACCCTAGGTGTCGGCCGCCCCTGGGTAGACGCGCGGCCGCTCTACCGCTGACGCGTTTCCCCCACTGCCCTGTCTCATGGCCGCTACGATCCTCACGCGTCTACCCCGAGGGGAAACACGTGGCCGTTTCCTCCCCGCGCGACAGGGCAAGGACGGCCACGCATCATCCCTTCGATCCCGCATGGCGGCCGCCATGCACCTGGCGCGTGGCCGCATGCGCCCCATCGCGTTTCCCCCTTGGCCCTGTCTCGCGGCCGCCACTGCCCCATGTCGTGGCCGTTCTTGCGGGCGGCTCTCCCTCCAGGGCGTGTCCTCGAAATCGGGCACGCACAATAACGGCTGAGCAGCCGCGCGCGCGTCACCCAACCGTCACATCCTTTTCTCCGGGCGTGCAGTCGTGAGATGGCATAAAGAACCGCGCATGGCCCGTGTCCTTGTGGTCGAAGACGAGAAAGACCTGCGCGAGGTGCTCGAATACAACCTCACGAAGGAGGGCCACCGGGTGCAGCTCGTATCGACGGGCGCCGAGGGGCTTCGCCTCGCGCGGGAGCTTCAGCCCGAGCTCGTTCTCCTCGACCTGATGCTGCCTGACATGTCGGGAACGACCGTCTGCAAGACCCTGAAGAAGGAGCCGGCCACGCGCGAGATCCGCGTCATCATGGTCACGGCGAAAGGCGAGGAAATCGACCGAGTCGTCGGCTTCGAGCTCGGCGCCGACGACTACGTGGTCAAGCCGTTCAGCGTGCGCGAGCTCCTGCTGCGCGTCGGCGCCGTCCTGAGGCGGAAGGACGCGCCGTCGGCCGACTTCGTCGAGTTCGGCGAGCTGCGCATCGATCCGGCGGCGCACCGAGCCTGGGTCGCCGGCGCCGAGGTCACGCTGACCACACTGGAGTTCAAGCTGCTGCTCACGCTTTACGAGAGGAAGAACCGCGTGCAGACGCGGTCGGTGCTCCTGAACGACATCTGGGGCATCGAGGCCGACATCACGACCCGCACCGTCGACACGCACGTGAAGCGCCTCCGCGAAAAGCTCAAGAGCGTGGGCCGGTACATCGAGACGGTCCGCGGCGTCGGCTACCGTTTCACCGAGGCACCGTCGGACGAAGAGGAGTGAGCGTCCCCCCCTCCGGCAAGGAAGGGCCGCGGCGCATCACGCGCTTTCGAAGGCGTTCGAGCGCCAAGTACACGACGGGCGTCGTGTAGAGGGTGAGAAGCTGCGAAGCGAGGAGCCCTCCCACGATGGTGATGCCGAGGGGCCGTCGCAGCTCGGAGCCCAGGCCGGCCCCGAAGGCGAGCGGGAGGGCGCCGAAGAGGGCCGCGAAGGTCGTCATCATGATGGGCCGAAAGCGCAGCGAGCAGGCGCGCACGATCGCGTCCTCCGGTGTCGCACCTTCCTTGCGTTCGGCTTCCAGGGCGAAGTCGATCGAGCAAGATCGCGTTCTTCTTGACGATGCCGATGAGCAGCAAGAGGCCGATGATCGCGATGACGCTGAGGTCGACGCCGAACATGAGCAGCGCCACGAGCGCGCCGATCCCCGCCGACGGCAGCGTCGACAGGATCGTCACCGGGTGCACGTAGCTCTCGTAGAGCACTCCGAGCACGATGTAGACGGCGAGCAGCGCCGCGACGACCAGAAGCGGCTCGTTCTTCAGCGACGACGTGAACGCCTGCGCGGTTCCCTGGAAATCGGCGTGCACGCTCGGCGGCATGTGGATCGACAGCTCCGCCTTGTTGATGGCGTCGATCGCCTGGCCTAGCGAGGCGTTCGGGGCGAGGTTGAAGGAAATGGTCACGGCGGGAAACTGCCCGTGATGGTTCACGGCGAGCGAGGCGACGCTCGTCTTCACTTTCGCGATGGCGCGCAGCGGAACGGAAGCGCCGCTCGCCGACTTGACGTAGACGGAGTCGAGCGAGTCGGCGGTGGCCCGGTAGCGCGCCGCGGCCTCGAAGACCACGCGGTACTCGTTTTGCTGCGTGTACGACGTGGCTACGAAGCGCTGTCCGTAGACGTCGTAGAGGGCCTCGTCGATGGCCGCCGCGGTGACGCCGAGGCGCGAAGCCGTGTCTCGGTCGATGTCGACGTCGAGCTCGAGGCCGGCGTTCTGCTGATCGCTGACGACGTCTTTGAGCTGCGGCAGCTTCCGCATCGCGTCGAGCGACGCTCGGTGCCCACTCGCGTAGCTCGTCGAGGTTGGCGTCCTGCAGCGTGTACTGGTACTGCGTCCGGCTCATGCGCCCGCCGACGTTCACGTCCTGCCGCGACTGCAGGTAGGTCGAGATGCCGGGGATCTTGCCGAGCTTGGCCGCGCAGCCGTCCGAGCACGGCGTCGGCGTCGAGCTTGCGCGGCGGCTTGCTGCGGAGCGTGATGAACCCCGAGCCGATGTTGCTGCGTCCCGAAGCCTCCGGAGCCCATGAACGAGACGTAGTGCTCGATGTCCGGGTCCGCGTCGAAGACGCGGTTCACTTGCGTCTGCAAGCGGAGCATTTCGGCGGACGAGGTGTCCTGCGACGCCTCGGTCGTCGCCATGAGAAGGCCGGTGTCCTGCTGCGGGAAGAGACCCTTGGGCACGAACACGAAGAGAGCCACGTTCACGGCGACCGTCAGCAGCGTGACGAGCAGCATCGTCACCCGGTGCCGCAAAGCCCAGCGCAGCCCCCTCTCGTAGAAGGCGAGCGCCTCGTCGAAGATGCGCTCCGAAGCCCGGTATACCGGCCCGTGCGCGACGTGCGCCTCGGCCCTGAGCATGCGGGAGCACATCATGGGCGTCAGCGTCAGCGACACGACGGCGGAGATCGCGACCGCGACGCTCAGCGTCACGGCGAACTCGCGGAAGAGGCGCCCGACGATCCCGCCCATGAGCAGGATGGGGACGAACACCGCCAGGAGCGACACCGTGATCGAGACGATCGTGAAGCCGATTTGCTCGGCGCCCTTGAGCGCGGCGTGGAAAGGCGTGTCACCGTTCTCGATGGCGCGTGTGATGTTCTCGGTGACGACGATGGCGTCGTCGACGACGAAGCCCGTCGAGATGGTCAGCGCCATCAGCGACAGATTGTCGATGCTGTAGCCGAGGAGCCACATCACGCCGAACGTGCCGATGATCGAGAGCGGCATGGCGATGGTCGGAACGATGGTCGCGCGCGGCGAGCGCAAGAACGCGAAGACCACCACGATGACGAGGCCCATGCTGATCGCGAGCGTCCGCAGGACGTCGTTGACCGAGGCGCGGATGGTCTGCGTCCGGTCGCTGTTGACGTACATCTTGATGGCAGGCGAGATCGAGGTCGCCAGCTGGGGCAAGAGGGCCAGCACGCGCTCGTTGGTCTCGATGATGTTCGCGTCGGGCTGCTTGCGCACGATGAGGATCGCTGCGCGCTTTCCGTCGGCCCACCCGAAGACGCGGTTGTTCTCGACGTCGTCGAAGACTTTGGCGACGTCGCCCAGGCGTGCGGTCCCCGTGGCGTCATGGGCGATGACCAGGGGGCGGTAGCCTCTCGCGTCGAGCACCTGATCGTTGGCGCCGATGGCGGCAGCCTGCGAGTTACCCGCGACGGTCCCCTTGGCCTCGTCGACCGTAGTCGCCGCGATCGCCTTGCGCACGTCGGCCATGTTCACGCCCATGCCGGCGAGAGCCGCGGGGTCGGCCTCCACGCGAACCGCAGGCTGCTGTCCGCCGCCGACGAACACCTGCCCGACGCCCCGCACCTGCGAGATCTTCTGCGCGAGCACCGTGTTGGCCGCGTCGAACACCTGCGAAAGCGGCAGCGTGTCGCTCTCGAGAGCCAGGATGAGAATGGGCGCGTCCGCCGGGTTCACCTTGCGGTACGAGGGCTTGAGCGGCAGGTCCGGCGGCAGCTCGCCGCCGGCGGCGGCGATCGCCGCCTTGCACGTCGCGTGCGCGCGGCGTCGACGTTGCGATCCAGGTCGAACTGCAAGCGTGATCGACGTGCGCGCCGAGCGTGCTCATCGATGTCATCTCGGTGAGCCCCGCGATGCGGCCGAAGCGCCGCTCGAGAGGCGTCGCCACGGACGAGGCCATCGTCTCCGGGCTGGCGCCGGGGAGCGACGCGCTCACCTGGATGGTCGGGAAGTCGACTCGCGGCAGCGGCGCGACGGGCAGCCGCGTGTACGCGAGGATGCCCGCGAGCAGGAGCGCCGCGGCGAGCAGCGAGGTCGCAACGGGTCGCGCGGATGAACGGCGACGAGATGCTCACTCGAGCCTCCGCCGGCCCGGCGCTCGGTTCGTGCTGTCGGCTGCGTGGATGCGCCGCAGCCAGCGGCCGAGGCGGTCCATGTAGAGGTAGACGACCGGCGTCGTGTAGAGCGTCGAGCACCTGGGAGATGAGCAGCCCGCCGACGATGGTGATGCCGAGCGGGCGCCGCAGCTCCGAGCCCATTCCCGTGCCGAGCGCCAGCGGCAAGCCGCCGAGGAGGGCGGCCATCGTCGTCATCATGATGGGCCGGAAGCGGAGCAGGCACGCCTGGTAGATCGCTTGCTCGGGCGCCATGCCCTGATCGCGCTCGGCCTCGAGCGCGAAGTCGATCATCATGATCGCGTTCTTCTTCACGATGCCGATGAGCAGGACGATGCCGATGAGCGCGATCACGCTGAAGTCCGTGCTGGCAGACCATCAGCGCCAGGAGCGCGCCGACGCCCGCCGACGGCAGCGTCGAGAGGATCGTGATCGGGTGGATGTAGCTCTCGTAGAGCACGCCGAGCACGATGTAGACCGTGATGATCGCGGCCAGGATGAGCAGCGGCTCGCTGGCCAGCGACTCGTTGAACGCCTGCGCGGTGCCCGACGAAGTCGGCGTGGACGCTCGGCGGCATGCCGATCGCCGCCTTGGCCGCCTGGATGGCCGTCACCGCGTCGCCGAGCGACGCTCCCGGGCGCCAGGTTGAACGAGAGGTGACGGCCGGGAACTGCCCCTGGTGGTTCGATCGCCAGCGGCGCCGTGCGTCGTCGCACGGTGGACGAACGGCGCTGAGCGGCACCGGTGCGCCCGTCGGCGTGCGCACGTAGATCTGATCGAGCGCCGCGGCGTTGCGCGCCATACTCGGGCTTCACCTCGAGGATGACGCGGTAGAGGTTCAGCTGCGTGAAGATGGTCGAGACCTGCCGCTGCCCGAAGGCGTCGTAGAGCGTGTCGTCGATGGCCTGCGGCGAGATGCCCAGGCGCGACGCCGTGTCGCGGTCGATCGTGAGCGACATCTGCAGGCCCGCCGCTCTCCTGGTCGCTGGCGACGTCGCGTGAGCTCGGTGCTCCTTGCGCAGCTCGGCCACGCAGCTGCGGCGCCCAGGTCGGCCAGCTCGTCGGGGTCGGCGTCCTCCAGCGTGTACTGGTACTGCGTGCGGCTCGACGCGGCTGTCGATCTGCAGGTCCTGCACCGACTGCAGGTAGAGCGTCGATGCCGTCGACCTTGGCGAGCTTCGGCTGCAGGCGGGCGATGATCGCGTCGGCGCTCGGCGATCGCTCGCTCGCGCGGCTTGAGCGTGATCGAGAGGCGGCCGCTGTTCGTGCGTCGGGTTGGTCCCGTCGGAGCCGATGAACGACGCGACGCTCTGCGACGTCGGGGTCGGCCAGGATGACGTCGGCCAGCGCGCGCTGCCGGTCCATCATCTTCGGGAACGAGACGTCGGGCGCGGCCTCGGTGACGCCGAGGAGCAGCGCCGGTGTCTTGCTGCGGGAAGAAGCCCTTGGGCACGACGACCGCGAGGCACGACCGTGAGCGCGAGCGTCGCGATGGTGACGACGAGCGTCGTGCGCTGGTGGCGCAGCACCGAGCTCGAGCCCGCGGTCGTAGAAGCGCGAGCATCCCTCGAACGCGCGCTCCGAGCCAGCGGTAGAGCGCGCTGCGCTCGTCCTCCTTGCGGCTCGGGCGCGAGGAGGTGGGCGCACATCATCGGCGTCAGCGTCAGCGAGAGCACGGCCGAGACGCCGATGGCGACGGCGAGCGTGACCGCGAACTCGCGGAAGAGGCGGCCGATGAGGCCGCCCATGAAGAGCAGCGGGATGAGCACCGCGACCAGCGAGACGGTCAGCGACACGATGGTGAAGCCGATCTGCTCGGCGCCCTTGAGCGCCGCCTCGAAGGGCGGCTCGCCCTGCCTCGATGTAGCGGGCGATGTTCTCGATCATGACGATGGCGTCGTCGACCACGAAGCCGGTCGAGATGGTGAGCGCCATCAGCGACAGGTTGTTCAGGCTGTAGCCGAGCAGGTACATCACGCCGAACGTGCCGACGAGCGACAGCGGCACCGCGACGCTCGGGATGATCGTCGCCCGCAGGTTGCGCAGGAAGACGAAGATGACCGCGACGACCAGGCCGATGGTGAGGACCAGCGTGAACTCGACGTCGTCGACCGAGGCGCGCACCGTCTCGGTGCGGTCGGCCAGGATCTTGACGTCGATCGCCCTGCGGCAGCGACGCCTGCGAGCTGCGGCAGGAGCGCCTTCACGCGATCGGCGACCTGGATGACGTTGGCGCCCGGCTGGCGCTGGACGTTGAGGATGATCGCGCGCTTGTCGTTGGCCCAGCCGGCGAGCTGCGCGTTCTCGACGCCGTCGACGACGCTCGGCGACGTCGCTCGAGGCGGACCGGCGACGCCGTTCTCGTAGGCGATGACGAGCGGCTTGAAGCCGCCGGCCTTGTAGAGCTGGTCGTTGGTCGGCGAGCGCGTAGTCCTGGCGCGGCGCCGTCGAGGTTGCCCTTGGGCTGGTTGACGTTGGCCGCGACGAGCGCCGTGCGCACGTCCTCGAGCGTCAGGCCCGTGCCGGCGAGCGCGACCGGGGTCGACCTGCACGCGCACGGCCGGCTTCTGGCCGCCGTTGAGCGTCACCAGGCCGACGCCGGAGACCTGCGAGATCTTCTGCGCCAGGATCGAGTCGGCGTAGTCGTCGACCTGGTCGAGCGGCAGCGTCGTCCGAGCTGACCGCCAGCGTGAGGATCGGCGCGTCGGCCGGGTTGCTCTTGCGAGTAGGTCGGCGGCGTCGGCAGCGTGCGCGGCAGCAGGCTCGACGCCGCGTTGATCGCCGCCTGCACGTCCTGCTGCGGCGGCGTCGATGTTCCGGTCGAGGTCGAACTGCAGCGTGATCTGCGAGTAGCCGAAGCTCGACACGCTGGTCATCTGCGTCAGCGACGGCATCTGGCCGAACTGGCGCTCGAGCGGCGTCGTCACCGCCGAGGCCATCGTCTCGGCGCTGGCGCCGGGCAGGTACGTCGAGACGACGATGGTCGGGTAGTCGACCTGCGGCAGCGCCGAGACCGGCAGCTGCTTGAAGGCCGGCGAGCCCGCCAGCAGCAGCGCCGACCATCAGCAGCGTCGTCGCGACCGGGCGCCGGATGAACGGCTCGGAGACGCCTCGCTGCGACGACGTCGCGGTCGCTTGCAGCGCCGCCGGCGCCGCGTCCGGCGGAGGCCTCGCCGCGCGAGCGAGGCGCAGCGGCGGCCGACGCCGGGCGCCGCCGCCCGTGACGCTCGCCAGCCGGCTTCGGCGCCACCTTCGCCCCGGGGCGGAGCTGGCTCTGCCCCTCGACGCACCGACCTGTTCGCCGGCAGCGAGACCCCGCGACACGATGCGCGACGTCCCCTTGTACCGCGTCGACCGTCACGGGCCGCAGCCTCGGCCGTCGAGTCCGGCGCTCGACGACGTAGGCGAACGTCCCCTGGGGCCCGCGCTGGACGACCGCCGCCGGAACGACGAGCGCGTCCTTGCGCGTCGTCAGGCGCAGCCGCGCCTTGACGAACTGGTTGGGCCAGAGGAGGTGCTTCGGGTTGTCGAAGATCGCCTTCAGGCGGATGGTCGCCGTCTGCTGGTTGATCTGGTTGTCGATGAGCCGAGCTTGCCCTCGGCCGAGCGCTTGTCGCCGTCGCGGCTCAGCGCCTCGACCGCCAGCGGCGCCGCCAGCCATCGCCTCGTGATGGGGGCAGATCGTCCTCCGGCAGCGTGAAGAAGACCGCGATCGGATCGAGCTGCGTGACCACCACGAGCCCGTCGGTGTCGCGCCGCGTGGACGACGTTGCCCGGATCGACCAGGCGCACGCCCGGTCACTCCGTCGATGGGCGACTTGATGCGCGCGTAGTCGAGGTTCAGCCGTGCGGTGTCGATCGCGCCTGGTCGGCGTGCGATCTGCGCGATGAGCTGGTCCACGTCGCCTGCTGGTCGGTGTACTGCTGCGCGGCGATGAGGTTCTGCTGGCTGCAGCGTCTTGTAGCGCTCGGCGTTGAGCTGCGCGTTCTTCAGGTTCGCGGCGTCGCGCGCGAGGTTGGCCTGTGCCGACTCGAGCTGGATGTGGAACGGGCGAGGATCGATCTGGATGAGCACGTCGCCCTTCTTGACTTGCTGGCCCTCGGTGAAGAGCACCTTGTCGATCCGCCCGTCGACCTGGGTCTTTACCGTGACGGTGTAGAAGGCCGACGACGTTGCCCAGGCCCTCGAGCCAGATGGGTACGTCTCGCCGAACGACCGGGCGGTGAGCACGGGGACGACGCGGTTCGCTGAACTGCGCTTCGACGCTGCCGTGGCCGCGCGGCGGCCGCCTGCGATCGCGCGCGGAGGAGTCACCACGCCCGCACGACGAGCCCACGGCCAGGAGCAGGAGCAGGACGATGCGCGGCGAGAGCCCGGTGGGTCGCGGGGGCGGCGGGACTGACGGGGGGCGGAGGGCTCGGCGTCGGGTGCCTCATGGGCATTGCCTGCGTTGCGATCTAAGTGCGTCCCAGGGCCGCGAGGAGCTGCGCGCGAGCCGAAGCGAATTGTAGCGCGCCTGCACCGACTGGCTCGGCGGCGCTCGTGTACGCGACCTGAGCGTCGTATAGCTCGATGATGTTTCCGACTCCGGTCGCGTAACGCTGCTCGGCCAGACGAAGCTGCTCCCGAGCGCTCGCGAGCGCGTCGTCGGCGGCGCAGATGGTGGCCTTCGCGGCGCGCACCGCCAGACGTGCCGAGTCGACGTCCAGCCGCACCTGCAGCTCCACGAGCGCGCGTTGCGCGTCGACGGCTGCAGACCTGCGCCTCGGCCTGCCTCACCTCGGCGTCGCGTCAGGCCTCCTTGGAAGATGGGCCACGTCGTCGCGACGCCCGGCGGCCCAGTTCGGGACCAGGCCGTTCAGCGCCAATCCATGTTCGGTTACGCTGGCGTTCGCCGAGAACGCGGGACCATACCGCCTCTGGCGGACACAGCGTCGCCTCCTGCGCGAAGCGTGCGCGCTGCAGCGAGGTGAGCTCCGGACGCGTGGCGATGCGCCTTCGCTGCGAGCACTCGAGCGGCTGGTCTTCGTCTTCCACGGCGGGCAAGTCCTCGTTGGCGACGTCGTAGTCGGTGCCGCCGGTGAACCCCGCCGCCTGGTTGAGCTGGGCCTTGGCCGTCTCGTAGCCGTTCTGAGCGGTGATGAACTGGACATGCGCGTTCGCGACGGAGGCCTTTTGCTGCGCGAACGCGATGTCCGGTTGCGTGCCGACCTGAACGAAGCCCCGCACTTGAAGGAGGTGCTTGTTCTGGTCCTCGAGCGTCTCGCGCGCGACGGCCACGAGCTCCTTTGCTGGCGCGCGCGTTGAAGTACGCCTTGCGTACGGAGGAATCACCTGGAGCAGCGTGGTGTCGCTCGGAGAGCTGCTGCGCATTCGACGGTGGCCTCCGCGGCTCGGTACTTCTCGATTGGTCTGTCCGAAATCGTAAAGGAGCTGCGAGGCCGCGACCCGGAGTTCCAGAAGTCGTACGACTCGAGAAGAGCGACCCTCCGGCTCGGGCCGCCGCTGGCTTGGGGATCGCCCCCGGTCGCGGCAGCGAAGTTGCCCGTCTGGCGCGTATAGCCGGCCGTGCCCGTCACCTGCGGAAGCAGAGGCGCTCGTGCCTGATCCGCTTGCGCCTGCGCGACGCTCGTCGCCGCGCGCGCGACGAGCACCTGGGGCTGCAGGTCGAGCGCGCTGCGCTCGACCTGCGCGAGCGAGATGACGCGCGACGTCGACGCCTCCTGGGCCGCGGCGGGGCTGGGGGCCGAGCGCGACGACGGACGCCGCCAGGGCGAAGGCAAGCGGACCAGAAAGGGCACTGTGCGCATCTCGAATCGACGGGGTTCAGGTAGGAGGCCGCGTAACTCTGCAGCTGCGGGGCAAATGACGAGCGGTTGCTTTCCGCCGACGAGGCGCTGGGGCCTTCCGACCGGCGGGAGCGCTTGAGCTGCGCGCCGTTGTACGATAAATCCCGCATGGCCGCACCGATCGCTGCAGGCAGGCCGATCGACCCTAAGGGCGAGAGTCCCGGCGTGCGACCTCTACGCCGGGCGATCGAGCCGGGACCGCCGCCCGCCGACCCTCTCGCTCCCAGGGCTGACCACGGCGCGCACACCCGGCGAGCTGATGGGCCGGCGCTCGCTCGGGGTCGGCGTGGTCGTCGGGGTCATGCTCCTTCAGCTCGGGACCGACGTCGTCGCAGGGCGCGAGAGCGCGCGGATTCTCGCCCGCGCCGCGTTCATGGCGCTCGAGATGCCCCTGCTCATGCTGGCCCTGACCTGGGCCTTCCGCTGGTCGGTCGCTCGCCGCATGAGCGCCGGGCAAGCGCTGCTGACGGGTTTCGGCATCGCCATGCCTCTCGGCTGCGCGTTCGGAGTTCTTTACGGACTCGTGGCCATGCACGTCCCCCAGCTGCGCCTCCACATGCCCAACGGCCTGTGGCGGTCCGCCACCGTCGGCGCGATGTACGCGCAGCTCTGGTACGGCCTCTGGGCCCTGGCGTTCGTGTACCCGTCGGCAATCGAGAGCGCACGCGTCCGCGTGCTGCAAGCGCAGCAGGTTCGTACCGACGCCGAGCTCGAGAGACTTCGCGCGCACCTCGAGCCGCACTTCATGCTCAACACGCTCAACGCGATCGCAGGCCTCGTCACGGAAGATCCGCGGGAGGCGCGGCGGCTGCTCGCGTGCCTGGGTGACCTCCTGCGCGACGCCGTCCAAGAGAGGAGCGAAGCGCAATTGCTCGCCGACCAGATCGAGTGGTTGAAGCGCTACTCGGAGATCCTCGAGGCGCGTTACCGCGGGTCGCTCCGGTTCGAGTGGGAAGTCGCCCCCGATTGCGAGGCAGCCGTTCTGCCTCGTCTGCTCCTGCAGCCTCTCGTCGAGAACGCCGTCAAGCACGGGGCCCTTCGCCGCGGCGACCGCGCGGGAGAGGGTCGTCGTTCGAGCCGAGAGCAAGCCCGACGGAACGCTCGTGTGCGTCGTCGAGGACAACGGGCCCGGGATGGACAGCGCGCACGTCCGGGCAGGAGCCTTCGGCCTTCAGGCGGTGCGGCGGCGGCTCGAGCTCGAAGCGCCGCAGGCCTCGTTCGACACGAGTCGTCCGACCAGGGCACCCGATCCATCGTCGAGATCGCCGGCGCGGTGCGCAAGGAGTGGACCCATGACCGCTTCGCCACTTCGTGTGCTCGTCGTCGAAGACGAGTGGCCGGCGCGCAATTACCTCGTGGAGCTGCTCGAGTCGTCCGGTCTCGCCGAGGTGGTCGGCGCCGTCGGCGGCGTGGACGAGGCGCGGCAGGCGCTGGGCGCGCAGGCGCCGGCCGTCGACATCGACGCCGCATTCGTCGACGTCCAGCTCGAAGGCGGCGCCGCCGGCGAGACCGGGCTCTCGCTCGTGCGCGCTCTCGCCGGATCTGCGTCCGCGCCGATGTTCGTGCTGGCGACCGCGTACGACCAGCACGCGCTCGAGGCGTTCGAGCTCGGCGTGGTCGACTACCTGCTGAAGCCATTCAACGAGGAGCGCGTCGGCCAGTGTCTGCGGCGCCTGATCGAGCGCAGGCCTGCGGCCGGCGCCCGGCACCGCGACGGCGGCGTCGCGCGCATCGTCGCGCGCCGGAAGCGAAACCTCGTGTTCCTCGAGCCGCAGGAGATCTGGGCATTCGAGGCCGCCGATCGGCTCACGTTCGTCCACACGCGGCACGGCACGTTCGACATCGACCTCTCGCTGGCTGCGGTCGAGGCGTCCTTCGGCCGGGCCTTCATGCGCGTACACCGCAACTGGCTCGTCAACGCCGGCCACATCAAGGAGCTCGAGCGTGACGGCCACGAGACGAGGCTGTTCGTGGGCTCGGGCATCGCCGACAGCGGCACCGGAATGCGCGTTCCGGTCGCGCGCGAGCGCTCCGCCGCCGTGCGCGAGATGCTCCTCATGAACGCGACCGGACTGCGCCGGCCGTAATTTCCTGGCTCTGCCGCGAGATCGTGGCCTCGCGAACCATCTCTTGGGCCGGCGCCGGCCGCGCCGCCTGTGGTACCAAACCGCGATGAACGACCCGCGCCGAAGGTCGAGCGACACGGCGCTGCGCCTGCTGAGGCACGACTCGGCCGTCTTGCGCGCGTCCTCGGACGTGCAGCGCTTCGGGTCCTTCATCGGCCGGAGCGCCGAGGTGCGCGCGCTCTATCCGCTATGCGCGCGCCTCGCCGCGAGCGACGTTCCGGTCGTCATCGAGGGCGAGACCGGCACAGGCAAAGAGGTCCTCGCCGAGATGCTCCACCGCACGAGCGCGCGGTCCGGCGGGCCGTTCGTGGTCTTCGACTGCACGTCGGTCGCCCCCTCGCTGCTCGAGCCCGCGCTGTTCGGTCACGAGCGGGGCGCGTTCACCGGGGCCCTCGTCCAGCGTCGCGGCGCGTTCGAGGAGGCCCACGGCGGCACGCTCTTGCTCGACGAGCTCGGCGAGCTCAATCTCGCGCTGCAGCCGCGGCTCTTGCGCGCCATCGAGCGAAGCGAGGTGCAGCGGGTGGGCGGCAGCCAGTGGCTGCGCGTCGACGTGCGAATCCTCGCGGCGACGCGCCGCGACCTCGATGGCGAAGTGCGAGCGGGGCGCTTCCGCGACGACCTCTTCTTCCGCCTCGCGGTCGGGCGCATCGAGCTGCCCCCGCTTCGGCACCGGGTCGGCGACGTCGAGGTGCTCGCGCGCCATTTCTGGGGCGAGCTCGCGGAGGCGGGCTGCCCGATGCCGGACGGACTGCTGGACCGGCTCGAGGAGCACGCGTGGCCGGGCAACGTCCGCGAGCTGAAGAACGCGATAGCGCGCTACGTCGCCGTCGGCGACCTACCCGCGGCGTGCCGCGGCGGGCAAGGGGCGGGGGCAGGCATGGGAGCGGGGGGAGGACCGAGGACGCGATCGAACGCGTGCTGTCGAAGGAGCTGCCGCTGCCCGCGGCGCGCGCGGCGATCGTCGAGGAGTTCGAGCGCCGCTACGTCGGGCGCGTGCTCGAGCGGCATGGGGGCAACGTGTCGCGTGCGGCCGCGGCGTCGGGTATCGCGCTGCGGTATTTCCAGCTGCTCAAGGCGAAGCGAACGAAGTAGAGCGGGGACGCGACGCGTGACGCTCGCCGCGCGGGACGCGACCTATCGCGCCTCGAACTTCTCCGTGTCCTTGCTCTGGCGGTACCGCATGCTGCAGGTCTCGCCCTTCTTCGGCTTCCAGTTCTTGTCTTTCTCCCACTTGCCGCTGGTGCATTTGATCTGCTTGCCCTCGGTCGAGCACGTGACGGCTCCCTCTTCGTCGCACGGCTCGCTCATGGGGACGATGCTCTTGTCGCAGCGCACGCTGTAGTTGCCCGGTAGCTCGCACCCGAGCTCCCCCAGGCAGTGCATCTGCGTCTTGAAGTGGCCTCCCGTGCAGACCAGGACATTCTTGTGCGTCGTGTCGCACGCGCCTGCGCCCTCCTCGCTGCAGGCCTCGTCCTCCAGCGCGACGGTGCGGTCGCATCGCACGCCGCCGCCCGGCGCGGTCTGGCACCCGAGCGCGCCGTGGCACGTCTTCTTCTGCACGAGCTTGCCCTCCACGCACACGAGCTGGCCCTTCGCCGCGCCGTCGCACACAATCGAGTCGGGGCGGCAGGTGTCGCCCACCTCGCCGGTCGGCGTGCACTTCGGGTTGTTGCTCGCGTCGAGGGTGCAGCCCCCGCGGCAGCTCCACTCGATGGCGAACTTGTGGTCACGGCAGCGGAGCTCCACCTTGCCGTCGCTCGAGCAGGCGCGGGCGCCGTCGCGGCCGCAGCCGTCGCCGACGTCGGCCTTCGTGTTGTCGCAGACGAGGCTCTTGCCCTCGTCGTTGCAGGCGCCCGGCCCCTTGCATGTCTCGAGGACGTACTTCTTGTTCACGCAGACCAGGTGCGATGCCTTTTCCGCGCAGCTGCCGGGCGTGTCGGTGCAGTCGTCGCCGGGCTTTCCGTGGCAAGCCACGAAGACGAGCGCGAGGGTCGCGAGAAAGGGTACGAGGGCTGGGAACCGGGCGAACGAGGGGCGGGTAGGGGACACGCGGGTCCGCGCATCCTAAGCCTTATCGCGTCCGGGTGGGAGGTTTGGTCGTGAGCGCTTGCAGCGCCCGGTCGAACATCTTGCCGGCTTCGACCGACTCCTCGCTGGCTCCCGGCGGTGGCGCCTTCGAAACCCGGGGAGGTGCCGCGGCCGCAGGCTGGCGAGACTTGTACGAAGCCCAGCACCCCGGGCACCGCCACTCGAGGCCCACCTGCCCGGCGACGTGCGTTCGCACCACGCGCCACCCGTGCTTGGCGATGAGCGTGTACTGCGTCTGCGTCGACGGTGATGCCGCCCCGCAGTCGGCGCACGCTCGCTGGCCCATCCCAGTAGGCAGTCTTCTCTCAGCCGCCCTTCGGCGCAAGCAATTCGGGCGTAATCTCTCGTCCATGCACGCCGGGACCATGATGAACTTCCCCTTGACGCTGTCGCACGTCCTGGCCCGTGCCCGCCGCTACTTCCCCGGCCGCGCGATCGTCAGCCGCGGGCCCGACGGCGTCTTGCACCGCCATACCTGGGCGCAGATCTACGAGCGGGCCGCGCAGCTTGCGCACGCCCTCGCGCGGCTCGGCGTGAAGCCGGGCGACCGAGTGGCCACCCTCGCGTGGAACCAGCACCGTCACCTCGAGGCGTACTTCGCCGTCCCGATGATGGGCGCGATCGTCCACACGCTGAACCTGCGCCTGCACCCGACCGAGCTCGCGTACATCGCGCGCCACGCGGAGGACTCGGTCATCCTGGTCGATGCGTCGCTCACGCCGTTGCTCGAGCAATTCGTCGCGGGCGTACCCTCGGTGCGCCACGTCGTCGTGATGCCGGACGCGGGCAAGACGCCCGTCGGCAAGCTCGATTACGAGGCGATTCTCGCGCCCGAGCCGACCGAGTACGACTGGCCGCGCCTCGACGAGAACGCCGCGTGCACGATTTGTTACACGTCGGGGACGACCGGCAATCCTCGGGGCGTCGTTTATAGCCACCGCTCGAGTGTGCTGCACGCGATGGCGGTTTGCCTCGCGGATTCGCTGGGCCTGAGCGAGAGCGACACCGTGTTGCCGGTCGTTCCCATGTTCCACGCGAACGCGTGGGGGTTGCCGCACGCATGCGCGCTCGCCGGAGCCAAGATGGTCTTTCCGGGGCCCAAGCTCGATCCCGAGAGCCTGCTCGACCTCATGGCCGCCGAGAAGGTCACGCTCGCTGCGGGCGTGCCGACCATCTGGCTCGGGATCCTGGCGCTGCTCGATACGCACACTCGTGCGCATGCGCGCGGCCACATGCACGACGGGCGCTGGGACCTCTCCAGCATGCGGCGCATGATCGTCGGCGGCTCGGCTGCGCCCGCGTCGATGATCGATGGTTTCGAGAGACGTCACGGCCTTTTGGTCACCCACGCGTGGGGAATGACCGAGACCAATCCCGTGGGGACGGTCGCACGCATCAAGCATTCGCTTCAGGGCGCCTCCGAGGCAGCGCACCTGGGGATGTCTGCGTCGCAGGGATACGCCGTGCCGCTGGTGGAGACACGGCACGTCGACGACGGCGGGCGCGTGCTCGCGTGGGACGGCGAGACCATGGGCGAGCTGGAGGTGCGCGGACCCTGGGTGGCCGCGTCGTACTTCGGCGGTGAGGGCGAAGACCGCTGGACCGCGGACGGGTGGTTCAAGACGGGCGACGTCGTGACCATCGACGTAGAGGGGTACGTCCGGATCACCGACCGCGCCAAGGACGTCATCAAGTCCGGCGGCGAGTGGATCAGCAGCGTGGCGCTCGAAAACGCGCTCATGAGCCACCCGTCCGTGCTGGAGGCCGCAGTCTTCGCGGCGCGGCATCCGAAATGGGACGAGCGGCCCATCGCGGCGATCGTCGTGAAGAAGGGGATGCACGCCAGCGATCGAGAGCTCGCCGCGCACCTCGAGGGAAAGTTTCCCCGCTTCTGGCTTCCCGACGCGTACGTGGTTCTCGAGCAGATCCCGCGCACGTCGACCGGCAAGTTTCTGAAGTCGAAGCTGCGCGAGGAATACGGCGGCATGCTCGAAGAGAAGAAGCGGTAGCGGCCGCGCCTGCACGTGAAGAGTCTGACCCTCGCCATTTTCGTCGCGACGCTGAGCACCACCCTCGTGCCGATTCCGGAGGAGGCGACGTTGCTCGGCGCCGGGTACGCCGCGCGGCTGGGGCGCGTGTCCTTGGCCGGAGCCATCGCGGCTGCGTGGCTCGCCGTCATGGTCGGGGACGCCCTGGGCTACGCCGTCGGCCGCATGCTGCTGTCGCGCCTTCTGCGCACCCGGCTGGGCCAGCGGCTGCTGCCGGAGCCCCGGCGAACGTGGGCCGAGGGGTTCGTCTCGAAAAACGGCGCGCGGGCCATCGCTCTTGCACGATTCTTGGTCGGGCTACGCGGCCTCGTGTACTTCGCGGTCGGAGCCTCGCGCTATCCGTTCGGCCGGTTTCTCGCCATCAACGCGGCCGCAGGCGTACTCGAGGTAGGAGGCCTGGTCGCGATCGGGTTTGCCATCGGCGAGCTCCGAGCGCGCATCGGCGTCGCGGTCGACCTCCTCGCGGCCGCGCTGCTCGTGATCGCGCTTTTCGGCCCGCTTCTGGTGCGCAAGCCCGAGCCCTGAAGGGGAAAGTCAATCGCAGCGCGTTCCTGTGCTAATGGCGCGCTCGATGGCAAAGCAGCCGGGCCTCGGCGTCTTCGACGCGGCGCTGATCGTCGTCGGCAGCATCGTGGGCTCGGGCATCTTCTTCTTGAGCGGCCCCGTCGCGCGCGACGCGCCCTCGGAGGCCGCGTTTCTCGGCGCGTGGGTGCTCGGCGGCGCGGTCGCGCTCGCCGGTGCGCTCAGCAACGGGGAGCTCGGCGGGATGTTTCCGCGATCGGGCGGCGAGTACGTCTACTTGCGCGAAGCGTACGGACCGCCCGTCGGCTTCCTGAGCGGCTGGACGAGCTTTCTGGTGGCCTTCCCGGGATCGATCGCCGCTCTCGCCGCCGCCTTCGGCGCGACGCTGGCACCGATGCTCGGCCTGGGGGGCTGGGCGGCCAAAGGCATCGGGTTGGTGTCGATCGCGGCGCTGACCGGGCTGAACGCCCTCGGGCTGAGGCCCGGCAAGTGGACTCAGAACGTGCTGTCGGCCACCAAGCTCGCGGCATTCTGCGGCCTGCTCGCGCTCGGGGCGCTCGTGCCGCACTCGTCGCCGGGCCCTCTGGTCACGTCGCCGGACGCTCACTCCGCTCACCCCGGCGGGCTGGCCGTCGCGTTGATCCCGGTGTTCTTCGCATACAGTGGCTGGAACGCGGCCACGTACATCGCCGGCGAGATGCGCGAGCCGCGGCGAGGGCTCGGCCAGGCCCTCGCGGTGGGTACCGGTCTCTGCGTCGCCCTTTACATTGCGGTCAACGCCGTCTACTTGCGCGCGATGCCGCTGTCCGAGCTCGCCGCGACCGAGCAGCCCGCGCGTGCAGCCGCGCTGCGTCTCGGGGGTTCGGCTGCCGCCGGGGTGCTCGCGCCGCTCGTCGCCGTCTGCGTGCTCAGCTCCATGCAGGCGTCGGTTCTCGTGGGGCCGCGCCTCTACCAGGCGATGGCCGCGGATGGCTTGTTCTTCGCGCCCGTCGGTCGCGTTCACGCGACGACGGGCGTGCCCCTGGTCGCCCTACTTGCCCAGGGGGCCGTGGCCGCAGCGCAGCTGCTCACGGGGAGCTTCGACGACCTCGTGCGCTTCGCGACCTTCGCCATCATCGCCTTCTCGACGCTCACCGTGGCGGCGGTGCTCGTTCTTCGCTGGCGTCGCCCGGACGCGGAACGGCCCTTCCGGGTGCCCGGGTACCCAATCGTGCCTCTGCTGTTTCTGGTCGTGAACATCTGGGTGCTCTGGTGCGTTCTGGCCAGTGGCGCCGGCGCGGCCCTAGCGGGGCTTGCAATCGTCGCCACCGGGATTCCGGCGTACGCTGCGTTCCGGGCCCGCTCCCGTGCCCGTCCCCTCGGAGGCTGAAGCTGCTCGATGATGTACCGGTCGTTGCTCGCGCCGTTCGCTGTTTGCCTCGCCTGCGCCCGAACCCCAGTGCCGGATTCGGCGACGACTTTCCCGTCGACAGCTCCGCCCTCCGCTGCCGCGTCGCCGGCGCCCTCGGTTGCGGTTGCGATGGCCGACTCGGAGGTCGGTGCGCCCGCCTCGAGCGCCGCGACCGGCGCGCCGTCCGCCAGCGCCAGGTCCGGTGTGGCCGACGCGCCGCTCGAGGGCAAAGACTTCCTCCCGCAGGCGCAGACCATCTTTCGCGTTGCCGCCTGCGGCTCGAGCGGAGAAATGCCCGCCCGCTTCGACACGGCTGTCGTCGGGCGTCACTGCGAGGAGCTCAATCGCGCCTACGACGACTACCGGCGGAGCTGGGTCGAAGTCGCCAAGCCCTTCCTGGCGTCGATTCGCCCCAAGGATCTGCCGGGCGCGGTGGTGTACCCCTTCGGTGGTGGCGACCTAGCCAGCGCGCTGGCGACCTTTCCGGACGCGATCGACATCACGACCATCTCGCTGGAGCCTGCGGGCGACGTACGCCCCGTCAACGGCCTGCCGCCGGAGCGGCTCGCGCGTGAGCTCTCCGGGCACCGCTCCCATCTGGAGCGCCTGTTCCTGAAGGCGCATTCGCGCACGGACAACCTCGAGAAGGAATCGAAGACCGAGATGCCGGGCGAGATTCTCTTCGCCCTGGCCGCGCTCGCTGTCTACGGCGACGAGCCGGTGAGCTTGCGGTACTTCCGGCTGCGTAGCGATGGGTCCCTCGCGTACGTCACCCAAGAGGACATCGACGCTGCGAAGCGAGGCTCGGACCGCCGCGCTCTCTTCGCCAATGCTGAGCTACGCTTCCGGCGGGCCGGCACCGCCGAGGCTACGCCCAAGGCGGTGCAGGTGCTCCGTCATGTGAGCTTCAATCTGGATGACGCTCATCTGAAGGCAGACCCCAGTCTTTTAGCGTACTTGGACAGCAAGGGTAGGGTCGCGGCCATGACCAAGGCGGCGACCCACCTCTTGTGGGACGACCATTTCTCGTCGATACGAACGTGGCTCGTCGACCATACAGACTGGATGGTATCCGACTCGACTGGAATTCCGCCCCGGATCGCCGGCCCGGCGGGTTTCGTGCAGGAAGCCTACGGAACATTCGACGGGCCCTCGCCGTTTGGGCTGCCAGATGCGAGGGATGCGCGCGACCTCAAGCGCCTTTTTGCCTCACAACCGGAGCGCGACCTGACCTTCCGGTACGGCTACCCCGACAAGGACGGCCACGCCCATCTGCTCGTAACGCGGCGGCCGGCTCAGCCGGTCGCGCAACCCGGACCATGATTAACCTATCCGCCCGGCATAGTTTCCATGGCCAAATGGCCGAAAATGCTTAACGTACACGCCTTCCGGGAAGCCATCCCGGAAGCTCTGTGTTGCCTGCAATTCAGAGCGACCCTAAAAGCCGGCCTGGCATCCCACCCCTGAACATCGTGAACGTACCCACCACATCCCTCGCGCCCATGCGAGAGGAACGACACCACGGCGAAGACCCGCTCCGGCTGCCCACCCTCGGGGAGACGCCGGCGGCCAACGACGCTGCTCCCGCGTCGATCCCTCAGCCGCCCCCGGGGCACCGTCGCCGCGTGCTCACGCACGAGGAAGAAGTCGAGCTTTCTCGCCGAATCGAGATCGGCGAGCGCGACGCGCTCTACGCCCTTCTCAGCTCTCCGGCCGCGGTGTCCCCGCTGCGCGGCCTCGCCGACGAAGTGCGCTCGGGCCGATTGACGCCTTCGTCGATGTTGCGCAACGCCGAAGAGGAGGCCGACGCCGAGCCGAACGCCGAACGGCTGGCCCGCCTGCTCGACCGCGCGGCCAAGTCGGCCGGTACGCCGGCCCGCCCGCCGGCGAAGGTCGGCGCCAAAGTAGCCTTGCGCCGCGCCACGCGGGCCCGGGCCGGTGCGTCCGCCACGGCCGAGGAAGCGGCGCGCGAGCGCGTGCAGCGCAGGCGTGCGCGCGTCGCGACCGAGCTGGCCGAGGCTCGCTTCGAGCGGTCCGTGCTCACGCGCCTCGCGCGCGACGTGCGCTCGAGGGGTGGCGACGAGCGATCGCGGCGCGGATTCGTCCGCGGGATGAACGCGTCCTCGCGCGCCCAGCACGAGTTCGTCGCGGCCAACTTCGGGCTCGTCGTCACGTACGCGCGGCGCTTCGTCGGCCAAGGTCTCGACATGCACGACCTCGTGCAAGAGGGTCAGCTCGGCCTCATCCGTGCGGTCGAGAAGTTCGACTGGCGCCGTGGCCACCGGTTCTCCACCTACGCGGCATGGTGGGTGCGCCAGGCCATGGCTCGCGCCATCGCCGATCAGAGCAAGACCATCCGCGTCCCGGTGCACCTCCTCGAGAGCAGGCACAAGCTCGAGCGCGTCAAGCGCACGCTTGCTCAGCAGGGCCGGCGTGATCCGTCGGACGAGGAGCTGGCGACCGAGAGCGGTCTGCCCATCGACAAGGTGCGCGCGATCCGCGGGCTCGTCCGCGAGCCGCTCCGGCTCGAGGCGCCTCTCGGAGACGAGGGCGACGGAGGCCAGCTGGGCGATCTCGTAGCCGATCCTCGCTCGCCCGCGCCGGACGAGCAGCTTGCCCAGGAGCGCATGCAGACCCAGACCCGGGCGCTGCTCGAGCTCCTGACGCCACGTGAGCAGCAGCTGCTAAGCCTGCGCTTCGGCATGGACGGCGGCCCTGGGCACACGCTCGAAGAAGTCGGAAAGTCGTTCAACCTGTCGCGAGAGCGCGTTCGGCAGATCGAGGCGGCCGCGCTGAAGAAGCTGCGCGCGGTCTCCGAAGAGCGCGACCTCGGTTCGTACATCGGCCGGTAAGGCCGGGCGGTAAGATGGCTCGGCTTTGGCCGAGCTGGTCTGGAGAGGGAAGGGGCGCACTGCGGCCGACGCGGGGCGCCCGCTTCGCGTGGACGAGCTGCACGGAGAGTGCGGGCGAGGCGCGTGGCGCAACCGTCTGGTGCTCGGTCCTGCGCAGCACGTCTTACCGAGACTCCTTCCGGAGTTCGCCGGGAAGGTGGCCCTCGTCTACATCGACCCGCCCTTCGTCACCGGCGGTGATTTCGACTTTCTTGCGGCGATCCCCGGCGCGCCCGCAGGTGCCGAGCGCATCTCCATTCGCGCCTACCGCGACGCAGCGGGCCTCGACGCCTGGCTCGCCGGCTTCGACGCGGTCGCTCGCGTGCTGCGCGACCTTCTGGCCGACGGCGGCAGCCTCTACGTACATCTCGACGCGCACGTAGCCCACTACGCCAAGGTGCTGCTCGACAACATCTTCGGCCCGGGAGCCTTTCAGCGTGAAATCGTGTGGCGAATCGGTTGGGTGAGCGGCTTCAAGTCTCGCGCGCGAAACTGGGTACGAAACCACGACACGATCCTCTTTTATGCCAAGGGGGGGCGCGGCTTCACCTTTCACAAGGAATACATCCCGTATCCCCGCGGGTACGTCCGCCGCGACGGAGTCCCGCCCAGTGGCCCCGGCTACCCGATGGAAGACGTGTGGAATGCGAGTGAAGTCGACCGCCTGGACAGCATCCAGATCATGTCGTTCTCCGGGGAGAAGGTCGGCTATCCGACGCAGAAGAACGAGGGGCTCGTCGCGCGCATCGTGCGAGCCTCGTCCAATCCAGGCGACGTCGTCCTCGACTGCTACGCAGGCTCCGGCACGACGGCCGTCGTGGCGGACAAGCTCGGCCGTCGCTGGCTCGCTTGCGATGCGTCGGCCGTAGCCATCCACGCGACCCGAAAGCGGCTGCTCGCTCTTCCGGCGGTCGCTCCGTTCGCGATCGAGAGCACCGGTCGTCCGACTGGCCTCGGCAACGGGAGAGGAGGCGCGCGAGCTGATCGAGCTCTGCTCGGCGCAACGGCGGCTGTCGACGGCCGAGCGTGCACGATTGAGCTCGCGTCCTTTGTCCTGCCGTCGCGCACGATATTGCCGGCCGGCGCCCGCCGCCGCGTCGAGCACTGGTCGCAATGGATCGAGGGCTGGTGCGTAGACTGGGATCACCGCGGAGGCGCGCTGAACGTGGGATCGTGCAGCTTTCGCCGCCGAGGCGCGCCAACGCTACCGCTGTCGGTCGCGCATTCGTACGAGCAGCCCGGCCGTTACGTCGCCCTCGTGCGCGCCTACGACGTGCTGGGTGGAGCCGTTTCGAGGAGGCTACGCGTAACCGTGAAGTGACCCGGCCGTGGGCGGCGGCACGCGCCATGCTGCGCGGTACGCACCGTGCAAGGCTGGCGACGATGGACACGCTCGCACTTTCCGAGATGTTGCGCCGTCGTCACCGCAGCCTCGAGGCCCGCATCGCGGCGCTCCAGGTAGACGCGCGCTCGCGGCGTGCCCGCGTCGTCCAGCTCGCGGAGGAGCTCGTCGCGCACGCGACGGTGGAGCAGCTCGTCGTGTACCCGTACGCCGAGCATTTGCTCGGCACGAGCAATCTCGCGCTCGAAATCGAGCACGCCCTCGACGCGCTGCTTTTGGTGGTCGGAGGCATCGACTGCGACGCTGATTTCGGCGTGGCGCTCGAGCGCCTGGCCGCTGTGTTCGAGCGCCACGTGGACGGTGACGAGGCGAGCGTGCTCCCGATGATGGAAACGCTCGGCGATCCCGAGCAGCTCGCAAGCATGGGAAAAACCATCGAGGAGTTCGAGCGGGCGATGGCGACGGCGCGCTACGAGGGCCCCGGATTCTGGCCCGAGACGGCCGGAGACGTCGTGGCCCGCGGCGGCGGCACGAACTAGTCACCGCCGTCGGGCTGACACCTACCGGCAGTGCACTAGTTGAGCGCCGACCGTCGGGCGAAGTCCAGGCGAAGGCCGCCCAGGTACATGCGCGCCCCCGGCACCGTTTCGTCGACGTGGGATGGCACGAACTCGCCGACGCCGAGAAAGTGTTTGAGCACGCCGAGCGCGAACGTCTCGGTGACCTCTCGGCCGCGCGGCGGCACGATTGTCACGGCGAGCATGATGCGCTCGCGCACCGTCGCATACGCGACGAGCACCGAGAACTCCTGGACGTCGATCATCCAGATGCCACCCATGTCCGCGAGGGCGAGCGGTACGGACCATCCGACGGGCAGCTTCCACGGCAGGTGCTTGCGCGAGGCCGTCATGTGCCATGGAAGGGGCTTGTCCTCGAAGGTCGGCGGTTCGGCGGGCAGCGGCTGCGCCGCGGGGTGCTTCGCGCGGGCGCCCTCACGCCGCGCCTCGCGCCACCGGTCGCGCGTGGCGGCGCCGTAGAAGGCAAAGAGGGGAACGCCGACCGCGATCAACGCCACTGGGATGCGCGGGACGTGCTGCGTAGCCGCACACAGGACGGCGGTACCGCGCGCGATGGCGGCAAAGCTCACGGCTGCGACCGACGCGTAACCGTAGAGGGCTGTGCGAGACATGGGAGCGCTGGGATGCCACGTGCCCGCGCAAAAGTCGATGCTCGCCGCCCCTCCGGCTAATCCTCCTCCTCTTCGTGCTTAAACCCGCTCTCCTTGATGACCTTGTCGCTCGTATGTGGTGAGCAGTAGTCGTAATGGTCGAACGCGATACTGAAGGTGCCTCGCCCACTCGTGATGCTCGTCAGCTTCGGCTCGTAATCGTTGATGTTGGCGAGCGGAACGAGCGCCTCGACGACGCTGCTCGAGCCGACGCTGTCGGTTCCGGTCACGCGCCCGGAGCGCGCGTTGATGTCGCCGATGACGTCGCCCAGGTAGTCCCCCGGGACGGTGACCTCGAGCTTCGCGATCGGTTCGAGCAGCGCGGGTTGGGCCGCGTGTAGAGCCGCCCGGAGCGCGCGTCCCCCGGCAACCTGGAACGCGGCGTCCGACGAGTCGACCGAATGGTACTTGCCGTCCACCAGCCGGACTTTGAAATCGACGACGGGATAGCCGGCGAGAGCGCCCCGCTCCATGGCCTTGCGAATGCCCTTCTCGACGCTGGGAACGAACTGGCGCGGGATGACTCCGCCGACGATCGCGTCTTCGAACACGAAGCCGGCGCCGTGGGGCAGCGGCTCCAGGTCGATGTAGCAAACCCCGAACTGGCCGTGGCCACCGCTCTGCTTCTTCTGCTTGCCCTCGACGTGCTGCGCCCGTCCGCGCACCGTCTCGCGGTAGGGAACTCGCGGAGGGCCAAGCCGGCAGTCGAGCGAAGCCCGGCGACGGAGCCGCTCGAGCGTGATGTCCAGATGCAGCGCGCCCAGGCCCTCGATGAGCATCTCGCGGCTCACGGGGTCGTGCTTGAAAACGAGGCCCGGGTCCTCCTCGCAGATCCGCTGCAGGATCTGAGCCGCTTTCTCCTCGGCTCCCTTGCCCTCGACGATGAGGGTGCGGGAGTAGAGGGCCGGCGGCGGGTACGGGAGCTTGGCCACGAACGGCCTCTTTTCGTCGGACAGCGTATCGCCGGTCTTTGCAATCTTGAGCTTCGCCACCGCGCAGATGTCGCCGGCGACCGCCTCTGCAATCGGCTTGGGCTCCTTCCATGTGCCTTGAGAGAGCCCACCAATGCGGTCGCGCTGGCCTGACGAGCTGCAGACGACGTTGGCGTCCTGCTTGAGTGTCCCCGAGATGACTCGCACGTAGCTGACCCTCCCTGCGTGGGGGTCGATGTGCGTCTTGAAGACCAGCGCCGCGAGCGGGGCTTCGCCCTTGGGGCTTCGCTTCTCGTCTCCCGTCGCGGAATCGAACGGTGGGCGCTCGGTTGGAGAGGGGAACAGGTCCACGATCGCATCGAGCAGCGCGACGATGCCGGAGGGCATCGTGCAAGACACTTCGTAGACCGGGATGAGCTTCGCTTGCTCGACCGCGTGGTGCGCGCCGGCGTCCAGGTCCTCTTGGGAGAGATCCCCCTCGTTCAGATATTTCTCGGTGAGCGCGTCGTCGGTGCCTGCCACGTCGTCCACCAGGTGTGCGCGCGCCTCGTCCACGCGCGGCTTGGACTCAGCGGGGACGGGAATCGAGGCCGTCGAGTGCGGCGCCTCGGGCTTGCCTATCCAGGCCTTGCCCGTGCGAACGGCGATCACGCCGTGAAAGCTGGAGCCCACGCCGTCAGCTACTTCCATCATGGTGAGGGGCGCTTTCAAATGCTGCTTGATTGCACCGACCACTTCTTCGGGGCGCGCGTGCTCGTCGTCCATCTTGGTCAGAACGACGAGCGCCGGCATCGCGTGCTCGCGCACCCACCGCAGGGCGCGCTCGGTGCCCGTCTGGACGCCGTCTCTCGCGCTCACGCAAACGATTGCCGCGTCGCAGGCGGCGGTCGCCAGACGCGCCTCCGCCATGAAGCTCGCCTCGCCCGGTGTGTCGATCAAGTTGACCTTTTTCCCGCTCCACTTCAGCGAGACAGCGCGTGCCTCCAGGCTCGTCGCGTGCGCCCGCTCCTCGGGCGAATCGTCAAGACCGCTCGCCCGATCACCGGCTCTTCCGAGCTTCGGCGTTGCCTTCGCGATGTAAAGCGCGGCCTCGACCAGGGACGTCTTGCCGACGCCTTTGTGGCCGAGGACCACGACGTTGCGGATGTCGTCGGGCGTGCTCATGGTTGCTTGGCCCCCTTGCGGCCCGTTGGCCGCGTTGGAGTGAGCAGCGTGGCCCAAGCCGCGGGCGGAGCAAGGCTGCACGTAAGGTGAGCGGTTTCGCGATAGCGTCCGCCACGACGCGACGCGGTGTGGCTGCTGAGCCGGTCTCCCAGGCGGAGCGCCCTTGCCCACATTTGGCCCCCGATCGTGACCCTTCGCGCCCGAGGTCTCTTGAGCGCCGCGTCCCGGTGACGTTGATTAAAGAGCGAGCGGCGCTCGTGGTACCAATCCCTTCCATGAAGACCAACTTCGTCAGAAATCTTCATCGTCGTCTCGCCCTCCCGCTCGTAACCGCTCTCGCGGTCGCAGCCTCCGCGTGCGGCGGTGCCGCCGAGGACGGCAAGGAATCGAGCACGGCCTCCGACAAGGGCAGCTTGGTCGGGAACCCGGCGCCGGACTTCGCCGTGAAGGCGGTCGCCGGGCCGAAGGGCACGGTCTCTCTGAAGGGGCTGCGTGGAAAGGTCGTGCTGGTCGATTTCTGGGGCACGTTCTGCGAGCCATGCAAGAAGTCGTTCCCGAAGCTTCAGGACCTCCACACGAAATACGGCGCAAGCGGCCTGCGCATCGTGGGGATCAGCGAGGACGAGGTCGATGACAGGGACAAGATCCCGGGCTTCGCGGACACCTACGGCGCCAAGTTCACCCTCGGATGGGACGAGGACAAGTCGATCGCCAAGTCCTACAAGCCCGAGACGATGCCGTCGTCGTTCATCATCGACAGGAAGGGCGTCATCCGATTTGCCCATGTCGGCTACCACGACGGTGAGGAGGCCGAGGTCGAGAAGGAGATTCAGGAACTCCTGAAGCAATAGGCGGGGTCTTTTTCGGGGAGAGGGGCACGAGTGGGGAAGGAGACGGCTGATTTTCGACTATCTCGGCGAGCGCTCTGCGGGGCGCTCGTCGCGTCGATCGGCGTGGCCGTCGGCGCGCCCTGGCGTGTCGCCGCTGCAGAAGAGGTCCGTGCCGGAGCGGCCAGCACCGCGGTGCTTCGCGATTCTGCTCGAGTCGAAGGACTTTCGCGTACGAACCAACGCTGCGCTCTTCGTCGGGCGAGTTCGGCCCCAGGGCGGGCGGGAAGCGCTCGAGTGCGCCCTGGACGACGTCCACCCGACCGTGCGGGGCGCCGCGGCCTCGGCCCTCGGCGCGTTTGGTGATTCGGCCGCGACCGCTGCGCTCGAGCGCAGGCTGGCCAGCGAATCGGCCGTCGCCGTTCGAGCGAAGATCCAGGCCGCGCTCGATCAGCTCCGGGGCGTCGCCGCGGCCCAAGCGAGCGATGCGCACCGGGCGCTTTCGCCCGACACGCGCGTGGTCGTGCGCCTGGGGAGTATGCGCAACAGCTCGGGCATTCGTGGCGACGAGCTGAGGCGCGTCTTGCACGACGCGGTGCGCGTGCGCGCGCGCTCCCTGCGAGGCGCAGAAGTGGCGGACAGCGACGCAAGCCTCATCGCGCAGGCCGCCGCTCGCCACGTACCCGTCATCACCCTCGACGGGCTGCTCAGCCGACTCACAGAGTCGCTCGCCGATGGCAGCGTCCAGTTCCACGCGATGGTCGAGTTTGCCCTTCGGCGCGAGCAGGAGCTGCGCGGGGTGCTGTCGGGCGCGGCGACGAGCTTCGGGGCCGGCCAGACCATCTCCGATCAGGGCCGCCGGCGCCTCCAGGATGACGCCGTCGACGGAGCCGTCCAGAGCGCCCTTCGCGGGGCGGAGGGGCTGCTCGCAGGCTTAAACAGCCTGCGTTGAATCGCTGTCGTTTGGCGCCGCTCGCTTGTAGCCTGAGTGGGTAGCCATGGATGCAGCCGAGTCCGTCCTTCGAGCGGGGTACCGGCTCGATCGGTACGAGCTCCTGTGCCCCATCGCCTCGGGGGGCATGGCAACCGTCTGGCTGGCTCGCCTGCGGGGCAAGCGCGGTTTCGAGAAGCTCTTCGCCGTGAAGACGATTCGCACGGAGCTAGTCGAAGATTCGCGCTTCCAGGAGATGTTCCTGGACGAGGCGCGTATTGCCTCCGGGATCCAGCACCCGAACGTCGCGCAAATCCTCGATCTCGGCGAGCAGGACGACGTCCTCTTCATCGTCATGGAGTGGGTCGACGGCGACTCGCTCGCGAAGGTCCGCAAGCTCGTGAGCAAGGCAGGTCACAAGCTGCCGCTGGGCGTGGTCCTTCGCATCTTGGCCGATGCCTGCGCTGGTCTTCACGCCGCCCATGAGCTGAAGGACGAAAAGGGCAGCTCGCTCGAGGTGGTGCATCGCGACGTCTCGCCGCAGAACATCCTGGTGAGCAGCGCCGGCGCGGTGAAGATCATCGACTTCGGCATCGCGAAGGCGCAAAACCGCCAGCAGGGCAGCACGCGAACCGGCATCGTCAAGGGCAAGATCCAGTACATGGCTCCGGAGCAGGTGAAAAAGGGCCGCTCCGTGGACCGCCGCGCCGACGTGTGGGCGCTGGGCGTGACGTTGCACGAGCTCGTCACGGGGAGGCTCCCCTACGACGGCGAAGACGACGTCGAAGTGATCCGCTGCCTCATGTCGGACGAGCCGCCGTCCATCGCTCCCGACACGCCCGAGGCGATCATGCGTGTGCTCTCGCGGTCGATGGTGCTCGATCCGGACGCGCGCTTCCCCACGGCGGCAGGGATGCAGAGAGGCCTCGAGGCCGCGATGAAAGAGCTGGGCGAGGCGGCCACGAGCGAAGACGTCGCCGCGTTTCTTCGCTCGGAGCTGTCGGACCTGGCGAGCAAGCGCCGAGAAATCGTCGGCAAGGCGGTCGACCAGGCGCGCGAACGCGGGACACCCGTGAGCGGAGCGAGCGAGCCCGACGTGGCGTTCGCCCCCACGCAGATGAGCGAGCGGACGCCGGCGCCCGAGACGGTGCGCGAGCCGGACCCGGGCACCATCGCGCTCACGCGTCGCAAGGAGTCTCCGTACCCGAACCAGCGGAGCTCGGCGCTGCCGACGCTGGCGACAGAGGACTCGCGACTCGCGTCGTCGATCGCGCTTGAGCACGAGCCGATCGTCATCCCGAAGCGCAGCCGCACCTGGCTCTGGGCGTTGCTTCTGATGATCCCCGCCGCCGCGATCGCGGCCGTTGCGTTTCCCGCCGAAACCAACCGCATCGTCGGCGCCATCGGTCTCGGCGGCAGCGAACAACCGCCACCGGCGGCGAGCGCCCCGGCGGCCGCACCCAGCGCGCCCGGTTCGGACCGCGCCCCCGCGGCGTCATCGTCCGCCCCGTCGCCGCCGGCGAGCCCTTCGACATCGGCGCTTCCGGCGGCGGGGCTGTCCGCGGTCCGCCCCGAGCCGTCGCACCACACCTGGCCTCACGAAACGGCCGCCCCGCCCCCTTCCGCGTCCACGGCCCCTTCGGCGTCTGCGTCCCACCCCTCTCACCCTTCGGTGCCGCCGAGCGCCGCGTCGCACGGTTCGCCTCCGGCCATGCCCTCGAGCTCGGCTTCCGCGCCGCCGAAGGCACCCGAGAGTCCCCCTCCCGCGGTGAGCGAAGACGACCCCAACAACCCCTACAACGCCCCTCGCCCCACGGACGTCGCGCCCGCGCTCTAGGGCGAAGCCAGCCGAGCGCGTCGGTACACGTGCGCGCTCCCATGCGTGTCCGCCGGGGGTCCGGGCCGGGCGCGCGGACATGCTAAGCACCGCTGCCATGCCGGTACGCCTGTCTGCCGAGGTCCGCAGTGCCTTCCTCGACTACTTCCGCGGCCAGGGCCATCAGGTCGTCGCGAGCTCGCCGCTCGTGCCCCAGAACGACCCGACACTCATGTTCGCCAACGCGGGCATGGTGCCAGTTCAAGGACGTCTTCGTCGGCAAGGAGCACGCGGCCGTTCACGCGCGCGACGTCGAGCCAGAAGTGCATCCGCATCAGCGGCAAGCACAACGACCTCGAGAACGTCGGCGTCACCGCCCGCCACCACACGTTCTTCGAGATGCTCGGCAACTTCTCCTTCGGCGACTACTTCAAGGAAGAGGCGATCGTCTTCGCGTGGGAGCTGCTGACGCAAGGTCTACGGCCTGCCTCAAGACCGGCTCATCATCACGATCTTCGGCGGCGCGGAAGGAGTGCCCGCCGACGACGAGGCCCGCGCGCTCTGGCGCAAGGTCACGCGGCTTCCCCGACGAACGCATCCTCGGCATCCCGGGCTGCCGGGCGACAACTTCTGGCAGATGGGCGAGACGGGGCCGTGCGGGCCATGCACCGAGATCCACTGGTTCAACGGCGACGCCCCCGGCGGCGTCACCGTACGCGGCTTTCGGCGAGGAGCCTACCGCCGACGGGCGTCGGCTGGATGGAGATCTGGAACCTCGTCTTCATGCAGTTCGACCGCTCGATCGATCGCGTCCGGCCGAGCCAAGCTCGCCCCCTTGCCGAAGCCGTGCGTCGACACGGGGATGGGCCTCGAGCGCATCGCGAGCGTGCTGCAGGGGGTGACGAGCAACTACGAGACGGACTTGCTGCGCGCCCTCGTCGAGAAGGCCAGCGAGATCAGCGGCAAGAGCTACCGAGGCACGCAAGCGGACGACGACGTCTCGATGCGCGTCATCGCCGACCACGCGCGGACCACGGCCTTTCTGGTGGCCGAGGGCATCTTCCCCGATCGCGCCGGTCGCGAGTACGTCCTGCGTCGGGTGATGCGCCGGGCCATTCGGCACGGGCATCGACTCGGCATTCGCGAGCCGTTCCTGCACGAGGTCGCGCTCGAGGTCGTCCGGCTGATGGGCGACATCTACCCGGAGCTCACGGCCCGCCGCGATCTCATCGCCAACGTCTCCCGTCAGGAGGAGGTCCGGTTCCGCGAGACAATCGAGCGCGGCTTGAAGATTCTGGAGGACGAGATCGAGACCGTGCGCACGTCGGGCGGTGACGTCATCCGCGGCGAGACCGCGTTCAAGCTCTACGACACGTACGGCTTTCCTCTCGACCTCACCCAAGTCATCGCGCACGAGCGCGGGCTGCGCATCGACGAAGGCGCCTACGGTCGGGCGCTCGAGGAGCAGCGCGCGCGAAGCGAGGGTTCGAAGCTCGGCGAGGAGGCCATCGACCACGTCTGGCGCGAAGTCGCCGGTGTCGTGCAGAAGAAGTCGCCCGCCGGAGTCAAGTTCGTCGGCTACGAGCGCGAGGAAGCCGAAGGCAAGATCGTCGCGATCGTCAAGGAGGGCCAGCTCGTCATTCGCGCCATGCAGGGCGAGGAGGCCATTTTCGTCACGGACCTTACGCCGTTCTACGGAGAGGCGGGCGGGCAGGTCGGTGACCGGGGCGTCATCGAGCGCCGCGGTGCCGAGCCAATGCGCTTCGAGGTAGCCGACACGCAGAAGCCCATTCCCGGCGCTATTGCGCACTATGGCCGGATCACCAAGGGGGGCGTTGCCGTCGGCGACACCGTGCACCTGCTCGTCGATCACGAGTCGCGCACGGCAACGCGGCGCAACCACTCGGCGACGCACTTGCTCCACTGGGCCTTGCGCACGGTGCTGGGCGAGCAGGCGACGCAAAAGGGATCCCTCGTCGGCCCGGACCGCCTGCGCTTCGACTTCGCGCACGGACGGGCGCTCACCCGCGAGGAAATTGTCCGCATCGAGGACATGGTCAACGAGAAGGTGCTCTCCGACGCCCCGGTCACGACGGAGGTGCTGCCCATAGACGAGGCGAGAAGGCGAGGGGCCGTCGCGATCTTCGAAGAGAAATACGGCGATGTGGTGCGCATGCTCACGATGACGAAGGACTCCGTGGAGCTCTGCGGCGGAACGCACGCGCGGTCCCTGGGCGAGATCGGCCTGTTCAAGATCAAGGGCGAACAGGGGCTCGCCGCCGGTGTGCGTCGCATCGAGGCGGCGACCGGCATGAACGCGGTTCACTACGTGCAGCAGCTCGAGCAGGTGGGCGCAGAGGCGGCCCGCGCGATCGGCGCCGGCTTCGACCGGCTGCCGGCGCAGCTCGAGAAGCTGGTCGCCGACAAGAAGCAGCTCGAAAAGCAGGTCACAGATCTGAAACGGCAACTCGCGATGGGCGGCGGATCCGGCGCCCCCGGGATCGACGAATGGCTGAAGGGAGCGCGTGAAGTGCCGGGCGGCAAGGCGCTGGCCGCGAGGGTTCCGGCGGGCGATCCGGCCACGCTTCGCGAAGTGGCGGAGAAGCTGCGCGACCGCCTGGGTGAGGCCGTCGTTCTCGTCGGCGCGCCGGGTAAAGACAAGGCGATGCTCGTTCTCACGGTGTCCAAGGGTCTGACCAATCGCTACCGCGCCGGAGACCTGATCAAAGGCATCGCGGAGATGCTGGGGGGATCGGGCGGGGGCCGCCCGGATCTGGCCCAAGCTGGCGGCGCCGACGTCGAGAAGCTCGACGAGGCCCTCGAAAGCCTGTACGCCCGTCTGGCGTGAGCCTATCCGCGTTTCGGTCGTGTCCGGGCAAGGCCCGGCTTGCCCTCCGTGCCGGGCCCGCTCGGGAGCCTCGGCCCGGAATGGCCGTCGCGGGCGGCGTCGAGGATTGCGCGCACCCTCGGGGCGATAGCGAGGCCCTCGAGCTCAAAATGCGCCAGCGCACCCGCCAGCAGGGGGATCCGGTCCACGGTGCTCAGCGCAGAGTCCATCACGACGAGCGGCCGGCCGTGCACCCAGCAAAGGCCGCCGCGTCCCCGGAGCAACTTGCTGCCAAACGGCTCGGCGCGGACGGCAATTCCCACCCTCGCTGCGATCGATTCGAGCTCGGCGAGGACGCGCAAAGGCGCCACCGGGCTCATCGTACCCCCCTGGCGTCGCGGGCGAAAGGGCTCGTGCGCCCGGAGGCGCCAGTTCGGGCGACCCCCGCAAGCCGAAGCAGGACATGGACGCGATGGGCGCCCGTGTGACACCCTGCTCTTGTGGGCTTGTGGGTTGCGGGCTCCAACACGGCAGGCGAAATCGTGGCAAAATGGTCGAGCGCTCTCCGCGTGCTAGTGCGTCGGTGCGGCGGGAGCCAGTGGCGGATGATGTCTGCGGGTAAGGCGGTGTCGAGGCGAGGATGACCGAGGCGAGCCGGAGCGGCGTCCCGCCGCTGACGCACGGAACGGTCGTCAACGACCGCTACGAGATTCGTCAGAGCCTCGGAAAGGGCGGCATGGGCGAGGTATTCCTCGCGTACGACCGCACCACGCAGCAACCGGTGGCGCTCAAGATCGTGCGCGAGGAGTCGCGCATGCCGGGCGACGACGAGGCTTTGCGCCAAGAGCTCCTGCTCGCGCGGTCCGTGAGCCATCCCAACGTGTGCCGCGTGCACGACCTGTCGCCGAGCCCGTACGGCCCCATCCTCGTGATGGAGTACATCACCGGGCAAACTCTCCACACCCATATTCGCCGCAAGAAAGCACAGGGCGGCTACACCGCAGACGAGTTCCGGCGGATCGCGCACGACGTGGCGTCCGGCGTCGCCGCCATCCACGCGCAGGGCTTGGTGCATGGGGACTTGAAGCCCGGCAACGTCATGGTGACCACCAACGCCGACGGCTCCTTCGGCAAGGCCATGGTCCTCGACTTCGGCTTCGCCAAGGAGCGCGCACGCGCGTCGGCGCGCCGCCCTGGCGCTCCGCCTGACGGGGGAACGCCGAACTACATGAGCCCGGAGCGCATCCGATCCGGCGGCGCCAGCCCCGAGGACGACGTCTACGCGCTCGGCCTCACGCTGCTCGAGATGTGGACCTGCCGCGTCCCCGAGCCCGGATACAAACCTCGCGCGAAGACCATGCGCCAGCAGATCATGTTCGACGTGCCGGCGGGGCTGTCTATCGACGAGATCAAGCAAGTGTTCCGCAGCTTCTCGGACGACCCGCAGCAGCGGCTGCCGGCGCGTCACCTCCGCTTCTTCAATCCGGTCACGCTGACGACGAATCCCATCCAGGTTCCTCGCGAGAGGCTCGATCCGGGACCCCCTCCCGGCCGCAACGCGGCGCAGTCGTTCGTGCCGGGCTCGCAGTCGCTGCTCGCGACCTTCGCCACGAACTCGCCGGAATTCGTCGGCGAGCTCGTCGGCCTCGAGAAACCGATCGTGACCATCGGCCGGCGCGCGGACAACGAGCTTTGCGTCCCGGAGGCTACGGTCAGCGGCCAGCACGCGCAGCTCAAGTGGCAGAACGCCACGTGGATCGTCGAGGACGTGGGATCCACGAACGGCACCTACGTCGACCACACCTACGAACGCCGCAAGACCGTGAACCTCATGCATGGCGGCGAGGTCCAGCTGGGCGAGCTCCGATTCAAGCTCGTGAGCTTCGGAAAGGACAGTGCGAGCCACAAGCGAGCGCGGGCCTATCTCGCGAAGCGAGATGGGCTGACCGGTCTCCTGTCGCGCGAGCAGGTCTTGCGCGCGCTCGACGAAGAGGCCGGCTTCGCTGACTGGGTCGAGGCACCGCTGACCATCGCGCGCTACGAGCTCCGCGGGCCCAACCGCCTGGTCAGCGACCGGCCCACCATCTTGGAGATGCTCGCGTTGCGAAGGGCCGCAACGCGCGTGGTCGAGCTGACCGACATGCTCCTTCTGTCGTTGATCGCCGTAACGGCCGGGCGCACTGGTCCGCTGAGGTTCTGCGTGGCGATGGTCGGCCCAGGCCCCCAGGAGGCGCGTAACCTCGTCGAGCAGGTGGTCGGCCAGGTGCAGGGCATGCTCCCCGATGGTCTCGACCTCGCCGCGACGATAGCGCGGTACGAGACCGCCGGCAGCGTTCGTACGCTCGTGGACGCGTGAGCTACCGCACGATTGTGGCTCGGGCACTCGTGCGGGAGGACGATTCGCGCACGATTCGATCCGCGCGGCTTCCGCCGAGTACACTGCGCGAGGTAGCTTCGCGCGCACGATGATTGGCGGTCGTGAACCGTCCTTGCCCCCTTCCGACCCGCACGGGCTCGGGCGCTCCATCGGCGACCTATCGCCGCGCGACGACCGCCCGCGTCGCGTCCTGCTCGGCGCGGCGGTCGTGGCGGGTTTGCTGCTGCTGGGGGGCGGCTTGTTCTTGTGGCGCCGCCCCCACGCGACGGCCGAGGCGCCCGCCGACGAAGCAGCGTCCTCGTCGGCGATGGCCGCCGAGCTTTCGCCACCCATGCCTCAGCCCTCGGGCGACTCCTCGCCCGTGGCCGTCTCCGACGCCCGCGTGCTCGCCTGCCACGACCGCGGGCCCAAGGTGACCTCTCCGGAGCAGTGCGATCACCTGCCGCCCATCGAGAAGGCTCTTTCCGCGGCGATTGAGCAAGCTGCGGCCTGCGTGCCGGTCGGCGCGGGCGGCGGCGGTACCATCGAGTACGTCGTCGACGTGAGCTTCCTCCACAACCGCATTACGGTCGCGTTGCCACACACGGGCCGCTCCATACGCGACCACAAAGTCTTGCGCACGTGCGCCGCCGCCGTTCGCGGCGCGATGCAGCTCACCCAGCTGAGCGCCATCGACCACCAGCACGCGCAGTACAAGATCACGGTCACCGCGACCTACAAGTCATCCGCCGACGGCGGTTGACTCGGGGGGCGGCGCTGGCACTGCCCGCAGTCCCCGCTGGCCCGTAGCGCCATACGCGGCTACCTTCAGCATCGACCCATGCCAGCTCAAGCGGGACGCCGCCTGGTCGTCGTCGACGACGACCATTTTCACGACGAATGCGGCGTATTCGGCGTGTACGGGCATCCGGAAGCCGCCAACATGACTTACCTCGGGCTGCACGCGCTGCAGCATCGGGGGCAAGAGTCGGCCGGCATCGTCACCAGCGACGGCGAGCAGCTCATCGCCCACCGCGCGATGGGCCTCGTGCAAGACTCGTTCACTCAGGACCAGCTCGCGCTGCTCCCCGGTCGCATCGCGATCGGCCACGTGCGCTACTCGACGACGGGCAGCTCGCACATCAAGAACGCGCAGCCCATCGCCGTCGACTATGCGCACGGCTCCTTGGCCGTTTGCCACAACGGCAACCTCACGAACGCCGAGGAGCTTCGCGCCGAGCTCGAGGCGCGCGGCTCCATCTTCCAGAGCGACAGCGACACCGAGGTGTTCGTGCACCTGGTGGCCCACAGCAAGGAAGTCGCCACCGAAGATCGAATCGCCGACGCGCTCAATCGCGTCAAGGGCGCGTACTCGCTTCTCTTCATGACCGAGGACACGGTCATCGGCGTGCGCGATCCCATGGGCATCCGGCCCCTCTGCTTGGGGCTTCTCCCGGGCAAGAAGGAGGCGCACGTCCTCGCCAGCGAACCGTGCGCCTTCGACCTCATCGGCGCCGAGTACGTGCGCGACGTCGATCCCGGCGAGATGATCGTCATCGACGCGAGCGGCATGCGCTCGATGCGGCCGATCGGCACGGCGCAGCAGCGTATGTGCGTCTTCGAGTACGTGTACTTCGCGCGCCCCGACTCGAAGCTCGGAGGAAAGAGCGTCTACGAGGTTCGCAAGTCCTTCGGCCGCAAGGTCGCCCGCGAGCACCCGGTCGAGGCCGACGTGGTCATCCCCGTGCCGGACTCGGGGGTCCCCGCCGCCATCGGCTACGCGTCCGAGCTCAAGCTGCCGTTCGAGATGGGGCTCATCCGGTCGCATTACGTCGGCCGCACCTTCATCGAGCCGCAGCAGAGCATCCGACACTTCGGCGTGCGTCTGAAGCTCAACCCGGTCGAGCCCGTCCTGCGCGGCAAGCGCGTGGTCGTCGTCGACGACTCGATCGTCCGCGGCACGACGTCGCGCAAGATCGTCAAGATGGTGCGCGACGCCGGGGCACGCGAAGTGCACCTTCGTATCTCGAGCCCGCCGACGCAGTGGCCTTGCTACTACGGTATCGACACCCCGACCCGTCGCGAGCTCATCGCGTCGAGCCACTCCGTCGACGAGATCGCTCGCTACGTGACCGCCGACTCGCTCGGATACCTCTCGCTCGAAGGCATGCTCGGCGCCGTCGGCGGGCAAGACTCTTTCTGCCATGCGTGCTTTTCGGGGCAGTACGCGATTCCGTTCACGCCGAGCACGAAGAGGCAGATGCGCCTCATAGGCGTGTAGCTCCCCGACTGAAAGGACGGCGATGCGGGACGACCGGACCTCTTCGATCTCCTTCCGCCGGGTCGCGGCGATTCTGCTCTCCCGTCGCGCTCGCCGTCGGCCTCGCCGTGTCCCCAGGATGCGGACAGAGCGCCGGCGCCGGCGGTGATGCAGGCGGCCCCGACTCCACTGCAAGCGGAAGCGGCAGCAGCAGTGGGAGCAGCGGGGGCAGCGCCAGCGGCGGATCCTCGGGCGGAAGCAGCGGGGCAAGCAGCGGCGGAATGGGCAGCAGCAGCGGCTCCCCCGTCGGCGAGGGCGGAAAGCCGAGCGTGGCGTCCGTTTACCAGTTCCACAACCACATCAACCGCGACGGCTTCTTCGTCGATCCGGCGTTGACCCGGATGTCGGCGACGACGGTTCACGACGACGCCTCCTTCGACGGGACGATCGACGGGAACGTCTACGCGACGCCGCTCTACGCCGACGCGACCCTCTGCGGCAAGGGTCTCGTGTACATCGCGACCGAGAACAACAACGTCTACGCGCTGGACGAAGCGACCGGCCTGCCTGCGTGGAAGATGAACGTCGGAGCGCCCGCCCAGCAGAGCGGCGTGGGCTGCGGCGACATCTCACCCCTCGGGATCACGGGCACGCCGGCGATCGATCCGGCGACCAAGACGCTCGTTTTGGACGCGGCCATCGCGGACGGCAACGGAAACATCGCCTCGCATACCGTGTTCGGCATCGACGCGTGCACCGGAGGCTCCCCCAAGTGGAGCGTCGACCTGTCGACGGTGAAAGACTCGACGGCTCGGGCGTTCTCGCCCATGCCGCAGAACCAGCGTGGCGCCGCCCTCATCGTCGGCGGCTTCGCCTACTTCGTCTTCGGCGGTCATATCGGCGACTGCGGTGGATACAACGGCTGGGTCATCTCCGTGCCGCTCGACGGAAACGCCTCCCGCGCCCGCGGCTGGCGGACGGACTCGGATCAGTCGGGCATCTGGGGGCCCGGCGGCGCGTCCAGCGACGGCCAGAGCATCTTCGTGACGACGGGAAACATTCACGACGGGACGTTCCATCAGTCGTGGGCGGGAAGCGAAGCGTTGATCCGCCTCGGGCTGGATCTGAGCTTCACGAAGGCCACGCCCGACTATTATGTGCCCACCAACTGGGACGACCTCGACGTGAGCGACACCGACATGAGCGGTTCGGGGCCCGTCGTGATCGACGCACCGAGCATGACGCCCTCGGCGCTGGTCATGGCCATGGGGAAGGACGGCAACCTGTATCTCCTGGACCGCTCCAACCTCGGCGGCATCGGCGCGACGAGCGTCGGGCAGAGCCACGTCCTCGACAGCGAGATCAGCAATGCCGGGGCGTTCGCGACGATTGGCGGCAGCACGTACGTCGTCATGCGCCCGAATTCGATCGGCAACGCGGGCTCGGGGTGCATGACCGGCAGCGGGGACCTGGTCGGGGTGAAGCTCGACATGGCGGCCCCGAACAAGATGACGACCCTCTGGTGCGCGAATCCGGGCGGAAACAGCTCACCGGTCATCACGAGCAGCGACGGAACGAGCGACCCGCTCGTCTGGGTCGCCGGCGTGGGCGACTCCACTGGACCCGGCGACGACAGCCTGCACGCCTTCGACTTGCTGACCGGCGCGCAGGTCTTCGCCGGCGGGAGCGTCCCGAACATGCGCCACCTGAGCTCGACGCTCATGGTCGCGAACGGCCGCATCTACGCGGCCGGCGACGGCAAAGTCTACGCGCTCAAGCCGTAGTCAGACCGGCGCAGGTCTAGGGCCTCGAGCCTCAGAACGCGAATTCGACCCGGAGCTTCGCGCCGTGCGGGCTCGGGTCGACGCCGACGCACGCCGTGGCCCGGCTTTCGCCGCTGGCCGCGTCGCGTGGACGCACCAGCCACGCCGCGACGCCGGCGCCGACGCCGGCCGCGAGAAGGAGGTCGCCCGCGACGAAGCGCCACTGCACCTCGGCACGCTCGTGCGAGCCCGTACACGACGGGTCCCCGCCGCACTGCTGCAGAAAGACGTAACCCGAGACGTCGAGCGCGGCGCCGGCGACGAGACCGGCGAGGCCCAAGGCGCCGAGCGCATAGAACGTCGTGGACGGCCGCGAGGGGGGCGCGGGAGTCTCCGGAGCGAGGGGCGCGGGGGGGATCGGCGCCGCCGGCGGTGCAGCCTCGGGTCCGAACCGGATGCTCACGAGCCGCTCCTTCTCGCCGGCGCGAAGGATGAGTGTCTGCTCGACGGGCGGTTCGCCGGCGCGCTCGAACCGGAAGCGGTGCTCCCCGGGATCGAGGGCGACCGGCTTGCCGTCGACCCGTTCGGCGACCGCGGCCCCGTCGACCGTCACGCGCATTTCCGTGACGTCTCGCCCTTGCGCGCTCGCCCCGAAGACGACGGTGGGCACCAGCTTGTCGAGATCCTCGAGCCATCCGACGCAGCTCTTGCGGATCTCTCCCGGGCACTGCTCTCCGGCGCACGCGATGAAGCGCTCCCTCGCGCGCAGGTACGAGCCGCCGTCGCGCAGCTTCTGTCCCTCCTCGGTCGCGTTCAGGCATGCTTTCACGTCCGAGCTGGGACCGGCCCCCTGCGCCGAGGCGGAGGTGTCTTGCGCACGCGCCGGCGCGGACCAACCGAGGAAGACGGTGGCCGCCAGAAGCACCCGCGGCCAGCGCGGTCGGTCCCGCATCAGCGAAAGCACTCCGCCTTGTAGATCAGATGCCCGCCGGAATCGACATAGTACGGCGGGTCGCAGCGGCCGCGGGCCGCGGCCGTGCCCGTGCCCACCGGCAGCCCCCGCGCGGGTTCGCCGCGCGGCGCGGAGGACGGCTTGCCCTTGCTCGGGGCGACCCCCCCGGGTCCCGTGCTGCCGCGGGGGACGGGGGCCGGCTCGGGGGTGTTCGTTGGCGGCGCTGTCCTCTCGGAAGCCGCGGCGCTCGACGCCGGAGCAGCGAGAGACGCGCCGGCAAGGGGCGTCGTCGCAGACGGGGGCGGGGGCGCGGGCGCGGAGGCGCGCGGATGGGAGGCGATCGCGCTGGAGAGGGCCGCCACGGCGAGCGCTCCGACCGTCCCGATCAGGAGCGTCGTGAGACGGCGCTGCCGCCGATAGGCATCGCGCTCCGCCGTCTCCTTCGGCGCCGGGTCCGGTGCCTGGCCCTGCGCATCGGCTTCCACGCTCGACGAGGCGAGCACGGTCGTCACGCTCACCCGCTCGCTGCGCGACTCGTTCTCGATCTCCGCCACCCGTGCCGCGCGCCGCGCGAGGTCGTCGCCCACCAGCCCCTCGACCCAATCGGCGACTTGGGAGGGGCTAGGCAAGGTCACGCTCGTTTCCAGAGCGCGCACCATCTCGCGTGCCGTCGGGTATCTCTCCGCGAGGTCGCGCGCGAGACCCTGGAGCACGATGCGGTCGAGACCAGCGTCCAGCCCGGCGACGACCGCGCTCGGTGGCTCGATGGGCGCCGAGAGCACGCGGGCCAGGAGCGCCGTCTCGCTCTCCGCCTGAAAGAGCCGCGTGCCCGTCAGCGCCTCCCACAGAACGATGGACGCGGCGAAAACATCCGATTGCCGGGTGATGCGCACGTTGGTGATCTGCTCGGGCGCCATGTAGGCGAACTTGCCTTTCACCTGGCCCTCGCGCGTCGTCTGCTGCCGTCCGCTCGCCTTGGCCACCCCGAAGTCGAGCACCCTCGCGATCCCGTCGGACCCCACCAGGATGTTTTGCGGCGAGACGTCGCGGTGCACGATGTCGAGCGGGTTGCCCGCCTCGTCGGTCGCGTCGTGCGCTGCGTGCAGGCCCCGCAAAGCGTCGGCCATGACGGCCGCCGCGATGGGCGCCGGTACCCGCTGCGCGCGCTCGCCGGCCACGCGCAGGAGCTGCCACAGCGAGACGGCCGGTACGTACTCCATGACGAGCAGCAGCTCGCCCTCGACCGCCACGACGTCGAGCGTCTTGACCACGTTGGGGTGATGCACACGCATCGACAGGCGCGCCTCGTCGATGAACATGGCGACGAACTCCGGGTCGCGCGCGTACTCGCGGTGCAGCCGCTTGACGGCGACAGTCCGCGCGAACCCGAGCTCGCCGTGCAGGCGCCCATAGTGCACCGTAGCCATCCCCCCCGCGGCGATGACGTCGTACAGCCGGTAGCGCCCGAAAGTGCGGCGAATCTCGGCGCTTTGGGCTTCGTTTCGCTGGGCGGCGCCCACAACAACTATGCTAGCAGCCATGTCGGCCGACGAAGTCACCAAGGCCGCCCGGCCGGGCGCCGACGCGGCGCAGGCAGAGGCGGCGAGCTTCCGGCTGGTGGTCGTCGAGGGCTTCGATGCGGGGCGGGAGGTGCGCCTCGACGGCGCCGAGCCGTCGCGCGTGCTCGTCGGCAAGGGGCCGACCGCGGATTTGAAGCTCGTCGATCCGTCGGTCTCTCGCAGGCACCTTGCGCTCGAGATCGAGCGCGGCCGCCTGCGGGTCACCGACCTCGGGTCGACCAACGGGACGCGTCTGGGCGACCTCGAGGTCGTCGAAGCTTACGCCCGCGGCGGGGAGCTCCTGCGCATCGGGTCGACCGTCATCCGCGTCGAGCGCCTCGCGCCTGCGCCGGCGCCGGGTGGCGGGCGGGGGGCCTCCGGTTTCGCACGCGTCATCGGGGCGAGCCCCGCGATGCAGCGCCTCTATCCCCTGTGCGAGCGGCTCGCGGCGAGCCACGTTCCGGTCATCATCGAGGGGGAGACGGGCACCGGGAAGGAGGCGCTCGCCGAGGCGCTGCACGAGGCAGGTCCGCGCGCGGCGGCCCCGTTCGTCGTCTTCGATTGCACCACCGTCGCGGCGACGCTCGTCGAGTCGGAGCTCTTCGGCCACGAGCGGGGAGCGTTCACGGGCGCGTCCTCGACGCGCAAGGGCATGTTCGAGCTCGCCGAGGGGGGCACCCTGCTCATCGACGAGATCGGCGACCTCGACCTGGCGCTGCAGTCCAAGCTCCTTCGGGCCGTCGAGCGCTCCGAAGTGCGCCGTGTGGGGGGCTCGAAGCCCATCCGGTGCGACGTGCGGCTCCTCGCGGCGACGCGGCGCGACCTGGAGCAGGAGGTGCAGAAGGGGCGGTTTCGCGATGACCTCTTCCACCGCCTGGCCGTCGCGCGCATCGAGCTTCCGCCCTTGCGCAAGCGGCGGGAAGACATTCCGCTGCTCGCGCGCCACTTCTGGCAGGCGCTCGGCGGCGCGGAGGGTGGGCTGCCCCCCGAGCTCGTCGAGGTGTGGACGGACCGCGCGTGGCCGGGCAACGTACGCGAGCTACGCAACGCCGTGGCGCGGCGCATCGCGCTGGGCGATCTGGATGCGCCGGCGGGGCCGGCGACTGGCAGCGGCGTCCCCGGGGAAGGCGCCGCGGGCGCGGCGGGCGAGAGCGTCGACGTCGAGATGGCCGACGTGCTCGCGATGGGCCTGCCGTTCCCCAAGGCGAGGCGCCTCGTGCTCGACTCGTTCGTCCGCCGGTACGTGACGAGGGCCCTCGCGGCGAACGGGGGGAACGTCGCGGCCGCGGCGGCGGCCTCGGGGATCGCGCGGAGGTACTTCCAGAATCTTGCGCGACCGCGGGGAGAAGTGACTCGCGGGTGCGGCACTCGCGTACGTGGGCGCGGGCAACGCGTGATGACGCCTCTCCCGCCCGTCGTCATGTGGTAAGACCACGCCAACGGGATGGCAGCGGTCCCTCTTGTGCGTCCCCTGCTCGCGGCTGCGGTTCTCGCGTCGAGCGCGTGCACCCTCTGGGCGGCGCTCGACGACCCGTACAAGAGCGAGGCCTCCGAGAGCAGCGACGCGGGCCTTCCCCCGGTTGATGCCGCGGCCGATACCGCGGAGGCCGCCGGCCCCGTCGGCCACCTCGGGTTCGTCCCGTATGCGATCGCTGCGTACGGCGACACCGTCTATGCGGTCGACCGAGACGCCGTGGTCCATGTCGCTACCGACGCGGGCACGAGCTTCACGAGGTTCTGGGCCAACGACGCGGGCGACATATTCCTCGCGGCGAATCGAATCGCCGCGAGCAGCGCCGGCGTTTTCTGGACCGTAGACAAAGGGATTCGCTACTGCGCGCTCGACGGCGGCGCATGCGGGCTCCAGCCCCATGGCGGGTCGCCTGGCTTGATCGCCGCCGGCGATTCGGTCGTGGCCTGGACGGACAACGCCCGCGACGGCGGCATCGGACGATGCACCATCCCGCTTCCGTGCGCGCCCGTACCTACGTTTCTCGGCGAGCCCGCAACGAGCATCGCTGTCGAGCCGGACGGCACGGTGGCTTGGGCGACGGGCGGCAAATACATCGGGTTCGTCGGCGGTTCGCGGCCGAGGACCATACTCCCGGTTGCCGACCACGCCGTCGCCCTCGTCGCGAGCGACGTCGCATCGGGCGATCTCTACTGGATAGGGAAGGACGGCATCGGCATCGTGCCCTTCGACGGGGGAGCCGGGAGCGACGTGACGCTCGGGGGCACGGTGCCCCCCTCGCAGTTCTTCGTCCGAGAGGGCGTCGGCTACTGGACCGTTCCCCTGCCTGGCGCTGCAAGTATCGCGAGCACCGCCTTTGAATATTGTGCGTTCTCCTCCCGCGGAGCCTGCAACCCGCGTCCGGTGGCCGGCAACGTGTCGGGCGACAGGCCCGACCTGGGCCTCGTCGTGACGTCGCGCGACGTGCTGACCGTTCTCAGCTTCGCCGTTGGGCAGAACCCGCAGCTCTACGCCTGGCCCGTGCCGTAAACGGCGGCAGCCTTTTCGCCTGGATCGATTCGATCCACCCGATCGAAACGATCGCGCGCGCCGACGCCCCTCTCCCGGCGCAATCCAGCGCTCGCCCACAGTCGGCGCGCCGCATGCAGGCGCCCCCCGGCGCCATGCCCCGCCCTCATCAGCTGCTCACCGGGTCGGCTGTCGCACTCGCCGTCGTCGGGGCCTGCGGAGGCTCGACGTCCGCGGTTCCCGGTGGCGGCGCGGACAGCGGCCTTGATGGCAGCAGCTCCGGCAGCGGCGGCCACGACGCGGGCCTCGCGGCGCAGAAGATCCAGCACGTCATCGTGATCATGCAGGAGAATCGCTCGTTCGATCACTACTTCGGCACGTTCCCCGGCGCCGAGGGCATCCCGGTGGACGCGACCGGGACGCCGACAGTGTGCGTTCCCGACCCCAAGGCCGGCGCGTGCGTGAAGCCGTTCCGGCTCACCACGGACAAGAACTACGGCGGCCCGCACAGCTCCAAGGCGTACGCCACGTGTTACGACGGCGGCAAGCTGGACGGCTTCATCAAGAACGCCGAGACCGCGAAGAACAGCTGCGCCGACCCGAACAACCCGGCGTGCACGGGCGGCAACGGCGCGATGGTCGACGTCATGGGCTACCACACCGACGCCGAGATCCCGAACTACTGGGCCTACGCGAAGCACTTCACGCTGCAAGATCACCTGTTCCAGCCGAACGCGTCGTGGAGTTACCCGCAGCACATCTTCATGGTCAGCGGCTGGTCGGCGCGCTGCACCGCCGACGACCCGATGACGTGCTCGACGAACATCGACGGCGACGGAACGACCGGCGTGGCGGGCCCCGGCAATCACTACCCGTGGACGGACGTCACCTATCTGCTCCACAGGGCGAACGTGGCCTGGAAGTACTATCTCGGCCAGGGCCTGGACCCGCACTGCAGCGGGGACCCGACCGAGTGCCAGCCGACGGCCCTCAACCCCATGGTCCCGAGCATCTGGAATCCGCTGCCCGATTTCGATGACGTGGCCGAAGACGGCGAGTCGGCCAACGTGACGACGTTCGACGCGTTCTACGAGGACATCAAGGCCGGCACGCTGCCGAACGTCGCCTGGATCGCGCCGGCCGGCAACGTGAGCGAGCACCCGGCGAACCTGGTGAGCACGGGCCAGGCGTACGTGACGGCGCTCATCAACACGGTGATGCAGTCGCCGTACTGGGACAGCACGGTCATCTTCCTCTCGTGGGACGACTGGGGCGGCTTCTACGATCACGTCCAGCCGCCGAAGGTGGACGCCGCCGGCTACGGCTTCCGCGTGCCGGGCATCACGATCAGCCCGTGGGTGAAGCCGGGCATCATCGACAAGCAGGTCCTCAGCCACGACGCGTATCTGAAGTTCATCGAGGACGTGTTCCTCGGAGGCCAGCGGCTCGACCCGAAGAACGACGGCCGCCCGGACTCGCGCCCCGAGGTGCGCGAGAAAGCGACGGAGCTCGGCGACTTGATGAGCGAGTTCGACTTCACGCAGGCGCCCCTCGCGCCGCTCGTCCTCAAGGTGCAGTAGAAGGAGTCGACGATGGGGTTCGCGAGGTTCGCAGTGGCGCTCGGGGTCATCGGTGCAGTCACCGCGGGAGGAGCGCCGCCCGCGCAAGCGGGGTCAGCGACCGAGGCGACCGCCGGGGAGGGCGCGCCCGCGCCCGAGATCGCGCCGCGCCCGTGGCTTTACCTCGACAATCCCTCGGTGCCGGCCCCGCTGCACACGCTCGTTTTCACGCGCGCGACCTACACGAGGGACGCGAGCCCCACGCGTCCCTTCGGGGCGAACGTCTCGCGGCCCGGCGGCATCCTCGAGGCAGGCGCCGAGGTGGGCCTCATGCCGGGGCTCTCTCTCGCGGCGAGCGGCTTCGGTGGCGGCGACCAGCTCGGGTTCGGCGCGCTCGCCGGCGTGCGGTTCGAGCCGATGCACGGCGTGTGGAAGACGACGCACCTGGTCGTGAGCGGGGGCTATCTTCGTGAGCTCAACGGAGGAGACGGCGGGTGGCTGCGCGTGTCGATCGCGCAGGACATCCAGCGCTTGCGGCTCGGGGTGACCGCGCACGGCGAGCACGTGTTCGCGGCCGGGCGCGATCCCGTGGACGTGCTCTTCATGGCGGGCGCGAGCTATGCCGTCACGGGTCCGGTGCGGGCGGGCGTCGAGTACGTCGCGCAGGATCTGGAAGAGACGTTCTCCGACGAGGCCGAAGGGGGCATGCGTCAGTTCCTCGGGCCGCAGGTGGCCCTCGAGCTACTCGACAAGCGGCTCTCGATCGCGGGAGGGCCCGCGTTCGGGCTGGGGCCCCAGTCGCCGGCGTACAGCGGCCGCTTCTCGCTCGCGTACGAGTACTGAAACGCGATCGATTCGATCCAATGGATCGATCCGATCCAGCCCCGGGCGCGAGAGCCAGCCGGCCGCACCCCGATAAAAGCCGGCCCAAAGGGAGCCGTATCCCGGATGAGGGCCTCCGTCGCGCGGGCGGTGCCCCCCTTGCAAGGACGGCGACCGTGCTCCGAAAGAACCTTCCTCTCCGTGCTCTCGTCTTGCCTGCGGCGCTGGCCGGCGCGGTGGCTTGCTCGGGTGCTTCGGCTCCTTCGGCGGGCAGCGCGGACGCGGGGCCGCCGTTCCAGGCCGATGCTCCCGGCGCGTACGTCGCCAAGGTGAAGAACATCCTGGTGGGCCTGCCGCCCACCGACGCCGAGGTACAGGCCGTAGAGGCCGACCCGACGCAGCTCGGGGCGCTCGTCGACGGCTGGATGCAGCTGCCGGAATACGACCGCAAGATGCTCCGCTTCTTCGAGCTCGCCTTTCAGCAGACGCAGGTCTCCTACATCGACTTCGCCGACCAGGCCTATCCGCGCCAGATCGACATCAACGCGAGCACCATTCCCTCGCTCGTCCAGAACGCGCAAGAGAGCTTCGCGAGGACGATGCTCGCGCTCATGGCGCAGGGGCACCCGCTCACCGAGGCGATGACGACGCGCCAGCTCATGATGACGACCGCGATGAAGGAGCTCTACTCGTTCTTCGACACGTGGGAGGTGGACGACAACGGCAAGGTCACCGACCACTTCCGCCAGACGCATCCTGCCGTGCAGATCACGGTCGAGGCCGCGCAGGGCCCCATTCCGATGGCGCAGACGCTCGACCCGACGAGTCCCAACTACATGCACTGGTACGACCCCGACGTGGCAACCGCCGGCGCCAAGGTGGCCGGCTGCCAGCAGGACCCTATCGTCTACCCGCCGACCTCGGTGGCGCTGCACTACCTTCTTTTCGGCGCGCTGGATGGTCGCCAGACCGCCGCCGGCGTCAAGTGCCCGCCCTACGCCGGCACGGCGATGGCGCCGCAGCTCACCGCGAACGACTTCAGCGACTGGACCATGGTCACGCTGCGCCAGCCGAACGCCGGGGAGACGCCGACCGCCTTTTACGATCTGCCTTCGCTGCGTACGGCCACCGAGCTCGTTCTGGCGATCCCGCGCGTCGGCTTCTTCAGCACGCCGGCGTTCTTCGCCAACTGGCAGACCAACATCAGCAACCAGATGCGCGTCACGACCCACCAGGCGCTCATCGTGGCGACGGGGTCGTCGATCGACGGGACGGACACGACGATGCCGCCCGGAACGCCCGGCCTCGACTCCGCGCACGCGAGCGACGCGGCGTGCTTCAACTGCCACAAGATCCTCGATCCCACGCGGTCGATGTTCTCGGCCACCTGGTCTTGGAATTACCACAGCCAGATCGACCCTACCTGGACGCGGCAGCCCGGAGTGTTCGCGTTCCGCGGCGTCGTCCAGCCGGTCTCGAACCTCGCCGACTTCGGCACCGCGCTGGCGAGCACCCCCTCGTGGCCTCGGGCTGGGTGCAGAAGCTCTGCTACTACGTCAACTCGTCGCCCTGCGACGCGAACGATCCCGAGTTCCAGCGGCTGGTCACGCTGTTCAAGGGCTCGAGCTTCGCGTGGAACTCGCTCGTCAAGGCGGTCGTCACCTCGCCGATCACGACGAACGCCAGCGAGACGCAGACCTGGCGGACCAACGGAGAAGTCGTGGCGGTCTCGCGGCGAGACCACCTGTGCGCGGCCTTCAACGCGCGGCTCGGGTTCGCCGACGTGTGCGCGCTCGACGTCCTCACGAAGAAGCCGGCGATGACGACGGTTCCCGAGATCGTGTCGGGGCTCCCGTCGGACGCATACGGGCGCGGCTCGGTCGCGCCCATCCTTCCGAACGACCCGACGCTCTTTTACCGGGCAGGGACCGAGAACATCTGCGAGGCCATCGCGGCGCAGGTCGTCGACGCTGCGCCTGGTGGTCAGCCGGCGGGCGTCAAGCGGTGGACGAGCGCGCAGCCGGACGCGGCGATCGCGGACTTCGTGAGCATCATCATGGCGATCACGCCGTCCGATCCGCGGAACGCGCAGGCGCAGACGATTCTCAAGTCCCACTTCACGTCCGCGACGCAGCAGGCCGGCATGAACGCCACGGCGGCGCTGCGGTCCACGTTCATCGTGGCTTGCCTCTCGCCGTCGGCGACGAGCATCGGGCTGTGAGAGGAGACCATGGCGATGATCACGCGACGCGAAGCTCTCTTGTCGACCCTCTTCGGCGCCGGATACGTCGGGCTGCGGGCGCTGGCCACGGGCCTGCCGGTGTCGCTGCTGCTGCGACCGCGGGTCGCGCTGGCCGATCCGTCCGCCTCGACGATGTGCGCGGCGCAGAGCAAGGCCCAGTTCGTCATCTTCAACACGTCCGGCGCGGGTGACCCCATCAACGCGAGCGTTCCGGGCACCTACGAGGACACGAACATCGTGCACAGCCTGGATCCGACGATGGCGCCCAAAGCGCTGACGATGCAGGGTCAGGCTCACACGGCGGCGGCGCCATGGTCGTCGCTTGCGCAAAGCGTGCTCGATCGCACCGTCTTCTGGCACCTGATGACGGGCACGCCCGTGCACCCGAAGGAGCCGCAGGTGCTCGAGCTCATGGGCGCGACTCCGGCGGGGGAGATGCTCCCGTCGCTCCTCGCGAAGCAGCTCGCGCCGTGCCTCGGGACGATCCAGCCCCAGCCCATCAGCGTGGGCGCGCTGACGCCGTCGGAGGCGCTCACGTTCGGCGGCGCGGCGCTCCCGGTCGTCCCCGCGCTGGCGCTCAAGGCGACGCTGACCAACCCGGCGGGGCCGCTCACGGCGCTGCAGCCGCTGCGCGACCAGGCGCTCAACCAGCTCTACGAGCTCTACAAGAACGGCGCCACCCCGGCGCAGCGCCAGTACATCGACTCGATGGTGACCTCGCAGACGCAGGTGCGGAGCATCGAACAGAACCTGCTGAACGCGCTGACGTCGATCAAGGACAACACGGCTGGCTCGCAGGTGCTCGCGGCGATCACGCTCATCCAGATGAAGGTCAGCCCCGTCATCGCGATTCACATCCCCTTCGGCGGCGACAACCATCGGGACGTTGGGCTGGCGAACGAGACGGTGCAGACGGTCGCGGGGGTGGCCACCATCGCGTCGCTCATGCAGGAGCTCGCGAGCGCGGGGCTACAGGACCAGGTGACGTTCATGTCTCTGAACGTCTTCGGCCGCACGATCGGGCCGGGGAACACCGACGGGCGGCAGCACAATGGCAACCACCAGGTGTCGATCACGATAGGCAAGCCATTCCGCGGCGGCGTGATGGGCGGGGTGGCGCCGGTCGCCCAGGATTACGGCGCCACGGCGATGAGCTCCACGACCGGCGCCGGCGGCGCCGGCGGCGACATCCGAGCCATCGACACACTCGCCGCGTACGGGCAGACCATGCTCGCGGCCATCGGTGCCGACCCGAGCGCCATCACCTCGCCGAACGGCACGTCGAAGGTCGTCTCGGCGGCGCTCGTCTAACGACGAGGAGGACGGCACGCCCCCGCGCCTACTGGCAGGTCGACGGGTCGGGCAGCTTGCATACCCCGCCCGAGCACTCGGCCGGCGGCATGCAGTGGTCCTTCGCGGTGCAGCTCGCGCCGTCGGCCAGGGCGGCGGTGCAGGTGCCTCCGGCCTGAGGGCACGCTCCGAAGGCGTAGCACCCGGTCAAGCCGCCATTGACCAGACCGCACGGCTGGCCGGGTTTTACCAGGGGCAGCGCCGTGCACACACGCGATACGGCGTGGCAGTACAGGCCCTGGAGCTCGTCGCAGCTGCCGAAAAGGTTGTCCTTGTCGCCGACGACGCAGGACGCTCCCGCTTGGTCGGGCGCGGCGCACGTGCCGTTCTTGCAAGCGAGGGTCTTGTTGCACGGGTGCGTGCCGTCGCAGGTCGAGCCCGAGAGGCCCGGCGCCACGCAGCCGCCAGTGACGCACACCTGGCCGTAGTTGCAGTCTTGGTCGCGATTGCAGGCGCTGGCTGCCCGCGTGGCGCACGCTCCGCAGGTTCCGCTCGTGCCCAGGTTGCAGTACTGGCTCTGGCATTGCGACGGATCGCCGCAGGCAACGCCGTTGGCGAGCTGCCCCGCGCTCGCGCGGCACGCGCTCGGAGGATTGTTCGATACGACGTCGGCGCACGTTTCGCCGGGGACCGCCTTGGCGCATGCTTCCTCCGCGGTGGGCGTCCACCCGGTTCCGTGCGCCGTGGCGGCGTTGGTGCACGTGCTCTGGAAGCGGCTCGCGCAAGTCTGGACGTCACCGTATAGGTACTGGACGAGAAACGGCGAGCACGCGGCCACGCGATCGCAAGCGGCCGTCGCCGCGTCGGAGCATGCCTGGGCGGCGCCGCCCGAAGGGACGCTGCTCGTCGACCCTCCGCACGCGGCGGCGAGCGCAATCACGACGGCCGCGACCATCCCGACGCTGCCCGGTTTCATGAACCACCTCCAGCTCCGTCCCCCGGATGCGACTCAGACCTCGACGTCGTCGTACACGCGGAGCGCGCGGAGCAAGCCGCTCTCGCCGCGCTCGTAGACCGCGAGCCCGGCCTGCGGCGGTACTCCTTTGCCGTGCACGCGAACGACCGTGTACTCGAGCGCGCAGGTGCGACCGTCGTCGGCGCGCGCGCCCTTCAGAACCTCGACCCCGCCGTGCGCCGAGCCTTGGCCGGTCAGCAGCTTCTCGTAGTACGCGCGCATGGCGCCTCCCGCGTCGCCGCGAGGGTGAGCGACACCGGAAGGGTCGCGTACGACTCCGCCGTTCTGGAACGACGCCACGATGGCTTCGAGGTCCCCGCGGGCGAGCGCGTCCACATGCGCCGCGACCGGCGGAGGAACCAGCACCTCGTCGTCTTGCGGAAGCAGCGGAGCGCGAACGGTGTGTGTCCCGCGTATGGGCCCCGTGGAATAGTAGAGGCGTAGCTCGACCTCGCGCTCCTTGCGCCGTTCGGCGACGATGGCCATCGGTACCGAGGCGCGGCGGCCTTCGAACGTCAGCGCGAGCGTGCCTTCGGTGACGTCTCGGTCGGATCCGAGCGTCAGCGCGACCTTCTCGAAAGCCGCCTGGTGCTTGGAGAGCCATTCTCCCATCTCGCGCAGGTAGCGTTCGAGCGCGGGCATGCCGCCGGCTCTTCCGAAAATAGGGTCGTCGACCGTGGCGCGGTCGCCCAGCCGGCGAGCGAGCTGTTCGGACTGGCCTTCGAGCAGGGCCACAACGTACACGTCCGACAGCCACCCCCGCAGGTTGGAGGGGGAGTCTCGGTCCGGAGCATCGCGCATCGCCACCGAGGATACCACGCACTATTGTTGTCCTGTGGCCCTGTTCGATCGGATGCCTCCCCTAGTCTCCGTGTACGAGGTGTCGCCGCGAGACGGCCTGCAGAACGAGCGGGCGACCGTTCCCTTACGGGGAAAGCTCCGCCTCATCGACGCGCTCGCCGGCGCAGGCCTGAAGCGCATCGAGATCACGAGCTTCGTCTCGCCCAAGTGGATCCCGCAGCTCGCCGATGCCGACGAGCTGAGTGCGCATGCCACACCTCCTCCAGGGGTAACCTTCAGTGCGCTGTGCCCAAACCCGAAGGGGCTCGAGCGGGCCCTTGCCGGAGGTCTGCGGGAGATCGCCGTCTTCGTGAGCGCCAGCGAGACGCACAATCGCAAGAACGTGAACAAGTCGATCGCCGAGACGCTCGCGGCCTTCGAGGAGACGGTCGGTCCGGCGTTGGCCTCGAAGCTGCGCGTCCGCGGCTACGTATCCACCGTGTGGGGATGTCCTTTCGAGGGCGAGGTGGACCCCAAGCGCGCGCTCCAGATCGCGAAGGCGCTGCTCGCCATGGGCTGCTACCAGGTGTCGCTGGGAGACACGATCGGGGTCGGCACGCCGAAGCAGACCGAGCGCGTGCTGCAGATCATGCTGGCGGACATTCCGGGTGAGCAGATCGCGATGCACATGCACGACACGCGCGGGACGGCGCTGGCGAACGTGCTCGTCGGCCTCGAGATGGGCGTGCGCGACTTCGACGCGAGCGTCGGGGGCTTGGGCGGCTGTCCGTACGCCCCTGGCGCGGCGGGAAATCTGGCGACCGAGGACCTCGTCTACATGCTCCACGGCATGGGCGTAGCGACCGGAATCGACCTGGAGCGACTCGTCGAAGCCGGCCGAGTGGCCGAGAGCATCGTGGGACGGCCGCTTCCCGGCAAGGTGCACCAGGCCGGCGTGCGAAGCTTGGGCGCGTGACCGGCGGAGCCTTCCCTACCTTTCACTTCTGCAACATCGACAGGGGGCAATTTCGATCCTGAAGCACGGAAGGGGGCCGGGCCACCCGCAAAGATGCGAGATCGCTTGTTCGCAACTCTGGCACGGGCATCGCAATGCTTCCCGCCGGCACCGCGTAGGCCGGCTCTCCCCCCCGGGCCCCTATGCGGTGCCGTTTTCTTTTGTGGTTCGCGCGCGCGGAAATTCCAGAGCGACAAAAAGCGCGCTAAACGGGCAGGGCCATGCGTCTTGGCCTCCTTCTCTTGGGTGCGCTCGCGAGCGCGGAATGCCAGCGAGCTCCGGCGGAGGACTTCGGGGCGCGCCAGGCTGCGCCGCCGGCTTCAGCGGCCGCTGCCGCCGTGAACGCGTCCGCGCGGCCCTCGTCGACGCCCCTCGAACCGCCGGGGCGCTGCCTTCGCCCAACCCCAGCAGAAGCCCCGCCGCCCGTCTCGCCGGGCCCTGCCGCCGCGTGCCCACCGGACCCCGAGAACGGCGGACCGACCTTGCCGCAGGTGACCGTGACCCTCCCGGACTCGGGGGCTCAAAGCGTGCGCGCCGAGGTGGCCAAGTCGCTTCACGATAGCGAGCGTGGGCTCATGTACCGGCGGGCGATGCCGGAGGATCACGGCATGCTCTTTGTGATGCCGACTCGAAGCGAACACGAATTTTGGATGCACAACACGTGCATCCCGCTCGACCTCTTGTTCGTCGACGACGATGGCTTCGTCGTCGGCATCGTCGAGAACGCTCCGACGCTGAACGACTTGCCGCGCTCGGTCGGCTGCCCCTCGCGCTACGTGCTCGAGGTCAACGCCGGCTGGTGCCGCCGTCATGGCGTGAAGGCGGGGCAGCACGTGAACGTGCCTAGTGACGTGGGTCCGTGATTCGGGGTGGCTGCGCGCGCCCCAGCTACTAACGCGAGAACGTTCCCATGAGGGCTCCCTCGGCGAGAACGTGTCCGCTCATCGCTGCGTCAACGGCTCCGCGATTCGACTCAGGTTTCGCCTGGAGGGGCGCGTCTAGTGCGAAGACGCGGAAGACGTAGCGGTGGAGCTCCATCTTCGGCGGGCAGGGACCCGAGTAGCGCACGCGACCGAATCCGTTGAGGCCGACCACGCCCCCCACCTCGGCCGGGTCGCTCGCCTCCGGGATCGCCAGCACGTCCGGACGCACGTCGAAGACCAGCCAGTGGGTGAAGTCGCCGCCCGGCGCGTCGGGATCGTCTACTACGATAGCGATGCTCTTGGTGCCCGCCGGCGGCGCGCTCCACGAGAGCTCCGGCAATCGGTCCGCTCCGTCGCAGGTGTAGTCGACCGGGATGGTGCCGCTCGAGGGAAAGGACCTGCTTGTGACCGCCAGCGAGGCCAGGGTGGTGCCCGGGGGCGGAGAGGGCTGCGCTCCCGTCGACTTGCACCCGGCGAGGAGCCCGCTCGTCAAGCAAGCGAGCAGCAGCGCTTCGGCAGGGCGGTTGCGTCTACTCATTCGCGCTCCATCGGCTCGCGACTCAATCGGGTTGGTAGACGACGGTCTGCAATCCGTCGCGGTAATAGAAGCGGTCGAACTGCGCCCTGTCGAAGGTGAGCGCGCCGAACAGGTTCCACGCGCAGCTCCACGCCGCGGCCGTGGCGAAAAGCTTGCCCATCGGCCGCGCGCCGACCGCCAGGAGGACGAAGAGGAGCACGGCGTAGTCGTTGGAAAAGCGATAGCCGAACTGCCTCCATCCCGAGTTCTGGTAGAGAAGGTCCATCGTGGCGGGCAACGCAGCCGACAGCGCGACCACCACGTAGAGCCACTTGCGCGCCGGATCGTCGCCGATTCGGCTAGGCCACAAGATCCATAGGTAGAGGGGCGTCGTGGACCACAACGCCAGCCCGTGCTCGTTGACCTGGAACGGGGCAGCGTAGCGTCCGGCGTCGTGAGGCGGCAGCCAGGGGAGGCTAGTCAAGGCCACCCCGAGGTTTTTCGCGAGGTAGTGGTAGCTGAGGAGCCCCCATTTCAGCATCCGGCCGCGCCAGGCCACCGCCAGAAACTGGTGGTCGAAGTAAAAAGGCGTCGCTCGTCCGTAGCGTGCCCAGTTCGTCCAGGCGACGAAGGCGAAGGCCCCCAGAATGGGGAGGGCAAAGAGGGCGTAGCGCCGTGCCACCGCCCGGAGGTCCAGGCGGGCGATCACCGCGCGAAGCCAGGCCAGCCGGCTCTGCCCGACAGCCGCCCTCGGGAGGCCCCCTTCGAGCGAAACGCGGAGCGCTTCGAGCGCGAAAAGAAGCGACATCCAGATGCCTGTCGGCCGGCTGAGATAGATGCAGGCCATCATCGTTCCGGCGAGCAACGGCCGTTCGGCGTCGAGCGCGAACAGCGTGTAGAGCGCGCTGGCCGCGGCTGCCACGACGAGGGCCGCGAACCAGACCGTCCCCTCGACGGCCGAAAAGAAGTACACCGTTCCGAACGCGAAGAGCAGCGCGAGGGCCAGGTTCTGCCCCTCGGACCGGGGCGAGCGGCCCGTTCGTCGCAGCTTCTCCAGCGCCAAGATGAGGAAGGCGGGCGATAGCCCGCCGAGCCATACGACGAACTGGCCGTCACGGAAGTTTTCGGGACTTCCGGCGATCTTGACGAACGGCAGCATGAGCATGGCCGGAAGAGGCGGAAAGCTGACGTACGTCTTGCCGTTGTGCTCGGCGAAGTCGTTGTTTTGGGTGTACGGCGGAGGCGGGCCGCCGAGGTCCTGTCGTCCGTGCAGCCAGGCGTCCGCCAGGAGCGCGTAGTGGTTGAACGCGGTATGCTGCATCAGCCGGTCGCGCCCGGCCAACGTCGCGTATGCGCTCGTACAAACGACATAAACGAGCGCCGCGAGAAGGACGCGCCGCGACCGGGATTCCGGGCGCGTCCAGCGGGTCCACAGATGGGAGCTCGGCCGCGCATGAGTCTCGGCCGTGGTCGGCGGCTCGGCACCGCCCGAGGATACGGGAGCCGTCATAGGGAGCGCGCCACGCTAGCACTTGGGTGGCGAGGGGGTACCTCGCTTCTAACGTGGGTTCACGTAGCTCAAGAGCGACACGGAGTTGACATGCCGCGCGCCATGCTTCGACAATTCCCGAGGGTCCCCCCTCCGACTTCCGGCGAGCCCGCACCCTTGCGTGCGGTCGGTGGCCCCCTGTTCAAGGCAACCCTTCATGTTCACGATCATCATCAGCGAGAAAGGGGGCGCCGAGCGGAGGGAGGCCTTCGACAAGAACGAGATCAACGTAGGGCGCGTGCAGGGGAACGACCTCATGCTGCCCAAGGGGAACGTCTCCAAGCACCACGCTCGCCTTCTATTCCGGGATGGACGCTTCATCGTCACGGACCTCAAGAGCACCAACGGGACGTACGTCAACGGGCGAAAAATCTCGCAGGCGACGATCGTCCGTGAGGGCGACAAGATCTACATCGGCGATTTCGTGTTGCGCCTGGAGACGATCGCGCAGCAGGTGGCGACGTCTGAGCCGGCGTTCGCGTCGGGCGACGATTCGCAGGGCCGCACGCCCGCCCGCCAAGGCGCACCGTTGCTCCCACGCGACGCTTCGCCCCAACCGGGACCGCCTCCTGCCGGGCCGCCAGCCGCCGCGGCGGCCGCGGCTGGCATGGGGCAGGGTGGAGCGGCAGCCCTTGCTACGCCGGCCGTAGCCGCGCCGTCGCCGGCCCCCACTCCGCGGGGACCCGATCAGCAGAGCAGCGTCAGCCACTACCCTCTGGAGCGCGATCCCGACGACAGCGAAAGCGCCCCGGAGATACGCGGGTCACCGGCGCCGAAGGTACCCGGGCCGCCGAGGGTTCCGCAGCCCACCGAACCTCGCCCCGGCGGACGAGGCAATACCGCCGCGTTGGCGCCCGAGCGCAGCGTCTCGCGGTCCTCGCCCGTGCGCGCCATGCCGCCGCCTCCGGCCGGGAGGCCTCTCCCGCGCGAGACGCCCCAACAGGCTGCGCGGCGGTTGGCGCTCATCACGCTGGTCGATCGGGTCGCAGACGTCGTCGATCTCGCACCGCTCAAGGTCCCGTCGACGCCGAACGACGACCTCTCGCAGCAGATCGAGCGTTCGGTCCGCGAGCAAGCCAAAGCCATGCGAGAAGAGGGAGAGGCCCCCGAGGGCATCGATCTGGAGCTTCTCGCGCGGGACGCGCTGCGCGAGATCATCGGGCTCGGGCCCATCGGGCCGCTGCTGGACGACGACGAGACCAGCGAGATTCATGTCTCGAGGCCAGATTACGTCCTTGCCGTCAAGAACGGGCAACCGGCGCTCGCCGAACCCTCGTTCACCAGCGAAGAGGCGCTGGGTCGCGTCATCGCGCGGCTGGCGCACCAGTCGGGCGACCCGCTGCCGTCCGGGGCCCTCGTCGTGGAACGAAGGCTGGCGCGCGGCGCGTACATGGTTGCCATCGCGCCGCCAGCGGCTGCGAGCTGGGTCTTGTCGGTCCACAAGCGGAGACGCATCGAGACGACTCTGGAGGACCTCGTGCGGGCGGGGGCGATGTCACGGACCATCGCGTCCTTTCTCGAGGCGTGCGTCGTCGCGCGGGCCAACGTGCTGGTCGTCGGGTCCGGAGCAACGGCGGTCTCCTCCATCATCGGCGCGTTGGCCTCGGCCGCGCCGGCGGGAGAGCGCGTCGCGGTGTTGCAGGACGGGGACGAAATTGCCATCGCGCAGGCCCAGGTCGTGCCCATTTCGGTCGTCGATCGCGGGGCACGTGGGGAGGAGTCCGTACGAGCGGCGGCTCGGTTGGGAGCCGACCGCCTGGTGGCCCTCTCGTTGGCGGGAGCCGCGGCGGCGGCGACGATAGACGCCATCGGCGACGGAGCCGAGGGTGTGCTCGCAGGGGTCGGCGCGCCGTCCTTGCGCCATGGGCTGGCGCGGCTCGCGTCGCAAGTGGCTCTCTCGCGGCCGGGCGCGACGATCGAAGCCGCGCGTGATGCGGTCGGGGAATCCTTCGACGTCGCGCTCGAGGTGATTCGTGCGGGTGACGGCAAGCTTCGCGTCCTGCGCGTGGCCGAGATCGGGGGCAGCGACGACAAGGGCGTCGTGACCCGAGACCTGTTCGTGCTCGGCGAGAGCTCGGGAGAATCGGCGTACGTGGCCACGGGCGTCGTGCCTCGGCTGGCCAGCGACTTTGCCGCCCGGGGCGTGCGCCTGGACGGCGGGATGTTTCGCCGCCGGTAGGCTATCGCTCGATGTGCGCCTTCAGCTTGCGGTGATACGAGGGCAGCCGCAGCTTGCGCAGTGCCTTCGTCTCGATCTGGCGAATGCGCTCGCGCGTGAGCTCGAAGCTCTTGCCGACCTCTTCGAGCGTCTGGTCGCCCGGAGAGTCGATTCCGAAGCGCATGCGCAACACCTGCTCTTCGCGCGGCGAGAGCAGCTTGAGCAAGTCGCGCGTCTCGCGCGAAAGCTCCGAGTCTCCCACCGCCTCCTCGGGCGCGGGGAACGAAAGGTCCTCCACGAAATCGCTGACCGTCGCCCCGCCGTCCTCGCCCACGGGCGCGTCCAGGCTGACCGGCTCGCGGGTGGCCTCGAGGAGCATGCGTATCTTCTCGATGGGCACGTTCATCCGCGCCGCAATCTGCTCGGGCGTCGGCTCCTCGCCGCCCTCTTGCACCATGTCGCGCAGGGTCCGCGCCAGCTTGTTGTGCGTCTCGACCATGTGCACCGGGATGCGAATCGTTCGAGCCTGATCGCTTATCGCCCGGCTGACGCTCTGGCGGATCCACCAGCTCGCGTAGGTGCTGAACTTGTACCCGCGTTTGTATTCGAACTTGTCGACTGCCCGCATCAGTCCCAGGTTGCCCTCCTGGATCAAATCGAGCAGGTGGAGGCCGCGGTTTCGGTAGCGCTTTGCGATCGATACGACCAGGCGCAAGTTGGCGGCGATGAGGCTTGCCTTTGCGCGCTCGGAGACGCTCTCTCCGGTGCGAATGGACCCGAGCGTCGCCTCGATCGCGCGTTTGCGCGCCAGAGGTGCGCCATCTCGCGAGTCGCGCAGCTTGGCCACGACGCGGTCGACCGCGCGTTTCGTCAAGCGCACCTCGAGGAGGGCCTCGACTAGCTCGTCTCGCAGCTTGGCGCTGATCCTGCGAGCGCGCGCCGCCGTAGCCGCGCGTTCGAGCGCGTCGGCAATTGCGCGCACCGTGCCGTCTTCGTCGTCGCCGGCCTCGTCGTCGATGGTGGCGCGTGTCACGTCGCGCAGACGGAGCTTGCGGTCGCGAACGGCGCGACCAAGCTGGCCGAGCTCGCGCACGCCGAGGGGCGATGCGACGACGGCGCGAAGGACTTGGCGCTCGCCCTCCTCGATACGACGGGCGAGGTCGACCTCACCCTCGCGCGTCAACAGGGGCACGCGCGCGAGCTGTTCGAAGTAGGCGGTGACCGCGTCGGAAGGGGAGTCGTCGCGGACGGGGTGGATGGAAGCGGGCGTTGTCACTGCTTTGGGCTGTACGGACGGGCGAGGGGAACGGTTCGGTCTGAGCAGGGACCCAACGTTGTGCAAGACACGGTTGTTCCACGGTTGTTGCCGGGGCGCGACCTCAGCAGAGACAAAAGATCACGGTTTACGCCTCCGCTGTAGGCGAGACCCACACCACACGCGTTCAGGCCGTAGCGCTCGTCTCGCTGCGCTTGAGCATCTTCCGGTGGAGGAGCCGCTTCTTGAGCGGCCCCAGCCGGTCAATCATGAGCACGCCCTGTAAGTGGTCGTACTCGTGCTGAATTGCGATGGCGAGGAGGCCCTCGGCCTCGAGCTCGAACCAGGCGCCGTCCCGGTCCTGAGCCCGCACCCGGACCTTGCTTGCGCGTTCGACCTCCTCACGGGCGCCCGGGAAGCTCAGGCAGCCTTCCTCCCAGGTGATCTTGCCCTCGGTCGACTCGATTTCCGGATTGACGAACACTCGGAGATCGCTGGGTTCGCCCTCGGCCGCGCAATCCACCACGAAAATCTGCCACGGAGCCCCCACCTGGGTGGCCGCAAGGCCGACGCCAGGGGCCGAGTACATCGTCTCAGCCATGTCGTCGATGAGCTGCTTGAGCTCGTCGGTCAGGCCCTGGACTTTCTTCCCTGGCTCGCGGAGGCGGGGGTCCGGGTAGTGCAGGATTGTACGGACAGCCATATCAAACCCTAATCTAATCCGACCGCGGGACTCTGTCTCGTTTCGAGGGAAGCGCTCCCCACCCGGAGAGGGGCTGCTGTCCGCCTGAGTCATCGGGGTGGGTAGCGGAGCGCTCCCCAGACGTGGGCGTCGAGGCCGCAGACCTCCCACTGGGGGTCGCCGATGGACGGCGCCTCGGCGGGGGTCGCGGGCCCGGCCCAGTCGACGGCTCCTGGACGCCCACGCGGTCCAAGCAGGATAGGAGCGATGAAGCAGTGGAGCTCATCCACCACCGCCCCCGCCAGCACGCTGCCGGCGAGCTCCGCCCCGCCCTCGATCATCGCCGTTACGATGCCGCGCGCGGCGAGCATCTGGAGGGCGGCCAGAGGTTCGATGCGTCCCTCGGCCGACGAGGGCGCCCGCAGTACCTCGACGCCCCGCTCGACGAGCGCCTCCTCGGCCGAAGAAGGCCCGTCGGTGGTGCAGATGACCCATGTCGGCACGTCGCGCGCGGTCTGCACGAGCCGCGCGGCCAGAGGCAGGCGCAGCTTGGTGTCGAGGACGACGCGAAGAGGGCTGTGCCCGGGCGCGTCGCGTACCGTAAGCCGCGGGTCGTCCGCGAGTGCCGTCCCGATTCCGATGATGACCGCGTCGTGCTGAGCTCGCAGCAGGTGCACCCGCGCGCGAGCCTCGGGTCCGGTCACCCACTTGGATGCGCCCGTCCGGGTCGCGATGCGACCGTCGAGCGAGAGCGCCAGCTTGAGCGCGACGTACGGCACTCCGGTCGTCACGAACTTCTTCCAGGGGGCGATGAGCCGCGCAGCTTCGGCCTCGCGGCACCCGATGTCGACGCGAACGCCCGCCGCGCGTAGGCGATCGGCTCCTCCGCCGGCGACGTGCGGATTCGGATCCGTGCAGCCGACGACTACGCGGGCCACCTTCGCTTTCACGATCGCGCTCGTGCACGGGGGTGTGCGCCCGTCGTGGTTGCACGGCTCGAGGGTGACGTAGAGCGTCGCTCCACGCGCCTTCTCGCCCGCCTCTCGCAGCGCGATTACCTCGGCGTGGTCCTCGCCCGCGCGGTCGTGATGACCAGCCCCGAGCAGACGCCCTTCGTTGACGACGACCGCTCCGACATGGGGGTTAGGCGACGGGTTGCCGAGAGCTCCGTGCTCGAGGGCCCGAGCCATCCACCGGTCGTCCTCGGGCGAGAACGCCGCGACTTGCCCTCCCGCGGGCGCGTCGCTCATCTAGGCCTCCCCGGGCAACGCGCGCGCTCGCGCCATCTTGTCCAACTCGGTCCGAAACTCGTCGATGTCCCGGAAGCTGCGGTAAACGCTGGCGAAGCGAACGTACGCCACCTCGTCGAGCTCGCGCAGCTTCCGCATCACGCGTTCGCCGATCTCCTGACTGGAGACCTCTTTCGCTTCGCCTTCGGCCAGCTCGCGCTCCAGCTCCTCGATGAACCGCTCGATGCTGTCGATCGCGACCGGTCGCTTGTTGCACGCCAGGCGAACGCCATGCAGCACCTTTTCGCGTTCGAACGGTTCGCGCACGCCGCTCTTCTTGACGACCGTCGGCAGGACATCCTCGACGCGTTCGCGGCTGGTGAAGCGCCGTCCGCAGCCCTCACATTCGCGGCGCCTACGAATGACGTCCCCGCCGGTCGACACGCGTGAGTCGATCACCTTGCTCTCCAGGTGCAAACAGAAGGGGCACCTCACGGATCGATTTTCACGATGCGCCTCATGTGCCTGTCGCCCCTGCTGAACGGGGTCGCCAGCCACGTGTTGACGATCTCCCAGGCCAAGCCGACACCCAGGACGCGCCCGCCGAGCGTGAGGACGTTCGCGTCGTTGTGCGAGCGCGCGCAGCGCGCGCCGAAGGTGTCGTGGCAGTTTGCAGCGCGTATTCCCCTGTAGCGATTCGCGGTCATGGCCATGCCGACACCGGTCCCGCACACGAGGATGGCTCGTTCGTAGGTTCCGTCGAGGACGCCTCTCGCGGCGGTATGGGCCACGTCGGGATAGTCGAACGGCTCGACGGAAAAGCACCCGAGATCATCGACCGCATACTTGAGCTCGCGCAGCCCTTCGGCGAGCTCTTTCTTGAGATCGAAGCCGCCGTGGTCTGCCCCCAGCGCGATCTTCATGCTCATGAGAGCCTACCGCTCGTGGCGCGAAAGGACGAGCGTGCAGTTCGTGCCTCCGAAGCCGAAGGAATTGTTCATGGCGTGCCGAACCGCGCGCTCTCGCCCCTCGTTCGCGACGTAGTCGAGGGGGCACTGCGGATCCTGCTCCACCAAGTTTATGGTGGGCGCGACGCGCCCGTCGGCGATGGTCAGCGCGCACACCGCCGTCTCCACGGCGCCGGCAGCCCCGAGGAGATGGCCCATCATGGACTTCGTGGAGCTCACCCAGAGCTTCTTCTCGATGGCTTGGGCGCCGAACACGGAGATGATGGCCTTCGACTCTTCGACGTCCCCGACGGGTGTCGAGGTCCCGTGCGCGTTGATGTAGTCGATGGCATCCACGGAGAGCCCCGCGTCCTCCAGCGCCATGCGCATCGAGCGCTGGGCGCCCTCGCCGTGGGGTGCCGGCTGGGTGATGTGGTGCGCGTCGGTCGAGGCGCCGTAGCCCGTGACCTCCGCGTAAATGCGAGCGCCCCGCTTTTTGGCCCGAGTCAGCGACTCGAGCACGACGATGCCCGATCCCTCGCCGCAGACGAAGCCGTCGCGGCTCTTGTCGAACGGGCGGCTCGCGTGAGCCGGGTCGTCGTTGCGCTTCGAGAGAGCGTACATGGCCTCGAAGCCGGCGATGCCGACGGGCGTGATCGTCGCCTCGGCGCCTCCGGCCACCATCACGTCGCAGCGGCCGCGGCGGATCCATTCAGAGGCCTCACCGATGGCGTGCGCGCCGCTCGAGCAGGCGCTCGTCGTGCAATAGCTCGGCCCCTTGAGGCCCCACGCGATCGATACCTGCCCCGCCGCCAGGTTCGCGATGATTCCCGGAATCGAGTACGGGCTGACCTTGGTCGGCCCCTTGGTCATCAGCGTTTCTTTGGTCTTCTCGAGCGTGAACAGGCCTCCGAGGCCCACGCCGACGAAGCAGCCGGCACGGCCCCGCTCTTCCTCGGTCAGCTCGAGCTTGGCGTCGCCGACCGCCATTGCCGCGGCGCCGAGCGCGAGCTCGGTGAAGCGGTCCATCTCCTTCAGCTTCTTCTTGTCGATCCAGCGCGTCGGCTCCCAGCCCTTTACCTCTCCGGCAATCCGGACCCGGAAGGCCGAGCAGTCGAACTGCGTGATCGGGCCGATGCCGTTTTGGCCGGCGAGGAGGGCCCGCCACGCATCGGCCGTGCCGATGCCGACCGGAGTTACCAGGCCGATGCCAGTGATGACGACGCGTTCGCGTTCTTCGCGTTGCATGGCTCGAGAGTTTCCAACCGGTTCGGCTGGGAGGCTGGGGCGGAGCTCCCCTCGAACAGGTGCGTGGGAGCTCGAGGGGAGCGGAGGCGCTCCCCTCGAACGAGACGATTACTTCTTAGCGTGCTTCTCGATGTAGTCGATCGCGTCCTGCACGGTACGGATCTTCTCGGTGTCCTCGTCGGGGATGTCGATTTCGAAGGCCTCTTCGAAAGCGAGCACGAGCTCGACGAGGCCGAGCGAGTCGGCGCCCAGGTCGTCGATGAAGCTCGACTCGGGCTTGATGTCCTTCTCGTCGACGTCGAGCTGCTCCTTGATGATCCGCTTGACCTCGGTGGGGATGTCGGTCGCCATAGGGTGGTTTCGCCTCGTATCGGAAAAACGGCTGGTAGTCGAGCGGCAGAGGCGCGTACGTCGCTGCGCGCTGTGGTCTCAGGCCTGGTTTTCGGGGCCCCGGTCCCGAAAATCGGGCTCGGGGCTGGTTGCGTCACACATACATGCCGCCGTTCACGCGAAGCACTTGGCCCGTAACGTACCCGGCTTCGTCGCTCACCAGGTACGCGCAGGCCGCTGCCACGTCGCGTGCCGCCCCCGTTCGGCCCAGGGGCACGACCTTGACGAGCTGCTCCTTCATCTCGGTTGTCATGGTCGCCGTCATGTCCGTATCGATGTAGCCAGGCGCGATCACGTTCGCCGTGACGTTCCGCGACGCATACTCACGCGCGATCGACTTCGCTGCTCCGATGAGCGCCGCCTTGCTCGCCGCGTAGGCGGTCTGACCGACGTTGCCCATCTCGCCGACTACGCTGGACATGAACACGATGCGGCCCCAGCGCGCGCGCATCATGCTCCGGCTGGCTGCGCGCGCGCAAGCGAGCGCACCGCGAACGTTGGTGACGAAGAGCTTCTCCAGATCCTCGTCCTTCATGCGAAGCAGAAGGCCGTCGATCGCGATGCCGGCGTTGGCGACCAGGATCTCGAGCTTGCCGTGCTTCTTGACCAGGTCCTCGATGGCTCCGTCGACTGCGGCCGAATCGGCGACGTCGAAGGCGGCGACGTGCGCCTTGCCCCCCTTCGCCACGATCGACTCCGCGACGGCGCGGGCGGCCGCTTCTCCCTTCACGTAGTTGACGACGACCGTCGCCCCCTGCTCGGCGAGCGTCTCGCAGCACGCCTTGCCGATGCCACGCGATCCGCCCGTCACGAGGGCCAGCTTTCCGTCGAGGCGGAACATGAGGCGCGCGTTATAGAGCCCCGGCGACTTGGCTTCAACCACCTGCAAGGAAGGCGCGCACCTTTTCGAGCGAAGGCTGGTCGTCGACGCCGAGGACCTCGAGCTCCTTGGCGATGCGCTTGACGAGGCCGGCGAGCTTTCGTCCCGGGCCCAACTCGAGGGCGCGCCGGGCTCCGCTGGCGACCATCACGCGCACGCTTTCGTCCCAACGCACCGCGCCATCGACCTGGCGTACCAGCAGCTCCTTCACGCGGGTGGCGTCGGAGTTGGGGCGCGCGTCGAAGTTCGCGACGATCGGAAAGCGCGGGTCGCGTATCGAGACTCGCTCGAGCTCGGCCTGCAACACGCGTGCGGCGGGCGCCATCAGCGCGCAATGAAAAGGGGCGCTCACCTTGAGAGGGACGACGCGGGCCTTCGCGGCAGACGCAAGCTTTCCGGCGCGTTCGACGGCGGCCGTGTGCCCGGCGATGACGATCTGCCCGGGCCCATTGAAATTCGCGGGGGACACCACCTCGCCCTCGGCAGCCTCGGCACAGATCGCCTGAACCTGCGCCGGTTCGATGCCCATGATCGCGCTCATCGCTCCGGTGCCGGCAGGAACGGCGTCCTGCATGGCGCGGCCTCGTGCGCGCACGAGGCGAACGGCGTCTTCGAGCGAGAGCGAGTCGGCGGCGACGAGAGCCGAGTATTCACCGAGCGAGTGCCCGGCCGCGAACGCCGGAGGCGCGAGCTCGGGAATGCGCTCGCGAACGGCGGCCAGCACGGCGAGGCTCGCCGCGACGATGGCGGGCTGCGCGTTGGCCGTGAGCGTGAGCTCCTCTTCCGGCCCCTCGAGCACGAGCCGGGAGAGGGGCTCGCCGAGGGCGGCGTCGACGCGTTCGAAGACGGCGCGAGCTGCGGGTGACGCAGCGAGCACGTCTTTGGCCATGCCGACCGACTGCGAGCCCTGGCCTGGAAAGAGCCACGCGATGGTCATGGGCGCCCGCGTATAGCGCAGTCGCCCAGGTTTGTCGTCAAATCCGGACGATCGCGCTCCCCCAGGAGATGCCCGCGCCGAGGGCGCACATCAGGACCGTGTCGCCCTGCCGGACCCTACCGGCCCGCAGGTTCTCGTCGAGCAAGATGGGGATCGACGCGCTCGACGTATTGCCCACGCGCTCGATGTTCGTGAGGACCTTCTCGGTCGGGACCTCGATGCGCGCAACGACCTGATCGATGATGCGTTTGTTGGCCTGGTGGGGGCACACCCAATCGATGTCGTTCTTCGTCATCCCCGCGCGCTCGAGGGCCTTCGTGCTGGCCGAGAGCAGGTTCTTGACGGCGACCTTGAAGATGTCCTGCCCCTTCATGTGCACGTACTGCAGCTTCGAGTCGACCGTGGCGTGCGTCGTGGGCGCTGCGCTGCCGCCGCCAGGAATGCGAAGCGACATCGCGAGCGAGCCGTCGGTGACGATGGAGGTCGAGAGGACGCCGCGCGGCTTCGGGTCACCGTCTTTGGCTCCGCTCGGCCCGAGGACCGCGGCGCCCGCGCCGTCGCCGAAGAGGACGCACGTTGCGCGGTCGGTCCAGTCGAGGACGCGGGAGAGCAGCTCGACGCCGACGATCAGGACATGGCGCATCTGCCCCGACGCGATGAACTGATCGGCGATGGACATGCCGAAGACGAAGCCCGCGCAGGCAGCGCTCAGGTCGAAGGCGGGGCACGCAGGGGCTCCGAGCTTCTGCTGGACGAACGCCGCGGTCGCCGGCATCGGCATGTCGGGCGTCACCGTGCCGACGATGATCATGTCCAGGTCCGACGCCTTGAGTCCGGCCATGTCCAGGGCGTTCCGCGCCGCCCCTGCCGCCATGTCGCTCGTGACCACGCCCTCGGGCGCGATGTGCCGCTCCCGGATCCCGGTGCGTTCGCTGATCCATTCGTCGGACGTGTCGACGATCTTCTCGAGATCGGCGTTCGTGCGCACGACCGGGGGCAGGTAGTGCCCCGTGCCGAGAATCCGCGAGCGAGGGGGGGCGAGCGTGGGCATGGGACGCGGCGGTCGAAAAAGGGGAGAGCCCCGGACTCTCGGGCTTGCGCCTCGAGCGTGCGGATTCACGCGAGTGTACCCGCCCGCGACGGAGCGCGCCGAGCGAGATTCTACTCGCCGGTCGTCGTCGTGCCGGGCTTGACTACACGGCCCTTGTAGTGCCCGCACGACGCGCAGGCGCGGTGCGGCACGACGGGCTCGCCGCAATTGGGGCAGGGGACGATGTTCGGTGCGGCGACCTTGTCGTGCTGCTGACGTCGCATGTTGCGCTTTGAACGGCTCGTGCGTCGCTTCGGAACGGCCACGGGAGCGTGCTCCTTTTCTTACTGCTGGTAGGTCTATGGCTTCTTTAGCCGGAGAAGAGGCTGGAGGCGCGGGTCCACGGCCGGCGACCGCGGGGGGGGCGGCTCTGGTGAGCCAGGGCGCCTGATACCCGGGCACCCCTCGGAACACAAGGGGATCATGGGAATACCCAGCAAGAGCTCGTCGCGGACGAGGTCGTCGAGGACCACGGTCTCGCCGTCGTAGGCGATCATGTCCCCTTGGTCGGGCACGAGGTCATCCTCGTCGCCGCCCGGGCTTTCTCCCACCACCGCGCCGGGCACGACCAGGGCGCTGATGGGCTCTTTCACCGTGACGTTCGAGGGCTCGAGGCACCGCGCGCAGGGAACGGTGAGCTCGGCCCGCAGGGTGCCGCGGACGACCACGTCCGTGCCGCTCTTGGAAGCTCGCAGGTCGAGCTCGCCGTCGGGTCCCGCGGCGCCCACGTCCGTTCCTTCGAGCGCGCCGCGCAGCCACGAGGCACGGACCGGGAACCGGAGCGATTTGCCGGCCGCGTCGAGGTCACGCGCCGGTATCGAGAATTCGTGCTCCTTCGTCCCCATGGCGAGCCCACGAAGATGATGCACCGGGCCGGAGAGTGCAAGCGGGGCCCCGGCGGGGGTTGACGCAACGGCGGAGGCTCTTATTATTTCGCATACGAAACATCGCCATCGCCCAGGTTCGTCTCCAGGTTTCGTCTTTTGGGGCCCCGGCCCCAAAAGGGTTGCTGACGCCCAGGTTTGTGGCTGACCCCCAGGTTTGCTCTTTTGGGGCCCCGGCCCCAAAAGGGTTGCTGACCCCCTCAGGTTTGCCCGGCCCCAAAAGGACCCCTTCGGAGCGAGCGCGTGGCCGCAGCGATTCCGTCCGACATAAAGCCCGAGGTCGATCAGATCCTCGAAGCCACGCTGTATCTCTACACGGAGAGCCGTCGCCTCACGAAGGAGCTGGCCCGTTCGGTGGAGCTGACGGGACCGCAGCTCACCGTGCTCAAGATGCTCGAGGGGCTGGGCGACCTGTCGCTCTCGGAGCTCTCGGAGCGTATCCGCGCCCAGAACAGCACGGTCACGGGGATCATCGATCGCATGGAGCAAGCCGGCCTCGTCGCGCGCGTGCGATCGACGGAAGATCGGCGGGTCATCAAGATCAAGCTGACCGAGCGGGGCGCGAAGATCGCCCGGAGCATCGCCGTCGAGCCCATGGAGGTGTTCCGCGGCGCGCTCGAGGGCCTATCGCCCGGCGAAGTGCGGGATCTGCTCAACGATCCTGACCAAGGTCGCCCGGCGTGTGCAGAGCATCGTCGAACGCGAAAAGGCCGGAGGGTAGCCGCGTGACCGGAAGCCACCGCGACCGAGACGTATGCGTCGTCACCTGCGCGCTCACCGGCGTTCTCGCCAAGCGCGAGCAGTGCCCGCACCTGCCGTACACGCCGGAGGAGATCGGCCAAGAGGCGAAGCGCGCATACGACGCGGGCGCTGCGGTCGTGCACATCCACGCACGCAACGACGACGGGAGCCCGACGTTTCGCCCGCAGACCTTCGCGCGCATCAAGGAAGAGGTGCGAAAGCGCTGCCCGATCCTGCTCAACTTCTCGACCGGCACGCTCGACGACGACGTCAGCGACCAGTGCACCTATCTGCGCGAGAGCCGTCCGGAGATCGCCGCCCTCAACATGGGGACGATGAACTACTCGAAGTACTCCGAGAAGCGGAAGAGCTTCGTCTTCGACATGATCTTCCCGAACACGTACGGCAAGATCGGGACGCTCATCGGGGCCATGAACGAGGCGGGCGTCAAACCCGAGCTCGAGTGCTTCGACGTCGGCCACACGCACGGTGTGTGGCCGCTGCTCGACATGGGGCTGCTACGGCCGCCGCTCCAGTTCTCGTTCATCGTCAACGTGCTGGGCGGGCTGCCGCCGACCGTCGAGAGCCTGCAGTTGCAGAAGCGCGTCGCGCTCGATCTCGCACCGGAGAGCGAGTGGGAGGTGATCGGCATCAGCAAGTGCCAGTGGCGCATGCTCGCGACGGCGCTCGTCCTCGGCGGAAACGTGCGCGTCGGGCTCGAGGACAACTTCTACTTGCCCGACGGCACGACCATGGCCCGATTGAACGGCGAGCTCGTCGAGGTCGCGGCCCGCATGGTGCGCGACGTAGGCCGCAGGCCGGCGACGGTCGAGGAAGCGCGCGCCATTCTCGGCGCGAAGGCAGGCTGAGCTTGGGTCACGTCGAGCGCGACTACGAGCGCATCAAGGTGGTGCGCGAGGGCGCCGTCGCGACGATCTTTCTCGAGCTATCCGCAGCGGGCCAACGCGATCGGTCCACGCATGATGGGCGAGTTGCTGCACGCGCTCGACCAGGCTCGCGCTGCGGAGGACGTGCGCGCCATCGTGCTGACGGGCGAGGGAAGGGCATTCTGCGCGGGCGGAGACTTCGCCGAGATCCGGAGCGGGTCTGGCCCGGCATCGGATGACGCCCAGGTGGGCGATTACGCAGAGCTCCTGCTCGCACTCGCCCACGGGGACAAGCCGGTCATCGCGCGAGTGAACGGCAATGCTCTCGGCGGCGGCTTGGGGCTCGTCGCGGCAAGCACCTTCGCGGTGGCATCCACCGAGGCGAAGCTCGGAACGCCCGAGGTCGACGTGGGTCTCTTCCCGATGATGATCATGGCGATGCTCGCGCGGCTGATGCCGCGGCGCCGGTTGCTCGAGATGATGCTCCTCGGGCAGAAGCTCGACGCCGTGGAAGCGGCCAGCGTGGGGCTCGTGAATCGCGCGGTCCCTCCGGACCGGCTCGACGCCGAGGTGAAGTCGCTGGTCGATGCCGTCGTGGCGAAGAGTCCGTCGGCGCTCCGTCTCGGGCTCCGAGCGTTCGCGGCGCAAGACGACCTCGAGCTCGAGCGCGCCCTGCCGATGCTCCGCGAGCGCCTCGCCGAGTGCCTCGCGACCGACGACGCGCGCGAGGGGCTCGCTGCATTCCTGGAAAAGCGCTCTCCCCGATGGACGGGAAAGTGAACGAGAACGTCGGAAGCTCGGAAGGGGAGTGACTCCAAATGCCGACGATGCGCGAGATGGTGGCCGAGCTCGAAGCACGCCGCGCCCGGGTGCGCGAGATGGGCGGCCCCGAGAGGGTGGCGAAGCAGCACGAGCGCGGCAAGATGACCGCGCGCGAACGCCTGGCGCTCCTCTTCGACGACGGCGTCTTTTTCGAGATTGGCACACACGGCACGCAGATGGGAGTCGCCGCGGGGGCGGACGGGAGCGACAAGCCGCCGGCGGACGCGGTGGTCACCGCATTCGGCAAGGTCGACGGACGGATGGTCACGTGCGCCGCCTACGACTTCACGGTCAAGGGCGGCAGCATGGGCTACACAGGCGAGGAGAAGGTCACGCGCCTCAGGTCGATGGCGCTCAAGGGTCGCTGGCCCATCGTGTGGCTCGTCGATTCCGGCGGCGCGCGCATCGATCCCGGATCGAGCCATCCCGACATGATTTCGCTGTTCGCCGGGACCGGGCACCTGTTCCGCGAGCAGGTGCTGATGAGCGGCGTCGTGCCGCAGGTTGCGGCCATGGTCGGCCCCGGCGCCGCCGGAACGGCCTACGTTCCGGGCCTCGCCGACTACGTGCCCATGGTCAAGGGCGTCGGCAGCCTGGCGCTGGGCGGTCCTGCGCTCGTCAAGGCCGTGACCGGCCAGGACGTCGGTGAGCAGGAACTCGGCGGGTCGAAGGTCCACAGCGAGGTGAGCGGGGTCGGCGACGGAGAGTTCGAGGGCGACGCGGCGTGTCTGCAGGCGGTGAAGAAGTACCTCTCGTATCTCCCCTCGAGCTGCGACGAGCCACCCCCGTCGGTGCCTTGCGACGACCCGGTCGACCGCCGCGAGGAGTCGCTGCTCGACCTTCTCCCCGAGTCGCCGCGCAAGCCGTACGACATGTACAAGCTGATTCGGGCGGTCGTCGACCACGGCGAGATCTTCGACATCAAACCGCGCTTCGCGCGAAGCCTCATCACGTGCTTGGCGCGCATCGGCGGCCAGAGCGTCGGCGTCGTCGCCAACCAGCCCATGCACCTCGGGGGCATTCTCGACGGCGACTCGGCCGACAAGGCGGCGCACTTCATTCAAGTCTGCGATGCGTTCAACGTACCGCTGGTGTTTCTGCAGGACGTACCGGGCTTCATGGTGGGGTCCAAGGTGGAGCACGCGGGCATCATTCGGCACGGCGCGAAGATGCTGCACGTGATGAGCGCCGCGACCGTTCCGAAGCTGACGGTCGTCGTTCGAAAGGCGTACGGCGCCGGCTACTACGTCATGTGCGGCCGGGCGTTCGAGCCGGACCTCATCGTGAGCTGGCCCACCGGCGAGATCAGCGTCATGGGGGCCGAGGGAATGGTCGGCATCGCGGCGAGGAAGCTCTTCGGCGACGGTGAGCCTCCGGCCGACGTCAAGAAGAGCATCGTCGAGGCCGTTCAAAAGAACATCGACGTCTACAAGGTCGCAGGCTGGGGCCTCGTCGACGACGTGATCGACCCGCGCGATACGCGTCGCGTCCTCGCCTGGGGGCTCGAACTCGCCCGGCACAAGCGCGTCGAACGCCCCGCGAGGAAACGGGGCGTCATCCCGGTGTAGGCCGCTCCGCCGCGGATGGGCGCGCGGTCACGCGCTCGGCGGCGCGTCGCTGAGCCGTGAGAGCAGCGGCTGAACCGCGCGGTACAGATGCACATACGGCTCGAGCGCCGCCACGCAGGCGGTCACGCGATTGGCGCTCGACGAGGGCGCGTCGTCGCCGGTCTGCGGAAGCATTGCCTCCAGCCACGCGCTCAGCACGCGCGGCAGCTCCGGCGCCGCGCACCCCGCGAGGGCCCGGGCCGCCGGCGCGGGGTCGGGCGCGATCGCAAAGTAGGTCACCAGGCGAATCACGTCGCGGGGGCGATCGCTGCGCGCGAGAATCTCGGCGAAGCCGGCGCTGGCGAACGGGTGGGCACCGACGCGCAGCATCTCGACGCTGATGGCGTCGAGAGCCGCGGCCCCGCCACGCGCCACTTCGGTGCGAACGCGCGGGACTGTGGTGGCGCCGCGCTCGAGCGCGTCGGCGATGGCCGCCGCGCCGCTCGACGACCAGCTCGTGGGGATCCACGACGGGGGCGCGCCGCCAAGCTCGGTCGGCTGCTGGGGGTCGGGCGATTGCCCGGACTGCAACGGTACGAGCACCGCAACGAGTGACCCCGGCTGCGCGAGCAGCCGCGTCAGGTCGGCGAGGAACGTCGCCAGCTGGGAGCCCGCGTCGCCCCCCGGCAGGGTGTCCGTGCGCCACACCGCGGACGCGAGCTCGCGCGGGTCCCGCGAGATCAGCTCGTCGAGGTGGTCGCGGTCGACCGGAGCCACCCTGCGGTCGCGGAACGCGATCTCGTCGTCGACGCGCCGCGGAAAGAATCGACTGCGAGCCGTCGCGGAACAACGGCACGCCGATGGGCGCTCGTTCGAGCTGAGCGGCGATCGCTTGCAGCTGCTCCCACGGCACGGGCCCGAGCGAGGAGCGGGTCGCCATGCGGAGACAGGCCTCGAACGCGGGCGCGCGCTTGTCGGCTTCGGGTGCTGCGATGCGCTCGTCGTACGCGGCGCACGCGGCGAGCACCGCTTCGTCGCCCGGCGAAACCTGGCCAGGTCCCTGGGCGATCTCCGCGAGCGACTGGCCCGAGCCGCTCTCCGTAGCCACGGCCCAAACGAGCACCGCGACGGTTGCATCGACCGCGGGTAGGGGGCCCTCGTCGAAGGCGACGCGCGCATGGCGCGCGACGGCTCCCCGGACACGATCGAACGCCGCCGTTCCCCGACCGAGCAACCTGGCGAGACGTGCGTCCCATCCCTCGCCGTCCTCCTGCTCGTCGTGCGCGAGACGCGCGCGCGCGAGCAGGCGCGCCGCCGGGCTGCCGTGAAACAGCGCGCGCGCGAGCGGTGCGTCGACGATCCGCAGCTCGACTCCCTCACCGAGCTTGGGCTTGAGCCCCGACCACACCTTGGGCATCGCGACGCCCTCCCGGGCGGTATCTACGACTGCCTTGTAGCAAGGTGCGCGCCGCCCAGCGACGGGGACTTCAGCCTCGGGGAGAAAGGGGACAGCTGCGGGGGCGCCGGCCCCTAAGGAGCCTCGAGGCGGGGCCGCCGCAGCGAGGGGGCGACGTTACCCCTGCGAAGACGCACGATCGTCGGCGCGACAGCGACGACGAGGCCGTCGAACGTGCGATAGCCGATCGCCTCGCCCGACGCGCGGCGTGTGTCCAGGCGCGGGCGCACGACGTACAGGCCCGCCTGGTCCAAGGCGTGACCACTGCAGTACGCCGACAGCAGCACGCTCAGGCTCGCGGCGCCCGCCGGTGGGAGTCGTGTATACGCCTCGCGCACGGGAGCGCTCGGCGCGGTGGGCCACGTGCAGGTCTGTACGCTGTCGGGGCCGATGACGTCGAAGCCCAGGGTCTCCGGGCGGAATCGAACGACGACCGGCTGCTTTCCCTCGTTGCGAAGGGTGACGGGGATCTCGATACCCTCGGCGGAGAAGGCGTCGATCGCCGGTGCGTCTGCGAGCACCAGCCGTGGCGTCTCGAGCTCGGATACGGCGTGTTCCGCCGGCGCCGGCGGGTCGAGCGGCGGGGTGCGCTCGTCGGGCAGGGCGATGGGCAGCCCCTCGAGCGACTTGAGCGAGGAGACCTCGGGCTCCACCCCTTCGACGGCCGCGACCGCGAAGGGCGGGGAGTTCGCGGGCCCCGGCCATCCAAGGCGCACGACGACGGTTGCCCCGGAGCTCAGGGCTTCGAGCTTGGCCGCGCCAAAGCAGTACAGGCGCGGCTCGAACGTCTCAGCGTACGTTCGCCCGGGCGGCACGACGAGCGCGGACTCCAGCTCGTCGCCGGGGCGCATCTCCGCCGGGAGCTCGCACCGGACCGGCGCGCGGGCCCCCCGCGGCGTGACCTCGAGGGTGAGAAGGCGCGCGTCGGCGGCGAGGTGAATCGGCACCTCGCCGTGGTTGCTCACGCGCATGGTCCAGGCGCCTCGCGCGCTCGGCGCGTCGATCGTGAGAACGACCTGCGGCGCGGGCGGGCGCGGAGCCGGCGGCTTCTGCAGTGCCCGCTTCGCCCGCGCGTGGGCGGGAGAAGCGGGCGCAGGCGCGTGGAGCGCCGGTGCAGGCGACGTGGCCGGGACCGCCTGCGGCGCGGCGGCCAGCGTGACCCGGGCGATCGCGGCTGCCGCAGCGCAGAGGGCCTTCATCTTCGCTCGGCTCGGATCAACTGCGCCACGGGCACGTTCCCTACCACGTTGCGCATGCGCTGCACCTGCTGCTCGCTCATTTTCCCGTGGACCTCGATCCGTGCGCGGTCCTTCTGTCGCAGCACCCGCACGGTCGCGCTCCGTACCCGCGGGCGGGAGGCGATGTCGCGCAGATCGCCGAGGACGCGCGGCGACAGATTGCCGCGCGTCAGCTCGAGCTTGCCGTCGTGAATCTCGGCGACGGCGATCGTGATGGCCGCACGCGAGCTCGCCCAGAGGGCCAGGAGCCCCGCTGCGACGCCGATTGCGCACGCCACGAGCACCGCCATCGGCTCACCCGCGCAAGGCCTCGAGCAGCTCGAGATCCGGAATGGCGACGGCGAAGCGCGTCTTCGTGACGCCGACGTCGAGGTCCTCGAGCAGCTTGCACAGCGCGATTCCGTCGTAGAGGGCCACGGGAGGAGCTCCGGGTGCCGCCGCTTCTTCGCGCGCGCCCGAGAGGCACTGGCCCGTCGTGAGCAGCCATCCCGCCGATGCGGGGCCGTAGTGGTGGAGTGCGCCGCGCAGGTCGGTGACGCGCTCGCGCCCGAGCTCGCGCCCGTCCTTGCGGATGACGATGGCTGTCGGGATCGCGTCGCCGCCGGTCTTGTGGACCGCCGCGAAGTGAGCCTCGCCCCCGGGAGACCCGGCCCTGCGCACGGCGCGCAGGTTGGTCATGCCCGAGCGCTCGAGCGTGAGGAGCACGAGCTCGACGAGCGCGTGGCCGGGGAGCTCCTGGAGGCGGCGAAGCAGCGCGCGCCGGGACGCCTCGCGGTAGCGCTCCACCGACATCACGACCTCCTGCTCGAGCCTCGGGAGCTCGCCCCCGAGCGCCCAGTCGGTCAACGCGACGCGGCCTCCGTTCGCAAAACGGAAACGTACGCGCTGGCCGTTCATCGTGCGGCGCAGGTTGTCGGCACGCACCGCGGCGCTCGCCTGCGCCGTCGCCAGCACGGGATCGCCCTGCAGGCGACCGCGACGCATCAGCGTCTCGGCCAGCGTACGGAGAGGTACAGGTCCCGCATTGCGGTCGAATGACGTGAGCACGATGACGGCGGCGTCTGCCAGCTCGCGGCCCGAGAGCTCGTCGCCCTCGCCGAGCGGAATGTCGATGCCGGTGGGCTGTCCGCCCGCCATGATCTGCTGACGGTCGCGAACGACAGGTCGCGGTGCCGCGTACCCGTCACGACTCTCCCCGTTCGAGTCGCCGTCGATCGAGACGATGGGTGTCGGCTGGATGGCGCCGTCGCCTCGCGCCTGCATGTCGCCCCCGGGCGACGAGAACCGATCGCCACCGCTGGTGCCCGAAGGCGAGGGCCCGCCCTGCGAGAATCTCGGCTCGCCGACGCGCGGCGCCGAGAACCGGTCGCCCTGGCCGGCCGCTTCGCCTTGCCCACCCCCACGCCCGCGACGCCGCCTGCGCCGACGGCGGCGTCCACCCTCGCCCTGGGGCTGCGCCGCCTCGGTGCCCGGCTGAGATAGTGGTGGCCCCCCCAAGATCGGCTGATCGTCGTCTTCCTCGTCGTCGAAGAGCTCGGCCCCGCTGGCCGCCAGGTCGGCGCGGAGGGCGTCCTCGCCCGTCACGGGCGTCTCGCGATCGCCGGTGGCGTCGTCCTCGCCGTCGTCGCCCCGCTCGTCGTCCTCGGCCGTGAACCCCCGCGCGGCCGTGGTCGGTCCACGCATCGCGGCTTCGATCTCGAGCGCGTTGACCTCGAGCGCGCTTCCTTCGGTCGAGGCCACGTCGTCGGACGGTACCTCTTGGGGCGCCGAGGCCGCGCCGCGCTTGCCGCGCTTGCCCTCCCATTCGCGCAGGGCAAAGACACCCGGCTTCACCTTGACGATGGGGATGTCTTTGTCGTCCTTCTTGATGGCCGACGTGAGCCTGTGGCTCATCGTCACTTCCGGGGTCTTCCCCACGTGGGAGAGCAGGTTTCCCGCGATGGCCAGCTCTGTGATCTCTTTGTAATGTAGCGGCTTGCCCGCTTTGCGGAGGACCTCCGCCGCAGCTTCGATGAACGTCATGTCGCGCTTTTGCCCGTCCCCGCCGGGGACCTTTTTTATGTCGAGCGGCGCTCTAGGACGGCCCGTATGGCCGCGCCCGAACACCCCTACATTCTTCTCCTGCGCGGCGCCTGCGGCCCTGCCCCCGTGGGCGAGCCGCGCGCTCCGCACCTAGTAGGCACCCATAGCCCGGGATTTCTCGCCCGTCAACGAATGGGGCGGGGCCCCTGGTGTGCGTCTCAGTGCGCCGGCGGTTCTGCGGGCCCGGCGGCGCCGGTCTTTGCCGCCGGGGCAGGCGATTCGGACGGGGCGGCCCCCGCTTTTCCCGCTGGGGCGGTCTCCTCGAGCATTTGCTTCAGGAGCTTCTGGCGGGTGGCCTCGTTGACTCCGCCGGTGGCGCCGAGCTTCGTGACGTCGAACGTGAGAAGCGGAAGCTGCCCGGCGTTGTACTCGGGCAGCTTGCCGTCCCAGTGCTCGAGCGCACGGTACTGGAGCACGGCCGGCGTCATCGACAGACGGATGATCTCGTTGGCCTGCGCCTCGGCCCGCGCGCGGATGAGCAGCGCGTCGGCGTCGCCCTCGGCTTTCTGCCGGGCGGCCTCCGCCCCGCCGTGGGCCTGCGTGATGGCTTGCGTGGCCTCGGCTTCGACCTGCGCGACGCGGTTGCGGCTCTGGAACGCGTTCTGCGTCGCTTCCATCGCGCGGTTGATCGCGTCGGCCACGTTCTGCGGCAGCCTGAGCGCGCCGTTGATCGTGAGCTGATCGATGACGATGCCATCTTTTCCGAAGATGTCGCGGCACTCCTGCGTCACGTTCGCGAGCATCTTGCTCTTGCCGGCGCCGTAGATGTCCTGCACCGGCGCCCTCGAGCCCACGTCGTTGAAGGCCTCGCGCACGGCCTGCCGCATGTAGCCGTCGGCGAGCTTGGCGAGGTCGTTGAGGCGGAAGCGGCCATAGAGCTTGGGAGCGAGGGTCGGCTCGATGTGAAAGCTCAGGCCGATGTCGGCGTTGACGTTGACGCCCTCGTTCGAGCTGAACGTCATCGACTCGTCGACCGGTTGCCCCTCGTGAATCGACGCCGTCCAGACCACGTTCTGCACGCTCGTCGGGAAGAGCACGATCTGCTCGGTGAGCGGGTTGTAGAACACCCAACCCGTCACGACGGGCATGTCCTGGACGCCGCGGTCACTGCCCGCGAGCTTCACCCGGATGCCCACGTGACCCGCGTCGACGCGCGTCGTCGCGGAGCAGCCGAGGTAAAGCGCGCCGAGGACCACGACGGTGAGAAAGACGAGCTTTCGCAGGGTTCTCACCGCGCCTGCGCCATCCACGGGAACGATCCGGGCCATGCGGCGCACAGTACAGGAGGGGGGGGTCGCTGTCGCTCTCGGGCGGATGCGCGAGCGGCCGAGCCGTACGGTTCCGTGCGCGCGCGGGCGCGAGCGTGGGCGCGAGCGCGAGCCATGCGCGTGGGCGCTGCGGACGCGGTTGTAAGTAAACCAACCGGGCTTGAAAGCGAGACGAACGCGGTTGCAAGGCCACCAGCGCGGGTTGCAAGCGAACCAACCGATGTTGAAAGCCCAGCACCGGGGTTTGCAAGCGAACCAACCGCGGTTGCAAGCCGATCACCCGGGTGTGCAGGCTAACCAACCGCGGTTGCAAGCCGATCACCCGGGTGTGCAGGCTAACCAACCGCGGTTGCAAGCCGATCACCCGGGTGTGCAGGCTAACCAACCGCGGTTGCAAGCCGATCACCCGGGTGTGCAGGCTAACCAACCGCGGTTGCAAGCCGATCACCCGGGTGTGCAGGCTAACCAACCGCAGACCGTAAGCCTGCCAATCGGGTTCGGGACCGAGACGAACGCGCTCGTACGTTTCCAACCGCAGCCGCGAGCGAATTGACCGCGCGCGTAACGCAGCCAACCGGCGTCGGTTGCGGCTCCATCGAGCCCGCTGAGCTTGCGAATCACGATTCGTCGCCAACGAGCCGCGACCCTGAACCTCCGACCGCGGTTCGTTGCGGACAAGCCCGCCGCGGAGGCCACGTCACCGCGATCGGTCGCGAATGAGCCTCGACCGCAAGCCTCCGAGCCGGAATTCGTTGCCGACGAGGGGCGCGCGCGAGCTTCCTGAGCGCGACCGGTAGCGCAAGGAGCGCCTGGCACGAGCCACCCGGGCGCGAACAGGAGCGAACGGGTCGCGCGCCCCTGCATCCCGACCGCGATTGCTTGCGTCGCGGAGAACCGCGAGTCGCTCCGCTCGGCTCTTCGCGGGTGGTGCTAAGGTCTCCCCCCGCATGAGCTCCCCGCTGCGCCGCGCCGCCAATGCCCTCTGGCCGCTGGTACGCGCCTATAACACGCGGTTCGAGCGTCCCTCGCCGCACCCGAAGTGGGCGCCCGCGCCCCTGCTCAAGAAGCGCGAACGCACGTCGCCCCCGCTCGGGTGGCCGCGCGAGACCGACTCGCTTTGTCCGGCCTGCGTCAAAGACGCACGCGCCGAGGTCCTCTCTGGCCGCGCCGAGGTGCGCTCCCTCATCGAGGGGCGCCCGGGCGAAGTGCGCGCGCGCATCGAGGAGCGCGATGGCACGCTCGTCATGACCAAGACGTGCCCCAGGCACGGCACCATCGAGGACGTGCTCTCGATTGACGCCGCCTTCACGGCGCGCATCGAGCGGCTCTTCCCCGGCCGCGACTTCGCTTCGCCGGCGACGAAGCTGCGCAGCCACGGCACCTCGAGCATTCGCTACGGCCGTGGCGCCGTGCTCACCGTCGACCTCACCAACCGCTGCAACATGATGTGCGACCCGTGCTTCATGGACGCCAATCAGGTCGGCTTCGTGCACGAGCTCGAGTGGGAGGAAGTGCAGAAGATCCTCGACGACTCCTGCTCGGTGCAGCCGCAGCGGCAGATGAGCGTCCAGTTCTCGGGAGGCGAGCCCACGCTTTCGCCGCATTTCCTGCGGGCGATCCGCCATGCGCGCGAACGCGGGTACTTCTGCGTGCAATGCGCGACCAACGGCATCCGCTTCGCCCAGGAGCCGGACTTCGCGCGAGCCGCGAAGGCTGCCGGGCTGCGCATCGCCTACCTGCAGTTCGACGGCGTCGGCGAGGAAGCCAACGCGCACCGCAAAGTCGGCAACCTCTTCGACGTGAAGCTTCGCGCGATTGAGAACCTCGCGGCCGCCGGGATCGACGTCGTGCTCGTGGTCACCGTCGTGCGCGGCGTCAACGACGACCAGGTGGGTAGCGTCGTTCGCTTCGCCGTCGAGAACGCCGACAAGGTGACCGTCGTCTCGTTCCAACCGGTGAGCTTCACCGGTCGCGACGAGGACATCGCGGACGACGAACGCCGTGCGAAGCGCTACACGCTCGCGCACCTCGCGCACGACCTTCGCGATCAGCTCCGCGCCGGCGCGGCTGCCGCGGGGCACGAGGGCACGACCCTCGAGCCGCAGCGCGACTGGTTCCCGCTCTCGGCGATGGGGTCGTTCGGCGACCTCACGGACTTGCTGCTCGCGGACCGCGCCGACTGGGGCTCGCTCAAGTGCGGCTGCCACCCGAACTGCGGCATGGGCACGGCGCTGCTCGTGAACAAGAGGACGAAGCAGACCGTGCCGCTCGCGCACGTGCTGGACGTCGAGGGCCTCCTCGCGGACATCCAGGAGATCACCGACGCAGCGCAGCCGCGCGCCGTGACGCTCGCGGAGCTCGCGCTGGCCCTCTGCCGCCGCTTCGAACCGCGCAACGCGCCGCCCGGCTTCGGGCTGCGGACGCTCCTGAGGCAGTTTCTCAGCCAGACCGGCGCCCGCGGCAGTCGCATCGGCGACCACGAGAGCGACGCCCACGAGTTCGACTGGCGCGTGCTCTTCGTCGCCGGCATGTGGTTCAGGACCTGTTCAACTACGACTTTCGGCGCACCGAGATGTGCGTCATCCCGTACGGGACCCAGGAGGGCGAGATCAGCTTCTGCGCCTACAACACGGGCGTCGGCTGGCGGCAGATTGTCGAAAAGATGCACGCGACGGCGACCGTGGCCGACTGGTACCGGACGCGCGGCCGGCACGCCGTGTACGCGAAGCAACAGAACCTCCCCCTGCCGCGCTCGAACGGGACCGTACGCTTGCCGGTCGTGGGGTAAGCCCACGCGCTACCTGTCCTCGGCTACGCTTCCAACCTCGCATGCGCCCCCTCGCCGCTGCCTTCGTAGCGCTCGCCGTAGCCGCCAACGCGGCGGGGGCGTACTTCGCGTTTCGCCCGCAGAGCTCCGGCACCGTCGCCTTCTGGGTGTTCGCAGCCGGCCCGTCGCTCGTGCTGGGCGCCGTCGCCGCGGCCTGGGCCCGGCGCGAAGAGCTGCTGCAGGGATGGCTCACGCCGCGCTGGGGTGACTTCACGCGCGGCGTCGTCGCGGCGATCCTCTTCTTCACCGTCGCGTGGGCTTTTGCGCGAACGTTCGCGCCCGTCGGGTCGCCCCGCGAGATCTGGCTCGTGAGCCTCTATGGGCAATTCGGCGACCCCCGGCAGCTCGCGGCGCATGCGCCCGCCATCGCGGCGACCATCGCCGCAACGGCGCTCGCCGAGGAAGTGCTCTGGCGCGGCGTGGTGACGCACCTGCTCGAGGAGCGCTTGGGCTCCCGCATGGCGTGGCTCTGGGCGGCGGGACTCTACGCGGTCGCGTACGTGCCTACCGCCTGGTCGTTGCGCGCTGGCGCCGGCGATGCCGGTGGGCTGAATCCCGCCGTGGTGGGCGCAGCTCTCGCGGGAGGCTTGCTCTGGGGCGCGATGGCGCGCGCGTTCGGCCGGCTGGCGCCGGGCGTACTGGCGCACGCCCTCTTCGACTGGGCGGTGGTCATGATGTTCCCGTTGTGGGGCGTTCGCCGCTGACCGCTGCGCAGATCCAATCGCCACCTCGTCCGTACGACGGGTATGCGATCCATTCTCGGCCCCGTCCTGTTCCTCGCCACAGCCGCGTGCGGCTGCTCCAGCGGTCCGTATGCCTACGCCGACCCACCTGCCCAGCCTTCTGCGTGGGGTGGCTCGGAGCCGCAGACCGTCGCGTCGGGTCCCCGCGTCGAGCTCGTCGACGACGAGTTGCGCCCGCTTCCTGTCTACGCGCAGGCGGGGCGCCGGTTCGTGCTCGGCGCGATCGGCGAGAGATACCGACTCCACATCGTCAATCCCACCGCCGGCCGCGTCGAGGCCGTAGTCTCGGTCGACGGGCTGGACGCCATCGACGGGCGTCCTGCTCATCCGGGCAAGCGCGGCTATCTGGTCGGCCCCTACGACGACGTGGTCGTCGAGGGGTGGCGCACCTCGCTCGACACGGTCGCTGCGTTCCGCTTCTCGTCCGTTCACGCGTCGTACGCCGCGCGCACAGGTCCCGACCGGAACGTTGGCGTCATCGGCGTCGCGTTCTTTCGCGAGCGGCCCAGCCAGGTGATGCGTCCGCGGGACGTCATCGCGCGGCCCGCGCCCGCATCGCGGTCGGCTACGGCGCCTGCCGCGCCGGCGCCCGCAGCACCCAACGCTGCCGGGGTGTCAGACGCCGCGGGGGCGGGGGCCGGGGCGCAAGCCGCTCCCTCGGCGGCCCACGAAGCTCGTCCCGGCCTGGGGACCGAGTTCGGCGAAGCGCATGACTCGCACGTGACCGAGGTGTCGTTCACGCGCGCGAGCACCCGGCCCGACGCGCTTTTCGAGATCCGTTACGACGACGCGCCGGGCCTCGAGGCGCGTGGGCTTCGACTCGAGCGGCAGCCGCGCGACTGGCGCGAGGACGAGAACGACCGGCGCGACCGCGCCGAGGCGTTCCCCGAGGCGCGGTTCGCCCAGCCGCCTCGGTGAGGCGCGGCCACCGTCGCGCGGCCACCCGTTGCAGGTGGGCGAGATTACGGTAGAATTGTACGTTGGTGCCCCGTGTCGGGTCACCGAAGAGCCGCCGACCCGCGATGGATCAAACCTGCGTCGACTGCAAGCGCGTCTCACCGCCGACCAACAGCGAGCACACGCTCCTCAGCGCAACGCACGGCTGGCGCCTGCAGCGCACACAGAACGCGGACGGCACCCTCTCGCTCGAGTGGCGGTGCCCAGCATGCTGGACTCGCCGGAGGCAGGCGCCCGCCGCCAGCCTCCGCCCCGCGACGCTCGAGAGCCCGCGGGGTATCTTCCGGGCGGCCGCCCGTCTGTTTCGTCGCGACTCGGAACGGCCGCCGCCTACGTCGAAGGAGTGAGCGCTCCGGTCAGGGCTTCGCGGGTGCGGCTGTGGCGGGCTTGGTCGCCGCGGCGGCCGCAGCCTTGGGCGCCGGTGCCTTCACGAACTTGAGCGTCATGCGATCGCTCTCGCCGATGGCCGCGTACTTGTCGTGGTCCTTGGCTTCGAGCGCAAAGCTCGGCGGCAGCGCCCAGACGCCCTCGGGGTAGTCTTTGGTGTCCTTCGGGTTCGCGTTCACCTCGCTCTTGCCCGCGAGCTTGAAGCCGGCGGCCTCGACCTGGTCGATGAGCCACTTCTCGGGGACGTAACCCTTCTTGGAGCTCTCGATCGGATCGGCGTCTGCCTTCGCCCTGTGCTCCTCGATCCCGAGAACGCCGCCCGGCTTGAGCGCCTTGTTGATCGACGCGAGCCACGCGCCGAACGTGCCGCCGTTGACCATCCCGTGGGCTTCGCGCATGAGGACCGCGAGATCGACGGTGCCGTCGAGGCCGAGCGACGGTGCCTTGCTGTCGACGACGACCGTCTGCACCTTGCCGTAGAGCTCGGGCGCCCTCTCCAGGAACGACTGAAAGCGCTGCCCGTAGAACGTGGAGCGCGCGTCAGCGGGGCCGTTCGGGTCATTGTTCGTGTCGATGAGCTTCCCCTTGGCCGCGAGCGCGGGGGCGAGAAGCTCGGTGTACCAGCCCTCGCCCGGGCCGATTTCGAGGACGGTGAGCGTCGGCTTGAAGCCGAAGAACTCGAGGGTCTCGAGCGGGTGGCGGTACTTGTCGCGGTCGGCGTTGCCCGGCTTGCGGTGCTTGCCAGCGATGGCCGCTTGCAGCGCGGCCTTTGCCGAGGGGTACGCCTTCTCGCCGAGCGCCTTGGACGAAGCGTGAAGCTCGGGGGTCCAGCGCGCGAGCTCCGCCTTGTTCTCGTCCACCCACTTGGTCCGGTCTTCCTGCAGCTCGCGCGCGGCCTTGGCCTTCTGCTGGTCCTCGGGCGACGGTTGAGCCGCTACCGGGGCGCTCGCGGAGGTGGCCGGCGGGGCGGACGCGACCGGCGGGATGGCCGGCACGGATGCCGCGGGTGCCGTGGAGGCAGGCTGCTGCGAGCCGCCGCACGCGCCGAGCGCGACCAACGAGAGAGCTGCAAGGAGGGTGTGCGTGAGGGACGTTCGGGAACGCATGGGCCCCTCCTACAGCCCCTTTTCGCCTTCCACAACTTGTACGTGCGTGAAAACGACCTGCACGGCCTCGGTATTGGCCTTCAATTTTCCACTCTGCATGGTCCCGTCACTCGCTCCGAACCGTTTTGCCTGCCCCTGTCCGATGACGCCGGCGAGCGAGAACGGCGTCGACCCGAGCCGCCGGTCCTGGTCGTCGTACCAGACGACCTCGCCAGCCAGGCCACGCAAGGCGAAGTGGGACGAGTTGAAAACCGTCATCGACGTGATCTGGTGCTCCGTGTCTCCGCCGTCTTCGCCGATGTCCTCGCGGTCGCTGGTGGTCAGGAACAGGCTCGGATTGGAGAGGAGGTTCATCTTCTCCTCGGCGCGGGCGCTCTCCTGGGCGTCGGGCGCGCCCTTGCATCCCGTGGATCCGGCGGCGAACGAGCCGACAGCAAGCGCGAGCCTCAGAGCCCAGGCAGACGACGACCGGCCTCGCAGCATGGCGACCACCTTACCGCGAGCGCGAGCAGCGGAGAGAGGCTCGAAGGGTAGTAGAGTGCGCCCCGTTGCGCGCTGACGACATCGCTCCCTCCCAGGCCGACGAGGCACGCCGCCGGGTACACGCGGCGCTCGAGCGAACGGGCGAACGCGCCCGCGAAGACCTGGTCGAGCTCGGGGCCCTGCTCTCGTGCGCGTACCCTGCGCTGGGAGCTGCGCTCGAGGCCCATCCGGAGGATCTCGTGGCCGTCGCCCGAGGTACGCAGCGGCAGCGAGACGCCCGGGCGTACCGGCGTCTTGCGGCCGCTGCCGCGGGCGATCTCGGCGACGCCGCGGGTGTCCGCCGAGGGCTGCGGCGCTTTGCGTCGAGAGAACGGCTGCGCATCGCGACCCGCGAGCTCCTGGCCCATCCCGGACACGACGTCGACGTGACGGCGCGCGAGCTGTCGGACCTGGCCGACGTATGCTGCGAGACGGCGCTGGCCGAGGCGCTCGCGCGGTCCGACGCGGAGCTCGGTACGCCCGTCACCGCGAGCGGCGAGCGATGCCCGTTCGTCGTCATCGGGATGGGCAAGCTCGGCGGCCGCGAGCTCAATGCCGGAAGCGACGTGGACCTCATGCTCTTTTACGAGACGGACGAGGGCTACGTGCGCGGCGGCGACCGCGACGAGGGGGGCCCGCGATCCCGAACGCTGTACGAATACTTCACCCGTGCCGCGCAGCGCTTCGTGGCGACACTCGACGAGGCGACGGGTGACGGCATCGTGTGGAGAGTCGACCTGCGGCTCCGGCCCGAGGGGACGCGCGGACCGCTGGTGAACGCGCTGGCCTCGGCCGAGCGCTACTACGAGACGTGGGGCCGCACCTGGGAGCGCGCGGCGCTCGTTCGCGCGCGGCCCATCGCGGGCGACCTGGCCTTTGGCACGCGGCTGCTCGAGGCCCTGGCGCCGTTCGTGTGGCGGCGGGCGGTCGACCCGCGCATCGCCAGCGAGATGGCGGCGCTGCTGGCGCGGGCGCGCGCCGAGGCGGGAGACGGCGCGGCCGACGACGTGAAGCTCGGTCCGGGGGGCCTGCGGGAAGTCGAGTTCTTCGCGCAATCGCTCCAGCTCGTGTGGGGAGGGCGAGAACCGCGCGTGCGCGCGACCAACACGCTCGACGCGCTGAGGCGCCTGCGGATGCACGGGTTCGTGAGCGCACGCGAAGCGGAGGAGCTCTCCGATGCGTACCTCATGCTTCGAAGGGTCGAGCACCGCGTGCAATTCGCGACGGGACTGCAGGTGCATGCCCTGCCCCGTTCCCCCGAGCTGGTCGAGCGCATCGCGCGCTCTCTCGGCTATGCGGATCGAGGCGCGCTGGTGCGCGATCTGGGTGAGGTGCGGTCGCGCGTATCGAGCCGGTTCGCCGCGCTCGGGCGCGAGCCGACCAGCGAGGAGGTGTCGCTCGAGCGACTCTGGGTCGCGCTCGACGCGATCGACGAAGGCGCGGTCGCCGCAGCCGCGGCCGATCGGTTCGGGGCGGCGGCCTCGACCGACCTGCCGCGGCACCTGATGATGCTCGCGCGCCGACCGGACGGACCCCTCGGCGCCGGCACGCGCGATCGCGATCCCTCGTTCGCGAAGCGCCTGGTCGATGCCATCGCGGACGCCGCCGATCCCGAGCAAGCGGCCCGCCTGCTGGCGGCGTTCTTCGCGCGGTTCGCCACCCCCGGAGTCTACGTCCGGGCGATGGCCGACGACCCGCGCCTGCTCCGCGCGGTGTGCTCGCTGCTCGGTGCGAGCACGTTCCTGGGCGAGGCCCTCATCGGCCATCCCGACCTCGCCGACAGCGTGGCGTACGCCCGCGGGGTGCCGACGCCGGAGGTCGTTTGCGCTCAGCTCGACGAGGAGGTGGCCGCGCTCCCCCCGGACCGCGCGCGCGACGTGGACGAGTGGGTAGGCGCCCTGCGGAGGGCGAAGAGGCGAGTCACCTTCGAGGTAGGCCTCGCCGATCTGGGCGGCGAGCTCCGGACGCGCGAGACGTCCCAGGCGCTCACGGCGTTCGCCGACGCGATGCTGGGGCACGCCTGCCGCTTCGCCATGGCGGAGCGCGGACTCGAGGGCGACCGCGGTCTGGCGCTCGTTGCGATGGGCAAGCTCGGGGGCCGCGAGAATCGGATACGGGTCCGACCTCGATCCTGATCTTCGTGTTCGACGCCCCGCCGGACGTGGAGGACGCGCAGGAGCTCTACGCGAGAACGGCCCAGCGCGTTCTGCGCCTTCTCGGAGCACCCCACGGCGAGGGTCCAGGCTACGAGCTCGACACGCGGCTGCGCCCGTCGGGCAGCAGCGGCTTGCTCGTCGTCTCGGTCGAGGCTTTCTCGCGCTACCAGGCCGAGCAAGCCGAGAGCTGGGAGCGCCAGGCCCTGGTCAAGGCGCGTGCCTGCGCCGGCGACATGCGGCTCGGCGAACGCGTGATCGGAATCGCGCAAGCGGCGGCCTACGAGCGCGGAGCCCCGCCGCCCGAGCGGCTACACTACGTGCGCACCCGCATGGAGCGCGAGCTCGCGCACGAGCGCAGGACCCCCGAATCCGCCCGATACGACGTCAAATTCGGGCGCGGCGGCATCGTGGACGTCGAGTTCGCCGTGCAGTGGCTTCAGATGAAGCACGGACACGACGCGCGCGTGCGCACGACCGAGACGGAGGTCGCTCTGACGGCGCTCGAGACATGCGGGTACCTCGAGCCGTCGCTCGCCGATGCTCTGCGCGACGGCCTTCGGTTTCTCCGCCGGCTCGAGCAACGTATCCGGGTCTCCCACGGAACGAGCTCGACGCTGCTCGAAGCGGGGGCCCCCGGCCTCGTGAGCCTCGCGCGCCGCATGGGGGTTCCGAGCACGCCGCGGGCGCCAGCGGAGGCCGCGCTTCTCGAGCGGTACGCGGCCGTGACCGCCGAGGTACGCTCGGCGTACCTGCGCGTGCTCGGGCTCGAGGGCGAGTAGACTGGGGCTCGTCGAAGATGAAGCTCTGTCCGCGCTGCCGAGAGCCGTATGCAGACGACGCCGGCTTCTGCCCCGTAGACGGCGTCGAGCTCGTACGCGACGCCGACCCGTTCGTCGGCCGCACGCTGGCGGCGCGCTATCGCCTGGTGCGCAAGCTCGGGTCGGGCGGCATGGCCGTCGTCTATCTGGCTCGGCACGTCCTGATCGAGCGGCTCTCCGCCATCAAGATCTTGCGCCACGATCTGGGGCTGAACCCGGCGCACCGCGAGCGCTTCTATCGCGAGGCGCGTGCCGTCAATCGCATCAACCATCCGAACATCGTCGAGATCACGGATTTCGGCGACGACGGCGGCCTGGTCTTCCTCGTGATGGAGTACGTGGACGGCGAGTCCCTTCATGCGGTGCTCAAGCGCGGGCGGCTGCCCTGGCGGCGCGCCACGGACGTGGCCAAGCAGATCGCGCTGGCGCTCGGGCGCACCCACGAGCTCGGCGTGATTCACCGCGACCTGAAGCCCGAGAACGTGCTTCTCACGGCGCGCGGCGCCGGCGAGTCCGGTGCGGTGAAGCTCACCGATTTCGGCATCGCGAAGATCATCGACGCCCCCACAATCACCTTCCACGAGCAGCGACTCGGCACGCCGGGGTTCATCGCGCCCGAGTACATCGAAGGGCAGCCTGCCGGTCCACTCTGCGATCTCTACGCGCTCGGCGTCGTCATCTACGAAATGCTGACCGGGACGCTTCCGTTCGCGACGCGGTTGCCCGCCGAGCTGCTCGTGGCCACGCTCGCCGAGGAGCGCATCCCGCCGAGCGCGCGAGTCGAGGGCATCCCTGCGCAGCTCGAAGAGCTGGTGATGAAGCTGGTCGCGCGAAAGCCCGACGCTCGGCCGCGCGACGCGTTCGCCGTTCACGATGCGCTGGACGCGATTCTGCGCCGGTCCAGTCTCCCCGCGGCACGCTTGGCCGACGGGGGAGACATCCTCGGCCCACTCACGACGCCTTCGGCGCCCCCGGACGGCGTGGTCGAGTCTTCGGCTGCCCGGTTGACCCCGGAGCTGGCGGCGATTCCCACCGCGGAGATCGCGGCGCGCTGGCATTCGATCCTCGCAGAGCTGACCCACCAGGTGGACGCCGCATGCGCGAGGCGCGATCCCGGCGGTCGCGCGGTCCGGCGAGCGCGCGAGCTCGTCGAGCAGGCGGGCTCCCTGGTTGCCTCCCTCGAGCGAGTGCGGGCGACGGCGGCGCAGCACCAGGCGGAGGTCGATCGCCTCGAGATGCACGCGCGCGCCTTCCGCCGCTCGCTCGGGTACGCGATCGACGACCTTTCGCGGGACCGGTCGCAAGAGCGCGCCCGCGCCGAGGGGATCGCGGCGCGGCGGATGGGCCTGGAGAGGGCGGCGCTCGCGATCGGACCCGAGTCCGGTCAGGGCGACGCGCTCCTCTGGGAGAGAGCCGCGCTCGATACGGAGGCGGCGCGCGCCCGCGCCCTCGAGGAGGATCTCACCTACCAGATCGCCGAGCTGCAGAAGCAGCTCGACGTTCAGAACGAGCAGGTGGACGCGGATCTGGCCAAGGCGAGCGGGCAGCTCGAGGGCGCTCTGTCCGCGCTGCGGCGCCTCACCGGCGAGCTGGTGAGGACGATGGAGGAGGTATCGGGCGCGCTGGGGTGACCCGCACGCAGGGAGCCTCGCGGCTCACGGGCAGGGCGCGGGGCTGCACGTCACCTTGCCCGTCTTGGCGCAGCACACGTTCGGCCACGCGCAGCTGCATTTCGCACACTGATTCGCGTTGCACGGCGTGCCGTAGCAAACGGGTCCGCCCACCGCGCAGCACTTTCCGCCCTCGGGCGGATCGCTGACGCTCTGGCAAACGCCGTCGACTGAGGAGTCGACGACTCCCCCCGAAGAAGACGCGCTCCCGGCGTCGTAGAACTCGATGCTGGGCACCGAGCAGCCCGCGGCGAGGAGCGCGAGGAAGCCAGTCGACAGCGCCGCTTTCATCGCGGCATCGGGCCGGTCACGACGAGCATGGCGCCGGACGCAGATACCACGGGCGTCACGTGCACGCCGCCAGCGGATTGCGCAGGCTGTGGCCGCAGAAGAAGCCATGCCCCCACCCCTAGCGCGCCGGCCGCGCCCGCCGCCAGGCCCCACCCGAGGGGGCCCTCGAGGGAGGCCGCGCTCCTGGCGCCATTGACCTCGTTGGCCTTCCCTTGAGGACACTTCAGCATCCCCGCCGGGGGAGCCGGCGCGGGGGGAGACGCGCAATCCGTGTTCAGCGTCCCCAGATTGGACTCGCGCAGAACGAACGCCGCAATCGAGCCCGCGGCGAGCGCTCCGCCGAGGCCGAGCAAGCCGTAGGCGAGCGCAGGGCTGCCTCTCGACTGCGGAGAGCCCGACGCCAGATCCGCGCCGGCGGGCGCTTGGGAGTCGTCGCGCGTCGCGGCGCCCCCCGCGGCGCTTGCGTCTCCTCCGCCTGCTCCCCCGGCCGGGGCAAGGGGGTCGAGCGCCAGCGTGATGGTGACGGTGCCTCCTTCGCCGAGCTTCACGCCGGTGCGGTACGGCGTCCGTCCCGCAGCGTCTGCGGCGATGGTGTGGAGACCCGGGTCGAGCAGGATGGGGCCATTCAGCGCGTTGGCCTCGATCGGCTGGTCGTCGACGCGCACGCGCGTATCGGGCGGAGCGCCGGCGGGCACGACAATCGAGAGGTGCGGCACGATGTGATCGAGGTGAGCCGCGCGCGTCGACGATTCCCGCGCTGCATCGGCCGCGCCTTTGTCGCCCTCGGCCAGGGTCACCGCCGCCTGATAGTTCGTCAGAGCCTCGGCCCTGCGGCCCAGCGCCTCCAGGCACGTCGCGATGCGGTACCGCACGTTGGCCGTGTCCTTCACCGCCTCGACGCGTCGGAACTTCTCGAGCGCCGTGTCGTAACGGCTCGCATCCTCGTCGGCGACGGCCTCGGCGAAAAGCTTGCGAGCGCTCGCGAGATCCTCGTCGGTGGTCGCCCGCGTCTCTCGTGCCTGGCGCTGGGCGAGCGATGTCCTGGCGCTCGACGCCATGGCCAGCGCCATCGCGGTCGCGACGACGAACCGGGGAACGGGGGCGAGGCGCATGCGAACGGAGTCACACTAACACCGCAGGGGCCCCCCGAGTCAGACGCCAGGCAGGGCCACTCGCTGCTACTATCGTCCCGGACGAATGGCGCAGGACGAGACGCGTGGCGGCACCGAGGTCAATACCGGAATCCGGCAAAGGACCCTCGCGTCCGTTCCCAAGCTCGTCGCGACGGCCGGTCCGGGCGCCGGTCGCGCGCTCGCAATGGCGAGCGCCCTCGCGACCGTCGGCCGACACCCGACGAACAATCTCGTGCTCAACGACCCGCGCGTCAGCGGCGTCCACCTGCGGATCCGGCGCGCAGGCGACCGAGTTCACGTGCACGACGCGGGCAGCACGAACGGTACCTGGCTGGGTCCCCATCGCGTCACCGAGGTGGAGCTCGCGCCCGGCGGCGAGATCATCGTGGGCGGAACGACGCTGCGCCTCGAGCACGACGACGGCGCGACGACCGCCGCGCTCAGCGTACGCGATTCGTTCGGCGACCTCGTCGGGCAGATCCACCGAGATGCGCGAGCTCTTCGCGACTCTCGAGCGGGTCGCGGCCAAGAACCTCAGCGTGCTCATTCAGGGCGAGACCGGCACCGGGAAGGAGGAGGTCGCGCGGGCCCTTCATGCGGTGGGCACCCGCGCCGCCCAGCCGTTCGTCGTCATCGACGCGACGGCGCTGCCCGAGTCACTCACCGAGTCGCTGCTCTTCGGCCACGAGAAGGGGGCGTTCACCGGTGCCGACCAGCGGCGCATCGGCTTCTTCGAGGCGGCGAGCGGCGGCACCGTCTTCATCGACGAGATCGGCGAATTGCCGGCGACCCTGCAGTCCAAGTTTCTCCGCGTCCTCGAGCGACAAGAGGTCGTACGGGTCGGCGGCCACGCGCCCATCAAGATCGACGTGCGGGTCATCGCCGCGACGCACCGTGAGCTGAGGCACGAGATCGAGGCCGGGCGCTTCCGCGAGGACCTCTACTATCGCCTCGCGCAGGTGCGCGTCATGCTGCCGCCGCTGCGCGACCGACTCGAAGACATCCCCATCCTTTGCCAGAAGCTTCTCGCGTCGCTGCCCGGCGAGCGAGACATCCCCATTCGTCATCGAGCAGGGCGCCCTGGATTTTCTGGCGACGCAGCCGTGGCCGGGCAACGTGCGCGAGCTGCGGAACGTGCTGGCCCGGGCCGCTGCGCTGGCGCACGAGGGGATCGTTCGCAGGCAGGACGTCGCGGGCGAGGGGTTCGGCTTCCGCGGCACCCGCCAGGAGCGCGAGGCTCTCGACCTGTCGGGCACGTTCGCGCACGCCAAGGACCGCGCCATCGAGCGATTCGAGAGCGCCTATCTCGCAGCCCTGATGAAGCGTTGCGGGGGCAACCTGTCGCTCGCATCGCGCGAAGCCGACGTGGCGCGGCATCACCTGCGCGATCTCCTGAAGAAGCGCGGCCTTTACGGTGTCTCCTGGCCGGAAGAGTAGGGCCAACCGTAGGGCATTAGGCGCAGGCGCAGGCGGCTCCCTCAACTTCGTCGCAGCAAGCCGCCGAGGCGGCGTCGGCGCGGCAGGGGGTCGTTGTCGCGCAGGTAGCGGAGGTTCACGCCGTTCACGGCGGCGTGGGCGGCGATGGGACCGAGCAGGCTGCCGGAGGCACGGAAGACCAGCGCGAGAAGCACGCCGATCGTCGTGGCCGAGACCACCCACCACCAGCGTGCCTCGCCGCGTATCTGGTGGAGCGCTCCGAAGATCAGCGAGGCCAGGACGACGCCGATGAGCTGCACCAGGAGGCCTCGGAAGAGCAGCTCCTCGCCCGACCGCACTGGCGATGGCGATCGCGAACAGACTCGCGTCGCCCGCGCCGTGCACGACCGGCCGCAGCGCCGCGTGGAGCGCTCGGGCCCACCGCAATCGTGGGACCATCGCTTGCGTGGCGAGGACGATGGCAGCCCCGAGGCCTAGCCCAATCGCGAGACTCGCGGCGGCCGCAGCGGTGCCGCGCAATCCGAGCCAGCCGTCGCAGGCAACCGGGTCAATCCCCAAAACGAGGGCGAGGGCAACGCCGCCCGCCGCCATGCCGGCGTAGGCGGCCAGAACCGCGACTACCGGCCTCCTTCGGCCCAGCGCTCCGGGCGACGGCCTCCGTACGACGAAGGCGCCCGCCTGGTCGCCGCGTGCGCCGTCCGCCGACATTGCATAGAGCGCATGGCACGCGGCGGCCTTCCAGGCAAGCCGCCGCGCTCACCTCGAACGAATCTGATACGCTCCGCTCTCTAGGGTCCCACGAGCGTTTGAAGCGCCATGTCGACGACCTCCGCAACCGACGAGCGCCCGCGCGTCCTCATCGTCGATGACGAGAAGTTCATTCGCGACATCTTGGCCGACTTTCTCGGCATGGAGGGCTACATCGTTCGCACAGCGGAGGATGGAGCCGCCGCGTTGCAGGAGCTCGGCAACGCGCACTACGACCTGATCGTCAGCGACCTCAAGATGCCCCGCATGGGCGGCATCGAGCTCCTCGAGGCGATCGGCGCCGCGGCGCCCAACGCGCTGACCGTCATCATGACGGGGTTCGGCACCGTCGAGACGGCCATCGATGCGATGAAGCGCGGCGCGTACGACTACATCCTGAAGCCGTTCAAGGTCGAAGAGGTCATCCGCGTCGTGCAGCGCGGGCTCGAGAAGCAACGCCTGTCGGCGGAGAACCTGCGCCTGCGCGAAGCCGTTTCGCTCTACACGGTCAGCGAAGCGATAGCCGCCAGCCTTTCCCTGGAAGAGGTTCTGGCGACCATCGGCGACACGGCGATTCACGAGCTGAAGGGGGACCTCGTGTCCACGTGGCTCGACGATGGCGAGGGCGGCTATTTCGAGCGCCAGCGGCTAGTCCGGGAGCGCACGAGCGATTCGCCGCCGCCGCCCGTGCCGAGGCCAGCGGCGGGCACGGTCCCCCTGCCGGACCTCGGGTGGTCGACGCCCCCTGCCGGCGCCGGCAGCGAGGCGCTGCCCGACGGCGACCACGGGAGGCTCGCTCCGCAGGCTTTCATCGATCAGTACGCGGCTCACTCGACGCTGCTCGTGCAGGGAGCCAAGGGGACGCGCTACTTCGCCGCTCCGCCGGTAGACCCGCTCGTCTCGCTCGTCTCGGTGCCGCTCCGGATGAAGACGCGCCTCCTCGGCTGGATCGCCGTCGCCAGCTTCACGCGCCAGAAGCGCTTCAACGAAGGCCACCGCAAGCTCCTCTCGATCGTGGGCTCGCGTGCTGCGGCCGCCATCGAGAACGCGCGGCTCTACGAGGACCTCCGCGCGACCTTCCAGCAGACCATCCAGGGCCTGGCGCGCGCCATCGACAAGATGGACCGCTACACGGCCGGGCACTCCGGACGCGTCGCCACGTACGCCACGTACCTGGCCCTGAAGCTCGGACTCCCCCCCGACGTAATCGAGATCGTGCGGCAGAGCGCCCTCATGCACGACATCGGGAAGATCGGCTGCGTGATGAACCTGAACAAGCCGGGCAAGCTGACGCAGGACGAATACGAGATGTTCAAGCGGCATCCCGTGTTCGGCAAAGACATTCTCGACCCCATCAAGTTCTTGCACCCGCTCGTTCCTGGCGTGCACCTGCACCACGAGCGATGGGACGGCCGCGGGTATCCCCTCGGGCTCAAAGGAGGCGACGTGCCCCTCATCGCCCGAATCATCGCGGTCGCGGACACCTACGACGCGATGACGAGCGACCGCGCGTACAGGCGCGCGCTCCCGCACGAGGTGGCGGTCGGCGAGATCGAGCGCTGCAGCGGTACGCAGTTCGACCCCGAGGTCGCGCACACCTTCACCGGCGGCCTCGATCAGTTCCGCGAAGAGCAGTCGTCCAAGGGGCACAAGATCCCCGATTAGGACGCATCCGACAACCGTTTTGGAACCGGTCAGGGACGAGGCGGGCGGAGTTCGGGTTCTGTTCGGGCATGCCCCGCCTCGTACAGGGGCCGCGCGGACCCGGGCCCCGTGCGGCCGCCAGCGGCGCGGCCCCGTTCCCTGCAAAGGGCAGGCATGCCCGAACAAGACCCGAACTCCCGCCCCCGCCCTCGCCTCGAACGCATCGACCGCGTCGCAACGGGTCAGTTGCCGGACGCGTTCTGGCCCTGGGAGTCGACTGGCGCAGCGTCGGAGCTATATTGTGACATGCTCGACGACAAGCCCCGCGAGTCCTTGACGTTCGACGACGTCCTGCTCGTGCCCGCGTACAGCGAGGTCCTCCCGAACGAGGTCTCGGTCAAGACACGGCTCTGCCGCGGGCTCGAGCTGAACATCCCGATCCTGAGCGCGGCCATGGATTCGGTGACCGAGAGTCGCACCGCGATCACCATGGCGCGGGAGGGCGGCCTCGGCGTCATTCACAAGAACCTGCCCATCGAGCACCAGGCGCGCGAGGTCGAGCGCGTCAAGCGCGCCGAGAGCGGGATGATCCTCGGGCCCGTCACCGTTCGCCCTGCGCAATCGCTGCGGGCAGCGCTCGAGGTGATGCGCGAGCACGACATCAGCGGGGTGCCCGTGGTCGAGGGCGAACGCCCGGTGGGCATCCTGACGGCGCGAGACATTCGTTTCGAGCAGAACCTCGATCAGCCGGTCAGCGCGCTCATGACCAAGGAGCTCGTGACCGTGCCGCCGGGCGTCAGCGTCGACGAGTCGAAGCGCCTGCTCCACAAGCACCGGATCGAGAAGCTCCTGGTCGTCGACGGCGAGGGGAAGCTCGCGGGCCTCATCACCATCAAGGACATTCTGCAGGCCGACAAGGTCCCGCAGGCCGTCAAAGACGAGCAGCGGCGTCTGCGCGTCGGAGCGGCCATCGGCCCAGGTTCCGACCGGCACGAGCGCACCGCGGCGCTCGTCGCCGCCGGGGTAGACGTCATCGTGGTCGACACGGCGCACGGCCACTCGAAGGGTGTCATCGAGGCGGTGCGCGCGACCAAGAGGGAGTTCCCGAGCATCAAGGTCATCGCCGGAAACGTGGCTACCGTCGAGGGCACCGAGGCGCTGATCGACGCCGGGGCCGACGCGGTGAAGGTGGGGATCGGGCCCGGGAGCATCTGCACGACGCGCGTCGTCGCCGGGGTGGGCGTGGCGCAGATAAGTGCGGTCAGCGACTGCGCGCGCGTCGGCGACCGGCACGACGTACCGATCATCGCAGACGGTGGGCTGAAGCACTCGGGAGACATGACCAAGGCGATCGCCGCGGGGGCGAGCACCGTGATGGTCGGCTCCCTCTTCGCCGGGACCGACGAGTCACCGGGCGATCTCGTGCTCTACCAGGGTCGCAGCTACAAGGTGTACCGGGGGATGGGCAGCCTCGGCGCCATGAAGAAAGGTAGCCGCGACCGCTACGCCCAGTCCGAGACGGCCGACGAGAAGCTCGTTCCCGAGGGCATCGAGGGCCGGGTGCCGCACCGCGGCTCGCTCGCGTCGATCCTCTATCAGCTCATCGGAGGGCTGCGCAGCGGGATGGGCTACACCGGCTGCAAGACCGTGCAGGAGCTGCGCACCAAGGCTCGTTTCGTTCGCATCACAGCGCAAGGTCTCCGTGAGAGCCACGTGCACGACGTGATCATCACCGAGGAGGCGCCCAACTACCACAGCAGCTAGGCCGCGAGCACGCCGTGCCGTCCAGGAAGTTCGTCGCGCACTGGCTTGGCCGCGTTCCCTACGCGCAGGCGCATTCGCTGCAGGAGCGGCTGCTCGACGCGCGCATCCGGGGCGAGGTGCCCGATACGCTGCTCTTGCTCGAGCACGAGCCGGTGATCACCCTCGGTCGCGGCGCCCACGACGAAAATGTCCTGGTGCCGCGCGGCCAGCTGGAGAAGCTGGGGGTCGAGCTTCACGAGACGGGCAGGGGAGGAGACGTGACCTACCACGGTCCGGGGCAGCTGGTGGCGTACCCCATCTTCGACCTGCGGCCCGACCGGTGCGACGTGCGTCGCTACGTGCGCGACCTCGCTCGGGTGATGATCGCGCTCGCTTTGCAGTACGAGGTCGACGCCAGCTTTCTCGAGGGCGACGCGAAGCTCGTCGGCGTCTGGGTGGACGAGGCCAGCCCGCGTACGTGGCCGGGCGATCCGCGCGGCGAAGGGGGCGCGATGCGCGCCGCGAAGCTCGGGGCCATCGGCGTGCGGCTGTCTCGGTGGGTCACGATGCATGGCTTCGCGTTCAACGTCTCGACGGATCTGTCGCGCTTTCGTCTCATCCTGCCCTGCGGCATCGCTCAGTACGGCGTGACCTCCCTCGCCGCGCTCGGGGTGCCGCCGCCGCCCGTCGAGGAAGTCGCTCGCGCCGCGGTCGCGTGCTTCGAGGCCGTCTTCGCGGCGCAGGCGACCATGGCAGCGGCAGCGCAGACGCAGGCCCTGTCCGAGGCCGTGTAGGGGGATTCTTACGCGTTCGCCGGCGGAGCGCTCGTCGGCGGCGTGCTCGGCTCGGAGCCGCGGGCCGTCGCCGAGATGCGCAGGTACATCTTGGCGCGCACGTTGTCCGGCTCGATCTCGAGCACCTTGCGCCACTGGTCCGCGGCCGCGTCGGTCTCGCCCATCGAGAGAAGGGTCACCCCCAGCTGGATGCGCGCCGGCACGTAGCTCGGCCGGGCGCCGACCGCGGCCTCGTATTGCTCGCGCGCGCGCCCCAGATCGTTGAGCTCACGAAGCAGGGTCCCGAGTCGAGTGCGCAAGTCGGCAAAGTGCGGGCAGAGCGCCACCGCCTTCTCGTATTCGACGACCGCCTCGCGGGCCAGCCCCGCGTCCGCGTACGCCTGTCCGACCTCGGCGTGCATGTTCGCGATCTTTCCGCGGGCGAACGGATCGAGCCCCTGCAAGCTGCCGCTCGGGGTGCCCTTGATTCGCGCGTACACCTGCCGGGCCGCCTCGTACTTGCCCCGGTCGTTGTAGGTGACCGCGAGGTTCAGCGCCGCCTCGGTGTAGCTCGGGTTGATCGCGAGCGCGCGCTCGAAGTGGTACTCCGCCTGCGTGAAGTTTCCGCGAGCGTGGCAGATGACGCCGAGCATGTCGTGTACGTCGGCGAGCCGGTCGTCCTGTTCGAGGACCTGGCGCAGCATCTGCTCCGCCCTCTCGAATTCGCGCTTCTGGTAGTGCTCGCGCCCGAGGAGCAGCAGCTGCTTGGTGTGCTCTTCCACGGCCCCGGCCAGGGTACGACGAACGCCGGCCGGGGGTCATATTTTCGTGCGTTCTGCACGCGCTTTTGCATGCACCCCTCTTTCCACGGTAAGGGACCCCCCTTGCGCGTGGACGGACCGCGGTCGCCCCAGGATGGTGTCGAGGGGCCTCAGGCCCCGGACGTCGCGGACCCCGGCGACAGTCCGGCGTCCGTGCGCTCGCCGTCGCTCCCCGCGACGGAGACGACCCCTCCGCTGTCCGGGCGCAGCCGGGGCGAGCAGAGCTCTCCGGCCGCGGAGCGGCTTGTCGCCAAACGGAAGCCGCTGTCTGCGCGCGTGCGCGCGATGTCTTTGTCTGCGCGCGTGCGCGCGACGACGCTCGCCCTGGCCGGAGGGGCGGCACTCCTCGGCGCGACGCTCCTTTCGTTGGCCATCGGCACGCGCGTGGGAGCGCCCGCTCCCCCGGTTGCGAGTGGCGCGTCCATCGCGGGAGCTCTTTGGGGAGCCGAGGCGCTCCCGGGCGACGCGGGCACCGAGCCTGCCGCCGACGCGGCGGACGACGCCCTGCCGGCGCGACCGGCCATCTGGCGCGTGACGCAGCTGGCCGACGACCCCGACGTCAGGCTCGTCGAGGCAGTCCTCGGACACCATCCGCTGCTGTCGGCGCTCGACGCCGCCGGCGTATCGCGCGCGGAGGCGCAGCGCATCGTGCGGTCGCTCGGCCAGGCACGCGACGTCAATCGGTTCGGTCCGAAAGACGCGTTCACGATCGCGCTCGACAAGGCGACCGCTCGCGTCGTCGCCTACGAGGTCACGACATCGCCCATCGACGTATGGCAGGCGCGCGAAGACGCCGCGGACGCGACGCAGACTCTCGTGGCGCGAAAGCTCGAGCTCTGGCCGGAGCAGGTCCGCGTGAACAAGGCCGTTCTCGTCGGCGGCGATCTTCGGGCTTCGCTCACCGACGCGGGCTTGACTCCGATCGACGACATTCTCTCCCTTCTCGACGACGCGCTCGACGGGCACGCGGAGCTCTCGGACATTCGGCCGGGCGCGCGTCTGCGCGTGGTCGCGACGCAGGAGCGCGTCGCGGGCGAGTTCGTTCGCTGGTCGTCGCTGGACGCGGTCGAATACTTCCCGGCCGCGCCGAATTCGCCCTCGGTGCGGGTTTACCGGTTCGACGCGGCGGGTGAGCGCGGCTCCGGTGGAGAGGCGGTTCGCGCGGGCAAGCACCACGGCTGGTTCGACGCCAAGGGGCGGCAGTCGTACCGGGGCGGTTTTCGCTCGCCCGTGCCGCTCGCACGCATCGCATCGCGCTTCAATCCGCACCGCATGCATCCCGTGCTGCACGTCGTGATGCCGCACAACGGCGTGGACTTCGCCGCCACGGCGGGCACACCCGTGTACTCGACGGCGGCGGGCGTCGTCGCGAGCGTGGGCTCCGACGGCCCGTGCGGCAACCGAGTCGAGATCGCCCACGCAGGCGGATACACGAGCGTGTACTGTCACCTCTCGCGCTACGCGTCGGGCCTACACGCCGGCCAGCACGTGGAGTCACGTCAGCTCATCGCGTACGTCGGTCAGACGGGTCGCGTCACCGGGCCGCATCTGCACTTCGGCATGAAACGGGCGGGCGTCTTCATCGATCCGATGAGCCTGCGCCTGGACGGCATGCGCGTCGTGCCGCGCGCCCAGCGCGACGAATTCGACCGCCTGCGCGCGGATAGCGACGCCGAGCTCGACGCCATTGCCCTTCCCGCGTCGAGCGCGGTGGCGCCGGAGGGTGCGCGCCCCAGCGAACCCGACGAGACGTTCTACGAGGAGCCGTAATCCTGATAGCGTAGCGGGCCGTAGCATATGGCGAGAGGCACGCAGGCCGCAAAAGTCGGGCTTTTCGTCTTGCTCACGGGGGCCGCCGGCTTCGCCGTGTACCGGTTCGTCAGCCCGCAGGTCACCGGCGGCGGCGGCTACACGGTGCACGCGTACATCCACGACGCCACCGGTCTCGCGACACGCTCGCGCGTCACGATCGCCGGCATCCCCGTGGGCGCGCTGCGAGCCATCAAGCTGGAGAACGGCCAGGCCCGGCTCGACGTGCTCGTCCAGGACGACGTGGACCTGTTCGACAACGCGACGCTCGGCAAGAAGAGCGCGTCGCTCCTCGGCGAGTCGATGATCGTGCTCACCCCGGGCACCTCCGATCATCCCAAGCTGCACAACGGCGACGAGATTCGCATCATCGTGAACGACACGACGCCGGGTGAGCTGATGAACGAGGTGAAGGAGATCGCCGACAGCGTCAAGGCCGTCGCCCAGCAGCTCGCCGCCTCGATCGGGACCGAGCAGGGTGGGCGCAACATCAAGTTCATTCTCCAGAACCTCGCCGACGCGACCGACTCGCTCAACGGAACCATTCGTGAGAACCGCGAGGTCATTCGCGACACCCTGCGCAACGTCCAGCAGATCACGCAGAACGCCAACCCGGAGATCGCGCACATCCTCGAGAACGTGCGCGTCGTCACGCAGGACGTGCGGCAGATGATGGCCGCCGCCAGCGAGACGAAGGAGGGGCAGAAGGGCGAGCTGCGCGACACGATCGAGCACCTGGACCGGGCGAGCAAGAGCCTGGAGAGCGCGCTCGACCACATCGACAGCGTCTCGGGTCGAATCGACCGCGGCGAGGGCACGATTGGCAAGCTCACGAAGGACGACGCGCTCGTCAACGAGGTGCAGGGCGTGGCCGAGGGCGTGAACGACTACGTGCAGAACATCACCCGCCTGCAGACCATCGTCGGCCTGCGCAGCGACTACTTGTTTCTCGCGAACGCGATCAAGAGCTACGTGTCCCTCCGCCTGCAGCCGCAGGAGGACAAGTACTACGAGATAGAGCTCATCAACGATCCGAAGGGGCTGACGTCGATCACCGACCAGACGGTGAACACGATCAACAACCCGAACTTGCCGCCTTCGTACCGGACAATCACGTACACGACGACGAACAGTTTCCGCTTCTCGCTCCAGTTCGCGAAGCGCTTCGGAGCGTTCACCGGGCGCTTCGGCATCAAGGAGTCGACCGGCGGCGTCGGCCTCGACATTCACCTTCTGCAGGATCGCTTCGAGATCGTAAATGACCTCTTCGGCTTCAGCGAGGAGATCCAGCCGCGCTACCGGGTGTACATCTCCTACGAATTTCTCAAGCACCTCTGGCTCTATGGCGGCGTCGATCACCTGACCGCGCCGGACCAGCGCGACTACTTCCTCGGCCTGCAGCTTCGGTACACCGACGAGGACCTCAAGACGATCCTGCCCTTCTCCGGCGGCATCGCGGCGGGCGCCACGAAGTGATCGATCCCGAGGGCGTCGCTACTGCCAGGTGAGGAGCTTGCCCGCGAGCAGGATCTCGAGCGCCCGTAGCGCGTCGGCCGCCGTGGCTGCCCCGCCCCGGGCCAGCGCCGCGAGCACGTCGCGCAAGGGAGCCGGCTCGTCGGCGGCTTCGAGGAATCGTTTGACGACGGGCGGCCACGGCGCGTTGCGCAGCTTGGGACGCAGCGTCGTCGCAGGTCCGATGACGTCTGCGTAGCGTGGGCGCCACTTCTCGATGGGCGCATCTCCGGGCTCGCCCACCTCCACCCCCGCCAGCAGGAGGGCCGGGAGCTCGAGCTCGAGCGGAAAATCGACGTGCGGCGCCGTCTGTCCTTCGAAGAACGTGAGCGTTCCGGTCCGCCACCGGAATAGATCGACCAGCCGGTCTCGCCCCTGGTCGCGGATGGCGCGAAAGATGTCGAGCGAGCCGACCAGGCCGAGCGAGATCAGCGTGTCGCCCATGCGGCCGCCGTAACGGGGCAGGACGGCCAGCGCGAAGTCGAGCTCCTCCCGCGAGATCACCGCGCGCCGCGCGAGGTACTCCCCCAGGAGCTCGCTCGCGTTGTTCGAGGCCACGTGATGAAGCCTGCCCCCCACGAAATAGAGCTCCTTGCGCCCGCCTTCCCCCTGCATCGTGACCTCGGGCCGCGACGCGCGCCGAGACTCGGTCGGGCCCTCGGCGAACAGGACTCCCGTGGCCTCGGTCTCGAGGACGCGCATGAGCACGGTCACCAGCGCATGGGGCGACACGTCGTCGACGAAGTCGGGCGTGCCCACGCTGGTCATGCGGTTGGTCGTGACGGACCGCGCGGGCAGAAAGCGCGCGAGCTCGTCGATGGTCTCGACCGGCTGGAGCCCGCGGCCCATGTAGTCGACCCTATCCCCGCGTCCGATCTCGCCGGTGGCGATGGCCTCGACCAGGCGCGCGAAGGGCCACGGTCCGAGCTCCTGGCCGGACTGGGTGACGATGCGCGAGGGGATGGGCACGTACTCGCCGGTGGTCCTGTCGGTGTCGGTGAACTTTCGCTTGGGCGCCGCGCCGCCGGCGACGCGTGTCTTGGAGGTGCTATCGCGCTCGCGCACCGCCATCATTTGCCCGGTCGACGGCGCAGCCTGCACCCAGCGAACGAGCGCCCCCAGCTCGGCGCGCGTGGCCTTCGGGTTGGCATCGAATGGCTGCAGGGCGGCTGACAGGTCCGCAGCCGACTGGAACCGCCGGCCGGGGTCGCGCGACAGCGCGCGCTCGAGCACTTCGAAGAGCCCCTTCGGCAGCGTGGCGCGCGCGTCCCGGAGGGCGTCGATGCGACAGTCGCGAATGGCCAGGAGTACGGCGAGCTGCCCGCTCCCCGCGAAGAGCGGTTTGCCCAGGAGCATTTCGCTCAACACGGCGGCGACCGCAAAGAGGTCCGCGCGCGCGTCGAACGGTTCGCCCGCGACCTGCTCCGGCGCGAGGTACGCGAACTTGCCCTTGAGCATGGCGCTCGCGTCGGACCGCAGCGTGGAGCGGCTGCTGGAGCGAGCGATGCCGAAGTCGCCCAGCTTGGCGATCCCCTCGATGGACAGGTACAGGTTCGACGGCGTGACGTCGCGATGGATGATGCCGAGCGCCTGCCCGGCGGCGTCGCGCGCGCCGTGGACGCTCTCGAGCGCGCGGAGGATTCCGCACGCGATGTGCGCCGCGACGCTTGGCGAGAGGCGCCGAGCGTCGCCCGCGAGCCGGCGTAGCAGCCGGTACAGGTCGCACCCGTCGACGTACTCCATCGCCAGCCAGGGCTCGCCGTTGTGCATGCCCGAGCCGAAGACCTCGACGACGTTCTCGTGATGCACCGCGGCGTGAAGCGCGGCTTCGCGCTCGAACATCGTGCGCCCGTCGTCGTCGGCGACGAAGTGGGGCAAGAGGCGCTTGACGATGAGCCGGCGTGGTTGCGCCTGCGGGTCGATCGGGCGGGCGATGTACACCTCGGCCGTGCCGCCAACCGCCAGGCGCGAGTCCAGCCAGTAAGGCCCGAACTTGACGGGCCCGCCCGACAGCGGTCGCGGTAGCCCCCGCCGCGGAGGGTTTTCGCCAGACATTCAGGAAGAGTGTATCTATGCGCGGGCCCGCGATCACAATAATGGAGGGCCGACTCTCGAATGCCGCGCTCCGCCCCCCCTCACATCGTGCTTGCGTTGCCGCTGGTGGCCCTCGGACTGGCGGCGTGCGAGGGGTGCCGCTCGACCGGGTCCACCCCTTCTTCCCCGGCGCGCGTGGCGCCCACGCGGCCTCGAACGCTGACGTCGCGGCGCCCACCGCGCGCCTGTACCTGGTGACCGACCTCGCGGGCGCCCTCGAGCCGTGCGGCTGCACGAAGGATCAGCTCGGCGGGCTCGATCACTTCGCGGCCTGGGTCCGGGGAAACGCTGCGAATCAGTCGCCGGCATCCCTCGTCGCCTCCGCGGGGCCCCTCTTCTTCATGGACGACCGGCTGAGCGACGAGCGGGGAGGGCAAGACCGGATCAAGGCAGAGACCATCGCGAGCGTGCTTCGCCAGCTGAATTTCGCGGCGTTCGCGCCGGGTGCGAACGACTTTGCCGACGGCTCGTCCGGCGTGGCCAAGCTCTCCGAGGAGTCGGGTGCGGCTCGGATTGGCTTCGACGGCGCGCCCGTGATGCGCGACGTAGGGGGGCTGCGCGTCGGCTTCGTCGGCGTCGGCCAGACCCCGGGCGACGCGGGGGCGATCGCGACCCCCGCGAACGCCGCCATCGAAGACGTCGTCCGCCGCGGCGCGGAGGAAGCCAAGAGGCAGGGGGCCAACGCGCTGATCGCGCTCGCTGCGGTGGGCCGCGGCGAGGCGAAACGCATCGCGGACGCGGTGCCCGAGTTGACCGCCGTCGTCGTCGGCTCCGCGCGGGCCAACGGCGACGGGAACACGACCGCGCCGCAAGGCGAGCAAGTGGGCAACGTGCTCATCGCGCAGGCTGCCAATCATCTGCAGACGGTCGCCGTGCTCGATCTGTACGTGCGCGAGCCGGTGACGCCCGGGCACCTGATCCCGTTCGCCGACGGCACCGGCCTCGAGCTCGCGCGCAAGCGAGACGACCTCGCGAGGCGCGTCGACGATTTGCACGTGAAGCTCGCCGCCTGGGAGCGCGACCCGGGCATCGCGCCCCGCGACGTCGAGGCTCGCCGCGCAGAGCTCTCCGCGCTCGAGGCGGAGCGCGACGCGCTCGACCAGAAGCCCCCTCCGGCGAAGGGCAGCTTCTTTCGGTACACCGTCAAGGAGATGCGCGAGTCGCTGGGGAAGGACCCGGCGATCGAGGCGAGCTTGCGTGCCTATTACAAGTCAGTCAACGATCACAACCGCGCTGCGTTCGCCGATCGCGTGCCTGCACCCGCCGCTCCCGGCCAGGCCGCGTACGTAGGCATCGACGTGTGCGCGAAGTGCCATCCGGGGGCGCGTGACGTCTGGAGCGGCACCGCGCACGCGAGCGCGTATAAGACGCTGTCGACTCAGTTCAAGGAGTTCAACCTCGAGTGCGTCGGTTGCCACGTGACCGGGTACGACTTGCCTGGCGGGAGCACCGTCACCCATGTCGGCAAGCTCGAGAACGTCCAGTGCGAGGTCTGCCACGGCCCCGGCTCGAAGCACGTGGAGGCCCCGACCGACCCCGCGAACCTAGTGGCGAAGCCTGCGCCTGACCGCTGCCTCGAGTGCCATCACCCCCCGCACGTCGAGTCGTTCGATGCGGCCCTGAAGATGAAGGAGATCCTCGGCCCGGGCCACGGGATCCCGATGGGCGCGCGCTAGAAGCGGCCGGAGATCGTCGCGACCTGCCCGCCGGAGACGGGCGTGAAATCGATCGAGACGCTCGCCGCCGGCGGTGGCTCCTCGTGGTGCCCCGCCGTGAGCAGCAGATACCCGGCGACCCCGAGAGAGACCACGCCGACGCCGAGCGAAATGTCCGCGAGGAGCAGCTTGCGACGTACGTCGGAGACCGACGAGTCGGAGCACTTGGGCGCGCACGTGCTTCGCAGGCTCGAGGCGTCGCTCGAGCCGGAGACGCCGAAGTAGGCGAAGCTTCCGAGAGCGAGAGCTCCCACCCCTCCGAGGACGTACGCGCCGATGGGCGGGCCCCCGCCCGTGCCGGCGGCAGGCGGCGCGCCCGTCTCCTGGGCGCCGACGCCCTCCGCCGCGTGCGCGACGAACTCGATGACGACCGCTCGCCCCTTCTCGCGCTCGCGGAGGACCACCGTCTGCTCGACGGGAGCCGCCCCTTCGTGCGTGAAGCGCAGGCGGTGCTCGCCCGGGTCGACCGGGATGGGGCGCCCGTCGAGCCTCGTCGCGACCGTCGAGCCGTCCACCTCCACGGCGACGTCGGCGAGATCGCCGCCGCCCGCGTCGTGGGCTCCGAAGACGACCGTGGGCATTCGTTCTTGCACGTCGCCCGCCCACTTCTCGCAATCGCTGCGAACGAGCCGGGGACACACGTCCCGGGAGCAGAGCAGCAGCTGCTTGCGGGCCTCGAGGAGGTGACCGTCGTCCCGCTGCTTCTGTCCGCTGTCGGAGGCGGCGAGGCAGGCGTCGGTCTCGTCGGCGCTCGCTCCAGCCGCGGCGAGGACGATGGCGAGCGTGCCCGCGGAGGCGAGGGTACGCGCGAGACGGAGGGACTCGGTCGAGCTCATTGCAGACATTGCCTCTTGTAATGACGATGTCCGTCGGCATCCAACGTGTACGGCGGATCGCAGTCGCTCGCGGAGCCCTTGGGCGCAGCGGCGGGGCGCGGAGCGGGGGCAGGCGCGCGCGGGGGCGCCTGCGGCGGCGTGCGCACGGGACGAGCAGGGTTCGCGCTCGGTGCGACTGGAAGCGCCTCGACGGAGGTAACCGTATCGATGGCGGGCGGCGGAGGCGTGGTCGCGATCGGCGGGGGAGCGACGGTGGGCGGTGGCGCGGACGTGGAAACGACGTGCGTGTGGCCCGGGCCGCCCAGGGTCCACGCGACGCCGAAAGTCAGCATCCCGGCCGCGATCGCTGCGAGGATCCCCAATCGCGTCCGCGGCGACATGCCGGGAGGCGGGGGCAGCGGGGCCGAGACCGTCGCCGCGACGCGCGTGTGCTCGCCGCTGACGGGCAGCATCTTGGTGTCGGCTGATTCCGTCTCGTGCGAGCCCGCGAGGAGCGGGTCGAGCGTCGCCTTCTCGATGCGCGCGAGCATCTGCGCGCGGGTGGCGAGCGTGCTCACCGCCAGCGCTTCGACCCAGCCACCCACTTGCGTCGTGGAGGCGACGCCCTCGCAGGCCTCGACCGCCATGGCCATCTCCCGCGCGTTCTGGAAGCGTTCTCCCGGCGCGCGGCGTGTGGCGCGGAGCACGACGGCATCCCAGGCCGGCGAAATACCCGGGACGATGCGGCTCGGCGGATGGATTGGCGCGTGAAGCACCTTCATCAGCGTCGAGGCGTCCGACTCCGCCTGAAAGAGGCGCTGGCCGGTGAGGAGCTCCCAGAGGAGCACTCCCATCGCGAACACGTCGGTCGTCCGCGACACCGGCTGGCTCATCACCTGCTCGGGCGCCATGTACGCGCATTTACCCTTCATCGAGCCGTCGCGCGTCGTGTGGGCGCGGCCGGCGGCCTTGGCCACGCCGAAGTCCAGGATGCGCGGCACCCCATCGATGCCGACCAGCACGTTCTGCGGCGACATGTCTCGGTGCACGAGACCGAGGGGCTGCCCCTGCTCGTCCTTCGCCTCGTGCGCGGCGTGAAGACCGAGCAGCGCTCCGCTCACGATCGACGCGCTGATCGGCCTGGGCACGAGTCGACCTTGCTGGCGGAGCTGCCGGAAGAGGCGCGCCAGCGACTCGCCCTGCACGTAATCCATGACCAGGAAGAGCTCGCCCTCGAGCTGCACGATGTCGAGTGTCTGCACCACGTTGGGGTGATGAATGCGAGCCGCCAGGCGCGCCTCGTCGAGGAACATCGACACGAACTCGGGGTCCTTCGCGTACTGCGGGTGCAGCCGCTTGATGGCGACGGTGCGGGTGAAGCCCGACGGCCCGAGCAGGCGCCCGAAGTACACCGTCGCCATGCCGCCCGACGCGATCTCCGCGCACAGCGCGTAGCGGCCGACGAGCTTCCAGTTCTCGCTGCCGTCGCCCAGCATCAGGGCCTCCCCGTTGCGGTGCCGAGCTCGGCCCGAAGCGAGCACCCGCAGGCGGTGTACCCGGCCGCAGCACCAAGCACGGTCACAGCGAGCCGCGCCTCGAGGCGAGGACCTGCGCGCATAGCTATTAACGCTAGCACAGGCATAGCTTTTCGATATGGCGGCATTCGTCCGGCTCGGCGGGAATCCGCAGAACGTCGCCGAACCAGGCGATATGCGGGCGGACGTGCGCTCCGCACACACAGCCCCGAGCGGCTGCTCTTCCTCTCAGCGCCGCTCTTTCTCTCGGCGGCCCGCGTCGGTCAGCAGCGAAGATGCGCTCGCTTGCCCCGATGTGCAGCGGGGCGGAAAGCCCCCGATGTTGCCGCCCACCGGGCCCGCGGGCTATGGAATGAACGTGAGAACGCCCCCGAAGGGCCCCGGGCCGGGCTCGCCGACCGCGGCGGTCGCGCCCGCCGGCGCAGGAACCGTGGCGGACGTCGCGAGACCCTCGCGACGCGAGGCGCTCGTCCGGCTGGGGACGATGGCGGGCGTCTTGGGTGCTGGCGCCGCGGGCGCGCGCGTGGCCTGGGACAAGGGCGGCTTCGACGTCGTGCAGTCGAGCGCGGCCAGGCAGGTGCGCGACTACCGGGTCGCAGAACGCGATTCCACGCACGCCGAGCTGGCGATCGCACGAGCGCCCGCTCGAGAAGCCGGCGACGACTCTCCCTCGGCGACCGCCACGCCCGAGCAGCTCGTGCGGCGCGCCCTCGAAGCGATGGGCGGCATGGGGCGGTTCGTGTCGCGCGGTGACGTCGTCGTCGTCAAGCCGAACATCGGCTGGGACCGGATGCCCGTCCACGCCGCCAACACGAACCCCGAAGTCGTCGGTGCGGTCATCAGGCTCGCGTTCGAGGCCGGCGCGAAGAGGGTCGTCGTCGCGGACGGCTCGTGCAACGACCCCAATCGCTGCTTCCAGCGCTCGGGCATCTGGCGCGCCGCGTACGAGCTCGGGGCCGACGTCGTGCTGCCGCAAGAGCACCGGTACCGCACGATGCGTCTGAAGGGCGATGTCCTCGACGAGTGGCCGGTCTTCACGACGCTCGTCGACGCCGACAAGGTCATCAACGTTCCCGTGGCCAAGCACCACAACCTGGCCAAGTTCACCGCCGCGATGAAAAACTGGTACGGCGTTCTCGGGGGCCGGCGCAACCGGCTACACCAGAACATCGATACGTCGATCGCGGACCTGGCGACGTTCATGCGGCCGTCGCTCGTCGTGATGGACGCGTGGCGCGTGCTCATGCGAAACGGCCCGCAGGGCGGCAACATCGACGACGCGCGCGACATGCACACCATCGTCGCGACGGTCGATCAGGTGGCCGCCGACGCCTTCGGCTGCACCCTCATCGGGCAGAAGCCCGAGAACCTTTCGTACCTCGCGATGGGCGAGCAGCGCGGCCTCGGCACGACGCGCTGGAAGAACCTCCGCGTGCGGGAGGTCTGAGCCATGGAGCACGAGCACGCAGCGGAGCATCCGGAGCCGATTCCGTGGAAGACGGGCAAGCCGGGGACAGTCGCTGCGCTCGACGCGTGGGAGCCGGTGGGCGCGACGGCGATTCCGACCTCGACCTCGACCTCGACCCCGACCTCGACCTCGACCGCGACCCCGACCGCGACCGCTGCGGCGGCGGCGACTCCGGGGGCGGCACCTCCGAAGAAGAAGTCGTCGAAGCTGCCCGGCTCCGGTATCCCGCCGCGGCGCATCGCGGTGGTCCTCAAGTGGGCGCGCCGCGTCTCTCAGGTCGGGTTCTTCGCCCTGTTCATGTACTTCCTCTTCCAGACGGGCTTTCGCGGCAGCTTCGCGGCGCGAGCGGATACGCCCGTGCGCCTGCCGCTGCCGGTCGAGGGCTTTCTGCTGGCCGACCCCTTCGTCGCGGCGATGACGCTGCTGTCGACGCACCACGTGTACCGCGGCCTTCTCTGGAGCATCGGCCTCCTGGCGATCACGATGGTCGTCGGTCGCGTCTTCTGCGGCTGGATCTGCCCGTTCGGGACGCTGCACCACTTCTTCGGCTGGCTTCTGCCCAGCCGCCGGGGTCGCGGCGCCGCGCGCGTCGAGGCCAACAAGACGCACACGTATCAGCGAGCGAAGTACTACCTCCTCTACGCGTTTCTCGTCGCGGGCGTGGCCGGCAGCGCGATCGGAGGCCTCTTCGATCCCATCTGCATCGCCGTTCGCGCCATCGGCCTCGGGGTCATCCCCGGGGTGCAGTACCTGTCGCACCGCGCGCTCGGCGCCGCGCAGGACGTGCCGGTGCGCGCCGTCCAGGGCGCCGCCGACCACACGCAGGACTGGCTCGCGCAGACCGTCTGGCAGAGCAAGCAGTTTTACTTCCACCAGACCTGGTTCATCGTCTTTCTGCTCGTCGCGGTCCTCTTCGCGAACCGCTTCATCCCGCGTTTCTGGTGCCGCGTGCTCTGCCCGCTCGGGGCGTTCCTCGGCGTGTTCTCGCGGTTCGCGCTCTTCGGGATGACCAAGGACCACGCGAAGTGCACCGACTGCAACCTGTGCCTCGTTCATTGCCAGGGGGCCGACAGTCCGCAGGGCGGGGTCAAATGGCGCCAGGACGAGTGCCACATGTGCATGAACTGCGAGAACGCGTGCCCCGAGGACGTCATCAAGTTCACGTTCTTGCCCAACCGCCGGAGCACGATTGTGACCCCCGACACCGAGCGTCGTACGGCGCTCGCCGCGGTGGGCGCGGGCGCGATGTTCCTGCCCGCGGCGCGGGTCGCCGACTCGCTCGACGTGAACTACCAGCCCAAGGTGATTCGACCGCCGGGCGCGGTCGAGGAGCGGGCGTTCCTCGAGCGGTGCATCCGCTGCGCCGAGTGCATGAAGGTGTGCCCGAACAACGCGCTGCATCCCGCGTTCTTCGAGGCCGGCATCGAGGGTCTCTGGACGCCGATTCTCATCGCGCGCGTCGGGTACTGCGAGTACTCGTGCGTGCTCTGCGGGCAGGTGTGCCCGACGGGCGCGATCCAGAAGATCACCGAGCGCGAGAAGATGGGCCTCGGGCAGTCGCCGATCAAGATCGGTACGGCCTTCTACGACCACGGGCGGTGCCTGCCGTGGTCGATGCAGACACCCTGCATCGTCTGCGAGGAGTTCTGCCCGACCTCGCCGAAGGCCATCTGGGTCGAAGAAGTGGACGCGCCGGTGCGCGACAGCAAACCGGGCCCTGACGGCGCGCCGCCCGCCTACAAGACCGTGCACCTGCAGAAGCCGCACGTCGATCCGTCGCTCTGCGTCGGCTGCGGCGCCTGCGAGAAGGTGTGCCCGGTGCAGGATCAGCCCGCGGTCTACGTGACCAGCGTCGGCGAGACGCGCAGCAAGACGAACGTCATCTTGCTGGAGAACACGAACTACAACCAGAAGAGCTGACCGCTCGTCCCACGTCGCTCAGGCGACGTCGTGCATCACGACCGCGAAGTCGGACGTCGTCGGCCCTACGTCCCATGTCACGAGGACGACGTCCGCCGTTCTTGGCCTCACGTCCGACGTCACGAGGGCGACGCAGAAGCACCTCCCGAACGGGACCTTCACGATCGGGAACGCGTCGTTCACCACGGCATCGCTCATCGGGCTCCTCCAGAGGCTGATCGACGCGATGGCGAAGCAGGACGACACGGAAGCGGCAGCGACCGACGCGCTCACCGCGCTTCGCGACCTGAAGACCCAGAACGAAGGGCCCCAAGGCGAAGCTGGCGATCAAGGGGACGACGGCGGCGCAGCCCACGGCTGCTCCGGCGGCGGCGCCGGCGAAGCCCGCGAGCTGACGGGGGAGGGTGGTCGGCCCCCCGGCTTCGCGAGGAGCCGGGGGGCCTTCCTTTTCGAGCGCCGTCGAGGGGGTGTAGAGTGTCTGTCGCGCGAATCCCATGAGGGTCGAACTCGCTCGATGGCTCGTCGTTCTGGCCGTGCTCGCCGCGTGCGACAAGCCGACGGAAACGACCCGCGCGCTCTCGTCCGCGGCGCCCCCCGCGTCCTCGACGCCAGCGCCGGCAGCCGTGTCTGCGGCCCCTTCCGCGTCCGCCGCCTCAGTCTCCGCCGTCCCTGCCGTAGCGGCGACCGCCGCGCCCGACGCGATCATCGCGCAGCACGTGCTCGTCATCTACAAGGGGGCGAAGCGCGCACCCAAGACGGTGACGCGTAGCAAGAGCGAAGCGCGAGCGCGCGCACAAGAAGCGCTGGCGAAGATCCGCGCGGGTTCTCCCTTCGAGGACGTGGTCAAACAATACTCTGACGACGCCGGTTCCGTGGATCGCATGGGGAGCCTCGGCAAATTCCGGCGCAGCGACATGGACCCCGCGTTCGCCGCCGCCGCGTTCGCCCTCAAAGCGGGCGACGTGAGCGAGGTCGTCGAGACGCCCTTCGGGTTTCACGTCATCAAGCGCACGCAGTAGTGGCCCAGGCGCCTGGTGCACCGCTTTCCCTAGTAGCCGATGTTGCCGAGCGCCGACGGACCGAGCCTCGCGCAAAGCTGCGCGAGATAGAGGCTATGCGGGCGGACGGGCATGGCCATCGAGTCGTAAGTCCCCACCGGCGTTCCGCGGTCGATGGTCCCGCTGGTGCCAATGGCCCAGTTCATCGACCCGGGAGGCGCCTCGATGAGCATGTGCTGAAGAGACGAGTTCCACGCGAGACCGAAGCCGATCGCCCAGCCCTGGCCGCTGCCCGCCGTCGCGCGGTTCTGCAGCTCGATACCGCCCGTCGGCGCCGTGATGCGGTCGAGCAGCAGGCCTGTCGCCCATCGCTGGTGAGGCGCCAGATTGGTCGGATTGCCGGTGGCCTTCATGTCGAGCACGACGTTCGGTCCGGGAGCGGCGTTTTGCGAGACGAACGCGAACACGTGATCGCCCTGCGACGTACACCGTAGAAAGAGGATGCCCTGCCCATCGGTCGTGAAGTCGGCCGGGTACCCCGACGATCCATTGGCCGCGACCGAATGCGCGAGGGACGTGTCCTCTACGGTCACCCACTTGGCCTTTCCGCCGATCTGCATGCCGTTGATGAAGTCCTGCCCGGCGACATCCCTCACCCACGCGTTGATGACCGCGTCCATGCCCAGCATCATGAACGTCGTCGTGTTGATCGCGGCGGTGGAGGTGGGGGCGACGATGCGCATCGACTCGAGGCCGACGTTCTCGATGCGTCCGGCGAACGTGTAGGGCTCGACGGTGACCCCCGGCTGCACGTACTGCGCGTCGAACGAGTCGGTGATGGGCATGTCGACGCTCACCTGGTCTCCGGCGACGGCGGTGATGACGCGGTCTTCCTGGATGACGGTGCCCGTAGTCATCCACGTCTGCGCCACTCCGTTACGAACGAGCGTGTCCATCCCCATGAAATGAATCCACGCCTGCGTCACCGGGCGGCCGACGAGCACCGCCGTGCCCGGGGTCAGCCCCGCGGTCGTGCTGACGTGAAAGGAGCTGGACCCCGAAGGCACGTACGCGTCGGTGATGTGCGCCGGCGTGCCGATCTTGCCAAAGGAGCCGGTGCCCGTGATGTCGACGAAGTGGCGCGGTGCGCCGCTCAGCTGGACGACGGTGCCGCCCGTCCCGGAGCCACTCCCGCGCAGGACCACGCCGGACGCGTGCACGCCGAGCGCGCTGCTCGAGAGCGTGAACGTCCCGGGGCCGAGCAAGACGGCGCCCCGGATGCCAGCCGTCGCCGGCATGGCGGACACGGCGTCGATTGCGCCCTGTATCGCGGCCGTGTCGTCGCCGCCGCTCGGCGTGACGGTCTTCTGGACGGGGACGTCGGGCAAGGCGATGCCGCCCCCGCCGTAGCCCGCGCGGGAAAAGTCCGAGACGCAATCGCCCCGAGCCATCGTGGCGTAGACGAGGTTCCCGTTGGCGTCGACGGAGACCCACTTGCTGCTCGCGCCGCCGACGAGAAGCGACGCACACGTGGTCGCCCGCGTTCCGGAGTCCCCCGCGGAGCTCGTGCCGCCCGAGCTCGAACTGGTACCGCCCGAGCTCGAACCGATGCCGCCCCCGGAGCTGGAACCGGTCACGCTCCCCGAGTTGCCGCCGGAGCCCGAGCCGCCGTTTGCGGCGTCTCCTCCCGACGACGAGCCGCCGACCGGCGCCTGGTTCCAATCGCCCGACGAGCTACACGCGAAGAGGAGCAGCGAGCCTGCGGCTGTGGATCTGCCAGGGTAAAGAACGCGCGAACCTCGTGGCGCATCGGCTCCCCGTCGGGTGAGGCCCCCTTCGACTCCGCTCTCCAGCAATTCGCATTCCGCGCGAACGCGGCCGGTGTGCGCCGACAATACCGCCTGAATTCCGCCCGTGTTGCCACCTATTCCCGGGCAGCCAAGTACGTTCGGTGGACCGCCTGCGGTTCTCCCGGTCGCCGAGGCGACCGGACGCACGCGCAGACGCAACGGTCCGGCGTGGCCCCCATCGTCATCGCTGGCGGCTCCAGCCGGACGCGTGCTTTTCACGCACCTTGGCCTCGGCCGTGAGCTTGTCGCGGAGCTGGTGCAAGGAAGGCGAAAGGAGCACGCGCCCCTCTTCGAGCCACTTCAACGCCTGGAGCAACGCCTCGCTTCGCGTGGCGACATACAGCACCGGCGTGGTCGGCTTCTGGATCCAGCCGATGGCCGTGATGATTCCGCGAACGATGGCCGAGGGCGTGACGTTGACGCCGCCCAGGCTGACCGCCTTCTGCAGGTCGATCGTGCTCTTGACCCAGTCGCCCGCAATCTTGCGCTGCACGGCGCTCGGCATGCTGGTTACCTTCGACAGGTCCGTCACCTGCACGCACTTCTCTCGTGTCTTCACGCACTCGCGCATGAGCTCTTCGATGCAGATGAGCGACGCGTGGAGGTCGGCGTCCTTGTCTCGAAAGGTGCCGCAATCCATGAGGATGAGGGGCCAGTCCGTCGTCTCGATACGAATGCTCCCGAAGGTGCGGACGGTGCGGGCGAGCACGGTGATCCCCTCATCGAAGTCTACGGCAACTTCCGTTAAGTGCATAAGTGCCCCACCCATCGCCCGGCTCGGGGGGTGGCCGGCCCCCGCATTGGAAGTTGACGCAGCCCGTCAGCCGGGGTTCAGGTGCCTGATCGCATGCCAGCCGTCCCCCTTCGAATCGGCGTTCTCGGCGCGGCGCGCATCGTGCCGCCGGCGCTCCTCCGGCCCGCAACCGCCGTCCCCGAGGTTACCGTGGCGGCGGTGGCGGCGCGCAATCCCGCGCGCGCGCGCGCGTTCGCCGGGCGCCACAGCATCCCGCGGGTGCACGGCAGCTACGCCGAGCTCGTCGCCGATCCCGAGATCGACGCGGTCTACAATCCGCTCCCCAACAGCCTTCACTGCGAGTGGACGCTGCGGGCGCTCGCGGCGGGAAAGCACGTGCTCTGCGAGAAGCCGTTCGCGTCGAACACCGCCGAGGCGCAGCGAATGGCAGACGGGGCCTCGCGCGCCGGGCGCGTGCTGATGGAAGCGTTTCACTACCGCTATCACCCGCTCGCGGACCGCATGATCGCCATCGCGCGCGACGGAACTCTCGGCCGCGTCGAGCGCATCGAGGCGAACCTCTGCGCCCTCTTGCCGCTGCCCGGCAACATCCGCTACCGCTACGACCTCGGCGGGGGCTCGACCATGGACATGGGCTCGTACTGCGTGCACATGGTGCGGCATCTCGCGGGAGACGAGCCGGTCGTCACGCGCGCCGAGGCGCGCCTCTCTTCGCCGCACGTGGATCGCTGCATGACCGCGGAGCTCGCCTTTCGCGACGGACGCACCGCGCGCATTCGCTGCTCGCTCTTCTCGTCGACCGTGCTCGACATCTCGGCACGCGTCGTCGGCGATCGGGGCGAGCTCCGCGTCTTCAATCCGGTGGCGCCGCAGGCCTACCATCGTCTGACCCTTCGCACCGATCGCGGCAAGACGGTAGAACGACTCGACCGGAGACCCACGTACGAGTACCAGCTCCGCGCGTTCGCCCGCGCGGTCGCGACCGGCGAGCCGCCACTGACGGCCCCCGCCGACTCGATCGCAAACATGAGAGTCATCGACGCGATCTACGAGAAGGCCGGGCTCCCGCTCCGCGGGACGTGACGCCGGCCGCGCGGCGCGCGGGTGCACGACTACACTGGTCTCTCCCGGGTTCAGCGATGTGCGTGGCTGCGCCTGACGATCGTCGAACGATCGGGAATGGTGCATGGGGAAGGGTAGGGTCCGCTCCTCCCTGCTCGCAACTACCCGACAAAGTCGCGATCTCCCCCGAACCGCGGGGCTGCCGCGGGCGTGGCATGGCGATCGCAGCGGGCAACCGACGAGTCGCGGGCGGGGCGGAGGAGCCGATGAAACGACGAGCATCGTTGGATGTGGGGGCCTTCGCGCGGAGCGGCAGGCACACGGCAAGCGCGTGGGTAGGCGCGTCGTGCGTGGCGATGGCGGTTTTCGTGCCGACGGCGTGCGGCGACTCGGGGGCGGCGGGCACCGGCGGAGGGGGCGACGCGGCGTCTCCGGATGCCGCGATGGCCGGCGAGGTCAGCTCGTCGGGAGGCTCCACCGACGCAGCGAGCAGCACCGGCAGCGGATCCACGAGCAGCAGCGGCGGCGCGTCCAGCGGGTCCGCCTCTTCCGGAGGGTCCAGCGGCGGTAACTCCGGTGACGGCGGCAACCCGCCGGGGAACAGCGGAACGGTGACGGGATGCGCGCCCGGCTCCGCGACCGTGACGATCACCCATGGCAGCGCCACGCTCGCGTACGACCTGACGGCCGGCACGGCGACTTTCCAGGTCTCCGGCAAGACGAAGATCGCCGCGTTCACCGCGGAGGTGAAGCTCGCGAGCACGACGGTCTCGAGCGCGATGTACACGGCCCGCACCTGCGCGACGACGGGCGCGACGACGACCATCACACTCACCGGCAGCGGCCTGCCGACGATGCAGCAGATCTTCGTATCGAACAGCGACAACCATTTTCTGACGCAGGTCTCGCTCCAGGGCAGCGCCCTCAGCTCCAACTGGATGGCGCCGCTGGTCACGACCACCGCGGGCAGCGTCGACGTCGGCAGCTACGGCGACGCGCGCGTGCTCGTCGTGCCGTTCGACAACGACATGTTCGTCACGTACGACGCGGCGCCGCTCTCGGGTGCCTCGGGCACCTCGTTCGAGGTGGGCGCCTTCTACGACAACACGTCGCGCAACGGCATCGTCGTCGGGTCGGTCACGCACGACACGTGGAAGACTGGCGTGGATTACCAGGCCGGGAGCATGACCGTCGATTCCCTGCAGGTCTACGGCGGCGCCAACGACGCCAACATGACGCATGACCTCGCCCCGCACGGCGCCATCTCGGGGAGCACCATCACGTCGCCGATGGTCTTCCTGGGCTACGGGCCGGACTGGCGCGACATGATGGAGGCGTTCGCCGACGCCAACACGGCATACGCGCCGATGTTGCCGTGGACCGGCGGCGTGCCCCTCGGCTGGAACAGCTGGGGCGTCATCCAGACCGCCATCAACTATACCAAGGCGATCGCCGTCTCGGATTTCATGAAGTCGGCGCTGCAGAGCGCCAACTTCAACAACGGCGGCACCGTGTACATCGACCTCGACTCGTACTGGGACAACCTCTCGGACTCCGAGCTCGCCATGTTCGCGGCGCACTGCCACGCCAACGGGCAGAAGGCGGGCGCCTACTGGGGGCCATTCGCCGACTGGGGAAGCCAGATGCCGCAAGCCCAGGTCAAAGACTCGGGGGGGAACTCGATCACCGTCGATGGGGCGCCGGCCCTCGACCCCACCCACCCGGACGTCAAGAGCCGCATTGACAGCGTGATCGGCAAATTCAAGACGGCGGGCCTCGACTACGTGAAGCTCGATTTCCTCACGCACGGCTCGCTCGAGAGCAGCGTGCGCGCAGACCCGACGGTAAAGACGGGGATCCAGGCGTACAGCCAGGGCATGAAGTACATCCTCGACAAGATCGGCGGCACGATGTTCGTCGACGAGTCGATCGCGCCGCTCTTTCCGTACCAATACGGCAACGGGCGTCGCGTCTCGTGCGACGCCTTCGGGAACACGGGCGCCAGCACGTACGAGCTCAACTCGGCGTCGTACGGGTGGTGGCTGAGCGGGCACCTCTACGCGTATAACGATCCGGACCAGCTCGTGTTCCAGGGGTTCTCGGCGACGGAAAACATGCTGCGGCTGATGTCGGGGATCGTGACGGGTGGCATCTTCTTCGACGGCGATGACCTCACCGGGACGACCGGGCAGGCGGCCGCGACCAACAGCCTGAACAACGCGGCGTTCGACGCGGTCGCACGCATCGGCAAGGCGTTTCGTCCGGTCGAGGGGAACTCGGGCACCGATCCCGCGAGCCTGCTCGTGATGACCGACAGCGGCGATACGTATGTGGCTGTGCTGAACTACGGGAGCACCGGGAGCGTCTCGGTCGATCTGGGTCGGGTCGGGTTGGACGCGTCGAAGAGCTATACGGTCACGGACCTGTGGACGGGGACGACGTCGATGGGCATGGGAATGATCAGCGTGGCCGTCGACGGGGGAAGCGGCAAGCTCCTGAAGCTTCGCTGACGCGGGCAGGCGGGACGCGGCGCCGCAGATCCCGTGACCTCGGCGCCGGCGCGCGTTACGTCAAGGAGCGTGGATCCCAAAGAGCGCTTCTCCAGCCGAGTCGACGACTACGTCACATACCGACCGAGCTACCCTGCCGCTCTCGTCGAGACGCTCATGGCTCTCGGCGGGCTCGGCCCCGGTCGCTCGGTCGCCGACGTGGGCTCGGGTACCGGTATCCTGACGACGCTGTTGCTGGCGACCGGCGCGCGCGTCGCAGGCGTCGAGCCGAACGCCGCCATGCGCGTCGCCGCCGAGCGGGCGCTCGCCGGGGAGCCCCGCTTCGAGAGCCGTGGTGGTAGCGCCGAATCGACGGGACTGCCGGGCGCGTCGATCGATCTCGTCACCGCTGCGCAGGCGTTTCACTGGTTCGAGCCGCTGGCCACGCGGGCCGAGTTCGCGCGCATCCTGCGGCCTGCGGGCCGTGTGGCGCTCGTGTGGAACCAGCGCAAAGACACCCCGCTGAACCGCGACTACGAGGCCATGCTCGAACGCCACGCTCCCGACTACCGGAACGTGCGCGAGCGAGACCGCGCCGCAGAACCGAAGATCCGGGCGTTCTTTGCCCCGGCGCACGCCCAGCTCGAGACGTTCGCGAACGCGCAGCGCTTCGATGAGGCGGGGTCCCGGGGGCGCCTGAGCTCCTCGTCGTATGCGCCGACGCCGGGGAGCCCTCTCTACGGGCCCATTTTGAGCGAGCTCGCCTCGATCTTCCGTACGCACGCCCACGGGGGCTTGGTGATGGTCGAGTACGAGACGGTGCTCTGGCACGGGCAGCTGGCATGACGAAGCGCTGGCACGGGGCGGTCTAGGACCGAAAGCGGTCGAAACCCTCCAGGACGAGGCCTGATCGCTCGAACGCTGCGTCGACCGCGTCGACGAACGCGGCCCCGTCCTGGGGCGACGAAGCGAGATCGGCGAGGGGGTCGGCCCGTTCGCAGAGTCGATCCACGTCGGCGATCGTGAAAGCGTCCGGCGCGGTCGCGTCGAGCTCGTCCCAGCGAAGCGGCGTCGCGACACTCGCCCGCGGCCGCGCGCGGAGCGAGTACGGCGCGACGACGGTGGCGCCTGGGTTGTTCCGCAGCCAGTCGAGGTAAACACGCCCGCCACGGAGCGTCGTCCGGAACACCGTCGTGAGCTCCGCGGGATGATCCGCCGCGAGGAGCGCGGCGACCTTCTGGCTGACGACGGCGATCGTCTCTCCCTGCAGCGTGGGGGCGATCGGCGCGACGAGGTGGTAGCCCTTCGACCCGGTCGCGACCGGAACCGTCGCGAGCCCCAGCTCCGCCAGCTTCTCGCGCGCGAGGTGCGCGGCGCGGCGAACGGCGGCGAGCGCGTCCTCGGGAGGATCGAGGTCGAGGACAATCTTGTCCGGACGAAAGTCGTCGGAGACGCGGCTGGTCGGAACGTGCAGCTCGATCGCACCCTGGTTGGCGAGATACGCGAGGTGCTCGGCCTCCCGGACAAGGGGGTAGACGGTCACGCTGGGCGCCTCCGCGCGGCCTCGCGGGTGCTTCTTGGATGCGGCCGCGCTCCGTGGCACGGCGAATCGGCCGATGGACGAGGGATAGTGCGGGGGAACGTTCTTCTGGAAGAACCCGTGCGTCGCGAGGCCCTTGGGGTAGCGACGCATCGAGAGCGGACGCCCGAGAACGTGCGGCAAGAGGCGTGTGGCGATGCGTTCGTAGTATCGGACGACGTCACCCTTGGTTCGCCCTACCGCGGGGAACACGATGCGGCTGGCGTTGGAGACCTCGACCATCTCCTTTTCGTAGCAGAGAGCTCTGCTCCCACGCGCCTTCGGTCACCGCCCCGGCCGGCAACGTCGCGGTCCTCCTCCATGCATCGAGCCAGGCTCGCGCGCTGCGGGCCTGCACGACGCGGGGAGTGATCCTCGACGTGACCGGCGCTCTCGGATGCGGATGCCGATCAGAAGAAGGCAAAGCTCGACGTCATCGCCTGGATGACGACCGAGATGTCCACCACGCTCGTGGAGTAGTAGGTCGGGAAATACGCAAAAGGCTGGTAGAAGGCGAACGGCGTGAAGATCTGGGTCACGACCGGATAGCCCACCCCGACTCCGGGATAGCCGGCGAAGCCGGGGTAATAGCCTGCGTAGGCAGGGAAGTAGTTATTGAATCCGTAGTTATATCCGGGGAAGTAGCCGCGGTTCCCCCAGCCACGGCCGTATCCCGGCCAGTGCCCGAAGCCCCCGCGGAAGCCGCGTCCAGGCTCCGCGAGGCCCCGGCCGAACCCGTGCCCGAACCCGCCGAACCCGCCGAACCCGTGGCCCGGCGCCCCGAATCCCCCACCGAATCCGCGGCCGCCCCCGAAGCCCAGGTGTCCGCCGCCGCCGTGAATCCCGCCCCCTCCGAAGCCGCCGCCGTGTCCGCCGCCGCCGAACCCTCCGCGCAGCTCTTCGGTCGTCGAACCCGTCGGCGCCTCGTTGTCGCTCAGGGGACCGCCCATCGGTGCCCCGGTCGGAGCCCCTTCTGGACTACCGGTCGATGCGCCCGTCGGAGCGCCTTCCGGGGCACCCATCGGGGCTCCCCCTTCCTGGGGAGGCGCGCTCGCGCACTGGGTCTCGGAGCGGAGCGTCTGCGCCAGGCTCGCGCGCTGCTCGGGCGTGAGGATGCGGTTCAGCCCGTCGACGATATCGAGGATGTTCGTGGTCCGCTGCTGCGCGTCGGCGGCCGGTCCCTGGGGCGCTACGGCTTCGGGATTGAAGGTGTCGCCGCGGAAAGCGTCCAGCACCTGGAGGATGCCCGGCTGTTGCGAGGTCGTGCCGCCCTGTTGCGGCGCCGCCCCGAGGGCCTTCAGCTGCTGCATCTGGTCCTGGGTGAGCGCCAACGGGTTCGCAGGACTCGGCTGCGAACCCGGCTGGGAAGGAGCCGCCGAACCCGGCTGGGAAGGCACCTGCGAGCCCGGCTGCGTAGGAGCCTCCGAACCCGGCTGGGAAGGAGCCTCCGAACCCGGCTGCGAACCCGACTGCGGCGACATGGCGGCCTGCACGGCCCCTTCGAGCGCGTCCACGAACTGCGAGCGCTGCTGCGAGTCGAGAACGTCGTGGAGCTTGGCCAGCGCCTGCTCCGCGGCGGGAGCCTCCTTCAAGCCGGCGTTCACGAACGCGCTCGCCTTCGGCGTCAGGGCCGCGCGATCGACGGTGCCGGCCTGCAGCGCGTCAGCCATGCTGTTCAGCAGGTCCTGCTTGGCCTGCTCGAGGGGGGCCTCGGCCTGCTCCAGCTGAGCACCGATTTGCTGCACGGCCGATTGCTGATCGGATCGGAGCGTCAGGCTTCCGAGCGCCTCCCCCACGAGGTCACTCAGCGCCAGCCTGGCGCCTGCGGGGCATGCCGACTGTCCGGGTGCGCCGGCAGTGCCGCCAGGCTCGCCATTGCCCGGTGCGCCCGCGGCGCCCGGCGCCCCTGTCGGCTTCTTGCGGCGCGCCCATGGCGCCCGGTGCGCCCATCGGCTGCGGCATCCCCTCGGGGCCTTGGGGAATCGGGCTCGGCGCTTGAGCATGGGCCGAGCCTGGGAACGACCAGACGCCGGCTGCGGTCGAGGCGACGATCGCAAGCGTTCGAATTCGCTGTTTCATGCTGGTTTCTCCTCGCGAACGGGGCCAGTGCACCCGACGCACCAAGCGCTCTCATCGGACATCGAGCGAGGCCCACCGAAGCGAGCGCGGCGACTACACGGTGCAGCTAGCGACGCGCGCGGGCACTGAGTGCGCATTGCTACGGGCGCGAGCCCGTCCGAGCCGTCAGCTCGGCAGCTTGGGCTGGAGGCAAAACCAGGCGTCGCGGCGAGCGCCGCACATCGGGCACCTGAGGCGCGTGAGCCGGAGGCGATGCTCCCCGACGGTGCAGGCCAGGTGCTCCTCGACGCGCAGGGTGGATTCGCAGCGTACGCATCGCAGCGAGCCGGCGTGAACTTCGACCTGCGACGCCGACTCGAGCACGATGGGCCTCTCCGGCGCCCCGCCGGCTTCGAGCCGGGCCAGCTTCTCTCGATCGCGCGCCAGCTTCTCCCGCGCTCGCTCCTGCTCGCGACGTTCGGTGCGGGGCCGGGTCTTCTTGGTCATGCGTACGCAGCCACGAGCGCGAGGACCGTGACCGCGGCTTACGCTAGCCCTGCACGAACGCGAGCAGGTCTTCGTTCAGTCGTTCCTTGTGCGTGAGATACAGGCCGTGCGGTGCGCCCTTGTACACCTCGAGGCGTGCGCCCGCGATTGCCTTGGCCGCCAGAGGGCCGCTGAGCTCGAACGGCACGATGTGATCCGCGTCGCCGTGGATGACGAGCGTGGGAAGCTTGAATGCCTTGAGGTCCGCGCGAAAGTCCGTCTCGGAGAACGCCTTCACGCAGTCGAGCGTCCCTTTGAGTGACGCCTGCATCGCGAGAAAGAGCGTCCAGTCGAGCGCGCCCTTGGAGACCTTCGCCCCGGGATCGTCGGCGCCGAGGAACGCGCGGCCGAAGTCGGTGAAGAATTGCGGGCGATCCGCGGCAATGCCCGCGCGGATCCCGTCGAGCGTCGGGCGATCGACGCCCGGATGGTCCGGCGTCTTCAGGAGAAACGGCGTGACGGCGGCCACGAGCACCGCCTTCGCCACGCGCTTGGTCCCGTGCTTGGCGATGTAGCGGGCGACCTCGCCCCCTCCCATGGAGAAGCCGACCAGCGTCGCGCCCTCGAGGTCGAGCGTGTCGAGCATCGTCGCGAGGTCATCGGCGAACGTGTCGTAGTCGTACCCGGTCCACGGCTGGCTGGACCTGCCGAAGCCGCGGCAATCGTACGCGATGCAGCGCAGACCCCGCGAGGCCAGATAGTTCATCTGGTATTCCCACATATCGGACTGCAGCGGCCAGCCGTGAATGAACACCACGGGGCGGCCGGTGCCCCAGTCCTTGTAATAGAGCTCGGTCCCGTCCTTCGTCTTCGTGGTCGGCATGGCGTGACCTCCGCGGAACGCATGCTCTCACGTCGTGAGGTTGCGCGGCAGCTCCACCGTGAACGCGGCGCCCTTGTCGGGCTCGCTCTCGACGGAGATCGTGCCGCGGCAGGCGTCGACGATGCGCCAGGCGATCCACAGCCCCAGGCCAAACCCGCCGTAGTGACGGATGGACGCGGCGCGCTCGAGGCGCTCGAAGATGCGCTGGTGGTACTCCCCAGGAATGCCGATGCCGTGGTCGCGTATGACCAGGCGCGCGAGCTTCTCTCCGTGGGTCACGTCGATGTCCACGGGCTGTTTGCAGCCGTACTTGAGCGCGTTCGACAGCAGATTCGTGATGACCTCATCGAGTCGGATGCGGTCCCAGCGGCCCATGCACGGCCGCTGCGCCGTCACCCGGACGACGCTCCCCGAGCGCTGGGCGTCTTCCGCCAGGTGTTCGACTACCTCGTCGACCAGTGCCGCCAAATCGAACTCCTCGAGCTCGAGCTTGAGCTTGCCCTCGGAGATTCGTGACACGTCGAGCAGCGTCTCCACGAGCCGGGTGAGGCGGGTCACCTGCCGCGAGGCGGCCTCGAGCTTCGCCTCTACCCGCTCGGGAGGAAGGTGCCCCCGGCGCAGCATGTCGAGGTGCATCCTCAGCGGCGTGAGCGGCGTGTTCAGCTCGTGGCTCGCAATCGCAAGAAACTCGTCGCGGAGCTTGATGGCGTCGTTCGCGCGCCGAAGGAGGAGCGCGTTGTCGAACGCGAGGCCAGCGCGCCGGCCGAGCTCCGCGCCCAGCGCGAGGTCGTCCTCGTCGAACGGCGGACCGCGTACGCGCCCCAGCGTCAGGACGCCGAGCACGCGGCTCCGCGCCAGAAGGGGAGCGCGGATGACGGAGGTCAGGCTCAGCCGGCGGATGGCCTCGAACTGCGTGTCGTTGGCGGACAGCGAGCGGAGCACATTCTCGTCGACGTGTCGCGCCAGCGCCGGGGCGCACGTATCGAGCACCTGGCGCAACGAGTCGGCCGGCTGCGCGTGGTCTCGCTCGCAGGGGCGAATCGCTGCGCGTGTCGCCGCCTCGAGAGCGGGGTCGCAAGCAGCGACCGCCGAGGCGGTGACGGCGCGCCCGTCGAAGAGCTGTACGACGCTCGCATGCGCGAACCACTGGACGGTCAAGCGAGTCAGGCTCCCGAGAGTCGACTCGACATCGGGCGTGGCCGAGAGGAGCATGCCGGCATCGGCCAAGAGGCGCAATCGCTCGGCGAGCCGGCGTGAGCCGTCGTCAGGGGCGCTACCCGAACGAAGCACGGGATCCAGATTAGCGAGTCGCCGCCCGAACTGCATGCTCGGCCGACACCCGAGTTTCCGCCCCGCGTTTCCGCACCGGAAAGTCGAGAGCGTGGATGTGCGGCGCGGTCGAGGCTAAGTTCTCGTTCACATGAACGATCGCTTTCTTCGTGCCTGCCGCCGCCAGTCCGTGGACCGTACGCCCGTCTGGTTCATGCGGCAGGCGGGCCGCTACATGCCCGAGTACCGCGCCCTACGCGAGAAGCACTCGCTGCTGGAGCTTTGCAGGACGCCCGAGCTCGCGGCCGCGGTCACCAAGCAACCGCTGGCGCTCGGCTTCGACGCGGCAATCCTCTTCGCCGACATTCTCCTCCCGCTCGAGCCCATGGGCGCGTCCTTCGAGTTCGCCAAAGGCGAGGGTCCCGTCGTGCACGAGCCCATCGCGACGCGCGCGCAAATCGAGCGCCTGCGGGTCATCGAGCCGGAAGAATCGCTCGCCTACGTGATGACCGCCATCCGCGGGCTGAAGCCCGAGCTGTCCGTGCCGCTCATCGGTTTCGCAGGGGGGCCTTTCACGCTGGCGAGCTATCTCATCGAGGGAGGCAAGACTGCCAACTTCGCCAAGACGAAGAAGCTCATGTTCGGCGCCGCCGACGCCTGGCACCTGCTCCTCGGCAAGCTCGCCGAGGTCGTGCGCCGCTACCTTCGCGCGCAGATCGCCGCCGGTGCCGATGCCGTGCAGCTCTTCGATTCGTGGGTGGGCGACGTCGCGCCGGCCGACTATCTCGAGTACATCCAGCCGTACACGCGCCACATCTTGCAAGACGTCGAGCGCGCGGGCGTGCCGGTGATCCACTTCGGCGTGGGCACCGGCGAGCTGCTCGAAGCGATGCGCGACGCGGGCGGTACCGTTCTCGGAGTCGACTGGTGCACGCCGCTCGATCGCGCGTGGGCTCGCGTCGGCGACGACCGCGCCGTGCAGGGGAACATCGACCCGTGCGCGCTTCTTGCGCCGCGCGAGGTCGCGCTCAAGCACGCGCGGCGCGTGCTCGACGCCGCCGGCGGGCGCGTCGGCCACGTGTTCAACCTGGGGCACGGCATCTTGCCGGAGACGCCCGTCGACAACGTGCGCGCCGTGGTCGACTTCGTTCACGAGGCCACCGCGCGATGACCGCGCACCGGGGCGACCGATGACGCGCTCCCCCGGCGGGGATGGCCACGGCGGTGTTGCTCGTCTCGCACGGCACCGTCAATCGCCTCGAGGACCTCGCTGCATTCGTCACCAACGTACGTCGCGGCAAGCCGCCGAGCGCGGAGCTCGTGGGCGAGCTGCGGCGTCGGTACGAGGCGATCGGCGGGCGGTCGCCGCTGAACGCGACGACCGCGGAGCTCGCGCGCAAGCTGCAGGCGAGACTCGGAACGCGCGTCGCGTGGGCGAGCCGTTTGTGGCGTCCTACGGTGCGCGAGACGCTGGGAGAGCTGGTGGGCTCAGGCGCCCGGCGCGTAGCCGTCGTGCCGCTCGCGCCGTTCTCGGCGCACGTTTACGAGGTGGACGCGCGCCGGGCGGCCGCGGGGCTGGACGTGGAGCTCGCCTGCGCGCCCGCCTGGGGGCAGAACGCGAAGCTCGTCGCGGCGTTCGCCGCGCGAATCGAGGCGGCGATCGCGCGAGGGAAGGGCCTCGGGCCTCCGCACGTGATCATGACGGCCCACAGCCTGCCTGTTTCGGTCATCGAGGGAGGCGACCCCTATGCGCGGGATGTCCGCGCCACCGCGGAGGCCGTTGCCGCCGAGGTTGACCGTCGCGTGGGCGCCCGCGTCCCGTGGTCTCTCGCCTTTCAGAGCCAGGGGCTGTCGAGCGACGGAACGCAATGGCTCGGGCCGGACGTGGGCACGGAGAATCGACGCCCTCGGCGGGCGCGGCTTCGCCGTGGTCGCCGCGATCGGCTTTCTTTCCGACCACGTGGAGACGCTCTACGATCTCGACATCGAGGCGTCGAAGCTCGCGCGCGAACGGTCGTGCGCGCTGGAGCGGGCCGCCTCCCTCAACGCGGACGACGACCTCGTCGAGGTGCTCGCCGAACTCACTCGTCCGCTCATCGGCCATGGTCGACGTCAAGCGCATCCTCATCGTGGGCGGGGGCATCACCGGGCTGGCGGCGGCCCACGCGGCCGTCACCCGCGCGCGCGAGTTGGGACGCGCCGTCGCGGTTACGGTCCTCGAGCAATCCGGTCGGCTCGGGGGGCATCTGGTCACCGAGCACGCAGACGGGTTTCTGCTCGACGCGGGCCCCGACTCGTGGGTCGCCTCCAAGCCGCAGGCCACCGCGCTGGCTCGCGAGCTGGGGCTAGGCGACGCGCTCGTCGGCACCAACCCGGCCATGCGCCGGTACTACATCGCGTGGAACGGCCGGCTCCACCCTGTGCCGGAGGGGCTCGTGCTCGGAGTACCCACGCGCGTGGCGCCGCTCGTTCGGAGCCGCCTGTTCTCCCTCGCCGGCAAGGCGCGCATGGCTCTCGAGCCGCTCGTGCCGGCCCAGAGCTTCGACGGCGACGCGGACGAGTCCATCGCCCAGTTCGCCGCGCGCCGCCTGGGACGGGAGGCGGCCGAACGGCTGGTCGCTCCGCTTCTCGGTGGCATCTCGGCGGGCGACGCGAACGACATCTCCGTGCGTGCCGCCTTTCCTCAGCTCGTCGCGATGGAGCAGACACACGGGTCGCTCGTGCTGGGGATGCTGGCGGCGCAGCGAGAGCGGAAACGCCTTTCCAGGGCAGCGAACGGCGCCTCGGGGCGGACGTCGCCGCCTGGTGCAGGGCGCGGATCGGAAGCGTCGAGTGCGAGCGCGTTTCTCTCCCTGCGCGGCGGCGTCGGCGCGCTGGCCCAGGCGCTCGTCCACGCGCTTCACGCTGCCGGCACCGCGCTGCGTACGGAAACCCAGGTAACGGGCATCGCGCGGGCGTCCGGGGGAAGCGGGTGGACACTCGAGGCCGGTCGCGGCGAGCGTGTCGAGGCCGACGCTGTCTTGCTTGCTGTGCCGGCGACCGCTGCCGCCGGTCTCCTCGGGCCCGCAGACGCCGAGCTCCGGGCAGGTCTCGGTTCGATTGTCTACGGCTCGACCGCCACCGTGTTTCTCGGTTTCCGGCGGGCCGACATCGCGCACCCCCTCGACGGCGTCGGTTTCGTCGTCCCACGCGCGCTGGGGCGTCCGATACTCGCAGGGACCTGGGTCTCGAGCAAGTGGACCGGCCGCGCGCCCGAGGGGTCCGTGCTGCTGCGGGTGTTCATCGGGGGTCCGGAAGGCGAAGCGCTCGCGGCGGGCGGCGACGAGGCGCTCGTGCGGACTGCGCGCGGCGAGCTTCGCGAGCTGATGGGACTCGAAGCGGAGGCCACTCTGGCGCGCGTGTTCCGGTTTCCTCAGGCGAGCGCGCAGATGCGCGTGGGTCACCTCGCGCGGATGCGCAGCCTGCGCGAGCGACTCGCGAACGTCGCGCCCGGCGTGCGCGTCGCCGGCGGCGGGTACGACGGCGTCGGCATCCCCGACTGCGTTCGCCAGGGGCAAGAAGCCGGTCGCGCGATGGTGGAGGGCTGAAGGCGGTCGAACGCCCTGCGAGGAACAGGTCTCTCGGCCGCCTACGCAGCCGAGGATTCTAGAAGCCAGGCGTCGTCGCGATACGCTTCGGCCGAGGCGAGGTCGGCGCCGTGCGCGCGGCGGGGGTGGCCGCGTTCGCCGTTCCCGTGGGAAGCGTCTTCGTCGCGGACGCAGGCTCGGTGGAGAGACCGCCGGCGTCGGTCGCCGGCAGCACCGGGCCTGGCGTGGTCTGCTGCGCCGTCTCGGCTCGGTGCTCGGCGTCGACAGGCGGCCCCGCCGACGGCGCGGGAGTGATGCTCGCGAGGGTTTGCGCCGGCGGTGCGCCTGGTGCCGCCGCTGCGGGCTGCCCGTGCCCGTCGACACGGATCGATGCGCGCAGTCCGACGACCGCCGCACCCAGGAAAACGCCGGCGACGGCCCCGGCCCCGATCCACATTGCCGGCGAAACGCGTGCGCGGGGCGGAACGATTCCGAGGCTCTGGCCCTCGGTCGTCTTGGTCTCCCGGGTCGGGGTCGAATACGAGGCCTCCTCCGGTTCCCACCCGACCGGCGGGGGTGGTCGCCTCAGGCTGCCCTCGAGCGCGCCTTCCGTCTCACCGATGGCCGCACGCAGCGCGGTCGCGAGCTCGCGAGCACTCGCGTGCCGCTCATAGGGTCTCTTCGAGATCGCTCGCTCGATCTCGATCCACAAGCGCGGCTCGATGCGAGCGTCCGGGTCGACGTGGCGCTCGAGCACGGCCGCGAGCGATGCCGATGCGCTGCTTGCCGCGAAAGGCGAGACGCCGGTCATCGTCTCGTAGAGCACGACCGCCGCCGCGAAGATGTCGGCTCTCCCGTCGACGTCGCTTGCGCCCCGGATGCGCTCCGGTGCCATGTAGCGCGGCGTGCCGAGCACGCGACCGTCGACGGTTTGCACGGGCTGCGGTTGCCGCGTGGCGGATCGCGACCGTCCCCACGAGCTTGGCGATGCCGAAGTCGACGACCTTCGGCGTGACGTGCCCGTCGGGGTCGACGGCGAGAAAGATGTTCGCCGGGCGTCACGTCGCGGTGCACGATGCCCCGCTCGTGCGCATGGGCGAGCGCGCCCAGAATGGGGCTGACGATTGCCACGGCCTCGCGCGGTGGCCTGGGGCCCGCCTTCTCCAGATACGCCTGCAGCGTCTCGCCCCGGAGCAGCTCCATCACGAGGACGAGCGTGCCGTCGGTCTCCTCGATCAGGTCGAAGACCTTGACGATGCTGCGATGGGAGAGCATCGCCGAGAGCCGCGCTTCGTGCCGGAAGCGCTCCTCGATTTGCAGTTCGCGCTCGCGGTCGGCGTCGCCGCGTCGCAACATTTTGAGCGCGACCTCCGCGCCCGTCGATTCGTTGCGGGCGACCCACACTTCGCCCATGCCGCCGGTAGCCAGCCGACGGCCGAGGCGGAACTTACCCGCCACTCGGTTGCGCGGCTCGAAACGCCCGCCTGGGGCGGCGGCAAACATGGGATCCATTATCCCACAGCGGCTAAAACTCTGCAGGGTCCGTGTACGTCCCCAGGACTTCGCGCAGAACGTCGCAGATCTCCTGCTGGGTGCAGTACGCCCTGCGCCGCGTCGATGATGGGCGGCATCAGGTTGGCGCGTCGACGCGCGCCGCCGCCCGCACTGCCTCGAGCGCGCGCCGCCACGCGCGCGGAATCGCGCGAGGCCTTCACCGTCGCGAAGGTTCGCCACCTGGGTCCGCTGCACCGTCTCGTCGATGCGGAGGAGTCGGGATGTGGGTGTCCCGGGGGCCGCGGCCTCGGAGGTCCGCTGCGGCGTACTTGTTCACGCCGACCATCACGCGCTCGCCGGCCTCGAGCTGCCGCTGGAAGCGGTAGGCGCTGGCCGCGATCTCGCGCTGCGGATAGCCCTTCTCGATCGCGCTGACCATGCCGCCCATCTCGTCGATTCGCCGGATGTATCGCCATCGCCTCTTGCTCGATGCGGTTCGTGAGCTCCTCGACGAAGTAGGCGCCGCCGAGCGGGTCGATGGTGCCCGCGACGCCGCTCTCCTCGGCGATGATTTGCTGGGTGCGGAGGGCGATGGTGACCGCCTCCTCGGTCGGCAGCGCGTACGTCTCGTCGAGCGAGTTCGTGTGCAGCGACTGCGTGCCGCCGAGCACCGCGGCGAGCGCCTGCAGCGCGACGCGCACGACGTTGTTGTACGGCTGCTGCGCGGTCAGCGCTCACGCCCGCGGTCTGCGCGTGCGTGCGGAGCTTCATGCTCTCGGCCTTCTTCGCGCCGAAGCGCTCCTTCACGATGCGCGCCCACATGCGGCGCGCGGCGCGGAGCTTGGCGATCTCCTCGAAGAAGTCGTTGTGCACGTCGAAGAAGAAGGAGAGCCGCGGCGCGAATGCGTCGACGTCGAGCCCGCGCTCGACGGCAGCTCTGCACGTAGCGCGATGCCGTCGGCGAGCGTGAAGGCGAGCTCCTGCGCCGCGGTCGCTCCGGCCTCGCGGATGTGGTAGCCGCTGATGCTGACCGTGTTCCAGCGCGGGCACCTCGCGCGGTGCAGAACTCGATCATGTCGGTGACGATGCGCATCGCCGGGCCGCGGCGGGACGAGCCAGGCGTGCTGCGCGATGAACTCCTTCAGGCAGTCGTTCTGCACGGTGCCGCCGATGCGATCGCGCGGGATGCCGCGCTTGTCGGCGAGCGCCACGTAGAAGGCGAGCAGCACGATGGCCGGGCCGTTGATGGTCATCGACGTCGTGACCTGGTCGAGCGGGATGCCGTCGAAGAGGACCTCCATGTCGCGCAGCGTGTCGACGGCGACGCCGCACATGCCCGACCTCGCCGAGCGAGCGCGGGCGAGTCGCTGTCGTAGCCCATGAGCGTCGGGAAATCGAAGGCGGTCGAGAGGCCCGTCTGCCCCTGCGTCGAGCAGGTACTTGAAGCGCGCGTTCGTCTGCTCGGGCGTGCCGAAGCCGGCGAACATGCGCATCGTCCAGAGGCGGCCGCGGTACATCGTCGGCTGCACGCCGCGCGTGAACGGGTACTCGCCCGGGGAAGCCGAGGTCGCGCAGGTAGTCGACGGGAGCGTCGGCTGGCGTGCAGCAAGTCGGGGACGTCGAGGTCGCTCCAGGTCGTGAAGCGGGCCCTGCGTGGCGGCATTTTCGCCTCGGCCTGGGCGACGACGTGGGTCCGCCAAGATGCGGTCGCTGCGCGGATCGCGGCGAGGTCGCCGGGGGACTCCCCGTCGTGGGCATACGCTTCAGCCCCGCGATCGAGCCGCGACGCTTGCTGGGCCATGACAGCAATGTAACCCGAAGCTCGGCGCGCCGCCCTTGCCGCCGCGTTACTCGGCCTTGGCGACTGCGGCGGAGCCCTCTGCCTTGTACTGCCGGTAGACCCTGACGCGCGACCAGACGAAGTACGCGGCCGTAAGCACAATCACGGCGCCGATGACGGCGTCGAAGCGGTGCATGAAGTGCTTGAGCGGCGAGTGCTCGTCCAGGAGGCGAATGCCGAGCTGCTGCCCGACCAGCGCCAGGCCGTAGCACCACGGCAGCGATCCCACGAACGTGTAGGTGTGAAACTTCGTGCGATTCATCCGCGAAACGCCCGCGGGAAAAGCGATGAACGTGCGAATGACCGGCAGGAGGCGCGCGACGAAGATGATGACGTCGCCGCGCTTGGCGAACCACTGGTCGGCGATCTCGAGCTCGTGCTTCGAAAGGAGGAGAAAACGGCCGTACCGTTCGATGGCCGGACGTCCGCCCTTGGCGCCCACCCAGTAGGCGAGCTCCGAGCCGAGGTTGCAGCCGATGGCACCGGCGATCGCCGCCAGGACCAGATTGAACGGTGCCAGCGAGACGTGAAACTGCTCACTCAGGGCGGCGTTGACCCGCGGGTCGCTGAGGGCGCCCGCGTAGGGCATGATGAGCTCACTCGGCAGTGGGATGCAGGCGCTCTCGATGGCCATGAGGATGGCGATTCCGCCATACGACAGGCTCGCCATGACATAAACGCAGAAACCGCCCAGGACCGCGAAGATCGCCTTGACCATCCGCCGCGCGGCTTAGCTGCTCGCGGCGCCGGGGTCAACCGAGGCGCGCTCCACGGCTGTCTTTCGGGCCCCGTGCCCCCATAGGGTCCGCGTCGGCACGGATGACGGAGGGCGAGGGGAGCGGCCGCCCTCGAAGGTCGACCGTCAGGTCCCCGTCTTGCCGTTGGCCGCGGGGTGGCGGGGGCCAGTTTCCTGCTTCGGATTCTCGCTCGTGTCGAGCGTGGCCTCCACGTCTTCCACTTCCTCGATCTTGATGATGACCGCCGTGATGTTGTCTTCGCCGCCGCGCTCGTTGGCCCGCTGAATGAGCCGGCGGCACGCCTCGCGAATGTCTCCGGTGCTCGTGACGATCTGCTTGATGTCCTCGTCGTTGACCATTCCGCTGAGCCCGTCCGAGCAGAGGACGTAGATGTCGTCCACGGTCGGGTCATCGTGTTGGAGATCGACGACGACGTGGTCCTGCATGCCGAGGGCACGCGTGATGACGTTCTTGGGAAGCTCGCTCTTCTGCTCGTCCGTGAGGTCCGGCATCGCGAGCAGGTAGTCGTTGATGAGCGAGTGGTCGCGCGTCAAGAGGGCGGATCTTGCCCTCGCGCACCCGGTAGCAGCGCGAGTCGCCCACGTGGCCGATGTACATGCGCCGCTTCTTGGGGCTGAACATGGCGCCGACGACGGTCGTGCCCATGCCGTGGTACTCGCGCGAGCGCGTCGAACGCTCGAAGATCTGGCGGTTGGCGACGCGGATGCCCGTCAGCAGGCGGTTCTCTTCCTCGCTGAGGTTCGTGTCGAAGTGGAACGGCCAGGTGACATCTTCGTTGGCAGTCGTGCGGAAGAACTCCGAGATGGTCTCGGTGGCGATCTTCGAGGCCACGTCGCCCGCCCGGTGGCCACCCATGCCGTCGGCCACGACGAAGAGGTCGTACTCCTTGAGCACCACGAAGGAGTCCTCGTTGTGCTCGCGCTGGAGCCCGACGTCGCTCAGCCCGGCCGCGACTGCCCGCATCAAGGCGACGAATCCTCCAACCTGGAAAAGACTTTCACCCACCCCGGAGGGTGTCAAGCGAGTCGGCCGTACGTCGAACGGGTGACACGCGCTCTCCGCCCGCCCGACGCGGACGGGCTGCTTGCTCCCCGAGGTCCTCGGAGGGCCTCGCTTCGCCCCGCTGTCTGCTTCATAGCGCCAGTTTCCACGCATCACGGCGTCCAGCATTCCGATGCCGTGGGGTCCTCGGTGGCTGCTCTTTTCGCGCGCGATCAAACTTCGAGGATGTCCTTTTCCTTGTGCGCGATCAACGTGTCGACCTGCTTCACCGCTTCCTGAACGAGCTCTTCCACCTTCTTCTTGGCGCGGTCGACCTCGTCTGCGCTCGATTGGCCCTCGGTTTCGAGCTGGCGCCAGGAGGTCGAGGGCGTCGTGGCGGGCTTTGCGGATGCCCACCTTGCACTCTTCGCCGTATTTGCGCGCGACCTTCACGAACTCCTTGCGGCGCTCTTCGGTGAGCGGAGGAAGCGGGATGCGGACCAGGTCGCCATCGATCTGCGGGTTCAGGCCGAGGTCGTTCTCCCGCAGGGCCTTGTCGACCGCCTTGATCTGCGTCTTGTCCCACGGCTTGACCGTGATGAGACGCGGCTCCGGTACGTTGATGTGGGCCATCTGCGGCGAGCGGCGTTGGCGTTCCGTAATAGTCGACCTTGATACCCTCGAGCAGCGCGGCGCTCGCGCGCCCGGCGCGCAGACGCAAGAGCTCCCTCTTGAGCGCTTCGTGCGCCTTGCCGATTGAGCTGCTGAGGTCCTTCTGGACGTCGTTGATCATGGTCACTGTCCTAGCTGCGGTTTCCCCAGCCGGAACGTAGCGCCGACGGCACACGCACGGAAGGTCCTTTGGTGCAGCGGGGGATGGGCCGCATGCGCCGCCCGGCTGGCCGGCCGGGATACCGGCCTCGAATCGGTCTTGAATATCCGGGGAGGCTCTACCGTCCTCCTGTAGTAGACGCCACGGCAGAAGGACTAAGATTCTCGAATGCGCTGGCGAGCTCGGAGGGTGCTGGGCGCGGTGTGGGGGGGGGCGTCGGGGTCGCCCTTGCCCTCGCCAGCGCCGGGTCGTCGGAGCAAACCGCGGGAGGCGCCGGCGGCAGCGGTCCGGACGCCACCGGTATGTCGACGTTCGTGATGCATGCTCAGCGCGGCGAGGTGGAGCCTCCCGACCTGGACGACCTGGAGCACATGTGCGCGCTGCTCACGTCGTGTGACAAGCTTCCCATCCCCCCGTCGCTCATCCCGCCTGACTTTCCGTCGTGCGTCAAGAGCATGCAGGAGGAGATGACGTCGGCGAAGGCGATCAGCTTCTCGCTTCTCATGCGCGAGTGCGGCTTGCAGTCGAACTCGTGCGCGAGCCTGGCAACATGTGCTCTTCGCGGCGCCACCCCGGACGCATGCGCCGGGCGGGGCAAGCAAGGCGTCGTCGGCTTCTGCGACGTCGACGGCCGTGCGCTCACCTGCTGGCACGAGCAGATCGTCGCCGTCCGCGATTGTCCTCGCGGTCGCGAGGAGTGCTTCGTCTCCGGCGGCGATGCGCATTGCTCGCTGGGCACCTGTCCGGGCGACGTGCGCGAAGGAGACAAACCGCGCTGCTCGGCCTCGCAGACCCACCTCTTGCATTGCGACAAGGGCAAGCTCGCCTCGCTCGATTGCGCTGCATTCGGACTCAAGTGTGCCACCTCCGCCGACGGCTCCGCCGGATGCGCGACCAGCGGTCCGGCCTGCAGCGCGGGCGCGAAGCACTGCGACGGCAACACGGCGGTCGCCTGCCTCAACGGGCACGAGGTACGGGTCGACTGCGCTGCCGCGGGGCTGGTGTGCAACTCCACGCCGGGGGGGACGCCCGTCGGCGCATGCGTCGCGCCGCCGCCGTCAGCCGCAGCGTGCGATCCGGCGGACAAGGCACGCTGCGACGGCGCCAGCATCCGATACTGCTCTGCCGGTCGAGCACGCTCCTTTTTCTGCAAGGGCATTGGCTTCACGAAGTGCGAAACCGGCAAGACCGGGGTGCACTGCGCCCGATGACCGGCCTATAACGCAGTCACCACCGTGCGTTTGCTGCCGCGCCTCCTCGTGCTCGCGCTCGCGGTCGTCTGCGGCGCGTGCGGTTCCTGCTCCAAGAATGGAAGCGCCGTCGTAGATGCGGCGACCTCCACAGAGCCGCCCGTGCCGTCCCCCGAAGGACTGCTCGCCGAGGCGTGGCTCCGCTCTCCGGACACGGCGTGGGCGCGCTTGCAGCACGGGGCGGGTGGGGCACTGGCGTTGCTCCCGCCCACCGCGGGCCAGCTGGCGTGCGCGCTCGCGGGCCTGGACACCGACGTGGCACCTCTGCTGGACGGCCGCGCCGCGTCCTACGCCGTCGTGGCGGAGCGTGCGCCTGGCGACCTCGCCTGGGCCATCGCTTTGCCGCTTCGGGACGACGCCCGCGCCGCCGCCCTGCTGCTCTCGGGAGACGCCGGGCGCTATTCGGGGCGTGTCGACGGCGCCCTGCGCATCGTATCGCGCATCGACGCGCCACTCCCGGTCGCGGTCGCATTGGCTCGCGGGTGGCTCCTGCTGGCGCGCGACGAAGCCGCGCTGCTGGCGCTCGCTCCCTACGCCTATCGAACGATGCCGTCGAAGCCCGCGCCGCCATCCAATGCATTCGCGGTGGTCGAGGCGCCGCCGTCGTCTCTCGCGGGGCCTATCGCGACGGCCCTTCTTTCGCAGTGGGGCCTCGCGAAGGGGTGGCTCGCCGCGACCGACGAAGAGAACCGCGCCAGGAACGGCGGACGTCCACCCGACTTCGGCGATTCGCGCGCGATCCTGGAGGCAATCGACGCCGCCGTGCGCCGTCGGGTTGCGCTCGTCGCGGCGTCGCAGGACGCTCGCCTCGAGCTCGACATCGGCGAAGACCAGGTACGCGCTGATCTGTCGCTCGTTCCTGGGACGGGCGGACCCTCGGCGCATCCGGTCGATGCGATGCGCCCGGGCGACGCGCTCCCGCTCGCGCGAGCGCCCGCGAGCGCGATCCTCGCGCTCCTTCTCCGGGACGACGCGAGCGAGCGTGCCTCCGGAGCTCACGACACCGAAGCCGCGCTCTCGACGGCCCTGGGCGACCGCCTCAAGCCTGACGACGTGCGCGCCGTACACGACGCGCTGGAAGATTGGGCCCGCGCTCGCGGTGACTGGCTGACTGCCGCGCTCCTCTGGAGGGAGTCCCGCGGCTTGTGGATCCGCACGCCGGCCGCCGATGGAGGGGTGGCGACGCGCGCCGTGCGCGAGGTCGTCGGCCTGCTGCGGCGTCCCGCGCTTGGCGAGCCGATCGCGAGGTCGCTCTCGCTTGGTCCCTCGACCATGGGCGCGGCCGACGTCGCCCCATTCGGCAAAGTTGCGGTGGCGACCTTCGCGTCGAAAGCGGCGGCGCTCGATCCCGATGCACCATCGCTCGGCATTGCGTGGGGCGTGCACGACGGCGACTTGTCTGTCACGGCCGGAGAGAGCGCCTCTCGGTTACTCGCGGCGCAGGCGTCTGCGGCGGGGACGCTCGGCGACGACCCGGTCGTCGCGCGGGCCCTCGCGGATCTCGGGTCCGACGTCGTCTTCGCGCTCGTCGCCGAGCCGCTGCGCCTCGACGTCGCGCGCGCGGCCGCGGGCTCCGCTCCTGCCGTACTCGCCGTCGGCAAGCGCGGCGGCGCTCTCTGGGTACGCGTCCAGGTAGCCGACTTGCTCTTGCGCGAACTCGTGCGCCTCGGCAGCGGCTTGTGACGCGAAAACGTGCTCGGCCCGGTTTCTCGCGGTAGGCTTGCCCGCACCGGTCGCCGCTTTGCGTACCGGCCACTTTTGCATCAACGGAATCCGATTCACTCGGCCATCCGTGGGAGAGGGATCGTCGTGTCCTACCGTACTTCTTTTCGTTTCAAGCCTATCTTTTCCGTCGCGTTCTTCTTCCTTGTCGTCGTCTTCGTCGGTGGCTCCGGCTGCGGCCGATCGGGCTTGGACGATTACTACGGCGATGGCGGCTTGCTCGAGGCCGGTCCCGAGGCGACCGTCGACGGCCCGGTGGACGGTCCGCTCGACGTCAACGCATGCAATTCGACGACGTGTCCGCAGGGCTGTTGCAACGGCGCTGGGCAATGCGAACCCGGCGGGGACCTGGCGGCATGTGGCGCGCAGGGCGTTGCGTGCCGAAATTGTCCGGCGCAAGGCTTCCAGCTGTGTGACCCCACCCGTCATGCGTGCGGAAACCAGGTGGTCTCCTGCGGCCCGTCGAACTGCCCGAGCGGCTGCTGCGAGGGAAACATCTGCTTCGCAGGCAACGACCCGAACGCGTGCGGCACGGGCGGGCAGACATGCGCGCCTTGCGCGAGCTCCGGCCTCTCTTGCGTAGGCAGCCAGTGCGTACAACCCAAGTGCGGCCCTCTGAATTGTTCCGGGTGCTGCTTCGGCGAGCAGTGCCTCGGCGGAACCGACGCGACGGCCTGTGGGCGGGGCGGTCAGCAATGTGGCAACTGCGCCGCGCAGGGCCAGTCGTGCACGACCACGCCCGGCGCTCCCGGCGGAGCGTGCTTCGGCCAGACGAGCTGCAGACAGAGCTGCGTCGGCGGCTGCTGCGACGGCAACGGCACCTGCCAGTCGGGCACCCTGCCGTACGCGTGCGGTGGCGGCGGGAGCTTCTGCCAGAACTGCGCGCAGTTCGGCGAACCATGTGTCAACCAGCAATGCATCCCGACGCCGCCCCCCACGTGCGGTCCATGGAACTGCCAGGGCTGCTGCGACTCGGCCGGCAACTGTCAGTCGGGCGTGTTCGACAACCAGTGCGGCATCTACGGTAACTCGTGTTTCAACTGCGAGGCGCAGGGCAACAAGTGCCTCAACCAGCAGTGCTCCTTCCAGACGCAGTGCAACCCGGCTACCTGCCCGTTCGGCTGCTGCGACTCGAACGGCTTCTGCCAGCCCGGGTACTCGGACTACCAGTGCGGGAATTTCGGCGGCTACTGCCAGGACTGCCTGCAGTTCGGCGAGTCGTGCCTCGGACAGCAATGCCTCTTCTCGCAGTTCGACGGCGGCGCTTGCAACTCGCAGACGTGTCCGTTCGGCTGCTGCGACTCGAATGGCTTCTGCCAGTCCGGGTCCTCGGACTACCAGTGCGGGAATTTTGGCAACTACTGCCAGGACTGTCCGCAGTTCGGCGAACAGTGCCTGGGCCAGCAGTGCGCCGTCCCGCCGCCCGACGGGGGTCCCTTCTGCAATTCCCAGACGTGCCCGTTCGGCTGCTGCGACTCGAAGGGCGTATGCGAGACGGGGGTGTCTGCGAACTCGTGCGGCAACTACGGCGGCTTCTGCCAGAACTGCACGAAGAACGGCCTCCAGTGCATCGGCCAGCAGTGCGTCTCGAATTGCTCGCAGAACTGCTTCTCGGGCTGCTGCGACTCCGCGGGGAATTGCCAGGCAGGCTTCCTCGACACCCAGTGCGGCGACTATGGCTCTGTGTGCCAGGACTGCACGTCGCTCTCGCCCCCTTCGACATGCGACGTGAGCCTCAATCCCCGGACCTGCGTGAGCCAGCAGATGCAGTGCCCGGCGCCGTACGCCGGGTGTTCGCCTTCTCTGCAGGAAACCGCGCTCACGAAGCAGCCGGTTTGCCCGAGCGCGGACCTCAAGAATGCCGCTGCCGCCTGCGCGCAGGGCGCGAGCACGGCCGCGTGCGGTTCGTTCTTTCAGTACGAGTACTCGAACAACAACGCGTGCGCGACGTGCCTGCAGGCCTTCGACTACGACTTCAGCCAGCAGGCGGGCCTATTCCAGTGCGCCGCGTCCTTCGTGGACGCGACGTGCAACCATGAAACCGCATGCCTGCTCGACTGCACGAACCAGAGCTGCGGAGCTTGCCCGGATCAGACTACGAACGCGCAATGCACGAGCCAGGTGACCACGGGCTCCGCGCAGTGCTCGACCTTCAGCCAGGGAACGCAGTGCGTCACGACGGCCCTTTCCGGTTCGGCGTCGGTCTGCAACCCCTCGACGTACGGCGGCAACTTCGGGTCTTGGCTGCAAGGAGTGGGTGCACAATACTGCGGCCAGTAAGCAAGGCGAATGGCCGCTGACGACATCGTTCTCCTCACGGGTCTCCCGTCGCTGCTGGCCCGCGCCGTCTGCGCCGAGGTCCTACGCGCTGATCCGCGCGCGGCCGTCTACGCCATCGTGCGCACGAAGTCTCTCGACGACGCGCGCACGATGCTGGCCGAGCTGCCGGCGGAGGACCGCGAGCGCGTGCACGTCGTCGAGGGCGACGCAGCGGCCATAGACTTCGGGCTTTCGGGAGGTGAGCACAAGGTGCTCGCGCGCGAGGTCACGCGCATTCACCACTGTGCGCAGGTGACGTACCTCGGGGTCGACCGCAAAGCGGCGGAGCACACGAATGTTCGCGGCGCAGGCGAGGTGCTCGAGTTCGCGTCGAGTTGCGAGAAGCTAGCCGGCTTGATTTTCCACTCCACGGCTCACGTTGCCGGCGATCGTCGCGGCGTCGTGCTCGAGGGGGACCTCGAAGCTGGGCAGTCGTTCCGCAACGTCGTCGAGGAGACGAAAGCGCGCGCCGAGAAGCTGCTGCGCGCGGCGATGGATCGATTGCCCATCGCGGTCGTACGCCCCGCGACCATCGTCGGGGACTCGCGAACCGGGGAAATCGATCGTTTCGACGGGCCGTATCTGCTCGTCATGCTGGTCGTCACCTCGCCGCCGGATCTTCGCCTTGCCACTCCCCGGCCTCGGCGATGAACCGCTCAACCTCGTTCCGATCGACTGGGTGGCGCGGGCATCGGTCGCGATAGGCCGGGACCCGCGCTCGCTGGGAAGGACGTTTCACCTCGTCGACCCCTATCCGCTGCCTGCCAGGCGCGTGTTCGAGCTGGTCGCGCGCGCCAGCGGCCGGCGCGGCCCGCGCGGGTCATCCCGGCGAATCTGGCGAAAGCGCTGCTGCGAGCGCCGGGCATCGAGCGCATCGCCAAGAGTCCGCGCGCCTTCCTCGAGACGCTCACGACGCAGGTGACGTACGACGCGCGCAACGCTCAGGAGCTGCTCTCGTCGCTGGACGTCGGGGCTTGTCCTCCGCTCGAGACGTACGTGGAAAAGCTCGTCCTGTACGTGCGAGAGCGCATGCGCCACCGGCAGACTGCCCGCAAGGCCGATCTGGAGGTGGAGGATCCCCTTGCCTGAACGGTCACCCAAAAACCTGCTCTCGGCCGCGTGCGAGGGACTGGTCGTGCGCCGCGTGATGATGCGCGCGCGCGATGTCGTCTTCTTCAAGGGGGTCGTCGAGGCGAGCGAAGGGCTGGCCGCCGTCTTCGCCGAAGGCGGCGGTGATTTGCACGTCGCCGCGCCCGCGGAGCGCGCGAGCGAGCTTTCGGTTCTGCTCGACGACCTTTGCGCCGAGCTCGGCGCCATTCGCGTCGCGGACGAGTGACGCCGCGGCGCTCGTTGCGTGCGGCCGCTCCCTCGACGCTTCGTGGCTCGGGCGTGCGGACTAGTACTCTCCGCTCTCGCGCCCGTCGTCGTCGCCCGTGAGCTCCGGGTGGATCGACGGCGAGCTCGCGTCGATTTCGAGGATGCTGCTCCGGTCGTGAATCACCTCGTCGGGGCCGGGCGGGAGGTGCGAGGTGCCGGACGCGCCGAGCGCGTTCTTGCGGTCGAGAAAGCGCAGGGTGCCGGGGCCGCTCGTCCGCTCGAGCACGGCGCGCAGGTCGCCTGGCAGGGGCGCCTCGACGACGCGCCGGCCGCCGTCCGGGTGCTCGAACTCGAGCCTGACGCAATGCAAGAAGGAGCGGTCGAGCGCGTTCTTCTCCTCGAAGTAACGATTGGTCGGCTCATGGCCGTAGCGGTTGTCGCCAAGCACCGGATAACCGATGGACGCCAGGTGGCGACGTATCTGGTGGGTGCGTCCGTGCTCGGGCACGACTCGCACGACGCTGTGCCCCCCCGCCACGGCGAGCCGACGGTAGCGCGTCCTAGCGGTCTGCGACTTGCCGTCCTCCCTCAGGTCGCGGGTGATGGTCCCCTTGCCTGGAATGACTCCACGCACCGCCGCCACGTAGATCTTGCGCGTGGAGGGCGCCCCCAGCGTGCGGTCCCACTTGGCGAGGTGCTCGGGGCCCCGCGCGAAAGTCACGAGACCGCTCGTGCCCACGTCGAGCCGCTGTACGGGAACCGCGCGCTCCGCCCCGGGGATGCGTCGCACCCGCGCCAGCAGCGAGCCGGCGTATTCACCTTGCGGGGTGGTCGGCTCATGCGGTCCCTTGTCGACGATGAGGACTTCGCGGTCCTCGTAGACCACCGGAGGGAGCGGAACGCCCGCGGGGCGAAGGAGCGCGATCGTCTCGATTTCCTCGGTCAACGGGATCATATCGATGGGCCGTAGCGTGCTCGCCGCGTAGCCGAGGCGCGCAAAGTGATTGAGGTCGCGCGCGAGCGTCTCCGGGTCGCACGACACGTACGCGATGACGCGCGGCTGAAGGCGCGCGAGCCACTCGCGCGCGCCCGGGCTCGTCCCGCGGCGCGGTGGATTCACGACGGCCGCGTCGAAGCGCTCGCCGCGCTCCGCCGACGCCCGCAGAGCGCTCGCCGCGTCGGCGCACTGGGCTTCCACGTCGACGCCGAGGCGCGCCGCAGCGGCCCGCGCCTGGTCGACCGCGGGCTCGAACGACTCGATGAGACGCACGCTCGCACCGGCGGCGGCCAGGCCGAGGGCGATTGCTCCGGAGCCACCGTACACGTCGAGCAGGCGCGGCTTGCGGTCGGGCGGATGCGCCCGCCCGAGGCCGAACGCCTCGACCAGGGCCGCGTGCACCCGGCTCGTCTGCCCGCGGTGCGCCTGCACGAACGACCCGTAAGTCGCCATGTGCATCGCGGCCCCTGATCGGTCGGGGGCCGAGCTGACGCCCGCGAGGACCGTGGTCTCGGTCCCGAGGATTTGGGGTCCGAGCCCCTCGTGGAAGTTGACGGCGACTCCGATGACGTCGGGCGACGCGACCATGAGCTGGCGCGCGGCGCTCCGAAGCCCGTCGAGCGACGGGACGCTCCCGCGCTGGACGACGAACGTCACCAACACTCGCGACGTCTCGTCGTCCCGGACCTCGCGCAGGTCGACGGCGCGCAGGCACCCGACGCCCGTGGGCCCCTCGTGAGGCGACAGCGGACCGCCGCTCGCTTGAGACGCGGCGATGCGGGCGCGCAGTACGGACGACACGCGCATCAGCACGGGCGCGAGGACACGACAGCGAGGAATGTCGACGACCTGGTGGCCGCCGCCTTTCGCGTACAGCCCGACGCGCCCGCCTGGAGCCACGACGAGCTTCGCGCGGGTGCGATATCCCACGAGCGGCTGGGCGGGCGCGACCGGCTCCGTGTAGACGAGGTCCAGCGCGGGGTACCGCGCGACCGTCTGCACGACGCGCCCCCGCTTGAGCGCCAGCTGCTCCGCGTACGAGAGCCCGATCACCGGGCACCCTGCGCAGCGATCAGCGTGCTCGCAGGTGATTCGCTCTTCCTCGGGGGCCGCGGCTCGGATGGCGGAGTCGGAAGAAGCGGTCATCCGTGGCGTCGAAGAAGCGTAGCACGCGTTCCGGCGCTGCTCAGAAGAGGGCCCGAGCGGCCAGAAAGGCCCCCCATACGTAGGGTTCCGCGACCATCTGCGGCTCGTGATGTTCGCGCATGAGAATCGTGTGGTCTGCTTCGACGGCAAGCGCGGCATGACGAGAGAGGGCAATCTCGAATCCTCCGCCGACCTGCGTTGCGAGCTCGACGTCGCGAGGGAGGACCGGCATGAGATCGGTGTCGACCCGCCACTGTCCCAGGCCGACGTGTGCAAAGGGAGCGAAGCGGCCGTCGGCGAGCCGAATGCGCGAGACGACCATGCGGCTGGAACGGCTCAGGCGTAGCTGGTCCGTCAGGACCAGGTGACCGAGCAGCAGCTGTGCCCCCTCCCAATCGCGCGCTACGAGCGATACGTGGGGCGAGAGTCCGAACCACTTGCCCTCGCCTGGCGCGTCATCCCGGGACCGCTCGGGTGTCACCGTGGACTCCCTTGGCAGAAAAGCGTTCGGCCCTTCGCGGAGCACGACCTCGAGCTTGCTCCAATCGACCGAGAGGTGCAGGCCTGCCTCGGCGTGCGCTGAGTCCGCCGCAAGAAGCGCCCCCGCGATGGCGAGGGCGCCGGCTGCCGCGCTGCGGATTGACCGGGCTGTGCTCGTTCTCATAGGATGGGCGAAGTTCCCATGGGGAGCAACCGACGTGCCCGGGCTCCTCCTCGAAAGGGCGCGCGCCGACGCACACGGGACGCATGCGCGTTTTCGGTGACTTCCACGGCTTGCCGCAGCGCGTGGAAGCTGTGGCCCACATGACCGCAGGATCCGCGACGCACCACGTGAGGCGCGCTGGTCTCACCCGCGGGGATTCTTCCGGACGCGCTCTGAAACGGAAAGGCGCCAGGCCTCCCGGGCGCGGCCAGGGGCCGAAACCCTGGTGCGCAACGGGCGTACCCAGTCCATGCAGCCCTCGTTGCGCGCGCAAGCCATGCCCACGTGGGCGGGCGCCGCAGCCCGGCCGGGCGCCATCGCCGCCCTGGTCGTCCTGGGCGCCGTGAGCGACGCCCGAGTCGTGTGTGGTACAAGCGAGTTCGTGACGCTGCGCAGCGAAGCCGACGCCGCCATGGAGCGGTATGCCGCAGGCGACGAAGCGGCTTTTGCGCTCGTTTACGATGCCATCGCGCCGCGGCTTTACGGGTACCTGGTGCGCCAGACACGGGAACCGTCGCGCGCCGAGGACCTCCTTCAGCAGACCATGCTCCACATCCACCGAGCCCGCGATCGCTTCATTCCGGGCGCCGAGGTCACGCCCTGGGCGTTCGCCATCGCGCGCCGCTTGCTGGTCGACAGCGTGCGCCGCGGGCGGCGCGAGATGCTCGCGGACGAGACCGATCCCGACGCGGGGGCCTCGCCGGAGCCCGGCGCCGACCAGGTGGCGCAAGCGCGGGAGCTGGCCGCGCACATCGAGAAGGTGCTGGCGCAGCTTCCGCAATCGCAGCGCGCAGCGTTCGAGCTCATCAAGCACGAAGGACTGAGCGTCGCGGAGGCCGCTCAGGTGCTGGGCACGACCGTCGCCGCCGTCAAGCTGCGGGCCCATCGCGCCTACGAGGCGATTCGGGCCGCGATCGGCGACACCGCTCCCGAATTCGAGGGAGGCAAGACGTGAGTGTCCCCGCCAGTCCCCCCGTCCTGCCGCCCGATTTGCGAACGCGAGTCCTCGATGCCGCGCGCCGCGCGCCGGCCCCCTCGCGCGCAGCCGGCTCGCGCCGGAGAGGGCTGACGATCGCTCTCGGCTTTTGTGTCGCCGTCGCCTGCGCCCTCTGGGTCGGAAAGCTGGAACTTGGTGGGCGACCGGGCGGATATCTGGCGCTCGTCTTCGTCGCTTGGGCAGCCATCGCGGTCGTCGCGAGCTGGGGCGCTTTGGGGCGCGGGCGATTGATGCTCGGTCGGCCGACGGCCTACAAGGTCGCCATCGCGCTGCTTACTCCGGCGGCGCTCATCTCGGTAGCCCTCGTGGGCAGCCTGGTGTGGCCCGAGACCGTCGACGGTCGCTCGGGCCTCGTCGCTCACGTCGTGTGCGCCGCCCTGACGGTGCTCTTTGCCCTGGGTCCGCTCGTGTCGTTCGCCCTGGTGAGCCGACATACCGATCCCATCGCACCGACCCTCTCGGGAGCTGCTTTGGGCGCCGCGGCCGGAGCGTGGGGAGCGTTCGGCATCGAGCTCTTTTGCTCGCGTGCCACACCGGTTCACGTAGCGCTCGGACACGTGCTTCCGGTCGTCTTGCTCGCCGCAGCTGGTGCCCTCGTCGGCGGTCGGCTCGTGCGAGTGGTGGCCGTCCGCGGCAAAAACGGGTAATCCCCGCCGGACCCGCGATGGGTCCTCGCCGACGCATTCTGATGATCTCGTCCGAGGTGGAGTCGCTCGCGCGCACGGGCGGTCTGGGGGACGCTGTCGAGGCGCTGTCGCGCGCGCTCGGGGGCCTGGGGTCGGACGTCGTCATCGTGACGCCGAAATACGGCGTGACCCGCGTGCCCCCCGACGCGCGTGGGTGGCCGGACCCCGTCTTCGCGCCGCTCACCCCCGAGCGCCCCCGGGCGGTCACGGTGCAGGAGGCAAGGCTCGGCGTCCGCGGCCCGCGTGTGTGCATGGTCGGCGATCCCCTCTTCGATCGCGAAGGAATCTACGGCGATCGGTTCGGCGCTTTCGGGGACAACGCCCTGCGCTTCGCCGTGCTCTCGAGCGCCGCCCTGTCGGTCGGCGAGCGCGTCTGGGAGGGGGCCCTCCCCGACGTGCTCCATGCTCACGATTGGCATGCGGCCCTCGCCGTTCTCTACGCGCGGCGCACGCGCGACGCGGCCTGGGCGCGCGTCCCGACCGTGCTCACCATCGACAATCTCGCGTACCAGGGGACTTTCTCCGCTGCCGAGTGCGCGCCGCTGGGCATCCCGCCCGACGTCTTGGACGCGGGTACCTTCCAGCACGACGGCAAGGTGAACCTGATGAAGGGCGGCATCGAGCTCGCCGATCGGGTGACCACGGTGAGCCCGACCTACGCGCACGAAATCCAGCAGCCCTCGTTCGGCCATGGGCTCGACGCGCACGTGCGCCACCACGCTGGCAAGCTCGTTGGCATCGTCAACGGCATCGACACGGACTCGTTTGATCCCCGCACCGATAGAGCCATCGCGCAGCGTTACGGACAGGGCGACGCACTCGAGGGAAAGGTCGCTTGCCGCCGGGCGCTCTGCCGCGAGCTCGGTCTGGACGACAGCCCGACCGACGGGCCCCTGTTCGGGTCGGTGTCCCGCCTCGACTGGCTCAAGGGCATCGATTTGCTTCTGGCCGTCATGCCTGCTCTGGTCGACCGGGGCGCGCGTTTCGTCCTCGTCGGCACCGGCGATGCGCGTCTCGAGGACGCCTTGCGTCGAGCGGCGAGCCGATGGCCTTCGCGCGTCGCCGCTCGCGTCGCGTTCGACCCCATGCTCGCTCGCCGCGTATTCGCGGGGACCGATTTCCTCGTCGTCCCGTCGCGAGAGGAGCCATGCGGGCTGACTCAGCTCTACGCGATGCGCTACGGCGCCGTGCCCATCGTCTCGCCCGTCGGCGGTCTGTGCGACACCGTGGAGCCCCTGCACGCAGGGCGCGCGAGGGGAACGGGGTTGATCGCGGCCGCCGTGGATCCAGCGAATCTGCTCATCGCATGCGAAGACGCGCTCGGCGTCCGGCGCGATGACGTCGCATGGCCCGCGCTCATCGCGCGGGCGATGGCCCGTGACAGCTCCTGGGCGGCGAGCGCGCGGATGTACGAGAGCTGCTACGAAGCCGCGCCATGATGCCTCAGCGCGACGTCGTCATCGTGGGGGGCGGCCCTGCCGGGACGACTGCCGCCATCGCGCTCGCGAACGCCTCACCGGAGCTGGCAGCACGCACGATCCTTCTCGAGAAGGCACGCTACCCGCGGGACAAGCCGTGCGCGGGCGCCCTCGGGGCGCGCGGCGACGCGCTGCTGCGGTCGTTGGGCGTGGAGGTCGCCGTACCGAGCGTCTCAATCGAAGGCATGTCCTTCCGGGGTGCGGAGGGGGGCGTGGTCGCCGTGCCCGGGCGAATCGGGCGGGTCGTGCGGCGCATCGAATTCGACCATGCGCTCGCACGCGCAGCGGCCGATCGCGGCGTCGAGATACGCGAGGGCGTTCGGGTCGAGTCGGTACGCGAGAACGGCGGCGGTGCGGTCCTCCAGACGAGCGCCGGCTCGATGAGCGCGCGGGTCGTCGTGGGCTGCGACGGCGTGGGCAGCGTCGTGCGAAAGGGCCTCGGGCTGGGGGCCGGACGCTGGCGGGCTCAGGTCATCGAGGTGGACACCGCGCCCGTGTCGGCAGACGCCGATCGCGCGCTCCTGCACTTTGACGCGAGCGATCGGCGATTGCGCGGGTACGCTTGGGACTTTCCGACTGTCATCGAAGGCCGGGCCCTCGTGTGCCGAGGGGTCTACCGCCTGAAGGGCGAGGGCGAAGACGGCGCTGCCCCGGACGTGGCGGCGGTGCTCGACGAGCGCCTGCGCGGCCAGGGTATCGATCCGGCTTCCTGCCACACCCGCCGGTACGCCGAGCGAGGGTACGAGCCGGCCTCCCGGGTCGCAGGCCGTTCGCTGATGCTCGCGGGCGAGGCCGCGGGGATCGACGCCGTGACGGGGGAGGGGATCGCCCAGGCGATCGAGTACGGCGTGCTGGCCGGGCGGTTTCTCGCGCGCCGACTGGCGAGCGACGACTCACGAGTCTCGGTCGAGAGCTGGACCGGCGAGCTCGCCGCTTCGCGTCTCGGGCGCGATCTCCGCGTTCGCGCATGGTTTCTCCGACTTTTCTACGGTCCGGCGCGCGCCGACGTCGAGCGCTTCTTCCTCGAGTCGCCCGACGCGATGTGGATCGGATGCGAGCATTTTGCCGCCCGGCCCCACGACTGGCTGAGCGTGGCCGAGGTCGCCGCGAGAGGATCGGTGCGGTGGATGGCGCGCGCGATCGCGCAGGCTCTCGCCGTCTAGGTCGTGCGCTAGACCCACGAGCCCCGAAACGCGATCGCGTTCGGCGTGCCGCGTCCAACGATGCTGATGAAGAGCTTGTGGCAGAACACGGCGCCGATCCCCTCGATGAGCACGCGGTATGCGCTGACGAAATAGGGAATGTTGAGGAGCGACAGCCCGACGACGTCGATGCGAGCGTCCTTCGGCCCGAGCTTGAGCACCTGCGTGCCACCGCCGACGAAGAACCGGTCGTGGAAGCGCTGGAAGTGTCGCAGCCCCGTCCACGGGGTCACGCCCGAGGTCCTGGCGAGCGTGGCAATCGTGGAGAACACGGAGCTCGCCAGGCGCTCGGAGACGTCCACGCCGAGCGCCGCTTGTTCGCGCGGGGTCAGATTGAGCCCGTCGATGGCCCTGTAGTGCGCCACCGCCGTGTCGATGGGCAGCCACACGCCGGCGATCGTGGAGAGAATTGCGTCGCGAAATTTCGGATCGAGCGCGCCGCTGTACCGATCGAAGTGGCCGTGCTCCCGGAGCGCACGCACCGAGGTCACGAGCAGTGTGCTTTTGCAGTGAGAGACGAGAGGCAGACCTTGGACGGGTCCGGGAAAAGGAAGAAACACCTCGTCGCCGTCGCGCATTCGGTCAGGGGAGAGCCTGACGCGTCGTCCCATCGCGTGTCAAACCGACTATCGCGCGCGCCGCCGGAGCGCGCGCTTGGAGGTGCATCCTGCTTGCGCTAAGTAGCCCCCAGCGTGGGGCCCCCCCACGAACCAATGGAAGGCGATCCTCGGCGCCTGCCGCCAGAAGAAGTGAAGCTCCGCCGCCGAATGGGGCTCGTAGGGGAGCTCGCGCGCGCCTCGGCTCGCAGTGTGCGCCTGGCTCTCGCGTGGCGTGGCCCGGACAGCTCCGGCGTGCGACTGCAAACGTGGCTCCTCGTCCTCGCGGCGGCGCTGGTCCTTGCGCGCCTTCTCGCGCCCGTCGTTCCTGCAGTGACGCTCGCGCCGCCCGTCCTCGCGCTGGCCGTCGCGGTACCCGCCCTCCGCGCGATGGGCGCGCGCTTTCAAGAGCGCATGGGCAACCGGGCGGTCCGTGCGCTCGAGTTGGCCGCGGTCGGCCTGTACTTCGCCGGCTGCGCGTGGGTGCTCTGGCCCCACGTGCTGCGGGGCATCGTGCCGATCGATACCGGCGATCACCAATTCATGATGGGACGCGCCGAGCTCCTTTGGAACGGCATCCTACGCGGCAAATTGCTGCATTGGACCCATATGTGGCAGGGCGGGGATTCGCTGTTCGACTTCTACCCGATAGAGACCAACCTGGTCGCGGGACTCTTCCACGCGCTTTCGCCCCGCGGCACGTCATTCGTCGCGTCCTATTCGGTGTTCGTGCTCTGGACCTGGTGGCTTCGCGGCGTGGGCATTTATTACCTCCTGCGCCGCGTGAGCGGGCCCGTCGTCGCGTTCGTGCTGGCCTGGGCTTCCCTCTTCGAAGTGGGCAACGACGTCTGGGACGGAGTCTGGAGCGCGCACATCTACTGGGGAATGGTGTTCAATACGCTCGCGCTCACGTGGGCGGTTTTCGCTACGGCCCTTCTCATCGATCTCGTGCGGCAGGCCTCGGGTCCCCGGTTCGTCGCTTGCGCGCTGCTCGTCGCGCTCACCGCGAGCGGGCACCCGCTCGGAATGCTGCTGGTCGTCGTGCAGACCGCGGCGCTGGTCCTCGCGCTGCTCGTCGGAAAGGGGCCGCGCCAGGACGGCCTGTGGGCCGTCGGCGCTTGCGTTGCGGGGCTCATGCTCGCCGGAGCCGTGGTTGTGCCGACGACTTACGCCCTGAGCCAGTGGGGCTATCGCGTATCGATGGCCGGTCTCGAGTATCACGACCTGGGCAACGGCCTGTTCAACGGACAGGTCCCCGTCGGGAACTTCGTCACGTTCACCGGATTCGGGATCATCGCCGTGACGGCCGCCGTCGCCAGCGGTGACGTGGCGCTTGCGGCTACCGCAATGTGCACGGTCATGTTCGTCCTCTTGCTCTTGACGTCGTTCCTGGTCGGGTCGACCGCTCTCGACCTGTTCCCGTCGTTCCTGGATGGCCAGGCGCGGCGAATGCTGACCGTGATCAAGGCGACCTCTCTGCCTGCCCTCGCGTGGCTCTTCAGCCTCGCGTACTCGCACCTGCGCCGCCCGATGTCACTGTCCTTTACCCGGGTCGCCGCGCGCGCGCTCGTACTCGGTCTCGTGCTGTACGGGCCGGGACGCGCCATCGTTGCGGGACTCTCTTCGACGAGCCAGTACCTCGCCGACCAGGCTCCAAACCGCCCCAGGCCGGTGCGACGCTCGTACACGAATCCCGATTACGACGCCGTCGTCGGATGGCTGAAGAACGCCCAATCGCAGGATCCCAGCCCGACGCCATGGCGGGCGTTGATCTCGTTCAAACAGGTCGCCAGCGGGCACGAGCAGTGGCGCCATCCCTTCTGGGCCGAGGGACTGAGCATCGGCGTCCCGTTCGTCGACATGGTCCAGCTCTCGTCGAATTTTCTCACGTTTCGTCCGCGGGAATTCTCGATCGACGGAATGAACGACTGGAACATCCGATTCGTCATCACCGAGAGACCGGAGATACCCCTCGCTGGACTCGTCGAGCGATTCCATTCGGGCCCGCTCCACGTCTTCGAGGTGCCGAGCTTCGACGATTCGTTCATCGTCTCGCCGCCGGGCGTGAGCGTCGCCGACGTTCGCCTGGTCGACGACGACATCCGGTTCTACGTCTCCGGTGCACCGCCCGAGGGAGCCGACCTGCGGATCCGCACGGCATGGTTCCCGCGCTGGAGGGCGCGGCAGGCGGGCGCCGAGTTGCCCGTCAGCGCGCAACTGCCGCGCCCCTCGGCCAAGGCCAAGCAGCAGCAGCTCCTGGTGCACGCAGGCAACGGAGCCGTCGTCGTGAGCTGCGACGGCTTCATGCCGCGGTTCTGGCCGGGCCTCCTCATGTCGATCAGCGGCGCGGCGGCCATCGCGCTCGTCGGAGCGGAGCGGCGCCGCCAGAAGATCGCGAGCCGCATCGAAGAGGCCTGGCGCGCCTCGTCCTCCCGGCTCGTGCAGAACTGGGCGCGACACGTGCGACCGCGCGTGCGCGCGAGGTGGCGGAGCCTCCTCGCGATTGCAGGTGCCTTGCTGCTGCTGTTCGCGGTCGGTGCCGCCGTCCACGGGGGTACGCGCCTGGCGCTGCCGCCGATCGAGGGGTTCGGCGGCGTCCAAGTGCTCGCCGGCACCGCGCAGTCATCGGGCGAGACCCCGTTCTCGAGCTGCGCGGCCGAATGGTGGCGCGGCCGGTATGTCTGCACCGATCAGGGCGCGATCGTGGACTCGTGGATCGGCGCGGTGGGCGCGGGCGACAGCACGGCCGAATCGGCGAAGTTTTACCCCGCGACGCGCGTCTTCTTTCCGCGAGCCGGCGCGACGGTGAAGATCCATTTCGCGCGCCTGCGGCTGCGCGGCCGAGTGCTGCGCTTCAAAGCCGCCGCGTGGGGGAAGTTCGACGTCTCGGTCGTCGTCGGGACGCGCTCCATCCTGAAGCACGAGTACCAGGGCGACAGCAGCGAAGACATCGAGCTGCCCAGCGGGGTCCCCTACGCGGACTCCGTCGACCTCTTCATCGCCTCGAAGGACGCGAGCTCGACCTTCGTATTCCACGGCGACCTTTTCGCGCGCTAGGGCGAGAGCCGGTTGAGCATCCGGGGAAACGGAATCGTCTCCCTCACGTGAGGCAGGCCGCAGATCCACGCGACCGTTCGCTCGATCCCGAGGCCGAACCCGGCGTGCGGGAACGACCCGTAGCGGCGCACGTCGAGGTACCACTCCATCGGCGCGCGCGGCAGCTTGTGGTGGTCGATCGCAGCGACGAGCTTCTCGAAGTCGTCTTCGCGCTGGCCGCCACCGACGATCTCGCCGTACCCCTCCGGCGCCAGGACGTCCATGTTCAGCGCGAGCCCCGGGTCGCTCGGGTCGCGCTTGAAGTAGAAGGCCTTCAGCTCGATGGGGTACCGGTGCACGATCACGGGGCGATCGAACTCGCCGCTGATGACCGTCTCCTCGTCCCCGCCGAAATCGTCGCCGACCTTCGCCTCGGGGTGACCCTTGCTCTGGAGGATCTCGATTGCGCGCGCGTAGGGGATGCGCGGGAACGGCGCCTTCACCCGCTCGAGCGCAGTGGTGTCGCGCTCGAGCGCCTTCAGCTCCTCGCCGCGCGTCTCGAGCACGCGGGCTACGACGAACGAGATGAAATCCTCGGCCAGCCGCATGTCGCCCTCGAGATCGAGGAACGCGACCTCCGGCTCGACCATCCAGAACTCGGCCAGGTGACGGCGCGTCTTGCTCTTCTCGGCGCGAAAGGTCGGCCCGAAGCAATACACGCTTCCGAATGCCGCCGCGGCGGCCTCCATGTAGAGCTGCCCGGACTGCGTGAGGTACGCCTTGTCACCGTGGTAGTCGGTCTCGAAGAGCGTGCTCGTCCCCTCGCACGCGCTCGGCGTGAAGATCGGTGCGTCGACGAGCGTGAACCCTCGTCCGTCGAAGAAGTCGCGCACCGCTTTGATGATCGCGTGGCGCACCCGCACGATCGCGTGCTGGCGTTTCGAGCGTAGCCACAGGTGGCGGTTGTCCATCAGGAAGTCGGTGCCGTGCTCCTTCGGCCCGATGGGGTACTCTTGCGCGACGGGCGCGATCACGCGCACGTCGGTCGCGTCTATCTCGTACTGACCCTTGAGCTTTTGGTGCTCCTTCACCGTGCCGACGACCTCGACGCTCGACTCCTGACTGATGTGGTCGGCGAGCGCGAACGTCTCGGGAGAGACGTTCCCTTTGAACACGACGCACTGGACGATGCCGGTGCCGTCGCGCACCTCCAGGAAGTGCAGCTTTCCGCTCGAACGCTTGTGGTAGAGCCAGCCACGCAGCGTCACGGTCTGGCCGACGCTACTGCGAAGGTCCGCGATGCGCGTTGCTCCGGTTGCTTCCGTCGTTGCCGTGGCGCCGTCGCTCATGAGCCCCCCCATACCACAACTATCTCTTGGCCAGCCTCGCCCGGCGTCGCGCCTCCGCCTCCGCCTGAGCCGACCGGTGCTCGTCGGACTCGAGCAGCAGCGGCGGCACCGGCGTGGGCCTGCGGTCGTCGCCCATCGCGACGAACGTGACGTGGCACTCGACGGTGGGCCAGTGCTCGCCGGTGATCGTGTCCTCGCCCTGGACGCACACGTCAATCTCCATCGAGGTGCGGAACACCGCGGTGACCTCCGCGCGGAGGCGCACGACCTGCCCCACGAGCACAGGGCGCTTGAACAGAAGGTCGTCGACGAACGCCGTCACGCACGGCCGGCCGGAGTGGCGCTGCGCGCAGATCGCCGCGCACAGGTCGACCCACGCCATGATCTGTCCGCCGAACACCGTGCCGCCGATGTTCGCGTGCTGCGGGAGGACGTACTCGGTCATCTCGGTGACCGAGGCCGAGCGCGGGCGCGGTGCGGAAGCGGTCATGCCGGGCTCTCCGCCTTCGCCCAGGTGGGATGCGGCACGCCGAGCCAAGCCGCGAAGGCTTCTCGCGCCGCGGGCGAGGCGCTGCGTTGCGCGACGAGCTTCACCCGATCGTGTCGCTGCGGGTCAAGCGTCGCCTGCTTCGCGAGCAGTCGCCCGTCGCGGGCCAGCGAGAGCTCGACGACGTCGTTCGCGAATCGGCCGCGCAGCGCCGCCTCCAGGGCCCCGCCTTCCACCCTCACGCCTCCCACGCCGAGGATCTCGTCTCCCGGGTCCACCCCGGCGCGCCACGCAGCCGATTCCCGGGTGACGGTCGCGACCACGGCTCGGCCTCCCTCGGTGCGCACCCGCACCCCCAGGGAGCACGCAGGACTATCGGAGCGCGACGACCGCTCGATCGACAGGCCGACGCGCGCGAGCGTCGAGGCGCAGTCGATCTCCGCGGGGGAGCGGATCCAGGCGTCGAACAGGTCCCCGAGCGCCACGCCCGCGACTCGCTCGAAGATGGCTTGCATCCCGTCCTCGGGGACGGCGCGCCCCGTCCGCCCGTACTCGTGCCAGAGGTGCGCGAGCACGGCGTCCAGGTTCGCGCGTCCGCTGGAGCGCGCGCGAATCTCGATATCGAGCAGCGCGCAGACGATCTCGCCTTTTCGGTAATAGCTCACGCTGGAGTTCGCGGAGTTCTCGTCCGGCCGATAGAGCTTGATCCACGCGTCGAAGCTCGCGTCTTCCAGCGCGTGTGCGAGCCTGCCCGGGGTCTGATCGAGGTAGGCGAGCTCCGCGGCGAGGTGGTCGAGGTACTCCTCGACCGTGCAGAGCCGGGAGAGGGCGAGCACGCGCCAGTCGTAGTAGCTTGTCCCCCCCTCGAACCACCAGAGCAGGCGCGTGTAGCACTCCTCCTGGAAGCGAAGCGGCGTCAGGCCGGCCGGGCGGATGCGCTTGATGTTCCACGCGTGGAAGGCCTCGTGCGCGACCAGCGAGAGAAGATCGAGGTACGCCTCGCGCGTGGCGAAGCTGGTTGCGGGCGCGATGAGGGCCGCGCTCGCGCCGTGCTCCAGGCCGCCGCGCCCCCGCGACGAGAAGTGAAGCAGCAGAAGGTACGCGGGATACGGAAGCGCGCCGCCGAAGAACTTCGCTTCCGTCTCGAGGATCTTGCGCGTGTCGTCGACGAGGCGCTTCGCGTCGGCGTCGCCTCGTCGTGCTGGGAGGCCAGAAGACGTACCGGTGCACCTTGCCGAGCACCTCGAAGCGCTCCTCGCGATGGGTCCCGATCTCGATTGGCGAGTCGACCAGCGTGGCGTAGTCCGGCGCCACCAAGGCTCTGCCGGCCGTCTCGAGGGTCGTAGCGACCCGCCACGTCGGCGGCGCCTCGATCTCGATCCGAGCGCCGAGGTCCTCGTGCCCCTCGATGCCCAGGAAGACGCCCGCGCCTACCAGGAACGCGTGCGTCTCGTCCACGTGGCTCGTACGCACCGTCAGCTCCCCGGCGTACACGCGGTAGCGCACGATGAGCTCCCGGGCGTCACGGGTCTCGACACGCCACGCGTTCTTGCGGATCTTCCGGGCGAGGGCGGGCGCGTCGGCGTCGAGACCCTCGAGGTGCCGCGAGTACTCGCGGACGAGATACGAGCCCGGCGTCCAGACGGCCATGAAAAGGACCAGGGCCTCGGGCAGGGGACGAGCCTCCGGCGAGACGACCATCTCGACGTGAACCAAATGCGTCTTCGGGTCGGGCAGCGAGAGGCGGTACAGGATCGCGAGCGGCGTATCCATGGCGGTAGGCGAGCTTGCGCGAGGCCAAGCCGGCTCCGTCTTTTATCACGGAGGGAGCACGCGTACGTCCAGGTCCCACGCACCTTTGGCCTGGTTGTAACCGTCGATCACGATCCAGTACGTGCCCGCGAGGAGCTCGATGTCGAGAAAGCTCCGCTGCGGCCCGAATCCGACGAAGCAGCCCCCCATGACGGGGGCGCCCGGGCACGTGGCGCCCTGGCGTATGTCGAGGATGGTCGTGTAGGCGGAGCCCTCCATGTCGAAGACGACACGCTGCGGTTGCGTCAGGTTCAGCGATAGCAGCTGGTCGGCCGCCGGCGGTACGCCCGGCGCGTCGCACCCGGACGTGTAGTCGGGCATCGAGGTCGACGTGTCGCCCGTGAAAAAGCCACCCCCTCCTTGCGAGCCGTCGATGGCGAGCGCCTGGGCGCACGTGTCGCCCATGCCGGGCCCCAGGATTGTAGGGACGACCGTCGGCCGCACGAGCACGTCGAGGGACCCCTGCAGGCCGAGCTGGTCGGTGACGACGGCCCGGTAGTCGCCCGCGGGCACGTTGCGCTTGCCGACGCGCGGGATCGCTCCCTCGACGTCGCATGCGAGCAGGGAGAACGCGTCGCACGCCGGGGCGTCGAGCGCCACCGCAGCCGCCTCGGTATCGGGAAAGCGTCCCACGAGGAGCACGTCGGACGCGACCGGGAGGGCGACGTCGTAGACGGCGTCGGGGCCGCCGGGGTCGCATCCGTCCTTGATGGCGTCCTCGTGCGCGCTCAGGTCGACCGCGACGCGCCCGTTGGCGGGCGCCGGCGGTGGCGCGGCGCACGTCTGGTCGGCGGGCAACGTCGTCGGTGGCGCGACGTCCACCTCGAGGCTGGCGTCGATCGGCGATGACGCCGCGACGGTGACGACGTACTGCCCGGCCGGCAGCGAGCGCTCGAAGATGGGGACCGCGCTGCCGGAGCGGCAACCAATCTCGTCCGTCTGGCCCGAGCACGCCGGGTCGCGCAGGCCGATGACGGGCACGCCGCTGCCGCGCACGGTCGACGCGTAGACGTGGACGTCCTGGGGCGCCGCGAGGGTGAACGCGTACGTGAGCTCGCCGGTGTTCGCGGTGCACGCGCTGGCGAGGGTCGTCGGCGGGGCGACGATCGCGACGGGAACGGGCGTGCCCGGCTGGATGGGCGCAGCGCTCGCGCAGTCAACGTTTGCCGGCGGCGACGACGCAGCGAGGAGATTCACCTGCAACTCGACCGGGCCGGCCGACTGCGTCGTCACTACGGCGTAGTACGTGCCGGGCGGCAGGTCGTAGGCGCGCGCGCGTACGCTCGTGGCTGAGCCGCTGCCGCCGCACGCCAGCTCGCTGCTCGCCTGCCCGCACGTCGCGTCGATGGCGACCGCGACCGCGGACCCCGTCGACGTGGCCCACAGCTCGAGGTCGGCGTGCGGCCCCGGCGGAACGGTGATCGCCACGACGACGTTTTGGGCGCCCAGCGGAGTGGGGACGCTGCACGACGTCGCGAACGTCGCGCTCGCGCCCACCGTCGAGAGCTCCACGGTTGCCGCCCCGGCCACGGGCACGGCGTTGGAGCAGGTGTCGCCCACCGGGGACACGCAGGGCTGCTCGTCGACGACGCCGTTGCAGTTGTCGTCGATGCCGTTTTGGCAGACCTCGGCATGCAAGCTCGAGACGTTCGGGTCGAGGTCGTCGCAGTCGTGATGAGCGACGCAGTGCGCGTCCGGATCGCCGTCCTGGTCGACGTCGCGCTCCTTGTACGTGCACGACTTGGTGGCCTCGACGCACGTGGCGATCTGGCACGGATCGCCGTTGTCGCACGAGACGGGCGGACCCGGCTGACAGCCGAGCCTCGGCGCGCATTGCTCGTGGCCGTCGCAGTACACGTGATCGTCGCACTGGGTGTCGTCCGGGACGTTCAGGCACCGTCCCGCGGCCTTGTCGCAGGAGTCGTATGTGCACGCGAGATTGTCGTTGCACTGCGCGTCGTCGATGCAGGGGCCGCCGAGATACGGGCTCGCTTCGTCCCCGGATGCGTCGGCGGGCGCACGCGCGTCCGGAGAGCTCGCGTCGGACCCGCCGTCGAAGTGGATGACGAGGACGTTGCGCGGGTTCGTTCCGCACGCGACCGCGAGGAAGGCGACGGTGAAGGCGGGCGCGAAGAGGCGCACGCGGGAAGGATAGCAGGGGGGGAAGGCAGAAAGCCTCGCCGTTCCGCGACAACGAGGACGAGGTCGAGCTCAGCGCTTGCGACGCGCATTCCCTCGTGGATGGCTGCGGGCGCTTCGCGGTCATCGAGCCTCCCTCTGCGTCTTGTGTATGGGCATCGCAGGCGCCCGAGGCGGCGTGACATGGCCATCCGGCCCGCCCGCTCCGGCGGCGCATCGGCGTTCCCGAGGGGGGCATGGAGGTCGCGGAGCGGCGCGTCTCCCTCCGGGAAGGGCGCATCGGCTTCGTTATCCAAGGCGCCGCCCTCGCGGTTCGGCGCACCAACCTTCTCGAGAGACGCAGGCGCGTCGCTCACGAAGGCGCGGCTCACGCGAAGAGATGCGCCAGTCGCTTTACGAAGGCGCTTTCGAGTCGCCGACGCGCTCGTCCAGCCAGCGCGCGCAGGCGACTGGACCTTCGGCCGGAAAGCGCACGCTGTGCTTGCGGAGCACCGCCTGCGCCAGGTCGTTTCCCTCCTTCACCGTCGTCACGGACAGGAGGGGCGGGACGACGGGAATCAGCCACGAGAGGGCGGTCAACACCCCCCGCAGGAGCCTGGTGCTTCGCGGGAAGATGCAAATGCCGGCGAGGCAGAGATCCATCGTCTTGCGCGAGATTCGATTCGCGTTCTTCGCGAGCATCTGTCGCTCGCCGGCGCTCATCGTGTCCCGGGTGGTCGCCAGGATGACGTACCGAGTCGCGTCGCGCTCGGCGCGCTTCGCGACCTCGTCGAAAGCCGTGAACAGGCTCAGGATGTCCTGTTCGGTCCGCGGCGTCGCGCCCATGTCGAGCAGCACGAATGGGAAGTGGTCGATCGACACCGTGATCATCGACGTCTAGACCCGGCCAACGGCAGAACGGCCGAACGTAAGCAGTCTACACTCGTATGCCGGACCGGGGGCAACGCGCGCGCGAAGACCACGCCGTAGCCGCCGTCGCCTCTCGCTCTCAGATGACGAGCGTCTCGGTGTGCTCGCCCCACACGCGCCGCAGGGTATTCGCGATTTCGCCCACCGTGGCGTACGCCTTCACCGCGCCGAGCACGTGCGGCAACACGTTCTCCGTGCCGCGCGCCGCGCGCTCCAGGCTCTCGAGCGCGGCCGCATGCGCCGCCGCGTCCCGTCTCCCGCGCATCGCGCGCAGACGCTCGACCTGCTCCGCCTCGATGTGCGGGTCGACCTGCATCACGGGAACCGGCGCCGCCTCCTGCGTGAACGCGTTGACGCCGACGATGAGCCGCTCCTTGCGCTCGATCTCGAGCTGGTACTCGTAGGCCGTCCTCTGAATCTCGCGCTGCGGGTAGCCTTGCTCTATCGCGGCGACCATTCCCCCGAGCTCGTCGATGCGCGCGATGGTCTCGGTCGCCAGCTTCTCCAGGCGCGCCGTCAGCGACTCCACCGCGTAGCTGCCCGCGAGAGCGTCGACGAAGTCGGCCACGCCGCTCTCGTGGGCGACGACCTGCTGCGTGCGCAGCGCGATCGTCGCGGCCTCGCTCGTCGGCAACCCGAGGGCCTCGTCGAACGAGTTGGTGTGCAGCGACTGGCACCCACCGAGCACCGCCGCGAGCGTCTGCACGGTCACGCGGGCGACGTTCACGAGCGGCTGCTGCGCGGCGAGCGTCATGCCGGCGGTCTGGCAGTGGAAGCGGAGTGCCCGCGCGCGGTCGGTCTTCGCGCCGAAGCGGTCCCGCATGATGGCGCTCCACATTCGCCGCGCAGCGCGGAACTTGGCGACCTCCTCGACGAGGTTGTTGTGCACGTTGAAGAAGAACGAGAGCTGCGCCCCGAACGAATCGACGTCGAGCCCGGCCTGCTTGGCCGCCGTCACGTAGGCGATACCGTCGGCGAGCGTGAAGGCGAGCTCCTGCGCGGCGTCGGCTCCCGCCTCGCGGATGTGATAGCCGCTGATGGAGATCGTGTTGTACTTCGGCGCCTCGCGCGCGCACCACGCGAAGGTGTCGGTGATGAGCCGCAGCGACGGGCGCGGCGGGTGAATGTACGTGCCGCGAGCGATGTACTCCTTGAGGATGTCGTTCTGGATGGTCCCGCGCAGCGCCGCCCTCGGTACGCCCTGCTCCTCGGCGACGGCGACGTACAGGCACAAGAGGATGGCGGCGGTCGCGTTGATCGTCATCGAGGTCGAGACCTCGCCGAGCGGCAGGCCCCGCAAGAGGACGCGCATGTCTTCGATCGAGTCGATGGCAACGCCCACGCGCCCGACCTCGCCCCGCGCGCGGGCGTCGTCGGAGTCGCGGCCCATCTGCGTCGGCAAGTCGAAGGCGACGCTGAGGCCCGTCTGCCCTTGGGACAGCAGGTAATGATACCGCTCGTTGGACTCCTTCGCGGTCCCGAAGCCGGCGTACTGCCGCATGGTCCAGAGGCGCCCGCGGTGCATGTTCGGCTGAACGCCGCGCGTGAACGGAGGCCGACCCGGGACGCCGAGATCGCGCTCGGGGTCGAACTCGATCGCTTCGAGATCGTCGGGACCGTACAGGGGCGCGGCGTCGGCGTGGCCGGCGAGGTTCGGCACGCGGCGGCGCGGCGCTTCCCGGGCCTCGTGCGGCCCGAGGGTCTTGTCGAGCCATTCGCGCCGCCGCTTGGCGTAGTCGCTCATGGGGGTCGCTACTAGCTCACTTGCGCCTGTCTCGCAGCAACCGGGCGAACGCCTCGCCCGCGGCGCGGGCGACCTCCTGCATTCGTTTGGTGACGGCCATCGTGTCGCCGATCTCGTCGACGACGACGAGCGCCACCGGCTTGTCTTCGACGCGTACCGCCACGAGCGCGACCTCGCCCGCGGGCGCCGAATGGACGGCCGCCAGCAGCGGCGCGTGTGCGGCGTCCTTCGGGATGCGTGCGAGCAGCGCGTCTCCGGTCGCGAGCGCAGTCGAGAGCACCGAGTCGGCCGGGAGAGCCATTCGCACCGTACGCACGATCGCTCGGTCGCCCATCTCGGGCGTGCACGTCCAGCCGACCAGCGCCTCGCGCTTGACGGCGAAGACGGCCACGAGCCGGGCCGCCGGGCGTATGCCCGCCAGGAGAAGCTCGAGGATGACGTCGCGCTCGGTCGCTGCACGGATGGCCGTCAGCGTCGTCGTCAAGTCGTCGAACGGCGGCCAGGGCGCGGACGGCGAGAAGGGGCCGCGGGTCGTGGCCGGCGCGGGGGGAATCCCATCGCCGCCCGGGCCGGCGGCTGCTCCGAGAGGGGGCGCCGAGGCCGGCGGAACGGTCTTGCGGCGCCGCAGGTCGAGGATCGGGTCGGTGGCGGGCTCCGGCGACGTGTCGCGGTCGGACGGCACGTTCGGTCCGACGTCGACGATCGGCACGGGCGCGACGCTCTTCGGCATCAGGGGTATCGGGAAGTTCGGAGCCGGCTTGACGAGGAGCGCCACCGGCGCGCGGTCTTCGTCGGCGCCGGGCCTCATCCCGGGATCCGGCTTGGCGTGAAGCTGGTGCAGCGCGGCTTCCATCGCGGCGAGCGACGTTCGAACCATGCGCACCGGTGCCTTCAGCCAGTACGCGATCTCTTCCACTGCGTGAGGGTCGCGCGCGTCGACCACCGCGACGTCGACGGTGCCGGTGAGCGGGTCGCGCCGAACGGGCAGCGCGAGGAGGCGCTCGCACAGCTCGGGGGGGAGCTCCTGGACGAGCGGCGCGACGGGGGCGACATGGCGCATGTAGGGCACGTCGGCGCGCTCCAGATGCTGATCGAGACGCGCGGGGTCGATGGCGCGCGCGGCGACGAGCGCGCGCACGAGCGACGTGCCGCGCGTGGCTGACACGAGCAGGGCCTCCGCTAGGGCCTCCGGCTTCACCGCGTCGGCGAGCAGCAGCGAGCGCGCGAGGGCGAAGGTCATGGGTAGCCTCTCCAGGCTACAGGCTTCGGGCGTCCCGACGAAGGCCGAGAGGCGATCGTTTCGGGGGAGGGCCCCCGAAACCCTGACGAGGAACTGGGCCGCCGGCCCTCCGGCGGGAGACTATGGGCGGCCTTGGCCCCGCCCGTCCTCCCGGTCGTGCTCGAGCGTACCCTGCCCATCGCGATGCTCACACTCGCGATCGTGGCGGTGCCGGTCCTCGTGCTCGAGCCGGCGGGGCTGCCGCGGCTGCGGGCGCTGCAAAAGGAGCTCGAGGGGGTAGGGGCCGAGAATGATGACTTGCGGCGTGAAGTGGCGCGCCTGCGGGTGGAGGTGCGCGAGCTACGCGACGATCCGGCGGCCGTCGAGCGCATCGCGCGCGACCAGCTCGGAATGGTGCGAAAGAGCGAGCTCGTGTTCCAGTTCGGGCGGTAGTCGACCATCCGGAGACCGGGGCGCGCGCTACACGAGGGCGCGCCCTACGGGTGTGCTAGACCCGGGTGGCCATGGCATACGAGGCCGTCATAGGGCTGGAGGTGCATGCGCAACTTCTCACGCGCACCAAGGCATTCTGCGCGTGCCCCACGACGTACGGCGCCCCCCCGAACACACACGTGTGCCCCGTGTGTCTGGGTTTGCCTGGCGCGCTGCCCGTGCTCAACGGCGAGGCCGTTCGCATGGCCGTGCGAACCGCGCTCGCGCTCTCCTGCAGCATCCGGCCGCATAGCCGCTTCGCGCGCAAGAACTACTTTTACCCCGACCTGCCCAAGGGGTACCAGATTAGCCAGTACGACGAGCCGTTCAGCTCCAAGGGGCAGCTCGCCATCGACGTCGACGGCGTCCGGCGCGAGATAGGCATCACGCGCGTGCACATGGAGGAAGACGCCGGCAAGAACGTGCACCGCGCCCATGCGTCGGTCGTCGACTTGAACCGCGCCGGGGTGCCGCTCGTCGAAATCGTCGGCGAGCCCGATTTGCGCAGCGCCGCCGAGGCAGCCGAGTATCTCCGCACGCTTCGAGACATCTTGGTCTTCATCGGCGTCAACGACGGCAACCTCGAAGAGGGCAGTTTTCGCTGCGACGCCAACGTGAGCATCCGCCCGAAGGGTGAGAGCAAGCTCGGGAAGCGCGTCGAGCTCAAGAACATCAACTCGTTTCGCTTCGTCGAGAAGGCCATCGTGCACGAGATCGCGCGCCAGGCCGCGGTGCTCGACGGAGGCGGCGTGATTGTCCAGGAGACGCGCGGCTGGAACGAGGACCAGGGCAAGACCTTCAGCCTGCGCAGCAAGGAGGAGGCTCAAGACTACCGCTACTTCCCGGATCCCGACCTGCCGCCGCTCGTCATCGAAGAGGCGTTCGTCGAGGAAGTGCGGGCGACGATGCCGGAGCTTCCGCGCCAGAAACGCGATCGCTTCGCCGCCGAGATGGGCGTCCCTGCGTACGCGGCCCAGGTGCTCACGGGGCACCCGCGTATCGCAGCCTTTTTCGAGGAGACCGCGACTCTGCACGGCAACGCGACGAAAATCGCAAACTTCATCCAGAGCGAGGTCCTGCGAGACGTGACGACGCACGGCCTCGAGGCCGCGTTCCCGGTCACGCCGCAGCAAGTGGCCGGCCTCCTTCGAATGGTCGACGCCGGCTCCATCAGCGGCAAGCAGGCCAAAGAGGTCTACGCGAAGATGGCGCGCACGAGCTCGTCGCCCGAAGAGGTCGTGGCCTCGCTCGGGATGGCGCAGGTCAGCGACGCCGGGGCCATCGAGCAAGCGTGCCGCCGCGTCATCGAGGCGAACCCCAAACAAGCCGAGCAGCTGAAGGCGGGCAAGGTCGCGGTCCTCGGGTTCTTCGTCGGACAGGTCATGAAGGAGACGCGCGGTGCGGGCAACCCGCAGCTCGTCAACGAGACACTCAAGCGTCTTCTCGGCGTCGGCTGACGCGATACGGTCCCGCATTGGCCACTGCCTCGGTCCCCCGGCTTCCGGCGCCGTCTCCTGCGCGCAGAGCGCGCGTTCTCATCGTCGACGACAACGTGGAGCTGGTCGGCACGCTGCACGCCGTGCTGATGACCGCCGAGCTGTCGGACGGCCGCGCGGCCTCGAGCACGATCGAGGTCGTCACCGCCTCGCGCGGCGACGAAGGACTCGCGATTGCGCGTTCGCACGGTTTCGACGTCGCAATCGTCGACGTGAAGCTCCCGGACACCAGTGGCGTCGATCTCATCCCGCGCCTGCGCCAAGCCTGTCCCCTCGGCGAGGTCGTGCTCATCACCGGGTTCGCTTCGGTGGACACCGCCATCGGGGCCTTGCGGTCGGGCGCGTTCGCCTTCGTGCCCAAGTCGTTTCGACCCGAGGAGCTCATCTCGACGGTCGAGCAAGCCATCACCAAGGTGAGCCTGGCGCTCCAGCGCGACGACCTCGAGAAGCGTTACCGCGCCCTCGTCGAGCTGACCGACGTCATCGTCGTGGGGCTGGACGCCGACGATCGAGTCGCCCTGTTCAACCGCAAGGCTTCGCTGCTCGTCGGCATCGAGCCGGGCGAGGCGCTGGGGCGGCCGTTCCTCGAGGGATGGATCCCGGACGAGGACCGGATCCGCTTTCGCGAGGCGATTGCGCTCGCGCGCGTCGGGCGCACGCCCGAAGTGGAGACGGGGCTCGTCGATCTGGCGTCGGCGGCCGCGGGCGGTCCGCCCCACGTGTCGTCGCACGATCCGCGAACTGCGCCGGCTCGCCGCCGGGTGCGCTGGCATCTCTCCATGGCGCGCGACGCGGGGGACGCGGCGACGCTCGTCTACGGCATCGGCATCGACGTCAGCGAACGGCGCGCCCTGGAGAAGCGCGCGGCCGACGCGGAGGCGCTCTCGGCGATGGGCACGCTCGCTCTCAACCTCGCCCACGAGATCCGAAACCCCCTGAACGCCGCGGTCCTGCAGCTGCACCTCTTGGGCCGGCAGTTCGACAAGCTCGCCGTCGAGGACGAAACGCGCACGGCGCTGCACGACAAGGCCCGGATCGTCGGCGACGAGATCGGCCGCCTCAGCCGCCTTTTGACCGAGTTCCTCGAGCTGGCGCGGCCGCGCGCCGTCGTGCACGAGATCGTGTCGTTCTCGAGGCTGGTCGGCGACGTGCTCGACCTCGAGCAGGGCTCCGCGATGGCCCGAGGCGTATCCGTCGTGCGCGCGCTGGCGAGCGACTGCGAGCTGCTGGGCGATCCGGAGAAGCTCAAGCAGGTCGTCTTGAACCTCGTGCTGAACGCCCTCGAGGCGATGAAGGACGGAGGGCGACTTCTGGTGCGCGTGGTCGCCGACCACGAGGGTGCGACGCTCACCGTCGAGGACACGGGGCCTGGCATCGAGCGCGCCGTGATCGCGCAGGTGTTCGAGCCGTTCTTCACGACGAAAGAGGCCGGCACGGGCCTCGGGTTGTCCATCGTGCGAAAAATCGTCGACCAGCACCGCGGCGAAGTACGCATCGTGAGTGAGCGGGGCGTCGGAACGCGAGCAATCGTGACTCTGCCGCGCGGCGCTCGCTAAATCCGAGGTTCCGACGGGCTCCGCCCGTCGTCCTCGGAGCGACGGTTTGTGTGGGGCATTGCATGCCCCCTCGCCGCTCCGCTGCGCTACGCGGCGAGCCTCCGCTGCATCGCTTCGCGAACGACTTCGCTGCGCGAAGTCGCAGGCGAGCCCGGCGGTCGTCTCTTCGCATCGTGCGAAGCACGATGTCGCGGAGCTAAATCAGGGAGCACGCGGCGGTTTTCGGATGTCCAGCGAGAATCGTGCTCCCTGATTTAGTACCAGACCGCTCCGAAGCTCAGCGTCAGGACGAGGGGCCCCTCCTCTCGTACGGGAAGCAGCAGGAACACGGCGGCGCGCTTGCCGGCCGCGCGCGCAGCGCCGTTACGCACGATCGCGAAGTCGAGCGTGAGCTCCGTGCCGAGATAGCTCGCGCTCAGGGCAGCCGTCCCGGCCCACGGCTGGAAGTAGCTGAGCGCGGGCGCCCACGCTGCACCCAGCACCATGCCGTGCCAGCTCGCGTCCTCGGCGCTCGATCCCACGCCCAGCTCTGCACCGAACAGGATGGGGATCTGCGCGAGCAGGACCGACGACCCGGCGTACTGGACTCCAGCGCCGTCGCTCCTCACGCGCGCGCACAGCTTCCCGGACATGTCGGGGATGCCGGTAGCGACCTTCGCGTAGAGGAGGTTCAGGTCGAGCCCCGCGCCCAGGCGCAGACCCCACCAGGTCGAGCCCTGTCGCGGGGCGGCCATGTCGGCGTCTCGATAGAAGATGCGTCCGCCCACGCCCGCTCCGAACCCTTCGCCACGGCCGCTCCCGCCCTGGGCGAAGTCGGAGGCCGGCGCCAGGCCGGTACCGGTCGCGCACATGCCCGTGACTCCGTAATCGTGCGCGGGGAGCAGGGCTGCGGTGACCTCCTCGCGGACTTCGTAGCGGACGACTGCGTCCGCGAACGCTCGGCTCGACGGCAGCGTCCCGCTCGCGGCGGCGACGACAGCGAGCGGACCAAGCCATGGGGATTGGCGGCATCGAGCCCCCGGGTCCTTCATGGCGTCGTGACCCTAGGGGCCTCCGTCCGTCGCAGACCGCGGCGCCGGCGGCGCCGCCGCCATCGGAGAGCTCGGGTTGGCGGAGAGACCCGGCGGTGCAGACGGTAGGACGCTTGCGTCGACATCGACGCTCGGCGTGCCGACCGGAAGTCCCCCCTCGACGCCGGGGTCCAACGTCGAGACCGGAAGCCCCCCGTCGGAGCTCGGACCACTGGCCAACGGAGGCTCCCCAACTCCGGCGTCTGAATCCGGCGCGGTACCCGGGGCGGTGAGCTGGAGGACGTCCCCAGCGCGAAGCTTGATTCCGTCGAAGTCGTAGGGGTCTCCGTCCGCTCCGTACGGCGTCTCGGTGAAGTCCGGCCCGTCCTCTTTGTGCATCCAGAGGACCGACCATGAGGGGCCACCACTGGCCCGCACGGCGAAATCGCGCACACCGGTCAGCCCGGACTTCGGGTCGGCCGAGTAGGGGATGTGCAAAATGTCGTTCATGATCTTCGACGCCGTCACGCCGGGGTGAGCTGGGTCGGAATCGGTGGCAACCTGATAGAGCTCGGGGCCGCGCTGCTTCCCGTAGTCGATGGCGAGAAGCGCGGTCTTCGCGCCGACCGCATTGACGTCGAATGCGAAGGGCTTTCCCGAGGCGTCGTCGACCTCGTAAGCAGCCAGGCTGATGAAGAGCTGGTGGGCCCTCGCGAGGATGGCTTGCGCGGTATCGAGCGTCAGCGTGAAGCTCGTGAAGATCGTGATGCCCGTGTGCTCGCCAGGACCCAGCGCGAACGGCTGAAAGGTGGTGACGAAGCCCTCGTCGATGAAGAGGTTCTGAACCGGCAGAACGACGCCCGAAGCGTCGACGAACGAGGCGCCGAGCGTGACGTTGCTCACCTTGAACGCGACGTCGCTTCGATTCTCGATCACCGTCGCCACCTTCAGAAAGGCACCGGTGGCGGTGATCATGTGGTCCTGGGCAAGACTTTGCGTGCGAGTCAGCGTTTGCGTGTTGGCCTGCTCCTGCGCGCTCGTGAAGGTGATCGAATAGGTCGAGGTGGTCGAGGGATTCACGGTCGTGGCCACGGCGTTCGAGAACGTGACGGTGGCTCCGGAGCTCCCGCTGCTGCTGCCGGCACCGCCACCACCACCGCCGCCCCCGCCGCCACCACCGCCGCCACCACCCGCCTCCGCTCCCGAACCTGCGCCTCTGTTTTCTCTGCCTCTTGGGCCGCGCCTCGGCCGGCGCGCGTTGCCTGGTTCGGAGTCGCCCGCGTCGCTTCCGCGCGCCCCCTCGTCGAGGCCTGAACGGCCTCCCGAGCCGCCCGTGGAGCCACCCCCGCCCCCGCCGCCTCCCCCACCGCCACCGCCCGAGCCGGCGCTGCCGCCGCTGCCCGCAGAGCTGGCGCCGCCCCCGCTCGATGAGGAGCCCCCGTTTGGGTCCAGGGGCACGGTCACCGACGTACCGTTCATGTTCATGACCGAGACCGAATTCGTGTTCGACTGCGACTGCATGGGGGACACGGACTCGGTGACGCTGACCGTCACTTCGTTCGCAATCGCGTCCTCAATCGTGTACGTCGCGCCACGTTCGTCCAGGTACTGGATGGTCAAGAGGGGAGGACCCACGAGCGAGACGACCATCACCGGCAGGTCCGCGACCCGGGGATTGAAGTGCGTCGGATCGTTGTTCGGGTCGAATCCCAGGTCGACGACTTCCTGGTAATCCGTCAGGCCGTCCCCATCCGTGTCGGGCATGAGCGGCGATGTGCCCGTGATGGTGAGCTCCTCGTTGTCGCTCAGGCCGTCGCCGTCGGTGTCGGGCTCGGGGGCAGCCGGGTCCGGCGAGCAGCCAATGTGCTGCACCGCCGTCGTCAGGCACGCGGCGACCACGACGGGTATGGCGAGGCCGCGACGGCGCATCGGCACCGGGCGGAGCAAGCTTCGAGCCCAGGACGGCGCCGGGCGCTTCGGCGCGCCCGCGTCATCAAGCGAGCGCGATCCGAGGCAAGCGGCGTGTCAATCGCCGGAGCTATCTTCCGGGCGGGCGTAGCGGCAATGCGGTCGACGAAACGGGCGCCGGTGGAATGCGCGCCATCTCGGGCTCGCCTGCCGAATCGATCGCTGCGATGGCCGCGAAGACACGGTCCATGCCCACCTCCAGCGCGCCCTCCTTGACGAAGAGCCCGGCCGCGCGCACGAGGCGCAGGGCGGTTGTCTTGCCGAGGTCAATCTCACGCTCGACGAACGACTCGAAGGAGGGGAAGCGCTTCGCCTCGTAGAGGCGGCGCGTCTGGATGTCCTTCAAGACGAGCCCGATGTCGTAGAAGGTCTTGGGCAGGTTCTTTCGCAGGGTCTTGATTTGCCCGAGCGCCGCGTGCAGGTCGCGGACCTTCTGCTTGATGTCCTCAGCGTTCTCCGGCGTGCGTATGGTCGCACGGGCGCTCCCCGGAAGCGGCGGCTCCGCGGCGCGAGCACGCGCCTCAGCCGCGTGCTTGGCGGCGTGCCGGGCTGCCCACGGGGCAGCGCCCCGCAGGCCGAGCTTGCGCTTGAGCGGCCCGTCGTCCTTGCCGGCGGCCGCGGTCGACTTGGGTGTAGCCGCCTTGGCGGCCGCTCCGGCTTCATCGCGGCGGAGGGTTTGCGCGCGTCTACCCCCTTGGGTAGAGGCGCCTTCTTCGTCTTGGCCATGTCCATCTCAATTCGGTGCAAAGCCTGGAAAGTCTTCAGCTTTGCGCCCGCCCCTCCCCCGAGTCTACGTCGGTCTCTCGCTCGTTCCTTTGGGGGTGGAGGACTCGGGCGAAATGCTCTGCGCCAATTACCAGAGTCGCGCATGCCGCGTCTACCGGGGAAATGGCCAACCCATCGTATTGTCAGGGAGACCACGGTCGAGCTGCACGCCGAGCTATGCTCGCCGCCGCTCACCGTGGCCGTTCTCACGCCGATCGAAGACGCGGACGCCCAGGAGCTGCTCGCGGCCTACGGGCTCGGAGCGTTGCGCGGCTGGGAGGGGATCGCCGGCGGCAGCGTGAACTCGAACTTCGCACTCGAGACGGACGGCGGCGGGCGCGTGTTCCTGCGGCTCTACGAGGAGCAGGAGCTCTCCGGGGCACGGAAGGAGACCGCCATGCTCGAGCGCCTCGCGAGAACGGGCGTGCCGACGCCCGCGCCGCTGCGGCGGCTCGACGGAGCTCTCGTGTCGACGGTGCGCGCGAAGCCGGCCGCGCTCTTTCCCTGGAGAGAGGGGACGATGCGCTGCCAGGCGGCCGTGTCTCCCGACGACGTCCGGCTCGTCGGAGAGGCGCTCGCCCGGGTGCACGTGGCCGGGGCGCACGAGGCCGTCGAGGCCGGGCGCTTTCGGTTCGAGGATCTCGGGCGCCGCCTGGACCGCATCGAGTCGAGCGGTGACGAACGCTTTGCGTCGCGGGTGCCCGCGCTGCGCCTCGCTCTGACCACCGCTCACGGGGCCCGCAATCCGCGGCTGCCGCGCGGCCTGATTCACAGCGACTTGTTCCGCGACAACGTCCTCTGGGGCCCCGACGGCCGCGTCGTCGCGCTGCTCGACTTCGAGAGCGCGTGCGACGGCACGTACGCGTACGACTTGATGGTCACCGTCCTCGCCTGGTGCTTCGGGGACGAGCTCGAGCCGCGCCTCGCGACCGCCCTTCGGGCTGGCTACGAGAGCATCCGGCCGCTCACCGAGATCGAGAAGGCTGCTCTGTGCGTGGAGGGCTCGTTCGGCGCGCTGCGTTTCGCCATCACGCGCATCACGGACTACGCGATGCGCACGAGCGCCGCCGGCCCGCGGAGCCTCAAGGACTGGCGGCGCTTCCTCGCGCGCTACGAGACGCTCCAGACGCTCGGCTCGTCCGGCGTGCGCGGGCTCCTCGGCGTCGGGTAGTGTCGGCTCGCGTACCGCCGCCGCACGCAGGGACCTGCGCTTTGCCGGCCGAGTGCTTAACAGAATTCGAATCGTGGCAGTTTCGTCGCACGGTGCGGCCGACAAATCGGCTCAACTCCGGAATCTCATACAAGATGCGGTGCTGAGCGCGACAGCGGAGGCGGTCGCGTTCGTGGATGCGAGTGGCCGCTGTCTGTACGCGAACGACAGGCTGGCTCGCATGCTCGGGTACAGGCATGAGGAGCTGCTGGGCCAATCGGTAGCTCAGTGGCTTGGCGGCGAAGGGCGCGACGCCGCAGTCGCGGCGCTCACGGGTGCTCGGACCGACGCCGGGACACTCGAGGTCCAACTCGAGCCGAGAGACGGTCGCGCCAGATGGGTGTTGCTCGATGCATCGCCCGTCTTCGAGGCCGCCGGGCGTCGCGTGGGCACGCTGGCTCTCGCGCACGACATCACGGAGCGCCGTCGCGCAGAGGCGGGGCTGCGGGCCATAGCCGACGTCTCGCGAGCCCTCGCCAACCAGCGGGACGGCGAGGGCGTCGCGGCCGTCATTGCGCAGGCCCTCGGTGGCGGGGTGCTCGTCGGCGTGACGGCGGCGGTCGTCGGTATCGGCACGGCGCAGGAGAGAACGGTGACGTTCTGCGCGTGCTCGTGCGTGGACGAACGCATCGAGGGACTGCTCCGCCGGCTGCTCGGGCATCCCGTGCCGCTGGCGCCGGGGTCCGTCGCGGAGGAGGTCCTCCGTGGTGCCCGCGCGCTGTTGCTCGGACCCGAAGGCGTCGAGCATCTCTTGCCGCCCGTTGCCGACGTTGCGCGCCAGATCGGCGTAAGCAGCATGGCCGGCGTGCCTCTCGCCATATACGGCCGCGCCATCGGCCTGATGAACGTGTTCCGCTGGGGGGGCGGACCACCTCTCGACGGAGAGGATCTCGCTCTCTTGACCGAGGTCGGCGAGCGCGCAGCGATGGCCTTGGAACACGCTTGCCTCTTCGAGGCGCAGAAGCGGACGAACGAACGATCGCGTCTGCTCGCCGACACCGGGGCATTGCTCGCGGCGACGCCCGAGATCGACGCGGCGGTCGAGAAGCTGGCCCGCCTGATCGCGCAATCGTTTGCCGACGCCTGTTGGGTGCAGGTCTTCGACGACTCTGCCGTCGGCGCGTTCGCGGCGGCGGCTTCCGATCCCGCGTTGGAGCAGGCGGTGCGGCAGGTGATGGGGCCCGCCGTAGGTCCTTTGGCGCGGCTGCCGGAATCGCTGCGTCGTGTTCTCGAGACCGGCCGCGCAGAGCTCGTGCGAAACGTCGACGATCCGCTGGTGCAAGCGCCGGCCGCGAGCGATGCGCGATGGCAGGACATCCGCGCGCTGAAAGTTCGCTCGCTCATCCGCGTCCCCTTGGTGGCCCGCGATCGCGCGCTCGGAGTGGTCACGCTGGGTCGTACGCGCGGCCGCAGCTACGACGAGGAAGACCTCGCATTCGCCGACGAGCTCGGGCGGCGCGCCGCGCTCGCGATCGACAACGCCCGCCTCTACAAGGACGCCACCCATGCGATCGCCGTCCGCGACGAGTTTCTGTCCATGGCCAGCCACGAGCTGAATACGCCTCTGACCTCGCTCAAACTGCAAATCGACGCATTACGGCGCGGCACGACCTCGTCGGAGCGCGTGCCCGAGAAGCTCGATTCCGCAAACCACCAGGTCGCACGCCTGGAAGGCCTGGTAGCCAGTCTGCTGGACATCTCGCGGTTCGACGAGAAGGAGCCGCTCCCTCTGCACAAGCGAGAGGTCGACTTGGCCGCCATCGTCCAGGACGTCGTGCGACGGATCGATTGCGAAGCGAAGCACGCCGGCAGCCCGGTCCAGGTGACCGCAAAGCAATCGTGCAGAGGCCTTTGGGACGACGTGCGCATCGCCCAGGTGATCGGGAGCTTGTTGTCGAACGCGCTCAAGTTCGGAGCAGGCCGTCCGGTGGAGGTGGAAGTCTTTTGCACGGACGAGTCTGCGCGCGTCCTCGTTCGTGATCACGGCGTGGGCATTTCACGAGAGAGCCAGTCGAGGATCTTCGATCGGTTCGCGCGAGCCAGCTCGGCGCGTCACTACGGAGGGTTCGGCCTCGGGTTGTGGATCGCCAAGCGGATCGTGGATGCCTCCGGCGGCGCGATCTCCGTCGAGAGCGAACCGGAGCGAGGCTCGGCCTTCGTCGTCGAGCTGCCCCGCAGGGGTGTACCCGGACGCTAGCTCGCGGCCGGCGCTACGCGCACTTTCTCGGCCAGCCCGACCTGCGGTGGGGGCGCCCACAGCTCGGCGCGCAGACGCTGCAGACGCTCCTCGACCTTCGCGAGCGCGGCGGCCTGCCCCTCGACGGCTGCCGTGGCCGCGGCCTCGTCGCTCTGCCCGGCGTTGCGCGCTTCCTTGGTCGCGCGCAGCACCTCGATCACCTCGCGGTGCAGCTCTTCTCCGGCGTTGACGACCCAGGTGTCGAGCTTCTGCGCGAACTCGTCGATGAGCGAGTCGAGCTTCGGCGCGACCTTCTTGGCCGTCTCGCGCATCACCTCGGGGGCGAGCTCCTTCGCCCGCTTCTTCAGCTCTTCGTGGATCTTTCCGCGCGCGAACATCGCGAAGATGGCGGGCCCCGCGATGGCGAGGACTCCGCCCGCCATCAGGTTCACCGCCATGAGCGCGACGCCGCCGAACATGAGCGCGACGACGCCGACGTCGTACTTGATGGTGTCCACCTGCACGTCCAGCCGCCGCGCGTCGCTCCCGATGACCGCGGCCACCCGCTTGGCGCTGTCGTGCGCGTCTTCCCGTACCAGAGCGACCGTCTTCTCGGTCAGCCGCTCGAGCTCGACGGCTATCTCCTTGGTCTCCTCTTCCGCCCACTGCTTGTAGGCGTCCTCGAGGAACGCAGGCAGGTACTGCTTCAGCTCGCCCGGCTTGGCCGCGTCGATGACGTTCGGCAGCTGCCGGCACACGTCGTCGACGAAGCGGTCCAGATCCTTGCGCGCGCCCGTCTTGATGGCCGACACGTCCTCGCGGATCTGCACCCTGCGCTGCTCGATGGTGCCCGCGTTGCCGGCGAGGTCCTTCTCGAGCGCGGCGATGCGCCGATCGATCTCCTCGGTCTTCATGAGGATGCTGCGGCGGCGCGCGTCGACGCCCTTGGCCAGAAGCTGCGCGACCGTCGCCCCCTCGCCGAGCGCATTGTCGAGCAGGATGCGGCCTCGCTCCTCGGCGAGAAAACGCGTGAGATGGGCGACCAGCTCGGGCAGACCGCTTCCAGCAAACCCGGCGACGCCGCCGGCCAGCGCCGCCTCGGCGCTGACGGGGAATACGACGGGATCCTTCACGAGCGTGGACAGATGGTTCTTCGCGTACTCGAGGGCTTCACGCTGCTCGTCGGGCGAGAGCAGGTCCCACTTGGTGATGACGAAGACGATCTTGTCGCGAGACGCCTTGAGGAGCTTGTCGTTCAGAAAGACCCGCTCGCTCTCCTTGAGGATCTGCCCCGCGTCGAGCAGAAAGAGAACGGCGTCGGCCCGCGGGATGTAGCTGTACGTGATATCCGCGCGCTGCAGCGACAGGTCGTTCACGCCTGGCGTGTCGACGAGCAAGATGCGCTCTTCGAGCAGCGGCGCGGGGTAGCCGATCTCGAGGTAGTCCACCTCGGCGGTCGCGGCGCCGCCTCCCACGGCGAAGCGCTTGGCCTCTTCGAACGGCATGCCGCGCCGCTCGCCGCTGGCCATGACGACGGTCGCCTCCGGGCGGTCTGCCCACCGAATGTGGTGAATGGCGGCCGTCGTCGGCGTCACCCCGACGGGCAGCGCCTGCTCGCCGAGGAGCGCGTTAACGAACGTGGTCTTGCCGTGGTTGAATTCGCCCATCACGACGAGGTGGAATCGGTCTTCCTCGAGCTTGCGCACGAGCTCGCGCTGCACGCGTTCGCGCAGGCTCTTGGTGCCGAGCGCGCTCGCCACGTCGCCGAGGCCGCGCAAGGCGTTCACGACCTCGTCCCGGCGCGAGAAGAATGCGTCGAGGCTCGGCTTCGTCGCGGAGGTCGCCGGGCCGTCCGCCGCAGTCGTTCCGGTAGCGCTCATCTCAACCATCCCCCTTCAGCAGAGTCGCGACGCGGCTGTCGACCTCGCTCATCGAGAGTCCCGTCGCGGGCTGCCCGATCGCTTTCTGGTAGAGCTGGCTCTCCCCGAAGACGCGCATCGCGAGCACGCGCTTGGGTAGCCACGGGTGGGTCGCGAAGACCTCCATGTACTTGCCGATGCCCTGACTGCCCTCTTCGTGTTGCTCGAGGAAGGCGTCGAGGTTGAACTCTTCGTACAGCTTGCGCGAGCCGACCGCGAGCTTCGTGATGGCGCGCTCGGCGGCCTGCTGATCGCGCGCGACGAGCATGCCCGCGCGGTCGCAGGTGATCTCGGCTCGCCGCGACCAGGTGCGAAGCGCGACGAGCGCCGGCTGCAGAATCCACGGCAAGAACATGCCGGCCATGTACGTGAGGTAGTGGAGCGCGGTCAGGTACGCGACGTGGGAGTTGTGGATGTGCCCGCACTCGTGGCCGATGACCGTCAGCAGCTCCTCGTCCGAGTACTGGTCGACGAGCGCCGAGTGAACGACGATGAACGAGTCCTCGTTGGTGCCGAGCGTGCCCGCGTTGAAGCGCGGATCGTTGACGACGAAGACCTGCGGCATCGTGATCTGAAGGGTGTCGCAGGCGCGCTTGGCGATTCCGTAGATGCGCGGCATCTGCCGGTCGCTGACCTTCACCGCGTGCCCGAGCAGCTGGTGCTTGCCCATCTGCTTGAACAGGCGAACGCTCGCCTCGACTGCCATGGCGACGGGCTTCGTGTTCTCGAAGGCCAACCGCGACTGCCGGTCGAATGTGTACGTGTACTCGTGCCCGGTCGTCTGCTCGTCGCCGCCGGCCCGCTCGGCCTTCTTGCGCGCGACGAAGGCCTCGAAGTCCAGTCGGGGTGCTTGCGCCATTGGGTTTGCCGCCTTTGCTCCTCGTGGCTGAGCGTAAGCACCGATCGGCGCCTCGCCAAGCGGCGTCATTGCGTCTTGATGCCGCCGCTGACGAAGCGCGTCTCGGGAGCTGGCGGCCGCAGCACGCCGGAGGCGAGGATGACCGCGACACCGGTCGCGATGGCTGCCCCGGCGCCGACCAGGCTCCAGGTGCCCCAAGCGGGCCAGCCCGCACGTGGTCTCTCCGGGGGAGGCGACCACGGCAGCGGCAGGGCGATCGAGGCCTGCCACGCCAGCAGGGGCCCACAACGGTCCGCTTCGCACGAGGCGACGCGCACCTCTTCGGGCGTGGCCCCGCCGACGGCGGCCACCCACTGAGCGCACCGTGCCCCCGTCCCATCGACGGCGTCGCCTCCCGACGCCAGGCGAACCTGGCGAACCCGGGCAAGGTCGCTCACCGAACAGGGCGGCGGCGACGGCGCGGCCGCGTGGACGACCGAAGAGCCCTGCGGAGTCTGCAGCCAGCTTGCCCAGATGGGGACGCCTCGCCACGTCACGACGAGCTGGTGGGGCCCTGCGTGCGTAGGCGTCTCCCCGCTACCCAGCTCGGCGGGTGAGCCGTCGAGGTACGCCTCGGCGCCGGCGGGAGTCACCTCGAGCCGCAGAGAAGCCGCGGGCGGGTGTGCTTGCGACGACTGTTCTCCGACGCCAGGGGCGCGCCCTCCATCGAGCGCCTCGGCGCGCATCCACGCGCGATCCGCCGCTGCGGCATCCGTCGGCGGCACGCGCCGCCATCGAGTCGAGCGGGCGCGCTCGACCTCGGCCATGAGCCAGGCCCCTTGTGGCAGCTCGGGGTGCGCGCGCAGCGCGGCTTCGGCCGCCCCCAGGTTTGCGTCGACGTTGTCGCCCTCGCGGGCGGCGATGGCGTCGCGCGCCCGATCGAGCGCCCGCTCGACGTCCTCGGCGATCGACAGGTCGACCTGCAGCGCGGGAGGTGGCTCGTCACGGGGCGGCGCCAGCACGCGGCTGTGCGCCTCGGCCCAGCTCGCGAGCGAGCGTTCCTGCGTCCCGTCCGGCAGCCCGGGCGCAATCCAGACGAGCGTCGCGGCCGCGTCCATGCGTTCTACGGCAGCTTTCCCCGCTCCTCCTCCAGCGCAGCGAGCACTTTCTCGGCGTGGCCGTCGACCTTCACCCCGCTCCAGGAGCGCACGATCTTGCCCTGCGGCGAGACGAGAAACGTCGAGCGAATGGTACCTTCGACCTTCTTTCCGTACATCGTCTTCGTCCCCCAGGCGCCGTAGGCCTTATGGGTAGTCGAAATCGGGGTCGCTTAACAGAGGAAAGCCAATGCCGATCTTCTCCTTGAAGCTGCAGTGGCTCTTCACGGAGTCCTTCGAAATCCCGACGACCGCTGCCCCGAGCTTTCTGAGCTTGGCGGCGGCCTTGGTGAAGTCTTGAGCCTCTCGCGTGCAACCGGGCGTGCTGTCCCTTGGATAAAAGTAGACGACGAGCCACGTGCCGGAGAAGTCTGCGAGCTTCACCTTGCGATCGCTGTCGCTCGGAAGGTCGAACTTCGGCGCCGCCGCGGGGGCTTCGCGCGGCGGTTTCGCAGCACGTTTCGGGGGAGGGGCCCCGAAACTCAATCCAGAGGAGGTGGCTTTCTTGGCTTTGGTGACGGGCATGGGGAGGGGATTCTAGACCAGTCGTGTCGTCTGGTACGCTCGGCTACGAGGGGCAGGCGTGCAAGTTCAACTTCGGCGGGCGCGAGATCGCCATAAAGCTCGTCTATTACGGGCCTGCGCTCAGCGGGAAGACGACCAACCTTCGGTCGCTCCACCAGCTCACCGCCGAGGCCTCCCGCGGGCGCCTCATGACCCTCGAGACGAAGGACGACCGCACGCTCTTCTTCGACATGCTGCCGGTCACCTTCCGGTCGGAATCGCCGAGCGGTGGCGGCATGACGTTGCGCCTCAAGATCTTCACCGTGCCCGGTCAGGTGCTGCACGCTTCGACTCGTCGCCTCGTTCTCCAGGGCTCGGACGGCGTCGCGTTCATCGCCGATTCGCAGATCAGCGAGACGGAGCACAACGCGGCGTCGTTCCTCGACCTCAGGCAGAACCTCAAGGAGCTCGGCGTCAACGTCAAGCAGCTCCCCGTCGTCATCCAGTTCAACAAGCGCGATCTCGACAAGGTGCGGTCGGACGACGAGCTCGTCGCCCTCGCGCGTCGTGGCCGCGAGCCGGTCTTCAAGGCCGCCGCCGTCAACGGCATGGGCGTGCTCGAAACCTTCTTCGGGCTCATGCACCTGACCTGGACCAAGCTCGACGCGGAGCACCAGCTCCACAAGATGCTCGGCATCAAGCCCCAGGACTTCGTCCCCATGGCCGCACGCCAGCTCGGCGTGAAGGCCGACCTCGGCAAGCTCCTTTCGGCTTGCGTCGGGGGCGACCTCGACCGCCATTCGCAGGTGCCCCAGTGACCACGGAAGCGCCGCACGTCGCCGTCGACGATCTCATCCTCGCGGAGCGCGTGCGCATCGAGGACATGGTCGACCGCGAGGGCCTCGATGAGCTCTGCCGCACGTTCCACGCGCTCTTCGGCATTCCCGTGCGCATCTACTCGACCGACGGCGCGATGCTCGCCGACGCCGCGCGCGAGCAGGAGCTGTGCGCCCTCGTGAACACCACGAACGAGGGCCGCAACGCGTGCGCCGCCACCGTGGGATCCGTGAAGAGCCGCGAGCCAGGCGAAAGCGGCGACGTCGTGCACCCGTGCTTCTCGGGGGCGGTGTACCGCATCGTCGCGCTCGAGTACGACAGCCGCCGCGTGGGCCGGCTCATCGTGGGGCCGTTTCTCCCCTCCAGCGTGAACGAGGTACCCGCGTCGCTCCTGAAGACCGACCCGGCGATCGACAAGGCCAAGGCGCAAGAGCTCCTGCTGAAGATGCCGCGGGCCAAGTCGGACACGGTGACGCGCATTGCGTCCCACCTCAAGGGCACGCTGGATCTTCATCCTCTTCTCCGGACACAAGGCGCACGTCACGAGCAAGATGCACCTGGCCAGCGTGCGCGAGAGCTACCGGCAGCTCGAGGAGAAGACCGGGCGCCTGCAGGAGGCGTTCGACCGCCTGCGGGAGCTCGATTGATTGAAGTCGAACTTCCTGGCGACCGTGAGCCACGAGCTTCGCACGCCGCTCACGTCCATCATCGGCTACAGCGAAATGCTGACCGAGGGACTCGCGGGGGAGCTGAAGACCGAGCAGCTCGAGTTCGTCAAGACGATCCACGACAAGGGCGAGCAGCTCTTGTCTCTCATCATGGGGCTGCTCGATCTGAGCAAGCTCGAGAGCGGCACGATGCGCATGTCGGCCAAGCCGATGCACGTCCGGCCGGTGCTCGCCGAGGTCGTCTCGACGCTGACTCCGACGGCCCGAAAGAAGGGAGTCGAGCTGCGCCTCGAGGAGGCTGGCGATCTCCGCGGAGGTCCGCGCGGACGGCGAGCGGCTGCGGCAGATTTTCTTGAACCTGGTAGAGAACGCGATCAAGTTCACGCCGGCGGCGGGCACCATCACGCTGGGCGCGCGCATGGTCGAAGACGACGGAGCGGACACCGAGGACGGCGGCCTGGCGGTGCTCGCGCCGACGCGAGCTCGCATCGAGGTGCGCGTCGCGGACACGGGGATCGGCATCCCGCCGCGCGAGCGCGAGAAGGTGTTCGACGCCTTCTACCAGGTGGACTCGTCGAGCACGCGCGAGTACGGCGGCACCGGCCTCGGGTTGTCGATCGTCAAGCGACTCGTCGAGGCGCACGAGGGGCGGATTCGGATCGAGGACAACGCGCCCAAAGGCACGGTGTTCGTCGTCTCGCTCCCGCAGGTGGCGCAGGCGACCGCGGTTTCGTGAGGCTCAGAGGCTGTCGACGGCAACCCGGATTGGGCAGGCATGGCTGCCCGTGCGCTCGGCGAACTGCTGGTGGAAAGCCTCGGCCATGAAGAAGCTCCCCATGGGCTGCACGTGCGTCGCGATGCGGCCGGCCAGCTGCTTCTGCTGCGCCTGGAGCGACGCTCTCGCCGCGGCCGCCTCGTCGTCGTCGAACGTGAAGACGACGCTCCGGTAGTTGTCCCCGACGTCCGGCCCCTGGCCGTCGGTCTGGGTCGGATCGTGAATCTTCCAGAAGACGCGCAGGAGCTGCTCGTAGGGGACTCGGGCCGGGTCGAACTCGACGAGCACGGTCTCGGCGTGCCCGGTCGTGTGGGTGCATACGCTCTCGTACGTCGGGTTCACCGTATGCCCGCCCGCGTAGACCAGGTGCGGTCGCGACGACGCCGGGGACGTGGCGGAAGGCGTCTTCGACGCCCCAGAAGCAGCCCGCGGCGAAGGCGGCGAGCTTGTCACGTCCGGTCGGCGTGAGCGGCGTTCCCTGCCCCGCGTGGCCGGGGTTGGTGCCGACGTGGGCGGGCGCCTGCGCCGAGGCAGCCGCGACGACCGCGGCCGGGCGAGATGGCTCGGCCGAGCTGCGGGACTCGCGGCACCCTGCGAAGAGGCCGACCGAGGCGAGCGCTGCGACGAAGCCGGTGTAACGGAGCTTCATGGGTGGGTTCCTCGTCGAATAGTACGCGCGAAGGGGAGGGGCGTTTCGGTCTACCCGGTCTACCCTGCGCTAGGCTGCGGCATGGACGAGACGGCGCGTATCGCACTGCTCGCGCGTGTGCTGGCGAGCCGGCTCGCGCCGAGTCGCGGCGTCGAAGTCGGCATCGGCGACGACGCGGCTGTGCTTCGGGCTTCCGGGGGAGGCGCCCAGGGTGCCCGGCTGGTCTGGACCATCGACGAGCAGGTCGAGGGCACGCACTTCGAGCGAGGGCTCCTGTCGTGGCACGACGTGGGCTGGCGCAGCTTCATGGCGGCCGCCAGCGACGTGGCCGCGATGAGCGCCGAGCCGTGGTGCGCGCTCTGCGCGCTCGTCTTGCCGGACGACTTCGGGGACGAGGACCTCGCGGAGCTCGCGCGTGGCCAGGCAGAGGCGGCCGAGGCGGTCCGCGCCCCACTGGTCGGCGGGAACCTTGCGCGCGGGCCGGCGCTCTCGGTGGCGACGACGTTGCTCGGAACGTGCGACGCGGCCGTCGAGCGCCGCGGAGCGCGTGTGGGCGACGCGCTCTGGATGGCGGGAGCGGTGGGGCTGGCCGCCGCGGGCTTTCGGGCGCTGCAGCAAGGGCGGTCGGGCGCTCCGGAGCTGGCCCCGGCGGTCGAGGCGTGGCGCCGTCCTCGCGCCCTCGTCCACGCCGGCGCGGCGATGGCCGGCGTCGCCAGCGCCGCCGTGGACGTGTCCGACGGGCTGGCGCGCGACGCCGGGCACATCGCCGGCGCGAGCGCGGTCGCCCTCGTCCTCGACGAGGGAGCCCTCCTGGCCGACAGCGTCCTCCGGCGTGCGGCCGAAGCGCTGGGCGCGAGCCCGCTCGACCTGGCCCTCTACGGCGGTGAGGACTACGCGCTCGTCGCGACGAGCCCCTCGGCCATCCCCGGTTTTCGCCGTATCGGCGACGTGAGGGCGGGGCAGGGGCTCGTGCTTCGCACGCCGAACGGCGAGCGGCCCATCGAGCCGCTCGGGTTCGATCACTTCAGAACGAGCACGCCGCGGGCAACTTGATGCTCTTTAGCATCTGCCGGAGCTGATTGAACTCCGGCGCGTTGCCGGCCGGGCCGACCTGCTTCGCGACCATGTCGCACTGGCCGGCGAGGGCCGTGATCTGGAACGCCTCCGGCGAATTGCCGATTTGCTTCGCCTGCGCGCGCATCGCGTTGCAGCACGCCTGGACCTTCGTCTGGTTCGGGTTCGTCGGGGCCCCGGTCCACTTCTTCGGCGGCGCGGTGTCGGCCACGTCTTCGCCGGCGTCTTCGGTCAGCGCTTGCAGGACGACGACGTCGGGCGCCTCGACGGCCGCCGGGGCCGCGCCCGCGTCTTCCACCGCGGGCTGCTTCTTCGGGCAACCCAGCAGGGCGGCCGGCAGCGCGGTCGTCAGCAGGAAGAACATGGCGGTGCGAAGCATCGGTCGGGTCATCGTCGGGCGGCTCCTCGCGCGTCTTTCTTTTCCTTCGGCGGCCCCGAGCCTACAAGGATTCGGCGTGCGCAGCGCAATTTTCACGAGCAAGCGACCCGGCGCGGAATCGTCCGAGGGGCGGGAGCCCGAGCCGGCGAAGGTCCACCTCGCGAAGCCCTTCCTGAAGTGGGCCGGCGGCAAGGGCCAGCTCCTCGAGCAGTTTCGCCCGCTCTTCCCCGAGTGGGCGCTCGGGGCGCCGCCGTCCCGTGGCGTCCCGCGCTACTTCGAGCCGTTCGTCGGCAGCGGCGCGGTCTTCTTCGCGCTGCGCCCCGGGCGGGCGGTCCTCACCGACGTGAACCGCGAGCTCGTCGACTGCTATCGCGCGATCCAGCTCCATCTGGAAGACGTGATCGCCGCGCTCCGCCGCCACCGCTACGAGGAGGCGCACTACTACCGCGTGCGCGACCTCGACCCCGCGGCGCTCGCGCTGCCCGAGCGCGCGGCGCGGACCATTTTCCTGAACAAGACGGGATATAACGGCCTCTTTCGCGTCAACAAGAAGGGCCGCTTCAACGTGCCCTTCGGGCGGTACACCAATCCCGGCTTCGCAAACCCCGACAGCCTGGGCAACCTGCGGGCGTGCGCGCGCGCGCTGCGCGGCGTGACGCTCGAGGTTCGCGACTTCGGCGAGGTCAAGCGTCACGCGCGGGCGGGAGACTTCGTCTACTTCGACCCGCCTTACGTTCCGGCTTCGAGCACGGCGGACTTCACGTCGTACGCGGCGGGCGGCTTTGGCTGGGAGGAGCAGCGGCGGCTCGCCGAACTCTTCGGAGAGCTCACGAAGAGAGGCGTGCAGGCGATGCTCTCGAATTCGGACACCCCGGCGGTGCGCGAGCTTTACGGCGCGTACCGCGTGGACACCGTGCTCGCGTCGCGGAGCATCAACTCGAGGGCCGACCGGCGCGGGAAGGTGGGCGAAGTGGTCGTCCGGAACTACTGAGCTGATCCGTCAAGCGGACGGGACGACGTCGTCGGGGCTTGTGGCGTGCACGCCCCGATTGGGGCAAGTCGTCACAGAAACGACGGCCGCGGGTCTAGGATTTCGCGCTCTTTTGGAGAGGGCCCGCTACGGTCCAGCATTTGCTAGCCCAGCGGTCAGGTGGATGGGCCGGCTGGGCTCGAAGCGGCGCGTGCGATCCAGCCGCTTCGTTTGCCGAGCAACCCGAAGGATAGTCTTGGACCGCCGAACCCCACCGCCACCTGGGAAAGGCTATCCGTTCGACTCGGAACCGCCTTCTTCGGGCGACTCGTATCCGGCCGCGCTCGTAAGCCGGATCGATGCGCTGCGCGCGCAGGGTCTGTCCCTCGATGCCGTGCTGCGCGACGCGCGACGCTTCGTTCTGAAGACGGCTCAAATGCGGCGGCTGTCGCGGAGCGTGCTGGTCGTCGACGATACGGACGACTTCCGCCAGCTTTGCATGATCGAGTTCGGTGCGCTCGACTTCCGCGCCGAAGAGGCGGCAGACGGAGCGGAGGCGATCGAGAAGGCGATCGCGCTGCGGCCCGACGCCATCATGATGGACTTCGCGATGCCCAACACGGACGGAGGGGAGGCCGTGCGTCGCCTCGCCGAAGACGAACGGACAAGCCGGATTCCCGTCCTGCTCGTGTCCGGGTTTTCGGATCGAATCCCTGGTGACGTACGCAGCCGCTGCGCCGGCGTCGTTTCCAAGCCGTGCGACTGCGAGCAGCTCGCGGCGCTGCTTCACGTCATCATCGACGGCCAACGAGGCCCTCTGGGAAGCTCGGGGGATGCCGGTTGGCCGCGGATCTGACCCCAATGGCGTCGGCCGAGAGCGTGCTGCCGACCATTCTGATCGTGGACGACCATCCCGGGAACCTGCTCTCCCTCGAGGCGGTTCTCAGCCCGTTGGGGTATCCGCTGGTGAGCGCTTCTTCCGGCGCCGAGGCGCTCACGACCGCGCTGAAGGAAGAACTCGCGATGATCGTGATGAACGTCCACATGCCGGGCCTCGACGGGTACGAGACCATGGCGCAGCTTCGAGAGCGCGAGCGGCTGCGAGACGTTCCGGTCATCTTCCTCACCGCGGTCTACGGCGAACCCGAGCACCGGCACCGCGGCTACGCGCTCGGCGCCATCGATTACATCTCGAAGCCGTTCGATCCGCAGGTGCTGCGCGCGAAGGTCGGGGCCCTGGTGCCCTTGTACCTCCGGGGCCAGCGCGCGGAGCGACTGCGCAGCGTGGAAAAGGACCGCATGAAGGACCTGTTTCTCGGTGCGGTCGGGCACGACCTGAGAAACCCGCTGAACACCATCGCTCTCGCGGCGAAGGTCCTCGGCGGCCACAGCACCGGGCCGCCCAGCGCGGGCATGCGCAGCGAATCGAGCGCGCCGTTCGCCGCATGGACCGGCTCATCGAGGACATCCTCGACCTCACGCGAGGTCAGTTCGCCGGCGGAATCCCGCTGAGTCTTCATCCGACGGAGCTCGGCGAGACATGCCGAGCCATCGTCGCCGAGTTCCAGCTCGCGTATCCGGAGCGCGCGTTCGAGCTCGACGTCAGGGGCGAAGTCACCGGTCAGTGGGATCAGGAACGTCTGGCGCGTCTGGTCTCGAACCTCGTCGCGAACGCGATCCAGCACGGCTCCGACGGTCCCGTTCGCGTCAGCGTGGCCGGGGACGACGAGCGGGGGACGCTCGTCGTGCACAACGGCGGCAGGCCCATACGCAGCGAGGCCCTGGCGCGGCTCTTCGAGCCCTTCACGGGGGGCGACTCGAACCGGGATCGTCTCGGTCTGGGCCTCTACATCGTGCGCGGGATCGTGCGCGCGCATCGCGGTGAAGTGGCCGTGACATCGACCGAGACCGCCGGGACGGCCTTCACCGTCACGCTTCCGAAGCACCCGCTCCGCGCCGCCATGTAGCGTCTCGTCACACCGGCAGGACGATGGACGAGCCGCAAAGGCAGTTGCGGAGCTCGAGCACGGTGTTGCGACCCGGAACGTGCATGCGACCGCGAAGCGGCAGCGCCAGCCATGCTTCGAGCGTGAACGTTCGCGAGCATTCGCAGCGCTTCACCACGACGTCGCCCCCGCGCGAAGGCCGCGGACGCACGGGTGCCTCCATCATGCGCAGCACACTGTCGAGGGTGAACGCGTTGAACGGCTTGCAGAAGTAGGCGTCGCAGCCGGCTTCGCGGGCCGTGTCGAACATCGAGGATCCTTGCGCCGTGACGACGATGACCAGGCAGTCGCGCGTTCGCGGGTAGGCCTTGATGCGGCGGGTTGCCTCGATCCCGCCCATCCCCGGCATTCCGAGGTCCATGAGGATCGCCGCGGGGTGAAGGCGAAGCGCGGCCTGGATCCCGAGCTCGCCGTTGGCGGCGAACGCCGTGCGGTACCCGAGCGAGGAAAGACACTCGAGGAACACGTACCGCGTGTCGGCCTCGTCTTCGACGACGAGCACCATGGGGGTCTCGGTGCCGCCGCGGCGCTTCTCGGCGCCGCCGGGGAGCGTGGGTGCCTCGTGGAACTCGAAGCTCGCTGGGGTGCGCTCGAAAGTCATGGGACTGCCTTGCTGTGCCGACCGGTCGGCGACCCCGATCGGGGCGCAACGCTCGGCCGGCGTACGGACGCGGCCATGCAGCCCGTGCGCCAGTGCCGCGAGCGAGCCGCGGTGCCTCATGACGCGACGTTTCCGAGACCCCTACGCGGCGGCCGAGCGGGCCCGTACGCCGTTGGGGGCGCTCTTCGATTCAACGCTCTCCGAGAGGTGTTCGAAGGGGGTCGTGCGAAGGCGCGCGGTCACCGCGCTCAGGCGCTCGCAGGCGACGGGAATCGCGTTCTCGGCCGACTGCAGGGCGGCGCGCGCCGTTGCAATGGCAGCCTCGGCGAGCTGGATCGACACCAATCCCGACCATGCCAGGCAAGACGCCAGGAGATCGCGAGGATTCATGGCCACTCCTCCATGGGCTCAGTGCCCCGGAGCAGGTGTCGTGCCTGGCGCTTGGTCGCCGCGTTCAGACACGCCGCGGGGGCGCTGGGAGGGGCTTGCCCGATTGCTCGCGAGGGAGCGAGGGCCTAACAGCAACGAAGCGTGGCGCAATTGCGCCTCATCGAACGGGCCCGCGGTGCCGCGCTTTTCTTGTACGCGCGAAGGCCACCGCCTGCGCGAATGCTACGAGCACCCCATCGAGTTGCCGCAATTGAGGCATTCGCCGGGCGGATCCACCCTCGAAGTGCATGACGACTCGGAAAAACAAGCGCAGAGTTGCTCAGCGAGCGTCAAAAAGGTCACCATCGGAAGTGACAAATACGGACCTATGGAACCCCACGAAAACAAGGGTGGGACACTAAGGGACGATTCCGCCCAAGCCATCGAGCGGGCGCTCGCGCGAGCCCTCGAGCTCGCGGCTACGGAGGGGCGATCGATGTCGTGGATAGCATCGTCGCGGAGCTCGAAGCGCGGCGGCTTCGGCGGGGTACACATTGAGCCACGTTCGAAGCAACGGCGGTCTCCCGTTCGGGATCCTGAGTCTCAGCTGCCACCGCTCGACGGGGCTACACTAGGGGCCGGTATGCCAGTGCGGCGCAAGCAGAGGGCGTCAGGACGGCCAGGCCCCGTCTCGGCACGGAGCTCGCCCGCGGTCAGGGCCGCAGACCGCCGAGGGAGCGAGTCTCAGCTGTTCAACGGCCTCCGTGCTGCGGTGGGCGGCGCCTCCTCGATCCGACATTCCCTCGCAGAGGACGAGGAGGAGGCTCGCCGATACGAGTGCGTCGAGGTGCTTCTGGATGTCGCGGAGAGGTTTCTGCGCGAGCGGTACGACCACGGGTTGCTCAAGCTGGCGGAGTTCGCGGAGACGGAACTCGAAGCGGGTTTGCAGATTCGTTCGGAGAGGATCAGGACGTCGCGGCCGCGCTTCGCTGAGAGCCTGCGCCGCTACGTCGAGTCATGCGCCCGTGGCCGATACACCGAGGGTGACTACGTGGCCGGCATCCTTGAATGGCTCGTACGCCATGGGACGCCGTTCGAACTGCGCGTCTTGCTCGAGGGATGGAACAAGGACGACTTGGAGTTGACGCCGCTGCCAGACATGCCCGAGGTACGCGAGGCCGTGAAGCGGGTCAAACGCTACTTGTCGAACATCGGCGCAGCTAGCGCTCCAGACGCAGAGGCCATCATCACTCACACGTTGATCGGCCTCGGGTACCCGGAGCGACAAGCGCGATCCATCTTTGACTTCGAGAGCCAGCGCGCGAAGAGGTCGGAAGTGGCACCTGTCAAGAGGGTTCCGACGCGCCAGTAACCGTCGGAGCCTGGTCGCCATCTTGAGCGGCTTCTTGTTTTATCTCACTCGTGCTTAACACGCCGGTGCAACTCGACGCGCAGCAACGCCGACAACTCTGCGCGGAGGCTGCATGCGACGATCGGACGCTCGAAAGATACCTCGCCGGCCAGCCGGTTAGGTCGACGTCGGCGTACCGCATCCAGCGTGCGGCCGAAGCGCTGCGGATCAAGTTGACCGGTTGATCCCAACTACCACCACCGTGGTGGTGGACACTCACCTGGGGCTCACGTCGCTTACCGGCGGGTAAGCACGGCGAGCGTGTACCCGCCCGCACGACGAGGCAGAACAATGAATATCATCATCGACGAGACCGACCGCACCGAGGGGATCATCCGCAAAGCATTGACGCCAGCGCTGCACTCGGAACTGCTCGACGAGACACATCGGATGCTCGAGGCGGGCGCGATCATCGAAGACATCGTCTGGATGCTGCACCCGGGTGCGGGAATCGCAGAGCGTCGCCAGGAGCTCGAGGGCGAACGCTCCCGTTGAGTTCGAGGAAATCATCCGAGGGCTGCCCCAGCGCGCGCCCGGGAAGATGCTCGTCGTGTACATGGGCCCCGAGGGCATCCACTGCCAGCGGTGGGACTCGGTGCTCGCTGCACCCAAAGCCGAGGCGTGATGGCATCGGTTGATCGCAAGGAGATCGCGTCTCGCGTCGCCGCATTGAGCGGGATGGGAATTCGGGCACTGGCTCGCGCCCTTGGGACGACCGTCCGCACCCTCGATCGGATCGTGTGCTCCCGTGACGCAACCGGGGCGACCTACGAGCGGATCCTGCCACTCCTCGAGAAGCTCGAGAGTCGGGTAGCCGAGTACAGGAAAGCTCGTGCCGATGGCGGGTACGCGACAATCGGCACCGGAAGCGCGGCATTGCTCGCGTTGCTCAACGAACACGCCGACAAGCGCAACAGCGTCCCGAATCTATAGGAGCGTAGCAATACCCGAGACATTGGAAGGCCAGACATGTTGAACGAAGACGATCAGCGAATACTACTCATCGCCTACGCGCTCAGCGGGACGGCGTACGAGGCAGCCGACGAGCAGGTGGACACCGTCGCCAGCCGGGCCATCAAGATCTCGAGCGTCGTCATGGCCGCACTGAGGGCGGAGCAAAACGAACGTGAGAAGAACAAGCCGCCGCCGGCGGAGAGAAACCCGGATACTGCGGTCATCCTCATGAACAGCCCATTGCGCGGAGGAGACTTCTAGATGAAACACATTGTAACGGGACTCAAGGAACTCAGACGCCTGCTGCGTAACTCCGCCGTGGCGGACGTGGTGCAGGCTGTCGCCGCCGCGCGGTCATGGGATCAACGCTTCCGCAAGGCAGCCGGGGGGCTAAGTTTCGAAATGTGGGCCCGACAGAGCGTCCCCCGTAACCATCTTGCGCGTGTCGCGAGGATTGCAAGCGCCACTGCGATAGTTGGCGAGGACCTGACGTGTTTGGAGCCGAGTGCTGCCATATGGCTAGGCGGCAAGATGGCCTTGCTGTCGGACTCAGACCGAGAACGCGTACGCCTCGTGATCCGCCAGTCGCCGCCGAGGGTTTTCCGCATTTCGTTGGGCGAAGTCAAAACGATCTACCGTCGAGTGACTGGGCACGTCGAGCAGTCGGGCGTCGTGGTCGATCTCGCTCGTGCGAGGATAGCAACTCGCCGCGCGGGCCGTCATCGGGTCGAAGGATGAGTGGAGACACCATGCGCCCGAAGACGAGAACGGTCGAAAGCGAGGCCGCCGATATCCGTCGTCTGTTGCGCGGCGGTCTGCAGCCGGAAGACAGCGATTACTTCGCGCGAGCCTGTCGAACAGATCGGCGTCGAGCGGCAGCAATGGGTGCGATCGCGATGCAGCCCGCACGGCGCGCGTGTGGCTTCGAGCTTCGACGCGGACAGGTACACTACGTCCTCCGCAACAACAGCAGCGAGCTCGCTCGGTTCAAGGTCGGCCCGACTGGTCGCCTCACCTGGGTGGAGGAAGCGCGATGAGCGAGAACATCGGACTGCTGTTCGAGAGCGCGGAGCACGCAGTCGCAGCGGCGCGGTTCGCCCAGGAATCGACGGGAATCCCCGCGAGCACCGTCCGTACGATTCTTCGATTCGATGGATCGCTACGCGTTGGGGCGGGGGATTTTTCCGGCCGAATTGGCGGAAGACGCAGACCTACCGAGGCGCATCCGCGAGGCACACCCGGATCTGTTCCCCGAGGCAAACACGGAGGACCGACACATCGGGAGGCCACTCGAGCGCGCCTTCATCCTGCGCGAGACCGGGTTCGTCGAGACCGACGTGGTGGCCGTGCTAGCCGCCGCTGACGAGTACATGCGACGTGCGGGGATGATTCCTCTTGAGCCATCAGCGCCGAGGGACGGCAGCGGAAGACCGGAGACGCCGCGAGGACGTCAGCGGACCGGGGATTGATTGCGGCGGACCTGCGCTCTGCGGTGCAGCAACGCGGTGGGGCGCGTGGCGCGCTAGCTCGTCTCACAGAACTGGCGCCAGGCCGAACCTGAAACAGCCAGATGGAGGCTCGCGAGGCCCGGCCGTGAGGGGATCAACATCTGACCGATGTGCGCCTCGGGCGCGTCCGCGTAGCATCGCCGCATGCGTGCACTGTGGGGATTTATCCGAGCGGTCGCCAACCACTGGCAGTGGCTCATGAGCGGGCTTTTTGGTATCGCGCTCAGCGCCCTCAACGACGTTCACTTCGTGGCCAGGCACGGCTTCGAGGGGGCGACCGTCATCTGTTTCTTCGTCGCCGGATATCGGGCATGGCGTGACGAGCACCGAGCGCGATTAGCCTCGGAGGCGCAGCTCACCGAACAGCGGGCAGCGGCGGATATGCGCCCGCGCCTGTGCGGACGATGCCAGCGCGACGTTCCGCGCTGGTTTATCGATCCCGCACCGCTTCCAGCCACCCCGTTCCACGAGAGAGTGAGCACGCTGATACGCGAACGCCACCTCTCACTCTCGCAAGCGCAGCTCGAAGCCAGCATGACCAAGGCTGATCCGTATGAGACCTACGGCTGTCTTGTCTGCAGCGGGAAGGTGCACGTTTACCCCGACCAGGGCGAAACGCGTGCCGAGTTTGACGAGCGCGTCGCGCAGACCACGCCGCGTCGATTGAGACTTGGACAGATCGATCACTTCGTCCAGGCGCTCACCGGCAGCCGCGGAAAGATTATGATCTATCACGATCCTGGATCGAGCGATGCCGAGCAATTCGCTGGCGATTTCCGTCATGCTTTCTTTAGGGCTGGATGGGACGTCAGTGAGGGCACGCTGACATCGCTACGTGTACCGGCGCACAGCGGACTCGCGCTCGAGTGGCCTCATGAGGACATGGACCAACCGGAACCGCGGATGGTGGCTGGTTTGATCCGAGACTTATTGGCCAAAGCCATGTCGTCCGCCGATGTAAAGGCCGACGTGCGTGAGCGGACGGAGATGTGGTCGAAGGCTCACGCCTGCCTGATCGTCAGCCGTCGGCCGTCTCTATTTGCCGCCCGCAGTGCGGGCACACCCCAGCCGGAGGGAAAGCCCCAGTGAGTACGTCGTCGATCCCGACGCCCGCGTGCCTTGCCACGCGAAAGGCCGTTGTGCGGCGAACAACGGCCCAGCGGGGCGCGTGATGGCGCCCACCCCAGCGCATTTGTGGTCGGCTTATCAATCTGACCATCCGCTCGACGGCTCGCGGGATCAAGGTGCGGGACGAGCGGTCCCCGCGAAAACGTTGGGGCGAAAGTGGCGCAGCTGACGCACCTGGCGGACCCGACCCGAGTAACCGCCCACTGGTGACGCCCCCAGCGTCAGAGTGATACGGTCATCGACCGGGGGTGTCGCGTGAAAAGCGGGTCTTGGCTGCTTCTAGGTATCTTTCTCGTTGTCGGGATATGGGCCGCCTCGACGAGCCAGCACCCGGGAAAGACCGCAGCAGTGGTCCCCGCCTACGCGACACCGACGGTCGCATACACGACGCCTCCACAGCCGTCCGAAATACCCGAGCGTGCATTGCTGCAGAGCTGGATCCGCGGGGCGCCGACGACCCTTGAACTGCAGGGATGCCTGTCGAACCTCGGCTACGACGTGGGTACGCTAGACGGGATCGATGGTCCGAAGACGTCGAAGGCGCTCAACCAGTGGACGGCCGCCGGGACTGTCAACGGCCACCAGGAACTGACCCACCGCGGCCACGACGAATTGACCCACCCCGGCGATCCGGAGCGGGTCGCGCTCAGGTCGTGGGCGCGGGTCTAACCTCCTTGGTCTCGGTGCGTTTGGAGGCGGCGGGAACGCGATCGCCGGGGCCGCGCGTGACGAGTACCTCGGCGTGTTGAGCGAGCCGGTCGAGTAGGGCGGCGGTGAGCTTGTCGTCGACGAAGACGCGATTCCATTCACTGAAGGCGAGATTGCTCGTCATGACAGTGGCGCCGCGCTCATGGCGAGTGGAGAGGACGTCGAAGAGCAATTCTCCGCCGGCCTTTTCGAACGGTACGAATCCGAGCTCGTCGACGATGAGCAGAGCGACACGGCGCAGTCGCTCCTGCAGGCGGGAGAGGGCCCGAGCATCGCGCGCTTCGGTGAGCGCTCGGACCAGGTCGGAGGCGCGGTAGAAGGAGACGTGGTGCCCGCGCTTGATGGCCTCGATGCCGAGCGCGGTAGCCAGATGGGTCTTGCCGGTGCCGACGGGACCGAGCAGGACGACGTTGCGCGCGGTGGAGATCCACGCGCAGCGACCGAGGTCCTCGACCCGTGCGCGCTCGAGGCCATGCGCGCGTTTCCAGTCGAATTGGGCAAGGGTCTTTTGAGCAGGCAGTCGGGCTGCGTGAAGACGTCGCTCGATGGCGCGCTCTGCGCGCGTGGCCAGCTCGGCGTCGAGCAGCGTGCGGAGGTACTGGAGCGGCGGCCATGCCTCGGCGAGGGCTTGTCGCGCGAGCGGGTCGCACTCGCGTCCGACGGTGGGCAGTTTGAGCACGCGAGTCTGGGCGCGCACGGCGGCGAGCAAGATGTCGAGGTCGGTCATGCCGAGGCCCTCACGAGCAGTGCGTCGTAGCGGCCGAGATCCGGCGCTTCGACGGTGTAGAGCTGGAGGGCCGCTGGGACATGCGTCGGCGCGTCCGGATGCGACGAGCGACGCGGAGCGGATACGAGCGAGCCGTCGACGATGGCCGCGTCGATGGCTCGTGCGAGGCGGCGTCCGACGCCTTCTCGGTCTGCGCGTTCCAGCCACGGGGCGAGCCGCCTGGCGGCCTCAATCTCGTCGGGCGAGTGCACCGACCGGAGCGCATCCCAGAGAGCCGGCCATGGGTCCCCGAACTGCGTGACGAGCTCCCGGGCGACCTGGCGGAGTGCCTGCGGCTTGCGCGAGAGCGGCAGCAACAGATGGCGGTAGTCGACGCTCCGACCGCCGAACGGAACTCGCGGATGTGACACGGTCTCCTCACCGAGCGCGAAAGTCACGGTGTCGATGCCGACGAACACGTCGATGGTGTGGCCGCACCACCGGCTCGGGACGGAGTAGGCGCCGCCGGCGATGGCGGTGGTGGCGTGATGGCGGAGTTTGACGGTGCGAACATGCCGACCGTCGAACGGCGCGGGGAGAGCTCGCAGGGCCGCGCGCTCGCGCAACCACGATTCGGCTCGCGCCGCGTCTCGGTCGTGCTGCGCGTCGAGGCGTATCTGCAGCGCCGCGCTCATCTCGGCGAGCGACGAGCCTCGCGGCAGCGGCACCAGGTGCTGCCACCGAATGTGGCCGCCTCGACGCTCGACACCACCCTTGTCGTGACCCTCGCCAGGACGGCAGAAGCGCGGCTCGAATGCGTAGTGCGCCGCGAGGGCCGCGAAGCGCGGCCGCAGGACGCGCGGCGCGCCGACGAGTACTTTGCCGACGGCGGCGGTCAGATTGTCATACGCGATTGCGGCGACGACCCCGGCGAAGTGGGTGAACGCCGCGACGTGGGCCGCGAGAAACCAAGTCGTGTCCTGCTGCGCGCAGAGCATCGCGAAGTCGCGCCCCGAGTGCATCAAGCGCATCAAGAACAGCCACGACTTCTGGCGGACGCCCGCAAGCTCGACCCAAACCTCGAAGAAGTCGACTTGCGCAACGTCGCCCGCGGCGTAGACGAGCGGCACGGTCACCTCCCGCTCCGCGCTGCGAAACTCTGCCACCAGCCGGCGTACGGTGCGCTCGCTCGCGGCGTGCCCGGCATCGCGCAGCAGCTCCCAGAGACGGGTTGCAGTCAGGCGCTGCTTGCCCGCCGTAAACGAACGCCGCGACTGCCAGATTGACGCGGCCGCCTCTTCGATGGCGTCGCGTGCCGGTGTCGAGCGTGCGGGCAACGACGTCCGGTCGATCGGGACCCTCTTGGCCCGCGCGTAACGCCGAATCGTGTTGCGAGACAGCCCGAGCTCCCGGGCGACTTCTCGAATCGGAACCCCTTCGGCGTGCACCTTGTGCCGAATCACAGCAACCAAATCCATGGGCACCATCCCGGGCGAGTGACCCTCGCCCTGCATCGGCCGTCCACCGCTTGTTGCCGGTGGGTCAGGCCGTCTTGGCCAAGCGACCCAAGCCCTCCGCGATCGGCGTGGGGTGGGTGTTGCCGCGCACGTTCGTTGCGGGTCGGATGTGCCGGCTCGATGATGGCCATCAAGGAAGACGCGCGGAATCGTTCGGCACGGCGATGGCCATCAACGGGCGTGCGTGTACGGTCGCACGCCCGATGATGGCGTCGCTCAGAAGATGTCGTCGTCGAGGGGATTCAGAGAGTCGTCGGCGTCGATGTACAGGTCGAGGTCGCGGTCGAGGCGGTCGAGGCGGCGCAGGATCCTGCGGACGGCACGGTCGATGGGGTCGCCGGTGGGCTCGCAGGCGAGATGGGGGTGAGCCGCGACAAGGGCGTTGCGAGCGAGGGCTGCGGCGGCAGCGAGCGCGGCGACGGCGGCGCGCTCGGGAGCGCGGATGAGGGTGATGACAGGAGGAACGAGCCGGGTCACGAGCGGTCCTCCGGGGCGAGCGTCTTGACGACGCGCGAGACAACGTCGCGGTCGACGGCTTTGCGTTTCTTGCGAGCGGCGGCTCGGAGGCACGCGGTGGCGATGCGATCGAGATTGCGCAGCGAGCCAGCCGTCGCCTCGTGAAGGAGGGCTACGGCGTCAGAGGCGAAGAGCTCGCGCGAGCCCGCGGCGCGCTCGAGTCGAAGCCGGACGTAGTCGGCCGTGTCCTCCGGGGCGATCGGGTCGATGACCAGCCGGCGATGCAAACGGGAGTAGAGGGATTGATTGCGCCGGAGGCGCAATCGGTCTTCGAGATCCGAGAGGCCGACGAGGACGAGCGAGAGGAGTGCCTTGGAGTCCCAGGCGTAGTTGAGCAGGATGTGCAGATGGTCGAGGGTGTCCTGATGAAGCAGGTGCGCCTCGTCGAGGAGAAAGACGGGGTGGAGTCGCTCTTTGGCAAAGTCCTCGACCTGGACGGTGACGGCGTAGAAGACGGCGGCGGCGGTGGCACTGGGCTGCAACCCGAGGGCCAGACAGAGCTGGCGATAGAAGTCGCGCCGGCCGAGGGTGGCGTTATGGCAGTAGGTGAGCCGGAATCGATCGGCGGCAAGCGCATGCCTCAGAGCGCGCAGCACGCACGTTTTTCCGACTCCGGGCTCGCCGGTGAGCACGACGCTCTCGCGGGCTTCGATGGCTTCGACCAGCTCGTCGAGCAGATCGCGCTTGCTGGGCGGAAGCCACAGGCTGGCATCGTCGATCTCCTTGGTGAACGGCTCGGTGGAGAGCCCGAAGTGATTGAGGTGAAAGCTCATGTCGGCTCCTTGTCGTCGCCCGCGCGGCGTCCGAGGGCACGGTCGAGCAAGGCGGAGGGCGGGTCAAAAGGGACGCGCGCCGGGTGGGGCGTGTCCAGGTTGGAGACGCTCCGTGTGCGTCGCGCGTTTCGAATCGGGTCGACGGGCGCGAGTACGAAACGCTTGCCCTCGTGCTCGATCCAGGGTGGCGCGTCGGGCTCGGCGAGCGAGCGCGCGACAGTAACGAGGCGGCCGGCGAGAAAGTGAAGCGAGGTCTCCCAGTCCTGTCCCTCCATGGCGAGGGTGTTGTCGCGTCGGACGCGCCGGCGCGCGCGGATTGTGAGCGCGTCGATGAGGCGCTTCTCGTCGAAGGCGTCGGTCGGACGCGGGGCGGAGGCGAAGACGTCGGCGGGTGTCTTGCCCATGAGGGCCGCGTGCGGGGCTCGGTGGTAGTGCTCGTCTAGGAACGCGCCGAGGCGGACATTGAGATCGTGAAGCGAGCCGAGCGAGCCGGCGAAGTCGAGACAACGCTCCCGGAGGGTGCGCCAGAAGCGCTCCATCTTGCCGCGCGCAGGCGCGTCGTAGGGGCGCGGATGCACGAGCGCAGTGCCCATGCGCGCGCACGCGAGCGAGAGGGCCTGTCCGCGGTAGGTCGAGCCGTTGTCAAGGTAGAGCGCGTCGGGAGGTCCGTACTTGCGAAGAGCGCGGACCAGGAGCGCGAGCATGTCGACCTCGCGCTCGGAGTGCATCGCCTCGAGGGCCACGACGTAACGGGAGGCGTCGTCGAGAAGGGCGTGGACGCGTACGGGTTTAGGGACGTCGCCGATGCGCAGCGGGGACCCGTGACAGACGTCTCCCTGCCAGAGCGCCCCCGGACGCTCGGCCTGCCACCGGAGCCGGATCTTGCCGCGCCCGGCTGCGCCGCGCAGAGACACGCGGTCGAGGCCCTTGTCGGCGAAGAGCCGCCGGAGGGTCGACGCGCTGACGGCGCCGCGCTCGAGTCGGCCGTCGGCGACGAGCGTGTCGACGATGAGGGTGACCGAGGCGTTGGGATGCTCCTCTCGAATGCCCACGATGAGCGCCTTTTGCTCGTCGGTCAGCTCGCGTGCTCGTCCCTTGTCCTTGCGCGGTTGGGGGCGCAGCGCCTCCAACCCCCCATCGCGGAATGCGTAGTACCAGCGCTCGAGCGTCGCGATCGAGTAGGTCTGCGGCGAATGCGCCCGCGGAGGCCGGAAGCGCTGCGTCGTGAGCTCCAGGAGCGCCGCGCGTAAGTCGCCGCGCTCCAGCTCCCGGCGCACCAGGGGGCCGACAATCTGCGCGCGGTACAGCGCGATCGCTTCGGCGGGATCTTTGGGAGTCAATTCGTCCATCGGAAGGGCCTTTCCGCGCCTGATTGAGCGCGCGGGCCGAGACCATCCGAGCCGCCCTCGCCGCGCAGCGATCCATCACGGTGGACGAGTCCAGTGGCGGGCGCGCGGGCGGCGCGCCCCTCACGGAGCGTGCGCAGCGCCGGCGAACACGCGCAGGTCGAGCGACGCGTCGGCTGCCGCCGGGGCGTACGCGACGAGCGTCATGGCGATGCGCTCCGCGACCTGACGGAGGCCCCAGTCGGGCGGGTTGCCCCGGACGCAGCTCCATAGCCGCGACTGTCCGCCGGCGCGCACCCATCGGCGCAAGGTCGGCCACGCGGCGGTCTCCCCATGTCCGCCCGCCTCCCGCCGGATGTCCACGACCCGGTCGCCGGCTCCGAAGCGAAACAGCGCTAGGGCGATCGCCGCCCCGCCGAAGTGCCGGCGGCGCACCACGCCGCGAGGCACCACGACGACCACCGCGTCGCAGCGACGGCACCGGTACCGGCGAACGGCCATCACCCGCATCACCGCCGGCGTCCCGACCGAGGTCGGACCGCGCACCTGCCGCAGCCGCAGGCCATGGCCGACGATCCCGAGCGGCCGGCCTACCGGCCGGCCTGCCCCCTCGCAGCATGGGCAGCGGGCCGGCCGGACCTCGTGAACCCCCGGCACACGCTCCGCCCAAACGTTGACATCGAAGATGGAATGAACGACGTGAGAAGAGCTCCGTGCTTCCAATGCCTCTGGAGCACGACGAGAGGGCGGCTTTCCAGGGCGAGCCCTCTCGTCACCTTTTTCCGGCCGACGTCGTGCCGATGCTCCGCCTCCGAACCCGGCCCTACGACAATCGGGGGCCCACGGCCCAATCCACGTCCGTGATGGGCGGCAGGACGAAGACCGCCGGAGCGACCCTCAAAGAGTCGGATTCGAAAACGTCCCTCACGCCGTCATCCCGTGTGCGCGGTAACAGGTGGGTCAGTTTCTGATGGCCGAGATGGGTCAGTTTAAGATGGCCGCAGACAGGGACACCTTCCGACGACCAGGTCCGCACTTGTTATGGCGGGATCCAGACGGTCCGGGCTCTGACAGCCGCCCAAGCTCCCGTCGTGCCCCAAGGCGCGGGCTTACAGCCAACGTACACAGCGCCTGCGTCCACACCCAACGGCGGGTACGGCGACATCTCGACGACGACGGGCCTACCGCGAACCCAGTACGTGAACGGATACACTAGAAAGGACGGTACCTACGTGGCGCCCTACTATCGAAGCCACCGGTAGCTCGCTGCCGCGCCCGACCTACACTTCAGTCCGTGCAGCCGAAGCGGTACGCCACGATCGACGAGGTGGTGAGCGCATGCCCGCTGGACGAGCCGACCCGGGACGTCGTTCGCGGCCGCGGGGATTGTTGGGGCGTTTGGCAGGCCGACAAGACTACGATCGGCACAATCCTGATCCAGCTACCGTCCTGGCTGGGAAACCACGTCGGCATCCCGATGACCGATGAGCAGGCCACGATAGCGGAGCATTTCGAGCGCTGGATGCGGTGGATCAAGTTAAGCGATCCGCGCGCGCAGCAGGACGCAGCCACAACATGAAGAGCTTCTTGGCGAGTTGGTCGCCGGACGATCATTCAAGGTCCGCCCCATCATTCAGGACGTGGCGCGCAGCGACCGCCAGTTGCACGACGGAAAGCACCGCTTTGTTCGCGGCGTACGATTACATCGTGAATCACGGCGGCGAGTGCGTGGTCGAGATCTACTGGACTCGGCGGCAATAAGGATGCTCCGCGCGTACCTCGACGAATCCGGGAAGGTGGATGATAGCGACTTCGTCGCCGTAGCCGGCGCGATTGCATCGGTCGAGTCATGGCTGGAATTCGAGGCCAGGTGGAATGGCGTCCTGGCGGAGTTTGACGCGCCGCCGCTACACATGAAGACCTTCGCTCATTCGACCGGCGAATTTGCGGGCTGGAAGGGGGACGAGACGAAGCGACGGGATTTCCAAGAGCGGTTGATGCGCGTCGCCCTCGACACGATCGACGGCATCATCGGAGCGGTGATTGACGTTCGGGTTTTCCGTTCCCTGGACGAGCCGGAGCAACGGGCTCACGCCTACGACCCCTATTGGCCGTGCCTGCAGGATTGCCTCTCAATTGCGGGCAATCGCGCCATGGATCACGGCGACTACGAGCGGGTGGAGATCTTCGTCGAAGACCAGAGCAATCTGGCGGTCAAGGCCACGACGTTGTTCGAGCGGTGCAAGGCAGCCTTTGCAGATCCCTCGATGGTGATCGACGGTAACCCCGCGGGGGTCGGCGAACGACTCGATAGCATCAACGTCCGAACGAAGGTGGACAGCGTCTCATTTCAGCTCGCGGATTGGCTCGCGTACGAGATCACCAAGGAAGCCAAGGCGCTTGCGGTACGACCACGGCAGCGACCGCGGCGATGGCCCTTCGAGCAGTTCATGAGCTACCGGGGATACATCGCGGTCTACGGCACCAAGGAGGCCCTTCTCAAGAAGTCCCCCCTCGGTGCGAAAGCCGGGTAGTGGCCGGATTGCCGTGTCGAGACGCGGACGGCGAGGTGATACTGCCGCTCCGGAGGCACAAGACCACCGGAGATCGCGTGTCTACTGCGGCAGGATGAACGTCACGGACTGAAACGCAGGCCCAGAAGCGACCCCGCAGTACACGGCTACGGAGCCATCGCGCACATACACGCTGAAGCCCACCATCTGCCCGAAGCCGCTCGGGGCTCCGGCCTGGCCTGCGTTGGTAAGCGTCCCGAGGGTTTGCACCGCGGCGAGTTGCTGCGCGCTGAACCCTGGGAAAGAGTGGACCGCGTATGTCTCGACGACGGCGCTGCTGGTGGGGACCATGGTGCTACATGATTCGGTCGCCGTGATCGGCGGGACGGATTGAGCCAATGCATCCGGCGTCGGATGCGCAAGTGCGTCAAGCATCCGGTCACCGCCGTCAGATGGCGACGAGTTCTCCAGCACCGCGCTTCCGCACGCGACGAGGACGTAAACGACGAACGAACCGATGAGCAGGCGGGCGGTGTGCATTGCCGAAACGTACAGCGAGCACGCTCGGGGTCTACGGCTCCGTCTGCAACGTCGCTTCGACGTACTGCGTCGGGTCCGGCGGCTGTATTTGCGATCCGAGCTGGTAGAACTTCCACCCCTCTGAGATTAGAGTCGCCTCGGCGGCCATCCCGTAGGCGGTGCACGTGGATGACGACAACTGATACAGCGGCCCCGTGAACTGCGGTCCTGCCTGGTAGATCGTCGTTGTCGCGGTGCAGGAATTGGTGTCCGTCACGGTCACGCTGATCTGGCTCGGCGTTTGCGAACACGGGCTGGTGGTGACCCCAACCGGCTGCGAGCATTTCGCATCCGAAAAAAGGTTGGCGGTGATTGCTGTCACGGTGGTGGTCGATGGCGCCGGTAGACACCGGATCACTCCGTCCGAAGCCTTGCCGAAGGAGCAGGGCACGTTCAGCTGCGAGTCGAACATGCCCGCCACCTGCTTCGATCCATCGGCTCCCGCGTAGTACTGCAACTTCAGCCGGGTACCGCTCTGCGATTGATCTGCGTTCGCCGTCGGTGTCGGATCGGTGAAGACGTCGAGAAGACTGCCTGCCCCGTCACCCAGAACGCCGCCAGATCCATCGCCCTTCGATCCGCTGCTGGAGCCACCGCCCCCGTCCCCTGACGTGAGCGATTGCGGGCTCGTCCCTGAGCCGCAGGCGGCCATGATGGAGTACACGGCGCACGATCCCGACACGAGCTTGAGCACGTCCTTGGCGTCCATCGGCAGCCTCCATCGCCGATGAGAGCGACCTGTGTGACTGCTGTCGACACCAAAGGAGACTCCGAATGGCCGTGCAGGTTCACTGGACGGACCGACCGGCGCGCCACCGCGCAGCCGTGGGCCGACCTATTTGACCGAATTTGGCAGAATTGCGCGTGTGCCTCGCCTGGGTAGAGGGCGTGGAAACCGGGCGCGAACGGGCGCGAGTGGGAATCAATCCGCGTCGGGTAGAGGCGTGGAGATAAGGGCACGAAAGGGAACGTAAGGCAGCCTTATCCCAAAGGGTAGAGGCGCCTAGCAGGGGAGCGCAGGGCATAGCAGTGCAGCGCCTCTGCATAGGGTGAGGAGGAATTGCGACATGGGAAAGGTGACAACAGACCGGGGACGAGCGCCGTTGGGTGAGCCAGAGCGCGAACACCTTCGAAGCTGGGTCGACGACGACGGCGAGCCTGCGGTGCTCGAGGAGATTGGGATCTCTCGCTTGGCGCTCGCGCGGTCCGTCGGCGGCATGAGGGTGCTGGCAGGGACACGAGAGATGGTCGTGGCGGCCTTGGCACGGAGGGCGGCGTGATGGGCGCTGCAGCCCAATCGCGAGAGGTGGATTCTCAGCGCCTCTGGCTCGGATCCCATCCCACCAGTGTTGCGCGACAGGGCGATCGAAGCCTTTGAGCAGGGAGACGCTGTCGGGTTCTTGGTTAAAGCCAGCAACACGGACAGCCTCGACCTCGTCGCTCACAATCGGTGCGCAATGCTCGCGCGCGGCATCTACGAGGAGATGCTGGTCCAGGCCTTCACCGCCACGCGCACCAACAACGCGGGGTGGCCCAGGGGGGTGCTCGAATTTCTGTTCAAGCTTGCCGACCGCGACAAGCTTCGTGCCGCGGGGGAGCCGCTACCGGGTCAAGGGCCGTTCACGTTGTACCGAGGCATGGCTGGGAGACCGCCGCATCGACACGTTCGAGGCTTCTCGTGGACAAGCTCTATTGATGTCGCTCGGTGGTTCGCGGACCGCTTTCCGCACCTGCCTGATCGCGCGGTCTACGAGGTCACCATCGAGGCAGAGGACGTCCTCACGTACTCGCACGAAGATGGCCGGAAGGAGCACGAATTCATTGTGCTCCTTCCGCGAGCGGTTCGACCCAAGCTGATTGAGCGGCGAACATCCGAGCATAGGTGCGCGTGATGGGTGCCGCGGCCGAGGTCTTGGACACCGACGATCCGGTCCCAACGCTTCCCCAGGGCGGTGTGCTGGTCGACTGGCTGGCGGCGGTCTCCATCGAGGCGCGAAGGTGTCGACTACGCGCGCTCGTCGCACATGCCGAAGTCGAGCGGCGCGCCACGCGCGTGCGTAGTCTCGGGTGCGACGTACGGCATCGCGACGAGCCACCGGCCCGTACATGGCGCTCGTCGAGCGGATGGTGCAGGCAGACGCTGAACTGGACCGTGACCGCGGTCGAGACGTCGCGCGCCGCGTCCGACACGAACCACCGGCGCCAAAAATCGCACTTCAGGCAGAAGGAGATCGAGCGCGCCTTTGACGAGGAGACGCGGCGTGGTCTCGTCCGCGCGGACGGCGTGCAGATGAAAAGCCGTCTTCCGTACGGCCGAGTGATTTCATGGTGGTGGCGTCCGCCGGCGCTGCAGGGAGCGAGGCGCCTGGAGGACGCGATCCCGTCGCTGGCATGGCAGCGAGCTCCTATTGACGAAAAGCGCGTGCGCATCGCCGCGTACGGTCGGCGGGAGGCGGATCGCATCGGGCTGCCATGGCGTCCAGAGTGGACCGATGGCTACCTAAGCCCGGTGCGCCGAACGCCGGGGCGCCGCCCAGCAGCCGCTCTATCGAACCTCGTGTGCAAGCTCGATCGCCGGCCGCCGCCCGAGTGGCTGCGTCTACGCCCCGATGGTCGCTGGCTAACCGATCTCGAGATGACACTTGTCGCCCTCGCCTGCGGCCTCCTACCCAAGAGGATCAGACCAGACGCGCCACCAAAGCGGGTCATCGATGCGATGAGGGAGGCCGTAAAAAAGGCGCGCGCGCAGCACGGTAGCCAGAGCATCGCCGTCTACGACCCGACGCGGGATCGCTTGATCCGCGTGCCCATACCGCGCGGCAAGTCGACGCCGAACCGCCCACGACAGGAAGTTTCCCCAAGTTCCGTACCCATAGGTAGGGGCGCACGATTGGCGCCAGTGTCCGCCGGCAAGGGCGACGGCCCAGTACGGGCCGGCAACGATGCCGGGCCGTCCCTTCCCTATCCGCAAAGTGTGCCGCAACCGCAGCGAGGCCCGTGATGATGAACTGGGACTACACCGTCGATCATCTTCGCCAGCTGGCGGCGCGGACGGGTGCCACGTATTCGCAGCTCGCCGTACTGGCCGGCGTGTCGCCGTCGACATTGCGCGGCGTCTTTGTGCACGGCGACTGCCCGACGCGCGAAAGGCCGCGTGATCGAATCGACCGATTCGTGCGCGCCAACCGCGACGTCACGACGAGATCGGCGTTGCACGCGATCGAGTAACGGAGAGCCATGTCGACGAACGACTCGAGCGTCCACCGGAAGGGCGGACGGTACTCCAAGGTGTCGCGACGCGTGTGGAACGACGAGAAGTTCCGCGCTCTATCGGCACCAAAGCCCAACGCCCAGACCTTGTGGTTCCGGATCCTGACTGGGCCGGAACTGACGAACGTACCCGGGCTCTTTTCGGCGTGGCCGGCAGGCATGGCCCAGGCACTTGGCTGGCCGGCGGAAGCCTTCTCGAAAGCCTTCGAGGAAGTCTCCGCGAAAGGGATGGCGAAAGCCGATTGGACGGCCGGCGTCGCTTGGGTGCCAAATGCGATCGAGTACAACCGACCGGAGTCACCCAACGTGGTTCGGAGCTGGCGCACGGCCTGGGAAGAGATCCCAGAATGCCAGCTGAAAGCACAAGCATACGAACGGCTTAGAGCCTTCCTGGAAGGCATGGGCGAAGCCTTCGCCAAAGCCTTCGACGAAGCGTGTGGGAAGCCTTCCGCAAAGGCTATGGCGAATCAGGATCAGGAACAGAAACAGAAACAGAAACAGGAGAGTTTCGCGCTGGCGCGCGTCGAGGGCGCCGGCGCGATGCCCTCGAAGCCGTCGCGAAAGCCGAAGCACGCGCCGGACGAGATCGCGGCGAAGGCTCGCGTTGTCGACACGTTCATCGAGTGCTTCAAGGCGAAGAAGGGTGTCGAGCCGAAGCTGTCGCACGACGGGGAGCACGCAGCCGCCTTCAAGCTTGTGGAGACGTACGGCGTCGATGAGGGCTGCGCGATCGTCCGAAGCGCCTTCGAACGCGAGTTCGTGGTCAGAGACAACGCGACCCTGCGCTACATCGCATCGAAGCCCGACACGTTCCGCGGTAGCGCCCCTGGCCCAACGCGAGCTATCCGCAGTCTCGTACAACCGGCGCCGGTCGGACAATCGGCGTGGGAGGCGTCATGACGTACGACATGTTCGCCGAGCTCCGGGACGTCGTGACGTGCGTGTGCAGTTGCGGCGCCGAGTACAACATCCCGCGTATATTCGTAATGAGCGATCCGGGAAAGTGCGGCAAGTGCATCGATTGCGAGCGCGCACGACAAGAGGCCGAGGAGCGGCGTCGAGACTGCATTCGACGCACGCACGAGACGAAACCCGAGTTCTACAAGTGGGCCACGTTCGACGCGCTCGACGGTCTACCGGATGTAGAGCGACGGCGCCGAGTGAAGGATCCGAGCGGCATCGCCAAAGCGAAGGCTGCGCTCGAGTCGACGCGCATCCTACTCGTCGGCGACGCCGGGGTCGGTAAGACGGTGCTCGCGACGTGCGTACTGGGCGTGTGGAGCGAGCGCGGCATCCGAGGGCTGTTCGTCGACGGCTACCAGCTAGCCACCGCCCGGGCGCACTCGGGGCTCGGGCCGAGGCGGAGCTCGTCCAGCGCGCGGTGCGTTCACCCGCGCTCCTGCTCGACGACATGCTGGCGAAAGTGGCGAGCCCGATGCATGACGCAACGGCCGACGTCATCCACTCGAGACATCAGGCGCAGCTTCGAACCGTGGTCACTACCGGCTTCGACAAGGACGCCGTGAAGGCTAGGCTCGGCGATGGGATCGCGAGACGGATCTACGAGGGCGCGACGATCATCGAGTTGAAGGCGGCGAGACCGTCGGCAGCTCCGGAGCGCGTCCTGACGGGAGGGACGTAGATGCAGCACCGGTCGGCGCCGGAGATGCCGGAGCCAACTTCAACACGATCCCCTGGCCGCGCATCTCCAGCCCGTACCTGCGAGAGGTCACGATCGCGACGATCGTGATCACGGTCCCGAGGCCAATTGCAACGACCGCCAACCGCGTGGGACTCACTACCGCGCCTCGATGTAGACCCATAGGCATACCTCTCCTCTTGCGCTCAACCGATGGAGGCGAGCGACGCCGGACAAGGTAGGCGCGATTGGCAATCTGTCGATGGCCGCTACGCGGTTTTATCTATCATTTAGAGCATATAGACAGAATCAAAGGCACCAATTCAATGGCAGCAGCGCTTGTACCTGCTCACTCACCCCGCAGACCTTCCCCTCTGAAGCTTTCTCCCCATAGGGTTGAATGTGTCTTCTCTTGTCGTGAGGTTCCTGTCCCCCACCGCCGTGGACTTTTCGATGACAACCCGGAAAAGGCGAACCCGCGCGAGACCGCTCCGGAGGCGTAACGATGGCAGCGAACACCCACACCGCCCCCACGCCCACGCAGGTACTCCGGCAGGTCGCGCGCGCGATCGAGGCGCTGGCCGATATGATGGAGGTCGGTCCTGCGCCGGCACCCGAGCTCGTGCCCCTCACCGCGCTCCCGATCAAGCCGCGCGCCGCCAGGGCGATGATCGCGCGCGGCGAGCTCCCCGCGGTCCGCCGTGGCCGCGCGTACTTGGTCCGCCGCGAGGACGTCGAACGCGTCTTCGCCCCGACGATACGTAGCCCACCCGCGCGCAACAAACGCGAGTCGGAGACCGCCCGTCTCCACCGCCAGCTCGCCGCCGCCGGCATCGTCGCGAATGACTCCGGGCGGACCGGTCGGAGCGCGTGAAAGTGAGCCATCACCGTGTGCCAATGAGTCCGGGACGATTGCTATGGGACGCTACCTCACCATCACAGCCTTTTCTTCGAGGCAGCAACGGTTTGCGAATTCGTAGGTGACGGTGCGGCAGACCGCCCTTGGCGAACCACACTCCCAGTCCCCGTGATCTCGCCAAGATGCCCTAGGACGCGTCCGAGCGCCCGCCTCGCCACACCCGTAGCCGCGCGCGCCTGACGCGGCGTAGCGGCCACCAAAGAGACTTGGGTCCCGCCGGTTCCTCCGACCGGCGACCCGAGCCGGCGCCGCTTCCACAGTGCCGGAGCGTTCCCCCCGGGCGCCGCGCGCTGCCGTCGTCGCCTGGCGCCCGGGGGCGAGCGCACTTGTCAATCACCGCGCCAGCAGGCGCCTGCAACGGAGTCTCCAGATGACCATAGCCAACGAAATGACCGCCCCTATCCCTCTCCCGCTCCACGACTTTCGCGGGCCAATTCTGGAGCGCATCAAGTTCGGCTGCCGCTACATCACGCTTACATCGGAGCGTGAGCCGAACTCGGGCCGTGGCACCGCCGGCCTATATTTTGAGCGCGCCACGCCGTCTGACGAGATCGTCTACCGCCGCTCAATCGCTCAGGTCTTTGCGCCCACAGCCCGATGGCTCGCAGAGGCGCTCGTGCGCGCCGCGGACCGCATCGAAGCCGAGGAGCGGCGCAACCCGCCGGTCGTGCCGGCTCGAAGAACAGCCGATGACGAGCCGCAGGAGACGCCGTGAATCCCAGCACGACACAAGAGCAGCAGACGACAGCGCCTGTCGCCGAGTCGCAGCTTATTGCAAGCATCTGGGCGGGTTCACGCCGTATCGAACTACGTGCGCCGACTGAGTCTTCGCGGCTAGTCGACGTGCGGTCGTGCTGGGCCCTCGCGTCAGACCGGACGACGCTCCGCCACATCTCCGTTGGCCTCCGCGAGCCGGAGGTTCGTGCGCTCCGCGACGCGCTCGACGGGATTTTGGCCCAGTCGAACAAGGCGGCGCCAGCGCCAACGGTCAAACAGCAACGGCCGGCGCAGCCGAGCGCGCCCGCAGAGGGGCAAGCCCGACGACACACGCGGGCGAATGACATGGCTGTGCGCCCGCGTGGCACCCCGCCGGCGAGCTGGCTCGAAGTCGTCGCACCGAAGGAGGCGCCGTGACCGAGCACCGCAGCCGCGTCACCCACCGTTCCACCCCGATTGCACGCGCACTGCTCGGCAAGTCGGCAAGTTTCGCCTTCTGTCTCGAGCCACCCACGGAGTCGACCGGGATCGGCGTGTCGGTGTTCTTCGAACGGGATGGCGTCTCGCAATGGCTGGCCCGCACCGGCGTGGACGACCTGCGCACCCTGGCGACGGTCGCCGACGTCGCAGCCGCCGAGATCGGGGCGAGGTCGAAGGAGAACAGGTAATGACTCAGCGAAGCGCACACGGCACCGCCAAGAAGAACGGAACGATCGTCGTCCAGGAGGCGGCTCCATTCGACGAGCTTCGGCGACCAGACCCGCAACCGGCGCCTACCGGACCGGTGAACCGCCGTTCGGACGGCACGCTGGCCGATAGCGCGTCCGCCAGGGAACTGGGACGCATCGGTGGCCAGAAGCGGGCCCTGTACACCCGGATCCTGCGCCAACTGGGGCTAGTCGAGCTCGCGGCCGACCACGAGTTCTACCCGTACGAGACCGCCGGCCAGGAGTTCGCCGACGCCTACATCGTCAGCCTGGCGAGCATGTTCGACGGCATCTGCGGTGAGGGACCAGCGAGCATCGTCAAGACGGCCGGCTTGCAGCTGGCGGCTAGCCGTTTTCTCTACGACCGAGGGAAGCAGTCGGGCGACGCGAAGCTGCTCGGGCAGGCGTCTGCGCTAGGCAACGATTCGCGCATCAACGCCGGCGCGGCGTACGAACTGCAGAGCCGCGAGGCCGAGGCTCGCAACAGGCACAAGGCGAACGGCGGCGAGAGCGAGGACGACGCCGCGCGTCGCCGTGCCGAAGAGGATACGGCCCGCCGCCGCGAAGCGGAGCGCCGTGCTCTGCTGGCTGCAGCAGCCGAACGAGTCGCCGACGACCAGCAGCCGCCGGCGCTGACGCGTGTAGCCGACGCCAATGGCTGACCTGTCATTCCGCAGCTTCCTCGAGTCGCGCGACTTCTGCGGCCTCGAGTTGTCGCCGCTCATGGCGGCGATCGCTGACGGAAGCGAGGGCCGTACGCCGTCGTCGATTGACGACGAGACGTGCGCGCTGCACTTCGGATGCACCATCGATCAACTGCCGAAGGAGCCGCGCCGCACCATCTCCGTGCGCGCCGGCGGGCGCGGCGGCAAAACATCGCGCCTACTCGCGCCAAAGGCGCTGCACGCAGCGTGGACGGTGCGTCTGCCGACGCTTCGCCGGGGTGAGGTTGCATCGAGCCTGCTCATCGCGCCCGACCTGAAGCTAGCGCGTCAGGTGATCGACTTCGCCGTCGGCTACGTCGATGGCTCCCGCATCCTTCGGAATGCACTCGTCAGCGATCCGAGGAAGGACGGCATCGAACTGAAGCGGCCCGACGGCAAGCGGGTTCGCATCGAGATCCTAGCCGCGACCCGCGGCGGCCGTTCAGTGCGCGGTCGCACCTTGTGCTTCGCCGGGCTCGACGAAGCGTGCTTCTTCTACGACGAATCCAGCGGCGTTGTGAATGATGCGGACGTCTACCGCGCCGTCGCGCAGCGCGTCGTCCCTGGTGGCCAAGTCTGGATCGCGTCGACTCCGTGGGTCGCCGACGTCGGACTCCTCGAGTCGATCCTCGCTCGCAACTTCGGCACGCACACGCACGCTCTCTGCGTCACTGCTGGCACGCGAGCCCTCAACCCTACCTGGGACCCCACCGGCGAGATCGAGCGCGATCTCCGCGAGCAGGACCCTGACGCCGCATCTCGCGAGATCGACGGCGAGCCAATCGCGGGCGGGGCCGGCGTCTTCTTCGATCAGTCAGCCATCCGGCAATGCGTTGCAGACGAAAGCGTCGTTCCCAGCACGTGAGGTGTGACCATGGTGTTTCGCATTCCCGCCCCCGATGGCGCGCACGTAGCCTTCGCAGCAGATCTCGGCTTCGAGCGCGACTCGAGCGCGCTCGCTGGCGTCGCGGCAGTGAACGATAGATTTGTCGTGGTCTACCTCGACGAACTGCGGCCGGCACGCGGCGCGCCGCTGAAGCCCAGCGTCGTCATCGACACGTTCGCGACGACAATCAAAGAATACGGCTGCACCGAGTTCGTCGCCGACGCGCACTACCGAGCAACCGCGAAGGAGCATCTCGAGCCTCACCATCTCACGTTCTTCGATGCACCGGCCGGGCGCGACGGCAAGGCGGAGACGTATCTGCTGGCTCGAAAGCTCATTCACGAGGGGCGTGTGCGTCTGCCGAACATGCCTCGGTTACTTGCGCAGCTCCGCGCGATCGTCTCGCGCCCGATGCCTGGCGGCGGAATTCAGGTCACGTCGCCTCGCCGCGCCGGTGGCGGCCATGGTGACCTGGTGTCCGCGCTCGTGCTCGCCCTGTGGCGTGCGCACGGTCACCAGCATTCTGGCGGCGACTATCTGCCACCGATCATGACGTTCAAGAGCGCCTTCGACGATGGCACAGGTTCCGCGAGCTTCTACGGCAATGACGCACCGTCCGGCTTCGCCTCTCTGGACGAGGGTCGCAACAGCCAGGCGCCCACGCAGCATCCCGACATGGCGCAGCTCGGCGCGTTCGTTGAACGCGGCATGACTGTCTTTCACAGGCAATAGGAGACAAACATGGTGACCAATGAAACGCGAGAGCGCGTCCGCGCTCTGCTGTCGACGTGTGTGAGCGAGGTCCTTGCAGCCATCGACGGCTCGCCCGGCACCGCGCCAGCGCCACCGCCCTCGAACGTCGTACCCGTCATGCGGTTCGGCCGCTGCAAAGGCGTGCCGCTGTCGCAGGCAACCGAGGCGGACCTGGAATGGTACGCCGCAGCGATCGCCAAGTCGATTGCCGACCCATCGAAGGCCCAATACCGCGACGACAACGAACGCCAGCTGGACGCCGTACGCGTGGAGCGTGAGCGGCGCGCCATGCAACCGGGGGAGGCGCCGGGGCGCCCGCTCGCCGCGGACGACGATCAAATTCCCTTCTGACCAAAGGACAGCCGATGACCACACCGACGGTTCAACACGCGGCACGACTACGCGCCGTTCTCGTGACGCTCGGATTCGAACTGCGCACATGCCCCGCGCCAGACAGGGACGGCAAGGCCGCCGCACTCCGAGCCGCGCTAAAGACGTGCCTCGACGACGGTCAGCGAGAGCTCCTTCGGGACGCGCTGACCGACAGCGGCACGCCCGCACGCGCTTCGTCCGACGGTGGCCGCGCTTTCTTGGGCATCGATAGACCACGCGTTTCCGCGGACGCGCGCTGAATGTGGTCGCACGTGACAGCCCGGCGCGTGCCCAGGGATCCGGAATCCGGATCCCTGGTCCGTGCCTGTGCCTGATGACGCGGGCCGCAACGACCGCATACAACGCGCGTTCGCGACGTTGGCGCACGAGATTAGCCGCGGCATGCCGGCGGTCGGCACGTCCGATCGCGTCGACATGGTCCGCGCCGTCGCACTCGCGACGCTCAACGAATACGAGCGGCAAGTTCTCAGAGAGGCACTCGAGCCACGGGCAACACCGCTCGTGACCGCCCGTGCACGCTGACTTTCACCCATACCCGACGGAGCAGACATGAACCCGACCGACACCACGACAACCGACCGAGCCGCCGCCCTCAACGAGGTCATCGACGCGTTGGACGACCCCGAGATTGTCGCCGCCGCCCTGCAAGCCAAGCGCGCAAGGGACGCCGCGCGCATCGAAGCCGCACGCCTCGCCGCAGAGGCGCGTGCGAACTCCACGATGGATAAGACGCGCGCGGCCTGGGATGCCGAGGCGGCGGAGCTTCGCCCGCTGGTGGACGACTTCTGCAAGCGCCGCCGCCCCGAGCTCGCCGCGGAGCTCACTCGCGCGCTCGAGTCGGTTGGCACGGCGATCCTGGCCCTGGACGCCGAAGGCGAGGCGCAACGTCAGCATGTGCTCCGCCTCGACCAGATAGATCGTAAGCGGCCCGGCGACAGCGAGCACACCCACGAGGTGACGGCCGTGATCGTTTGCGAGGCCGAGCGCCGGGCGGCGGCTGCGACTGGTGTTCCGATTGCGGCGCGTCTTGATCGCGTTGCGCACGTTTACGACCGAACGAACCTCCGTGGCGATCAGTTTTTCGCCTCGGCGAGGTGAGAGAGAAAGAGACCCATCATGTCCACACCCAGCACCACTGCCACCGTCAACGTCCGCGTGCTCGCTCGCGACATCGCCCGCCAAGCTTTCCATTCCACTAGATCGCGCACAGGTGATGGCGCTTTCGCTTTCGGCGTCCCGCCTGCGACAGGACGCGGACGCCATCGCCGAGAAGCTGTTTCGCGGCGCCGAGGGCGGGGCGACGCTCGCCCAGTGCCAGCGCGCCGCGCGCCATTTCGTTGCCTCGGAACACGCGAGCGAGCCGCCCGCAATCGGCTCGAAGGATGCCCCGACCGTCAACGTCCGCGTGCTCGCGCACGACATCGCGCGCCAGCGCGGTATCCCGCTCGGCAAAGCGCAAGAGATCGCGCTCGACATGGCGGCGAAGCAGAAGGCGAAGCGGGCCGCCTGAGGGTCGAGGTGTCGCCGCTGGGCTCAATGCCTGGCGGCGATGCCGCGCCTCGCACGTGGAGGAGAAGATGACCAGAAACATCAGGCACGACGCTACACGACGGACCGGAAGGCACGTGAGATGACCCACAACGCACGCATCTTAGGGGACGTCGCCTACGTGAACGGCTCGCCGATCCCTGCGTCCTACTTCCAAGCCCTGGACGCCGCGCAGACGAAGGCCATCAACGGCGACGCGGGAGGCGACTGGACGCCTTTGAGCCCATTTGGGGTCGGCGGAGCCGGGATGTGGTTCTGCGGCCCCTCGACTCTCTCGGGCGGCGCGAGCGTACTCAACGTCCCGAACTCGGGCGCGCGCATTGTGCACAATGCGGACGACATGGTTTGGTCTGCAGGCCGGCCATCCTGGCTCGACGCGCCTGCTCTGCACACCGCTGGGCGGTGCCCTCGCCGCCAGTCCCGGGTCTTCGCCGCTCACGGTCTTCGAAGTCGTGCGCGTGCGGTACGATGGCGCGAGCGACGCCATGAAGGCGGTGGGGAACGCCAGCATCCCCATCGCGCTCGGCTACGGCGCCAGGATGATCGTGCCGCTCCGCGTGCACCACGGAGCCGTGTTTACGAGCTGCACGTTTTACATGCTCGTGTCAGTGGCGCACAGCGGCGTCCCATCGCCGCCCCAGGCGATGCCAGGCTTCCGGATTTTTCAGGTCGACCTCTTCGGCCAGACGACGGACCGGCTTCGTGGACCGCCCTGTCTTGCGCCCGAACGGCGGGGGGCGTACTCGCCGCGGATGGCCATGCCCCGCACGTTCGTGGAACACGTCGCGGCGTTTGACGGGCAGAGCGTTGAGGTCGAGCTGTCGAGCGGGACGAAGATTCAAGGGACGCTGCGCGTAAGCCGCGGCCACGATTACGCGACGTTCGCGGACAGGGACCCTGTCGTCGCGATTGCGCACATTGCGAGCATTCGTCCGATCGCCGATGAGAGGTCCAAGGCGCGCGCGCTGCCAGGCGACAGCGAAGCCATGCGCGGGACGGGGGGAAACGACGCTGGCACGAGCGGCGGGCCGAACGGGTAGCTCCGTCACGCGCTGTTCGCCTGAGGGTAGGGCGGTCACGGCCGCAGCCTCGCGACGGACGCCCACGCCGCCGCGGGCGACGTGCAAAGCGCTCTTGGATCGGGCAGCGTGCGGATTTCCGAGAGCTAGCGCTTTTGCGGCCCGTTCCGAGTCGCGGGCGATGCCGTCGCGAATCGTGATCGCAAGCTTCACGCTGTCGCGTTCCTGCGGCGTACGCGCCACGCTCTCATCGAGGCAGAGCGCGCCGCATCGCAGGCATTCGAGGGCCGGCGCGGCGCCCAGTTCCGTGACGTACTCGGTCGGCTGGAAGTCCGCCCACCCGCAGACATTGCAAGGCATCCTCTTTCCGAGAGTGACCCGGATACTGTTTCCCACTCGTGGCAAGATGCCACGAGCAAGGTCCCTGAGCGTACCCCTAAGCAAAGGCGCGCTCTGTCTGACCTTCGTCGCGCGGAGGGCCCACGAGGCCGTCCGACCCGTCAGGTCGCTCGGCACCAGTCGCGTAGCTCCGACGACAGCTTGACGCCAAGGTCCCCCGCTATCGCCCCGAGAAGCCGTCGAGAGCGAATGTTTAGCGGCTGGGTGGTGAGCTCGTTGAGGGTGCGCTCTAGTTCGCGCGGGTTGCGAAATCGAAACCGCTGTCGATGAAATGCGTTCGTCCAGAAGCGGTCGATAAATCGCTCGACGAGTCGCTTGGCGCCGCGGTGGAGCTTCCAGGCAGCGGACAGAATCCGCAGATGCACCTGGCACGCTGCCTCTATAGGGAAGTCCTCGCACAAACTTCCCTGGAAGAACGCGATATCCTGCAGCGCCTGGGGGCGATCGATTGGCGGCCCCAGGTCCCTGTAGGACAGCCCCTTGTAAGGTGCCGGCAGGAGATCCGCGGCACCCGCCAAGATGTCACGCATCGCGGACTCCTTCGAAAACTCCGATAGGACACGCGCGCATTCATCGGACAGAGCCTTCGACCTTGGTGTGTCGCTGACAGCCATGGTGCCGAGCGCTATGGCCAACGGGAGGACGGCGCCTAGCATTGGTAGGACCGGATGTTGTTCCAGCACCACTCGCGATAGTCCGCCTGCGCGACGGTCCGCGCGAAGAATCCGACCCAAGCGTGTCGCCACGGCAACCATGGCATCGTCGCGCTCGCTCAGCAGAAGGTAAACGAGCAGCTGGAGCTGCAGGGACGATGCCAAGCCGTGTTCGGCGCCTTCGGCCTCGCAGTCGAGCGCACGACCGGCCCACAGTCGCGCGCGGTCTTCATCGGCAACGGAGGTTGCAATCTGGCACATCTCGAACGCCAGCAAGATTGCGAAGTCACTTCTCCACGCAATGCCGGTGCCACCAGGCTGTTCGTAGAGAAAGCCTGGGCTCCGCACACGTCGCTGCTCCTCCGGAACACGCGCTTCGGAGACCGCCATGCCAATCGGCCCTGCCACCTGGAGGAATCCGCCACCAACTGTCCCTGCGACCGCTGCATCTGTGATGTTTGCCTGAAGATGCTCGGCCGCATCGAGCAGAGCCTCGGCGCATGCCTTCACGTCTCCTGCGTTCCACAGAGCGATCGCGAGTTCGCCCTTTGCCTGAATCAGCCCAATCGCTGAAGCCCCCGTGGGATCAGGGCTTTCGCCAACAGCCAACTCGACCGCGATACGCGCGAAGGGCACCGCTGACTCATGTTCCGCCTGCGCCGCCGCGCGACTCGCGTAGTTCGCGACCAGCGGGCCAAGCGCACCGAGAACGCCAGGATGGTCGAGAGCTCGGCGCAGGTGCACGAGCGCCTGTGCGGGCGACTTCGTGACATAGAAGTGAAGGCGTCCGAGCGCCTCCTCGATCATGGCTGCGCACGCCCGGTCGTCTCGGTGCTCGGACATGAACGTATCCGCTATCGCGATGGCGTCCGCTCCACGCCCGTTATGTTCGGAGAGGACAGTCATCTTGGCCCGGGCCGCGCATGCCTCGAGGAATGGGAACGGCATCGCTCGTGCTTTCGCCCGGATCTCGTCGAGGACTTCGTGCGCCTCGCCCCAGCGACGATCTGGCTCCTCCTTCTGGAGTTCTCGGAGCCAGACACCATCGCAAGCCAGTTGGCACACCGTTGCCGCTCGGCCGCCAGAACCGTCGTCCCAGTTGCGTGCTTCCACGGGAAGATGTCCGACGAGGCGGAGCCACGCTCTCACATGGTGGCGCGTCGAGAGCCTCGCACCATGAACCCAAACCAGCGGGGCCAGATCTGGTATCGCGTATCGGCTTCCGTCGGGAAGCCGCGCATGACCAGACGCGGAGATGGCACGCTCGAGTGACTCCGCGGCCCGCTCAGGCTCCGACTCGAACGCGCGCATGAACCGTTGCGTCTCTACGGAGGCGACTGCCCACTGGTCGTCATCCCCGGCGCGGTGAATGAGTTCGTCGAGCTCTCGCGCGGCGACCAGGGCAGGCCTGCTGTAGTGCTGCCCCGCTACCACTTGAGCGTGCCTCAGGACGATGCGTATCGCACTGCTCATCTCTTGCGGTAGCGGATCGTCCCACCAGATCTCCAGTAGAAGGCCGGGAGGGACCTTTTGTGCGTCGTTAGCGACCACGAGAAGCAGATCGGTCAGCACCAACCCCGCCATGTCATAAGCGCCGCCCGCAGCCAGATCAGAGACCGCCGCGGCGCCCGAGTTCTGATCGATCGGGCCCTTCAGCCTCTCGCGCGCGAGGTTGAAATGGCAACCCTTCGCAATGTCCGATGGCAGGTCCTTCGGCAAGGGACCGAGTAGGGGCGAGATGCGGAAGCGATTCTCTCGCGTCTTCTGCAACCAGATCCCCTCCACCTCACGCGCCCGCTCGACAGGCCGGGCGATTGCGGGCGGAACCGCCGCGACTGCGCGAATCTCCTCGATCCCGAAGTCCCCGTTCTGCAGCCTCAGCCTATCCAGCAGCTGCCGCGTCTCACTGTCTGTTACCGACGCGGTCAGAGCGGCCCGGGTCTCCGCGTGCGTCGGTTCCGCGTACTTTCCGCCGAAGATGCCCCCGAACGACTCTTGGTCCCATGTCCAGTTGCGTTCGCGCAGATACGACGCCATGGCCTTGAGCAGCGTCGGGTGGCCGCGCGCGATCGCGTTCAAGAGGGCCAGTGCCTTAGGTTTTGTTTCGAGAAATGGCTTGCCGTCGTACTGCTCGAATATCTCTCTCGCCTCGGCATCGCTGAACGCGGGGCACGAGCGGTACAAGCATCGCTTCCGGTTCGCGGACAGGGCCGAGGGCAGTGGATGCACGCTTGATGTGATCAGAGAGAGCGGGCGTTGCCCAATCAGGTCCAAGTAGAGGCCAAGGACCCGCGCCACGGGATGGTCGTGCGTGAGACCTGGCAGGTCGTTGACGACCAACACGGCGTTCTCTTGCCCGATCAAGGCCGCTGCGTCCGCCATAACGTTTCTCGGGTCGAGCGATGCGGTGCGAGCCCACCCAGCGAGGGTTCGGATGACAAGCGCACCCGCGGAGGACTCGGGGCTTCGCCCAAGGCGCAGCCAGATGACCCTCCGGCCCATCGCTCTCGCGACCATGAGTGCGAGGTGCGACTTCCCGACTCCAGCAGCGCCAACGAGCGCGAGCCATGGAGCATTGTTGGCTGCGAGCTCCGCGATCACGTCGGTTCGAGACGCGACCGGCATGGCGAGTGGCGGCGGCTCGATGTCGAGCTCCGGCACGCCCAAAGCGATCGCCGCACTAGGCAGACCGAACGACGTCGCGACCTGGGTCTCTAGCCGGCCTACCCGAGCGTCCAGTGCGGACAGCCGAATCCCGGACGCATCGAGACGATCGCGCACGCGTTGAACGAGCGTCCTGGTCTCTGGATCGTCAGCGCGTGGGCGGCCCACTGCCTTGAGGAGGGTCGCGTGTGTCAGTCTCTTCTCACCCTTCCGGGAGAGCAGCCGGAAGAGGTCCGCGAAGAGCTGCTCGTAGATCTCCCGCGCCCGAGCCTCGTCTGCGGCATAGCCATCTCGTACCAGGACCTGGAGGACCTCTGCAGATTGGTCATCCGGGGAGGCAGCATCCATGGCCCATTCGAAGCTGCTGACTAGCGCTGCCAACCTGGCGTTGTCTGAGAACTCAGCGACTGTATTCAACCAAGCAGTCTCCGACACGCTTGCTGGGCGCTCGACGGCGCCCAGCAGTGCTTTGAGCAACTCCAGATCTTTCTTCCTGCTGCCGTCGTGGCGTAGGCGTTCCCAAACCTCGAGCCCGGGTGGTTGGTTAGGCTCCGGATGCCCCCGCTCTCTCGCCACCGTGGCGGTCGTGGTGAATCGAAAGCGCAGCGAGATGCCTGGATTGGTCCTTTTGTGGTCTACCGCCCTCGTCAGGAGCTCAAGCGCCAGGGCGTGGTGTAGAGACAATCCGCTCTCCCGCACCTTGATCTGCTCCAAGATCCGCCCATCGTCGGACGCCAAGGCGTCCGCGACCCGATTCGATGTCCTCCCCGCACTCGAGAAGGAGGGCCGCGTCGGCTGGTAGGGCAAGCCATCGCGCGAGTGTGACATTGACCTGATAAACGAAGCCACGAATCGCGCCCCACGCGTCCTGTTGGCGCGACGGGGTAAAGGGCGGGGCCGGCACGGCCCGGAATTCTAACCCGGCAGAGCGCTCGCCCTGCGGCGAAATGGTTAACCTTGGGTCGGCGCGGGGCACGTCGTTCGCCATCGTCATCTTACGCACGCGTAGCTTCGATACTGGAGACGGTTGCGCGTTCGCCCACAGCTAGCCTTTCGCTGCGCATAGTGTCGCGCGGAAGGATGCGGACGGCGGGGCGCTCGTGACGCCCCACCGTCCGGCATCGGCACTTCAGGGTTTCGGGCTGAAGAGCCATACCAACGCGCCAGCGGCCGCGAACAACCCGGCGGCGGCAAAGAGCGCCCTGGGGGTGGTTCGCACGCCAACTTGGATGGTTCGGCCGTCTAGAGACAACGAATTCATGTGGTCCTCGTGCGTTTGGGTGGGCTCTTCGAGCGGCCCACTATGGGTCGCGCGGCGGCGCCTCCCGTTCGCCGCTGCTCCGGGGCGCCATCGAAGGCGACCTGGAGGAGTTTGAACAGCGCGAACAGTCCGCCGCCGACCAGCAGCCCCGTGAGCACCGCTTCCGCGAACCTCGCACGCTCTTCGCTCGTGCGCCGAGCCTCGAGCTGTTGCTTCAGGACCGTCAGTATCTGAAGTTGAAATGGCTCGATCTTCGCGACATCACCAAGCCTCGCCTCCCAGCGATACAACGTCGTCGGATGGACGCCGAGCAGCTGCGAGAAACGCGTCGGGTCTGCACCGAGCAACGCGCGGATCGCTTGCACATCGGCCCCAGTCACCGCGCTGCACTCGCACTGCTTACGAACTGCATATGCTAAGCCTGGCCTGTGCCACCGCCGCAGTCAAGCGACTCGTCAAGCGGACTTACCCTCGCGCGTGCCCCATGTAGATGACTGCCACGACGTGGTCGCCTTTCGCGTTGCGCTTGTACGCGACGCGGTAGTCGGCGAGCCCCTTCGCACGCGGGAGTTCCTCGACTGCCCCCATGAACGCGCCATCGCCGAGCGTCGGGCGCTGGTCGGGCTCCAATAGGCGTCGCGGCGGGCGTCGTCCGGCCCCCGCTAACTGTCGGCTGAACACACGTTTACGCCGCGGCTCCCCACCCGGACCTACGGTCCGCCGTCTTGGCGCTGCCTCGATTCGCTAGGAGCGAGGCGCGCACCATCAGCCGCAATCGGCGACGGGGTGTTGGGGCATGGCGCTCCGGAGGGTCCTCGCTGTCCGGGCGGACCCGGCGTTCCGCGAGCACCGGCTGGTCCCGGGGACCCAGGTGGTCCTGCCGCTCCGGGCGGTCCGGTTGAGCCCGGCGCGCCGGCTGCTCCTCGCACCGCTGATGCTGCTGCTTGTTCGATAGACTGAATGCGTACACGCATGTCCGGAGGATCGCTGACGGGGAGAAGCGTTCCTATAACGTACGCAATAGGCACCGCGACAAGCCCCGCGACGAAGTAACGATGTGCGGCGCGGAAGCAGTCGACCATGAAGTCGATGACGGACGCATTGATATTCGCTGCCTTGACTCGGCCGCGCAACGCGGTTTCCTTCAAGGCGTTGAGGTGTGCGGACGCTTCGGATTCCACGAGAGAAAGCGTGGCGAACCTGTGTACGCCGAGCGCGCGGAGAGCGAGGACGGCGGAGAGGATCAGGGGGATTGCGACCAAGCAGAACACCGATTTTCCGCGAAGCGAGAAGCCTCCGATGAGTCCGAACGCGACAGCGTTCGTCCCAAGCAGTGACCTCAGTTTCGAGTCGAGTCGGTCATATCGCGTCTTGGTGTCGGCCTCGATGGATCCCACATAGCCGTCAAGGACCTCGTACTTATCATCGCTGAACGCGATTGTCGGAAGGTCAGGCCAAGTCGGATTCTGGTGGGTGTAGGCACCATTGGCAACTTCCTCAAGTGAACACTCGATCCCTGCGAGCGCAAGAGCGCGTCGGACAATGCGGTCGAGCAGCCGACGCATGCGGGCTCGCCACAGCGTATACATGTTTGGTGTGGTGGCCGGAGGCGCGACAGCCACACCGGTCCCCGCGATTGGCGGAGGCGTGTCTGAACTCATCTCGCTGCTCCGAAGGCTCTAAGGAAAGAACGGTATACCTCCGCGCCGCCAACGAGATCTAGCCAGGCCCACTGCCCATTCGGGTTGATCTCAAGAAACTGCCAGCCGGCGGCGGCGACCATCATGTCAACGGCTGCGAACCGCAGGCCATAGGATCGGACCAACGAAAGGAGTGCGTGCTCGACCATGGGCGGTAGGTGCTCTGGTGCGTAGCAAACCCCACCCATGTTGTTTCTGCGAATGTCCACCTCGCCGTCGTTGCGCGTCAACTTGACCGCGCTCACTTCGTCGTCAACCAGCGTCACACGAACATCCACTCCACCCACGACCTCCCGCTGAAAGAGAGTCGGCGCACCGAGTTTTGACGCACTAGAGCTCAGGTCGTCACTGCGCACGCGAGACGTGTAGACAACCGTATCCGCCGCTGGTGTCTCCCGTTCGATGTAGCCGGAGTAGAGCGGCTTCGTTATTACCTGACCCCCCTGGTCGTGGAAGAAGCGGCTCGCGTCCGCCGTCTCGGTGGTGCATAGCCAGGCCGGGACACACAGCCCGTGCCGCGCAGCTCTTGCCAGCTGTTCGAGCTTGCTGGAGGCGCCCATAATTGTCGCGGGGTGATTCATCCAGCGCGAGGAGGGCACGTGGGCGAAGAAGCCCTCGAGAGCCGCGATCCACTCGGCCGCGACGAACGCGCGCTCGTACTGATTCCCGCCGCCGACACGTTCGACTGGCCTCGGCCTGCGATACCAAATCGCATCAACATCAGACGCTAGTAAGGTCACGGGGCCCACGCGCAGTTCCATGCCCCGCGGGGTCGCCAAGACCGAGCACGTCGAGGCAGCGGACTCGGTGTTGAGGCGCGTGAAGTCGATGCCGACTTCCGCCATCCGCGAACAGAGATAATTGGCCGTCTCGTCCGTTTGGTTCGAGACGACTAGGACGCCCATCGTCACGTCCTCGGGATTACGGCCCATCCGATGGAAGCCGGGTCGTTGTCAGCGCCCTCCCTCGCATCGGTCCTTGTCTGCGTACCTAGCGCCATGTCTCGCGACGGGTCTTGGTCAGCTTGCTCGCGGCCTTCAGTGAACGTGCTGGTTCCAGCGCGGAGGCCTTCCGCCCCGACGTCCTGGTCTGAGTTCTCACGGGCCGATGTTTTGGTCATTGTCCCAGCCGCGAGCATGTCGTCGGTACCTCCTGGGACAGCCTGTTGGTAGCGCAGCAGAAACGTCGCAAAGACCGGGGTGCCCATGCCGGCGACAGTATCTCCGCGGGCTGCTGCCGAGAAGAGCGTCGATCCAAGCGCAGTTCGGAACGACCGGGGATCGGTACCAGGCTGCTCGACTCTACTACCAATGTGGTGGTGGCCGCTGCCGCGAGCGTGAGTCCCACCATACGCGCCTTGGCGATGCGCCGTTTCGCTTTCGCGCGGATCCGTACAGAGTCAGACGATGGTCGAAAGTGCCGCGCGCTGTCGCCCGGGCCAACGATGAGCAGGGGGGTGCTCACGTCTCTCCGGGCGCGCAGCGCGCAGCCTTCCCAGCGGAGCACGAAGGCGAGCAGGCGAACACTACGGCTCGTCGTGCGCGGGAGGGCGCCCGTACGAAAACGGGCGGTTCGGACGAATATTCTTGCGCGTCATCCCAACGTGAGTACACTGGCTCCAGATGGTACCGCTCGAACGAAGCGAACGTCTGAACGTACGGATCGCGCCGGAGGAGATCGCGATGCTGGAAGCGGTCGCAGAGGCGGACGGCCTCAGCGCTTCCGACGTCGTGCGCACGCTCATCCGACGCGCGTACGCGGAGCGGTTCGGAGACAAGAAGCCAAAGGCGAAACGCTGACGAAGAAGTGCCGCGGCGTGGCTGTCACCACCCGCGGCCGGCCAACCCCAATCAGAGTGAGGTAGACGATGAGCAAGGTAGCGACGAACAAACGCAGCAACAAGGCGAGGCGGGCGATGAAGTATGGGGAAGCAGTGGCGGACTCTGCGCGCAGCCTACTGCACGCGATCATGCTCGGTATCGACCAGCCTGGACGTTGGTCCTCTCCGACCATCGCGCTGGCCGAGTCGTTGACTCGAGATCGCCGAATGCACGACATGTCCCCGGGCCGATGGGCGGAGGTGATGGACGGATACGAGGACATGGTGCGCCGCGCCCTTCCGCCGTCGCCCACCGCGGTGCGGGTACTGTGAAAAACGCAATCCCCCCGCCGCCGTCCAGCAGCGGCCACCACCACCAGACCACCATCCCGGCACCACCCGCGACCGTGCCTGCGGACCTGCTCGCCGACTTCGGCGGAGACGTGCACGACCTGGCCGAAAGGCTTGTCGACGCAGGCGAGGCGTTGAAGCTGCTCGCGCAGTCGATGCAGCGTGAGGCCGAGCGCGCGAAGCAGGGGTGCGCGCCGTGAAGTCGTACCTAGGCGACGCCGTCTACGTCGACTTCGACGGCCAGGGGCTCACCCTCACGACCGAGGACGGCATCCGCGCGACGAACAGCGTCTACCTGGAGCCTGAGGTTTGGCAGGCACTAACCAGGTACGTCGAGCGTCTCAGGGAGCCAACCGCGACCGACCGCGGAGCGCAATCGTGACCGCAGCCAGGTTCGCGATCCTGCTCCTGCTCTGCGCGGCGTGCGTCAGTAACACGTACGTAACCGTCTCCCCGCAGCAGTCAGACAGTGGCGACTTCACGACCGACACCGATGCGGCGCCTGTCGTAGACGCCGGCGCGCCGGACTCGCCGCCGTGGGTGCTGTGCACCGTGCTTTGGGACAAGGACGCGGCGCCGGTTCAATTCGGGTGCGGAAGCGGCCACGTTGTCGAGCCGGACGGCGGCGGAGGTTTCAATATCCAGCTGGGTGGCGTGGATACGCAGGGCAACCCGGTCGCATACGGCCAGTGTTCCAACACGTTCGCGGCGATGCCGATGCGGTGCGGGCCGCCAGACGCCTCGTGGTGCAGCGTCCGGACCACGGACGACGCTGGCAACCTACTGGGCGAAGGAAGGTCCGGCCCCTGCGTGCAGCAGGGACTGTAAGGCAACCGAGGCCGAAACGGCGTCAACGGGCGCCGTTGCACCGTGATGCGGTGCCTGACGAGGCCAGGAAATGCAAGGCAAAGCCACAGTGACCGCCACTCTGACGGTGATCCCCGCCAACGTTCACGACGCAGACAGGGCCCTCGCCGAGTTTGTTGACGCCAAGCACGCGCTCGACGCTGCGATTGAGAAATCGGAGTCGTTGGGACTGCTTGGAGGAGTCGACGTCGCCCGTTCTCGCTTCGACATTACCTTCAGCATCTACCAAGAAGCGGCGCGCGCTCGCGACGCGATGGCTGCTAACGCCCTGGCTGCCTCCAACAATGCCGTTGCGGTAGAGAGTTCGTTCATGTCCCGCCGGATCCCTGGTTGACACTTGTTCTTGCAGCTACCAGCGCCGCATACACGATCGCCAGTGTCGCGCAGGTCGTGCACACGTGGGGGAGGTGAGCCATGAGCCGACCGGCATCAGGAACAGTCGAATGGCGCGGCAACCCTCCGCGCTGGTTCGCGCGTGTCACCGTGATCGACAAGACAACCGGCAAGAAGCGCCGCCCGTGGGTCGACCTCGAACGGACCGACCTGAGGAACACGCCTGAGGACAAGAAGGTCGCCAAGCGGCTCGCCCTGAAGCGCTCGAAGGTGGCCACTAACGGACAGTTCGTCGGGGTCGAGCGGTCGACGGCGCCGAAGGTCACGCTCGCGGACCTGGAGGAGAAGTGGCACGGGGTGCTCGATGCCGACGTCCATCTCAAGACCAGCTCGCGCGCCACCTACAAGTCATGCGTCGCCTCGCGTGCGCTCCCGAAGCTCGGGATGTTGCCTGTAACGGCGCTCACCGTGCCGGTGCTCCGCGCCTGGGTGCGCGAGATGTGCGAGGAGATTGAGCCGTCGACCGTTCGGAACAACGCGATCGCCCTGACGCGCTTTCTCAGCGACGTGCGCGCAGAGGGGTGGGTCGCGCTCGAGTCCAACCCCATGAAACATGAGGACGTGCGGGCACTGTTGCCGTCCGTCGAGGCGCCGGAGTCGGACGAGATCATCAAGTTCTCCAAGTCGGTGCGCGAAAAGCTCCTCGCTCGCCCCGGGCTTCCGCACGAGCGCTTCGGGCTTTACATCGTGGCCCTACTGGCTGGCCTACGCGCCGGTGAGCTGCGCGGGCTGACGTTCGCGCATCTGGCAGTCGACGCGCCGGGACCGATGCTCCGCGTGCGCCAGCAGAGGGCGCTCAAGCGTGGCGCCAATGACGTCGAGGCGACGACCGCGCCGAAGTCCAAGACCAGCAGGCGCGACGTGCCGCTCCACCAAACGCTCGTTACGTGGCTGACGTGGTGGCGCGACGAGGGATGGTCCGCACGCTACGGCCGCGATCGCACTGACGCTGACGCCGTGTTCCCGGCCGTCGACGGCGAGGTGGGTCGCCCTCGCGACCCGCAGCTACTCCGCCGGGACCTGGACGCCGCGGGGCTCCCCTTGGATTTCGTCACGCCCGACGGGGAGCGGCTGCCGTACACGTTCCACGCCTTCCGGCGGACCTTCGCTTCGATGCTCGTCGAGGGCGGCGCCAGCGTCGAGATTGTCGCGATGTTGGCGGGGCACTCGGGGAAGACGGTGACCGAGCGCCACTACATGGGCCGGAGTCTGGAAGCGATGGCTCGCGCGGTGGCGAGCCTCACCCTGACGCTGCCGGAGCGCCCCGGGGTGGCCCCGTCATGTGCTCCTGAATCGTCCCGCGAATCGTCCCAGCCCGAATCGGCTCAGGGCCGGGACGTCGCGGAAGGCGCGGAACTGCTAGCCTTTTCTCAGCTGCACCCCATCGAGTTGCCGCAATTGAGGCACTTGTAACATGCCCCGTTCCGCACCGTGATGTGGCCGCAGACGTCGCACACCGGCGCGTCGCCCATCATCGTGTCGAGCTGCGCGTCGAGCGGCGATCCGCCCGCGCCGTCCCCGAGGGTCTCGCTCATCGCCGCGCTGCGAGCGGTGGCCTCGCGCGTGTGCGGGAGCCCCGCCATGTCGCCAGCGGTTTTGGCTTCCGCCGGCTCCCGCGCTTCGACCGTCTGCGGGAGCTGCCGCAGGCTCGGAGGCTCCGGCGGGGTGCCCAGGTGCTGCGCGGCGTCGAGCGGCGTCGAGGAAGCGTCGGGCTTGATGTGCGCCAGGTCGTAGCGATGCAGGTACTCCACGCCGAGCGCCCGGAAGATGAAGTCGATGATCGAGGTCGCGAACTTCACGTACGGGTGCCCCTCGACCGGGCCCTGCGGCTCGAATCGCGTGAAGGTGAACTGATCGACGTACGTCTGCAGCGGCACGCCGTACTGGAGGCCGATGCTCACGCTCATCGCGAAGCAGTTCATCAGGCTGCGGAAGGCGGCGCCCTCCTTGTGCATGTCGATGAAGATCTCGCCGAGGCGCCCGTCGACGTACTCGCCGGTGCGAAGGAATATCTTGTGCCCGCCGACGCGCGCTTCCTGCGTGTAGCCCGCGCGGCGCTTGGGCAGGCGCTCGCGCTGTCCGTAGAGACGCGTGCCCGGCGCGATGTTCAGCGTGAGCTGCGAGGTCGCCGTATCGGGAGACGCGGCCATGGGCGAGAGGAGCGGCTCGGCGGCGACGCTGTCGGCCTTCTTCTCCGCCTTTTTCTCGCTCCCCGAGGACAGCGGCTGGCTCGCCTTGCAGCCGTCCCGATACAGCGCGACGGCCTTCAGGCCGAGTCGCCAGCCCTCCTCGTAGATCGCCTGCACGTCCTCGACGCTCGCGTCGTGCGGCAGGTTCACCGTCTTCGAGATGGCGCCGCTCAGGAAAGGCTGCACCGCCGCCATCATGCGCACGTGCGAAATCGGCGCGAGGAAGCGCGCCCCGTGCTTGCCGCAGCGGTTGGCGCAGTCGAACACCGGGTAGTGCTCGTCTTTCAGGTGCGGTGCGCCCTCGATCGTCATGCGGCCGACGATGACGTTCTGCGCTTCCTCGATCTGCGTCCGCGAGAAGCCCAGGTGCTCCAGGAGCGAAAAGCTCTTCTGGGCGCGCAACTCCTTCGTGGCTCCCAGGCGCTCGCAAGCGTCTTCGCCGACGACCCACGCGGCGAACGCGCTATCGAGCTCGAACACGCCCGGGATCGCGTTCTCGACCTTCGCGAGCTCGGCGTCGGTCAGGCCCTTCTCCTTGAGCGTGCGCCGGTTGATGTGCGGTGCGGTGAGCAGCGTGTTCGTCCCCGAAACGAACGCGACGATCTCCTGGACCTCGCGTTCGGTGTAGCCGAGGCGCCGCAGCGCGCGCGGTACGGTCTGGTTGACGATCTTGAAGTAACCGCCACCGGCGAGCTTCTTGAACTTCACGAGCGCGAAGTCCGGCTCGATGCCGGTCGTATCGCAGTCCATGAGCAGGCCGATGGTGCCCGTCGGCGCCAGCACGGTCGCCTGCGCGTTTCGGTAGCCGTGCGCCTCGCCGAGCTGCACCGCGCCGTCCCAGTCGTCGCAGGCGGAGCGATACAGGTCCCCCGGCACCGCTTGCGGCTCCCCGGGCAGGCGGCAGGCGTCGCGGTCGATCGCGTAGGCAGCGTCGCGGTGCATGCGCATGACGCGCAGCATCGGCTCGCGGTTCTTGCCGAAGCCGGGGAAGGGGCCCTTGGCCTGGGCCATCTCGGCGCTCGTGCGGTACGCCTGGCCGCACATGATGGCCGTGAGCGCCGCCGCGATCGCGCGCCCCTGCCGGCTGTCGTAAGGCACGCCGAGCGACATGAGGAGGCTGCCGAGGTTCGCGTAGCCGAGGCCGAGCGGCCTGAAGTCGTGGCTGTTTTTGGCGATGCTCGCGGTCGGGTACGCCGAGAGGTCGACGAGGATCTCCTGCGCGACGAAGAAGACGCGGCACGCGTGGCGGTAGCCGTCGACGTCGAAGGAGCCGTCCTCGCGCAGAAACTTGGTGAGGTTCACGCTGGCGAGGTTGCACGCCGTGTCGTCGAGGAACATGTACTCGGAGCACGGGTTGGACGCGTTGATGCGCCCCGTGTTCGGGCACGTGTGCCAGCGGTTGATGATCGAGTCGTACTGCACGCCGGGATCCGCGCAGCCCCACGCCGCCTCGGCGATCTGGCGCCAGAGGTCCTTGGCCTCGATCGTCTCGCAGATCTCGCCGGTGGTGCGAAAGCGTGTCTGCCACTTGGCGCCAGCCTGCGTGGCGCGCATGAACTCGTCGGTGACGCGGATGCTGTTGTTGGAGTTCTGTCCGCTGATCGTGTGGTACGCGTCGCCGTTGAAATCCGAGCTATAGCCCGCCTCGATGAGCGCGTGCGCCTTCCGCTCCTCGCGCACTTTCCAGTTGATGAAGTCGACGATCTCCGGGTGGTCCATGTCGAGGCAGACCATCTTCGCGGCGCGGCGCGTCGTGCCGCCGCTCTTGGTCGCGCCTGCAGCCCGGTCGAAGACCTCGAGAAACGACATCAGGCCCGACGAAGTGCCGCCGCCGGAGAGCTTCTCCTGTTTCCCGCGAATGGAGCTGAAGTTCGAGCCCGTCCCCGAGCCGTACTTGAAGAGGCGCGCCTCCGATTTCACCAGTTCGTAGATCGACATGAGGTCGTCTTTGACCGCCTGGATGAAGCACGCCGAGCATTGCGGGTGCTCGTAGGCGGTCGTCGTTTCCGCGACCTCGCCGGTCTCGGCATCCCAGGCCCAGTTGCCGCCGGAGCCGTCGATGCCGTACTCGTGCCAAAGGCCCAGGTTGAACCAAACGGGCGAGTTGAAGGCGCCGTACTGGTTGACGAGCAGATGCGAGAGCTCGGCCTCGAACGTGTCGGCGTCTGCCTTGGAAGCGAAGTAGCCGCCGAATTGGTCCGCGGCACCGCGGATCGTGTGGGCGAGGCGGTGCACGACCTGACGGATGCTGGTCTCGCCCTCGTCCTTGTCGCCGTGCAGGCCAGCCTTGCGGAAGTACTTTGATATGAGAATGTCGGTCGCCAGCTGGCTCCAGCTGGAGGGCACCTCCGCCCCTTCCATCTTGAAGACGATGCTGCCGTCGGGGTTCGTGATGGTGCTCGATCGGCGCTCGTAGACGACGCCATCCAGGGGGTCGGCGCCGGACACGGTGAACCGACGTTCGACACGCACACCGCGGCTGGCGCGCGCCGTCTTTGCCGTCCGCCCGCGCGCGGGGGAGGTCGCAGCGCTCACGGGATCCCGCGATTTCCTCGCTGCCTTTTCGTGTCCACTCTTGGTCTTCACGTTCGCGTGGTTCGCGTGCGCCTGAGTCGTGCCGTTGACGTGCGTCGAGTTAGCCATTGTAACGCCTCCTCATGGCCTGGCTCTCGCAGGGAACCCCGAGCGTTCGCCTGCGCGGCCAGATTTATCCCTGCGGTCCCGCGCGCCCACCTGCGCCCGGTCCGTTCGGCCCCTTACCCCTCGTCTCGAAGACGCCGCCCGGCGACGACCGCCGACGGCCCCGCGGCCCCAGAACAGGTTCGCCTTTCCGGGGTCCGGGACCCTAGAGAAGGCTAGAACCAACGAAAAGCTGTGGAGAATCGTTCAGGTCTGAACAAGCCAAAGCCAGGACATCGCTTGCATCTGTTACTACGTTCAGGCTAAGAGCGCAAAACTCGACGGTCGGGCGCAACCGCAAGGGTCGCCCGTCCGTTCCACCGTACTGCCCTAACCAGCCCCGTCCGGGTGCCCGCACTGGCGCGCCACGAACTGAGGTCGGGGGGCTCGCAGTCCGAGACTCAACCTTTAACCCCAACATCTTGGGCCTGTCCAGCAAAAAGCCCCGAGAGCTTGTGTGGGTGCGGCTCCGGTGGAGGGCGCCAGGGCGGGGCCGCGAATGTGCCATTTGTGAAACGAGAAGTCGACGGGGCCGCCAGGAAAGCCCCAGCCCCAGCGGTCTTAGCTAGGGTTGCGAGAGCCTTCGGGTTACTGAACGGGGGGTGCAGCCGTTCACCACAGGCATTTGCTGAACTACGCCCGAAGTTGTTCAGCGATTGTCCACAGGCGTTTTTGCGTTTGTCTTTGCGTTTGTCTTTTGGGGCCCCGGCCCCAAAAGGGTGGCGCTCATTGGGCTGTGGGCTTGGGCTTGGGGTTTCTCAACTCGCGCGCAGTTCGCTCCCTCGGCGCGCTTCGCGGCTCGGGCGTGTGGACTGGCCCGCGACCTCTTCTTTCTGCCCTCCGGAAAGGGGGCGAGCGGGTCTATTGGCGGGGTTTGCTTTGGGCCGGCGTCATTTGCGGACGAAGAGCGGGCAACGCGAAGTGTTCTTCGAGCGCGCGGGTCAGGCGGAGAGGTTCGACTGGGGGACGCGGCGCGCCTTCCTCGAGCTTGCGGGTTGACCACAGGCGCTCGAGCTCTGCCCGGTCTCGCGCGAGAGCGTCGCCCGTGAGCTCGTCCTCCAGCGCGATCCGTAGCTCTTCGAGCGTGGCTTGCGAGAAAAGGGTGCTCGGCTCCCATGGCTCGGGCTCGCCGACGACGCGCACCCAGCCTGCCTCGCCGGCGTAGGTGAGCCCGCGGATCCGCGCGCCGGCTACGAAGCGATCGTAGACGACGAGATCAGCCACCGTCTGAACGGCGATCCCGATGGCCTCGCCGAAGTCGCGGGACAGCTCGGACAGATCGTGCGGTTCCTGCGACGGCTTGGCGTGCGCCGGCCGCGGCACGAGCCACCCTACGAAAGGGGCCCTGCCGTCGCTCGTGAGCCGCGTTCCCGGATGAATCCGAGCGAGGTGGGCGCGTACGCGCTCGAGGTCGTTCGCTCGATCCGTGAGCCGAACGTAGCGGGCCTCCCACGTCGACATCTCGACGATGTTACCGCTTTCGCAAGTTCAGAAAAGGCGCGCCGCCGTGTCGTCGGTCCACAACCAGCTCGCCTTGGGGACGCGCAGGCGCGACCCCCGGGGCCCCTCACGTACGACCCGTCCGCGCTCGCAGAGCCACGCAGCGGCCCGTTCGCGCGACGGGGTCCATCCCGGCGTACCGAGGGACGTCTCGGCTTCGGTGATATCCACGCCTTCCACCGTGCGTAGCCCGAGCATGATGCGCTCGCGCATGAGCGCCTCGGGCGGCAGCGGCTCTTCGGTGGCGGGAGCTCCCTCGAGGTAGCGCTCGGGCACGACCTCGTTGCGGTAGCGTACCCCTGCGTCTCCGTCGCCACCGCCTCCGCCGGGGTGCGGCTCGCCTCGCGCGTGCCGCAAGAAGCCGTACGCGGCGCATCCGAGGCCGACATACTCGTCGCCGCGCCAGTAGCCGAGGTTGTGCTGCGCTTCGTGCCCGGGCCGCCCGTAGTTGGAGATTTCGTAATGGACGAAGCCGCGCGTCGTGAGCATCTCGTCCAGGGCGAGGAACGAGTCGGCGACGGCCGAGTCGTCCGCGAGCGGCAGACGCCCGCGCCGCGCGAGCTCGCCGAAGCGCGTACCAGCCTCGATGGTGAGCTGATAACAGGACAGATGGTCGAGGCCGAGATTGGCGAGTCTGGCTGCCTCTTCGCACGCTTGCGCGGGGGTCTGCCCGGGCAACCCGAAGATGAGGTCTGCCGAGACTCGCGCCACGCCGGCCCGCATCGCGCCGCGCACGGCCTCGAGCGCCCCGCGCGCGTCGTGAAGCCGCCCGAGAAAGCGGAGGCGGTCGTCGCTCAAGGATTGGACACCGATCGAGAGCCGATTGACGCCGACGTCCAGCAGGGCGCGCGCACGGTCTTCGTCGATCGAGGTCGGGTTGCACTCGACCGTGACCTCGACTTGCGTCGAGTTCGCGGTCGAGACGGTCACGGTCTCGTTGCTGTTTCGGGGGCCCTCCCCCGAAACGCTTGCCCCGGCTCGGTTTCGGCCGGAAACGTCCTCGGGCCCAGAGTTTCGGGGGCGGGGCCCCGAAACAACAAACCTGGGGAGGGCGCGGATGGCGGCCAGGACGCGCCCGAGCTCGGCGGGGTCCCAGAGGCTTGGCGTCCCCCCTCCGAAGAAAACGCTGCCCAGCGTCCGGTTCGCGAGCACCTCAGCGCGCGCGTCGATCTCGCGCAATACGGCCTCCGCGTAGCTCCGGTGGCGGTGCCCGAGGTCGGCGGCAGCCGCCGCGTAGCTGACGAAGTCGCAGTACGGGCACTTGGCCAGGCACCACGGGAAGTGGATGTAAACACCCACCTTCGAAACCGTCGAAACGGACACGTGTCGCATCAATTGCCGGACCCCTGCCGGAGTGTTACTTTTTTTTGACGGATCGCGCACCCTTGCTCTCGCGGCAGCCGACCGCGCCGATGCTCCAGGTCGAACAACTCATTGATCGCGTGAAGACGTATCAGCCGGCGGCTGATCCTCAGCTGATCCAGCGAGCCTACGACTACAGCTACCGAATGCACGCCGGCCAGACGCGGAAGTCGGGCCAGCCGTACATCGTCCATCCGGTGAGCGTGGCGGCCATCATCGCGGATCTGCGCCTCGACGCCGCGAGCGTGTGCGCCGGACTGCTCCACGACGTGGTCGAGGACACCCTGGCCACGACCGCTGACCTGAGCAAGGAGTTCGGCGCCGAGGTCGCGGAGCTCGTCGACGGCGTCACCAAGCTCTCGAAGATCAATTTCACGTCGAAGGAAGATCGCCAGGCCGAGAATTTTCGCAAGATGGTCGTGGCGATGGCGCGGGACATTCGGGTCCTGCTCATCAAGCTCTGCGACCGTCTCGACAACATGCGAACGCTCGAGCACATGGCTCGCGATTCGCAGGAGCGCATCGCCCGGGAGACGATCGAGATCTACGCGCCGCTCGCGAACCGGCTCGGCATCCAGTCGTTCAAGAGCGAGCTCGAGGATCTGTCGTTCAAGCATCTCGAGCCCGAGGCGTATTCCGAGCTCGTCGCCCAGCTCCAGACGTCCAAGCGCGAGCGCGACAAGTACATCGCCGAGGTATGCAAGACGCTGTCGAGCCGGCTCGCTGCGCAGGACTTCGCCGCCGAGGTCTACGGCCGAGCGAAGCACCTTTACAGCATCTACCGCAAGATGAAGGCGCAGGAGGCCGGCCTCGAGAGCGTGCACGATCTCATCGCCTTCCGGGTCGTCGTCGAGAGCGTGAGCGATTGCTACGCGGCGCTCGGCGTCATCCACTCGCAGTGGACGCCCGTGCCCGGCCGCTTCAAGGACTACATCGCCCTGCCGAAGCCGAACATGTACCAGTCGCTCCACACGACGGTCATCGGCCCGGGGCGCGAGCGGATCGAGCTCCAGATCCGCACCCACGAGATGCACCGCGTGGCCGAGCGCGGCATCGCGGCTCACTGGAAGTACAAGGATCGCGGCGGCGGCATCGCCGACCAGGACGCGCAGCGCTTTTCGTGGCTGCGTCAGCTCATCGAGTGGCAGAAGGAGCTGAAGGATCCGGCGGAATTCCTCGAGAGCGTGAAGGTCGACCTCTTCCAGGACGAGGTCTACGTTTTCACCCCCAAGGGCGACGTGCGCGTCTTTCCGCGCGGTGCCACGCCGATCGACTTCGCCTACCAGATTCACACACAGCTCGGCGACCACGTCACTGGCGCGCGCATCAACGGCAAGATGGAGCCTCTGCGCTACAAGCTCCGCAACGGCGACGTCGTCGACGTCCTCACGAGCGCGCACCAGCACCCGAGCAAGGACTGGCTGGACTTCGTCGGTACGACGCGCGCCCGCTCGAAGATCCGCAACTACTTCCGTACCGACCAGCGTGAGAAGAGCAAGCGCCTGGGCGAAGAGCTGCTCGAACGGGAGCTGCGCAAGGCGGGCGTCTCGTGGAGCAAGCTACAGAAGACGGACGCCGAGATTCGCCGGGTCAACGAGCAGCTCAAGGTGACCAACGTGGACGAGCTGCTCATCGGCATCGGGTACGGAAAGATTGACCCCGAGGAGGTCCTTCGCATCGTCGCGCCTCCGGACGACAAGGGCCGCGACAGCAAACCGCCCGACTCGCTGCGCGAAGGGCGCATCGCGGGCCTCTACCGCAAGGTCATCAAGCGCGACGAGGGGGCGATTCGCATCAATGGCATCGACGATGTTCTGGTCCGTTATGCCAAGTGTTGCAATCCGTTGCCGGGCGACGACATCCTGGGCTTCATCACGCGCGGCCGCGGCGTCACGATCCATCGCCGCGGATGCCAGAAGGCGTTCGACACCGACCCCGAACGGCGCGTCGAGATCACGTGGGACACCAACGCGCGGATCAACCGAAACGTGCAGCTTCGCGTGGTGGCTGCCAATCAGCCTGGCATCCTCGCCCACATCGGTCAGACGTTCATGGCGCAAGGGATCAACATCAGCGAGGCGAACTGTCGCGCGAGCGACGACGGTCGCGCCGTGAATCTCTTCTCGTTCGTGTGCCAGGACTTGCAGCAGCTGAAGCTCGTGATGAAAGCGCTCCAGAAGGTCCGAGGCGTGATAGCCGTCGAACGCGCGTGACCGCGGTCCGCGCTACCAGGTGAGCTCGAAGTCGCCGTCGAACCTGCTCCGCATCCGGATGCGCGTGGAGACGCGCAGACCGAACAATCGCGCGAGGCCCTCGAACACGCCTACGTGGTGCGAATCGAGAAAGTAGTAGATGTTTTTCAGCGTGATGACTGCCCTCTGCTTGGAGAGCTCTGCGAGCTCGCAGCGGCAGTTCGGCAGCGCCACCGCGTAGGCCTTCGTGGCGGCGTTCAACCCGCTTTGCATGTCGGCTGCCGTGCTCAGGACCACGCGACCGACCATCGTCTGAACCAGTACTGGGTATGCGGAGCGTCCGAGCTCGCGCAGAGCGCCGCGCAGCGGGGCACTCGGGAAGAACGCCTGGGCCGCCTCGACGAGGAGCGTCGCGAACTCGGTGACCGGGACGTCCGAAAACGGCAGGTAGCGTTCTCGCGAGGTGGGTAGCGACAGGCCGCGCGATCGCGCGCTCTCGGCGACCGCCGCAGGAAACATGCCCTTGATCTGCGCCGACTTTGGAGTCGAATCGAGATAGGCGGCCACGTCGAGGGGAGCGCTCCAGTCCGGAGCCACGAAGTCGCCGGAGGCCATCCAACTCAAGCTTACAGCGAGATGGAACTATTGTTTCGTGACTTCGCTCCCTTCGTTTGGCCGCTGTCGGAGCGGGTACGACCGTCAGCGGCCGAGCAGGCGTTGGGGCTCCGAGCTCTCCAGCCTCTGCGATAGCGCCCGAACGTAGAGGTGCATGGCCTCGCTGCACTGCGCGAAGAAGAGCGACGGCTCGATCACTTCGAGCTCCATCAGGCGTGGCATCCCCTGGTCGTCGCGCACGATGTCGACCCGCGCGTAGAGCAGGGGACCGGGGGCGGCGGCGATCGCCTGCCGGGCGAGCTCGGCCTCGTCCGGCGCTATCGGTACGCGCTGCGATACCCGTTCGCGGTCGCCCAGGAACCTGCGCGCCTTGCGCACCGCGTGCGTCAGCTCGCCGTCGATCCACACGATCGCCCGCTCCCCGTACTCCTCGACCGACGACATGTAGGGCTGCACGAGGGCGTCGCCGCGATCGACGAGGATTCGAAGATGGGCGTCGTCCCGCTCCATCGCGCCCTGGCTCACGCGCAAAGTTCCGCGCGAGCCTGCCCCGATCGCGGGCTTGATCACGACGTCCGGCCAGCCGTTCGCCCGCGCGATCTCTGCGAGTGGCGTCGACTCGCCCTGTGTGACCAATCGCGTGGGTACGACCGGGACGCCGCGTAGCTGGAGCTCCTGCAAGTATCGCTTGTGATGATTCCAGCGTACGACCTCGGGTCCGTTGAACAGCCGCGAGCAGGCAGCCGTCCGGTCGATCCACGCGAGGAACTCCGCGGGGCGCTCGGGGTAGTTCCACGTCGCCCGCAGCACAGTCGCGCGAGCGCGCGCAAAATCGCTGCGGGGGCTGTCCCACGCGAGTGTCTCGGCCTCGAAGCCGGCGGCGCGGAGAGCGGACAGGAGCGGCGCCTCGTCCGGATCGGGATCGGGCAGAGCGACACAGGAGGCGAGGGCGATGTCGAGCACGGAGCGGGCATGCTACACCGCCGGCGGATGTCTTCGGTCACCGTCGTGGGCGCGGGTCTCGCCGGATGCGAGGTGGCGTGGCAGCTGGCCCAGCGTGGCGTCACCGTCCGACTGGTCGAACAGAAGCCCATCGCCCGCACGCCTGCGCAAACGACCGACGGTTTTTGCGAGCTCGTCTGCTCGAACTCGCTGCGCGGAGCGGCTCTCACGAACGCGGTGGGGCTCCTGAAAGAAGAGCTCCGACGAGCCGGTTCCCTCGTTCTTGGTTGCGCCGATGCCACGCGCGTGCCCGCGGGAGGGGCGCTCGCCGTCGACCGGGAGGCGTTCTCGGCTGCCATCGAGGCGCGCCTGCGCGCCCACCCGCGCGTGCAGCTCGAATCGCGCCTCGTCGACTCGATCCCCCAGGCGTCGCCGGAGGCACCCGTGGTTCTCGCGACGGGGCCGCTCACGGGCGATGCGCTGGCGTCCGATCTCGCCCGCGCCGTCGGGCAAGCGCATCTTGCCTATTACGATGCGATCGCGCCGATCGTCGCGGCGGACTCGATCGACTGGAGCCGGGTGTTCAAGCAGTCGCGTTACGGCAAAGGGTCCGAGGACGGCGACGACGAGGCGTACGTGAACTGCCCCTTCGACGAGGACGGCTACCGCGCGTTCGTAGGTCGATTGCTTGCGGCGGAGAAGGTGGCTCCGCGCGGCTTCGAAGAGACACGCTATTTCGAGGGGTGTCTGCCCATCGAGGTGATGGCATCGCGAGGCGAAATGACGCTCGCCTTCGGGCCGATGAAGCCGGTTGGTCTGACCGATCCCCGAAGCGGGGTTCGCCCGTTCGCGGTCGTTCAGCTCCGACCGGAGGACGCCGCGGCGACGGCGTACAACCTCGTGGGCTTTCAGACGAGAATGACTTGGCCGGAGCAGGCGCGCGTCCTCCGGACCATCCCGGGCCTGGAGCAGGTCGAGATCCTGCGTTACGGCAGCGTACACCGCAACACGTTCGTGGACGCTCCTCGGGTTCTCGACACGCGGATGCAGCTGCGCGCGCGGCCGGGCGTATTTCTTGCGGGACAGATCACCGGCGTAGAGGGGTACGTCGAGAGCTGCGCAGGAGGCTTCGTGTGCGCGGTGTTGCTCGCGCAGGCGCTGCTCGAAGGCGAGGTCGTGCCGCCGCCTGCCACCACGGCCCTCGGGGGGGTGCTCACGCACCTCGGGCGAACGGTGAACGACTACCAGCCGTCCAACGTGACGTGGGCGTGGCTGCCGCCGCTGGCCGACCGCCGCTTGAAGAAGCGCGAGCGCTACGAGGCCATGGGGCGGCGCGCGCTCGACGACCTGGCGCAATGGTTCGAGCGGGCCCCGCTGGCGCGCGCGGCGTAGTGACCCGAGCGTCCTGCGCGGTACCGACCGATTCAGCACGGATGTCCGGCGCAGGGCTGACCCTCGGTGGGAGCTGTCAACGCGGGCCGACCACCCGCACCTTGTCGTGAGCAGGTGGAGGGGACGTCTGCGCATTCGGCAGATATTGCTCCAACCGGCGCTTCAGTCGGGCGGCGGTTTCGAACGTCTCGCGCAGGGCGGCGAGCGCCTCGCGGACGGCCTCCACCGAAGGCGCATCTTCCCCCTCCTCCAAAGTCGCGAACTCGTCGAAAGCGACCATGCACTGCTGTGTCGCCCGCACGGCTTGCTGAAGCCGGCAATGCCGCTTTCGACCACCCCGCTGGGTTCGCTGCGCGGGGTCACGCCGCACCAGCGCTGCGACCTCCTCCTCCAGCCGTCGAACTGACCAACCGCCCGCCTCGGTATCGCGGAGTAGGCGCTCCTGCTGCGGTGGCAGAAGAGGAAGCACAAGCCGCAAATGGGTCGTGGAAATGCGACGATATTCCGATATCCTGATCCGATGGGCCAGCTCGTACATCGCCACACTGCGGTAAAGCGTTCCCGCGCTCATTGCAAGATCGGGATGTCGTGCGAGCCGGCGCAAGGAATCGTGCTTGTTCGGATCTCGACAACGCCATCTCTCGGCATCGCCGGCATAAAAGCGCTTGAAAACGAATTCCCCGACCGCGAGGGTGAAGCTCAACGTTGCGGATCGACAAATGGCATTTAGGTCATTGACGGCCTGCCGTATCGCGTCTTCGCTGAGCGTTTGTTCGAGGGCTACTGCCGAAGGCGGCGTCGATACGACTTTTTCGAGGGCGCATCTGGCTTGATTCATCGCAAGATCCTCTTTCTGCCATAGGCGTCGGCTATCGTGCGCTCTGGGTGCCTGCATGGGTCGCCGGCTTTCGCGGGCCGTCACCCCGGTGCAAAGGTCGTCGCTCCGTTCATCTGTCGCGGCACGCTTCACACGCATTCATAGGGACTGTTTTATGGCTCGCTCAGTTTAAGAATGCGGGCAAACGCCCGCGCTCGGCATGTAGTACGGTCGCCGCGCAGGCTTCTTCCTTCCCGGTACGTCACGCCGGACGATGCGCGCGTCCCACCGGCGTGTTGCTGCGCGGCAACACGTCGTCCCGCTGCCTTCGCGGCCGCCTGCGGGCGAGGAGTGCTTTTCCGGCGATGCAACGGAAAGCAGACAACGCGTGGTTCGTTGCATCGCCGGGGCTACCTTCTCCGCCTTCGACGACGCCGCTTCGACGGCCGTCTTCCCAACTCGTCGAGATAGCCAGGAAGCCCTGTCGCCAGAAAGAAGCTGCGCCGTGACGGTTTGTCTATTGTCCGACGTTGTGATCGTACAAATGACGACCGTAATATTTATTTAAGATTGTGTTCATTCGATATTCGTGAGAACTGCTCTTCCGGTCGGCAGGCTGGGAGAAGCAATTCGGTGCAGCCCCTACTGACCGAGTCGTTAACAATGCGGCATCCACGATTCTGGATGCCAGATGCTCGGAGGACAAAGTGAAGAACGTCATCTTGGTCGCGCTACTCTTCGGCGGGTACTCGATGGGTTGCGCAGCCGGCGGCGACAATCCGGCAGAGTGGGAACAGACGGCAACGAGCGCTCAAGCGCTCACCGTCGACTCCGCTGACATTAAGCTCGAGGGCGACTTCAATGGCGACGGCGCTGGCGACGTCATCATCGTCACGAGCTCGGGATCGTTTGAATACACCGGCAAGACATCAGGCGGGTTCAATGCCAATGTGTGGACGAACACGTCTCTCAAGCGGAACGCCGTGAGCTACGCAGTCGGCGATTTCAACGGCGACGGCGTGAGCGACGTCATCATCACCACGACTGCCGGGTCGTTTGAATACACGGGTAAAAAGACCGGCGGTTTCAACTCCAACGTGTGGACGAACAGCGCGCTCACGATGGGCTTGGTGCAGTACACCGTTGGCGACTACAACGGTGATGGCATCAGCGATCTCGTGATCACGACCAGCAGCGGTTCCTACGAATACACGGGCAAATCTGCTGGTGGATTCAACTCCAACGTATGGACGAACACCGCTCTGACGCTGGGCAACGTAAGGTACACCGTCGGTGACTTCAACGGAGATGCCATCAGCGACCTTATCATCACGACCAACAGCGGCTCCTTTGAATACACCGGCAAGGCCGCCGGTGGATTCAATGCGAACGTGTGGACGAATACGTCACTGGCGCTCGTCCCGCCGGTAACCTTCGTGCCGAGCGACTACAACGGTGACGGTAACTACGACCTCATCATCATGACGACGACCGGCGCGTACGAATACACGGGTAAGTCTACCGGTGGATTCAACGCGAACGTGTGGCAGGATAAGAACCTCTACTGGTACCAGGTGCCGGACGTCGGCTGGCAGCCGACGGCCGTGTTCTCGACCGGTGACTTCAACGGCGACAAGTCGGGCGACCTGATTATCACGACCTCTGCGGGGTCGTACGAGTACACAGGCAAGTCGTCAGGCGGATTTACGGCCAACGTGTGGACGAACACCTCTCTTCAACTGGGCGGCGTGAACTACGCGGTCAGCGACTTCAACCGTGACGGAGAGAGCAACTTGATCATCGTCACGAACTCGGGGTCCTACGAGTACACGGGGAAGACCGCGGGTGGGTTCACGGCGAACGTGTGGACGAATACTGCGTTGCCGCTGGGCAGCGTCTCGTATTTCTGATTCCCACGGACGAGTGAGTCAGAGGTTCTGCCTCAGGGGTGCGCACGTCGTGCACCCCTGAGCAGACCACGTGCCACGGGGCGCGCCGCGCGAGAAGGCTGCCGGGCGGCGCGACGCCTCGGGCGAACGCCTTCCCTTCACGAACGCGCCCACAACGTCCCCGTCCGCCCGCGCAGCGCGCTCGTCGCTGGCGTTAGCGCAAAGCGCACGACGTCGCCCGCGGACGGGTGCGCGAGAGTCGCGCCCAGTGCCGACGGCCCGAAATGCTCGGTGGCGCGCGCGAGCGCTTCGTCCCGAGCTCTCGCCGCGCCAATCGTCGCCAGGAGGTCTCCGGTCGCGACGAACGCGGCGCGCAGCTCGGTGCGCCGGATGGCTTGCTCCCACGCGGCGACCTCCGCGCGCGTCGGGGCGCGAGTCGCTCCAAGCGCTGGCGCCAATTCGGCGAGGGCTTTCTTCTGCCGGCGGCCGATGACCTTTCCGACACGGCGCGCCACCTCGTCGATGCGCGCCGACCCATCGGCGTCCCCGGCGTTCGATGCGTAACCGGGGACGACCAGGCGTGCGGCCCCGCACAAGAGCGCGTGAGCGTCGACACCCCCGAGGTCGTCCAGCCAAGGCACGGCGAGCGCGAGCCTGACGAGGAGCGGTACCATCGTCGCCGCGAGATCCGGCTCGGGCTGGTCGAGCACGGCGGCCGGTACGACGACCCAGGGTGCATCGAGCGCGAACACGAGCCGCGGAAAAGCTCCGCGCTCGGCCATCGCCATCTCGGGCCGCCCGACCCCGAACGTCGTCGAGAGCCGCTGCAGCAACGCGAGCGCCGGATGGCCGCTCCCGGGCACGATTCGCCCACGCGTCACGATTCGAACCGGGTCCGTCGTCTCGTGGGAGCGGGCGCCGTCCTCGATCCCAGGCCGCAGCTGCGCGATCTTGGCCTCGACGCCCTCGAGAGCCGCGGCAAGCTCGAGCAAGAGCGAGTCTCCCTCACGCGGAACGACGCTCGTTCGGAGGAGTTGGGACCCCAACGCAGCAGGCGTTGCGGTCGCGTCGGCGGCCACGCGTCGGGCGCGGAGAGTCGCGAGGGCGCCGTCGTCGAGCCCTCCGCAGAGCGCGCGCAGCTCTCGGGCGACGATGGCCTCCTCGTGTCGCGACTCGGCCGCGAGCGCCCCTTCCAGGTTGGCCAGCGCCAGGGGAGGGTCCTCGAGCGCGAGCAGCGCGCCCGGCTCCGAGAGGACGAACGGCAACAGCAGCGCGGTTGCCTCGGCTCCGACGCCGAGGCTGAGCAGCCCCTGGGCCAGGGCCGCACGCGGTTCGTGCATCGCGGGCGCCATCGCGATGGCGGCCCGCAGATGCGTGACGCCGTCCGCACATCGGCCGAGCACTTTGACCTCCAGCCGGCCGAGCGCGGCGAGGGCGGCCGCGCAGGGCCGGTCAATCGCCTCGGCGCGTGACACCGCGGCGGCGAGCAGTCGGGCTTGCGCGATGGGGTCGTCGTACAAATCGGCGACCATCGCCAGCCGCGTGGCGGTAGGCGCGTGAGCGAGGGCTTCCACGAGCGCCCGTTCCGCACCGGGGATGTCTTCGGTCGATTTCCGAAGTCGAGCAAGCTCCGACAGGGCGGCGGACTTGGCCTCGGGATCCGTCTCGGCGTCGCCGATACGAGCGAGCAGGCCCGCCAGCTCGCCGGGTGCGCGATCGGGTGCGCCGACGTAGGCGAGTAGGCCGCGGAGCGCCCGAACGGAGGCCGGATCGATTTCGAGCGCCGCGCGAAGCGCCCGCTCGGCATCACCCGGACGATTGAGCTCGCGGGCATACATTTCGGCGAGCTCGAAGTCGGCGCCGAGCCTTGCCTGGGGCTCGGGTGCGCTCGTCGCCAGCGTCTCGAGGGTCTCGACGGCTTCGCCCCAGGCGCCCTGGGCCACGTAGAGATCGGCGAGGGCGCGCAACGTCGGTCCGTGCCTCGGCTGGTGCGTCAGCACGCGCCGCAGGGCCTCGATCGCGATGGGCCGATCGGCCGGATTGCCCGCCGCCACCCGCGCGACCTCGGCGCCCACGTGGCAGATCGCGCTCGCGGATTGCGCACGCTCGAATGCGCGCCGCAACGACCGAAGCAACCGATCGCGCTGCCCGTCCTCCGAGCGCACGGCCACGAGGAGGCCTACGGCAGGGAGGGCTTCCGGGTCGGCCTCCAGCGCCTTGTCGAGGAGCTCGCCGGCTCGAGCGAGGCGATCGCCGCGCGTGCCCAGCTTGGGCTCGAGCGCCGAGACCGTGCGGCCCGCTGCGCCTACGAGGAGAGCTGCGCGCTGTCTCGGGGCCGGCGCGAGGTCTGCCTGCGCTATCGCTGCTGCGATCGCCGCCTCGACGTCGTCGAGCGCCGCGGCCAATCGGGCGGCGCCTGCGGCGGCGACGACCGAACGCGGGTCGATTCGGAGCGCCTCGCGGTAAAGGTGAAGAGCAGCCCGGTGGTCGTCGTCGCGTGCGACGTCTTCCCGCTCCAGCGCGAGCGCTACGGCGAGGTGGGCGCACAGGCGGTCCGTGTCGGTGCCCATTGGGCGCCCGAGAAGGGCGCGGAACACCGCGGCAGCGCGTGCGCGAGCGACCGCATCGCCGCTGCGCATTCGCGGAATGGCCTGACGCAACGCGGAGTCCAGCGCGGCTCGGTCGAACGGGGCCAACGTGAGAATGGCGTCGACGAGCGCTCCTTGGTCCTGGTCCGGGACCTTCCCTTGCGCGAGCGAGGCGCGCGCCCAGAGCGCTCCGAGCTTCGGCGCGTCCGCCTCGAAGGCGTCCGCTTGACGCGCGAGCACTCCCGAGAGACCCGAGTAGTCGCCGGCGGTCCGCAGGGCCCGTTCGAGGGCTCGTAGGGCAGCTGCCGACGACGGTTCGCGCGAGAGCGCCTCTTCTGCGCCAGCCAATTCATGCTCGAGGCCCCTCTCGGCGGCAGCTTCTCCGGCGGCGCGCGCCTTGCGCAGCAAGACCCGCGCGCGTCGCTCCACGAGCCAGACGTCACCCGGTGTGGCCCGCAGGGCGCGAGCGTAGAGGTCCGCCGCCGACGCGTCGTCGAGGAGCAAGAGCTCGTCGATTTCGGCGGCTCGGGTGAGCGCGCGCGCTCTCCCCTCCGGCGACGGCTCTCCGGCGCGAGGGCCACGAGCGCTTCGCGCAGGGATCGGGCATCTCCCGCGCCTTCGAGGAGCGCGACCAGAGCCTCGCGCGCCGCGGGGTGACCCGGGTCGATGGCCAGCGCCGCTCTCAGCGCGGCGAGCGCCTCGACCGGCGACCGGAGCCGCGTTCGTTGCAGCTCGGCGCGGGCGAGCCACAGGTCGACCCGCGAACCCGAATCGCCGGAACGTTCGATGCGCGCTGCAATCGAAGCGTCCACTTGCGACCAGCGCCCCGCGGCCTCGTGCAGGCGTTGCTCGATCCGCCTCGCTTCCTCGTGATGGGGGGCCCGGGTCAGCACGTCGCGCACGATGCCGAGCGCTCGCTCCGGGTCGCCGACACGCAGAGCCTCCGCTGCGCGTACCCGCAATGCTTCCGCGCGCTCGCCCGTCGTCGCGTCTGCCTCCTCTAGCTGGGCCCGCGCGAGTCCCGCGAAATCTCCGGCCCGCGCCGACGTTCGCGCGAGCCCCACCAGCGCGGAAGCCCTGCGCCGCTCGACCCGCAGAACCGCCTCGTAGGTCGCTGCGGCGGCGGCCGGGTCGGCCAGCAGCTCCTCCTGAAGGAGGGCGATGGCTTCCAAGTGCGCGATGCGCCGGGCGGCGTCGGAGGCGTGCTCGGCGGCGTGCTCGTGGACGGCGATGCGGGCTCGCACCTCGTCCACCGCCCCTCGCGCGAGGTCGGGCGCGAGCATGCGGAGCAGCGATTCGACGGCGTCGGCGTGACTCGGGTCCGAGACCAGCGCTGCCCGCAGGTGCAGCATGGCCTGCTCGCGGTCCCCGTGCAGCTCGGCGAGGCGAGCTGCGCGGACCAGGTGCTCGCGCGCTCGGCGCCGCCCGCAGTGCTCGCCGCGAACCGTGTCCAGAGCAGGGCTCGCTCTTGGACCTTGTGTTCGCGCTCGTAGCAGGAGGTCGAGCGCGTCGGCCACCACGGCGTCGCGCGGAACGAGCGCCAGCGCTTGCTCGAGCGCCGCGATCGCCGACGTCACGTCACCGACCGACTCGTGCAAGGCCGCGATCGCGCAGAGCTCGTGCGCGCGGGTCCGGAGGTCGTCTATCGAGGCGAGGCGCAGCCGGCGTATGCGCAGCGCCTCCCGGCTCCGTCCGGCTGTCTCGTGCAGAACGACGAGCTCGTCGAGGGCCCGTCGGCGAACCGACGTTTCAGCCGCGTCGCGTGCCACGGCACGTTCGAGCAGCGCCACGCCGAGGCCAGCGTCGCCCAAGCGACCCAACGCGACGCATCCCGCATCGATCTCCAGCCGCGCCGCGCGCGGTGCGTGGCCCTCGAGCGACGCTTCTTCCTCGAGCAGCGTGACCAACCAGGGCGCATCCCGGTGAACGACCGCATGCGCGACGCACGCGGCGCGCACGGGGCCAATCCCGCCGTCCAAGGTCAGAGCTCGTTGCAATGCCGCCTTCGCGGCGTCTGGTTGCGACAGCTCGCGATCGAGCAAATCGGCTCTCTCGACGAGCAACCAGGCCGCGAGTGCCGGCTGCCCGAGGTAGGCCTCCGACATGCGCGCGAAGTGCGCTGCGAGCGCTTCGCGCGCCGCCAGGGCAGGGGCAGGAGGGCCGGCGGAGCTAGCCGCGACGACGGCGACGAGGGCCCCTTCCAATCCCTTCAACGCGGCCGGATTCTTCGGATCCGCCGCGAGGGCCCGCTCCCAGGCCGCCCGCACGACGTCGAGCGTCTCGCCCGCGGCTTCCAGGATGCGAGCGCGCTCGGCGAGCAGGGGTGCCCGCGGCGCGTCCGCCGGGAGCAGCGCGATCTCGCCGTCGAGGTGCTCGAGGAGCGTGTGACGGGGCCCGTGCGAGTAGCCGATTCTGCGCAACAAGGCGTGGGCGAATGCGCTCGGCGCGTCATCGAGCGACTTGCGCGCGTACCCTTCGGCCAGCGACGCGTCCCCGAGCAACTCCTCGACGAGCGCCCTCTCGAGGTGAAGCCGCCCGGCCGCGACCCGATCGGCCGCGTCGCGTAGCTGCATCTCTCGCTGGGAGAGCTCGCGTTGCAGTGCTTGCAGCCGCGTTTCCGGGGCGCCGAGGTCCGCTGCTCCGTCGACGCCGTTCTGGGACCTGCTCGCGAGCGGCTCGATGGAAGCCTCCATCCAGGTCAGCTTCTGGCGGTCGTCGTCCCATACGTGGAGGCGCTCGACCTCGCCGCTTTCGTCGCTCGCGAGCCGTTCCCATGCCTCCGGATGGCGGCCCTTGCTAAGCTCCGCCACCATCGCCCGCACCGATCCAGCATCGACCGGGCGCGGGCTCTGCGCGACGAAGGCGCTCAGGGCATCCCGAAGCTGTCCGGCCGTCTGCCATCTGTCGTCCGGGTCGGGGCAAGCCCGCCCGTGATCGCGGCGGCGAGCGCTCGGGGGTATCCGTCGACGAGTGTCGCCGGGTCCGGCACCTGCGCCTCGCGAACGCGACGAATCGTCGCGGCGTCGCTGTCTTCGCGAAACAGGCGCCGATCCACCGTGAGCTCCCAGAGCGTCACGCTCAGGGCGAAGATGTCTGCCCGGCGGTCGGCCGGGTGCCCGTGCGTCTGTTCGGGAGACAGATAGGCGAGCTTCCCCTTGACGATGCCCGCGGCCGTCGACGCGACGCGGTCGCGCGCCCGGGCCACTCCGAAATCGATGAGCTTGGGCGTCCCGTCGCGGCCGAGAAGATGTTGGCCGGGTTTACGTCGCGGTGTACGGCGTAAAGCGGCACTTCGTCGTCGCCGCGAAGCTCGTGGACGCTCTCGAGGGCGTCGGCCATGCGCGCGCCGATCCAAGCGACGACCTCGTAAGCCATGCGCATGCCGCGCGCGCGGGCTGAAGTCCAGGCGGCCAGGAGCGTGTAGCCGCGAAGTACCTCCATCACGAGGAAATGGCGCTTTCCGTCGTGCCCGAGGCCGTGCAGGCGAACGATGTTCGGATGCGAGAGACGGGACGCGATGCGTGCCTCGTCGACGAACATCGCGATGAAGTCCTTGTTGCGCGCGTACTCGGGACGGATGACCTTCAGCGCGACGAGGCGCCTCGGCTCGCCGGTCGTTCGGCCGAGCCAGACCGTGGCCATGCCGCCCTCGGCAATCGGAGCCAGCACCTCGTATCGTCCGAGTCGGCGGAACGGAAGCTCCGGCTCCGGGGTAGCGGCCACGTGCGGATGGTACCATCCGCCAAGAGCACGAGATTCGTTGCAACCGCGAACGAATCCTGTGGCATCGAAGGGCTCGCCATGAATCGAGCTCTCCCGTTTGCTCTGGTGCTCCTCGCGCTCCCGTTCGCGTGCGGCGGCGAGCAGCCTGCGCCCAGCCAGCCAAGCAACCCTGCGCCCTCGCCGAGCGCCGCGAGCAATGCGGCCCCGGCGGCCATCGAGTCGCCGTCGGCGAGCGCGGCCCCGTCCGCGAGCGCTGCGCCCACGCCGACCGGCGTCCCCGCCTCGAGCGCTGCCGCGGCGCCAGCCGGTCCGCCGCCTCCCGCAGAAGGCCAATGGGACAAGTGGTCGAAAGACGACAAGCTCGCCTACATGAAAACGGCTGTCATGCCCAAGATGGGCGGGCTGTTCCACGACTTCGACTCGACGAAATACGCCGAGACCAAGTGTGTCTTGTGTCACGGCGCGGGCGCCAAGAACGGCTCGTTCAAGATGCCCAACCCGGACCTTCCCAAGCTGCCGACGTCGCCTGCAGAGTTCAAGAAGCTGCACGACCAGAAGCCCAAGATGGTCGACTTCATGGTGCAGACGGTCGAGCAGCAGATGGCCGCGCTCGTAGGAGAGGCGCCCTACGACCCGAAGACGAACAAGGGCTTCGGCTGCTTCGAGTGCCACACCAAGAAGAAGTAGGCTGAACAACGGCTCGGTCGCTGGCGCGCGCCTTGCGACGAGCTTCGGTGTGGCTGCCAGTAAGCCCGATGCGCTTCCCGTTCTGCCGCTGCGGGAGGCGGTGGTGTTCCCCCTGACCATCGCGCCGATCTCCCTCGAGAGATCACGCACGCGCGCCCTCGTCGAGGACGTCACCGCGGGCGACCGACGCGTGGCGCTCGTCGCGATTCGCTCCAACGACCCGGGCCCGCCGCGGCCGGAGGATTTGTACGCGTTCGGCACCGCGGCGCTCGTGCACGACGCCGTGCATGCGCCCCACGACGTTCTGCGGGTTGCGGTGGAGGGCACCGAGCGCGTGCGCATCGTCGGCTGGGAGCGCGTGCAGCCCTATCTCGTTGCGCGCGTCCAGTGGTTGTCGGAAGTCGTCGAAGAGGGCCCGGAGCTCGAGGATTTAGTCCGGTCGGCGCGTCAGCTCTTCCAGCGCTTCATTTCGCTCGTCAACGAGCTCTCCGGTGAGCTCGCGCGCACCGTGGAGCGCGTGACCGACCCACGCCAACTCGCGTACCTGCTCGCGTCCACCACCCCGATGACGACGGAGGCGAGGCAGTCGCTCCTGGAGCAGCCGAGCGCCGCCGGGAAGCTGCGGCGCATGATCGTCCAGCTCGAGCACGACATCGCCGTTCGCGAGGTCATGCGCCGCATTTCCGGGAAAGCCACCTGCGAAATCCCGAGCCGCGAGCCCGAGATCCCGGTGCGGCGGCAAGTACCCACGATCGACGACGAGCCCAATGCGGCAGGCGCCGGTTTGCCCGACGGGCAGGACCTTCGGGCGCTGCTGCGCAACCTTGCCCTCTCGGAGGACGCGCGCAGGGAGGTGGACCGCGAACTGGACCGCCTGGAGCGCACGCCGCCGTCGTCGCCAGAGCACGCCATCATCCGCACGTACCTCGATTGGGTTCTCAAGCTCCCCTGGGGAAAGACGACGGGCGGCGCCATCGATGTCGCGGCTGCGCGCGAGGTTCTGGACGCGGAGCACTACGGCCTCGGGGAGGTCAAAGATCGCATCGTCGAATACCTCGCCGTCGGCCGTCTACGGGCGGACCGGGGCGTGGGCGAAACCGTCCAAGAGGGCGGCGATCGCGAGCCCATCTTGTGTCTGGTCGGCCCGCCCGGCGTCGGCAAGACCTCACTCGGGCAGTCGATTGCCGAGCCCTCGACCGCCGTTTCGCCCGCGTCGCGCTCGGGGGGGTCCACGACGAGGCGGAGATCCGTGGCCATCGGAGGACCTACATCGGCGCGATGCCCGGTCGCATCCTTCAGACTCTTGCTCGTGCCGGCGCATCCGATCCGGTCTTCATGCTGGACGAGATCGACAAGCTCGGAGCCGACTTCCGCGGCAATCCCTCGGCCGCGCTGCTCGAAGTGCTCGACGGAGCTCACAACCGCACGTTCGTCGACAGCTATCTGGGCGCCCCGTTCGACCTGTCGCGTGTGCTCTTCGTGTGCACCGCGAACGGCATCGACACCATCCCGGCGCCGCTCCTCAATCGCATGGAGCTCATTACGCTCACCGGGTACACGGACGCCGAGAAGCTCTTCATCGCCCGAGAACACCTGCTCGTGCGGGCGATTCGCGCGCACGGCCTCCGCCCCGACGAAATCGCGCTCGATGACGCTGCCATCGCGCACATCGTCCGCGGGTACACCCGCGAAGCGGGCGTGCGCGGACTGGGTCGCGAGCTCGGCCGCGTCTTGCGCAAGGTCGCCCGAGCGGTGACGGAAGAAAATCGCGGCCCGGTCCGCATCGCGGCAGATTCGGTGTGCGAGTATCTTGGCCCGCCGCGGTTCCACGACGAGATGGCCGAGCGGATCGTACGGCCCGGCGTGGCGACAGGCCTCGCCTGGACGCCCGCCGGGGGAGATCTGCTGTTCGTCGAGGTCACGATTCTGCCGGGGGACGAAGACCGCCTCGTGCTGACGGGGATGATGGGCGATGTGATGCGCGAGAGCGCCCAGGCCGCTGTTTCGTATCTTCGGGCGAACTGCGCGCGCTTCGGCATCGAGCCGCACGCGCTGGAGCGCAAGACGATTCACGTGCACGTACCGGCCGGGGGCGTCCCGAAGGACGGCCCGAGCGCAGGCGTGACAATCGTGACGGCGATTGCCTCGCACGCCAGCGGCCGGGTCGTCCGCGGTGATTTGGCCATGACCGGCGAGATCACGCTCCGCGGCCGCGTGCTTCCGGTCGGGGGAATCCAGGAAAAGATACTCGCAGCACATCGGGCGGGGCTACGTCTCGTCATCATTCCCCGCCAATGCGAGCCGCTCCTCGAGGGAATCCCGGCCGAGGTGCGAGCCGGGGTCCAGCTCGTGGGGGTCGAATCGGTAGACGAGGCGCTCGCCTTGGCTCTTTCGCCCGACGCCGGCGTAGAAGACGAGCGTGAGACGTTGCCAATGCAGGAGCCGTCGCGCGTGTCTGTGCATTGAAATAACCTGGCCCTCGTGGCGCGCTCTTTCCCCATCCCGGACCTGCTGTGTGCGCAACCCGCACAGCGCGTAGACATCCCCTCTCTGCGGCAGGCGCTCGTCTTCGCCTTCGCCGCCGGCGGATCGGCCGAGGCGTTCGACGACGCGATCGCCGGCGCGTCACTCCCAGCGTCGAGCTGGGATCGAGCCGATTTCGCGCGTGACGTTTATCTCGAGGAGCTCGTCGCGCGATGCCTGTCGGTGCGGCTCGGGGGGAAGCCGCACCAGCCGAGCACGCGCTACCTCGCGCGCGCGGTTGGCGAGCCGCCGCGTTCGCTCGACGACGTCGAGACGCGTCGCTCGGTCCTTTCGGAGCTCGCGGCGTCTCCGCCGGCCCGCGAGGCGCTCGAGCAGGTCGCGCTGGCCATCGTGCGGCTACGCGGGCTGCTCTGCGCCGCGCGGCAGCCGGCGCCACGTGTTCGGCGGGTCGAGATCCTGCGGGCCACGCGAGAGGTATTCGAGCTTCTCGCGACGTCGTTCGAGGGCGCGACGAGCGCGCTCGCCCGACTTCGGTCCTTCGGCCAGGCGGTCGTGGCGACCGACGAGCACCGGCGTCTGGTCTCCCTCCTCGACCACGAAGATCACATGGCGTCTCTCGACTTGCGCGTGCGCGTCGGCGCCGACGGCGAGGTGCGCGCCATGCAAATCGTCGGCGTCCGTGAGGACCGTGGCAATCCTTTCTTCGTCTCGGCGTTTCGGCGGTTCCTCGTGCGCCTGGTGCTCTTCTTTCGCGGCTATCGCACGACCAGCGGGGAAATCGCCGAGCGCCTCCTGAGTGAAGTCTTCTCGGGGTTCGAGCAGGCGATTGCCCTGCTCTTTCAACTCCTCGGCGACGCCGAAGTGCTCCTGGCGAGCCTCGGACTGCGCGATCGCGCCGCCGCAGCGGGCCTGGTCATGTGCCTGCCGTCGCTCGGCGACCCGGGAGGCGCTCTCCGGCTCGAGGGCCTGTTCAATCCGCTGCTCCTCGGCGCGGGGGTCACCCCCGTGCCCTGCGACGTAGCAGCCGCCCCGGCGGCCGTCGTCATCGTGACCGGGCCCAATTCGGGCGGCAAGACACGACTCCTCCAGGCGATAGCCATCGCGCAGCTCCTCGCGCAGGCGGGGCTCTTCGCGCCCGTGCGCGCGGGGCAGATGCCTTTCGCGACGGGGCTCTTCGCGTCGCTCTTCGAGGAAGCGCGAGCCGACCAACCCGAGGGCCACCTGGGCATGGAGCTATTGCGCATTCGCCGGCTCTTCGAGAGACTCGATCCGGGAGGACTCGTCGTATTGGACGAGCTCTGCTCGGGCACCAATCCATCCGAGGGCGAAGAGATCGCGCGGCTCGTCCTCTCGCTACTGCCGGAGCTCGGAGCCCAGGCGTTCGTGACGACGCACCTTCTGCAGTTTGCGGCGCGGCTCGAGACGGGCGGAGGGGCCCCCCCGCTCTCCTTTTTGCAAGTGGAGCTGAGCGATCAGGAGCGCCCGACGTACCGCTTCGTGCCGGGCGTGGCGAAGACGTCGCTCGCAGAGCGCACCGCGGCTCGCCTGGGCGTGACGCGCGAGGAGCTCCTTGCCCGAATAGCAGCCAAACGTCGAAAGGCCGCTCGGCGGTCGTAAGCGGGAGAGGCGAGGGCGAGAGCAGCACGTTGGACGAGTGCTGTATATTTGCGCTGATGAGAAGGCCTGTCCTGGCGCTGGGGGCCTTCGTCGCTCCCGTGTGCCTGGGCGCGTGTTCGTTCGCGCTCTCCTTCAGCGGCATCGCCGACGGCACCCGCGACGCCGCGCAGAGCGAGAGCGCCGCGCCTTTGCGGAAGCCCGGATGGCGGCTCGGCGGACCCCAACGGCTCGGCCAACGTGGCAACCAGCCAGTGGTTCAAGGCGTGCTCGCACAACAACGACGGCGTGCACGCGTATCCGTACGGTCTCACGTACTCCGCGACGGCATGCAACGGAGCCGATTACGACGCGGGAGGTCCCCTGCCGTCGCTCCCCTCCTGCCAGGGAGGCTATTCGGGCCTCTTCGACATGAGCGGCAACGTCATCGAGTGGGAGGACTCGTGCACTCCGACCGACCCCGAGGCGGCCGACCAGAGCGGCGCCAGCGACTACTGCACTCTGCGTGGCGGGGGTTTCGGTCAGACTCAGGCCGGGTTGCGCTGCGACTTCGCGCTCTTCACCCGGCGCCGCAACGGCGGCAGCGACAACGGGTTTCGCTGCTGCTCGCGCTGAGGACTCATCGGCTGGGGGACGTCCGGCGCGCCGCGTTCGAGGGCGTCGGGAGCCACGGCCCCCGTTCTTTCACGCCGCGCACTCCCCCGCGCCAATTGCGACCTCGAAGCCGGACTCCTCGCCGATGTCGCTCTGTTCCGCGGCGACCGGGGGCCCCGAAGCGATGTCGCCGAGGACGGCGACGACGCGCTTCGGATCCACACGGCGGTAGAACGCGGCCGGCGTCTCCCCGTCCTTGCGCTCGGACTCGAACAGCTTGAGCAGCGCGGCGACTGCGTCGGGAACGCGCCGGGCGACCACCTTGACGACCTGCCGCCCGAAACGCGCGCCGCTCTCGTCGACGCCTCCACCGAGGTGCAGCTGATACATCGGATAGGTCGTACCGTTCACCGTCTTGGCTGCGCCGTGCCACCCGATGTCGGCGACGTGATGCTGCCCGCACGAGTTCGGGCACCCGCTGATCTTGATCGTGGTGTCGGCGACCGCCCCGTTGCCGGCGACGTCGGGCAGCTCGAGCCGCTCGGCGATGGCGCGCGCGACGTTGCGCGACGACGTGACCGCCAGATTGCACGATTCGGCGCCAGGACAGGACAGGACGTCCTTGGCGGTGTGCACGTCCGTGCGGGCGAGGTCGACCTCGCGCAGGGCGGCGTAGAGCGCCGGAAGCGAGCGGCGGTCGACCCACGGAAGGACGATGTTCTGGTCGATCGTGAGCCGCACTGTGCCGTCGCCGAACCGGGGAGCGATGGCGGCGAGGGCGCGCATCTGCGCGCTGGTGATGTCGCCCAGAAACAACCGTACGTATACGGCGGCGTAACCGTCTTGCTGCTGGTCGACGACCGACCCGCTACGCCAGGCCATGTAGCCCGGCGGCTGCGGGGCCGCGCCGTCGGTGACGGGGGGCGCCGGCCGGTTGCGCGGACGCTCGGGAAGGCGAAGCTCGGCAGCCGCCTCGGCGTCGACGGCGGCGCGGAACTGGGCGTACTTGGACCGGAAGCCTTCCTCGCCGAGCTTGCGCAGCACGTACTTCAGGCGCGCACGATGTTTGTTGTCGCGGTTCCCGAGCGCGTGAAACAGGCGAACCAGGGCCTCGCCCACGCGGCCGATCTCGGCGGCGGGAACGAAGTCGTGCAGCGCGATGGCGGCTTGCGGCGTCGTGGAAAGGCCGCCCGCCGCATACACCTTGAACCCGCGCTGTCCGTCCCGGACCTGCGCCACGAAGCCGATGTCGTGGATAGCCGCCGAGGGCGCAGTCGTTGCCGCACCCGCTGAAGGCGATCTTGAACTTTCGCGGCAGGCTGCTCGACAGCGGCCCTCGCAGGAAATGCGCGCGTGATCGCGTCCGCGTAGGGCGTCACGTCGAAGGGGGCGTCCGCGCACACCTCCGCGAGCTCGCACGCCGTGACGGTGCGGACCGAGTTGCCGCACGCCTCGCGCGTCGTGATGCCCGACCTCGTCGAGGCGGCGCATCGACCGCCTCCATGTCGGACATCTTCATGAAGTGCAGCTGGATGTTCTGTCGCGTCGTCACGTGGCCGAAGCCGCGCGAGTACTCGTCGGCGATGTCGCGATGACGACCAGCTGCTCGGGCCCGAGCAGGCCGTAGCGGAAGCTTGATGCGGAACATCTGCACGTCGGGCTGTCGCTGGCCATAGACCCCGCGCAACAGCCGAAATGCACGGAACTGTTCAGCATTCAGCTCGCCGCGTTCGAACGCGCCCAGCTTTTCGACGAACTCGTCGATGTCCCTCTTGTCCGAGAAGCGCGGCAAAAATACTTGTTGTCCCATAGCCCGTCTCCACCATCGTCCGTTTTGGTTCTTGCTCTCCGACGACGGCGCGGTCGATTGCGTTGTGCCGCCGCCTTCGAGATAGCCAAGGTCACGCAATTTCGCGAGTACGCGCGCGACGCCTTCGTCGATCGAGATCGCGCTCGTGTCGAGCGTGAGCTCCGGTGACAGCGGCACCTCGTACGGATCGCTGATCCCCGTAAACTGCAGGATTTCTCCTGCGATCGCGCGCTTGTACAGCCCTTTGACGTCACGCTTGATGCATTCGGCCAGGGGGGCCGCCACGTGGATCTCGACGAAGTCCCCGATGAGGGCCCGCGCGCGCTCGCGTGTCTGGCGGAAAGGGCTGATGGCCGCGACGAGTACCGTCACCCCGTTTCGCGCGAGCAAATGGGCGACGAGCGCCAGGCGACTCACGTGCTCGTCGCGATCTTCGCGCGAGAAGCCCAGGCCCTTGGAAAGCTGGTTGCGGACCAGGTCGCCGTCGAGGAGCTCGACCTTCCTGCCGAGCGCGCTGAGCTTCGGCGCCAGCTCGTTCGCGAGCGTGCTCTTGCCTGCCCCCGACAGGCCGGTAAACCAGAGCACCGCGCCGTCTCTCTTCTTGGACATCGGAGTCGTACCTAGTCGTGGGCGGCTCGCCCGACCGGGCAGGGGGCAACGGCCGCGGCCGGCGAGGACCTTCGAACGGAGTGGCACCCCGCGTCAAGCCAGGGCCGCGCTCCTGCCGGGGCCATCGGCGGTTGGTCCCCCCGTGATAGGGTGTCCTGGGCTCCCGGGTACAAATCGCGTATCGGAGAAGAAGTTTTCCGTTTTTCGACCACGTGTTCATTATAATGGAGGACGAGGTGGGAGCGCGCAAGGCGATTCGGCCGCTGGCAGGGCCGGGCGACGACGTCGGGGCGGCCGAGCTCGGCCGCCGCGTGGCGGACAACTTGCGCGAGCGCCGGAAGGCACGGGGCATGTCGCTCGACGATCTCGCGCGCGCCTCCGGCGTGAGCCGCGCAGCGCTGTCGCAGATCGAGACGAGCAAGAGCAACCCCACAGTCGGCGTTCTCTGGAAGATCGCCGTCGGACTCGCGGTCCCTTTCGCGGAGCTCATCGGGGCACCCCGTTCGGGAGCCGTCGTGCTGCGGCGCGCGGATTCGCAGGTTCTGAGGTCATCGGACGGCCGCTTCGAGAGCCGTCCGCTGGCGCCGGCGGGAGCCTCGCCGCTGGTCGAGCTCTACGAGCTACGCTTGTCCGCGCGATCGACCCATCGCTCCGAACCGCACGCCCCGGGCACGCACGAGATCCTCGTGGTGCTCAGCGGCGGCCTCCGGATGCAGGTTGACGACGAGGCCTACGATCTGGGCGCAGGAGACTCGATAGCCTTCGCCGCGGACCGCCCTCATGCGTACGAAAACCCCGCTGGATCCGAGGCGCGCTACCACAACGTCATCGTGTACGAACGCTAGCCCGTCTCCGGCTGGGGTGGTTTGACGCTCGGGCGACCCTCCGTTATAACGACAGCGTGTTCGCGTCTGCGAAGGGTTGGCTCGACTCCCGTGCGCACGACGCTCGCTCCGTGGCTCTCGACACACCTGCCCCCCTTGTACCGGCTCCCCGCACGGGAGCGAGCGTGGCTCTCGAGGACGTGTCGTTCGTCGTCGACACACCCGCGGGTCAGGTCGAGATCCTTCGCGACGCAACGCTGCGCGTTGGCGCCGGCGAATTCGTCTGTCTGCTCGGCCCCTCGGGAAGCGGCAAGACCAGCATCTTGAATCTCGTCGCGGGCTTCGCCAGGCCCACGACCGGGCCGCGTGCTCGGGGCAGATGCCGTGGTGGAAGGCCCCGGGCCCGACCGGGCCATGGTCTTCCAGGATGCGGCGCTCTTCCCGTGGCTCTGCTTGCGCGACAACATCGAGTTCCCCCTCAAGCTCAAGGGAATCTCGGCCGCCGCGCGCGCTGCTCGTAGCGAGGAGCTCCTGCGCCTCGTGCATTTGTGGCGGTTCCGGGATCGAAACCCCCACGAGCTTTCGGGCGGCATGCGGCAGCGCGGTGCGATTGCGCGCGCCCTCGCCACCGACCCGGCCGTCTTGCTCATGGACGAGCCGTTCGCTGCGCTGGACGCGCAGACGCGCGAGATCCTTCAAGGCGAGGTCGAGCGCATCTGGAGCGCGACGCGCAAGACCGTGGTGTTCGTGACCCACAACGTCCGCGAGGCCGTTCGCCTGGCGGATCGGGTGGTGCTCATGGGTACGCGCCCCGGCCGGATTCTGCACGAAGAGGTCGTCGATCTGCCGCGACCCGAGCAGCCAACGACCCGCGCGTGGCCCAGCTTGCGAACCGAATCGGACGCCACATCGCGAGCGAGGTGGAGAAAGTCGCCCGCGAGGAGGCCGACGACGCCTGGGTCGCACCCGGGACCGGCCGCAACGGCGATCCCCGCCGGCAACTGGGCCGTGGAATTTGAGGGCGGCACGATGACGCACGACCGGGATGGTGTGCGTGCCGTGAAGCGCGGCAAGGTGTGGCTGGTCGGAGCGGGGCCGGGCGATCCGGAGCTTCTCACCGTGCGCGCACACAAGCTGCTCGCCTCGGCACGGGTCGTCGCTTTCGACGAGCTGGTCTCGCCTGCGATTCTGGACCTGGCCCCTGCTGCGGCCGAGCGCATCCCGGTCGGGAGGCGCGCCGGCGGATGCCGTCACCACGAGGCGCGCATTCATCCCCTCGTCGTCGGCCGAGCACTCGAGGGATACGACGTCATTCGCCTCAAGGGTGGAGACCCCCTCGTGTTCGGGAGGGGAGGGGAGGAGGCCGAGGAGCTCGCTGCCGCGCGCGTTCCGTTCGAGATCGTCCCTGGTATCTCGGCGGCGCTCGGGGCAGCGGCGAGCGCAGGCATTCCGCTCACCCACCGCGATTGCGCTTCGAGCGTCACGCTGGCGACGGCGCATGCCGCGGGCGAAGGGGGCGCTGCGCCCGACCTTGTAGCGCGCGTGCCGGCGCAAGGGACGCTCGTCTTCTACATGGGCCTCGGCCGCCTCGGGGAGATGACCCGGGCCCTCGTCGAGGCAGGTCGCTCTCCGGAGACGCCCGCGGCGGTCGTGTCGCGCGCCACGTTACCCGGCGAGCGCGTGGTGGTCGGGACGCTCGGCGACATCGCTTCGCGGGCGGCTGCCGCGAACCTCGAGGCGCCGGCGCTCCTCGTGATTGGCGAGGTGGTCGCCCGCCGCGTCGAAAGCTCAGCCGTCGCTGGTGTGTCCGGCCCGCGTGATCACGACGACGCCTCCGCGCTGCGCGTCATCGGTTCTTGAGCTCCCGAACGAGCTCGTCGAATCGCTTCTCCATCGGCGTGCCCTCGGCCTGCCACTTGGCGCGGAGCCTCTGCGCGTCCGCGATGGCATCGTCGCTCGGCAATGCCTGCTCGAGGACCTCCCGAAACAGCCGCGTGAGCGCCGGCGCCGTGCCCGACGACGAGATTGCGACGGTGAACGGCGGCCGGCGCACGACGGCTCCGGAGTAGGCGCTCGCGTGCGCGGGATCGTCCACCGCAACGACGAACCGACCGCGGCGCTCGGCGGCAGCGGCGACGCTGCGCTGCACCGCGGGGTCCGCGGTCGCGGCGATCACGAGCCAAGCGTCGTCCACGTCGGAGTCGTCGAAAGGCCGTGCGAACCACTCGAGCGCCGTCTCCGTGGCCCATTGCCGTATGGCGTCGGTCGCGTCCGGCGCCACGACCCGCACGCGAGCCCGCGATTGGATCAGCGCGTCGATCTTGCGTTCGGCGACAGCTCCGCCACCGACGACCAGCACCTGGCGGCCCTCCAGCTTCAGGAAGACCGGGTAGAGGCTCGTCTCGTCGCCGGCGGGCACGCCGTGGAGTCTAGCCTCTCCTCGAACGCGATGCCCTCGTCCCGCAGGCGCCGCGCCGTGGTCTCCACCGCCAGCTCGCCGAGATCGCACCCGGTGAACGAACGCCCGAGCCTCGCCGCAGCGACGAGCGTCGTGCCCGATCCGCAGAAGGGATCGATCACGGTCGCGCCGGCGCCCGCTGGACGCCCGCACGATGCGGTCGAGAAGGGCCAGCGGCTTCTGCGTAGGATAGCCGGTGGACTCGCGGCAGAGAGGCGTGTTCGCGACCATGGCCGGGCAATCGGTCCAGACGCTGCCGAGCGCTCGACCCTCGTCGGCCCAGTAGCGATACGTGCGTCCGCCGACGGACCGCTCGCGATAGCGGCGTCCACGTTCGTCGACGCGCGAGAAGTGCATCGCGAGGCTGGTCGCCGCGAATGGCTCGCGCAGGCTCGGGTCGCGCGCGTTCCAGACGAAGTCGCGACCGCCTGCATAGAGGAGCAGCGTCTGGTGCGTGACGCCGGGACCGCGCCGGGTCCCTCGCGCGCCGTTGCCGGGGACCCAGATGACCTCTCCGAGAAACGCAGCGCGCCCGAAGACGCGGTCGCAGAGGATCTTCGCCTCGTGCACCGCGCGGTGGTCCAGATGCAGCCACATCGTCCCGTCATGCGCGAGGCAATCGCGGGCGGCGGCGATGCGCGGCTCGAGCCAGGAGAGGTACGACTCCAGCGATGGCCAGCGGTCGTCGTACGCGAGGCGTCCCCGCGCGCGCCACCCGCCCTCTCGCGCGCGCGCGCCGAAGGCGGAACCGACCGCGAACGGCGGATCCAGATACGCGAGCTGCACCGACGATGCGGGAACGTGCTGTCCCAGGTTCAGCGCGTCGCCGCGCACGAGCACGTTCACCGGCGTGGCCTCAGAGGTTGGACTTTGCATGCGTCGTCGCGAGAGGGCTGGCGGCGGCCGCCGCCGGCTGGGGCACCGGCGCCGAGCGCAGCGGCTGCGCGAGGGCCAGAGCCAGGTCGTCGTCGCGATCGTCCGGCGGCGGCATCGAGTAAGCCAGCCAGCGGCGGAGCGGGCCGATCGGCTCGCAGCCGGTGACGATCTCCTCCGCCGAGCACGTCGTGCGTACGTGCAGATGGTCGTCGTGGACGCCGCCGGGGTGCGGTTGGTGCATGACCTCGTCGGCGCGCTCGATGATCTCGGCGAGTCGCCCCGGGCGCGCGCCCATTCGATCGAGCAGCGCGTGAACGACATCGCTCACGAAGATCCACTGCACGCGGGCTTCGCGATCCGCGAGCAGCGCGCGGACGAGGAGCCACTCGCGGTCGATGTCCAGGCGCAGCCAGCGCTCGTGCGCTTCGTCGTGTGCGAGGGCGTCGGCCCCGAAGTGCACGAAGCCCGGGCTGTCGACGGGCGCGCCCTCGAGCGTCGTCGCATAGAAGAGGAGGTCGGCGTCCATGCCCGAGCGGTGCGAGAAGTGGGGCGCAAGCGGCCCCCCACCGGTGCGGCGTCGACAGATCGCCGACGCCGAGCCTTCCGCCGGGTCGCTCCCGCGCTACCGAGGCGGCGGCGCGTTCGATGGCCTGCGCAAACCTGGGCACGGCCCAGTGCCTGTCGTCGTCGCGCAGCCAGCGAAGCCCGTCGGCGTCCCGCCGGAGCTGCCGGCCGTTCGTGAGAACGCCACTGCCGGGCGTCCCGACCGACCCACCCAACGCAGGCGTGAGCGGTGAAGGCGCTCGCGCGCACCCCGTGACCATCCAGACTGCGATCGCAGCTGCAAGCCCGTACGCGGGCGCCCCACGAGGGCGCGCGGGAGCAGCGCGTGATGGGGACTCAGAGGCGGTCGGGGGCCGCGTCACAGGGTACTTTGTACCAGATTCGCCAGCCCATCGAGAAATCCGCGACGCGGGTCGGGTCGCCCGGGCAGCGCGCCCGGCCGCGCGAGCGAGCCGATGGGTAACGGCTCCGCGTTACGGCTCCGCGGTGGGCACTCCCGGGCGGACGCGGACGCTCTTCCACCGCGCCAGCTCCACGAGGCCGGCGGGCGCCCCGCGAGGCTTGCTCACCTCGGACGCGAGGCACACATGCACCTCGACCCGCGCCGCGCTGCGCGCCTTCGAGTACCACGCGGCGGCTGCAGCGGCCGCCTCGACCACCTCGCGAGGCACGTCTTGGCGACTGGGGTTTCGCACGATGACGTGGCTACCGGGCGTGCCGCCGGCCACATGCAGCCACAGGTCGTGCGGCTCGGCGACCTCGAACGTGAGAACCTCGTTGTCCTCGTCGCCCCGGCCGACGAGGATCTCGAAATCGCGGAAGACAATCGTTCGGTAAGGACGACCTTTGCTCGCCATCTAGACGCCCCCGATGCAGGCGCCTCCGGTGTCGGCGCCCGCCACCTCAGGTCCCCCCCAGGCCGGCGCTGAGAGCTTCGATACGCGCTTCAATCGTGCGCACCGCGCTCGCGCTGGCGTACGACTCCGGCAGCGCAAACCGGCCACTGCTCTTGGCCAGGTAACCCTGGTCGACGAAGCTCGCGAAGGCGTTCTCGATCATGGGGCGGCTCACCGCTTCTCGCCGCGCGATCTCCCCCGCGAGGAACATGCGCTCACCGGCGATCATGGCGCGCTTGACGAGCTCCTTGCTCGCGAGCGGTCCGCGAAGAAGCGCCGCCAGTCCGCGGGCCGCGACGCGGTAGCCCTCGGCGAAATTCTCGAGCAGCCGGGCGTAGAGCTCCACCTGCGCGCGCCCGTCGTCGCCCTTGGGCACGAGCGCCCCCGCCCCCTCGCTCGGACGTTGCACGACTCGCGCGAGCTCGCCGTCGGCTTCCATGGCCGCCAGCTCCTCGTCGAATATCCGTTCGAACGGCGCGTCGGAGCGGAAGGTGAACTCGAACTTGAAGAGGCGGGAGAGCACCGAGACGCGCTCGCGCAGCGTGTCGCGGGCCATGGGGGGCCCGGGAGCGGCGAGGAGCGCCGTAGACACGAGCGCGCGCGCCGCGAAAAAGTGGATGATGACGTTCTTCGCGAGATCGAGCGACATGCGCGCTTGCTCGGGGACCACGTAGATGAGGTCGTCCCCGACGCGGTGGGTCTTCACGTGGCCGGCGCGCACGAACAGCTCGACGGCTTCGTGCAGCGCTTCGGGGAGAACGCGGCCGTCCTGGGCGAGCGACGGGCTGAAGCGCGCTCCGGCCCGACGAAGCGTACGCGCGAGCCGCTCGCACCGAGCAAGAAGGTCCGCGTGCGGCAGGCCGCGCCTGTCGTGAGCCAACAAGGCGGTCGCGACCAGCGAACCGGGCGTCACGGCAGTGACCGCGTTGATCTCGTTCATCACGCGGTATGCCAGGCGGGTGATGACCGCGCGCCGCCGCGCCGGGGTCATCGACGTCACGTCTTCGGGCTTGGCTCTCGGGTCGATCTCGCGAAGAACGTCAGCCAAAGTCAGCGGCTTGCCGAACTGAACGCTCAACCGCCCGTAGCGGCCGACCATCACGTCGATGGCCCCGACCAGCCCCCGCACGTTCTCCTTGGGTTTCTCGCCGCCCGTGAGCTCGTGCACGAACGCCTTCTCTTCGACGAATCGCTCGTAGCCGATGCTCACGGGGCAGAACCAGGTCGTGCGCGTCGGTACGCCGAGCGCGGCGTCGACGACGATGGAGAGCAGGCCGAGCTTCGGAGGCATGAGCTTGCCGGTGCGCGAGCGCCCCCCCTCGAGGAAGAACTCGAGCGGCACGCCATCGCGGATGAGGCGCCGGACGTACGCGTCGACCACGGCGGCGTAGAGGCGGTCGCCCGAGAAGCTGCGGCGAATGAAGAAGGCCCCGGCGCGCCGGAAGATGGGGCCCATCGGGAAGAAGTTCAGGTTGTCGCCCGCCGCGATGTGCGGCAGCTGCAGCTTGTGCCGGTAGAGGACCCACGCGAGGGCCAGGTAGTCCATGTGCGACTTGTGCGAAGGAAGAATGACGAGCGTGCCGTCCTTCGAGCGCTCGGCGCAAAAGCTCGATGCCCGCCTCGTCCACCTCGATCGGCGGAGAACATCCGCGACGATGCGCCGGCGAAGGCTCGATCGAGCGCGGCGATCGCGTTCATGTCGAGCGCCGCCTGCATCTCGCGCAGCATCGCCAGCGCGCGCTCGGTGATGACGGCGCGCTCGTTGCCCCCTCGCCGGCCATGTCGGCGATGATCTTCTGCAGCTTCGGGCTGCGAACCACCTCGGCCCGCAGGCGATCCGCGGGCTTGCGGACGGGACCGACGATGGTGCGCCGCTCGCGCTCCAGCCGGCGCAGAAGCGTGTACGTCAGCCGGCGCACGAGGACGTCGTCCGCGGCTCCATCGGCCTCGCGCGCGAGGAACTCCTTCAGATCGATCGGCTCGCCGGCGCGCAGCGTCGCGTGCCGCCAGTTGGCGAAGAACTGCACGATCGACCGGACGTTCCCCGGCCACTCGCGCGGACCCGAACAGCGTGTTGGCGAGGCTCCCTTCCCGCGTGTCGGGGCTGGGCGACCAGACGAAGACCTGAGGCACGAGCAGAATGCGCCGCTCGCTGCGGCGCTGCACGTCGAACAGCGTGCGGACGAGGCGGTCGCCCTCGATCTTGCCGCGCGCGTGGCTCTCGAGCAGGTGCGGCGGCCGCTTGAGAAACAACGCGGCGCTCGCCCCCACGGCCAGGGCGCGCTCCAGATCGGAGGCGTCGCTGTCATCGGACCGCGGGCGCGTCGCATTGAGCCAGCCCCGCCCCATCGGCTCGAGGATCCACAGGCCCAGATCGTTCGCGAACTGGATCTGCGGCAGGTGATGGCGCTTGGTCAGGTAATCGAGCGCGAGAAAGTCGACGAACGAGAGATTGCGAAGGACATAGACGACCGTGCCGCGCGCGTCCGCGTCGCGCACCGCGCGCGTCCAGGCTTCGTCGACCTCGATGTGGTCGAAGAAGCGATGGTAGAGCCACGCGAGAAGGGGGTTCGGATCGTAGGAACGAACGGGCGGTCCATGGACGCTGCCTGCCCAGCCGCTCCAGGCCCTGCCACGGCGACGCCCTCAGCGACCCTGGAAGACCTTCTTCACGACGAGCGAGAGCTTCTTCTCCGTATCGGGCGTGAGCCCGGTCTGCTGGTAGGGCCAGCTGAAGTTATAGGCCGCGACCTGCTGGCACGAGAGCGACACCAGAATGTCGGCTGGCGTGGGGCTGTTCGGCTGGGCGATGGCGAAGCCGAGCTCCGCGTACATGCAGCTCTGCGAAGGGCTCTGGAAGTCCGAGGAGTGGCCGAATGCGTCGAGGATGTCGCTCTTGGCCGAACTGTCCGTTACCTGCACGTAATCGACGATCGGGAAGTTGTGAAACCTGGGTGCGTCGGGGGCCGTCGGCGGGGCCGCGGTGCCTGGAACGAGCCCGGGAGGCAGAAGCCCAGGCGGAAGGAGGGACGCGCCAGCCTGAATCCACTGCTGAATCTGAGGCGGAAGCTGAAAGCCGGCCGGAGCCGCCGCCTGCGCGGGCTGGGCGGGACGCTCGAAGTTCTGCAGCCGGTAGACGGTCATCTGCGAGTCCTTCATTCCGCTGAAGGGCGCGGACAGGGAGCCGCACCCGGTCGCGGCCAGGAGCGCGACGGCAGCGGCGGACATCGTCAGCATGGTGGAGCTGCGGGAGCAGGGCATCGGGCCTCCAGGCTAGGGAACCGTCTCTGCGACCGGACGGCGGGCGCCACTATACACGATGCCTCGCCGTTCCTCGGCTGCTACATCGTCATGCACGTGTTCCCACGTGTTCCCGAGCACGCGAGCGCCGACCGGGAGGCGAGGCCATGTTGAAGATCGAGAAATCGACCATGTCGCCGTCTGCGTGGCGGACATCGACGAAGCCGCCGCGCGATGGGAGAAAGTCCTCGGAGTCGCACCCCGCGAACGCGAGGTCGTCGATTCGCAGAAGACCGAGGCGGCCCTCTTGCCCGTGGGCGACACCAGCGTGGAGCTGATTTCTCCGCGCGGGAACGAGGCGCTCGCGCGGTTTCTCGAGAAACGTGGCGGCGCAGCGGCGCTACACCACATCGCCGTGGAGGTCGAGGGAATCGAGGCCGCTCTGGCCCTGCTTGCTTCGCTGGGCGTGCCGCTCATCGACGAGACGCCGCGCCGGGGCGCGCGCGGCCACAAGGTCGCCTTCATCCACCCGAAGGCGACCGGCGGGGTGCTCGTCGAGCTGGTGGAACCAGCGTAGATCGCAAGAGGTAACGGCCGCCTTTCGGTCTCCCGGGGGCTAGCTCCGACCTCGGAAGCGGAAAGGAAGTGGACCGCAGGCCGAAAGCCTACGTATTCTTTGCCCGTGGCAGCAGGCACGAGGAGGGTCCACTCTTGAACGAGCGATCGATTGACGTGGCGGCGTCCTTGCGGACGACCCGGTTGGCTCGCAACGTGGTTGCGTACGTCATCGCGGGTGCCTTCGTCTTCTCGCAGGTGCCCTCCGCGCACGCGCAGGGCCAGCCGCCCTCGGGCAAAGGAGCGGGCGCGACCGCCGCGGCGGCGCCGTCGAAGGCGGAGCTCGCCAGCGCGAAGAAGCACTATGGCGAAGGCGAGAAGAAGTACCTCGCGGGCGACTACGCGGGCGCCCTCGCCGACTTCGAGGCCGCCAATGACATCAAGAGCACCGCGCAGGCCGAGCGCTACATCGGTCTGACCCAGGATAAGCTCGGGCACCTGCCAGCGGCCGTCGAGTGGTACGACAAGTTCCTGGCGCACGTGCCGGAGAAGCTGGCGGCCCAAGGGGACGAGATTCGCAAGCGGGACGTCGAAATCAAGGCGATGCCGGGCAAGGTGCACGTCGAGTCGACTCCCCCCGGCGCCTCGCTCGCGATCGACGACAAGCCGCTGGCGGCGGTCACGCCGACCGACGTCGAGCTCCCGCCGGGTTCCCACACGCTGAAGTTCACCGAACCGGGACGCCTTCCCGCTCAGAAGCAGATAGACGTCGCCTTCGCGTCGCCCCAGACGGTCAAGGCGGATCTCGAGCCCGAGCCTCCCCCTCCGCCTCCGCCGCCGCCTCCTGAGCCGGTCGCTGCCGCGCCTCCCCCTCCGGCGCCGCCTCCCCCGCAGGCGCGCAGCCTCGTGCCCGCGTTCGTGACCGGGGGTCTCGCCGTCGTCGCTGCCGGGGTGGGAACGGTCTTCGGGGTGATGGCGCTCAGCGACAAGAGCAACTTCGACAAGAGTCCCACGACGAGCACCGCGGACAACGGCGACACGCACGCTCTGATCAGCGACATGTCCTTCGGCGTCGCGCTGACGTTCGGCGTGACGAGCGCGGTGCTCTTTCTCACCAAGGACGAGCCGCCGGCGGTCGCGCAGGCTGCGTCGCGCACCACCGCAAAGGCGGACACGCCGAAGAAGCGCGCGATAACCGTCGAGCCGGCGCCGGTAATCGGGCCTCATGTCGGCGGCGCGGGTGTCTTGCTTCGGTTCTAGGGCGCGGGACGAGCCATGAGAAGGAAAGCGATGAGAGCGAGATCGATGCGATGGAGCTTGGTGGTCATGGCAGCGGCGTGCACCGTTGCGGCGCTGCCCGGCTGCGAGCTGCTGGTCGATTTCGATCGCAGCAAGATCCCGCAAGAAGGTGGCGTCGACGCGACGATGACGGAGGACTCGTCGCCTGGCACGGATTCGTCGCCGGGCACGGACTCGGGCGCGGAGACCTCCGTCACGCTGGATTCCTCCACCGGGATGGACTCCACGACCGACGCGCCGCTCGCCGACTCGAGCGGCGACGTTCACCCCGCGGACAGCGGAGGCGATAGCGCCGCCGACTCGGCCCCGGCGGACACCGGGACTCCTCCCGCGGATACCGGCGTCGCGATGGACTCGGCTGTCGTCGATACGGGGGCCGACGTCGCGGTCGACACCGGCGTCGAAGCCAGCTTGGACAGCGGCAGCGGCGAGGGCGCGGCCGACTCGAACGCAGACGGCGAGTGACACCTAGCTTCCGCGGTCGCCTGCTGCGCCGGCGGCCAAACCGCGCACGCCGGTCGCGTTCCCTGGTACGCCAAGCCCGGTAGCCTCGCGACGGGCTCGGGTCGGCGCGCCATCACGATTCGTCGCTGAGCCAGGGGTGTTCATCGACCAGGAAGCGGGGCTCATCGCGCAGGAAGCGTGTTTCATCGACCTGGAAGCCGGGCTCATGGCGCAGCGAGCGTCCTTCATCGACGTGGAGGCCGGGTGGCTCGTCGAGCCACCGCGGTTCCTCGAGCTGCCATCGGGATGGCTGCGCGAGCCATCGCGCTGGCTCGGCGAGCTACCGGGTCCGACCGACGAGGAAGCGAGCTGCATGCGCGAGCCACCTCGATGGCTCGACGACGAAGGCGGGTTCCTCGAGCAGCCATCGCGATGACTCGTTGATGAAGGACCATGGGTCGAGTTGTCCTCGGGGTGGCTCGTCGACCCATCCGGCTTCCTGCGCGAGCGCACGGGGTCGCTCGCGCAGCGCTCGAGGAGGGCCGTCGAACGTCTGCGCGGCGTCAACCTCCTCGCGGGGATCGTCCTCATGCGATCGCGATCGCTGAAGCTGCGCGCGAGGATGCTCGACAAGAACGCTGGGAACTTCGAGAAGGACTCGGGGTTGCTCGACGAGCATGCGCGGTCGCTCGATCAGCGCGCACGGGCCGTCTTCGTGCGCTCGCGCATCGTGCAGCTGCTCGCGGGGATGCTCGTCCCACGCTTCACGTCGCTCGATCAGCGCGTGCGGACGCTCCCCACGTGCGTGCGGAAGGTCGGAATGCGCGTTCGTCCGCGATTCGTCACGAATCTCGGGCTCGCGACACTAAGACATCTTCTGGATGGCGTCGGCCACTCGCTCGACGTCGGGCGGAAGGAACATGGGGGTGTTGTGTCGCCGCGCGTCGATGCCCGGCAGGCGCCCCTCGTGGTAGTTGGCCTTGAACTCGGTGAACTTCAGCCCGTTCGCCGTCGAGACCACGACCACGCGGTGATGCGGCTCGACCAGGCCGCGCGACCGGAGCTTGAACAGGCACGCGAGCGCGACGCCCGTGTGCGGGCACGTGTAGAGGCCCGTCCGGTCCGCGCGCGCGCAGGCGTCCGCGAGCTCGTCCTCGGTCGCCTCCTCGACGACGCCGTTCATGGCGCGGAGGGCGGCCATCGCGCGGGGCGCGCTCACCGGGTTGCCGATCTGAATGGCGCTCGCGAGCGTCGCCTCCGCGTGCATCGGTTCGACGACGTCTTTCCCGGCGACGAAGGCCCGGTACATCGGGTTGGCGCGCGCCGCCTGCGCGATGCACAGGCGCGGGGCGCGGGCGACCAGCCCGAGCTCGAGCAACATCTTGAAGCCGGCATGGAGCGCGGCTGCGTTGCCGAGGTTGCCGCTGGGGAGGATGATCCAGTCGGGCGATTCCCAGTCGAACTGCTGCACGATCTCAATCGCGACCGTCTTCTGTCCCTCGATGCGCAGGGGGTTCATCGAGTTGGCCAGGTAGACGAGCCCGCGGCGGGAGAGCTCCTTGACGATGGCCATGCACCCGTCGAAGTCGGTCTCGAGCGCGAAAACCCGCGCGCCGTGAGCCAGAGGCTGCACGAGCTGCGCCGGAGACACCATGCCTCGCGGCAGCAGCACGGCCACGGGCAGGCCGGCGACGGCGCCGTAGGCCGCCAGCGATGCGCTCGTGTCCCCGGTGCTCGCGCAGCAGAGAACCCGCGTCGAGAGCGCCTTCTGCTTGAACGCTTGCTGCACGATGCTGACGAGGACGGTCATCCCCAGGTCCTTGAAGCTGCCGGTGTGCGAGTTGCCGCACAGCTTCATCCAGAGCTCGCTGATGCCAATCTCGCGGCCCAGTCGCTCCGCCCAGAAGATGTTGGTCCCCCCCTCGCTGGTGGACACGACGCAGTCGTCGGGTATTTCCGGCGCCACCCACTCTCGCTTTCCCCACACGCCCGACCCGTACGGCCATTGCGTGCGCATCCAGCGGTCGTCGAACAGCTTCATCCACGCGGCGGCGCTGCAATCGCGCAGGGCCTCCATGTCGTGCGCCACCTCGAGCAGACCGTTGCACGTGGGGCACCGGTAGATGGGCTGGGTCAACGGGTATTCGCCGGGGCAGCCGGCGAAACAACGAAACAGGGCACGGTAGCGAGCCATTGGGCCCGAACCATAGCGCTCGCCGTCACGGCCCGCAGCAGAGGACCGACGCGGCGCCGCCTCCATTCTGCAGCGTGATCTGCTCGGGGCGGCAATGCCAGGCGCTCACCGACGGCGGCGCCGGGGAGCAGTCCGCTTCGCTGAAGCAGACGTCGCTGCAGAGCCCCGCGGTGGAGTCGCAGAACCCGCTCTGGCAGTCGGAGTTGTGCTGGCAAGCCGTGCCGTCGGCCCCGTTTCCTCCCTGGGCCTGGCCGCACACGGCGTAGACCCCCGTGTTGGAGTTCTGCGAGCGGAACCGACCGTAGGAGCAAGAGAAGCCCGAACCGGAGCAATCGGTCGAACTGCGGCATACGTCTTCGCAGCTGCTCGGGAGGGGACCGAGCGAGACGCAAAGGCCGCTCGCGCAGTCGCTCGCGGTGCTGCAGTTGTCGCCGTTGCGCCCGGTCCCGCCCTGGCTGCAGTTCGGGGCGAAGTTCTGGTCGAACGTGGCGATCCCGGGGAACGCGCCGAAGCCGCAGGTGGTCCCGGAGCCGCAGTCGGTCGTGGCCTGGCTGGTCGAGCAGCACGTGTCGGCGCACGTTCCGCCGGCGCAAAGCCCGGAGCGGCAGTTCGCGTTGGTGTTGCACGAATCCCCGCCGATGCTCGCGCCGAGCGCGGACAATCGCTGCAGCCAACCCGGCGGCACGCAGTAGTTGCCGGTGGTGGTGGAAGACGTGGCCGCGTAGCAGACGAGCGACGGGTCGCAGTCGGCGGACGTGCAACACGGCATGGTGCAGAAGTTCGCGTTGCCGGCCGCGCCGTACAGGCCCGGCCCGACGTTGAGCTCCCCGGCGCAGACGTGGCTGTCGCACGCCGAGTCGCCAGCGCACGCGCACAGCAGGCCCCGGCATCCCGAGTCGGCGTTGTGGGCTTCGCTCTGCGTGTCGGCGCCGCTCGCGGTGTCGTTGACGACGTCGGCGCTCGCTTCGGCTGGGCCGGCGTCGGGCATGCCTGCGCTGTCGGCGCCGTCGGGGCCGTCTGTACCGCCGCCGGAGGCGTCCGTGACCATCATGCAGAGCCGGGAGACGCCGCTACACTGCATGCCGTCGGGGCACGAGGCGACCGTGCACGCGGGGACGCACTGATGCCGCACCGGATCGCAGACCTCGTTGTCCGGGCACGCGTCCGGGCCCGGATTGCACGCGAACGCCGGAATGGCATCGCCGATGGCGAGCTCGCAGCCGCCGCCAGCCGCGACGAGCAGCGCGAAGCCGAACATCCCCGCCGCAGCGGCGGCCGAGCGGACGCGCAGAGGGCGGCGAGGGCGCACCATCAGAAGGATCCTTGCACGAGGAACGCGCCGCCGCCCGGGAGAGGCGCCGCGGAGACGGTGGTCGACCGCGATGTCACGCGCGGGCGGGCGAAGTACAGGGAGGCCGTCGCGACCACTCCCACGACGGCCACGCCGAAGCCGATGTCCGCCAGAATCGCCTCGCGATGGGCGTTCTGCTGTCGGTTCACCAGGTCTGCGTAGGTGTTGCCGCGGTAGCCGGTCACGTAGTTCGGCGGCGGCTCGTCCAGGTTGGCTCGCACGGCCATCACGATGCCGAAGCCGAGCCCAATCCCCGTCGCGGTCATCGCGGCGATGGTGAGCGCGTCGACGCGACCGTTGGGGACGGGCCTCTCGGGGACGCGCGGAGCGGGGTAGGGCTCCGGCTCGGCGGGGGCGTGCGCCGGGCCGGTGTGCATCGGCGGCGCAACTGGCTTGGGCGGGGCCGATGGCTTGGCTTCCACCTCCTTCTTGGCGCCCTCGAGCCGCTTGACGTACGAGTCGGCGCGCTCACGCTCCGGAGGCGTCAGGTCCATCGTCGTGAAGAGGCGGAACCAGCGCAGCGCGTCTTCGATGTCGCCGAGCTTCTCGTGCACGACGCCCAGGTTGAACACGAGGTCCTTGGCGCTCGGGTCGAGCACGTGCGCCGCCTCGAGCTCGGCTATGGCTTCCCGATAGGCGCCCTGGCCGTAGTACGAGCGCGCCTTGTCGAAGTGCTTGCGTGCGGCCACGACGTTCGCGCTCGCCGTCTCCTCGGAAAGGGCGGGGCGGGGCGCTGCGAGGCCGACGATGCACGCCACGAGCGCGCACAGGGTAACCCGCGCGCGCGGCCGCCTCCGAAACCGCATCGGGGGGGAGCATACCCCAGGTCCCGAGGAATCGCGGGCGCTACCGGAGCGCGCGCGGGGATTGTGTCGGCGTGTGCCGATCCTGGCGCGGGCGTCGCCTTCGGGGGCGTCGATGGCGGTCCTTCCCGCGAGACGCAAGCAGCTTTCGGCGCTAGCGTCGCCTCGCACGTTGTGTGCATTCTCCTGGCGCCGTCTTCGACGATGAGGGGCACTCCGAGGTAGGCTTTCGCACCCGCGGTCGACCGCGCCCTACCTCTGCCAATGTTCTTGGATTCCGACCAACTCCAAACCTCGATCCTCACCGTACTCGTCGCCACGGCGCTCGCCGGGGCCCTCGTGTTCCATCGCGGCGCCCACCGGACGGCCCTACGCCGCTGGGGCGCCCGCCTGCTCGGCGTCCTCGCCGTCGTGGCGCTCGCGTCGTGGACCAACTTCGGCCAGTTCGACGTCATCTTCGTCGACGCCCCCGGCATGACCAGCGCCGCTGCCTCCGCCCCCGGGCGAAGGAAGGTCGAGCGCCACCTGCCGTTCCATTTCCACGAGTTTTTCCACTATTACATCGGCTCGAAGTACTTCGGCGATCTCGGCTACGACGGCCTCTACGACTGCGCCGCCGAGGCGGACGCCGAAAACGCCGAGGAGCAGGGGGTACGGCCTCGCATCGGCGGGTACGTCCGCAACCTCGAGGACGTGCTGCGCGACAAGACCTACGACGAGGCCAAGGCCAACTGCCGCGACGAGATCCTCCCGGGCATCAAGCCCGCGCGCTGGGCCGCGTTCAAGAGCGATCTGCGCGAGCTGCAGCGTCTCGTGCCCGACGACTGGTGGGGGAACGTCGTCTTCGACGCCGGCTTCAACCCGCCGCCCAGCTGGGTCGTGGTCGGCGGCGCGATCTCGAACCTCATCCCGATACGCATCGGGAACGTGCAGACGTGCCTCCTGGCGACGTCGCTCGACATGCTGCTCATCCTGGCGTGCTTTCTCGCCGTGCGCCGCGCGTTCGGCGCGGCGCCGGCGGCCATGGCCGCGATCTTCTTCGGCGCGACCTTCATCGCCAGCTACGGGTGGAACGGCGGCGCGTTCCTCCGGTACACGTGGCTAGCCTCGGTGGTCTTCGGGCTCGTGTCGGTCCGCTTCGGGAGGTGGGCCCTGGCCGGCGCGTTCTTCGCGGCCGCGACGTGCGACCGCCTCTTTCCCATCGGGTTCGCGCTGGGCGCGATCGCACCGGTCGCCTATCGCGCCCTGCGATCCGAAGACGACCGCAAGCGGCTGGTGAGATTCGGCGCCGGGTTCGCGGGCACCGCCGTCGTGCTCGTGGGAATGAGCCTCGTCCTCTTCGGACTGAAGCCCTGGTCGGTGTTCTTCTCGCGCATCTTGCGCCACGGCGACGTCTACTACGTCATGCACATCGGCCTGAAGAAAGTGCTCAACTGGGGGCCCTGGGTGCCGTCGCAAGACTTCCGGTGGCATCACGGCCTCCAGAACTTCCACGACTGGAACCTCAAGCTCCACGCCCACTGGGCGGCGATTCGCGCGCTCGTCATTCCGGTTCAGCTGGCAGCCGTGGCCGCGGCGGGGCTCGCGAGCATCCGCAGGCGCCCGCACGAGGCGTCGCTCATCTGCGGCGTCTTCGCGATGTTCTTCTTCAACATCCCCGCCAATTACTATTACGTGGTGCTCGTGCTCGTGCCGGCGCTGCTCTTGCGCGCGGGCATGGTGGCGCCGTCGGTGGGGGCGCGGGTGCGCGAGTACGCCGCGCTCACCGGTTTCGCCGTGTTCTGGATGACGACGCTCATCGCCTCGCGCCTGGCGGGAGACGACATCGTCTTCAATCACATCATCTGCGTGTGGCTCCTCTTCTTCCTGGTCGTCTGGGTAGCGCTGTGGATGTGGCCCCGGCGTTCGGAGCGGGCGTTCGTCGTGGTGCGCGACGCGCTGCATCGGTGGCGCGCGCGGCGAACGGCGACGGCCCCCCCGGCCGACGCGCAGCGGGCGTGAGGGGCGTGTCGTAAAGGGAGGCAAGGCGAGCGCCGTCCCCTTCCTGGTTACCACTCCCTGGCTACCTTGCGGACACGCCGTACTCCGCGAAGACGCGGCCTCGGGATTACGCGCGCGAACCCCGCCGTGCTACAGGCCTTCAGGGCCGATGGTCGACGAAGTACCCGCTCTTTGCCGTGCTGCGCGCGCCTCCTCGCGTCAGCTGGCGACCCTCAGCCGCCCCGCGAAGGACGACGCCCTGCGCGCGATCGCCGAGGGCCTCCGCGCGAGCACCGGCTCTCTGCTGGAAGCCAACGCGCGCGACCTCGACGAGGCGCGAGCCCGCGGGATCTCGGCCGCGCTCCTCGATCGGCTCGCGCTCGACGGGCGCCGAATCGAATCCATGGCCCAGGCGGTCGACGACGTCGCCGGCCTGGACGATCCGGTAGGCGCCGTACTCTCGGACGACCGCCGGCCCAACGGCCTGCGTGTGCGTCGCGTTCGGGTCCCCATCGGCGTCATCGCAATCGTCTACGAGGCGCGCCCCAACGTCACCGCCGACGCGAGCGCCCTCTGTCTCAAGGCAGGCAACGCCGTCGTTCTCCGCGGCGGCTCCGAAGCGGCGCGGTCGAACGCGGCCATCGTCTCGGTCATCGCCGACTCGCTGGAGCGCGCGAAGCTACCTCGCGAAGCCGTTCAGGCGCTGCCCGCCGGCGATCGCGGCGCGATTCGCGAGCTGCTCCAGCAGTCGGACACCGTCGACCTGGCCATCCCGCGGGGCGGCGAGGCGCTCATCCGCTTCGTGCGGGAGAACGCGCGGGTGCCGGTCATCGCGCATGCGAAGGGCGTGTGCCATCTCTTCGTCGACGCCGGCGCCGACGTCGAAATGGCCGTGCGCCTGGCGGTGAACGGCAAGCTGTCGCGGCCCTCGGTGTGCAACGCGCTCGAGTGCTTGCTCGTCGACGCCCGCGAGGCAGGCCACCTGCTGCCGCCGGTGGCCCGCGCCCTCCTCGCCGGAGGCTGCGAGCTCCGCGGGTGCGAGCGTACGCGGGCGCTGGTGCCCGAGGCCAAGATCGCGACCGACGAGGACTGGGGGTGCGAGTACGGCGACCGCATTCTCGCGGTCCGCGTCGTGGACGGCCTCGAGGGCGCGCTGGCGCACGTCGCGCGGTTCGGCTCGCGCCACACCGAGACGCTCTGCACGCGCGACACGGCGCACGCCGACCGCTGGCGCCGCGAGGTCGACGCCGCGTGCGTCATGGTCAACGCGAGCCCTCGTTTCCACGACGGAGGCGAGCTGGGCCTGGGCGCGGAGATCGGAATCGCCACGACGAAGCTACACTGGCGTGGCGCCATGGGGCTCGAGGCGCTCACGACGTTTCAATGGCTCGTCGACGGCGACGGGCAGACCCGCGCATAGTGCGTTAGGCTCGGCGCGCGTGAGTACGTGATCGCGCTCGGCGCGCGAAAAAGGCAGGGAGAACGGTTTGACGACGAAGAGGCAGGTGGGGAAGGGGCCCTCGGGCGCGAATCCGTCCGGCGCGGCTCGGCCGCGCATCAAGACCTCGCACGAAAAGCCGAAGGGGCCGCCGGGCGCTCACGAGGGGAGACCCGGAGCGAGCGCCAGGACGCGGACGAAGGCGTCGCGCGAAGCTCCTCGTGCGGGCAGCGTGCCGCCCAAGGAGCGCGGCCAGGCGCTGCGCAAGGCGAAGCCCAAGCGCGAGCCGCCCGCGCCGCACGGCGAGCGGACCGCCTGGGGCAGCGTCGCGAGCGAAGCCGCGCGCGAAACGGCGCGGGCCATCGCGTTCGCGGCGCTCGACAAGAAAGCCGTCGGCCTCGAGATCCTCGACGTGGCAGGCCGGGTCGATTACGCGGACTTTCTGGTCATCATGACCGGGCGGAGCGACCGCCACACCCAGGCGCTGGCTCAGGGAATCGAAGACGCGCTGAGGAAAGACGGAATGCGCCCGCTCGCCGTCGAGGGCTTGCCCCACGGCAGCTGGGTCCTCATGGACTTCGGCGACGTCGTCGTGCACGTCTTCCAGGACGAGGCGCGGCAGCTCTACGATCTCGAGGGGCTCTGGCTCGACGCGCGCCGGTTGCCGGTGCCCGCGCCTGCCGACGGCGGGTAGCTCCCCGAGTCCGAGATTCGAAGGGAATCTCGAGCTCGGGCCGAGCCCCCGCGCGCCGACTACGCGCGCGGGGACCCGAGTCCTACTCAGTCTCTGCCGCTCACGAAATCACGAGCGCGACCGGCTGGCTCCAATCCCTGCGCGTGAGCGCGCGGTACCGAAACTGTACTGCCACTTGTAGGAGGCGCGCCGGTCCACCGAGGCGGTGCGGAGGGTCGCGGTGCCCGAGACCGGCCCCGGCGTCGCGGTGAAAGTGCGTGCGCGGTGCGTCGGCGCCTCGCGGACGGAGACGCCGGCGCTCTCGATGACCGACGGCGCGTTCTCCGCGGGCACGGCGTCGGCCACCGACTGGATGTACGCCCTGCGCTGCTTCAGCTGCGTGACGAGCGCAGCCTTCTTCTCGGGGCAAGAGGCGCGTCTACTTGAACTTCGCGTCAATCAGCGCGAGCCAAGCCGCGTTCTCCGCCCACGGACCGCCCTTGTCTTGCGAGAACGGCGCAAAGCCCGTCCCATTCGGCGACTTCGTCTCTCGGTAGGTCCACCACGTCCAGCCGATGCCGTCCGTGTCGAGGAGCGAGAGGATGGTCTCCGCCGTCGCGTCCGCGTTCGCTTCCGTCTGCTTCACGCCGACTTGCTGGATGAAGACGGGCACGTCGTGTTTCGTCCGAAAGTCGGTCGCGGCCGTGACGAACGAGGGGTTGCTCGCGCCGAACGACAAGAGGTCGCCGGTGTAGACCAGCCCGGCGACGCCGGGAATGTAGGCCGTCTCGATCTTCCGAATGTCGTAGCCGCTGTCGGGCCCGACCAGGATGGGCGTACGCGGATCGGCCGCGCGGATCGTCGGGATGATGGATGCGTAGAACGTCGGCGCCGTGCTCCAGTCCGTGCAGCGGGTCGCCGAGCAGGTGAAGTTCGGCTCGGGCAGGATCTCGTACATGCCGATGTACGGAGTCGTGGCGTAGCGCGCCGCGAGGAATGCCCAGACCTCGGTGAACTTCTGGCTGGTCGCCGGGTCGTTGAGGAAGTTCGCAGCCGCGCCGTCTGTCGCCGTTCCGCAGAGGGCCACGGTGTCGTTGGCTAGGCTGGCCTGGCCGCAGTTCGAGTCGACGAAGAGAACGACCCAGAGGGCCCGATCGGTCGCCTCTCGGATCATGCCGTCGAGGACCGCGAGGTGCGCCGGGTCCACGTGCCCGGGCGCCGCGTCGCTGCGCGCGTCGACGGACGTGTCGGCCCACAGTCCCCACCAGCGCAGCGGGATCCGCACGGCATTGGCGCCCTGCGCCATGTTGTCGGCGCCGTCCTGCGGCTGAACAGAGCCCCACTGGCCCCAGTTCCATCCGCGTAGCAGCACGGGGTTTCCGACCGGGTCCAGGATCTGCGCGCCGCTCACGGAGAGCCGAGGGACGGGAGCGCCGCCGTCCGGGGGAGTCCCTGTCGAGCTGCCGGAGCTGCCGGAGCCACCCGAGCTGCCCGAGGCGCCCGAGCTGCTGCTCGTGGCACCGCCCGACGCGGAGCTCCCGTTGCCGGAGCTCCCGAGGGACCCGCTCTGCCCGCCGCACGCGGCCAGGAGGAGCGCGATGCAGGAAACCGGGAGGAGGAGCCGCATGCCGCTCCCAGGATTGCACGAGACGAGCCACGCGTGGCGCCCGGAGATGCGAGACCTGCGCGCGGGTCCGCGGCACGTCGACGCGGCCCGCTCGTTTCCGGGAAGCACGCGATCGGATCGATCCTCGCGATCGAACCGATCGCACGGACGCGAACCTACCCGGGGCTCCCCGGCTCGCTCGGGCTCGCTCGCGGCCTGAGCATGTACGCGATCGGAATCGACAGGAAGTACAGGCCGATGAGCGCCCCGCTCACGGCGATCTGGCTGGTCACCTCGGGGCCGGGGGTCACGATGGCGCCGAGCACGAACGCGAGCACCGTGGCCCAGCGCCCGAACTTGATGAGCTGCTGGGGCGTGACGACGTTGGCCAGGACGAGAAACGCGATGAAGAGCGGCATCTCGAAGACGGCGCCGAAGGCGAGCAAGAACCGCGTGGCGAAGTCGAGAAAGAACTCGAGCGTCACGATCTGCGTCAGCTCGACGCCCTCGCGCACGGGGCCGAGCAGCGAGAGGAAGTAGTTGAACGTGAACGGGAACGCCACGTAGTAGGCGAAGGCCACGCCCGAGAGAAAGAGCACCGTCGACGACAGGACGAACGGAAAGACGAGCCGCTTCTCCTTGCGATAGAGGCCTGGGCTGATGAACGACCAGAGCTGATAGAAAATGATGGGCGCGGACGCGACGATGCCCGTCGTGAGGGAGAGCTCGAGGTAGCCCATGAACGCGTCGGCAGGCCGGAGAGTCTGAAGGACGAGCGGCTTGTCGAAGTGCGTCAGCCACGTGTGCTGGTAGGGAGTGACCAGCCAGGAGAGGATCTGCGTGCGAAAGCACCAGGCGGCGACCGTCGCCGAGATGACGCCGAGGGCGGCCTTGATGATGCGCCGCCGGAGCTCCTCGAGGTGCTCCCATATGGTCATGCGCACGTCGCGCTCGGGCGTCGGCGCGGAAGCGGACGGCTCGGCGGGGGAGGGGGCTGCGGCGGTCATCCCTCGGTCCCTGTCGCAGCCGTCGCGGGAGCGCTCTCGCCGGATGGGGCGCCGGGCGCGGTTTCACCCGCTCCGAGCGCGGGATCCGCGGGCGGCTCCTCGCCGCGCATGTAAAGCGCATCTTCGGCGAGCGGCGAGGCCGGGAAGGATCCGTCGTAGACGAGCGCCGTGTCCGGCAGCGCGCCGTAGGCGTCGGCTCCCTCGGGCGGAAACTCGCGCTGCATGTCGAGCACCGGCGACGACTGCGGGAGCGACCCGGGCTGCGGTACGGGCGCGAGCTGGGACGGCTGCCCGGTCGCCGCGACGGTCTGGGCGACGGGCGCCGTCGGGGTCGGGCGCGCGGCCGCGGGACCGGTGATGCCCGGGATGCGCACGGCGTCGGCGGTCGAGCGAAGGGCGGTCGCCATGCCCGTGATCTCCCCGCGCGCAAGCCGGCGTATCTCGGCGATGTCGCGGTCGATTCCTTCGGTCCGCAGCACCTCGTCGATGCCGCTCTTCTCGCGCATGTCCATGGCGAGCCGGCGCATTCGCCCGGCGAATTGCCCGGCCTTTCGAAGGTACTTCGGCAGCTCCTTGGGTCCGAGGACGACCACGGCCACGAGAAGCAGCACGCAGAGCTCGCCGAAGCTCAAGCCGAACACGCCTACCAAGGTAGCATGGCGCATGGTAACGGCAGGGCACGTGCTCCCCCTCCAGGCGTTCACCCCGGACGCGCTTGCCGCGACGCTCGGGCTCGCGCCTGCCGAGGCGCGCAAGATCGTCGCCGCCGTTCATCGGGGCGAGGCCCTCGAGGGCCTCGCGATCGCCGGCGTTCGCCGCGCCGCCCTCGACGCGGTGCGGGGACGAGGGTCGGTTCCCTCGCTCGCGCTCGTCTCGGTGCAGAGGAGCGCGCTCGACCCGTTCGTGAAGCTCGCGCTGCGAACGGCGGACGGTCACGCGATCGAGGCGGTGCGCATTCCGCTGGAGCGCGCAGGGCGGTTCAGCGCGTGCGTCAGCTCGCAGGTGGGGTGCGCGCTGGCGTGCGCGTTCTGCGCCACTGGAAGGATGGGGCTGTCGCGCAACCTCGAGACGTGGGAGATCGTCGAGCAAGTTCGCATGGTGCGCCGAACGCTGGTGGCGGCCGGGCGCGCCGCTGCGGGGGGTGCGGGGGCTGCGGAAGCCTTGCGATCGGCCGTCGCGGAGGGCCGCGTTCACGGCGTCGTCTTCCAGGGCATGGGCGAGCCGCTGGCCAATGCGGATCGCGTGTTCGAGGCCATTCGCGTGCTGTGCAATCCGTCGGCGACGGCGATCGACGCTCGGGCGATGACCGTCTGCACGTCGGGGCTGCCCCTCGGCATACGCCGGCTCGCGCGCGAGCTCCCGAGAGTGCGCCTGGGCGTGTCGATCGCGAGCGCGCGGGCCGAGGTGAGGCGCCGGCTCATGCCGATCCACGCGGCGCACTCGCTCGACGAGGTGATCGACGCGGTCGAGGAGCACGCGCGCGTGACGGGCCTCGCGCCGATGTGGGCGGTGACGCCGCTCGGCGGCGTCAGCGACACGGACGCGGACGCCGAGGCGCTGGCGGCGCTCGCCCGGAGGTTCGAGGGGAGGACGGGGGTGCGGCCGCGCGTGAGCGTGGTGCCGTACAACGCGATTGACGTGGCGGGCAGCGACCCGTTCGAGCGCGGGGACGTTGCGCGATTCGTAGGCGCGCTGGCGGGGTACGGGCTGAGGGCGCACCTGCGGTACAGCGGTGGGGCGGACGTCGCGGCGGCGTGCGGGCAGCTCGCGGCGCGGGGGTGAGCGTCGCCGGAAATCGGGGAGGGGTTGCGCGCATCGGAAGGTGCGAGGGCCTCGCTCGCGGCAGGGGTGGTGGTCAGGGTCGGGGTCGACGGTCGGGGTCGGGGTTAGGGTCGGGGTCAGGGTCGGGGTCGGGGTCGGGGTCGGGGTCGACGGCGCGGTCGGAGGTCGCGGTCGCGGTCGCGGTCGGAGGTCGCGGTCGCGGTCGGAGGTCGCGGTCGCGGTCGCGGTCGCGGTCGCGGTCGCGGTCGCCGGTCGCTGGGTCGACGGTCGCGAAGGGGAACTCGCGGGCGGTCGTGTTTTGGTCGGTCACGCCCGAGACGCGCACGGGCCGCGCCAGCGCTCCCGCGGAGCAGGAGGGGTGGGCGAGAGCGCTGTCACGGCCCCTGCGCGATGGGGGGGCATGACCGACCAAAACACGACCTCCCACTCTGTCTTGCCCCATCACAAGCTCGTCGCGTATCGCGTCGCCGTGGAGCTTCTCCTGGCCGTCAAGGCGGCCAACGTGCGCGACGCCAAGCTTCGCGACGAAGCCACCCGCGCCGCCAAGAGCGCTTGCCTCAATGCGGCCGAGGGCGCCGGCCGCGTCACGCGGGCCGACAAGGCTCGCGCCTTCGCCATCGCGCGCGGCGAAGCCAGCGAAGCCGCGGCCGCGGTCGAAATCGCTGCGCTGATGGGCGACGCCGATCGCGATGCGGCCATCCGCTGCATCGCGATCGCAGGCCGCGTGGTCGCACTGCTCACGGGCCTTATCCGCTGACGTCACCGCGGCAGCGCCCGCAGCATCCGCTTCACGCGCACGGCCAGCGCGGCGATCTCGCGCGCGTCGCTCCGCGCGACGGCGCCAATCGTCTCGGCGACATCCACCGCGCCGACGACTTCGTGAAGCGAGTTGTTCGCGATCTCGAAGTGCCTCCTCCTGACCCCCGAGCTGTCGCTCGGCAGCCCCTCGCAAAGCCCGAGAAACGCACTCTTGCTCGCCCTCGTCGCCTGATCCCGCAGCTCCGCATCCCGAATCCGCGCCTCATGAACCTTCTTCACGAGCTCCTTCGCCACGCAATAAACATCGAGCCGCTGAAACGGGAGGGTGATCTCTTCGTTCTTGTCGTGCATGCCCCCCCCACGCGCAGGTTGCGTGACGGCGACAAGTTCTCTCCGCCCGCCCCGCCGGTCGCCGGCGCGCAACGTGCGCGCTCTCGCATGCACGACAAGAACGAAGAGATCACCCGCCGCGGCCCTCGCTCGTGTTCGTGTTCGTGTTCGAGGTCGAGGTCGAGGTCGAGGTCGAGGTCGAGGTCGAGGTCGAGGTCGAGGTCGAGGTCGAGGTCGAGGTCGAGGTCGACGGTCGACGGTCGACGGTCGGAGGTCGAGGTCGAGGTCGAGGTCGAGGTCGACGGTCGACGGTCGGAGGTCGCGTGCGTGATTGTATCAGTACTCGACCGCGACCCTCGACCTCGACCTCGACTTCCCGAAAGCGACCCCTCTCGCCCGCAATCGTGTCAGCGAAAGAGCACGGCGGACGCAATCTCCCACACTCCGAACAGACCGACGGCCCACACCACCGTACGCACGTACCGAACGCCGGCCAAGTACACGCCGAAATAGACGACGCGCGCCCAGAAGAAAATCGCCGCGCCGCGGGTCAAGACCTCGGCCGAGGCCCCGGCCAACCGACCGGCGACGAGAACGGCGGTGAAAAGCGCCAGGTTCTCGATCATGTTGCGGGCGGCGCGGTCCGCGCGAGCTACGAGCGGCGTCGGCTCGGGCACGTCTTCCCGATTGCCCATCCCCATGCGCAGCCCACCCATCGTCCAGCCGTGCACGCGCAGCGTGCTCGAGGTCATCAGCATGACCCAGGTCAAGAGGGCCGAGAGCACGAGATAGTGCAAATCCGTCACGAGGAGACTCCCTTTTCAGACCTACCCGTCAACGCGGCGCGACCTTCCCCCAGATGGCCTCGACGGCAAACCCTCGCGCGCCGGCATCGGCGGGGGGAAAGCCGAGCATCTTCGCCGGAGCGACGAGGCACAAGACGGCGTCTTGCAGAACCCCGGGGCCGGGGTCGACGCGAAGGCTCGTCTGCGCGACGGTGCCGTCGGGGGAAACCTGCGCGACCATGCGCGCGGCTCCCGCCGCCAGCGTGCCCTTGCGGCCCTCCTCGGTCGCGCACGTATCGAGCGCGTCCGCGAGCCGGTCGACGGCGGCCCGCGCGATCGGCGCTTCGATACCGCGTGCCTCCGCCAGAGCCACGACCGCGAGCGCCCTGCGCGCCACGTATTCGTAGCTCTGTTCTCCGGCGCCCTCGGCGACGCGCACGTCGCGCGATTCGGGCACGACGTCACGCCCGCCATCGCCCGCCCCGCCGGCGCACGCCGCCACACCGAGAACACCGAGAGGAAAGGCCGCCAAGACGCCGAGCCCCTTCGCGGCCTTTCGGATGGCCAAGGAGAGCTACCTCCCGATGAGCTGCCGCGCGATGACCAAGCGCTGCACCTGCGCGGTGCCTTCGTAAATCTGGAGAATCTTCGCGTCGCGCATCAGCTTCTCGACTGGATAGTCCTTCACGTACCCGTACCCGCCGAACACCTGCACCGCGTCGATGGCCGTCTGCATCGCGGCGTCGGCGCCGAAGGCCTTCGCGCACGACGAGGTCATCGGGTCGCGCGTGCCCTTGTCGAGGTTCCACGCGGCCTTGCGCACGAGGAGCGACGTCGCCTCGATACGAATCTTCATGTCGGCGAGCATCGCCTGGATGAGCTGGTGCTGGGCGATGGGGACGCCGAACGTCTTTCTCTCGCGCGCGTAGGCCACGCACTCGTCGAGACAGCGGCGCATGATGCCCACCGCGATCGCGCCGATGTCGGGGCGCGTCTGGTTGAACGTCTCCATGGCGAGCTTGAAGCCCTCGCCCGGCGGAGCGAGCACCTGCTCCGGTGGGATGCGCACGTCCTCGAGAACGAGGGCCGCCGTGTCGCTCGCGCGCTGCCCCAGCTTGTCCTCGTGCCGGCCGGGCTTCACGCCGTTCTGCGACCGCTCGACGATGAATGTGCCGATGCCCTTGTGCTTGAGCGCCGGGTCCTCGGTCGCGAAGACGACGTAGAAGCTCGCGAGCGTCGCGTTCGTGATCCACTGCTTGGTGCCGCTCAGCACCCAACCGCCGCCCGCCTCGCGTGTCGCGCGGCACTGCATTCCGGCGACGTCGCTGCCCATCGAGGGCTCGCTGGTGGCGTAAGACACCATGATCGGGTGGCTCGCCAGCCAGCCGAGATATTTCTTCTTCTGCTCGGAGGTGCCCGCGAGCTTGATGGGCGTGAGGCCGAGCGTATTCGCGGTCATGCTGGTCTGGATGCCCGAGCATCCGTAGGCCAGCTCCTCGGTGATGAGGCTCGAGTCGACGTCGCTGAGCCCGGAGCCGCCGTACTCGGTGGGGAGCGTCGGGTTCACGAGGCCGATGGCGTGGGCCTCTTCGAAGACGTGCTTCGGGAACTGCGAGATCTTGTCGTACTCCGCGGCGATGGGAACGATGCGCTCGCGCGCGAAGCGCCGGGCCGTCTCGATGAGAGCTTGCTGCTCTTCCGTCGGTTCGAAATCGAACATGGCTCTACTCCCGCGCGCGGCGCCGTCTGCGGTCGATCTCGGCTCTCGCGGCGCGCGTGCCCATGATGTACCCGATGACCACTCCGATGAGGAGAATGCCCGGGATGAAGAGGAAGTGCTCGGGGCCGGGCGTGTTCATCTCTCGTGGCCGATCTCGCTCTAGCCCTTTTTCCTGTAGGGGTCCGCGGCCGCCTTGTCGAGCACGTGCTCGAGGTCGTCGAGGCGCGCGGCCAGAGCGCGCTGCTTGCGCCAGACGAGCGCAATCCAGGCGAAGAGCACGATCCAGAGCACCGCGTACGCGGTCACCAGGAGGGTCGTGCCGCTGTACTGCTCGCCCGCGTTGCCCTGGACGGCCTGAAAGGTCGTCGCGCGGTCGTTCGGTGTCTGCGATTCTTGCGCGGTCATCCTTCGGTCCTCGTATCCAGGCCGAGATCGATTGCGTCCTCTTCGGCGCGGCGGAGGCGGCTCGAGAGAATCTCGAGGCTCGTGCGCGCCCACAGCATCAGCGCCGCCAGCAGCGTGAAGCGCAGAAAACCCCCGGCCAGGGCGAGCTTCATGTCGGGGTGTTGTAGCCCGCCGCCCGAGCCGGTGATGACCATCGGGTGCTGACCGCCCCACTTCTGGACGCTGTAGTGGATGATGGGCAGGTTGGCGGCGCCGAGGACGCCGAGCGCTGCGGCGAAGCGCCGCTCGCCGGAGCTGTCACCCGCGAATCCGCGCAGGACCAGGTACGCGACGTAGATGAGAAAGCTGAGGAGCGCCGTCGTGAGCCGCGGGTCCCACGTCCAGAACGTGCCCCAGGCCTTTGCGCCCCAGAGCGGACCGGTGATCAGGCCGATGCTTCCGAAGACGACGGCCGTCTCCGCGCCGGCGCGGGCAAAGGCGTCGCGCCCGTCCGTCGGTCGAACGAGGTACGCGAGCGAGCCCACGAAGCAGGCACCGGCGCCGATGTACATGCCGTACCAGCTCGGGACGTGGAAGTAGAAGATCTTCTGCACGATTCCCATGCGCGCCTCGATGGGCGCGCGCAGAAAGACGAGGAAGATCTCCGCGGCGAACGTGATCGCCGTGGCGGTCGCGAGCGCGTAGAAGCCGGCGTCGATCAGCCGGCGTGCAGGGTGCGCGCCGGCACTTCCGTGCTTCGAGTCGGTCGGCAGAAGCCTCGCCGGGGCGGCCATGGCAGGAGACGCTAGCTTCGCGAGAGGGGCCGTTCAAGACGGGTCATCGGGGCTGCGACAGTCGCGCCTCGAGGTCGCGCAGGGCTGCCTCGAGGGTTTGGTTGCCCGGGTCCATGTGATTGGCCATCACGAGCTGCAGCTTGGCCTGGCGCAGGTCGCCCTTGAGGAGGAGCTCCTCGGCGCGACGTGCGAACGGCCGCGCGGAGGGCGCGCGGACGGCGTCGTGGAGCGAGGGTGGGCCTGAGCCGGTGCCGGGGGGCGGTCGCGAGAGGGGAGAAAGGCTCAAGCGAACGGGCCGTTGGCTGGGTTGCGCGGCGAGCTGCGCGTCGTAGTGGGCGCGAAGGGACATGTCGGAGAGGACGACGTACGCCTCGGTTCCCCGCTTGAATATCGCGGCGACGGCGCCGCGCTCGTCGCTCGTGCGCGCGACGTGCCGGTCGGGGTGGAACGTGTCGCAGAAGACGTGGAAGGCGGCGCGCACGTCGTCGGGGGTTGCCTCCGGGGCGACGCCGAAGAGCTCGTAGTACGTGAGCTCGTCGAGCACCCTCAGCCAGGCGAAGACGACGTCCTCGGAGCCGCTCATGAGCGTCTTACCTTATCCCGATCGGTGTCTGCGCGTGGCGCACCTTCATGGCCTCGACGCTCTCGAGGCCGGAGATGCCGACGAGCTGCAGGGTCGCGTGCGCGTCGCGGCCCGTCGACACGTCGGTGGCGTGGATCTTGAGCGTGCCGCTCTCGTCGACCTCGAAGCGGACCTGAATGGTGACCTGGCCGCGCGGGGCCGCGCGCAAGCCGGAGAGCTCCACCTGCCCGAGGTACGTGTTGGCGCCGAAGGTCGGATCTTCCCCTTGGGCCACGCGCACTTGCACCGCGGTCTGCATGTCGCTCGAGGTCGTGAAGGCACGGGTGCGCTCGCAGGGAATCTTGGCGTTTCGCTGCACGACGACGTCGCACCAGCCGCCGACGGTCTCGACGACGAGCGCCCGCGGGGTGACGTCGACGAGCACGGGGGCGGGCCGGGAAGGCGACAGCACCGGCTCCGCGGTCCCCGTCGTCGCGTTCCCCGCGTCGGGGATCGAAGGCGGGGGCAGAGGAGGGGGTGTTCGCCGGCCGGGGAGGCCGGAGGGCGGGCGCGGCGTCTGGCCCGTGGACCGGGCACGCGCGGCTTTCTCCTGTTCGGCGATGAGCGCCGCGACCGGGGTGGAGATCGTGACTTCGTCGGCGTCCTCCGTGTATTCGGCGTGGACCTCGGGATAGGACGGCACCGAGGGCCGAGAGGACGCCGGCTTGCGCGCGCCAGGAACGGGTGGTGCGGGGATGTTGCGACGGCGCACCTCCGTCAGGGCCGAAGCCTGGACGGCGGCCCCGAGGGCCACGACCTCTTCGGGGTTGACCCGATCGAGAGGCTGCGTGCCGAAGAACTGTTCGACGCGGCGGCGCACGAGCGGGATGCGGGTGGAGCCGCCGACCAGGATGACGCGATCGAAGGCGCTGACGGGAAGGCGGGCCACGGCGAGCGCGTCCTGGCAGACGGCGAAGGTCCGCTCGATGAGCGGTGTCGCGAGCCTCTCGAGCTCGTCGCGCGTCATCGCGAAGGTCAGGTCGAGCGATGCGCCGCCGACTCCGTGGGCGATCTCGCGGACGAGATACTGAACGCGCTCGTTGCTCGAGAGGGCAATCTTCACCGCCTCCGCGGCGATGCGGAGCCGCTCGAACGCCTGCGCGTCGGCGCGAGGGTCGTGGCGGTGTGCCTGGAGAAAGGCATCGGCCATGCGCTCGGCGATGGCGACGTCCAGGTCGTCGCCGCCGAGGAAGGTGTCGCCGGCGGTCGCGAGCACCTCGAAGACGTTGCCGGAGAGATCCAGGAGCGTGCAATCGAAGGTGCCGCCGCCGAAATCGTAGACGGCGACGCGCTCCTTCGCGGCTCTGCCCAGGCCGTACGCCAGCGCCGCGGCGGTGGGCTCGTTGATGATGCGCAGGATCTCGAGCCCAGCTACCCGCCCTGCCACCTTGGTCGCCGCGCGCTGCAGCTCGTTGAAGTTGGCCGGTACGGTGATGACCGCCTTGTCGACGGCCTCGCCGAGGGCGCGTTCGGCGAGCACCTTGGCCTGCTTGAGGACGAACGCGCTGATCTCGGGCAGCGTGTACTCCTGGCCTCGCGCAACGACGAGCGAGCTCTGTCCCGGCCCCTCCTTCAGCTCGAACGCGAAGCGCTGGCGCGATCGCTGGAGCTCCTCGCTCGCCCACGCGCGGCCGATGAGGCGCTTGATGCTCGCGACGGTGTTCCTCGCGTCGACTACCCGCCGCTCTTTCGCGGGATAGCCGACCAGGACCTCGCCGTTCGGGTGGAAGGAGACGACGCTCGGGAGGAGTCGGCGCCCCTTTTCGTCCGACAACACGCCCACCCGGCCGCCGCGTACGCCCGCGACGACCGTGTTGGTGGTGCCGAGATCGATTCCGACGACCGCCATCGGACGATGGCTTACCACAGCTTTTGTTTCACGCTGGCGGGTCCCACGTACTCTTTTCGTCGGGAGACAGGGCCTCCGCCTTTGGCTCGGTTAGCTCGGCGATGACCTCGGCGAACCAGCGGCGTATAACGCTGGGAAAGGGCCACATCCACCCGTAATCCGGGCCGACGTAACGGCGCACGATCTCGCGCTCGAGCTCGCGCGCTGCGCCCACGCCGTGTACTTCCGCCGTCGCTCGAATCGTCTCGACGTAGGCCGCCCACTCGATGCGCGCGCGCCCGTACGCGAGAAAGAGGGGCAGAACCGGGACGAGATAGACGAACGCCATGAGAAGGTCGCCCATGCGGCGCCGCTGTTGCAGGTGAACGCGCTCGTGGCGGAGCAGGATATAGCGCGCGTCGTCATCCATGTGTTCCCACGCGTCTGGGACATAGAGCTTGCCGAAAAGGACAGTGTGGTACCGCGTCAGGTAGTGGCGCTGGCCGCCGCAAGTCACGATCGAGAGAGCGACGGCGATGGCGCGCTGCAAGGAGCTCTCGCGCTTGGGTTGGATCGCGAAGGTCGGAAATTCGCGGCAGATGTCTTCGAGGAGCGTCTGGTGGCGGTTCATCGGGCCGTGGGCTCCGCCGGGGGGAAGCGACGTCGCCCGCGGGCTGGGGAGCGGGGGCGCGCTTGAAGAGGCCGTGCAGGGTCGGGGCGAATCCGGCGCGGACGAACACCGGGGCGAGCGGGCTCGCCGCGGCGGGCTCGCCGTCGACCGTCGAGATGAGGAGCGCGCGCCGCAGGCCCCGCTCGACGAGGCCGCCGAGGGCGGACGCCAGAGCAAGCGCGTCGCGCGTTCGCGCGGGCTCGTGTTCCGGGACGAAAGCGAGCAGCGGGTGCTCGCCGCGACCGAGCCAGCCCAGGAGCTCGCCGTCGCGCACGACGACGAGCGCGCCCGCCGCGCGCTGGGGCCGCGCCTCGCCTCGCGACGCGGGCCACTCGACGAGCGCGCCCCAGGGGTTTGCGGGGTCGGTGGCCGCCAGAACGACGACGGGCGCGTCTTCCCTCGGGTTTCGCATCGCACGGAGCCGTTCCTCGGCGCCCGGGAGAGCAAACTGCGCGCCGCCTCGCCCTTCGACGAAATAGCCGCGGCGGACGCGCCCCTGTTCCTCGAGCGCCTTGAGCACGTCGTAGACCGCGGCGAAGCCACCCGAGATGCCCTCGGCATGTGCCCCTTCGCGCGTCACCACCCCGTATCGATCGAGCAGGGCCTTCGCCAGCGCGGCGCGGCGATCGGTCTCGCTTGGCGCCCGGGCCCCCGGATCGCCCCAGCGCGACGCGCGGAGCGACCAGCGGCCTTCGCTCCCGGCGGGCCCCGTGCGGACGGCGCGCGCATGACGGGGATGCTGCCGGCGCTGCGCGTCGCTCGCGAGGGCCTGGGCCCGGCTGCGCAGCGGCTCGAGGCTGTCGTTGGTCACCTCGCCGGCCCACACCATCTGCCAGACGGTGTCGAGCACGGCGTTGGGAAAGCCGCCGACCTCGCGGGCGATGTCCCCGAAAAAGACGGCGCCGCGGCGCGCGAGCACGCCCCGAATGGCTCGGGCCAGAGCTCCCTCGACTTGCGGGGACGGGCGGGCGAGCAGCGCCTCGTTGGCAGGCAGGTAGAGCGCGACGCGCCCATCGGTGGCGCCGAGCGGCTCGAGCCCCGCCCAACCCACTTCGCCCGAGGCGCAGAGGGCGTCGAGGTCCCACGGCTGGTAGTTCTCGATGCGCGCCGGAAGAATCTCGGTCTCCAGGGCGGACGCCACGAGGGGGCATCCTTCCAGCTCCGCGATGACCGCGAGCAGCCGCGTCGCGTCCGCGCCGCTTGCGTTCGACGCCCTGCCAGGCAGGGACGAAGCGGGCGAGCGCGTGGGTGTCCACCGGCTCGATCGCGCGGCGTAGCTTGGCCAGCGACTTGCGCCGGAGCGCGTCGAGCACGTTCGCGTCGCACAGCTCCGGCGCGGTTTCTCCCGGGCGGAACGCGCCTTCGAGCAGCCTTCCGCTCTGCACGAGCGCGCGGGCGACGGGCTCCGCCGCCCCGACCGGGACTCCGAAGCGCCGCGCGAAGTCGTCGGCGAGGAAGGGCCCTCGGGTCCGGGCGAAACGCGCGAAGAGCTCGCGAAGCGCACCCTGGTGTCGACCACGCTCCGGCGAAGGCCGACGTGCAGGTAGCACGTCGGCACTTCCTCCGGTCGCCGGAGACGTGCCGTCGGGCGGGCGCTCGAGGAGAGCGGGCGGCAGCCCCTCGGGGAGCGCCACGCCGAGACCGTGATGCATCTTCGCCGCGTCTTCGACGGCAACGAGGCGCGTCTGGCCGTTCACCATGGCCTCGAACGCGCGGCCGGCCCGCACGAGCTCGCGCGCCCAGCGAGCGGCCTGCTCCGGAGGGCTGCACCGGGCCCGGAGCTCGTCCTTGGACAGATCGCCAATCGCGAGCAAGAGGTCGTGCACGCCATCGACGTGGGTGGCCGGGCGGGTGAGGCGCTGCAGCGCGCGCGTGTGGTCCTCGAGGATCTCCGGATCGAGCAAGCTGCGCAGCTCCGTTTCGCCGAGGAGCTCGCGCAGCCGCGCGAAGTCGAGGGTGAGCGCCTGCGCCCGCCGCTCCGCGGGCGGCGCGTCGGCGTCGTAGATGAAGGCGGCTACGAACGCGAAGAGCACGCTCGACGCAAACGGCGAAGGAGCCCGGGTGTCGACGGTCGCGACACGGACGCGCCGCGCCGCGACGTCGCGCAGCAACGCGATCGACCCGGGCAAATCGAACGCGTCGCGGAGGCACTCGCGGTACGTCTCGAGCACGACGGGGAAGCTCGGGTGCTGAGAGGCCACCGCGAGGAGGTCCTGCGCGCGCTTGCGCTGCGCCCAGAGGGGCGTGCGCCTGCGGGGATCGCGCCGGGGGAGCAGGAGCGCGCGTGTCGCGCACTCGCGGAAGCGAGCGGCGAAGAGCGGCGTGCCGTCGAGCGCGCGCGTGACGATGTCCTCGATGGCGTCTGCAGAGGGCAAGAAGAGGTCGACCGGTGGGGCTTCGTCGCAGGCCGGGATGCGAAACGCCATGCCGTCGTCGGTGTAGTGAAGGTCCACCTCGACGTAGCGCTCTCGCAGCCCAGCCGCGATCGCGATGGCCCACGGCGCGATGACGCGCATCCCCAGAGGGCACATGACGACCACCCTCCAGTCGCCCACGCCGTCCACGAACCGCTCCACGACGAGGGTGCGATCACTCGGGACCTCGCCCGTCGCGGCGAGCTGCTCCTGCACGTAACCGACGAGCGCGTTCACGGCTTTCGCGTCGACGGAGGCCTCGGCCTGTAGCCCCGCGGTGTCGACCTCTCCCGCGGCGATGCGCCGGACGAGGGCGCCGACGCGCTCGCCGAACGCGCGCGTGCGTCCAGGGCGCTCGCCGTGCCAGAAGGGCATCTTGCCCGGTTCGCCTGCGGCCGGGGACACGAGGACCCGATCCGGCGTGATGCGCTCGGCTCGCCACGACGACGCGCCGAGCAGAAAGACCTCCCCCTCGCGGAGCTCGAACACCATCTCCTCGTCCAGCTCCCCGACGCGGCGCTGCGCGCCGCCTTCGCCCGCCGACGTGAAGACGCCGTACAGGCCGCGGTCCGGAATGGTGCCGCCGCTCGTGACGGCCAGGCGGTGCGACCCCACGCGTGCGTGCACTTGGCCGTGCGCGCGATCCCAGGTGAGCCGCGGACGTAGCTCGGCAAAGGCGTCGCTCGGGTACCGGCCGCTGAGCATGTCGAGGACGCCGTCGAAGGCCGCCCGCGGCAGCTCGGCGAACGGCGCCGCGCGCCGGACCCGATCGAAGAGCTCGACCTCGCCCAGCGAATCGACCGAGACCATCGCGACGATCTGCTGGGCCAAGACGTCGAGCGGGTTGCGGGGGTAGAAGGTCTCTTCCACGTCGCCGGCGCGCATGCCGGCCACCGCCGCCGCGCACGAAACGAGGTCCTGCCGGTGCTTGGCGACGAGGATGCCCTTGGGCACGCCCCCGACCACGTGACACGCTCGACCGACGCGCTGAAGCCCCGAGGCGACGCTCGGCGGGGACTCGATCTGCACGACGAGATCGACGGGCCCCATGTCGATGCCGAGCTCGAGGGAGGAGGTCGCGACGATGGCGCGGAGGTGGCCGCGCTTGAGGCCCTCCTCCATGGCCGCACGCTTCTCGCGAGCGACCGATCCGTGGTGCGCGAGCGCGAGCTCCTCGCCCGCGGAGTCGTTGATCGCCGCCGCCACGCGCTCGGCGAGGCGCCGGCTGTTCACGAAGACGAGAGTCGAGCGATGCGCGCGAATCAGCTCGACGAGGCGCGCGTGGATGCTCGGCCACGAGCTCGTCGGCTCCGGGGGTGCGTCCGCGGACGCGCGGCTGGGCGTCCCGGTCTCGACGACGAGCAGGAGCTCCTTGCGCGCCCCGGCATCGACGATCGCGGCGGGCCGCGGCAGGCCCTCCGAGAAGCCAGCGAGCAGACGCGCGACTTCGTCGAGCGGCCGCTGCGTGGCGCTCAGCCCGATGCGCTGCAACGGCGGCGCGTGTCCCGGTCTCAGGGCCTCGAGGCGCTCGAGCGACAGCGCCAGGTGGGCGCCGCGCTTGGTCGAGACGAGGGCGTGGATCTCGTCGACGATGACGGTCTCGACCGAGGAGAGCGTCTCGCGGGCGGCCGACGTCAGGAGCAAGTACAGCGACTCGGGGGTCGTGATGAGCACGTCCGCCGGCTTGCGGGCCATGCGGGCGCGCACGGAGGGCGGCGTGTCCCCCGTGCGCACGTCGACCGTCGGTACGTACACGGGCCGGCCAGCGTGGCCAGCGCGTTCGGCTTGCCGAGCGATCCCCTCGAGCGGTGCTCTCAGGTTGCGCTCCACGTCGGCCGCTAGCGCTTTGAGTGGGGAGACGTAGAGCACGCGCGTGCGCTCGCGCTTGCTCGCCGGCGGGCCTTCACGCATGAGCCGGTCGATGGCGACGAGAAAGGCCGCGAGCGTCTTGCCGGAGCCGGTGGGCGCGAGAAGGAGCGTGCTCTCGCTGCGCGAGATGGGCGGCCAGCCGAGCGTCTGGGCGGCCGTGGGCTCCCCGAACGTGGAGCGAAACCACTCGGCCACAGCCGGCTGGAAGACGTCGAGCGCTGGCATGGAGATACCCTGGGTCCCGATGGTAAGTCGCGCCGCGAGCGGCCGGGAGAGTCGGCTCCCGATTGGTCGCGCATCGCGCTACCTTTTGACTAGCCAATGAGCGCCGCCCCGCGTCCGTCCCGTCCGCCGGTCGAGGAGCCGCCCCCGCTCGACTACGACTTTTCCGAGGCCCACAAGGAGGGGTTTCGCGCGCTGGCGCAGTCGATGAGCTTCGTCGGCGTGTCGATGATGCTGGTCGGCGGCCTCGGCGGCTCGATCTTCGGGTTCGTCGCGTTTTCCGAGGGGTATGTCTGGAGCGGGCTAGGGGTGCTGCTCCTGGCCGCGTTCTGGCTGCCCATGGCCTGGTGGATCATGTCCGCCGGCCGTTCGCTCGGGGGCCTGGTGCGCACGCACGGTCGGGACGTTCCCCGGCTCATGGAAGCCGTCGGCCAGCTCAGGCTTCTCTTCGCCTTCACGCGCGTGGTCGTCATCCTGTGCGCGTTCGCCGTCGTTCTCGTCGCCGCAGGCGTGGTCTGGTGCACGATTGTCGGCCAGGGCGGCGGCAAGTGTTACGGCGGGCTGGGGTAGTGTCCCGCGCGGCCAGGTGAGCTACCCAATCGCTCTCTGCGACCGCCTCCATCGCGTCGCGATCGGCACGAAGGGGAGTGCGCGCAAGCGACCGCGCCCCGACCTTGCCGAATTAGCCCTGCGAGTCTTGGGCGTGCGCACGGTCGACGACTGGGTGCAGTGACCCGGGTATCCTGAAGGCAAAGCGCGAGTTCCACCAGCTTGGCGTGCGGCACGTCGTCGCGAGCGATGGTGCGACGTTGCGGCGAACCGACGCCGTCCCGGGGCTCCCGATCCCCGCGATGCGCGAGGGCGACCGTGGTCGACCGTGTGTGCCGCATGGACTTTCTTGCGCTGGAGCGTAGTCTCCCGCACATTGGACGACAGCCCCCAAGCAGAGCCCCCGAGCGCTTCCCTCAAGCGATCGCTCCAACTGGCGACAGACGATTTCGCGCCGCCTGCGCGTGGTGCTTCGGCTGCGCGGCCTCTACTTTCTCAAGGCCGAAATCCGCTTCGCGCCAACCGAGGCCCAGCGCCTCTTCTTCCTCACCATCCTCATCGGCGTCGTTTGCGGCTTCGCGGCCGTGGCCTTTCACGTCGCCATCACTCTCGCATCCCACCTGCTCATCGACCAGGCGATGAACGCTCGGGGTCGATCGTGGATTGGCTGGACCGTCGCCACCCCGACCCTCGGCGCCCTCGCGTGCGGTGCGCTTCTGCAGTACGTCGTCCCCAACGCCCGCGGAAGCGGCATCCCGCAGGTCAAGGTGGCCTTTGCACGTAAGGGGGGGGCGCGTGCGCCTACGCGACTCGGTCGGCAAGTTCCTCATCGGCGCCATTCAGCTCGGCTCGGGCTCCTCGCTCGGTCGTGAGGGGCCAACCGTCCAAATTTGCGTAGGCGTCGCCAGCCTCCTCGGTCGCATCACGCGGGTCTCCCCAAAGGCCCTCCGTCGCCTCATCCCCGTCGGCGCGGCCGCCGGGATCGCTGCGGCCTTCAACGCCCCCATCGCCGCAGTTACCTTCACCATCGAAGAGGTCGTGGGCAACCTCGATCAAGCGATCCTCTCGGGTGTGATCATTGCCGCGGCGCTTGCGGCCGTGATCGAGCGCAGCGTGCTCGGCGAGCACCCCATCTTCTCCATCCCGCAGCCCTACGGGCTCGATCACGCGTCGTCGCTGGCGATCTACGCCCTGCTGGGCGTGGCCGCAGCGGTCGCCTCAGTGGCGTTCACCGACTCGCTGCTCGCCCTTCGCAAGTGGTTCCACACCTCGCGCCTGCCGCCGTGGGCCCGCCCGGGAGTGGGTGGGCTGGTGACGGGTGCCCTCGCTGCCGTCGCGTGGTGGAAGCTCGGGTCGCGCGGCGTGACCGGCGGCGGCTACGACACGCTGAGCGAGGCGCTGACGGGAAGCGTCAGCGTGAAGATCATGGTGGTGCTTTGCTTGATGAAGCTCGTCGCCACCGTTTTCTCGTACGGGAGCGGCGGTGCCGGTGGCATCTTCGCACCCGCACTGTTCATCGGGGGCATGCTCGGCGGCGCCATCGGCAAGCTCGACTCGACGCTCCTCCACCACACGGGGGAGCCGATCGGCGCATTCGCGCTGGTCGGGATGGGCGCGGTCTTCGCGGGCATCATCCGGGCGCCCATGACGTCGGTGCTCATCATCATCGAGATGACGAGCGGCTACTCGCTCATTTTGCCGCTGATGCTCGCCAACATGACCGCGTACATCCTCGCACGGCACTGGCGCCCGACTCCCATCTACGAAGCCCTGCTCGAGCAGGATGGCGTCAACTTGAAGGCCATGCATGTGACGGAGGAGGTCAAGAGCCTGCGCCTCGAGCAGTTCACGAAGGGCGACAGCCCGCTACGCACCTTCCGCCTGAACTCCCGTGTCGACGAGATCCTGGCTGATCGCCTCGGGCGGCCAACGCAGCACGTCTTTCCCGTGATCGACGAGGCCGGGAAGGCTCGCCGGTCATCATCACGTCCGACGAGATCGCCATCCTGTCCTCGGAGCCCGAGCTCCTCCCCCTGGTCAATGCGGCAGACGTGATGCGTCCGAAGGTCTCGGTCGACCTCGACGACGACCTGGGATTCGCACTGCAGACCATGATCGCCAACCGCCTCTCTCAGCTTCCGATCACCGATCGGAACGGGCACTGCATCGGATTGGTCACCGAGGGCGACATCGCCCGGGCTTACCACGCCCTGCAGCGACCCAAGAGCCTGCCCGACCCTAGCGAGAAGGCGTCCTAGCCGGACCGAGGTCCAAGGCCGCTGATGATCTCCTCCTCGTCGAGGAAGCCGACGACCTTGCCCTCGTCGTCGGTGACGAGGATCTCGCGAACGCCGTGCTCGAGGATCGCCGACAAGGCGCGCTGTAGCGAGTCGGTTTGCTTGACGCTGACGGGTGACACCATGAGATCGTGCGCGATCGCGAGCTCGCCGATGTCGGGATTCGCTGCCGTCTTACGCACCACGTTGCTCGTCACCATGCCGACGAGCTTGCCCTGCTCGTCGAGCACGGGGAAGACGTCTTGGCACGCGGAAGCCGCCGCCTTCTCGATAACGACGCGCGCGCGCGTGTTCACGTGGAAGGTCGCGCTGGGGCGGTCGCGAACGACGACGTCGGCGACCGTCAGAGCGTCAAAGGCGAACTCTTCTCGGTGCACGGGCGACTCGCGCTTGGTCGGCACCTGCGCCGGGTACAAGGTTGCGTGGCGCAGGGCGACGAAGGCGATTCCCTCGGCGAGCACGAGCGGCACGAGCAAGTCGTAACTGCCGGCCAGCTCGCACGTCATGACGACGGAGGCAAGGGGGACGTGCGCGAGGCCGCCGTAGAGCGTGCCCATCCCCACGAGCGCGAACGCTCCGGGATCGATGTGCGGGTCTTGCAGCAAGAATCTGGGCGGCCCGGCCGAAGGCGCCGCCGATGACGCCGCCGATGACGAGCGAGGGCCCGAAGTCGCCCGCGCTGCCTCCGCTGCCAACCGTCAGGCACGTGGCCACTATCTTGACGCCGCCGAGCAGTGCCAGAAGCTCGACGCCGCGCCACCCGAGCGGGAACAAGTCGGCGCCGCTGATGGCCACCTGCGCCGCGCCGTACCCGCCGCCGAGGATACCCAATCCCTGTCCCGGCTGCCCCAGGCGAGGGCCGATGACGACGACGATGGGCATCGCGAAGATGCCGAGCGCCAGGCCGCCCAGGCACGGCTTGAGCCACTCGGGCGCGGACAGATTCCTGGTCGCACTCTGTACCCGGCGCATCGTCGACAGGAACGCGCTCGCCGTGAGCGAAATCAGGACGGCAAGGAGCGCATACAGCGGCAGGTGCTGCGGTTCGAACGGGTAGCTCGGCGCGTGCGCGAACAGCGGGTTCCCGCCGAAGAAGGCGATCGACACCGAGTATGCGACGACGCTCGAGAGGACGCTCGGCACGAGAGCGTCCGCCTCGAAGTCGTCCCCGTGGAGCACCTCGACGGCCATGAGCGCGGCGCCCAAGGGCGTTCGGAGGATGGCCGCCACGCCGGCCGCGGTGCCGGCGACGAGCAGGATCCGCCGCTCGCGGTCGGTCACTCGCAGCAGCTGGCCGACGAACGAATCCGAGGGCGCCCCCCATCTGCATTGTCGGGCCCTCGCGTCCGCCCGAGCCGCCCGAACCGATGGTCAGCGCCGAGACCAGCGCCTTCACGAAGGCGACCCGCTTGCGTACGAAGCCTTTCTTCTGGTGAAACGCCTCGATGATGGCGTTGCTGCCACCGCCGAGCGTCTCGGGCGCGAGCCACGCGGACACGGCGCCGCCGATGAGCGCGCCCGCGGCGGGAACGACCAACATCAACCACGGGCGGAAGGGCGGGGGCTTGCTCATCTCGCCGAGCAGCCGTTCCCCTCCCGTGCGCAGCGGCACGTACCCGGTCCAGCTCTCGAGAGCCACCCGTTGCACCGCCTCGACTCCCGCGAAAAAGATGGGAGCCGATGAGGCCCGCCGCCGCTCCGACGAGCGCGGCGTGGAGAAGGATGCGACCGAGGATCTGGAACTCGATGGGAGTGTGAGCCGCGTCGAGCAACCGCCGCACCGCCACCAAGCGGCGGAGGGCGGGGCGAGGGAGGCTGGAGGATCGAGCTTCTTGCTCCATGACGGAGCCGCAGGCTAGCTGGGAATGCCTCCGCGTTGCGGCAGTCTGGCCTTATTGCCGACCGCAGTTTGGCGACCGCGCCCGCGCCTAAGCTGCGACGAGCCTCCAGTGAGGGGCAGGGCTTCGGTCAATGCGGAGCAGCGATCCCTCCTCGACAGCCTGCCACGCGTCTTCCGTGACGCGCTCGGACGCGATGAAAATTGCGCGCCGATGTTCCGACCACCCCGTCTCGAAGACGGTCACGTCGAGCGCCGCGCGTCGCATTCGGACCGTGTCGCGCAGGCTGCAATCGAGCAAATACATCGCGCGCTCGAAACGGTGGGCATACGTGGTCGTGCCGTTCGAGAGCAAGAAGGTGAACGCGCCGAACCCCGCATGCTCTCGTGCCGCCCGCGCCGCGCCGGCGAGGGCCAGGTCGGTCGCCTCCGACGCGGGTCGGTCTGCCGCTCCGACTTCGTCGAGACGCGTCAGCAACCAGGCAAACAACAGCTCACTGTCGGTTTGTCCTCGGACTTCCGCAAGGCGCTCACGCGACGTCTGCGCGCGCAGCCACGTCAAGTCGTTCACCGTCCCATTGTGGGCGAACACCCAGCGACCTCTCTCGAACGGGTGCGAGTTCGCGAGCGAGGCTTCTCCTACCGTCTTCTTGCGGATGTGCGCGATCAGGAGCCCCCCACGAGTTCCGACCGCGAGCTCGTGAAACCGGGCGTCCTCACTGGCGCAGGCGGCGCCCTTTTCCAGGGACCACCCGCTCGCCTCTTCGTCGAATACCGCGATTCCCCAGCCGTCGCGGTGTTCGCGGGAGAGCGCGGCCATCGAACGCGGCGCTTCGTGAAGCACTACCTTGAAGTCAGCAGGGGCACTCGCAACGATTCCGAGCAGTCGACACATGAAATTATTCATATGATTTAGCATGGTTAGGTCTCGGGCACGTTTCCAGCCAGCCTACTACCGGTCTCTTCGGGCCTCTTTCGACGGCCGGGCCGACTCCGGCTCAGGGAAATGCGCCGGTCGCGACCCCGCCGAACGCGAGATGACCGTCCGCGAACCCAGGACTCAGGACACCAGCACGTCGCCCTCGGCGACTCCGCGGCCCGCCGCCCACTCGGTGGCGCGCATCGCGCGACGGCCCTCGGGCTGCACGATCAGCAGCTCGACGCAGCCATCGCCGCAGGCCACGAGGACCTGCGATTTGTCGGCGACCAGCACGCAACCGGCGGCGCCGGAGTGCTCCGCGGCGACGACGCGCGTCTCGTGCACCTTGACGAGCCGTCCTCGGGCCGTCGTGTACCCGCCCGGCCAAGGATTCATCCCCCGCACCCGATCGTGCACCCGGCGAGCGGTCTCGGTCCACGCGATGGCGCCATCGCTCTTCTTCAGCATCGGGGCGAGGCTCGCGTCCTTCTCGCGCTGCGGCTCCAGCGTGCAGCGTCCGAGAACGTACTCGGGCAGCCACGTTTGCACTGCGTCGGCGCCGAGGCGCGCGAGCCGGTGCGAAAGCTCCCCCGCCGTCTCGTCGGGCGCGATCGGCGTCGCGACGCGCGCGAACGTCGGTCCCGTGTCCATCCCGAGGTCGAGCTTCATCAGTGTCACGCCGGTCTCCGCTTCGCCGTGCACGATGGCCCAGACGATGGGCGCTGCGCCCCGGTACTTCGGCAGCAGCGAAGCGTGCACGTTGACGCAGCCGAGCCGCGGGCCCTCGAGGACGTCCCCCGGCAGGATGCGCCCGTACGCGACGACCAGCGCCACGTCGACGGCCTGCGCGCGCACCCACGCCCCGAACTCTCCGGTCTTGAGCTTGGTCGGTTGCACGACCGGGAGGCCGAGCTCGAGCGCGCGTACTTTCACCGCCGGGGGCGTCAGCGTGAGTCCGCGGCCCGCCGGCTTGTCGGGCTGGCAGACGACGCCGACCACGGACGCCAGGCCGTGCAGCGCCTCGAGCGAGGGCACCGCGAACTCGGGCGAGCCGAAGAAGAGCGCGCGAAAGCTCAGCGTCCGCCTATCGTGAGCCCGGTCCGCGGCTGACTCACCTCGTGATCGGCCCCCTCGAAGACGCCCGTCAGCGGCGTCACGACCCTGAGCACGTACTTGCCCTTCTTCAGGGGGCCTGCCGGCTCGCGCGGGTACCCTCGGCCGGGAAGGGCGCCCTTCGCACGCTCCTTGGAGGCCCACTTGTACTTCACGGCGTCCCACTTCAACGTGAGCTTCGCCGTCCCCAGGGGCGCGAGCGTGACCTTCGCGATTTTCTGCTCGGGCGCGGGCGCGTTGGTCACCTCGGGCGGCAGGGCAGGCGCCGCACCGGGAGGATTGTCCGCCCGAGCGCCCTTGAGCGTGTACGCCTCGAACTCGAAGCGCGGCTCCGGGTCGACGACGAAGTTGAGGTTCAGGTCGGCCTTGCCCTTGTTCTGGTAGGTGATCGTCACCTGCGCCGTCGAGCCGGGCGCTACGAGGGGAGAGTCGAGGACCACCTTGATGGCGAGGTCCTTCATCTCCTTCTGCTCCGACATCGCCTTCGTGTCGGGCGCCTCGCACGCGGCCTGGGAGATGACGGACAAGAGGTCGTTGATCTCGAAGCCGCCGCACGGCGAGGCTTCCTTCGGCTTGTCGTCGCCGCCCACCGGCTTGCCGCCGCCGGTCGCGGCGGGGGTCTCGGGAAGGGCAGGGGTCGGCGCCTCGGAGGAGGCGGCACCGCCCTCGCCCGACGACGCTGACTCTTCCGTGTTTTCGGGCTCCTGGGCGGGTTTCCCACCACACGCGGCAAGGACGAAGAGGAGAGCGAGGCTTGCGCAGGAAGTCGGTTTCATGGCAGGCCGCGACGATATCACCGCAGCCGGTGCTCGTGCACGCGGCTCATCGCTTGGCGGGATAGAACGGCCCGACCGCCAGCGCGAGCTGCATCGCCAGAAGGCGGTTCCCGCGGACGACCACCCCGCCGTCGGCGAGGGCGTCTTCGGGAGCGAGCTCGCCCCGAAGCACGCGGTCGATCGCGGCGAGCTGGGTCTCGATGGTCACGTCGGGGTCTTCCGGGTCGATGCCGCGCCGGGCCGCCGCGCCGAAGCCGAAGACGACGGCCATCCGCTCGCCGTTCTCGTCCGTCGTCGCGAGCTCGACGCGCCCGCTCGCCATGGCCACTCGCCGTATCACGCGCGGGTCACTCATCGTAGCGACGCCGCCCACGGGCGCGAACCGGGGCACCAGGCGCTTGGGCCCGGCGGCGTCTTCGAGGAAGAGCTCGGCCGACCGCTCCGTGGCGCACACCCAGAGTGTCGCGAGGGCGTCCTCGCCGTCATCGACGGTCATCTCGCGGCCACGGACGCGCAGCGTCCAGCTGCCCCGCCCCTCGATGCGCACGGCGATACCGAGCGCTTCGCGCGGAGCGTCGTCCGCGACGAGCCGCCCGTGCACCGCAGGGATCACCTCGGTGAGGAGAGACTCGATCGTGGTCCCCGCGGGAATCTCGAGCGGGAGCATCGTCAGACCCAGGATACGCGATACGTGAACGACACCTCGGGTTGCCCCCTGTCGAGCTCGTGCATGTACGCCTTGGAGCAGAAGAGCTCGAGACCCGCGAGCATGGTGCCGCGAAACGCGTGGCGGAAGTAGGGAATGGCCAGCAGCGGCAGACCGACGAGCTGGGCGCGCGCGTCCTTCGGGCCGAGCTTGGTGACCCCCACGCCGCCCCCGGTGAAGACACGCTCCCAGATGCGATCCATGTAGCCCAGGCCCGTCCACGGAGTCGCGCCGGCGGTCTTCGCGGTCGTCGAGAGCACCTTCAAGAGCGACAGGTTGACCCGGTCGCCCACCTCGTGCCCGAGCGCAATCTCGTTCGCCAAGGAGAGCCCGAGCGCATCGCACGCCCGGTAGTGCTTGAGCGCGGTTTCCACCGGGAGCCAGGCGCCCGCGATCATCGACGCGACGGTGTCTCGCATCGCCGGATCGAGCAGCTGGAGGTAGTGCTCGTAGAGCGAGTGGGCGCGCAGCGACTGCACCGACGAGATCACGAGGGTGCTTCGGACATGGGAGACGGAGCCTGCTTTTTCGATCGCAGGCGCGGCAATCAAGACCTCTTCGTCTCTCACGATCGGCGCTCGTCCGTTGGGATTCGCGGACCTAGTAAGCCAGGCTATCGCTGTGCCGGCTTCCGGTCGAATGCCTCGCGCGACCGCGCTTGGCCGGGCTAAAGTCGGCCGCCGGACACCATGCCTCGAACCATGAACTTCAATGCGGGTCCGGCGGCTCTCCCGCTGCCGGCGCTCGAGCGCGCGCGTGACGAGCTGCTCGACTTTGCCGGTAGCGGCATGTCGGTGATGGAGCACTCGCACCGCGGGAAAGAATACGAAGCGGTGCACGACGAGGCGCTCGCTCGTCTGCGCGGTCTCCTCGCCGTGCCGAAGAGCCACGAGATCGCCTTCCTGCAGGGGGGCGCCTCGATGCAGTTCGCCCTGGTCCCGATGAGCTTTTTGCCGCGGGGGGGCTCGGCCGACTACGTCGTCACGGGAGCTTGGGGTGAGAAGGCCTACGCTGAAGCCCTCGCGTGGGCCGGCGTCGCGGGCGCCCACGCGCGTGAGGCGGCCTCGACCAAGGCCGGGGGGTATCGCCGCGTCGCGCGACCGGACGAGGCGAAGCTCGACGAGCGAGCCGCCTACGTGCACTTCACGAGCAACGAAACGATCCACGGCGTGCAGTACCACGAGGCGGTGCGCTTCGGCCGGGTGCCCCAGGTGTGCGACGTGTCGAGCGACATTCTGTGGCGCAAGATTCGACGTGAGCCCGTTCGCGATGCTTTACGGCGGCGCCCAGAAGAACATAGGGCCCAGCGGCGTCACGGTCGTCATCGCGGCGACCGATTTCGTCGAGCGCGGCCGCCGGGATCTACCGACGATCCTGCAGTACCGCACGCACATCGCGGCCAAGTCGCTGCTCAACACCCCTCCGACGTTCGGCATCTATTTGATGCGCAACGTCCTCGCGTGGATAGAGGACCTGGGTGGGCTCGAGGCCGTCGAGCGGCGCAACCGGGCGAAGGCGGGCGCGCTGTACGCGGCGATCGACGCGCAGCCCGAGTTCTACCGGTGCCCGGTCGAAAAGGAGAGCCGCTCGGTCATGAACGCGGTCTTCCGCCTGCCCAGCGAAGAGCTGGAGAAGCGGTTCGTCGACGACACCAAGAAGGCCGGCATGGTCGGCTTGAAGGGACACCGGAGCGTCGGCGGAATCCGCGTGTCGCTGTACAACGCGGTCGAGCCCGCGTGGGTCGACGCGCTGGCGGCCTTCATGAAGGACTTCGCGAAGCGCAACGCGTGAGCCGTGCGCGTCGGGGCCGAGGCGCTTGGCGCCTAAGCCTTCGGGGCGCTCTTCGCGCCCTTCTCCTGAAGGGCGCGCAGCGCTCCCTCGAGCGCGGACGCCAGCTCGGAGGGTATCGCGTCCCCTCGGCTCCACTGGTCTGCCTTGACCAGCGTCGTCTGCGCGGCGCGCGCGAGCTTCGTGCGGCGATGCCGCGAGAGGGCGCGGAAGGCGCGCTGAGAATCGTTGATCTTCACGCGAACGGCAGGCTGGCGGGAACCACGCATGGTGAGTGCCCGTCTCATATCGCAGGCGAGGGCGAACGCCAAGTCCGGCCTCCTTTTCGCTACGGTGCAAAGAGGGCGACCTGGCAGCTAGCCTCCGGGGCAAAGTCGAGTCGAGTCACGCTGAGGTCCCGGGAATCGAACGCCAGCGAGGCGCGCGCGGTGACGTCGCCGTCGATCTTGGTGATGCCCGTCGCCTCGGCGAGCTTTCGCAGCTGGTAGGCGATGTCGAACGGCGCACCCGCCGCGAGCGGCGCGTCGAAGGCCTTGCAGGGCACCGGGCCTGCCTTCCATGCCAGATCGACGCGAAATCCGTCTTCGAAGGCCTTGAGCATTCCCGTCATGGCCCCGACGAGCGGCCCCACCGCCAGTCGCCCCGCGGTGACGTCGAGGCCGGTTTCGGCCGAGCCGTTCGCGGCGACCTCCCACGCGATGTCAATCGGTCGGGGGAGCCCTTGCGCCTGGATGCCGTAGACGCCTCCCTTGGTCCGAGCGTCGGCCCGTTTCGGGCCCGAGGCGGCGTAGTGCGCCGACGCCTCGATCTGCAGGTCCTTGCCGCGCACCCCGACGAGAGCGAGAGGCACGCCGAGACGCGCCAGAGGCGAGCGAGGCACGGCCACGTCGACGGACGTCGTGCGTTCCTCGTCGGCCATGACCAGCACGGTCGACGACTCGGGCACGCCCGGGTCGAATGCCAGCCGAAGCCGCGCGCTGGCCGGCACGGGGCTTCGGTCGGCCGCCAATCCGCCCGGCGGGACCCGATCGAAGTCGATGCGCCAAGGCCCCAGGGCACCACCAGGAACGGCGACGACGACATGGTCGGAGCGGAGGTGAAGCTCGGGATCGCGCGAGCGCCACGTCACATCCACGTGGACGCCGCTGGCCTCGACGCGGGCGTTCTCGCCGATGACTCCTTTCCACGCCACGTGCGAGTCGTCGATTGCGAGGGACACGGGCATCCACGGGCCGGCTTCGCCGCTGAACATCTTGGCGCGCCACTTCGCGAGCGCGCTGCCCACCTGGGTCCACGCGCCGTCCAGGGTGAGCTCGGCGCCGCGCATCGTCATCGCCTCGGGGTGCAGGCCGCGGGTCTGCACGCGAACTTCGGGGACCTGCCCCACGACTCCCGGAACGTCGGCCAGCGCGGCCCGCACGCCGAGCAGGCGGAAACCGCTCGCGTCGACCTGCGCGCTTTCGATGGTCATCTCGACGCCGTGGGCCGCCGCGGAGTCGATGCACTGCCGGCGCAGGTACCAGGGCAGCACCCAGACGACGATCGCGATGGCCAAGCACGCGACCGCACCGACGGCTCCGAGCGACCCGGCTAGCCAGCGCCGCGCCAGGACCAGCCCCTGTCTCCGAGTCGGCGCTCTCGCGCGCGGGGCGTCCGTCGAGGCGCCTGCCGGGCGTGGTAGGTCGAGCTGCAGCGGAAGTGGATTGGCCGGTTCCCTCCCAAAAGGAGAGGGCGGCTCGCGCGGCGACGTCACGCTCCCATCGTAGCCGCTGGACCTCCTCCGCTCTTCCCCTCGACGCAAGCCCATCTGACACTTACGCGTTGCGTCAACGTCGGGCCGAGGCCGGCGTCTGTCGTTACCCCGTCCAGGTCGAGCCCAGGCGGCGGCGCAGCGCGGTCGCCTCGGGAGTGAGCGCGTAGCGGACGACGTCGCCCGCGAAGGGATGGTCCAGGACCGCGGAGAGCGCCTGTCGACCGGGAGACTGGCTCTCGCCGTGGAGGGTGGCGTCCATGGTGCGAATTTCTTCGACGACGGTGAGCAGATCACCGGTCACGACGAACGCGGCACGAAGCTCGGCGCGGGCGAGCGCCGTCACGAACGTATCTACCGAGGGGGGGCGCGCCTGCGGCGGCGCGATGTGAGGCGCGAGCTCCTCGAGGAGCTTTCGCTGCCGGCGCGAGAGGCCCTTGGCGATCGCCCCCTCGTACTGCGGCACCAGCTTGGCCGCGAGCACGTCGAGGTCGTCGAGGCCGTAGCTTGGCACCACCTGTCGGGCCGCGGCGACCAGAAGCGCCTCGATTTGCCGAGGCGGAAGCTCCTCGAGCCAGGGGACGCCGTAGGCGATTCGGGCGACCGCGCACGCCAGGATGGCGACCTGCGTCATCTCCGGCTGCTCGACGATCGATGGCGGCACGACGATCCACGGGACATCGTGCGCGAGGACCCTGGCGCGCGTCACGGGAGTCGCGACTGCGAGCTCGACTTCGCCGACGCCCAGCTGCCGGGCGACCCGGTCGAGCAGCGCGCGGGTCGGGTGGCCCGTGCGCGCCGTGATCCGATTGCGCGGGGTGATGCCCAGCTCGGTCAGGTCCGATCGAAGCATCTTCGACTCGATTCCCGCGATCGCCGCCGCGACTTCGAGCAAGATGTGGCGCCCCTCGGGCGGCAATACGTGCGTCACGAGGGTCGGGCGGTCGAGGACACTTGGCGACGCCTCCAGCGGCGGAAGCCGCCGGTCGCGCAGCCACGCGCAGCGCCCCTCGTCGAGCTGCCCCGCCAGGTTTCGAAGCTCGCTCACGACGACGGCCTCGTCCGGTCTACGCTCGGCGGAGAGCGATTGCTCCAGCAGCGCAAGGGCCGACGCCGGGTTCGCGAGGGCGAGCAGCGGGCCCGCCGACGGCGACACCATGGCGAGCAGCACGCGGGCCGCTTCGTCGGGGGCGGTGACGCGCGCCAGCGCGCCGGCGAGCTCGAAGCGCGTCTCGTACAGGGTCGGGTCGAGCGCGACCGCGCGCTGCAAGTGCACGATCCCGTCGCGGGGGCGCGCGAGCGATTGGATTCTCGAGCTGGCCGAGGACGGCGAACCAGCGGGCATCGACGGAACCAAGCTGCTGCCCGAAGCCGATGACCGCGCCGAGAGCGCGCGCGTAGCCCGTCGGGTCCGGCGTGCCGTCTGGACGGCGAAACGTTCCCGTGAGGAGCGCGAACGCTCGCGCGTTCTGGGGCGAGACCGCGACGGCCTCCACGAGGGCGCGCTCCGCCGCCTTCGCGTCTCCCAGGCGCTGGTGCACGTCGGCGAGCTCGAGCAAGATGTTCGTCTTCTGCTCGGGGTCCTTCTCGACCTCGCAGAGCCGCCCGAGCAGCTCGGCGATCTCGCGGCGCCGTTTCGGCGCGGGCGAAGACGCGCCGTCGGCGTCGACCGGCGCGGCGGCGATCCGTCGGGTCAGCGCACGGAGCGCGCGCGCGTTCTTCGGGTCGACGACGAGCGCGGCTCGCAGGACACGGTCGACGTCCTTGTCCCGCGAGAGCACCTTCTCGTAAATGCTCGCGAGGGCGAAGAGAGCCGTCAGCTTCGGCGAGGGCTCGCGGCTCGTCGCGACGACCGCCTCGAGCGCATCGACGGCCTCGGGCCACACCCGCTGCGCGATGCAGAGCTCGGCCAACGTGAGGAGCGAGGGCACGTGATCGGGCGAGGCGGCGCGCACCCGTCTCATCGCGTCGATGGCGACGGTCAGATCGTGCAGCTCGTCGCGGGCCACGCGCGCAATCTCGGAGCCGAGCATGACGATGGTCTCCACCGACTTCGCCCGCCCGAGCGCCGCGCGAAAGGAAGACACGAGGCGCTCGCCGCGCCGCTCTTCGTGGAGCACCGCGGCGAGACGACTCGCCGCCGCCATCGAGTCGGGGTCCTCGTCGAGCGCGCAATCGAGCATCGCCGCGGCACGGTGGCGTCGCTCGACGCGTGAGCCGAATCGTTCCTCTTCGTCCGGGCCGGTGAGCAGGTCGGCAGCCTCCACCAGGAAACGAGCGCGCGCGCGCGGGTCGCCCGCGAGCTCCGCCAGCGAGATGGCGCCGGCCAGGGCTCCCTCGGCGTCGTGGAGTCGAGCCGCGAGGCGCGCCACGCCCGTTGCGGCCGTCAGGGACAGCTCGTCGATACGCAAGGCGTCTCGGTAGCGCTGCAACGCCTCGCGGGCCGTCGCTTCGGCCGCCTGCGTGTCGGGCGATTCCTCCGCGGAGCTCTCGAGAACGAGGGCGAGGCGGAGCTGCAGCGCCAGTCGCGAGTCGTCGTCGGTCGCGAACGGGACGAGCGCGCGAAGCGCCCCGACGACGGCTCGGCGCGCGCGCGGATCGCCGCGTCTCGCGTTCGGAAGCTCGCGACGAAGGGTCCCTTCGAGCGCGCCGGGATCGGTCGGATCGAGATCCAGAATCTGCCGGTAGGTGGCTGCCGCGTCGCCGACCGGAAGCTTCCATTCCTCGAGCGTCGCCAGGTTCCAAAGCGCCCCGAGGCGGGCGCGAACGTCCTTCAGGGCCTCGCCCTGTCTCGCGAGCACGCGCGCGAGCGGCGCCGAGTCGCCGGCGCGCCGCCGCACCGATTCGAGCATCCGGAGCGCCTGCACGTGCTCGGGGTGCTCCACGATGGTGGACTCCAGAAGCCCGATGGCTCGCCCGAGCTCCTGGCCGTTCTCGACGAGAAGGGCGGCGAGCTCGAAGGTCAGGGCGCCGGTCGCGCTCGGCGTGGGAGAGCTCTCTATGCGCTTGGCGAGCAACGCGGCGAGCTCCCCCAGGGCGGCGGCGCGCTGCGTACCGAGACGCGCCGCCACGCGCGACAGGCGCTCGGCGATGAGCTCGTCCTCCGGGCCATCGGCGAGCGCGCGCTCGTACGCGTGCATCGCCGCGGCGTCGTCGCCGAGGCGCAGCTCCTCGATCTCGCCCACGCGCGCGAGGTGCCGCACGCGCTCCTCCCGAGTCGGGGCGCGCGCCGCCATGCGTTCGACGGCGTCGCGCAGCGCCCGGGGGTCGCCGTGATCCTCGAGCACGCGCGCGATCTCTTCGGCCGGGACCGGGTGCGCCGGGTCGAGGTCGCGGGCGCGCTCGAGCGACTCCATCGCGTCGAGGGGGCGATGAAGGCGTACGTGCTGCGTCTGGGCCAGCGCGAGCCAGAGCGCCACCTTCTCGGCCTTGGCCGACGCGCCGTCGATGCGCGCCCGCAGAGAGCTGGCCACCATCTCCCAGCGGCCGGCCTCCTCTTCGAGGCGCGTCTCCAGCGACCGCGCGGTACCGTGAGACGGATCCTGCGCGAGCACCCGACGCACGAGCTGCATCGCGCGCGACGGGTCCTCCGCCGCGAGCGCGGTCGCCGCTCGCGTTCGGAGCTCGAGCTGGGTCGACAAGTCCACCGCGAGGCGCGCCTCGTCGATGAGCGCTCTCGCGAGCGCCTTCGTGTCCCCGGCCCGCGCCGCGGTCCTGGCCAATCCGAGCAGCGCGGTCCGTCGATCCGGCTCGACCTCCAGGACCCGCTCGTACGCGGCCGCGGCCCGCGATGCGTCCCCGAGCAGCTCCTCCCAGAGGAGCGCGACCCGCTCGAGGAAGGCGACCTTGCGCCCGACGTCGCGGGAGTGCTCCGCCGCCTGCGCATAGAGCTCGACGAGCGAACGCGCGCCGGAGTCGGCGGACTCCGAGAGCGCCGGCGCGAGCATTCGCGCGAGCGAGTCGAGCACCTCGGGATCTCCGGGGTGCGCGACCCACGCCGAGCGCATGTGCCGGATCGCATCGGTGCGGCGGCCCAGCGACTCGGATATCTGTGCCGCGCGCGCGAACGCGCGTGCCCGGCGCTCGGTGTCCTCGGTGCGCGCCGCCTCCTGCGACCAGGTCGCGATGCGCTGGTCATGCTTGCCCGCCTGCGCGAGGAGACGATCGAGAGTCTCGATGAGGGTCGGGTCCGTCGCGTCCACTCCGAGCGCGTGCTGCACGTCGGCGATGGCCGTTTCCAGGTGTCCCTCTCTCTCGGCCGCCGCGGAGAGCGATCGCAGCTCGAAGGCGATGGCCGAGGGATCCGTCACGAAGCGAATGCGCGCCCTGCGCGAGCGCGCCCCTTCCGCCCAGCGCGCGGCTCTCTCGTGCAAGTGCACGAGCTCGTCGAGTACGCGCCGATCCACGTGGTACGTCGTGGGCGCTCGTGCGGCGGCGCGTTCGAGCAGCGAGCACGCCAGCGCCGGATCGGAAAGGCGCGACCTGGCGATCGTCGCTGCGTCGAGCTCGAGCCTCGCCGCGCGCAGGGGGTTCGCCTCGATGCCCGCTTCCTCGTCGAGCAACCGGACGAGCGAGCCCCAGTCGGAATGGACGGCGGCGTACCGGACCAGGGCGTTTCGGACGGGCCCGACGCCGGGATCCAGGCGCAGCGCGTGCTCGAGAGCCCCACGCGCCGCTTCGACGCGGCCCAGGCGGCGTTCGAGGATCTGGGCTCGCTCGACGTGCAGCCAGGCGGCGAGCCGCGGCTCCGACCCGTAGGCGTCGGCCACCGTGCCGAGGTGCACGGCGAGCGCCTCCCAGTCGGGCGCCGCGTTCGAGGCGAGCGCCCGCGCGACGAGCACGGATTCGAGACCCTTGAGCGCCGCGGCGTGGTCGGGCGCATGGGCGAGGGCCTCTTCCCACGCGGCGCGAACCTGGTCGGTGCTCTCGCCGACCGCGTCGAGGAGCCTCGCCTTCTCCGCGAGGAGCTCGACCTTCAGCGGCTCGCTCGTGGCCGCGGAAAGCTCGCCTTCCAGGTGGGCGAGCATGGCGGGCAGCGCCGTGCGCGCGTGCTTCTTCCGGCGCAGCGCCGCGTGGGCCGCGCCGAGCGAGGGCTCGACCGTGACGGCCGCCTCGGCGTGAATCAGGGCGCGCCCGTCGTCGCCCAGGATCATCTCCGCGGCGATCGCGAGCTCCATGTGAGCGCGCGCGAGGCCAATCGCGTCCGCGGGCGAGGCGGCCTCCAGGACCGCCACGCGAGCTTGCAGCAGGTCGACGAGGGCGCCCGGCTGCGACATCTCGGCCGGCGGGCGTGCGGGCGCAGGCTCGGCAGGCCGCCCGCCCGCCGCGGGCAGCGGCGGCGGCCCGCGGCGCAGCGGCGGCGGGGCCCTGGAGGGACTCTTCGCCGGGGCGACTCGGTGCGCCGACGACGACCTATCGACCGCGGGCGAGGCCTGCGTCGTGGCCGCGGCCGCTTTGAGGGTCAACACCTGGGCCTCGACGTCCCAGCCCTGATCGGTGGCTGCGAGCAGCGTCTCGAGCGACCCGAAGTCGTCGACACTCTCCTCGACGTCCTCTTCGAGGTCCGCCTCGTCGAGCAGGCTCGGCTCTTGCGTTCGCGCGACGACGCGCGCGGGGTCGTGCCCCATGGGGCTCTATCGTCGCACAAATCGCACGGAAATCGGCCCCCGCGTTGTGCCTGGGTCTTTTGTCAGTTGCGCTCGCCGCTTGCCTCCAGCCGGGGGCGTGTGCCTCGGCCCCTCAGGGCAATGGCGTGGGTGGCAGCAGCAGCACGTGCAAACCCTTGCCGTCGTAGCCGCCTCCGTCGAGGCCCGAAGCGAACGCGTGGGGCGCGTTGGGGTCGCCGAGCACGGCCACGACGTACGTGCCGCCCGCCCCGTAGTAGACGTTCGGATCTTGCGCCGGATTCACGAGCTCCTGCGCCTGCGCCAGCGACATCCAGAGGCGGCCGGCGCTCGAGGCGTCGGGGTCGGAGCTCGTCGAGCCGACCGCGAAACCCAGCTCCCCGAAGGCCGACAGCGCCGACGGAAGGACGATCGACGTGGGAAGCACCGGCTCGAGGTCCCCTTCGCTGGCGAGCTTCGTCAGGGCCTGGGCGTCGGCCTGCGTTCCGAAAGACACCGTCGCCGATCCCGCGTCGCCCTGCAGCGCCTGAAGTCCCGGGGAAAGCTGCGCGGCCTGCACGGTCAGGAGCCCGGCGTCAGACGGCGCGGAGGCCGCTACGTGCAAGACGTTCAGATGAAGATTGCCTGTCGCGGCGGTCCAGTCGGGACCGCAGAGATCCGTCCCGGCGAACGGGTCCTCGGCTCCGCGGCACCCGGAGACCGCGACGACGGTCGTGCCACCCAGCGCCACGTCGCCCGCCACGAGCTGGCCCACGTGCCAGTAGTCGCCGTTCAGCATCAGGCAGTTGGCACCGCCGCCCGCCGAGCAAACGAGCTCGCCACAGGACGCAGGGTTGCCGGCGATGGGCTTGGCGCGCAGCGCGTACACGTCGCCGACCACCGCTGTGCCGCCGATCTCGGTCCGCCAGACCGCACCGCCGACGGGAATGCCCGCGTAGTTGCTCGCGGGCATCTCGTTGTTGGCCGGGAACGGCGCCTCGGTTCCAAGCTGTGCGAAGCAGAGACGCATGCTCGGCAGGCTTGGCGATGCGTGCACGAAGACGACGGTCGTCGTGGGCGGCGCCGCGTCGGGTGCGCCTCCGTCGCCGCTGTTTGCGTCGGGACCGATGGCGGGCGCGTCCCCTCCGGGCCCGTCTTCGGGGAACACCGACGTGTCGGGGCTCGCCGCGTCGGGCGTGTGCCCGCCATCCCCGCCGCCCGAGGAAAAGCCACTGCCGGAGTCGGACGCGGCGCAAGCCAGCGCACCCGTGGCCCCCGCGATGGCCAACGCGAGGAGCGACCCCCGAGAAAGGAACCTAAGCATGGCGTTCATGGTATCGCGCAAAAGGACGCGCGCTAGAACGCGCGCGCAGAGTCGGGCGCGGCTATGCTCGGAGGCGGAGGAGCGCGCGTGGACCAGGCTTCTGAGCCCGCGGCGGGCATGATGGTGACCTCGAACGTGCGCCTCGTGCGTCCGCTCGGAGAAGGCGGCATGGGGCGCGTGTGGATCGCCGAGCACCTTTCCCTGCGAACGAGCGTCGTCGTCAAGTTCATGTCGCGCGACCTCGCGGACAGCCCCGAGGCCATCGCGCGCTTCTCGCGGGAGGCGGCGGCGGCCTCGCAGGTGAAGAGCCCCCACGTCGTTCAGATGCTCGATCACGGCGTCGGCGAGACGGGCGCGCCGTACATCGTCATGGAGCTCCTCGAGGGCCAGGACCTCGAGAAGCACCTGCGCGGGGGCCGCGTGCTCGGCGAGCGCGAGGTGGTCGGCATCGTCGCCCAGCTCGCTCGTGCGCTCACCCGGGCGCACGAGCGCGGGATCGTGCACCGCGACATCAAGCCCAGCAACGTCTTTCTCGTCGACGCCGGCGACGGCGAGCTTTTCGTCAAGCTGCTCGACTTCGGCATCGCGAAGGGCTCGGAAGCAGGCGCCGGCACGGCGGCCGGCAACACGCGTACGGGCGCGTTCATGGGCTCGCCGTACTACATGAGCCCCGAGCAGGTCGTCGGGGCCAAGGACATCGACTTTCGCAGCGACCTCTGGTCGCTCGGCGTGGTCGTGTACGAGGCGCTCGCCGGCGCCAAGCCGTTTTACGCAGACAACGTCGGCGCGCTCGCGCTGTGCATCCACCGCGATCCCTTGCCGGTTCCCACGACGGCGAACCCCAGGCTCCCTTCCGCGATCGACGGCTGGTTTGCTCGGGCGTGCGCCCGAGACCCGAAGGCGCGCTTTGCGTCCGCCAAGGAGATGGCCGAGGCCCTCGCGCTCGCGCTGACCCAAGAGAGCATCCCGCCCGGGCTGCGCATCGAAGGCAGCTCGACGCCGAGCTCGGGCACGGGCGCACTGGCTCGGGACGCGTCGGGCCACGAGCCCACGATGCGCTCGTCGGCGGACGCGCCGTCGGTGACCGGCGGGGGCGGGACTCTCGCTGCGACCGAGCGTGCGCTGCCGGTCGCTCGACCGCGATGGCGATGGGCGGCCGCCGTGGCGCTCGTCGCCCTGGCCGCGGGGTTCCTGGTTCCGTGGCTCACGAAGGGCAACAAGGCTGTGAGCGTCGAGGCTCTGTCGAGCGTCCCGGCGGCCGCAGGGGCGTCGCCGCCCGGCGAACCTTCGCGGGCGCCCGCGCCCGTGTCCGCGCCCGTGTCCGCGCCCGTGTCCGCGTCCGCGTCCGCGTCCGCGCGTGCGCCCCCGCTTGCCGCGGCTCCCGCGACGGCCAACCAGCCTCGCCTCGCGAAGCCGCACATGCCCGTCGCATCGTCCGCGCCGGCCGCCCAGGCGTCCGTTGCGCGTCCGGTCGCCAGCGCGACGGCTGCGCACGGGAGCGACGACGACATCAAGTAGGCCCGCGGACCTTCGCCCCCTCGCTCGCGCCCGCGCTCAGGGCGGAGGGGTTTGCGTCTTTCGCGCCGGGCTGAAGAACGGCGTCTGCGTCACGCGCGCAGGCACGCGGTGGCGGACTGCCTCGACGGTTACCTCCATCTCGACGAGCGACCCCGGCGCGGCACCTTCACGCGCGACCATCGCCAGCGCGACGAGCTGCTTGCGAACCGGGGACCACGTCGTAGAGGTCGCGCGTCCGATCTGCAGCCCTTCGCCGTAGACCGGCACCGCGACCCGCGACGCGATCGGCGAGACCGCCGGCGGGAGCCCCACGCGCTCGTAGAGCGCTTCGAACGAGGGCCAGTCGATCTCGAGGCCGACGATCTGCCGAGCGTGACCGCGCGAGCGCTCCTCGGCGAGCGCGCGCCGGCCCACGAAGCTCGCCTTCTCCGCGTCGACCAGGCGCTCGAGGCCCAGCTCGTACGGCGAGAAGCGCTGCCCGTCGATGGTGGCCTTGCGGCTGCTGGCGAAGTCGACGTCGATGAGCAGGAGCCCCGCCTCGATGCGGGCCACGTCGAGCGCGAGCATTCCCGCCGGGTGCAGGTCGAAGGCCGTGCCTTGCTCGACCAGCGCGTCCCACACGGCGAGCGCTCGCTCCCACGGTACCCATATTTCGTAGCCGAGATCGCCCGTGTACCCCGTGCGCGAGACATCCACGTTCACGCCGGCGATGCGGCCGCTCTGCACCCGGAAGTAGCGCAGCGCGTCTACGTTCACGTCGCTGACGCGGCGGAGCAGCTGCGCCGAGAGGGGGCCCTGCAGCGCGAGGGCGGCGACACGCTCGGAGACGTCCTCGATGGCGACCTCCAGCCCGGCGGCGTTGCGGTGCAGCCACAGGAGGTTCGGCTCCGCCGCCGTCCAGCGGTACTCGTCTTCGCGCAGGCGCGAGACCGTTCCGTCGTCGATGACGTGACCGCTCTCGTCGCACCACGGCGTGTAGATCACCTGACCGACGGCGACCTTGCGCATGTCGCGCGTGACGATGCGATCGACGAGGCGCGTCGCGTCGCGCCCGCTCACGCGATACTTGAAGAGGGGCGTGACGTCGATGAGCGCCGCCGCGTTGCGGATGGCGTTGTACTCGTGCTCGTGGTGCTGCTCGTAGCAGCTCGGCGCGTAGTAGCCGGACCACTCCCGGTAGTTGAGGCTCTTGCAGAGGGCGAGAGTTCGCTCGTGAAAGGCGGTCCCGACGGGCATCTAGTGCACTGCTGTCGAGATGTAGCAAAGGTTCGGGAGGAAGCGGTGCACTGGGAGAGTGGAGAGCGCTGCTAGACCGGCCTGCGCTACGAGCGAAGATCGGCCAAAATCGCGCGGCTCGCGTTCGCGCCGCAGGCGCCGCTCACCACGCCGCCGGGATGGGTGCCGGAGCCGCACAGGTAGAGGCCCTCGATGGGCGTTCGGTACTGCGCCCACCCGAGGAGGGGACGCATGGCGAACAGCTGGTCGATCGACGCCTCGCCATGCAGAAGGTGTCCGCCCGAGAGGCCGAACCGGGCTTCGAGGTCGACGGGTGTGAGCAGCTCGTGGGCGACGAGCGCGTCCGGGAGGTCGGGCGCGTACATCGACAGCGTCTGCACGATCGCCTTCACCAGCTCGTCGCGCCGGGTCGTATTCCAGTCGCCTGCCCGGAGCGCGTACGGCACGAACTGCGCGTGCACCGACATGACGTGCGCCCCCGGGGGAGCCAGAGAATCGTCGAGCAGCGACGGGATCGTGACGTCGAGCGTGGGCCGAGGCGAGATCTCGCCGTACTTCGCGGCGTCGAACGCGCGCTCCAGGTCGTCCACGCCCGGCCCGATGTGGATGCGTCCCGTCAGCTCGTGCGTGCCGGAGAGCCCCGCGAACCGAGGCAGCCGCGAGAGCGCGAGGTTCAGCTTCGCGGCGGTGCCCGTGCACCGGTATGCCCGCGCGCAGCTCGCGACGCCGGGCCCGAGCTCCGCCGCGTCGATCATCGCGAGCAGCGTCTGGCGCGGATCGACGCCCGAGACGACGACGCGCGCCGCGATCTCTTCGCCGTCGGCAAGGACGACGCTGTGCGCCGCCCCGTCCTTCACACGGATCCGGGCCACGCGCGCTCCCGTGCGGATCTGGGCGCCGCGCGCCCGCGCCGCGCGCTCCATCGCGGCGGTGAGCGCGCCCATCCCTCCTCGCGGGAAGGCAGCCGGTGCGGTCGCGTGTCCGTCGAGCGCGGCCTGGAGCAGGAGCGCCGCGCCCGTGCCCGCGGACCGCGGTCCCGCGAAGCTCGCGTAGATCCCGCGCGCGCACAGGGCCGCGCGCAGCAGGTCGCTCTCGAACCACTCGTCCGCCAGAATCCGCGACGGGCATGGGCGCCCATCGCAGCGCGCGGTACGCGTCGCGCTTCCCGAGCCCGCGTACGCGCCTCGCGCTTCGGAGCAGTCCCCACAGCTCGCGCGGGCCGGGCGAGTCGACGCTCGGCGGCGTCGTCGTCAGCAGCGGCGCGAGCGCCGCTCCGATGCGCGCGAACGCCTCCGCGAACCGGGGATACTGCTCGGCGTCTCGGGGCGAGACCCCGCGCAGCTCGGCGGCCGTTTTCGCGGGGTCGTCGTAGATGCGCGCCGCGGGGCCGTCGGGCGACGGCGCGAGCAGGCGCACCGCGCCTCTCAGCCACGTGAGCCCGTGCCGGGCGAGCTCGAGCTCCTCGGCGACGCGCGGCAAGAGCGGCCCCGCCGCGTGGAGCACGGTGGGGCAGCGAAACCCGGGGTGAATTTCCTCGGTCACCGCGCGCCCGCCCACGACGTCGCGCGCCTCGAGCACCAGCGGCTCGACGCCGGCGCGCGCGAGCATGGCCGCCGCGACCAGGCCATTGTGGCCGGCTCCGATGACGACGACGTCTCGCTCGCCGCCCGTGCCCACTACGAGTGGTCCCCGAGGATGCGCTTCGCGGCGTTGCGTCCCGGGGCGCCCATGATTCCGCCTCCGGGGTGCGTCGCCGATCCACACATGTAGAGGCCCTCGACCGGCGTGCGGTACTGCGCCCAGCCGGGCGCCGGGCGCAGAAAGAAAAGCTGCTCGAGCGTGAGCTCGCCCTGGAAGATGTTGCCCTCCGACAGGCCGACGGTCCGTTCGATGTCGAGGGGCGTGATCACCTGACGATGCAGAATGACGTCCCTCAGGTTGGGCGCGTGTTCGGCGATCGCGTCGACGACGGCGTCGCCGAAGGCCTCGCGCTGCTCGTCCCAGGTGCCTTCGGCGAGATGGTAGGGCGCGTACTGCACGAAGCACGACATGACGTGCTTTCCGGGCGGTGCGACGGACGGGTCCGTGAGGCTCGGGATGACGATGTCGACGTACGGCCGGCGCGAGAAGCGACCGTACTTCGCCTCGTCGTACGCGCGCTCCATGTAGTCGACGCTCGGCGAGATCGAGATGGCGCCGCGCAGGTGCGGCCCCACGCCCGGTAGCGAGACGAAGCTCGGGAGTGCGTCGAGCGCGAGGTTCACCTTGCCCGACGAGCCGCGAAACTTGTACCGCGCGACGTCTTCGACGAAGTCCGGGGGCAGGTGCTCGTGGCCCACGAGCTTCGTGAACGTCTGGCGCGGGTCGAGGCTCGACGCCACGAGCCGCGCTCGGAGCTCCTCTCCGTCCTCGAGCACGACGCCCGTCGCGCGCCCGCCCTTCACCAGGATCTTCGCGACGGGGGTCTCCGTGCGGATCTCGACGCCCGCTTCGCGCGCCGCGCCGGCGATCGCGTTCGAGATGGCGCCCGTGCCGCCGCGCGGCAGCCCCCACGAGCGGAACGCGCCGTCGATCTCGCCCATGTAATGGTGCAGAAGAACGTAGGCCGTCCCCGGCGACCGCACGCCGAGGAACGTGCCGATGATCCCCGACGCCGACATCGTCGCTTTGAGCACGTCGGTCTCGAACCATGCGTCCAGGAGATCGACCGCGCTCATCGTCAGGAGCTTCACCTGGTTTCTCTTGTCCTCGAGCGGGAGCCGCGCGAAGTGGCGCGCGAGCCCCGCCAGCGAGAACAGGTCCCCCAGCGAGCCGAGGCCCCGCGACATCGGGTCGGGTGGCGTCATCGCGAGGAGCGGCTTGGCGAAGCGCGCCATCTCGACCATCGCCTTGCCGTATTCGTCGTACGCCTCGGCGTCGAGCCGCGAGTGGCGCGCGATCTCGCGCCGCGTCCGCGCGTGGTCATTCATTCGCCAGAGATAATCGCCGCTCGGCATCGGCGTGAACGTCCCGTCGAGCGGCAGGATCTCGAGCCCGTGCCGCGGCAGATCGAGCTCGCGGATGATCTCCGGCCGGAGGAGCGAAACGACGTACGAAAAGACCGAGAAGAGAAACCCGGGAACACTTCCTCGGTCACGGCGGCGCCGCCGAGCACACGGCGCCGCTCGAGGACGACGACGCCCGCCCCGCCCGCCCGAGGTACGCCGCTGCGACCAGGCCGTTGTGCCCTCCCCCGACGATGGCGACGTCATACACCCCGCTCACGCGGGCTTTTCTACACGAAATCTGCCTTCCCGGCGCCGAGCTCCCTGGGCCCGTATTGCCGTGAGGCTACGGTCGCGCGACCGGTCCACCCCCTGCGCCGCCCAGAAACTCAGCTTGAGGGCGACTTGCTTCTGCAAAAGCTCGTGGCGCGCGGCGAACACGGCGCCCATCGCGCCCTTTCCGATGAGCCGTTCGACGCGGTACTTGCCGACGAGGACGTCACCGGCCTTCGGCAACGACATGGCGAGTGGGCGCGGCGAGCTCCGGGGACAACTGGGACGGTCCTCCGTGGGTGCCGGATGGTGCACCACGAGCGGGCCTGCGGCCATCGCTTTGTCTCGTGCGCCTACCGGGCCCGCGGAGGCGACGGTTCCGTCGCTGCTTTGCTCACGCTCGCGTTTGCGTGCATCCTAGGCGCATCGAGTCGCCGTGGCGCGCGCATCCTTGTCTCCTTGTCCTAGGCTTTCCGTGAGGTCCCGATGACGCGGCGTCGCCCGCTCGTCGCGCTGGCGCTTCTGCTCGCCTTCTGCGCGTTCTCCTGGCCGCGGCCCGCGTTCGCCCAGGCGTACACGCCGACGCCGCAGGAGCTCGAAACGGCGCGCACCCTCTACAAGGAAGGCAAGGAGCTGCGCGGGCAGGGCGACCTGCGGGGCGCGATCGAGAAGCTCAAGGCGGCGCACGCGCTCGGCCACACGCCCGTCACCGGGATCGAGCTCGCTCGCACCTACGCGCTCGCACGGCAAATCGTCGAGGCGCGCGAGGCGGCGCTGTCGATCGCGCGCATCCCCATTGCGTCGGACGAGACGGAGAAGTCGGTCGAGGCCCGCGCCGAGGCGGCGAGGCTCGCCGAGGAGCTTCGCGCGCGGATCGGGACGCTGGTCGTGGAAATTGCCGGGGCTGGCCGCGGGAGAGACCGCGCGCCTGCTCATCGACGACGTGGCGGTCCCCGTGGCGGCGATGCGCGAGCCGCAGAAGGTGGACCCCGGGCGGCACGAGCTCGTCGTGCGCGCGGGGGAGGGGAGCGCGGCGCGCGAGTTGCGCGAGCCGGCCGAGGTCCAGGAGGGCGAGACGCTCGAGCTGACGCTGACGCTACCCCCGCTGCAGCCCGGTTCGCCCACGCCGGCTGTGGCGAAAGCGAGGAGGGCAGAGGAGGCGGCCCCCGCTCCCCGCGGCATGCCGGCGCTCGCGACGCTCGGCTTTGCCACGGCGATCACGGGGGGGCTTGTGGGTCTCGTCGCGGGGACGACGGCGATCGCCAAGCGAGGGCAGCTCGGCGGCGAGTGCCCGAACCAGGTGTGCGACGCCGACAGTCCGGGGGCCGCCGATTTGAACACGGCGCGGAGCTGGGCGCTGGCCGCGAACGTGTCGTTCGGGGTCGCCGGCGCCGGCGTGGTCGTCGGGATCATCGGGCTGCTGAGGGGCCATGGGGCGACCGCGCCGCCGCCGAGGGCGCGAGCGTGGCTCCGTGGGTCGGGGCCGGCGCGGCAGGGGTGCATGGGAGCTTCTAGGCGCGCGGCCGTCTTCGCGGGCCTCGGCGCCGCCGTGTGTGCGCTCGCGGCGTGCGACGTGCTCCTCGGCCTCAACGACTTCTCGGTCCGCGATTGCAAGGTGGAACGCTGCGACGGGAGCGTCCCAACCGAGGACGGCCCCGACGCGCGCGACGACGCCGATGCGGGCAAGCCCGCAGCCGACGGCATGACCGACTCGAGCCCCGAAGCCGCCGACGGCGCGAGCGACGGGGACGCGAGCGATGCACCGGGCGACGGTGACGCGGACGGGATCGGCGATGGGCCGCCGGACGTCGCGCCGCCCACGGTGACCGAGATATGGGTGCACTGGCCGATGCCCAACCCCGATGCCGCGATCGCCCCTGACTCGGATGCGTCGTTGCCGAATCCGATGTCGTACGTGACGGACCACACGGCGCTGACCGTCTACGACCAGGTCACCCTTCTCACGTGGGAGGCGACCCCTGCGGCCGCGGCGACGTACGCCGACGCCGAGACGGCTTGCCTGGCGCTCGCGCAGACGACCTCCGCGCCTTGGCGCGTGCCGACGCGAATCGAGCTCGTGTCGCTCATCGACTTCACGCGCGTTCCTACCTTCGATGTCGACGCGTTCCCGCTCCCCGCGGACGCGGCCCCCGGCGCCGCGGCGGGGACGTACTGGACGTCGTCGCTCGCCCCGTCCCCGGCGGGCCCCGCATTCCCTCCGGATGCCGACCCCACCACGTCTCCGCACTGGGCCGTGTCGTTCGCCGACGGTACGGTCGCGACTACGGCTACGAGGGGTGTCAGCGCGTCATGGGTCCGATGCGTCCGCGGGGGAAGCTGATGAGCGCTCGCACGTCTCCCCGCGCCATGCTCGCCGCCGCCGGCGTCGTCGTCATCGCGTCGATCGCGCGCGCGGACGCGCCGTCGGGCCCCGGCGGCCAGTACGGCCTTTTCGACTCGAACAACACGGTCATCTACGACGAGTTCACGAGGCTCACCTGGCAACGCGCGGTGCCGCCGAAGGAGTATGTCTTCGGGGACGCGGCTAACTACTGCGCGGGGCTCTCGCTCGGGTCCCTGCCTAGCGGCTGGCGTCTCCCTTCGTACAAGGAGCTCCTGACGATCGTCGACGAGTCGCCTCATCCCGAGTACGACCCCGCCACGGGGAGCCTCGTGTACAAGGCGATTGACTCCCATGCATTCGGCGTGACGCTGCTCGGCGGCTCGCTCACGCCGACGAGTGCTCCCTACTGGTCGTCGTCCCCCTACCTCGCGATTCCCAAGAGCGTGTACACGGTCGAATTCACGACGGGCGCGACAGTCCCGCTTTTGACGGGAGTCTCGACTCTGGTCCGCTGCGTCCACGACTGACCGTGGCCCGGACCCTCACTGGAAGTTGCAGAGCGCCTTCGGGTCCGAAGGGCACGACGGACAGCCCGTGAACGGGACCGTGCGCGTCGACCCGCCGCCCTGACACTGGCAGGTGCCGTCGGGGCACGAGCACGTGACGGAGCAGTTGTCGAAGAGCATCATCGTCGTGCAGCCGCCGTCGGTGGGCATGGTTCCGCCGCTGCCGTTGCCGCCGCACTGGATGGGTGAGCCGCTGCTCCCGTCGGGGCCCCCCGAGTCCGGGGTCGTGCCGCTGGAGCTCGTCGACATGCCGCCGCTGCTGCTCCCCGAGCTGCCGCCGCTGGAGCCGCCGAGCGCGCTGGAGCCACTGGACTCGTGGGGGGCGTCCTGCTGAACCGCGCTGTCGGTGTCGCCCGCGTCGCTGGGTGAAGTGCGCGACTCGCCGCCGCACGAGAAGAGGACGAAGAGCATGGAGGTGAGAGGAATGGCTCGCATGATCGCGAAGCTTGAGCATGAATCGAGCCGAGCTCGCGGGGTCGCGGTCTTGTCGACGCCGACGAGAAGGCGGCTCACGACTCCGCGCGGTCCCGTCGTCGCGATTGGCGCGAAGTGGCACACGGTTCCCGCCGGCGTTGCCCTGCCTTTCGCCGGTCCTGCGCACCTACTTGCATTCATGCGTATGAAGTTATAAATACCCTCCGTGGTCGACGTCGAGCTGCCCTCCTCGTCCCGGTGGGAGCTGTACCGCGTGCTCTCGGAGCCGGCGCGGCTGCGCCTGCTGGCGCTGGCGGCGGAGGAAGAGCTCAGCATCGGCGAGCTCGCCGAGCTTCTGGAGGAGAGCCAGCCGAACGTGTCGCGGCACGCCGCGGCGTTGCGTCAGGCGGGCCTCCTCGCGGACCGGCGCGAGGGAACGCGCACGCTGGTGCGCGTCACGCGCGACGCCGCGCGCGACGCGGTGGTCGCCGACGCCCTCGGCCAGCGGTCGGGCGCTCTGCCAGCGCGAGGGGAGCCTCGCGCGTATCGCGCAGGTGCTTCGCGCTCGCGAAGCGGCGGCGCACGAGTTCTTCGCGCGGCCGGGTCGCGCCAAGGTCGAGGGCGTGCCCGTCGAGTTCGGGGCGTACCTGGCGGCGCTGGCGCCGCTCCTGCCGCGCCGGGCGTTCGCGGTCGACGCCGGGACGGGCGACGGGCGGCTCCTCGACATGCTCGCGCCCGTCTACGAGCGGGTCCTCGGCGTGGACCGGTCCGAGGAGCAGCTCGCGCGGGCGCGCGAGCGCGTGCAGGCTCGCCGCTACGACAACGTGGCGCTCGTGCACGCCGAGCTCGACGCGCCGGAGCTGCGAAAGGCCGTGGGCCAGGGCGCCGACGCGGTGTTCGCCGTGCGCCTCTTGCACCACGCGCCGCAGCCGGCGAAGTTCATCGCGCAGCTCGCGTCCCTGTGCGCGCCCGGGGGCTCGCTGGTGGTCCTCGACTACGCGCGGCACGACGACGAGTCGATGCGCGAGCAGGCCGACGCCTGGCTCGGCTTCGAGCCCGCGGCGCTGCGTCGCTTCGCGCGCGCGGCCGGGCTCGCCGAGCCCCACGTCACGAGAATTCCGGCGCCGCTCTGCGGCGACGGTCCGGACAAGCATTTGCCGTGGCAAGTGCTCGTCGCACGAAAGGCAAAGGGAGAGCACGACAATGGCTGACAACTACAAAGTGAAGGACATCGGTCTGGCCGACTGGGGCCGCAAGGAGATCGCGATCGCCGAGAGCGAGATGCCCGGCCTCATGGCGCTGCGCAAGGAGTACGGCGCGCAGAAGCCGCTGCGCGGCGCGCGCGTCGCCGGTTGCTTGCACATGACCATCCAGACGGCGGTACTCATCGAGACGCTGCGCGAGATCGGCGCCGAGGTCACCTGGACGAGCTGCAACATCTTCTCGACGCAGGACCACGCCGCCGCCGCCATCGCCAAGACGGGCGTGCCGGTCTTCGCGTGGAAGGGCGAGACCGAGAAGGAGTACACCGACTGCATCGAGGCGCAGCTTCACGCCTTCGCCGGCGGCAAGGGCCCGAACATGATCCTCGACGACGGCGGCGACCTCACGCAGATCGTGCACGACAAGCACGCGGAGCTCTTCCAGGGGTCCGATCCGATTCGCGGCCTCTCCGAGGAGACGACCACGGGCGTTCACCGCCTCTACGACATGGCGAAGAAGGGCACGCTCAAGGTGCCCGCGATGAACGTCAACGACAGCGTCACCAAGTCGAAGTTCGACAACCTGTACGGCTGCCGCGAGTCGCTCGGCGACGGGCTGAAGCGCGCGACGGGCGTCATGTTCGCGGGCAAGCTGGCGGTCGTCTGCGGCTACGGCGACGTCGGCAAGGGCTGCTGCGCAGTCGCTGCGCGGCCTCGGCGCGCGCGTCGTCGTCACCGAGATCGATCCCATCTGCGCCCTTCAGGCGGCGATGGAGGGCTACCAGGTCGCGACGATGGAGGAGGTGGCGCCGCTCGGCCGACATCTTCGTCACGGCGACGGGCTGCGCGAACGTCGTCCGCGGCGAGCACATGCGCGCGATGAAGGACCAGGCCATCCTCTGCAACATCGGCCACTTCGACTGCGAGATCGACGTCGCGTGGCTCGAGAAGAACCCCGAGATCAAGGAAGTGAACATCAAGCCGCAGGTGGACCAGTTCATCTTCCCCGACGGCAAGCGCATCACGCTCCTCGCGCGCGGTCGCCTCGTGAACCTCGGCTGCGCCAACGGGCACCCGTCGTTCGTCATGTCCTCGAGCTTCTCGAACCAGACGATCGCGCAGATCGAGCTGTGGCAAAACCACGCCAAGTACCAGAAGCAGGTCTACACGCTGCCGAAGCGGCTCGACGAGAAGGTCGCGGCGCTGCACCTGCCCAAGCTCGGGGTGAAGCTGACGAAGCTCACGAAGGACCAGGCCGAGTACCTCGGGATCTCGGTCGAAGGGCCGTTCAAGCCGGAGCACTACCGCTACTGACGTCTGGCGTGACGGCTGCCGCTGGACTCTTCCAGCGGCGCTGTCCGTACCCGAAAACGTTGCTGTGTCGTCGTTGCCGCTCGGCGTGAGAGCAGCAGCCTGGCGGTCGTGAACCTTTCGTGTGCGCCGCGCCGCTCCGGCATCGCGTTTCTCGTTCTCGCGCCCGTCGTTGGGCTGCCGCTCGGCTGCGCCGCCGGGCTCGGTGGACCGCTCGCCGAGAGCGCGGCGGGGAACGAGGCCGGGGGCGATGACGGCGCGCTTTCGGCGGACGTCGGCAGCCGGCCGAGGGGCAGGGGGGCAGGGAACGATGCGTCGTCTCCTGGCGACGACGGCTCCTCGCCGGCGACCGGCGCCGAGACGGGCGCGCCAGAACGAGACAGCGCGGCACCGGGCCTCGACGCGGCATCGTCGGCAGGTGACGGCGCGAGCGTCGGCTCGCCTCCCGACGCGCCGCCCGGGGCCGGTCGACTCCGCGGCCGACGCCGCGGGCAGGATTCGGCGACGCCGAGCCTCTGCGCCGCCCCCACGACCCCCGCCGCCTGCCACGCGTGCAGCCCCGGCCCGACGTGCCAGGCGAATGGCTGCTACAACGGGTACGTCTGCAACACGCAGCTCGACCGGTGCGGCGCGCCGGGGAGGTGCCCTTAGGAGGCCCCTCTCAGGAGGGCGCGTCCCTCTTCGCCGCGTCGACGAGCTCCTTGGCCCACGCGCGAATTCGCTCCTCGCGGGGACCCTCGAGCATGATGCGGAGCTTCGGCTCGGTGCCGCTCCAGCGGACGACGACGCGGCCGTCCTCGCCGAGCGCCTTGGCGATCTTCGCGGTCATCTCCGCGAGCCGCTGCATCTCCGCCAGCGGCCGCCGAGCCGCGAGCGTGACGCTCTCCAGGACCTGAGGCACGCGCTGCATCGCGCCCTCGGCGAGCTCCGAGAGCGGCTTGCCGCTGCGGAGCATCAGGGCGAGCACTTGCAGTGCCGCCAGGAGCCCGTCGCCGGTCGACGCGTGATCGAGAAAGACCAGGTGCCCCGACTGCTCGCCGCCGAGGTTGTACCCGCCGGCGCGCATGGCCTCGACCACGTAGCGGTCCCCGACCTGCGTTCGAACGAGCGCGGCGCCGCACCTGGCGAGCGCGTGCTCGAGCCCCAGGTTCGACATCACCGTCGCGACGACGGTGTTCTTCTGCAGCGTGCGCGACCTCGCCATGCGCTCGGCGCACATCGCGAGCACCTGATCGCCGTCGAGCAGCCGGCCTTTCTCGTCGGCAACGATGACGCGATCGGCGTCTCCGTCGAGGGCGATGCCGATGGCCGCGCCCCGCTTCACCACCTCGGCGGCTACATGCTCGGGGAAGAGCGCGCCGGACTCCCGGTTGATGTTCACGCCGTTCGGCTTCACGCCGATGGCGGTCACCTGCGCGCCCAGCTCCTGCAGGACGAGCGGCGCGACGCGATACGCTGCGCCGTGCGCGGCGTCGACGACCACGCGCAGGCCGTCCAGCGAGAGGTCACCGGGGAACGTCTGCTTCAGGAAGACGACGTAGCGGCCGCGGGCGTCTTCCAGCTTCTCGGCGCGACCGATGCTGGGGCCCGTCGAGCGCTTGCCGAGCAGGGCCTCGTTTTCCATCAGTTGCTCGATCTCGCTCTCCGCCTCGTCGGGGAGCTTGAACCCGTCGCCGCCGAATACCTTGATTCCGTTGTCCTGGAAGGGATTGTGGCTGGCGCTGATCACGATGCCCGCGTCGGCGCGCATGCTCACGGTCAGGTGGGCAATCGCCGGCGTGGGCATCGGTCCGCACAGCATGACGCGGCCGCCCATCGCGCAGACGCCGCTCGCGATGGCCTGCTCGAGCATGTAGCCCGAAAGGCGCGTGTCCTTGCCGATGAGGATGCGCGGCACGTGACCCTTGCCCCGGCCCGCGACGAACGTCACCGCTCGCCCGAGCTGGAGCGCGAGCTCCGGGGTCATCGGGTGCTCGTTGGCCACGCCGCGGATGCCGTCGGTGCCGAAGAGCTTGCGCAGCCGGCGGCTGCGCGCGTTCGCCTGACGGGGACTTCTTCATTCAATCTCTCATGTTGACGAACTGCAGCTCGATCCCGAGGTCCTGCGCGCGCATCAGGCGAATCGACGCCCTGCAGATCGTCCTTGTTCTTGCCGGTCACCCGCACCTGCGACTCCTGCATGGACAGCCTGCACCTTGAGCTTCGATTCCTTGATCATCTGCACGATGGTGCGGGCCTTTTCGACCTCGATGCCTTCCTTGATCTTGACCACGATGCGCGCGCCGCCCTTGGCCGTGGGCTCCGGCTTGCCGGGGTCGGTGAAACGGAGCGACACCTTGCGCTTCACGAGCTTATCCTGAAGCACGTTCAGGGCCGCCTTGGCGCGCTCTTCGCTGCCCGAGCGGATCGTGATGGCTTCGTCCGACTTCTCGAGGGTCGTCTCGGTGTCTTTGAAGTCGAATCGCTGGGCAATTTCTTTTTCCGCCTGGTTGTAGGCGTTGTCGACTTCGTTTCTCTGGACCTTCGAGACGATGTCGAAGCTGGGCATGGGCGGGGGACGGGCAGTCTAGCTTTGGCACGTCGGCGGTTCAAAGCGCCACGGGCGGGTCGCGAGGCAGGCCGAGCAGGAGCGCGCGCGCCTGACCGACGATGACGAGAGAGCCGCACAGGATGCGCAGCGGCGGGTCTGGGCGCGCGCTGGCCGGCGCGCGGAAGCTCTCGGGCAAGGGAGACGGCTTCTTCGATGGAATGGGCGACGATTCCCGGGTAGAGCGCGCTCATGGCGTGCGGGTCGATGGCCGAGCGGGAGGCCGGCGGGGCGACGTAGATTCGTGTGGCAGCCAGCGGGGCGAGCGCACCCAGCATGGCGGTCCAGTCCTTGTCGCCGAGCGTTCCGAAGACGAGCGCGACGTCCTCGGGAGCGAGCGAGAGCGAGCGCACGTGGCGCGCGAGCGCTTCGGCGCCGTCCGGGTTGTGAGCGCCGTCGAGCAGGAAATCGCCGATTCGCTCGAGGCGGCCCGGCCAGTGTACCGACGCGATGCCCTCGTCGATGGCGGCCGGGGAGGCGCCGATGCGCGCACCGAGCGCAGCGGCGATGCGCGCGTTGTCCCGCTGGTGGGCGCCGGGCAGGCCGATGCGAGCGGGCAAGGGGAGGCCGTTCTCCTCGACGCGGAACGTCGTCGCGCCGTGCGCCCGGGCGACCTCGTCAATCGCAGCGCGCACCTCGGGCACCATCGGCGCCGAGGGCGATCTCGAGGCCCGGCTTCGCGATTCCCGCCTTCTCGCGCGCGATCTCGACCAGCGTCGAGCCCAGCCGATCGGTGTGGTCGAGCGCAATGCGGGTGATCGCCGCCGCTCGCGGCTTGGGGATCACGTTCGTCGCGTCGAGGCGCCCGCCGATGCCGACCTCGACGATGGCGATGTCCACGCGCGCGTCGCGGAAGGCGAGAAACGCGGCGAGCGTCGCGGCCTCGAAGAAGGACAGGTCCGCCCCCGCCCGCAGCGCGCGGTCGAGGACGGAGGCGAGCGCGTCGTCGCTCAGCGGTTCGCCGTCCAAGCGGATGCGCTCTGCGAACCGGCTCAGGTGCGGCGAGGTGTACAGGCCCGTCTTGTAGCCTTCCGCGCGCGCGATGGCCTCGACCATGGCGCACACGCTGCCCTTCCCGTTCGTGCCGGCGACGTGCACCGCGGCGAAGGCCCGTTCGGGGTGGCCCGAGCGCGCGCAGGCCTCGAGCATGGGGTCCAAGCCGAGGCGCATGCCCAGCGGGATGCGGGCATAGAGGAGCGCCAGGGCGTGCTCGAGGGCGGGGGGCGCCATCCGGGGGAGGGGTCGAACGTAAGACGGTTCGGCGCGCTTGGCACGGGAGCCGGTGCCCGGCGGGTGGGTCGCGTGCGGCGACGCTATCCTGCCGTCCCATGGCGACGCCCTCCAGCATGCTCCCCCTGGGAACCCCCCTGCCTCCCATCCGCCTCATCAACGCGGTCGACGGATCGCGCGTGGACGTCGCGCAGCTCGCTTCGGGCAAGCGCGGCGTTCTGGTCATGTTCCTGTGCAACCATTGCCCGTACGTCGTTCACCTGCGCAAAGAGCTCGGGCTGGCCGCGAACGAGGCGCACGATCGCGGCATCGCGGTGTTCGCGGTCAACTCGAACGACGTGGAGACGTATCCCCAGGATGGGCCGGACGCCATGCGAAGGCTGGCGGCCGACGACGGCTGGAGATTCCCGTTCCTCTTCGACGAGACGCAGGACGTGGCACGGGCGTTCGCCGCCGAGTGCACGCCCGATCTCTACCTCTTCGATGCGTCGCACCACCTCGTCTACCGCGGTCAGTTCGACGACAGCCGGCCGTCGAACGGAAAGCCCGTGACCGGCCGCGATCTGCGAGCCGCCCTGGACGCCGTCGCGTCCGGCGGGACCCCCTCGGTCGATCAAAAGCCGAGCATCGGGTGCAGCATCAAATGGCGAGCCTCGTAGCTCGATCGAGCGGGGTCGAGGCCGCGCCGTTCAGGGCTTGAGCAGACGCGTTGCCAGCGCGCGCACGGAGAGATCCTCGGCCGCGGCGGCCAGGGCCAGCGTTCGCCTTCGCTCGGGCTCTCGCTCCCTCGACAGGATCTCGAGATGCGACCACGTGAGCGGCGCCCCGCGCGGCGTGCGCTGCTTCAGCAGCCAGGCGAACTCGCGCGCCGAGATCGTGTCGCTCACGCGCGCGTAGCGACGCAGCGCGCTCGGATCGACGCCGAGCCTCTTCGACAGCAGGCGCAGTGTCCCGATTCCTCCCGCCAGGGGGCGGTTCTGCCGGAGCGAGTGCAGCACGCGGCCGAAGTCGTACCGGGCCCGCATGTCGTCTACTGCGGCCTCCGCCAGTCTCTGCACGATATGGGTCGTGACGGCGTCGATGCGGGGATCCAAACTCACTGCGGAGGCCTCGCGGGTATCTCGCCTCCCTTGTGGTCTATTTCCCGAGGTCCCGCAAACACGGAATCGTCTTAAGTGCGCAAAGGTGCACGGGAAACTGTTTCTTGGTTCTACGGCGGGCGCCGCGGGCTCGCCGCTCGGGAAACACGGGCCAAGTGGGCACGTCAGAGGGAACCGTGCCCGTTTGCCTTCTCGTCGCGCATGCGCTGGCGCGGGCTCGCGAGGTGATCGAGGAGCGTGCCGATCTCGCGCTTCATGTCCAGGCGACTCACGATCCGGTCGATCATCCCGTGCGCGAGCAGGAACTCGCTCCGCTGGAAGCCCGCCGGGAGCTTCTGGCGGATGGTCGTCTCGATGACGCGCGGGCCGGCGAATCCGATGAGCGCGCCCGGCTCCGCGAGGTTCACGTCACCGAGCAGCGCGAAGCTGGCGGCGACGCCGCCGGTCGTCGGGTGCAGGAGTACGCTGACGAACGGCAGGCCGGCGTCTTTGAGGCGCTCGAGCGCGGCCACGGTCTTGGCCATTTGCATCAGGCTGAGAATGCCCTCCTGCATGCGAGCGCCGCCGCTCGCCTGCAGAAGCACCACGGGCAATCCCTCGGTACGCGAGCGCTCGAAGAGCCGCGCGATCTTCTCGCCGACGACCGAGCCCATCGAGCCGCCCATGAAGTTGAAGTGGAACGCACCCCAGCCGATCGCGCGTCCGGCGAGGCGGCCTCGCCCGATCTCGATGGCTTCCCGAGAACGCCCGGACCGTTGAGAGGCGGCTACCCGTTCCGGGTACGTCTTGCCGTCGACGAAGTCGAGCGGGTCCGCCGGTTGAAGGTGAGCGTCCCATTCCTCGAGGACGCCGCCGTCGAGCATGAGCTCGCGCCACCCGGCGGTGCTCAGCTTGTGGTGCTGCCCGCAGGCGGGGCACACCTCGAAGCTCTGGGCGAAGGCATCCGAAGGGAGCGTCTCGCCGCACCCGTCGCATTTGCGGAACACCCCCTTGCCGACGGTCCGCTTCTCGGTCGCGTCGAGCTCGGGGGGCTTCTTTTCGGGCCACGGCACGGTCACACCTGAATGGGCTTGAGCTCGGGTGATACGCGGAGCGTCGGCTCGGTCCTATCCTGCACCTCGCGCGCGCTCAAGCCCGGCGCGATCTCGCGGAGGACGAGGCCCTCGGGCGTCACGTCCATGACCGCCAGATCGGTGATGATCCGGTGCACGACCTGCCTGCCCGTGAGCGGCAGGTTGCACTCGCTCAGGACCTTCGGGCTGCCGTCCTTCGCGGCGTGCTCCATGATGACGACCACGCGCTTGGCGCTCGCGACGAGGTCCATCGCTCCGCCCATTCCCTTGACCATCTTGCCGGGAATCATCCAGTTCGAGAGGTCTCCCTTCTCGCTGACCTGCATCGCGCCCAGGATCGCCAGATCGATGTGTTTGCCCCGGATCATCGCGAAGCTCTCGGCGCTCGAGAAGATCGCGCTTCCCGGCACCATCGTGACGGTCTCCTTGCCGGCATTGATGAGGTCCGCGTCCACCTCGCCTTCGCGCGGATAGGGACCGATGCCGAGCAGGCCATTCTCGCTTTGCAGCACCACCTCGACACCCCGCGGAATGTAGTTGCTGCACAGGGTGGGCATGCCGATGCCGAGGTTCACGTAGTAGCCGTCGCGCAGCTCCTGCGCCGCGCGCTGGGCGATTTGTTCTCTCGTCAGGGCCATCGTCAGTTCCTCGTCGTGCGGCGTTCGATGCGTTTTTCGTATTTCTCGCCGCGGACGACGCGGTGCACGTAAACGCCCGGCGTGTGTATGTGATCGGGATCGAGGCTGCCGACCTCGACCAGCTCCTCCACCTCGGCGATCGTCACCCGCGCGGCCGTGGCCATCATCGGGTTGAAGTTCATCGCGGTGTGCCGGTAGACGAGATTTCCGAAGCGGTCGCCCCTCCAGGCCTTCACGATGGCGAAGTCGCCCGTGATCGCGCGCTCGAGCACGTGCACTCGGCCGTCGAACTCGCGTGTTTCCTTCTTGGGCGAGAGCTTCGCGACCGCGCCGTCCGGCCCGTAGCGCAGCGGCAAGCCGCCGTCGCTGATGGCCGTGCCGGCTCCGGTGGGCGTGTAGAAGGCAGGGATGCCGGCGCCGCCGGCCCGCAGCCTCTCCGCGAGCGTACCCTGGGGCGTGAGCTCGACCTCCAGCTCCCCCGAGAGGTACTGGCGCTCGAACTCCTTGTTCTCCCCCACGTAGCTCGAGACCATTTTCGCGATCTGCTTGGCGCGCAGCAGAATGCCGAGCCCGAAGTCGTCGACGCCGCAGTTGTTGGATACGACGACCAGGTTCTTGGTGCCTAGCTCGCGCAATGCGCGAATGCACGCTTCGGGAATCCCGCAGAGCCCGAAGCCACCAGCCAGAACCGTGGCGCCGTCAGGTATATCGCGCACCGCGTCGAGCGCCGATGGGAAGGACCTTGTCCATGCCCCGAGACCGTAATGAAGGTCGAACCTTCGTTCAATCCGGGTCTGGCCCGATAGGCCCGCGAGGGCGCGCCCCGCTCACCCGTCGACGTCGTCGATCGGAGCGGACAGCGATGCCGGGGGCGCCGCGGGCTCGCCGCTCGGGAGATCGCCTCCCGGCTCATCCGCAGGCACCGGAAGCTGGGGCTGCGACGCGCGCGGGGCGGGAGTCACCAGTCCGCGCGAGGGCGACAGACGCCTGCCGCGGGCGAACCCCGACTCCGCGTGCTCGCCGGGGCGAGGTCGCGACCGGAGCTCCGGGCCCGCGGGTCGCTGGGCGCGCAACGCGGGGTTTTCGACGCATGCGCTCATGCTCGAGGGACAGCCGATGCGAACGTGGAAGTGGTCGTCATGGGGCAGGGACCCTCGCGGCTGCTGCAGAACCTCGGCCGCGCGCATGCGCGTGCTCGCGGCAACGCCCATCCGCTCGGCGTACGCGAGGAGCCTCGCCCGCAGCGGCGTGGCGACGAAGATGTGCGTGACGTGCGCCTCGGCGTCGCTGACCAGGGCCGCGACGAGCGCCCAGTTCTTGGCGTCGTCGAACTTGGCTCCCGGCCAGCCCTGCGCGGTTCCGTCTCCCCGGAAGGGAACGAAATGGGGCGCGAGGAGCTGCCGGCCCGTGCCGTTCTCGACGAAAAAGGCGATGTCGGCGTCGCGGCCGCTCTCGTGAGATCTGTGCCGGTCGATTTCGCCGCCGCCCTCGCGCGAAAGGTGGCCGACCGACGTGATGACGTCGGGGTATTGCCGGCGTACCTGGCGCGCAGCGCGGTCGATCATCTGAACTAGGGGCGCGAGCCCCCACCGCACGTCCGCCCCCGTATAGGTCGGAACGATTCGCAGATAAGGCGTCTCCTCGAGATGGGCGCCGCCGAGAAGATGGCCCTCGGTGGGCGACCCGATGCTGCGCCCGAATCGGAGCGCCGCCGGCCCCAGCGAGCCTGCGCGCGCCACCGTGTGCTGCCTGGGCGCCGCTCCGGGGACGGTGCCCGTCGAGAGCGCCAGGGCCGCCGAGAGTGCAAACGAGCCGAGAGAGGCGATGCGCAAGATGACTCACGAGGAACCACGGCGGCGGAAAAAGGGCCAAGTTTCTCGCGGCCGCGCGTCGTCCGCGCGTGCGCCCTTGGCGTCGGTGCGAAGACGTGCGGTATCCTTCCCGGCCGGTGTCGAGCGACAACCTTCCCCCTACGAGCAGCGTGGCAGCGGGCGCGCGGCGCGCCGCCCTCGTCGGCCGCGCCACGGAGCTGCGCGTGATCGAGCGCGCTTATGCCTTGGCGCGCGAGAAGAAGCAGGCGCGATCGGTCACGGTGATCGGCGCCACCGGGATGGGCAAGACGCGCCTCGTCGCCGATTTCCTCGCGCGAGCGCGGGAGACGGGCCAGGAGCCGCGGGTGCTCCGGGGCGTCGCGCGCGAGGGCGGGGCCGCGTACGAGGTGTTCGCGCGCGTGCTGCGCGCTCGCTTCGGCATCTTCGAAGGCATGGATGCCGAGGCCGCGAAGGCGCAGGTGAGGCAGCACCTGGCGTCCGTGCTCGACGATCGCAAGGTCGGCGACGTCGCGTATTTCCTCGGCCAGCTGCTGGAGCTCGATTTCCAGGACACGCCGCTCATCAAGGCTCTCGAGGGCGATCCGCAGCACGCGGGTTCGATGCGCCGCGCGGTCATCAAGAGCTTCCTCGAGGTCGACGCGGCGAAGGTCGACGAGCCGCTGACGCTAATCTTCGACGACTTGCAGTGGGCGCACGAAGACTCGCTCGATCTGCTCGGCTACTTGATCGAAAGCCTGCGAGGTCCACTCCTGGTCCTTTGCCTCGGGCGGCCGGAGCTGCTCGCGCGGCGCGAGGGGTGGCGCCGGCTCGGCGGTGAGCGGCACGCGCTCGTCGAGCTGAGCCTGCTCACCGACGTCGACTCGACCGCGGTGATGCGCGAACTGCTGTCGCCATGCGGAGACCACCCGGAGGTCGAGCAGCTGATCGACGAGGCCGTGACGATCGCAGGCGGCAACCCCGCGCTCCTGCGAGCAGATGGTGGGCATCTACAGCGAAGCGGGCGTGCTCGAGGTGACCGGCGCTCCCGAGGACGAACGCTGGATCGTTCACGCCGACAGGCTGGACCAAGTCGAGGTGCCGCTCACCGTACAGGATGCGGTGCAGGCGCGCATCGCCGCGCTCGGTGCCGAGGAGCGCGGGCTGCTCGAGAGGGCCGCCGCCATGGGTGGAGTGTTCTGGCTGGGCGCTCTGGTCGCGATCCGGCGGGAGAACGAGCCACCACCCGAGGTGTGGGGGGGCGGCGACGCGGAGGACGTCACCCTGGTGCGCCAGCTGCTCGCCGATCTGGTCGAGCGCGACTACGTGCTGCGGCTTCCCGACAGCACCTTCGCCAGCGACGAGGAGTACGTCTTCAAGCACAACCTGGAGCGCGAGGCACTCGTTCGGCTCACGTCGGCGGAGGCGGTGCGCCGCTATCACCGGTCGATCGCCGAGTGGCTCGCGTTCCGGGAGAACGTCGAAGCGAGCGAGGAGTACCTCGAGATGCTGGCGCGCCATCGGGAGAAGGCGGGGGCCACCGCGCTGGCAGCCGCTTCCTACCTGCAGGCGGCCGACGTCGCGCGCTCCCGCTACGCGAACGCGAAGGCCGCCGAGCTCTACGCCAAGGGGCTTTCGCTCTTCGACTCGTGCGAACACGCCGACGGGGACCTGCGGCTCAAGGCGCTTCACCACAGCGGGGACGTGCTCCAGTCGCTCGGCCGCAACGACGAGGCGTACGGCGCCTTCACGGAGATGCTCACACGAGCGTGGCGGCTCGACCTGAGGAGCAAGGGCGGCGCGGCCCATTCGCGCATCGGGCGCCTCTATCGTGAGACCGGCCGGCTCGAGGAAGCGAGCCAGCACCTCGCGGCCGCGCTCGCGCTCTTCGGAGAAGCGCAAGACGATCGCGGCATCGCCAGCACCCTCGACGACATCGGCAAGCTGAACTGGCTCAAGGGTGAATATCCGCTGGCGCTCGAGTACACGCTCCGGAGCCTCGCGATGAGGCGCAAGATCGGCGACCGCCGGAGCATCGCCCTCAGCTTGAACAACCTCGGCCTCGTGCACCAGGACTCGGGCAACTTCAAGGGGGCGCTCGACGCCTTCGAGCAAGCCCTTCGCATTCGTCGCGACATCGGCGACCTGGTCGGCGTGGCCGTCACGCTCAACAACCTGGGGACCGTCGCGCAGGACATGCGCGACGACACGCGCGCCTTGACGCTCTTTCAGGAGGCGTACGAGGTGGCGAAGGAGACGGGAGATCGCAACCGCATCGCGCTCCTTCTCACGAACCTCGGCGAGACGCACAACCGTCTCGGGGACTCGATCAAGGCCGTGGCCATGTTGAAGCAGGCCGAGGATCTGGCCGACGAGCTGGGCGATCGGCTGGGGCTCGCCGAAGCCGTGCGCGGGCTGGGCAAGGCGTACCTGGCGCAGCGCGAGTACACGCGCGCGCGCGAGTGCACCCAGCGCGCCGTCGAGCTGTTCTCCGAGACGGACAGCAAAGTGCAGCTCGCGGTCGCGCTGCGGTCCCTGGGTGAGGTCATCGCCGCGGCGTCGGCCGGCGGCGACGAGCACCGCGAGGCCGCAGAGCACCTGAAGAAGTCGATCGCCATCTTCGAGGAGATCGGGAACGAGGTCGAGCTCGCACGGAGCAGTCGTGCCTACGCCGAGCTTCTGCGGCAGACGCCCGAACACGCCACCAACCCGGCCATCGTCGCCGAGGCGAGGCTCCTCGCGAAACGAGCCGAGGAGATCTTCGCCAAGATGCGCGCGAGCACGGGTGGGCTGGGAGCCGACGCGCTCTTCGCCAAGTAGAAGGGCGATGGCGCGCGAACCGGCGAGTAGCGTAGCTTGTCGGCGCCGTGTCCAGAAAGAAGCCGAGACCCAAGAAGGAGGCTGACCGCTCTTCGGAGGCGACCGTCGCGTCCGCGCCTCCGCCGTCGCGGCCCGCGCCGGGATCGTCGCCCGCGCCGCGTCGTCGTGTATCTCCGTGGGCGCTGCTCGCGGTGGCGCTCGTCTGCGGCGTCGCCGCCGTCGTCTTTCACGGATGGGGCCGCGTGCTCTTCGCCGAAGACGTCGAGCTGGTCGCGGCGACCGTCGCCCGCGAGGTCTCCGCCGAGGACAAGGCATCGGTGACTCTGCGATTTCACGTCAAGCACCCGCTGCCCGCCGACGAATGGGTGTTCATCCACGTGGAGGGCGAGAGCGGCGCGGGCGCGGCCTTTCGCAGGGTGCTCGACGTCGCACCGAGCGTGCCCGCGACCCGGTGGGGCGATCAAGAGGTGGTCGCGCGTGCCGAGCTCGCGGTGAGCAAGAGCGACCCGCCGACGCGGTGCAATATCTACGTCGGGCTCTACGACAGACCGCGCGCCGAGCGCCTGCCGGCGATCGAACCGTGGTCGCCGGACAACCGGGTGCTCGTCGGTTGGGTCGACATCGTCGAGGGACGCGCGGACGGCTCGGAGCGCACGTTCTCGGCGTCCGAAATGCGCGCCCATGCGGCGCTGAAGCTCGTCCGACCCTGGGCGCCGTGGATCGTCTCCATGGCCGCAGCCGGCGCCATCGCCGCATGGATCTTCGCCCGCCGCCGCGGCGCGGAAGAGGGGGGCCCGACGGAGAGCCCCGACGACCTCGATCCGCTGCGCCGCGCGACCCTTCTCGCGCCGGCGATCCCCTTCGTGGCCGGCATCCTGGCCGTCCTCGAGTTCATCAAGGACGACGCGTACATCTCCTTTCGGTACGCACACAACCTCGTCACCGGCAACGGCCTGGTCTTCAACCACAGCGAGCGTGTGGAGGGGTTCACCAACTTTCTCTGGATCTTCGTCGTGGCTCCCTTCGAGGCGCTCGGGTGGGACCTCTTTCAAGTGTGCGAGGTGCTAGGGACGATCCTCGGCGTCGCATGCCTCGTCTACACCTCGCGGCTGACCGCCTGGATTCACGGCGAAGACAAGACGCTGTCGCATCTCTGGGGCGCGTTCTGGCTCGCCACGTCGTCCACGTTCGTCCTCTGGGCGCAGGCCGGCCTCGAGCAGCCGCTGGCGGCGCTGCTGCCCGTCGCCGGTGCGTTCGTTCTGTGGACCGCGCGCCATCGGCCGCCTAGACCGCGAGCGTACTTGGGCGCCGGATTGCTCCTGGGTGCCGCGTGCATGACGCGGCCGGAGCTGCACGTCATGGCCATTCTCGTGGGGCTTCCGCTCGCCGTCGACGCCATCCGCGCGAGACGTACGACCCGCCTGCAGTGGCTCTACGTGGCGGGAGTCCTCGCAGTCACGATCCCGTGCCACACGTTCCGGTTCCTCTATTACGGGTCGCTCGTCCCGAACACGTTTTACGCGAAGACCGCCGCCGGCGCGGCGGTTTGGCGCGCCGGCCTGGGGACGCTTCACGAGATGTTCGCCTTCAACAACATGGGGCTGCTCGCGGTGGCGGCGCCGTTTGCGTTCGCCAGCCGACAGCGACTGCTCGAGAAGGCGACGATGTCCGCCATCGCGGTCGCGTTCATGGCGTTCTACGTCTCGGTCGGCGTCGACGAGATGCAGTGGCACCGGCTCTACATTCCGGCGCTGCCCTTCCTCTGCGTGCTTGCGGCGCTCGGCGTGCAGAACGCGGCCCACGCGATCGGGCGTGGCCTCGCCCGTCTTCCGCGCCTTGCCGCGCGCGAGGACGGCGCGGAGCGCGCGCGCAGCGCGGCGTACGCGCTCGGCTGGATCGCCTTCCTGTCGGCCTCGTACGCGAGCTTCGCCTTCACCCTCCGCGAGATGAACGGGTACAACGGGCACGGTGATCTGACGGGAACGTTCCACCCCGACCTCGGCAAGTTCATCGTCCGCCACGAGCGCCCGGGCGGCCTGGTGGCGTTCCAGGACATGGGCTCCACGCCCTACCACGCGCCGGACATCGATTTTCTCGACTTCGTGGGGCTCACCGACAGGACGGTCGCTCGCGCGCGGCATGACGCGAAGATCCACGCGTTCGTCGGCGCGGGGCAGGGGTCGGCGGCCACCGCCCGCTACGAGGCTCAAATGCGCGACTATTTCTTCGCTCGCGCGCCCGAGTGGGCCATCTTGACCATCTACACGCCAACCGGACGCCAGTCGGAAGTCTCGCGCCTCTTCAGCGACGACCCGACCGGCGGGTCCCTCGGCGATGCGTACCGCTCGAACCCGTACCAATGGGGCATTTGGGACGACCCGCGCTTCCGCGAGCGGTACGTGCCCGTCCGTACGTGGCCGCGCTCGTCTGCGTATTACCTGGCGCTCTGGCGCAGGCGCGACCTGTGGGAGCAGGTGCCGCGCGAGGTCGTTCTCGACACGGCGCCCGCAGGGATATCCGGAGCGAGGGCGAAGCTGGAGGGCGGGCTCGAGCTGCTCGGCTCCGAGATGACCCACGAGACGCGTGAGCACTACGAGGCCCTGATCACCACGTGGTGGAGGGTCGCCGGACCGATGCCGCGCGACGTCTACTTCTTCGTTCATTTGAACAAGACGAACTTTCAGCAGTCCCAGGAGCACGTGCCGGGCGACTGGATGTACCCCGCCGACCGCTGGCGACCGGGGGACGTCATCGAAGACCGCACGCTGTACCAGCTGCCGCCGTTCTCGATTCGACCCGGGACGTACGAAGTGTACATCGGCGCGTATCGTCGCAGCACCGGCGACCGTCTCAAGGTGCTCGAGGGGGAGAGCGACGGCCACGACCGCATCCACCTGGGGACCCTGGTCGTCGATGCGCTTTATCCGATCGTCAACCAGCTCATCCCGCCGACGCACGTCGACGAGATGCGCAAGTACCCCGAATCGCATCGTCGACTCCCACCGAATGCCGTAAGAGAGAGACCCATGGCGAAGACCCCATTGAGCGAGCTCGAGGAGCTCTTCGACGAGCTCGATCAACTCCTCAAGAACCCCGACGTCGTGTCCGAGCTCGCCGCCAAGAGCGTCAACGCCAGCCTGGCGATGACGCTCGCCTACGGCGTGCGCGCCTACGTGCACGGCGACAAGCAGCAAGCGCTCCTCGAGCTCGGGACGGCCACCGACGAGATTGCCGCGCGCATGGCTAGCAGCAAGCCCAGCCAAGGTCCGCCGTCCTGATGATCCCGCACCCCGCCCCTCTCAGCGAGGCTTCGTACTCGGCCGTCGAGCTTCTCCCCGGCGATCGCGAGGTGGTCATGCTCGACCAGCGGAAGCTGCCGACCGAGGAGGAGTACACCCGGCTCTCCTCGGCGGAGCAGGTCGCCGTGGCAATCGAGTCGATGGTCGTCCGCGGCGCCCCCGCAATCGGGATCGCGGCCGCGTACGGGGTGGTGCTCGCCGGGGGTGACGAACGGGCGATCGCGCGGCTCGGTCGCACGCGGCCGACGGCGGTGAACCTCTCTTGGGCGCTCGCGCGCATGGGACGCGTCGCCCGCGAGGCGTCGGCCCTCGGCGCCCGCGAGCGCGTCGAGCGGCTCGCTGCGGAAGCGCGGGCCATCCATCGCGAGGACGTCGCGGCGTGCCGAGCGATCGGACGAGTCGGCGCCGCGAGGATCCCCGACGGAGCCACCGTGCTCACGCACTGCAACGCGGGCGCGCTGGCGACGGGCGGTTACGGCACCGCCCTGGGCGTCGTTCGCGCGGCGCGTGAGGCGGGCAAACGCGTTCGCGTCGTCGCATGCGAGACACGCCCGCTGCTTCAAGGCGCGCGCCTGACGGCGTGGGAGCTCGTCAAGGACGGCTTCGACGTGACCGTCGTGACCGACTCGATGACCGCTCAGCTGATGCGCAGTCGTGCCGTGGACCTGGCCGTCGTGGGCGCCGACCGCATCGCGCGCTCGGGAGACGTAGCCAACAAGATCGGCACTTACGCCGTCGCCTGCCTCGCGAACCTCCACGACCTTCCCTTCTACGTCGCCGCCCCGTTCAGCACGATCGACCTCGAGTGCCCCGACGGGGACGCGATTCCCATAGAGCGCCGCAGCGATCGCGAGGTCCTCTGCCTCGGCGATGTCCGTGTCGCCGCGTCGGGTGCACGCGCCGAGAACCCCGCTTTCGACGTCACGCCGGCCCGCCTCGTTCGCGCCATCTTCACCGAGCGCGGTGAGGTGGCTCCGCCGGGCCCCCGCGCCCTCGAGGCGTTGACGTGCTAGACAGAACCGCGTGCAGCTCCGCTTCGCGCCCAAGCCGCCGTGGCTCAAGGTCCGCGCTCCCGGCGGTGAACGTTACACCAAGCTGAAGGAGACCTTCCGCAGCCTCGACCTTCACACGGTCTGCGAAGAGGCACGTTGCCCCAACGTGGGCGAGTGCTGGGGCGAGGGGACGGCCACGATCATGCTCCTCGGCGACACCTGCACGCGCGGGTGTCGGTTCTGCGCCGTCAAGACGGGTCAGCCGCGCGGCGGGGTCGACGTGCGCGAGCCGGAGCACGTCGCCCGGGCCCTCTCGCGTATGCCGCTGAGGTACGTGGTCATGACGATGGTCGACCGCGACGATCTGCTCGACGGCGGCGCCGATCACGTCGCGCGCACCGTTCGGCGGTTGAAGGAGCTTCGCCCCGAGATGCTCGTGGAGACGCTCCTCGGCGACTTCGGCGGACACCTGGGCTCGATCGACACCACCGTCGACGCCGCGCCCGACGTGTGGGCGCACAACGTCGAGGTGGTGCAGCGCCTGCAGCGGTCGATCCGCGACGTGCGCTGCAGCTACGACCAATCGCTCGCGGTGCTGCGGCGGGCGAAGGAGCGCGCCCCCGGGATCACCACCAAGAGCTCGCTGATGGTGGGCATCGGCGAGACCGACGACGAGGTGCTCGAGGCGATGCGCGATCTGCGTGGAGCAGGCGTCGACGTCGTCACGCTGGGTCAGTACCTGCGCCCGACGCCGAAGCACGCCGCCGTGGAGCGATACGTCGAGCCCGAGCGCTTCGACGCCTTCGCGCGCGAGGGCAAGGCCATGGGCTTTGCCTTCGTCGCGTCGGGACCGCTCGTGAGAAGCTCGTACAAGGCCGCCGAAGTGTTCCTCGGGTCCCGGCTGCGCGGCGAGCAACCGGCTCTGCTCGGGGCCGAAACCGTCGAGCCGCTCATCCCAGCGGCGTCTCTCGTCAAGCGATGATCGCCGTGCGCGCCACGCCGGCGCGCGGCTGCCGAGCCAGGGATCACCGCTCCATGTGCAGCGCGACGTGATTGCCCTCGGTGTCGGCGACAATCGCGATGAAGCCGGGGTCGCCGATGTCCGTCTTCGGAAGGACGACGCGGCCACCCCCGCGGGTCGCCCGCTCGATGCAGCCGTCGAGGTCCTTCTTGGCGTTCAAGTACACGAGCGTCCCCTCGGGCGAGGGCTTGCGCTTCGCGTCCTGGATGAGCGCGCCGCCCGCGCCGTCCTTGTCCCCGAGGATCATCGCGGTGGGTATGCCGCCGAAGACCTCGCGCTTGAGGCGTGTCGCGAGCATCGCCTCGTAGAAAGCCACGGCGCGATCGAGGTTGGCGGTCGGGATCTCGAACCAGTTCACGGCGTTGATCATGGGGTCGTTCCTTTCGAGAGACACCCTAAGCCGCGCGCGTGACAGCCTTCTGTCAGCATTGTTCTTGGGACACTCAGCCGCCGCGGGCCAGGACCCTCGCGCGCTCGACCCGATCGAGGCGAAAGCCACGCGTCTCGCCGTTCTCGACGTCGTCGCACTCGAGCACCGTCATCGTGCGCTCGATGAGCACGCCGCGAATGAGCACCGAATGCGTCGAGCGCTCGAAGTTCGAGTGCCGGTACTCGATGCGCAGCGGCTGCTGCTCGAACCAGGCTTGCTCGACGGTACGCCGGATTTCCGGGCGAACCGCCGCCGAGGGCACGCCGACGAAGCGAAGCTTCGCGATCTGCTCGGCGAGCTCGCGCTGCGCCGACGCCGTGAGCGCGCCGCGCACCTTGTCCAGAGCCCCGGCGAGCGTATCGGCGAACGGAAGCAGCCGCATCTCGGTCGCCCAGTGTCCGACGGCAACGAGCAGGGCGGCCTCGCGTGCGGTGAAGTTCACGGGCGGCAGCGTGTAGCTCCGGTCGAGGGCGTACCCGCCGCCGCGCCCGCGGTCGGCCTGCACCGGGAGAGCGGCGTCGCGAAGCGCGTCCAGATCGCGGTAGATCGTGCGAACGGTCACCCGAACCGCTCGGCGAGCGTCTCCGCGGTGACCCCCGCTCGCCGCCCGCGAAGGTACTCGGCTAGCGCGAAGAGCCGGGCCTGTCGGCGCATGGGCGGGTAGTGTGCGTCACGCCCGTCGGAATGCGCAATCCCACCTGAACGCCACGAATCTCGAACTCAGTAACACGTGTCGATGTACTGCAAGTCGCTCGTCCCGTCGAAGCTGCAGCCGTGCGTCGGGTCGGGTTGGCACAGGAACGCGTAATAGTACTCCCCGCAGTTCGGCGAATTGCCGGAGCAGTGGTACCCCTTGTAAGGCGCTGCGGTCGGGCACGTTCCCGCCGTGTACGTGGCGCAGACCGCCGAGTACGTCGACGCCGACGAGCAGCTGCCGTACGACGCGTTGTACGGGACGAAGGTCGCCCACGACTGCGACTGCGTGATCTGCCCGTCGCAGTTCCAGTCCCAGCTCCCGTTCCATCCCGCGCCGGTGTGTCCCCCGGAGTTGTCCGGGCCGACGGACCCCGAGCACGCACCGTAGGCGCTGGACGAATTGCCCGCGCCCGCCACACACGTCGTCGAGCCGGCCTGGCAGATGCCCACGCCGTCGTACCCCGGGTGGGCCTGGCACGGGGCCGTGCTGCCGACGGCGCAGGTGCAGACGTTGTCGAGCGTGTTGTCCGCCTGGCCGTCGCAGTTGTTGTCGTACGGCGAGGTGCAGTCGCGGGGAAGGGGATCCTGCCCGCCCATGCACGCGCCGTAGCCGCTGGACGCCTTATCTGCGGCGACGACACAGCTCGCCGAGCCGGCACTGCAGATGCCTACGCCGTCGTAGCCGGGGTGCGTGTTGCAGGTCGTGCTGTTGCCCTGGGCGCACTGGCACACGCCGTCGATCGTGTTGTCCGGCTTTCCGTCGCAGTCGTTGTCTGCCGACGAGGTGCAGTCGCGCGGGAGCGGCTGCTGGGCGCCCGAGCACGCCCCCCACGTGGCGTTCGTCAGGCACGTCTGCGTGCCCGGATGGCAGATGCCGACCGCCGCCGGCCCGCACGGCTGCGTCTTTCCGACCTGACAGGCGCAACCCATCTGCGGGTCCCCCGTGCACGCCTCGTCCTTGCCGTCGCACAGGTTCTGCGAAGGGGCGACCGCGCCCATGCACGCGCCGACCGTGTGGTCCGGGAGACACGACTTCTGCCCGTACTTGCAGGCGCCCTTCGGCGTCCCCCCGGGATACGTGATGGCGCCGCCCCCCGGTAGCTCGCTGCAGTTCGCGGAATGCCCGGGATAGAGCAACGGATCGGAGTCGTCGCAGTCGTCCCCGAGCTGGATGGCCGTCATGTTCGCGGCGGCGCAGTGGGCCGTCGGGTGCGTGTCCCCGTCCTGGTCCACGGCCGCGAAGACGCAGATTCCGGTTGCGTTGCACGTCGCCGAGGCGCAGCCCGCAGGGGTGGTCTGTCCCAGGAGCGCCACGCAGTCGGCGTCCTTGCCGCATTGCAGCGGGGCCGCGTCGAGTGGCGGCGCGGCCTCGGCGGGGCCGCCGCCGTTCGCGCTGTCGGCGCTCTTCGGGCTGTCGCTGGCGGCGTCTCGCATGGCGGCGTCGCGGCCGGGCCCGACGTCCGGGGCGACGTCGGGGGCGAAGGTTCCGTCATCCGAGCCCGGCGCGTCGTATCCCGGGAAGGACGCGTCACCGAGGCCCGGCTGGACGGAGAAATCACCCATGCTCCAGACACAGGCCCCCGAACCGACCCCCAGCGCGGCCAACAATGCGACAAAAAACGAGCTCCGGCGCGCCATGTTTCCTCCCGTGACCGTGCTGACTGCTCAGGTACCACGAGGCGCCCGGACGGTGACGTCACCGAAACGGATGACAACGCGCGAGTCGGATCGGGTTTCCGTGGCGGCGGACAGCCCTGCCGACGCGCCCGATCCGCATGCAACCGCGATTGACAAGCTTGCGGACGCGTTTGATCGCTATGCAACCGCGATTGACAAGCTTGCGGACGCGCCGGCTCCGCATGCAACCGCGATTGACAAGCTTGCGGACGCGCTTGATCCGCATTCAATCGCCACGGGCAGGCTTACGCCCGCGCCTGAATGGCTCTCAATCGTGATTGGTAGGCTTGCGGACGCCCCCGATCCCTATTCAACCGCGATTGACAAGCCTGCGGACGCGTCGGATCCGCATTCAATCGCGTCTGACACGCTTACGGAGGGGCCGGATCCGCATTCAACCGCGGTTGGAAGGTTCGCGGGCGTCTCCGATCCGCATTCGATGGCGGTTGCCGAGCTTGCGGGTGCGCCTGACTCGCTGTCCGTCGCGATGGGCACGCGGACGGCGTCGTGCGTTCCGCTGTCAATCCGAGCTGGGAGGCAATCGGCCGTCTCGGGTGCGCTCTCGATCGCGGTGGGTAGGCCGAGGGCGTGTTCCGTCCCTGGACGAGCCGCGTTCGGCAAGCCTGCGCAGCGTCGCGACAGCCTGACTAGCCCGTCGGAGTCGCATTCGGACGCGTCCGACGAGCGAGCGGGCGCCCCGGAATCGGGATCCCCCGGATTCCGTCTGCCAGTCGCGTCTTCGGGGAGACGCTACTGGCACGGCCCATCTACGTCCCCGGGCAGGGGCACGCGCGGAACTTGCCCCGCCGCCCAGGTCTGCAGGAAACACCGGTACTCGCGCTTCGGTGGGTCCGTCTGAAAGACGACCTCGTGTCCGTCTTCCACCCCGTCGCCGGGGTGCTGCACGACGACGGCCGTCACGGGCAGGCCACCGGACGCCATGCGGTTGCCCGACACGGGCAGCGCGAGCTGCGAGCGATTCGTGAAGGTCAGCAGGCTCTCGAGGCTCCGCGTTCCGTCGGCGGCCAGCTCGGCGTTCGTATTGTCGAGCGGCGGGTCCACGAGGTCGAGTCGGAGCGAGAGGCTCGTCGCGTTGGCGATGGGTGGCATAATGTAATGGTCGACGATTCCCTGCTCCATGAGGACGTGGGGAGGCGGGAGCCCGGAGCGTCCGTCCGCCATCGAGCGCGTGTACACGAGCGGGTCTGCCGGTTCCTCGGCCCACTGAAAGAGCGTGAGCACGGGGTCGTCCTCATCGAGGAGGCGTTCGGACGAGTGGTACCCGAGAAGAAGCTCGAACGCCGAGCGAACGTTGAGGGGCAGCTTTTTCCAGACGATGTTCTCGATCCAGCTCGCCCCCGCGCCGCTCAGCACGGCGGCGCGATACGTGGGCTCCGCGCTCAGGACCAGCGGAGCGATGGTCGATCCCATCGAGTGGCCCATGAGGGCGATCTTCGAGGAATCGAAGCGCGCGGTCGCCGGGCTCGCGCCCGGGCAATCGCTCACGTCGAGGGCCAGCGAAGCCAGCACGTGCGCGAAGAGTGCGTACTCGGCTGCCGACTCGCGGATGTTGTCCCGCAATGCCGTCGCATTGAAGATGTTGAAGATCTCGTAGTCCTCGTTTCCGTGCGCGAGGTCCCGGATGTTCTCGTGCGGGCCGTCGACGCTGGCCCCCGCGAAGCCCGCCTTGGCAAACCAAAGCGCGGGGCCCGTCCCTGGCGCGATGGGCGGTCCACCGTTCGTCGCCTGCGGTCCGCGATCGACGAGCGGCCGCGAGCCTCCTCCGCCGGTACGAATGAAGTGAGCGATGGGCCATCCGTTCGGCGGCATCGCGGCGCGCGGCACCGTGACGACCATCTCCGCCTCCTCCGTGCGCTGCAGAATCGGCTTGCCGGAGGCGTCGAACTGCCAGGCGCCGCCGCTGTCGGCGAAGTCGTACGGCGGCGAACCAGCCTGGTAATCGGGCATGGGGATGGTGGCCGAGTACACGCAGTAGTCGTCCAGGAGAATCGGTCCGCACGAAAGGGGTGTCGGGCACGGGTAGCGGACGCGAGAGCATGTCCCGGAGGACGTCCCCCATGCGCGCTGTCGGGTCGTCGGTCGTGAAGACGGCGAGCCCGGCGACTTCGCCGCTGTCCACGCCGGCCTTCGCGAGCGACCTGAGCGCCGCGCGGTATTCGTCGAAGGCGCGCTGAGGCATGGCCGCCGGCCGCGTGCCGTGCAAAATGGCCGACATCTCGTCGGAGGCTTCCACGCCGACGTCTCGCGTCACCACCGCGGCGTACGTCGTCTTGGAACGCAGCGGGACTCCCTGGAGCGGGAGCAGCGACAGCATGTCGCGTGCACCGAAGGGGCCGCCGTCGAGCGAGAAGCGTACGGTCACCGGGTATCTCACGAGATAGTCCGGCGCGCCCGGCGTCACGCCGATGAGGAACACGCCGGCTCCGGCGGTCGTGGTGGCGATCAGATCCGGCAGGCGCTCCGGGTCCATGGCGCCGCTCAACGTGAAGAAGATGCCGCCGTTCTCGGCGAAGCCGCGCGCGTCGCTCGCGATGAGCGCCTTGCCCTGGTCGACCAGTGCGACGCCGCCGGGGTTGGGGAACGCTTCGATCGCGATCGTGCCGTCGTCGCGTACGAGGTCGTCGCTCGGGAACGGCGCGTCGTAGAGCTCGGCGCGCTGGAACTGCATGTGCACGGTTACGCCCGGCGCGGCTCGCGGCGACGCGCACGAGAGCACGACGAACAGCATGGCGAGGCGAGAGGCCTGTCGCAGGATTAGCCGCTTTCTCCCTCGCGCGCTCCCGCCTGAAAAGGTCATCCCAAGAAGCATCGTCCGAGACCCCGGTACGTCGGCGAGCGCCCCTCGATGCGTGAGCCGCGGACCATGAGATACTCTGCGAAATGTTCCGCAAGCTCGCCAGCCTTTGCGTGGCGAAAGAAGACGGGCTCACCAAGCTCGAGCTCGACGCCGCGCGGCACGTCGAGCGGGGTCTGCACCTCGCCGGCTCCCTCGAGGGAGAGCAGACGCAAGCCCGAGGGCAGGGCGGGGACGGGCAACCGATCGCGTCCTCCGGCGCCGGAGGCGATGTATCCGCCGCCGTGGCAGGTCACGATGTGGGCGGTCGGTCGGCGGGCTACCTGAAGCGCAAAGTAGGCCGCCGGGCGCAGCCGCAGCGCGCGGTACCCGTCGAAGAGATGGCTGCCCATGAAACCGGAGCCCGCGGTTACCTCCGTGAGCGCCGCCTCGCCCGCGCACGCGGCGACGGACCCGGTGCCTCCTCCGTTGAACACGGCGGGCGGGAGTCCAGCCTGCTCGAGCGCGAGCGCGAGGGCTGCCCTGCGCTTGGCTACGTCGGCGCCGGACGCCGACTTCATGGCGCGCACGCCTAGTCCCTCGTCGGGCACGCCGGCAATCTGCGCCTCGTAGGCCATCACCCCGTGAAAGCGCAGCCCCTCGGTGGAGGCCGCACGCCGGGCGAGAGCGACGACGTCGCTCGGTGTGCGCAGAGGACTACGGCGAACGCCGATGTGCACGGGGCCGCCGAGGGGCCGCCACGCGACGTCCACTTCGAGCACGACCGGGATGCTCGTGCGGTGCGCGCGCGCGGCCTCGGCCAGCACATCGAGGTGCATCGGGCTGTCGGCGACCACGGCCGCCGTCGCTCCCGCAGCGTTGGCGCGGGCGAGCGCGCGAGCGTCATGGGCCCGCGCCGTCGGATACGCGAGCAGCAGGTCGAGCTCTCCCTGCTCCGCCCAATACGCCGTCTCGTCCGCGGTGTACGTCATGAGACCACGCGCGACATCACCCGCTTGCGCGCGGACACGGCGGATCAGCTCCGGACAGCGCAGCGACTTCGTGGCGACGCGAAGCGTCTTCCCCGTCGCCGCCAGCGGCTCGAGCAGAGTCCGAACATTGGATTCGAGCGCGTCGAGATCGACGAGGGCGGCCGGCAGCGGTTCGTCTGCCAGCGCCGCTCTGTACCGCTGCCATTGGTCGTGCGCGTTCTCGCTCACCCGACCGATGGTCGCACGTCCGACGTCCCGGTGCGCCGACGCGAGTACACGCGGCGAGTGAGCGCAGGCTCGTCCTCGTGGACCAGCAGAGGCCCTGCTTCGAAGACACTCTCGTCGATGACCGGCGCGAGCACGGCTCCCGTGACGGGCACACGGTCGGGGACGTAGGTGACGTCAATCAAGTCGGCGTGGCGCATCGCCTCCTCGAAAATGCGCGCTCCGCCGAGAAACCACACGTCGGCTGCAGCCGCGCGGGCGAGCGCCTCGTCCACGCTCCGGACCGCCTCGACGCCCGCTGCCTCGAGCGGGCGGCTCGTCACGACCACGTTGCGGCGCCCCGGGAGGGGTTTCCCGATCGAGTCGAAGGTCGTACGTCCCATCACCACGACGGCGCCCATCGTCACGCGGCGGAAGCGCTTGAGATCACCGGTATGGTGCCAGGGGATTGTCCCGCCCTTGCCGATGACCCCCTCGGGCGAGACGGCGTAGATCATCCCGCGCATCTCAGACGGCGACCTTGAACGCGATCGGCGGGTGGGGGTCGTAGCCCTTCAGCGTGAAGCGCTCCATGACCGCAGGCGTATCGGCTTCGAGCAGCGGGCGAAGATCGTCGAGCGACCGTATGGCGGGATCGATCGAAAGCGTCGGCAGCGCGCGCGGCTCGCGTGCGAGCTGCGCGCGAAGACCCGGCACGTGATCGTACTCGGCCATGGTGCCGTCGGCCTTGGACGTGTAGACGTGCGCGTCGACGAGCGTATGCGCGAAGATGCCCGCGCGCAGGCCCGCAAAGCGGGCGAAGAGCTCCAGCAGCAGAGCGTAGCCCGCGATGTTGTACGGGACGCCGAGCGCCACGTCGGCGCTGCGCTGCGTGAGATGCAGGCAAAGCAGCGGGTCGCCGCTCTCGTCGAGCTGCACGTTGAAGAGGAAAAGGAGGTGGCATGGGGGAAGCTTCGACGCCTGAGCATTCCCCGGCGCCCAGGCCGTCACCACGAGGCGCCTGCTCGTCGGATTGCGCTTGAGCTCCTCCACCACCCAGCGCGATTTGATCGCTGAACGCGGCCTTTCCTTCGCTATCGTGCACCGGGAAGTGCCGCCAGAAGTTGCCGTACGCACTCGGTACCCGACCGGCGTCGTCTGCCCACGGGTCCCAGAACTTGCAGCCGTGCTTCTTGAGTAGGCCGATGTGCGTGTCGCCTGAAAGAAACCACAGATTCTCGACGACGATGTTCTTCCAGGAGATCTCCTTCGTCGTCAGCAGCGGGAAGCCGCAGCGGAGGTCGATCTCGTAGTTGACGTTGAAGGTCGAGAGCGTGTCGACGCCCGTGCGGTTGGGCTTGCGCGTGCCCTTGGAGAGCACTTCGCGCACCAGGTCGAGATACTGCTTCACCATTCTTGTCTGGCGTGGCGAAAAGCGGGCGTCAATGCCCGACCCGTCAAGCGGATTCCAATAGCGACGGAAGCGCCCAGATGCCGAACCGTACGAGCTTGCAGAATGATACGACGGGGTTCGCGTCCAACTGGAATCGAATGCGAGGTCTTTCAATGAAGAACACGATTGTTAGCGTCGGTGTGTTGCTCGGGATGTCGTGGTTGGCGGTCGGGTGCGAGGTGCACGAGAGTGCGGGCGTGGCCGTCGCCGCGCCACCCCCGCCGAGCGTCGTGGTGGAGGGGCAGGCGAGCGTCGGAGCGCAAGCGCAGACCGAGGTGGTCGTGGAGGGACAGCCGCCGCCTCCTCCGGCTCCGCAGGTGGAGCCCCCGCCGCCGCCGCCGCCCAGCGTCGAGCACGTCTGGGTCAGTGGCTACCACCGCTGGGACGGTCACGCGTACGTCTGGGTCGGAGGCCGCTACGAGCGCCGTCCTCACCCCGGCGCGCAGTGGCGCGCCGCCCACTGGGAGCCTCGCGGACGCGGGCACGTGTGGGTCGAGGGAAACTGGGACGTAGGGGCCAATGCGAGCGCCAACGCCAACGCCAAGGTCGAAGAGCGGCCGACGACTCCGACGGCTCCCACGACGCCGACGACGCCGACGACTCCGACGACGTTGACCGGGCAAGGCGGGGCGCACCCCTTTTACCTGCACGCGCTCTCCGACCTGCGCAATGCTCGGGCAAACCTCGAGCGCAAGGGGGGCGACCGGCAAATGAAGTGGGACGAGCGCGAAGCCGTCGGGGCGATCGACCGGGCGATCAAGGACATCAAGGAGGCCTCCATCGAGGACGGAAAGAACATCCAGGACCATCCTCCGATCGACGCGCGCGAGCCGCGCGCAGGACGCCTTCACAAGGCGATGGACGCCCTGCGTACGGCGCGGGCCGACATCGACAAGGAAGAGGACAACATGTTCGCGCGGGGTCTGCGCGGACGGGCCAGTCACGACATCGACGAGGCGATCCGGTTCACCGAGGGAGGGATTCAGGCGGCCGCGCAAGTGCAGTAACGCGCGCCGCGAGAGCGGCCGAGGCCGCGGCACGGTTGGCGGGGTCGGGGGCTACCCTCGGCTCCCGCCGACTCTGTCCGGAGCGAGATTGCGGGCTTCCGTCCCGCCGCGGATGCGCCGTTCCTCTTCTCCGAGCCGCGCGATCTCCTCGACGCAGACCTCAGCGATTCGCCTGTAGGTCCGTGGAGACTCGGGGGCCTGCCGAAGCCCGCCGAAATCAATCGGCGCGCCGAACACCATGTGGACGTCCTCGCCGCTCCCCTGCAGACCGCCACGCACCTGCGCGACGAAGTCGTTGCACAGGCCGTTGACGAAGACGGGAATCACCGTCGACAGGCTCGCCTTGCGAATGACACGGCCCACGCCGGCCTGCGCGGGCAGCAAGGTGTACGGGTCTTCGTCCTTCTTGCGAGTACCCTCCGGGTGCATGCCGACGAAGAAGCCGCCGCCCCGCAAGAGGGCTGCCAGCTCGTCGAGGCTCGCCAGGTTCAGAGCCGCGCGCTTGCGATCCCGGAAGATGGGCGGGTACATCGCAAAGAAGCTCATCGCGCCATTGACGAACGGCCCCAGCGGGTTGTCGTAAAAGAACTGGGAGCGGACCGGGAAGAGGATGCGATGCGGCAAGCCGTGCGCGACGAGCTCCGCGGAGGTCACGTACAGGTCGAAGAACGACCGGTGATTGGCGACGCAGACGACGCTGCCCGCCGGATCCCAGGGCGGAAGCCTGTCCAGCCCGTGCACCTGGCGCAGCTTGCGGGTGACGGTTCGAATCCACCATTGCCCGACGGAGCGCTGCAAGACGCGGATCGTGCGATCGACGGGGCCGGGGCGAAGGGTCGCGCGTACGAACCGGATCTGCGCGCGCTCGAGACGAGTCAGCGAGGCGAGGCGCAACGGCGGAATCGTCAGCGGCCTGGGATCGCTCGGATCGGTGGCGTCGCCGGGGCCATCCACGGGCGCGAGTTATGACCAGGCGGCGCGTCCGGGGCAAGTAGTGTCACTGACGCGCGTGTCAGTGTGAATTGCCCTTCCGCCGGCGCCCAAAGGCCCAAAGGACGCGCAGAACCGTTGACAGTCGCGTCATCGAGGACGAAAAAGCCTCTCCCGTGGCCGCAAGTTTCTTCGACGTCGACGGCACGCTGGTCCGCACGAACCTGCTGCACCCGACCCTCTTTTACCTGGCCAACCACACCAACCCGGTGCGCAGCCTCGCAGCCCTCGCGCGGGCGGCCGCCGGGGGCCCCCGCATGGCGCTCGCCGAGATGCTCGACCGGCGCCGCTTCAACGAGCTGCTCTTCGCGGTCTACGAGGGCATCTCGCAAGACCGGCTGCTCATCCTGGCCGACGAGGCGTTCGACACGGTCATACGGCGGGCGCTGTACCCGGGTGCGCGCGACCTCGTGCAGCGCTGCGTGGCCGAGGGGCACGAGGTCGTCCTGGTCTCGGGCGCGCTCGACTTTCTGATGACGCGGCTCGCCAAGCACCTCGGCGCGGGGTCGCACATCTCGAACCGGCTCGAATTCCGGGACGGGTATGCAACGGGCAAGCTGCTCCGGCCCGATCGTGGCCGGGCCTGAGAAGGCTCGCCTCGTACGCGAGTGGGCCCGGGCGCACGGCCACGACCTCGCCGAGTGCTTTGCGTACTCCGACAGCTACTCCGACGTGCCGATGCTCTCGGTCGTGGGCCATCCGTGCGTCGTCAACCCGGATTTCCGCCTCGCGAAGCTGGCCAGCACCTACGCGTGGCCCGTCTTCGACTTCGGAAAGACCCGGCCGCGCCTGGCCCGGATTCTGGAGCATCTCCCATGAGCGCCGCTGACGTTCCGCCGACGCCGTCGAGCATAATCGCCCCGCCTGCGCACCCGCGGTAGCCATCCCCAGGTCGTCACGCTGGACAGGAAGAGCGCGCCGCGCGTCGTCTTCTGCGGCGACCAGCTGCTCGAGGTCGACCTGCCGGCGGGCACGCGCTGCATCTACCCGCGCCCGCCGATCGAGTCGCTGAAGGACGTCGACGCCGCGATCCGGTACGCCATCAACCATCCCATCGGCACCGAGCCGCTCCACGCCAAGCTGCGACCGGGGATGAAGGTCGTCATCGCGATAGACGACATCTCGCTGCCGCTGCCGCCGATGCGCCGGCCCGACGTGCGAGAGCGCGTGCTCACGGTCGTGCTCGAGCTTCTCGCGGACCAGGCGGTCGAGGACGTCGAGATCATCATCGCGACGTCGCATCCACCGGCGCATGACGGGCCGAGGAGGTCCGTCACATCGTCGGAGACCGCATCTTCTCCGCGTACTGGCCCGATCGCCTCTACAACCACGACGCGGAAGACCCGCGGGGAATGAAGCTCGTCGGCACGACCGACCACGGCGAGGTCGTCGAGCTCAATCGAAAGGCGGTCGAGCAGCGATCTCCTCATCTACGTGAACGTGAATCTCGTCCCCATGGATGGCGGGCACAAATCGGTCGCCGTCGGCCTGTGCGGCTACAAGAGCCTTCGCGCGCACCACAACCCCCGGGTCATGCGCGATTGCTGGTCGTACATGGATCCGGGCGCGAGCGCTCTGGCGACGAGCGTCGAGCGCATGGGCCGCCTGGTGGAGAAGTCGCTGAACGTTTTTCACATCGAGACGACGCTGAACAATCGCATGTTCGCCCCACCGCTCGATTTCTTGCACAAGAACGAGGACGACTGGACGGGCGCCGAGCGTTCGGCGAGCAAAGGCCTCGCGTTCACGCTTTCGAAGCTTCCGCAGTCGGCGCGGCAGGCAATCTTCCAGCGTGTTCCGTCGCCGTACGGCGTGACGGGCGTCTTCGCGGGCGAATGCGAGTCGGTGCACGAGCGAACGCTCGAGCGGTGCTGCGCGCAGTATCTGGTGCCCGTGCAGGGCCAGGCCGACGTCCTGGTCGCAGGCATTCCTTACATAAGTCCCGTACAACGTGAACGCGTTCCTGAATCCGCTCCTCGTGCAGGTCATGGCGCAGGGCTATCTCTTCAACCTTTACCGCGGAGCTCCGCTCGTTCGAAAGGGCGGCACGCTGATCGTCTTTCATCCGTGCACCGATCAATTCGACCGGGAGCAGCACGCTCCGTACATCGAGTTCGTTCACGACGTGCTCCCGCAAACGCGCGACGCGATGGAGATGCACAAGCGGTACGAGGAGAAGTTCGCGACCAACCCGGCATACATCGAGATGTATCGCCGCGGGCACGCCTACCACCCCGCCCACCCTTTCTACATGTGGTACTGGGGCGAGGCCGGGCGGCAGCACCTCGGTCGGGTCATCGTCGTCGGTGCCGACAACGACTACATCCCGAAGCTCCTCGGCTACGAGACCGCACGCACGTTCGCCGACGCCCTCGCGATGGCGGGCGACGCCGGCGCGGGGCGCCAGCCCGAGATCGCGATGCTTCACACGCCGCCCATCGTCATGGCGGACGTCACACCGTTCGGGGCCGGGGCCTCGAACAACCAGCTCGGGTGATGGACGACGCGATGCAGCTCGACGTCTCCCGTGTCCTCGAGGGCTCCCGGCTGCTCATCGTGGGCGGCACGGGCTTTCTCGGGAAGGTCTTCTGGTCGATGCTCCTCGACCGGTACCCCGGCGTCGGGAAACTCTTCGTCGTCGTGCGCGCCAAGGCGCGATCGCCGGAGGCGCGATTCTGGGGCGAGGTCGTCACGAGCGAGGTCCTGGAGCCCCTGCGGCGCGCCCACGGGCCGGAGTTCGAAGCGTTCCTTCGAGAGAAGGTCCAGCCCATCGACGCCGACATGTGCCGCCCGCTGTGCGGCTTGGACGAGTCTGTCGTGCGCGAGCTGCGGGGCACGATCGACGCGGTCGTCAACGTCGCGGGGGTCATCGACTTCAACCCGTCTCTCGACGACGCCCTCGCCGCGAACGCCTTCGGCGTGCAGAACCTGGTCGACCTCGCGAGGGCGCTGGGAGACGTCCCCCTGTTTCACACGAGCACCTGCTACGTCGCCGGGCGCCGCAGCGGACCGATCCGTGAAGAAGATCCGCGCGCGTACCCGTTCCCGCGCGCCGACGAGCTCGGCGCCGAGCTGTGGGACCCGCAGCGCGAGATCACCGAGTGCCTCGATCTGGTCGCGCAGGCCAACCACCGCTGCGAAGACGCGTTCCGGCAGAGCGAGTTCCACCAGCGCGCGCGCAAGAACCTGGTCGCCCGCGGCGAGCCCTCCCACGGCGAGGCGTACGACCGCGAGCTCGCGCGCGTGAAGCGTCGCTTCGTCACGGAGCGCCTCGTCGAGGCAGGGCTCGACCGAGCGAGCCACTGGGGATGGCCGAACATCTACACCTACACGAAGGCGATCGGCGAGCAGGTCATCGCGGCGAGCGGCCTGCCGTTCGCGATCGCGCGCCCCGCGTGTTGCGAGTCGACGGTCGCGTTCCCGCAGCCCTCCTACAACGAGGGCGTCAATACCAGCGCCCCGATCCTCTACTTCATCATGAAGGGGCAGCCGCACATTCTCGCGCAGCACGTGCCTCTCGACCTCATTCCCACGGACTACGTCGTCGCCGGGATGATCCTTGCCCTCGCGGAGCTCCTCGAGGGCACTGCCAAGCCCGTCTACCACTTCGGCGCCAGCGACATCAACCCGTGCACCGCGCAGCGTTTCGGCGAGCTCGTGGGCCTGTACAAGCGCAAGTACTTCCAGCGCAAGCCCGGGGGCAACCTCCTCCTCAACGCGCTGCAGGCGCGTCTCGAACCCACGTTCGTCGATCGCGCGACGTTCGATCGTATCGGGCCCCCCGCCATCGCGGCCGCGGCGCGGGGCGTCGCGTCGCTCGTCAAGAAGACGATACCGGCGCTCGCGGCCGGCGGCGTCCGTGCTCGAGGGGGTCGCTCGTAGCCAGGCGAAGGTTGCCGAGATCCTCACCCTCTTCGAGCCGTTCGACACGCGCGTCAACGGTCCGTTCGACTGCTCGAACGTCCGCGCCGCGTTCGCCCGGCTGTCCGACGAGGACAAGGCGAAGCTGCCCTGGGCTCCCGAGGCCCTCGACTGGGCCGACTGGATGATGAACGTCCACATGCCCGCGATCGAGAAGCGCATCATCCCGGAGATCGACGGGCGGCTCCAGAAGAAGCCGACGGCACTCGCTTCCCACACGACGCTCGTGACGCTGGTCGACGAGATGGCCGAGCGGCACGATCTGGCGCTCGCGCTGCAGCTGCGTACGGACGAAGGCCTCACGCGCGTGACCTTTCGCGACGTCCGCTCGGGCAGCATCGCGATCGCGGCGCGTCTGGCGGCGCTCGGCGTGGCCAAGGGCGATCGCGTCGCGCTCAGCGCGCACAACCACCCCGACTGGGCCGTCTCGTTCTTCGGAATCGTGCGCGCCGGTGCTACGGCCGTCCCGATCGATCCGTCCCTCGACGCCGGCGCCTGGGCGAATCTCCTCGCCGAGAGCGGCGCGCGCGTCGTCGTCTGGGATGAGACGGTGAAAGCGCGGCGCGAGGTCGCAGCGTCGCACGCCGACCTCGTCGAGCTCGACATGCACGTCGCCGCCGAATACGACGCGTCGCCGTCGCTGCCAGACCGCGGGCCGGTCGGCCCGGGCGTCGAGCCGCATGATGTGGCGAGCCTGCTCTTCACGAGCGGCACGACGGGGCATCCGAAGGGCGTGATGCTCACGCACGCGAATTTCACTTCGCTCGTGGCCGCCCTCGCGCCCATCTTTCCGCTGGCGACCCGGGACGCGGTCCTGAGCGTGCTGCCGCTGCATCACACCTTCGAGTTCACGTGCGGCCTGCTTCTCCCGTTCTCGCGCGGTTCGCGGGTCGTGTACCTGGACGAGTTGACGGGCGACGAAGTTGTCTCACGGGCTCCAGACGTCGCGAGCCACCGCGATGGTCGGGGTCCCCGCGCTCTGGCAGCTTCTCGAACGGCGGATCCTGCAAGAGGTCGACGCGCGCGGACCCGTCGCGCGCGCGGCGTTCGACGCGGCAGGTGAGGTCAATCGCTGGCTCGCGGCCAACGTCGGGCTCGACATGGGCCGCATCCTCTTCGGGTCCGTGCACGCGAAGCTCGGTGGCCGCATGCGGTGGCTCATCTCCGGCGGTGCAGCGCTGCCGCGCGAGACCCAAGAGCGCTTCGCCGGGCTCGGGCTCATGTTGAGCGAGGGGTACGGTCTCACCGAGGCCGCGCCGGTCCTCACCGTCTCGCGCCCGGGCAGGCGCGTCGAGCCGGGCGTCGGCAGGCCCGTGCCCGGCGTAGAAGTGAAGATCGCCGATCCGGACGATCGTGGCATCGGCGAGGTCGTCGCGCGCGGGCCCAACGTGATGGTCGGCTACACCGACGAAGAAGCGACGCGGCAGACGATCGACGCCAAGGGCTGGTTGCATACGGGAGACCTCGGCCGCTTCGACTCGAAGGGAAGGCTCGAGATCGTCGGTCGCCGAAAGGACATGGTGGTCTCGCCGTCAGGGGAGAACGTTTATCCCGACGACGTGGAGAAGCGCCTGGGAGACGTGCCGCATGTCGCCGAGCTCGCGGTCGTCGGCGTCGAAGTGCGGGGAAGCGAGCGGCTCGCCTGTCTCGCGGTGCCCGTCCCAGCGCGAGACCAGGAAGGCGATCACGCGCTGCGCACGGCGCGTGCCCGCGCGTCGCTGCGGGAGGCCATCGCGGAGCTTCCCTTCGCCCAGCGACCTGCCATCGTTCACGTGATCGAGGCGCCACTGCCGCGTACGGCGACGCAAAAGGTCAAACGCGACGAGGTACGCTCGATATTGCAGGGCCTGATGTCGGCGAGCACGCGTGCCGAGGCAGCCGGCACGACGCCGGTGCGTCTGGCCATCGCCGCGATGAAGGGCTGCCCCGTCGAGGAGGTGACCGCGCAGCTCGCGCTGGCGGGGGAGCTGGGCTTCGACTCACTGATGATGACGGAGCTGCTCGAGGTGCTGGAGTCGCGCTTCGGCTCGATCGACCCCCGTCGTCTGCAGGCCTGCGCCACAGTCGCCGAGGTCGAGGCGCTCGTGCTTGCCGACACCGCGCCGACGCCCGCACCGATCACGGGGCGTGCAGGTAGCACGCCGGCACTCTCTCCCTTCGAGTCGATCGTCCTCCCCGAGCCGATGCAGAAAATCGGCAAGGCTTTTCTCGGCAAGCTTCAGGACGCCTTCTACGGGGAGGTCATGAGGCCTCGCGTCCTCGGGCGCGCGTACATCCCGCACAACCGGAACGTCATCGTCGTCGCCAACCACACGAGCCATCTCGACATGGGCTTCGTGCGCTTCGCGCTCGGTACGTACGGCGAAGACATCGTCTCGCTCGCGGCCCAGGACTACTTCTTCGAGGGCGGCATCAAGCGAGCGTTCTTCGAGAACCTCACCAACCTCAAGCCCATCGACCGCAAGGCCTCGCTCCGGCAGGCCATCCGCCAGGCGAGCGAGGTCATCGAGCGCGGCAAGACCGTACTCGTCTTCCCCGAGGGGACACGCAGCGAGACAGGCGAGATTCTCGACTTCAAGCCGCTCGTGGGCCACCTCGCGCTCGTGCACGGGGTCGACATTCTCCCGATTTTCCTCGGGGGGACGCACGCGTCGATGCCGAAGGGCGCGCCCGTGCCGCGCAAGCGCGAGCTCGTCGCGCGCATCGGACCTCCGCTGTGCGTGGCCGATCTGCGCCGCCTCACCGAGGGAATGCCTCCCGCAGAAGCGGCGCGCGAGGTAGCGCGCATCGCGCGAGAAGCGGTGACGGCGCTGAGCGACGGCCACGTCCTCGACGCCCGACGGGCATCGCGCCGCGAGGAGCTCGCGCCGGAACGGGAGAACCCGCTGGTGAAGCTCTTCGGGGAGCTCGAGTCGAAGTTCCGCGCGGGCGAGCTCGAGAAAGAGGTGAGCTACTACGTGTCGCTCGGCAACGACGAGCTGGCGAAATGGACCGTGCGCGTCGACGGCAAGGCGTGCGAGGTGCGGCCGGGCAAGCCGCAAGGCGGCCAGGCCGACTGCGTCCTCAAGACGAGCCCGGAGATCTTCGCCAAAATCGTCCGCGAGTCGTACGTGCCGAGCCCCGCAGACTTCATGTCCGGCGCCGTCAAGTCGAACGACGTAGGGCTGCTGATGACGTTCCAGAAGGTGTTCCAGCTCGATCAGGCGTCATGAGTCGGGTTCTGGTCACGGGAGAGACGGGTTTTCTCGGCGCGCACGTGGCGCAGGCGCTGCGAGCGCGCGGGCACGAGGTGGTCCCCTTTTCCCGGGCGACGGCCGGCGACGTACTCGACGCCAGGGCGCTCGCCTCGGCCGCTCGCGGCTGCGACCGCGTGCTGCATTGCGCGGGCAAGGTGTCGCGCAAGCCCGAGGACGCCGAGGAACTTTACCGGGTCCACGTCGAAGGTACGAAGAACGTGCTCGCCGCCTGCGCGGAGGCGGGCGTCCCCAGGCTCGTCGTCGCGTCGAGCAGCGGGACGATCGCGGTGAGCGACAACGCCGACCGCGCGGCCGACGAAGAGAGTCCGGCGCCCCTCGGGCTCATCTCGCGCTGGCCGTACTACCGCGCGAAGCTTTTTGCCGAGCGTGCGGCGCTCGACGGTGAAAACGGGGACGTGGAGGTCGTCTGCGTCAATCCGAGCCTGTTGCTCGGACCAGGCGACATGCGCGGGTCGTCGACCGAAGAGGTGCGGCTGCTCCTCGAGGGACAGATTCCCGCGGTGCCCGCCGGGGGGCTTTCGTTCGTCGACGTGCGCGACGCCGCGGAGGCGATGCTGCTGGCCATGGATTGCGGCCGGGCAGGGGAGCGCTACCTGGTCGGCGGGTGCAACCTGACCTTTCGCGAGTTCTTCGCGCGGCTGGCGCGTGTCGCCGGCGTGCCCGCGCCGTGGGTGCCGATGCCACGCGGCCGCGGGCTCGCGACGATGGCCGCACGGGTCGCGCAGCGCGTGGCGTCGCGCACGGGGCTGGTATCCGGCGTGGACCCCGTGAGCGTCGAGATGGCGCAGTGTTTCTGGTACGTCGACGCGAGCAAGGCCGAGCGGGAGCTGGGGTGGAGTCCGCGCGATCCCGGCGAAACGCTGCGCGACACGGTGAGGGATTTGCGCGCGAGGGGCGTCGTATGGCCGACAGCCTAATGCTCGCTCGTCTTCGCGCCGGGCACCTCACCGGCCGACCGCGCCCGTAGCCACATCGCGGCGCCGCGCGCCTGGTCGTCGGTGTACCGAATCTGGCTCTTCTTCAACATGTCCGTCGCAGTCTGCACGGCCTCTTCCGCCGTGCGTACGCCGGCGAGAGGCGGTAGCCGGGGAATGACCCAGGTCAGGGCGGTGATGATTCCGCGCAGGACGCCATTCGGGATGATGAGGACGCACCCGATGTACCCGGCCATGTGCTCGGCGGGGAGGGAGTTGGAGTACTCCGCGATGAGCTTTCGCTCCCTGGCGTCGAGCAGCGCCTCGGTCATGACGATGCTCACGTATCGCGTCTTCTCGCGTGTCGCTCTCTGTCGGATGGCCCTGGACGTTTCGAAGAACTTCCGGAACTCGTCCTCGGTTCTGCCGGACGACCCCATGTCCAAGAGGACGATGGGGAAGTGGTCGTCCACCATCGCGATTTTTCGACGGGGGCTCATCGTGCTGCAGGTCCTTCCCTACATGGAACGGTGGATTTTACCCTTCCCGTAAGCCGTGCCCCCGTGCGCCGCGCGCCCTCGGACCGACCGACCGGGACACGAGGTTCGCATGAGGTAGCGCTAGGATACGGCGTGCCGATTGCTCGCGAAACCTTCCTCTATCTGACCACCATCGGCCGCGTCTCCGGGCTGCCGAGGACGATTGAGATATGGTTCGTCGAGCACGCGGGACGCTACTACGTCGTCGCGGAGCGCCGCGAGAGGGCCCAGTGGGTGAAGAACCTGGAGCGGGACGCCGCCGTGCTCTTTCGGGTCGCAGCACGGGACGAGGAGAGCTCGCCGGCTCCCGCGAGTGCCCGCGTCGTGACGGAAGAGGAGCTGGTCGACGCCGTCGCGTCGCTCATGGAAGCGAAGTACGAATGGAGCGACGGGCTGGTGGTCGAGATCGCACCGCTGTCTGCATCTGTTTCGTCGTGACGGCACGGGCCGCGCTCAGGGAGCTCACATCGCGGGAGGGACGGGCGCGGCGCCGCTCGCTCCGAGCCCGGCGCGCCATAGGAACGTGGCCGCCGCCTTCGGGTCGAGCGTCGCCCAGATTCTGGTTTCCCTCCGCGCGGAGGACGAACTCCTGAGTGGTCGTCGTCTGATTGATGACGACGGTCGCGATGCTGCCGTCAGGATTGAGAAACGCCACGTCGGTGTAGCGCCCGATCACGGAGACATCGAAGCTCCGGAGGATGGACTCCTTCGGTTCGCGCTCGAGCAGGAACGCGAAGCAGCGCTCGACGAACACATCGGCCGCCTCCCCGGGGGCAAGGCGTTCGAGCAGGGCCCGCGCGAGGGTCACTTCGTGCGCCGTCTCGCCGTGGGCGTCGCGCACGCGCACGCGCAGGCGGTAGGCGTTCGGCGCGGCGCTCGCGATGGCGACGGAAACCTCTGTCTCGTCCGGCATGGCGCGATCCTCATCGACGAAAGGCTCGCTACTTCACCTGCGGCAGCCGCTCGCGCAGCCGGGCGCCGAGCTTCTGGAAATCATACTTCTCGGGTCGGCCGCCGCCGGGCAGGCACGCAATGTCGTTGGCGGCGGCAGCGGCGCGGGTTCGCAGGGCCTCGGACACCCCGAGCCGCTCGCCGAGCTTCGCCAGCGTGTCCCTCTCGCTTGGCGACACGACTCCGTCCACTTGCGATAGCCACGAGGCCAGCGCGTAGGTGAGCAGCTGGTCCCACGGGCTCATCTCGCCGAGATCGATCTCGTCGAGCGTCATGCTCGTCTTCGTCGCGCGCTCGACCGCGGCGAGATCGGCGCCCTTAAGCCCGGCTTCTTTCGCGGCGCGCAGCAGCCCTGTCGCCTCGATCTTCTGCAGGGATCCGTCTACCCAACCGATGGCCGCGAGCGCGAGGAAGGATTGCTTGGGAAGGTCCATGAAATCGGATGGTACGCTACTGCCGGAGGGTCGCCGATGAAAGCTCGCGCCGCCGTGGCCCACCGGGCCGGACAGCCGCTCACCCTCGAGACCATCGAGGTCGAAGGGCCGAGGCAAGGCGAGGTCCTCGTCGAGATCAAGGCGAGCGGCGTCTGCCACACCGACGCGTACACGCTTTCGGGCAGGGACCCCGAGGGCCTCTTCCCGTCGGTGCTCGGCCACGAGGGGGCCGGCGTCGTCGTCGACGTCGGGCCCGGCGTACGGAGCGTTCGCAAGGGCGACCACGTCATCCCGCTCTACACGCCCGAGTGCCGCGAGTGCGCCTATTGCACCAGCGGCAAGACGAACCTTTGCCAGGCCATCCGCGCCACCCAGGGGCGCGGTCTCATGCCCGACGGCACCACCCGCTTGTCGCTGGCCGGCGCGGCGCTGCACCACTACATGGGCACCTCCACGTTCTCGAACTTCACGGTGCTGCCCGAGATCGCGGTCGCGGCCATTCGCCGCGACGCCCCGTTCGACAAGGTCTGTTACATCGGCTGCGGCGTCACGACGGGCATCGGCGCCGTCATCAACACGGCCAAGGTGTGCCCGGGCGACAACGTCGTCGTCTTCGGACTGGGTGGTATCGGTCTGAACGTGATCCAGGGGGCGCGCCTGGCAGGGGCGAACCTGATCGTGGGGGTGGACATCAATTCGCAGCGGCGCGAGCTCGCGGAGCGCTTCGGCATGACGCACTTCGTGAACCCGCGCGAGGTGGGCGGAGACCTCGTCGCGTACCTCGTCGACCTGACGAAGGGAGGCGCCGACTACAGTTTCGAATGCATCGGCGACGTGCGCGTCATGAGGCAAGCGCTCGAGTGTTGCCATAAGGGGTGGGGGACGAGCGTCATCATCGGCGTCGCCGGCGCAGGCGAGGAGATAGCGACGCGGCCGTTCCAGCTCGTCACGGGGCGGGTGTGGAAGGGGAGCGCCTTCGGCGGCGCCCGCGGACGCACCGACGTGCCTCGTATCGTCGACTGGTACATGGAGAAGAAGATCCGCATCGACGAGATGATCACGCACACGATGCCTCTCGAGCGCATCAACGAGGCGTTCGACCTGATGCACCGCGGGGAGTCGATCCGGAGCGTGATCACGTTCTGACGAGCGGAGACCTCGATCCGCGGTCGTGTCCGAACGCGTTCACTTGCAGTGCCCGCCGCCGTTGCACATGGTGCTGCAGCAATCGGAGCCCTGCATGCACGAGGTGCCGGGCTGTCCGCATGCGCTCCCCTCGGCCGCCACCGGGGCCCCGTCGCCCGGTGAAGGCGGCGAGTCCTGCGCAAACGTGTCCGCCATTGTCGGCCCATCGAGCGCGTTGAGCGCGTCGCCGCTGCCTGCAGAATCGTAGGCTGCCGCACCGTCGCCTGCACCGCCGTCGCTGCGACCAGAGGCCGAGCCCGAGCTTCCGCATGCGGCCAGGGGAGAGACCAAGGCGAGAACGAGGAGGAGCTCTGGATGACGCATACGACAGGCCTCAGGTCGATTGCCTTCGATCGATTGGTCACTACACTGACCACGATCTTGGCATGATCGCTCGGCCCCAACGGTCTACCAAGGCTTCCTGACGAGCCCGGACAATCCGCGACGCCACCGCTCGCCGCGCTGAACATCGGCTTCGTTCGCGCCGCCGGTGGTGTCGTCCCGCGGGCCTTCCGCTCGGGGTCAGCGCGTCGGCGCCGAACCACCGGCTACGGACGGTCGCGCTTCGGAGCGAGCGCACCGCACTGTCGGCCCATGCGGGAACAGCAGGACGGGTGACGAGGTTGCCGGTTCGAGAAGGGAGAGATGGATGGCGAAGCAAGGAAACGAGACGGCGGAGTTATACGATCAGGTCTGGCAGCGCGGGACGTATTCCGGCTTCAGCCACGACACACGTGGAGAGAGCTCCACCCCATTTTGGACTCGTTCTTGGAAGAGCTGAAGGCGCTCGGCGTCCAGGCGCCGAGGATCGTCGAGCTCGGCGCTGGGTCTTGTGATCACGCGCTGCGTTGCGCGCGCGAGGGCATCGCCACGACGGCGGTCGAGTACAGCGGCGTCGCGGTGGCCGCGGCACGAGAGCGCGCGCGGCAAGATCCGCCTGTCCCGCTCGAGATCGTACAGGCTGACCTGTTCGCGTTTACCGCGCAGCTCGTGCCGGACACCTTGGCCGGCCTCTATGCCAACGCTGTATTCCATTTTCTGGCACCCGACGAGCGACGGGGCCAATATCGAATCCTTCGCGGTGCGCTCGTGGAGGGAGGCGTGCTCGGGCTCTCGTTCAAGGCTCGGGGCGACGCTCTCGAGCGGCGCGGCTCGGCGGTCGAGGAGACGGCGGCCGGACCCGTCATCCGCGGCGATGACGGCATCCGCCGCCTCTTCGTGGCCCGCGCGGAGGCGATAGCCGACGAGATGCGCGAGGAGGGCTACGAGCTCCGGCGCGTCGTCCGCTGGTCGGTGCCGGGGTACAACGTCGCGAGCGAGAGGGGCGAGTTCGTGGGCCTTCTAGCTGCGCGCCGCGGCGGAAATTAGTGAGCCCGCTCGATTGGGCCGGGGGGGCGACCTCGAACCGGGCGGACTCGCCGTGCACTCTACGGTGAGGGCGACGAGAGTTTAACCGTCCGAAAGTGCAAGTCGGCGGTCCTTGCTGCGCCCTCTCCGGCGGCAAAGGCTCTACATTCCCGCGGCATGGGCCTTCAAAAGCCGGTCGTCATCGTCAATCCTCAATCGGGCGGAGGACGCACGGGGGTGATGTTCGGCGAGTTGCGCCCGGTGCTCGAGCGGCGTCTCGGGCCGGTCGACGTGTCGTTGACGGCCCACCCAGGGCACGCGATCGATCTTGCGCGCGAGGCGGCGGGGAGCGGGCGAGACCTCGTCGTCGCGGTCGGAGGCGACGGGACGCTGCACGAGGTCGCCAACGGCGTCCTGCAGTCGCGCAGCGGCACGGCCGTGGGGTACATCGGGCAGGGAACGGGCGGCGACTTTCGAAGAACGCTCGGCATGGAGCATCGCCTCGACGCGTACCTCGCGGCGATCGAGTCCGGACGAACCCGGCGCGTCGACGTGGGGAAGGTCCGCTACCGGAGCCCGGACGGAGAGCAGCGTGAGCGGTTCTTCGTCAACATCCTTTCGGCCGGAATGAGCGGTCTCGTCGACCGCTACGTCGTGCACTCGCCGCGAGCGCTCGGCAGCACGGCGGCGTACTACTGGGCGAGCGTGCGCGCCCTCGCGGTCTGCCGCCGCGGTCGCCTGCGGTGCGACGTCTCGCTCGAAGGAGAGCGGCAGCGGCGCGAGATGGAGTCCTACATGATCGCCATCTGCAACGGGCGCTACTTCGGCAGCGGCATGCACATGGCCCCCATGGCCAAACCGGACGACGCAAGATTCGAGGTCGTGTCGATGGACGCGCCGAGCAAGCTGGCCTTCCTCGCGTTCTCGCGGCGCATCTACGAGGGCACGCACCTGGCGGTGCCCGGCGTGCAGCACTTCCAGTGCGATCGAATCGCGATCGACATCGAGAACGAAGCGGCGCGCGGCGTCTTCCTCCTCGACGTCGACGGTGAGCCGCTCGGCGGTCTACCTCTGGAGGTCGAGCTCGTGCCGCAGGCCCTCACGTTGCGTGCCTGAACGCGGTCATCGCCTCAAAAGGGTGCGCGTGCTTCCCGCTTCGTTCACGCGGAGCGGGCGTCCGTGCACCAAGGCCCCGTTCATCTTCGTCGCCGCCGCCGATGCCTGCTCCGCCGTGCTCATCGTGACGAAGGCGAAGCCGCGGGGTCGGCCGGTGTCGCGGCTGTAAACGATATGAACGTCGCTCACGTCGCCGTGTTCGGCGAAGGCCGCCCGGAGCGAATCGACGGTGGCTTCACCGGAGAGATTCCCCACGTAAAGGCGTGTGCCCATCATCGAAGAGACCGTAGCCCCCGGCAGGCGCCGAGCAAGCCCGTCAGGCCGCAGCCTGCGCGGCGCCGAGGAGGCGCTCGAGGTCGGGCCGCTCGAGCGTCTCCACCTCGAGCAGAGCCGAGATGAGACGCTCGAGCGCTGCCTTCTTGTCGTTCACCATCCGCCGGGCCGCGTCCACGGCATCGGACAAGATGCGCCTCGCCTCCTCTTCGATGAGGTGCGCTGTCTCGTCGCTGAGGCCCGTTTCGGTCGCGAGGCGCTGGCCAAGGAAGGGGTGCTCGACGCGTTGCTCGTGAAACATCGGCCCGACCCGCTCGCTCATGCCGTAGTGCGCGACCATGCGGAACGCGAAATCGGTCGCCTGCCGTAGATCTTGCTCGGAGCCACTCGACACGTTCCCGTAGACGACGGCCTCGGCAGCGTAGCCGCCCATGAGGACGCGCAGCTTGGCCGCGAGCTCGGGCTCGGTGACGATGTGCTTGTCGTTGCTGGCCCACTGCTGGGTCGCGCCCAGCGACATCCCGCGCGGCAGAATCGAGACGCGGCGGAGCGGCTCGGCGTGTTGAGTGAAATGGGCGAGGATTGCGTGGCCGGCTTCATGAGTCGCCACGCGCCGCTTCTCCTCGGGGTCCAGCAGCGCGTCGCGCGGATCGCCGAGCAGGATCTTGTCCATGGCGGCAGAAAAGTCTCGCGCGGCGATGGCGTCGGCTCCGCGCCGCACGGCGATGAGCGCGGCCTCGTTGCACAGGTTCGCGAGATTGGCTCCGCTGAATCCGGGCGTGCCGCGCGCCAGGTCCTCGAGCGAAACGTCGGGAGCGAGAGGCTTCTGGCGCGTATGAACCCGCAGAATGGCGACGCGCGCTTCACACTCGGGCCGATCGATGATGACCCGGCGGTCGAATCGACCGGGCCGCAAGAGCGCCGGGTCGAGAACGTCCGGACGGTTGGTGGCTGCGATGACGACCGTGTGGTCGTTCTGGGTGAAGCCGTCCATCTCCGACAGGAGCTGGTTCAGCGTCTGCTCGCGTTCGTCGTTGCCGCCGCCGAGGCCGGCGCCACGCGACCTGCCGACCGCGTCGACCTCGTCGATGAAGACGATAGCCGGCGCCGCCACCTTGGCCTCGTCGAAGAGCTCTCGCACGCGAGCGGCCCCGACGCCGACGAACAGCTGGATGAACTCCGAACCGTTCACGTAAAAGAAGGGGACCTCGGCCTCCCCGGCGACCGCGCGCGCGAGCAACGTTTTCCCGGTCCCAGGGGGGCCTACCAGCAGTACGCCGCGCGGCAGCTTTCCGCCGAGTCGCTGAAAGCGCTCCGGGGTCCGCAAGAACTCGACGACCTCCTGCAGGTCGCGCTTGGCCGTGGTGAGCCCCGCGACGTCGTCAAAGCGCACGCGGACGTGGTCCTGGCGCTCGAACCGGTGGGGTCTGCCCTTGAGAATGCTCTGCAGCGGGCCGCCGACCGCGCCCATGGCGCCTCGCGCCCGGCGGGCGAACAGGACCCAGGCCCCGATGACCAGCGCCCACGGAAGGAGCGTGACCAGGAGCGGCGCCCACATCGAGGGCTGCTCGGGTTGCACGCGAACGTCAACGGCCTTTTGTCGCAGCAAAGGGAAGAGGCTGGCATCCGGCTGGGGCGGGAGCGCGGTCGAGAAATCCGTGATCGACTTGCCCTCGATCGGCTCGGCCTCCTTCAACGCACCGGTAACGCTCTGCCCCTCGATCGTGATTCGCCCGACCTTTCCCTGATCGATGAGCGAATAGAACGTCGAATAGTCGATCGTCGGGGCGGCGGGTCTGCGTTCCCCGAGTACCTCGGAGGCCAGCAGTATGGCCACGAGCAGCAGCGGAATCGCCCACCTCAGCCATGCGTGGGACGTTTCCGTGGGCTTCTTGTCCGTGTCGCCGTCTGCCATCTCCAGCGGGAGAAGCGCAAACCATGCCGCGCCGAAAACCTCGTATCTCGGTCCCGAAGCCGCGCGCGTCGCCGCGTCTCCGGCCGAGCTGTCCGCATGGTGGCGCCGTTGGAGCACCTTCGCGGGGCTCGTGTGGCATGGATGCGTGGCGGCCGGCGCGCATGCGCACAAGTCGCCCGGTGTACTCGCTGGGCGCATCGGGTCGTAGCGATCGCTCCTGTCGAGCTTCGGCCGAGCTGGACGACGTCGTCGTGTCTTGGAAAGAAGAGTTCGTGCGGAATGGGTCGAGCCGCAAGTTCAGAGTCTTTCTCCAGCTCAGTCGAGAATGCCAGTGAACAAAGCGATTGCGAGAGCAGCGCCGGGCACGGAGCCGCCGGCGGACGATGATTCGGTTCGCGCGTATTACCGGAAGCTGGGCCGCGTGCCTTTGCTCACCCGGGAAGGTGAAGTCGCGCTCGCGCGGCGCATCGAGGAGGCCGAGGGTCGAATCGTGCGCGCGCTGGTCGCGTCGCGGTCGGCGGTCGAAGAGCTCGCCGAAATTGGCGACGAGCTGGAAGCCGCAAAGCTCCGCGCGCGCGACGTGACGCGCAACCCCGCGGACGAGGAGGACGAGCAGGTAGCCCGGGCTCGTCTGCTCAAGCTCTTCGGCGCCGTCCACGAGCTGCGCCGCGCTCTGCGACGCCAGGTGCGACCACCTGCAGTCAAGCGCGCGAAGGCACGCGCATCCCTCGAAGAGATGCGCCTCACCCGCTCCGTTCTCGTTCGCGTGATCGCCTGCCTGAGGCGAGCGGGGTCTGGTCCGGCGAGTGCCATCACGCCCGCCCGCGCGTCCGTGCGGCAGCGAGCTACGGAGGCGACGCTTGCCACGGTTCGCGCTGCCGAGCGCGACGCGGACCGAGCGAAGGCCGAGTTGATTGAGGCGAATCTGCGGCTCGTCGTTTCGATCGCGAAGAAGCACACCGGGCAGGGGCTCCAGCTCGCCGATCTGATTCAGGAGGGGAACATCGGCTTGATGCGCGCCGTCGACAAGTTCGACTACAAGCGAGGCTTCAAGTTCTCGACGTACGCGACATGGTGGATACGCCAGTCGATAACGCGGGCGATCGCAGATCAGGGGCGGACGATCCGGACGCCGGTGCACATGGTGGAGACGGGCAATCGGTTGGCCTCGGCGCGCACCCGTCTGGTGCAGCTTTGCGGCCGTGAACCGACGATCGACGAGCTCGCCGCCGACGTGGGGATGCCATCGAGCAAAGCGCAGATGGCGATGACGGCGCGCCGTGAGCCGGTCAGCCTGGAGACGCCGGCCGGCGAGGACGGCACCGCCCGGCTGGTCGACTTCGTCGCCGACGGCGATGCCGACGACGCGCTGGACTCGCTGCTCCAGAAGCGCTTCGTCGAGGGAACGCGCGACCTTCTGGCGACGCTTTCGGTGCGCGAGGCGCAGGTGCTCCGCATGCGCTTCGGCCTCGACGGCGGTGCGGAGCGTACGTTGGCGGAGATTGGCGCGTCGTTCGACCTTACGCGCGAGCGTATCCGGCAGATTGAGACGCAAGCGTTGCGCAAGCTACGGCTGCCCATGCGCGCGAAGCGGCTGCGCGCCATCTTCGACAGCTGAAACCGGGCGCGTGATAGCAGCCGACCGACCGCGCGCTAGGATAGGGCGAATGGCGCGCAAGGTGGAGCGAACGGAAGAGGAGTGGCGCAAGCTGCTCACGAAAGAGCAGTACGAGGTGACACGGCGCAAGGGCACCGAGCGTCCGTTCACCGGCGAGTACTGGAACGCCGAGGACCCTGGAACGTATCGGTGCGTCGCCTGCGGCGAGCCGCTTTTTCGCAGTGAGAACAAATTCGACGCCGGATGCGGGTGGCCCAGCTTCGACAGCCCCGCCGAGACCCAAGCCATCGAGACCGCCGCCGACGATAGCCACTTCATGCGGCGTACGGAGGTCATGTGCCGATCCTGCGGCGGGCACCTCGGCCATGTATTCGACGATGGGCCGACGCCCACCGGGCTGCGCTACTGCATCAACTCGGCCGCTCTCAAGCTCGAACGCAAGCCCTAGCGTCGGGCCTGACGGGCTGTCGAGAACGGCGAGCTGGAAGAGGGCGAGCGTGGGCCCATGTCGAATCGACCCTGAACGCCGGCGAAGAAGAACGCGCCGGCTTGGCCCGAAGCGAAGGCCGAATTCACGCCGTTCTGACTCTGCCAGAGAAACAGGTCGAGGCTCACGCCCGCCTCGGGCGCGAGCGCAATCGCGCTCGTGGCCCTGATGTCGCAACCGATGGCAGCTCTCGCGAGCTCGAACCCGTGGCGAAGCGCCGTCGCCGTACCAGGGGGCCTCACGTCCCAGAGCAGCCGATACCCGCCGCCGACCCGCAGCCATGGGTCCTCGCGGAGAACCGGCCACACGTGAAGGGTGACACCCAGATTGCTCCCGAAGCCGCGCGCTCCGAAATTCTGCACGCTCCGAAATTCCTGGTATTCGCCCTGAATCCCCACGGACCATGTGGGATTCAGCCGGTAATCGGCGCCCGCGTCCACGCTGACACCCGGCCCCGCGACGTCTACGACGGCTCTCCGCGGCGAGATCATGCCGAGGCCTTGCGTGTAGCCCGTTCCAACCGTGAGCTCGAGCGCATTCGACGGCGCTGCGAGGAGCGGCTTCGAGTAAGGGCCCTCTTGTTGTGCGCGAGCCGAGAGGCTCCAGAACAGCGTGCAGGCCAACGCAAGCACGCAGCATGCGATCCAGTGGCGCATGGTCGCGCTCTCCTTTTCGTGCGTTTGGGTCAATGATCGCGCAGTCGCTCGGCCCAGTCTTCGAGGCGACGAACGGCGTCGTCGAAGGCGTCGTCCACGGCGGCGTGGGCGTCTTCGAAATGCCGGTCGGCAGTCGGGGCGCGCGTGGTGGCAAGCTCGCCGCGTGGCACCGACACGTCGATGCTCACCCGGTACTGCCTTCCGTGCCGATGGTGGCGATGGGCTAGCTCGAGGACGACTCGACAGGACGTGATGCGATCGAAGTACCGGTCGAGTTTGTCTGCGCGGCGCCGGACGTGCGCCTCGAGCGCTGGGGAATGAGCGATGCCGCGGAAAGTGATCTGCAGCGGAACCTGCACGGGCAAAACCTCCGCGAACTCGCTCCCGCACGTTTCGTGCGAGCTCGCGGTGGCCCCGTCCGGGCGCTCAACTTGCGCCGTTCGCCTCGGCCGTAGTGCCGTCTCCGGCTTGCGTCGTGCTCGCCTCGACCGCGGTTCGCGCAGCGGGAGAACGCTGGCCGGTCGCCTGCGCCGACGTACCCTTCTCCGCCTGCTCGCTGCCGACCTCGAGCTCGCAATCGCCGAAGATCACCTGCATCTTGCCGTTCGGAGGGGAGAGCTTCACCTCCAGGGATTTGGCGCGAATGACGGTGTTGTCCCGCACCGTCCCGGAGAGCTGGACGATGTCCGCATCGAACTCGCCGGCCAACTCGCCCTGAGAACGGATCTCGCCGACCTTGATCTTGCCGTGAACTGCGCCGCTCTGGCTCACGGCGAGGGCCGGCGCGGTGAGGTCTCCCTCGACGCGGCCCTTCACCTCGATGGGGCAGTCCGACGAGAGTGACCCCTTGAACTGGGTTCCTTCTTCGACCAGCGTCTTGCGGTTCTTCGGATCGCTCATCGTTGCCTCCCACCTCGACCGGTGCGGTGTTCACCCGGTCCGTCTTTCTTGGAATGGATCTTCATGCGAAGCATGCAGCCGGGCTCGAATGCGAACCGTGTCAGCTCCGCCGGCTGCTCGACGGCTCCGACGAGCGATCCGCCTGCGCTCACGACGAGCTGTGTGGCCCCGACGATGCCCGGGCTGTCGCGTTCGACGAACTTGCCGTGGATGGTGACCTTGCCGGAGCCGCTCACCTGGCAGCCGGAGAGGACCCCGGATCGTCCGACGACGAGCTCGGTGGCATCGCCCAGGGCGATCGTGCATTGCTCGAAGAGGCTCTCGATCTCGACCGAAGCGCCCGCGTTGAACTCCAGGTGAGCGTTGCGCAGGACGTCACCCCGGCCGAAGTAGCGCTTGAGCGCTGCGTCGGAGCCGCGCTGCGGCGAGAGGCCCGGCGCGTCCGCGTCCGTCAGATTCGCGTTCTTGAGGTTGGCGTCCTTGAGTTGCGCGTCGCGCAGCTTGGCCCGCACCAGGCTCGCCTCCTCGAGGTTCGCTCCCGTCAGGTCGGCGTTCGTCAGGTCGGCGTCGTCGAGCTTCGCCGTGGAAAGGTCGCACTCGCCCAGCATCGCGTGAGCGAGCATCGCCCCCACGAGGCTCGCCCCGCCAAGCTTGGCCGACTCGAGCTGCGCGTGCGTGAGCCGTGCCCCCGTGAGGTTCGCGCCCTGCAGGTTGGCTCCTTCCAGGTTGGCGCGGCTCAGGTTCGCGCCCTGCAGGTTTGCGCCCTGCAGGTTCGCGCCCTCGAGATCGGCGCTCTCGAGGTTGGCCTCGCGCAGCTCGGCGCCCGCGAGAAACGCCTCGCGCAGGCTTGCGTTCTTGAAGAGCGCACGCGACAGGCGGGCGCCCTCGAAGTTCGCTCCGTCGAGATCGCACCGGCGGAAGCTCACGCCTTCGAGCACCGCCTTCGGCATCGCGAGGCCGCGCAGATCTGCCCGTTCGACCTTTTCGCCGCTCTTGATCTTCCTCAGAACTACGTCTGCCGTCAGCTCGGGCATGGGAAAGGAGTCCTCCTCGGGTCAGGGCACGGATGCATACTTGTCGCGAGCCTCCTCGAGAAACGACTCGAGGAACGCCAGCTTTCGCTCGAACGGGAGTCGCTCGATCTCGCTCAAGCGATTGACCTCGCCCAGCCGGGCGAGGACCACTTGAATGTCGAGCAGCGTCTGCGCCCGCGCCTTTCGGAGCGTGCGCTTCTTCTCTTCGGCTTCGGGGGTCCAGCTCTGAGCGGCGAGCTCGTACTCGTAGTGCTCGTGACGCAGGCGCGTGGTCAGCTGCGCGACGCGCTCGCGTTCGTGTGTTCGCGTTGCGTCCGGCACCGACGAGCGGACCTGATCGCGGTACTCGCGAAAGCGCGCGACAATGCGCGTCGCCAGCGCCTCCGAAATCCCGGTCGTCGCGGCGACGTCGTCCGGCGTGGCGAGGAGCATCGCCTCGAGGGTCGACAGGCCGGCGGCGTACAGCTTGTCGAGTGTCACCTTTTTCACGCCGGGTACCTGGAGCAGGAGCGACTGCAGGATCACGGCGTCCCTCTGCGATCGATCGAGGTCGAGCGCGAAGGCTTGGGGCATCAGCGAGACGAGCTCGTCGTACCAGGTGAGGAGCGCGGTGCGCTGATCGCCGGAGATCGTCCGCGTGCCGTCGGCGGAAGCCGCGGCCATCCCCTCGGAAAAGCCGTCGAGCGCCGCACAGAGGTCGGCCAGCTCCAGCTTGTCCGCCGCGCGCCGCAGCGATTGCAGAGAGGGCTCGCAGATCGCGACCCAGTCGAGGGTGGCGTCGCCGAGGCGCAGGTCGAGCATGAAGTCGCGCACTTGGCGGACGTGGTTCGCGGCCAGCTGCGCAAAGAGCGAGCGAACCTCGTCCCAGTCGCTCACCGTCTGCTTCCCGTCCGCTGCGCCCGCCGGTGACCACCAGTCGAGCTCCGCCGAGGCGAAGCCGTCGAGCTCCTCTTTGCTGAGGAGGCGCTCGAACGTCTCCGCGATGGAGGCGTTCGCCGTTGCCTCACCTGCCGTGGCAGTCGTGAGGACCATGTCGGGCGCAGCCGGGCGAGCTGGAGGGCCGAACGGCGTGAGCGCCTGCGCCGGGTGCACCGGCGGCGCATTCTGCGGCGCCTGGGCTCGGACGGAAGCTTCTGCCTGCGCAGGGGGAGAAGCGGGCCTGGCCTGGACCGTCGACGAAGCAGCCGAGGGCGAGCTGGAGATGTCGATCGTGCGTGTGACGACTACGGCGGGCGGATCTTCGGCGAGGGGCTTGGTCTCACGCGGAGCGGCTTGCGCCGGCTTTGCCTGGGGGCCGGGGAGTGGCGGCGGCTTCGCGGGTGTGGCCTGGGGTGCGCCGCGCGCACCGGCTTTGCTTGCCGTGGCTGGACCGGTCTTCGATGGTGAGTCGGGCTTTCCTGGCGGACTGGCCCCGTTGCCGGAGCTGTCGTTCGGTGACTTGGAGAAGAGACCCATGGCCAGCCGGGGGAACATACCAATCTGGACCGCTGCGGGGAACTGCCACCTCCGCAACGGTTCGGTAACGGCACGTGCGACGGGAGCGGCCCTTGTGCGCGGCCGCGCGTTTCGTCTCTTGGGACGTCTCGGAGCTGTCCCTTTAGGTGGCCCTCAGCGGGACGGCGGGGCGCGGAGAGGGCGCAGCGCCGTTAAACTTGAGCGCCCTTTTCGGCGACGGCCATACTGCTTCCGGTGAGACTTCCGGTGAGAGGAGAGAAGAGCGCTGCCATCGCACTGGCCCTCGGAGTTGCGGCCAGTTCGGCCGGACCGGCGTGCTCGTCCGACGTGACCGGCCGCCCGCCTCCTCTCGGCAACTGCGTTCCGCCGCCGGACGCCTCTTGCGGGAATTCAGGCGGCTCCGGCGGCCGCCTTTCCTCGTCCGACGCGTCGGTCGACGGGAAAACTGAGCTCTCCGACGCGGCGGGCTGCGGGACGGCGGCGACGTACATTCAGGCCGCGAACAACGACTGCTTGCAGTGCATCGAGGGCACGAGGGGGGCCCGGGTGCCTGCTGCATGGCCGACTCGATTTGCTCGATGATCCCGGAGTGCCTGATCCTTCTCGATTGCATGCAGGCCTGCGCGCCGGCGAACCTGCCCACGTGCCTCAGCGACTGCGAGTCGAAAAATCAAGCGGGGTTTTCGGCGTACTACGACTTCGCAATGTGCATCGGAAGCTGTCCGGAGTGCCCGTCGCTGCCGGTGACGACGACGTCGGATTCTCTGAGCCCGTTCGGCGTACACTCCCCGCCGATGACCGCACTCCCCGCGCAGCTCCATCCGGCGCAGCCGGAGGCCAGCGAGGCTCGTCCGGCGCCCGCCGCCGAGCCTCGCTTTCTCCGCCCGACCATCGGGCTGGTCGTGGCCGCGTTCGTCGCGCTCCTAGCGTACTGGATCATCTGGTTCTTCGTGAACCGTGAGTGGCTCGCGAGCCTGGACACCCCCTCGTACTACGTGTTCGAGAACGCGTTTCCGGCGGCCGACGCGTGGCTGGCACTGTCGTGCGGGGTCGGCGGCTGGGCGCTCTGGAAGAGGCGCCCGTCGGCGCTGTTCTGGCTTCTCGTCGGGGGCAGCGCGAGCATCTACCTCGGCCTGATGGACGTGCTCTTCGATCTCGAGAATGGCGTTTACCTCGCACCCAAAGGCGATTGGGGCGCTGCGGGCACGGAGCTCGCCATCAACGCGTACTCGCTAGGGGTGGGTGTCTGGGCCCTATGGTTCGGCTGGGCGCACCGCCGGTACTTCTTGTCGCGGTGAGCCCTCGCATTCGCACGTTGCGGCGCCGTCGCGCGTCAGCTTGGGCGGGCGCGGCGCTGCTTGCCGGGGCGTTCGTGGCCTGCGGGGATGCCGCAATCCACGCCATCGGCATCTCGCCCGCGGAGGGCGGGATCGCCGAGGGCGGCCCGGCGGAAAGCGGTCCCGGCGAAGGCGGTCCCGTCGAGGGTGGACTCGGTTTGCCCGGCGCCAATCTGGCCGTTTACTGGGGGCAGGACCTGTTCGGTGGCGCCAACCCCGACGCCGGGACGCTCTGGGAGCAGCCTCTCGCGGACGCTTGCGCAGGCACCCCGTACGACTTCGTGATTCTTGCGTACGTCAGCAACGTCGCGAACGGGGGCGATGGGACGCCAGCGTCCTTCTACCAGGACTTCGCCGACCATTGCCCGGCGGGTACGCCGCTCGCGGGGGCACCCGGGCTGTCCCAGTGCGAGGACATCGCGGCGGGGATCGCCGCCTGTCACCAGGCCGGAAAGAAGGTGCTCATCGGGCTCGGCGAAGGGGACCTGGGCCTCGAGAGCGATACCGACGGAGGCGTCGGCGCCCAGGCCGCCGAGTCGATGTGGGATCTGTACCTCGGCGGCCCCGGATCGATCCGGCCGTTTCCCGGTCAGACGCTCGACGGCGTCGATCTGGCTTTCGAGATCGCCGCAACCGTGCCGAGCCCTGGTTACGTTCGGTTCGCATCTCGACTGCGCGAGCTCATGAATGCGAGCGGGAGCACCTATTACCTCACGGCTTCGCCGCGGTGCGAGTACCCCGATCCGTCGCTGGGCCCGGGAATGGGCACGACCCTGGGCGACAACGTCGGAGTCTTCGACGCGCTGTTCGTCCAATTCTTCTACGAGTCGCCTTGCGACTACTCGACGGCCGATGCCAGTGCCTTCCACGCGAGCTTCGAGAGCTGGGCCACGCTCGAGCGAAACGGGCGCCCGAAAATCTTCGTGGGTCTCTGGCTCGCCCCGGACGGCCTCGGCTACGTCGATCGCGCGTCCCTCTCCATGCTCGTGAGCGACGTGAAAAACAGCCCCGCGTTCGGCGGCGTCGTCCTGCGGGACGAATCGTACGATCAGAACAGCAAGGGAGACTCGGGGACGACGTACGGACAGTACGCAAGATCGCTGCTGCAATGACGCGGCGATCGCACGTGCTAGGGTCCGCGGGTTCATTGCGCATCGCGCAGGTCGCTCCTCTTGCGTTCGCGTTCGTGCTGGCGGGCGCTTGCGCTTCGCAACGAGTGCCTCGCGACCGCGTCTCGTGCGCGGAAGCCGCCGCGTCGGCTCACCCCCAGACGCCGCCCTCGCGACCCATCGACATGGCCATCACCGTCGACGACTTGCCCCATCACGGGCCGGCGATACCTGGCCAGTCGCGGCTCGCGATCCACCAGGCGTTCCTCTCGGCCTTCCGAGCTCACCACCTGCCGCCCGTCTACGGCTTCGTCGTCGGGGGTCCCCTGGTTGCGCATCCCGAAGATCGCTCGGCCCTCGAGGCGTGGGTCGCGGCGGGCAATCCGCTCGGCAATCATACCCGTACGCATCCCCATCTGACCAAGACACCGGCCGAGACCTACCTCGCGGATCTCGCCGACAACGAGCCGCTGCTGCGGGAGCTCGAGCCTGGCGCCGACGACCGCACCTGGAGGGTCTTCCGATATCCCTTTCTCGAGGAGGGTGCCGATCTCGAATCGCGTGCTCGCGTCCGCGAAGGGATCGTCGCGCGGGGATACCGAATCGCCGAGGTGACCGTCGACTTCTACGACTGGGCGTACAACGAGCCGTACGTGCGCTGCTTGGACCGACGTGACGAACGGGCCATGGCGGCGCTGAAGGAGAGCTACCTCGCCGACGCCCGCCTCTCGCTCCAATGGGCCGATGCCGCCGCGCGCAGTCTCTTCGGTCGCCCAATCGAGCAGATCCTCCTCTTGCACATCGGCGCGTTCGACGCTTCGGTCATCGACGATTTGCTCACCGAGTACGAACGCCTCGGTGTGCGGTTCGTTTCCCTGGAGCAGGCTCTTGCCGACCCGGTATATGCGGTCGAGCCCCGGTCACCGCGGGCCTGGCAGGGGACATTCCTGTCGCAGGTGAGGGAAGCGCGCGGAGAAGTCGAGCCGCCCGAGCCGAACCTTCCGGACGGACTCCTCGACGCGCTTTGCCGGTAGCGCGCCCGGCCGCGGCGCCCGGCAGCCGCTCATGAACGCGCCTGCGCGACGGTTTCACTCGACCGTCGCCGCCCGCCCGGGCCGCCCGTCCGACGTTCTCGCGCGCAGGAGGACGGGAGCCACGCAGGGCGTGGGCGCTCTGTACGGCGTCCACGTTGCCCCCGCGTCGGTCGAGTACTCGATGGCCATGCCCGGGTACCGGATGTTCGCGCGCAGCAGGCCTCCCTGGATTACGGCCCCGGGAAGCGGAACCCGGTAGTTGACGCCCGTCCCGCGAGTGCGGGGCCAGCTCGTCGCGCACGTCGACCGCACGGAAAAAGTCGAGGCGAGGCAGCTCGGCCTGGCCCAGGGTGGTCACGAACCGTTGCCATGCCTGCGGCAATGTCTCTGCCGTGGGCATCTCGCGGTTCCACGCTCGCTCGGCCACGCCGAGTATCTTGGGGAATGCCATGTACTCGAGGAGCTCGGGCGTCTTCACGTTCTCCGACCAGAGAAGGCCCTCCAGGCCGAGCACGTTGGCTTTTCCAGCGCGCGTGAGTCGCGTCATCTTCGCCCACCGACTCGGAGCGATGAGCCGGCCCAGCCTATCCTGCGTGGCGATCGAGAAGACGTCGAACGGCAGGTACTCGAAGGTCCTTCGATCGTCGACGAATCCCGCCCAGTCCAATCCTGGTTCGTCGGGGTCCTTGTTGTAGGCGAGGTCCATGTAGAGGTTCGTGGCGTGCGCGAGGATCACCTGGCGACCGCCGTTCGCCTCCTTGTAGGCACGATCTTCGTCGCCGTCGCCCCACACGTTGCTCCAGGGCAGCGACACGAATCCGGGGAGGCGAGGGCTGCCTTCGCCGAGGACTTCGTCCCACCCGAGCATCGTGGCCCCCAGCGCCGTGACGATGCGCTGTTCGCGAGCGAAGAAGTAGTCCTTGATGCCGCGGTCATCGAGGGTCTTCGTACGTACGTCGAGCCGGCAAGCTGGCGAGTCCCTCCACCAGCGCGAGCCAGGCGGCTCGTCTCCGCCGACGTGCGCCATGCGAAGCATCTGGTGAGCCGCGTCGAACATGGTCCGCACTTCGCCCCATACCTTTGCGACGAACGTGTAGGTGCTCTCGAGGCAGGGGTTCATCAGATTGTCCGTGTACCCCTGGACGCTCGTGTGCCCGGTCACGTCCTCGGGATCGAGGAGCCGATACTGGGACGCCACTGCGGCGTCTGTGGTCCGGTACGCGTCGTAGCGACGCTCCATCGATTGAACGGCCGCCCGGGCGTGGGCCGGCATGTCGAACTCGGGGATGACGTCGATGTGGCGCTCGCCCGCATAGGCCAAGATCTTCGAAGTCTGCCGGCGTGTAATAGCCGCACCCCTGTCCGACGAAGTTGAGCGACGCCTCGGCGAACCCCTGATAGGTGGGCGCAGTGCCGCCGTTGGCCGCCCTCTCGTCGGCCGGTTTGCCGGCGATGCCGTCGCCGTCGCCGGGACCCAGCGAACCGGTCGATCCCATTCCCGGGTGGAGCCTGCGCGCTTCTCGCGGATCGAAGCCGCGGCGCGCGCCGTATTCCGTGAGCTCGGGCAGACCGGGGATTTGCAGTCGCCATCCCTCGTCGTCGGAGAGGTGGAAGTGAAACTTGTTGAGCTTGTGGGCGGCGAGGAGATCGAGCAGCTTCTCAATGGTGTCTTTCGATTGAAAGTGGCGAGCGACGTCCAGGTGCATGCCGCGGTAGGGGAAGAGGGGAGCGTCGAGGATTTCGACGGTCGGGAGCTCGAACGAGGCGGGGCGCTGCTCGCGAACCGCCGCCATGCGGTAAGCCTCGACGGGGACGAGCTGCCGGAGCGTCTCGATTCCGTGCAATACGCCCGATCGGTCAGCCCCCGTGATGGCGACTCCTTCGCTCGTCACGACCAGCGAATACGCCTCCGGATCCGGCTTCCCGTGTCCGCCGACGCCGAGCTGCGAATCGAGCGCGAGCAAGAGCGTGGCGTGCTCGGGTCTGCTCTTGCTCGCGAGGCGGATCTCCCCGGAGACGACATCGCGCAGCATGGCTCGAAGGTAGCGAGCCTCGGACTCGAGCTCCGTGGGGGCCTCGATCGACGTCTCCGCGCCGACGAGCACGAATCGGCCGCCATTCTCTTTGATGGACAGGGGCGTCGGGAGCAGCCTGCTGCGCAGATCGACAGGTTGCGCCGCCGCGGTGGAGTTCTCCGCAAAGCGAGCCTGCGGGGTCTGGAGCGGCAGTACGTCGTCTGGATTCCGCGCCGCGAGTCGCCCGTCGTGTGCGTCGAACGACGTCGACGCGTGCATCGCGACCGGAAAATCCCGTTCTGCGAGGAGGAGGTGAAATGCCGCGGGCGCCTCGGTCTTCTGGATGCTTCCGTTGGCCGTGAGCATCCTCACCGCGCGCGTCTCGCCGGGCTGGATCGGAGCGAAATTCGGCAGCGGCTCCAGGACGAGGTAGTCGCCGCTTCGCGCCGCGTCGCCGTGTGTGCAGCGAAGCCCCTGCGGGTTCGCGCCGTCGTCTGTCGCCGTCTCACCCGCGGTGGCTCCCTCGGGCGCCGGTGCATTCGCCGAGGTAAAGTAGAGCTTCCAGCCTTGGTCTAGGGCTCGCGGTCCATGATTCGTGATCGACAGCACGTAACGAAAAACGCCGCGGCCGCGCAGCGAGCCGTCTGGCGTCCACGTCACGGTCACGACGCTACCCAGGCCCGAGACTTGGCTCGTGCCCCCGAGCGCTTCTCGCGCCGCGGGATCGCGTCCCGTACCGAGCGAGCCCGCGCAATCAGACACTACGACCGTCGCGACCAGAACCATCGCAAGCGATCGAGCGATTTCACGCAGATGCACCTGCCATGCCCAGAGGGGGCGGCTCTCGATTCCGGCGTCGCGGGAAGAGTGTGGTATTGACATGGTCTTATATTGGAGCTAGCGTAAGGTCCCGACGACGATGGCGCCTTCCGGCGCGGAGTTTGATATGGCAGTCAGGCCTTCCGAAGAGGTGCGCACGGACGTCGTCGCGGGCGAGTCTAGCGCGAGTCGCGCGGCATTCTGCGAGGGAGTATCGAATTGGGTTCGCTGATGGCGGCTGAGGCGCGGTCGGCCGCGGCGGCGGTGGCGGCGCAGGGTGTCCAAGCGGAGGAACGCATCGCGGCTCTCGCCGAGAGGCTGGCCCGCGAGAAACCGAAGCTCGCTCTGACGGTTGCCCGTGGCAGCTCCGATCACGCCGCGAATTACTTCGCGTACCTCGTGATGCAGCGGTTGGGCGTGCCAGTCGTGTCGCTGCCCATGTCGTTGGTCACGCTGCACCGAGCGCCGCTCGCGGTCGCGGGGCACTTCGCGGTGGCACTTTCGCAGTCGGGGGAGAGCCCCGATCTGGTCGACACGATGTCCGCGTTGCGGGAGGCGGGCGCCGTGACCGCCGCCTTCGTCAACCGGACCGAGTCGCCCCTCGCCAAGCGTTGCGAATGGGTCGTTCCGCTGTGCGCCGGCGACGAGCGAAGCGTCGCCGCGACCAAGAGCTACATCGCCGCCCTGACGGCAATCGTTCGCCTCGTAGCCCGCTGGCAGCGCGACGGGCAGCTCCAGGCTGCCATCCAATCCCTCCCGGAGCGCCTCGAGGCCGCGGCGCAGGTCGATGGCAAGCACGCGATCGACGCGCTCGTCGGCGCTGAGCGCGCCATGGTGGTCGGGCGCGGGCTAGGCTTCGCCGTGGCTCTCGAAGCCGCACTCAAGCTGAAGGAGACGTGCACGCTGCAAGCCGAAGCGTTCAGCAGCGCCGAGGTTCGCCACGGGCCCATGGCCTTGATCGATCGGGGCTACCCGCTGATCGTGTTCGCCATGCGCGGGCCGGAGCAGGCGGGAATCATCGAGCTCGCCCGCGAGATGCGCGGCCGGGGCGCGCGGGTGACCCTCGCCGCTCCGCCTGATGTGGCCGACGCCGACATCAAGCTTATCGTCGCCGACGACCCCGTGCTCGACCCCATCCTGGCCATCCAGACCTTCTACCTCGTCGTCGCGCAGCTCGCCGAGGCACGCGGCCTGAATGCCGACGCGCCGCGCCACCTGTCCAAAGTGACGCTCACGCGGTAGCGCGGCCCGCAGCGGGGGCTCCTCTCACGCGTCGCGCTACTCGCCACTCGATACGGCGGCCGCCGCGCAGTTCTTCTTTTCGGCGGCGATCTTCGCCTTGGCTTGGTCGGCGAGCCGGCATCCGCGCGCATCTTTGAGGGTGCACGCCTTCGTGTAAAAGCGCTTCGCCTCGCAGACGTCTTCTTCCAAGCTCGCCTTTTGCCACTTGCCGGGAGCTGCGCTCATCTCGCCGAGCGTGATGCAGTCGTCGACCCTTCGCTCGACGAAACAGCCCGCCTCCAGGGTCCGGAGAGTCACCTCCAGGGCCGTCTTCGCAGCCGCGACGTCCTCGGGCTTTGCGTCGAAGTCGGCGACGCGCTCCTGCATCACGCGCTCGCAGACGTCGTAGCTCGCGTCGTTCTTGCAGATCGCCTCGCACGCCGAGAGCTCGTGCGAGGCGGCGCATTCCGCCCGGAGCGCGAGCATCGAGCGCTGCTTCGCCCAGATTGCCTGCATCGACCCCGTCCACGCGATCGTGGCGACGACGGCGAGGACGATGGCCAGCCCGCTCTGGTTTTTCACGGCCACGCCGAGCCTGCCCACGATGGCTCGCGCCTCGAGCGCCCTCTTGACTCCGAAGGCGACGAGCATCAAGCCGAGCACCGCCAGCACCCCGAGGATCGAGACCTGCACCCAGCTGATGGGCTGTTCGAAGAGGAGTGGCGCGGTGACGACGGCATTGAAGGTAATGAACAAGTACAGGCTTCCGGCCGTCAGGGCGGTCGCCCAGGCCCCCGTCTTGATGGCCTTGCCCCTCTCGTCCGCCGAAACCTCGATGCTTCCCGGGTCGTCGCGAATGGGTAAGAGCACCGAGATGACGATCGACGGCAACCCCATGAAGAGGATGTAAACGAAGAATCGCTTGTACCCGAGCAGGTCGCTCACGAATCCTGACGTCATCGACGGCACCATCATGCCGACGTTCATCAGCGCGGTCGCAAAGCCGTAGTGAGCCGTCGAGAACTTACCGGGCGCCATCTGCTGCATCAGCACCAGCGTCATCGCGACGAAACCCATACCCAGGGAGAACTTCTCGACGCTGGCGCACGCCGTGACGACCCACAGGTTCGAGGTCTGAGAGGCCGACAGGTAGGTGAAGAGGACGTTCGGGACGTTCAAGATGATCGCAAGAGGCACGACGGACCGTTTCAAGCCCACCTTCGCGGCGAACCAGCCGCCGGCCAAGCTGCCGGCCACCATCCCGAGCGTGCCGGCGGTTCCGTAGGCGAAGCCGACGTCTGCCGTCGGCAGGCCGAGGCCTCCGTCAGCGACCCGTGCGCGCATGAAGAGCAGCGATATTTTCTCGATCTGCCCCTCGGCCGTTCGGAAAAGAAGCGCGAAAGCGATGAGCCACCAGATGTTCTTCTTCAGGAAGAAGTCCGTGGTCACCTCGCGGAAGCTGTCGAGGATCTCGGACACTCCCGAAGCCGTCGCTGCGGGCGCCCGACCGCGCGGCGCCATGAGCGCGTGATAGGCGGCGAACGCGATCATGATGGCGCCGAACGCCGCCCACACGATGGACCAGGCGGGAACGATGCCGTACTTCTGCTCGAACTTGCCCGCCAGGATGGTCAGCCCTCCCGCGGCGATCACCTGCCCGATGTTCCAGAACCCGGACTGGAAGCCGACGTACTTGGCCTGGGCGACCGTATCGAGCGCGTCGATGTAGAGGCCATCGGCCGCCATGTCGTGCGTCGCGGAGTTGAACGCAATGACGGCGAAGACCGAGAGCGATGCCTGGAACCAGAAGGGCAGGGGCAGGCAGAAGGCCATCACGCCGAAGCACGCTCCCGCGAACGTCTGCGTCACTACGACGATGCCCTTCTTGGACTTCCGGGTCTCGAGAAGGGGGCCGAAGAAAGGCTTGAGCGCCCAAGGCAAGAGCAGCCAGCTCGTCCAGAAGGCGATGGTCGAGTCCGACAGCCCGAAGTTCTTGTACATCAGAGCGGATACGACGATCACCGCGTTGAACGGCAAGCTCTCGGCCGCGTAAAGCGTCGGTACCCACAGGAGCGGGTTCCGCGTCCTCGTGCGTGCCGGGGCCGCCGCCAGCGGTGCGGGCGCGGGGTGGACGTTGGCTTCGGCGGGGGCGTCTTCGATGGTCATCGCGCTCCTGACGGCGAGGCTGGCCGGGTCATGGCGCGAATCGCGACCGTCGCGCAAGCGTAGACCGTTCAGGTCTTGAACTGGGGCAGATAGTCCACGTTCTCTGCGAGGATGTCACCGAGGATCTTCTGCGCTACGCCGATCGACGGGACGAGCGGATTCATCGTGAGTGCCTGAAGAGCGGCGTCCCTGTCGCCGTGAACGGCGGCGCGCACCGTGAGCGCCTCGAAAGCCTTCATGAGCTGAAGGAGGCCCAGAATCTGCGCCGGAAGCCTCCCGACGGTCACGGGAACCGCGCCGTGGGCCGTGATCGCGCAGCAGACCTCGACGACGACGTCATCGGGCAGGTCCGTGAGCGCACCGTTGTTGACGGTGTCGACACACTGAATGTCCTTTCGATCATTGCAGATCGATTCGATGACCTGCACGGCGGCCTCCGAATAGAGGGCACCGCCGCGCTTCGACAGCTCCTCGGGCTTCACGTCGAGCGTCGGATCTTGGTATTTTTTGAAGAGCTCGGCTTCGACCCGCTTGACCTCTTCCCCGCGTGTCGGCTTTCCATCGCGGTGCTTCTCGAGCATCTCTGCGAGCATCACGTCGTGCATGTAATAGTACTTGTGATACGGGTTGGGAAAGGCGCCGAGCGAGAAGACAAGCTCCCGCGGCCACGCGTGGTCGGGGATGTTCTTCATGTTCATGGTCGTGTCGCCCGCGAGCTTCTCGAGGGCTTGCGGGGTTACGTCGCGCCCGCGCACGAACACACGTTTGCCCCACACCAGGTGGTTGCAGCCCACGAACTCGATGTAGACCTCGGGCCGGGTGACTCCGAACTGCTGTGCGACCCAGTTTTGCATGTTGATCGGGTTGTTGCAGAGGCCGATCACCTTGACCTTGGAGTGCTGCGACGCGGCTTCGGTCACGATCCCGCTGGGGTTCGTGAAGTTCACGAGGAACGCGTCCGGGCAGAGCTTTTCCATTTCGCGGCAGAGGTCGAGGACGACGGGGATCGTCCGCAGCGCCTTGGCGAAGCCGCCCGCGCCGACTGTCTCCTGACCGATGGCGCCGTATCGCATCGGGATCTTCTCGTCGCGGATCCGAGCGTCCAGGAGGCCGACACGGAACTGGGAGAGGACGAAGTCGGCGCCGTCGAGAGCTTGCTTGCGGTCGAGGGTGGCCTTCACCGGAAAGGGGTTTCCGAGCTTGGCCACCATGCGTTTGGCCAGGGCGGTGACGATGTCGAGCTTTTCCTTGCCGGCGGGGATGTCGACCAGACAGAGCTCGCGCAGCGGCAGCACATCGCGCCGCGCGAGCAGCCCCTCGATGATCTCCGGCGTGTAGCTGCTGCCGCCGCCGACGACGACGACCTTCACGGATTGGCTAGCCATCGAGGGCTCCTTCGTACGACGCGCTCGTCGCTTTCCAGAAAGAGGAGGTCTGCACGCCGCGCGCATGCAACGCCGCGCGCACCGCGCCGGCAACCGGCGGACGGTCGTTCAGCTTCACGTTGGCGCCTGGGTCCAGTTGGTTCACCAGGCCCCGGAAGACGTCGAAAAGGAGCGGGCCCGTGCGCGTGAACAGCGAGCCTGACGCGACGACGTAAGACTGCGAATCTTGGAGCGCAAACCTTCGAATCAGGTTCGTGGCGAGCAGCGCCAGCTCGCGCCCGAAGGTCGTCACGACTTCGATCGCGACCTCGTCGCCCTGAGCAGCGGTCTGGAACAGCGAGGGTCGAATCGCCGTGTGGGGTATCTCGTAGCCCTCGCGCGTCAACGCGTGTAGCAGGGCGCCAACCGACCCGTGGCCGGTCGCCTGAGGGATTGTGGTGGTGAGGGCAGTCTTCGGCCCCCGTCCGTCTTCGGCGCGGATGATCGCGTGCAGCGTGAGCTGATCGATCGCCGTGCCGCCCCCGAGCTCACCGAAGTACCCGTAAAAGTACTTCTCTCCACGGGCGCCCAGGTACGACGCGCACACGCCCGAGCCAGCCGATACGGTGATTCCGTGCGCCCCCGGAGCGCACGCCCGCACACCGAGAAACGAGTCGTTCTCGAGCGTGAGCGGGACGTCGGCGAGGAACGGATCGAGCGCGCCGCGCAAACGACCGTCGTCCTCCGGCCAATCGAGTCCCGCCCCCGCGATGTGCACGTGCTGGACCTTGGACAGCTCTACCTTCGCGCGATCGAGCGCGCGGCGGATCGCGTCGAAGATCGTCTCGGCCGCGCCCCTCTCACCGACGAGCTCCCAGTTGGCGCAGCCGCTCCGGCCGGCGCCGAGGGGGCGGCCCTCGAGATTGGCCACGACGGCGTCGGTCTTCGTGCTCCCTCCGTCAACGCCGATCACGTAGCTCAATTACCGATACTCCGGTCAAAGGTTGGACTGAGGGCCGGCCAGGGCCCGGTGCGCGCGGAGGGACGCTACATGAAGATCGAAGGATCCGGCGGATCCGTCGCAAATCCGAGGATCTCCGCGCCCGCCTCGCGAGCCTGGTCGAGCACGTGCACGAACTTGCCGTAATTGCACTCGTCCTCGGACACGAAGAAGACCACTTTGTCGTCGGGGTTGGGTTTTCGGTCGAGAGAGATCTTCAATCGCGACACCAGATCCGCAGAGCTCACGCGCTCCGTGTTGAGGCGCAAGCTGCCGTCCTTGTAGATGTACACGACGAGCTGGTCGGGCGGGATGTCCTGGACCTCCTCCAGCGTCTCGCTCTTGGGGGTGCGGACGGGGATGTCCTTCTCGAGCAGCGGCGTCACGACCATGAAAATGATGAGCAGCACCAGAACGACGTCGACGAGCGGAGTGACGTTGATCTCGCTGTTCGCGGCCTGCGCCGGCCGGACGAAAAACCGCTTCGGATGGTGCCGTCTCATCGGGAGCTCCTACTTCGATTTCAACTCTTCGACGGCCAGCTGAACCGCCTTGGCGCCGCCGTTCTTGGCGTGAGCCATCACTTTGCGAACGTCGCCGACCGTGAGCGCCTCGTCGCCTTTGAGGAGCAGCCGCTTGTTCGGCTCGGAGACCAGCTCCGCCGCGATGCGCGCCTCGATGTCGGCCTCGGGGACGGGATCGCTCTCGACCCACATCTTCTTGTCGGTCGTGACGGAGAGGATCAGCGGGTCACTCTTGCTGTCTTCCCCGCCAATCTCCTTGGCCTTCGGCAGGTGGACGGGCTTTCCACGCTGCAGCATGGGCGTGATGACCATGAAGATGATGAGAAGAACGAGGACGACGTCGACCAGCGGCGTGACGTTGATGTCGTTCTTGACGCCCTTGGCGCCGCCTGCTGCGAACGCCATGGGCCTATCCTAGCCGCCCGGCTGCGCCGACGCGGGGAGGCGGCGGCTGCGACGCGTGCGGCGGAGCCGTATAGGCGCGCCCTTGCTTGAGCTGGACGGCGACGAGATCGAGCAGCTCGTTCGACGACTCGGACATGTCGACCGCGCGCGCGTCAATCCAGCCCTGGAAGTAGTTGAAGAGCATGACGGCCGGGATCGCGACGAGAAGGCCGAAGGCCGTCGTGATGAGCGCTTCGGCGATACCCGCCGACACCGTGCCGAGGCCTCCGGATCCAGAGGTGGCCATCGCCTGGAAGGAGTTGACGATGCCCATGACGGTCCCGAGCAGACCGACGAACGGCGCGGTCGACGATACCGTTGCGAGCACTCCCTGGCCTCGCTTCATCAGCTGCAGCTCTCGCTGCGAGCTGCGGTCGAGCGCGCGCGCGACCGACTCGAAAGTGAGGTCGTTGTCGATGCGCGGGCTCGTTCGCCATGCGTTGAGGCCCGCGCCGAGCACGCGGCCGAGGTACCCCTGCGCCCCGTGAGAGGCCGCGGCGGCGCCGTCGAGCTCCCCGCGCGACAGCGGACCCGAAATGTCGGCGGCAAACTGCATCGACTGCTTGCGCGACTTGCGGAATACGACGAACCGCTCCGACGCGACGAGCAGCGACGCCGTGGACATGATGGCCAGCGCGCCGACGATGAGTCGGGCGAACAGGCCCATATGGTGCCAGAGATCGGACAACGTAAATTGCATGACGATTACCCTCTGCGCTCTTTCGCGCGCTCAACGGGAAACAACTAGCCCGGACTCGCTACCCGGACGGGAATGACCATTTCGACACGCTGCGGATGCCCCTGGTACATGACGGGCGTATATCGCCAGGTCTTCAAGGCATCCAAGATCGGTTGGTCCATGTACTGGAGGCTCTTCATGATCCTGCAATCGCTCAAGCTGCCGTCCAGGTTGATTACGCACTTGGCCAGAGCCACCCCGCCGACCCTCATGGCAAACGCCTCTTTCGAGTAAGTAGGTGGCGTCTTGACGAGGATCTTCGGTGCGTCCATGCCCGCTCCGAAGGGGATGACCGTCGTCCCGCTGCCGGTCGACCCGAGCTGACCGCCCACGACGCCGCCGACCACGCCGCCCACGACGCCACCGACGACGCCTCCCTGCACACCGCCGACCACACCTTCCGGTTCGGGCTCCGTCTTGGTCTCCTGCGGCTTGGGCTTCTCGATCTTCTCCTTGGTCTGAACGATCTCTTCCTTCGGCTTGATGATCTTCTTGTGCTCCGTCTTGGGCTTCGTGACCGAGCCGCCGGGGGGAGGAGGAGGGGGCGGAGGTGGAGGCGGCGGGGCGAGGAAGGTGACGGTTCGGTCCTTCTTCTCGACGGTCTTCGGGCGCGACGAGATGTAGAGGGCGAGGAGCAGCACCAGCACGTGCACCGCGATCGACATGATGGCGCCGCGACCTAGCTGACGCCGGGGGATGTTCTGCTGGAGAACGGAATCGAACATGGGCTACCTACTGCCGGGAGGAGGGGGCGAGTGGCCTGTCGAACGGGCGCACGCTTTTTATCACAGCGCGGGCGACCGGCGCAGCGCGCGCGCAACACCCACGGACGAGACGGCTACGATGGCAGGCGACGGCGCGCCGCGGCAACGCCGGATGCAGGGGGAACGGGCGTCGACGCACTGCGCCGCCCCGCCGGACGGCACCTCGCCGCGTGCGCCGCGCGGGTGACGTGAGCGACGTGAGCGAAGCCCGTGAGCGTCCGTCCCGCGGAAAAGGCCGCGCGGGGCAGGGTTCGGCGCATCCGTCACGTCCGGGCGTCATGCGGACCACTCCAAGACCAATAGCATACCAGGCAGCGCATGCCACTAGGCCGTGCAATCGATCGTGACGTGGTCAAGGCGTCGTCCACCGACCGCTCCTCGCGCGTACGATCGTGAGCCGCCGCGCAAGCGTCGCACCACTACGAAACAGGGGCGAAATGACTCACGCGCTACCCTCTGCGCAGACGTTGCAAGGAGGCTTGCGCGCCGGCTCTTCACCCCCACCTTTTTCTGCGCATGCCAATCGGGAACTTGTTGACACCACCGTTTCGTGCGGACTAGCGTCGCGCGCCGTTACGGGAATCAGCCTCCAGGTGCGGTGAGGGGCAGGCCACAGCGGGACACGCGTTTCCTCGAGCCAGCGCGGTCGGGGAGTGAGCTCGCGAAACGAAATGGGTCGGCTCGTCGTATTCGTTGGTGAATGGGTTCTCCATGAGGGGAGACATGCTTGTGACCACCTTGAAACTTCGGGCCTCCTGGGCTGCCTCGCTCCTGTTCGCGTTTGCCGTTTTGCTCGCGGTGCTCACGCCCGCGACGAATGCATACGCGCAGGCCGGTGCTGGCGTTCTGACCGGAACCGTCAGCGACGCGCAAGACAAGAAACCCCTTCCGGACGTCATCGTCACGGCGACCTCCCCTGATCTCCAGGGCGAGCAGGTCGTCGTCACCGACGCGGCGGGTTTCTTCCGCATCCCGGACCTGCCGTCGGGAACCTACGCCGTCCGGTTCGAGAAGGACGGCTACAAGAACGTAGGGCGCGACGGCATCACGCTCACTTCGGGAGCCACGCTTCGCGTGAACTCGGAGCTCTTGCCGACGACGGTGACGGCCGAAGAGGTCGTGGTCGTCGCCAAGGCGCCGACAATTGACGTCGGGTCCACGCAGCAGATCAACACGGTGTCGAAGGACTTCACGTCGCGTGTCGCGGTCGCCGCTCCGACGGGCAAAGGTGGCGCCAACCAATCCATCGAATCGGTCGCCGAGATCGTGCCGGGCGCCAAGTCCGACGCCTACGGCACCTCGATTGCGGGCGCCTCGTCGCCCGAGAACAGCTACATCGTCGACGGTCTGAACGTCGGCAATCCGGGCAGCGGCATCATCGGGACGCCGCTCTCGACCGAGTTCGTGAAGGAAGTCAACGTCATCAGCGGCGGGTACATGCCCGAGTACGGCCGCACGACCGGCGGCACCATCGAGGCGATCACCAAGTCGGGCTCGAACGAGTACCACGGCGACGCGTTCATCTATTACGCGCCCGGGGGGCTCGCGGGTACGCCGACCGTCCCCCCGTCGGGATTCAACACCGTCACGAGCACCACACCGTTGAGCTACCTCGGTGACATCGGCGCGGACGTGGGCGGCCCGATCGTCAAGGACAAGCTCTGGTTTTACGTGGGCTTCGACGCGTCGACCGAGAACTATGACGTGAACCGGTATTTCTACCGGCTCGCGCCGACTGACCAGAATGCCGGCCTCCTTCTGAACGGGTTCAACTCCTCGTGCAACGTTCCTGGCGGGATCCAGACGCCCGGGGCCCCCGCGTGTCCGTCGGTGGAACAGATCAACGGTGCCAACCAGCAGAACCAGGCCACCGCGCAGTCGCTTCAGGTGCTGGCGAAGCTGACGTGGGCCATCAATCAAGACAACAAACTGGCGTTCACGTTCATCGCGAACCCGAGCCATACGGGCGGGTCGAACCAGTTCAGCGTCGATCCGCAGCAGGGTGGCGTGCAGCTCAACGGCTATCCGAACGCCCTCTTCCAATCGTCCGCCGTGCAGGCGTCCCAGCAGGCGTACGACGCATCGATCAAGTGGTCGACCGAGTTCGACAACAAGCGCATCTTGATCGACACGACGGTGGGCTGGCACCACGAGGACGATTCCAACTATCCAATCGATGGATCCCAGTTCGGCGACCCAAACCCTGCGGCGTTGATCAATCAGCCGAACGTGACCTGGCAGCGGGGCGGTCCGTATCACTCGATCACGGAATTCGAGAACAATCCTGTTCTCAACAGCGCCTGCGACGCAGGTTCGTTTCAGCAGCAGATTCAGAAGGTTTACGCGTCGCGCGGCGGTATGGGCATGGCCCCGATGCTGAACACTCTCTGCCCCGTGCAGTCGTACGTGACCGGCGGTCCGCTCGGCCCGAATAGCCACCTGTTCACGCACCACTTCGAGCGCTATTCGGTCGGGAGCACGGCGACCTATCTCCTCCAGGCTGCGGGCCACCACGTTATCAAGGCGGGTTTCAGCGTCGAGGTGACGACGGCGGACCAGTCCCAGGGGCACCCCGGCGGGACGGTGCTCACCGAGAGCGGCGACGGGACGGCTTTCAGCACCAACGAGGGCTTTGGCGTGCTCAACGGGCCGAACAACCCGCTTCCCACCGATCCCCTCAAGGTCAAGTCGACGTCGCTCATCGCGGGTGGCTTCCTGCAAGACAGCTGGTCGATCCTGGACCTGGTTACGGTCAACATCGGCGTCCGCTACGACGCCCAGCAGCTCTACAACAACGCCGGCGAGCTCTCGATGAGCCTGCCCAACCAGTGGTCGCCCCGCATCGGCGTCATCTACGACCCGACGCAGACCGGCCACGCCAAGATCTTCGCGAACTACGCCCGGTACTACGAGAACGTCCCGCTGGCCCTCGGCACCGATGCCCTCATCGGGTTGCCGAGCCTCATCCCCACGTACCAAAACGGGAACCCGGGGGGGCCGGCGCCATGCGAGGCGGTAGGGGCGGCTCAGAAATGCACGTCGTTGCCGAAGGCGCCCTTCCAGGGGCCGGTCTCGAGCCAGTACTTCGCGTACGGCGCCGGTGCCGATGCCATCGACCCGAACCTCACGCCCACGACGCAGGACGAGCTCGTCGCGGGAGGCGAATACGAGATCCTCAAGGATGCGCGCCTCGGCCTGACCTGGCAGCACCGCTGGCTCGTCCGCTGGCTCGACGACAGCAGCAACGACGTCACCAACCAGTTTTTCCTGAGCAACCCGGGCTACGGCTGGGCGAGCGGCTTTCCCAAGGCCTCGCGCGACTACGACGCCGTGACGGCGTACCTCATGAAGACGTTCGGGGACGACTGGCTCGCGCAGGCGAGCTACACGGTCTCGTACCTGCGCGGGAACGTGTCCGGCGCGTTCTTGACCGAGTCCGGGACGGCGAGCGAGTTCGACCCGAACCACAACGCGTCCTTCGACACGAAGTCGTTCGCGATCAACCAGTACGGCCCACTCCCGGGAGACCGGACGCACGAGGTCAAGCTCTTCGGCGCCAAGGACTGGGTGATCAATCCGCACAACCGTGTCACGACCGGGTTGTCGTTCCGCGCGAACTCGGGGACGCCCACCAACTACTACGCGGGCGACTCAATCTACGGCTCGGGCGCGATCAACCTGCTCCTGCCGCGCGGATCCGGGCCTCGCACCCCGTGGATGTACGACGTCGACGCGAACGTCGGCTATCGGTTTGCCATCGACAAGGACAAGACAATCGGCGTGACCGTCGATTGCTTCAACCTCCTAAACTTCCAGGCCGTGACCTCGGTTAACGAGCAGTACACGACCCAGAGCGGTGTCGGTCAGCAGGGAGGTCCCCTCACCGCAGCGAAGGTCCAGCCCGGCGGCTACGGCGCCCCGTTCCAGCCGATTTCAGCTGGGGACAAGAACCCGAACTTCGGCATACCGGCTGGCTACCAGCCCCCACGGTACTTCCGCTTCGGCATCCGGGGCACCTTTTGACAGGGCGAGTGAGGCCGTCATGATGAAGAGGATTCCCTTGAATTTCGGAACGATGGTCACAGGCATCGCGTGCTTGGGCGCCGCGGGTCTCGTCGCGATCTCGCTCCCGACGTGCGCTAGCCAGCCCACTCCTCGCTGCGCGGTTCCGCCGGGATCGGTCATCGCGTCGTATATCGCCGCGGGCCCGCCGACCGTCGCTCCGGGCGCGCCGTCGGGCACGGACTGCAGCACCTTTGTGCCTCCGTATCTTCAGGCATCATGCGCCGGCGGGTGCGCGCCAGTCACGACCACCGGGGCCGAGGTTTTCAACCTCGAGACGGGCTATCCGGACCCCAACGATCCGAACTGGGTTCACACGCCGTACTCGATGTCCATCTTCAACGCCTACGTCTCGTCGCGAATTCAGGATTACATCAACAACGTTCTTCCCTTCGCGAATGTCCTCGGCCCCGTCGATGGGGGCTATCCCAACTATCCGTACACGGGAGATCCTCCGCCCAATCCGCCGGCCGATCCAACGGAGACGAATCGCCCGTACTCGTGGGGCGCTTTCGACTCGGTGTATCCGAGCAACGGAATCTGTACGGTCAAGCTTGCGCCATCCACGATGACCTATCCGGATATTCCGGCCCATCCGATCTCGGGGTCCAGTCCTTCGTGCATTCAGAGCTCGGATTGCATGGATGGCGGGACTGCTCCCTGTGTCTGCCAGGACGGTACGATGCCGCCTTGCATGGACGACGCTGGCACGCCGACCGGGCTTTGCAGTGACACCCCGATCAACCGCAGACGGCGATCTCGTACCAGTGGTCGAACGTGAAGGTCGTGGTCGACACCAGCAACGGCAACATCGGCGGGCAGATCTTCGCGGACCTGACGGTCACGCAGGACGGGTGCACGCAGTCCTTTCACACCTCGATCATGTCGCCGCAAGCGCCTTGCCCGGCCACGGATGACGCCGGCAACGTCACCGGGCCTGATCAGACCCAGTGCTTGCCGAGCCCGACGAACTCGGACAACTACCCCCTGCTTAACGACGCTTCGTCGATGTCGGCGATCTACGGTTCGGGTATCTACCCGAGCGTTCCGGTCCAGTGCAGGAACATCTATCCGTCGGCGCTCGATGGCGGAGCGTCCCCCGCGACGGATTACGAGTGCGTCCCGACCCGCACGTCAGTCGGATCTCCCTGATGCTGCCGGACTTGCTATCGACGTGGATCTGCTGCACGAGCGGCCTTGATTGGGTAGTCTTGCCAAGGAGCTGCGAATCATGAGGGGTAAGTACGTTCTCCCGAGCTTGGTGGTGCTTACGCTTGCCGCCGCGAGGCTGACCACCGGTTGTGACTTCGGACCGTCGTCGTACAACGGCCCGTACCCGCCGGAGCCCGAGGCCGGGCCCGAAGGCGGCGGCGACGACGGTGGCGGCGGAGGCGACTCCGGCGGAGGAGGGGACGACAGCTCCTCCATGGGCGACGACAGCGGCATGGCGGCTGACGGCTCCGGCGACGACAGCTCCGGTGGCGGCGACAGCTCCGGCGACGACAGCTCCACGGAGGGCGGCGGTATGGACACGGGCACGCCCCCGGTCGACAGCGGTCGAGGCTGATCGGCCGCTATCGGCCGCCACTACGCTCAGCGACAGCCCTGGCGCAGCGCCGCCATCTTGTCCCGCAGAACGGTGATGAGGGCCGTGGCGTCATCGGCCGAGAGCGTTCGCAGAAGGAGGATGGCACCGGTCGCGGTGTCGTCTTCTCGCGCCACCGTATCGAAGACGAGGGGCTGGGCCTGGGTCGATGCGCCGCCGCCGGGCGGCTGGCCCTGCGCTTGCGGACCGAGCGGCAGCGGGGGGATGACCGACGTGGCGCGTTCTGCCGGTGGCGCGGGCGGCGAGAGCGACGCGCACGGGCATCCGGCAAAGGCATCGACGGCCATCCCTTCCTTCGGGGTTGCCATGTCGCGAATGGCCTCGCGTAGCTTCTCGCGCTCTTCTTCGGGCGCGACGAACGTCAACGCCACGCCCGAGGGGACCTCCGTGATGGTCTCGGTGACGTCGTAGAGCTGCGCGAGTGGGCACGACGCCGTGCTTGCCTGCATCATCGTCGCCCCCGGCGTCGTGCTGCGATGGGCGCAGCCTGTGGCGGTCGCCGTCGCCAGGGCGATGGGTAAGGCCGAGACGAGAATCCTTTTCATGGGTGCTCCGGTACCTCGCCCGTTGCCGTTGCAACGCGAGGGCCTTCGCGCGTCACCTCTCGGTCGGCGAGCCCGGCGGCTCCGTCGGCGAGCCCTGCGGCGCAGGCAACGAGGCCGGCGGCTCGGTCGGCGAGCCCTGCGGCCCAGGCGACGAGCGCGGCGACGCAGACGGCGAGGCTGGGGGCGCCGACGGCTCGGGCCGAGCCGGTTCCTCAGCCGGCTCGATCGCGATCGCGACCGCCTGGGTATACGTCAGATCGACGTCCTGGCCCGCGCGGACGTGCGGAAGCTCGGCCTGCAACGCGGGATCGGCGACCTTGACCGTGCGCATCTTTCCGTCGGGCGTACGCACCGTGACCGTATCGTCCGCGGTGTCGACCCCGACGATGTGTGCGGTCACGGTCGCCTGCCTGGCCGTGACGCCGCCGCGCTGGACGGTGCGCGTCGTCATGCGGGCGCCGGGGCGCGGGTGCGAGTTGATCCCGACCGCGACCTCCTCGTAGTACGTCGCGTTCACCCGATCGCCGACGTGCACCGAATCGAGGTCCACGTTCGGGCCGGCCTTGACGTCAATCGACTGCCCGTCGGGCCCGAGCAGGATGAGCTTCCGGCCCGCCTTGTCGATCTTCTGGATGGTCGTGGTGGCGATCACCACGCTGGCCTCTGTCTCGGTCGGAGCCGTCGTGGAGCCGGTGGGGGCCGGGGCGGTCTCGCTCGGAGGCGCTGTCGGCTGACTCGCGGCCGGAGCGCTCGAGCCGGGCGCCTCGAGCGGGGGGAGGCTCTCTCGCGGTGTCTTTTGCCCCTGCTGTGCACTGTCGGGCGCGGCGTTGTGCTGGCCACCGCCCGGGGGATGCGCAGCGCTCGCCTGCGCGGGCGAGAGCAGGGACCCAGAAACGACGCCTACGACGAGGGCTGCCCCGGCGGCAGCTCTTCCTAACTTGGTTGACCCGTTCATGTCGCACGACCTCGGGTTCTCCCGCGGATGCGGGGCGATGCGCGACCGTGAGGGTGCAAGGCGCGGACCTCGAGTCCGCTTCGCCGTGTGCTTGCGGTCGGCCGGGTCGGCCCAGTCGCGACCTCGGGCGGCGCGGCGGCGGGTTCGCCGGATGGCGCGTCGGGTCCGGAGCATGGTCGCATGGCGGCGGGACTCGGTCGCACCGTAGGCGCCACCGAGCGACCGCCGACTCGCACCGTGGGCGCACGTTGGAGTCAACGAGGTTGCTGGGTCGCACGGCGGAGAGCGCCGCTCGTCAGGCCGATAGACGCGCTCCGACGGATGTCTGGCACCCGCGACAGGGCCATGACTTGCGCCCGCCGGCGATCGAGTGTGCCCGGGTTGGCCCCCCTGGCGTTCGGTGGTCGCACGCTGTGGGCTGGGCCGGGCGCATCGACGCGCCATCCGCTGGGCCTCACCCAGCGTCGCGGGACGTCAAAATGGGACCGAAGCACGTCACTCGTTCCCCCGCGAGTCGCATCGCGCGCGTCCACGGCCGCGATCCTCTGCGCCAGGCGGTCTCATTCGAGTGCCCACGGGCCCGCAATCCATGCGACACTCGCGCTCCCCCATGCCGCACGTCCCGAGCCCCGACGTGATCGCCCTCGTCATCCGCGCGCGCATGGCCCTGGGGATGACCCAGCAGGAGCTCGCGGACAGGCTCGCCGTCTCGCGCCGTACGATGAGCCGCTACGAAGCCGGCGAGCGTGTTCCCGGGCTGCCGGAGATCCACAAGGTCGCGCGCATGGTGCACGCCAGAGACGGGGCCCTCGCGGCAGCGCTCGCGGCCGAGGGGGGCACGACCCTCGAGGTGCTCGGCCTGGTCGAACCCCGGGCGGCCGCAGCACCTGCGGCGCCGCCCGCGCCTCTCGCGCGCCCGTTCCCGCCCATTGCGCTCATGGTCGACTCCGTTCTCCTCGCGGCGGTCGACGCCGCCGAGGAGGAGCCCGCGGCGATACGCGACCGGGATGCGATGCGCCGCGTGCTGCGGGCCGCGTTCGCCCGCGCTCGCGGGCTCGGGCTCACGCTGGAGGAGGTGGACGAGGCGCTGGCCGCCCGCCAGGCCTCCCCGCAATCGACCGGAGCGGGATCGGCCGGCCGGCGGGGCGCATGAACCGCGCGCTCGTCCTCGCGTGTGTGCTGGGCGCCGCCTGCAGCCGCACACGCTCTTCGGCGAGCGGCGAGAAGAGCGCGCCGTCCTCGAGCGTCATCAGCATCGGGGTGGCCGTCGGCACGTGCGACGACATCGCGGTGTGCGAGAGGGAGTGCGACGCCGGATCGGCGGATCGCTGCCGAAGGCTCGCGGCGAGCTACGCCTTCGGCAAGGGAGTCGATCAGGACGAGGCGCGCGCCGCCTTTCTCTACGTCCACGCCTGCGAGATGAACGATCCGTCGGCGTGCGTCTTCGCGGGGCAGACGTTCGAGTTCGCGCGCGGTGTGACCAAGGACGACGCGAAAGCCGCTCGCTTCTACGAGCGCGCGTGCGACGCGCACTGGGCGCCCGGTTGCTACAACCTCGCCGTCATGTTCGAGCGCGGCACGGGTGTGCCCGCGAGCCGTGAGAGAGCCGGGGAGCTCTACCAGACCGCCTGCACCGCCGGCGCGCAGCAAGCGTGCACCAGGGCGCGCGAGATGCACGCGCCGCCCGTGCCGCCGTTTCTCGAGGGCGGGCTGGGGATGTGACCGCGCGGGCCGGCCGCGGGAGTCAGAGCTTCTGCGACAGCAGGATGGCGCCGCTCACGACGACCGTCTGACCCGCTTGCAGGCCCTTTCTCACGACCAGCCAGGGGCTCGACTCGCCCTCGTCGACGTCGACGGCGACGCGCTGGAAACGCACGTGACCGCTGCTCCCGGTCGCATCGGCTTCCCCGAGCTGCACGAAGACGACCTTGTCGTCGCCCAGCCGGAGCAGCGCGTTTCGGGGGATGGCGAGCGCCTTCTCGCGGTCGACCGAGATCTGGACGGTGGCGTACATCATGGGCCTCAGCAGCCGCTCCGTGTTGTCGAAGGAGCAGCGGACCTTTGCGGTCCTCGTGGTCGGGTCGAGCGAGCCGCTTACCCAGTCGACTGTGCCCTGGAACACCTTTTTCGGGTACGAGACGACGGAGACCATCGCCGGCGATCCCACGCGCACGCGCGCCAGGTCCATCTCGTAGAGATCCCCAGCACCCAGACGTGATCGAGCTCGCCGATCGTGAAGAGCTCGACCGTCGCCCCGCCGCTGTACTGTCCTGTGACCTCGACGCCCGGGTTGATGTTGCGAAGCAGGATCTCGCCGTCGACCGGCGAGGGCAGCGTGTACCGCTGCGTGACGGCGTCGGCGCTGCCCACGCGCAGCAACCGTTGCTTCTGCTGCGCGCGCTCGAGCTCGGCCTTGGCTTTTCGGTAGCTGTCGTTCGAGGCTTCGTAGTCGGCCAGCGCGCCCGCCTTCTGTTCGTAGAGCTCCTTCTTTCGCTTGAGGTCGTGCTCGGCGGCAATCATGTCCGCTTCGGCCTTGTGCACGTCGCTGACGGCGCTCCCGATGTCGGGCGATTCGATGACGGCGAGGGGGTCACCCTTCTGGACGCGTTGTCCGAGGCCCGCGACTATCGAGACCACGCGGCCCGTAACCGGCGAGAAGACGTGACCCGTGCGCAGGTCGTCGAGCGTCACCGTACCGCTCGTGAGGATCGTGTCGTCGACGTCGTGGATCTCGAGGGGCTGCACTTCAATCCTCGCGTCGCGAACCTGCTGCGGCGTGAGCCACACCTCTCCCGCGGGCGCCTCCACCTCCGGCGGCGGCACCGTAGCCCGGGACTGGCCGCAGCCAACCCCGCACGTGGCGAAGCATCCGAGCAGCGCCGCCGCACGCACCAGGGCGCCGGCGGAGCTCATCGGTGCAGCTCCGTGGCGACCGCCTCCTCGAGCTGATACACGGCGGTCCAGTAGTTGGTGAGGTCCGTGAAGTACTCGACCTTCGTCGCGATGTACGTCTGGAGCGCAAGGAGAAAGTCCGACAAGCTCGCCCCTCCCTTTTCGTACTGCAGGCGCGTGATGTCGAGCGCGACCTTGGCGCTTTCCAGGATGGGGCGGACCTTGTTCTCCGGCTCGCCCTTCTCCATGCGGGCGACGAGCTTCTGCGCGGACGTGAAGGCGGAATACGCGCCGTCCACTTCGCTGACCACCTGCTTCGCGGCCATCGCATGCTGGAGCGCGTTCGTGTCGACCGCCGCCTCGGCCTGTTTCGTCTCGCCCTGCAGCTGGTAGAGGACGGGGAGCGGACCGGAGACGCCGAACGTGATCGACGGCGGCACTGTGGGGCCGTTCGTGCCGCTCCCGCCGTAGGTGGCGGAGCCCAGGCCGCCCCCCGAGTACCCGAGCGACAGCGCGACCTCAGGAAACTTCTGCCTTCGCACGAGCTCGAGCGCGGCCTGGGCGGAGTAGACGTTGTAGCCGGCCGCGATGAGGTCGGGGCGGTGCTCGAACGCCTTGCGCAGAAGACTCACCTCGCTCGTGTTGCCGAGCGCCGACGGTACGGCGTAGTCGAGTACTCTCGTGTCGACGTCGAAGTCGGGTATCTCGCCGCGAACGCCCAGGAGGAAGGCGAGCGCGACGCGCGTCTGGCGGAGGGCCTGCGCCGCGGTGTCGCGGGCCTGGTCCGACTCGGCCTTCTGCGTCTCCATGCGCGCCAGGTCGCCGTCGTTGATGGCACCGCTCGCGTATTTCACCTTGAACTTGTCGAGGATCGTCGTGTTCGAGTCCGCGACCTCTTTCGCGAACTTGGACGCGAGCACCGCGTGCGCCACCTCGAGGTACGCCGACTCGACCTGGAACGCGATGGTCCGCTCGGCGTCGACGCGCGACATCTTCGCGGCTGCCAGCGCGTTGCGGGCGACCTTCAGCCGCAGGTCCCGCTTGCCCGTGAGCGAGTCCTCGATGGCGGCCGAATCGCTGATGTTGACGTTCCACCCCCAGTTGCCGCACTTGGCGTAGTTTCCGGGGGCGCCAGTTCCGCTGGGCGGGCCGTACCCCGCTGTGCCGGGCTGTCCCCATCCGCAGCTCGGGTCGGCGCCGTGGTAGGTGAAGGCGTCGGTCCAGCTCGCGCCCAAGACTGGATTCGGCATCGCGCCCGCGATGCGAATGGCGCCCTCGGCGCTCCTCACGTTGGCGTCAGCGATGAGTAGCTCGAGCCCGCGCGTGCGGAAGATATGGAGCGCCTCGTCGAGCGTCAGCGTCTGCGGCAGCTCGGTGGGCGGGGGGACCGGGCCCTCGGCTCGAGCCACGCGTGTCGTGGCGACCCCCGCCGCGGTGGCGGCGCAGAGCAGCGACAGGAGCAGGAGACGCCGGGCCGGCGTTCCGACGAGAACGCGCCGAAAGGCGCGCACGGCTACGTCGCGCCGGCGCCGTACCATGGGACGATTTAGCACGCAGGACCTCCGCAGCCTGGGCGCGATGCCCCACGCCTTGCCCGTCTCGAGAGGTAAACGCCGCCCGCGATCGCGGCCATCGCGATGGCACCGGTGGCCGCATCCGCGGGCCCGGATCCGACCGAGGATCGCGCGACGGAGCACTCGAATTCTCCACGGCCCTGCAAGGTGTCGCACAGGTCGCCATCGCACGCGATTGTCGGCGATGCATCGACATGCGCGTCGGCGCCGCCGTCGCCGCTCGTGCCGCTGGTCCCTGCGTCGTCCGCGAAGGCCGGCCGCACACCTGCTAAGAGGGGCACCAGGAACACGATGGTCATGACCCGTGAACGCATCAGCGCCCGCGTTAGCGCAGAGCTTGCCAGGGGCGCCGCCATGATTCGATCGAAGCCACGCTTTTTGGGGAGGGCGAACCGCCGATGGCTCGCCCGACGCCTCTTCGCCGGCGCTGGCTTCGTGTTCGTGTCTGCAGCCACTGCGGGCCGCGTCGCCCGTGCCGAGAGCGCGGAGCCGACTACCCCCACCCCGGCCGCCACTCCCGTGGACGTGCAGCTCCAAGAAGCTCCCCCGCCCCATCGATTCGCGACGATCGAGTGGAATCCTCTCGCTCTGTTCATCGACAGGTTCAGCCTGAACGTGGTGCTCGCTCCCGTCGATCACCACGCGCTGATCGTCAGCCCTTTTTACACCTGGGCGAGCACGGCGGAATATTCGACGGGTCTGGACGCCCAGGGCAGGCCGCTACCCTACACGCTGAGCGTCCCCTCGCAGAGCTTCAAGGGCTTCGGCGGCGAGCTCGGCTACCGCTACTACGCGGCCAGGGGCGGGCCGCGAGGTTTCTTCGCCGGTCCGTCCTTTCTCCTCGAGGCGATCACGGCGACGGCCTACAGCGGCAGCCAGACATCGTTCCTGGGGTACGGGCTCGCCGTGGATGCGGGCTACCAGGCGCTCGTGGCCGACACGATCTCCGTGAGCGTCGGCGCCGGCGCGCAATACATGTTCACCAGCAAGTCCATCCCGTCCCAGCAGCTGCCGGCGTCCATTTACGCGAACGAGCGGCTGTACCCCCGCCTGCTCCTCTCCCTGGGCTACGCGTTTTGACCATGCGATCGGAGGCTCGCAACGCCATGATGGCCCGCCGCAACTTGCTCGCCGCTCTCTTGCTGCTCACCGCTTGCTCGAGCGAACGGGTTTCGCCGCCGCCCGCTCCGCCGGTCAACTGGGGCTCGCTCGAGCGGCAACCGATCGTGGACGCCGGCGGCGCCATCGTCACCGAGAAAGAGCGTGTCCTCCCGATGTCGTTCGCCACGGCGATGGCTTCGCCCGGCTTCGCCCAGCTCGGTGGCCTGCTCGACGAGGACGCGCACTTCTCCTCGCCCGGCCTGGACGACGTCCACGGGCGGGCCGCGATCGTGCACGCGTTCGACGTCACGCTGGGCGCATTCGACGATCGCAAGCTCGCGCTCGATCGCATATGGCGCACGCCCAACGAGCAAACGGTCGAGTGGACGATGAGCGGCACGCTCGCACGCGACTGGATGGGCGTGGCGGCCACGCGTGCGCCCGTCGCGTTCAAGGGCCTGACGCTCATGTGGACGAAGGACGACGGCAGCATCAGCGACATTCACGTGTACTTCGACGTCGCCGTCGTCAAGGCGCAGCTCGGCGCCGGTCCCAAGGGCCTGACCGCGCCTCCGCCGCCGCCGTTCGGCAAGGAGGCGCCGAGAGTCTTCGAGCAGACTGGTTCGCCCGTCGAGAAGAGTCAGGTCGCGATCGTCGAGGCGGCGCTCGACGCGCTCGAGGGCAACAACCTGGCTCGCTACGTCGACGCCATGGCAGACGACGCGACCGTCTGGACGCTCGAGCGCGCCGAGCCTGCCCGCGGCAGGGAGGAGGCCAAGGCGTACTTCAAGACGATGCACAAGGCGATCGGTCAGCTCGACACGACCGTCGACAACGCGTTCGGCGTCGCGGAAGACGCGACTGCGTCGGCGACGTTTGCGATCGTCGAATACTTCATCGCGGGGGAGCAGCTCGGGCCCCTCGGTTGGATTCCGGCCCAGCGCGACAAGGTGATTCGGCTGGAGGTCGTCGACATCGCCGAGATCCAGGGCGGCAAGATCGCCCGGTTGTGGCGCTACGACAACCCGATGCAGGTGGTAGCCCCGGGTCTCTAGTGCACCGCCGTCGAGATGGCATCAAAGGTCAGGAGGGAGGCCGTGCACTAGCGAATTCGCGGGAGCGAATTCGGCGTCTGGGCGAAGCCCAGGGGAATCGTCTAGGGCGCCGCCCGCTCGCGCAGCGAGCGCAATCGCCGCAGGCGATTGGCCGTATCGCCACGGCGGTGCCCTAGTGGTCGGCGCGGCGGCAGCGGATAGCGTCAATCACGTCATCGTCGTCGGCGCCGGCGGCGCGTCCGAGCTCGAGCTCCCGAGCGGCCAGGCGTACGTCGGCGCAAACGTGATGGTCGAGTGGGAGGCCATCGAAGACTGGCTCGAGCTCGAGATCGGCGCTTCGGTGCTCGCGAGGGCCGGGGCGAAAGGCGCGGACTCGGGCCTGGAATGGCCGGTGGACATCCTCGTCAAGAAGCCCTTCCGCCTGGCACCCTGGTCCGAGGTCATGGTCGGTGCGGGCCTCGAGATCGTATGGATGACCGGCAAAGAGCGAGGCGCGCACGTCGGCGGCGAGCTGGCCGTCGATTTCATGTTCTGGCCGTGGGGGCGCACCGTCGGCCTGTGGATCGAGCCCGATAGCGACTTCCTCGTGGACGGCGGCGTCTCGCACGGACTCGGCATGACAGCGGGGGTACTGCTGGGCTGGTGAGGTCTGGTGAGGTCCCCTTGGCGCCGCCGCGCCTACACGACGGGCCGCGGCTAATTGCGATCGCGCCTGAGCCGTATACGTTGATGGGACGATGGCGAATCTTGGGCTCGGCATCGTTCGGACAGTCGGACGCTATTCCGTGTTCGACGAGATCGCGTCCGGCGGGATGGCCACCGTCTACCTGGGTCGCTTGGCCGGATCCGGCGGATTTGCGCGGACGGTCGCCATCAAGAGCCTCCATCCGCACCTCGCGAAGGATCCCGAATTCGTGGCGATGTTTCTCGACGAAGCCCGCCTCGCCGCGCGCATCCGGCACCCGAACGTCGTCCCGACGGTCGACGTCGTCGCCTCCAAGGGCGAGGTCTTCCTCGTCATGGAGTACGTGCAGGGTGAGACGCTCAGCCGCCTTTCTCGGCTCCAGGCGAGCCGCGGCCGGCGCGTCCCGTTGCCGATCGTCCTCCGGATCGTATCGGACACCCTGCAGGGGCTGCACGCCGCGCACGAGGCGCGCGACGACAACGGCGTGCCGCTCGACATCGTCCATCGCGACGTGTCGCCGCAGAACATCATCGTGGGGGTCGACGGCGTGGCCCGGCTGCTCGATTTCGGCGTCGCGAAGGCCAGCGGTCGCTCGCACACGACCCGGGACGGATCGATCAAGGGCAAGCTCTCGTACATGGCGCCCGAGCAGCTCAAGAAGGCCGGCCTGACCCGCCAGACCGACGTATACGCGGCCTCCGTCGTCCTCTGGGAGCTGCTCACGGGACGACGGCTCTTCACTGGCGACAGCGAGCTGGATGTCGTCGGCAAGCTGATCACGCGGGAAATTCCTGCCCGGGACAGCTCGTGCCCGACGTACCGCCCGCCCTCGAGCGGGTCGTGATGCGAGGGCTCGCCGAGCCGCTGGAGGAGCGGTTCTCGACGGCGCGCGAGATGTGCGCCGAGCTGGGGAAGTGCGGCGTGCCCGAGGCCCCCTCCATCATCCTCGGAGAGTGGGTGGAATCCCTGGCGATGGATTCTCGCCGATCGATCGGCGAAGATCGCCGCGATCGCGAGCTTGCCGCAGGCCCAGTGGGCGGCATCGAAGGTGAGCGTGTTTCCCCCTCGGCCCCGGTCGGCGCCGTCGGGATCCCCGACGGCCACCGGTCCGGTCGCCCTTCCGCCCGCGATCCGCGTCGGCGCCCCGGCGCTGCAGCAGAACGCCTTCGCGCTCGATCCGAGCGAGCGCTCCGACGTGCTCAGCGTGTCGCTCAATACGGGGCAACTTCGGCGCGGGGTACGCCTGCGCGCGTGGGGAATCGCCGGAGCGCTCGCCGTGCTCGTGCTCCCCGCTGCGTTTCTGCTGGCGCGTGCCGTTCCAGGCCGCGCGCCTTCCCGCGCCGCTTCGCAAGTAGCCGCCCACGAGGCCGCGACGGCGCTGCCTGTCGCCGCGCCACCCCGAGGCCCGACGGACGCCCCGGCGAGCACGCACGCCGAGACGCTTCCCGCAGCCGCCCCTTCGTCGGTGCCGTCGGTGCCGCGGTCCGCGGCGAGCCCCGTGTCACCCCGAGCGGCCCCTCCGCGGCGCGCCGTGCCACACCGCGACTCCGTGTTCGACTCCCGAGAGTGACCGATGATCGCACGTAGACATCGCGGGTGGATGCTCGGCGTCAGCGCGCTCATCGCGATGGAGCTGAGCAGCGCGCGCGCTTTCTGCGACGGAGACTCGACCGCCGTGGCCGAGGGGCTCTTTCGCAGCGGGCGACAGCTGATGTCTCAGGGCGACTTCGCCCAGGCTTGCCCCAAGTTCGCCGAGAGCAATCGCATCGACCCGAAGCTAGGGACACTGTTGAATCTCGCTCTTTGCCACGAGCGTGTCGGTAAGACCGCGAGCGCATGGGCCGAATACACGGCGGCCAGCGAGACGGCGAGACGCCTGGGCCAGGCCGAGCGCGAGCAGGTCGCGCGCGAACGAGCCGTTGCCTTGGAGCCGACGCTCCCGCACGTGATCATCGAGGGGAGTCTCGACTCCGGCGCCGCCGTAACGCTCGACGAGCAACAGATCAGGTCGGGCGCCTTCGCGACGGCCATTCCGGTCGATCCGGGCGACCATGTCGTGCGCGCGACCGCGCCCGGCAAGAAGCCGTTCTCGGAGTCGTTCGCGATGCAGGCGGGCCCGGTGACGCGAACGGTGCACGTCTCCTTCGAGGCCGCAGATGCGCCGGTCGCGCCCGAGGCATCGCCGGCCCCGACCTCCGGGGCGGTCGAGTCGGCCCGACCATCGTCCAGCCGACAGACCTGGGGGCTGGTGATCGGCGGTTCGGGAATCGCGATGATCGGCGTGGGCGCGTTCTTCGGGATCAACGCCTTCTCGATGAAGCACACGGCCGAGGGCGAATGCAGTGCGGCGGGGGTTTGTACGCCGGCAGGCAACGACGCGTTGGGAACGATGAAGACGTCCGAGACCATCTCCACCGTCTCGGTGCTCGCGGGGATCGGGGCGCTCGGCGTTGGGGCATACCTCGTGCTCTTTCCGGCGAAACCTGCGGACTCGATCTCGGCGCAGCACACCGCCGTCGTACGCGTGGGCCCCAATCTGGCTACGCACGGCGTGCGCATGGAGCTCGCGTGGTGAGCCGACGCGGCCACGTTCTCCGCCGAGCCGCGTGCTGCATGGTCCTTTGGGTGGCGCCGGTGGCCGGGTGTGCGGTGATCGTAGGGGACCCCCACGGGAACCACGTTTTCCCCGCGGACGCTGCCAGCGGCGAGGCTGGCCTGCCAGCGGACGACTCCGGACCGGCTGGCGACGGCGCTCGGGGAATGGATGCCGCGCCCCTGCTGGACTCGGCGTCCAGCCCGAACGACGCCGTCGCGCCGGATTCGTCATCTGGCGGGGGTGACGGTTCGTCGAGCGAAGCGGCGCCCCCCGCGACCGATGGTAGCCCTTGTCGAGGCACCGCCGGCCCGCCCTCGGTGCTCATCGCAACCGAAGCGGGGGTCTCGTTCTGTATCGACAGCACCGAGGTGAGCAACGCCGAGTACGCAACGTTCCTGGCTTCGGGTTTCACGCCCCCGGCCGCGTCCGTCCCGGCTGCATGCTCCGGCGTCGCCACGTACACGCCGGCCTCGAACTGGCCCTCGCAGTACCCTCGCCTTCCGGTCATCCAAGTCAACTGGTGTCAGGCGTACGTTTACTGTCTCTGGGCCGGCAAGCGGCTGTGCGGGGAGATCGGCGGCGGTCCCTTGCCGCAGCCCGAGTACGGCAACCCGTCGCTGTCGCAGTGGGACCACGCATGCTCCGCGGGTGGAGCGCTCGCTTATCCGTACGGCAACACCTTCGACGTCGCCGCATGCGGAGGCAACCGGACGACGACTCTCCAGAACGTGGGCACTCCGGCGCAGTGCGTGGGCGGCTACCCGGGCATCTACAACATGACCGGCAACGTCTGGGAGTGGACTGACAGCTGCGGATCGACCTCGTGCTACGCGATGGGCGGAGCATTCGACGGATCGCAAGCGGACAACGCGTGCACCGGCACCCGCTCGTGGGCCACGACGTCGGGCGCGGGGAACATCGGAATCCGCTGCTGCTCCGACCTCTAGGCGATGCGTCCTCGGTGAGCGCGATGCGTCCGATCCGATCGCACTCCGTCCCGTTGCGGGCTCGCAAATAGCCGCGCGCCTCGCGCTTCAGCGGGGGCACGCGCGTTGCGTTTGCGGCGGGGGTGAATCACGCTCCCAGCCGCGCGGTCGCAACCCTGGCTCTCGTTCTCTCGCTCGGCCTTCCGAACGCGTGTGGGACCAGCGGACCTGCCGGCGAAGCGCCGGGAGCCGACGCGGGCGGCAGTGCTCTGGATGCGACGCAAGGGCCTGACGTCCAGCAGCCCACGGCGGATGCCAGCCGCGCCGATTCGTCTCCCGATTCGTCTCCCGATGCGACCGTGTTTCCTTTCGACTCCGGCTCGCCGCCCGCCTCGCACAGGGTGACGATCAACCTGGGACAGACCCCGTGGAAGTTCCTGAAGAACAGCGATCCGATGGGCGCGCAGGATCCGACCTTCGACGACTCGACCTGGACCGACGTCGGCGTTCCTCACACGTGGAATGACGTGGACACGTTCATCAATCAGCAGAGCGGCGGCGGCGACGGATCGATGGTCGGCGGCAACAACTGGTACCGAAAGCACTTCACGCTGGACGCCGCGTATGCCGACCGAAAGATCCTCGTCGAGTTCGAGGGCGCGCATCTCGCCGCGCAGGTTTACATCAACGGGACCTTCATCCCGGGCAACAGCGCCGTCGCCGCGAATGCGAAGGCCACGCACGTCGTCGGTTTCGTTCCGTTCGTCGTCGACATCACGAGCCAGGTGAAGTTCGGCGGGGCCGACAACGTGCTGGCCGTCAAGGTCGGCAGGAGCGGCGGCTGGTACGAGGACCCAGGGTTCGCGACGGTATTTCGCTTCGGGCAGGCCGACGGCGGTCTGTTCCGGCCCGTGTACATGCACATCACCGACAAGGTGCACGTTCCGCAGAACGTCTACTCGGTCCTGAGCACCTGGGGGACGTACGTCGCGACCGTCTCCGCGTCCGATTCGTCGGCGACCGTCCGCATCCAGACCAACGTGCAGAACGAGAGCACGACCGACCAGAGCGTGACGCTGACGTCGGAGATCGTCGACGCGGGCGGGAACGTGGTCGCGAGCGTGAACGGAACCATGATGGTGCCGGCCGGCAAGCCGCCCGTGCTCTTCGATCAGATGGCGACCGTGGCCAATCCCACGCTCTGGTATCCGAACGACAGCACGTTCGGCCACCCGTACATGTACAGGGTCTGGCATATCGTCAGCGTGGGCGGGGCCGTCGTCGATACGTTCGAGAGCCCGCTCGGGATCCGGACGGTGACCTGGGACGCGAACCTGCCGAGCATCAACGGTCATCCGCATTACCTGTGGGGCGCCTCCGGGCGATACGACTATCCGGCGCTCGGCACCGCGGTGCCGGAAGAGCAGCAGTGGCGCGATGCGAAGCTGCTGGCCAACGCCGGAGGGAGCCTGTGGCGCCCGGGTCACTCTACGTGCAGCCCGGAGTTCGTCGACGCGTGCGACGCGTACGGAGTCATGGTGGTGCAGCCGAGCGGGGAAGGGGAGGGTGCGTTCAGCGCCGCGGCGATCACGCCGGACAGGCAGACGCTGAAGGCCGAGCTGCACCGCGACATGATCGTGCGCGACCGGAATCACCCTTCGATTCTCGCGTGGGAGGCGGACAACGGCCCGATCGTGACCTCGTTCGCGCAGCAGCTCCAGACCGTGGTCAACGCCTGGGACTCCGTGGCGCCTCGCCTGCAGGCCGACCGGACACCCGATCCGAAGAATGGGACGATTCTCGGCTGCACGCTCGTGGGTTGCGAGATCGGCGTGAAGACGAACTATCCGAACAATCCTGCGTGGGGCTCGGAATATTGGGGACGGCAATCCGCGCGGTACGCCTACGACTACCAGATTGCCTTCGCGGCCGAGTTTCTGGACAACTGGCGACGGAGCAAGAACATCAACGCCTTCGGCATTGCGCAGTGGTACCTGGCCGAGACCCCGGGCGAGGCGGGGAACTTTCTCGAGGGCCCCATGGGTCCGCAGGTTCGGTCCTTCGGCTCTTCGATGATGGACTTCAACCGCATTCCGAAGTTTCTCTACTACGTGTACCAGGCTGCCTGGACTCCGTACTCGATCAAGCCGGTAGTCGCGCTCGCGCACCACTGGAACCGCTCGGGCGCCGTGACGGTCAACGCCTTCAGCAACTGTCCGAAGGTGAGGCTGAGCATCAACGGCGCCGCGCAGGGAGACGTCGCGCCGAATCCCCCGAGCGCGTCCAAGGGAGCCTCCGCCGATCTGACGGAGACCGCGACGGACCTGCCCTTCCAGGCCGTGTGGAACGTGACCTGGGCCGCGGGTACCCTGAGGGCCGATTGCGTGGACGCCAATGGCCAGGTCGTGCCCGGCGCGTCCGATCAACGAGTCACGGCCGGAGCTCCCGATCACATCGTGCTCGCGGTGGAACCGCCTCTCGTGAAACCCGACGGTGAGACGTTCTCGATTCAGGCCAACGGGACCGACGCGGCGTTCGTGCTCGCCACCGTCGTGGACGCCAAGGGCAACTGGGTGCCCACGGCGAGCAATCTGGTCACGTTTGCCGTCTCGGGCCCGGGCACGTACCGCGGAGGGTCCGACCAGCTCGTCACAGCCGGGAAGCCGCTGACCTACCACGCCCCGGGAGACCCGGAGCTCATGGCCGAAGGTGGAATGTGCAAGGTCGCGGTGAAGGCGCAGTTCACGCCCGGCATGGTCACGGTGACGGCGACTTCTCCAGGTCTCGGTATGGGCACGGCGAGCTTTGCCGTCGCGCCGGTCGCACCGTGAGCCCCAAGCCTATGGGTTCGCGATTCGCGCTCGCTGCGTCTCTGGCCGTGCTCGCGGGCGCGTGTGGCGACGCGGGGTCGGGCCCCGCCGCGATGCAGGGCGTGAGCGATGCGCAGTCGCCCGAGGCAGAGGATATGGCCGAGAGCGGCCCGGTCGACTCTTCGATGCTGCCTGCGCCGGACGCCGTGTCGGAGGGGAGCAGCGGGATGGATGCGGCCCTCGAGGGTAGCGGTGCGACGGACGCAGCGGGCGACGCGGCCCAGCCGACGTGCGGTCCGACCCCCGCGCGGTACACCCTCCTCACGGGCGCCGACGCTGGCCTCGTGCGCGACAACGCCACCATGCTCGTGTGGATGCGCGACGACCACGGCGCCGGCGAGCCGCCGCAGACCCAAGCCCAGGCGGCTGCGTATTGCGCGGGTCGCGGCATGCGGCTGCCGACCGAGGACGAGGCCATTGCGCTTGCGACGAACTACGCCGCGTGCGCCTTCAGCCACTGGCAGACGTGGACGTCCACGGCCGCTCCGGCAGCCGGGGACGCATGGGTGGTGGACTACGCGGGCGATGTGTCGCCGCAGGTGGCGGACAACTTCCCGAGCGCCGTCCTGTGTGTGCGACAACCTGCGGGGTAGGCGGCACCGTGCCTCACGGCACGACGACGATCCCCCAGGGCTTCGAGCCGACCTTGATACGCCCGGTCTCGGCCGCCGAGGTCGTGTCGACGATTGACACGTCGTCCGATGGGCCATTGGCCGTGTACATCGTCTTGCCATCGTCCGTGACCGCCACACCCCAAGGCCGGCCGCCGACGTGGATGGTCGCGATGACCTCGTCTGTGGTCGTGTCGACCGCGAAGACGAGGCCACCGTGCCCAGTCGTGACGTACACGCGCTTGCCGTCCGGGGCGGCCGCGAGCCCCATCGGCCGCACGGCCGCTCCCTCGAGCTTGAGCGTGCGGATCACGTCGTGCTGGGGCAGAGCGACGACCGCCAGGGTACCGCCCAGCTCGGAGGTGACGTACGCCTTCGACGAGTCCGGCAAGAATATCGCGCTCCGCGGGCGGGCTCCCACTTTCAGCGGTTTCACGACAGTACGACTCGCGGCGTCGATGACCTCGACCGCGCCTGCGGACTCGCACGTGACGTAGACCCACTTTCCGTCGGGGCTGATCGCGACGCCCTCCGGCTCTTCGCCTACCGGAACAGTGCTCTCGACGGCCTTCCGCGCGACGTCCACGATCGACACGGACGCGGCGTCCTCGTTGGATACGTAAAGCTTGCTGCCGTCGCGGCTGAGCGCGAACTGCTCGGGGTCCGAGCCGCTCGGCAGACGCCCTACGAGGACGCCCTTGGCCGTATCCACGATGCCGATGGCGTCGGCGCCCTTGTCGGCGGGCGGCGTCGGGCCGGATGCGTTGGGTCCTGCGGCGACTGAACCGCTCAGCGCGACGTAGACCCACCGGCCGTCCGGAGAGCGCTGGACGCCGCGAGGACGCTTGCCGACCGGTATGGTGGCGACGACTCGTCGGCTCGCCAGGTCGATGACGGAGAGGTCGCCCGAGGCTTCGTTGCTCACGTACGCGCGTGGCCCCTGCGGCGGCGGAAACGGCGCAGCCGTGGCGGCAGCAGTGGCGAGCGTTACGGCGCCGGAGTCCTGCGTGCTCGTCGCACCGGGCGAGCGGTGGCACGCAACGAGAGCCATGGGCACCAGGACGAAGAGGACGCGTCTCATGGGGCGCGCGATTGTGGCACACGGCCCCTCCGCTAACTACGGCATAACCACGACGACCACGGCCGGCTCACGGGCGAGCGTCTGCCAGGAACTTGGCGAGCCCGGCGTCGGTCAGGGGGTGCTTCGGAAGCTGGCGGATCACCGCGATCGGCATCGTGCAGCAATGAGCCCCGAGCTGGGCGGCGAGCGTCACGTGGAGTGGACTGCGAATGCTTGCGGCGAGAATCTGCGTCGGAAAGTCGTAGTTTTCGTAGATCTGGGCGATCTCGCGCAAGAGGTCGATGCCGTTTTCGGATACGTCGTCCACCCGGCCGAGGAACGGGGAGACGTACGTGGCCCCGACCTTGGCGGCGAGCAGCGCCTGCGTCGAGCTGAAGCACAGCGTGACGTTGACGCGGATCTCCTCCTGGCGAAGCGTGCGCACGGCCTTGAGCCCGTCCACGAGGAGGGGCACCTTGACCACGACGTTCTTGTGGAGCTTCGCGAGCGAGCGGCCCTCGCGGACGATCGCCTCGTACTCGGTAGCCAGCACCTCGGCCGACACGGGACCGTTCACGATGTCGCAGATCTCGGGGACGGCCTCCTCGATGCGCCGCCCGGCTTTCGCGAGAAGGCTGGGGTTCGTGGTGCAGCCGTCGAGAAAGCCCATGCTGGCCGCCTCCCGGATCTCGGCGACGCTGGCGCTGTCGATGAAGATCTTCATGGGCGCACCGTGAGGCAACACGCGTGCGAGACAGCGTGCGAGACACGTCGTCCGCCTGCTCGAGCCCGGCCTCTTCAGGTCGTCCTAGACTCCGTCGCCTGGATCGACGGCGAACGCACCGGCTGCAGCGTGGTCAGGGCCTTTCACGGTGTCGACGTGAAAACGATCGAATGCGTCTGCACGCACTTGATCTGGCCGCCGCTGCCGAACGCGGGGTCGAGTGTGCCGAACCGAGTTCGCGAGACGGTCAGCGTGACGTCACACGCCTGATTGGCAGGCTGACCCTCGACGGGGAGAATGGAACCACGCGAGAGGGTGAGGGTGCCGGGATCGCCGTTCATGGTTGCGTTGGTCGGTCCGCTGACGCAGTCACCGGACAGCGAGTACGTGACGGCATCGCTGCTTCCGCCCGGCCCGTAGTCGACGACGATGTCGCTCTTCGCGCGCGAGAACGTAGACCCGGCGGGCGGCGTGGAGATGGTACACGGCGGCGGAAGACTGCACGTGCTGTCGGGCGCGCTCACGTCGGAGTTGCGGTGGAATGCGACGGTGTACTCGGCCCCCGAAGAGTCTGCGCCCGAGAAGCTCGCAGCATAGGAGACGTCACCCAGGCTGTTGTTCTCCACCATCGTCCGCGATTGGGCGCTGACGCTCGCGACGAGTGAGTCGCCGCTGCTCAAGGTGACGAAGTCCGTCGCGTTGTTGTCGACGTTGAGCTGCGTCGTCGCGGTGGTCTGCCCCGAGCCGTCTGCGACGACGGTCATGTAGGCGGACATACCCGCCGTCCTCAGGTCCGCCGACTTGATGTCCGTGCACGCGGCACACGCGAGTGGAAAGGCGAGCGCGATTGACGTCGCGACAGGGAAGTACTCGGAGCGCATGGTGGTTGTCCTCCCGTAATGCTGGTTTGCCGGTTCGGCGGTCCACCGGTCCGTCGAGTAGGAGCAAGGGCTGCGCCGTTCGGCGCAGCGCCGGGCGCCGCCAGCAAATGGGCCAAACGCGCGATCGGCGTGAACTACGCGCCACGCGAGGGCAGGCGCGCGTATCCGTGGTGCCGCGGTGACACCCTGACTCGCTCGCCAGGTCAGGCGTCTGGCCACCCGACCGTGACGCCAACGTCAGCCGCCGCTCGAGGAGCCGCGGGCTTCACACGGCCCTCAGTAAGCGCAGACGACGCTCCCGGGAGCACGCAGCTTCACCCGGACGAGCGTGTTGGCGATGGCCTCCTGGACCTGCTCCTGCCCGATCGTCTGCAGGTACTGCACGTATTCGGCGAGCCGGGCCCGAAGGACGTCATCCATAACGGCCCGGCGATCTTCGAGTATCTCGATATGCTGGGCATCCTCGTCGCTCACGTCGAAGTTGATGTACCCGCGGCAGCGAGGCGACCCGCAGCAGCAGGGGTCACGGTGGGGGTCGTTATGGCTCACCCATCCGTAGAAGATGGTCACCTCCTCGCCGGCGCGGATCGGCCGGACGCATTGGATGCGGCCTTCGCCGCTCGCGTAGAGAGCGGCGTTGGGCTCGCAACTGTGATTGCAGAGCCACCCGCCGGGCACGCTCGTGTCGGGGATGATGACCTGATCACCGGAGAGGAGCGTCAACCGCGTCTCGGCGGCGGCGAGCGCCTCGGCCGAGCGGGCGGGGACCTTCTTCTGTTTGGGGGCGTACGGCAGGATGACCTGGCCCGGTCCGAACGAGCGCCGGGCGAAGACCCCCCGGCCGGCTATGGCGCTGTCGCGGAATTGGACTGGCGACAAGCTGAACATCGGCTTGGCGGGACGACTCTTGGGCATTGGCGGCGGAGCAGCGTAGCAGGGCGGGGCACCCGCTGAACCGGCGGATGCAGCACGACGAGAAAGGTCGACTGTTCTCGGAATCGGGAAGCGCCGTGAACGTCGCTCCATCCTGCGGGGAACACAGCTGTCGGCCGGCGCGGGAATCGGTCGGAGGGAAGCAATCCATGAAACGCGAGAACGTAGTGAACGTGCTGGTAGCTTCGGTTTGCGCCGCCGCGCTCGGGTGCGGTGCCATAACAGACGATTCGCCTGGTGCCTCGACTGGGGCGACGAAAGGGCTCGTCGGCAAGGCGGCTCCCGAGTTCGCCGTGGCGGCGGTCGCGAACGGCAAGGGTAAGCTCGCCCTCGACGACTTGCGGGGCAAGGTCGTTCTTCTCGATTTCTGGGGCACCTTCTGCGAGCCCTGCAAGAAGTCCTTTCCGAAGCTGCAAGATCTTCACACGAGATACGCCGCGAGCGGCCTGAAGATCGTGGGCGTGAGCGAGGACGAGGTCGACGACAAGGACAAGATTCCCGACTTCGCCAGCACCTACGGCGCCAAGTTCACGCTCGGTTGGGACAAGGACAAGTCCGTCGCGCGCTCGTACAAGCCGGAGACGATGCCTTCGTCCTTTCTCATCGACAAGAGCGGCGTCGTTCGGTACGCGCACGTCGGGTACCACGACGGAGAAGAGGCCGAGATCGAGAAGGAGATCAAGGAACTCCTCGGGCAATGAGCGGGGGCATCGTCCGCAACGCTATCGTCATCGGCTCCGGCCCTGCCGGGCACACCGCGGCCATCTACGCCGCGCGCGCGAACCTCAAGCCTCTCATGTTCGAGGGTCTCGTGCGGGGCGGGATTCCCGGCGGGCAGCTGATGATTACCAACGACGTGGAGAACTACCCGGGCTTCCCGGAGAAGGTCGCCGGTCCCGATCTCATGAAGGCCTTTCGCGATCAATCGGTCGCCCAGGGCGTCGAGATCGTGAGCGAAGACGTGAACCACGTAGACCTCAGCAAGCGCCCGTTCAGCGTGACGGTGGGCGACGACAACGTCCGACACCAGGCGCGAACGCTCATCATCGCAACGGGCGCCCAGGCCAAGTGGCTCGGGCTCGAGAGCGAGCACGCCCTGCAGGGCAAGGGCGTGAGCGCGTGCGCGGTGTGCGACGGCGCCTTCTTCCGGGGGCAAGACGTCATCGTCGTCGGCGGCGGCGACACGGCGATGGAAGAGTCGATGTATCTGTCGGGCCTGTGCAAGACCGTGACGCTGATTCACCGTCGCGAGAGCTTCCGGGCGAGCAAGACGATGCAGGAGCGCGTCTTCAAGAACCAGAAGATCCGGGTGCTCACCAACGCAGTCGTCGACGAGGTGCTCGACGTATCCCGCGGCGAGGTCACCGGGGCCCGCGTTCGCAACATGAAGACCAACGAGGCCATGGTCGTCTCGGCGACGGGGTTCTTCGTCGCGATCGGTCACACGCCGAACACGGACCTCTTCAGCGGTCGGCTCGAGCTTCACGACAACGGGTACATCAAGACGCGTCCCGGGAGCAGCTACACGAGCGTGCCCGGGGTCTTCGCGTGCGGCGACGTGCAAGACTTCACCTACCGCCAGGCCGTGACCGCGGCCGGGACGGGTTGCATGGCCGCCCTCGACGCCGAGCGCTGGATGGCCATCCACGACCCGCACTGACGCGGACCTCGATAGCTCACGGAGCAATCTGCAGGAGCGCGACCCCGTGCGTGTGGACGATGGCCTGATACGAGCCCGGCTGCGAGCCCAGGTCCATGCGCGCCCAGAGGTCGCGCACGCGCGCGGAACCCGTGATCCCGAGGTCGGACCAGCTCACCGTCATGGGCGCGTTGGCAGCCGTCAGGTTGAAGAGGCCGACGACGAAGGAGCCGTCCGGCTCCTTTGCGATCCACTCTTGCAACGTGCCAGCTTTGGCTTGCTTGGCCGCGACCCCCGACTGGTTTACCGCGATCACCTCGTCGTTCGTCATCAACGGCAAGTCGCCGGGGTCGAGGCTGGTCAGGTCCGACCCGAGGATCAGAGGCGATGCCGCCAGCGCCCACAGCGACATGACCGTCTGTCGCTCGTCGATCGTGAGCCCGTCGTTGGTGCCATTTCCGAGCTCGAGCGAGTCGAGATCGTTCCGGGCGTCGGGCGCCGAATACGGCTGCCAGCTCGCGGCGAGAGCGAAGCGCGACGACGCCTTGGCCCAGCTCGTCAGCGGATACGACGTCGTCGAGCAATAACACTCGATGTCGCCGCTGACGCGCCAGCCGTTGGCGAGCGACGCCCACGTGGTCGCGTCGGCGATGGGCAAGCTGTTGGAGAGCTCGAGGTGGATGGTGCGCCCGGAGCTCTTCAGCGCCTTCGACCAGGCCTGGACGTCGGGTATGTCGGCCGATCCGACGCCGTCGATCTTGAGATAGTCGACGCCGTAAGAGGCGAGGAGAGTGGCCCACGAATCGATGAACTCCTGCGCGCCGGGCTTGGAATAGTCGATGTAGTACATGGAGCCGGCGACGTTGTAGTTCTTCTCCGTCTTCGTCGTATCGGCGATGTCGGCCGCGTGGTTCTGGGTGCCGAGGACAGGCGTGTTCTGGGCGACAGCGGCCACGGGAATGCCGGGTGTCACGTACATTCCGAACTTGAGGCCCAGGCCGTGAACGAAATTGGCCAGGGAGGCCATACCGCTCGGGAATCGAGTCGAATCGACGGCCCAGCGCCCGTTGGCGTCGACCGTCGTCTTCGGATTCAGGTAGTAGAAGTCGTCTATGTTCACGTAGAGAAATCCGTGATCCGATAGTCCGCTGTCGTGCATCGCCTGCGCCTGGGCCTTGATGCTCGCCTCGGTGGGGTTCTTGCGGATGAAGCTCCAGCTGCTCCAGCCCATCGGCGGATCGACGCCCCGGACCGTACCGGTGCTCGCTTCGGAGGCGTCACCCGGTGGGGCGCCGGCTTCGGCATCGGCGGTGGCATCGGACGCGCCGGACGCTTTGGCATCATGCGCGCCGACGTCGGGTCTGCTCATCGACGCGGCGTCGCCGCCGCCGTCGGAAACGGACGCTCCGTCGAGGGACGAAGGCGCTGTCGAATCGGTGCTGCCGTCCGCGCCGGCCATGGGTCCTTCAGCGCTCGGCCCCGACGAACACGCGACCGCCGTGCATGCGAGCGCGATGACCCAGCCCCCTCCGACCGCAATGCCCCGCACCGACCGAAGTCTCCCCATGCCGAAGCCTCCCCATGGGACGCGACTACGCGAGCGTCCCGTTCGTGCGTGCCCTCGTACTGCGAGGGCGCTTCGCACCCGTGCGCCCCGCTAGGTTGCGAGCTTAAGGCGTTCGCCCACCTCCGCGCCACCATCGGCCCCGAAAAAGTAAGGTCCTCTCGCCGCTCGACGTTGCGAGCCGAGCAGGCGACGCTTCGGGTCGCCGAGCGAGGACCGAAGTTGGGCAAATGTAAGGTGCGAGGGGCGCCCATGCGGAGTACAGGCCATGGACATGTCGATTGCTGACGGGACTCGGATCGGTGGATTGCTTCCCGCAGCCTGTCACAACGTTCTTCCGTGACAAACGAGGGGGGTGCGGTCCGCGGGGCCGCATCCCTCATGGCTAGCCTACCTTCCGGCCCGACCACGTTATCTGGCAAGACCACATGACCAACAGCGTATTTCTCCAGAAGGTACCCGCGTGAGTGCTGCGCACACCACGGCGTTCCGCCTAGGCACACCCTGTGCTGAGGCCTCCTGCCGTGGCCTTTTTGGACGACCGAGTCAACCTGAGCGTCAGGGCTCGTCGCATCATGTGCGTTGCGATCTCGGTCTCGCGTATGCGCATTTCGTTCCCTGCGGGGGCTCGTGAGCTCGTCGCTTTCCCTCTTCGTGCGACTGCTGGATGCGGATCTCGTCTTCCTCTGAAAGGAACAACGTAATGGCTGCCTTCGATCGTTTCGCGCGCCGTGTCCTCCCCGCCGTGGCAGGTTCTCTGATCTTGAGCACAGCAGCCTTCGGGGGCGGATGCTCTTCGGGCACGGGCGCCAGCGTCGTGGGTCAGTCCAGCACATCGTCGTCGGGGTCGAGCAATGGGGGCAGTACGTCGTCGTCGGGATCGAGCAGCGGGGGCAGTACGTCGTCGTCGGGATCGAGCAGCGGGGGCAGTACGTCGTCGTCGGGATCGAGCAGCGGGGGCAGTACGTCGTCGTCGGGATCGAGCGGGGACGGCGGGACCGGCGACGATGGGGGTGGACCCCCGGCGCCGTCCTGGGGCACGCCCGTATCCGGCGGCCCCACGGGGACGGGGACGGCCGCCACTGTCACCGTCACCCCCGGCACCACCGTAGGGACGGTCAGCGATGATTTCGTAGGGTTCAGCTACGAGAAGACGCACATCACGAACGACTCGCTCAACAGCACGAACACAGACCTGGTTGCGCTCTACAAGCTCCTCGCTTCCGCTGGTCTACTCCCGGGATGCGAATCGGAGCCAACGATTCGGACAGGTGCAACTGGGCAGGCATGGGCGCGGCGCCAGCGGCGCCGTCGGGCTCGCCGTTCACCTTCAACGTCACGTCGGGAATGGTCGACCAGCTCTGCAGCTTCCTGGGTGCGACGGGCACCAAGGCCGTCTACGGCATCAACTTCCAGTCGGACCAGGTGGCTGCCGCCGCAGCGGAGGCGGCCTACGTCTACAGCAAATGCGGGTCGAGCATCATCGGCATCGAGATTGGCAACGAGATCAACTTCTTTGGAACGTGGACCGCTCTCAAGACGCAGTGGGAGACGATGGCGACCGCCATCCTCGCCGCGCCGGGTTCTACCGTGATTGGCCCGGCCGCTTCCCAAGGCCAGTTCACCGCCTTTACGACCCCGTTTGCGGCAGACGAATCGGCAAAGTTCGGGAACAAGCTCGGTCTCGTGACGCAGCACTACTACTTCGGCGGCGCCGGCACGACCAAGGCGACGGTGGCCAATCTCCAGACTGTGGACCCCAACCTCGTCACAGGCGTCAAGGCCTTGAACACCGCTGTTACCACCGACAAGGTAGCCGGTGGCTACCGCCTGGCCGAGGCCAACACCTTCTACAGTCACGGCCAGATGGGCGTGAGCGACACCCTGATTGCGAGCCTCTGGTCGATCGACATGATGTACGTGACCGCCGAGAACGGCGGCGGCGGCGTCAATTTTCACGGCGGCGAAACCGGACAGGATGGAACACGTCCGTTTTACTACCAGCCGATCATGGAGCAAAACGGCGTCCCGACGCAGGTGCAGCCGGTCTACTATGGCATGCTCTTCTTCGCCCTCGCCGGAGCAGGGACGATGGTCTCCACCACCGTCACCACCACGGACAAGTATTTCACCGCGTACACGGTCCAGGCGAACGGCGGATGGACGAGCGTGATCCTCGACAACAAGGACGCGACGAATGGAATCAACGCCACGGTGGACCTCGGGGCTGCACCCAAGAGCGCGAGCGCGATTCTATCTGCAGGGGACGGCCGGCGGCGGTCTGACGGTGCCGGCTACGGGCGTCACCCTCGCCGAGGCCTCGGTCTCGAAGTCTGGCGTGTGGAATCACAATCCGCCTTACATTCAGACCGTGATGGGGAACAAGGTCTCGGTCTACGTCCCGCCCGCAAGCGCGGCGCTCGTCCGTGTCGTTCAGTAGTCCGCCGGCGACGCAGGAGGACGGGAGACCGCACGTGCTCCCGTGCTACGTGCACGGGAGCCTCGCCTCCCTATCGCGCTTCCGCGGACCGAGAGGGACGCGCGACGAGCGTCTACCAATGACGTCCCCCGCTCTGGGATCGAAGGAATCTGGCCATGTCTAAGAGATTCTTGGCCGTCTTGCTCATTGTCCCCGGGTTGCTCGTCGCATCTGCCGCTCGGGCGCAGTCGAAGTCCGACGACACTCCGCCCGCCAAGTCCGCGGGACAAGATTCCGAAGACGTCGCTCCGCCCATCCCGCTGCCCAGTCGCACGACAGCGCCGGCCAATCCGGTCAATCCATGGTGGGTACGACCTTCGCTGACCCTGACGGCTGGCAAGGCGGCCGAATGGAGTCTGACGATCTACGGCTTCGCCGAAGCGGACATGATGGGTGACTCCACACGGAGCTTCAACGACGGCCTGAACAACAACGTCATCGCCCACAACGACACGCAGGCCGGCGACAACACGCGCGCACAATTCACCATCCGAAACAGCCGCATCGGATTCAAGGCAGCCGCACCCCCGATCGGCGGCATCACCGCCACCGGCCTGCTCGAGCTCGACATGTTTGGCAACCAGCCGAGCATCAACGGCGGCGGAGGGTCGGGACAGGCCGGGCAGGCGGTGGGCCCCGGATACACCACCGAAGCGGCGTACTTCAACAATGCCGCCCCCCGCATCCGGCACGCCTACGTGGAGCTCAAGAGTCCGGTCGTGAACGTCCTGGCAGGCCAGGCCTACCGCCTGCTCGGATGGCAGAACTATTTTTTCGGGGCCACATGCGCTTTCCTCGGACTGCCGAACGAGCTCTTCAACCGGACGGTGCAGCTTCGCCTGAGCCACACCTTCGAGACGGATCCGGTGAACATCGACGTCGCGGTCGCAGCGCTCCGGCCCGCCCAGCGCGACTCCGCGACGCCGGACGTGGAAGGAGGGGTTCGCCTGGCGTTCAACCACTGGAAGGGGATGACCACCCCGGGCAGCGGTGGGACGGGCGCATTGCCGCTTGCCATCGGCGTGTCGGGTTTGGCGCGCCAGTTCCGGGTAGACCCGTACGCGCCCCTGCGAGCCCCGCCCATCCCGCTCGTCGGGTGGGCCGTGGCGGGCGACGTCCTGCTTCCGATCATTCCTGTCAGGGACAGCACGGACCGCGGGAACGCGCTGACTTTCACTGCAGAGTTCGTGATGGGCACTGGCGACGCCGACCAGTACACGGGGATGACCGCGGGCGCGACGATGCCCAACGTCTACCCCTTGAACGTCGACACCCCCGTCAACGCCATGGGGGCCGCGTCGCCGCAGGTCTCGCTGGGGGCGCAGCCGGTCGTCGGTTTACCGTACACACCCGACGTCGACCCCGGGATGGTTGCGTTCGATACGAACGGCCTCCTTCACACGATCAACTGGCGGACCGTCGTCGCCGGCTTCCAGTACTACCTGCCCCCGACCGGCCGGGTCTTCATCACCGGAAACTACAGCCGCGGAGCGTCCGACAACATCGCAGGCCTGTACCATCCGTATTCGCCGACGCAGCCCTGGGTCAATGCCCAGGCCGTGTTCAAATCGTCCTGGTACGTCGACGGGAACATCTTCTTCGACGTAACACCGGCCGCTCGGGTGGGCCTGTCGTTCCAGCGCGTCAACCAGGTATTCGCGGACGGCACCAGCGCGTACAACAATCGCTACGAAATGACCTGGCTCTACTTCTTCTGATTCGAACCTGGGAAAGGACGCATGATGCCCGCCCCTGTGAAAGCATGCTGCCGGTTCCTCGGTGGCCTTGCGGCGCTGCCGTGGCTGTTCTTCGGCGCGGCCGCCCTCTTTTCTTGCTCGAACGAGGCGACGTTTCAACCGATCACCTACGGTGCCAAGCCGTGGGATCCCCCTGCAGGGTGGGATCCCGTCAACTGCGCGACGGGGAACTTCGTCGCCATCGACAGCTGTCCAGGTTGCACCGCGATCTCGTATGCACTTTGCGTCGGGACCACGTTCACGCAGTGCGTCTGTGGGGGTCCGGTCTGGCCCGGCGCAACGTGCCCGCTTGACCTGGTCTGCTCGCCGACGGACTTTCCCCCGGAAAATTGGACGGAGTACACGGACTACGACGGACCGGGCCACTACACGGCAGACGCAGGATCCGGTCACTGAGATGAACCGGGATGGTGTGCGGAGTTCGAGATGGGTGGGGCGGTGGAGGAATCGATGAGACTCGCTGTAGCGGCACGGCAAAGAAGCGGAACTTTGGCGCTCTCGATATCCATGATGCTTTTCGGCTTCGGATGCGACTCGACCCCGCCGGGTGGTCCCAACTCGTTCACCGAGGTTTACACGCAGGTCATCCGGCCGACGTGCAGCAACGACTACTGCCACTATCAGAACGTGGGTATCCGCTACAGTGCCCTCGACATGAGCACACAGGTGTCTGCTTACTGGAGCCTCGCCGGCCAGCTCTGCGCTGGCGCTGCCTGCTCGGGAATGGGGTACAGGCGGGTCATTCCAGGCGACCCGAAGAATAGCGTGCTGTACCAAAAGGTCTCGCAGACGAACCCGCCGTGTGGAGTCCAAATGCCCGCGAGCATCGCCGCGTTGCTGGCGGGAATTCCGCAGTTTTCAGGCGCCGCGCTTACCGCAGATCAGCAGATGCTCATCTACAATTGGATATTGGAGGGTGCGCAGGACAACTGACGGCGCGACCGGTCGGTGCCTCCCCTCGTCCCCAACTTCTCGCTCACTGGTCGTTGCACGCGCTCGGACTGTTGGGCGGGAGCGTCAACCCGCTGGGGACCACGACGTCGGCGTAGCGCGACGCGGGCGTGACGCTGATTCGCTCGATTGCACCGCTGCGGATGGTCGCCTCGACCGCCGTGTTTCCCGGTGCAAAGAGGCGGAGGTCTGCTCCCCATCCGGCCGGCCAGGCGGGGAAGAGCAGGATCTTGCCGCCGTCGGCCTGGATCGCCATTCGTTGCAGCGCGGTCATCGCCTGAGCCGCGTGCTGCTGGTCCGGCGGCCAATCGTGAACCGACGTGTAGAACCCGGGAAAGCGACCCGACTTCGCGAACGCGGTTCGCGCGATGACCTGCGAGGACGCCTCGTCGGCAAGTCCCAGGTACGCCGCGAAGACGACGTCTTGGCCCCAGCCGCTGTTGAAGGGAAACGGGCGCGAATGGTACGTGGCGATGGCGACGTCGAGGCCGGGCTTTCCGACCCCGTAGATGCGATAGGGAAAGACGGGGTAGAGCTCGACGTTCTCGGTGTTGTGCGTGCCGGGCAGAGGGGGAATGGCGGGAAGAATCTTCTGCCCTCCGCCGTCCGCAGGACCCAGCGCCAGGTCGGGCACCGCTGCTCGCAAGCTTCGCCAGTCCGCGGTCGAGGCGGCCGGCACGAGGCCCGCCGGCAGCGCGAGCAGGCCATCCAGAATCCATTGGAGCCCAGCCAGATCGGGCGCTGGGTTGTGCACCGGTGGTGCACTATCCGCCCAGTACGTCTCCAGGGCCTGCCCGTTCGGCACGTCGATCTTTCCCTGGGCCGTCCGCGCCGGAAACTCGAGCTCGAAGAACTTCACGACGGCCTCGCCCGCCGGAACGAGGACGTTCTGGCCGAAGCTCGGGTCTCGTGTGTAGGCGAAGTAATCGAGCATCAGGGCGACGATCTCGAGCGAGCCGTTGAAGTGTCTCCATATGTGAGGCTGGTGCACCAGGTATTCGTTGTCGACGTAAGAACCCCAGAAGTTCATCGTCTCGGGCCAGTAGGCGCCGTCGTGTTTGTAAAGGGCCGCCGTCTGGGCCGTCCGCAGCGGCAGCGCGTCGGAGTACATGTGAAATAGCGGCTGCATCAGGTCGAAATCGCCGGCGGCGAGCATCGGCCAGTACATGATTCGCGTGTTCTGAATCCAATAGGCACCGCCCCAGCTCCGATAATCGGGGGTGCCTTGAGCTTCGTTGATTCCCCACTTCGGATCTTCGGTCGCGTTCGACCCCGTGATGGTAAACTGGCCGCCGTTGAACTTGATGGCGGGCCCCTGCCGTCCCTCGGCCGCCATCATGAAGCGCTGCAGGATGTAACTCTGGTTGACGAGCGCCAGATCGGGGCTGCTCTCGTCGAGCGCGATCCAGCTCCGGCCCCAGAAGTCGCTCCACCAGTTCTCGTGGGCGGCCATCGCGCCGGCGAGGGGTGTGGCGGAGGTCGTGGCGACCTGTTGCTCGAGTGCCTGCTGCCAGTCGGACACCGCGTTTGCCATGGCGGTCAGGGCGTGAACGTCGACGGCCCAGTCTGCCCGCGGCGCGCTCGAGACGAGACGATTGTCCCCGCTGGACACGAGCCCGTCAGCCCGAATGGTCCCGCCGAAGGTACGGTTCAAGATGGGATCGACAACGCCGGGCGTGCTCGGCCAGCTCTGGAGAAGCTGCGACGAGAGATTGGTCGTCCAGGGCGACGTGGTGTCGCGGTGGTACCAAGTGACGGCGTTGTTCGCGGCCGGCATGACGACGTCGTCGGTTCGCCAAGTCTCCAGCGCGACGGTCAGGGAGAGGGGTTGGTCGCTGTGCGACTGCACGCGCACAGTCGGGGTATTGGCGTCCACCCATAGGGCGAGCGACACCTGGCTGCCGGGGCTGCCCGCCGTCACCAGCATCTCGCCCTTGTCGACGGAAAGCGTCTGCTTGAAGGACGCCGACGCAAACGGATTCGGCGCAAAGGAGACGCGCACACGCCCGAGCTTCATCGGGAAGGGCGCAACTCCCTTGCCGCCCCACGCGTCGGATTTCGCGACGTAAAAGACGAGGTCCCCGTTCGCCAAGACCCACGCGTTGACCGCCACGTCCCCGTTGCCTAGCGGCATGGATTCCGGTCTCGTCGGCGCTGGGGGACGTCCAGACGATTCGATGCGCGGCGACGGAGGGGGGAGGCGGGCAAGGGATGGGCGTGGGTGCAGCCTCTTGCGGCGCGTCGGCGGGAGGAGCCCCGGCGTCCGATGGACCGTGAGCGTCGGCGACCGTCGAATCGCTCACGGCCGAATCGCTGGCGCTCGTCGCGTCCGGGGCCGCTCCGTCGGAGGGCGTCGCGGTCGGAGCGCTGGCGCCGTTGCCGCATGCGATGACGCCCAGCGCGGCCGCAAGGCCCCACGAACGGCTTTTCTGGCGGTAATCCATCGAGTCCCCCGTTCGTGCGCCGATGCGCGTAGACTGCCATACCGCACGGCGTCCTCGCTCGTGGCGGTCCGGCGCAAAAGTTAGGGTTGCGTAAGGATGCGCTAAGGTCGTCGGCGAGTATGGGGTGTGAACCTACGGGGGCTGCACGATGGTCAAGCGCGCGATCCTGCCCGCTCTTCTCGCCGGCCTGGGCATGGCGGTTTGCTGCGGCGACTCGGGCCCTCCGGCCGGCGGTGGTTCCAGCGGTAGCACCGGCGGCGGCGGCTCCGGGGGCACCAGCACGAGCAGCAGCGCTTCGGGCGGCGGGACCAGCAGCAGCGGCGGTTCGAGTGGCGGCGGCTCCGGTGGAGGCGCGAGCAACTCGAGCGGCTCCGGATCGAACGGCGGAATGGACGCGGCCAGCGCGGATACGGGCGGTCCCGGTGCCGTTCCCAACACCGTGGTCCTCGACGGGCAGCAGCTCGCGAACGCCAAGCAGCAGCTTGCCGCCGGCGGAAACGCCGCGCTGACCGCCGCGCTCTCGGCCCTCGTCTCCGCCGCCGATGCGGACCTGACGGCCGGCCCCTGGTCGGTCATGGACAAGACCCTGACCCCACCGAGCGGCGACAAGCACGACTACATGAGCCTTGCTCGCTACTACTGGCCGTCGCCGGCCGATGCGTCGGCAGATGGGTCGGCGGGCGGGTGCCCTTACGTACACCTGGACGGGCAGACGAACCCGGATTGCGCCAGCAGCAAGTACGACCATGCGACTCGTCACGCGGCGATGGATGCCATCTACGACCTGTCCCTCGCTTGGTATTTCACGGGGGACGCCCGCTACGCGGACCGAGCGGAGCTCGTCGCGAGGACGTGGTTTCTGAACGCGGCCACCGCGATGAACCCCAACATCAACTTCGGAGAGGGGGTTCCGTGCTTGAGGAGCGGCGCCGCCACGGGCGTTCTCAACTGGACGGAGCTGCTCGGGGAAGTGCTCGACGGGCTCGCGATCCTCGACAGCGGCGCCCCGGGTTGGACCGCCACGGACCAGCAGCAGATGCGCGCGTGGCTGACGTCGTTCCTCGGGTGGCTGCAAACCAACGCCCTCGCCACCCAGGAGGACGCCTCGCTGAACAACCACGGGACCTGGTACGACGTGGGCGTCTCGGCGCTGCTCGTTTACCTCGGAAGCACCAGCGACGCTCAGACGCTCGTCCAGAACGCCGAAACGAAGCGGATCGCGAGCCAGATCATGGCCGACGGCAGTCAGCCCCAGGAGCTGACGCGGACCAACTCGTGGGGGTACAGCAACTGGAACCTCGAGGGCTTCTGCCGGCTCGCCTCCACGGCCAAGCACGTCCAGGTGGACCTGTGGAGCTACGTGGCGCCGAACGGTGGCACGATCGCGAAGGCCGCCGATTTTCTCATTCCCGGCGCGGAGCACGGGCAAAGCGCGTGGACCCACCAGCAGATCAACCCGTTCGACCCGACCTGGCCCCTATCGCCGTTTCACGCCGCAACCGATTTCGCCCACGACGCGAACACGCAGGCGGCCTTGCCGCTGACCCCGATGCCGAAGGACGCCGACCCCTGGCCCCTCCTGAACGTATGCACGACGGCTGCGATTCAACCCGACTGAATCGATCCGGCCGACACGCTGGGCATGGGACACGGCGCTCGCGGTGAGCGGTCGTATAACCAGGTGCCGGCCTCCGACGACGCGCTCACCATGATGATCTGCAGCGGATCGAGCAGGTAACCACCGCGCGCGTTGAGGATGAGCTCTCGGAGGCCGAGGTCGCGCAGACGCGCGAGGGTGACGTACACGCGGCTCAAGCCCGCCTTTCGCTGCATTCGTTCGCCGGGCCAACCCTCGCGCAGGACGACGTCGCTCGTCAGCGGCCGCCCCGGCGCTTTTTGCCATGCGCTCACGAGGGCAAAAAGGACGGCCTTGGCGTGTTTCCAATCCATCAAGTCCACTCGTGCTCCGCGCGGACGACGAAACCAGCCGCCGTCCTGCGCGAGGATCCAAGCGTCAGGCTCGACATGGAGGGCTCGCTGCAGCCACCGCAACGCCGCGTGCATGTCGTCCGAGCCGGACGGGCGCGCCGCGCCGCGGGCGAGGCAGCCCTCGGCGTTCGCGCGGTGGGCTCTTGCGCCGGTGCCCGCCCCTCGTTCGAGACAATCCCGGGCCCACGCGAGCTCGACGTGGCCCCGGTGGATCTGGACGACCGCCCATGTGTGCTCGCCGGCTCGTTTGGCGCTCGCGTCCGCCTCTTCGAACAGGCGACTCGCCTCGTGGACGTCGCCTCGCTCGGCCCGAAGGACTCCGAGCATCGCCAGCGACAACGCGCGAAGGTCCCAGCAATCCGCCTTCGCTGCCGCCGCGAGGAGCTGCTGATGCGTGCTCTCGGCTCGCGTCGCGTCGCCCCGTTCCTGATAGGCGGCCGCCAGGTTGACCAGATGACGCAGATGCGAGTGCACGTCGCCCATCGCGCTCAGCGCGCCCGTCGCCTTGACGAGGGCGTCCCCCGCCGGCTCGAGGCGTCCCTCGCGGATCAGCAGCGCGCCCAGGTCGCCGCACGCGAGGGCCGACACCGCATGGTTCCCGACCGATTCGGCGAGGGCGATGGCCCTCGTGCAGGCGTCGAGGGCTTCTCGCATCTCGCCTTGGTCCCTGTGGATGCTCGCGAGAGCTCGCAGCGCGCTGGCCTCCCGTGCGGCGTCGCCGACCCTGCGAAACGCCGCGAGGGCCGCCTGTATGGGTGCCATCGCGTCGCCGCTCCCGAGGCGCTCGACCTCGGCGTCGAGACGTCGGGCGTCGCCCTCGCGCGCGGCGTCCTGCCGGCCGAGGCCGAGGCGCAGCGCCCACTGCGCGTCGGCGCGCGCTTCCTCCAGCGCTCCGATGGCAATGCGCGCATACCCCCGACGCAAGACGACGTCCGCCAGGAGCAACGGTTCGGCGATGTCGCGCGCTCTCTCGAGCGTTCAATCCAGCATCTCGAGACAGGCGCGCGGTCCTTGCGTCAAGCTCAAGGCGGTGTCGAGAGCGAGGGCCGCCCGGAGCATGTCCGAGGGCGACCGCTGCAGGGCCCAGAAGTGGGCTGCCGCGAGGTTTTCGGTCTCGCTGCGGAGGGCGCGCGCGCCTTCCGGCGAGCCGCGCCGCGCCTGCTCGGCCCAATCGGCTCCCGCGTGGAGGAAATAGCGTGCGTGCCGTTCCGTCGCCGAGTCAATCTCGCCCGACGTGTCGAGCTTGTCAATCACGTACGCGCCGATGCTCCGATAGAGATCGAGCCGAGGCTCCGCGGGCATCTCGAGCGTCGGCCGGGCGTGCACCAGCGACTTGTCGCGCAGCCGCTGGACGGCGTCGAGCACGGTCGGCGCGCCGCGCAGCTGCGCGATCTGCACCACGGCCTCGGCGGCCTCGAGGCTGAAGCCGCCCTGAAATACCGCGAGCTGACGCAACGCCGCCTTCTCCCACGGCTCCAGCCGATCCCAGGACCCGTCGAGCGAAGCGCGCAGAGTCGAACGACGGTCGCGCGTCCCCCCGGTGCTTTCCACCAGCAGCTCGAACCGATTGCCGAGCCGCGACAGGAGGGTGCGCGCGCTCATGAGCGCCATGCGCGCCGCCGCCATCTCGACGGCGAGCGGAATGCCGTCGAGCGCGCGGACAATCGAAGCGACGAACGAGGCCTCCTGTGCGTCCGCGATCGAATAGTCGGCTTGGACGAGCCGCGCCCGGTCGACGAAGAGCTGCACGGCCTCCGAGGCCGGCGCGTCGCCCTCACGCTCCGGCACGCTCAGTGGGTGCACTTCGACGAGTCGCTCGCCGGTGACCGCGAGTCGCTCGCGTGACGTCGCGAGAATCCGAGTTCTCGGCGCGGCGTCTCCGAGGGCCTCGACGACGCGCGCGACGTCGCGCAGGACATGTTCGCAGTTGTCGAGGACGACAAGCGCCGGCGGGTCCAATCGAAGCGCCGCGGCGAGTTGCGCGAGCGCTGCGGCCCCCTCTTCTTCACCCGCGGAGGCCACCCCCAGCGCGCGCGCGAGGCACCCCATCGCGGCCGCGGCGTCGTGGGCCTCCGACAGGTCGCAGAATCCCATCCAGCCGTCGCCTTCGCGCTCGGCCTCGCACAGCGCCACGAAGCGCTGCGCGAGTCGGCTCTTGCCGCATCCGGGCGCCCCCGTCAGCGTGAGCAGCCCGCCGCCCATCGCGAACCAATCGGCGAGGACACGCAGCTCTCGCGCACGGCCGTGGAAGGAGGTTGCCGGCTCCCGCACCCTGCCGGGCGCGCGTTGGGCCGGAGCGGGGCTCGGTGCCGAGCGTGGATAGCGCGTGCGGACCAGTGACATCGATGCTTCGGCCATGTTTCTGCTCGATGGCAGGTGCCTACTTCATCGCGATTCAGCTCAAAAAAATTCGGTGTCGCTAGTTCGCGCAGCACCGGATACCGGCGAGGGGTGACCTCGAGCCCCGGTGAAGGCCGCCGTCGAAGTTCTCCGTCGCTTCCGAGTCTCCGAGGCAGCTGAGGTTGGCGACGTCCGAGTAATACGAGCCGCCGCGCGCGCGGCAGAGGTCCGACATCGGATTGGCGGCGCCCGAGCCGCACGACGCCTCCCACTCCCAGACGTTGCCGCTCATGTCGAAAAGGTCGGGGAATCCGCCGATGCACGACGGGATCGAGCCGACAGGGGCGGTGTGCCCGGTCGTCGGCTCCTGCCCATTGCAGGCACCGGCCACGAACGACGCGCCGTACGGATAGGCGAGCGCGCCTGCATGTGAGCAGGCGTAGTACCATTCGTCATCGAGCGCGTTGTTCCACAGGTGAACGTTGGCCCCCGAGGCCCCCATCTGTCCGCAGAGGCGCTTCCCGGCCCAGGCGCAATAGGCGTATGCGTCGCACCAGTTCACATACGCGACCGGCAAGCTGTCCGACGACAGACCGGTGCCCGGGACATGCGACGGGGCTCCGCTGCACTCGGCCGGTTGGATACCGGGACCGCCCCCGACCGTGTCGATGAAGGCCGCGTACTGGAAGTCGGTGGTTTCGGTCGTGTCGATGCAGAAGCTCCCGTCCAGCGCGGCGATGCGCACCATCGCGGTTCCCCCGCCGGCGGGGCACATCGCCTCGGCGGAGGCGTCCAACCCCGGACGCCCGGGTCCGTCGGAGGCCTCAATCGCCCCGTCCGTAGTCGAGGAGTCGCGGGGGGCGTCGGACGGGGAAGCGTCTGCGGACGCGTCGCGCGTCGTCGCGTCCACCACCGGGCCGGGTCCCCCGCCGCAATCGATCCCCTCTCCCGCGGCTCCGGGGCTGGCGTTGCACGTCGGGTTCAGCGCGAGCACGTCGGCGTCGATCCCGCACCCCGCACACAGGAGGCAAGCAGGTCCTAGGAGGGCGAGCAGGCCCAGGAGCCCCAGGGAAGTGGTCATCGCAAACAGGCCGCTCGTTCCGCAAAAAATTGAGCTGCGAGGAGCGTAACCTTGCACTTAGGGTAAGTGGAAGTCGTCAGAAACGAAGGGCCGCGTCCCGAGGCGGACGACGCGGCTCTCGTCGAGCGCATTCGCCGGAACGACTCCGAGGCGTTTCGCATCCTCTATTCGCGGCACGCCCGCTATCTGGCGGGCGTCCTCTTTCGGCTTCTGGGCGTGGACTCCGAGATGGAGGACGTTCTGCAGGAGTCGTTCGTCGAGGCGATGGGGTCCCTCGACGGCTTGCGCGACGCCGGGAGTCTGCGGCGCTGGCTGGTGACGATCGCCGTCCGCCGCGCCAACCGGGTGCTCTCGGCGCGCAGCCGACGCCGATGGATCGTGACCGCCCTGGCGCTCGTCACGCCTCGCGCCATCGCGCCCGCCGCGGAATGGTCCGTCAACGACTTGCAGAGCGCGCTCGACTCGCTTCCGCCAGCGCTCCGGGTCGCATCGATCCTGAGACGCGTCGAAGATCTCGAGCTCGAGGAAGTTGCGGCCAGCTGTTCGATCTCGGTCGCGACGGCCAAGCGGCGCGTCGCGACGGCGGACGAGCGCCTACGGAGATTCTTTCATGCTCGATGAAGAGATCCACGCGTTCCGCCAAGAGATGCAGGCGAAATGGGACAATCTGCGCGAGCGGCGGGTCCTTCGCAGGGTCGAGCTCCGCCTGGCGCAAGACTCGTCGCAGACGCCTCTCCTTCGCCGCCGCGCCGTCACCCGCGGGTTCTCGCTGGCGATTGCGGTGGTCACGCTGGTCGTTGCGTACGGGATCGGAGTGGACGCCGGGAGGAAGCGTGCGGCGGAGTCGACGAATCGACCGGCGCAAACGGCTCCGGTGACCCCGCCGCAGGCGACCGCGTCGGCCGGCAGACATCTCGAAGGCGCCGAGATCGAGTCTCGCGTTCTGGCCGACGGCTCGCGGCTCGAGCTCTGGCCCGATGCCCACGTCGAGGTGCGAAGCGTCTCGAGCGGCAGGGTCGAGCTCGCGCAGAGCGGCGGCCAAGTGCATTACGAAGTGGCGCACATTCCGGAGCGCGAGTTCGTCGTGATGGCGGGCGGTGTGCGGGTGAAGGTCACGGGGACTGCGTTCGTCGTTCGCATCGACGCCGGTACGGTGTCCGTCAAGGTCGAGAGAGGGCGCGTGCTCGTCGCGGACTTCCGGCGCGAGGTCGAGCTCCAGGCCGGCGAGGAGATCGCCACGTCCGTGTACGAGGCGCCGGACGCCACCCCGAACGGCCCCCCGACCGATTCCGCGCCGGCTCCTCTCGCTCGCCGCGCACCGGAGGCGTCCGCGCTCTCTGCAGGCGCGCTGCTCGAGCGGGCGGACGCCGAGCGACGTTCGGGTGATTTCGGCTCGGCCGCGGGCACCCTCGAGGAGCTCGTCCGGCGCTACCCCAGGGACCGGCGCGTGGCGCTTGCCTGGTTCACCCTCGGCAAGGTCGACAGAACTCTGGACCGGGCGACCGACGCCGCGGCCTCGTTCCGGCAGAGCTTTTCTCTGGCTCGCGAGGCCTCGCTCGTCGAGGACGCGCTGGCGGAGGAGGCAGCGGCCTGGGAGGCGGCGGGCAACACGACCGAAGCCCGCGCCGCAGCCCAACAATACGTCGGCCAGTTTCCGCGAGGCGCACACGCGGCTCGCATGAGGCGCATACTGCAACTCGAATGAATCGGGGCATCGCGCGGCTCGTGCTGGGGATCGGCGTGACCGCCTGCTCGCTTCCCGGCATGGCGCGCGCTCAGCCCGCGAGCGTCGAGGAAGGCGAGAGCGCCGCTCCCGTAGGCGGCCTGCGAGTGACGACGAGTGGTTGCTCGCGGCTGCGTCAGGGACGAATCGAGCGCCTCCTGAGCATCGAGCTCGCCACGCTCATCCCGGGCGTCACCAAGTTGCCCGTGCTCGACGCCGACTTCTCGTGCACCGAGGCGGGCGTCCATCTGACGCTCAGCGATTCGCTGACGCAGAAGACCGTCGCGCGAGACGTGCCGCTCGTCGACAGCGCCAATCCCGAACGACTCCTCGCCGTGTCGGCGTCCGAGCTCTTCCTCGCCTCGTGGGCGGAGCTCCTCATCCGAAAGCCCGACGACCGGACCCGCGCGGAGAATCCGGCCGTCGTCGCGGCGGAGGTCGCCGTCGAGAAGGCCGCGGACCGCGCCGAGGCGCCGTCTGGCCGGTCCGCTGGGATCGCGATCGAAGCGCTCATGGTCGGACGCGAGCGAAACCTGTCGGCGGCGGTTCCGACGCTCGGCGCGGCCATTCGCGTCGCGCAAGCCAACGCGGCCTTCTGTCAGCTGTTTGCGAGCCTCGGGTGGGAGGCGGGTGCGACCGACCGCGTTCCCGGTGGACACGTCGACGTGAGCGCCGGGACAGCGGCGTTGGGTGTTCGAGCATCCCTGCACTTCGCCCACGCGGAGCTCGGAGCACTCGCGTCGGCGTCGCTCGTGTACCTGTCGCTCCGCGGTACCCCTGGCTCTGCCACGTACCACGGTGAACGCCACGACGGCCTGGCCGCGGAGCTGTCCACCGGCCTCGAGGCGATGATGACCTTCGGCCGAACGCGATTCGGTAGTGGCCTGTCGGTCGGGGCCCTCGAGCCGCGCGTATCGGGTCACGTGGCGGGAGGGGCGCCCGCGCGAATCGACGGCGCGATGGTGGCGGCCACGCTGTTCGTCGGGCTCGAGCTGTGACTATACTCCGCGCATGCGGGCCGTCGTCGTGCGCCTCGCGTGTGCGCTGATCCTTGGCGCGTGCGGCAGTGATGCAAACCCCGGCGCGGGCCCGCCGGGCGACGCGGGCGTGTCGTCGAGCGACCCGGAAACGAGCGCGCCCCGCGACAGCGCCGCCTCCGCCGAGGGCGCCGTAGCCTTCGACGCCGCTGCCGAACCGGATGGCGGCTTGCCCTCCGGACCGACCTATTACGTCGCCACAAGCGGCTCCGACTCCAACTCCGGCACCGATGCCGGGCACCCGTTTCTCACGATTGGCAAGGCCGCGAGCGTAGCCGTCGCCGGGGACACCGTCGTGATTCGCGCAGGCACGTATCGCGAGTCGGTGACGCTGCCGCACTCCGGAGCCGCGGGCTCGCCGATCACGTTTCAGAGTTATCCCGGCGAGACGGTCACCGTCAGCGGGGCCGACGTGATTCCTGCGCAGGCCTGGACGCTGCACTCGGGCCACGTCTATCAGGCGCCGATGGCGTGGTCGCTCGGCGTGGGCGACGACCAGATCTTCGTCGACGGCGCGATGATGAACGAGGCGCGCTGGCCCAACACCTCACTCGACGTCTCGCACCCCACGGTCGCCGTCGCGGGGACCGTCGCCATCGCGACGCCCACGAACGCAGTCGTGACGCTGAGCGACCCCATGCTCACCCAGGCGCCGGGCTTCTGGAATGGCGCGCACGTGAACATGGGCGCCGGCAAGGTGTGGGTCTACAACACGTACACGGTGACGAGCAGCACCGTCGGCCAGCTCGTGTTCTCGGCCGGCGACGCGTCGAACGCGAGCTACGCGCCGGCCGCGGGCAACCCCTACTACCTATGGGGAACCCTCAACGCGCTCGACACGGGCGGCGAGTGGTACAGCGACACGACCGCGCACACGCTCTACCTGTGGACGCCGACGGGTGATAGCCCCGCTACGCACACGGTCGAGGCGAAGGCGCGCTCGGTGGCGTTCGACTTCGGCGGCCAGTCGTTCGTGGTCGTGCGGGGGCTGCGCATCTTCGCGGCCACCGTGACGATGGGCGCAGCGAGCCACGACGACGCGATCGACGGAGTTCAGGCGCGGTACGTCTCGCACGCGATGGTGCTGGACGGCTCGTTCGACGCCGGAGCCGAGACCACGGGCTTCCTCGTCGGCGGGACGAACAACCGCGTCACGAGCTGCGCCATCTCCTTTAGCTCGGGCAACGGCGTGATGGTCAAGGGCAACGGCCACACGATCTCCAATTGCCTCATTCACGACGTCGACTACGTCCCGAGCGACTGCGGAGCGGTGTACCCCGCGGGCGGCAGCGGCGTGACCATCGCGAACAACACGTTCTACAACGGCGGGCGCGCGCTGCTGCTCCTGCGGAATAACTCCGCCAGCAAGGCGCTCCACGACCACATCTACGCGGCAGGGCTGCAGACGCAGGACCTCGGGGGCATTTACACGTGGGGCACCGACGGCGGCGGGACCGAGATTGCCTACAACGTCGTCCACGACGTGCGCACGGTCTACTATCACAAGATCGGCGTTGGAATTTATCTGGACAATAACAGCAGTAACTACGTCGTTCACCACAACGTGGCGTACGACGTATCGACGAACACGCTCATCCTCAATACGGTGTCGACGAACAATCTCGTTTACAATAATACGTTGATTGGCTCGGCCGGCGGCGGCGGCTCCGCGCCAGGCGTGCAGATCACGAACGACATCGTCACGGGGAGCCTGGGGGTCGGCACCGGCGCCACGCAGACGACCGACCTCGTGGGCGGCTCGGTCAACCCGATGTTCGTCCAGCCCGACGCCGGCAACTACCAGCTCCAGGCGGGCTCGCCGGCGATCGACAAGGGCACCATCCTCGCGCCCTACACGAACGGGTACGTCGGAGCGGCCCCCGACCTCGGCGCGTTCGAGTTCGGGACCATGCCGTGGTCGGCGGGGTCTACCGTCACCTCCGACGGCTTCTGAGGCGCCCTCCACCAACTCGTGGTACCAAGCGCTGGCTACCGAGTCCTCGTAGCTCAGCTGGATAGAGCACCTGTTTCCTAAACAGGTGGTCGCCCGTTCGAGTCGGGCCGGGGACGCCCATTCGGCACGCTTAGGCACACCTGGAAGAGGGCCCTCGCCCGTCGGGTTTGGCTGAGTTGTCGCGCCTTTGGCTCGCGTTCCCACGCCGCATTCACACCTGGCCCGCTCGTTGCGCTCGGGCCCCCGCATGCGCGCGATCGTTGCCATGCTCACGATCTTGTCCGCCGTGCTGCAGGTCGGATGCGGCGGTCGCATCGACGGCGGCCCGCCGACGCCGCGGGGCTCGTGCGGGGTGTCCGCCGGCTGCGCCGAGTCTGTCGACAGCGGGCCGGCGCGGATCGCGTGCGACGCCGGGTATCCCGCCTGCGCCGCCGACGGGTCCTTCGAGGCGGGGCCGCCTCCGGACGACGGATATCCGCCTCCCGGTTGCCCCGCGCCCGACCAGGCCATCTCGGGCGGGCCCTGCGCCGAGGCCGGGCTGGATTGCCCCGGAGATCCGAACCTGTGCGACGGCACCGTCTTCTACGACGCGCTCCAGTGCGAGTACGCGGCCGGGGGCGCCTTGCACTGGGTCGTCTCCGCGGCGACGGTCTGCGACGTGGACGCGTCCTTCGACGCGCCGTTCTACGACGCGGGCTCGCCCGACTGATCCCGCCGGGGGAGGGGCGCCTCCCGCTGCAGCGAGCGGAGCTTGCATTCTGCGCGAGCGCGGGTGATTTTTCCCCGCGGTCGCGCATGCGTAGATGGGCAAAAGCCACGCTGGCGGTTCTTCTTTTTGGCTCGGCGGCTTGCGCCTCGCATGCCGACTCGACGGTCCCGTCCGACGGGTCGCCGGGCGAGGCTTCTCCTGCCGACGGCTGCTCCGCGTCCGCGCCGGGCTGCTCGGGGCGCACCGATGCGGGCGAAGCCGCGGCGCCCGAAGATGCGAACGCCGCACCCGATGCCATGCGCGATTCCGGCATGCCCCACCTTTGCCCGCCGACGGAGCGCCTCTGTCAGTGCGCGGGCGGCTACGTCTGCTTGGCCGGCGTCGCCATGTGCTTGCTGCCCACCGAGCCGTGCCCGGGCAGCGACGGGGGGATCGACGGCGGGAGCGACGGCGGGCGCGTCGGCGCGCGCGACGGCTCGAACGACGGACCGAGCGAGAGCGCGGCGGACGGCGGCAGCGAAGCCAGCGCCGACGGCGGGTAGGCCGGACACGCGGCGCAAACTTGGCCCCCCACGCGGCTCCGTTCGACGATTTGCCATGCTCACGACCGAACGCCGTCGAACCCGCAGCCTGTACACCGTCGAGGCGCTGCAGCTCTTGCTGGGCGCCGCGAGAACCCGCCTTCGAGCCCGCGCCCTGACGCTCGGCACGGTCTCCGGATATCTGGTCGCCGGAGTCGGGCGAGACCTCGAACGCGTCGCCGAGCTCGGGTCCGAGGCGGAGGCGGGCCACGCCCCGCGCGAGCGCGTCGCGACATGGCGGCTGCGCGTCGGAGAGAGCGACATGTTGCTGACGTCGCTGGGAGGGTCGATGGACCCCGATCTCGGCACGGGGATCCGGCGTATCCTCGAACCTCAGGCCCCCATCTAGCGCCCGATCTGGGGACGCTGCGCCGTGAATGGCGCCGGCGGCTCGCTCGTCGAACGTGCTAGGGAAGGGGAATCGCGATGAAGACGCTCTGGGCCGCTTGTGCGTTGGCGCTCGTCGCCGCCGCGGCGCAACCCGTGGCCGCCCGCGCCGGGGCGCACCGCAGCGCCGACTCCGACACCGGGTACCTCGAGGTCACGTCCGATCCGCGCGCCGAGGTGCTCATCGACGACACCGACACGGGCAAGACCACGCCGGTGGCGCGGCTGCCGTTGAAGGCCGGGCATCACAAGCTGACGCTCACGACCTCCAACCCGGACCGCAAGAAGAGCATCGGGTTCAAGATCGAGGCGGGGCAGACGACGAAGCTCAGCATCCATTTGTCTTCGTGAGGGGCGAGCGCCCGACTCCGCGTTCCGTCGGGCCGCCGAACTTGAAGTTCGGACCGAAGTCGCCGCCACCCGGCGCGAACGTGTCCGGGTAGACGAGCGTCGTCGCGGCGGCGTTGGCGTTAGTTGACGGCGTCGCCCGTGTACGTGATCGCCGTGTTCACCGTCCACGTCCGAATCGATGGACGGGAAGGCGAGGTACTTCTCGTTCCCGACCAGCGCCAGTACGACGTACGTCTGCCCGGCGTCAGCGCGACCGGGGGCGCCAAGCTGGTGTAGCGGAAATAGCCGTCGAGCGGGTCCGACGGCGAGACCGTCGTCGACCCCAGCATCGCCTGCGTGTCTTTGTCGTAGATCGCGACGGGGTGACTTTCGGTCAAGCCGTTCTTCAGGTCGTCGTAGAACCCGAGGGAGGTCACCTGGATGGTCGCATTCGCGACGAAGTACCAGCCTAGGGCACGTTTCCACGCGTTCCGTTCGAGGCGACGCGTCCCGGGAAGCACAACCGTAGCGGCCAAGGCTTGCCGCGGCCTTGTCGGTCGGACATCGAGAAACGGCTCAAGCGAAGCGTCTCAGCAATGCGCCTGTCGTCGGGCGGTCACCTCGACGAAACGAGACAAAGGAGACTTTTTTCGACGGCGTTCGGCGCTAGCTTTCGCCACGTTCAACGGGGGACGCGCTCCATGAAGTTTCGTTTCGACACCGCAGTCACCGCCGCAGCCCTGACGGCTCTCACGTACGTGGGGGCATGCGCGACGGGAAGCGCCCTCGAGCCCGACGGGGGAGAGGGCATCGGCGCCGACTCGAGCAGCACGAGCGACGGCAGCTCGGGGAGCTCCGGTTCGACGTCCAGCGGCGGGAGCAGCGGAACGAGCACGAGCGGCAGCGGCAACGGCGGGAACAGTGGAGGCTCGAGCGGCGCCGGCGCAAGCAGCGGCAGCACGAGCGGCAGCAGCGGCTCGAGCAGCGGCGGGTCCAGCAGCAGTGGCGGCACGAGCGGAAGCTCGACGAGCGGGGGCTCCGGGAGCGGCAGCACGAGCGGCAGCTCCAGCGGCGGGTCCGGCGGAAGCAGCAGCGGAAGCAGCAGCAGTGGCGTGTGCGCCCTCGGGCAATGCGGAACGACGGGCAAGGCGTGCACGTCCGACGCGCAATGCGGTGGGTTCCTGAGCTTGAATGGGTGCTCGAGCGATCCCGTGTTCACGGCGGGCGAGCTCTTTCCGAGCGGCGTGTGTCTCATGACGAGCGCCTGCGATCCCTGCGGCGGAACCTCTCCCTGCGACAGCAACGTGCACTTCTGCGACGGCCCCGACGCGCCCGGCGCTCCTGGCGTCTGCGTGCCGACGACGAGCCCGCCGCAGAGCGGGATGGGCTCGTGTCTTCCCGCGTGCGCCTTCGCCGCGGACGGGAGCGCCGCGGTCGGATGCGTGGGCAAGGACGTCTGCAACCCGATCGCGTTCCAGCTGACGACGCCGCCGGGGGGGCTCGGCTACTGCCTCGGCGGATGCACCTCGGACGCAGACTGCGGCGGCGAGTCGTGCGACAAGACGTCCGGCCTTTGCCTGCTCAGCGTCACGGCGCCGACCAAGAGACTCGGCGCGTCGTGTACGACGGCGGACACGACGGGGGCGACCCCGGCGTGCAACTGCCTCCTCGGAGCGAACGGAAAGGGCTTCTGCTCCACGTTCTGCACGGTGGGCGGAACCGAGTGCTCCGCGGGCTGGTTCTGCGAGACCCAGCAGCCGACGATGCTCACCGGCGCCAACGACGCGTCGACCCCGGGCTTCGCGATGCCGAACCAGGGCCTCGCCGGACTCTGCGTCCCGTCCTGCGGTGGCGACGCCGGCGCGTGCCCCACGAACTCGACCTGCCGGTCCACCTACGCCGGAGGCCCCGGCTGCATCCCGTAGCTACTCCTCGTCCGGCACTCCTCCGCCCATCCGCGCCAGATCTTCCTGCTTCACGCGCTCCGCGTTGAACTTGCCCGCCTTGTCGCGCATCTGCGCGATGACCTGCTCGGCGGGGGGCATCTCGCCCTTGATCCATCGCAGCGGGTTGATGCGCGCCACGACGAACGACCGCAGGTACGGGCTCGTCAGGCCGCGTTCCTTGAGCTTGGCGACAGCTGCGACGACCTTCTCTTCGAGGTCGAGCACCGAGGCAGCGAGCTTCTCGTGCTCGCCGACGGCGCGGCGGAGCGACCCCTCGGAGAAGTGCTCCGTTCTCCGCAGCACCGGGTGGTACGCGCCGCCCGCGAAGCGCGGTTGACTCTCGTAACAGACCCCGAGCGTCACGAGCGCCGGGTCCTCGAGGTAGAACGCAAAGGCAGACTCCGGGCGCGAATCGTCCTCGGCGAGAAGCCCGTGGTAGATGCGGATGACCTCGAGCGACCGCTCCTTCAGGTTGTGCGCCTTCTCGGTGTTGAGCGCGAGGATCTGCCAGGCGACCTCGCGAGTCGGGACGACGAGCGCCGTGATCGCGCGAGCGCCGAGGCGGCGCATGGCCTCGAGGCGATGGCGGCCGTTGGGCGTCCAGAACCCCGCGCCGGGAGCCGTGACCGCGACAATCGGATCGAGAAAGCGTCCGGTCTTGGCGATGACGTCGGCGAGCCGTTTGTGGTGGGCCTCGGAGAGGTCCCGCTGGAAGGGGGTGGGCTCGACCTTGCCGATGGGCAGCACGCCGAGCACCAGGGGGTGGCCGCCGAGCGGGTCGTTGTAGCAACCGACGACCGCGCCCCCCTCGGTCTCGATGCGCGTCGTGAGCTCGCGGACCGACGACCCGTCTGCGAGGCACTGGCGCGCGTCGAGGCCCGTCGATTCCGCCTGGGCTTTGCGGGGCGCTCGCTTGCGTGCCGGAGCGCGCGGCGCGCCTTTCGCCTTCTTCGCGGCCATGAGCCGCTGAATAGCAGGAAATGTCGAGCCCCAGGTGGTCCGGCTGCGCTCGACTCGAGGCGAGCCTCGCGCATGCCTTTCTCCGCGGTTCAGCCCGCCGGCATGTCGCAGTCGCCGTGGCCGGCGCTCGTTTTCGCGGTTAGTAGTGTGACCGATTCGCGAGCAAAGAAACCAAGGTCATGACCCCTAACGCCGTCTCGAAGGCCGCGTTCGCCATCCCTGGTCTCGACGAAGTTCTTCGCGGCGGTCTGCCGCGCGGCCGGCTCTACCTTCTGAAAGGCCGCCCGGGCGTCGGCAAGACCACGCTTGCCCTCCAGTTCCTCCTGAGCGGGCGGAACCAGGGCGAGCGGGGGCTTTACATCACGCTCTCGGAGACGGGGGACGAGATGCGAGAGGTCGCGCGCTCGCACGGCTGGGACCTCGACGGCCTGAGCCTGTTCGAGCTGCAGGCAGCCCAGGAGCAGCAGGTCGCCGACGAGCAATACACGATGTACCAGCCGTCCGAGATCGAGCTCAACGAGGCGATGCGCACGCTCCTCGACGAAGTGAGCCGGGTGAACCCCGACCGCGTCGTCTTCGACTCGCTCTCGGAGATCCGCTTGCTGGCCCACCAGCCTCTCCGCTATCGCCGGCAGATCCTCGCGCTCAAGCACCATTTCGCCGGCAAGCACTGCACGGTCTTGCTGCTGGACGACCACAGCGCCGAGCTGCCCGATGAGCACCTGGAGAGCCTCGTGCACGGCGTCATCGTGCTCGAGCGCAGCGCGCCGGTTTACGGAGCGGCACGGCGGCGGCTCGAGGTCGCCAAGCTGCGGGGTGTCTCGTACCGGGACGGCTTTCACGATTTTGCCATCGAGCGGGGCGGACTGCGCGTCTTTCCGCGCCTCGTCGCATCGGAACATGCCAAGCCCTTTCGGTTCGAGAGCGTGCCGAGCGGGGTCTCGGCGCTCGACGAGCTACTGGGCGATGGGCTGGACCGGGGAACGGCGACGCTCCTCATGGGCCCGGCCGGCTCCGGCAAGTCGGCGCTGGCCACGCAGTACTGCATCGCGGTCGCCGAGCGAGGGGAGAGCGCCGCGATGTTCACGTTCGACGAGGGCCTGCCGACGCTGTTCGCCCGGAGCAAGAGCCTGGGGATGCCGCTCGCGAAGCACTTCGACGCGGGGCGGATCACGGTGCGGCAGGTCGATCCCGTGGAGACATCCCCCGGACGCCTCGCCCACGACGTGAGATGCGCGGTCGAGCGGGATGGAGCGGGTGTTGTCGTGATCGACAGCCTCACCGGGTACCTGAACGCCATGCCGGAGGAGCAATACCTGCTTCCTCAGCTCCACGAGCTGCTCGCCTACCTCGGACAGGCTGGCGTCGTGACGCTCCTCGTGGCCACGCAGCACGGTCTCATCGGGACCATGTCGAATCCCGTCGACGCCAGCTACCTGGCCGATTCGGTCGTGCTGCTCCGCTATTACGAGGCCGGGGGCGCCGTGCGCAACGCGATATCCGTCGTCAAGAAGAGGAGCGGCTACCACGAGCGCACGATCCGGGAATTCGCTCTCGGGTCCAACGGCATCACGATTGGCAAGCCGCTTCGCGATTTTCACGGGGTCCTCACGGGCGTACCCACGTACACGGGCGCAGCCGAGGCGCTGCTCGGGAGAGACGGTGCCAAGCCCGGCTGATTCCCGTGAAAACCGCGTGCTGGTCTTCACGGCCTTCGGCGGGGACGGGGCGCACACCTCGCGCCTGCTCGCCGCGGTCGGGATCGCGGCGCACGTCTGTGCGGACGCGGCTTGTCTTTGTCAGGCAATCGAGGAGGGGGCGGGCGCGCTCTTCCTGGCGGAGGAGACCCTGGTCCCGGCAACGGCCAGCGCGCTCATGGCAACGCTCGAGAAGCAGCCGGCCTGGTCGGATCTGCCCGTCGTGGTGAGCGTGATGGAGCGCGAGCTGCTCGGCGCGGGGTACGGTCTGGTCGGTTCGTTGGGGACGCGTGCGAACCTGTCGCTCATCGAACGCCCGGTCACCGCGCGGACGATGGTCAACGCCGTGCGGGGAGCGCTGCGCGCGCGCCGCCGACAGTACAGCGCGCGCTCGCTCATCGAGGAGCTGGCGCTGGCGCGCCTGCATGCCGAGGAGAGCAGCCGCGCCAAGGACGACTTTCTCGCGACGCTGTCGCACGAGCTTCGCACGCCGCTCAACGCCATCCTCGGTTGGACGCGAATGCTGAGGAGCGGGACGCTCCCGCCGGAGAAGCATCAGCAGGCGCTGCTCACGGTCGAGCGCAACGCGATCGCGCAGACGCGCCTCATCGAGGATCTGCTGGAGGTGTCGCGCGCGGTGACGGGCAAGCTCGCGCTCGTGCTCCGCCCAATCGATCCGGTCGGCCCCATCCAGGCGGCCATCGACTCTCTTCGCCCTGCCGTCGAGACCAAGGGCATCCATCTCGTGACGGCCCTCGATTCGTCGGCAGGGCCGATTCTCGGCGACGCCGACCGCGTTCAGCAGGTGCTCTGGAACCTGCTGAGCAACGCGATCAAGTTCACGCCGTCGGGCGGCAGGGTAGAGGTGAGCCTCTCGCGCAGCGGCGCGGACGCCGAGGTCACCGTGAGCGACAGCGGCATCGGGATGGCGCCGTCGTTTCTTCCGTACGTGTTCGACCGCTTCCGGCAAGCAGACTCGTCGACGACGCGATTGTTCGGGGGGCTCGGGATCGGTCTGTCGATCGTGAAGAGCTTCGTCGAGCTGCACGGCGGCACCGTCCGCGCCGCGAGCGAGGGGCCTGGCCGGGGGGCGGTCTTCGCCGTGCGGATCCCGCTGGCCCCCGGGGTCCATCCGCTGGCGCCCGAAGAGGACGAGCCCGCGGACGGGCTACCGGCGGGCGCGCCGTCCGGGGACCGGGGCGCGCCTCGCCTCGCGGGGCTGCGCGTCCTGGTGGTCGACGACGAGCCCGACACCGCCGATCTTTTTGCCCGCGTCCTCAAGGACGACGGCGCGACCGTGCTCGTCGCGGGGTCGGCCTCCGCGGCTTACGACATGCTGGTCCGTGATGGCCCCGATGTCTTGGTCTCGGACATCGGCATGCCTGCCGAGGACGGCTACGATTTCATCCGGCGCGTGCGCTCTTCGTCCGAGCGCCCGCAGGCCCGGATACCGGCGCTCGCTGTCACGGCGTACGCTCGCCTCGAAGACCGGGCGAGAGCTCTGACAGCCGGCTTCGACATGTATTTGTCCAAACCGGTCGTGCCCGTCCAGCTCGTGGCGATGGTCGAGACCCTGGCGAAGCGATCCAGGGAATCGTGTGCCCCCGCGAGCTAGCGACTCGCCGCAGGCTCAGCGCCTCTCGATTCCGAGGCCCGGCGTTTCGGGCATCGTGTAACACGGGCCGTCGGCGACGTAGCCACCCAGGTAAGGGTCGTCGGCCAGCAGCCATGCCGTGTCGAGATCGACGAACTCGGCGCCGCCGAGGGCGCAGGCCACGTGGGCCGCCGCCGTCATGCCGAGGCGCGTCTCGACCATGCCTCCCACCATCAGCTTCAGGCCGGCTCGCCGCGCCGCGAGGCCTATGGCCAGGGCGTCCTCGATTCCGCCGAGCTTCGCCAGCTTCAGGTTGACGCCGTCCGCCGCGTTTCGTGCGATGACCGCGCGCAAGTCGGAGGGCGACTTCACGGATTCGTCGGCGACGACCGGCACGTCGAGCTCGCCGGCTACTTGCGCCATGCCCTCGAGATCGTCGGCGGCGCATGGTTGCTCCCAGCACTCGACGGCCACCTCGAGCCGCGCGCACGCATGCGCAACGGCGAGGGCCTGGCTCGCCGTGTACCCCGCGTTGGCGTCCACACGAAGCTTGGCCGTGGGGGCTGCGCGCGCGATGGCCTCGAGCGCGCGGACGTCGGCGTCGATGTCCTTGCCGACCTTGACCTTCAACGCGCGAAAACCTCGCTCTACCCACCGTCGGGCGAGGGCGGCCATGCGCGACGGCTCGGCGATGGCGACGGTGATGTCCGTCTCGAGGCGCGTCGTGCTCGCGCCCTGGATGGGATCGAGGAATGTCCGCAGGGGGACGCCCGCAATGCGCGACATCGCATCGAGGACCGCCGCTTCTACGCCTGCGCGGGCGACGGGGCCGAGCTCGCTCAGGGCCGCGACGTCCATCGTCTCGCGGTCGAGCGCTCGCATCACGTCGCGCTGCGTTTCGCGCGTGAGGGGCGGGAGGCACGCGGCCTCTCCGAGTCCCACCGCGCTCGCCCCTCGCCAGCGCACGCGCACTTCCACTTCGACGGCCTGGGTCGTCTCGACGCGCCCACTGGCGATGACGAACGGCTCCAGCAGCGCGACCGAGAGGGGACGCGCCGTGATCGACTCGATTGTCGCCTCGCGCAGCTCGCTCGCTAGTCCGTGCACGCCATGTTGTCGTACGGATTGTCTGTGGCGTCCACTTCCGGCGGACTCACGGCAGGTTGGGGGGTGCCGCCGATCGGGCCATTCTCGTGCACCGCGCGGTCGGCGCGCGATGCGTCATCGGATGGGGTCCGTTGGCTCGAAACGGGAGTCGCGGTGGGCATACCCGCGAATCGCGAGCAAGCCACGTGCCCCTCGAAACGAGGTCCCAAACGCGCCAAACGTACCGATCGCAACGGCCGTTTCCGCGTGCTCGGGTGCTCGCGCTCGGCGGCGCCGCGAAATACCGTTCGCTTCGCGCAGTGAAGCAGCTGTCGCGCCGCGCCGCGTCGGCGGGCTAGCATGCGAAAGCCCGTCATGCCCCACCTCACGCTCTACAACTACTGGCGTTCGTCGGCCTCCCATCGCGTGCGCATCGCCCTCGCGCTCAAGGCACTTGCGTACGAGTACGTCTCGGTGAACCTGGCTCGAAGGCGAGCAGTCGGGGAGCACGCACAGGGGCCGCAGCCCGACCGGCTACGTCCCGTGCCTCGCGATCGACGGCGCGGAGTACGTCGAGTCGGTCGCCATCGTCGAGCTGCTCGACGAGCGCTTTCCGTCTCCTCCGCTCTTCCCGGCCGAACCCCACGCACGCGCCCGGGTGCGGGCGCTCGTCGAGATCGTCAACAGCGGCATCCAGCCGCTGCAAAACCTGAACGTTCTGCGCCAGGTCTCGCCCGGACGCGGACGTGCAGCGGAAATGGGCGCAGCATTTCGTCGCGAAGGGATTGGGCGCGCTCGAGGCGGCGATCGCGGGTCTGGAACGCGAGGGCGTGGCGGGACCCTTCGCGTACGGTGACGCGCCTACGGCCGCCGACGTCTTTCTCGTCCCTCAAGTCTTCGTGGCTCGGCGGTTTCACGTGGACGTCGCGCCGTTCGGGCGGGTCGCGCGCGGCGTTCGACGCCGCCATGCAGCTCGAGGCATTTCGACAGGCTGCCCCCGAGGAGCAGCCGGACGCAATTCGCACCTGAGGCGCGGTCCGCCAGCACGAAGAACCCAACGAGGTTAGGATCGCCCGCTGCGTGCGCAGCCTGCTCCTCGGTACGCTTGCTCTGCTCCTCGTGTGCGCCCAGGCGCGGGCGCAGGTCCGGACGTGGGGCGCCGAGCCCGACGCACCGCCCGCCGCGACCGCGCCGGCGCCGCCTCCGCAGCCCCCTCCTGCGACGATCGGGGTGCCCGTCCCGGGCTCGACGACCGCTCCGGCTTCGCCGCCGACGGCCGCCGCCGCCGCTCCGACGGTCCCGGCGAACGGCGCGATGGGCCTGAAGTACACGCTCGAGGGCATCGAGGTACGCGGCAACACGACGACGCTCGCGCGGGTGGTGCTCCGCTACGTGCCGTTCCACGCCGGGGACGTGCTCGACGTGGGCGATCCCGAGCTCGAGGCGACGCGCTTTCGCCTGCTCGGTACGGGATTCTTCCGCGACGCGCAGCTCTCGCTCCGCCGCGGCACCCGGCGCGGCCTGGTGGTGCTCGTCGTCGAGGTCGTCGAGCGCAACACCGTCAATCGTCGACGACTTGTGGCTCGGCGTCTCGGCCGACGTCGATCCGAACGGCAACGCGCAGCCGCTGACCGCCTTCGGCGGCGCTCGGGTGACCGAGACCAATCTGGTCGGTACGGGCGTCGCGCTGGGCGGTGCCTTCGCCGTCGCCGACCAGCAGCTCGCGCTGCGCGTGAAGCTCGCCGACCCGCAGTTCTTGAGAACCAACTGGGTGGCCGAGGCCGAGCTCCTCTACAGCGCGGCTCGTGACTTCTTCGGCAACCGCGACGTGCTGGTCGACGACCCCACGCAACCCGTCGAAGATTTCGCCGTCGCGCAGTACAAGCGCTTCGGGGGCCGCGTCGGCACCGGGCACGACGTGGGCGTCTCCTCGCAGGTCTTCTTCGAATACCGCTTCGAGAAGATCGACGCGTCCCTTCCGCGCGCCGCCAGCGACAACCGCGGCGTGGACGTCGAGCCCATCGACTTCATGCTCGACAACGGCTCGAGCATCCTCTCGACGCTCCGCGCGACGTTCGTCAACGACACGCGCGACGAGCCGTTCCTGCCGAGCCGCGGACGCCGCCTGCAGGCGAGCCTCGACGCCTCCCTCACGCCGCTCGGCAGCGACTACACGTACGCGAAGCTCCAGCTCGATACTTCACAATGGTTCCTGTTCCCGTGGGGCCACGTCCTGCAGCTGCGCGGGTTCGTCGGAGGCGTCTTCGGGAACGCGCCGCTCTTCGAGCGCTTCTACGTCGGCGACCTCAGCGACCTCCTGCCCGATCGCGTCCTCGACCTGAGCTTCGATCGCCGGCCGGCGCCGAACTTTCTCGACACCGACATCGTCGAGATTCGTACGGAAACTACGCGGCGAAGCTCGACGCCGAGTACCGCATACCGCTCTACCGCGGGAGGCGATCGATCTACGGCGTCGATTTCTTCGGGGGCCTCGGGTTTTACGGCATCGCCAACGAGCAGGACTTCGTCGAGCACGCGCGCGGGTACACCGGCTTCAGCACCTGGCCGGTCGACTTCACGTTCAACGCCGGGCTCCGGATCGAGACGCAGGCCGGCGGATTCGTCCTCGGCATCTCGAACCTGATCGGCCTCATCCCCGTTCGCGGGCAGCAACAGGGAGCGGCGCGACCATGACGTGCGCGCGCACCGTGCGGCTGCTCCTCCGCGCGCTCGTGCTGGCGCTGCTCGCGCTGACGACGGCCGACGCCGGTGCGCAGCCCGCGCCAGTCGCAGCAACCGATCGCATCCGGCCGCGCTCCCACCGCGGCAAGCGAACTACGCCTGGGACAGGGATCTCCTTCGCGCGAGCTTCTCGTACCGCGACGTCCTCGCCGACCCCGACGCTGATGAAGAAGCTCTCGAGCGGCCTCCCGATGGTCATCGCGATGCGCGCCTACGTGTACCGCGAGGGCGCCGACACGCCGGTGGCGCTTGCACCGCGCGTCTGTCGCGTGGTCTACGACCTGTGGGACGAGGTCTACCGCGTGCACATCAGCGAGCCCGAGCGCGAGCGTGACCAGGCCGCGGTGCTCGACGGTGTGCTCCGCCTGTGCACCGAGGCCCGCGACTTGCCCGTCGTTCGCCGCGGCTTGCTCACGGCGGGCGCGGAGTACTTCCTCGGCGTAGTGGTGGACGTCAACCCCGTGTCGCAGGAGATGATCGAGCAGATGCGGCGCTGGATGTCGCGCCCCACCGGCAGCACCGGAATCGGCCCGACCGACGCTCTCTTCGGCAATTTCGTTCAGCTGTTCGTGAAGCAGATCGCCACGAGCGACAAAACGCTCACGTTCCGGACCCAGAGCGTCGTTCCGTGAGCGAACGACACGCTAGGCTCGAGGCGTCGTGAGACCTCCGCGCGCCTTCCCTCGGTTCGGGTACGCCGTTCTCGCGGCGTATGCGCTCGCTCTCTACGCGTCCGCGCCCGCCTGGCCGGACGACTGGGACGGCGTCGGGTTCCTCGAATCGGTGAGGGACTTCAATCTCGCGCAGTTTCGGCCGCACCCTCCAGGGTATCCGGTCTATGTGGCGCTCCTTCGCGTCGCCGATTTCGTCGTGCGCGATCCCATGCGCGCCTGCAACGTCGTCGCGGCGTGCAGCGGGGCGGCGGTCATCGGCCTCGTCTGGGCGGCGACGAGACGGTGGCGGGGTGTGGGCCGCGTGCGCAGCCGCGGCGGTCGTTGCGGCGTTGCCCATCGTGTGGCACGCGTGCAGCGGCGTCGGCAGCGAGGCTCCGGCGCTCGTGTGCGCGGCGGCTTGCGGCTGGGGACTGGCTGCGCGTCGCACCGAGCGTCCCGCCGCATGGAAGGACGCCCTCGTGCTCGGCCTCGGCGCGGGGCTGGGGCTCGGCGTGCGGCTTTCCTGGGCGCCGCTGTATCTTGCGGCGCTGGCTCTGGCGCCGCGCGGGCAGCGCGCGCGTGCGTGGGGGGCCGCCTGCGCCGGCTGCGCCGCCTGGGGCGTACCGCTCGTGGCCGTCGTCGGCGCGGGTCGCCTGGTCGACTTGGCGGGCGCCCAGCTGACAGGGCATTTCGTGCGGTGGGGCGGGACGATGGCGACGCAGCCTGGCGCGGTTCGCGTGGCGTGGCTGGTGCGCGATGTCGTCGTGGACGGCTTCGGCGCGGGAACCGACGCGCTGGGGTTGACCATCGGGCTCCTCTTCACGGTGGCGGCGTCGAGCGCCGTCGTGGCATGGGGCGCGTCCGGATGGCGCGACTGGCGTGCGGCCCTCGCGCTGGCCGTGCCGTATGTCGTCTGGATCGCGCTCGGCCAGAACCTGCGCGATCAGCCTCGCCACGCGCTTCCCCTCGTGGCCCTGCTGGGCGCCGCTCTGGCGCTGCGCTCGGCTCGATCGCCGCGGCTCCTGGGTGCCCTGTGCGCCCTGACGCTGCTCATGTCTGTTCGTACGGCGCGCGACGCCCTCGGCCCGCGCTCCACGCCCCCGGCGGCTCAACAGCTCGTCGACCTGGTGAGCGCGAGCCCGCCGCGACTCGGCCGGCGGTCTTCGGGGTCGCGAGCGTGCGCTTCTTCGAGCTCGCGGGCCTCCCCGGCGTCGCGTTCCCGGCGAGCGCGTTGGGCGACGTCCAGGTGCAGCTCGCGCGCATGGATAGGCTCCCGGTAAGCGTCTGGGTCACAGCGAGGTCAGCGGGCAGGCGACCCGCCATGGGCGCTGGAGCACGTCGCGACGCTGTGTCGCCCGCCGCGGCTCGACCGCCGGGCGCCGTGTCTGGCGATCGACGCGTGGAGACTGCCGTACCTGACGACAGCGAGGTAGGACGCTTTCGTGGGGTCGACCTCCCGGTCCGCTTTCTATAAAGGAAGGCGCCTCGACGAAGGGATTAGTCCGTCGACACCCGGATCTCCGGCCGGCTTCTCGTTCCATACGGTTGGAATCAGCTGCGACGCCGACCAACCCTGTTCCGGCAAGGCGCCCGACTGTGCTGAAAGCAAACAAGGTCCGTGCCCGTCGCCCAGCTGTACGTCCCGGCCCCGACCCATCCGTCGAAGAGCATACGATTCTCGTGCGAGTCGCATGGCGCGACCCGCCCCGCAGCGAGGCGGACGCGAATCGATCGTGTCCCACCACTACGAGGTGCACGGGGGTCCCGGCGTCAGCCGGCACGGCTAGGACGCTCGCTGCGATTCCAAGCAACAGGGCGAGCTCGCGTCAAGCGATGCATCATCGCAAGCAACGTCCGGGCCCCACGCTGGCCGCTCAAGCCCTTCCGTGTCAGGGTTTCGAGCACGCCGTGTCGCCCCGCCGCGTCTCGACCGCCGCGCGCCGTGTGTGGCGATTGACGCGTGGGAGGCTGCCGTCCGGGGGGCGGCGCGGCCGAGAAGGATCTGTCAACCAACCAGACTGAGACCCAAAAGACTCGTCGCCTCGCTCCGACTGGAGCACGTCGCTTCACTCCGATCACGGAGTGTTCACGATGCGCGGTCCAGGTGTTCACGATGGCCGGAATACCAAAAGTGCGGGGTAGCGACGACTGCGACGCGACCTTCTCAAAGAGAAGGTACATCTCGGGAGCCGCGCGGGTCGTTGCTCCGACTCCGCCACTCCTTCCCCGACCGTTCCCGGAAGAATGCCTCCAGCGCCTTTGTCAAAGGGAGAGAGGCCGCAAGGATGGCGCTGATTGGAAGAGCGCGCGCGAAGGGAACCTCGGCAATCCGGCGTTCCAGGTCACCGCGTCGAGCGGAAGAAGGGGGCCGAGACTCAGGGGGAGCAAGCCCAAGAGAAGCAACAAGAGTTGCCCCCGCGCTTCGAGGCTCACGCCTCGTCGTGGGTCGAACAGCCGGGCGACCAAAGTCGGCGGGCTCCCCGTGATCCAGCTTAGCGCACCCCAAAAGTGTCCCGAGAATCGCGCGCTTTTCAAGACGAGCCCGATGCGGTTCGACGTCTCCGCGAGAGCGGCCGAGGTCAGGCGACGAAGGTGACTCGAGTCCTCGAAGTGGAAACGGCCGGTCTCCGGCTCCACCCCGTTCCGTACGAGCTGCGTGACCTGATGCTCGAATGAGCCGGCATTTCCGCACGGCAGGATGTGCAGCGCTTTGCCGCCAGGATCAACAGGGACGCCGTCCAGGAAATCGTTCGCGGCGAGATCCTCGACGTGCTCCAGCACATGGTGGCTGTAGACGAGATCAACGTCCCGCCAGGGGGAGGGGAGCCGGCGAAATGAAAGTCGATCTCGGGGTGCTGGGCACGGCTCTTTGCGACCGCGATCTCCGAGATGTCAAAGCCGTGCACGCTCCATGAACGGTTCGCGCGTTTGACCGCCGCCGCGAATTCGGCCCTCCCGCAGCCTAGGTCGAGGATCCGTGCTCTCTCCGGCAAGCATAGTTTCTTGACCATGCTGGACAGTCGCTCCTTCTTCCAGGAGGGCCAACTCTCCATGTAACTGGTCGATACCGCATGTCGTAGAATGCGACATGTTCCTTGGACGCCTGCGGGTCGGCGATTGCGTTCGGCACGCAAGCGACGGCAAGAGCAGCAGCGAGCGGCGGTATGGTGCGCATCGATTACCCAGAGCCTCCACGCTCGCCCGGCGGCTCACCGTTTTTTTTCCCCCTGTTCTCGAATGACCTTCAGCGGCGCCCGCCCTCGCCGGCCGCGCGCGAAGCCCGAGCCGACGCGCGTCGAACGGGTAGGGGACGCACGACGCCGGAGACTCCGGACGCCGCTGATGCGGGCGCGTTACCGGACGCCGCAGGATGGCGGTAAGCCGGCGGCGCCTACACCATCCTCCCAATCGACGTCGCGACGCGTGGTCAAATCGAGGGGGTTGCGGGTAAGAGAGTGAGGGAGGACGAGGGCAAAGGCGCGATTGGCCCTGCCCCCGTTCCGCCGAGAACAATCCACGTCCCGGTCTTCTCGCCGACGAGACGATCTTCGTCGACGAAAGACGCGTCGCCCGTGAGAAACGGATCGATGCGTTCGCGAACCGGGACGTGGATTTCGCAAATCGGATCGATCTCTTCCTGAATCGATCCGGCAACACGAAGAAACGATCCGTTCTCTTCCGAAATGGATCGACAAAAGTTTTCGTGGAACCGTTTTCAACAGGAAACGATCCGTAACAAGAGAGATCGATCCGAGGAAAGAGGGGATCGATCCGGCTTCCAGAAACATCGATCCGATTGGAGGAATAGCGGATCGAGGAGGGAAGAGATCGATCCGCTCCCGAGAGTGATCGATCCGATTTCAAAAGAGACCCGGATCATCCAGGGAGAGATCGGTCCGGCGCAACCAGAGATCGGTCCAAGAAAGAAGAAGACGATCCAGAAAAAGGGAAGACGATTCAGAGAAAGAAAAAAACGACCCACGAAAGAAAAAACGGATCGTTTGCCTCTTACAACGGTCCGTTTTCAAGAGAGATCGATCCGATCCGAAGAAACACCTCGAAACGGCACGTTTTCACCGACAAGACCGAAACACGACCGCCAACCCCAACACGGAGAATCGTCATGTCCATCGTCACCAAGACCACCGTCCGTCGCGCAACCGCCGTTCTCGCGCCGCCCCAGGCCGTATCCGCGCTCATCACGTACGCCCGGAGCGTCGTGACGCGCATCACGGGGAACGCCCTGTTCCCGGTCCCCGTGCGGCGCTCGCGGCGATCGCGACGGCAACCGACCAGCTCGAGACCGCCGAGAAGGCCGCGCTGGCGAGGGCGAAGGGCGCCGTCGCCGGCGCGCAACGAGAAGAAGGCGGTGCTCCTCGGGCTGCTCAAGCAGCTGCGCGCCTACATCCAGGGGATAGCCGACGCCGCCGCCACCGACGGCCCTGCAATCATCGAGAGCGCCGGTATCGCCGTGCGCAAGACGACCACGCGCACGGCGCGGGTCTTCTCGGCCAGGCCGGGGGCCGTCTCCGGCGTGGCGAAGCTCGTCGCCGCATCGGCGGGACCGCGCGTCTCGTACGAGTGGTCGTACAGCATCGACGGCGGCAAGACGTGGGTCGAGGCGCCGGCGACGATGCAGGCGAAGACGCAGATCGCCGGCCTCACGCTGGCGATGACCGTGCAGTTTCGGATTCACGGTGACCCCGAAGGCGGGGCAAGGGGACTGGAGCCAACCGGTGCAGCTGCTCATCTCGTGAGCGGCGCGGAGGGCGACGCACAGAGATCCAGGGTGCGGCGCTCGCCGAAAGAGGTGGGCCCCCGCGCGCGAAGGGCGCGCGGGGTCCTCTCGACACTACGGCGCGTGGAAGTGAACCTGGCCGGCGAGCACGCCGCTGCCGACCTTGGCGAACGAGATGTTCAGGACGCAGTCCGAGTCGGCGATCGGGCTGCGGCGCGCCCAGGTACCCGTTGACGATGGAGCCTGCTTCGCCGGTGAGGGCTTGCTCGCCCAGCTGGAGGCGCCCGGCGAGACACTCGGTGTTCGTGTCGACGAGCCCGTCGCCGTTCAGGTCGTCCCACCCGTTGAGGTAAAGCTTGTTCGCGCGCGCGATGCGGTCTTCAAGCACGCTCCGGTCGAGAAGCGGATATCCCCGGCACCCAGAGCGCCTCGTAGGTCTCGCGGAGCGCCTGCTGCAGCCACGCGAATCGCTCGGGTGTCATGGTCGAGTCGTCTGGCCCGCGGCGGTTGCGCGGAACATCCGCGCCGGGTCGCTCCAGAACGCGGTGAGCAGCTTGCGGGCGACGGCCCGCGCTCGGGTTCTGGTACTTGGCCCCCGCGGGCGTGTCGCCCGAGAGAAACCACGCTTCGCCGAGGACGCGCAAGCGCCGCGCCCTGCGACTCGAGCAAGCGGCAGCGGTCACGGCGTCCAAATGCCGCCGGAGAGGGTCGCGCCGTTCCGACGGTGCCGTCGCGCCGGTGAGGTGTCGTGCACGAAGTCCGCCTGGTCATGAGCACCTGCGGACGTGGGGCTGAAGAGCGGCGGACGGCGCCGTCACCGAGGCGGGATGGATGGGAACGGAGTTCAGGATGCCCAGTCGTCCTTCGCGGATGCGGTCCGGGCGAGCCGTACTGGATACACGACGCGTTGCAGCCATCAAGAGATGACGGAGCCCGATGACCACGTGGCCGAGTGACGGTGCTCGCAGACGTCCCCCGCGTGACGGTGCCGTCGGCGATCAGTCGCGCTGTCCACGATGATGCCCGTCCCGGGATCGGTGTGAATCCGGTCGAGGTCGACGAAGGCGACGCGCATGACGGCGAGCGCCCGGTCGTGCGGGTCGGCTCGCCGTCGGGCAAGCCGTCGTCCGCCGCGAAGGTCGTGCCGTCGAAGGCGATCTGGAGGCCGATCTGCTGGCCGACGGCCGCGTTGCGCGGGTCGGTCATCCCGAAGAAGAGCGAGTATCCCTGCGCGAGCGCCGCCAGGTCGACGGCGTTGCTCGTGGCGTCCTTGATCGCGAGCGCGGCGACGCCGGGATACGGGGCGTTGCCGTCCTCGGTGACCGCGATGGCCGTCGGCAACCAGAGCAGCGGCGACGAGTAGTCGTACTGCGTCGCCTGCAGCACCGAGCCGAAGCCGGTCAGCGTCGTGCCGTCGCCCGTCGCCAGCGACGAGAGCAGCCAGGCGGCCGCGTTGTCGATCTCGTCGATCATGGCCAGGCCCCACATCCCCTCGAGGGGGGTCGAGCCGATGTACGTGCCGGGAATGGAACCAGGCGTGTTGCCGAGGGAACAAGGGGGAGGCTCGACGCCCTGGACCTGGTTTCCCACGAGCCCGACGGGCGCCATGTCCTGGGGCGCCAGCGCGGTGACGGGCGTCGCCTGGCTGTCGTGGAGCCGTCCGGTGAAGTCGATGCCCCAGAGCGCCTCCTTCCACGTCGTGTAACCCAGGACCCCGGGATCCGATGACCGGCTCGCCTGGGCCGACCGGTCGGTGAGCTTTAGCGAGTTGTAGAGCACTCGTACGCGTGAACGGGTTGTTCCGAACATCGCACGCCGCCGTAGCCGGACACGGTCGTGCAGGAGTGCACGATCGTCAGGTCCGGAGTCATCGAGGGATCGAAGCTCCGGTAGGGGCCAGGTTCGGCCAGAGCCCCGCGAACCCAAAGTCGTTGAGCGGATTCCCGCGCCGCCGTCCAGCGTCGCGAAGCCGGAGGCCACTGGTGCCGGCGGCGACGATGAGCTGCTCCATGCGCGTGCGGAGCTTGTCGCGTGGCGTGCCCCCGGCGGGCGGCGATGAGCGGCCCGTTCGCGAGGGAGACGCCCGCGCCGGTCTGGTTGGCGACCATGTTCATGTGGAACTTCGAGTACTCGTACGACTCGACGGCGTGCTGAATCCGAAGAGGTCGAGGAAGCCGTCGCCGTAGTAGCTGGAGCCGCTCGATTGGACGAAGTACAGGTCCGCCGGCAGGTACCAGCGGACATACCCGGTGAGATTGCGGCCCGCGAAGTTTGCCAACGGCTCGCCGCTCGTCTGCATCTCCCCGCGGCAAACATCAGCTGCATCGTGTCGACGCGAGAGGAGACGAACTCCGCCTGAACGGCGGTGCGCGGTCCCGTCTCGGGCCCGGTCGGGCCGTCGTAGGGAATGCGAACGTGTTCGGGCGCGGCGTCGATTGCTGCGTCCCCTTCGGCCCCGGTCGCGAGAGGGGCTGCCCCGTCGCACCCAGCAGCGTTCCCCACGGCCCCCGAGGCTGCACACACACCGAAAGACACGCCGACGACGGTGCGCACGTGATGGAGAGTTCCCATCGACGCGCGCTAGTATGACGCATCCCGATGGCGATCGCCGGAATTGACGAGAGCACCCGGGATGCCCACCTAAAAGGGCCCATGCTGCGCCCTGACGAGATTGACCCGAAGCTCGCGAGCATTTCGCGTGGAGCTTTGTGCCGCCCGGGCAGACAGCGAGGGTCACGGAGCAGCTCCGCGCGGCGCAGGCTGCAGAAGCGGAAGAGGAGCCCGCGCCCGAACTCGCCGCCGAGCCGGCTGACGAGCAGGCCATGGCGACGGTCCACGAGCATGCGGTCGAGGCCTGCCGGCCTCTCGCGGAGGCCATTGCCGAGGCATGGACGCTCACCGACGACGAGGAGCGCCATCGGGCGACCAAACGACTCCTCGTCCGGGCCGACCGCCTCGCCTTCGAGATCACGGGCCTGGAGCAGTATCCCGTGGAGGGCGTGCGCCTGTTGCGCTTGCTGGTGAGGTGCGCGCCGAGCATGACCCGCCGGCAACGGGAGCGCAGCGAACGCGTAGCCTCGCTCGTGCCCATCGATCATCCGGAGGTCTGCGATCTGCTGGTCGAGATCGCGCGCGCCGGCGATCGCGCCATGGCCGATGCGATCTTCTCGGAGGACGACTGGGTCCCGGAGGTCGGCGACGAAGAGAGCCTCATCGCGCGACTTGCTGACGTCGTGGACGAAGGTCCGACACACGCGAGCCGTGTCGTGGCCATCGAGCTCATCGCGCGTTTCGAGGTCCGAGACGCGGCGGTCGCCGCGCTGCGGCGCGCTTTGCGCCTACCGAGCTTCGCCGTGCGCGCGCGCTCCTTGCACGCGCTGGCTACCGCGCTCCCATGCGCGGTCGCGCCGGAGGACCTGGTGATCGTGCTGCGCGATCTCGTTGCGCACGCCCCTCCCGATGCGCTGACCGAAGAAGAGCACGAAGAGAACGAGCGACGTTCGCCGATGCCGTGATCGAAGCGCTCAAGCACGTGAGGCCGACGACGCAGCCGAGGCGCTGCTGGATTGGATTGACGCCGAGTACGACGCGATATGGCTGGACGCGGGCTGGGCGACTGAGGCGCTCGCCGTCGCGTTCCCCGAGACGTCCGCCGCGATGATTATCGACTGGTCGTCCTGCTCGCAGGCTTACCAGCGCACCCGGGCGCTCGCCGCCATCGTTCGCCTCCCCGATTCGATGGGTGCCGAGGCTTCGCCTCGCCGCCAGCGACCCGGCCGCCTGCGTGCGGGACGTCGCCAGGCAAGGGTGGCTCGAGCGCTTCGGCCAAGCCTGTCCGACACGGATCGGACATTCTCGTTGGAGCGAGCCTCCTCGAGGGCGAGCCGAGCGAGCGCTTCGCGGCGGCTCTCGCCGTGATGCAGGGTCGCGTCGCCGAGGCCAGGCAGACCATGGCGCGCGCGCTGCTGGCCCAGGCTCCGGATCGCGAGGCGCTGGTCCTTCTCCTGCAGCTCGTCGGAGACGACGCGGAATCGGGCGAGCCGCTGCCCTCGCACAAGGAAGGGGGCCTCGCCGCCGCCGTCGTCGAACGCTTCGGCGCCTTGGGCGTCGAGGGGCTGCGCGCCGTGGCCGAGCGATTTCCCGAACCGGAGAGCTTCGGCTGGATGCGCCGTCTCGGGGATCCCATCGAGCGCGGAGCGATCGCGCGAGACCACGCAGGTCCTCTGCGCGCCCTCGCGGCCAAGCACGTGTCGTCCGAGGACGCCGGGCAGCTCGACGATTCGCTGCGGCTCCTGGAGCCGGGGGGCTCCGTGCGAAATCCTCGATGGCGTCCTCGCGCTTGCCCTGGACGACGACTTGGGTGCCTGGCAGGCGCGCAAGCTCATCGTGGCCTGGCCCGATCGCGCCATCGACGCGCGCCTGGCGTCCGAGATGGCGATGGCTCTCGCGGACCGGAACTGGGCGCGGCTGCAGAACGCGGCCTGGATGGCGCTCGGCCGGGGTGCTCCAGCGGCGTGCGTCATCGCTCAGCGCGTCCTGGAGGTCGCCGAGGACGACGAGGCAGCCACGGAAGCGGCCGTCGAGTGCGCGCGGGTCTTCGCGCGGCGGGCAGCCTCGAAGACTCGTGGGCCCTCTCGGAGCTCGCGCGCCCGCAGTCGGCGCTCTTCGCGGTGGTCGCGCGAGCCTGGCGCAAGAGCAGCGCCGTGCGCGGGGCGTCGAGGCTGCGCTGGCGTCCGAGGCGCGGGCGGGTTCGTCGGCTGCCGAGGCGGCCGTCGCCTTGCTCGACGGCGAGCCGGCTCTCAGCCCACGCGACAAGCGCCTTCCGGCGGTGCTCGCCGCGGCGCCGCCGCCGCAGCGAGCAGCCCTGGTCTTCGCTCTTTGCGTACGAGGCGCGCCGTTCGCGCTCGTCGCAAGTCACCTCGAGACCTTGCTGGCGTCTTCCGATGCGCGCGTGACGAGCGCGCTCGTCGGCGTGGCTCGACGGCTCAAGCCGGCGAAGGCACATGCCCTGCTGCGGGCCGTCCTGCCGCGGGTCGTCGACGCCGAGCTGCGCGCCGACATCGAAGAGGAGCTCGGGGAGCCGGTCACTCCGTTCTGGGCGGAGGGATGAGCTCGTGGGTTTCACGGCGCCCCGGACGGCTCTCGGCCCGCGCCTTGCGTTCGCAGCCATGATCGTTCTGCTGGTGCCCGTGCTGGTGGAGTGCGGCAGCCAGGCCAGCCTGGGCGGCAGCGATTCCGACGGAGTCTCCGGCGGCGACGCCAGCTTCTCGGTCACCGTTACGGACGACGCGTTTTCGCCGGTCGTTCTCAAGACCGAGAACCTGGCGAACATCACGCTTACGCTCAGCAACACGGGGACCAAACCGCACGACTTCGTCGTCGAGTGCATGGGTTCTTCCTGCTTCCCGGAGGCATCGACCATCCCCCCGGTCGCCCCGGACGCCAGCGCCACCGTGCACTTCGTCGCTCCCTACTCGGAAGGCATCTACACCTTTCCTTCGACGCTTCCCTCCGACACGCAGACGGGGCAATTTCTTCTCCAGTGAGGCCTGAGCAGCGTGCCCTGCTCGTGGCCATCGGGTCGGCGGGGGTGCCGCTCGCCGGCCGGGCGAGCGCGCAGGTCGTCGTCGCCGCACCGAACGCCCCCATCCAGCCGGCGTATCCTCCCAACATTCCCCCTCGCGAGGCGCAGGTCGTTCTGCAGCTCGTCATCGGCACGGACGGGCGGGTCGAATCGGCGGTCGCCGTCTCGCGCATGCCCGACGACGTCCCTCAGGCGGTCGTCGATGCCGCGCTCGACGCCGCGCGCGCCGCTCGCTTTGCGCCCTCCACGCGCGACGGCCTGCCGATTCGGTCACGCATCGAGTACGTCGTCGTCGTGCGCCCTCCGGCTCAGCCGCCCCCGGAGCCGGCGACCGCAGCGCGGACGGTCGCTCCGCGCAGACCCTCACGACGAATCAGCAAGACGAAGACTATGCTCAAATCGTTCAGGTGCGCGGCACCACGTGGTCGTCGCCCAGAGGTCTGGGCGACGTCCGCGTGACCCGCGAGCTCCTCGACGCCGCGCCGCACCAGCAGAGCAGCGAAATGCTCTCGGCAGCTCCGGGCTTCTTCGTCGACCACGAAGATGGCGAGGGCCTGGGAAACGACGTCTACCTGCGCGGATTCGATCTCGACCATGGGTCGGGAATCGAGATGCGCGTCGGCTCGATTCCCATCAACATACCGACGCACATCCAGGGGCAGGGTTACGCCGACGCCAATTTCATCATCCCCGAGGTCGTCCGCAGCATCCAGGTGCTCGAGGGTCCCTACGACCCGCGCCAGGGCGACGCGGCGATTGTCGGGAGCGCGTATTTCGATTCGGCGTGGAACGCGGCTACCAGGCGAAAGCGACCTACGGATTCCTTCGGGCAATGGCGCCTCGTCGGCGTCGCCGCTCCACGCGACACGGACGACGAGACATTCGCCGCCTTCTCGCTGCGTCAGACGGACGGTTTCGGCCAGGGTCGCGCCTCGAAGTCCGGGTCCGCGATGGCCCAATATGCGCTCGACCTCGGGCCGCGCGACCGCCTGCGCGTTCTGGCTACCGCGTACGGCGCTCGCTCCGAGCTGGCCGGCGTCGTGCGGCAAGACGACGTCGATGCGGGCCGGCTCGGGTACTACGACTCGTATCCGTCGCCGTACGCGCGCAATCAGTCGGTCGAATCGTCGCGCGTGATCGTCGGGGCCGATTTCGACCACGCAGCCGCCGATGGTGCGCGGTTCGAGTTGCGCCGTGGGTCATATGGACCGACTTCCGCGCGCGCCAGAACTACACGGGCAACCTCGAGACGTCGCAGACGCCACCTCACCTCTCCGGCTTGGGCGATCTGTTCCAGACCACCAACCGGGAGACCGCCGCGGGCCTGCTCTCGCGCATGCACCGGCGCCCCTCCGCATCGGGTCTTTCGTCGAGCTCGTGGGCGAATCGGGCATCTACACCCGCGTGGGCCAAACGGACCAGGCCAAGAGCCTCGTCGAGCCGTCGAGTCTGGCGACCTGGGATCGCCGCCTCGAGGGCGGCCTGCAGACGCTCGACGTCGGAGCGACGTCGATTCCGACGTTCGCCTGTTCAAGCGACTTCGCCTTTCCGGGGGACCGCGCGCCGATAGCTGGCTCGGCGTGAGCGTCGACGACCGGCTCGCTCAAGGCCTCCCGGGCGGTCTCCCTGGCGCCAACCGCCACGTCGCCGGCGTCGCCGCCGGACCGCGCGTCACCGCCGAATACGACGCGGCCGAGGAGCTCACGCCGGTCGTTTCGTACGGAGAGGGTTTTCGTTCGCTCGACGCAGCGCACCTGACCGAGGGCGACTCCGCG
>CAVREO010000037.1:0-9027 GCA_963720145.1 uncultured delta proteobacterium
AGCTGCGGCGGTGCATCGGAGGCCCAGACTTCACCGCGTTTGGCTGGTGAAACCAAATTTTCGTCAGTCGGAGCGCGCCAGCCCGTCCCTCAGCCCTTTTTGCAAAGATCGACGACCGCCTGAACGCTCTTTGCGCTCTTGGCGAGCATCGCCTTCTCTTCCTCGGTCAGCGAAATTTCCACGATTTTCTCGATGCCCTTGCCACCGATGACGACGGGCACGCCCATGAACAGGTCCTTATACCCGTATTCGCCCTCGAGGTACGCGGCGCACGCGAGCAGGCGCTTCTCGTCGCGCAGGTAGGCCTTCGCCATGGCGACCGCGCTCGAGGCCGGCGCGTAGTATGCGCTCGTCCCCATCAGGTTGACGATCTCCCCCCGCCCTTGCGCGTGCGCTCGACGATCTTCTCGAGCTTGTCTTTCGCGATGAGCGCCGACGCCGGGACGCCGTTGATGGTCGTCATCGACAGGACCGGGACCATGTCGTCGCCGTGTCCTCCGAGCACCATGGACCGCACGTCCTTGACGCTGACGCCGGCTTCGCGCGCGAGAAAGAGCTGGAAGCGAGCGCTGTCGAGCACGCCCGCCATCCCGATGACGAGGTTTTTCGGGGCGCCGACGACGCGCTTGTACTCGTAGACCATCGCGTCGAGCGGGTTGCTGATGACGATGACGAAGGCGTTGGGGCACACCTTCTTGGCGCTGTTGGCGACGTCGCGGATGATGGGGAGGTTCGTCGCGACGAGGTCGTCGCGCGACTGCCCCGGCTTGCGCGGGATGCCCGCGGTGATGATGAGCACGTCGGCGCCCTCGAGGTCGGCCCACGACGACGTCCCCCGGATGTTCGCGTCGTAGCCGAGCACGGCGCCGTTCTGCTCGAGGTCGAGCGCCTTGCCCTTGGCGAAGTTCTCCTTGGGCTGGATGTCGAAGAGGAAGACGTCGCCGAGCTCCTCGTTGGCGCAGAGGCGCGCGAGCTCGCCGCCAATGTTGCCGGCGCCGATGAGACCAATCTTCTTGCGGGTGGGCATGGGACTAACCTCTAGGGGCCACAGGTCTAGCGGGCCAGGGCGGGTCTTCCAAGTGGTTTGGGCGAGCAGGCGGGCAGAGCCGCTCGGCGACCACGGTCACGGGCTCGGGACGAGGGCTCCGTGAAATCTCGAACCACCGCGCGTAGGCGCGCAGCGAGGGCTCCCTTCCCGCCGCGATCTCCGCCGACGCCGCGGCCATTCGCTTCGGGAGATCCGCCACGAGGGTCGCGCCGAGCGACACCGTGAGCTCCGCAGCCAGCCGGAGCACATCGAGCTGCTCCCAATCGCGCACCCCGTTGGCCCGCGCGCGGAGGTCGTCCGCGTGCGCCAGCGCGCGAGCGAGCCAGGCGCCGGCAGCGGCCCTGTCGCGGCGCTCGCTTGCGTTCCACGCGAGCTGCGCCTCCGCGAGCATCTCCTCCCGCTCGACGTCTGCGCGCTTCGTCTCCGAGAGCCGACGGTCGAGAATCGTCCGTCGCGCCGCGATGGCCTGCGCCTCCGCGTCGAGGAGACCGAGCTCGCGGTTTGCCTTCGCACGCAGTCCGCTGGCGATGAGCCGGTAGGCGCGGGCTACTTGATCGGCGGTGTCGTGCGCCCACAAGAGCGTCGCGACCGTCTGCGGGTCGGCGAGGCGCTTCTCGACGTAGTCGAGATCTGCGAGCGCGCGAGCTGCCTCGTTCGCGCCGACCGCCGCCGCCGCCCGTGCGACGCGCGCCACCACCCGATTCCGGCCCGAACCAGGACCGCTCGAGGCGTCGAGCAGCGGGATCTCTTCGTCGTACATCGCGAGCGCCCGCGCGAAGCGCGCTGCGGAGAGGTTGTCGACCGCCGCCCAGTCGAGCGCGAGGAGCCGGTAGGGACCCAGCGCCGGGTTGCGCTCGATCATCGCCAGCGCCGCGTCGCCTGCAGCCGCTGCCTCGGCGTCGCGCCCCACGTGCAGCAGCGCCTGCGCCTTCGACAGCAGGACGTCGAGGCCCTCCGAGTTGTCGCTGTAGGGGAGCTTGTCACGTTCGAGCAGGTATCCGAGCGCGATCCGATAGTTCCCGACGTCCGTGTGCAAGAGGCCGAGCTCGCCGAGGATCATCGCGCGAAAGCGGGCGTTGTCGCCCACGAGCTCGAGCGCGATGAGGTAGTGGACGTTGGCCTCCTCGGCTTTCCCGAGGTCCAGGGTCTGCAGGTATTCTTCGTGAAGAAGCGCGCCGAAGAGGGCTTGCGCCAGCCGCTCCTCTTTGAGCTCCCACCATGACGCATCGAGCGCAGCTCGCGCCGCCGACGCGGCCGCCGCGTGAGGCGCTCCGTCGAGCTTGGGGAGCTGCCGGGCGAGCAGATACGCCCTGGCGAAGCTCGCGAGCGCCGGCGGCGCACGTCGCCGGTCGTAGTGCGCTTCGATGGCCGCCGGAGCCAGTCCCATCCTCAGACGCATCTCGATCGCCCCCACGACCGCCTCGAGCGATCCGGTCTGCTCGGCGACGGCGTCGAAGTCCTGACCCGCGTCCTCGTACCGCTTGGCCGCCGTCCGCTCGTAGGCGCGGGCGAGGATCATGCGCTCGTAGATGTCCTCGACCTCGCCGCGCTCGTGCGTCCCCCGCTTCACGTCGCGGATGTCGCGCTGGACCAGGGCGTCGAGCACGTCGTCGGCATCCACGTCGTCGGCTCGCTGCACGGCGTCGACGATGAGGGCGCGGCGGCGACCGGGACGATTCTGCGCCGCGTAGAGCGCGAGGAGCCTGTCGCCCACCGCCTGGGGCGCCCTGGAGTCGCGGATGGCGAGCACGCCGCGCGCGAGGTCGATCGCGAACGCGAGCTCCGACTCTCGTCCGGTCGCGGCAGCCCGCTCGCGCGCGAGGCGCGCGTCTGCTTCCGAGTACGGGAGGCCGCGCACCATGGCACGCACGGCCGCGCGCGCGTAGCGGAGCTGCTCGTCGGGCCGGAGCGCGCCATCGGCGGCGAGCGTCCGGCAGGCCGTGACGAGCGCCTCGCGGTCGTCGAGCTTCCGGTAGAAGGCGTCGACTTGCCGGTAGTACGCCTCGACGATCTGCGCGGGTGTCGTCTCGTCGACCGTGACCGCCTCGAGCTCGCTTCGCGCCTTCCCCGTCTCGCCGAGCGCGTCGAAGATCTCGCTCCGCGCCAGGTGAGTCAGGTCTTCGGCCATCGGGCTCTCGAACGTGTCGGTGCGCAGCTTGCCGAGTCGCGCGAGCGCCTCCGAGCGAAATCCCTCCGAGAGGCGCCCCTGCTCGCGCCGGCGCTCGGCTCGACGCTCTTCGACGAGCATTCGCAGCGGCAGCGAGATCCCCGCCGTCGCGTCGTCGCGCAGGGTTTGCACCTGCTCGGCGTAGTACTCGGCGGCGCGGAACTCCTCGCGCCAGAGGTGAAGCAGCACCAGCGCGAGCATCGCCCGGCGCCGCCCGCGCGGCGTCGTCTCTCGCGCCAGGCGGCGGCTCGTGAGCAGCTGCTCGACTACGAGGGTGTCCGCGTCGTCGATCGCGTTCACCAGCATCGGCATCGTCCAGCTCGAGGGGACCTCGCCGTCCAGCGGCAGCGAGTAAATGTCGAGGCTTGCGTCCCGCGAGCACGTCGCGATCAGGCGATCGGCAGACGGCGCAGGGTACTCGCAGTTCCACGACGTCTCGGTGAGCTGCTCGGGGGCGCCGGCCACGGGCGCCCCCCCGATGAAGGACATCGGCACGCGGAAGAGCACTCCGTGGTCGCCCGCGTCGATCGTCCCGTCGTGGTTCGTGTCGGTGAAGAACTGCACCACGTAGAGGGAACGGCCGTCCCTGGCAAACACCGGCTGGCCCGTCTGTCCGGGGAGCTGCAGGACGATCTTCGTCGGCGCGGCAGTCGAGGCCGACGCGAGGGGAATCGCCTCGAGCGCCTGCGCCGCATGGGCCGCGAACGCCGGACCGACCGTCTGCACGGTCCGGGCGACCGGGACGTATACGAGCCAGCGCCCGTCGGGCGACACCGCAGGACTCGTCAGGTTCCGATCCAGGAGCGGCCGCGTCGAAAGCGTCGAGCCGAGCGTCACCTCCAGGATCCGCAGATCGGCCTGAATGGACTGGCGGCTCACGAGAGCGATGCGACCGTCGTCGATCCACTCGGCTTGCAGCGCGGCGGCGGAGTCTTGCAAGCAGCGGCGCCCGTCCCCCTCCGGCAGCCGTCGGACGCAGAGCTGCCCCGCGGCGCGCTCGCGGAACGAGATGTAGAGGAGCGACCTGCCGTCGGGGCTCACGCGCGGCCAGGTGACGTCGGCGCCGTCGTCGAAGAGCGCCCACGCGTGACCGTCGACCATGCTCTGGGCAAAGACCTGGTTGGTCGTGTCGCGGTTGGACACGAAGTAAAGCGTCTTGCCGTCGGGCCCGAGCTGTCCCAGCAGATCGTCGGCGACGCCCACGGTGAGGCGCTTGGGCTTCGCGAGATCGTCGTCGTCCACGTTGTCGGCCGACGCGCGCCCTGCGACCAGGGCTGCTGCCACGGCGAGCCACGCCGCCGCCAGGCCCCGCGCCTTCAGCACGCCTTCCCCTGCCACGTCCCGTCGCTCCCTTCGATCCATCCGCCGCAGACCACGTTCCGGACGTGGTTCTCGCGCCACGCGCGCTGCAGCTCGCTCTCGGAGACGTCGGCACGTTGCCCGTGCATCCATCGCCACAGCTGCCGGCGCGCGCGGTTGACTCGCTCGAGCAGGTTCTCTACCTCGTGCTCGTCGGCGGCGCCCTTGCAAGCGTCGCGGGTGTCGACCAGGAGGCCCTCCTTTCCTTCGCCGATGCAGTGTTGTGCCAGGAGCCCGTCGAGCCGGTCGGCGTCCGTGAGGTCGCTCTCGTCGACGAGCGGCGCCGGACGGACGCCGAGCGCTTCGAGCTGCTCGGGCGTCAGAGGGACGGGGCGTGGCTCGATCGCCGCGCGGTCGAGCTTTCGTTCGAGCTCGTCGAACGAGCCCGACGCCTGCTGCTCCAGCGCCGTCGCACGATCGACGACGACGAACTCCGGCGGTTTGAAGCACCCCGAGAGGCCGACGAGAGCGGGAACGGCCCCGATGGCGAGAACGAGGAATCGGTTCATAAGACCTCCTTCGTGTCGCCCCCCTGGAGCATGGGCGCGATCATCTTGTCGATGATGGGTCCCATCGGAATGCCGCGGAGCTCACCGATGCTGATGAACCGCGCGAGCCCCCCTAGCTCGAGGTGGGCGCTCGCGAAGCCGTGATCGAACACCAGGCGGAGGCTGTCGGGGTAGCCGAAGCCGAGCGCGGTGCGGATGCGGTTGATAGCGGGATCGACGTGGAGGGGGTCCTGCAGGTCGAGAAGGTCCAGCAAGTGGCGCTCGCCGATGCGCACGATCTCGGCGCGCCCCTCGATGGTGCGATCGGCGGCTGATACGACCACCGAGATGTTCCCGTCGAAGGGCTCCCCGTGCGACGACTGGACGCCGCTCGCGCGGACGTGGAGCTCGAGAGTCGACTTCAGTCCCTCCCAATCGAGGCCGCACTGACCGGTGATCGTTCCGCCCCGGACACCCATTTCGAATTGCCGCAGCGAGACCACGTTCTGCTCGATCTCGAGGTTCCCGACCAGCGGCGCGATCGACACGAACGGTGTCTTCAGGCGACCGATCGAGAGGAACCCGCTGTGGCTGAGGAGCGGGTGCTGATCGGCGAAACGGAGCATGGAATACGGGCTCTGCTTCTCCGTCCGCTCCAGAGAGACGCCTTGCGCGCCCACCTCCAGCGCCACTGTGATCGGCACGTTTCCGTTCGCGGTGTCGAGCTCGACCCCCATGCGAGGAAGCATCACGGTAACGTCCTCGCCTTTGACCAGGGCTCGCACGGAGTATAGGGCGAGGTCGGGCGAAGTGACGTTTGCCTCCACCGAGATGTTCCCGCGCCCCTGGAAGCGCTCGGGAACCTTCGCCATGCGCGCCAGATCCTGCGTCAGCGAGGTGGAGAGAGAGAGCGTCCGGCGCCCTTCACCGAGGTCGACGTTTCCCGTGACGGTGAGCGCCGTTCCTCCCAGGCCGTTGGCCAGCTTCGCCTCCGAGACGTTGACGACGCCGTCTTTGCCGCGTTCGCCGGCGAGCGCGAAGGTGAGGCGGCCGAGCGGGTACTCCGGGACGAGGTCTTGCTGGACGGCGCTGACGGAGAGGTGCTGCGTGAGCTCCATCTCCGGGTCAGCGAGGTCGCCGATGATCGAGGCGCTTGCCTCGTCGTCGATCCCGTTAAGGTCAACGTCGCGGTTGCCCAGGTCGAGATGCAACGTCCCCACCTCGAAGTGGCTATCGAGGGTCCGGCGCTCCCCCGAAACGCGCATGTCGCCGTGCCACGCGAAGGCTGGCGTCAGGACCGCCGTCTCTCCCTTGGCCCAGCGGAAGTGCGCGCCCCGGAGGTCGGCCTTTCCCTCGACGGCGGCGGTGCGCGACGGGCTCGCCGCGAGCTCGACGGCGCCGTCTCGTGCGATCCCGGCCACGACCCCGAGCAGCGCCCCACGGGCGGAGAGGTCGACCTCGAGCTCCGACAGATCGAAGGCGTCGAGCCCGTGCACCTTCGCGGCCAGCGGCGCCATGGGGGCGAGCCCCGCAAGGTGCCCCTCGGTCTCGTACAGCACGGCCCTCCGCGACCGGTCGAAAGAGAGCGACCCGGAGAGCTTCGTCTCGGCACGCCCCTCGGTCGCGAGCTTGAATTGAAGCGACGGTCGCGCGCGGTCCACGGTGGCCGAGAGCGTCACGTGGTCATCGCTCGGATGGCCTCCCTCGAACGTGAGGCCCGGCACACGCAAATCCACGTCGGCTTGGTGGTTCGAGCAAGTTACCCTGCGACCTCACGGCGAGCGAAAGCCGCTGCGCGGCGATGCTCCCGAACGCCGGGCGCTCGACGTCGATTTCGGTCGCCTGGCGGATTGCAGGCGCGACTCCGCCCAGGGGCTCGACATGGCCGCTCGAGCGCACGGCGACCGCCATGCGGTCCCATGGGGCGCGCTCCGTCCAATCGGGAGGCAACAATGGGCGCAGGGCCTTCAGACTCGGTGTGTTCGCCGAGAGCCTGAAGTCGAGCGCATCGGCGCCCTTCGTCGCCTCGAGCGAGGCTTGCATCTCGCCCAGAGTGACGGCGGCGCTGAAGAGACCGCGGCTCCCAAGAGCGTGAGCGAGGTCGAGCTCGACACCACGGGCCTTGCCTTCGAAGCGCGCCGGAGAGTCCACGAGGACGCCATCACGTCGGACGACATGAAGCCGGGCGATCGGCGCTTCGACATCGAGGAAGTACGGAGCGTGCCCCTCGAGCGCGGTGTGTGCATGCACCGTCAGGCCGTCGATCGTCGTACGCATGCCGGGGGAACGGACGTCGAGCGCGGACAGTCCAGCCGAGACATCGACCGTCCCTCTCGTGGAGAGCGGCTCGCGGAGATCGGGGTGCAGCCCGCCGACGCGGAGCTCGGCCCTAGCGTCGCGTGCGACGACAGGCAACGCGCCGCGAAGCTCGAACCGCGTGACGTGCAGTCCGACGTGACCGGCGATGACCTCGTCGGCCCCTCGCTCGCCGTCGAACTCGAGGACGAGGTCGTCCGCATCGAGACAATCCGCCCCCCATGCGAGCCGCGCCCCCGCGACCTTCACCGATCCCCGGCCCGCGATCCCGCCGCCCGCGGTCGGCTGCGCCCGCAACGAGAGTCCCCCTGCTGCGACTTCGATCGGTCCCGCGGAAGCGCGGAACGCGACGTTCGACAGCTCGGCATCGACATTCAGCGACCCCTTCGGGGTCAGAGCAGGCACCGCGCCTGCGACGAGCGAATCGACCTGGCCATGCAACCCCGCGCGCTCGGCGGTGACGGGAACGAGGCCGGCGGGGAGCCAGCGGAGCAAGCGCGCCGCGTCGACGTCTGCTCGAGCGTGGTGGACGATCGGATCCCCGGCGTCGGGGATTTCGATCGACGCGTCCGCGGTCGCGGCGCCATCGCCCGCGTCGACGTGATCGAGCGCGACCTCGGTGCGTCCCGCGGTCGGGTCGAAGCGAACGCCGACTTCCGCACGGAGCCAGTGGTCGGCGGACACGCTCGAAGCGAGCGTCTGCTCCATCATGCGTAAATCGAGGGCTGCGGTCAGGGTGCTGGAGTTCGCGCCGATCGTGACCCAGAGCTGGGCCCGGGCCGCGGCCTCCGCGCCCCGCGTCGCGCGCGTGAGCTCGAGCGCGAGGGGGCTCCCGGTCGAGCCGAGACGCGCGTCTGCGCGCCAGCCTCCGACCCCTGTGGGCTCACGGCTCGAAACCAGCGTCACCGCCAGTCCACGCAGCTCCGTACGGTCCGCCACATTGCCCTCTTCCGTGCGGACCAGCAAGAGGGACACGGGACCCACGTCGAACTGGCCGACGGGGGGAGCCTTCGCGAAGACCATCGAGGCCTGGCGCGAGAGGGGGGTCTTGGGGCCAGCCTCCGGCGCCCGTCCGGACGAGGGAAGCGCGTCGAAGGAGGTCCTTCCGTGCTCGTCGACGACCACGGTCCATGCGACGTCGGCCACCGACATCCGCTCGATGGGAGGGCGACTCCTCCCGAGGAGTGACCCGAGCGACCAGCGTGCTTCCAGGCGACCCACGCGGACGAGAGCAGGCGCGAAACGTCGGAGCTCGGTCGGTGACTGCACGACCAGCCCGTCGATCTCGGCCCCCGAAAGCAAGCCAATCCGCACGACCTCGTAGTCGATGTCGACGCCTGCCGAAGTGCGTGCGATTGCCTGCAGGCGCCGCTTGAGCCAGGGCCGATTGAGGCTGTGGAGGACGACGAACGCGCCGACGGCAGCGCACACGAAGAGCGCGGCCAGACACATGAGAGCGCGTCGAACCCACCACCCCAGGCGCCCGCGTCGCCGCGGCTCCCCGCTCGGACTAGCGCGGCGCGGGACACCGGGAAAGCGCATGAGCGGATTCTCGCACAGCCGGAAGCCCAAGCATGCCGGGGGAGCTCCCGCGTCCCGCAACCCGGAGGGCGAGCGGTGGCTCGCCCCCTCGGAACGCGCTCACATAT
>CAVREO010000038.1:0-15925 GCA_963720145.1 uncultured delta proteobacterium
CTGCCTTCCCGGCGCCGAGCTCCCCTGGGCCCGTATTGCCGTGAGGCTACGGTCGCGCGACCGGTCCACCCCCCGCGACGCCCAGAAACTCCCTCATGCGGGCGCGTTCGACGGCGGAGAGCACCTCGTCGAGCCAGTTGCACAGGGGCTCGGGCTCGGTGAACAGGCGACGGCGTCCCGGGTTCACCGCCTCGTTCACGAGCCGCGCCACCTGGAGCGAGAGCAGCGCCGTCCCGTTGCCCAGGAAGGCATTGCGCTCCAAGTGAGGGTTGGCCGAGCGCATCAGCAGGAGAAGTCTTTCGCTCACGTCGGGCATGAAGAGGTGCGTCTGGCGCAGGTCGGTGCACAGGACGGCTCGACGCTTCGTCTCCGCGCTGCATGCGACCACGCACGCGCGGCACTCGCTGTTGAAGCGCTCGACGTCTTCTACACTGGGGTTGCCGTCAAAGCGGATCTCGACCAGACGCCCGACGACTCGCCTTACGCTGAGCACCCACCACCCCGGCCAACTACCATGCGGCCAGCGTATTCCGGCGCAGGCCGAACTCCAAGAACCGCGCATGTAAGTGCTTCTGTAAGAGGGGCGACAGCGCGGATCGGTAAAGGTCATCGAGCGTTGGCCGGGTTGACGGCCCGAGCGGTATGCTGGCTCTGTGGAACCTCTTCCGCCCGATGTAGAAAGCTGGGTCGAAGCTGCACGCCGCCAAGTGCAGCTCGGGGCGGGACGGGAGGCGTACAGGTTCTTGCCGGCGGAAGCCGAAGGAGGCGAGGAGTCGAGCCTCACGTTCGGCGAGCTGGACCGAGCCGCGCGTGCCTTGGCCGCGACCCTCCAGCGCGCCGGCGCGCAAGGCAGCCGCGTGCTCATCCTCGAGCCCCCCGGACTCGGGTACGTCTGCGCCTTCTTCGGCTGCCTCTACGCGGGCTGCGTCGCTATCCCCCTCTATGCGCCCCAGCACGGTCGGGTCCAGCGCACCCTTCCGCGCCTCAGGGCCGTCGCCGAGGACGCGGTCGCCTCCTTTGCCCTCGCGCCGGCGGCGGTCCTCGATGCCCTCGAGCGTGAGCCGACCGAATCCTCCGCGGCTTGCGCCTGCTCGCCACCGACACGCTCGAAGGCGGGATCGAGGACGCGTGGCACCCTCCGAACGCGAAGCTCGACGACGTCGCGCTCCTCCAATACACGTCGGGTTCGACGACGAGCCCGCGCGGCGTCGTCTTGACCCATCGGAACATGCTCGCCAACGCCGAGATCGCGCGGCGCGGCTGGCGCGTGACCCCTGCGACGCAGGGCGTATCGTGGCTCCCGCTGTACCACGACCTCGGCGTCTTGACCGTGCTCCTCTTGCCCGCGGTCGTCGGCTTTCCGTCGGTCTTGATGTCGCCCGCCGCGTTCGTCCAGAATCCGGTCCGGCTCCTCGAAGCGATCACCCGATACGGCGGGACCTTCTCGGGGGGACCCAACTTTGGCTACGACCTGCTCGTCCGCCGCACGACGCCCGAGGAGCGTAGGCAGCTCGACCTGCGCACGTGGGACTGCGCGTTCAACGGCGCCGAGCCCGTTCGGTCCGACACGATCGAGCGTTTTTTGCGCGGGTTTAGTTCGCACGGATTTCGGAGAGAGGCGATGTACCCCTGCTACGGCCTCGCCGAAGCCAACTTCGTGACCGGGCCGCTCGAAGCCACTCCTCCCGTGGTGCGCACCTTCTCGAAGCACGGCCTCGAGCAGGGCCGCGCCGAACGCGTCGCCCAGGGCGGCGGCCCGCTCGACCGCCCGCTCGTCGGTTGCGGGCGCGTACAGGCCGGGCAAACGATCGCCATCGTCGATCCGGCGACTCGCGCGCCCTGCGAGAAGGGCACCATCGGCGAGATCTCGGATCGCCGGTGCGAGCGTCGGCGGGGGCTACTTCGGAAGAGCCGACGACACGGAGGCTCTCTTTCGAGCGCGGCTCGCGGGCTCGGAAGAGACGTTCTTGCGGACGGGCGACCTCGGGTTCTTCGACGAAGGCGAGCTGTTCGTCGCCGGACGTCTCAAGGATTTCATCATCATCCGAGGTCGCAATCATTACCCGCAAGACGTCGAACGCACCGTCGAGACCGCGCATCCGACGCTGCGCCAGGGATGCGGCATCGCTTGCTCGGTGGAGGTCGGGACCGAGGAGCACCTCGTCGTCGTGCAAGAGTCGGGGACGAAGCCGGGCGACCCGGGCGCCGAAGCCCTCTACGAGGAGGCGATCCGCGCGATTCGCTCGGCGGTCACCGAGGAGCACGATCTGCAGCCGCACGCGATTGTCCTCGTGCAGGCGGGGTCGCTTCCGAAGACGACGAGCGGCAAGCTGCAACGGCGCGCCTGCAGGGACGCATTCCTGGCCAGCGGGCTCGCGTCCGTCGCGCGCTGGACCGCGGCCGAAAGGGGAGAGGCCGCGGCAGACGCGCGCGTCGCGGAGACGCGACGGCCGGCCGCCGCACGCGCGCTGGAGGGCGCCTTGATCGAGCGCCTGCGGGAAGCGATTGGCCGCCGCACCTCGTCCGAGCCCGGTGCCCTCGACATCGCCTTGCCCTTCGCTGCGTACGGTCTCGACTCGATGGCCGCGGTCGAAGTCGCGGGCGAGCTGGAACGCTGGCTCGTCCGGCCCGTCGCGCCGACGATCCTGTACGAACACCCCACGATCGAGAGACTCGCGCGTTTTCTGAGCGGCGGCGGGCCGCAGCCGGTCGATCCGGCGCTGCCCGTCCCCCCGGCCGCTCCGATCGCCATCGTGGGTATGGCCTGCCGCTTCCCGGGCGCGCACGATTCGATTCGTTCTGGCATCTTCTCAGCCACGGCGTCGACGCCATCCGCGACGTCCCTCGTTCGAGGTGGGACGCGCTCCGCGTGTACGATCAGGCCGTCGGCGCGCCTGGCAAGACCAACAGCCGGTGGGGAGGGTTCCTCGACGACGTCGACCTGTTCGACCCCCTCTTTTTCGACATCTCGCCGCGCGAGACCGCCCAGGTGGACCCGCAGCAACGTCTGCTCCTGGAGGTCGCCTACGAGGCTCTGACCGATGCCGGTCAGCCTCTGCGCGAGCTCCGAGGGTCGAGGGTCGGCGTGTACGTCGGCGTGACCTCCAGCGACTACGGGCGGATGGCGCTCGCCCGCCCGACTGCGCTCGATGCGTACTCGGCTACCGGCGGCCTCAACGCGATTGCCGCCAACCGCCTCTCGTACGCGTTCGACTTCTGCGGGCCGAGCGTGGTCGTCGACACGGCGTGCTCCGCGTCGCTGGTCGCGGTCCACATGGCTTGCCAGGGCCTCCACACCGGCGATGCGACCCTGGCGCTCGCCGGCGGCGTGAACCTCATTCTCTCCCCCGAGAACACGATCGCGCTCGGCAAGCTCGGCGCGCTCTCGCCCGAGGGTCGCTGCAAGGCCTTCGACGCCGGCGCGAACGGGTTCGTGCGTAGCGAGGGCGTGGGGGTGGTCGTCCTCAAGCCTCTCGCGCAAGCGCTGGCCGACGGCGACCGCATCTACGCGGTCATCCGCGGAAGCGCCGTGAACCAGGACGGGCGGTCCAACGGCCTCACCGCGCCGAGCCGCACGGCCCAGGAGCGTGTCCTCAGGTCTGCGTACCAGCGAGCTTCGGTCCGACCGAGCGAGGTGCAGTACGTCGAGGCGCACGGCACGGGGACCGCGCTGGGCGACGCCATCGAGCTCCGCGCGCTCGCCACGGTCCTCGGCGAAGGGGGCGAGCGGTCCGCTCCCTGCACGGTCGGATTGGTCAAGACCAACATCGGGCATCCCGAGTCGGCGGCAGGCATCGCCGGGCTGATCGAAGTCGCGCTGGCCCTGCAGCACCGCGGCATTCCGCCCAACCTGCACTTCCGCGAGCCTGCGGCCGAGCTCCAAGGGGCGCCTCTTCGCGTGCCGACGTCGCTGACGCCGTGGACGGCCGAAGGCGCGCGCGTCGCCGGCGTGAGCTCCTTCGGGATCGGGGGCACCAACGCGCACGTCGTCCTGTCCGCCGCCCCCGAGCGGACCGACGCTGCCACGGCCCCGTCCCAGACGTACTTGCTCCCGATCTCGGCGCGCACCGGCGAGGCGCTCGCCGCGACGGCCCGCGCGTACGCGAGCTTCCTCTCCACCGAGGCCGACCTCGACGCCGTCTGTTTCACTGCGGGAGCTCGTCGCGATCACGCCGAGCGCCGGGCCGGCATCGTGGCGGCCAGCCGGGCCGAGCTCGTGGAGCGCGTCTCGTCGCTGGCGCGCAGCGAACCGGCACCGGGCGTGCACACGGCGCAGCTGGGCGGCAAGCGGGCCAAGGTGGCGTTCGTCTATTCCGGACAGGGAGCGCAGTGGCTCGGAATGGGCCGCGAGGCCTTGGCGCGCATCGACACGTTCCGTGCGGCCTTTCGCCGCTGCAGCGAGGCGTTCCGGGAGCTCGGGACCCCGTCTCTCGAGGAGCTCCTGAACCTCGAGGATCCGAGTCGATTCGACGAGCCGGGCGTTGCGGGGCCGCTGCTCTTCGCGGTCCAGACCGGCATCGCGGCCCTGTTCGAGAGCGCGGGAGTGTCGCCCGATGCCGTCGTCGGTCACAGCCTGGGCGAGATCGCCGCCGCGCACGGCGCGCGGCGTATCGGACTCGAAGACGCGTGCCGCATCGTGGTCCGACGAAGCGCGGTGCTCGCCCGGGTCCCCGGGCGGATGCTCTTCGTGGGCCTGCCCGCGGACGAGACCTCCCGCGAGCTGGCCCCCGACCGCGCTTGGGTCGCATCGATCAACGGCCCGAACGCGACGGTGCTCTCCGGCGACGGCGAGGCGCTCGGCGAGCTCGCGGCGCGCCTCGAGAGCCGGGGCGTCTTTTGCCGGTGGGTCCCGGTCAACGCCGCGGGGCATTCCCCCTGGATTCGACCCCCATCTGCCCGGGTTCCTCGACTCGCTCGAGGGCGTGGTCGGCCGCGAGTCGCCCATCGATTTCACCTCCACCGTGACAGGCACGTTCACGCGCGACGAACCGCTCGGACCCGCGTACTGGGCCAGGAACCTGCGCGAGCCCGTGCGGTTCGACCTCGCGATCCGGAGCCTCCTCGACGACGGTTTCAACGTCTTCTTGGAGGTGGGCCCCCGGCCGGTGTTGCGAGGAGCGATCCGCGAGCTCGTCGCCCAGCGTCCACCTAGCGCCGTCGTCCTCGCGTCGCAATCCCCCGACGAGGCTCCGGCGATGACGCTCCGTCACGCCCTCGGCGCGCTCTACGCGAACGGATGCGACGTCGATTTTCGCGCGCTGCACCCGGAGGGGCGCTGCATCTCGCTGCCGGCCTACCCGTGGCAGAGGCAGCGCTACTGGCTCCCGGCGGCGGACGACGGCGACGCTTCGGCCTTCGCGCCGAAAGCTGCCGAGCGGAGGAACTTCCCCCACGCGCTCCTCGATCGCCACACCCCACCTGCCGAGCCGACGGCTCCCCTGCTCTTCGAGCTCGACGTCTCCGGGCGCTCGCACGGAATCGTTCGGGATCACTCCATCGAGGGCAGTCTCGTCTTCAACAGCCTCGCGTACGTCGAGATGGTCCTGGCCGCGGCGCGGGAGGCGTTCGGGCACGACCGCTTCTCGGTGAACGACGTCGAGCTTCGCCGGCGGCTCGTCGTGCCCGAGGACGGCGCGCGGACGATCCAGCTTTCGATCGGCTCCGACGAGGCTCGCGGCCGGCGATTCGCGGTCTACAGCCGCGCCAGGGGAGGGCAGGCGGAATGGACGGAGCACGTGGTCGGGCGACTGGCTGCGTCGCCGCCGGAGGTGCCCGAGCCGCTCGCGGCCTCGGAGCGCGACGCCATCCGGTCGCGGTGCCCAGGGCGGCTCGCAGGCGACGACTTCTACGAGTCCCTCCGGAAGGTCGGGATGCATTTCGGCGCCCGCTTCCACGGACTCACGCAGGTCCACCGCGCCGCCGGCGAAGCGGCCGGAGACGTGGCGATCTCGGAGGTCGTTCGGGCGGAGCTAGCCGAGTATCTTTTCCACCCGGGGCTGCTCGACAGCTGCGGCCAGGTCATGGTCGCTGCGGCGAACGGTGAGCACCCGTTCATGCCGACGCGCCTCGACCGCGTGCGAATTCTGCGCAAGCCCGAGGGTCCGCTGTTCGCCCACGCCCGACTTCGCCCCGGAAGCCCGCCTGGATCGATCACCGGCGACATCGTGGCCTACGACGAGGCGGGGCGGCCGGTCGCCGAGATCGCTGGCGCGCGATTGACGTGGCTCGACCGCATCGGCCGGGCGGCGCCATCTTCGCGTGAGCGGCTCTATCGGGTGGAGTGGCAGCCGCACGAGCCGCCGACCGCGGCGCACGGCGGGCGAGCGGGCACCTGGCTCGTTCTCGCAGACGAGGCGGGCGTCGGCGAGGCGTTCGCCTCGGAGCGGACGGCGCGCGGCGACACGTGTGTATGCGTCACGCGAGGGGACGACTACGCACGCCTCGCGCGCCGTCGATTCCGAGTTCGCCGCGACCAACCGGAAGACGTCGCCCGGGTGATCGGGGACGTGACCCGAGAGGACACCCTCACGGGCGTCGCCCACTTCTTCTCGCTCGACGCACCGTCTCCTCTCGGGATGACGGCCTCCCAGGTGGCCGGGTGCTTCCGGCTCGGCCCCGGCACCGCGGCAGCCGTCGTTCGCGCGCTCGTCGCCGCCCACCAGACCGCGCCGATCTGGCTCGTCACGCGCGGCGCGCAGGCCCTGCCGGGCGACGGCACGCCCGTCGCGGTCGGGCAGTCCGCGATGTGGGGCTTCGGTCGCGCCCTCGCCGCCGAGCACCCCGATCTCTGGGGCGGCCTCGTGGACCTCGACGCGGCGACCACCACGCCGGCCGCGCTCGCCGCGGCGTTGAACCGGAGCCTCGATGCGGGCGACGCGGAAGACGAGGTCGCGCTCCGCGCCGGCGAGCGCTACGTCCCGCGGCTGGTGCGATACGCCGCCATTGCCGCCGAGGCGCCCGCGGCGCGGCGCGACGCGACCTATCTCGTCACAGGCGGCTTCGGCGGCCTGGGTCTGCGCGCCGCGCGCTGGCTGATCGAGAAGGGCGCCAGCCGCGTGGTGCTCCTCGGCCGTACGCCGCTGCCGCCGCGGGAGCGGTGGGGCGCCGTCGACGCGGCGACGGACACGGGCGCACGCATCGCCGCGATCCTGGAGCTCGAGGCGATGGGCGCGGCGGTGCACACCGCCTTCGTGGACGTGAGCGACGACGGGCAGCTGCGAAGATTCTTCGCTCGGTTTGCTCGTGAGCGCTGGCCGGCCATCCGCGGCGTGATTCACGCAGCCGGGATCGGAGAGTTGGCGCCGATCGCCGAGCTGGACGGAGAGAGCCTCCGGCGTGACATCGCCGCGAAGGCCGTGGGCGCCTGGGCGCTCGGCAAGCTCCTCGAGGACGCGCCACTCGATTTCTTCGTTCTCTATTCGTCCCTCTCCGCCGTCTTGCCGTCGCCGCTTCTCGCCGGCTACGCCAGCGCGAACGCGTTCCTCGACGGCTTTGCGCAGTGGAGGCACGGCCGAGGTCTGCCGGCGCTCTCAATCGGTTGGGGGGCGTTCTCCGAGGTGGGGATGGCCGCCCGGGCGGCGCGAGCTTCGTCCGGGGTCGCGCACGGGATCGGCGCGTTCACCCCGGAGGACGGGCTGAAGCTTCAGGGGAAGATCATGGCGTCCGCCGGCGTCGCCTCCGTGGTCGCGGCCTCCATCGATTGGGCGAAGTTTTCCGGGGCGTATCCCGGCATCGGCGCGCGGCCGATCTTCGAGCGCGTCGCCGGAGAGAGAGTCGCCCACCGAGCCCCCGCAGGGCCCGGGCTCGACGCGGCCGGCCTTCGCGCGCTGCCGGTCACCCAGGCACGAAAGAAGCTCGCCGCGTACGTGACGGCGCTCGTCGGCGCGGCCCTCGCGCTGCCGCCATCGGTCGTGCTCGGCGACCAGGCCCTGGCGACTCTGGGCTTCGACTCGCTGATGGCTTCCGAGCTGCGGGCGCAAGTTCAGAGAGACACCGGGATCGCGTTGCCGCTCATGGCCATCCTCGAGAACGCGACGGTCGACGGCCTGGCGTCCCTTCTCCAGCAGCGCATCGGCGCTCCGCCCGGGGAGGCTCGCGCCTCCGACCTGGAGCGCGAGGTCGAGCTCGACCCCGCGATTCGTGCTCCCTCGGCTGCGCCTCCGGTGGCCCGCCCGCCCGCCGTCCCGGGTTGTGCCCTGCTCACGGGAGCGACCGGCTTTCTCGGGTCATTCCTTCTGGCGGAGCTGCTCGAGAAGACGCACGGTCTCGTGCACTGCCTCGTGCGAGCCGCGAGCGACGCCGAGGGACGCGCGCGCATCCGCGCGTCGCTGGAGAAGAGAATGCTCTGGGACGACGCGTTCGGCCCGCGAATCGTTCCTGTGGTGGGCAACCTCGCGGAGCCTCGGTTCGGCTGGAGAGAGGCCGATTTCGAAGAGCTCTCGGCGCGGGTAGACGCCGTCTACCATTGCGGCGCGCTCGTCCATTTTCTGATGTCCTACGAAGACCTTCGCCCGACCAACGTCGCGGGGTTGAAGGAAGTCTTGCGGTTCGCGAGCTCGCGGAGAATCATCCCGGTCCACTTCGTCTCGAGCATGGCGGCTTTTCTCACGCCGCACTACGCCGGCACGACGATTCGCGAAGAAGAGGAGCCCGCCGGCGCGGACCAGCCGCCGCTCACGGGATACGGTCGCACGAAGTGGGTCGGCGAGCGCATCGTCACCCTCGCGCGCGAGCGCGGCCTCGCGGTCTCGGTGTACCGGCCCGGCTTCGTCGGCTGCCACTCGCGAACGGGCGTCTTCAACGAGCCCGATTTCATGAGCCTTCTCTTGCGCGCGTGCCTCGAAACGGAGTGCGCCCCGCTCCTGGAGATGCCGGTGTCGCTCTCCCCGGTCGACTACGTGGCTGGCGCCATCGTCCACCTGTCGACGCGAGCACACGAGCAGGGAAAGAACTTCCATCTTTCGCACACCGCGCCCACGACCTGGAACGAGGTCGTCGCCTCTCTCGAGCGGCTCGGTCTCGTGCGCCCGCTGCCTCTGCCCGAGTGGCTTCTCGCGACGCGAGGGCCGCGCTCCGGCTCCTCGAGCCACGCGCTGCGCCTGCTGGGCCCGTTCTTCGACGATCCCGCGTTCCTGCAAAGCCTGCGGTACGCGTCGTTCGACACCCGCGCGACCCAGCAGAGCCTCTCCGGTTCGAACGTGTCGTGCGCACGGCTCGACGCCAATTTTTGGAGGGTGTTGTGCAGGCGCATGCTTCCGGGAACCGGGGATCGCGACGTGCCGATTCCGCGCGCGTCCTGACGGCGAGCGTGCGAGGTTAGGCGTCGCCTCGAGCGCCGAGCGCCGAGCAGGCGGTCGCAGCGGCGGTCAGCGAATGAACCGGACGATGAACGGCCGCGTCTTGCTCCGGATCCTTCGCCCGCGCTCGTCGAGCGCCGGCACGAACGGCTGCCGTATCGCGCATTGCCGCGCGACTTCGGCGAAGCCGTTCCCCGGATTGGACAGGATCCCGACCTCTTCGGCCACTCCGTCCGGCCCGACGGTGGCGATGAGTCGCACGATGCCGTCGTGGGTCGCCGTCCCGGGGTATTCGCAGTCCCAGTTGGGCAGGAGCGACGCCGGGCGCGCCAGGCCCTGCGGCGGGGGTTGGTTTCCCAGGGAGTTGCCCAGCCGACCGCCCTCGTCGCTCGTGCTCTCGCTCAGCCCGCCCTCGCCCGTCGTAGCCGCGGGGCTCGGGTCGCCAACCCAGGCCGCCCCCGGGATTTGCGGCCCGGTCAGGGCGGCACCAGGGGATTCGGCCCCGTAGGAGCGCCAGAGCCAATCCATGAACGGATCTTCGAGCGCGTCTTCGTGCGCGGCCTTGGCCGCGCTGGCCTTCGCCTTCACGGACGGAACGCCGGCCGCGCGTCCTCCTGCTGGAGCGGCGCCGCTGCCGATCTCGCCGGGCTCGCCGGACCCGAAGGGGCCCGGGTCGAGGACGAATTCGGTGGAGGCGCTGGTGACGTCCTCGCGCGGCAACACCGTGAGCTCCGCGCCGGCCCAGGCCTTGGGAGGAAAGTTCGCCGGCCAACCCGCCGCCCAGAGGAGGACCGCGACGTGAGCCAGTGTGGCGAGCAGACCAGCGGTGTTGCGGTCTCTCCGCTTGCGCGCGAAGACCCGCAGAATCTGGCCAATCGGCTCGCCCGGTTCCCCTCGCCGGCGTTCGCGACCGCTAGCGGCGCGCGGCGCGACGACAGCCGCTGTGGCAGGGCCCGGGTCGCGCAGATGGCGGCAACGCCGCCGCGTCCTGGTGTCGGCGAAGGGGAAGAGGGCGGCGGCGAACGCACGCGCCGTCTGCAGCCGGTCGTCCAAGGACTTCGTGAGGCACCGCTCGACGACCTCGACGATGGGCGCGGGAAGGGAGAGCCGGGGGTCGCCCAGGCTCGGCGCCGGAGTCGACGCGATGGCGATGTGCACGGCCGCGGCGGTCTCGCCGTCGAACGGGTATCTGCCGGCGAGCATGCGGAAGGCGATGACGCCGAGCGCCCAGACGTCGGTGCGACTGTCGACGAGGCGCGCCGAGAGCAGCTGCTCGGGCGACATGTAGCGCGGGGTGCCGGGGCTGTCGGGCGTGGGGGTGAGCGCTCCGTCGCCTTCGGCGTCGAGGAGCTTGGAGATTCCGAAGTCCATCAGCTTGACGAGCGGAGTGCCGTCGTTCCGGTGCGTGAGGAAGAGATTGCTCGGTTTGAGGTCGCGATGGACAATCCCACGCGCGTGCGCCTCGACAATCGCGTCGCAAGCCTGCACCAGGCACGTCGCGACCTCGGGCACCGACAGCGTTCCGCGCACCGCGAGCAGCCGCTCGAAATCCGTCCCCTCGAGCAGCTCCATGACCATGTAGGGCAACCCGGAGTCGAGCTGCCCCGCGTCGAGCACGCGTACCGCGTGCTCGCTCGTGAGCGCCCCGGCAGCGCGAGCCTCGCGCAGTGCGCGACGGGCGAAGGTGGGCGAATCGCCCATGTGCGGCAAGAGCACCTTCACCGCGACGCGCGCGCCGGTCCGCTCGTCTCGAGCCGACACGACCAGCCCCATGCCGCCGCGCCCCACCGCGGACTCCACGCGATACCTGCCACCGATACGCGTGCCCGGCCGAACGACGGGGCCGACGCGCAGGAACGGGTCGCGCGTGAGCTTTCCAGGCAAGGTGGAGCTCATGGTTCCCCGGTCCTTTCGTAGCAGATGGCGGCAGCTCGGTCTCGCCATGACGGAACGCTGGAACCGTGGACATATGACAGAATAGACAAGCTCTAATTGGTGAAGCCGGGCGACGACAGCACCGAGGTCAAGGCCGCCTCGCACGAGACGGCGGCGCGTTGGCATCGCCTCATCGCGTTCTGGGACCGCGGAAGCGCGACGTACGCGCTGCCGCTCCGAGGTCACCTGACGGTCGGTCGGGCGGAGGCCTGCGAGGTCCGCGTGCTCGACGATTCCGTCTCGCGGCGGCACGCGATCGTGCACGGGGGCCGGCACCCGCGCATCGAGGATCTCGGGAGCGCCAACGGGACTCGCCTGGGCAATCAGCGTCTGCCGCCGCACGTGCCGACGCCGATCCCTCCCGGCAGCGTGATCGAGATCGGTGATGCGCTGCTCGTGCTGCGCGACATGCATGGCGAGCAGCGCGAGCCCGCGCCTGCCGAAGGCGAGGCGTGCCTGGACCCGGCGATGGCGCGCGTCTACGAAGTCGTCGACCGGGTCGCCGCCTCCACGCTCTCGGTTCTCTTGCTCGGCGAGACGGGGGTCGGGAAAGGAGTCGTCGCCGAGGCGATTCATCGCCGCTCGTCGCGAGCCGGCGGACCGTTCGTGCGCATGAACTGTCGCGGCCATTGCCGATTCCTTGCTCGAGAGTGAGCTCTTCGGCCACGAGCGGGGGGCGTTCACGGGGGCCGTGCAGGCCAAGCCGGGCCTCCTGGAGTCCGCGAATGGGGGGACGATCCTGCTCGACGAGATCGGAGACATGCCGCCGGCGACCCAGGCGAAGCTGCTGCACGCGCTCGAGCACAACGAGGTGCTTCGGGTGGGGAGCGTGAAGCCGGTCCCCGTCGACGTTCGGGTGGTCGCCGCCACCAACCGGGACCTGCCGGCGCTCGTTCGCGCCGAGCGCTTCCGCCAGGACCTCTTATTTCGCATCAACGGCGTCACCCTTCCCATTCCCCCCCTGCGCGAACGACCGGCGGAGATCCGCGCGCTCGCCGGCCGCTTCGTGGAGGAGGCCAGCGCGCGCATGGGGCGCTCGAGGCCGACAATCACGGACGGCGCCATGAAGCTCCTGCTCGCGTATGGCTGGCCGGGCAACGTCCGCGAGCTGCGGAATGCCATGGTTCGCGCCACGCTCTTTGCCGAGGCCGGGAAGATCGGCGAGGAGCACTTCGAGCTGGTCTCGGAGGCCGTGGCGGTCCAGCCCGCGCACGGCGCGAGTCCCCTGCGCGCTCGTGTCCGCGCGCTCGAAGAGCAGGAGATCGTCGAGACGCTCCGTCGCTGCGGGAACGACCAGGTCGAGACGGCCAGGGTGCTCGGGATCTCGCGCGGGACGCTGCGCAGCCGCATGCGCGAGCTGGGAATGCTTCCCTCGCGCAAGTAGCGCCGCGGGTCACCGCTGTCCAAGGTCTGGGCGCGCTGTTCGAGGATTGAACAGCGGGTCGCGCTCGCGATCGCAACGCCCGCGCAAAGGGCCTGCGTGCGAAGCGGCATCGTTCTCGCAGAGTGCGCGTCGTGCGAATCGTACGTCCTTGGCTCTGGGCAGCGTTCGTGGGAATCGCGATCGGCGCGTGCGGCGGATCCACCGTGCATGACGGCGGGTCGGGCGACGCCGGCCGCGACTCGAGCTCCGGAGCCTCGACGAGCGGAGGCAGCGGCTCGGGTGGAAGCAGCGGTGGCGGCTCGGGAGCCGGCAGCGGTTCGAGCGGCGGCGGCAGCTCGGGCGGCGGCAGCGGGTCGACGAGCGGAGGCGGCTCCGGCGGCAGCTCCGGCGGCGGCGGCGGGTCGAGCAGCGGCAGCAGCTCGGGCAGCAGCAGCGGATCGAACAGCTGCTCGTCGCAGACGTGCGCCGGCTGCTGCGATGCGAGCGGCGCGTGCCAGAACGGCACGTCCGATACGGTCTGCGGCCAGCCCGGCGCGGCCTGCCAGAGCTGTACGGCCATCGGCCAGGTGTGCGTCGCCCAGAGCTGCCAGACCGCCGCGATGTGCGCCGCGTCTTGCTTCAACGGCTGCTGCGACGCCGCGGGGCACTGCCATCCCGGGCTCGTCGACACCCAGTGCGGATCGCAAGGCTTCGCCTGCGCGGACTGCACGAAGCTCTCGCCCCCTTCGAAATGCAATCTGCAATTGCCTCTGGCCCAGTGCGCGAGTCAGCAGGACCAGTGCGGCGCACCGTTCCCCGGCTGCACGCTGGCGCCGCTCCAGACCATCCCCGTGGAGCACACGTGCTCCCCGAGCGACCTGCAGAACGCCGCCGCCGCCTGCAGCGCCGGTTACTACTCCGGCGGCTGCTCGAGCTTCTTTTCGTTCGAGGCCAGCGACAACTACCCCTGCTACTCGTGCCTTTATCCCTTCGCGTATCCGTTCAACGAGGTGGCGGGCCTCGTCGCCTGCGCCGCGCCCTACCTCGACGCCACGTGCGGTCCGGAGGCGCAGTGTTACGGCAGCTGCCTCAGCACGATCTGCCCGGGGTGCCCTTCCGATGCGGACACGGCGCAATGCCTGATGCAGACCGCCGCCCCCAAGTGCGCGAGCTTCAGCGCGGGCGACACGTGCCTCACGACCGCGCTCGCGGGACCGGCCTCCGTCTGCAATCCGGCCACGTACCAGAACGACTTCGGGGCGTGGCTCGCGGGGGTGGGCGCGAAATACTGCGGGATGTGAGAGTGCAATCGTGCGCGCCCTCGGCGCGACTCGGCCTGCGGGAGTCACCGCCGGGTTCGGGGAGGACGACCGTGGCGAGCCGTGCGTCCAGGTTCGGCGCTTGGGGTCGTGCTCGAAGCTGGAACGGATGGCGATTGGCAGCTTGCTGGCGGTCTCCAGCCACCTCCTGATGGCCGTGTGGACCCTCGGTTGGTTTCCGAGCTTCCCGCCCAAGGCGCGGGCGGAGATGGAGGGGGACCCGCCGCCCGAGGATGGATCGAGCGCGACGCGCGAGCTCGCCTTCAATCTGCGCGATGCCGTCGTGTCTGCCGTGGGCGAGCCGGCACGTGGCGCGGAAGGTCTTCCGCGCGCCTCGTCGCCGACGGTCCCCACGAGAGCCCTTGCCGCGGGCGGCTCGGCACAGACGCCGCCGGCAGGACCGAAGCCGAGCCCGGCACCGAGCACGGGGGGGAGCGTGCTGGACAATCCATTCACCGATTGGTTTCTCCGGCTATCGGGCGGCATGGACTCCCGAGGCCCTCTCTCCCAAGCGGCCGGGCCCCAAGGAGCCGACGCGAGCGGGAGCGCTGGGGACCCGGGCGGAGACGGAGGTTCGCGCTCTCGTCCCGGGAACGGGCGCGTCCTGCCGAGTCGTGCCCGCCCGGCGACACTCCTCCCCAACTGGGACTGCCACTATCCCGGCGAGACGGAGGACCTCGGATTCGTGCGCATGACGGCCACGGTGAGGCCGGACGGAATGGCCGAATCGGTCGATCCTCTCCGATCCGGGTCACGGCTTCGCCCAGGTCGCCCTCCGGTGCGCCATGCGGCAACCGTTCTTGCCCGCCCTCGACGACCACGGCGTGCCGGCCCGTGGCAGGACGCGGCCCTTCATCGTCCGATTCATCCACTGACTCCCTTCGAACACGAGGTCATCCCATGAGAGCGTTTTTTCGATTTTCGGCAGCGGTCGTTCTGGCGTCGTCGGCCGCTGCGCTGACCTCGGCCTGTCAGGTCCCGTCGGCGTGCGGCCCTGCCGGCGCCGTGTCGGGTCAAATCGTGCGTGCCGAGGGCTCGCTCGGGTATCGGAGCAGGCGTCGAAGCAAGCCGCGAACGCGCCGCAGGCTCCGTACTTCGCGTGCCAATCGGAGGCCAGCATCGCGACCAGGGTATCGCTCGCGACCGACTCGGCTCGCGACGCTGTCTCGACGGGCGGAGACGGGCGAGAAGTCGTGGCCCAAAACAAGAACGGACAATCGCCCAGCGGTTACTCGCCCGGCGCGGAATCCGCGCCTGCATGCGGGATCGGAGTTCACCGGTCGGCAAAACGAGCAAGGCGAGTATCGCGTTCTGGGCATCGGTCGCGGTGTCGATCGCGACGATTGCGGAAAGACGGCCCTCCAAGCCTGCGAGCACGCGGTCGACGACTACTTCCTTCGCAACCGCGCCATCAGGCCGCTTGATGTCGTGTGTCGGCTCGACACGAACGCGGATTATTGCGCCGCGACCGCGAAGTAGCGGCGGCCGCGACCTGGCCCCTCTCCGCTGCTTTGCTCACGCGAGCGTTTGCGTGCATCCTAGGCCCACCGAGTCGCAGTGGACCCAGGCATCCTTATCTCCTTGTCCTACGCTTTCCGAGAGGCCCGAACGACGCGGCATCGCCCGCTCGTCGCGCTGGCGCTTCTGCTCGCCTTCTGCGCGCTGGCAGGCCTGGGGCACGGCGCGGCCGATGGATTGGCAACCTTACGCTCAAGGCGAATATGTAGGTCACGGTCGTCTCGCGCGCGTGCCCGAGTATCGACTCCGTGTCGATGACCTGCTCGAGCTGGTCTATCGCGTGACGCGCGAGGAAACAACCGGCCCGTACGAACTGAATATCGGCGACCAGATCCGTGTCGAATCATTCACGGACCCGACGTTGAATCGCGACTTGATCATTCAGCCCGACGGAACGATTACCCTGAAGATGATCGGCCAGGGCGCTGGCTATTCGCCATACGGTCTGGCCACTCCCAGCAAGAGATTGAGCGATTATACGAGCCCTACTACAA
>CAVREO010000039.1:0-16411 GCA_963720145.1 uncultured delta proteobacterium
GTCGGAGGCGAGTCGGCGGACCGCCGACGCTACTCGATGACCGCTACGAGCGGCGCGTGGTCGCTCGTGCCCACGTCGGCGAGCACCTTGCACTCGGTCGCGCGCAGGCCCCTGCCCGAGCTGACGAGGACGTAGTCGATCCGCCAGCCCTGGTTTTTCTGCCGCATGCTGCGCCAGGGCGGCCACCACGTGAAGAGGGCGTCATTCGCCGGGTCGAGGGCCCGCGCTACGTCGACCAGGTCGCACGCCAGGATCCTCTCGAAGAGCTCGCGCTCGTCGAGGCGCTGGCCGATGGCGCCGGCCTTGCGCTCCTTGGGATGCACGTCCATGTCGGTGCGAGCCACGTTGAGGTCGCCGCAGACGATGAGCTTTTCGCCCGCCGCTTGCACGCCGCCGACGTAGGCCCGCATCCCCTCGAGGAACTGCAGCTTCGCCTGGTAGTCCTTGCCGCCGTTGGGAACGTACGCGCTCGTCACGACGAGATCGCCGCCGAGCTTCGCCTGGACGACCCGGCACTCGACGTCGAACGGCGGATGCCCGAACTCCGGGCGCGCGGCGAACGCCGCTTTGCGAACGTGAAGCGACACACCGCTGTATCCCTTGGGGCCGCCGTGCCAGTAGTTCCAGTATTCGGGCAGCATGGTCAACGTCTCGCCCAGCTGCTCGGGGGTCGCCTTGATCTCTTGCAGGCACACGACGTCGGGCTGGTCGCGGCGCACCCATTCGACGAACTGCGCCTCCCGGGCGCGAATCCCGTTCACGTTCCACGTCGCGACCTTCACGCTCGGCCTCCGGCTCGCGGCATCGTGATCTCCGGCGGCCGAACGTAGAACGGCTCGAGGGCGTGCGCATCGTCCGGGCGGCGCGCGAGCGCGATGCGCCCCACGGCCGAGGCACGCGGCAAATCGTGGGGCGGGGCCGTCTCGAGCCGTAGAGTCGGACCGAGCGAGGACGACCAGTCGACCTGGCCCGCTGCGTCCCCCAGGACGACGACCCGCCGCTCGCCGGCGGCGCCGGCGACGCGCGCGGCCACGTCGCGGTGAGCGCGTGCGTCGGGGGGAGAAGCAACTGCTCGCCAAGGCGAACCTGCAGGTACAGCTCGCCCTTGCCGGCGTCCACCAGGCTCGCCACGGCGGTATCCGCCTCCTCGAGCAGCCCTTCGGCGAGCGCGTCGAGGGACGTGACTCCGACGAGCTCGGCGGCCGTCGCCCAGGACAATCCCCTTGGCCGTGGAGAGGCCGATGCGCGTCCCGGTGAAGCTGCCCGGACCGATGCCGACTCCCCAGCAGTCAAGCGTCGCCCGGTCGCCAGCCGACCCGCTCGAAGAGCGCGTTCACCATGGGCAAGAACGATTCGCCGTGCGCGTTCGAGACGCGTCGCTCGTCCTCCGCGACCAGCGCCCCGTCTTCGAAGAGCGCGACCGACCCGAGCGCCGTAGAGGTTTCAATCGCCGCCAGACGCCTCGTCATATCTGCGCGAATCGTCCGGTGCGAAAGGCGGCTTCGAGGAGCTGATCCACCCGCGCGACGAGCTCCTTCGCGCGAGGGTCCGTCGACGAGGCCAGAGCCGTCTTGATCTCGCTCAGGGCCTTGAGCTGGCTGAAGAGCTGCACGTCGCTGAGCCCACCGGCTCCCGTGAGCACCTGCCTGACGCGGTCAATCTCCCCGGCGAGCGCCTCGATGCCGACGCCGACCGCCCCGACGCGGCGCGCGTCGGGGTGCTCGCGATAGTGCGTCTCGAGCACCGGCGTGACAATCCCCTCGAGGATCTGCGCCTGGTCCTCGCTGTTCCAGACGTGCTTGAGGACGAAGGAATCGCCGGCATCGGGCTCGGTCCGCCCGTCGAGGTACGCGCTCGCGGCGAAGAGCTTCAGCAGCTTGACGACGCGCCTATCGCTGAGGGTCACGCCCTCGGCCCGATCTGGAAGACCAGCCCCTTGTACCGCGAGAAGAACTCCTCGGTGAATCGGGTGCGTTGGAGGAGCGTGTGCTGCAGCTGGCCGAGCTCACGCGCCGACACGAGCGGCTGCGCCTCGGCGTCGGTCATCTGCGAGAGCTCGTGCTCGAGGCCCCGCTGCAGCAGGTCCTGGAAGTGGTAGGCGTCCAGATTGTCGTTCCGGATACGCAGGATGAAGCGGTCGTAGATGGCGGTCAGCGTTTCGTCGCCCGGCACCTCGTTGGAGGCGCCGAACGCGGACAGCAGGGGGCACTTCATCGCCTGCCCGCCACTCGTGTACCGGCGCTCGTTGAGGAGCGTCAGGAGGGCGTTGAGGATGGCGGAGTTGGACTTGAACACCTCGTCGGCGAGGAACACGATCTCCGCTTGCGGGAGCATGCCCTCGGTGCGCCGCTCGTAACGACCCTCGCGGAACGCGCCGATGTCAACCGGGCCGAAGATCTCGTTGGGCTCGGTGAACCGCGTCAGCAGATACTCGAAGTACTGCGCGTGCGTCAGCCGCGCGAACGTGCGTATCAGCGCGCTCTTCGCGGTGCCCGGTGGGCCGATGAGCACCGCATGCTCGCCGGCGAGCACCGAGATGCAGAGCAGGCGGACGACCTCGTCTTTGCCGAGGAACCGCTCCTGCAGCGTACGGGCGAGGTGCGAGCCTCTGCGGGAGCGCCGGCTCGTCGACGTGCTGCACTTGCTGCGACGCGACCGACATCGCCGCGGAGGCTAGCACGCCGGCCTAGGGGACTCCTGCGTCGCCGGCGACCTTGATGGGGGGACAGACGCTCGGCGGGATGGGGCGCCACACGGCGGGCAGGCTTTGCAAATACAAGGCGATGGAGGTGGCGACTTCGGCGCTCATCCCGGCGTCCGCGTAGGCGGGCATCTGCGGACAGAGCTTGTGTCCGAGGTCGTCGGTCGCCTCGAGGATCGCGTTGGCGATCACGCCCGCTTCCCAGGCGTCCATGCCGGTGTCGGGGTCGGGCGTCAGGTTCGAGCCGTAGGCCTGGCTCCCGGGCACGGCCGTCGTGTTGCCCGAGAGCACTCCGTCGGCGGGATTCTCCGCCTGGTGGCAGCGGCCGCACCCGTACGCGCTCACCGCGAGCGCGCCCATCGTGGGCGTGGGGGGCGAATCGGCGCCCGCGTCGTCGGCCGGCCCTGGATTCGCGGGCTCACCCTGGCCGCGGCACGCCACCAGCAGCGCGGCAATCGCCGCGACGCGCATCATGGCCCCTGCACCTGGGCCCGAGCCATCTCGACGCTCGGGGCGTTTCCCGTGCTGCCCTGCATCGCAAATGGATAGTCGGTCGTTCGCACGTTGCGGAAGTAGAGGACGGCGCGCAGAGACGACGTCGGTACGCCGGCGGGCACCGGAACGAAGAGCGACTGCGCCCCGCGCGCGGGAATGCGCACCTCGAAGGGCACTCGCGCAGCCACGCTCAGCTCGTGCCGCAGCAAGAGGTCGCCGTTGGCGTCTGCGATGTCCGTGCCCAGACGCGCGGCGTCCGACGGCAGCATGCCGTCGCTCCCCGGAGCGCCGTACTGCTGCACGACCGTCCCGGTCGCGTCCACCTGATCGACCTCGACCCACGGCTCCCGCAGATCGGAGACGCCCGTCGGAAAGCTGTGGCCTGCGCCGGCGTTGGTGGCGACGACCTGGACGCCGCCGGCGACGCGCGTCGCTGCCAGCGTGACGGCCGTCTTCAGGTTCCTCATCTGTTCCGCCATCAGGGTCGCGTCGTCGATGACGCCCCCGATATAGTAGTTGCCGCCCGGGAAGCGGTGGTTGGCCACGCCGGTGGGATCTTCTGCATGTGGCAGTCGATGCAGCGCGTGCCCGCCGCCGGATACGAGCTCGCACGGTACTCCGCGTACGTCGATATCCCTGCGAAGCCGTTGCCCGGCACGAACTGCTGGTGGCATCCGCCGCAGAACTCCGGCCGGCGCAGCGTCTCGAGCGACGCGAGCGCGCGGGCCTTGCGATCGCCGCCCCAGTCGGCATGCGCGACCGCGACGAGGTCGCCGTTGCCGCCGGCGCCCATCTCGCGCTCCACGTCGTGGCACCCGAGGCAGGTGACGCCGTGGGTCTCGGTCTGCGGCACCCGCGCGACCATCGGGTCGTGGCAGCCGGCGCATTGCCGCGTGAAGGGCGGTTCCTGATTCAGGCAGCGCGTCACCATGCCGTCGTTCACCGCCCGCGAGTGGACGCTCACTCTCCACGCCTCGTACTCGGCCGAATGGCACCCTCCGCAGAACGCAGCGCCCCAAGACGGGTACGGCTGCCCCCGCGGTTGCTCCCACGAGCCCTCGTCGGGCAAGTCACGGGCGACGACCGTCGCGAGCTGCTGCGCCATCGTGACCGCCAGGTTGCAATCGCGGCCGGGCGGGTTCGGCGCGAGCCCTCCCTGGTCGGTGGGCGCCACGAGCAAATGGTGGGGATTGAACGGCGAGGGGTCCGGAGCATCCTTTGCCGCCGTCGTGAAATCGTCGACCAGGCCCACGTGGCCGATGAGCGCGTCCTCGGCGGGATTGGGCGGCGAAAGAGCCTCGAAGAGGCGTGCGTTGGTCGACGTGAATCCGTCGAGGTGGCACCCGCCGCAGGACATCCAGTTCTTGGCTGTCGTCGGCAGAGGGCCCTTGGACGAGTTCGCGCGATAAAACAGCGTGAGACCGGCGCGCAGCGTCGGGTCCACGCGGTCGGGTCTGCGCAGCACGGCGATGGGATCGCCGTACATCTTCGTGTGAGCCACCAGGCTTCCGTCGCCCGTGTCGAAGGTGGCGACCGTGTGCGATTGGTCGCCGAGGACGAAGATGCGCTGACCCGTGTCGTCGAGCGTCAGCGCGACCGGGTAATCCACCGGGAGGTTGCGAAGCGCGTCATCGCGATGCCCGCGCCCAGGTCGAACGTGAGCAGGTCTTCGCTCCCGCACGCCAGCGCCCAGCCGACGAAACCGTTCGGGTGCAAGGCCACGGCGCAGAGCTGGGAAAAGACCTCCGGCTGCCCGTCCGGCCCGAGGACGTCGATCCCGTCGAAGAGGTTCTTGCGTCCGGCGACGTTTGGAAAATTCGGGTTGGTCTGCGCCTCGGCACGCACGAACGAATCGACCACGCTGATGGCGGGAAACAGGGTTTCGTTGAACACGAACGGGTGCGTGGGCGCGAGCAGCTCGTGGGGCATCCAGGCGAACCGACCGTCGCCGGTGATCGCCGGCGCTTCGAAGGCGAACGGCTTTCCGTTGGGCGTCAGCAGGGCGGAATAGGGCTCGTCGGCGAGCGGAACGTCCGCCGCCACGGTCCGCTCGCGCAGATCGACCACGGTGAGCTGCGCGTCAATCCGGTGGGCCACGTAGAGCTCGCGACGGGACGAAGAGACCGCGAGTCCGGAGGGCTGCCTTCCGACCGGTATCGTGTCGGCGACCTGGCCGAGATCGCGATCGACCACGGCGACGGCTCCGTCGTCCTCGACCGTCACGTAGAGCCACCGCGGATTGGCGGCGTCCCACACGCAGGCGCGTGGGTGGTCACCGACGGAGATCGTGGCGGACGCCTCGGCGGTGTCCGCGTCGAGCAGGGTCACGGTCCCGCCATCGCGGTCGACGGCGGCGAGGACGGAGGCGTCGGGGCTGAGCGCGACCGACGTGATGTCGCCCCCGATCGCCCGCTCGGTCTTCGACTCCCTGCTGTCGACGTTCACGTAGCTCACCGACCCGACGTCCCCGTTGGCCGTCCACACGCCGCCGCGCAGGGGATCGAAGACAATCCGCGACGACGAGGCGTAGCGTCGCGCCGCCGGCGGGACGACGCGCGGAGGCCCCGGCGTCTCGCTGGCCGCGGATGCGGTCGGAGGCGGCGCGGGGAAATGCTCGTCGCAGGCGGGCGCGAGCCCCGAAAGGAGCAGCGCGACTCCCTTCGAGCACGCGGCTGCGGACAGACGCACGTTTCTCCCTCCTACCTCACGGCTCCACCGGAGTCAGCGGGAAGCCCTCGTCGCGAGAGACCTCCGCCTCGATGGCGCGCATCGCCGCCAGAACGACGTGATCCGCCACGGCCTTCCGACGACCTGCACGCCCGCCGGCAGACCCGTGCTGCCCCAATCGACCGCCGCCGCCTTCCTCTCCAGGGCGTCGGCTCCGGCCGCGCGCCGCGTCTCGTCTTCGCGCACGCGGGTCACCGGGAGGGTCGCGGCCGGGAGCTGCGTCGCGTTGAAGAGAATCGAGTAGCTCGACGCCAGGGTGAAGTTCTTCGAACCGCCGTGCGGCAGCGCGCACGTCGCGTAGGCGGCAAGCAGCAGGTCGATGCCGCGCTCGTCCAGGGCGTCGAGCAGCCGCGTCCGCAGAGCTCGCAGTCAATCCGTGAGTCGCCAGAGCTCGGTCACGCTCTTCTCGCCCATCGCGCCCAGCATGAGCGAGATGCCCTCCTGGCCCATCGCGTGAGTCGCTCTCGCGGCGACGCCGCGAGCCCGCGCCGGCACCGCGCCAGACGCCGGATCGGCTCGAGCACCGGATCGACTTCGCCTCCGGCGAGCGCAGCGAGCAAGCCCGCTCCGCCGTCCGCGCTGAGCGCGCCCAGGTACGTCGCCAGCATCGCGCGTGTCTCCGGCGGATCGAACGGACGCACGTCGCAGCCCCGGACCCGCAGGGCCTCGGCTGCGCGGGCCACGGCGCGCGCGATCGCCGGAGAGGGCCGTACGATCCCGTCGTCGGTGTAAAACCCGACGCGCAGACCCTCGAGCCGCACCGCCCCCGGGTCGTCCCAGGCCAACGGCGGCACGCGCGGATCGAGCTCCGAAGCGCGCGCGGATCGAGCGACCGAAAGAAGAGAACGGAATCGTCGACCGTGCGCGCCAGCGGGCCGCCCATCCCTCGCACGGCCTCCTGCCCGGCCAGCACCGTCTGGTAGCCGCGCATGGGCAGGCGGTCGAGCGTCGGCTTGAACCCGCAAATCCCGCAGAAGTGCGCGGGCGTCCGGATGCTGCCCCCGATATCGGTCCCGACGCCCAGGGGGGACATGCCGGCAGCTATCGCCGCGGCCTCGCCACCCGACGAACCGCCGGGCGAGCGCGACGACGACCACGGATTGGCTGTCTGCCCGAAGATGGGATTGCGCGCCTCGACGTAGAGCATCGTCTGCGACAGGTTGGTGCGGCCGAGAAGGACGGCGCCCGCCTCGCGCAGGAGCGTGACCATCGCGGCGTCGCGCGCCGCGATTCGCCCTCGCCACGACGGCAGACCGAGAGTCGTCGCGCGGCCGGCGATCTCGAAGCACTCCTTGATCGTCATCGGGAGCCCGTCGAGCGGGCCGCGCGCCTCGCCGCGCCTGCGGCGCGCATCGGACGCGTCGGCCTCCGACAGCGCTTGCTCGCGCAGGACCTCGGTGAACGCGCGGAGGCGTCCGTCGACCGCGTCGACTCGCTCGAGGTGAGCGCGCACGACCTCGCCCGCGCTGACCTCGCCGCGCGAGAGCAGCGACGAGAGCCTCGTGGCGCTGAGCTGCCAGAGATTCATCGCTGGGCCGCCTACTTGATCCGCTCTCCGAACGAGTCGCGCGCCTCAATCGAGCCGTACGAAGCCAGGTCTTTCTCGATCTTCGCGCGGTCGCCGGTGACCACGACGCGCATGGCCTCTGCCGGATGCAGCCGCTGCTTGGCGACGCGCAGGACGTCGGCGGCCGTCACCGCTTCGATGCGCGCCGAGAGCGTAGCGTACTCGTCGAGAGGCCACCCGTACGCCGCAATCTCCTGCAGCGCCTGCGTGACCTCGTCGACGCTCTCGAATCGAGCGGGAAGCGCGAGCTTCGCGTGCTCCTTGGCGTCCGTCAGCTCGTCGGCGGTGACCGGCTCGGTGCGGATGCGGTCGACCTGCGCGAGAAGCTCGCGAACCGCGTCGCCCGTGTGCTCGGCGAAGATGGCTCCCCCGGCCAGGAACGGACCCGCGCCGTGGTGCATCCCGAAGGTCGAGTAGGCGCCGTAGGTGTAGGCGTGCGCCTCGCGCAGATCGAGGTTGATGCGGCTCGAGAACATTCCGCCGAGGATGAGGTTCATCACGTGGAGGGGAATGCGATCGGGCGTGGCCATCGCCGTTCCCTCGCCTACGACGAACACCTGCGACTGGGCCGCGCCCGGGACGTCTACGAGCGAGACCGCTCGCGCCGCGGTGGTTGCCGCCGGGGCCCGAGGGACCGTGGCGCGCGCGAGGGCTCCCCCGCTCCACGCGCCGAAGTGCGACTCAATCATCGAGCGCAGCGAATCACGGGAGACGTCGCCGGCAACGACGATGACCGTCGAGCGCGGGAAGAAGACCCGCCGCCACGTGGCCTCGATCTCCGGGCGCGCGAGTTTCTCGACGATGGCGGCGACCTCGCGCTGGCTGTGGCCGTACGGATGGGCCGGTCCGAAGAGGGATACCCCGATCGCGTTCTGCTCCATTCGCGGTGGGTTGCTCTTTTGCTGCTCGATGGAGGCCAGCCATCGCTTGCGCTGCCGATCGATCTCCGCGTCCTGGAAGGTCGGTCGAAGGACGATGTCGGCGAGCAGGTCGAGCGCGAGGGGGAGATGGGAGGCGAGGACCTTGGCGCGCGCGCCGCAGGTGTCCCAATCGCTCCAGGTCCCGTGTTCGGCGCCCAAGGCCTCGTAGTCGTCCGAGATCGTGAGCGCCGTACGCTTGGCGGCGCCCTGCTCCAGCATGGCGCCCATGAACGGAATGACCCCGGGCCGCACGCCGGCAACGTCTCCGGCGCCGACGACGGAGACGACGCGCACGCTCACGATGGGCAAGTCGTGGCGTTCGACGAAGAGGACACGCAGGCCATTGGGCAGCGTCCACGCGTCGACCTTCGGCGGCGTCCACTCGACGACGGGGCCCGCCTGCGGCGCGGAGTCGCGGAAGGGCGCGTCGGGCGTGGCGGGGGCCGCTTGCGGGGGAGAAGGCGGGGCCGGCCACGAGGCGACCGGCGGCGGAGAAGGCGGCGGTGCAGGCAGCGGGGGCTGCGACGCGCACGCCGAGAAGAGGCTCGCAATCGCGAGGGACGTCACTCCGCGGGGAATCAAGGCGTCCTCCGCACGAGGCGACCGGAGAGGGGCGCGCCCTTGGTCGGGCGCACCACGACCACCACCCGCTTGCCGGGCGGCGGCCAAATCGGGCAGCGTCGCGCACGTCGGCGGACGACACGCCCTCGTATCGTGCGATGTCTTTCGCCAGATACCCGGCGTCTCCCACGTAGTGCGCGTACTCGTTGATGCGATCCGCGCGCGTGCCCTCCGTTTCGAGCGCGAACGCTTTGTCGGCGAGGAAACCGGTGCGCGCACGAGAGAGCTCTGCGTCCTCGACGCCGCCGTCGCGCACGCGCGCGAGCTCCTGGTCGATCGCGGCGATCACCTCTTCGGGGGTGTGCCCCGGCTTGGCGGTCGCGACGATCTCGAATTTGCTCGCGAGCTGCGGCGAGGCCTGGAAGGCGGACACGTCCTGCGCAATCTGGTCGTCGTAGACGAGGCGCTTGTAAAGGCGGCTGGTCTTGTTGCCCGCGAGCACCCGCGCCAGAAGGTCGAGCTCTCCATCTCCCTTGACGAAAAAAGCCGGCGTGACCCAGGCGAGGACGACGCGCGGAAGCTCCACGCCGGCCTCCACGTCGAGGCGCTTCTCGCCGGCCAAATCGACGCTCGCCGCTTTCGCGTGCTCCTTCGCGGGGCCGCGGGGTATTGGGCCGAAATATTGTTCCACGAGCTTCAACGTCGGCTCGGGATCGAGGTCCCCGGCCACGACGAGCGTCGCGTTGTTCGGGACGTACCAGGATCGGAAGAACGCCTTCACGTCGTCGAGGCTGGCGCGATCCAGATCCTCGGGCGAGCCGATGGCCAGGTGGTGATACGGGTGCTGGGGCGGGAAGAGCGCCTCGGCCAGGTACATACCGACCATCCCGTATGGCGCGTTTTCGTAGTTCTGCCGGCGCTCGTTCTTGACCACGTCGCGCTGCCCCGCGAACGTCTGCTGGTCGACGTGATCGAGAAGGAAGCCCATGCGATCGCTCTCGAGCCAGAGCGCGAGCTCGAGACGGTTCTTCGGTACGGTCTCGAAGTAGTTGGTCCGGTCTTCGGCCGTCGATCCGTTCACGTTCGAGGCGCCCGCGCGCTCGAGGTACCGGAAGTACATGTCCTCCGGCACGTGCTTGCTCCCCTGGAACATCACGTGCTCGAAGAGGTGAGCAAAGCCCTCGCGACCCTCCTCTTCCTCCTTCGAACCCACGTGGTACCAGAGGTTCACCGCGACGATGGGCGTTCGGTGGTCTTCGTGGAGCACCACTTCGAGGCCGTTGGCGAGGTGCGTCGTGCGCACCGGGAGCGCGATCCGGGCGGCGTCGGCGTCCGCCGCGCGCGCCGGCCTGGCCGGGACGAGCAGCGCGGCGCCCAGCGCAATCACGCCGAGAGCGGCAGCACCCGAGCCGGCTGCGGTGTAGAGGCACGTGGCGAAGACAGAGCTTCTGGGGGGCATGTGTTTCATCAGAAAACGAGCAAGAGGCGTCTTGGCGCGGTACTCTAACAGCAGCATGAGCAGCGGGGGCATCAAGGGTGGTTCCACCCGGTTGGCAATCGTCGAGAAGTCGCTGGCCGACACGCTCGAGCGCTTGCGCGAGCTTTCGCCGGGCCCCCGAACGCGCGAGCTACGCGCGAAGGCCGAGGGCTTCGAGCGCGCGCTCCACGCCTGGTCCGTTCGACCGCCCACCGAGGAGCAGCGCGCCACGCTGCTCAAGCTCGTCCTCGATCTGAACGTCGAGGTCATGGGCTTCGGTCGTGCCGCGGGCGGCGACTCCCGCGGGAAGTAGCGCCCGTCGGCCCTGGATCATCCGACCCACAGGGGAGGCCTCAACCACACGGCGATCCGAGCTAACGCTCGGGAATCGCGTGCGGCCGTCGTCGGCACGCAAGGTGCTGACATCGTGCGCCCGGGTAGGAGGGACCAGTGGAGCAGGCAACCAGAGACCGGCGCTCGTACATGAAGCGGCTCGCCGCGGGGGCATCGCGCACGTGGAGCAACAATCCGCTGCCCGCGTGCTTTGCCGGCGAGACGCGAATCGAGACGCGCAACAGCGTGTACTTGCTTCGAGACGGCGTGTGCCAGGCCATCACGCGACGCGAGTTCGTGAGCACGACCGGAACCCACAAGACCGAGCTCGTCGGCATGCGCCTGATGGGCTGGATCGCGAGCGAGGATCCATCGACGCCCCTGGAGCTCGAGTGGAGGCGGGGAATGCGAGGCGTCTTGTGGAGACCCCGCGGCCCCGGAGAGCGGCACTCGGTCATCGCGCTGACTTCGCCCACGCTGGGATTCTGCGTGTCATGATGGCGCCGTGAGCGCCGTGCCTGCCGAAGAGCCGGATTGCCGGAGGACGAAGGCTCCGGCCGTCGAATGGATTGTGCGGGCGAGCTCGCGCGAGGTCGGCGGATTCGCCGTGCGACGCGCGCTGCCATCCCGCGACAAGCGGTCCGTCGGGCCCTTCGTGTTCTGGGACCACATGGGCCCCGTCGCGCTCGAGCCTGGGCGCGGCATGGACGTGCGGCCGCATCCTCACATCAACCTGGCGACGGTCACCTATCTCTTCGAGGGCGAGATCATCCACAAGGACAGCCTGGGCCATACCCAGGCGATCGTCCCGGGCGAGATCAACTGGATGACCGCCGGCCGCGGGATCGTGCATTCCGAACGCTCCGGCCCCGGGGCGCGCCGCGAGGGCGCGCGCGTGCACGGCATCCAGAGTTGGATCGCGCTGCCGAGCGCTTTCGAGGAGGTCGAGCCCAGCTTTCATCATCACACCGCCGAGACGCTCCCGGCGGTCACCCTGCCCGGCGCGCGGCTGCGTGTCCTCGTGGGCGCCGCGTACGCGGTCGCGTCGCCCGTTCACGCGTTCTCGCCGATGTTCTACGTGGAAGCCCGGCTCGAGGCAGGCGCGGAGATCGCCGTTCCCGCGGACTACGAGGAGCGCGCCGCCTACGTCGTACGGGGGTCCGTCGCATGCGACGAGCAGCGCGTCGAGCCCGGCGAGATGATCGTGCTGCGCCCCGACACGGCCGCGAGCCTGCGTGCCCTCACCGAAGCGCACGTCATGCTGTTCGGCGGAGCACCGCTCGACGGACCGCGGCACGTGTGGTGGAACTTCGTCTCGAGCTCGCGCGAGCGGATCGAGCGCGCGAAGCGCGACTGGAAGGAAGGGCGCTTCCCCAGGGTGCCGGGCGACGAAACCGAGTTCATCCCCCTGCCGGAGTGATTACTCCCCTTCGACCTCGGGGGAGCGCTCCGAGAACCGGTAGCCGACCCCCCGCACCGTCTGGATGAAACGCCCGGCGGTACCGAGCTTGTCGCGGAGGCGCTTCACGTGCGTATCGACCGTGCGCGACGACACCCCGGGGTCGAGCTCCCATACGTCGCCGAGCAAGGTGGAGCGGGTCTGCACGCGCTCGCGACGCGAAGCGAGCGTGATGAGGAGCTTGAACTCCAGCGGAGTCATCGGGAACCTCGGCGCTCTCGACCTCGACCCGATGCGCGTCCCGGTCGATGCGCAGCTCGGCGATCTCCAGGAGCTGCGGCTCCTTGGCGTCGCCGCGACGGAGCACGGCGTTCATCCTCAGAACGAGCTCGCGGACACTGAACGGCTTCACGAGGTAGTCGTCGGCCCCGAGCTCGAGGCCGACGATGCGATCGACCTCCTCGCCCTTCGCCGTGACCATGATGATCGGAATGTCTTGCGTGCGCGGTTCGCGCTTGAGGGCGGTACACACGGTGGTGCCCGAGCGGTCCGGCAACATGAGATTGAGCAGAACGATGTCCGGCAGAGACTCGCGCGCGAGGCGCAGTCCGGCCTCGGCCGTCGCCGCAGACTGCACTCTGTGCCCCGCCTGCGTGAGGTTGTACTGGAGAATTTCCCGCAAGTCGGGCTCGTCCTCGATGAGGACTACGCGTGCCATGGCCACCGAACCTACGGAGGGCGGGGGTCGCTCGCGGGAAGCCGGCGTGACATTTCCGTCACGAGGATCGGCGGTCGCGCACGCCTGGAAAAAAAGTGACGGACCCAGGCAGAGTGCTCACTCCAGCGGTCAATCGCTTCGCGGTACCGTCAGCACGGCGCGGAAACGTGGGCGCATCGAAAAGGAGCTGCCAATGAACGTCATCGACAAGTGGGGCCAGGAGAACGGCGGAATCCGAGCGACCGATAGGACGCTCGAGCGAGCACGGACGGCGGAGCTCGCGCATCATCTGTCGACGGTGGCCCTTCGCCAGTGGGAGAAGGCGCTGACCGGCATCGTCGCGTTCCCCTCGGCGGCGGCACTCGGCGTGGCCGCAAGCGCCACCTACGGCGTGGCCATGCTGGAGCGCGCCTTCGAGATCTTCGAGAGCGCGGTCGGCGAGATCGGCAGGACCCTGTCCCACGACGAGCGCCGCGAACGATTGGCGGATGCAGCGAGGCTCGTTCGTAGCCCCGGCCAGAACCCTGGCCTGAGTCCGCGCCCTGCCTAGGCCTCGCTGGGGTCCGTGTCTCGCAGGGAGTGGCCTCGCGTCGGGCGCGCGTGCTCGGTGGGGATCCGCGGCTCGATCCGCGTTGAACCCCGCCGGGCCACGCGGGCCCCCACCGGGAGCTCGAAAATGCCGCTCTTGTCGTCCTTCGACCCGTGTCCGTGACGCCGGTGGCTGCCCATTCCTCAAGTATCTCCCTGACGCAGGGCGCCGGCACGTTGTCGCGGTTCGAATTCACCAGGCCGTCACACGTTCGTACGCCGTCTTACCCAAGACATGAGCAGAATTAGGCACTTATGAGGAGTGGCCTGCGCAGGAGTTCACCTCGTATTTCCGCCGACTCGATGCGAATCGCGCTCACCGCGCTCGGACTCTCGCTCGGTCTGGCTCTCCTCGCCCGGCTCGCGGTGCAAGCGGATGCCGCGGCGACATGGCGCGCCGTCGGCAACGCGGGCCCCCTCCTCGCGGCCGGGCTCCTTCCGTTCGCCTTGAGCCTCGCCGTCGACGCGTACGGGACCGTGCTCCTGCTCCGGGGCCTCGGCCACACAGCGACGCTGGGGCAGGTGCTCCCGGTCCGCATCGCCAGCGAGGCGCTTCACATCAGCATGCCCCTCGGCGTGGTCGCCGCCAACACCGCCACGGCGGCCCTGCTCGAAGCCCGGTGCGACGTTCCGGTTCGCGACGGCCTGGTCACGTCGCTCGCTCGACGATGGCTCGTGATGCGTTCGCACGCGGCGTACATCTTCCTCGGCGCGGTCATCGGGTTTCCCACGCTCGCGGCCCTGTCTCCGGCGCTCCTCGGGAGGCCCGGACTGCCCTGGCTCGTGCTGGCATCGTGTGTCGTTCCGCTGGCCCTTTGGGCAGCCGTCGCGGCGAGCCTGCTCGGCCCGTGGACCTACGCGACGCTCCACTGGGCTCTCGGCCGGCTCCCGTCGAAACGCCTCGGGCGATGGCTCCAGACACGGCGCCACGAGGCCGCCGCCACCGACATGCAAGCGACGCGGCTGCGCGCCGCGGCGTCCGCGACGACACCGGCGACCCTGGCGTTCCTCGGTTGCTGGTGCCTGGATGTGCTCGAGCTCGGCGCCACTCCACCCACTCGGCGCCGAGGTGACCCTGCCCTCGGTGTTCGCCATCGAAGCAGGCTTGTCGCTCGTTCGCTCGGCGGCCGTCATCGCCCCCTCGGGCCTCGGCGTCGTCGACCTGGGATACGGAGCCGTCTTGCCGTGGCTCGGCGCCGATGCGGGCGCCGTTCCCGCGTTCGTCCTCCTGAAGCGCGCCAAGGAGCTCGTCTGGATCCTCACCGGATACGCCGTGCTCGGCGGGCTTCGCGGTCGTGCGACGAGCCCTGCGCCGTCGGCGAGCCCCGCCACCTGACCCACGCTGCCGGATTTCAAGTTCGTCGCGACAGGTACTCCGCCAGCGCGAGGACCATCGGTCCCATCCTGGGCTGCTCGGGCACGACCTGAGGCGGAGTCCCGAGCTCCTTCAGCGCGGCTTCACACGTGGGGCCCACCGCGGCGACGACGACGCGCTCTCGTAGCGCGCGGGCCAGCTCGCTCGCAGCACCCATCGACTCGGCGACCGGTCTAGGTGCCGCGCCTGGACCTGGGTCGTCACCGCCAGCGCGTCGACGGCCCCCTTCGTGAGGGTGCCCACCAGCCCGCGGAGGGGCTCTACGTCCTCGGGCAGAGCCCACTCGTAAGGTCGCACTTCGAAGACGCGGGCCCCGCGGGCAGCCAGCGACTCGAGCGCCGTTCGGCCCGACCCTCCGTCTTGCACGACCACCGCGTCGCGACCGTGCACGGCGATCGTGCTCAGCGCCGCCAGGAGCTCGCGCGTCGTGTGCGGCGACTCGGCGCGCACGTGGACGGGCAATACCTCTCGCTTGAGAACGGCGATGGGCTTCGGTCCGCGGCAAACGACCGTCGACTGCGCGAGGGCTTTGCGAACTGACGCCTCCCCTTGCCCCAGCGAGCCGGCGACGCGCAGCACCCGCTCGAGCCCCGTGCCCGTCGTCAGGACGACGACGGCCTGCGGCCACCGGACCGGATCCGAGCGCGGCCGAGAGCTCATCGGCGAAATCACGCTCGACTTCGCGAAGGGCCGGCACGCAGACCGGCTCCCCTCCATGACGCCGGACGAGCGACGCGAGCTCGCTCTCCCGCCGAGCCTCGAGGAGCGCGACGCGAGCTCCGCTCAGAGATTCGTTCATCCTCTCAGGCAGGCTACCGAGAAACCCTTGCTCGCGCTAATCTGGGCGCTCGGTGAGCCAGAAGGCTATACCGCCCCTGCCGTGCCCGCCCGGAGCGAGTCCTTTCCACATCAAGGGACTCGCCTATCGAGGCCTGGTGCGCGCGGTGTCCAAGCTCGTCGTCGGGGGCATTACCGTTTCTGCGATTCCCTCGAGGACGTGCGCCTTCGCGAGTTCGTCCGCCAGCCCTTTTTGGCCGCGAGCCTCGTCGACATCTTGCCGATTAATCCGCTGACGGCCCACCTGGCCGCGCTCCTCAGCGCGCCCTACAAGGAGTTCTTGCGCGCGGGGATCGCCGAACAGGCGCGCTACGACGCGGGCCACGTGTTTCGCCGTCTCTACGACGGGGCCCAGGTCGACGAGATGCCGGCACGCATCACGCGTTTCGAAGGCCAGTATTACGATTTCGGCCTGCAGCGATTGCACCCTGGAGGGGCCCGGACACATCGTCTTGCGTCTGCACCGGGCGCCTGCCTACGTGGCTCCCTGGCTGTCGACGATGAAGGCCGCTTACACGGAGGAGGCCGCGCGGATCATCGGCGCCTCCGACGCGCAGTGCACGGCGCGCCACCCCGCGCCGGACGGGGAGCAAGACGGCTTCCCGCTCGTGACGATCGCGTGCGAGCTGCGGTGGTGGTGAGCAACGGCGCGCGCGCGTGTGGCGTGCTTCGAAATACGGGCCCCTTGGCGGAATGGCAGACGCAGCGGATTT
>CAVREO010000040.1:0-44643 GCA_963720145.1 uncultured delta proteobacterium
CTACGGCGCGTGGAAGTGAACCTGCCCCGCCAGTACGCTGCCGACCTTGGCGAACGAGATGTTCAGGACGCAGTCCGAGTCGCAATCGGGCGCCGGCGCGCCGACGTATCCGTTCACGATGGAGCCTGCCTCTCCCGTCAGGGCTTGCTCGCCCAGCTGGAGGCGCCCGGCGAGACACTCGGTGTTCGTGTCGACCAGCCCGTCGCCGTTCAGGTCGTCCCAGCCGTTGAGGTAAAGCTTGTTCACGCGCGCGATGCGGTCTTCGAGCACGCTCCGGTCGAGAAGCAGATCTCCCGGGACCCAGAGCGCCTCGTAACTTTCGCGGAGCGCCTGCTGCAACCACGCGAATCGCTCCGGTGTCATGACGACGTCGTCCGGCCCGCCGGCGGTTGCGCGGAACATCCGCGCCGGGTCGCTCCAGAACGCGGTCAAGAGCTTGCGGGCGACGGCCCGCGCCCGGTTCTGGTACTTCGCGCCCGCGGGCGTGTGGCCCGAGAGAAACCAGGCCTCGCCGAGGACGCGCAAGGCGGCGCTCTGCGCCTCGACGGTCGCGGCGCCGGTCGACGGCGTCCAGACGCCGCCGGAGAGAGTCGCGCCGTTCCACACGGTCCCGTCGGGGCCGGTGAGCGCGTCGTACACGAAGTCGGCCTGCGCCATGAGCACTTGCCGCACGCGTGCACTGAACGTGGGCGAAGCCGTGCCGCCACCCGGGGGGGGATGAATGGGCACGGAGTTGAGAATGCCCACGGCGTCCTTCGCCGGGTCGCCGTCGGGCGCGCCGTATTGGCTCACGGCCGCGTTGCAGGCCATCAATAGATGACGCAGGCCGACCACCACGTGACCGAGCGAGACGGTGCTGGCCGTGGTCCCTCGCGAGATTGCGCCGCTGCTGCCCCCGCCCACGGTGGCGGTGTCCACGATGACGTTGGTGGCGGGGTCGCGGTGAATGCGGTCGAGATCGACGAAGGCCACGCGCATCACTCCGAGCGCGCGATCGTGCGGTGAATCCTCGCCATCGGCCAGGCCGTCATCGGCGGCGAACGGGTAGCCACCGAACGCGATCTGCATGCCAATCTGCTGGCCCACGGCTACGTTGCGCGCGTCGGTCATCCCGAAGAAGAGCGAGTAGCCCTGCGCGAGCGCGGCGAGATCGACCGCGTGGCTGGTCGCGTCCAGGACCGAGAGCGAAGCCACGAGCGGGTACGTCGGGATCGGGGTGCGCCGCTTGACGGGAGCTTCCTCGGTCACGGCGCACGGCGGTCGGGAACCAGAGCGAGGGGGAGGAGTAGTCGTAGTTCATCGCGGACGCGACCGAGGAAAACCCGGAGAGCGTGGCGCCGTCGGTGGTCGCGAGCGACGAGAGGAGCCAGGCCCCCGCGTTGTCCATTTCCTCGACCATCGTCAGGCCCCACATCCCCTCGAGCGGCGTCGAGCCGATGAACGTGCCCGGCTTGGCGGTCGGGGGCTCGACTCCTTGCACGGCGTTTCCCGGGATGACCGATGAGCGCCATGTCTCCGGGCGCCGAGCGCGTCGTGACCGGATTGGCGACCGAGTCGTGAAGTCGACCGGTGAAGTCGATGGCCCAGAGCGCTTCCTTCCACGTCGTGTAGCCGAGGACACCCGGGGCCGATCACCGGCTCGCTCTGCGCGACGCGATCGTTCAACTGGAGCGAGTTGTAGAAGCACTCGTACGCGGGAACGGCGTTGTTGCCGAACATCTGCAGGCCGCCGTAGCCGGACACCGTCGTGCAGGAGTGCGCGATGGTCAGGTCGGGCGTCATCGAGGGATTGAAGCTGCGGTAGGGGTAAAGGTTCGGCCAGAGCCCCGGGAACCCGAAGTCGTTCTGCCGATTCGTCGCGCCGCCGTCCGGTATCGTCGCGAAGCCCCCCACGTTGGTGCCGGCGGCGATGATGAGCTGCTCCACGCGTGCGCGCAGTCTGTCGAACGGCGTTGCCCCCGGCTGGCGCGCGATGAGCGGCCCATTGGCGAGCGACACTCCCGCGCCCGTCTGATTCGCGACCATGTTCATGTGGTACTTCGAATACTCGTACGACTCGATGGCCGTGCTGAATCCGAAGAGGTCGAGGAAGCCGTCGCCGTAGTAGCTGGAGCCGCTCGATTGCACGAAGTAGAGGTTGGGCGGCAGGTACCAGCGGAGATACCCGGGGAGATTGCGGCCCGCGAAGAGGTTGGCCAACGGCTCGCCGCTCGTCTGCATCTCGCCGGCCGCGAACATCAGCTGCATCGTGTCGACGCGAGACGTGACGAGCTCGGCGTGAACCGGCGTGCGTGGGCCGGTCTCCGGCCCGGTGGGGCCGTCGTAGGGAATACGAACGTGTAGGGCGCGGCGTCGATCGCTGCGCCCCTCGGCCCCGGTCGGAAAGGGCCGCCCCGTCGCACCCAGCAGCGTTCCCCACGGCCCCCAGGCTGCACACACACCAAAAGACACGGCGACGACGGTGCGGACGTGATGGAGAGTCCCATCGACGCGCGCTAGTATGACGCATCCCGATGGCAATCGCCGGAATTGACGAGAGCACCCCGGGATGCCTACCTAAAAGGGCCCATGCATCGCCGTGACGGATACCCGAAGCTCGCGAAGCATTTCGCGTGGAGCTTTGTGCCGCCCGGGCAGACAGCGAGGGTCACGGAGCAGCTCCGCGCGGCGCAGGCCGCAGAAGCGGAAGAGGAGTCCGCGCCCGAAGTCGCCGCCGAGCCGGCCGACGAGCAGGCCATGGCCACGGTCCACGAGCATGCGGTCGAGGCCTGCCGGCCTCTCGCCGACGCCATTGCCGAGGCATGGACGCTCACCGAGGACGAGGAGCGCCATCGGGCGACCAAACGACTCCTCGTCCGGGCCGACCGCCTCGCCTTCGAATCAGGGGCCTGCAGCAGTATCCCGTCGAGGGCGTGCGCCTGTTGCGTTGCTGGTGAGGTGCGCGCCGAGCATGAGCCGCCGGCAACGGGAGCGCAGCGAACGCGTAGCCTCGCTCGTGCCCATCGATCATCCGGAGGTCTGCGATCTGCTGGTCGAGATTGCGCGCGCCGGCGATCGCGCCATGGCCGACGCGATTCTCCGAGGACGACTGGGTGCCTGAGGTCGGCGACGAAGAGAGCCTCATCGCGCGACTCGCCGACGTCGTGGACGAAGGTCCGACACACGCGAGCCGCGTCGTGGCCATCGAGCTCATCGCGCGTTTCGAGGTCCGAGATGCGGCGGTCGCCGCGCTGCGGCGCGCTTTGCGCTTACCGAGCTTCGCCGTGCGTGCGCGCTCCTTGCACGCCTGGCCACCGCGCTCCCATGCGCGGTCGCGCCGGAGGACCTGGTGATCGTGCTGCGCGATCTCGTTGCGCACGCCCCTCCCGACGCGCTGACCGAAGAAGAGCACGAAGAGAACGAGCGAACGTTCGCCGATGCCGTGATCCAAGCGCTCAAGCACGTGAGCCGACGACGCAGCCGAGGCGCTGCTGGATTGGATCGACGCCGAGTACGACGCGATATGGCTGGACGCGGGCTGGGCGACCGAGGCGCTCGCCGTCGCGTTCCCCGAGACGTCCGCCGCCATGATCAATCACTGGCTGTCCTGCTCGCAGGCCTACCAGCGCACCCGGGCGCTCGACGCCATCGTCGCCTCCCCGATTCGATGGGCGTGCCGAGGCTTCGCCTCGCCGCCAGCGACCCGGCCGCCTGCGTGCGGGACGTCGCCAGGCAAGGGTGGCTCGAGCGCTTCGGCGAGCGTGTCCGACACGGTCCAAGATCTCGTCGGAGCGAGCTCCTCGAGGGCGAGCCGAGCGAGCGGTTCGCGGCGGCTCTCGCCGTGATGCAGGGTCGCGTCGCCGAGGCCAGGCAGACCATGGCGCGCGCGCTGCTGGCCCAGGCTCCGGATCGCGAGGCGCTGGTCCTTCTCCTGCAGCTCGTCGGAGACGACGTGAATCGGGCGAGCCGCTGCCCTCGCACAAGGAAGGGGGCCTCGCCGCCGCCGTCGTCGAACGCTTCGGCGCCCTGGGCGTCGAGGGGCTGCGCGCGGTCGCCGAGCGATTTCCCGAGCCGGAGAGCTTTGGCTGGATGCGCCGTCTCGGGGATCTCATCGAGCGCGGAGCGATCGCGCGAGAGCACGCAGCCCCTCTGCGCGCCCTCGCGGCCAAGCACGTGTCCTCCGAGGACGCCGGGCAGCTCGACGATTCGCTGCGGCTCCTGGAGCTCGTGGGGGCTCCGTGCGAGATCCTCGATCGCGTCCTCGCGCTTGCCCTGGACGACGACCTGGGTGCCTGGCAGGCGCGCAAGCTCATCGTGGCGTGGCCCATCGCGCCATCGACGCGCGCCTGGCATCCGAGATGGCGATGGCTCTCGCGGACCGGAACTGGACGCGGCTGCAGAACGCGGCCTGGATGGCGCTCGGCCGGGGTGCTCCCGCGGCGTGCGTCATCGCTCAGCGCGTCCTGGAGGTCGCCGAGGACGACGAGGCGGCCACGGAAGCGGCCGTCGAGTGCGCGCGGGGTCTCCGCGCGGCGGGCAACCTCGAAGACTCGTGGGCCCTCTCGGAGCTTGCGCGCCCGCAGTCGGCGCTCTTCGCGGTGGTCGCGCGAGCGTGGCGCAAGAGCAGCGCCGTGCGCGGAGCGCTCGAGGCCGCGCTTGCGTCCGAGGCGCGGGCGGGTTCGTCGGCTGCCGAGGCCGCGGTCGCCTTGCTCGACGGCGAGCCGGCTCTGAGCCCACGCGACAAGCGCCTTCCGGCGGTGCTCGCCGCGGCGCCGCCGCCGCAGCGAGCAGCCCTCGTCTTCGCTCTTTGCGTCCGAGGCGCGCCGTTCGCGCTCGTCGCCAGTCACCTCGAGACCTTGCTGGCGTCTTCCGATGCGCGCGTGACGAGCGCGCTCGTGGGCGTGGCTCTATGGCTCAAGTCGGCGAAGGCACATGCCCTGCTGCGGGCCGTCCTGCCGCGGGTCGTCGACGCCGAGCTGCGCGCCGACATCGAAGAGGAGCTCGGGGAGCCGGTCACTCCGTTCTGGGCGGAGGGATGAGCTCGTGGGTTTCACGGCGCCCCGGACGGCTCTCGGCCCGCGCCTTGCGTTCGCAGCCATGATCGTTCCGCTGGTGCCCGCGCTCGTGGAGTGCGGCAGCCAGGCCAGCCTGGGCGGCAGCGATTCCGATGGAGTGTCCGGGGGTGACGCCAGCTTCGCGGTCACCGTCACCGACGACGCGTTTTCGCCGGTCGTTCTCAAGAGCGAGAACCTGGCGAACATCACGCTCACGCTCACCAACGCGGGGACCCAACCGCACGACTTCGTCGTCGAGTGCATGCGTTCTTCGTGCTTTCCGGAGGCATCGACCATCCCGTCGGTCGCCCCCGATGCCAGCGCCACCGTGCACTTTGTCGCTCCGTACGCAGAAGGCATCTACACCTTTCGATTGACGCTTCCCTCCGACACGCAGACGGGGCAATTTCTTCTCCAGTGAGGCCCAAGGCGCGTGCCCTGCTCCTGGCCATCGGGTCGGCGGGCGTGCTGCTCGCCGGCCGGGCGAGCGCGCAGGTCGTCGTCGCCGCACCGAACGCCCCCATCCAGCCGGCGTATCCTCCCAACGTTCCCCCTCGCGAGGCGCAGGTCGTTCTGCAGCTCGTCATCGGTACGGACGGGCGGGTCGAATCGGCGGTCGCCGTCTCGCGCGCGCCCGACGACGTCCCTCAGGCAGTCGTCGATGCCGCGCTCGACGCCGCGCGCGCCGCTCGCTTTGCGCCCTCCACGCGCGACGGTCTGCCGATTCGGTCCCGCATCGAGTACGTCGTCGTCGTGCGCCCGCCTGCTCTGCCGCCCGCAGAGCCGGCGACCGCACCGCGGACGGTCGCTCCCGCGCAGACCATCACGACGAATCAGCAAGACGAAGACTACGCTCAAATCGTCCAGGTGCACGGCACCACGTGGTCGTCGCCCAGAGGCCTGGGCGACGTCCGAGTGACCCGCGAGCTCCTCGACGCCGCGCCGCACCAGCAGAGCAGCGAAATGCTCTCGGCAGCTCCGGGCTTCTTCGTCGACCACGAAGATGGCGAGGGCCTGGGAAACGACGTCTACCTGCGCGGATTCGATCTCGACCATGGTTCGGGGATCGAGATGCGCGTCGGCTCGATTCCCATCAACATCCCGACGCACATCCAGGGGCAGGGTTACGCCGACGCCAATTTCATCATCCCCGAGGTCGTCCGCAGCATCCGGGTGCTCGAGGGCCCCTACGACCCGCGCCAGGGCGACGCGGCGATTGTCGGGAGCGCGTATTTCGATTTCGGCGTGGAACGCGGCTACCAGGCGAAAGCGACCTACGGATTGTTCGGGCAATGGCGCGTCGTCGGCGTCGCGGCTCCGCGCGATACCGACGACGAGACCTTCGCCGCCTTCTCCCTCCGCCAGACGGATGGCTTCGGCCAGGATCGCGCCTCGAAGTCCGGCTCCGCGATGGCCCAATATGCGCTCGACCTCGGGCCGCGCGACCGCCTGCGCGTCCTGGGTACGGCGTACGGCGCTCGCTCCGAGCTGGCCGGCGTCGTGCGGCAAGACGACGTCGATGCGGGCCGGCTCGGGTACTACGACTCCTATCCGTCGCCGTATGCGCGCAATCAGTCGGTCGAATCGTCGCGCGTGATTGTCGGAGCCGATTTCGACCACACAGCCGCCGACGGTGCGCGGTTCGAGCTCGCGCCCTGGGTCATGTGGACCGACTTCCGCGCGCGCCAGAACTACACGGGCAACCTCGAGACGTCGCAGACGACACCTTCCCTCTCCGGCTTGGGCGACCTGTTCCAGACCACCAACCGGGAGACCGCCGCGGGCCTGCTCTCGCGCATGCACTCGGCGCCCCTCCGCATCGGGTCTTTCGTCGAGCTCGTGGGCGAATCGGGCATCTACACCCGCGTGGGCCAGACGGACCAGGCCAAGAGCCTCGTCGAGCCGTCGAATCTGGAGACCTGGGATCGCCGCCTCGACGACGGCCTGCAGACGCTCGACGTCGGAGCGTACGTCGATTTCGACGTTCGCCTGTTCAAGCGACTTCGCATCTCCGGGGGACCGCGCGCCGACTGGCTCGGCGTGAGCGTCGACGACCGGCTCGCTCCGGGCGCCCCGGGAAACACCCCTGGAGCCGACCGCCACGTCGCCGGCGTCGCCGCAGGACCGCGCGTCACCGCCGAATACGACGCAGCCGAGGAGCTCTCGCCGGTCGTTTCGTACGGAGAGGGCTTTCGTTCGCTCGACGCAGCGCACCTCACCGAGGGCGACTCCGCGCCGTATTCGAAGGTACGTTCGCTCGAAGGCGGGCTCCGTTCGCAGTTGCTCAAGGGGCGCTACGTCGCGACGGCCTCGCTCTTCGAGACATGGGTCGGCAACGAGCTCGTCTTCGAGCCCGAGGCGGGCGGCCTCGAGACGCAGAAGGCCAGCACGCGCAGCGGCTTCGTGGGTTCGCTGCTCGCCAGGCCAAACGACTGGCTCGTCGGCTCGGCCGCGCTCTCGATTGTGAGGGCCACCTTCGAGACGCAGACGGCCGATGGCAACCATTACGTTCCGAACATTCCGCCGATCCTGTTTCGCGCCGACGTGACCGCGCGCGGCACCGTCGCCCGCATCGCAGGTCGGCCTGTCGTCGGGCGGGCCGGCGTCGGATACACGTTCATGGCCGGCCGGCACTTGACCGATGCCATCGTGGGTCCCTCCGAATCCATCCTCAACCTTCGGTTGAGCGCACGGTACGGATGGGTCGAGCTCGGCGCCGACGTCTACAACGCCCTCGGTCTCGAGTACCCGGACGACGAGCAGGCGTACTACTCGAACTTTAGCTTCGTCGCCGGCCAGCAGCGCGCGTCCTTCGCGAGACATATCGTGGCGGCCCCCCCGCGAACCGGGCTGGGAACGCTGGCCCTCTACTTCTGACACGGCGTTTTGGGGGAGGGGCCCCAAAACACAAACCTGGGGAACCGGCTTGCGAAGGCGCGGTTCGCGATGGTAGGTGCGTTCCTTGCTGGATCCGCGTGCCATGCATTCCTCCTCGCGCGAAATCGCCATCGCCGTTGGCACCGTCATGTGCATCGCCATGACCGGCTGCAGTCGCGGCAAAGGGGCAGCGCCCGACGCAGGCGCGGCCGCCGCGTCTTCGGGAGCTGCGGCCGCGTCGGCCGCTCCGCAGCCCGCGGCGGACGACTTTCCCATCCCGCGCGAAAGTGTCGAGCTCGTGCTCAACCCCAGCCGGCTTCCTCCCTACGACGGCCCCACGGGCAGCGTCGAGGGAACTGTGTACGTCACGGGGCCGGCCGCGCCGGACGTCCACGTCGACACCGCCAAGTGCCCGGCGGCGATTGATACCTACGGAAAGCTCTTCCGCACAGGGCCTGCACGTCCCGACGGCTCGCGCCCACTCGCCGACGCCGTCGTGGTCATCGTCGGCTACGCGGGCTACGTGCGGGAGCGCGAAGACGCCAAGAGGGTGACCATCGGGCCCAGGTGCGCCTACCCCGCGCGCACGATCACGATGACCTTTGGCCAGCGCCTCGAGGTGGCCAGCCAGAGCACTCAGCTCTTCATACCGGTCATCGAACAGGACGGCCTCACCGCCATGAACAGGGTGGCTCCGCCGCTGGAGAAAGGCGACCCGGTGAAGCTCTATCCGCGCAAGGCGGCCTACTTCACCCTGACCGACAACATGGAGCCGTTCGTGCACGAGGACCTCTACGTCTTCCGGCATCCTCTGCACGCGGTGACGGACCTCGACGGGCACTATCGAATCGACGGGATTCCGGTCGGTAACGCGAAGGTCGGCGCGCACTCTCCAGGTGCTGCCGCCGACGCCCAGGCGCCGGTCGAGGTGGCCGACGGCATCGTGCAGCGCGTGGACCTCACGGTGACGTACGCGCCGAAGCCGCCGAAGCGTGTCGACGCGGGCCGGCCGGAGCCGTGGCTGAACTGAGCAAAAGGCGAACGAAGGGCTATCTTTCTCCGCTAGGCGAAAATGCTCCCCGACGAAGTGCTGCAGAAGCTCGAGGCGCTTCCGACGCAGCCGGGCGTGTACCTCTTCAAGGACAAGAAGGGCGCCGTAGTCTACGTCGGAAAGGCGAAGAGCCTGCGCGCTCGCGTGCGCAGCTACTTCCAAGACGCCCAGGGCGACAGCCGCGCGTTCATCCCCATCTTGCAGCGCACGATTGGGGATCTCGAGACGATCGTCACCGCCAACGAGAAGGAGGCGACGATCCTCGAGAACAACCTCGTCAAGGAGCACCGGCCCCGGTACAACGTCAAACTTCGCGACGACAAGGATTTCATCACGCTCCGCCTCGGCCGCACCGAGGCAGAGCCGTCGCAATGGCCGCGGCTGGAGGTCGTGCGCAGGCCCACCCCCGACGGCGCGAAGTACTTCGGCCCGTACCACTCGGCTACGGCCGCCCGGCGCACTCTGCACCTCGTCAACAAGCACTTCCAGCTCCGTACCTGCAGCGACACCGAGTTCGCAGGGCGCAAGCGACCCTGTCTGCAGCACCAGATCAAGCGCTGTCCCGCGCCATGCGTCTTGCCCGTCGATCGCGGCTTTTATGCCGAGCAGGTGGAGGCCGTGGCCAAGTTCCTCGAGGGACGCCACGACGAGCTTTCGCGGGAGCTCGAAGCTCGGATGAAGGCGGCTTCCCGCGAGATGAGGTTCGAGCTCGCGGCCATATACCGCGATCAGCTCCGCGCGATTGAAAAGGTCCGAGAGGAGCAGCGCGTCGTGACGATCGACGACATCGACCGCGACGTGCTCGGCTTCTATCGCGAGGGCGAGCTCGTCGAGATGGCCATCTTGCACGTGCGCGCCGGCAAGCTCCAAGACGTGGGCACGTACTCGATCAAGCAGACCGAGATACCCGACGAAGAGATCGTCGCGGCCTTTCTGGCGCAGCACTACGGCGCCGCCCTCTCGACGAGCGAAGAGGGGGAGCCGCTGCCGGTGCTGGTGCCCGACGAGGTCATCCTGCCCTGCGAGCCCGAGGGTATCGAGGGCATCGCGGAGTGGCTGGGAGAGCGCGCGGGGCACAAGGTGATGCTGCTTCGACCCAAGCGCGGACACCGCGTCGACCTCCTGACCATGGCCAACGACAACGCGCGCCATTCGTTCGCCGAGAAGCAGCGACACAACGACGACGTGCAGGAGCGCCTGCGCGACCTGCAGGAGCGATTGCGTCTTCCCGCAGCACCGCGGCGCATCGAGTGCTGCGACATCTCCCATCTCGGCGGCGGCGATACCGTGGGAGCCATCGTCGCGATGTGCGACGGAGAGCTCGACAAGAAGCGCTACCGTACCTTCAACGTCCGCGGCCTCGCGCCGGCTGCCGTCTCGGGGTCCCGAGAAACCAACCTGAACGACGACTACGGCTCGATGTACGAAGTGCTCGCGCGTCGCTTTCGTCGGGCCATCAAATCGGAAGCGCTGCCGAACACGCTCGCGGAGGGTTCGGCGGATCGAGGCGACGGCCCCGTCGACGCGAAGACCGTGCGGGAGCGCGAGCGGGAAGGGGATTGGGACGCGCCCGACCTGTTCGTCGTGGACGGTGGCCGAGGGCAGCTTGCGGTGGCCCTCGCCGCCGCGCACGACCTCGGGCTGCACGATCTGCCCATCGTGGCGCTCGCCAAGGAGCGCGAGAACCTGGCCGGCGAAACGCTGACGGACCGCGTGTACCTGCCCGGTCAGAAGAATCCGATTCCGCTGAAGAGCAGCACGACCTCGCTTTTCCTTCTGGCCAGGCTTCGCGACGAGGCGCATCGCTTTTCCAACAGGGCTCGAATGCGCCTGGGGAAGAAGCGCCGCATGCACTCGCCGCTCGACGACGTGAAGGGCCTGGGGGACCGCGCGAAGAAGGCGCTGCAGCAGCACATCGGGAACGTCGCGGCCATCCGCGCGGCCGACGACGCGACTCTCCTCGCCGTCCCGGGGATCACGCAGCGACACCTGAAAGCCCTGCGCGCCGCCTTCCCGACGTCGGGTACCCCCGACAACCACCCCGTATCCGTGCCAACGTCGCAGGCCGATCGCCAACGTAGTTGACCGGGCGCTCGGGAGGATGCACCGTGTTTCGCGCGCATTCCGCGCGGCACGCGGCGTGCTTAGGGCGAGACGACCGCGGCGTCCGTCCGCGATCCGAGCGGCTTGCCCGCCCCCGCAGCTTCGCCCTTCGTTCTCGCGCCCGTGTCCTCGCCCGCGTGGTAAGCGTTGTTCCCGAGCTCAGAGGAGCCGACACATGATTCGAATATTCAAGCACGGAGCAATCGTGGCCACGCTCGTCGGCGGGGTCGGAATCGTGGCCGCCGGCTGCTTGACGCGCCCTGTCGTCAGCAACAACCCGGTCACCAACACCAACTTCACGACCGTCATCCAGAACCAGTCCGTCGACAAGCTCGACATCTTGTTCATGGTCGACAACTCGGCGTCCATGGGCGACAAGCAGGCGCTTCTGGCTCAAGCGGTGCCTGACATGATCACGCGCCTGGTGCAGCCGCTCTGCGTCGACGCCATGGGGAACCCCGTAGGTGGCAACGCGATGCCGGACGGCAGCGGGTGCACGATGGGGAAGCCGGAGTTCCCGCCGGTGCACAACATGCACATCGGCATCGTCTCGTCCTCGCTCGGTGGCCGCGGAGGCGACGAGTGTCCGACCACCGGAGGCATGGCGACGAACCCCGCGAACCCGAGTCTCTCGAACCACGACGACGACCGGGCCGAGTTCGATCAACCGCGGCGGCATCGCCTCGGATCCGACGATGGAGAACACGGTGCAGGATGCGACTGCGCCTGACAACTTCCTCTCCTGGTTTCCGAGCGTCGTGTCGAACAAGACGGCAACGCCCCCGCCGACGACGCCCATCACGACCGTCGGCGCACCGGGCATGGCGGGGTCCCTCGTCGGCGACTTCACGGCGATGATCTCCGGCGTGCACGAGCACGGCTGCGGGTTCGAGGCGCAGAACGAGGCCTGGTACCGGTTCCTCATTCAGCCCGATCCGTTCGACTCGATCACGAAGGACTCCACCGGAAAGTTCGCATCGCTCAGCGGCTTCGACGACACCATCCTCAAGCAGCGCGCCGACTTCCTGCGGCCCGACTCGCTCGTGGCCGTGATCGTGGTGACCGACGAGAACGAAGAGGTCGCCGACCCGCTCGCCATCGGTGGCCAGGGCTGGCTCTACGAGAACCAAACGTTCCCCGGTGGCCCTGGCTCGGCCCCCGAGGGGACCATCGAATGCAAACAGCCCGTCGATCCGATGAACCCGACGACGACGGGCCCCTACGGGCCGAACTGCACGTCGTGCGGGTTCAGCAACGTAAAGTCGGACCCCGCCTTCGCGACGCGCTGCCCGAACGACGGCGCGAGCGGGACGGGTGGGTTTCTCGATCCCAGCGACGATCAGATCAACGTCCGCTTCTTTCACCAGAAGGAGCGCTTCGGCGTCTTCGCCGGCTATCCGATCACGCGCTACGTCCTCGGCCTGACGTCCCCCGCCGTGCCGGACATCAATCACGAGCACGATACCAACGGCAACTACATCGGCGATCAGCCCACCCAGGCGAACTGCGTGAACCCCCTCTACGCCCAGAACTTGCCGACGAGCAGCCAGGGCCAGGAGTTGTGCAAGCTCACCGCCGGGCCGCGCACCCCGGACCTCGTCTACTACGCGGCCATCGCCGGCGTGCCTCACGAGCTCTTGCAAGCTCAGCTCGGGACCGACGACTGCCCGATGGGCAAGGTAGCCAGCGGCGCGGACTGCCCGCAAAAGAGCAAGCTCACCTCGGACGACTGGCTGAAGATCACGGGCGCGGATCCCGAGCACTACGACTTCACGGGCGCCGACTACCACATGATCGAGTCCGAGGACGAGCGCACGACGAACACGGGCAACTGGGCGAACGTGTCCACGTGTCCGTCGAACGGAAACATGACCTCGGGCGATCAAGCGAACTGCGACTCCATCAACGGCCGTGAGTGGGCGACCAACAAGCTGGACCTGCAGCTCGCTTGCCGGTTCGACATCCGCCCGCAGTACGGCGGGATGGGCAAGGACTGCACGAGCGGCAACTTCAAGGGCGCATGCGACTGCGCCGCGGGCAACATCATCTTGAACAAGGTGCTCTGCGACACGGCCGTGCCCACGCTGCAGATCTACGGCAAGGCCTATCCTTCCGTCCGCGAGATGGCGATCGCCCACGCGATGTCTCAGGTGAACGCGCAGGCGGGCGGTCAGGGCATCGTCTCCAGCTTGTGCCCGATCCACGTGACCGAACAGTCTCCGGGCGATCCCGTGTACGGCTACCGCCCCGCGGTGAACGCGATCGTCGACCGCCTGAAGACGGCGCTCAGCGCGCAGTGCGTCCCGCAGAAACTCGTGCCGGATCCGAGTTGCGGCAACTTCCCGTGCCTGGTTCTCGTGTCGATGACCAAGGACGCGGATGCGAACAACAAGAACCTCTGCAAGAACCCGGGGGCCGCGTGCGACCCGGGGGCGGGACTGCTGGGGGCGACCGGCGACGACGTCAAGGTCGTGGAAAAGTTCTGCGACGCGCAGGAGGCCGAGTGGAAGAGGCCTGCGCAGCCCGTGGGCCCGGAGCCGTACACGGTGCCCGTGTGCATCATGAAACAGCTCTACCAGGCTCCTCCCGGTGGTGCGGCCCCGGGCTGCCCGATGCCGTCGCAGGCCGCCGATTTCGGGGGCGGGTCGTGCGCCGGCTCGACGGACCAGGGCTGGTGCTACGTCACCGGCGCGGCGGCAGGCGCGTGCGGGCACTCGGTGGTCTTCACGAGCCAAGAACCGCCCTCCGGCGCCACGGTGAGCCTGCAGTGCATCGAGCAGAGCGTGAACGCCATCGACGCGGGCGGCGGCTGATCGGCCGCAGCCCGTAGGGTCGTCCTGGGCATGTGGCCCGTCCGGCATTGGACGGGCCGCGTGCGCGCCTTTTGCGCTATAAACTCGGGCGCAAGGGATGGCCACGGCGAAAAGGACGATCCTGGTCGTCGACGACGAGCCGCACATCGTCATGGGGCTGCGCGACGCCCTCGAGTTCGAGGGCTTCCGCGTCATCTCGGCGACGAACGGCCGCGAGGGAATCGTGCTCGCGCGAACCGAGAGCCCCGACGCCATCATCCTCGATCTGATGCTGCCGGACGTGAACGGCTACGCGGTATGCGAGGAGGTCCGGCGGATCAACGCGCTGGTGCCCATCGTGATGCTCACGGCGCGATCGCAGGAGACCGACAAGGTACGCGGCCTGGACGCGGGCGCCGACGACTACGTGACCAAGCCGTTCGGGGTCAATGAGCTCATCGCCCGGGTCCGCGCGATCTTTCGGCGGGCGGCGCGGGGCGTCGCCAGCGTTCCCGAGACGCTCGCGATAGGCGACGCCACGGTCAGCCTCACCGCGCAGATGGTGCGCGCGCGCGGCCGCGAGCACGCGCTGTCGTTCTACGAAGTCGAATTGCTACGGATGCTCGCAGAGCGAGCCGGTCAGCCGGTGAGCCGCGACGAGATCCTCTCGAAGATCTGGGGCCTCGAGGGATCGTCGACGAACCGGACGGTCGACAACTTCATCGTGAAGCTGCGAAAGAAGATCGAGAAGTACCCCGAGAAACCGCAGCACATCCTGACCGTCTACGGGTTCGGCTACAAGCTCGCGATGGCGTGACGAGCGTCGCGGCTCGGTCAGTGCGCGCCGACGAACACGACGTCCACGCGCTCGTTGCGCGAACGCGCCGTAGCGACGCTGGGATCCACGAGCGGCGTTCGTGTCCCGGCCAGCTCGGCCTTGATGCGCGAGGTGTTTGCGCCTCCGGCGACCAGCGCTTGCACCGTCGCGTCGGCGCGCCGGGAGTCCGTCGTGTCCTTGGGCGCTGCCGCCCGGGCGTCGTGCACGACCACTTGCAGCGCGAAACCGGAATGTGCAGCGGCGACGCGTCCGAGCTCCTTCAGCTTCGCCCCTGCCTCGCGCGCGAGCTCTGCGCCGTTGAAGGCGTCGTGCAGAGTGACAACGACACCACGTTCGTCTCGGAGGGGGTCCCATCCGCCGCTCGCCGAGAGCTCCGCGAGCAGGGCGTCGGCCGACGCGGTGTCGTCACCCAGCGCGCGGCGGGCGTGCGTGAGAACGTCCAGACAGCGAACCCGGGCCGCGGCCGCATCGTCGATCGGCGCGGGGCGTACGCCCTTCACGAGGCGCTCCTCGAGCCGCTCCACTTGCTGATCCGCGTTCGGGAGATCGACCGCGTCTGCCGTGACCAGCCGAGCGGCTCCGCACAGCAAACGGGCCTGCATCGCGAGCGACCTGGCCGCGACCAGCCGGGCGGCTTCTCGCTCGCCGTCGGCCGCCCCGCTCGACGCGGGAACCATTCAATCGCGCGCCGCGCGTACGTGCTGTTCGAGCTCTTCGGCCTGGCGCTGCAGGCTGTCGCGCGAGGCTTCGAGCGCCTGCGCCTGCGTCGTCAGATCGTCGAGGGCCTTGGTCGCGTCCGCGAGCTCGATGGTCGCGCCGGCAAGGCGCGCGACCACGAACGCGCGGCCGTAAGCCGCTGTAGCCCGCTCCGCGTGAAGCGTCGCGCCAACCTCGTCGCCGGCCGCGTGCGCGCGCACAGCCAGATCCCGCTCCTGCTCCGCCCGCGCGTATGCCTCAGGGGCGAGGCGGGCCCCCTCGCGCGCGCCAGCCGACTGCCGCACGCGGTCCATGTCGTCGACCGCGGCGACCCGAAGGGGGGTGGCGTGGCAGGCGACGAGGCCGACGAGGCATGAGCCTGCAAGCACCCCAGAGCTCCGACGCAGAACCCGGAACATGTTCGATGCGCTCGTCACGGCTGCGCCTCGCCGGTCGCCTTGCCGTCCGCGGGCGTCTTCTTCGGCGGGCTCGGCGTCGACGCAGGCCCCGCGGCGGGAACCTCGGCCGCTCTTCGGCCTGGGCTGCCCACCTTGCCTATTTTTGCCGGTCGCTCGATCTGATCCAGCTCGGCGGTGAGCCGTCCGACCCGTGCGATCCCCTCTTCCACCAGGGCGCGTGTCCGCTCGAGATGCGCTTGGGCATCGACGGCCTTGCGCCTCATCTGGGCCGCTGCGGCCTCGGCGTCGGCCGCGCGCGCGATGTCGCGCCCCGTCTCCGCCCATTCACGAGCCAGGCCGTCGGCAGCCTTCGCGTGGGCTTCGTCGCCCGCAGCCCGCAGACGCGTCGCGCGCTCGAGGGCGGCCCGAGCGTTCGCCAGCGCCTCGGCGGCAACGGCGGCATGGGGCGCGTCGCCTTCCATCAGCTTCACCATGCCCTCGGCGACGGCGTGGTCGTCGCCTCCTTGCGCAGACGTGGGCCGCGGGTCGCCCAAAAGGACGGCCATTGCGAGCGCGCATGAGCCGCACATCCGCGCAAGGCGGGGGAGCGGACTCTCGGCGGAGACATGCATCCCGCCGCGTGCATGCCGCGGACGCGGCCCGTTGTCAAATCCGAGCGGGACGCCGCCGAGGCGCGCCTTCGCTCGATCGCCTCGATTGCGGCCAAGGCGCCAGCGCTCTAAGACAGTCGATCCATGGTCCGCGAGCGCGCCTCCTGGGACGAATACTTCATGAACATCGCGGGCGAGGTGTCCACGCGCTCGACGTGCGACCGCAAGTTCGTCGGCGCCGTCATCGTCCGCGACAAGAGCATCCTCGCGACCGGTTATAACGGCAGCATCCGCGGATTGCCGCACTGCGACGAAGAAGGCCACTTGATGGAGGACGGCCACTGCGTGCGCACGGTTCACGCCGAGGCGAACGCGATTGTCCAGGCCGCCCGGCACGGAGCGCGCATCGAGGGGGCGACCATCTACGTCACGGCAAGCCCCTGCTGGGGGTGCTTTCGGTTGATCGCCAACGCCGGCATTGGCCGGATCTGCTTCGGCGAGTTCTATCGCGATCCGCGTATTTTCGAGGTGGCGACGCGTCTCGGGATCGAGCTCGTGGACATGTCGAAAAAGGAAAAGGCATAGAGGTGGCAGCCCGGCTGTCGGTTGCGGTCGTTCAGGGAGGCCCCTCCACCGAAGCCGAGGTGAGCCGAGCCTCCGCTGCGGGGGTCGCCAAGGCACTCGCCGACGCCGGGCACCGGCCCGTGCGGCTCGAGCTCGACACCTTCCTCGCGGAGTCGCTGCGCACGGGCGGCTACGACGTGGTCTTCCCAGTCGTACACGGAGCCGTGGGCGAAGACGGCTCGCTCCAGGGGCTCCTCGAGATTCTGGAACTGCCCTACGTCGGCTCGGGCGTGCTCGCGAGCGCGTTGGCGATGCACAAGCGCATGGCACGCGTCGTGTTCGAGCATGCGCGGCTTCCCGTCGCTCGGGGGGTCGTCCTCGGCAGCACGCAAGCCAAACGGGAAGCCAAAGAGGGGAGGGCATCTGCGGTTTCTGGATCTCGCGCCGCCGCGGAGCACGCGCGCGCCACGGTCGGCGCGGCCCTCGTGGTCAAGCCTTCGTCCCACGGGTCGGCCATCGGGGTCACCCGTTTGGAGGCGGGCGCGCCCATCGAGGAGGTCGCCGCCGCGATCGAAGCCGTGTGGGAGCTCGACGAGTTCGCCATCGCGGAGCAGTTTGCCCGTGGACGCGGAGATCACCTGTGGCGTTCTGGAGCTGGGCGACAGCGCGGGGCCTTTCGCCCTGCCTCCAACGGAGATCCTCTCGCCGCACGACCCCTTCTACACCTACGCCGCGCGGTACTCTCCAGGCCGCAGCGTGCACGTCTGCCCTGCGGAGCTTTCGCGGCGAGCGCTGGCGCGGGTCGAAGAGGTGGCCGTCGCCGCGCACCTGGCGCTCGGTTGCCGCGATCTTTGCCGGGTCGATTTCATCGTGAGCGAAGAGCCGGAGCCGGCGGAGCCTGCAGAGCCTGAGGTGACCCTGCTCGAGGTGAACACGTTACCCGGCATGACCGGGACCAGCCTTTACCCCGAGGCTGCCGCCGTTCACGGCATCTCGATGCAGTCCTTGTGCGATGCCCTCCTCATGCGCGCACACGCGCGCGGGCCATCGAGGAGACTGCCACCCCGCCCCCTTCCGCGCTAACTGCCTTCCGCGCTAGCTGGAAGTGGGCCGAGCCCGCCAGCGGCTCTGGACACGCGTCGCCGCGGGCCGCACTCTAGGTAAGAGTGCCACGTCTCCGGCTTCTCCGGAGCTTGGTCGAAACTCGGAGGAGACGTTTCGCATCGATGGACCGTGACTCGCTGTTCGGCGAGCGCATCGTGTGGCAGGGCCGCAGCCGGGCAGTGACGGTTCCCTTCGTGCAACAAGCGATGGCCGTCGTCTCGGCCGTCGCGTCCGTGGTCACGCTCTCGTACGCGATCGTGGTCGCGAAGTCCTTCGGCGCTCCCGTCGGCGGGATGATTCTCCTCTCGGCCTGGTCCGCGACGCTCGCGCTCGGCGCGTGGCGAGTCCCCCTCTGGTGGCGATCGCAGGTCGAGTACATCGTCACGGAGCGGCACGTCGTCTGGCGCCGGGGGCCGATACGCCGTTCCATCGACATCGCGCAGATCAGCTACTCGCTCATCCGCTGGAATACGCACGATCCATCGTCGGGCGACCTCGTCATCGTGCGTGCGGTGCCGACCGGGGCGCTGCGCCGCACGTTGTCGCTCACGCTCGACGACGTGGAGCAGCCTGATCGTTTGTGGGCCATCATCCGCGGCGTCGAGCCGGGCGCGCCGTTCGGCAGCAGCGAGCGACCGCTGGCGCAGCGCCTCGATCCCGGTGAGCGGGTGCTCTGGTCCGCGTCGCCGCTCGGGTCGGCGTGGACCTATCGGCGTGCGGCCACGGCGCTTGCAGGGGGCGTTCTCGCGGTGACGTTCGTGCGATTGCTCATCCGGTGGGTGCCTCCGATCGCCGATGTGTTGCGGCTGCACGCCCTGTCTCCGGCCCTCGCGGCGCTGCTCGTGGGCGGCGGGGCCATGGGGATGCTGCTCCTGCTCAGCGTGGCCGTGGTCGTGGCGTATGCGGCGTTCGTTCGTCCGGCTCGCCTTGCCCGAGCGACACGCTACTTCGTGACGGACGCCCGCGTCCTCATCCGGCGCGGCAACGAAGAGCTTTCGCTCGATCGCTCGCGAATCGCGTACGTCATCGACGCCCCCTGGCGGAAGCTCCACGACGTCTTTCTGGTTCTCGATGGTCCCCAGGCGCGGGCTCTCGCGCCGAGCGGCGCGTTCGGCGGGGAGGATCGCGACGACGCGCTCCGACCCGTCTTCGCCGCGATTGCCGACGCGGACACGGTCGGTGCGCTTCTTCGCCCGGGTGAGCGCGGCGTGCACAAGCGTGCGGCGTGATTCGTAGCCCTGATTGGCAAGCAACGCCTACATTTGCGCGTCACCGGAAAGAGCGACTGTCACGTGGAAACGCACGTGCAAACGCACGTGGAAACCATGTGAAAGTCGTGCGCCAAACGGCCGCGGCCGCTGCTCGGGGGCTCGTTGTTTGCTTGTCATTCTGTTGCTGCGTGCCATAAGGAGCCTGCTGGCGAGTTCGAAGGGAGGGGCGCCGCCGGTGCGAGCACGAACCGGGAGCTAGCGTGAACTCCGATCCGCCCATCCCTCATCATCATCCCGCGAGCGCTGCGGCACCTGAGCCCGCACCCGGGCGCTCCCGAAATCACGCGAGCTCGACGTGGTCGAGGCTTGGCGCCCTCGGCAGCCGGGCGGTGCGCGCCGGGATCAACGAGGCGACGTTCGATCCGCGAAGCGGTCTGGTTCACGCGATTTCTCGGGGTTTGCCGCAGCTCAGCTTCAACCGTACGCGCACCGCCTTGCTGCGCGCTTGCGGAGTACGCGTCGGGGAGGGGTCGCTCGTGATGGGGCCCCTCGACGTCACGGGTCCCGGAGACTTGCGCGAGCTACTGAGCATCGGGGATCAAACCTTCATCACGGGCCCTCTCCACGTCGACCTGGGGGCGCCCGTGCGCATCGGCAGCCGAGTACGATTGGGACACCACGTCGTCTTGCTGACGATCGACCACGAGATCGGCCCTGCGTCCTATCGCTGCGGGCGTCTGGTGTCGGCGCCGATCATCATCGAGGCAGGCGTGTGGATCGGCTCGTGCGTGACCATTCTGGCCGGAGTGTCCATCGGGCATGGATCGGTGATCGCGGCGGGGGCTACGGTCGTGCGGGACGTACCGCCCAATACGCTGGCCGCAGGCGTCCCCGCGAAGGTCGTCCGGGATCTCGATGCGGACGCGCCGCCGCTCAGTGTCCGAAGGAGCCGGTCTACACCTCTGCAATCCTGACCGCTCGCGTGCGCTGCGGTGCTCGCCGACGGGGTGCTAGGCTTGGGCGCCCTCCCAGTGATCGACATCGGCAGCGTCGTCAACGGAAAGTATCGATTGGTGCGCCTTCTCGGCGACGGGGGGATGGGCTCGGTCTACGAGGCGGTGCACGCCGTACTGGGCACGCGAGTGGCCATCAAGGTTCTGCACCCGGAGCTCGCGCGGAGGACCGGCCTGGTCGAACGCTTTCTTCAAGAGGCCCGTGTCGCCGCCCAGATCCGCAGTCCCCACGTGGTGCAGGTCACCGACGTCGATCGCATGGCCGATGGCCACGCGTACATCGTCATGGAGCTGCTCGAGGGGGAGCCGCTTTCGGGCGTTCTCGACCGTCAGCGGAAGCTTTCGACTGCGACGGCGTGCGAATACGGGTTGCAGGTATTGCAAGCCCTCGAGGCGGCGCACGCGCTCGGCGTGATCCATCGCGATCTCAAGCCGGAGAACGTCTTCGTGACGTTCGTAGCGGGGCGACCCGTGCTCAAGCTCATCGACTTCGGAATCGCCAAGGCGCGGCGTACCGATCCCCAGCAGCGCAACCTGACGGTCGCCGGTGTCGTGATGGGTACGGCCGAGTACATGGCGCCCGAGCAGGCAAGAAGCGCAGACAAAGTCGACGCGCGGGCGGACCTCTATGCGGTCGGAGTGATCCTCTACGAATTGATCTCCGGAGTTCGCCCGGTCAGCGGAGACGACGCCCGAGTCGTCGCCCTGAAGGTCGAGCGTGGTGAAGTGCTGCCCTTGGTGCAAGCTGCGCCGGAAGTTCCGCGTGAGATCGCCGGGCTCGTGCACCGCGCCATGGCGGCGCGCCCGGAGCTCAGGTTTTCGACGGCCACCGAGATGCGACTCGCGCTCGAAGGGGCGCTGGCTGGGCGTCGGCCCGGAACGGCGCCCGTGGCTCAGCCCCAGGCAGGTCTCCAGAGCGCGCCCTCAGTCCGGCCTGAGGTCACCTCTACCGGGACCCTGAAGAACGTTCCGGCGGCGCAGCTTCTGCCGGGGTCCACGTCGACCGCCGCAGGACGCATGCCGGCGGGCGTCGAAGGCGATGCCCCGGTGGACACTGTCCGCGCTCCGCCCTTCGCGACCGCGCTCGCGCCTCCGGCCTACGTGGGCGCCGCAAGCCCTCAGGTGCCGTTCACGAACAATCCGCGGCGCAGGCGCACTGGGCGCACCTTCGCGCTCGTGGCACTCTCGCTTCTGCTCGGAGGCGGGGTCGTGGCCCTTCTCGCAGCCACCGGAACGTGGGCCTCGAACTCGCCAGCCCAACCGACCGTTCCGCCCGCTGCAGTCCAGCCCAGGCCCATCGCGCCGGGCGAAACCTCCGCCGTCCCGAGCTCGCCCGCGAGCGCCCCCCAGCCTCCGTCGGCCATTCCGTCGCTGCTCTCGAACGCGCGGCCGGCTCCTTTCCCGAGCACCCACCCTTCGGGTCACCCCTCGGCGACTTCCCCCGTCGACGCCGCTGCCCCGCCGCCGTTCCTGTTTCCGTCGAGCCTACCGAGCACGCTGCCTCCCTTTCCGAGCGTCTTGCCGCTACCGCCGGGATTTCCCACCTCGTTTCCCAGCGTGCTGCCCCCGTGGCCCGCGGCCCCAGCGCCCTCGGCTACACCGTCCGCGACTCGCTCCCAATGAGACTGCCTCTTGCTAGGCTCCCGTGTTGGTGGGTCCGTCCGTTCTGAGTCCGTTGGCCGAGCTCGCCGAGGCGGCCCGCTCGACGACGCGCGCGTCACGGCATCGCATGGCCGCCGCGCTGATAGCCCTCGTATGGGTGCTGGCCGTCCTCATGGCCCGCTCCGGCACGGCCCGCGGACGTCTCGGGGGCGCGGCGTTGATGGGAGGAAGCCTCGTCGCGGCCGTTGGATGGGGGGTGGTCGAGCGGCGCCGAATGCGCGACCCGGCGGGGATCCTTCGGGTTCTCGGTCGGCCGGTCGACCGCGATCGCTCCGACCGAGCGCTGCGTGCGCTATCGCTCCTCGCCGCCGACGGCCAAGCCTCCGATCTGCGCACCTCAGCCGAGCTCGCACGCTTGCATGTCACGCGAGCTCTGGCTCTGCTCCCGACCGAGCGAATGTCGCTACGCGCGTCGCGCCTCGCTTCGCGCCTCCGCTCGGCGGCGCTCGTTCTGGGCGTCGTCGCGGCGGGCATCGCTTTCGCCAACATCTGGGCGGTCCTGGAGGGCGTCGACGTCCTCGTCGCTCGCGCCGGCGTCGCTCCGTTCACCATGCACTGGCTCGACGAAACGCAAGTCGTGGCCCGCCCGCCCGACTATCTGCACGAACCCGAGCGGAGCGGTGGGGGCCTGACCGTGCTCTCGGTCCCCTACGGTTCGCTCGTGACGGTGCGCGGTACACCCGTGCGGCCGGCTCGGCGGCTCTTTCTGAGCGATGCTTCGACCGAGATCCCTTTCGTCGAGGACGGCGCCGGCGGTGTGGTGGCGCGCTGGCCGCTGGTGCAGTCCGCCGAGCTCCGGGTCGTCGCGCGCTTTGGAGGCGTGGTGATTCCGCAGTCGGAGGCCCTGAGTTCTTCGATCCATTCCTGATCAACCGCCGACCGTCACCCTCGAGGGGGCGCCGCGGCAGGTGAGCCTCGTCGACGAGGGCGAGGACGACATACCCGTGAAGTACGTGGCGACGGATGACCACGGCCTTCGCGAGGTGCATCTCGTGCTTCGGTCCGGCGTGCGCGAGGAGCGACGGGTGCTGGCTCGCCTCGACGGCGAGACCCGGAGCGACAGCGGAGGGCGCCTTCTCAAGCTCCGCGATTCGTTCTTGAAGAAGAGCCACGCCCCCGTCGAGGTGACCGTCGAAGCGAAGGACAACGACCCGCTCACCGGCCCAAAATGGGGCTCGAGCGCCGCGATCACGGTCATTCCGCCCCAGGTGGGCGAGCCGGAAGCTCGCCGGCTCGACGGGCTGCGGAAGCTGCGCGACGCTCTCGTCGATTCGCTGGCGTGGCGCCTGGCCCACGACGTACAGGCGGATGCCGGGGCGCGCCGCGAGCTCGTTGCCGAAGACAAGCGAAGGACCGACGCCGACGACGAGCGGCTGCAAAGTGCCCTGCACGAGGCGTACGCCGGCGTGCGCGTGCCGGCCCGCCTCCGTTCCATGATCGTTGCCCAGCAGCAGAAGACGCGGAAGGCGATCGAGAGCGAGGGCCGTGCCCCCTCGGCGGCCACGCATGCGGACGTGATGCGCGCGACCGAGCGCTTCGTGCTCGTGGTCGACGCCGTGATCCGGGGCCTTGGTGTCCGCGATTCGCGCGAATCCGCGCGCCAGCTCGCGGACGTCGCCGATGACCTTGCCGTTGGCGCGACGCAGATGCAGGACGAAACGCCGGGGATGCGAGCACGGGGGGCGACACGCATGGACGCAGCGAGGGTTGCGCTCGAGGGAGGCGCGCGATCGATGAAGCGGCTCGGTGCGCTGGGTCGCGACCTCGCCGAGATCGTCGACGCGGATCTCGCCCGCGTCGCGCGCGCTCGCGCGACGCCGGATCCGGTCCATGCGGAGCTCGCGGCGCGTGATCTGGCCGCGCGCCTGCGCGAGCCGGATCCCTCCTTCGGGGCCCGGGGCAATGCCAGACGTGCCGGCGGCGAATCGGGCGGGGATCGCGGGACGCCCGGCGAAGACCAGGACGATTCGGGGGATGAGGTGGATCAGGCGCAGCAAGCTGCCGAGCAGGATCTCGAGCGTCTCGCGCAGGATCACGCCGGGCAAATCGGCAAGATGGAGCAGGCCCTCGCGGGCGCGACGAGCGATGACGAGCTGAAGGCGATGCGTGAAGAGGCGGCGAGTCACGCCGAAGCCGTGCGCGAAGCCGTTCGCAGTCTGCCGTCGGTCGGTATGGGGAGCGACTCGTGGACCAGCAAGGGCGCGGCCGCGCGCGAGCTGGCGGAGCAGATGGCCAGGTCGATGGAACAAGCGCACGGAGACGACGCGGTGCAGAGTGGCCGCAGCGCGTTGGGAGCTCTGGACGAAGCCAAGAAACTGCTCCAGCGTGGCGGCTGGGTCGAGGACCCCAGCGGCGCACGTCAACGGCGCGTCGAGGACGCTCGGGGGAAGCTCGAGGCAGAGGAGAAATGGGCGGAGCGCCAGCTCGAAGAGATGCGCAGACGCGCCGCGGAGCGGGCCCGTGCGCAGCTCCAGCAAGGCGGAGACGAGGAAGAGAAGCTCGCCGAACGGGCCGGAGACCTCGGGCAGAAGTCGCGTGACCGGGGCTCGCTCCCGCAACAGGCCATCGAGTCGATCGACGAGGCGGATCAAGCCGCACGCCGCGCGGCGCAGGCGCTACGCCAAGGGGACGCCGAGAAGGGAATGCAGTGGCAGCGCGAGGCGCAGCGCGATCTCGAGGCGGCTAGGCAGCAGCTCCAGGGTGACGAGGAGGAATCGCGCAATTCGCCGGACGACGAAGGCACCTCGAGGACGGGGACCGGTCGTGTCGAGATCCCCAAGGCGATGGAGCACAAGGGCCCCGAGGAGTTTCGCAGGCGCGTCGTACGGGGGCTCGGGCAGCCGGCCGGGGGCGCCCTGAAGGACGCGGTGCAAAGGTACGCGGAGGGCCTCTTGCGATGAAGTCCCGCCCGTCAATCGGGGTGGCGCTGCTGGCCACGGTCCTGCTCACGAGCAGCGGCGCGTCGCATGCTCAGAACGCGAGCGCGGCGCAGGCACAAGCGCTGATCGCGGGCCTCGACTTCGACGACGCGCGTCGCGTGCTGGCGGACGCGGATACCGAGGACCCGGCGGTCGCTCTCGAGCGCGCCCGACTGAATATCTACGAGCTGGATTGCGACGGCGCTGCGCCCATTCTCGCGCGGCCCGAGTTGCAGAAGAGCGACGCGGGCGAAAAGCTCGCGGACATTGCGCGTGGGTGCCAGCGTGTCACGGCGGCGCTCGCCATCGACAGGGACGAAGCGCGTCACATCGAGGTCCGTTGGCAAGACGAACACGATCGCGCTCTGGCTCCTTTGCTTTTCGAGACCGTTGCCCGGGCTCGCGAAGCCCTGACGCGCGATCTCGGCGTCGACTGGCCGAGGCCGACGCGCGTGGTCGTGGTGCGCGACCTTCTGTCGCTGTCGGCCATGACCGGGCTTCCGTACAAGAGCGCTCAAACGACCGGTACCGTGGCTGTCGCCAAGTGGGGCCGGGTGACGCTGCTCAGTCCGCGTGCGACGCTGCACGGATATCCCTGGCGTGACACCGTGGCCCACGAGCTGACACACCTCGCCGTGACCCGGGCAACCCGAGACAGAGCACCCCTTTGGCTTCAGGAGGGCATCGCGAAGCGCGAAGAGACACGCTGGCGGGAACCGGGTCCGTTCGACGACCGCCCCGCGCCTGAGGCGCTCGTTCAGCGGGGCACCGAGTTGGGCCTGACGGTCCCGCTGGACAAGCTCGGACCGAGCATTGCGATGCTGCCGAGCGCGGACGCGGCCATGCTCGCTTTCGCCGAGGTGACGAGTTTCGTCCGATTTTATGCGCAAAGCGCGGGCGAGCAGGCACTCCCGAAGCTCCTGGCCGAGCTGCGCAGCGCGACCGAGGCCAGCGACGACGACGCCATCCTTGCTGCGAGCGGGGTCGACCGCAAGACATGGTACGCGCGCTGGCGCGCGTACGTGGCGTCCCGGCCGCGCGAGCCGCTTCCCGATATTTTCGACTTCGGCTCGGCCGGACAGCCCAGCGGCGCGCAGGCAAAGGACAAGCTCGGCGCGGGCCCCGCTCTCGGTCGCCCACCTTCGCGAGAAAAGGCCGGAAATACACCCGCGCGTATGCGCGAGCTTCGCGATCGGACTCGCCTGGCGCAGCTGCTCTTGGCGCGCGATTGGCGCTACGCCGGCGCCGCTTTGCAGGAGCTCGACCGCATCGACGCGCCGAGAACTCCCGCCCCCTCGACCGACGCCTGGGAGCACGCCATGGGCGACCCCAGTGTGCGATGGCTACGGGCACGCGCGCTGGAGGAAGACGGGCGCCGCGGCGAAGCAGAACCGCTCGTGGCCGATCCGCGCGCCGTCGTCACGTCCTACGGGCCCTGGTGGGCCGCGCGCGCCCGATTCGCGCGTCTGCGGGGCGAGGAAAACGCCGCGGTAGCCTTTTTTCTCGAAGCGATCGGCACCGATCCGTTCAATTCAGAGGCCGCGTGTGAGACGGTGGCGCCGGAGCCCTCACCCCCCGACCCCGTCCGCAACCTTTGCGAGGCCGCCCTGGCCCGCGGCGAGCCTCCGTTCGAGGGCGATTAGGAGCGCACCGGCCGTGGACCGGGACGCGGACCGGGACGCGGACCGGGACCGGAGTGTAAGCGAACTCGCACCCGAGATTGACCACCTCCAAAACCCCCGGGTAGCATGGTTCAAAGGGCGATCCCTTTGTCTGGAGCCGAGAATTCGGGCGGCCCCTCGCCTGTCGTGTGCGACGGGCGTACTCACCCATGAGCGCCGCCACTTACGCAACCGCCCGGATCCTGCGCGCACTTCCACGTGAGCGCATCGGGCGGGCGATTGGCAAACTCGCGGACAGTTCGTGGTCGCCGAGCGTAGGTCGTGCTGTCATCGGGGTGTATTCGCACGTGTATGGCGTAGAGCTCGACGAATGCGAACAGCGTGGGGACTGGGCGAGCTTCGACGCGTTCTTCACGCGTCGGCTCCGCGCCGGAGCGCGCCCGATTGACCCGGATCCTCACCTCGTGCTGAGCCCGGCCGACGGGCGCGTCGAGAGCGCGGCGCGCATCGACGACGGCGGCACCTTCACCGTGAAAGGGCGGCCCTACGCCGTCGGAGAGCTCGTCGGGGACGAGCTCGAAGCGCGGCGGTTCGAGGGGGGGGCCGGTTGCGTGGTCTATCTGTCCCCGCGCGACTATCACAGGGTGCATGCACCGGTGGGCGGGGTCATCCGGCGCATCCGCTCCATGCCGGGCGACTACTACCCGGTGAACGCAATTGGCATGCGCCACGTCGCCAACCTCTTCTGTCGGAACCGGCGCGTGGCCATCGAGATCGATGCGGAAGCCGGTTTGGGTCGCGTTACAATCGTCATGGTCGTCGCGATGATCGTGGGGCGCATCACGACGATCGGCATCGACGCGCACGACGTTCCCCTCGGTGACCATTCGTTCGAGCCGCCGTTGCGAGTGGCGCGAGGCGACGAGATCGGCATATTTCACCTCGGATCGACGGCGGTCGTGCTGGCCGAGAGGCGCGCAGCCGGGGAATGGCTCATCCGCGACGGGAGCGTTCGCTACGGCCAAGGGCTCTTGCGCGCCGGCAGTCATCCCGTGCGGTTGGGCAGCGACCAAGATGCCTTGCGTGGAGCGCGCGAATGAGCGAGGAACGCCGCGCAGCGCCCGTGCCCAGGCCGGACCCCAGCGTAGAAACGCTCGCGCCGAGGTCGCCGTCGGCCAGCGACGAGCACCCGAGTCCCCCGGACACGGACCCCGGCGTGGCGGATGCCCTCACCGATAGCGTGCCTCCGAGCGGTGGAGCGTCAGCGTCAGCCGACGATCTCGCCGCGGCTCGTCCCGCTGCCTCGCGCGACGCCAACGCACGTCGGCGCAGCCGCATGCTTCGCATTCCAGACGACGAAATCTCCCGGCCGACGCCGGCTGCTCTCGAGCCGTCGCCGTCACCCCCGGCTCCACGCCCAACCGAATCGGTCGTCTCCCGTCCGGTGGATGACGCTGGACCCCCTCTCGCCCCGAGCCCCGTCCCGGTCGACGCTGCGCGTCTCCCAGCGAGCGCCGTTCCCCGCCCGTCCACGGCCGGCATCCCTCGCCCAGCCGTCAGCGCAGCGCCTCGACCCGCCGAGGTTGCGGCGCCCCCACCGGGCGAGGCTGCCGCTCCCCGACCGAGCGAGATCGCTCCTCTCCGGCCCGCGGACGCCGGCGTCATGCTCACACCATCGCGCATCATCACGATTGGCCCGAGCGACTCCAATCCGCCGCCGATACTGCCGAACTACTACGGCTCCGGAGAGGTCCCCGGGCAATCACCCGTGGGACGCGACGACGGAATCGCGGCTCCGCCCGATGGCGCTCTGCCGGTCGCCCCGGCGAAGGTTCCTGCGCGGTCGCCGCTCGCATCCGAGGAGCTCATCCCGATCGACTCCGAACCCTCCGAGCCGACGCCCGTCTCGGTCGAACCGGTGTCCATCGAGCAGCTGGACGAGGGGCCCACGCTGAGGCCTCCCCCCGCGCCGCAGGCCGCTTCTTTTCCTGAGCCCGACGGCGAGGACATCGCGCTCGACGATGAGCCGCCGACGCCGGCACCAAGTCCAGTCGAAATGGCGAGGCCCTCCCCCGAGCGCCACTCCGATCCGGGCTCCGAAATTTCGGTCGAGGATCTCCTCGCCGTCGACGCGGCACCGTCTCCGCGTGCGCCGATGGCCCGCTTGCCGGTGCGTCCGGGGGGACCGTCGCAGCCGCCCATTCCTCCCAAGCCGCCCCTCGTCATCGTTCCACCGCACGTGGGCACGATGGCGCCGCAGCCCGTCGAGGGAGCGGCAGCGCGGCGCAAAGGGCGCTTCTGGTGGGAAGACCTATTCAACGACGACTACCTGCGCACCTGCGAGCGGCTGACGGACGCTCAGCTTTCGTCCGAGGTTCACTTCATCGAGGATCGCCTGAGCATCGAGCAGGGCGGCACGGTCCTGGATCTCGCGTGCGGCACCGGGCGCCATGCGATAGAGCTGGCCCGACGTGGGTACGAGGTCGTCGGCTTCGACCTTTCGCTGCCGATGCTCGCGCGCGCCGGTGAGGAGGCCCAGGAGCGCGAAGCGAAACTCAATTTCGTGCAGGGCGACATGCGCGAGATGGCCTTCGAGGAACAGTTCGACGGCGTCTACTGCTGGAACACGAGCTTCGGCTACTTCGAGGAAGACAAGAACGCGCAGGTCATCGACCGGGTACATCGGTCGCTGAAGGCGGGTGGCCTCTTGCTTCTCGACGTCGCCAACCGTGATTTTCTCATCCGCCAATCACCATCGCTCGCCTGGTTCGAGGGTGACGGGTGCGTCTGCATGGACGAGATGTCCGTCGACTTCATCACGAGCCGGATGAAGGTCAAGCGCACCATGATGTTCGACGACGGTCGCTCGCGCGAGATCGAGTACTCGATGCGCGTGTACAGCTTGCACGAGCTCGGGCGAATTCTGCACGAACACCGGTTCAAGGTGTGCGAGGTGAGCGGCAGGACGGCCACTCCTGGTGTGTTCTTCGGCAACGAGTCCCCGAGGATCATCATCCTGGCAGAGAAGCGCTGAGCGCGTATCTTCGGCCGCATGGCGCTGAGAAAGATTGCGACCATCGGGCACCCGGTGTTGCGGGAGCGGGCTCGTGAAGTCACCCGCGACGAGCTCGCGAGCGCGACGCTGCAGCGGCTCATCGACGACATGGTGGAGACCATGCGCGACGCGAACGGCGCTGGACTGGCAGCGAATCAGGTATACGAGCCGGTGCGCGTCTGCGTCATCGAGGTCGCGAACAACTCGCGTTACCCCTACAAGCCCAATTGGCCCTTGACCATACTGGTCAATCCAAGCGTCGAGGCAACGACCGACGAGAGCTTCTTGAACAACGAGGGCTGCCTCAGCGTGCCGAACCTGCGCGGAGAGGTCCGGCGGTTCGCGGGTGCCCGGGTGAGCGCATGGGATCGAAGCGGCAAAGAGCTGCAGTTCGAAGTGCGCGGGCTGACGGCGGGGACGTTTCAGCATGAGCTAGATCACCTCGACGGCAAACTGTTCGTCGATCGCGTCGTCGATACGCGGTCGCTCAGCACCTGGAGCGATTTCGAGCGGTTTCACAAGGCCGCGTTCGTCCAGCGCGCGATGGATCTGGTCGCGCGATTCGGCTCGTAGCTCGTCCGGTCCGGTCGGCGCCTTGCCGCTTCGCGGCTCAGGTCGCGGCGACCGCTGTCTTTGGTGCGCGTTTCAGGACGCTGAGCGTCACGCCCGCGATCGTGACCGCGACGCCCGCATAGCTCCGCGCGTCGAGGACGATCTCGCGCTCTCCGACTGTGTCCACGGCCAGGGCGACGATGGGCTCCACGACGGCCAGGGTGGAGAGAGTCATGAGCGTGACACGTTTCAGGAGCACGAAATACGCGAGGAAGACCAGAACCGAGCCGACGATGGCCAGGTAAAAGAGCGCCACCGTCGGACCGGGAGGCGGCGGCCAGGGCAGGGGCCGGTGCTCGACGCACGGAACGAGGAGGCCGAGTGCGACCGCCGCGGTTCCGAGGAAAACGCCCGTTGCGGCCAGCGGATGCACGCCGGAGGCAGCGCGCTTCAGGATCGTGGAATAGAGCGACGAAACGACGACGGACCCGAGGACGAGCAGCACGGCCCCTCCCTGCGCGTGCGATACCTCCAGGCGATCGGCGAAGACGATGGCGATGCCGACCAACGCCAGCGCCGAGCCCCCGAGACCGCGGCGGGTCACCGACTCGACCCGCCCGAGGGTGGCGATGAGCGCCGTGAACAGGGGAAACGTCCCGTACATGACGGCGGCGAGCCCGCCGGAGATGCTCTGCTCGCCAGCGTAGATGAGCGCGTAGGCGAGCGCGCCCAGCGCACCGCAAAGCACGAGAGCGCCGAGCTGACGAGCGGAGCGCGGGCCGGGACGACCCCACCCGAGCGCGTAAAGCCCGCCGAGGAGCACGCCGGCGATCGCAAAGCGAAGCGCGGCCGCCGTGAACGTCGGGTAACCGCCCGCACCGATGCAGCGGCGGATGGCAAACCAGGTCGTTCCCCAAATGAGCGCGCAAGTCGCGTAGACGAGCGGCGTCAACATTTTTGCGCGCTCAGTAGTGAATGTTCAGGATGGTGAGCTCGATCTCTCCGCTCGGACGGCGCAGGAGGAGCGAATCGCCCGATCGTTTCGAGAGCAACAACCGGCCGAGCGGAGACCGCCACGAAATGTGTCCTTTGTCGAGGTCGATCTCGTCCTCGCCGACGATCCGGTACTTCGCCCGTTTTCCTTCCTCGTCCTCGACCTCGACGAAGGCGCCGAAGAACACCTGGTCGGCGGCGCCTTCGCGGGCCTCGACCACCGTGGCGCTCTCGAGCCGCTTGGTGAGCCAGTGAATGCGTCGGTCGATCTCGCGCAGCTTGCGCTTGCCGTAGATGTACTCGGCGTTCTCGCTTCGGTCGCCTTGCGCCGCCGCGTCCGCGACTTCTTGCACCACCTTCGGCCGCTGCCTGGAACGCAGCTGTGCGAGCTCGTTCTGCAGCTTCTTCGCGCCCTCGCGCGTCACGTAGTTGGGCGCCCGTTCGCTCATGCGAGGAGCACGTCGAGGGCATAGGGAGGAGGCACATGAGCCAGCTCTGCGACGGCCAACGCGATGGCCCGCCGCGATGCATGCGCCGGAATGGCCAGCACGGCCCACCTCCGGCCCGGGTCGCGACCCCATGCTCTGCCCGAATCGACCCGCAGTCTGGCCCCGTCGCAGATGGCGACCGTGGTGCCAGGCGGGCGCACGATCTCCAGGGCACGAAGCGCGAACGCCCTTCGATTGAACGGCTCGTCACTCGTCTCGTCGACCGAGCGGTCGCGCTCGGGGTAGAGGTATGCGGCGTTCTCGGGCTTGAGGGCTGGCATCGGCTACGGTCCGCGAGCGCGCAAGTCTAGCTCCAGATAGTAGCTCACCAGGTCTCTCTCTTTGTGGCCCATGGCGACGAAGCGCAAGACGCGCCCGAACGGCCACACGCGCATGACGTCACGCGCCCCGTCGCGCGTTCCCTCGTGCGGTGGCGGCTCTCGCTCTCGGTCTCGCAGCGCGCCGGTGTCGTCGTCGCGCGACCCTCCGCGGAACGGAACGAGCATCGACCAGGTGCTCGGCTCGAGCGACTCGAGGTCGGCCCATCGGCCTCCCAACCGGCGCGCGAGCAGCTCGGCGAGGAAGCCTCCTGCGCGCATGACCTGGCGCTCGTCGTCCGGCGACCGGATTCGACCGTCGGGCAGGGCCTCTCGCAGGTGACTCTGGGCGATCTCGAGACCCTCGAGGTCGGTGCGAAGCTGCAGGCCGTGGCGAACACGCAGCTCTCGCCCGAGCTCGCGAGCCAGGTACGTGAAGGACAGGCGCGCGGCGGCCGGCGTGCGCGGCACGTCGTCTGCCGGCGGCGGCTCGGTCCCCATTCCCGGCGGCAAGCTGAGCGACTCGACCGGTTCGGCGTCCGCGTCCACCGGAGGAGGGTACGACCGGGGCGCGTCTCCGGGAGACTCGATACGATACGCGGGCATCGCGGCTCCCGGCGCGAGAGATCGCCGCGGTCCACTGCCGCTGCGAGCATCGCCTATCCGGATTTGCGAATCGCTGGGGCGCGGCGTCGGCGGCCGGGACGAACGGGGCGTGCTGGGGGAGCGATCCGTCGGCGGCTCCGTATCCGCACTCGGGGGCCCTGCTTCCTGCGCGCGGCCCTGGGGTGGGTCGGCAGCGCTCGACGCAGCCACGCTCGCGCTGGACTGGGGCCCAGGCACGCTCGCAACCTGCGCGAGGCTCGCGGAAGATTGCCCTGCGGCGTCGAGGACCTCGAGAACCGCCATTCGCAGGTCGTCGCCCACGGTCTTGTCGTCCAGCAGGTCGCGCGCGAACGCTCGCGCTCGGCGGGCGTCGTCCGCGGCGAGCCACGCCTGAGCCGCGAGCAGCTGCAGCTCGTGGAATGCCGCCATCGAGGTGGACAGCGCCGAGACGCGCTCCGCGATGAATTTCGGGTCCTCCGTCCGGTTGATGAGCGCGACACGTGCGCGCAGGTACATCGTGCCCGGCAGACGGCCGCGGCGGCGTTCGAAGCTCTCGATACGGTCCACGACGTCGCTCGTGTCTCCGGCCGAGAGCTGCGTCTCCAGCGCCCAGAGCTCCGCGTCCGCGAGCGGCCCTCGCGCCGGCGTATCGCGGGTATCGAGCGCGGCCTCGATCGCGACCATGCGATCGCGCGAGGCCGGCACGATCCGCGCCCGCTCGCGAACCCAATCGACGACTTCCTGTCTGCCGGGTCCCGCGTCGTTGCCCCCTCTCGGCGTGCGGGGCTTCAGGGACTCGAGTGCGCTCGCGAGCTCGGCAGGGTCCCCGAAGGTCACGCGCTTGTACGTTCGTTCCCCCGGCCGGCGTTCCGCGCTCACCTGCGAGGTGGCCAGAACCACCGCGAGCTCGTCGTCGCGCTCGGCGAGCGCAGCGGCGAGGTGCAGCGCCTGGAGCAGCCCGGGCGCGCGCGCTTGCGCCAGATCGGCGGCGAGGGCGCCGAGGTCAATCCACGTTCCGGCGTACCGTCCGGTCGTAGCGTCGAACGTGCCACCCTCGAAAAGCTCTGCGGGTCCGAGCCGGTCGAGGACACGTCGCACGACGGCACCTCGGGCGTACGAGCGGGCGACGGCCGTGCTCAGGGCGGATGCAGTCTCGTGCGCGAGCTTGGCGGTGGCGCCGCACGCGCTCAGGCGAGCGCGCGCGTGGGCTGCGATGGTCCGGTAGCCAATCTCGCGAATCCTGCCCGGCTCGGTCGCGAGCAACTCGATCTCGCCCGGATCGAACAACGCATACTCGGCTTCCGGCGGTCCCCCCTGGGCGACGAGGACGACGGATTCTCCAATCTGGAGCGTGCATTGCGACAAGGCGCTTCCCACAGCATCGCGCGCATGGGCCCTCCATTGCAAAAACGACGTAGGGTGCGGAAGCCAGGCGAGGACGTCGGGCAAGCTCGCGGGTCAGCCGCTGGCTAGAGGTCGGCCACGAAGCTCGCTATGTTGGGCGCCAGCACCCATGAAACGCGCGCCCGACGCGATCCTGCGACCTGAACAAGCGGCGTACCTCGACGCCCTGCATGCCCAGAGCGTCCGCGCGCTCGCGACCATGGCGGGGGCCGCCGCTGGAAACGAGCGCGACCCGCTGCTCGCAGCCATGGAGGCGCGCGCCGCCTCTCGCGGGTACCCCATCAGTGACCCGGAGGTCGCCTGCTTTCTCGCCATCACCGCGCGCATCGCCCGTCCGAGCCTCATCGTCGAGGTCGGAACGAACATCGGCTACGGCGCGATCGTGCTGGCGCGTGCCGCAGGGGAGGGGTCGCGGGTCGTGACGATCGAGCACGACCCCAGTTTGGTCGAGGAGGCGAGGGGGTTCATCGGCCAGGCCGGTCTCTCGGCGCGCATCCAGGTCGTCCAGGGAAAGGCCATCCCCGAGCTCCAGAAGATCGCCGGTCCCATCGACATGATCTACGTCGACTGCGTCAAAGAGGAGTACGAGCGGTACCTCGAGATCGCCGCGCCGAAGCTCTCTCCGCGCGGGATCCTGGTCGCAGACAACGTGTTGTGGGGTGGCGCGGTGGCGCAGCGGCCGCCTCCCGCCTCCGAGGCGGCGCGCGCCGAGGCGCTTCGGGCGTTCAACGAGAGAGTCGTATCGCGGCCCGATCTGTGCGGTGTCGTGCTACCGCTGGGCGACGGAGTCGCCTTCGCCGTACGCGTGTAACGCGTTCGGTCAGGGCGGGAGCGAAGTCTCTTGCCCGAGCGTCGCGCCGCCCGGTAGCGATGCCTCGGCCGCCGGCGAGGTCTCGCCGACGGGCCGCTTGTACCCGCACTCCTTGTTTGCACACGCGATCATCGGCTTCACGCGCGTCCCGCCCATGACGAGGAACGGAGCGTTGCAGTTCGGGCACGGCTCGGTCAGTGGTTTTTGCCAGAGCTTGAAGTCGCACTTGACGCGCTCGTCGGCGTAATTCGAGCAGCCGTAGAATGTCTTCCCGCCGCGCTTCTTCGAGCGAATCTCGATGAGGTCGCCGCCGCATTTGGGACACTTCACTCCCAGAGGCACCGGCTTGGCGTTCTTGCACTCGGGGTATCCCGAGCACGACAGGAACTCGCCGAAACGACCGCTGCGGATGTTCATCGGCTTGCCGCACTTGTCGCACGAGATGCCCGTCTCGCGCGGGACGACCGGCGTGCCGTCGGCGCCGAGGTCGCGGGTGCTCTTGCACTCCGGGTAATTCGCGCAGCCGAGAAACCAGCCGTTTCGCGACCAGCGCTTGAGCATGACGCCGCCGTCCAGCTCGCATTTCTCGTTGGTCGGCTCGGGCTCGGGGTTCCAGCGCTTGCCTTTTTTGCTCTTCTCGAGCTGGCTACGGAAGCGCTTGTAGAAGCGCTTCAACAAGTCGACGCGCTCCTCCTTCCCGGCCTCGACCTCATCGAGCTCCTCCTCCATCTTCGAGGTGAACGCGGGGTCCATGAAATCGAGCTCGCTCCCCACCAGGCCGTCCACGACGAACTTCCCGAGCGTGGTCGGTCGAAACGCGCGTGCGCCGTCGATCTTCTCCACGTAGTCGCGCGCCTGCACCTTGCTGATGATCTCGGCGTACGTGCTCGGCCTTCCGATGCCACGCTCTTCGAGCTCGCGCACCAGCGAGGCCTCCGAGTAGCGCGGCGGCGGCTGCGTGAACTTCTGCTCGGTGATGACGCCCGGCGGCGTCACCAGGTGCAGCGCCTGACCCTCGCTCAGCTCGGGGAGCGTGGCCTCTGCGTCCTCCGCCAAGAGATCGCGCTGTTTCTCGGCGCGCGCGGCGCGCTCACCGGCGGTGCCCGTGGCCGCGCCGTTCTCCGTGTCCTCGACCTCGGCTTCGCCGGCCAGGGGCGCCGCCTTGGCTGGTTCTCCCTTGCCGTACGCTTCGAGCCAGCCGCTGAACTTGAGCACGCGGCCGCTGGCGCGCAGGCTGTATTTCGTCTTGTCGGTGGCTGTCGCGTCCACGTCGACGCTCGTCTGGTCATAGACGGCAGGAGTCATCTGGCAGGCGATGAAGCGCTCCCAGATGAGCTTGTACAGCTTGAACTGGTCGTCCTTGAGGTGGCGCCGCACGCTCTCGGGCGTCAGGTCGAGGGATGTCGGACGGATTGCCTCGTGGGCGTCTTGTGCGTTCTTCTTCGACTTGAACACGTTGGGCGCGGCCGGGACCCACTCCTTGCCGTATTTCTCCGCGATAAACTCGCGTGTCGCATTGACCGCGTCCGGCGAGAGGCGTGTCGAGTCCGTGCGCATGTACGTGATCAGGCCGACCGCGCCGCCGTCCTTGCCCAGGTCGATGCCCTCGTAAAGGCCTTGCGCGATCTGCATCGCGCGCTTGGCGCCGAACCCCAGGCGGTTCACCGCGTCTTGCTGGAGCTTGCTCGTGGTGTACGGCGCCGGCGGATTCCGCTTGCGCTCGCTCTTGGTAATCTTGGAGACCGCGTACCGCGCGCTCTGGAGGTGGGTGCGGATCTGAGCCGCCTCGTCTCCGTTCTTCACGGCGATCTTCTCGCCGCCTCGGGACGCGAGCCGGGCGACGAAGGGATGCTCGGAGCCGCCGTTGGTGACCGCGAGGGCCGCGCCGCAGTTCCAGTACTCCTCGGGGACGAAGGCCTCGATCTCGCGCTCGCGGTCCACGATGAGCCGCAGCGCGACGCTCTGCACGCGCCCGGCGCTCAGCCCGAAGGCGAGCTTGCTCCAGACGAGCGCCGAGACGTCGTACCCGACGATGCGGTCGAGGACGCGCCGCGCGCGCTGGGCGTCGTACAAGTTTTTGTCGAGCTCGCGTGGATGGGCGACCCCGTACTCGACGCCCTTCTTCGTAATCTCGTGGAACTCGACGCGCTTGGTGGTCTTCTTCGCCGACTTCAGCTCCTCCATGATGTGCCAGGCGATCGCTTCGCCCTCGCGGTCGGGGTCGGTCGCCAGGAGAACTTCGTCGACATCCTTCGCTGCGTGTTTGAGCTCCTGTACGACCTTCTCCTTGCCGGGAACGACTTCGTAGGTCTCCTGAAAGCCCTTCTCGATATCGACGCCAAGCTTTTTGGGCAGATCTTTGATGTGCCCCTTGGAGGCCAGCACCTCGTACTTCGATCCGAGGTATTTCTCGATCGTCTTGGCCTTGGCTGGCGACTCGACGACGACGAGGGTCTTGGTCATCAGGGACTTTCTTTCAGATTACCTTGCGATCTTCATGCGTTAGAAGCCGTCCCGTCGGCGGAAGAACCCGGGTGGGCCTTCTACTACTACGTTCTCCAAGGCAAGCGTCAAGAGCGCTGCCGAGACAGCCTGAGCTCTAGCGCCGGCGCGCAGGGCAATCTCATCGAGATGCAAGGGATGCGCTGAAGAGGTCACTGTAAGCACTGCAGCTTCATCCTGCGACAGCGGACGAAGCATGGTGCCTGCCGCCGATCGGCCTTCGGGCCCAGGCGTTCGCGCGGACGCTCCCGCGGTCGTGAGGCCAAGAGACCGGAGCAGGATCGCGCTCGAGGTGAGCGGCAGGGCCTTCGCGTGGAGGAGCTCGTGCGAGCCCTCGAAACCATCCCCGAGCCATGGTGAGGCAGGGGCCACCCAGAGTGGCTTATGCAGCCGTCGCGCGCAGCCCGCCGAGTGAAGAGCGCCCGAACGCTGTCCCGCCTGAACGACGACCAGGGCGTCGGCGAGCGTGGCGAGGACCGAGTTTCGGGCGAGGAAATTCGCGGGAAGCGGGGCTGTATCGGGAGCAAACGGCCAGATCATGGCACCGGGACCGTTGCCGACCTCCTCGAAGAGCGCCTTGTGGTCCTCGGGGAACCAGCGCAGGCAGCCCGTGCCCGCGACGACCCACGTGCGCCCGCCCGCGGTCATCGCGCCGCGGTGAGCCGCCGCGTCGATGCCGAGCGCCCCTCCCGACGCGACTACCGCGCCCGCCTGAGCAAGCTCCGCCGCAAGCAACTGGGCGTACGCGAGCGCGTCCCGATGCGCCTTGCGCGATCCCACGATGGCGACGACGCAACCGGCTTCCAGCGAGCCGCCGCGCGTGGTCAGCGCGGGGGGCTTCCGGAGGGCGCGCAGGCGCGACGGGTATCGAGGGTCGAGCGCTGTGAGGTGTTCGACGGCGAGGGGCTCGGCGGGGTCCATCGCGCCCCCCATCGGCCGGAGGGGGGCGAGGGTGCGTGCGCTCGAACGGCTAGTTACTCTTGGAATAGAGCTGCACCGCGATGTCGCCGGCACCCGAGTCCGCGACGATACCGAGCTTGTAGGTGATGGGAGCGCTCGATACGGGGCAAAGCGGCTGGGGCGGGCCGCCGATGACCGGCCTGTTGTCGTCGCTGAGGTCCTGGCCCGAGAGAATGCCGGGCGGAACGAAGAGGTAGAGGTCCAGGTCCTTCACCTTCTTCGAGAAGCCGACGATCGAGTAGCACTTGCCGGGTTGCAGCGTGATGTCGGCCTGAAGTTCCTGCTTCTCCTTCAGCGTGCCTGTCGCCATCGGGCCTTCGGGCTTCATGCCGGCGGGCAGTTTCATGGCGATTTCGTGGAGGCCTTTGGCAAGCGCGTTGCTGCCGGCCGCGCCGTTGTCCACGAGCTTCGCGGCAGGAGCGGCGCTCGCCGTGTCGTAGATCTTCTGGATCTGGTGCGAGTCGGTCAGGAGCACCTGGCCGAGGGGCGTGGCCGCCGGTTCGGCTGGCGCCGGCGCTGCCGCCGCCGAGCTGGACGCGGCAGCCGTCGGCTCGGCGGCCGCTGGTGCCGCCGTTTCCGCCGCGGGCGCGCTGGCGGTCGGTTCCGCGGGTGCGGAGGCGGGCTTGGTGTCGCCGCCGCCCCCGCCGCACGCGGCCGGCAAGAGCCCCGCGCCGCCCAAGGTGCAAAGAAGGAGAACCTTCGCTCGAGTTGCCTTCATGGTGGCTTGCGACCCTCCGTCACTTGGTCTTCGAGTAGAGCTGCACCGCGACCGTGCCGGAGCCCTCGCGCGCGAAGACGTCCAGTTTGTATTGCAGGGGGAACGCCAGCACGGGGCACATCGGGCTGGGTGAGGCGCCGATCGCGGGCGTGTTGTTGTGCGTCAGGTCCTGACCTGCGAGCGTGAGGTAGAGCGGCGGTGCGAGCAGATTCAGGTCCACGTCCTTGACCGCGCCCGGCGCCGAGAAGCCCACGAGCGAGTAGCACTTGCCCGCTTGCAACGTGACCATCATCACCGCGTGCTGACCCTGCGTCAGGTTTTGCTTCAGCTCGTCGCCGTCGGGTTGCATCCCGGGAGCGGCCTTGAGCGCGTAAGCCTTGAGTCCGACGTCGGTCAGGTCCCCGGCGGCGGCACCCCCCGGCACGACGGTTCCCTGGAACGCCGTCTGAAGCCCCTGCAAGATGCCCTGCAGGCTGTTCGGATCGGTGGGCGCCAGCGGCCCCGCAGGCGCTTGCGATCCAGCGGGGGGCGGCTGCGCTCCGGGCTGGCCCGCCGGGGAGGGGTAGCCCGGGTAAGCCGGCTGCGGCTGGGCTGCATACGTGGGCTGCGGCGCGGGGTAACCAGGCTGAGCGCCGGGGTAGCCCGGCGGGGGAGCGCCCGGATATCCGGGAGGCTGCGCTCCCGCGTACCCCGGAGGCGGCGCGCCGTATCCGGGCGGAGGCTGCCCGGGCTGCATCATGCCCGCGCTGGCGCTTGCTGCCGTGTTTGCCGGGGGATTGTTACTCCCGTTGCCGCACGCGATGGCGAAGGGCGCGACGGCTGCCGCGCCGAGTGCGCCCAGTAGCCAGGCCAGCCTGGCCGATCGTGTTCGAATCTCGTTCATGGGGAGCCTCTTCAGGTTTGCCTGCGCGGCGGGTCCGCGTCGGGGCGCGGCCACCATACCAGCTCCTTCGAGAAACAATCGAGTCGCGAAACGCAAAGCGGGGACGGTTATTGCCGGACGAAATGGAATGGGATGTTCATCCGCTGCGAACAGCCCATCGCCGGAAAGTGCCACCCGCGCACTTCGGTCTCGATGCATTTCGAGATGACGGCGTCGTCGCCCGTGGCCGAGACGCCCTGCACGCTGCCGTCGTTGTCGACCGTGAGCGAGACGCTGACGTTCGAGGCGCTCTTGTTGCTCGGGCTGCGCTCCCAGCACGTACGTTGGATCGCAGCCTGGTGCGTGGAAACGAAGACCTGCACCTGCCCGGAGGAGAAGCACTGTCCGGGTACCTTCGGCGCGTCGCCCGCCGCTTCCTCGGTCGGAGCCACGCTCGTCTGGTTCTGCGTCAGCGAATGCAGGTCGAGCGCCCGAGCGGCCGGTGTCGTCGGCGTGCTCGCGGGGGCTGCAGCTGCAATCTTCGCGCCGGTCCCGGAGGCCGGTCTTGCCGGCGCGGCCGAGACTGTGGGCTGAGGGGGGTCGGGTGCAGCCGGCGCGGCTGCGGTGGGCGTCGGTGTGGTCGGCGCCGCGGCCACCGGAGCTGCCGAGGGGGGCGCCGGCGGAGGCGCGGGGTGGAGCAGCGCGGGGATTGCGGCGATGCCGACGGTCACCCCGAACGCAACGAAGGCAGCCACCATCCCGATGGCCACCCACGGAGTGGGCCGCCTGCCGCGAGGGTCGGTCGCGAGCGGAATGGGTGCGGCCAACGACATGGGCGAGGCCATCGCCACGCGGTCCGATGTCGGCCCGGGCGCCACGGCCGGCGACGTGGCCACCGGCGCGCTGCCGAACGGATCCGGCATGACCGTCGGCTGCGGCGTTTCGAGCCGCTCGGCCGTAGCCAGGCGCGATGTGAACGGGACGACGTTGCTGCGGGCGACGGCGGCGGTCGCCATCGGCGCGGCTGGCCCGATTGGCGCGATTGGCGCGCGAGGCGGCGGGGCAGCGCGGGGCGGCGCCGCGGGGCTCGCCGGTTTCGGGCCGGCGGGTCCGACGCGCGGGGGGGAGGCGGGGCGCTGGCGCGGCCCGGAGCCATGGGAGCCACCGAGCTGCGCCCGGTCGCGATGGCTTCCCTCACGGTCGCCGCGAGCTCGGGGAAGTACCGAACGGCTCGCCATTCGTCGAGCCCCTCCTGCCATGCGAGCGACTCCTCCGTCACGCCGCCAAGCGCAGCCTTGCGGCGGATCTCGGCGATGCGGATGGGACCGACGGGCACGCCGTTGATCGCCACGTACCACTCGTCGCTGGGCGACAAGTCGGACATGTCGATGGGGGCCGACGTTTCCTCGTCGCGCTGGACGCTGCTCTTGAACGCGCCTGCGAGCGCCCCGGACCTCTCGCGAGCGGCTGGCTTGGCGGCCGCGAGGCTCGTGGCCAGCGGGGCGCCCCGCGGCGCCGCGGGCTGCTGGGGCGGCGCCGCGGACGCCCGGTAGGGCGCCGGGGCCCGCGTCGAACCGGCTGCGCCAGCGGCCGCGGGGGGGGGAACCGACCCGGCGTTGGACTCCGTGACCGTCGCGCGCACCTCGATGAGGTGCCCGCACTTGCGGCACTTCATGCGCACGGTCTTGCCCGCGGCCTTCTCGTCGGCGATCTGGTACTTCGCCTTGCACTGGTCGCACAGAAACTTCACGTTGGCGCCGTTCCTAACGGTCACGTTAGCAAGGAAGCCGCGCGAAGCCGAGCGTCAGATCAGCTTGAGAAGATGCGCTTTGATCGTAGCGCGCGTCGGGTCGTCGGGGGCCGTGGCTGCGCACCGCTCCCACATTTCGACGGCCTTGTTCTTGAATCCGGCTCTCTCGTAAAGGACCGCCAGGTTCTTCAGTGCCGCGAAGTGCCTGGGATACAAATCGATCGCTCGTTCGAGCTCCTGGATACCTTCGTAAATGTGCCCCTTCTTGCCGTAGAGGAGCGCCAGGTGAAAGTGCAGGCGATAGGCGAGCGGGTCGATTCCAACGCCGCGCTTCAAGTGCTCGATCGCCGCGTCAATCTGTCCGCCCTTGTACGCGGCGATGCCCTCGTTGAGCGCCTTCTCGGCTTCGGCCGACAGGTACTCGGGATCCCGCGCGGGGGCGCTCGGACGCTCCTCGCGCGCGATGAGCCGCTGGACGGCCCCCATGACGTCGGCGATGCGGAACGGCTTCTCGAGGTACTCCTCGATCCCGTAATTTTGCTTCAGGTGCTCGGCGATACGCCAGCCGCGGTAGACCGCGCTGACCATGATGATGGGGATGCTGCCGTACTTCGCGCTCCCCTTGATTCGTCGCGCGATGTCGAAGCCGTGTAGCTCCGGCAGCATCGCGTCCAGAATGATGAGGTCCGGGACGTGGTCCTTGACCAGGCGAAGAGCGAGCAGGCCGCGGTCTGCCTCGATGACCCGGTACCCCTTCTGCGTGAGCAGCCGCTTGAGGAGCTTGCGAATCTCCTCCTCGTCGTCGACGACGAGAACCAGCTTTCCCACCCCCGTCGAGGCGGCGGTAGCGGCCTTGCTCGCGCCCAATCGAAGCTCGTCGGGCAGGTTGGTGATGCTCGAGACCTCCTCGCCGACCGCTCCGAAGTCTCCCGTGGACAGCTCCGACTCGAACGATGCGGCGGCGACGGCCGCGTCGACGACGACCGACTCGCGTGGCGGGGACGTCGGCATGCGCGGGCGCGCGGGCGCCTGCTGCGGGGCGGGTGGCGGCTTGGGAACGGCCGCGTGCGTGGCGGCGGCGGTCATGGCGGGCCGGGGGACGGGCGGCGGGGGCGCCGCTCGCGGGCCGGGCGGCGCCTTGCTGATCGCCGGCGGGGGAGGAGCGGGCGCCGGAGCTCCTTCCGAAGAGCCGGGGACGATCCCGAGCTGGCGCAGAGTCTCGGCCGGGACACGCGGACCCAGGTAATAGCGCTCGCCGCGAGCCTTGGCCTCGTACGCGGCTGCGATGGTCTTGAGAAGGGTCGTCTGGACCGCGATGTACGGATAGACCTTCTTGCCGGTCACGAACTCCAGCTCGTCGATCATCTTCTTGTCGTGGGGGTCGGCCATCGCCAGGAAGACGCGATCCCCGCGCAAGAGGACCGGCAGAATCCGGTGGCTCTCGGCCACCTCGGCGGGGACGACGTCGAGATGCTCGAGCACGATGGCCACCTGCGTCAGGTCGATGCCAGGCACGCCGTTTTGCTCGGAAAGCGCGCGCAGCACCTCGAGCTCGTCGACCTTGCCCTCCTCGACGAGCTGCGACGCAATCGGCGCCGGTGTGACCGAGCGGCGCTGGGCCTTCAGCGATTCTTCGAGCTCCTGCTGGGATACGAGCTTGCGCTGCAGCAGGATCTTGCCGAGCGGCCGCTTGTCGTCGCTGGACATGGGGAGAGTCTCACATCGAAGACTACGCGGCGCCGCGATCGCATACAAACGTTACGCGTCATTGTCCTCGCGCGGCCGCGGCCCCGCCCCGTTTCGCCGCCGGTGCTTCCAACAGGGTCGACGCCACGGAACGCGCAAAGGCCGCGTACGCCCCCGCCGAGATGGCTGAGCGGGCCAACGCCGAGAGCTCGCCGTACCAGTGCAGATTGTGCAGCGAGAGGAGCCTCGGCGCAGAATCTCCCCGGCGAGATACAGGTGGCGCAGGTAGGCGCGGAAATCCCCCGCGCAGCACGCACAGGCGCACTGCTCGTCGATGGGGCGAGGGTCGTCTCGGTACCGGGCCTGTTTGATGCTGATTCGGCCCAAGCGGGTCAGCGCCTGTCCGTTTCGGGCGTTCCGGGTGGGGAGCACGCAGTCGAACATGTCGATGCCGGCGCTGATGGCGCGCACGATGTCGCCGGGTGTGCCGACGCCCATCAGGTAACGGGGCCGCTCGGGGTCGAGGCCGGGCGCCACCGCGGCGAGCGTCTCGTGCATGCGTTCCATCGGCTCGCCGACGGAGAAACCCCCGAGCGCGAGGCCGTCGAACGGCAGCGCGCCGAGCTCGTCGGCGTGAGCGCGCCGAAAATCGGGGAAACAGCCCCCTGCACGATGCCGAAGAGCGCCTGCCCCTCGGGCCGCGGTACGGCGAGCGCTCGCTTCGCCCATCGCGTCGTGCGCGCACGGCGTCTTCGACGGCCGCGCGCGGCGAGTCGCCCGGCGGCACACGTCGAGCTGCATCTGGATGTCGGCGCCGAGAAGGGCTTGGACGCGCACGGCCCATTCCGGCGTCAGAAGGGGCTCGGAGCCATCGATGTGGGATTTCGACGCAAAGCCCTCCTCGGCGGTGTCCACGAGTGACGCGCCCGAGGCCGGCTTCGCCGTGCGTCGAAAGCGAGTACGCCTGGAAGCCGCCGGAGTCGGTGAGCATGGCGTGCGGCCACCGGGAGAACGAGTGAAGACCGCCCGAGCTCGGCGACCGCCTCGGCCCCCGGTCTGAGCATCAGGTGGTACGTGTTTCCCAGCACCACCCGCGCGCCGGTCGACGCCACCTCGCGCGGCGAGAGAGTCTTGACGCTGCCCTGCGTCCGACCGGCATGAAGGTGGGCGTCTCGATGGCGCCATGGGGCGTCTTGAAGACGCCCCTCCGCGCGTCGCCGTCGCGGGCGACCACGCGGAACGCGAAGCCCGCGGCCTGTCCCTTCCCTGGCTCCATCAACGCCCCTCCCGAGCAGCATCGCGTCGCCGTAGGAGAAGAAGCGATAGCGCTCCTCCCGGCCAGCCGGTACGCCTCGAGCAGCGTTCTGTCCCGCGAAGCCGCGACCAGCGCCAGCAAGGTCGACGAGGCAAGTGGAAGTTCGTGAAAAGGCCGTCGACCACGCGCCA
>CAVREO010000041.1:0-9456 GCA_963720145.1 uncultured delta proteobacterium
ACTCGCGGCTCAGTGGGCCTGAGGGCGGAAGGTCTCTCCCCATCCGCGGCAGCAACGCTGCGCCGCTCACTTCGCGAGCTTCAGGATTCTGCCGCTGCCGGAGGCCCAGTAGATTGCCGTGGCATCGACGGCGATTCTGCTGCGGAGTGCTGTCGGCCACGAGCTGCGTCGCGGCGCCTCCGGCGAGTGGCACGCGCACCACGGCCGACAGGGTCGTCACGTACGCGTGCGTCGTGTCGACCGCCACTCCGAACGGGCGCGCCAGTCCGGTCGCGAGCGGCACCACGTTGGTCCCGCTGGGGTCCGTCTTGTACACGCCGCCGCTCATGAGGTACGTCGTGAAGTAGACATTCGTGCCGTCGGTTGCGAGCTGCACCGTGTTGCTATATCCGCTGACGAACTCCGACACGGGAGATCCGGTCGCCACGGGCGCCTTGTAAACCCCGAGATTGTTGTTGAGCACTCCCCAGTAGACGTTCGTCGCGTCGATTGCGATACCCTCCGGGTACTTGTTCCCCGTCCAGATGGGCGTCGTCGAGCCGCCGTTGACCGACACCTCGAGGACGGGACCGTTCTGGCCGCGCGTGAAATAGACATTCGTGCCGTTCGAGACGAGGTAAAAGGCGCTCACCCCGGTGACGAGGGGCACGGGCGAGCCGTTCGGCAGCGCCGCCTTCGACACGCCGCCCGTGACGCCCGTCGGACCGTTCTGCGCCCAGTACACGTTCACGCCGTCGACGGCGACGCCCGTGGGCGCAACCTGGCCGGTGGCGATGGGAACCACGGCGCCGCCCCCGACGGGAACCTTCGAGACGGTGCCGTCCGTCGGGCTGGTGAAGTAGACGTACGACGAATCGAGCGCGATTCCGACGGGCGCGGTGACCCCCGAGGCCAGGGTCACCGGTTGGCAGACGCTCGCGATGCACGTGCCGCCGAGGCAACTGTGGGCGCACGAGCCGCAGTTGTTCGGATCGCTCGTGACGTCGGCGCACCGGTTGCTGCTGGCGCAGAGCCGTTGCCCTGACGGGCACGCGCAGGCGCCGCCCGTGCACACCTGGCCGGCGGCCGTGCACGCGTGGCCGCACGACCCGCAGTTGGAGGGATTGGCCGCCGTCGAGGTGGCGCACGCCGTTCCCGCGTCGGCGCAGTCGGCGTATCCGGCGTTGCAGCTCGTGCCGCACATCTTCGCCGAGCACGTCGCGGTCTGGTTGGTGCCGGCCGCGCAGGCGTGCCCACACCCGCCGCAGTTGCCCGGGTCGTTCGCCTCGTCGATGCAGGCGCCGTTGCAAAGGGCCGCGCCGCACCCGCACGTTCGATTGACCTGACACGTGAGCGGCGCGTTGCACGCCGAGCCGCAACACGCTTGCCCGAGGGTTCCGCATAGAGACGCGCTCTCCGGGGGCGCATCGCGGGCGCCATCCAGGGAGCCGGGGCTATCGACTGGGCCATCCACGGGCCCGTCCACCGCTCCCTCCGCCCGTACGTCGCTCGCGACATCCGCCGCCTCCGCTCGGCCATCGAGGAGAGTGGGCGGCGACTCCTGCGATCCGTCGTTCGTGGTCGAATCCGGCGGCGCACCGTCTTGGCCGCCGTCGCAGCCGAACGCGCAGTCGTCCCGCTGGAGATTGGAGAGGCCCGTCAGCGCGGCGCAACCCGCCGCGGTCGCAGCCGCCATCGCCATCCCGGCGAGCCAAACGAGGCCGAGCAGCACACCGCCCCGGCGCAAGCGAACCATGCCATTTCCAAGGATACACGGGAGCCAATCGCCGGCATGAGGTATAATTCCTCTTCTGTGAGCCTCGCGCCTCCGTCGCCGTCGCCGCTCGCGCCGGGGTACCGGCTCGATCGGTACGAGCTCCTCTGCCCCATCGCCGAGGGAGGAATGGCGGAGGTCTGGGTAGCGCGCCTCGTCGCCAAGCACGGGTTCGAGAAGCTCGTCGCGATCAAGGCAATCTTGCCCAAGTTTGCGGCCGACCCCATTTCCAGAAGATGTTCCTCGACGAGGCTCGCATCGCGTCGGGTATCGAGCACGCGAACGTGGCCCGCACCTTCGACCTCGGCGACGAGCACGGCGTCCTTTATCTCGCGATGGAGTGGGTGGACGGCGACGCGCTCTCCAAGATCGACCGGGCGCTCGAGAAGAAGGGCGACAAGGTCCCCGTGGGAGTGCTGCTGCGCATCATGGCGGATACCTGCAGCGGCCTGCACGCGGCCCACGAGCTCCGCGGCAAGCACGGCGCGCCGCTCGGCGTCGTGCATCGCGACGTGTCGCCGCACAACATCCTGGTCAGCGCCGGCGGCGTCGCGAAGCTCATCGACTTCGGGATCGCCAAGGCGCGCGACCGCGGCATCGGCGAGACGAACGCCGGGACTCTCAAGGGCAAGATCCACTACATGGCGCCCGAGCAAGCGCTCGGCGGAGCCATCGATCGACGCGCCGACATATGGGCGGTCGGCGCGGTCCTCTACCATCTGCTCTCGGGCAAGCCGCCGTTTTCGGGCGACAACCAGCTCGCGACCCTCCACCAGCTCGCATCGGGGAAACCCCCTCCCCCGCTTCCCGCCACCGTCCACCCGGCGGTCGCGGGTATCGTCCGGCGCGCCCTCGCCCACGACCGCGAAAAGCGCTTCTCGACGGCCGACGGGCTTCGGGGTGCCATCGAGGCCGCGATGGTCAGCGCGCGCCACGTCACCACGACCGCGGACGTCGCGGCGTTCGTGGCGCACCAGGTAGCCGATCGGGCGGCGAAGAGGGGCGAGGCCATCCGCCTGGCGCTCGACGCAGCCGAGGAACGCGCGAGGGTGCACCATCTGCTGGCCGTCCCCATGCCCGACAGCAGCGTCTCGGACCTGGGCGTTCCGCACCCGGGCAAACACCGGTCGAGGGAGTCGATCTCGACGCTCGCGGAATCGCCGGATCCCTCGGCGCGACTCCTGACGCCACCGTCGGTTCCCACGCAGGCTACGCTCGGCATGGCTGCCGTCGAGTCTTCCGTCCGATCGTTTCCGGGCGGCAATCTGCGCCGGCCGATCCTCGCAGCGGTCGGCGTCGTCGGGGTCCTCGTGGGCATCCTCGGGACGATCGCGCTGCGCAGCGGGACGCCGAGCCACGAGAAGAGCGGCCCCGCGAGCGCGAAGACGAGCGTTGCGACGCCTCCTCAGGCGACCCCCGAGGCCCGACCACTCACGGCTCCCACGCCCAGCGACGAGCCATCGGCCTCCCGCGACGCCGAAAGCGCTGCGGCAACTTCCCCGCCCGCGCCCGTCCAGGCGCACGCCCCGGTCCGTGCTCCACCGACGCAGCCCCACCCGCCCCCGGCGGCTCGCCAGATCCCCAAGGTGATCGACAATGGCTTCTAGTCGCATGCGACTTGCGCATCTCGCGTGGCTCCTGGCCGCGGCCCTCGCGACGACGTCGTCGGTTGCCGAGGCGGACCCGAGTCCTCAGCAGAAGGAGCTCGCGCGCGACCTGATGAAGAAGGGCCGCAGCGCGCGCAATGCGCGCGACCTGAAGCTCGCGCTCGAGAGCTTTCGCGGGGCCGACGACATCATGCACGTGCCCACGACGGGCTTCGAAGTGGCGCGGTCGCAGGTCGATCTCGGGATGCTCGTCGAGGCGCACGAGACGCTCCTCGCCGTCTTGCGTACGCCCGAGCGGCCGGGCGAGCCCCAGGCTTTCCGCGACGCGCGGGGATACGCCAAGCTGCTCGACGACGACCTCGCGGCACGCATCCCGCAGATCCGCATCAAGCTGCAGGGGCCTGCGACGGGCGCGGCGGCGGGTGCCCCCGCCATCATCGCCGTGGACGGGGTCACGCTGCCGGAGGGCGCCCTCCTCGTCCCCTACAAGCTCGATCCCGGGCACCACGTCGTCACGGCAAAATCCGAAGCGGCCGAGGGGCACGCGGAGGCCGACCTCGCCGAGCGCCAAAACACGGAAGTCACTCTGACGCTCACGCCCACCGCTGAAGCCGCACCGGCGCCGCCGGCGGCCGCGCCGTCCACGGCCAACGCTGCGCCGACGGCCAGTGACGCGACGTCCGAGACGCTCGCGCCGCGTGACGGGAGCGAAGGTGGCGGAGGCCCCGGAGCCGTCGCCTGGACGGGGTTCGCCGTCGCCGCCGCCGGCGTCGCGCTGGGCACGGTCACGGGAATCCTGGCCTTTACCGGCAAGGGCTCGATTGCATCGCAATGCAACGGGACACACTGCCCTCCGTCGACGTACGACGCGCTTTCGTCGGCCGACACGCTCGCGACGGTGTCCTCGGTCGCGTTCGCGGTGGCAGCCGCGGGCGCGAGCGTGGGGGTCGCGTCGTGGCTCCTCGGGCGACACGGGCCTCCTGCGCCGGCGGCCGCTCGCGTGACCCCCGTCGTGGGGCTCGGAGCGGCCGGTCTCGCCGGCACGTTCTAGTGTCCTCGTGGGGCGTTAGCGCACCCCTCGCTCGCTTCGCGAGCGAGCCTCCCCTGCGTCGCCTTCGAATCCCGGACTCGCGACACTACGGCGTGCAGCAGATGGTGACCGGATTCTGCCCGACCACCGTGCCCGTCGGTTGCCCACCCAGGGGCGCGCAGCTTCCGGCGGTCGGCGTGCTCGCGAAGGTCGCGCCCTGCGCCTTGAAAGCCGGAGCGACGCAGCTCGACGGAAGGCCGTTGACCGGCTGGGCCGCTCCCGCGTCGCAGCCCTGGCTCGGCCAGATCTCGACCTGCGCGTGGGTGTTGCAGTCGACCCCCGTCGGCGAAGCGCACGAGCACGGAGAGCAGCCGCGGGAATCGCTCGCGGAGGGGTAGTACACGTGGGCCACGGAGTAGTCGCCCGCGGGGCACGCGCCGCCGTCCTGCCCGAGCACGCACACGTGACTCGCGAAGGGAGCTGGCGGCGCGGGCACGCATTGCCCTCCGGTGCCGCACCCCAGACCCGACAGCGAGGTCGGCGTGCACGCCACCGCCAGCGTGCCCCAGCCCCAGGGCGGCACACTGGCGGATGCGTCGGCGGCGCAGCTCCCGCCGCTCGCCGTCGAACCTCCGAGCGTCGCGCCGATCGCCATGGCCCCGCAGGTCGAGTCGAACGCGGTCAGAATCCGTGCACGTGCCGGGCGGCACGGAAACGAAGCCGCAATTGCTTGATTTGCAGCCGTTCTTGGCGAACGTCAAGACCGGAGCGCCGCACGTCGAGCCGGCCGGGGCTTCGCACGCGCAGCGGCATTGTGCGACGGACTTCGTAGGATTCGCGCCCCCATCGAAGACAGGACCATAACCGGCTGCGCAGGAAGGCGCGCTACTCGGGCCCTCCCACAGCGCGAGCGGCCCGATCCAGCCGGCGGGGATGGCCGGTGCGCACGCCGCGCCGGGACCACAGCCCGAGTCGACGCCGGTCTCGGGTACACCCGTCTCGGGCTCGCCGCCCTCGGCCGCATCGACCCCGACCGCCGTCTCTTGCGGAGCGTCTGCCGAGGACGGCGCGTCCGGTCCCCCGGCGTCGGCCGTCATCGTGCCGTCGACGGCGGTCTGCTGATCCGGCGTTCGATCGGCCACGACCTGGTCGGCGCCGCTCTCGGCACGGCCTTTCGCGTCGACCGTCGCGTCGCTGCCTGCGTCGTCCGCTCCGCGCTCGTACCCGTTGAGGCCGAGCACCTGCGCGCACCCCCCGACGAACGCGAGAGCCGCGAGGAGCAGCCGGAAGCGCGGCCGCATCACCATGCTCCCTGCCAGGCCAGCCCTGCGCGGTCGGCCGCCACGTACGGTACGACCTGCGTGCTCGCTGCGCTGGGCGACGGCACGCGCACAATCAGCCACACGCCCGCGGCGATACCGGCGGCGCCGGCGGCAAACCCCACCGTCGCGATGGTGGCCGCCGTCTTGGCGTCGCCGATGCTCGCGAATCCCTGCGCGCTGCACCGGCGATCCGGGCACTGCTTGTCCGCGTCGCTCTTCAACGTGATCGCGCGAACCCCGAACGCGGCACCCACCCCCACGGCCGCGACGCCGACGCCGCCGACGATCCACCCGAGCGTTCGGCCGCCGCGCGGCGCGGGCGCGGCGGACGCTTCCGCTTGGGGCAGCTGCGCCGGCGTCTGTTCGGGTTGCGGCGCCGAGCCAGCCGCGGAAGGCGAATCGGCGGCATGCGCTTCGGCGGAGGGAGACGACGCCGCCTCGGGCTCGAGCGCCTCGACCGAGACGCGTATCGTGCCCGGCGTCGAGGCAGCGACGGTCTGCGCGCGCGTCTTGTGGCCCGGCGCGCCGAACCTCAACGCGTGGTCGCCGGGATCCACCGGGAAGGGCACGCTCCACTGCTCGCGCGTCAGCGAGGCTCCGTCGACGGTCACCTGCGAGACCTCGGGCGCGGCTCTCACGTCGAGCTGGAGAAAGGACAGCTTCCGCGCGAGGACACCCGCCTGCTTGCGGGCGAACGACTCGCGCTCCGACTGCTTGGTCTGCAGCGCCAGCGCCGCCGCCTGGTTGTACTCGCCCCACGCCGTGGCGGTCCGTCCCAGCTGGTCGTGGCAGTAGGCGAGGTTTAGCAGCCGCCCGATCTTCGGGTCCAGGCGCTGGCTTTCCTCGAGCTTGGCGCAGGCCGTGGGGAACTGGCCGGCGGTCATGAGAATCTTGCCCCTCGCGGAAGAGCGTATCGGCTCGCGCTCGCTCCTCGTCAGGAGATTGCGCACGCGCCGCGGTCGCGGCGAGAGCCGACGCGAGCAGCACGCTCGAGACGAAGGACCAACGGTTGCGGCCTAACATGGACCCAGGACAGTTCCGGCGGCGGAGCGGCTAGTCCGGAGATTCGAGCACACCCGGAAGCCCGGTTGAAGCGGTTGCGGAGGGCTTGGCGGCGCGGGGCGCCGGACGTGTCTTGGAGGGGCGGTGACCCGGGTCGGAAACGCCGGGCGCACGGTCGAAGCGCGGGGCATCCGCCGTCGCGGACGCACGGGCAGAAAGGCTCGAGCTCGCCGCGGGGGCCCCGCTGGGGATGGGGGCGGAGGCGGGGGTCGACCGGGCCGAGTCGTCTTGTGCCGGCAGTACGGAGACCGCCGGGGCACTGCTTCGGGCCCGGATGCGAGGGACCGCGAGGACCCCGATCGCCGCGATGGCCGCGCCGAAGAGGAGACCGGAGACCGCCAGCCTGCTCGCGCGGCGAGCACGCTGCGGGCGGTCTTCGAGAAGCTCGGGCGCCGAGAGGGTGATCTTGTTCGGCGCGAGGACGCTGTCGGTTCGCGAGAAGGCCACGCGCGGGATCGACGACGCCGGCCCCGGCGAGGAGCCCATGGGCGGGCGCACCGGAAGGCTGATCGCCGGAAGCGACGGGCGCGACGCGACTCCGGCGTCGCTCGAGCGCCGAGCGCGCGTGAGGGTTTGCTCGATGCGTACGCAGCAACCAGCCCACGCGCCCGAGCCGAGCCGCTCGATCGCGCGGGCCATGGCGGCTACGTCGGCAAAGCGATCTCCCGGCTCGCGCGCGAGGCAGCGATTGACCGCCGCTTGAAGCTCCTCGGGGGCCGAGGGAACGTGCTCGCAGAGGGGCACCGGCGTGGAATGCAAGATGGCGCCGAAGATCTCGCCGACGCTGCTGCCGGGGAACGGTTCGTGGCCGGTGACAATCTCGTACAAGATGACGCCGAGCGCCCAGAGGTCCGCCCGGTGATCGATGATGCTCGAATCGCGAACCTGCTCCGGGGCCATGTAGCTCGGCGAGCCGAGCATCGTGTGCTCGCCGGTCAGCGCGCCGATCGATCCCGAGCGCGCGCCGTCGTGTCTCACGACCGGCGATAGCTTGGCGATTCCGAAGTCGAGGACCTTGACGACCTCCCGCCCGTCCGGCGTCGTGGCCAGGAACACGTTGGCGGGCTTCAGGTCGCGGTGGATGATGCCCGAGGCGTGCGCATGCGCCATGGCCTCGAGCGCCTGCAGCAGGCAGTCGACCGCTTCCGGAATGGGCAGCGTGCGGACGCGCTGGATGCGGTGCTCGAGGTCCTCGCCCTCGAGCAGCTCCATCACGATGAACGGCCGGTTTCCTTCGAGCGTGCCGACATCCATGACGCGAACGACGTGCTCGCTCTTGAGCCGGCGACGGCCGCGCCTCGCGGAGGAAGCAATCGATGACGCGCGGTTGTGCGCCAGGTCCGTCGAGAGCACCTTCAACGCGACGGGGGCGTCGAGAAGCTCGTGGTGCGCCGCGAAGACGGTGCCCATGCCGCCCTCGCCGATGACGGAGGCGATGCGGGACTTGCCAGCCACGCATCGCCGACCGCAAGCTGTACGGAAGCGGTGGATGACTGGGGGCCGCCGGAGCTCATGCCTGCCCTCTAAATAGCAGAGCCATACAAAGCGCTGCGCCCCGATGTTGACCCCGGACCTGAAGAAGACGTGGGCGCTTGGGGCTCTTACTGCAAATACACTCACCGGCCGCTGCTAGACGGCACGATACTGCAGCAGTCCGAGCTCATGGCGCATATCTGGCCGTAGAGCGCGATGTCCCGGCGTCGATCTCGTCGCCGCTCGTGCTGCCTCCGCTGCCGCCCCCGGCCCCGCTGCTGCTTCCGCTGCCCCCGGTGCTCCCGCTGCCGCCGCTGCTGCCGGTCGGGCCGCACGGATCGCACACCCCGCCGGTACAGGCGTAGCCGGGACAACAGTCGGCGTTGTTGCGGCACGTGCCACGAGGGAACGCACCGTTGCGCGAAGCACACGAAGGGCGGGCTTCCCCGTCCACCGGGATGGGCACGAGGTGCGCCGCTGCAGCAGTCGGTGCTCGACGCGCAGGCGGCGCCGGCGTCGACGCATTTTGCGTACGTGCAGCGCGGGACACCGACATTGTCTTGCTGACAGGCAACGAATCGGCTCGGCCGACGGAGAAAGGACCCTGGGGGACGGAAAAGGGTCTTTGTTCTTCGACAAAGCAGCGTGGATTTCTGCAAAGGACCATCGATCTCGATCGAGGCGCCTTTGTCTCCTTCGACAAGGACCTTGGGTTCTTAATCGAGCAACTTGGCTTTCTGGAAAAGGGCTTTTCTGTTTCGTTCGCGCGCCTTTGATCTTGGTGAAGGCCCAATTTCTTCCAGCGAAGACCGATCGCTCGTGAGCCAAGCGTCTTTGTTGGAGAGCCAAGAACTTTTCGTGTCCCCGAAAAAGGAGCCCGAAGGAGAGTCCAAGGACCTTCGATGTCGTTCGAGCGGTTTGCTCCTCGTCAAAGGAGGTCTGGCTCGCCAGCCGAGGCCTTCGTCGATCTAAAAAGGCGCAGTGCTCCTTGTCGAAGGAGCTTTGTCTTGGAAAAAAGGTGCTTCGGGTCTTGTCCAAGGCGTTGGATGGAGATCGAAGGCCCACTTGGTTCGAAGAAGCGAACCTTGGGGGTCGAATCCTTTGCCAACCCCGCCACACCGCTGCTCGCGCCGCGCCGTATCAGGTGCCGAGGTTGTAGCCGTCGCGCGGTGCATGTCGGCGAGTCGCTCCAGACGATGGCGCTGTCGC
>CAVREO010000042.1:0-24859 GCA_963720145.1 uncultured delta proteobacterium
GCTGAACGACTGCATGTCGACGTACGACGCGCCCGCTTCGGCGTTGAGATACACCCACTCGAGCCCGAGACCGCTGTCTTCCTTCTCGTCATCGCTTGTGCGGCGGGGGGGGGCTCGACGACGCCGAATACCCCGCGGGGTAGCCCGACGGCGGCGGTTCGGGGCCTCTGCGAGCGCGACCGCGCCGCGGTGAACGCGACGGCCGCGAGCGGAAGCGCGAATCTCAGCCAAGCCAAAGGCGTGCAGCGCGGGCCTCATGCCTTCTCCTGCCTCTTCTGCTGGGTCGCCTGCGGATCGTGGCGCGAATCCTGGACCGTCATGTCGTCGTCCACCTCGGCCCCGGGGACGCGGTATTTCTCGTCCAGCCATTTGCCGAGGTCGATCATCTTGCAACGCGCCGAGCAGAAGGGGAAGGCGCGGTGCTCGCCTTGCAGCGTGGACCGCGGCGCGAGGGATGTCGCAGGTGGGGCAGCGAGTCACGCTGGAAGCATAGCAGGGAAGAGTGCGCGGCGCGGTATCCGGCCGGCGGACCCGGCGCGAGGTCCTCGATTGACATCCTCTTCCGGAGACCTCACGCTACTTTTGCGATGCCGGCAGCTCTGGAGCGCGTCGATCTCAACCTTCCGTCCGAAGAGCGCGCGCGGCTTCGCAGCCTGGCCAAGGCTGCGAAGCGGCCCGAAGGCGTCCTGGCGCGCGAGCTGCTCGTCGACGCCGACGCCCGCGCCGAGCGCGCCGCCTTCCGCCAGCGCCTCGAGACCTCGCGCACGCCCGAGCGACGTGCCCGCGACCGCGCGATTGCCGAAGCAATCGAGCGGCTGCATGGCTAGGAGGGGGGAGGTGCTCGTGGCGCGCCGGCGGCTCGGCTTCGGCGCCGAGGGCCGCCGCCAGCGTTTCGCCGTGCTCCAGTCGGACTTGCTCGGGGGGCTGGAGACGGTCGTCGTCGCTCCGCTCGACGACGAGGCGCCTGTGTATCGGGGCAATCCGCTCGCGCTGCCCGTTTCAGGGCGAGAGGCCGGCACCCGCCGAGCGCAGGTGCTGCTCGTGCACCTGCTGACGAGCGTCCTGGTGGATGGGTTCGACGCGTCGACGGTCGGCAAGCTGTCTTCGCGAACGATGGCGCACGTCGAAGACACGCTCCGAAGAGTGCTGCAGCTCTAGACGCGCGCGCGGGTCGCTGCGCCGGCGGGGCGGGCTCTTGGACGCTCGCGGCCGCCGGCGGCGCCATTTCCTCTGCCCGGACGACCGGCTCGCCCGGCACAGCGGCAGCTCCTCGCACGCCTTGTCGAGTAGCTCCGCGACGTCGAGCTGCTTCACCTCGTCTTCGAGGCTCTTGCTCTTGATGCCGTCGGTCAGCATCGTCATGCAGAACGGGCACGCGCTCGCAATCGTCCTCGCCCCGGTGTGGAGGAGCTGCAGGGTGCGCTTCACGTTCATGCGGTCCTGGTTCTGCTCTTCCATGAACATCTGCGCGCCGCCGGCGCCGCAGCAGAGGCCGCGCTGCTTGGTCCAGTCCTCGGGCTCGACGAGCTCGACGCCCGGGATGCGCGCAGGATCTCGCGCGGCGACTCGTAGATGCCGTTGTAGCGGCCGAGGTAGCAGCTGTCGTGGTAGACGACCGCCCCGCCACGGGGTTCTTCGGCACGAGCTTCCTCTCGGCGAGGAGGCCGAGCAGGAAGTCGGTGTGGTGCACGACCTCGACGGCAGCCGAAGTCGGGGTACTCGTTCTTGAGCGTGTTGAAGCAGTGGGGGCAGGTCGTGACGACCGTCTCGCGCCGCCCTGCTCCTTGTAGCCGTTGAGGGTGGCCGCGTTGCCCTCGGCGAGCATCGCGAAGAGAAACTCGTTGCCGGCGCGCCGCGCGGGATCGCCCGTGCAGTTCTCCTCCTGCCCGAGGATGGCGAAATCGACGCCCGCTTGCTTGAGCAGCTGCGCCGTGGCGCGCGCGATCTTCTTCGCGCGGTCGTCGTAGCTCGCGGCGCAGCCGACCCAGAAGAGCACCGGCGCCGTGGGCTTGGCGCTCATCGTCGGGATGCCGAGGCCGTCGGTCCAGGCCGCGCGGTCGATGCGCGAGGTTCCACGGGTTGCCGTTGACTCCATGGCCTGGAAGGGCTTCGCGAGCTCGTGCGGGAACTCGCCCCTCACCATCACGAGGTTGCGCCGCATGTCGACGATCTTGTCGACGTACGAGATGAGCACCGGGCACTGCTCCTCGCAGGCGCGGCACGTCGTGCACGCCCAGAGCACGTCGGGGTGGATCACGTCGGAGATGAGGTTGACGGGCGGTCGCGCCGTCGACCGGCTCCGAGGGCTCGCCCCTTCTCTTGGCGTCAATGATCTCCTCTTCGCGCCCGTAGAGGTGATCGCGCAGGGCGAGCGTGAGGTGCTTGGGGCTGAGGATCTTGCCCGTGCTGTGCGCGGGGCAGTTGTCCGAGCAGCGGCCGCACTCGGTGCACGTGTAGAAGTCGAGGAGCGCCTTCCACGTGAAGTGCTCGATGCGCGCGACGCCGATGGGCGCTGCCAGCGGGTCGGGCGCCTCGGCCGCGGCCCCGAACTTCTCCATGAGCTTCTCGGCGCTCTCGGCCATGGGCTCGAGGCGGCCCGCGGGGTGAGGCTGCGCGTGAAGACGTTCGGGATCGCGGTGATGACGTGGAAGTGCTTCGAGTGCGGGAGCAGGTTCAGGAAGAGGAGCACGAGCGTCGCGTGCGTCCAGAACCCCGCGTGCGCGAGCAGGACGAGCGCGCCGGGCCGAGCGAGCTGGAACATCGGCGCGAAGAGCGAGCCGGCGGGCGAGGGCTAGGGGGACCAGGCTCAATCTTATGCGTCGCTCGCGAGCGGCGGCACAATCGTCGGGATGGCGGCGCACTGCGCCGCGGTGGCGCGCGTGGCCGCGCCCGGCCGGCGCAGATCGCGCTCTTGCGGAGCAGGAGCACGAGCGACGCGCCGTCGTAGGTCATGTCGGCGATCATCATCGTGAAGATGATGAGGATGATGAGCAGGCCCTCGAGCTGAGCGCCATGCGCTTCGCGGCTTGGGGACGAGGCGGTAATAGAAGAAGACGAGCGTGCCGGCGACGACGAGCGACGCGAGGCAGTCCTTCGCGAACTCGTAGATTCGCCCAGCGGGCTCGCGGCGAGAGGACCCAGAGGTTCAAGGGGGCGAGAAGCCGCGTCCCCAGAGGACGAGCGTCCGGAGGAGCAGGATCACGAAGCCGGCGAAGATGAGCTCGTGGGCGGCGCCCGACGGCTTGTAGTAGTCCATCTTCTCCTGGCGAAACGCCCACCGCCACGTGCCGCGGAGGCGCGCCGCCGAGTGGTCGAAGCGATCTCGGCCGAGCGTCCGACCATCAGGAGGTGCCAGCGTCGACTCGCGGACCACGCAAACATCGCGAAGGCCGCGAAGATCAAAGTGAGCATCGCCGTAGGGCTCATCTCCAGCCTTCTATAGGTCCCTGGCCAATCGCGTCAAACATGCCCTCGCTTGCCCGTGCTTGCCCTCGGCTGCCTCCTCCTGCGTAGTCGCGTCTTCTCAGGGGTCGGGGGAAGCGTCGACCACCCCGACCGGGCTCTCGCCGCAGCGCGCCATACCGCGTGCCCCGCGGAGATCGCGGGCTCCGCGGCTGACGCCGAACCGGGTCCCACACGCAGCGAGGCGCGGGTCCAGGTCGGCTCGTTCTTCGCAGACGAGCCGAACAGGAGTGCGCGCATGAGCGGGATGGCTCGCCCGAAGAACGCAGAGCCAGGCGAGCCGCTTTCGTTCTCCGCTACGATGCGGGTGACACGGTGCGCGAAATGGACTCCTACCAACTGGCGCACCAGGTGCAGGGCAACTAACGCACTGAGCCGCCGCACGGCGCCTCCGGCTCCGCTCCTCTTCCACCCGGCCCCGCGGACCGCCGCGTGGGCCTCGCTGGCGCGAGCGCCCTCCTGGTGCTCGTGGCCGCGCTGCTTTTGCGCGCCGGCGCCGGGGACGTCACAAGTCCGCTGGCGCTGCACGATGTGAAGCTGCTCGCCGTCGACGTGGTGCTGCTCGCGACGGCCGCGTACGGCGTCGTGCACGCCATGGGCATCCTGCGCGCCCTCGACACCGCGCCCTACCGCCCGGGCATGTACCTCTTCCCCGCGTGCGTGGTCGACGCGCGCCAGAGCGCGTTTCGGGTGTGGTCGGTGCTCGACGCGGAGGCCATCGAGGTGATCGGTGCGCCCTCGCCGGCGCTCGCGCTGCGCATGCCCCGAGGCATCCGCGTGGTCGTCCCGGCCCCGAGTCTCGAGGAAGAGGCGCAGCGCGCCGAGGTCGCTCTGGCCAAGGTCAAGGAGGACCTGGGCCGCGCCCAGACCGAAGACAACCTGCACCTGCTCGCCGAACTCGACCCGCTGGCCGACAACGCCATGTCGAGCCCCATCGGACCCACCGAGTCGATGCGCCACCTGGTGCCGCTGTGGATCCGCCTGGACTGGGCCGTCGCTGCGGTGTTCGGGCTCGGGCTGGGCCTCGCGCTCGGCTCGACGCGAAACTCCGTGAGCGACGCGGCGATGTACCAGACGGTGACGGCCGCCGGGACCACCGCGGCCTACGAGCAGTACCTCGCGCGAGGGGGACGCCACTCCGAAGAGGTGCGCGAGGTGCTCTTGCCGCGGGTCGAGCTCGCGCGGCGGCGGAGGCGCAGGGCACGGTCGAGGCGGTCCAGGCGTTCGCGAACGCGCACGTCGGGTCGCGGATCTTCGCGAATCGACGCGGCCATTCGTCGCGCGCTCCTCGCGCAGCTCGACAAGGCGAAGAAGGAGGGCACGGTGACGGCGCTCGAGCAGTTCGCGCGCGACTACCCGTCGAGCAAGCTCGAAGGGGAGCTCAAGGCCGCTCGCCACGCGCTCTTCGTACAGGCGCTCGCCGCGTGGAAGAAGACAGCCAAGCCCGACGCGGCGGCCGGCCCGGTCGTCGAGCGACTGCTCGCGTTCTCGAGAAGCCGGCAATCCCGCGTGCGAGGTGCGGTTTCGCCTGCGCCCGTCCCAATCGATGGAGGAAGCGGACAAGAAGGTGATGGCGAGCGGTCACTTCCCCGGCCCCGACGCCCTCCCCTCCGCGTACGTCGCGGCCGACGCCATGCGTTCCCGCGAGCGGCGCGTAGACGACGACATCGCGAAGCGCTTCGGGGGAGAGCTTCCCCGGCGGCATTCTCGCGATGCACCCCGGCGAAGCGTTGGCGACCGACGCCCCGTTGCCGTCGGCCGTCCCGACGCTCGTCGTCGACTACTCGCCCGAGTGGGGGCACTCGACCCAGGTGGAGCAACAAGCCGCACACGGTGTTCGGGAACCTCAACTTCACGTTCGACTCGACCTTCGTCGTGCCCGACGGCGGCTCTGCGCTCAAGATCTCCACGCACGCGTGGCGCGGGGGCCGAGACGTGGCGGCTGAAGGGCGAGGGGCTGACGCGCGAGGAGTATCAGCAGCAAATCTACGACGCGATGATCGACGGCGCGTTCGATCACGTCGAGAGGCGGCTGCTCAACGCGTTCTTCTGAGGGCGGCCGAGGCGATCACGCCGCCCTGGTGACCCGACGGGGCGGCGCTACGCTCGCGCTCCATGGCGCACAGGGTCGAGCCGTCTCCGAGCGGCCGCGCGAGCTGCCGCGGCTGCAAGCAGTCAATCGCCAAGGGCGTGCCGCGCTTCGCCGAGGAGTACGCCAGTCCGTACGCTGAGGAGGGCGGAATGGCCTTTCGGTACTGGCACCTGGCGTGCGCCGCGCCCAAGCTCGCCAACGAGCTGGCCGCGGCGCTCTCGGTCTACGAGGGACCGCCCGATCGAGGACCGCGCCGCCCTCGACGCGCTCATCGCGGAGCACCTGCGCCCACCCATGCCCTACGCCGAGCGCGCGGGCACGGGTCGCGCCCGGTGCCGCGCGTGCGACGAGACCATCCCCAAGGGCGAGCTCCGTGTCGCGTTCGAGAGAGTCTTCGACGGGCCGATGGGGCAGCAGCGAGGCGTGGCCTACGCGCACCCAAAGTGCCTTCCGAAGTACCTGGCGCACGAGAAGGAGCGCGGACGAGAGGCGCCCGAGATGGCGGACCTTCTGCAAGCCGTGCGTGCGCACAGCGAGCTGGAGGAGGCCAATCTGAATGGGATGGGGGCCGACGCGGCGGGACGGGAGGGAGTGTCGAGTGCGCCTCCGCCTGGGTTCGCGAGCAGGCCGCGTAGAGTCGCCCGCTCGGCGTCGGTGAGCAGGTCGCCCAACCCATCGCCCATCTCGCGCGGATCGGTGAAGAACCGGCGGGCGTCGTGGCCGGCGCACCGAACGACGCGAGCAATCTGAAGGTTGAACATCACGTTCCTCGGGTCGAGGAGCATCCCGCTCCTCGCGACGGCGTGGTTCGCTCGCCGCATGTCGCGCGACCATGCGCCCGCGACGTCGAGGGACAGGGGAGAGGCGCTGCGAAAATCGGCGCAGATGACCGCTCCAGGGCCTGCCTCACGCACCGCCGCCGGACGCCCGCGTTGAGCGATTCGACCGCGGCGACGTGGTTCAGGCGCCGCACGTATACCTGGACGAGGCGCCCTCCCCGCGCGCCTGCGAACGCAGGCCCGCGGCTACGGCCCGCTCGATTCTGCTTCCCCGACGACTTGCCTCACGGCCGCCTCCCCCCGCGGCGCGCATGTGGCCCCAGTCGTGGCGGTCAATCAAGTGGCAGACGGGGCCGTGTACTGGTCTGGGCTCGACCATTGCGGTTGACCGAATCCCCCGACCCACCGCACATGGGCGGCTTCGATGCGCCACATCGCGAAGTCCGCGAATCCGGCGTAGCTCGCGGCCTGGGGGTGCACCTCGAGGAACCGGGCGCGCGCGCGGTTCGCCTCGGACTCGCCGTTCTCGCCTTGCGCTACGGGCGCGCCATGGCCGACGAGCGTCATGCGTCCCTCCGCCAGCGGGTCGGCGCCAGGTGGTTCGTGCGCCGCCGTCGGCGGCGACCGCATTGCGGTCGCGCTCACGAGGAGCGACGCGCGTGGGCAAACTTCGAGGTTCCTCGTGTGCTCGGCCAGGCGCGAGAGGAGGAGGAGCGGACGCCCGCGTTCGTCGAAAGCGACGGCGACGAGCGTCGCGAAGGGCCATCCCGCGGGCTCCCAGTGCCCTCGGGTGCCTCGCTTGCGTCGCGTGTGAGGGTCGCGAGCGCGCCAAAGCGGGCGCCCGCCACCAGGTCGCGGCACGCGAGGATCGCAGCCTTCATGCGCGAACAATGTACCGCGTTGTTGCCCTCGAGCACCCCGCATGCCATGAGCGGCAACGTGGAGAAAGCGCCGAAACCCACGCCCTACTGGGACTACATCCGCGTCGAAGCTCTTCTGTCGCTTCAGGCGGGCACGGCGGCGAGCGAGGCCGAGCTCGCAAACGACGAGGTCATGTTCATCGTCGTGCACCAGAATCGACGAGCTCTGGTTCAAGCTCGTCCTGCGCGAAATGGTCACCGTCCGCGACCTCTTCGCACACGCGCCGGTCCCGGAGCAGGCGCTCGCCGCGGCCGTTCGCGGGATCCGGCGCATGGACACCATCCTGCAGCAACTCGCCGGACACTTCGCGCTCATGGAAACCATGACGACGCGCGACTATCTCGCGTTCCGCGACAAGCTCGGCCGGCGCCAGCGGGTTTCAGTCGGCGCAGATGCGCGAAATCGAGATCGCGCTCGGGCTGGCCGACAAGGAACGAATGCCCGCGAGGGCCCACGAGGGCGTACCTGACGGCGCTGCGGGAGCGCGACGGCGGCTCGTCTTCGGCTCTCGCGTGCAGATACGGCGCGCCTGGAGGATCGGCCGACGCTGCGCGACGCGATCCTCGAGTGGCTGTCACCGCACGCCAATCCAGGGGTCGGCGCCCGCGCAGCCGGACGACGACGCGCGCGACCGGTCGTTCATCGAGGGGTACTTCGCCGTGCACGCCCGGGCCGTCGAGCGGGGCTGGAGGTCGCACGCGCGCAGCGACTCGGGGAAGGCGACCTGCGCGGCTCGAGAGCGCGCGCGGCGCGAGGTGGCGTCGGCCCGAGCGTACCTGCTCGGGGAAGCGCTGCCGAGGAGACCCGCCCGCGCGATCGCGCATCCGCGCCGCGCTCGTATTCATCGAGAGCTCCGCGAGCTGCCGCTGCTCGCGTGGCCTCGGGAGGTGATCGACAGCATGACCGCGTTCAAGCAGTCGTTCGTCGTGTTTCGGCAGCGGCATGCACGGATGGTCGAGCGAAGGATCGGCCGCCGGACGGGAACCGGCAGCTCGGCAGGCGTGGACTATCTCGACGCGACGGCGCTCTAGTACCGCGTGTTTCGCGAGGTGTGGGCCACGCGAACGCTCCTCGTGCGCGCAGGCGAGCTACCGCCGCTCGAGCAGGCCGAGATCTACGGCTTCGCGCGCGGGGTGGAGGGGAGCTGAGGCGCTGGTCTTGCGCCGCCGAGTCGCCGCCCTCTCGCTCGTGATGGCGAACTCCGCTCTGGATTCGTCCGGCGCGGGGCACGAGACCGGCTCGACCGTGGACCCCGTCACGACCGCCTGCGAGGGCAACAGACCGCCGCTGCCCGACGTTCTCGCATTCCAGCTGCGCTCGGGCGCGTTCCCCGGTTCGGGGCACCCGGACGCAGCCGTTCACGTGCCGCCGGGATTCGACGCCACGCGGCGGCCCGGCGTTCTCCTCTACTTCCACGGATGGAACGGGTGCGTCGCCGCCTCGCTCGCCGACGAAGACTGGCCCTGCACCGAGGAGGGCGAGACGCCCGACCTGCCTCCGCTCTTGCGGCGCAGATCGATGAGGTCCGGGTCAACGCGCTGCTCGTCGCCGTCGAATTGCGGGTGGACATGCCGACGCACCGGCGACCCCGGGCAGCTCGCGATGCCCGACGGTCTGCGTGACCTTCTGCGTGAGCTGTTCTCGGAGCACCTGGCCGACCCGCTCGGCTGCACGCTGGACGTCGAGGCGCTCGATCGCGTCGTGGTCATGGCCCATTCGGGCGGGTACCAGGCCGCGGCGAGCGCGCTCCGATACGGCGGGCTCCCTCGGATCACCGAGGTCGACCTGCTGGACGCCTTCTATGGCGCCGATGACATCTTCGAGGACTGGGTGGGTCGGGCGGTCGATCGCGACGACCCACGGCTGCGCTTCGTCGACCTCTACACTGGGGCTGGCGGCACGGTCGATCGTTCGCGAGCCCTCGCGGCCCTGGCCCACGCAAGAGCAGGCGGCTTCGAGCACCTGATCGGGCGACGACGGCGACGCGGAGCTCTCAATCGACGCGCTGGGGCGGCGGCCGGTCGTCTTCAAGCGTGTTCCGCTGGAGCACGCGCAGCTTCCGCGCGCTTACGTGGGGCTTCTGGCGCGCGCCGCGGGGTTCGCGCCGCTCCACGCCGAGGACCTCGCGGGCGAGGAGCCGGGAAAAGGTCGGACCAAGGCGAACAATAGCGAACGAAGCGTAGGACAACCGCGCGGCTCCACGCCTCCTATGCGACTGAAGTGAAGCTCGGCAGCTCGTTTGGCTAGAGCGCGCGCGGATCGGACGCTAACGTTGGGGAGCGGTCTACGAGAGCGGTGGGCCTTGGCCGACGTGCCACGGCAGCCTTCGCCCGACTGGGGCTCTTTGCGCCGCGACGACCCGCCTCATGAGCCGCCGCCGCCTCGAGCTTTCCACCCGCCTCGCACGATTCCTCGCCTTCGCGACCGTCGCGTCGCTCGCCTTCTTCGCGAGACCTTCGGACGGGCGCGCGCCGCCCACGCGTTTCGACGCGCTGCCGCGGGCGAGCGAGAGGCTCCAGGAGCCCATGTGGCTGCCGCACTGCAAGATGCGCATCGTCGAGTGGCGCCCGACGGCGGCGCTCCGCGCCGAGACGACGATGAGCGAACAGGCGCTCCAGGTGATGAACAACACCTGCCAGAACGCGTTCGGCCGCTACGCAGAGTTTCTGCGCGCGCGGCGCCTGCCGCGGCTTCGCGGGGAGCCGGACGTCCTGCCGACCATCTCTCTCCTACCGGGCAACACGCTGCTCGACGGAAAGTCGCCGCGCGCGCTCAACGACCTGCCGACGCGGTTCGAGGCCGTCGCGCCGGGATGCTGCTACTGGGGTCTCTACGTCGATTCGCTCAACCATCTGTTCGTCCGGAACGACCCCCTCATCAAGAACGACAGCGGCGAGCTCGTGGCGACCCGCGGTTCGTGCGCACGCTCACTCACGAGATCTCGCACGTGCTGAGCTCTCGGCTCGGCGTCTGGGACATCGTGGGATACGATCGCGAACGGGACGAAGACCTCGCCGAAGACTTCGTCGCCTTCATGGGGATGCGCTTTCCCGCCGAGAGCTCGGCCGAGGACCTCGCGCTGCACCGCGGACGTCCTGCCCGGTCGCACCCGCCGGCTGAGCCAGCCGCCGATCGCGCGAAGGCCGCCTCCCTGGCACCGCCCAGCGCCTCGGCCAATACCAGCCCACAACGCTAGGCCCGTTGCTCGAGTTCGCGGTCGGCCGCGCGAACGCCCGCCCTAGTCGTCGGGGTGCCAGGGGTAGCAGAGGCTGGCGGTATCGCCGTAGTGCTGCCGCATCCCGTGGAGATACGACTCGAGCTTGCACAGGTGCTGAAACTGCACGCCGCGGTCGCGGTGCTCGCCGAAACAAATGGCCTCGCAGAGCAGGCGCCTCGAAGCGCGCGCGAGCGCCTGCTGGGCGGCGCGAATGCAAGTGAGCCCGGCCTCGGTGAGCGTGATCGTGCGCTGGCGCTTGTCGCCATACTGAGGACGGCTTCGCGTGACCCAGCCCAGCTTCTCGAGAGACTTGAGCATGCGACTGACGACCGATTTCGTGACACCCAGCGCGTGCCGCATTTCGCTCTGCTTGCACGCGTAGCCCATGTTCGCCTGCACACCGATGCAGCGGAGCAGCTTGTGCATCACGTCGTAGCGAGCCGCCGTGAGCCCCAGCGAAGCCAACGGCTTGCGCGTGATGCGCAAGATCCCGTGAAACGCGCGCTTGGTCGCAAAAAAGTGGGCATTCATGACTCGCCCCAGCAGCACGGTGCATGCCACGGGTGGCCCTGCCATCGTGCGCGCGGGGTTGCTCTCTTTCGAGCGCCGCACACCCCTCAAAACAGGCCAGATCGTTGCCAAGGCAACAATCGAGCGGTCTTCAGCACGCCCCGGCGGGGGACAGAGAGCACCCCGCCTGGCCTGTCGCGAGACAGGCCGCGCGCTGTCCCGGGCCACCTCCGGCCGAATCTGACGACACGCCCTGGTCCGCACGCCCGTACGAGCGGCCGAGGAAGCGAACTGCACGCGATTGGACGATCCGCCACCGATTGGGGCTACGCTGCCCCGCCGTGCGATCCTTCCTCGCTCTGGCAGTCGTCCTCTCGGCCTGCGCGGCGCAAACCCGCCGCCCCCGAGGCCCGCCCCGGGAATGGCACCGAGCCCTGCGAGCGCCGCGGCGCCCGCGCCCGACGCCGCCGTCGCGGCGCCGAGCAAGCCCGACTCGGGGGCCGCCGTTCGCGCGGAGGCCGACGCGTGGCGCAGCGCCCACCGGATCATCGACCTGCACACGCACGTCGACCCGACGCCGGAGCACCTGGCCGAGGCCGTGCGCGTCTTCGACGCTGCCGGCGTCGGCGTGGCCGTGAACCTGAGCGGTGGCACCGTCACGCACGCACCCGGGCGGCCGTCCGATTTCGAGCAAACGAAGCGATTCACCGACCAGCGCTTCCCCGGTCGCTTCCTCGAATACATGAACCTCGACTACGCCGACTGGGACGCGCCGGACTTCGCCCAGCGCGCGGTCGCGCAGGTGGAGGAGGGCGCGCGTCTCGGGGCCGCCGGTTCAAGGAGTTCAAACGGCTGGGGCTCTTCTTGCGCGACAAGAAGGCCATCTCCTAAAGGTGGACGATCCGAAGCTGGATCCGATGTGGGACCGGCTCGGTGCGCTCGGGATGCCCGTGTCGATCCACGTCGCCGACCCGAGAGCTTTCTGGGGACCCTACGACGCGACCAACGAGCGCTGGGCCGAGCTGAAGGATCATCCGCGCTGGTGGTTCGGGGACCCGGCGAAGTACCCCTCGCGCGAGGGGCTCCTGGCCGAGCTGGAGAGGGTCGTGTCGCGGCACCCGAAGACGACGTTCGTCTGCGTACACTTCGGCAACAACGCGGAAGACCTGGACTGGGTCGACGCGCAGCTCGACGCGCACCCGAACATGATGGCCGACATCGCCGCGCGCGTGCCGGAGATTGGCCGGCGCGACCCCAATCGGGCGCGCGCGCTCTTCGTGAAGCACGCGGACCGCATTTTCTTTGCGACCGATTTTCAGGTCTACGAGCGCATGATCCTCGGCTCGGGGGAAGCGGCCCGGCGCCGACCGAGACCGACGCCGCCGACTTCTACCAGAAGCACTGGCGCTTCTTCGAGACGGCGGACCGAGACTTTCCCCACATGACGCCCATCCAGGGCAGCTGGACCATCAGCGCGGTTCACCTTCCCGCCCCCGTGCTCGCGAAGATCTACTTCAAGAACGCCGAGAGGCTGCTCGCCAGGGCGCTGGCCGCACTTCCCAAAACGCGCGGTTGAACCAGAGCGACCGTGGCCACCCCCGCAGACCTCAAGCGCTACCGCGAGAACCTCCGGGACGAGATCGACGGCGCGACAATCTACCGGACGATGGCCGCTGCGGAAGGGGACCCCCACCTGGCGACCGTCTACCGGCGCCTGGCCGACGTCGAGGAGCGCCACGCCGCCGTGTGGGAAGCGCAGCTCAGGAAAGCGGGGGCCAAATCCCACCGCGCCGACCCTCGGTGCGGACGCGTCCTCCTCTCCTGCTCGCGCGGCGCTTCGGCGCGCGGGTCCTTCTTCCGACCATGGCCGACATGGAGCAGGTGAACAAGCACGTGTACGACCGCCAGCCCGACGCAACGAACCGGATGCGCAGTCAGGAGCGGTCCCACGCACGGGTGCTCGAGCTCATCGCCGGGCAACCCGGCGGGATGGCCGGCTCGACGCTGGCGCGCATCGAAGGACGACATCGCGCCGTCGGCGGCAACGCGCTGCGCGCGGCGGTCCTCGGAGCCAACGACGGCCTGGTCTCGAACTTGAGCCTCGTCATGGGCGTGGCCGGCGCGTCGCTGTCGAAGCGCGCGGTTCTGGTGACGGGCCTGGCGGGCCTGCTGGCGGGCGCGTGCTCGATGGCGATGGGCGAGTCGATAGCGTGCAGAGCAGCCGCGAGCTCTACCAAAAGCAGATAGGCGTCGAAGAGTCGGAGATTGCCACCATGCCCGAAGAGGAGCAGGAGGAGCTCGCGCTCATCTACATGGCCAAGGGATTGCCGGAAGAAGAGGCCAAGCAGGTCGCAGCGCGTATCATGGCCGACGGGGAGCGACCTCGAAGCCATGTCTCGCGAAGAGCTGGGTATCGACCCCGATGAGCTGGGCGGCTCCCCGTGGGCAGCCGCGGCGAGCTCGTTCCTGCTGTTCGCCATGGGTGCCATCGTGCCGGTCTTGCCGTTCGCGCTGGTGCACGGGGCGCACGGCACGAGCGCCACATGGGTGTCCCTGGCCGCGAGCGCCGCGGGACTCTTCGTCATCGGCTTCTTCATCACCCTCTTCACGGGGCGGGGCGTCCTCTACACCGGGGGTGCGCCAGCTCCTCTTCGGCCTGGGGGCCGCCGCGATCACCTTCGGCATCGGACGGGCGATTGGCGTGTCCGTTGCTCCCTGACTTGGCACCGCTCACGTGAGGGCGGTCGAACGTCCGGGGAGTTTCGTCGATGACGTCGAGCAACCCGCCGCCGGCTTTCGCCCCGAGCGAGGCTCCCTCACGTCGACACGATGCGCGCCCTCTCCTCGAGCGGGTCGCGGAGCTGACCAGGCGGCTGCGGAGCGAGCACGGCGAGTACGAGCGTGCAGCCCAGTCGTGGACGCCGGAGGCCGACGAGCAGAAGCGCGAGGCGCGCAAGGCGCGCGAGGCCACCGTCCTCGAGATCCAGGCGCTGCTCGCGTCCGGCGGCGAGGCGGAACGCGTGGCGCGGATCGAGCGACTGCCGTTCGAACGCAAGATGATCGAGCTCGAAGCATGGGTCGAAACCGTGGCGCCCGCGACAGCTTCCGCCCGCCACCCGCGCCCGCGTCCTCGCGGTTCACTCTCCGCGCCGCCCTCGCTCCCACGCGCCCCTTCCGCTGGCGCCTGCCGCGCCGCCTTCGCCTCCTCCGACGCCTACGCCCCCTCCGGGTCGCGTCGTCCCCTCCGGCTCCTTCGCCGCCGCTCCCGGCTGCGCCCGCGCCGCCCGTCGCGGCCGGCCTTCCAGCGGCCGCTCGCGCACCCGACCCAGCGCCCGTCGCCCGAGCGTCGCGCCCTCGCACGGTGCTCGCGCTCCGCATCGCGAGCGCTCTCGTGGCGGCGGCGCTCGTCGCAGCCGCATGGCATTTCACGCATCGAAGCCCCGCGGCCGATTCGAGCGTCACGCCTGTCCCGACCGAGCCGCCCGAACCCTCGGCCGCAGCCCTTGCCCCCGCGCCTTCGACCGAGCCTCGGGGAAGTTCACGCGGAGCCTGGGGCCGTCGCGCGCACCGGCGAAGCGACCCGCCCCTGCCGCCGCCCCCGCGCCTCGACCGCAACCCAAACCCTCCAAGACATCGCAGCCGCCCGCCGCTCGCCCTGCCCGGCCACACGACTCGAGCGCGAATCCGTCGAATCCGTACTGAAAGGCCCCGCTCCCTCGGGCGCGCCACTCCTTTGCGCCTGGGGGCCGACGCCCCGGGGAGGTAATCGCCCGAAGGACGACGAGCTAAGCTTGGGCCCGCTCGGCCGTACCCATCGCCAAGCCCGAGCGTCGAGGCCCCCGCTGGACAAGCATTCGACTCGCTTGCCCTAGCCGTCGGCCTTTCGCTCGCGGTCTCTCGGTTGCCAGGGCCAAACGACCGGCGCCGGAGCGGACGGCGGCGCGCGTGACTCGGCCGGCGGCATCGACGCGCTCGACGCGCAGCCACGCGCCGCTGGGACGCGACGACGAACGACGCGGAAGCCGACGTGCGAGCCCCCTTCGACGCTCCGCCGCCCGCGGATGCCCTGCCGCCCTCGGGTTCCTTCTGTTCGCTACCGGGCTCCGTGCTGTGGACCAGGCGCCGGCCCCGGGGCCCTCCGTCGTACCGGGCGCGCCCGCGGGGACGCCCGACATGACGTGGCTGCGCCTGCCGACGGGCTTCTGCGCTCATTACTTCGGCAACGTCGCCGACGCGCGCCAGCTCCGGCTCGCGCCGGGCCCCGCCCAAGGCCAGACCGGGGGACCTCTTCGTCGCCTCGCCGACGTCGTCGACTACGGGCGGCAACACGTCCGGCGCCCTCGGGGGCATCGTCATCCTCCCCGACGACAACCGCGACGGCGTCGCCGATCGGAACATCACGTTCCTGACGGGACTCCCGTCGGTCCAGGGATTGCTGTTCGCGAACGGCGCTTTCTACTTCCAGGACGACGCGACCATTCGAAGCCTGGTTTACCAAACCGGCGAGCGGCAGCCCTCCGGACCCGCAAGGCCGTGACGACCATCACCGCGCAGCAGGCGAACGAGCACTGGCCCAAGCTGCTGGACATCGCGACCGACGGGACGATCTACATCTCGAACGGCGGCTCGCAGGCCGACGCATGTCTTCGACCTGGCCCGCGCGCGGTGCGATTTCGCGCTGGGAGACGGCGGAGCCACGTCGCTCGTGACGACGGGCTTTCGAAATCCCATCGCGCTGCGGTGCGAGACGAAGCACGACGTGTGTCTGGCCGCCGAGCTGGCCCTCGACTACTCGGGCGACCGAGGGGGCCGCGAGAAAATGATGCCATCCGTCAGGGCGACAACTGGGGTTATCCGTGCTGCGGGACGCGCGACGTCCCGTACCGCGGCACCTTCTACGAAGACGGCGGCGCCCCGGACTGCTCGAACATCGCCGCGGAGAACGACTCGTTCGTGATCGGCAACACGCCGTTCGGACTCGATTTCGAGACTGGCCTGTGGCCCGCCCCTTGGACCGATCGGGTCTACGTGACGCTGCACGGCGCCGCCGGATCGTGGACCGGGGCGCGGGTGGTATCGATAGCGCTCGATCCGACGACCGGGTTGCCGCTGCCCGGCAGCGAGCTGACGCCGGCTCCGGAAACACGCTGCTCGAGTTTGCGACTGGCTGGGACGACAACGTGCGCGACCACGGCCGGCCGGCGCCGGTCACCTTCGCGCCCGACGGCAGCATGTTCCTGGGCAACGACAACGACGGCAACATCGTGTGGATCGCGCCGTTCGCCCTGGCACGGAACTGACGATGACTCGGTGGCTGCTCATCGGCCTGGCCGGCGCGATAGGCACGCTTGCGCGTTACGGCGTGGGCCTGTGGGCGCGCGGCGCGCTCGGGACCGGTTTCCCCTACGGCACGCTCATCGTCAATGTCTTCGGCTGCTTCTTCATCGCGCTCGTCTCGCAGCTCGCGCTATCGACGACGCTCGTATCGCCCACGCTCCGCCTCACGCTGACGACCGGCTTCCTCGGCGGCCTGACGACGTACTCGAGCTTCAACTACGAGACGACGAGCCTGATGCGCGAGCGCGCGTGGGCCGTCGGACTCACCAATCTCGGGGCCACGCTGGTCGGGTGCTTTCTGGCCGGGCTGCTGGGGCTGATTGCCGCGAGGAAGCTCGTCGGTCAGTAAGGGCGAGGAAGCAACATGCGAGTTCTCGACGGCGAGCAGTTTCTCGTACGGATATTCATCGGCGAGGCGGACAAGTGGCATCACCAGCCTCTTCACCGCGCCCTGCTCGAGCGTCTTCGGGCCGAGGGGTTCGCGGGCGCGACGGTCACGCACGCGTCGCCGGCTTCGGCGCCACGAGCGTCATTCACACCGCGCACCTCGTCGACCTCTCGGCCGACCTGCCGATCGTGGTCGAGGTGGTCGACGACCAGGAGCACGTCGACAAACTGATGCCGATCCTGGACGAGATGCTCGGCGGGGGCGCGCTGGTCACCCTCGAGAAAGTGCGCGTGCTCAAGTACCGCGCTGCCGAGCGCGGAGCTCGTCCGGGTGGGCGTCCGCCCCCGGCATCCCCTTCCTCGGGACGATAAGGCGTCCTACGGGTGTCGAGCGCCCGCCGACAGCTCGAGCGGCACGACAATCGAGACCAGAGGGCCGGGATTCTCGGCAGGGTTGCGCCCTTGATGGCCTCGACGATGCACCCGAGGGTCGCGGTGTCGTCCACCTTCGAATCGAACGGCGCTGCCCGGATGACCTTCCCCTCGGGATTGGCTTGCACCTTGAGCGCGATTTCTCCGGCGAAATCAGGCTTGTTCTCGAGGCCCTTCCGGTAGCACTCGGTCATGGCCGGGGTGACGGCCACGAGCGCCTTGGCGACGTCTTCCTCGCTCAAGGGGCCGTTGACCTTCGGGGGCTCGCGCAAACGAACGACCGGCACCCCGGTGGCCTTGGGCAGCACCGGGGGCATCTCGAGCGTCCTGGCGAGTTCGCACGTGAACACGTCCACTTCGGTGGCCTTGTCGCGGAGCAGCTTCGCGCGACCGGCGGGCGGCGCCGACCGCAGCGGTTCGGCGAGCTCCTTGGTTCGCGGGCTCCTCGCTTGCTTGTCAATCCAGTCCTCGATGGCGGTGAGGCGACCGTCGTCGTCTTCTCGGCCAGCTTGGGGAGGGTGAGCGAGCTGCACAGGTGCTGCAGGTCGGCCCGGTATTCCGCCTGGGCGCCGAGTCGCTCGTAGGCCGCCACGGTCGGACACGCCGGGAGCCCCACGGCCTCCGACTCGCTCTGCAACTTCTTGCCGCGCTCGGTGAGCTTCGCGTCGGTGAGGGACGAGAAGAACGTGTTGCCCTCGGGCGTCTCGAGGTTTTCGCGGAGCCACTGCACGACCTTGGGCATGTCCTTCGCGAGGGTCAGACCCGAGCCCTTCTCGGCGTTGCAGAGGGTATGAATGTCGCCTTTGTCGTTCGAGCCCCACAGCTTCCAGACGACGACGCCCCCGAGGGCCAGAACGCCGATGACGCTCCACGTGGACCAGCGCGTCAGCGGACCGGCGTCCTGCGGCGGCGCGGGGGTCCACTTGGCCTTCGCCTTCTTCGGCTTCTTCTGCTCGTCCTCGTTCTCTTCGGGCGCGGCGCTCGAGCTCGGCTCTGCCATGGCGCCCTCGCCATAGCACATCGCGGCCGAGAACTTGGCCGCCCGGTGAGCAGCTGCGATATGCGTGGAGCCCATGAAGCATCAGGTCGGCGCGCGGTGTTGCGTCTGCGGAGACAACGACCGGCGCGCGCTCGTCGCCGTCACGCTGACCTCCGGCGCACGAGCGACGCTCTGCGGGTCGCATGCGCTCTATGGTCAGGCGCGCCGCCGTGAAGGCGCGCACCGAGGTCGAGCTGCGCGAGCTCCTGCGAGACCGGCGGGGACGGCGCGACCGCCGGCAGGACGGAGACGAGCTGGCCGCCGCGCTCACCGCCGCCTTCCGCGCGGAGCGGCGCTGGGTCGCGAGACGCAGCGCGGGCTGACCGCGGCCGTACGCGATGTCCCGTCCGGGACCCTGGACCGGACGAAGCCCTGAGCTTTCGAATCAGCGACTCGTAGGCAGGAACGGGACGAGGTCGTGAGGTTGCGAACCGCGACTCGTCGCGAAGGGGACGAGGTCGTGAGCCGACGAACCGCGACGGCGTGGCACCGCGAAGCTCGGTCCTGAGCTTGCGAACCGCGACTCGTAGCGAACAAGACGAGCTTCCGGACCCCACGAACCGCAACTCGTAAGCGAACAAAGCGAGTCGTGAGCTTATGAACCGCGAGTCGTGGCGAACAAGACGAGCTCCGGAGCTCACGAACCGCGACTCATAGCGAACAAGCCGACGTCCGCAGCTCACGAACCGCGACTCGCAGCGAACAAGACGAGCTCCGGAGCCCACGAACCGCAACTCGTAAGCGAGCAAAGCGAGTCGTGAGCTTATGAACCGCGAGTCGTGGCGAACAAGACGAGCTCCGGAGCTCACGAACCGCGACTCGTAGCGTACGAGACGAGAGAAGAAGCGTTCGAACCGGGATTCGTAGCGGACAAGATGGGACAAGGAGCGTACGAACCGCGATCGCAGCCCAAGGGGCGCGCCTAGAAGCGGACGAACCGAGATTCGTAACGAACAGGACCCGCGTCGACGCGTTCAAGCCGCGAATCGTAGCGCTCGAGTACTCCCCCCCCCCCCCCGAGATGAGAGAAGCGGCGTTCGAACCGGGACTCGTAGCCGACAAGACGCGACGAGGACCTACGAGGCGCGATTCGCCGCGTAAGGGCCACGCCCGGAGGCTGACGAACCGAGACTCGTAGCGAACAAGACGCGCGTCGAAGCGTTCGAGCCGCGACTCGTAGCGCTCGAGGCGCACTCGCCAGCTTCCTCGCCGCGATCGCGAGCGCCAAAGACCCATCCCCGAGCTTTCGCATCGTCTCGAGACCCGTATGCGAATAGCTCGGTGGGGCACGCTGGCGCGGAGCCGCCGGGTGGGGGGGTTCCCCGTTGACGAGCTGCGGGCATGCGCAGCACGCCGCAGTCGTCCGGGGGGCCCCACCCGGCGGCGAGCGCCGAGCGTGCCCCGCCGAGCGCGCGCCCGCATGTCCCCGCCGACGCGATTGGAACTGAGTCTCCTCGCCAGCTGCGCTCTACGTGAGCCGCGCGACTTTCGCCCGCTCCGGTGGCGGCACCTCGTAGTCGAAGTAGTCCGCCGGCGACCCGGTCCTGCCGTCCATGGCGGCGCAGGCGACGTTGTACATCTCGCGCGCCGTGACGTAGCTCACCCGCCACGGGCTCCGCGCCGAGAGCTCCGCGAGCGCACGATGCAGCGCGACCATCCCCTCGCCGAGCATGACGTCCGCGTTCTTTTCGGGCGCGCCGTGGGCGTGCACCTTCACGAAGACCCACTCGGGCCTCCCGGACACGTGGACGTGCTGATTGAGCCACGTCTGCAAACGGGCCGCGCTCGGAGGGTCGCCCGGCGCGATGGCAGCGGCGTCGATGCGGAGCCCGCGTGAGCCGGCCGGCGCGCGATGGCGAGCGGCCCCTGCACCAGAAGAACACGGTCGCGTCGCCGAGGCCCACGCGTGCTCGCTCGCCGTCGTCGTACCCGCGGCGCCTCGTGTCGTCGCGCGGGTAGTAGATCGCGTTGACGACGGGAGGCTGGCACGGGTCGGGAGCGCTCGGGAACGTGAAGTCCGCGTAGCATCCGAGCTCGTGGAGACAGCGCAGCTCGTCGTCCACCCCGCACCAGCGGCCGTCGGGGCGCCCGTTCGCGAGCGACCAGTTCCCATGGATGAAGGCCCACGCGGGACGTCGTGCGTCGTCACGCGGGACCACGCCATGCGACGCGAACGCCGCAAGCGTCCGCTCGAGCTTCTCGCGCAGCGTGGCGCGCGTGTCCCCGTCGTGATGCAGATGCACCTCGACCTCGCCCAGCCCGGCTCCACCAGCCCCGCCAGCGGCTCCAGCAAGCGCCCGTCGTATTCTTCGCCGGGATAGAAGAACGTGTGCCGCGGGGGTCGACCGCTCGCATCCCGAAAGCGCGCGAACGTCGGCAGACGCCTGCTCCACGCGTCGACACGCGAGCGACCGACTTCGCGCGACGCTCCCCGTGCAGCGGCTCGAAGTGATCGCAGACGGCGAAGAGAACGTGCCGCTCCCCTTCGACCGGGGCAAAAGCGCCTTGCGCGCCCGGTCCACGAGCCAGGCGCCCAGCCAGCGATGAACCTGTTTGGAACGGACCCGACCGAGGAGCGCGGTCATCGTGCGGCATCCCAGAGCACGACGCCCACGGCTTTGTGCGTGCCGAGCTGGCGGACCGCGGCGCGCAGCTCGGCCCCTTCGACTTGCGGCTGCGCGCGGCGACAATCATGCCATCGACCGCTTCCTCGACCACGTTCGCGTCGCCGGACCCGAGAACACTGGGTGCGTCGACGATCACCCAGTCGTACGCGTGGCCTAGGCGCTCGATGGCGGCGCGGAAATGAGTCGAATACAGCGTGTCCGGGTAAGCGGGCCCCCGTCCCGCTCGACGAGCACGTGCGTGGCGGGACCGAGCGCGAGTACGGTCCAAGGCTCGACGACGCCGCTCATGCGCTTCGCAATCTGCACCGAGAATCCGAGGCCGGCGGGCACGTCGAGGCCCAGCAGCCGGGCCAGGGCGGGACGGTGCATGCTCGCTTCGACGAGAAGCACGCGCGCGCGTTGCGCCTCGCTGAGCACGAGCGCGAGCTGGGTCGCGAGAGTCGTCTTGCCCTCGCCGCCTCGGGCGCTGGTCACGCCGATTGTCCAGATGCCCTGGCTGCGCAGGAGCTGCAGGCGGTGGCGGATGACGCGCAGGGCCGCGGTCGCGTCGGGCGCTCCGTCGCCCAGCGTGGCGAGGACTGGCCCGTCGCCCAGACCCCGCCCGACGCCGCAATCACGCGGACGTCTTCCCGCTGGTCGCAGGCGTCGAGCGACTGCGGGCGAACGACCAGCGTCGTTCCGTCAGACTGCGCCACGACGAAGCCCCTCGAGAGCACGGAGTCGGATTCGCGGCACGACGCCGAGTACGCCCGCGACTTCGAGCGCCTCGATGTCCTCCGCGTCGACGAGCGTGTCGTCCAGCGTGAGCCGCAGCGCCGCGTAGCCCAGCGCCAGCAAGCAAGCCGTCGCAAGGCCGCCGAAGGCGACTTTGCTGCGACCGCCCTTGGATGGGTGCGTCGGCCTGTACGGCGGGTCGATGATCGCGATGCGTTCGCTTGCTTGCGCTCGCGCCGCCTCGAGAGCCAGCTTCACCCGTTCCGCCCGGAGCTTCAGATTCTCGTGGCGCGCCTTGGCTTCGTTGAGAGCCCGACCATCCTTTGCCAGTCCGTCTCGAGCTCGACCACGGTCCGCACCACGGGGCTGTCCGCCGGCCGTGAGGCCGCCCCGTCGGTGCCCGGTGGACGGGCGCGCCGCGCGGCGATCTGGGCGTCCACGAGACGCAGTCTCGCCGCCGGATCGGACGGTGCGGAGGGGTCCGCGGCCGCACCGACGCCGCCGACTGCTGGAGACCCCGAGCCTCACTCGCGCCTCGTGGAGCTGCCGGGCGGCGGCGTCCGCCGCCAACCGCGCCGCCCGCATGTCGGGGTGGTCTTCCGTGAGGTTCGACTTCGACGCGACGTCGGCCTGAGTCTCGGCGACCCGCTTGGCTGCCGCTTCTACTTCGGCCTGAGCCTGCGTCGTCTGTTCGTCGAGCTGCGTTTTCGATGTGCTCGCCGGCGCGATTCCGCGCGACCGGTCCGGCCGTTCGCGCTTCGCTTTCCAGGCGCGCGCGCTCCCTAAGGAGCGCCGCGAGCCCGGGGACCGGACGGCGTCCGTCGGCGATTGGGGGACGTGAGCGGGGCGAGCGGAGTGAGCTGGGCCGGCTCGCGGGCCGGCACCGAACGCCGTCGCGGTGGTCGCTTGCTTCGCGACGACGCGAACTCCGGATGGGCCGCCAAAAAACTCGTCAGCCCGGTCGTCGCGTCTCGAGGCCATCGAGCGAGCCTCGCTCTTCGTCTCCGAGAAAGTCGGATTCGCTCTGCAAGTCCGAAACACCGCCGGCCGCGTACTCCTTGATGAGCGAGTCGGCCAGAACCTGGGTGACCTTTTGCACGGTCTGGGATCGTCACCGTCGAAGCTGATGACGTATTGACCCCCCTCGAGCGCGCGAAACCCCACGTGCGGCTTCATCTGCTCGACTGCGTCGAGCATCGTTTTCGTCGCCGTCGTCTCGGGATACAGCCTGAACTCGCGAATTGCGCTCTCCAGCCGTGCGCGCGTCGTCAGCATGTCCTTGAGGCGGGCCGACTGCTGGCCATCGCCTCGTGCGAAGTCGAAGACTCTTCTTGGTCGTCGGTGCGAATCCTCTCCTTTGCGAAGATCGTGCATTCGCTGCGGTACACGCGCTCGACCTTCATCGCGAAGGCGAGGGCGATCCCGGCCGCGAACAGCAAGACCAGCAGCGATCCCTTCCAGTAGCTGAGCCCGCGCCGAAGACAGTGCGCAGCCGGGCGACACGCTCTCGGGGCGACCTCGCTTCTTCGTGACGTTTTTGCTCCATCGTTCTCCCGGTCCGCGCCGCCCCGTTGCGGGACAGCGCGGTTGCCGGCGGCCCTGCCGTGCGAAACTCGTGCTCGGCGGGCGCGTTGGCGGGCCGTGATGTATAGGCCTTGCAAGGCAACCCACGACAGTTCGCTCCGGGAGGATGGATGGCGCTGCATTTGGTCACGGGAGGAGCAGGCTTCATCGGGTCGTCGATCGCGGAGGCGCTGCTCGCGAAGGGCGAGACCGTGCGGATCCTCGACGACTTCTCCAGCGGCCGGCGCGAGAACCTCGAGAGCCTGCCGGGACGCGTCGAGCTCGTCGAGGGGAGGATTTGCGATCCCGAAACGGTCGCGCGCGCGACGCGCGGCGCCGAGATCGTCTTCCACGAAGCCGCCATTCCGAGCGTCGCGCGCTCGGTGGAAAACCCGCAGGCGACGATGCTCGCCGGGGTCCAGGGGACGACCGTCGTGCTCGACGTGGCGCGCACGCGGGCGTGCGGCGCGTCGTCTTCGCGGCGAGCTCGTCGGCCTACGGAGACACGCCGACGCTCCCCAAAGTGGAGACGATGACGCCGCAGCCGCTCTCGCCGTACGCCGCGAGCAAGCTCGCCTGCGAGCACCTGATGCGAATCTTCACCGAGCTCTACGGCCTCGAGACGGTGAGCCTGCGTTACTTCAACGTCTTCGGCCCGCGGCAGGATCCCAAGAGCGAGTACGCGGCCGTCATTCCGAAGTTCTTGACGGCCGCACTCAGAAGTCCGACCCGTCGTCTTCGGCGACGGCGAGCAGACGCGAGACTTTTGCTACATCGACAACGCCGTCCGGGCGAACCTCCTGGCGGCGAACGGGCCACAAGCTCCGCGGCGAGGTGGTCAACATCGCGTGCGGCGAGCGCAGTCTCTCGACGAGCTCATCGCTACATGGGTGAGCTCGCGGGCACTCGTTTGACCCCGAATACCGTCCGGCCCGCCCAGGCGACGTGCGCGACTCGCTCGCCGACATCCCGCCGCGCCGAGACGATCGAATACGCTCCGCCCGTCGACGTCCGCGAGGGCGTGAAGCACACGTCCAAGTCCTCGCGCGCTCCCTCGGGGCGCAAAAGGTGACCTAGGGCGTGCTTGGCGCGAAGCGGCTACGGGCGACGCGCCCCTAGTCGCGCCGTTCGCAAAGCGACTGGTAGTATTGCCAAACGTCATCCCCCGCCCCCGCGCAAGATGCGCTGATGGGCCCGAATCCACTGGGAAAACGTCAGACCCTTGAGGGCGCAGTGCATTCCAGGGAATGTGCTCTCTTGGGCTGTCACCATGCCCCACTCGCCACCGTGCGCCTGACGGAACACCTCGCCGAGGTAGCTGCCGAAGGCTTTCGCCAAAGTCCATATGCGGTCCTCCTGGGGCCGCTGCAGAGCAAGCGAGTCGTGCAGCCTGGCGAGGGCCCGCTCGAGCGAGGCGATGCTCGTTTCGCTGAAGTCGAGAGCGAGCCCGAAGTGGCTCGCCGAGTGCTCCACGGCGTCGAGCGCGTACGCGGCCGCAATCTCGAGATGTGCTGGTCCGCGCGAAAGGCGGCGTGTACTAGGGCGAGGCGAATACCCTTCATGGTACCGCATCGACAATCGAACGCGACGAGCAGGCTGCGGGGAGACCGGGCTCGCGACTACCACCTTCGCCTACCTCCTCAGGTATTGTCTTTTGGGGCCCCGGCCCCAAAAGGGCAGCTTGCTTGGGGGGCGTCGGCCGCCTGAGAGGCTGCGCCGTGGAACCTGCGACGGGGGCTGCGTCGTGGCTGGCGTTCGGGGGCGGGCGGCTAGAGGGGG
>CAVREO010000043.1:0-35332 GCA_963720145.1 uncultured delta proteobacterium
CCGCCGGGATGCACCCCACGGACGCGAGGATGGGTTTCATGCGTCCGTATGTACCCGGTCCCCGCCCGTGCCAGGCGTGCCTAGAAGGACCCGGCGATCCCGAGCGTCGGCCTGGCCTGGTGGTCCGAGTCGTAGGCGACGCCCACGGCGGGCACCGACGGGAGCGTGAGCAAGCCCGGCGCGGGCCGAGGGGGCGCGCGCTCGTCGGGTGACTTCCACGAGAGCGCCGTGGCGTCGACTGCCATGGCGATCAGAGCGCCGATGAGGGCCCCGTCTATTGTGCCGAAGAGCTGCGCCACGTCGTACTGTTCGGCCGCCGCTTTGTAGTCGCAGCCGTGGCAACTCGTCGACGACGCCACCGACGCCACCGCTGCGCCGACGTACGCGCCGACGACCGGCAGCGCCAAGCGCATGCCGAGGCTGATCAGCGCCCGGACGGGCTGCCCGTGCGCGATGTGGATAGCGGGCGCCGCGAGCACATAGCCCGCGCCGCCGCCAATTGCAGCGAAGTCGGTGCCGGGGTTCCCCTGAGTCGCCACACCGAGGAGCCCCAGGCGACCGAACCACCGTCGGCGATGAGCGTCTGCCAGCCGTACCACATGGGACCCGCGGAGCTGGCTGATGTCGACGCTGGCGACGGGGCGGGGCCATCCGCTGCCGCACTGGCTGAGAAGGGCATCGCGAGCAAGAGGGCGAGCGTGAGGGGGCCCGGGCGCACGGAGAGTGCCCGAGTGCATCGAGCGTTCCGTGCTCAAAGGCGCGGGCTTTCGCAGGCGCGGCCGGGGTGACCACCGGGAGTTGCGGGCCCGGGGGGCACGCCTGGCGCACGGGATTCTCCCGCCCACCCATGCCGAAGTTACGTGCAACGGCCGGTCCCCAGAACGACAATCGGCTGCCGGCCGAGCAGAGCACGCTCGGAGCACGCCCGCGTCACTCGCCCGCTACCGGACCCCGAGCAAGACCCACGTGCTGCCCCCGTCGAAGGCGACCGCGTCGGCCAGCCCGTCGGCGTTGATGTCGCCGACCTGCGTCGAGAACGCGTTGTGCGTTCCGTAAAAGAAGCTGCCCGACCACTGCGTCGGCCAGGCGAAACCCGAGCCCGTCGAGAGCATGACCCACACGCTGTTTCCGTCGAAGACGACCGCGTCGGCCTTGCCGTCCCCGTTCACGTCGGCGACATGCGTTGCGTCGGCGATCTGCGCCGAGCTGAACGTGCCGTAGAAGGGAGCGCTCGACCATTTCGTCGGCGGGCCGAAGCCCGAGCCATTCGAGAGCATGACCCACGTGTTCGTCCCGTCGAAGGCGACGGCGTCGGCGGTGTGCTTGGAGTCCCCGTCGACGTCCGCGAGATGGGTGGAGTAGACGTCGTGCGTTCCGTAGAAGTTGGTGCTCGACCACGCCGCCGGGGCGCCGAAGCCCGAGCCGTTCGAGAGCATGACCCACGTGTGGGTCCCGTCGAAGGCGACGGCGTCGGCCTTGCCGTCCCCGTTGACGTCGCCGAGCTGCACCGGGTTGGCGATCTTCGATGAGCCGAGCGTCCCGAAGAAGGCCGTGCTCGACCATTGAGTCGGTGGGCCGAAGCTGGAGCCGTTCGAGAGCATGACCCACGCGCTCGTCCCGTCGAATGCAACCGCGTCGGCGGTGTGCTTGACGTCCCCGTCCACGTCCGCGAGCTGCGTCGAGAACGCGTCGTGCGTCCCGTAGAAGTTGGTGCTCGACCACAGGGTCGGCGCCCCGAAGCCCGAGCCGTTCGAGGGCATCACCCACGTCTGGGTCCCGTCGAAGGCCACGGCGTCCGCTTTGCCGTCCCCGGTCACGTCGCCGACCTGGGTGGCACCGGCGAGCGTCGATGCGCTCAGCGTTCCGTAGAACTGAGTATTCGACCACGGCGTGGGGGCACCGAAACCGCGGCCGGGAGCGCCCAACCCGTAGACCCTCACCATGTTCGAGAACGTGGAGAGGAACACCTTGCCGTTGGCCACCGTGGGCGCGGCGTTCTTCGAGAACACGAATGGATCGGAGACTTCGAAGCTGCTGTCCCAGAGGACCTTGTTCACGTTGGTCGCGTCGAGCGCGAGCAACCTGCCCTGTAGCGGGCAGAACTCCGCGCTGCCGCTCGCGAGCGAGCGCGCCGCCCAGAGGATGCCATTCGTGGCGCCGGAGGCCGACAGCGACAGGATGGCCCCGGGATTGTCGCTCGAGGCCAAGCTGGTGCCCTGGGCAGCCGTCGGGTCGAACGTCGTCCCGTTGAAGTGGAACGCCTTCACGTTGTCGTTGCTCGCCCACACGTAGATGTGGGGCCCGCTCGGGCCGTTCCAGTAAACCGGCGACCCGTGGATCTCGTTTCCCGACGAGCTGACGACGAGCGCCTGAACGCCTGCGGGTGCCGGCGCCGTCGGCGAATAATGGCCGAGGCTCGTCTGCTTCGTGACGTAGATCGTCGAGAACTTGCCGCCACCGAGGACGAGGTTCGTGCCCGGCAAGAGGAGAACTCCGCCCGACGCGAAATCCAAATCTCCGCCGTTCAGGCTCGCGTAGTTGTACGGCACGAACCAGTCGAACAGCTTCAGACCGGGGGTCAGCCGGACCATCGCCTCGGAGGCATTCTGCCCGCCCGAGGGAAGGTCCGTGTCGCCGTTGCCCGTCTGCACGTAGACGTAGCCCGACGCGTCCGCGGCCGGACCCTGGCCCGCCTGCCAGATGCCGCCCGCCTGTCCGTTGGGAGTGGAGCTCCACGCGGCCGTGGCCTTGAGCGTGGTCGCGTCGAAGCCGAGCACCCAGCCGTTGTACGGGGGCTGGTCGCAGTACGAGGCGAAGGTGGCGTAGATCATCCCGTTCGCCGCGAGCAGCGCCGAGCGCTGGACGTGCATCGAGCTCGGAAACGATGCGCCGCCGGGCATGGTGACGACCTGCGGGCTGCCCGGCAGATCCTTGAGGGTGCGGATATCGAGGGCGTGAAGGTAGTGATGATTGGACGTGCCCGCACCGCTGTTGGTCATTACGTAGATCGTGTTGCTCACGATGACCGGCGTGCTCAGGATCCCGATCTCGTCGGGGATGTTGCTGACGTTGCGCACGGGGCCGCCGGGGCATTGGTACGTCTGTCCGGGGGCGAGAGCCGAGCAGCCCCCGATGATCGGGTCCTGGGCAGGCGTCGGCGTCTCGAGCGTCGCCGTCAATAGCGCCGGCGTCTGCTTCGTCGCCGAGCCGTCGAAGGCATAGACCATGTTGTGCATGGTCGCGACGTACATGACCGACGGATGCGTCGAGCTCTTGATGGACACGTTCGCGGCGATCAGCGGCTGGCCGTAGACCAAGCCCGTCACGGGCAAGTCGTAGAGATAGCCGAACTGCGTCGAGACGCTGGCCGGCGTGAGCAGCGTTTCGGCCAGGTTCGCGCCCGTCCGCGCGTTGTCGTTGTGCTGGGTGAGGACGGACGCGGTTGTGAGCGCGGACGACGTGATGCCCACTGCCTCCCCCGACGTGGCGCCGCCGGTCGCCTCGTCGCGCGGCGAGCCGCCACACTGGCAGAGCGCGGCGGAAAGGAGAGAGAACGCGGCTGTGGCGACCACGGAGCGGGCTCGCGAGAGCGTCGGTGCCGCAGCGGACCGGGAAGGCTTCCGCGTGCCGTTCGCCAGGGGGCTCGGCTCACCGTCTTCCTGGTAGGCGCCGATTTCGGCGTCCATTTTGATTTCCGCGAACGAGGGCGTCTTCCAGGCCACCATGACGCAGGACGCTAGACCGGCGAGCCCGGACGACACACGTCACCCAAATGAGCGACGCCTTCGCCGGTCACCCCCGGTGGCCGATGCTTCTCGATCCAGATGCCGCAGAGGGCGAGAACGCCGGCCAAACAGTGGGCGCAACAGGATTTGAAATCGCCGCCCGAAACGCAGGGGGCAACGGAAAAACAAGCCGATCCGCCGTTTCCCTCCCCTACCCCTAAAGCCGAAGCGTCGTCAGTCGCGACGGCTCATCCCGAGCGCCCACGACGGCTCGACGTGCCGAACGCCGAACCGACCGAGGCGGACATCAAGTCGGCGATCATCAAGGCGACCCTCGCGGAGCGCTGGGGGGACGTCGACGAGCTCCGCCGGGACCTGGCCGTGCTCAGGGCGAGAACGGCACCCGAGAACGTAGCCAGCCTGGACACGGCGCGGGCGAAGCGGGGGCGGTAGGATGGCGGACGTGGACGAGAAGAAGGGCCCGCCGATTGCCATCGTGCCGCTCGGCACGCACGGCTTTCAGGCCGCGCCGGCGCAGGTTGACCCCGCGTCGCTCGCGCGGACGCTCGCCGAGCGACTGCAGGAGATGGCGGCTCGATTCGACAGCGGGCTCGCCCCGGCCGAGGATGTTCGCGAACGTCGGCGGCTGTCCGCGGTGCTGCACGCTCTAGGGGATCTCGACGCGGAGGCTGGCCGCGCCGACGCCCCGGGGAAGGTCGTTCGGCGACGCATCATGGTCGAAGCTCTCGAGCAGGCCACGTCCAGCAACGGGCCACCGTCCACCACGGTTGCACTCGCGCGTGGCGTCCTGCAGGCCGCGCTCGGGCCCCTCGATGTGAGAGACGAGACGCTCGCCGCCGCCATCGCGGCCTGGTCTCGCCGAGGCAAGGACAAGTGGCCAGCCCTGCATGCTCTGGCGAACGATCTCCGGTGCGGCGCGGACGACCTGGAGAGCTTCCGCTCGCAGATGGCGCGATTGTGACTTCGTAGCTCACTGAACCTAGCGCCCCAAGCGGTTAGCCCTTTCTGGGAAAGGGAAACCGCGATGCCGCTCGATCTTCAGCAACTGATCGCTCAGGCCATCCAGCGCTTGGGCGTGGCCGAAACGTCAAGGCGACTCGGTACCGAACCGGAGACGACGCTCCGTCTGGGGACCCCGGGCGCAACGGTTCGAAAGGGATCGATCGCGCTCGCCCAGGCGAACGCGCACCGGCTCGCCGACGCGGAGGCCCGAGCCTCGTGAGCAAAAGCCGCAGCGGCGCCGGGGTGCCCCTCGACAAGGTCCCGGCAGCCGCCAAAGAAATCTGTACCACGCCGCTCGGCGAGCGCGAGGTGCGCGCCCTCATTCGTGACGAGGTGCGGCGCATCCTGGCGCGCGGCATCGGCGAGGAGACCTACAGCACGCGCTCGGGCTGCGGTCCGGATGGGTACTCGAGGGACGCCTGGCGAGACCTTGCGCGCAGGATCGGCCGAAGGCGCGGGCGGTACTGGTACGTCAGCGCCGAGGAGCTCGAGACCTACGAGGGTCGCCGTGGGGGTAGCGGGGAGAGAGCTGCCTACTTTCGGTCCATGGAGACTCCCGTACCCGCCGCCGAGCCATGGCATCCCTCGATGGCCGCCAAGGCGGCGAACCTGCGCGCAGTCGATGGGGGGCGCAAGTGAACCGCCCCACCCGTCGCGAGCGCCGTGCACTCGACCGCCAGATTGAACGCCTCATCGCCCGTCTCGAGTGCATGCCTCTGCCGTCCTCCGTCGACCTCGATCGGCACGTCGGTCTGCTCCGCGAAGGCGCGCCCCTGACGATTGCCACACGCGAAGCGGTGCGCCGGACCATCGGCCCGATGGGATTCGCCGACGTGCTCGACGCGATTGAGCAGGAGCCGCCCGGAGCGCACGCGGGGCGCCTCCCGGTACTCATGTGGACCGGCGACTGGATCAGTTGCCAATTCCTGAAGGTGATGCCGTTGGCGGTGGGGGGCGACGCGTGAGCGACCTCCTCGACCACATCGCCCGCGCCGCGCACGCACGGGCGGTCGACCTCGGCGCCAAGGCCGGGTTGCTCCTCTTCGAGTGCTCGGACCCGGCGCCCGCAGAGGTGCAGTGGACCCAGTACGACGGGGGCAAATTCGACACGACGAACGGTAAGCCGCGATGCGAGCCGTTTGCCGCACTCGGCGACGAGATGGCCGCCTACGCGAAGCGCGTCGTGAGGAAGGGCGAAGGCCGGTGGATCGCCATGGCTACCTCGAGCAATGGCCGGTGCCGCGATGCCGACGTCACCGGGATTACCGGGCTCCCGCTCGACTGCGATGGACATGGCGACTGGACGGCCATCCGCGCCGCGTTCGACGAAGCGCGCATCGGGTACATCGTGCAGCGCTCCTCGAGCAGCACGCCCGAGCTTCCGAAGTGGCATCTTACGCCCCCGCTTTCGCGCCCATGGATCGGGCCCAAAGCGCACTGGCGCTGCATGTGGCGATGGATCGTCGGGTTCTTCGCCGGCGTCGCCCAGCTCCGAGTCCGCTTCGAGGGGGAGACACCGAGCTACGGCTTCGACCACACGACGGACCGACTTGCGCAGCCGATCTTTCTGTCGGCCAAACGGCATCGCTCGCAGGAACCGCCCGAGACGATCTACGTCGACGGGCTCGCTCTCGACCTCGAGGAGTTCCTAACCCGCTCCGGCTTCGACCGCTCATGGCTTGAGCAGCCCGCTACGTACGAGCCCGCGGCAGCCGACGCTCGGGCCCTCGCTCCCGCATCGGGACTGCTCGCCCTGGCGTTCGCGGAATCCGGAATGCTCTCCGACAAGCGCATCGAGCGCGTTGGCGAAAAGGGCATGCTGCGCGGCTTCGCCGCCGAGTGCCCACGCGAACACACGCACTCGACGGGACGAAGGTTCGACGGCTCGACGATGATCGTTGACCCGGGCCCCGGGCAGACTCAAGGCTTTTTCATCTGCCTGCACCGCTGCGGGCGCATGAAAGCCAGTGAGGCGCTCAAGCTCCTCCCCGAGGAGGCCGTAGCGCGCGCGCGCGACCGATGGGCCGCGGCGTGCCGCTCCGCCGACGTCGACAGCGAGCCCGTTCGTTACACCGAGCTCGGAAACTCGGTTCGGCTCGCCGAGCAATTCAAGGATTGGATTCGGTTCTGCAGGGCCCTCGGTTGGCTCGTATGGGATGGCCGACGTTGGAAGCAAGACACGACGGGCGCCATAGTCCGATACGCCAAACTCGTCGTGCGCGAGCTCTGGGCGGAGGCCGCTGCCTGCAGCGACGCCGATCGTCGCGAGGCGCTCCTCGACCATGCGCGCAAGAGCGAAAAGGCAGCGGCGATTGCCGCGATGATCAAGCTCGCCGAGAGCGCCGAGGGCATCGCCGTCGAGATATCGGCTTTCGATGCCGACCCCTGGATCCTCAACTGCAGAAACGGGATCCTCGACCTCCGCACATTCAGCCGGCGCCCTCACGACCCGGGCGCGATGTGCACCAAGCTCGCGCCGGTCGACTACGACCCCAACGCGCGCGCCCCGCGGTTTGTGCAGTTCATGCGCGAGGTACTCCCTGACGCCACCGTGCAGACGTTCGTCCAGCGGTTCGCCGGATACGGGCTTACCGGCGTCATTCGCGAACGCGTGCTCGTGCTCTTCGTCGGCAAGGGCCGCAACGGCAAGTCGGTGCTGATTCGCATTCTCGTGCGGATGCTCGGCGACTACGCGATGTACGCGGCACCCGACCTGCTCATGGACGACGAGCGCGCGTCGCGACACCCGACGGAGCTTGCTGACCTGTGCGGCGTGCGGTTCGCCGCCATGAGCGAGACCAAGAAGCACCGACGATTCGACGAGGAGAGACTCAAGCGGCTCACGGGCAACGAGCCGATCAAGGCGCGATTCATGTACCGCGACCTCTTCCAATTCGAAATGCAGGCCAAGCTTGGGCTCGCCTGCAACCACCGCCCGCGCGTCGTCGACCGCACCGATTCGATATGGGACCGCCTGCGCGAGGTGCCATTCAGCGTCCGGATCGCCGACGACAAGGAAGACCGTGGGCTCTTCGAAAAGCTGAGCGATGAGCTACCAGGCATCCTGGCGTGGGCCGTCGAGGGCTGCCGGCAGTGGCAGCAGAGCGGGCTAGGGACCGCCGACGCCGTGGAGAAGGCCACGCAGGCGTACCGCGACGCATCGGACCCCTTCGCGCCGTTCTTCGCCGACGAGGTGGTGTTCGGGAAGACGACCGACCCGACGTTCACCGTCACCCGCAAGGCGCTGCGTGCTGCCTACCTCGCCTGGCTTGAGCATAACGACGGCAAGCCCAGCTCTTCGCAGGAACTCACCGAGGCGATGGTGGCCAAAGGATGCGAGGAGGGGAAGCGCGCCGGGGAGCGGTTTTGGCGTGGGGCACGTCTTCGCGATTTGCAAGACGCTGTCGCCGACGAGGCCAAAAAGAATCCATCTGCCCCAGCCCAAAACGGCTCTGCGAACCGGGAAAAAACAGCCCAGGGGCACTTGGGGCACTTGGGGCAGCAGAATCCGGAAAGTTCTCCATATACACACACGCGTAATGACTTTCTGGAAACCTCTGCCCCATCTGCCCCATCTGCCCCAGACGTCGATTACGACGCTCTGGAACGGGCGGCGCTCGAGAGCGAGGAGGCTGCGGAATGACCGCGCCCCGCCCTCCGACCGCAACTCCCGGAAAGCGATCGTCGACCACGCCGACCGTCAAAGTCGCAATTCGGGGTGTGACTTCCGGTTCACGTGTTTCGCCACGCGTGTCAGTGGCCGTCGAGCGGTCGCCGCACGCGCTGCACGTGAACCGCTCCCCGCCGATCGTGCGGCTCGCGCCCGCATCTCGGCCCCCCTCAACGGGCTATCCACCTGTTTCGAAACCAACGATTCCGCGGCTTTGGCTACTTCGCAGCGCCGAACCGTTTGGCAGCGGGCCGAAAAGCGCAGGGATTTCCGTCGGCGCGCCGCACCGCCGGCGACCCTCAGCCGCGCGCCGTCACCTGCGAACCGCGCGCACCGTGGCCTCATGGAGCAGCCCACCCGGCTGTATCAGCCACCAGAGCAGCCAGAAGCCTCCGACGACCAAGGCAACCCCCGCGACGCAGCCAAGCCCGAAGGACGCGGCGTCCAGGCGCCATCGCTTGCTGCGCGCGTCGTCGCCCATGTGCCCAGCGTACCGCGCGCGCCGATCGCGCGTCCTGGCGCCTCCTACGCGCCGCCCTGGCCCATTCCCGCGCTCACCCTCCGAGCGCCACGCCACGAGGTAACCCCATGATCCGCGCCAAGCCTTTCACGCTCACCGGCACGTCGCCCGCCGCCCCAGGGACGGCAATCCTCGCGACCGTCCGCGGCCTCGCCCGCTACTCCGCCGTCCGCATCGACGCGGTGCTCGCCGGCGCGACCGGCGGCGTTCTCGACGTCTACCTACAGCGCCAGGTCGCGCCCGGCGTCTGGCTCGACTGGTGCCATTTCCCCCAGCTCGCCGCTGCCCCCGCGGTCGCGAACTACTCCGCCTACACGGGCGACACCGAGCCGAACATCAACATCACGAGCGTCGGCCAGATGAACGACGACGGTTCCGTCGGAGCGCCCGCCCTCGCCGCGAACACCTTCGTCGGCGGCCTGCCTGGCGACGCCGTGCGGCTCGTGGCTGTCGCAGGGACAGGCACCAGCGCCGGCGCCCTCCAGACGGTGACGCTCACCGGGGAGGAGCTTTTCACATGACCGCCCGAACCCCTCAGGCCCCCCTTCGTCGCCCCGGCGAGCCGCCCGAGGGCTGGCGCAGCATGCAGGACCAGGGGCTCCCTCCCGAGCCCGCCTCGGCCCTCGAGCGCGAAGACATTCGCGTCCGCGACATCGGTTCGGTCGGCACGGTCGCCGGCTGGCTTTGCGTGCGCCTGATGCGCAAAGGCGACCGCCGGCCTTTCGGCGAGCTCTCGATGGCCTCGCGCGGCAAGCGCTGCGACAATCTCGTCAGCGCGGGGGGCGTACGACACGCAATCGAACTGCTCCAGAAGTTGCTCGTCGAGCTCGAGGGCGGTGGAGCGCAGGGCAATCAGGGCGAGCGCCAAGGGCGGACGGCGCCTCTGCCGGCCCGAGGGGGGCGCTAGATGCCCACGACGGTCAAGAACGGCATCGTGTACCCCGAGGCGCCTCGAAGCGACGAGGTAGCGACCGGCACGCCGGACGCTGAGCAACTGGCCGCAAGGCAAGAACGCAAACGGGGCGGCCGCGGCATCCCCAAGGGAGCAACGGACATCCCCTCGAAGGGCGGCAAGGCGCACAAGGGGAGCACCCGTCTCACGCATCGGTGCGCCCTGCTCCCGGTGTCGGACAACCTGAAGCGCAACGCGCGGTACATGCGCCGCAGCACCTGCACCCAACTGGCCCGCGACGTCGGCGGGGGAGCTTGCGGCATCGTCCCCAGCGCGCTGGTCAAGCTCGCGTCCGAGGACCTCGCCCTGAGGACGGCGGTGCTCGAGTCGAGCGAGATCGACCTGGCCGAGAAGGTCGCGCTCTCGACCAAGCTCGGCGTGAGCATCCGGGGACACCTGCTCGGCGCGCGCGACGTCGCCGCCAAGGATGCCGAGGCGCGCAAGGCCGGTGAGCTGTCAGGCAATGGGGCCATTGGCACCCCCCACGCGGCGGCCATCGTTGCGAGGGATGAACATGAACATCCGGGTATCTCGCACCGTCTTCGCGAAAGCGGTTCTGGAGAAGCTCGCGTGGGTCGTGGCTACGGTCGTGTCGCGCGGCTGGCCCGCGCTCTCGCCCTGGTGGGGCGACCTCTTCGCGCGTTTCCTGCCGTCCGTCCGGCGCCAGCTCGTCGCACGGGTTGGCCGCCGCGGCGGCAAGAGCTCGAGCGCGTGCCTCTTCGCCGTGGCGTTCGCGCTCGTCTACGCGGGGCTCGGCCTGGTCCCCCCCGGCGACATCGGCTGGGTCGTGTTCGTCTCGGTCTCGCGCGAAGAGGCGCAATCGCGGCTGCGGACTATCCGGCAGATCCTCGACGTGCTGCGCGTCGCCTATTCGGTTGATGGCGACACGGTCGTCATCGGCAAGACGAACATCGGGTTTCGCGTGCAGGCGTGCACGGTCGCGAGCGTTTCGGGTGGACCTCGATCCTCATCATCGCAGACGAGGTCTCGAAGTGGCGAGACCGCGAGTCCGGCCAGAATCCGCGAGCGAGGTACTCGCGGCGCTCCGTCCGACGATGGCAACGCAGCCGCTGGCGCTCTTGCTGATGCTGAGCTCCCCGCTGGGCACGGGCGACGCGCACGCGACGGCGTTCGCCCTGGGCGATACCGACTTTCAGCTTACGGCGCACGCAGCGACATGGACCGCAAACCCCACGTTGACGGAGGCCGACTGCGCCGGCCTCGAGCCGGACGAGCGGCGACGCGCTCGGGAGTACGGCGCGATCCCGTCTGACTCCGACCTCGCGATGTTCACGGGGGAGACGTTCGACGCGTGCCTCGTGCCCTCGCGCGCCGGTTTCGAATGGCTCGGCGACCGGCCGATCGGCCTGTTCGACGGCTCGATGGGCAGGCTCGATGCCGCGACCTGGGCCTGCGCGCGATGGGGCAGCCCGCACGCCGACGAGGAGAACGACCACCTCTGGATGAGCGCGACGGGCAACCGCGGGCTCGTACGCGAAGACCTCGTGCTCCCCGAAGACGACGTGACGATCGCGCGCGCAACCCCGGCGCGGGACGAGCAGGGCGAGAAGATCGCGAACCCGCGTGCCGGCTGGCGACCGCCGCCGCGCCTCTGCGTCTGGGGCTTCGGAGCGCTCACCGGCAAGTTCGCGGCGCACACCGACTTCGACGGAATGCTTGCGGCCGCAGACGGCACGTTCGACCGAATGGCGTGTACGACGTCCTCGGCGACTCGTACATGGGTTTCGCCCTGGTTCCCGGCTTTCGCAAGCTCGGCAAGCGCTACCGCGAGCAGGTGTGGGACCACGGCTCAAAATCCCGCGCGGTCCTGCGCCTGCGCCAAATGTTCCGGGACAAGACGATCGCGATCGTCGACGAGGGCGCCGAGACGCTCGCCCTTCGCGCCGAGATGCTCGCCTTTCGCGAGAAGATCCTGCCGAGCGGCGTCCTCTCGTACGGCGCGCGCGACGTGCACACGATGACCGCGTGGCGCTCTTGATAAACGTGGCCATGGGCGACGTTGGGGAGAGCGTGCAGGGCAGTCCATCGCACGAGATCGCCGGCGCCACGAGTTGCCGACAATCGGCGGGTTTTGAAAAGGAGACAACAACGATGGCTCTCAAAGACAGCAACATCCTCGCGGCCGAGGCCACCTACCAGCGAAGTTCGCGCTCGAGGGCGAGTCAGCCGCCGGCGAGTGGGCGAAGGCGAACGGCATCACGCTCGCCGACTACGACGTCGAGGCGGCGCGCGACATACAAGCCGCCGCGGCGTACAAGCGGCCGACGGTTTCCGGCGCCCGATTATCGCCGCAGCACGTCCTGGCCTATTCGCGTACCGGCCGCAAATCGTCGAGAACGAAAAGGCCCGTGTAGCGGGACGCGCACACGACGGAGCCCCAGCGGGCGCCGCGGCCCAGCCGCCGACCGCAGAAGTTCGCGAAAGCCCGAGAGAGCGCGCGCACGTTCCCCCAGGTGTCGGGAGCGGAGAAGGCGCAAGCCGAGTTCTTCGCGGCGAACGGAGGTGGCAAGTGAGCGCGCACTTCAGGAGCAACACGGCCGCGGCGTCTCTCTTTGATGCTCGCGTGCAGCACGACCCCGCGGGCGCCGTCAGACTCATGCACGCGCGTGGCCTCCACGTGGACGAAGCCGACGTGCCGACTCCGTTCTCGAGCCAGCTCGCGGCGCTGGCCCCCAGCATGCGCGGCGATTTCCACATCGCGCACGATGCGGAGCTCGCGCAGGAACGCACCGCACGCACACTGGCCCGTAGCTCGGCGAACCTTTTGGCCCAACGTGATGGCGCGGCCGGGGCGCAGCGCGAAGCCGACCGACAATCGTGGATCGCTGCGCGCGCCGACGAGATCGCACGGGAGCGGCTGGCCGATCAGCGCCGCACCGACGAAGCGCAGGCGGCGCGCGAGCACGACGCGGCGCACGCAGCGCAGCAACCCGGACCGAAACCGCCGACGCCCAAGCGCCGCGCGGCTGAGGAGCAGCGTCATGGTCACTGAGCTAGGTCCCAAGATCGTCCGAGCCCGTCGCCTCGCCGGCGAGTGGTGCGCCGAAAACGATGCGCCGTCGCGCGTCGAGCGGAGACTCACGCGAGCGTTGCTCCATCGGTTGGCGACTCACGACGAGATCGCGCCCTCCGACGTCGAGACGATCGCCCGCGAACTCGTCGGCGAGCTGGCCCGCGAAGGAAACGCGGCGTGTCGCGAGCTCGCCGAAGACTGGCGCGCCGGGATCCCCTCGGCGTCGTCGCAGCGAATCGCGCAAGGAGGACAGTCGTGACCCTCCCCGACCGCGCCTCCATCGCCAGCTACGGCGGCCCGCTGAAGAACCACGCCGCGTCGCCCATCGACCCCACGACCGACCGCCCCGCCGCGGGGGGGAACCCGTTCTTTTCCGACGTTGCCGCGATGACGCGCACCGGGTTCCGCGTGTTCGCGGTGTTCGGATATGTCTTCGAGGCGCGTCGTGGGTGCTGACGCTGCTCGATCGCGATGAGGTCTGGAACAGCACGGACGCCGCGAATGGCCTCCTGCGCAACGCCGCGCCCGTTCTCGCGCACGCCTCGACCGGCACGTTCACGCTCACATACCCCGCGATCGTCGTCGACGAGATCCCCGAGGGCGCGGACGGCTACACGCCCGGCGGCCACACCGTCGCCCTACGAGCGCCGCACGCGGACGCGAGCTCGGGAAACACGAACATCTGCGCCCGCGCAAAAGTGACTGCGCCGAACATGGTCACGGTCCTGACGTTCGACGCGATCGGCACGCTGGCCGACCCGCCGCAGAACGCCGACACGCGGATCGTGGTGTTGGCGACATGAACTGCAAAGAGAAGGAGGAGACACCATGACATTCCAAAAAGTCGGACCCCCCGGCGGCTGGCCGCAGGGCGGGACCGTGCGGTCCTCAGAGATGAACGCGCTCGATCTTGCGATCAGCCAAGCCCTGGACGGGTCAATTGCGGGCGATCAGCTCGAGGGGATCGTCACGACGGCCCCCGGCGCCTCGTTCAAGTCGACGACGCCCGGCGGCATCCAGTCGGCTGTCCCCGGCGGCATCGCGCTATCGGGAGGTCCCGACAACTGGATCACGTTCGGACCTGGCGGCAGCATGCCGCGAAGCGTGAGTCGGTGGTGGCCCATTCAGGTCCTCCAGCCAAACGCGTTCGCGCCCGGCTGGAGCGCGTACACCGCAGTCGGGCCGCCGCCGAACGTGCCTGGCTTGCCGTTCGGGCAACTGATCGGCCCGGGCGGCGCCACCAAAGGCAGCACGCAAACCATTCTGCTGCCGCCGCTCCATGAAGGAGCGACACTCTCGTCCGCCGTGCTGGCGTTCACCGCCGGAGCCTTTCCGCCGTACAACCTCGCGGGCCAGCCGGGAACCCAATTCGCGGTCGACATCCTGCGACTCGGCATGGCATCGATCACTTCCTGGGAATCGCTCTCGAGCACGCTCTCGAGCACGACACCTAGCGCGCAGTCGCCGAAGTCGATCAGCCTGGACGGCGGGCTGGTCCAGTTCTTCACGTTCGAGGCGACACAGAACAACGTGATCGACCAGACGCAATATCAGTACGTCGCGCAGATCCGGGACGCGTTCGGCGCGAACGTGACGGCGCAAAGCTTCATGTACTGGAGCCTTCAGTTGAACTTCGCCAACATCACGAGCTTGGCGTTTCCATGAGCGCGGCCCCGAGCACGCAGGGAGACGAATCCGAGATCGCGCGCGAGCTGCGCGAGTGTTACGCGAACCTGACCGCGACCCAATCGCGCTGCAACGTCATGCTCGAGGACTGCAGGGCGCTCCGACGCGAGATCGCGGCGTTTGCTCCTCTCTCGAGCGTCGTCGCCGACCTCGGGCCCGACGAGCGGCGCGTGCTCCTGGTTCTCGCGCGGCGACTGCTCGAGGGGCAGCAGACGTACGGGCGCCTCAACGTCGCGGGCGACGGGCGAGACTGGCGCGCCGAGAGGGCGGCGGAGCTGGCGGACGCGCTGGTGTACGGGGCTATTGCGGAGGTGGCGGGGGCCAGCGGGGAAGGTCGAACGGGTAGTGCCGCTCGCGTCAAGGATTGACTCACGTGCCTTACGATGCAAGCTTACTCACTGGACGGCCGGGTGTGGACCGCAGATGCGGACCCAGCGCTTCACGCGCCCCGGCCGTTAGCTTTTTGTCTTCACGGGACGAACACGCGTTCCTTCACTCGAGCTACGACGCGGGCCCGCTCACGCGTGAGCCTATCCGTGCCGCGATACTCCTGAGCGAGCATGTACGTGACGATGTCCGCGAGCTGCAGCAACGGAGAACCGTGGCTGTCGAGGAAGTGGACCGTCTCAATCACGTGCTGAACGCCAAAGAGAGGCGCACCGTCCTCTTGCGACTTAGCCAACCTCGACCGATGGTCGCCCACGTTTTCGACACGGTCGCAAATCATGATGCCTTTCGCCCGTTCCCGTCGAAGGGTCTGCTCGAACGCTTGCACGAACGCCTCCATGCCGACGCGTTCCGGCGTGTCAGTCGGCGCGCCAAAGACGCGATCGTGGCGGTCATGCTTTGCCTCCAATCTCGGCTTGTTGACGACCGAGACCAGGATAGGGAGGTCGTGTGCGTCGAGGACGTCCAGTGCGTCGTGCACAAACTTGGTTCGACGCCGCGCGTCTGTCTGAAGAAATATCGAATGGCCGCCAATCAGGTCGGTGGCGTGGAGCTCGAAACGAGCCGAGGACACGAACGGGTCAACCTCCGCTACGACGTCCTCCGCGTCACGGGCGTACCGAATTCTTTGGCGCGTCCTTTTGAAGACCGCATCGGCCCACGCGCGCCGAACGTCGGGCTGCGTGCGGATCAACCCCGGCGCGCAGGCGCTCAGGAAATCACCCGCGCGACGGATCACGGTCTTTACACCAGCAGAGGCGTCCCGCCACTTGTCCTCGTGTACCAAGACGCCGCCGATGATGAGCAGCGGTGCATTCGGATCTCGCAAGTTCGATCCGGAATGACCACTCTCGTCGATGTAGCAGAGAAACATGCGCGGGCCGGCGAGCTTACAAGCCCCGGCCCCCGCGTCAACTGCGTCGCTTGACGCCGACTGCGTTTGCTATACACTGACAGACGAAACGGAGGCAACGAATGCGGCGCGGGATCAGCTACCTTCGCGTCATGGCTGACGAAACGTTGGACGAGACGATCTTCATCCGCGTCACCAAAGCGGACAAAGAGCAACTCGACCGAATCGCCGAGCGGCTCCCGCTCAAGTCCTCGCAGATCGCCCGCATCGCCCTCCGCATCGGCCTGGCCGAGATCGAGCGAGATCCGGCGCGGATCTTCGCGGCGGGGACGACGAAGAAAGCCAAGCGCTAACTATGGCTGTCCGACTGCTGACGCTCGCTGAGCTCGGCGATCTGCTCGTGGGCGCCCTCGATCGAGGGGAAGCGAAGGGGGCCCCCGCCGGGGCGGCGGACGCCCCCGAACCGAAAGCGCACGCGCCGAAGCGCCGACGAAGCCGCAAGTGAAATCGCCCGGGCATCCGCTGTAACGGACCCCGGGCCTGGTCAACCACAACGCATCTGAGAGACGAGGAGGTCGACGATGAACAATGTAGGCACGCGCGGCTCAGCCGCAAGCGAAGTGAACGACACGATCAACGGACTCATCCCGCCGCGTGAGGAGGTCGAGGCGCTTGCCGCCGAGGGCAACGCGCCCGCGGCGCCGAGCCTGGAAGCCATCAAACGGGCGGCGCAGGTGCTCGGTCTGAAGCGCCGCGCTCTAGGGTCCATCTTCGAGGCGGCGTTCGCGCCGCAACCGATCGCGGGGGAGAGGTACACGGGGGAGATCCTCGATCTCGGTTGCTGGATTTCGAAGAGCTCCGAGGACGCGTGCGACGACATGGACAAGCGCCTCTTGGCCATGCCCTTCGGCTACACCGACATGCTCGACGACGCGCAGGACGATCGCCACCCGTTCCTCCGCGACGCGACGATCGACCTGGTGCGAGCCGTCGCCGTGTACTTTGTACGCACGCGAGCGTTCTGGGAGGCGACCTGCGAAGAGACGGCAGCGGCGGAAAGTGGTGCGTCGTGAGCGTCTCCGATCTGGCCTCCGAGATCGACTCGGTAGCGGACGGCATGGAGGATGCGCTCTCGGACATCAGGCCAGCGCTCCGCTGGATCGAGATGAACGCGGGGGCCGGGGGGAAGGCGACTGCACTCATCCGCGATCGGCTCAACGATCTTGCCGAGTCGGCCGCGTGGTCGCGCAAGTTCGCCCGCGAGGACGAGCAGTACGAACCCGACCCGCCGCAGCCGAGAGACGCGGCGGAAGGGGGCGCGTCTTGAAACCGAATCCGACGCGGTCGGCCGCAGCCAGCGAAGTGAACCCGGAGCCCGCGAGCGGTACGCATCGCGTCGCGAGCGAGGTGCTCGACTGGGCGACCTGGATCGCTGGGGAGCTGGATCGCTGCGATGCTGCGATCCCTGAGGCAGAATGCGATGCCGGCCCCGAAGCGCAGAAGGCCTGCGAGGAGCTGAGGGGACGCCTCGCGAGCTTGCGGGGCATCGTGGGGAACATGCGCAGCGCGGCCGGCTGGCGCCCCCGGCCAAGGCTGAAGGTTGCGAAGTAGGCCGAAACCGGGCGCGCTCGCCCGGTCCGTGGATTGGGTCCACGCTGACGAGGCCAGCCATGAACATCGACGTCTACCGTAACTGGGCGAAGGCACTGACCGACGAGCATTGCGCGAACCCGGGTCAGACGGTGCGCAACTGGGCTGCATCCTGGGAGAACATCTTTCGCGTTCTTCTCGAGGGTCGGATCGAAGCCGACGGGGCCCACATCGGTCGGGCGATCTTCGAGCCGTGCTCGTTGATCGTTGCCCGCTGGGAGTTCCTGGGCAGCCTGCTTACGGGGCACGACCGAGAGCGCTCCAATCGCGTGCAAGCGATGGCGTATGCGACGGAGTTTCTGGTGCCGCTCAATCGGCGCTACGGCGAGAGCCACCCAACGATCGCCACCGGATGGTCCATCGCGGCGCTCCTCGTTCAGATGATCCGGAACGGATCGCTGCACGGGTTCACGCCCAAAGGCGTCTATGACGACGCAACCGCGAGCTGCATCGGTTGGGCAATGACCCCACGGCTAGTGGATCAAGCAGGCACCTGAGCCTTGATGGAGGGACGCTGGTCGTGGACGGCGGCATCCTGCTGAAGGAGTTATTGGAGTCGATGCGCGCATTTGCGTTGTACCTCGACGTCAACACACCCACCCGTGGGAAGCTGCCGCGGGACAATTTTCGCGAGGGCTTCCGGTGGCGGCTGATGCCGTCTCCGGTCAACCCCGGAGCGGCCGCCCCGGTCTGGACTTTCTGAGGCCGCCATGACCACCGACAAGGGCGGCCGCCCCGCAACCGGCTCCATCAAGTGGCGATTCGACCCCGACCGCGTCGACCCCGAGACGGGCAAGCTCGCCCCGGGGTTCCGGTGGTGGGGCCGCGTGACGAAGGCGGACGGCTCGCGGCCGTTCGTGTCGCTCGACGCGAGCATCCTCGAGCACGAAGAGGAAAGGGCGCGTGTGTGCGCCGTGGAAACTGCGGACTGGTTCCGCGAGAACCCGCACGTAGACGCGGAGGTTGGCTTCACCGTCTCCGAGTACGCCACCAAGTGGCACGCGTGGCGCGAGGCGCGCGGCCTGACGTGCGTCAAGGACGACCGCGCCCGCCTGCGCAATCATGTTCTCGACGTGCTCGGCCCGCTCGACGTGCGCAAGGTGACGCGGCTCGACCTGGAGCGGCTCGTCGAGCGCCTCGACAAGCGCATCTCGAAGGGCGAGATGGGCTGGAAGGTCGCCGCGCTGGCCTGGTCCAACGTGGCGCGCATGTTCAAGGACGCGTGTTCGGCGAAGAAGCTCGACCTGAGGGTGCGCGCCGACAACCCGGCCGACAACGTGCAGCCGCCCGAGCGCGGCACGAAGAAGGAGAAACAGTACCTCTGGCCGAGCGAGTTTTTGGCGCTCGTCTCGTGCCCCAAGGTGCCGCGCCGTTGGCGGGTGCTGTTCTCCCTCGCCGTCTACATGTACGCGCGCGCCGGCGAGATTGAAGCGCTCGGATGGGAAGACGTCACGTTCGACACCATGACGATCCACATCCACCGGAGCGTCGACCGCGTGCGCAAGCGCGGGAAGGTCAAGTCGACCAAGACGGGCGTCTCACGGCGCATCCCGATGGAGGCCGAGCTCTACCCGCTGCTTCGCATGCTGCACGACGAGGCCGGGGGCAAGGGGCGCGTCGTGGCCGCGATGCCGTCGCCCGGGATGCTCTCGCGAAAGTTGAAGCACTACCTCGCAAAGGCTGGCGTGAAGCGCGCTGAGCTCTTCGCCGCGGATGCGACCCGCAAGGCGATCACGTTCCACGACCTTCGCGCGACCGGGATCACGTGGATGGCGGCGCGTGGCGATGACCCGCTGCGCGTGAAGCAGCGCGCGGGACACTCGTCATTTTCCACGACCGAGGGCTACATCCGCGAGGCGGAGAACCTGGGCGCCAGCTTCGGACGCGTCTTCCCGCCGCTGCCGGACCTCGCCCGAGGGTTTGGCTCCGGTTTGGATTCTGCCGAACTCGAAACCGAAAACCTAAGCGGTTCCGCGACTTCCGGGTGGGCGCAACAGGATTTCGAATCGGCGGGCGAAAGCGCAGAAATCCAGGCAAAAGCAGCCGATCCGACGCATTCCGAGGGCGGCGAAACGCCCATTGGCGACCGTTCGCGTGGGCCCGAGGCTGATCCTCGCCGAACCGCGGCCGGGGCCCTCCTAGACCAAGCGGCGGCGCTCGCCCGAGCTGGTGCGTTCGTCGAGGCTGACGCCCTCTTGGGAGCCGCGCGGGGGCTTCTTACGCCCGCCGACGACGGCAGGACGGCGCCCGTCGTGCGGCTCGCGGATTGGGGGCGCCGGTGAGCGCATTCAGGTCACACAAAACGCGTCCGCCCTCGGAGCTTGGGAGCACGAGGGCGGCATCGATCCCAACGGCAAAGAAGGGAGTTTCGACATGAGAAGCGTAATCGAGAATGGTTCTAAGGGCCAGCCCCGGCGGCGCAGTCGTGCCGCAGACATCCGGGCGAGAGCCCGTCGCGAAGAGCGGGCGAGCGCCCGTCGCGAGCGCATCCGTCGCCGCAACCGCAGCACTCGCCCGGTCCCTGGCGCCGTCGCGGCGAGCTTGCGCCTTCCTGCCCGTCGCGTCGTCGTTGACGCCAATGGGATCGAGACCGTGTACGAGCGGGGCGGGATTGAATCGCTGTGCCGACGCTTCGGCGAAGCGTTCGCCAAAGCTCGGCGCGAAGAGCAGACCGCGCGCATTCGCGCGGCGATGCGCTCGGCCACTGAGAGCCGTGCTGCACTTCGGCCGACGCGTATCCCCGCCCGTGCACGAGCGAGCGCACGCAGGGCCGTCCGGGTGGCGGTGAGAGCGACCGCCGCGAGGACCGGCCCGCCGCCTGCGGACCCACCCCCAGCAGACGAACCGCCCCAAGATCCGCCCAGTAGTACCGCGCGCGCCCGAAAGGACGGTGCGCGATGACCGCCGCGGTGAACACGCCCGAGGCGGCGCCCCTGATTCCCGTGTTCGACTGGAAGTCGGCGAAGGCCTGGCCCAAGCCGCCGAACAAGGTCCGCGTGAGGCTCATGCCGCTCGCGCAAGCGTTGAGCACAACGCACAAGACGGACGCTCACTTCGCCGCGTACGCGACGACGGAGCCCCGTCGCTTGGGCAACGAGGCGATTGGCAAGGTTCCGAATCTCGATGGAGTACCTCGTCGGCGACGTCGACGATCCAATCGCGCATCGTCTCGGCACGCGAGCCCGCGAAGAATGGCGCGAAGAGCAAAAGCCGAAGATCGGCCGTCTCTACGAGCGCCATCCCGGCGCCGTCGTCTACGGCACCAACGGCGGCATGCGTGTGGTGTTTCGGCTCGCGCAGCCGTTCCCGATCGCCGCCCCGGAGGACAAGCAACGGTGGTGGGGCGCGTACGGCGGCTTCGTTCGCTACGTCCGCGACGTGTCGGGGCTCATCCTCGACCCGACGTGCAAGGATTTCTGCCGCCTGTACCGCCTGCGCAACGTCCGCCGCGACAAGGTGCAGGTCGAGGGGCCCCTCGTCGGCGATCCGCACAACATTGAGGCGCTCGACGTCTCGCTGTTCCGCCCGCCCCCGGCGAAGCGAGCGCCCTTCGTCGCCGCCGCACTGCGGAAGGCACTCGAGGCCGTCCGAACCGCCGAGAACGGACTGCGGGACCATGCACTCAACAAGGAAGCGTTTGCGCTCGGGGGCCTCGTCCTCGGCGGGCACCTCGACCGGGAGGAGCTCGCGCAAGCGTTGCTAGACGCCATCCTCGCCAATGGAGGCGACGAAGAGAAGGACGCGCGGAAGATCGCCGAGGGGATTGAGGCCGGCATGCGGCAGCCCCGCGAGGTGCCCGGGGGGAGGGGCTCTTCTACCTCTTCCGGCGCTTCGCGCGCAGGCGCGCCCCCCGCCGCTGGCGCGGCAGCGCCGGAAATAGAGGAGACACCTAGCCCCGAGAGTTCCGTCGCTGCCGAGGGCGAGGAGCCTACTGGGGACGGGCGCCCCATCATCCAGATCACCGCCGACATCTACGGCATGACCTCGCAGGCGTCGGACGCGCTCCGGGGGGATCCGATGATGTACCAGCGCAACGCCAGGCTCGTCACCGTGACGACCGTTACTCGCGACGACGCTGAGCGGTCGCGCATGGTGCAGACCGACGACGGCCCACGTCGTGAGCTCGTCGAGGGCACTCCGCGGATCCGCATCGTCGAACACCCGACGCTAAAAGAGCGCCTCTCGCTCATTTCCGACTTCCGGAAATTCGATGCACGCAACAAGAAGAACCCGTGGCGGCCCGCGCGACCGGACGGTGACGTGGTCGCCGCGCTGCACGCTCGAGGCGAATGGAGAGGCGTGCGCACCCTGCGCGGCATCATCGAGACGCCGACGCTCCGCCCTGACGGGACGATCCTCCAAGGCGAGCCGCGCTACGACGCGGCGACGGGACTGCTGTTCGCCCCCAGCGAGAAGTTCCCGACCGTACCCGAGGCGCCGACGCGGGCGGACGCGCGTCGAGCGTACGCAATGCTCGTCGATCTCCTCGCCGACTTCCCGGACGAAGACGATGAGCGCGACGACAAGGCCCGGCTCATCAAGGCCGGCGCACACAAGGCCGTGCTCATCGCGCACAAGCTGACGCTCGTTGGGCGCGCGGCCATCACGAACAGCGGCGTCCCCATGTTCGTGTACGACGCGAACACCAGAGGCAGCGGCAAGACGCTCAAGACAGACATCGCCGCGATCATCGCGACGGGGCGCCCGATGCCGAGGATGACGTACCCATCGAGTGACGAAGAGCTAGAGAAGGTGCTCGCCGGCTACGCGTTGCGAGGAGCAACGCTCCTCTGCCTGGACAATGTCACTCGTCCGCTGGGCGGTGGGCCGCTCGACAAGATCCTCACGGCGCGAGACCTCGTCGAGTTGCGGATCCTGACGACCCTGGAGATCCCGACCCTGATCTGGTCGGCGGTGACGGCCGCCACGGGCAATAACGTCCAGTTTCAGGCCGACACGGCGCGGCGCGTGCTCGTCTCGCGCCTCGAATCCCTGGAGGTACGGCCCGAAGCGCGAACAGACTTCAAGCGGCCCGACTTGCTCGATCACGTGGGGCGCAACCGCGCTGCGATCGTCGTCGCGCTCCTGACGATCTTGCGCGCGTACTTCGTCGCTGGCCGCCCTGACATGGGCTGCGACAAGTGGGGGTCATTCGAGAGATGGGCCGCGCTCATCCCGCCCGCGATCGTGCACGCGGGGGGCGCCGATCCGATGAAGGCCCGGGCCGAGGCCGATGCCAACCCCGAAGAAGACAGCTTCGCCGCGTTTCTCGGCGGCATGTTACGCAACCTTGGGGACGAGGGCGGCAGCTTCACCGCCGCGAGCGTGCGGGAGTGGCTGTACCCGACGGATGGCATCAGACCCACCGATGACACCGCACGCGACGTGCGGGAGGCCGTCGAGTTGCTGTGCGGTCGAGCGCCTCAAGGGGCGGTCGCGAGCACGCTGGGGCTGAAGCTTAGGAAGTTCCGCGAGCGCGTATTCGAAGTCGGGGAACGGCGGCTCCGCCTCGTGAAGAGCGGTGCGCGCGCAGGCAGCGCGCGGTGGGCGATCGAGGAGGTCGGCAGTGCGTAAGTACGCGATTCGTCCGCGCGGATGGTGGGGGTGGTGGGGGTCAAACAGGTCGACGCGGGGGTTTTTGTCAGACCACCAAGAAGAGATCACACGCAGTGACAAAAAATGGGTCAGCGACCCGACCGACCCCCACCACCCCCACCACGAGCGGGGGCCCCAATGAGCGCCGCCAACGGCAGCGGCGACCCGCGCGCCGAGCTGGCCCGCCTCGCCGTCGAGCGCCCCTCGCTGCAGCTCGATCCGCAGCGCGATGCAGAGGCGTTCGCGGCGGCGCTCAAGTGGCTGCGCGCCGAGCTGCCGCCGCGGCCGTCCACGTACGCGGTGCTCTGCATTTCGGTCTACCGCCTCGCGAGGCTCGCAGGCAGGCGCACCGGCCAGATCATCCTGTCGCGCGTCATGGCCGCAGCGCTCATCGCTGAGGGGTACCTCGTCGAGGACGTCGGCGAGGGGTCGCGGGTCGTGTCGATGAGGGAAGACCCTGTCGCGGCGCTGGAACGCAAATGCATCGAGGATTGGAGGCGAGCGAAATGGTAGTCGACGAGCTGTTTTTCTCCGTCACGGGACGCTGCGGTTCGTGCAGCGGACAGGGCTCGATGCCGAGCACCACGGCCACGGGGCGCCCGTGCTTTGCGCCGTGCGCCGCCTGCAAGGGGGTCGGGCAATCGACCCGCTCCGTGTCGCTCGCTGAGCTGCACGCGATGCTTCGCGCGCTCGACGAGCCGCCCGCCGCCGGCAAGGGAGGTTCCACATGATCCGTTCACTCGTGATTTGCACTCCAGCGCTCGGGGATGCTGCGTGCGGCGTCTACGCCCGTGCGCTCTCGGCCACGCGCATGTCGCTCGCGACGGACTACGGCGTCGAGACCTCGGTCGCGACGGCGCACTCATCGCTGCTCGACCAAAACCGCAACTGCCTGGCGTCCAACTTCCTTCAGTCGACCGCCGACGCGTGTCTCTGGGTGGACGCCGATCAGGGCTGGCGAACCGATGACATCGTCGCGCTGCTCGAGGGGGCGAACGCCGGGCTCGGGCTGGTGGGTTTGCCTGTTTCGTTGAAGGTGCCACCCGATTTCGAGGCGGCCCGGGCCGTCGCACTGGCGGGCGGATTGGCCGAGGACATGCGCGCCGCGGCTTATCCGAAATTCAACGTGAACTGGCTTCCGGAGGACATTCGCGATGGGCGGTATATCGGTCCGACCAGGCGAATCGCGGGCGGCCGCTACGCGCGCGTGCGGCGCATCGGCACGGGCGTCTTGTTGATGACTCGCGCGTGTGTCGAGCAGCTCGTCGCCGCCGCGCCGACGTACCGTTCGCTTGTTGGGGCTGAGCGCGATCCGCTTATGTTCCACGCGCGCGTCAGCGGGGATCAGTTCATGCCCGAGGATTTCGACCTCTGCGATTGCTGGCGCGAGCTCGGAGGGGACGCGTGGGTCTACGCGGACGCGCAACAGGTCGAGCACGTGGGGCCGGCCACGTGGGTCGGTGACTTCGGGTGGCACTTCGATCGGCTGGGCGAGGCCGCGCCCGCGGCGGGGGGCGGCCCGTGACCGGCGCCCCCTCGAAGCGCTGCGCGATTTACGCGCGTGTCTCCAAATCGGACGGCTCCCAGTCGACAGACAATCAAAAACCCGACCTCGAACAGCTCGCACTCGTCCGGGGGCTGGAGATTGTCTCCGTCTACGAAGAGGCGCAGAGCGCCGCAAAGAACCGGCCCGAATACGACCGCATGATGACGGACGCGAAGCGCGGGAGGTTCGGCGTTCTGCTCGTGTGGGCCGTCGATTGGCTCGGCCGGAGCATGGTCGGCAACCTGCAGGACGTCTTGGAGCTTGATCGGATCGGCGTCACGGTCGTCAGCGTGCGCGAGACGTGGCTCGACACGGGTGGCCCGGTGCGCAACCTCCTGCTGGCGATCTTCTCCTGGGTCGCCGAACAGGAACGCGCCCGACTCATCGAGCGCACGATTGCGGGCCAGGAGCGCGCACGCCGACAAGGCCGCCGCATTGGCCGCGTGCCGGCCGAGAAGCGCGTCCCCGGGCTCCACAAGGGGGTCCGACTCGACGTCGACCGCGCACGCGCCCTGTTGGCCGCCGGGAAGTCCCAACGGGCCGCGGCCAAGGAACTGGGCGTCGGCGAGGGCACCTTACGTCGCGCCCTTGCGCGCGCAAGTGCATCGGAAACGCTGTGCTCTGACCGCCCCGACGACGGCCGAAATGTGTCGTAGACGCTCGGGCGCCGAGTGTGCGCCCTTGATCTCCCCCGGCGCCTGTTTTGCGCGCGCGCTGCCCCGCGTCAATTTGTCACAGCGAGCGATCCCCTGCGGACCGCCTAGCTCATCCAAACGCTTGGCGGGCGCGCCGGACCCGCGTATGACAAGGTCACTCAGTTTCGGCGCCCTCGATGAACTCTCTGCAGCTCTTACACGCCACGCCGCCGGAGATGTTTTCGATCGTCGCCGTTGGGAACATGAATCCGGCCATCCACCATCCGCGGTGGTACCTGAGTCAGGCCCTGATAACGGCGGAAGAAGAGCAGCTCGCTACAGCGGGGCTCAACTTGGTGGTGAGCCCGATGCTCGCGCAGTTCTCGTTCGGCACGTTCAGCCTTCAGTGCCTTCAACAGAGGTGGACCTTGCTGACGACGGAGGAAGCGCAATTCCCTAGAGTCATCGACATCTCAAGGAGGACGATGGACATCCTGGATCACACGCCCGTGGGCGTGGTCGGGATCAACCTGGACTACTGCCGTTCGGCTGGAGTGCCGAACGTGGGTTCGCTCCTGGGTGAGCGCGTGCGAGCCTTGAATCTTGGCGTCGAAGGTGAGGACGCGACGGGAGCTGTGTCGTGGATGCGCCGACGCGAGGCGACACTCGCAGTTGCAACAACGACCGTTGTGATCGGCGGAAGCGCAGACAATCCTTCGCAGGTTCTCGTCAAGAACAACATCGAGCTGCGCGTGAGGCCGGAGGTTCAGCACTTCCGCTTTGCCGCACTGTTCGAGGAACACGTGCCACGGGCCATGCGTGAGAGCGCAGAGCAGCTCGAACGGACGCTCGCGGCGATCCGACGGGCGGGAGCGTGAAGCGATGCCGCTGAACCTGCGCGAATTGGATGGCCCTGGCGCAATGACGTTGGCTAGCGGTGGCCCGACGGATGAGAGTGTCGCGCACGAAAAGGTGTGGGCGCTCTTCGGCGCAGCGTTTGCTTTTCCCAGCGCCTTGCCCCTTCGACGCCCAACTGCGGAGAGCGCGCCGGAGCGAGATTGGCGACGCTACCTCGAACACCTGACCTCAATTGGGCTCGCGACAAGCCACACAGAACATGTGCGTTGCTACTGGGCCCGCCTTCGCCACGTGCTTCCGACGGTGCGCATCCCGGCAGCCGGGCCCACAGCGGATGGGGCACTTCAGCTTGCATGGGATCGGGGTCGTCACCATGTCGACCTCGACATCTACGCCGACGGGCGCGTCGACTGGTTCTACCTTGACCGCAATACCGGCGAGACTGCTGGCGGCGAGGGGACATCGTCCCGCGTTCCTGACGAGCTTCACAGGTACCTGCAGGCATTCTTCTCGTCTCCGATGCGCTGATAGAGCACGGGCCGTGACGAGGACGCTCAAACGTTGCGGCAGCGGTGCGAGCGTCTTTCGGCTGGTGAAGCACATCAAGGAGCACTATCCACCGGACGCACCAAAGCCAGTGCCCGGGGCTTTCCGAGTGACGGACGACGATATCGCGGACGGCCGCAGCCGCGGAATCCCACCGCTCTTCTCCGTATGGGACCACGGAAAAACGCGCGTAGCGCAAGCCCTCGCCATTCGTGCCCGTGATGCGCTGTCGGCGGGGCGAACTGACGGCACCCCCCAAAGCCCCTTCGGTTGGAGCATCGCAATGATCGAGAGCATCAGCGTTGCCGGGTGTGATCCGCTCGTCGTGTACGAGGATCCGAGGCCGGCCTCCGACGGGCCAGGAGCCGATGGTCATGCGGGCATTGCCGGATTGGTACCCGACCATCGGCACCCAAAAGGGCGCGAGAAGGAACAGTACCGCGCCTTCCAAGTGAGACTCTCGGACACCTGCGAGCCTGTAGTCGAGGAGGCTGACACCATCTCAATTCACGCGCGTGTGAAGGACTTCATGGCGTCCGCCGCCGAACGCATCCGAGCTTCACTGCGTCGCCTCCTGCCCTAGAGGGTCGTCGCCACTTTTCAGAGCAGCCCGCAGAGACGTTCCGTCGGGCGGGCCAAGGGAATCCTAACGCCCGGGCACTGGCGCGAGCGGGGTGCGCCGGAAACGCATTCCGAGACGGAGAGCGAAACGGCCTGATTCCCCGGGGTTCGCCACCGAGCTCCACGCGCGCCCTAGATGGTCGATTCTGGCGCAGTTTGGCGAACCGCCTCACCGAGCGCTCGGCGCTGGCGCGTGCTCGACGGGCGGGAGCTGCGAAGGATCGTCGCCCGGGTATCGCGACGCCGGTAACGGTCTCTTGGTTCGACGACCGGCGCGCCCGAGGTCGAAGCGCAATCGCAAGAGCGCACCCGAACGTGAGTAAGGCAGGAGGTCACGGCGACACGTAACCTCCAGCACAGCTTCTCACGGACAGACCGCGCAACTCCCAGCCTCTAGCATGGCCCGCACACTCCCGCGCCCTTGCAGGAGTTGATGCAGTTGCCGCAGGTCGCCGGCTTGCAGCAGACGATGCCGGGGTCACCGCAGTCGCTGTCTATGCTGCAACCTTTGCCGCAGAACGCGTTGCTACCTACATTGTAGCAATCGTCGCCTGCGGCGTTGGGGCAGTGGCCAGTGCCCAAGCAGTTACCGCCGCAGCCGTCGTAGGCCTTGCCGTCGTTCGCCTTGCAGACGTAGGGACCGATCGGGTTCTGACTCGAGTCGACCAAGGGAGCACAAGCCCCCAGCGCACACTGCGACGAGGTGGTGCAGCGGCAGGCGGTCGCCATCGCCATCGGCACGCATGCTCCACCCGCGAAGCTTGGATCGCAGCAGGGGTCGGTGGCCGGGCACTGCATGGTGTCGGTACACCGGACGGCGCAGCTCTTGTTTCCGGCGGCATCCTGCACGCAGATCGCGTTCGCGTCGCAGCACTGGCCCGCGCAAGGAATCGCGCAGGAGCTTCCGCTACTGCCGCCCGATGATGAGCCTCCGTCCTGGTTGCCCGGCTCCGGCGAGCCGGACGAACACGCTGCCGCCACGCCACCCAGCGCGGCGACAAGCGCAAGAAAGCGGCTTCGATTCGATCTCTCATTGGCACCCTCCCTGCCCCGAGCTTCGGGCCCGTACACCGTACGCGTGACCACAAGCCAACTCAATGCGTCGCTGCACGAGCTGCCCGCATATGCGCCTCCGCGATTCGCAAGCACCTCACTCGGCATGCCCCGCGCCCGGACCGGCGGAACGTCGTCGCCCTCGAAGACGACCACGAATGATCCATCGTCCTCGCGATGCATACGCGCGCGACGCCCAGCGACGATGACGAGGGGCCCGACGAGATCGCGTAGCTCGTCACGGTGCTCGGGCGGGGGCGAGGTGTCGCGGCCGAGCGCGGCGCTGACGATGCTCTCGCGCAAGACCGCGCAGGGGCAACCCCCCAGCGGCTCGCCGCACGTTTCGCAATACTCGCGCGCGGACGTCATCGGGCGCCCAAGAATGCAGCGAGAGGGTTGCGCGGGCTAGCCTGGGCGCCTTCTAGCTGCGCGATCCGGTCCCTCGCCGCGTCGAGCTCTCGCCCAAGTTGCTCGGCGAGCTGCCGCGATTGAAGCAAGGCCATCGCCAGCTCGACGGCCGCTGCGCGCGTGGGGCATCGTGGGCACATCGGCTGCCGCGTGAGATGCCGGCGCAACCAATCGCGGATTACCGTCTCGGCGTCGGCTGGGTCGGGGGGAGGCGCCGCATGCGCCGCCTGCTGGAGACCGTGCAAGCACGGGGCGCCGAGCGCGTCGCCCGTGGTCGCGTCGCCGCACTGGTCACAAACATGCCGCTCGATGGCCATGGTACGCGTCCCTTCCCAAAGGCGCGTCCCTTGCGCCCGCGATCACCATCATAGCCCACCGTTCTACGGTGCCTCAATACGTGCTACGGTCGGGCTAGGTGGTCGATGATGCGCGAGGGAATGCCGAGGCCGAAGGGCGCGAACGACGCGCAAGTCACGTTCAATCTGCCGGGGGCATGGCTCGATGAGCTTGATGAGCTTGCGAAGGCGATGAGCATGCCCGGCGTCGAGATCACGCGGGCGCACGCGCTTCGCGCCGCCGTCCGTAAGGGGATCGACCAGCTCGCCGCTGAGGGAAAGCGAAAGAAGCGCTAGCCGCCGTACTTCGAGCGTTCGCACCGCGCGAAGTAGTGCTCGTCGAAAATGTCGCGCGCCCGGGGCGGCTGGCGATCGGTCTCGGGCACCTCGGGCTGCGGTGCGCCGAGCATCGCGGGTCGCGGCGGCTGCGTGCCGAACGCGAGACGAGCGGCAGGTAGCGAGCGCGGGGCGTCCGGGCTCTCGTCGGCCGGGGGCGGCCAGCTCCAAGGCGGCGAAAAATAATCCCTTGGTTCATCAGGAACCAGGATGGCGCGGTCCGCGGCCAACGTCGAGCGCTCAGAAGGCGCGTAGCGCGTCGCGTACCGCCTGGGGGAGCCCGCGCGCCGGCCAGTAACCAGCCTTGGTGCCGTGCTCGCGGAGCCATCGCACGATGGCCACACACGCCCGGTACGCCGAGGAACGCGGACACCCCTCGGTCCGAAGCTCATCGACGTAGGCGAGCAACGCGCTCACGTTCGCGCGCTCGGGGGCGACGCCCTTGGACCGGATCCAGTCGCCGAAACGGGCCGCATCGCGCCCGTAGGCGCGAGCGCTGGACGGAGCGAGCGATGTTACCGACGCAAAACCCATCTTGGAAACCGTGTTACGCGACCGGGATCGCAATTCCTGTAACACGATTCGCGCGCCGGGCCGTTGCGGTAACAGGTCCGAGGCATTTACGGCACTGGCGTGCCCGGCGGACAACGATCGCCGATGGGCAAAACGGCCGTGGGCGCATGTTACCGCCGCGTGTTTCGTAACACGGGCGCCCAAAAGGCGGCCGGACGAGCGGCCATAAGCGGGCTGTAGCCAGGCTGCACGCGGGCGGAGCGACCGCCGTGCGACCCCCCTGCGAGCTGCGTGCGGGGTTGTTGCGGGTGCCGCGCGGCGGTGTCGCGACGTGCGCGCGAGCTGCGCTGGACGGCCCGGAGAGCGCGCGCAGACCGCCAGCACGACCTCGGAGCCGTGGAGCGCCGTCCCCGGGGCGGGCCTCGGGCGAGATAGGACGGACAATGTCACACCATGTATGGGTCACCATGCGTGAAATGTCCATCTCGCGTCTCGCGCGTTGACGCGAGTGGGGCGTGAGTTACCCAATGATTCGCAGATACCTAATTACGAAAGTGAGGAAACTCGATGGCATCCGACGCAGGCGAAGCCCTTCTCGATGATCCTCTCTCGATCTCTGGCCCTTGACGCGCCCCGTGTGCTCGCCGCCGGAGCTGGCCGACGCGATCGACGTGCCGACGACGGCCGTTCGAGCGGCGTGCGATGAAGTCGATTGCCCGCGGCTTGGCGTGAGCTTCGCGATCACACGCGAGCTGGCCAGTGAGGTGCTCGAACAGCTCGAAAGCGACGGATTTTGCTTCGAGGACGATGACGCCGAGGAGGATCCCGAGGCCGACGAACCCGCGGACGACTGACGTGAGCGACTCCCATCAGTGGACCGGCTTCAGCGACGACGCGGCAGACTCGATCGACTGGAGCCGATACGAGGCGCCGCGGCCGCCGCCGGAGCCCGCACTCGTCGTTGCGCCGCCCGAGCCCCCTCCCCCGCAACCGGAGCCCGTGCCGGCCCGCGCGCCGGTCACCCTCGGGGCACCTCCCGGGCCGCCGGGCTGGCTCCTGCCTCTGGCGAAGGGGGCCGCGCTCGCCGTTGCCGGCGTGGGAGTCGTGGCGCTCGGGTCGGCGGTACTCGCGGCCGACCGGAGGAACGCGACTCTCGCGGCCGAGCGGGCCAAGCGCAAACGCGACGAATCGAAGCGCACAGCCCAAGCCGTCATGGCTCGCCGCAGCCGACGCGACGAGGAGAGCGACCGCGAGCAGGAGACGGATCGTCGCCGCGACGCTCTGCTCGACAGGGCGCGCCCCGTCAAGGGCTTGGTCGGCGCCCTGCGCCTCATCGAGCCGACCATGCGCGGTCTGGACTACGAGGTGTTCGCAGCGTTGGCGCTCGGCGCGGACGGCGACGTCGTGGACGTCAGGCTCGTCGCCGGCAACGCGCGATCGGTCGAGATCGACGTCGACGCGCTGCGCGCGTGGATGGGCGCCGTCGATGGCGCCGCGAAGCTCTACACGGCCCACTCCCATCCGAAGCCCGCAAGGGACCCGCGACCGAGCCCCGAAGATAGGGCGACATTCGAGACGCTCCGCGAGTTGCCGGGGTTCGTGGACGACGCCGTCCTCTGCCCGATCGACGAGGGTTCGCGCGGCGAGTGGATCGCGAAGGCCTACAGCCACGCGACGAGCAAATACATCCAATTTCGCGCCGACGAATTTCGCTACGCCGACGACAGCGACGGCGAGCAGGAGGACTGAGCCATGCCCCGCGTTACCCATTTTCAGAACATCGTCGAGCCTCTCAGTCACCGCCATCGCGAGCGCGTCTCCGCAAAGTACGGACCCCAGACGCGCGGCGCGCCGCCCGCCGCGACGAGGCAGGAGCTCATATCGCAGGGTCTCTTGCGGCCGAACGCGGCGCCGCTCGCGGAGGTTTGGGCCGACCCCGGCAAGCCCGAGGTCAAAGTCGACGGCGCAACGCTTCCGCTTGATTCGCGCGGGCGCGGCGTAGCTGAGGCAGCGCTTCGTAGCGTGCCCGGTGGGCGCTTCAGACAGGGGTGGCAGCCAAGCCCGCGACCCCCCGCGCCACCGCCGCCACTGCCGGCAGAGGCAGGCCTGACCACGCGCGAGCGCCTCATCGCGGCCGGCCTCGTGCGTCCTGCGGCATGCGTCGTCCCTCCCGACGGCCACCCATCGCCGCAAGGGCGACTCGACGCGCCGACACTCCCGATCGACGCGATCGGCCGCAAAGCTGCCGAGAGAGAGATTGAAGGCCGGCCCGCGCGCGACGATGACCGGCTTCGCGTGTAGCGCTCGCACAAAACGAAGGAGCGCGCCTCCGCCAAGAAGCGCGCTCCGGTTCCCCAACCCACAGGATCAGACCAATGACCCCTAATCACCAGAAGATAGCACGGCCCCGGTCCGCGCCTCGATTGCGCGTCGTGCCGACATTTCCCGCGGACCCGCCCTTCGACGTCGACCTCCGCACGGACACCGCCTTCGACGACTGCGCGATCCTCGTCGCCTCTCGCGCGCGCACGCAGCGGATCCGGCTGACCATCTGCGGATCGCACGGCGAGGAGGTCGCCGATCTGCATATCCACCCGGACGAGGCGGAGCTGGTCATCCGGTGTCTTGAACGGGCGATCGAGGTCGCGACCGGGGAGTGAAGGCGCGGCTCGCGGGCGCCGCTTGCATCCTAAGTATGTTGGCATAGAATTGTGCGCATGCAGGGCAAGAAATTCACCGATGAGGAGTACGTGCAGCTTCCCGTCCGCTTGCCGCGGTCGGCGGTTGAAGAGGCGGAGCGCCTCGGGCGCGAGCTGGCCCCGCCCGGCACGACGCTCAGCAAGACCGACATCCTGAGGAGCGCCATCACGATCGGCCTCGAAGAGCTACGCGAGCGCGCGGACAACCCTCCTCCGCCACGCGCGAGAAAGCGCCCCGGCCCCCGCCGCAAGGTTCGTCGTCGTCATCGGCCGGCAGAGGCCGCGTGAGGACCTCCTCTCCTAACTGCGCCTGCCGGCGAGGTACTGCGGTCGCTCGCGTATGGGACGACGGTTGGCGGCTCATCTGCGAGGACTGCCGACGCGAAAGGCTCATCGCCTCCGCCAAAGAGATGAGGGCATGGCTGGAGAAGGATGACGAAGGCCGGGCGCGCCATCATCTTCACAACTTCCTGACTTTGGCCAGACCACCGACCAAACTCAACGCTAACAAGCTGCCGCGCGTCTACGAGATCGCGCTCGTCGATGATGAGACCATCACGTTCAAGATCGAGCGTCACCACGCCCAACGATGGGGGGCGGTGCAAACGTGGTCGGTTCATGTCGCGAGCGCTCGGTTGACTCTTTCGGAAGAATTGCCCGCGGCCGGAGACCGCACACGGAATTGAAAAGGGCCGCGCCGACGTCACTCGGCCGACCCCGTGGAGTAGTCGATGGATCCGACCCCTCAAGAGAACATTGTAGCGCGCTACCTGGATGGCAACGGCGCCGTCGGCCGCCGGAAGGTGCTCGCCCGCGCCCGCGAGTGGGAGGCCGCTCACCGTGCAGGGCAGACGGTGGAGGTCGGCCTCGCCGACTCGCTCTTCGTCTGCCTGGCCCTCAATCCACGGCGGGCGCTGCTCGCGTTGGGACGCGCCCTGTACGAGCACGCCGTCGAGGTGCCGCCCGGGGTGCAAGCGATGATCGACGCCGTCGCGCGCGACCGGCTTGTGGAGCTCGAAGCCGAGCGCGAGATGATGCGCCTCGACTACCTCGCGTGGCGGATTGGGCAGGAATCCCAGATCGGCCGGTGAACGTGTCGCTCCAACGCTCGGCCGCAAACGATGGGGCTGCGCCGGACTACTACACGACGAAGAAGGGCGGCCCCCATCTCCCAGGGAAACCGCGTCAGTGGATGCTCCGCAACGCTCGGACGATTGCCGGCGCACGCAAGCTCGGCCGCGATTGGATCGTCTCGCGCTCTGACTACGAGAGGCACCTGCGAGAGCGGGACGCAGCACGAGTGCGGACGAAGTCGCGGCCCGTGGAGCTGGACGACGAGGCGCTAGCGGATGAAGCCTTGCGGATGGCGGGGCTCCGCAAGAACGGGGGCCAACCGTGAGCCGCGCGATCAAGGGCTACACGGAGTTTCGCGGCGGGCGCTGGCAGGTTCAGTGCACCGAAGCCGACGGGGTGTCGCGCAAGTGGTACGACCTACCCGGCAGCATCGGCGAGCACGACGTCGAACGCGCATCGAGTCGGAGCCATCGTCGCCCGGCGCGTGCGAACCGGGGAGTTCGTGCCCGAAGAGCGCGGCGAAACCGTGCTCGAGTACGGCACGCGTTGGGTCGCGTGGCGGAAAGGGCGCGGGCTCTCGTCCGCGAAGGAGAACGAGACGCAGCTACGCGTGCACTTCAATGAGAAGCACGGCCCGTTGCCCATGGCGGGCATCACGCACGAGGCGCTCGAAGACTTCGTGAGCGACCTGGACAAGCGGGTGCTCGCACAAGAGATGAACTGGAAGACCGCGGTCAACGTGTGGAGCACCGTCGCCGTCATGTTCCGCGACGCACACGGCGCCAAGGACCGTGCGATGCGCGTCGAGGGCATGCGCGACAGCCCGGCGCGCGGCGTCGCTCCGCCGGACAAGGGCGAAGAGACCGCGAAGCAGTTTCTCTACCCGTCCGAGTTCTGGAAGCTCGTCGCGTGCGCTGACGTACCGCTCCTCTACGCGCGCCTCTACACGGTCAGTCTCTACACGCAGACGCGCCAGGCAGAGGTGCTCGCCCTCGATTGGTCGGACATCGATTCGGTGCACTGGAGGATCCATGTCACCGTAACGGCCGACTTCGTCCGCGACGACGGCAAGAAGCACAAGCGCACCAAAGCTCGCAAGGCTCGTCGCTTCGATATCGAGCGCGAGCTTCGACCGCTGCTCGTTGCCATGCACCGCGAGAGCGGGGGCAAGGGCCGTCTGTTCCCAACCCCCCCCGTGGTCACCGGCGAGATGGCTTGGCGAACATGGTGCGCCGGCCTGTGGCGCTCGCTGAGGCATCGAGCGCGCCGAGCTGCACGAGTCGCCTGGGCTACTCCGCCAGGCCCTTCGCCTTCCACGACCTCAGGGCGAGCGGCATCACGTGGCGCCTGAAGCGCGGCGACAAGCCGATCGACGTCCAGCAGGATGCGGGTCACGCCGGCTTCGGCACGACCGAGGGGTACTTGCGCCTGGCGCGGGACATGGTCGGCGAACCGTTCCCGGCCCTTCCGGCGCGGCTTCTAGGGGCTTCCGGGAAAAGCCCTGGAAAAGCCCCGCGGGGCTCTTCACACCCCAAAAACACCGGGAAAACAGT
>CAVREO010000044.1:0-929626 GCA_963720145.1 uncultured delta proteobacterium
AACTCGAACGATGCGCACTAGGCGGCCTCCGCGCTGGTAGACGTCCGGATCGTTGCCGATCGCGCGGCACGCGTCGCGGGTGTTCTCATGCAGATCGGAGGTGATCTCGATCGACACCGCCGGGGCGGTGCCCTCGAGTTGATCCACGCGTGCGACGTCGCGCCGAGCCGCAACCTTGGCGTCGAGCCCTGGCCGAAGCCTTCCGGCGCGACGCCCGTGATTATGTCCGAGCAGTCGCGGGCGTTCTCCAGCTTGTGCCAGATTTCCGCTTCGCTCCACAGCGGCTCACACCGGGAATTGAAGTGCCTTTGTACGAGCTCCGCGCACGTCTCTAGGGGAAGCTCCAGCCGGCGCACGAGATATAGGGCCAGGTCCCAAAGCTTCCCGCTCCCGTCTTGCCCCTGAATGCTTGGATCAGCACTCTTGGCGCGTTCCTCCCCGAGCCTCCGCCGGCGCTGACCCTCCGGCGTGTCGAGGTCGACGGGAATGGGCGCGTTCGTTCCGGGAGCCCCCTTGGCCCGCTCGCCGCCACGAAGTCCGGGCCACTCTAGGAGCCAGGCGGGCGCGGGAGCTGGGGCGCACGCGTTCAACGCCTCATAGGTCTTGCCGTTCGCATGGCGCGAGCCGGCCGCGACGACGTACCCGCCTTCCCCTCGGACGTCGACATGATCGGCGAGCTCCCCAATCGAGTTCCGGACGGGGAAGTCCGGGCATTGATAGTACAGGTGGACCCCTCGCCCAGTGCGAACGGCGTACGTGTCCGGGAGCCGATTGGCCAGAGGTTCGAACGCCTCGATGGTATCGAAGTCCACGACGAAGACGCCGCTCCGGGAGCCCGTGGCGATAGCGGTATTAGATCCCTCTGGCCCTCGTACGCGTTCGCCTGCGCCGAGCACGCTGTACGCGTACATCGGGTGCTTTCCCGGGCGGCTGCATGCGGCATCGCCGCACGTGCATCGTCCTTCCGGGTCAACGCCGAAGAGAGGGAAGATCGCCCACGCGGACGAAAGTGAATCCATGCCGACAGTTGCCGGTCAGCAAAACCCAGCGCCTCCACCCATTAAGGTAGGAGGTATCTGTCATCGACTACCTTTATGGGTGGCGCACGAGCGCCCGGCATCCATCGTCGACACCTCCATGAGCCTAGCAAGCTCCTTCGCCCCGGTTGCCCATCGCGGTCACCGGGGCGACGCATTAAACGCCCGGCGATGAGCTGTCGGAGTTCTTCGACGGCGAACGTACGGGTGATCCGCGTCTTGCCGCCGCAACCCTGGCATTCGACCGGAGGTGGCGCAATCAGGTACGGGGCGTGAGGATCGCGAGGCGGATGCCGGCCCGACCCGTTGCACGCGGGACATGTCTTTGAGGCTTCAAACGTCCATCCTTCGTCTTTGGGCATCAACCTGACGTAGGAATCGGAGGGACTACCGCCCGGGATCGGCCGCGCGGTACCTCTCCGCCATCCGCGAAACGACGCCGCTGACGTCCCTGCTGGCGACCGCTGGAGATTTCGCTCGATACGCGTGCCACGCGTCGCGCCGGACCGTCCAGATCCGCCCCACCTTCCGCGCACCCGGGACGTGCCGGACGAGCCGGTGGAACCTGTCGACGCTCTTCAAGTCCGGCGGGAGGGTGCCTGGAGTCGTACGTGTCCGTCGGCGCCAGCGACCCACCCGAGCGGAGTTCATCGCGCACCACCTGCCGAATGAGAGGCATCAGGGCCGCCTCGAGCGCGGTCACGGGAGCTCCCGCACGAGCTTCGCAAAGCCTGCCTGCTTCAGGGCATCATCGATACGCTTCTTTCGACCCCGGGCGCACCGGACCTCCGACCAAACGGCGGGAAACCGTATCCGGGTGAACGACCGCACTCGCGGCTACTGCCTTGATCTGCTCGTACGATGGTCGCGGCGTGGAACTGGAACTTCCGCTCATGGATCAAGGTAGCGTGACGCACTGCGTCTGCGTTATCCACAAGATACTGACCGCTCTACGCTCCAGCGGTCAGCCTCATCCTCTGTTCAGTCATTTTTGACCCACGATCCCGCCCGAAATCTTCACCCGCTGAACGGCGGAGGTCTGGACAGGCATACCCGGCGTGCTTACTTTGCGCCCCGCGCTGGCACGAACCGCAGCCGCGTCACCGAAAGTTCATCGAGCCGTCGAGCGATTCGCCCCCGCCCGTCTGTTGCCGCGCCACTCTCGTGATCAACGGCATTCAGTAAGGCGGTTCGTGGGACAGAGGAGAATCCATGAGAGCCATGTTGACAGTGGAACTGCATGACGCCGATCCCCAGAAGTACCAACCTTTTGAGGATAAACTGGAGGAGTTGAAATGGACGAAGATTCTCCGCATGACCTGGCGTTGTATATTTTAATGACGACGTAACAGAAGAATCGGCTCTCAAGGTTGCCAGGGCAGATGTTGCAAAAGCAGCAACTTCGGCCAAGATCGCAAAATACGATGCCGCCGTTCACTTCGGGGCTAACATCCCGAGGGTATTCTAGCGGACGCGAACGGATCATATAGATGTCAAATACACCTTACCCTATTTCACGGGATCAACTGGAAGAGGAGCGCAAGCTCCTGAAACGTGTCCGCGATCTGATCGCACTCTCTTCCTCTTCAAGTGAGAATGAGGCTCGCTCAGCCGCGGCAAAGGCGTGCGAGTTGATCAGAGAACACGGTCTCCTTGTTGCACCCGAGCACGCTGCAAAGTCCCTCAGAGAGCACGAGGCGAATAGCGAGCGCCTGGTGGGCATGATCGAGGCCTGTAAGGCGAAGAAGGCCTGTCCATAGAGCCCAAAGGGACACAGACCGCCACCAGTAGAAGAAGCAAATCTGATGCCTAGAACCATTGAAGAAGGCTTTCGTGACTTCCTGGGTCGCCTCACGCCAACAGTCACGGAGTCCGCAGCCGCGAAGAGTCACCGGGCGTCGATCGAGCAATGCCTAAGTAGCAACTTCGGCCTCAATCGTTTCACGCGTATCGGTTCCTTCGGCAACGGCACGAGTATATCCGGCTACAGCGACGTCGATTACCTCGCTGCACTACCAGCATCGGTAATGACGAGCAGTTCCATATATACGTTATCGAAGGTTAAGAATGCTCTTGATGCGAGATTTTACAATACAGGCGTAACCGTCAACACTCCGGCGATTCTCGTTCCGTTTGGAACGGCCAATCGGAATGGACGGAGGTGGTGCCCGCTTGGTACTTCCGCGACGACCTCAAACTTCCGGTCTATTACATCGCGAGAGGGGACAACGGCTGGATGGATACCAGCCCGGACCTCCACAATGCATACGTAAGCTCGGTCGACCACCGTCTCTCTGAAAAGGTCAAGCCTCTCATCCGGTTCGTTAAGGCCTGGAAATTCCTCTGCAACGTTCCCATTTCATCTTTCTACCTCGAGCTGAGGGTGGCGAAGTATTGTGATGGTGAAAAGAGCGTCCTGTATTACATCGATTTGTACAGAGTGCTTAGGGATCTGCTGGCCTGCAATTTGGCCGATATGCGTGATCCTATGGGCATTTCAGGGTACATAAAGCCATGCTCGACGGAGGCGAGGCTACAGGACGCACTTTCAAAGCTACACACCGCTGCCACTCGCGCCGAGAAAGCCCGGTCCGCAATACTGGCCGACAAGATCTCGGAGGGTTTTTACTGGTACGATCTTCTTTTTAATCATCAGTTCCCGCCTTACTACTACTGACATGAATGATATTCCGGACAAGCAGAACGAGCCGCTCCAACTGGATAGACTCGCGGCGCAACGCTGGCTCTATTCCTTGTCCAAGAGGATTTTTTATGGCAAGTGTTTCTTGCCGGCCCTGTTGCGGCGATCGTCGCGGTCTTGGCACTGGAATGCGCCGGCGTAAAGCCGTTCGTTGCAGTGTGGAGCGGGAGCGTTGTGCTGATCCCCTTTGGCTCGCGCCGTGGCAAAAGGGCCTACGTGAGGCGGCTGCGAAGATTCAGGAGGTGTTCGATTGCGATGTCTTGTCGCTGCCTTGGCATGATCTAAAGGTGGGTAGACCCGTCGATCCGGAGCGAGTAGCTTCTTGCGCGCGCAAATACGAACGAGTCGCTCTAAGGCACGGGCCGCTCCATAACTGGTATCCTGTTGGCGTTGGCACGCTCCCGATCGCGAGTGCACGCATGGTCTGTCAACGGATCAATTGCTGGTGGGATGTCCAGCAGAGAAAGCGATATGTTGCGCTCGTGACCATCGCAATGTGCACGCTCGTGGCAGCAGCGTGTGTATTGGGTCTGGCAACCAAGATGGTGTTGACGGACTTCGTACTGATAGTGGGCGCTCCGTGCCTACCGTTGCTGGTCGTGGCAGTTCGGCAAATTAAGGAGAATGGTGAGGCGACTACTAGACTTGAGAAGCTCAAAGAGCATGCCGAGTCGATGTGGAACCGGTTCCTTAGCGGCGCGGAAAGCAGCGCCCTGGAGACTGAATCGCGCGCGCTCCAAGATGAGATATTCGATGCACGCAAGCGCAACTTTCCGGTTCTCGATCTCCTCTACAACCGTCTTCGGCCGGACCAAGAGCGAGATATGAACGCGGCCGCGGGCGGGTACATCCAGCAGGCCAGTAAGGCACCGGCACGTTCAGCCTAGGGCTTCCCTGCGACGACTCGCGAGCGTGGGTCAGACCGGGCGATCGCTAAATTATACCATGGACACCAGTAGTTAGAGTCGGGTCGCGCATGAACCTGGACGCTGTGCCGATGTTCAGGTACGTTAAACCTAGTCCGTTGAGGCCTGCGCCAGTCTTCGGCGCCGCAAGGAGAACCTACGATGAACGCTGGCGCTCAGGTTCATGTGCCCGGGCCTTCGGGCCCGCGCGTGCCCTCCGATCCCGACGCGTGGGAACACGTCACTGAGTTCTACCGAAACGACCCGATCGTACTCGCCCGGAGGAGCGCTGTCCGCTTCGCCGCGTACCTGCTGGACGAGGCGTTGCTCCAAACGACGGACTACTCTCGGAGGCGTAGCGAACTGCGGGCCACGCTCGTGGCCGCGAAGGTGAAGCCGTACGAGAGTCGGGAAGTTTGGCGAGGCCCGCGAGTCCGCATCGAGCCCACGGCGGACCTATGGGTCGGCATCACGAGATGTCTCTCAGAAAACCTCTTCCTAGAGGTGTACGCCACCGTTCACGTGCACGAGGCGAACGGGGTGAAGGTTCGCTGGGGCGCTCTCGAACGGAGGACGGGGAGATAGAGAAACCAAAGCAGACCGCGGACAAACGAGCCGCCAGGTACCCGGAATGGTCGGAAGGGATACCCGGGCCGTCGAACGCTAGGAAGGCGGCGCGAGCATTGGTGGATTACGTCATGAGCAATCTGGATCGCCACGATTCCGGCTGGCGTGCACTACTCCCAGAGCGTTTTGCACGACGCCGTCATGTCCGCGATGAAGCTCGGGCTGGAGAGAACGGCAGGCACGGCAAGCGACCGCTATCGTGGCGCCTGGAGCACCTCCAAGAGCTTCGCCGCGCGCTCCCATCGCCCCGCGTCCACCGCGGCCCTGATGGCGGCGCGGGAGGGCCGCGTCGGGGTCGTCCCCTGCCCCGCTCGCCACTCCCGGGGCTTCAGGTTCCGGCGCCTTCGAAGTAACGGCCAGCACCGTCGAACTCTTGACGGGATGTGCCGGTAATCACTGCGTATTCCTGGTCCTTCAATTCCCGTTGGGGTCGCAAAAAAGGAATGATTCCAGTGCGTGGCCTTCGGCGGTTTCGGAAGAATCCGAAACCTTCCTAAACCTCCCGATGGGGGTGAGGAGGTCCGAGGGCACGCCATGAACCGGCAGGACCTGGTAAGCCGCCGCACCCCCCGACGCCGACTTCCAGTACGCGTCGAGCGCTACGCCCAGCGTGCACCTCCCGGATACCGCGGCCGCCAGCGCCCTGCAGGATGGCGTCATCGCACTGAACTCAGCGATTGACAGCGGCGACTTCGTGAAGGCGCACGCGCGCGCCGCCATGCTGGGCCTCCCGTTTCCGGAGACCGACCCGAAGTACGTCGACTTCGATCCTTCTCCGACGGTCAGCGGAAGCTCGCAACCGCGGTCGGCGGCACGCCGACGGTCAAGTTTACGGGCGGGAACTTTCAGAGAAGGTGGGAGCGAAGCGAAAGGCGATGATTCGGCTTGCAGGGGACGGGAACCACCTCGAGCTGATTGACGACATGGCCGAATGCGGCGTCGATCCTTTGGCATCGCCCCCGATCTCGCTCGATTTCATCTACCTCTATTACAAGAACGTCCAACTCGAGCATTCGCCCGAAAAGGTCGACGCGCTCTACGCGAACCTTCTCGCGGCTTGTCAGCGGGTCATGAGCGGGCTGCAGGTGCACTACCGCAACGCGGGGAACACGAAGACGCCCACATGGGAGCGCCAGGACAAGCAGATCGTCGTGCTGTACGTCGGTGGTGTGCTGGTCGAGGCCGGCGGCAAGGCGACGACGTTTCCGTCCGTCGACGCGGCGAGGTCCTATGCGCCACCCGGCGCGTCCCCGGTTGCGGTCGCCCCGCAGCGCCAGGCCACCAAGCGCAATCCCAGGAACTTCCCGGTGCTCTTCAACAACGTCAACGCCCCCGAGGGCTTTCAGGCGTCCGTTTCGCGTGGGGTGTACGGACGCCGCTACGAGTCCAGCTGCGAGGGCATGGCGTCCTTTCGCCTGAGGACACTACCCCAGTACTACTCGCCCGTAGGCGTCGTATGCGGCACGCTGAAATCCGGTGGGATAGGGCACTGCGTCGCCGTTTTCGTCGGACCCGGCGGGTTCTACCTTTCCTCGAACGGCAAGGAGCCGATGCTCGTGAAAAACAGGCTGGACATCCAGGGCGCGGTCGTCGGCGAGTTCGTCGCCATCTACAGCCACGGGAAGCCGTCCTCGACCCTCGGTGCGAAGGACTTCGACTTCGGGTTCGGCGTCGGCCCCAAGCCGGCCGGCGAAACCCCCGCCCAGCGCGAGCCCATCGTCGATCAGATCATGATCGACGGAAAGGTCGACGAGGCGCTTCGCATCCACGCCCGGACGAAGCGAGGCCGCTCACGCGCTTCTCTCGACTGGAATAACCTCCTTCCCGCCTGGTCTAGCCGTGCCGTCGCGGCACGCCCGGCAAGAACTCCGCGGAGCCCCAGTGGCGATCGCGGTGCTTTGCGCGTGCGTGTCCGCTCCCCTGCTCCAGGCGTGCGGCGGGCGGAGCACGGCAGGCGCCCTGCGCGACCGCGCGCAGCCGGCGCCAGCTGCCACGAGCGCGCCGAGCCCGTCTGCGGGACCGAACGCGTCGACACCAACAGGTGCTACGTCACCTCCCGGGGAGACGCCGCTCCCCGCGCGCTTCTACGTCGCCACGGCGGGGCGGTGCTCGGCGTTCGACGTGCATGGTCGCCTCGCTTCCACCAGGCGGCACGGCCCGCTCGGCGAGGTGGTGCTCGAGGTCGCGCTGAAGCCGGCGGGCAGCGCGCTGACGGTCGGCGATAGGTACCGGCGCGTCGGACCGGTCGAGCGCATCAAGGCCGAGATGGAGGCGCTCGAGTGCTACGCGTGCTCTCTCGAGCGCGACGACGAGCACGCGTATCCCTGGCGCAGCTGCGCGCGCGGCCACACGGCTCGCTGGTACGCGGACCGTGTCGACTGCGATTGAAGCGGCGGCTGCCGCCGGTTCGCCGGACGCCGGCTCGCTCGGCGGCGGCCACGCCTTTCCGAGCGCCGTCGTTTGCGATCTCGATGCGGAGGGCGAGCGGACCGCGGACGCCGAGGACGAGAAGGACTACGACCAGGCGAACCGGCAGCTCGAAGCGATGCTGGCGGCGGCGCGCACGCGGCTGCGCTCCTTTCAGGGCGCGCTGTCGCGCACCCGCCAGGTGTTCGTGCGTGAGAACGGCAAGTGCGGCGCCTGGGACCTGCGGCAGGATTGGAACAGCGCGTCGGGGTGGATCTCTCGCGAGGACGCTCTCACCTCGGGAGGGCGCCAGCTTTCCGAGTTTCGGTTCGCCGCCGACACCGAGGGGGTGCGCCTGACAGGCTGGATCTACACGGCCCTTCCCTCTATCCAGCCGGCGAGCGAGGAGATCCGGCGCGGCCTCGGTCCGCTCTGTGAGGCTTGGACGACCCTGGTCGACGCGTCCGCCAGCGCGGCCAAGTTCACCGACCAGGTGTGGTTCTTCTCTGCGCCGCGTGCGAGGGAGGCGCAGCCTACATGGCACCCGACGCCGAGGGCTTCGGTCCGGCGTGCGAGCGCAAGGGACGGTGATTCGCCAGATCCGGGTGATCGCAGGGCCGACCGCCCTGAAGACGGCAGGATCGCTCCCGTCCTCCGGTGCCCGAGGGGACGGGCCTGGGCGCCTGACGTGTACAGAGCTACCGTGGCGGGGTGCGGACCATCGACGACTTGAAGTTCAGGCACCGCGCGGGATTCGACTGCGGCAACGGGGCATGCTGTGCGGTTGAGGTCCGTTTGCGTCGCGATTCCCTTCGTACCCGGATTCGACGCGTGCCTGCAGCAAGCAGTGGAGGCGCATGCGTCCTCGGAACAGGGCACTATCTGCCGGAGATCGTCCGGACGAACGCTGATCTCGAAGCGATGATCGACACGTCCGATGCCTGGATCGCAGAGCGGACGGGCATCCGCACTCGTCGCATCGCGCCGACCAGTATCGCCACGAGCGACATGGCAACGGAAGCCGCGCGACGCGCCCTCGAGGATGCGGGACTCGCGGCGGCGGACGTCGACATGATCATCGTGGCGACGATCACACCCGACATGCCCATGCCGGCGACCGCGGCTTTCGTGCAGACGAAGCTGGGCGCACGGAGCTGCCCGGCTTTCGACGTCAGCGCGGCATGCGCCGGATTCATCTTCGGCCTTTCGATTGCGGATCAGTTTATCCGCACCGGGCAGGTCAAGACTGTCCTTTTGATCGGCGTCGAGCTTCTGTCGCGCGTCACGGACTGGTCCGACCGGACCACTTGCATTCTGTTCGGCGATGGGGCGGGAGCCGTCATCCTGGGCCCGGGGTCGGCCGGACGCTCGCCCGAATGGCCGAGCGGCGTCCTTTCTACCTCGATCGCCACTGACGGGGTCCTCGCTCGCGTGGTCTGCATTCCCGCAGGTGGCAGCGTCTTCCCACCGACACGCGCGACTCTCGAAAGCGGCAAGCACTACATCGAGATGGATGGGCCAAGCCTCTTCAAGGTGGCCGTCAGGAACCTGGTTGCGGCCTGCAGGGGCGCGCTCGAACGGGCCGACATGACCCACGCCGACGTGGACTGGGTCTGCGCCCACCAGGCCAACAAGAGGATCCTCGATCAGGTCGCAGTGCGGCTCGGGGTCCCGCCCGAGAAGGTGCTCATGAACATCGATCGCGTGGGAAACACGTCCAGCGCCTCCATTCCCATCCTTCTCGACGAAAGCATTCGCTCCGGCAAGATCAGGCGCGGCGACACCGTGCTGATGTGCGCGCTGGGCGCCGGCATTTCCCGGGAAGCGCGATCGTCCGGATCGAGGCCCCGTTACCGATCAGGTAGTCGAGTTCGGGCTCGTCAGGAGCCCGAGGATGACGGCAGGCGGCGGATTACCCGATGTCCTCGTTTTCGCGGTCGGCCTGCTAGTTTGGTCTAGAGTGACGCTCGGCGCGGTCGTGCCGTGAAGAGGCATTCATGTTCCAGTCGCTCTACGACAGCCCCTGGATCGCCACGTTCGCGGTGGCGGCCCTCGGCGTCGCGGGCTTCGCCCTGTGGGTCCGGCGTCGCCAGACGTTCCTCGTCGCTGTACGTCTCGCTCTTCACGATCGAGATCCTCTTTCGACGCCCTTCGCTCCGGCAGCTGGTCGCCTCTCGCCGGTTCGCGCTGGAAGACGCGGTCGGCCTCTCGATCGTGATTCGTCGGCGACTACCGCTACTTCCTGCTCGTCGAACGCTTCGCTTGTCGGTCCGACGCCGCGCCGAACGACCCGACGCCGGCGAGGGCCTGGGTCAACGCGTTCGCGTGGTCGGTCATCATGCCGCTCACCTCGGGCGCCTTGACGCGCATCCTCCCCGCGACGTTCGACGGCGGGAGAGCGAACTACCTCGTCTGGGAGCTCGGTTTCATCGCGCTCGTCGCCGCGCTGTTCCCGTTCGTCTTTTCGCGGCGACTCGCGCAGGTGCCCGCCCCGATCCGCCGCTGGCTCTTCGAGGTCACGCGGTTCGAGCTCGTCACCTACGCGCTCTGGGCGCTCGCCGACATCGCCATCTTCGCGGGAGCCGTGCAAGCCGGCTTTGCGCTGCGCATTGTGCCGAACGTCCTCTACTACGGCTTGTTCCTGCCGTTCGTCGCTTTCCGGGCGCCGCGCGAGGTGACGGGTTGATGTTGACTCCAAGACGTGGCCCGGGGCAGATATTGAGATCGACCCTCGGAGGCCGAAGCGGGGATAGTCATGGCGTTTGACATCGATCGGTTCGTCGAGCTCTCGAAGGCCATCGACCTTTCCGGCATCGACTGGGACGAAGCGCGGCGTGTCGGAATCACCGAGGACGAGGCGCAGGTCATGCGCTACATGCAGGACACCGAGTCGCACAGCATCCTTTACCTGCGCGATCTGCTCACGGGGTTCTCGGCGCGCGATCCGGAGGTCACCACCTTCCTCGCGTGCTGGGCGTACGAGGAGACGTACCACGGCCGCGCGCTCGATCGCTTCCTCGTCGAGATGGGCCATCCCCCCGCGCGCGAGCGGTACGGGCGGGTCCACGCGTCTCCGAGCATGCGCGAGCTCTTCACCGGCTGGGCGGCCCGCCTGGTCGCCAACTCGACGCCGCATTTCGCTGCGGTGCACATGGCCTGGGGAGCCGCCAACGAGTTCGCGGCCGCGATCTCCTACACCCAGCTCGCGCGCCGTAGCGACAACCGCCAGCTTCAGCACCTGTGCCAGCTGCTCGCGAAGGACGAGCGGCGCCACTTCGCCTTCTATTACGACCAGGCCGACAAGCGGCTCCGTGCGGGGGGGGCGGTCGTCCAGAAGCTCACCGCGCTCGCGCTCTCGCGTCTCTGGGAGCCCGTCGGCATCGGTGTCGGCGGGGCGAGCGAGCTGCACGCCGTCGCCAGCTACCTCTTCAACTGTCCGCGCGGGCGGCGCGAAGTGCAAAGCATGGACGCGGCGATGCGCGGCCTCCCCCGGCATGACCTCCTGGGGCCACCTCAGCGAGACCTGGGCCATCCTGGGCGGCACCCGGCATCGAGCGGCCGTTCCGGATGGCTACGCACGCCACCGCGCGCTCGATGGGCGGGGGGAAGCCGACCCCCAGCCGGCCGTCGCCGTGGCGCTGGATTGACTCGCGCTCAGATCGAGCGCCTCGCGGCGCGGTACTCCTCGAGAAGGAGCTCGGTCCACGCCTCGAGATAGCGCTCCCCGCGATCGGGGGAGGCCGCGCGGGGATCGCCGACGACGCCGTCCGCCGCGTGATCCCGCAGGCTTGGATAGAAGAGGCGCTGCGGATCGGGGACGTCGCCGTCGGCGCCCTGGCGCAGCTCTCCCCAGCGGACCGCCTCCGCTCGAAGCGCGGCGACGATCGAGGTTTCGTACTCACCGGCGTGGTGGCCGGACGCGCGTGACGAGATCCCCTCGCGCGCGCTCGCCGCCCGCCACACCCGGCCGATCCGATCGACGCCGCGCACCAACGTGAGCGTCGCCGGAGCCGCGCGGGCACGAAGAAGGTCTTCGGCATCGGCGAGCGCGGCGTCGTTGCCGCCGTGCGCCGAGAACACGACCACGTGCTCGAAGCCGTGCGTCACGAGCGAGGCGATCACGTCACCCAGCATCGCGGAGAGCGTCGCGGCCGAAAGCGACACCGTGCCCGCAAACGCCATGTGCTCGCTCGAGCATCCGACCGCGATCGTCGGCGCCTGCATCGCCTGGGGCGCGCGGGCGCAAAAGCGCTCTGCGAGGGCGTCGGCGATGCGCGCGTCCACGTCGAGCGGGAGGTGCGGACCGTGCTGCTCGGTCGCTCCGAGCGGGATGACCACTGTGCGGCCGCCTTCGCGGATGCGGCGTTCGATTTCGGGCCACGTGAGGTCCTCGAGACGATGGCTCCGCGGCGCGCGGGCGGGTGCGGCGGGCGCCGGCGGCGGGCGAGCGTCGAGGTCGCCCACCGAAGCGACGGCGTACAGGGGCGCGTCGCGCCCCTTGCCGGGCCATGCACGCTGATCCAGCCGTCGCGCGGCAATCGCCGCGAGCACGAGCGAGTTCATCATCATTTCGTGCTCGAAGATTCCCAGCTCCGCGGGAAGGCGCGCGTCGACGTCAATCCAGCGGTGGTGTGCCTCGAGCGTCGCGCGCGCGCGCGCGAGGAGCTCCGCCTCGTGCGGGGCACCGTTCCGGAGTGCAATGAAGGTGCGTGGCTTCCCGGTCGCTTCCTGCACGGATCCGTGCGCGAGCTCCAGCGCGTCCACGATCGCGGGCCACGGCAAGTACATCCCCTCCTGCACCTTGGCCGCGAGGTTGTGGGCGAGAGCGCCGTAACCGTGCGTCGCCACGAGCGTGACCGGATCGGCGAAGACGGACGGCTCCACGCCCGCGAGGCTCGCCTCCATGCGCCTGGCCGCGTCGCGCACCGCGATTCGCAATCTCGCCGCCGTCGACCCTCACCTCCGCGCCGGCGGCGTTGGCGAGGCGAAGCGCGACGGCGTAGCCGAGCATCGGTCCGACGGTGCGCATCAGCACCTCGTACTCGGGCGGACACCCCAGAGGGACGATCACCGCGCCGCGCTCGCGCGCGTCGCGAACAACCATGGCGCGGTCCGGCGAGTCTGCGTCGGCCGCGGTGACGAGCACCGTGAAGCGGTAGGACTCGACGTGCGCCAAAGGGAAGCGCGCGTTGGGCGAGAGGCCCTGCGAGAACACGACGAGACCCCGATCCCGGGATGCAGGCTCTGGAGGGGCGAGCCACGCTGCGCTCGGCTGATCCCACGCCGGCTGGCCGCACCGGGTGCGGAGCAGCCAGGCCAGGTAGCGCGCATGGGCGTTCGAGCTGCCGACTCCCGTGGTGACCACAGCGCGAACCCCGCCCAGGTGAGGCAGCTCCTGCGGTACATCGAGCGCTTCTCTCAGCGCGTCCGGGAGACGCGCCTGGCGCTGCCGGAGTACGGCCAGGCCTGTCGCCCAGCTCGGGGTCATGCCACGTATTCCCTCGTCCTCGCGCCGACGGCGGCGCCGTGAGCTTCGAGCAGCTCGCGGTTCTCGCGCTCGCTCGGGCCGGAGGCGCCCGTGAGTAACTCCGAATCCGCCGGAACCGCAACGATGCTCCCGGCGCCGCACGCGACCGCGCCGTCAATCGCGGCGCGGTATCGCGCGGAGGCCGGGCCCGCCTGCGTGAGCCGCTCGTGCACGTCCTCGCGGTAGACGTGCCGCTCCTCTCGGCGAGCGCCGTTGCGCCGGTACGTCAGGACGACGCGATCGTGCCCGCTCTCGGCGTGCGCGTAGGCGGTCGCGCGGAGCCACACCGGACGCTCCCCGTGCCAGACGGGCAGTGAATAGGACCCGACGCGCCGGAAGCCCACGAGGCTCTCGACCCGAGGGTCCAGCGAATCGAGCTCGGGAGGCGCGGTCGCCTGCATGGCCGTCGAGACCCGCATGACGTGCCCTGACCGGACCTTGGCCTGGAGGTACGCCGCGTTGTGCTCGGACGATCGCGTATGGTGCTCGATCCGCTCGACGGTGATTCCCGCGGCCGTGAGAGCGGCGACCTTGGCCGGGTTGTTGGTCATGAGGCGGAGGGACGGCTCGATGCCCAAATCCCTGCAGATCGCGGGCACGATGGCATAGGTGCGCGGGTCCGGCGGCAGACCGAGCTGCGCGTATGCCCCGAAGGTATCGATCGTGCCACCGCTCTCCTGGACGATCTCCCGGTCACGCACCTTCGCCTGCAGTCCGGCGCCGCGGCCCTCCTGCAGAAGGTAGAAGACGATGCCCCGGCCGGCGGCGGCGATCGCGCACAGCGCCGCGTCGAGCTGTGCGACGCAGTCGCAATCGAGCCCCCCGAGCGCCTCGCTCGTGAAGCACGACGAGTGCAACCGGCTCACCAGGACGGCGTCGCCGTCCAGGCGCCCGAGCCAGAGTGCCATCCCGACGGACCCGGCCGGCGTTCGGTAGAGCCGTGCGCGGAACGGCCCGTGCCTCGTGGAGAGGAACCGATCGCTGAGTAGCTCCGTCTCTCTCACTGCCAATTTTCCTCGCACCCCCGGCAGCTGAGAAAACACTGTATGCATAGCACGGCTCGTCTCCGCGCGTCCTTTCATGAAGCTCTGGATCCCGCTCGCCTTGGCCGTTCGGATCGCGGGTTTGCGTTGGCCTTGGCGTTCGCGATGACGGGCTGCAAGGCGGCGCCGGCGCAGCCAAGCGACGGGGCGCCGCTCGTCTTCGTGCGCGACGGCCGCGTCGTCCGGACGCTCACACGCGCCGAGATCGAGGCGAAGGTTTTGCCGGAGACATGGACGGCGTTCGATCCCTACTACCAGCGCCCCAAGACGTTCCGCGCGCTCCCCCTGGCAGAGACGCTGGTCCTCGGTTTCGGTGCGCCGGCGGCGGACCTCGAAAGGCTCGACTTCGTGCTGCGCGCGCGCGACGGCTACACCGTGCCCCTGCCCGGAGCGAAGCTTCTCGAGAGGGGCGGCTACATCGCCGTGGCCGATATCGAGGTCGCCGCCTGGGAGCCCATCGGCCCGCAGCGCGCCAACCCCGGGCCGTACTACCTCGTCTGGCGCGAGCCGTCGCAGCAATCCCTGGACACGCACCCGCGACCCTGGCAGCTCGCGCGGATCGAGATTGCACCCTTCGACGCGACCTTTCCGCACACGGCGCCGACCGGGATCGCCGCGGACGCGGCGGCGTGGCGCGGCTTCGCCGTCTTTCGTACGACGTGCATGGAGTGCCACGCCGTCAACCGCGAGGGAGGGCGCGTCGGTCCCGATCTCAACGTCCCCCAGAGCATCGTCGAGTACCGACCCAAAGCGCAGATCCGCGCGTACATCAAGGATCCGCGCACGTTTCGCTACGGGAACATGCCTGCTCACCCGGATCTTGGAGAAGCCGACCTCGACGCGCTCCTCGCGTACTTCGACGCGATGAAGGATCGCAAGCACGACCCCGAGGCGCGCGTGACGCCGGCTGCGCGTTGATCAGCCGGCGCCCGCCACGTCCTCGAGAAAGGCGGCGATTTCGGTCCACACCGGCGCGGACGGCGTGTCGAGGATCTCTTCGTGATCGGCGCCAGGCACGATGTACACGCGCCCATTCCCGTGCAGCGCTTCGCCGAGACGTTGCGAGTCCGCCGGGGGCGTGGAGGCATCGAGCGCGCCGTGCACGAGCAGCACCGGCACATCGACGCGCTTGGCCGCTTCCAGAGGAGACACGTCGTCGATTCGGAAGCCCGCCGTCTCTTCGGCCAGGACCTCGGCCTGCGCCAGCATGGAGGGCGTGACCAGCGGCCAGCCAGGGGAACGCGCCGCGATGGCGGAGCGGAGGTCCGCGTAGGACGCCGCCGCGACCACCGCGCGGATCCGGTGATCCTCGGCAGCCGCCTGGAGCGCCACCGCCGCGCCATAGGAGTGGCCGACCACGTACACCGGCGAGATCCCGACGGCGTCGATCGCCCGGGCGAGGTCCTCCTTTTCGAGCTTGCCGTACGTGCAGTACTGGCCCCCCGAGCTGCCGTGAGCTCTTTGGTCGTACGCGAACACCGCGTAACCCCGAGGCACGAGCACGTCGGCCGTCGGGATCCCGCCAATCTTCGTATACATCCGCGCATGCAGGTGCACGACGAGAGCCCGCGCCTTCCCCACCGGCTCGAAGAGCCAGCCCGACAACTCCGTGTCGCCCGAGCGGAACGTGAGCGTTCGGTAGGCTCGGTCCGGGGTGGTCGAGCGAGGGAGGTTCACGCGGCCCACAATCAGCGAGGCGAAGATGCGAGGGACGACGAAGGGTCGTAGGAGCACGAGCGCGGCCAGCGCGCCGAGCGCGATGCAGACCGCGCGTCGGTAGCGTTTCATGGGTAGCGTTTCACGGCGTAGCGTTTCACGAGGCCGTGGCCCTGGCTCAGCGCCCATACGATGGGCGCCGCGGCCTTGGCGGGCGCGCGCTCGTTCTTCACGTCGGGGAGGGCAATCCCGAGTCTGGCGAAGCACTCCCGTGCTTCGGGGGGGACCTCCGCGCCGGCGGGGAGGAGCCGGGCGCGGGTCTTCCGCGCAACCTCAGCCACTCCATTCTCGGTCAGCTGGCCGGCGTAGACGACGCGCGCGCCACGGGAGAACGGGAGCAGCAACCCGCGGGTGAGCTCCAGCGGCTGGTGCTGAGGCAGAAAACTCAGCACGGCTTCACCCGGGGACAGCGGAAATATCGGCGAGAGCGCGGCCACGAGCGACGTGAGGTTCGCATGCGTGAGCGCGACGCGTTCGGGCGAGCGCCCGCCGGTCCCCTTCTCCAAGAGCACGGCGACGTCGGCCGGCTCCGGCAGCCCGTCGGGCGCGACGAGCGCCGGGTCGTGCTGCGTGGCCTCGTGCAAATCGAGCCGAGCGAGCCCCGGATACGCAGCCGCGACCTCGACGGCCGCCGCGACGTTTTCGTTCCAGACGACCGCGAGAGCCCCGCTCTCGGCGAGCAGGTTGCGCCACGACCCCGCGTCGAGCGCGGCGTCGACCGGCACCGCCGTCGCCCCGGCGCGCACGACGCCGAAGAAGGCGATCCCCCAGTCGAGATCGTTTTCCGCGCTGATTGCCACCCGGTCGCCCCTCCTCACGCCGAGCGCCGCGAGGCGCGCCGCGAGCGACAGCAATCGCACGCGCACGTCGCCGAACGTCGTGCGCGTCAACCCGTCGCCGGTGACCCGCTGGAGCGCGAGGGCCATGTCGTGTCGCTGGGCCATCTCGTCGACGAGGGTCACGAGCGTCTCGTGAGCCGCGATCACCCTCGGCGGACTGCTCACGCGCCGGTCGATTTCGGGGATGATCCGCTTCTCGAGCGCAGGCATGTGGGCGTTCATGGTCCAGTCCGCCCAGTCGATCGCTTCCGGCGCCCAGGGAAGCTTGGCCTTGTCGGCGTCGGACAGACGGGCATGGGCCGCCCGCATGTTGGAGCAGTCGAACGGCCCCTTCACCTGCGTGACGAACGGCTCGAACATCGTCAGGACCTGGTCAATCCTCTCCTGGCTCCTTGCGAATCCCTCGAGGGGGGCCGCCGCGGGACGCAGCGGAGCGATTCTCCGGAAGAGGGAGGCCATCCCCCGCGCGGCCGACGCGACGGCGGGCGGCCCGAAGCGGTCGAACACCGCGCGACCGACGTACGTCGGCTCGAACCGCGCGTGCAGCGCGTTGAGCAGCGGATTGCCGCCAGCCTTGCGCTGGAAGTGCTTGCGCTTGTACAGGCCCACCAGCTCGCCGAAGAGCATCGCCGAGCAAGGGTTCACGTCGCTCGTGCCGAGGTGGTACACAGGTCTCGCCGTGCCTTCGAGCAGCTCGGCCAAGGCGACAATCATCCCGGCGACGACGTAGTCGCTCGGGATGAGATCGAGCGTGACGTCCTGCGCGAGGATGAGGGGCTGCCCCTTCATGATGAAGTACACGAAGGGGGCGGTGGTGTTCGCGCCCTCGTTGAACGCGGGGAACGGGAACTCCACCGTAGACTCGCAGATGGCCGGCCGGGCAATCGCGAACGGGAGCCCGCTGCCGGCGATGACCTGCTCGCCGATGGCCTTCGTATACGTGTAGATGTTCGGCCAGCCCCAGTGGGCGGCTCGTTCGAGCCCACCCTCGACGAGGCGGTCGACGAGGAAGCGGCGCTTCACACGCCCGAGCTCGCGCTCGTACGCGTGGCCGCGGGAGGGCTCCCCACGCGCGTCGAGGTTCTTGCGTGCACTCTGCGCGAACTCGCTCTGCCGGAGCGCGTCGTCGCAGCGGCGGTTCGCCTGCGCGATCAGCTCGAGGCACTCGGCGATTTCGCGATCGGGGCTCCAGAATCGCGGCGCCCAGCTCGTGGGCGCGCGGGAAGGGGTGAGTGCGCGGGTCCTCCTCGAGGATGGCGCCTTCGCGCTGACCCGCGACAAAGCGCGTGCTCGTGTGGAAGACGGGCACGTCTCCGAGCGCGCGCGCGAGGGCCACCAGATTTTGCGCCCCCATGGCGTTCACGCGGATCGCCGCTTCGAGAGGCGGGTTGAAGTCGACGATACCGGCGACGTTGACGACCGCGTCAATCGTACCGCGCAGTTCCCGCACCAGGGATGCGTCCAGACCGCAGAGCGCGCAACCTATGTCGCCATCGATCGGGACGACCTTCTCGCGCAGGAAAGACTCGTACCGCGGGCCGTGCGTCCGGCGAAGCGGCTCGAGCACGTCGCTCGACGCGATGTCCTTCCAAAAGCGCGCCTCCGGAGTGCTGCCCTTTCCGCGCACGACAAGAAAGACCCGGCCCACCTCGGCACAACGGTCGAGCAGCATGGAGCAGAACAACTTGCCGAGGAACCCTGTCCCGCCGAGGAGCAGCAGGTGCGCACCCTCGAGCATGCGCGATACGTCCAGCTCCGCGGCGTCGCTCATCGTGCTCACAGCGCATCACGCCGCGACGCTGGGCGGCTGTCAACCCAGCACTCCTGACTCCCCTCCCCGACCACGCGTAACCGCTTTTCGCCTCCGAGGCGGAGCGGCCCCTGTTCGCGTGGTACCCTTCTTGCTGCCTCGGCATACGTGAACATGTCGAAAACCTTCGCGCAGACGACAGCCCTGCTCGCAATCTTCGCCGCCGCGTGCTCGGGCAAGGTCACGTCTGCGACTTCGGTCGCGAGCAGCGACGCGGGCCACTCGGATTCGTCGGACGCGAAAGGTTCCGGCTCCTGCGTGCCCATGGTCGTCGACGCGGGGACGGCTTCGGCGGGCGACGCGCGGGTTCCGCTCCACCACCGGCCGACGCCCGCATGCTGCCCGTCGCAGCGCGGTCCTGGACCGGCCGGCCAGCCCTACCCGTCCGGAGTCGCGTCCACGTGCATGTCGGACTCCGAGTGCAGCGCCGGAAAGAACGGCCGCTGCTTTCCATTCGAAGGCCTCGTCGGGCCCGGCGGGTGTTCGTACGACGAGTGCCTGACCGACTCGGATTGTGGCTCGGGGGCGACCTGCTTTTGCCGTGGCTCGTCCACGGACAACAGCGCAAACGTTTGCGTCCGAGGGGGCAATTGCGTCCTGGACTCGGACTGCGGACCGGGCGGCTACTGCTCGCCGTCCTTCGAACAGAGCTGCCTATTTCCGACCCCGTATTTCTGCCACACCGCGATCGACACCTGCACGGACGACACCGACTGCCCTTCCGTCGACGCGGGGCCGCTTTCTTGTCAGGTCCTCGCGCCCTGCGCTTACGACCCGGGGGGGCAGCGCTGGGCGTGCACTCAGCTCACCTGCTGCCCACCGTGACCCTCGTTACCTCACGATGATCGACACCGGGTCGCTCCAGTCGCCCGTGCCGTCCTTCGTCGTGACGCGATACCGGAAGTAGACAGTCGACCCTGGCTGCAGGCCGCGGACGGCCGTGCTTGCCTGCACGGTGATCGGCAAGCTCACCCAGGTCTTCATGCCGTCGGTGCTGTAGGCCCACTCGTAGCCGGCGCGGTTGCCGCCCTTCGGGGCCCTCAGCCTCACGTCACCCGAGGTGTCTCCCGGCTCGGCGGCAAAGATGCGCTCCGGGGCCACGCTCGGCTTCTTCACCGCCATGCCGGCGCTCTCGATGATTGATATCGCGTGCTCGCGGTCGGCGTCGGCGATGGCCTGTACGTGGGCGCAGAGCTGCTCGAGCAGCATCTTGACCTCGAGGCGCTTCCGGTCGCGCACCGGCACGGTCCCGTCCAAACGGGTGAGCGTCGCCGTTTCGGCCTCCGCGAGGGCGTCAATCGCGGCGCCGACCGTCACGAGTGGCGGACGTGGCGACGGAAACGAGGATTGCCCGTCATCGCGCGCACGATGCTGAGCGCGTACGTGTGATGAAGAGCGGCGTCTGGTACTCGGGGAGCTTCAGGACCGCGAGGGGGCGCGACGCGGTCTTCGTCGTTGTGCGTAGCGAAGCCCGATGCTGCTCAGCGCGTCGGCGACGCGCGAGGTGCCGCCCCCTAGCTCAATCGCAAGCTCGTGCGGACGCACCACCACCTCGCCGCCCTTGCTCGCCATCTGCTCCTCGGGGACGGCGTGGAAGTCGGCGGCCCCGAGCGAGCGATCCTCGCCGCGCGCGAGCGCGATCTCCGCGGCGGCCGTCGCGCCGCCCGCGGCACGACGCGCGACTACGTACCGCCCCGCCGGCACGGCGAGCACCGACGCGCGGTCCGGACTGCTCCACACCTCGCCCAGGATCGCGCGCGACCCCATGGCGTAGACGAGGTATCGCGTGTCGACGCCCGGAGGAAACTCGAGCTTCGTCGCGCCGCCGAACGTCTGCGTCATCACGATGGGCGAGTACTCGCTGAGCTCGTAGGTCGCCGTCGGGTGCTGGAGCACGCCGCTGCCGTGCGCCGACCGGAAGAGCGTCTGGCTGTAGGCGAAATCGTAGCTCTCCGAGAGCGTCACGCGCCCGTCGCGGTTCGCGTCGGCCGCGCCGCGCAGGCCGTTCACCCAGTAATGCGTGAAGATCGCGCCCTGTAGCTGATCGGACTCCTGCGCTGCCTCCCCCGTCTCGGACGCCGACAGCCACACGACACCGTCGGCCTCGGACCGCCGCCCGGAGATCGCGAACGCCGGCTCGGTCGCGACGCCTTTGGTCCGTATGGGATCGTTGCGGTACGCGTCGGTCACTACGATGCGAAGCGCGGCAGGGACCCCCCGCACGCGCTCGGTCAACTCGGCCATCGGGAGGGTCTCGCCGCCGAGGTGAATGCCGTCTCGATCGCCGTGCCCGCTGAAGTAGAGAAGGAACGTCACGTCGGCCGGCCCAAGCTGAATCGAGAGGGCGCGCGCGCGCTCGCTCGACCGCCCCGAGGAGTTGCGCGACCGTAGGGTCGACGAGGCGCATCGTCGTGCTCGGGCCGACGCCCCCGACGGCGGCGAAGACGTCGCGCACGTGATCGGCGTCGTCGGCCGCGTGGCGCAACGGCAGCTCCCCGTCCCCGCCCCGCGCGTGGCTCGCGACGATGAGGATGCGGACCGGATCAGCGCGCGCGATCGCTGGCAGCGCCAGCAGCGTCGCCAGGAAGCACGCGGCGCCAATCCACGCCTTCACGGATCCGCCTCGCTCGTTACCCGCCACGCGACGACCCGGGCGAAATCGCGCGACGCTCGCGCGCGCCCGACGTCTTCCGGATGGCCCACCAGCAGCGTCGCGCGGGTCGGCGAGTCGTCGAAGCGCGCCGCCTGCTCCGAGTAGTGGGTCCCCGCTTCGAGCGCGAAGGGCGCCAGCAGCATCACCCACTCGCCTTGGTCCGTGAGCAGCCCGGCGGTGAGCGGCCCGTCGCGGTCGGTGCTCACTTCGATGCGGATGCGGTCCCCGGCGCGAACCTGGAAGGGCCCAGCGAGGCGTTCCTGGCGGCCGCCGCGCTCGCGGACGACCGCCACGACGAGGCCTCCCTTGAAGCGCGACTCCGTGGCCGGGCCCGTGCTGGCACCCGTAGTCGGGCCCCCGGTCACGCTCGGACCCACGCCCGCCCCCGCCCCTCCTCCATCTCCCGGCCTCGCCCTCACGAGGAGCAACACCAGCGCAGCCGCGAGCAGCGGCCCTGCGACCACCCCGACGACGCGCACCACCCAGGACGCCCGCAAGGTGCGACGGTCGCCCTCAGGCTCGCTCTCCGCCTTGCGTTCCCGCTCGCGCCGTTGCGCCGCCGCCTGCGCCCGCGCCACGAACGCGTTCGCGTCGTGCGACCCCCGGAACCGCGCCGCCTGCCCTCGCAGCTTCTCCACGTGCTGCGTGCACGCCTCGCACGCCACGAGGTGTGCGGTCACGCCCTCGTCCGCGTCGCCCGCCGCGACGGCGTCGAGCCGGTGCGCCGCCGGATGCTTCGGGGACTCGTCAGTGCGCGTCGGCTCCACGACCCTTCTCCTTTCTCACGAAGCGCGCTCCAGGTATTGCTCCGCGCGGGCGCGCAGCGCCTGGATCTTCTTGTTGACGGTGACGCGCGAGAGCCCGACTTCCTCGGCAATCTCGCCTTGAGACATCCCGTCCACGAAGAGCAGCACCGCGATCCGCATCTCGTCGTCGTTCAGGGTCTCGAGCAGCTTGAGCGCCGCGTCGCGCGCCTCGATGTCCACGCCCGGGTGTCCGGTCTCGTCCGCGTCCTCGCCGCGCCCCGACCCAATCGACCGCCGCCGGCTGCGCAGCATGTCGAAGCAGCACCGGTCGACGACGCGGTAGAGCCACCGGAGCGGCTCGTCGGCGTGCAGCACCGCCCCGCCGCTCCGGAGGAGCCGCTCGAACGCCTGCTGGACCGCGTCGTCGGCGGCCGCCGCGTCGCGCAGGATGGTCCGGCAGCGGCGGAGAAGGAAGAAACCGTACCTCTCATAGAGGCGTGCGGCTTCGGCGGGTGCGAGCGAGTCGGGCACGTGGATGGTGCTACGGGCAAGGCCAATCCGAAGGAGGGGACGCGCTCCCGAGCTCGACCTGGATGCTCGTGCAGCTGTACGTGGTGGGCCCGCAGAATCGCCTGCCCTACGGTCGTGCATTGCATATAGGAGTACGCGGTCGAGCCCTGGCAACTGAGGCCGGGAGCCTGGCGGCTCGGATAACCGCCGGGCGGCGGGCCCTGCGTGCCGACAATCCAGGAGGGGCCTGAGCCCGTGCCCATTTCGGTGGAAGCGCCAGAGGGGCCGCTCTGGCACATGATCTGGTTGACCTTCGGGTCGGAGGACACCGTGAGGTCGTAGAGGTGCGTGATGGGGAACCATTCCGCGGTGACGGGGCACCCGGGGACAGGGGCGTCTGGCTCCGTGCCGCTGTCGTTCGCCGTCGAGCCGGACCCCGAGCCGCTCGAGGACCCCGCGCCTCCCGACATGCTGCCCGGCACCTCGCAGCGGGACGAATGCACGATGTTGTATCCGGGCATGGGCGTGCCTACGGAAGTTTGGCTCACCAGCGCCGGCACCGGGCCGCCGATATATGCGAGGTAGAGATCCTCGTCGGCGCCGACGATGCGGTCGATGAAGGCACCCGCGTCGCTGGGGACGAGATCGAGCTTGCCGTTGCCGTTGAGGTCCTCGTAGGCGACGACGACGCCCGCGGCGACCGGCACGTCAATCGCTATCGGCGTGCCGAGCGCGGCCGCCGGCGGTGGCCCGTCGAGCTGCACGACGAAGCTCGATGGGAAGACGGGCTGCACGGGCAGGTCCTCCGAGACGGTGTCGCCAACTCCGTCGACGTTCAGCCAGACGACCGCGACGCGCACGTCGTTTTGGACCGTGTACCCGCTCGGATCGGAGAGCGCCCCCTGGATGGTGGCGATCGTGCCGCGGGTGCCGGTATGCCCGTCGAGGGACCCGCATCCGAGCGGGGCAGCGGCGGAAACGAGCGCGCTCGCGAGAACGAGAAGCTTGGTTTGCATGGGGACTTTGTCTCCTTGCCAGCCTAGACGCCGCTTGGGCCCGGGCTGTAAAGGCGCCGCATATCCGCTGGCGCTTCTTTCTCTTCGGAAGGCGGGTTCACTTCCCGTTGCGGTCGCAGCAAACGGAATGATTCTGGCCGGTTAGTTGATGCGAGCCGGCCAGAAAGCCTATTCCGCCAGAAACGAGAACGGCGCGCCCGCCATAATAGGAGCGAGCCATGATCAATCACACCGGGCTGGACGTGAGTGACGCGGCCAAGAGCCGCCGCTTCTACGAGGAGGCGCTCGCCCCCCTTGGGTACAAGGTGCTGATGGAAGTACCCATCGAGTTCACCGGCGGAGCCGTCGTGCTGGGTCTCGGGGTGCCGCCCAAGCCCGACTTCTGGCTGCACCAAGGCTCTCCGCAGAAGCCGCGCCTCCACGTCGCCTTCCGCGCGGACTCGCGCGCGGTGGTGGACGCGTTCCACCGGGCGGCCCTCGCGGCCGGCGGCAAGGACAACGGGGCCCCCGGTCTGCGCCCGCACTACCACGCGAACTACTACGGTGCGTTCGTGCTCGACCCCGACGGACACAACATCGAGGCCTGCTGCCACGCGCCGGTTTAGCGAATCGCAATCGGGTCGGCACCGCCTTTCAGACCTTCAGGAATACGCCCCTCCGCCAGAGGATCGAGCAGGAGACACCAAACGAACGCCACCGCGAGCACCGAGTACACGAGCGACGCCAGGCCATCGCTCAGGCCTGCGCCCACGAGCTGACGGCTGAGGACCTCGTGTAGCGGCACCTTCTCTCCGTCTGGACTGGAAAGCTCGAATGCGTAGCCGGGGCCGTACACGAGCGCGTCCCCGACGTAGCCGGCGATGGGGTTGAGGCCGAACACGAGAAAGGGCGTGGTCCACGCTCCCCGCCAGCGTTTGACTTCGAGCACCCAGGTGAACGCCGCCAGCCCGAGGAGCGCAACGCCCGCCGTGAAGACCGCGAAGGAGCTGGTCCAGAGGTGCTTGTTAATCGGAAATACCAGGCCCCATAGCGTCCCGAGTACGACGAAGAGGGACCCTGCGAACGCCATGCGCGAGACCTGAACGCGGGGCTCCCGCTCGGTCTGCAGGAAGCGCCCTGTGAAGACCCCGCCGAGGCATGTGGCGACGGCCGGTATCGTGCTGAGGATGCCCTCGGGATCACGCGTCGTGTCGTAAAGGCGCCCGGGGAAGACGGCGCGGTCCAGCCACGCGACGATGTCGCGGTCCGGATCGAGGAAGGGCACGTCCCTCCCGGGAAACCCGTAGCCGGGGACAGGCACGAAGCGGAGCAACACCCAGTAGCCGACGAGACACGCGACGAGCGTGGCGAGCTGCGCGCGCCAGCCCGCGTAGAGAACCAGCACGGCAGCGCCCAGGTAGCAGAGCGCGATCCTCTGCAGGACGCCCTCGATACGCCACTCGGAGAGCGGGAACTGCGGAAACCCGTTCGTGAGCAGCCCGATGAGGATCAGGATGGCCGTCCGTTTCAGGGCATGCTTCAGGATGGCGCGTCGCGGCTCTCCGCGGGCCAGCCGCGCCGAGAACGCGAAGACCAGGGACACGCCGACCAGAAACAGGAACGAAGGGAAGATGAAATCCGCCGGAGTCCACCCGTTCCACTCCATGTGGCGTATGGGCCGGTACGCCCGCTCGTCGAACCCGGGATTGTCGACGAGCACCATCGCCGCAACCGCGAGGCCCCGGTAGACGTCGACCGAGAGCAGACGCGGTCCCGCGGAGCCCGATGCCGACCTCGCGCTGGCTGGTTCGGCCATGGGTGCCTCTCAGGCTCATCGGACCACGTAGTGCTGCCGAGGACCACAGCTTGCGGCCGCTCGAGCGGCGCTCCGGCGCCGTCCGCGGAGAACGGGCTGTATTCCCCCGTTCGCAGCTCGTATGACCGCCGCACCATGCAGCGTTCCCCCGCATGCCCCCCATGCGGCCGGAACGCATGCAACTTGTGGCCCGGCACATCCGTTGCGAAGCCCTCCCCTTGAAGCGCGGACCTTCACGCGGGGAGCTACTCATGGGGAACACACCGGAACGAGCGATCCGCCGGCGCGCAGGGAGCGCGCTGGCGCCGGCCGTGGGACTGGCGCTGGCCGCGGCGCTGCTCTCGAGAAGCGGAGCGTCGCGCGCGCAGGAACCCACGGCCAGCGACTCCAGCGCGCCGGCGTCCGAGGCCGCCCCGGCTCCGTCGAGCGCGACCGCCGCCACCCTCTCTCCGCCTCCGCGCGTCGAGACCGTACCAAGACAGGGTCTCCTCATCGGTGGCGCCATCACCTTCGGCTTCGGGTACATGTTCTCCCTCATCGGCGCCGGCGCCAAGGACGGCGACTCGGCGAGAAGCTGGCTCTACGTCCCGGTGGCCGGGCCGTTCGTGTTTCTGGGCACCCGGCAGAAGTGTCCAGGCAGCAAGGACCCGTCCGGATGCGTGGACGATTTCCTGACGACGCCCGTGTTCACCGCGTTCGGCATCACGCAGGCGATCGGCGCGGCGCTCTTCGCCAGCGGCTTCCTCTTCCCGCGCGAGCGCGTCGTCCATGGCGAGACCGGGTCGTCGCCGACGCGCGGCGAGACGAGCCCGCCCGCGTGGATCGTCACGCCCGCCGTGGTCGGCCAGTCGGGCCTCGGCGTCGCGGCCGCCGGGACGCTGTTCTGAGCGCGGCTATGCTCCCAGCCGTGCGCGCGCCGTCGCTGCTCCTGGTCTTTCTCGTCGGCTGCGGCACCCCCTCGGGCCGGCCCGCTGACGCGGGCCCCACCTACTGCGCCCAGAAGGTGGGATCGGTTGCTTCGTGCGACGCCAGCGGGGCCACGGGTCCCGTCGCGCAGTGCGGGCCCCAGTTTCCCGTCTGCACGCCGCCGAGCCAGTCGGGGGGCGGCGCGTGGGCCTGCTGTGCGTCCAGCACCCTCGGCGGTGGCGTCGAGCAAACGGTCTGCACCTTCCCCGGGTCGACCGATGCCTCGTGTCCGTGCGCCGGATGCGGGGACGCCGGCCAGTAATGTGTCCCCGACGAATGGACCGCTGCATCCTCCTCGGCAACTCCGGCTCAGGTAAGTCCACTCTCGCCCTCCGGCTCGCGCGCGGCGGAGACCTAGCTCACCTCGATCTCGACTCGCTCGCCTGGCAGCCCGTGAAGCCGCCGCAACGGCGTCCGGTTGCCGAGAGCGCGCGGGAGATCGCGTCCTTCATGGAGGCACACGAGCGCTGGGTGATCGAGGGCTGCTACGCCGACCTGCTCGAACCGTCCCTCCCCCGGTGCACGCGCCTGATCTTCTCAATCCCGGCATCGAGGCGTGCGTCGCGAACGCGCGCGCCCGCCCGTGGGAACCGCACAAGTACCCGAGCCGCGAAGCCCAGGATGCGAACCTCGAGATGCTGATCGGCTGGATCCGCGCCTACGACACGCGCCGCGATGCCTTCTCACGGGCGGCCCATCGCGCGCTCTTCGACGGCTTCGCCGGCGAGAAGCTCGAGCTCACGAGTCGCGAGGCAATCGCCGCCATCGCAGAATAGGGGCTCGGTGTGGCCTCGAAGCTCGTGGACGGCGAAACTTTGATGCGTGGTCGCCGATCGGGCCTTCCTGGTACGGTGCTCGCGGGCTTCGGGATCGCTCTTGGGGAGCGTTCGTCCGAGCTGGCGCGAGGCAGGGGGGGATCATGGTCGAACCGGCGAAGCAGGGATATTCGGAGTCGAACGAAGGTCTGGGCCTGAGGCCGCCGCCGCTCCTCGGCGAGGCCGTACCCCCGCGCTCCGGCACCGGCATTCCGGCCACGGCATCCGGGCCGGCTCCTCGGCTGGCGACCGGCCGCGGGCCGTCTTCTGCGGAGGACGATCCGTTCGCGCTGCTGCTCGAGAACGCCGAGGCGCTCATCGGGTACGCAGCCGAAGCCGGAATCGAAATCGACGACAATCTCCGGCGATCCGTCCTCGCGGCGAGAAGCAAAACCGCGAGAGCATGGACCGAGGACGACCGAAGCGATCTCCTGGCGACGCTCACCAAGCTATCGAGCCAGCTCAAACCCGTGTCGGGCGAGAGCGCCCGCATGTGCCAGGTCAAGAGAGATGCGAGGAAGGCAATCTGGAAGTTCGAGATCGCGGCCGTGATCCTCGCCTTGCCGATCTTGGTATTTTCGTACCTTTCGTTCGTGGGCAACGCCACGTGCGACCTGATTCGCAAGGACATCGACCTCGCGAATTCCCTCGCCCTGACGCTCGGCCACGTCTTCTCGGCACCCGCCCCCGACGGAGCCGGGGTGGCCAATCCGGGTAAGAGGCCGGCGACCGATGACGAGCTGAAGGACCTGCAGCTCTTCACTTCCACCATGCGAGACCTTCAGATTCGTGCGAACCGGCTGCCGTTCTCGTGGTTGAGCGGCGACTTGAAGAAGCTGCCACCCCGCGCCGAGAAGCCGAATTCTCCAGAGGAAAAAAGCGAGGCAGACAAGGAACGATCCCCCGACGAGTTCTACCAGTTGCCCGTGCCCGTCGCGGACGTCTCCGAGACCACCGTGGCGGCGATCCGGCGTTACCAGAGGGTGCGGACGTTCGCGCAGCGTATCCAGGAAGACGTCTCGACCGGCCTGGGCGCGGCGACGACGTGTTTCCTTCCCGTTCTCTACGCGGTCCTGGGTGCCTGCGCCTATCTGATCCGTCGCTTCGAGAAGCAGATACAGACGCGCACGTTCACCGGCGCCGAGAAGCCCATGGCGCGCTTCCTGATCGCGGGAATCGGCGGACTCGTCGTCGGTCTCTTCGGGAACTTCGGTGCGGACCACGGCACGACTCTGTCTCCGCTCGCGATTGCGTTCCTCGTCGGCTACGGGGCAGACGTGTTCTTCGTATTCCTCGACGGCATGCTGCTGGGCTTCGGCCGGTCCCGCGCGAGCGCCGGGTCTGAGGGCGGGGCGGCGGCGGCGACCTAGAAAGCCGTCATTTCCAGTAAAATCGAATGTTCGCGAACTTGTCGATGCACTCGCCGGTCGTGCACCCGTACGAGCCGTTCTTGAAATAGAAGACGGTTCCGCCGGGCAGATTGCCGCTGACGAAGCTGCTGCCGTCCCACGTGCCGACCTGGCAGTCGTTCACCCACACGGTCGAGTGCAGGGTCGTCACGTCGAAGGCAACCTTGAGGTTGGACCACTTCCCGACAGTCGGCGCGTAGTACGTCGGCCCGCCGAGCTGGAACAGGCTCCCGTTCTCGACACGCAGGTACACGGGCCCCTGACCGGTCGCGTCGGTGTGCACCTGGATGATCGTGTTGTGGGCGGGAGGCGTTCCATCCGCAGCGCCGGCCACCATCACGTCGCCGGTCCACATGCGGGCGGGATGAGGGTCCTGCGCGGTGAAGGTCGAATAGTGCATCTCCGTGCGCGGATCGGTCGGCGCCGCGCCCGAGCTCGGCGCCAGGTGAGGCGGGTCGGTCTGGAAGATCCAGTACGTTTCGACGCCGTTCACCAGCGAAAACCGGCACGGAGAGCTCTGGTCGCCGATGGGCAGCGTGGTCATGCAATGAATCTGATCGCCCAGCGTGTAGGGGTATTCGAGGTGTGGGTCGGCCGCTCCGCTCGGCGGCGGGAACGTGTCCGCGTACTCCGTCCAGCCCGCAGTCGGGTCGGTCGGGTTCGCGTTGGATGCGCAGCCGCGCTCTACGCCCGAGTCGAACCAGGGCGCACCCGCGTCGTCGGAGAATCCTCCTTCGGGCAGGGCGGAGCCGGACGAGGAGCTCCCCGCGCTCGTGCCCGACGACGAGCCCTGCGCGGACCCCGAGCTCGACGAGCCGGAGCTCGACGAGCCGGAGCTCGACGAGGACCCGCCTGCGGAGCCGGACGCCGACGACGACGCACCGCCGTCGTCGGGCGTGCCCGGGGTGAGGTCCGCGTTCTTGCAGGCGAGGGCCGGAGCGATCGATGCGAGGAAGGCACACGCCCAAGGGCGAGCACGACGAGGACGCGTCGTTTGTCCATGGGCCACCATGCTTGGCATGCCATCGGGGCGCGCAAGGTTCGGGCCACCGCAAAACGTGCGTAAACGGCGCCGCGACGGGGCGTGATCGAACGCAGCACGTGATCGGTCCGACCACCACTCTTCGTGACCATGTATCCGCAAAGGCCTCACCCTTTCCGCAGTTCGGCCGTTCCGGATTCAGGGGGTGCCCATGACTCGAATGAACGCATGCATCGTGGCCGCTGCGCTGGTTGCGACCGTCGCGGCGGGGCTGGTCGGTTGCGGAGGCGCGGGCGCAGGGTCCAGCGAGGGCCCCGGTGCGGGCAACTCCCCCGCCAAGCCGGTGTTGACGCTGAAAGGGGCCGCACGATGACGAACGGGCGCATGCTCCTCAGTGCCGGACTGATGGCGACGATTGTCGCGATGCCGGCGTCCACTCGGGCCGGGCACGGGACGATAGACGCCGCTTCCATCTCGGTCACCATTCACAAATTCGCCGTGGCGACCGGCAAGGACTGCCAGAACCCGACCGTCGTCTTCGCGAGCGACGCCGGCGTCGAAAGCGACCTGCTGTCCAACCCGACGTACGGGTCGGGGTCGGTCGACCCCGGAACCTACGAATGCGTGATCATCGAGCTCTCGAAGGTCATCCAGACGAGCGCCGCGTCGACCTCCGGGAGCTGCATGCAAGGGCAGGCCTTCGCGGATGTCATCTGCCGGGACGGACAGACCTCGCAGCTCGTGGACGGCACACCCGTGACGTGCTCGGGAGGCGGCGCGAACCCCCAGCACGTGACGATTTTTGCGACGACGGCGACCACCGGGCAAAACGGCGATCAATCGCTCTTGCCCCCGGCGAGCGCGAGCGACACGGGATCGGGCCTCGCGCTCACCGCACCGCTCGTCGTGAGCGGCAACAGGCCCGTCACCTTGAGCGTGGACGCGCGCCAGTTTCTCGATGGAACGAGCCCCGTGTGCTCGACGTCGGCGCCGAGCTTCGGAGTCTACTGAGAACCGTGAGCGGCGGCGCGGAGCCGACGTCCGGAGGTTGGCAGCGGCGGTGGTGGTGAGGACTGCGGAACGGACTCAGGGCCCGCTCCGGACACCGGCCTGGCGATGAGGGACCGGGAGCGGCCCCACGAACGCCGCACCATGCAACCCTCCCGCGCATGCGGGCGGCATGCTGGCCATTCCCGCTCGGCCCATGCGTTGCCAACGCAACCCGCCTGAAACGCGAAGCCCCCACGCGCGGCTCTCGAGCCCCGGCTCGTCGCGCGACCGCGTCGTCAATGGCGAGAGCGCGTCTTTCGGCGACGCGCCCTCGCCGACGCCACGGAAGCCCGCGACGCCACGAGTTCCGCGCCAAGACGCTCGTGGACCGCGCCGCGGCCAGCCGCAAGCGTTGTGTTTCTCGCGGTGTCTCCGAATTGTCACGATTCGGCCGTGACGAGTGCGAAGCGCGGTCGAACAATTCGGAGAACTTAGGTGTTGCGTGTGGGCGCAGATCGGATAGGGTGCGCGGCTAGTTTGCTCGGTGGTACGAGCAAGAGTGCGGAAGGGAGACTGTCATGTTGAAGGCTCGCAGCGTGTCTCGGTTCCTGACGGGACCTGTGCTCGGATTCGTTCTGGCGTCCGCTGCCGGCTGCATGCCGGCGGCCGCTCCGGCACCCGCCGCCGTCCCTCCGTACGAAGCAAACTTCACGTACAAGGCCCCATCGCCGACAGGAAAACTCGACGTGACGCTCGGGATCATCGCCCCCCAATTCAAGGCGGGCGCCGCGATGAACAATGCCCACTACAAGGACGATCCGCTCGTCAAGGTCATGATGCACAAGATGACCGGGACGTTCAACGAGGTCCTGGTCGCCAAGGGATTTAACCTCACTGGGCCGTTCGATACGCTGAACGACATGACCTTCCCGGACAAGAAGGGCACCGACCTTCTCCTTTATCCGGAATTCGACTTTCAGGTCGAGCTCAAGACCAAGAGCGTGAAGCAAGAGGAAGCGCCGACCAAGAGCGCCGGCTTCAGCCTCGGCAACCTTCTCAACAACAACAAGGCGCCCCCCGCAGGCGCCTCGTCCGCCGCAGCCGCCGCCCCGCAGGTGTGTGACATCGAAATCTCCGTGAGCGGAGACATCTCGTTCGTTGCCGAGGAGCCGCTCGGGGCGCAGCGGATGTGGATCAAGAAGCTCGACGTACAGCGAGCGACGGAGACGATCGCCGGTCAGCGGGGATCCGTTTGCGCGGGTGGTTCTGGGGGCGAGGGCGATTGGAGCCAGGAAATGAAGAATGCCTGGAACCATGCCCACGAAGCGATCTTCCAGACCAGCATGAAGGCGTTCGACAATTACGTGAACGGCGAAGAGTTCCAAAATTTGAAAAAGATGTCTTTGGACATCCGGAACCGCAAAACGTATTGACGCGCAGCTGTCCTGCCGGCCGTGCGGGCCATCGCTTCGAGCGCTACTGGCAAACGCAGTTGCCGGGGATGTACTTCTGGCACCACTGCGCGCAGCTCTGTCCGGGCGCGAACTGACACTGCACGCCCGACGGCGCGCCCAGCACCTGCGCGCACTGCGACGATCCTCCACACGACCAGTGCGCACACGGCCCGTTGCCGCCACTCGAACCGCCGCAGAGGATGTAGCCGGCGCACGCCGGGCCGTCGCCCGGACCGTACGGGAAGCATTTCGGGGCACCGTCGTTGGGGCAGTAGTACGGCGTAGACGGGGGGCAGCACTGGCCGTTGCCGCAGTCGAGCGGCGACTCCGCGGGACACGTGCCGCCCGCGCCGCTCGACGAATCGCAGCTCCCGAGCAGCGCGACTGCAAGTGCGATGGTTGCGCGCTTCATGGCAATCGCCTGCATGCTGCAGCATACACGGCTGCGCTCGCCTCCGTTCGTCGTCATGGAGGCCGCCGCTGCTTGACGCGCATACCGGCGAAGGCGAGCGTGAGGCATGCTGACGGAGCGGACCTCGCAGACTCTCCTCGCCCACCAGCAGTTCCTCGAAACGCCCGTCACGCGGCTCCTCGACGAGCACGCGCAGGCGGACCCGACCCCGCACGTGCTCGCGCTCTTTCACCGAACGGCGGAGCGCGTCCCCGCGTACGGCGCGTTTCTTCGCGAGCACGGCGTCGACCCGCGCGCGGTGCGCACGGGGGCGGATTTCCGGGCGCTCCCGCTGGTCACCAAGGAAAACTACGTCGCGAGGTTCCCGCTCGCCGAGCGCTGCCGCGACGGGCGCCTGTCGTCGTGCGACATGATCGCGGTCTCTTCGGGCTCGACCGGCGAGCCGACCTTCTGGCCACGGTTCGTCAGCGACGAATACGCGGTGGCCGCGCGGTTCGAGCAGGTATTCCACGACGGTTTCGAAGCCGACCGCCGCCGCACGCTGGCAGTCGTCTGTTTTCCCCTGGGAACGTGGGTCGGCGGCATGTTCACGGCGAGCTGCTGCCGGCACCTGGCGGCGAAGGGCTACCCGGTCACCGTGGTCACGCCGGGGAACAACAAGGCCGAGATCCTTCGCGTGGTCCGCTCGCTGGCGCCGGAGTTCGAGCAGACGGTGCTGCTCGGGTATCCGCCGTTTCTGAAAGACGTCGTGGACGCGGGCGTGGCCGACGGGGTGCCCTGGCGAGAGTTCGCGATCAAGCTCGTCCTCGCGGGCGAGGTATTCAGCGAAGAGTGGCGCACCCTGATGGCGGAGCGAGCTGGCATGAGCCGCGCGCTCTTCGACAGCGCTTCGCTCTACGGGACGGCGGACGCTGGCGTCCTCGGCAACGAGACGCCGGTTTCCGTCGCCATCCGCCGCTTTCTCTCGACGCGCCCGGACGCGGCTCGTGCGCTCTTCGGCGAGGCACGGCTGCCGACGCTCGTTCAGTACAATCCGTTCGTCCGCTACTTCGACGAGCACGAGGGGACCCTCGTCTTCTCGGGCGAAAGCGCGATCCCGCTCGTGCGCTACGCGATTTCCGACAAGGGGGGCATCCTACCGTACCGCGCGATGATCGATCGGCTTCACGACCTCGGCTTCGACGCCGAGGGCGCTCTTCGCGCGGAAGACAACGGAGGCAATCGCGGCCTGCACGCTCTCCCCTTCGCGTACGTGTTCGGCCGGTCGCATTTTGCGGTCTCGTATTACGGCGCGAACGTGTTTCCGGAGATGATCGGCGTCGCTCTCGAGCAGCCCGAGACGCGCGAATGGGTGACCGGCAAGTTCGTGATGGAAGTGAAGGAAGACGAAGCTCGCAATGCCAGCCTGTTCGTCGCCGTCGAGCTAGCGCCCGGGCACGAGGGTCAGCGCAAACCCGAGGCCGGCTTTGGCGGAATCGTGGCTGACGCGATCGTGACGGCGCTGACGCGCCTGAACAGCGAGTTCGCGAACTACGTGCCGGCGGAGCGCCGGCGCCCATGCGTGACGCTATGGCCAGCGGGGCACCCGGAGTACTTCCCCGTGGGCGTGAAGCATCGGTATTCGCGGAAGTAGCGACGGGTGCCTGCCGTAGACGCGAAGGTCCTGGGCGGAGAAAGGGGCGGCGCGTCTCAGCACTCGGCGATGATCATCGCCTGCCAGTGATCGAACTGGGACCAGTCGCCCGTGACGGAGCCGGAGTCGTAGGCGGTGACCATGTTTCTCCAGTAACGCCCGCACGTGTTCATCTCCTGAGGACGAAGGCCCGCGCCGTTCGACTCCGCGGACGCAGGCGTCTCGGGCAGGGTCAGGGTGTGGGTTGCCTTCCCGCCGCTCACGGTGATGGTCGTTTGCGTGTGGGCGACGTTGCTGCGGTAGTCGACGGAGAAGACGACGGCGTCGTGCAGGTCGAAGGCGGTGACGACCTTTTCCTGCGAGCTCGGGTACGAGACCTCGAAGTACTGGACGCCACGCGGAAGGCAGAGCAGGGAGCATGCCGCCCCGGAACCGCGCGTATGTCGCGGAGGCTCGCGGAAAGCGACGGCGTGCGCACGGAAGCCGGTGCCCTCGCGCGCTGTCGCATCGTCCGAGCGACGTCGCATCGCTCGATGCGACACTCAGCCGCGGCGCAGCCGCCCGTAGTGGGGACCGAGCTTGCGCGCGTCGCCGCCCGCGAGCTGCCGGACAATCTCGTCGTGCATGTAGTCGAATTCGGCGCGCACCGACTCGGGTATCCGGCGCTGGAAGAGCACGACCGACTGATCGATGGGGTCTTTCAGGCGCGTGTAGAGATCGCCGGCGGCCAGGCCCTCGGCCACCAGGCTCTCGTTGTAGAGTTTGATTTCGGAGACGAAGAGCCTCGCCAGCTTGCGCGCCTTTTTGCGCTCCGGGTCGTCGGCTTCGAGCGCGGCGCGATCCGGAGGGGCGGGCGTGGGAGTGGGGGCGGCCGCGGGCGTGGGGGTGGGGGCGGGCGTGGGTCGGGGAATGGGCGTGCGCGCGGGGGCGGGCGCAGGCGTGAGCGCGGGCGCGCGCGCGGGTAGCGGCGTGGCAGTGGGCGTGCGCACGGGCGTGGGCGCCGATTCAAGGGCGGGCTCAGGCTCGGACTCGAGTGCCTGCGCGACTCGGGGCGGAATCGTCGCGCGAGCCGGCTGCGCCGGAGGCGGTTCGGTGCGCGGTTCGGTCTCGGCGCGCTCCGCCTCGGCCGACGCGCGCGACGGCTCGAGGTCAGGCGGGGGTAGCTGCCGCTCGCGGCGACCCCGGGCGAGCGCCCGCAAGACGAGAGCGACCACGGCGGCGGCAACGGCTGGCGCAACAATCGTGAGCACGGACATCGTCTCTCCCAGGATACGCGAAGGCGCCGGGCATCTCGCTAGGGCTTATGATCTCCGGCGTGACCCGTCTTCCGCGGCTCTTCGCGCTGGGGCTGGCCGCGTGCGGAGCGTCGCACGACGAACAGGCGACCGGCCCCGACGCCAGGGCACCCCTCGAGGACGTGCGGCCATCGCTACCCGCCGAGGACGCGACCGGGACGGCAGGCACCCCTTCGCCCCTCCCCGATTCCGCTCGGTCGAGCGCGGTCCCGTGGCTGACCGGCCCCGAGGTCGGCCACGGCGTCGCCTTCCGCGACACGAAGAACTCCGTCGGAGAAAACGTGTTCGTCGGCTACGCCGGGTACCAGGTAAACCTCGCCGCTGCCGAGGCCTGGGTCGATGCCCTTCACCAGGCGTCGCTGGCCGTGCGCGGCGTCAGGTACCTGTGGGCGATCCAGGGCCCGAACGACCGCACGTACGCGAACCTCGAAATCGGGAACTCGAAGATCGTCGCGGCCATGCTGCCGGTGGTCGGACCGAGGACCCGCTTCGTCCTCGTCGCGGGGCATTCGAGCGGCAGCTTCGTGGCTCACGAACTCCTCGCCCAGCTTGCCGGCGGAATCGATCCCCAGGACGTGACCGCGGGGCGCGTCGTCTACTTCAACCTCGACGGCGGCGCGACCGGGCTCACGACCCGCTCCGTCGGTCGCTTGCGGCACGCGTACTTCGTTGCGGCGCATGACGGCAGGACCGGCACCGACTCGCCCCGCATGGCCACGATGCGCTCCCTCGGCGCAACGTACGCGTCCGCCGGCGGCTACTGGCAGGACGACGCAGGCGACTCGGGGTGCCACGGGGGGGCGTCGTGGTGCGTGCACGACGCGCTCATCACGACCAGGCCGCACGCTCCCGCGAACGCGAGCTCGCAGCTCGATTACTCGGATTTCATCGGCCGCGACGCGTGCCACAGCTGGATCGAAGCGAAGGCCGACGAGGCCGGGCTCGAGCCTTGAGCGCCATCGATGCGAGCGTCGTCGCGTTCCCGCCGAGATTCACGCGGCGCATGCGCGGGTAACCACGTGCGCAGCTAGCGCGGAGGTCCAAGGCGAGGCCAGAGTCTCCCCGTGGGGCGCGTGCATTGCACGTCGTTGTGGGTGCGGGCCGCGAAGTGGTGCCCGCGTTGGAGGTCACATGCGATCGAAGATCACGCCCCTGGCGGCGGCGGTGCTTCTCGTGAGCTGCGCGTGCGGATGCGCGGCAGAAACCGGGGCGACCGATCCGGCCGCGGCAGCCGAGCCCCAGGAAAAGAGCGTTCAGGCTCAGGCCATCGCGAACCCGCCGGGGTATAACCCACCGGGCTACAGCGCCGTCGACCCGGCACTCAATCCGCCCGGCTACAACCCGCCCGGTACCGACTACGGCCTGGGCTATGGCTACGGCATGGCCAATCCGCCGGGGTATAACCCACCGGGCTATAGCGCCGTCAATCCGGCGCTCAACCCGCCTGGCTACAACCCGCCCGGCACCGGCTACGGCATCGGCTACGGCATGGCCAATCCGCCGGGGTACAACCCGCCGGGGTACAGCGCCGTCAATCCGGCGCTCAACCCGCCCGGCTACAACCCGCCCGGCACCGGCTACGACATGAATCCGCCGGGGTACAACCCGCCGGGGTACAGCGCCGTCAATCCGGCGCTCAACCCGCCCGGCTACAACCCGCCTGGAACCTGAGCCGAGCCATCTCGGCGTCTATTCCCCAGGCGTTCTCGGCGAGACACGCTCGCCCTCGGTGTCCCGAGCCCGTGATTCGTCCGTGATTCGTAAGCGAATCCTGGCTCGGGACACGTTCTCGTTCTCGCAGCGTCCGAGTTGCATCCGCGGGTACGCCGTCGTCCCCGCGACTCCGGCGTCTACGGCGAAGGCTGGGCCGGCGCGGCTTTTGGCTCGGGTATGACTTCCGGGCAGCCCGCCTCCGTGGCGAGTTGTCTCGCTGCACGCTCGACGTTCTGCACGTCGCCCTGGATCCTCGACTGCGCCTGCGCGACCGTGATGCTCTCGGGGGCATTGTTGGCGTCGACGCGGAGCTGGTGCGCCGAAAGCGTGAACTGCTTGGCTGTCGGCGTGTCGATCTTGCCCGCGGTCTTCACGACCTTCTGCGCGTCTCCCTCGATTCGTGCGGATGCCGCGCGCAGATTGGCCAGGGTGGAATCGGGGCCGACCGACTGAAGCGCGGCTACGTCGGAGCTGAAGTCGGTCAGAGCCCCGCAGAATTTGGCGTTCTTCTTGGTCGCGTCCGCACGCGCAGTGGCGGCGGCTGCGGTCATGGCCGCCAGGCCGGCAACAATCAGGATCGCTCGCGTTCTCATGACGACACTTCCTCTGGTGCGTTGAATCTTGGAGGCATGGCGCGCAAGGCGCGTGCCGAGAGCTACGGCTCACCCGGGCTTTCGCCGAACCAGACGCAGCGTGCCCTTCTCGCCGCCGCACCAGAAGCGTCCCTCGCGCGTCCCCTCCACCCCGGAGATCGCGTGGACCGGCACGCGGAGGCGCTCCTCGAGGGTCCCGTCGGCTGCGACGCGACGCAGCTCGCTGGGCTTGTCGTCGAAGCTGGCGCCGTGCCAGAGGGCACCGTCGACGCACGACACTCCGGTCACGTAACGGTCGGACGCCAGCGTCTTGACCACCTCGCCGGTCCTCGCATCCACCTTGTGAATGCGCGACTCGCGGAACTGCCCGATGAAGAGGTATCCGTCGGCCCACGCCATGCCGCTCGCGAGACCGCCGACGGGCGCGCCGAGCTTCCGCACGACGCGACCGTCTTTCGGATCGATCACGACGACCTCGCCCTTCGCCAGCTGGTAGAGGTTCTCGCCGTCGAACGCCGTCCCGGCGTCAGCCGACGGCAGCGGCAGGCGGCGCACGACTTGCTCGGACTCGGGATCGAACGCGACCACCTCGTCGTTTCGCGCGAACCACACGTGCTTGCCGTCGAAGGTGACGCCGTGGATGTGACCGCGGCCGGCGAACGGTACGAATTCGCGCGCGACCTCGGCGTCCTCGAGGCGTGGGCTCTTGTTCGTGGTGGGCGTCGCGCGAGTCGTCATGGAAGGCCTCCGTCTCTACGTACTCGACCTACGAGCGAAAGCGCACCCTCCACACGAGCATGGTCTCAAGCGTCCCCGACTTTGGCCCGCCGACTGCTACGACCACCCAGCGGAGGTGTCGCTCATGAGGATGACGTACGCATCGGTTGCGCTCTCTGCGGGCGTTGCGCTCGGCCTGGCGTTCTGCCTGCCCGCTCGCGCGGAGCCCGCGGCCGGGCAGGCGGAGCACGCTGCCCAAAACGGTTCAGGCGTCGAGAGCTCTCCGGAGCAAGCGCGCCTCGCCGGCGCCACGCTGAAGCTCGAGAACGCGTTCAACACCCAGTTCGTGCGAGGCGCGATTGACCGGACCGCGCTATCGGGCCCCATCCAGGAGGTGCTGGAGGCGATGCCCGAGAGCGCGCGCCCGAAGGTCCAGCTCCACATCACCCAGGTCCTCCAGGGAGCCGAAAAGCTGGCTTCGGAGATGACCCCGTCCGAGCGAGCCCAGGCGACGGCCTCTCCCGCGCTCGAGACCATCGGCAAGACACGACAGGCGCAAATCGCGGCGTGGGGTTGGCCCGGCGCTGCAGGGTGGGGCGGCCTCGGGGCATTCGGGTTCCCGGGGATGTACGGCTACGGAACCGGCTACGGAGTCAGCAGCGGGTATAGCTGCGGTTACAACGCGCAGAGCGTGAACGGGTTCGGCTACGGCGCGGGCGGGTGCACGCCGTACGGGTACGGCATCGGCGACGGCAACTGGTTCTGGTGAGGGGCCGCGTGCGGGAGCGCCTCTGTGCGAGGGGGCGCTCTCCGCGCGCGTTTTGACCGCCGACGGTCCTCGGTCGTCACATTGCCGCGTGCACCTGGCGAAGCGGTGTGCTTGAGTGCTCGTTTGCTGCGCGCCCAGCGTTCGGGGGCACGCGCCTCTTTGTCATCCACTCTCCCCGGGTTCGTGACTTACGGCGCTTGGCGCGCAGTGCTTTCGCGCGTCCTTCTGCGGCGCGCGGCGGCGAAGGCGAGCGCGACGAGCGCTCCCGCGAGACCGCCGGCGCTGCGCGCGGGGCTTCCGGCGCCGGTCGAGCATGCGCATCCGCCACTGGCGCTCGTGCGCGTGTTCTCCTGGTTGGACGAACCGTCGTCTCCCGAATTTCCTCCGGAGGACCCGCTCGACGTCGATCCGCTCGACCCCGTCAATCCATCGGCGATGGGGGTCCCGCTCCCCGAGCTGCCGCCCGAGCTGCCGACCGTCCCGTCGCGGCTACCATCCATGGCCAGGGCGTCACCCGACCCGTTGCCGCCCGGGCCGCCGGCCGACCCGTCACCTGGGGTCGCATCGACCGAGGAGGCGTCGTCGCCGCTACCATCGGCGATTGGGGCGTCCAGCGACGCGTCGTCGCCGTTCGCGCCCGAGTCGTCCCCCGTGGTCGCGTCGGCGGCCGAGCCGGCTTCGCCGCCCGCCGTTCCTCCGTCGTTGACCGTTGCGTCCGCAGCGGCATCGGCCGCGGCGTCTTGCCCGGCATCGGCGGGAGCGCCGCACGTGGAGTCGGTCATGTTGCAGACCTGCCCCGGCTGGCAATCGGTGTTCGCGCCGCAGCTGCCCCAGACGGTGGTCGTCTTGTTGCTGGTCACGTCGAGCGTGTTGAGGCCGACCTTGTAGGCGCCGGTCGCCTGGTTCGTGTACGTGCCCTTGCTCGGGAGCGCGACGGTCAGGCTCACGGAACCGGACGACGGGGAGGCGATATCGCCCAGGTTCCAGGTCACCTTGCCGCCGGCGAACGTCCCCCCGGCGGTCGCCGACACGAAGGACGAGCCGGCCGGGATCACGTCGGTCAGCACCATGTCGAGCGCGGGCCCGGGGCCTCCGTTGCCGTACGCGATGAGGTACGTCACGTTCGCGCTCGCCGTCGCCGTCGGCCCCGACTTCTGCAAAAGGAGGCTCGGCTGCCCCTCCGAGGTGACGCACCCCGCTTCGTAGAGCGAGTTGAGAAAGAGCCGCGCGCCCTGGGTCTGCGGGTGCGTCGAGACCGGCACGTAGGGCGCGCTGTTGCCCTGAAAGTAGTCGTGCCCTCCGAGGTAGCTCACCTTGCCCAGGCCGTTGCAGGACTCTTCGCTGATGTCGCAGAGGCCCTTGGGGTAGCCGGTCATCCAGAGGTCCTGCACGCCGTAGCCGACGCCGGCGCCGCGGATCATCACGATGTCCTGGTTGTAGTAGGTCGACCCTGGCGCGAGCGCATAGGCAGGCTCGCTCCCGCCCGTCGTCTTGAAGGGCCCGTCCATCTGCGCGAACGGCAGCGCCGAGTTGGCGAACTGGACGTAGGTCGGTTGCGCGGGGGCGGGCCACTGGAACCCGGCAGTCGTCACGAAGTCTTCGCGGCCGCCCGTGCCGCCGTCGGGAGACGGGTTGCCTTCGATGGCGTTCACCGCCTGGCATTCGGCGTTCACGTGCACGGGGAACTGCAGAAACTTCGCCATCTGCGCCGTGACGCCCGGGATGTCCGTCGAGTTGACGCCCCAGTGCATCGTCATGATTTCGCAATACGCCGGCTGCCCCGACGCCTGGAAGAGCGCGCCACTCGCGACGGCCGTGTCGGCCAGCAGGTCGGCGCTCGTGTTGCCCCACGCCAGCCCGTTCTCGTCGGGGATCTTCGCGGCGTTCATGTAGCCGAAGGCGATCGACTGGTTGGTGTCGTTCAGGACCGCGATGCGCGGCGCCGCCGTGAGCACGCGCGACACCGGGGCGCTGAACTGCGCGGTCGCCGCGTGGACGGTAGTGAAGGTGCTCGCGCTGCCGTTGGCCGTCTGCCACGCCTGGATGACCGGGCTCGCCTTGCTCGCCAGGCTCGAGTCGATGACGAATGGCCCGCCGCGGTATCCGTGGTTGACGACGGCGGTGCCGGTCTTGAAGTCCGTGGCGCTCGCCGTCATATCGTTCGGAGAGCACGTGTACTTCGTCAGGTTCCCGGTCATGCTCGTGACAGCGCACACCTTGTTCGGCGCAATGATCCAGTTGACCGTGACGCCGCTACGCAGAAGCTTGTCGAGGAGCCCGAACGCCGTGAGCATGCCGGCGTCCTGGTAATCCGTGTCCATCGGGATGATGAGCGAGCCGGGTGCAAACGCGACGCTCTGGGCGCGCGCCGGCGGGGCGAAGCCGAAGACGCCCGCCGCCAAAGCGAGCCCGCACCAAGCCCGCATACGCCGCACTCTTCCTTGCCGCACGCACCCCACTCTCGACATGGTCGTCGTCTCCTCGTGGACCCTCGGCGCGCAACTCAGGCGGCGCGGACAGGACGGCCCATTTGAAGAATACAGGGAGTCTTCCGCCAACGGCAGCCGGTTGACCCGCGATTCCGGCTACACCGACGCCTGCCGACGACACACGTGTGGACCCTGCCCACGCGCCACGCGCCACGCGCCACGCGCCACGCGGCCCCATGGCGCGCGTCCGGAGCGAGCGTGGGCGCCGTTTGCAGCGTATGGTCACGCTCCCGGCATGGTCGCCTTCGACAACACCTACGCGCGGCTGCCCGAGCGGTTCTACGCCCGCGTCCTTCCGACGGCGGTCCGGGAGCCGCACATCTTCTACGTCAACCGGGCGCTCGCCGACCGCCTGGGCTTCGAGCTCGAGCAACTGACCGCCGACGTCCTGGCGGGCAACACCGCTCCGGCCGGCGCCGAGCCGATTGCGCTCGCCTACGCGGGCCATCAGTTTGGCGGGTTCGTTCCCCAGCTCGGAGACGGCCGCGCCATTCTGATGGGTGAGGTCGTGTGCAGCGACGGGGCGCGCCGCGACGTGCAGTGGAAGGGCGCGGGGCGCACGCCCTTCTCGCGTGGGGGCGACGGTCGAGCCGCGCTCGGTCCGGTGATGCGCGAGGCCATCGTCAGCGAGGCCATGTCCGCCCTCGGCGTGCCGACGACGCGCGCTCTCGCGGCGGTGACGACCGGCGAGCGCGTTCAGCGGGACGGGCCATTGCCCGGCGCCGTCCTCACGCGGGTCGCGGCGAGCCACATCCGCGTCGGCACGTTCGAGTACTTCGCTGCGCGGCGCGATGTCGACGCCCTGGCTACGCTCACATCCTACGCCCTGGCTCGCCACTACCCATCGAAAAAAGTGCCGGCGTGCTACCTGCACGCCGGCCGAACGCGGGCGAGGGCGCGCTCGCGCTCGTCGACGCCGTGGTCGACGCCCAGGCCGATCTCGTCGCGCGCTGGCTCGCGGTCGGCTTCGTGCACGGCGTGATGAACACGGACAACACGGCGATCTCGGGCGAGACGCTCGACTACGGGCCGTGCGCGTTTCTCGACGAGTACGACCCGGACAAGACGTTCAGCTCGATCGACCACGCCGGCCGGTACGCCTTCGGCAACCAGCCGCGGATCGCCCTCTGGAACCTGGCGCGACTCGCCGAGGCGCTCTTGCCGCTCCTGGCTGGAGGCGCCGGCGACCAGGTCGGAGCGGTACGCCTCGCCACGGAGCACCTCCAGCGCTTCGGTCCCGCGGTTCGAGGGGGCGTACACCAGCCTGCTTCGCGCCAAGCTCGGGCTGACGCGCGTCCGGGACGGCGACCGCGCGCTCGCCGACGAAGCGCTCGGGCACCTCGCGACCGACGGCGTCGACTACACCGTCTTCTTCCGCCGCCTCTGCGGCGTCGCTGCCGATCCGGCAGCCGACGCGAGCGTCGTCGCGCTCTTTCGCGAGCCGGTCGCCATCGGGGACTGGCTCGCCGTCTGGCGCAGGCGCCTGGCGACCGAGGACATCTCCCCGGAGGCCCGCTCCGCGGGGATGCGCCGCGCCAATCCGGCCTTCATTCCGCGCAATCACCGCGTAGAAGCGGTGATCGAAGCCGCGGTGGAGCGCGGAGACTTCGGCCCATTCGAGGCCCTCATGACTGTCGTCGCCCGCCCCTACGACGACCAGCCCGAGAGCCTGCACCTGGCCGAGCCGCCGGCGCCGGAGCAGCGCGTCCTTCAGACGTTCTGCGGAACGTGAGCCGGAAGATGAACAGCCAAGACAAGCCCCGCGCCAAGTTCTGCTCCATGGACCAGAGCACCGCCGAAGACTGGGCCATCATCGTCCCCGAGTTCGTTCACCTCGCGAGCGGCCTCGCGCGTCGCGTGCTTGCGCATCTGCACCTCCTCGAGGGCGACTTCGGTGGTTTCCCCGTCGATCGCCTTCACCACTGCCGCCTGACGGCGACGCTCGCCCTCGAGGGCGGCGAGGACGAGGAGTACGTCGCGTGCGCAATCTTGCACGACATCGGCGACACGCTCGGCACGTGGAACCATGCCGAGAATCGCCGCCGCCATCCTGCGCCCGTTCGTCTCGGACAAAAACCACTGGATGGTGGAGAAGCACGGCATCTTCCAGGGCTACAATTTCTTCCATCACATCGGCATGGACAGAAACCTGCGCGACGGCCTCCGCGATCACCCTTTTTACGACCGCACGGCGCGCTTCGTCGAGCGATACGACAACCCCGCGTTCGACGGGAAGCGCGCGTGCCTGCCGCTCGAGACGTTCGCGCCGATCGTCGAGCGCGTGCTCGCCAGTCCGAAGAAGACCCTCTACGAGGTCGCGCCGCGGACGTGAGGGCGCGTCTGGGCGGCCCCGGCGTATATCCCGTTTGGGATAGAAAAAAACAGTGCGAACGGGCGACGGACGTGAGACAGGCAACCAGGCTCCGAGCGGTAGGGTTCGTCCGCGCTTCGGCGCGGAGGCAAATTCCCCATGAAAGATGTTCGGAGTCTTCTCGGCTTTTGGTTGGGCGGCTCGGTCGCTCTGGTCGTCGCTTGCGGCGGTTCGACGAGCTCGAACGGCGGTGACGGCGGCAGCAGCAGCGGTAGCGGAAGCGGAAGCGGAAGCAGCAGCAGCAGCGGGTCGACGACGGGAAGTAGCAGCGGATCGGGTAGCAGCAGCGGCGGTGACGGCGGCTTCATGATCCCCGCCTGCATCATGAGCGGATGCCCGAGTGGCCAGACGTGCTGCATCAGCGGCGGCACCGGCACCTGCGAGGCTTCGTGCCCGGACGGAGGCGTTTCGATCCAGTGCACCAACGCGGGCTCCTGTTCCGGCGGCGAAGCGTGCTGCGCCTCCCTCGGAGCGGGGTTCCCTACCCTCACGTGCCAGGCGAGCTGCCCGATGGGTCAGTACCAGCTCTGCGACGCCAGCCATGGCTGCCCCACCGGCGAAGCCTGCAACAACTTCGGCATGATCGGCGTTTGCCAGCCATCGCAGTCCGAGGCCGGCGTCTTGGACGCGATCGCGCCGCCTCCCATGATGGACGCTGCCGGTATGGAACGCCACGATGGCGGGCGACTGACGCCGCCGTCACTCCACGCGGTCCCAGAACACCTCGAACCGGCGGCCCTCGCCGTGCTCGCTCAGGAACTCGAACGCGGCGAAGAGGCGCTGCCGACCGTCGTGTATCTGCATCGCCTCGCCCAGGACGACGGGGCGCGCGGTGAAGACCTGGCCCTCTCGCAGCAGGTAGACGAAACCTGAGTGCAGCGCGGCGCTCCAGGGAGCACGCGGATCGGGGGAACGCAGCCACTGCGTCCACTCGGCAAAGAGAGACGCGACGGGGCCCACCTTGCCGGTCGGCAGCTGGGCCTCGATTTTCCCGATGTCGTCGCGGTGGAAGGACCAGACCCCGAACGCGGTGCACGCGCGAACGACCGTCTTGCTGGGCTCATCCTCGGGCGTGGCGAGAAGGACCTCGTCGACGGTCGCTGGGCGCACGAACTTCATCGCACCCTTACTCGTATCACCTTGCCTCTCGCGAGGGGTCGCGAGCGACCCGGATGGGGTTGCCGGCCAGCGCGCGATGGCGTGCGAGCGGCGCTACTGCACGATGGGCGGCGGCGGCGTCATCGTGTCCGGGATGACGCACGACGAGAGGTCGAAGAGCATGAACTCGAGCACCTTCTCCTGCGGCGACAGGGGCGTGCTCGCGCAGCCCTGCGGCGGGTCTCCCCGGTCGTTTGTCAGCGGGTTACCGGACACGTGCAAGTCGCTGAAGACCGCCCGGCCGCAATAGCTGACGCCGCCGCCCGGGTCCGGCCCGTTCACCGGGGGAGGATTCAGGTCTACCGGCGTGTCGAACGAGAAGTACATGGTTGGCGCGCCCGTCGGCGGGTCCGCCGTGATCCACGGCTGCGACGGTTTGTTCGCGGCGGCCACCGACGCGTTGAACCGCGGCTGCCAGATCGGACACGTCCGCGGCCGGAACGCCGTCTTTCCCGAGGGCGTTCACCGCGGGGAGCGCGAGCCACTGGGCGAGCGTCTGTCCCTTCGAGAAGGGCACGGTCGTCCCGTTGAGCGTCTGCACGATGGAGCCGCCGATGGGCGCGCCCCCATCCCGGCCGGAGCCGCCGCCGCCGCCGGTGCTCCACGTCGCGAGGTTCATTCCCCAGTCGGCCGGGGCCGTGTACGCCTGCATCGACGAGAGCGGGCCGGCGAACCAGGCGTAGTGGAAATGCGACGAGAACACGCGGCCGCCCGCGTTGAGGTACGCCTCGAGCGCGGGTGGATTCGCGTTGTACGTCTCGGCGCCCTCGCACGAGAGGAGGACGATGTCGAACGGCATCAGCTGCGCCTGCGAAGCCCAGAGGTCGGTGGCGCTCGCGGGCGCGTTCGGCATGGGGTGCGCCTCGGGCTTGCCGATGCCCTGCGGCGCATTCGCGAGCCCGCCCGAGAACACGTGCACGTGGCCCGTCGTGGCCGTTCCGGCAACGTACTCGCTCGCAGGAACGCCGATTCGCCGCATCAGGCACTCGAGCGAGTCGGCAAAGCCGGTCGAGACCGCAATGTCGGGCATGCCGTCGTTCGTGTCCGTGGCGCTCACGGTTCCCGGGAGGGTCAGGGACTTGTCCGGCTGGGGATTGTCCTGACATGCCGTCACGTTGCTGACCGAGATGAGGCGCCGCCATTTCCCGACCTGGATGACGAGCGGGATGTTCGCTCCCACCGGGAAGTTCGTGAGCTTGAAGGTGCCGTCGACAGCCGTCGCGGTGCTCACGACCGCGCCCTCGCTGAAGAGCGCATCGCACGAGCATTTGTCGCTGCCGGTGAGTACGCCCCGCGGCAACGCCGGAAGGGACGCCGAGCCCGGAACGAAGACCGCGATGTTGTAGAGCGGGTTCTGCCCCGCCGGGTCGTACACGGTGCCGGAGATGGACGTCGTCCCGCCGTTGGGGCAAGCCACGTTGCACTGGAGCCCCGGAGGACATGCGGCCACGCTGGCGTCTCCGTGAGGCCCGCTGCCGCTGCCGCTCCCGCTCCCTCCGAACATGCCGTAGCCCGAGCTCCCGTTTCCGCTCCCCCCGCTGCTGCTCGCCCCCGCGCCGAACTCGTTATTCTTCGCGGTACCGCAGGCGAGCGCGGCCAAAACGGCCAGCGCCACGACCGCGTACCAGGTTCTTACGCCAGCACGGTGGAACCAATGGCTTCGCATAGGGTCGCGCCTTTCAGGTAGGGAGTACCCGCAGGCCGGCGCGGCAGGCAGGCAAAGACGGCTGTCATCCGTTCGGGGGACTTCGCATTCGCCTCGCATGGTAGTGATGTTCGCCGCAGACACGGAGGCATTCGCATGCGCACGACTCCAGGCCCCGCCGCCAAGGCCAACCGATGACCGGCAACGCGCGGCTCGTGTTCGCTGCCGGGCTGGCGTCGGCTATCGGGGGGGCGGTGGGCTCCGACGCGACCCTCTGGGCTCGGGTCCGCGGCTGGCGGCCGGCGCACGAGCACGAATTGACGCAGGGTTCGTCGTCCGAGGCGGCGCCGCTCGCTGGCGACCGCAGCGCGCCCGCGGCTCCGGCGGTCGACGTCGGCGCTCTGCGCGCAGACATTCGAGCCATCGTACGCGACGAAGTGGCGGCGGTCGTTCGCAACGCGTCGGTCGAGTGCCCGACGAAGACGGAGGCGCGCCCCCCCGCCCCGGCAGCGGCCCCTCCCCTGCTCGACCCGCTCGTCCCTGCGACGAGCGAACTGCATGTCAAAACGGACATGCGCGGGCGCCCTTTCTGAGCTAGGGGTCCGTGCCGTCGCTCTTCGAGCCTCCCGCGCCAGAATCCGTCCAAGGCGAGCTCCGCGCCTACGCCGCGTACCTCGAGCAGCACGACGGTGCGCCCGACTTCGAGCGGCGTACGCTCTCCGCGCGCGAGCGGGAAACGGTCCGATTCGAGCGGGCGCCGACCTGCTACGACGGCCCGTTCGACGACGCGCTCTTCGAGAGGCAGCTCCGGCGCTACGACGATGCCGTGCCCACGTCCCCCGAGATGCAGCTTCTGCTGTGCCTCGTCAAGGTCAACGCGAACGAGGCGTACGGCGTCGAGCGCGTCCTCGCGCGACCCCTTCCTGAGAAGGGCATCGCCGCCTGGCTTCACCACGTAGTGCTGCTCGAGGAGGGGTACCACACGCGCCTGCTCCTCAGCAGCGCACGCCTCTTCGGCGTGCGCGTGGCGGAAACGGCACCTCCCGTGGCGATCACCCGCACGCTCGTCGCGGGCATCGCGTCGCTCCCTGACGTCGTCGCGCGTCCGGTGACGCTCGCCGCCGAGGCCATCGGCATCGCGACCTTCCTTCGCGCGATCGGCGCGGTCCGCCGCGTGTTCGCGAGCCGTCCCGCGCTGCGCGACGCGCTCGAGGAGCGGATCGCCCGGGTGCTCGTCGACGAAATCGGCCACCTCAGCTTCCACAGGCTGATCGCGAGGCCCGGGACGTTCGGAGCGCTGCATGCGCTGCTTCCGGCGGTCGCGCTCGGCACGCGGGGGGCGCTGCGGGAAGCCGAGCTCCTGGGCATCCTCCCGGTACCCGTGCGCGAAGCCTGGAGCCTCGACGTGCGAAAGCTGCCCGACGAAGTGCGCCGGCAGGCGTTCGTTGCGTAGGGGCATCTGCCGAGCCAGAATACGGGGCTAACCGCACGCACGCGCCCGCATCGGCTCACCCGCGCGTCGCGGCGCCGGGTGAGCCGTCGAGGGACGTCGAAAGGCGGGGGTCTAGAGGAAGAACGAGTACCCGCCGCTCACTCCGATGCCGAGGAGCGATTTCTCCCCGCTATCGGTCCCGAGCAGATTCAGGAACATGAACTGCGCGCGAATGTCGATGGGCAGGTCGCGGCTGATGACGTATCCCGCGCCCAAGTTGAAGCCCGCGCGCGTGACGCCGTTGCTCTGGGAGACGCTCCCTGCCGAGACGTTCGCGCTCAGAAAGTTCAACGCCAACTCGGCTGCGCCGTAAAACCCGGCTGGCGCCGCGTCATCCTGAAAGTAGTAGCGGGCCCCGAGCCAGATGGGGATGTTGCTGACGTTGGTGTTCACGGTGATGCCCTGAATCGTGGTCGACTTGTTCAACCCGGCCAGGTAACCGATGCGTCCGGTGAGCTCGACCTGCGGCGTGACGAGATAGCCCCCGCGGGCGACCGCGCCGATTTCCGGGCCGCTCGAATCCGAGAAGTCGCCCACGGGTACGACGAGCTGCACATCGCCTCCGACGACGATCTTCTTGTCGCTGGCGCCGCCGTCGGCGCGCGCCGATCCGACGCAAAGAGTCACTGCCGTGGCTGCCGCGGTCGCAGCAGCCGGAATCACGAGTCGCATGAAAAGCCTCCTTCAAGTGTGCTTTGGCCCCCCCGAGGGGCGGCTCCAGGTGTGCCCCGTTGGGAATGTGTCTCCCCCATGGAGACGGAGCGGGCGCGAGAGTATTCAGCCGACTCTCCCGCAACGACGCCCCCAAATGGGTGACAATCGCCGGTAGACGGCGGCGCGCCGCGCGCACACCCCCGGTCGCACGCCGCGCGCTGCTATCGTCGCGTCTCTGAACGACACGTACACCCCGCCCCGGGTGAAGGGCGCGCCAAGCAAGAGGAAGCCGTCATGGAATTGAGGCGATTGGGCAATTCGGGCCTGCAAGTCACCGCGCTCTCACTCGGGGCGATGACCTTCGGCGAATCGCAGACGTTCATGAAGGGGGTCACCTCGAGCGACGACGAGGGCCGTCGGGTGTTCGACCGGGCGATCGACGCGGGAATCAACCTGGTCGACACGGCCAACGTGTACAGCGAGGGACGTAGCGAGGAGCTTCTCGGGCAATGGGTCAAGGGTAAGCGCGATCGCGTCCTGCTCGCGACCAAGTGTCGCTTCCCGATTGGTTTCGGCGCGGCGAGCAAGCCCGGTCCGCACGACTGGGGCCTCTCGCGCAAGGCCATCCTGGCGGCGTGCGAGGCGTCGCTCAAGCGACTGGGCGCCGATTTCGTGGATCTCTACCAGGTCCACATGCAAGACACATCGGTCGCGATCGACGAGACGCTGCGCGCGCTGGACGATCTCGTCACCCAGGGCAAGGTCCGGTACATCGGCTGCTCGAACTACACGGGGTACCGCCTCGTCGAGTCGCTCTGGGTCGCCGACAAGCTGCGTGCACACCGGTACGAGTCCGTGCAGCTCCAGTGGTCGCTGGCGGTGCGCTCTGCCGAGCGCGAGGTCGTGCCCGCGTGCCGCGCGTTCGGCGTCGGCGTCCTCGTGTGGTCTCCCCTCGCCCGCGGATTTCTCACCGGCAAGTACAAGCGCGACCAGGCGCCCCCGCCGGGTACGCGCCTCGACTCGTGGCGCGACACGTTCAAGGCTTACGACAACGACCGCTTGTGGAACGTGGTCGACGTTCTCGGCAAGGTTGCCCAAAGGCACGACACGACGCACGCTGCGGTGGCGCTCGCGTGGCTTCTGTCGAAACCCGTCGTATCGACGGTCATCGTGGGAGCGCGCACCGTCGAGCAGCTCGAGAACAACCTGCGCGCGTCCGAGGTGAAGCTCTCGATCGAAGACGTCCGAGAGCTGGACGAGGCGTCCGCGCCGCCGTGGGACTACCCCTACGACTTCATCGCGCGCTCGCAGACGTGGTGAGGCGAAGTCGAGCTCGTCAGGCGCGCGCCTCGAGGACGGGGCGCAAGAAGGCGGCGTAGTCGACGCCGGCGTGGTCATTCGCGCGGCCCATCACGGGGGGCGGCTCGCGGTTCGCGCGCGTCAGAGGCAGCCGGCGAAGGTGGCCGCGCAGAATAAGGCGCGAGACGGCCGGCAGCGTGTCGAAGTGCACACCGAGCGCGCGACCGCAATCGCCAGGTCGCCTCCCCTGCACGATGCGTGTGACGGTCGCGCACGTGTCAAACCAGATGGGGAGCTCGGTGGCCTGGAAGCTTATGACCAGGCCCGTGCCCTCGTCGACGGACTCGTCGGACAGCACCAGCATCCCCTGCGGCGAGAGGTCGACCGTGCGGTCGCCGAGCAGGCGCCAATCGTCGATGCGACGCACGCGACACCCGAGGCGCACGCTGTGGCGCATCTCACGCCGGCGATTGGTCGGCAGACGGCCGCATGCCGCGCGCGCCAGCGAGGGCGTGAGCAAGCGGTAGATCCGAAACAGCGAAGCCCCGACGGCGGAGCCTCCGGAGTGGGGCGACGGGTGCACGGTCATCGGGATGAGCCTCCTCGAGCACGAATCGTATCGGGACGACGCAAACCTGGGCCAAGTTGCCGGCGCGGGTTCGCCGGGCGGCGCCGTCGAAGAGCGTGGGGGAGCTTTCGATGAGGAGGGCGTACGATGGCTTGGGAGCCCAGCCTTGCGTCCTCGCCCGCGCGCCCTCGTAGCGCTGACCTCAGCCTCGCTCGCCTGCGCAATAGCTGCCTGTTCCGGCGGAAGCGGCAGCCAGAACGCGTGCGTCTCGAGCACGGCGTCGCCGCTGGGCAGTGCCGTCTGTCCGGGCGCTGCGATCGTACGCGGCGTCGACGTCTCGGTGTACCAGGGCCGGATCGACTGGTCGCAGACCAAGGCAGCCGGCGTGTCGTTCGCGTTTGCCCGCGTGTCCGACGGCACGGGCTACTCCGACACGGAGTTTGCCGCCAACTGGCCGGCGATGAAAGCGGCCGGCGTCGTGCGTGGCGCGTACCAGTTCTTCCGCCCGGGGGAAGACCCAACGGCGCAGGCGACGCTGTTCGCGTCCATGCTGTCTGCGGCGGGCGGCATCGGCGCAGGGGACCTCCCCGCGGTGATGGACCTCGAGGTCACCGACGGCCTTTCCGACATGACGATCCAGTCGCGCATGCAAACCTGGTTCTCGGCGATGCAGCAGGCGACCGGCATGACGCCGATGCTCTACCTGTCGCCGTCGTTCGCGTCGCACGCGGGCACCGGCTTCGGAATGCACGCCCTCTGGATCGCCAACTGGGGGGTCCCCTGCCCGTCGGTGCCCGCCGCGTGGTCCACCTGGGCGTTCTGGCAGGATTCCGACATGGGCAAGGTCACCGGGATACCCGCGGCCGTCGATCTCGACGAGTTCGACGGGCCGCTCGCCGCGCTGCCCGTACTGGGCGCACCTGGGCCCGCCGGGGACGCAGGCGCCGTGGTCGGAGCGCCGGTAGACGCAGGCGAGGAGCAAGCGCCCGACTCGGGGCGGTCGTCGCCGCCCGCTGACGGGGCAGCACCCGTCCGGAACGACGCCGGAGGCGCGGCCAACGCTGGGTCGGGACAGGGCGCCGTCATGGGCTCGCAGGGCAGCCCGGGGCCGTGTCGCTGAGTCGCCCTCAGGAGAGCGCGGCGAGGTGCACGCTCGCCGCGTAGTCGACGCGGGGCTCGCGCATGGGCAGCGGAGGGGGAACACCGCGGAGCGCACGGCGGAGGAAGCTTTGGGCGTCGGCCTCGAGGGAGTCGAACTGGATTCCGAAGCAGCGGCCCGTGTCGCCTGGCCGGCGCCCGTGCACCACGCGCGCGACGGTCGCCAGCGAATCGAACCACCAGTCACTGCTGGGCAGTCGGAAGGCGACGATGACCGGTTCTCCGGTCAGGACGCGATCCTCGGCCACGACGAGCAACCCGAGCGGCGAGACGTCGACGCCCCACCTGCCGATGAGCTTGAAATCGCGCTCACGGACGACCTGACAGTCGACGGGCGCGGATCGCCGCATGGCGCGGCGCTGGTGAGCGGGGACGAGCGTACGTTGCATGGTGCGCTCGATCGTACGAGACGCCCGCTCGCAGGGGCCAAGTTCTCCGCGGCTGCGCGGCGTTGTCAGCCGCCGTCGAGGGCGTCGTTTCGCGCGTCGAGGATCGCTCCGTCGTCCAGCGGGTGATGCGGCACCGACGCCGTCCCCTCCCCCGCGCTCGTCCCGACCGGCGCGTGTCCGACCCAGACGGCCGTGGCAGCCGCCATGGCCAGGAGTCCCGCCGCTGCGTATGTCGCCGCGCGTGCCGGGTGCATCATCGACGCTCGCACGCTGCGCGACGCGACCTGCTCGAATGCCGTCTCGAGCCGTGCCTCTCCCGCGAGGGCCGCCGCGCACGCGGCACACTCCACGCAGTGCGACTCGACTCGTTCGGCGAGCGCGGCATCGAGTGCGCCCAGCACGTAGAGCTCGAGGTCCGCCGAGGTCGCGTGACGCGTGCTCATTCTCCCTTCTCTCCTTCCAGCGCGAGGCGCAATTTGGCGCGCACTTCGCAAAGAATCTGCCGTACGCGCTGCAGCGACAGCCCGACGCGCTGCGCAACCTGCCCGTGACTCAGTCCGTCGCCGCCGTATGCGAGGCGAAACACCTGGCGCGCCGAGGGCGAGCACTTCGAGAGAACGTCAACCGCGCGCGCGACGCGCTCCTCGGTCAGCAAACGCGACTCGGCGTCGGCGCGTGGGTCGGCGAGCGCTGCGGCGATGGCCGGTTCCTCGAGGTTCTCGTGTCTCCGGGCGGACGACTCGCGGCGCGCCGACTCCAGCGCCAGGAACGCCGCCTGCGCGATCGCCAGCCCCGGAAGCTGCAGCCGGTCCAGGCGGCCGAGCCGCTGCTGCTCGACCAGGCGCATCCACGCCTCCTGCGCGATGTCCTTGGCCTTGTCGACCCGGACCCCGCGCGCCAGCAGCGCAACCACGACGCGATGGTTGTGTCTCTGGATGAGCGCGTTCCACGCGGCTGCTTCGCCGCTCAGCGCCGCCGCGCAGAGATGCTCGTCGCTCGGGTCGAGCGGCGCCGGCGCGCGCGTGGCCAGGGCGGAGCCCGCCGGAGGGGCCCCAGCAAAAGCAAGGACATCTGCGTACGCCTTCATGCGGAAGCTCGACAGGACAACGGTCGGGGTCTCCGAAACATATCGCGCCCGGAGCCGAGGGTTGAGGCGGCACCCAAATGGTCAATCTGGGCGCGGAGTTCCCGTGCTTAGCTATGTCCGGGGATTGCTCCCCGGAACCGTGTCGAGCTTGGCCCGGGGGCGCGGGTCGGTCACCAGCGGTGAAACGCTGGGTGGCCCTCTTTGACGGCGACGAACGTCCCGCGACAGGTGGCGGTGACCTGACCGTTGGCTTCGATGGTCGCTTCTACGGTCGCGCGGTCGGGCTGGGAGTCCACGACGTGCGCGCGCAGGGTGAGCTCCGCGTCGAGCGGGGTCGGGCGCTTGAGCCGGACGGCGAAGTCGGCGGTCACCGTGCACGGCGGAGCGGAGGCCCCGGCCTTGCGCATGAGGTGCCATGCGGCCGTCCAGTTCGAGTGGCAGTCGAGCAGCGCCCCGCAGATACCGCCGTTGAGGACGCCGGGAAACGCGAGGTGATGGGGCTGCGGTCGCCAGCGGCAGACGCACGCGTCATCGCCCTCGGCGAAGCTGCGGAGGCGCAAGCCCTGGGTGTTCTTCGGACCGCAGCCGAAGCACATGTTTTCCGGGGCGTAGGTCTCTTGCAGGCTCAGGGAGGTCACGCTGGTTGCCCGTCCGCGCGTCGTTCAGCCGCGCTAGCCCTTCTTCTTGCTGGTCTCCGGGGCGGTGGCCTTCTTGTCGACATTCTTGGCGCGCCATTCGGCGAGCTGCTTGGTGCGACGCGCCTTCTTCTTGCGGCGAACCGCGGGGTTCTGGGGGGTGGTCATGGGCGGGCGACTCTAGCCGAGCGCGCCCCGCTACGCACGTCGCGCGGACCGCTGCGGCCGGGGGGCCTGCCCGCCCGCGACCCGAATCTGGTCCTGCCAGGCCTCGATCGTTCCGAGGGCCGGTCCTTCCCATTCGAGGTCCGCGAGGCGAGCCAGGAGGTGGGGAGTGTGGTCGCCCGTTCTCGCCCGCGCCTCCGCCGCTCGAACACCGCCGCCCTCGGGCGAGGAGACGAGAAACGCGGCCCGCGCCTTGTCGATCTCGGCGGCCGCCTCCGCCCAGCGCCTCCCTTGCTGCGCCAGCCATGCGCGCGTCAAGTGACGGTGCTGGCGGGGCTCCGCTTCGTCGAGCACGACCGTGTCGCAGGCGGCCACGAGCGACTCGGCGCGGGGATCGCGCCGGGCGAGCGCCACCTGCGCCAAGAGGAGGCGCGATTCGAGCTCGCCCCAGGGGTCTTGCAGGCTCCCGTAGATCCTGAAGCGTGATCCGCGCGTGCGCCTCGGCGGCGTCGAAGTCGTCGGAGTCGAGTGCGATCATCGCGAGCAGGCGCTCGCAGGCGGCCTCACCGCGCGGATTCTGCAGCTCGCGGAAGCTCGCACGTGCCGCGAGCGCCCGGGACCGCGCGCCCGCGAAGTCGAAAGCACGATGGTCGGCGTGTCCGAGCGCCACGTCGCACTGGGCGAGCCCGAGGCGGTAGCCTATGCCGTCGAACTCGGTGCGGGCTCGCGTGAGGAGCTGGCGCCCCCGCTCGAAGGCGCCCACCGCTTCCTCGATGAGCGCGAGCAGAATGAGCGACTGCGACAGTCCCATGACGTCGCCGACTTCCATGCAGCGCTCGAGAGCCTTCTTGAGGGTCGTCCTGCCGCGCGTATGGTCGCCGAGCAAGTAGTCAATCTCGCCCAGCACCACCTCGGCTTGCGCGAGGCCCGCGGCGTCGCCGAGCTTCTCGTACATGCCGAGGGCCTTCACGACCAGAGCACGACCCTGCGCGGGCTGGGCCGAGATCGCTGGCGATGTTGCCGAGCAGTCGCATCGCGCTCGCAGAGTTCGCGACGTCGCCCACCTGTTGGAAGGCATGAAGCGCTTTGTCCGCTTCGGTGCGCGCCTCCGAGATTTTCCCTATGTAACGCAGCGCCTCGGCACGCCACAACGCGCCCTCCCCTTCGTTGGCGCCGTGCAGCCGGCCCTCGAGCATCTTGAGGTCGCGCAGCGTGGCCGCGGTATCGCGCCCGCGTCTCCACGACCCGCGGATGAAGTCGAACATCAGCTTCGCCGCCGTGTCGTCGTCGCCCGCCCGGAGGAGGTTGGCGACGCGGTGCTTCATGATGCGTCGCGATCCGACGGCGGGGTGCTTGGCGAGGGCGTTCGACGCGAGGCGGTAGATCGCCGAGGCGTCCTTGCGTTCGTGCAGCCGCTCGAGGAGGTGCTCCTGCAGGAGCGCGTGGGGCCATCGGAACTGGTCGTTCCCCGCCGAGATGAGGATCTGCGCGCGTGTGAGCGCAACCAGCGCATCGCGCGGGTCCATCCCGAGGGAGGTGCAGAGGGTCTTGAGCACCTCGCCGCGGATGTCGTCGCCGAGCGCCGCGGCCGCATACGCGCTCAGGCGAAGCTCGGTGGCGATGGCGCGCACCCGCTCGTCCCACAGCTCGGCGGTCGTGATGGCGCGACCTCGGAGGGCCCGCTCGGGGACGCTATAGGTGTCGCCGTCGAGCGTGAGGTAGCCCCCCCAGCCCACGCGTACAGGAGCTGCAGCGCGAACAGGGGGTTTCCGCGACTCTGTTCCACCGCCCGCTTGACCGCCGCGTCATCCAGCGGGAGCGCGCTCCGCAGAAGCCGCTCGGTGTCGTCCGTGGCGAGGGGCTTCAGCTCGAGCACGTTGCCGCCCCATTCGGCGCGCATGGCTTCCATGCGGAGGGCCGCGTCGAGATCGGTCGCCAGGGTTTCGCTCCGCGCCGTCGCCACGATGAGCAACGGCAAATCGGAGGCGTCCCTCCGCAGGCGCGAGAGCACCTCGAACGTGTTGGGCGAGGCGTAGTGCAGATCGTCGAGCCAGAGCAAGACGGGACGATTCGTCGCGAGCCGCTCGAGCAGCCGCTTGATGACGAGGAAGCGCAGCTCGGGCCGATCGAGGACGAAGCGCTTGCCGCTGGGACCGAGCGCGGCGTGGACACCGGGCGGCGTCGGGCGCAGCCATTCGGCCGTCGCGGCCACCCACGTGAGCGCGTCGTGGTCGTCCTTGGCGACCTCCCAGCGGGTGATCAGAGCCTGCTCCACCCCCGCGCGATCCGCGCCCTCGAGGCCGAAGTGCGCGTTGATCGCCGCGGTCATGCCGTCGAGCGGCGTCGGCATTCGGCCATAACGCGCCCGCAGCGGGAGCATCGCGCCGTGCTCGTGCACCTCGGCGCAGAGCCATTCTACCAGGCGGCTCTTGCCCACACCGGCTTCGCCGATGAGCGCGACCAGTTGCTGGCGCCGCGCGCCGCTCGCAACCTCTTCGACCGCCGACCAGAGCTCGCGACGCTCGTCTTGCCGCGCGACGAGCATCGGCGCGCGCAGGCTGAGGATCCCGGGGGCGAGGGATCGCGCGTACGCGGCCGGGGCGGCGCGCGAGCTCGGCGCGCTCTGCACGATTTCCTCCAGCGTCGCCGCCATGGGCGGCTTGACCTGGAACCACGCGCGCCGCGCGTCGGCTGCGAACTCGTACCTGTGCCAGGGCTTCTTCTCGAGCAGCTTGAGGATGAAGTCGCTCGCGCCCGGCGGGACTCCGTCTGGCAGCGTGGGCGGGGGTACGGGCGAGCGCTTGTGGGCGCGCAGCACGTCCTGCGCATTGCCCTCGAAGATCTCGCGGCCGCTGAGGACGCGGTACATGACGCACCCGAGCGCGTACAAGTCCGTCGCGGGCCCCACGAGCGAGGCCTGACGGCGAATCTGCTCGGGGGCTACCCATCCCACGGTGCCGGCGCCCGAGTGGACGGCGACCTCGGGTGCTTCGGCGCCGTCGAGGCGCGAGTCGTGCCGGTATTCGCGCAGCCAGGCCAGACCGAGATCGAGGACGTAAGCGCGCGGCCCGCGCCCGGCGGAGGCCAGGTCGAGCATGACGTTGGACGGCTTCAGGTCACCGTGAATCACGCCTCGCGCGTGTGCGTGGCCAAGCCCGGCGAGCACCTGATCGACCATCGACCAGATGACGCTCCAGGGCAGATGCGTCGTGTGCATCCATTCGTGGACGCTGCGGCCGGGCAGCACGTCCATGACGAAGAAGGGGCTGCCGTCGGCTAGCTGTCCGAAGTCGCGCCCGCGCACGATGGCCGGGTGATCGAGGAGCGCGACGGCGCGCGCTTCCTGGTGAAACCACCAGCTCTCTTCGGGCCGCGTGCTCCCCTTCTCGGGCGTTCTCAGCCTTTTTAGCGCCACGCGGTCGCCGGTCACGACGTCCCGGCATAGATAGACGACGCCCATCCCGCCGCGCCCCAGCTCGCGAACGACCTCGTAGCGTTGCGCGAGGACGGTGCCGATCTCGCTCTCGGCGCGCGGAGTGCTCTCCGTTCCCTTCTGCTCTGCCGTCGTCATGGCGCTCGAAGCGAAGTAAAGCTTAGCCTGGCTTTGGGTCCCTAGGCTCCCGGTCCGCCGGCCGCACCCGCCGCTCGCAGCCTCTCGCCCAAGATGCGCCGCAGCGCGGAAAGGTCGTAGCGGGCGGGGCGATCCCCGTCCGGTAGCTCGGCTATGTCCCTCGCGACGCCCTCTGCGTGTACGCGCACGCGGTCGGGGATCCCGAGCCGCTCGCCGAGAGCCGCCAGCGCCGCAGACTCTTCGTCGGTCACGCGGCCGTCCATCCGGGCAATCCAGCAGGCGACCGAGTACACGAAAAGCCGGTCCTCCTTGCTGAGACCGGCGCGATCGACGACCCCGAGATCGACCCGGGTCTTCGCGGCCTGTTCGACCGACGCGATTTCCTCGAGCGACAGGCCCGCTTCGGCCGCGGCGCGGACGATGGCGTCCGCCTCATCCGGGTCGAGCTCGCCGTCGGCCCAGCCAATCGCCGCCAGGGCCACGAAGATGTCCTTCTGCATATTTCCCCGCCCTCCCCTTCGACTCCGCCTCGCTCGCCGCGCATCGCACCAGACAGCCAGCCGGTGGCGAAACGAATCATTTCCTCTTCGACGGTAGCGTACGAAAGACGTAATCCCACATCGGCGACGAGACGCCAAATCCTCCGTCGTGGTCGGCGAAATGGTGCGTCAGGTGGTGGCGGCGCAAGAACTTCCCCCAGCGCGAGCGTGGGGCGAAGTGATGAACGAAGTAGTGCGTGCCGTCGTAAAACAGATACCCGATGACGAACCCGGCAAAAAAAGGCTCGCCGACCGCTCGTCCCATCGTCAGCGTGAACACGGAGAAGAAGAGAACGGCGAGCGGCACGCTCGTCGGCAGCGGCATGACGAGGCGGTCTTTGTCGTTCGGGCAGTCGTGGTGCACCCCATGCAGGAGAAAGTGCACTCGCTTGCCCCAGGGCGTGTCGTTCGTCCAGTGGAACACCCAGCGATGCAGCACGTATTCCGCAAACGTCCACGCGAAGATGCCCGCCAAAAACAGCCCCGCGATGGCGGGCAAGGCGACGTCATGGCGCAGCGCGCTGCGAACGAGGAAGAACACTGCGACCGGGATCCACACGACGAACGGCGTGGCGGGATGGATGCGCGAGAACCGTTCGAGCAGGTCGCTCTCGAACATGCGACACGTATCTTCCGGGCGTACGCGGGAGCTACGGCGGGGAAGCGGGCGTTCGGCGACCAGGTTTGTCATCGTCAGGGGCCAGGAATGGGAGGCTACGAGCGGCGGCCTCACGCTAGAGCGAGCCGCGCGCTTCTGCAATACCTCGACCGGCCGCAGACGCCGCAGGCCCTGCGGCGGGCTGCGCGAACGACCTTACGCGGCGAGCGCGAACGTCTACCCGAGGTCGTCACCCTTGACGCCGGCCGCGACCTTGACGATGCGTGGCCTGCGCCAATGGCCGACCCCAAGACCGCACAAGCGCTTCAGACGGTGGCACGGGCCCTCAGCCGGCTTGGCCGCGAGCGAGCACGCTCGGGCGACATCACGCCCCAGCAGGCCGAAGCGCTGCAGCTGATCGCGGAACGCGGCGCCATCTCCACCTCGTCGCTGGCCATCGCGCTCGGCATCGATCCCTCCACGGCAAGCCGCAACCTCGCCGGGCTCGAGCGCGCCGGCTTCATCCTGCGCAGACGGGGCGCAGAAGACGGTCGCCAGACTGATGTTCGCCTCACTCCGCGCGGCAAGCGCATCGCGGACGCCGTTTCGACCGACTGGACCCTCGCGTTCAGTTCGCTCCTCGATCGCTGTCCGCGGCCCGAGCGTCAGCGCATCGCCGACACGCTCGAGCTCCTCGCGCGCGTACTCGACGGCGAAGCGACGAACTGAACCCGTCTTGTCGTCCGCTCCGGTGCCCCTTCGGGGGCTCCGGCTCGCGGACCTGTCGTCGCCTTCTTCGCGACCTGCGTGGGCCCGTGGGGGCAGACACGGCGCCCAAGCGTCAGCCGCCCTGCTTCTCCTCGTGTTGCGAGGGCTTGACCTGCTGCTCCTCGACGAGTCGCCGGCGCTTGGCGTGGGTGGCTCGGCCGCCTTTGCGCCCCGCCACTCGCGCTTCCTCGCTCGTGAATTCGTGCGCAGTGCCCGCCGAGTGCGCCGCTTTGCCGCCCTTGCGAGCTATCTCGCTGACGAGCTTCCGATCCATCGCGGCAAAGCCACGCGGACGCTTGGGCTTCGGTTCGCCGTGCCCTTCGGTGACGTGCGGCGGACGGTCAGGGGTCAGCTCTTGCTGGTCGGATTCGGACCCCGATTGACCGCCGTTCACCTGAGGGTTTTTCTCGTTTGTTGTAGGGGGCTGGCCGCCCGTGATTCCCGCGCTCATGACGCTTTACCTCTCCAGGCTTCGGTTGAGTTGATGCTCGACTGGCTCGCTTGCTTCGTCCGCTTTCTGGGTCTGCCTTTCCACGAGAGCCGCTCTGCCGAGCGCACCTGCTGGGCCCCAGTGCACACATCGTGCGCAAGCCAAACGGTTGCGCCGGAGACCAGTCCAGGGCAGCACGGTCGAGCCGAGGCAGCCGGACGACGACAGGTCGCAAACGAGCGAAGACGGCGAGGCCGGAACGGCGGGACCCGGAGAGTCACGGCTCCCGGGAGCGCGACGCTAGAGCCGCAGAGACATTCAGTTGAGGAACTTGCGGGAGATGTGGCGCGCGGCATCCGCTGAGGCCCGTTCGATCGTCTCCTTCTGCACTGCGTCGGAGTCGCCGCTGTCGACCAGGATGCCGAACCGGTCGTCGGCGGAGAAGAAACCCGCAGGGCGCTCGCTTCCATCTTTGCCGCCGAGGGGCGCGGCCTCGACCGGAAGCGTGAACACGCGGGCGCCAACCCTGACCTGCACGTAGCCGAGGAACCGACTCTCCGGGTAACCGCTAGCTCGCATGACCTTGCCTCTTGGTCACACAACCTAAACATGGCGTCAGGTCTGGCAAGGTCCGCGCCAGGCGCGTTGTCACGACGTGTGCACGCTGTCGGTCTGGACCCTGCCGATCCCTCGAGCTGGGTATGCTCCACCGCATGTCCAAGGCTCAGCCCATCGCGCCCAACCCGCTCCGTCGTGGTCTCGTCGAGGACCGAACGGGCGATGCGTGCGCCGTGGTCATCTTCGGCGCGTCAGGCGATCTCACGAGGCGCAAGCTCATGCCTGCGCTGTACAACCTCGCCTGCAGCCGTTCGCTGCCGGGGGGCTTCGCCGTCGTCGGCGTGGCCCGCCGCGAGAAGACGGACGAGTCGTTCCGGGGGGAGATGAAGGAGGCGGTGTCGGCCTTCTCACGACGCAAGCCCATCGATGCCACGCTCTGGGCCGACTTCGAGCGAGGGCTGAGCTACGTGCGAGGCGCGGCAGACTCGCCCGCGACCTACGAGACGCTGCGCGCGCACCTCGAGCGCATCGATGCCGAGCGCGGCACCCGCGGCAATCGCCTCTTTTACCTGGCCGTGCCTCCCGCGGAGTTCGCGCCCATCGTCGAGGGTCTGCGCAACGCGCGGCTCGTGGCGTCGCCCGAGGAAGAGCGACGCGGTGGTCCCTGGATGCGAGTCGTCTTCGAGAAGCCGTTCGGTAACGACCTGCAGAGCGCGCGCGCGCTCAACGACACGGTCGCCGCGACTTTCTCGGAAGCCCAGGTTTTCCGCATCGACCATTACCTCGGGAAGGAGACGGTTCAGAACCTGCTCGTCTTCCGCTTCGCCAACTCGCTCTTCGAGCCCGTGTGGGGTCGCGAGCACGTCGACCACGTCCAGATCACCGTCGCCGAGGAAATTGGCGTCGAGGGCCGCGGGCGCTTCTACGAGCAGACGGGCGTGACGCGCGACATCCTCGAGAACCACGTGATGCAGCTGCTCTGCCTGACGGCCATGGAGCCGCCGATAGCGCTCGCCGCAGACGCCGTGCGAGACGAGAAGGTCAAGGTGCTGCGCAGTCTGCGCCCGCTCGTACGCAGCGAGGTCGAGAAGAGCGTCGTGCGCGGTCAGTACACGCGCGGGGTCGTCCGAGGCGAAGAGGTGCCGGCGTACCGCGAGGAGCCCGACGTATCGCCCGAGTCGCGCGTGGAGACTTACGTCGCGATGCGCTGCTTCGTCGACAACTGGAGATGGAGCGGCGTACCGTTCTACGTGCGCGCCGGCAAGCGCCTCGCGCGCCGCGTGACGGAGATCGCGGTCGTCTTCCGCGAGGTGCCGCACACGCTCTTCCGGACGGCGGACGGCGGAATCACGCCGAACGTGCTCTCGGTGCGCATCCAGCCCGACGAGGGCATCGCCCTGCGGTTCATCTCGAAGGAGCCGGGGCAGCAGACCATCTTGCGAGACGTCGCGATGGACTTCCGATACGGAGCCGCCTTCGGGTCCAATACGCCGGAGGCCTACGAACGCCTGCTGCTCGACGCGATGCGCGGAGAGGCGACGCTCTTCACGCGACGCGACGAGGTCGAAGCCCAGTGGGAGTACATCGACCATGTGCTCGAGGCATGGGCCGCCGACGCCTACCCGCCCCCGCCGACGTATCCGGCAGGCTCTTGGGGCCCCGAGCAAGCCGACGACCTTCTGGCGCGCGACGGGCGCCGGTGGAGGAAGCCGTGAGCACCGGCCAGGGCGCTGGCGGCGCTGGCGCCGTTCTCGGCCGTCTCGACCGGGAGCTTCGCACCTTCTGGTCGTCTCCCCCTCCCCCCGGCGAGACCGCTCGGGCGCGCGCGTGCACGATGAACCTCATCGTGGTCGCCGCCACGCCGGCTCTCGCCGCAGCGTGGGCGCCCATCGTCGACGAGGTGCTGCTGAGCGTTCCGGCGCGGGCCATCCTCGTGGGTCTCGATCCGGACGGGCCCGATGCCCTCGAGGGGGACGCGACCGCCGTCTGTACCCCGTCGGCCGGGGGTGGCCCCGCGGTCTGCTCCGAGCGGGTGTCGCTGGTCGCTCGCGGCGCGGTCTGCGCGCGGCTCGCGAGCTGCGTGGGGGCCCTCGCCGTGACCGACGTCCCGACGACGCTCGTGTGGCTGGGCCGGGTACACGCCGACGACCCCGCGTTCGCGCCGCTCGCATACGACGCGAGCCGTATCGTGCTCGACGCCTCTCTGGGCTCGCTCGCCAGCCTGGCGCACGTCGTCTACTGGACACGCGCGCGCGCGCCCGCGGACCGGCCCGGCGTGGGCGACCTCAGCTGGACCCGCGTGGCCCCCTGGCAGGAGCTGTGTGCGCGCATGTTCGACGAGCCACGCTTGCGCCCGCTCGCTTCGAGTGTGACGCGCGTGAGCATCACCCAGGCCTCGCCGAAGGGCGCGGCGCTCGGCGCGGAGGGGACGCTACTCCTGGGGTGGCTCGCGACGAGCCTCGGGTGGCGCGCCGAGCCCAGGTCTCGACCACGCTCCGGCGAAGCCGGAGACGTGCCGTCAGCCGGCAAGCTGCGGCTGCTCCGGCAGGACGACCGGCCCGTCAGCGCCCAGCTTTGCGCGGTCCCCATCGACCGCGTTCCGGCCGGTACCCTGCTTGGCGTGCACATCGAGGCGAGCGCCGGCGACCTCTCGCTGCAGGGGGACATCGAAAGGGACGCGAGCCAGGCGGGCGCGGAGGCCATGGCGACATGGCGCCTCGCGGTGACCGGCGCAGGACAAACGAACCGTCTCGAACATTGCGTTCGCCTGCGCGACGGCGAGCCCGCCCGCCTCCTCGAGCGAACCCTGCACCGGCTCGCCCACGACGCCGCGCTCCTGGACGCCGTGGCTTGGGCCGACGAGCTGCGCGGCGAGGAGCTCTCCTGCGCGTAGCCCGGCGGGTGCTACGTTCCTCGCCACGCATGGCCACCAAAGTCGTCCCCGGGCAGCTCGTCGCCTCGAGCGATCCCGCTCAGGTCGCGCGCGATGCCTCGGTGCGCATCGCTCAGGCGATTCAAAGCGCGATCCGAAAGCACGGTGCCGCGGCCATCGCCCTGTCGGGCGGCAACACGCCGCGCGACGCGTACGCTCACTTGGCGCGCGAGTCGGGGCTCGACTGGGGCAAGGTGGACGTCTTCTGGGTCGACGAGCGCGCGGTGGCTCCCACCGACGACCGCAGCAATTACCGCTGGGCCAAGGCGACGCTCCTCGACCCTGCCGGCGTCGCGGCCGAGCACGTCCACCGCATGCGCGCCGACGAGCCCGATCTCGACGAAGCGGCGCGCGAGTACGAACGGGCCATCCGGCGGTGCGTCCAGCTCGACGCCGAGGGCGTACCGGCGTTCGACGCGCTCGTCCTCGGCGTGGGGGACGACGGGCATACGGCCTCGCTGTTCCCCGGCGAACGGACCGTGAATGTCGTGGACCGGCTCGTGGCCGCCGTGCCCGCCGCGGGGACGCGCGAGGCCAGACTCACGCTGACGTCGGTGCCCATCGAGCACGCACGTCACGTCTTCGTGCTGGCCGTGGGCGAGAAGAAGCGACCGGCCCTCGAGCGCGTCTGGGAGGCGCAGGGGGACGTGCACAAGACGCCCGCGCGCGTCATCCGCGGCTGCCGGGGCGCCATCACGTGGCTCATCGATCGCGCGGCGGGCGGCATCGCCGAGTGAGCGGGGCTCGCGGCCGCGCGAAGGGAGGCCATGGTGGCGACCGTGAGGCTCGGCGGGTTGCGAAGGAAGCCCGTCGGCCATCGCGTCGGGCATAGGAGTGCCCGATCGAGCTTCTCGGGCGCACCCAGGAGGCAGACGGGCTCACGAGTGAGGCTCATGGGGTCACCCATGAGCGTCATGGGGTCACCCATGAGCGTCATGGGGTCACCCACGAGCGTCATGGGATCACCGATGAGCGTCATGCGGCAACCCATGAGCCTCATGCGATCGCGAATGAGCCTCACGCCGTCACGAATGACGCTCATGCGATCGCGAATGAGGCTCATGGGATCACGAGTGAGGCTCATGCGATCGCGAACGAGCTTCTCGGGCGCATCCGCGAGCTTCGTGGGGCGACGATTGAGCCCTATGGGCACCTGAATGAGCCTCCTTCGCGCACCCACGAGCCTCATGCGATCGCGAACGAGCTTCTTGGGCGCGTCCGCGAGCCTCGTGGGGTGACGATTGAGCCCGAGGGGCACCTGAATGAGCCTCCTTCGGGCACCCATCCGCGGGGGGCGGCCGCCCGTGAAGCGGGGGCGCACGCGGAACCGCCGGGGAAGCGCACGAATGAGCCTCATGGGTGCACCCATTCGCGGGGGACGGTCACCCGTGAAGCGGAGACGCACGCGGAACCAGGGCGGGGCTTACGCGATTGAGGTGGAGACGCCCACGGTAGCGCCGGGGACACCCCCGAATGAGCGTCCTGCGAGCGACCCTAGGGCTAGGGCGCGTCCGCAAAGGGATTCCCAGAGAAACGAGGACGGCGGGGCGGAGAACGAGAACGTTTCGCCGAGCACGCGCTCGGGCACGACACTGAGCATTCGTGACTTCTCCTTGGTCGCAGTCGTAGTCGTTTCCGACGCACTCGTGGTCGGCTCTCGTAGACGTAGTCGCTGACGCTGACGTGGTCCTGGTCGGAGTACCTGGTCGTGGTCCAGCCTGCGCGGCGCCATTCACCAGCTTCGAGCGCGTGAGCATCGCTATGGTTTTCGACGTAGTCGTGGTCGGCTCTCGTAGACGTAGTCGCTGACGCCGACGTGGTCCTGGTCGGAGTACCTGGTCGTGGTCACGACGGCGGCATTGTGCACGCAACATCGGCCGACGCCGGACCGAAGGGACGACATGCTTGGGTTTCAGTCCCTCGACGTGTATCGATGCGCCATTCGATTCCTCGCCCTGTCTTCGACGCTCGCGCAGCGCGTCCCGCGTGGATGTTCGGACCTGGCGGATCAACTTCGGCGCGCCGCACTCTCGGTCCCGCTCAACATCGCCGAAGGAAGCGGCAAGACCGACCGCGATGCCCGGCGCTTCTACACGATTGCGCGCGGATCGGCCCTCGAGTGCGCTGCAGTCGTCGATGCGATGGAGGCTCTTGGATTCGCGGCCAACGACGACCTCGGCGAAGCCCGCGAGCTGCTGGAGCGAACCGTAGCGATGCTCACGCGCTTGAAGCAATGAATGGACGCCGCCGCGCAGGCTGGACCACGACCAGGTACTCCGACCAGGACCACGTCAGCGTCAGCGACTACGTCTACGAGAGCCGACCACGACCGCGACTTGGACCACGAGGACGACCCGGCCCGCCGTCCCCGTTCGGCCTGGATACTTTGAGCAGGCGCCTAGTCAGGGGCGCCCCCCCTCACCCCCACCAGGCGCGAATCTGCGTGGTGACCGCGTCGACCGTCAGGCCGAACTTCTCCGCGAGCACCTTCCAGGGTGCGCTCGCGCCGTAGTGGTCGATTCCCAGCGCGAGGCCCGCTTCGCCGACGATGGCCTTCCACGGCAGGGTGCGCCCCGCCTCGATGGAAACCCGGCGCACGCCTGCCGGCAGCACGCGCTGGCGGTAGGCGTCGTCCTGCTTCGCGAACGCCTCCAGGCACATCGCGCTCACGACGCGCACGCGCTTGCCTTCGGCCTCGAGCTTCGCCTTGGCGCCGACGGCCAGGTGAAGCTCGCTGCCGGTCGCGACGATCACGGCGTCGGGTTTGCCCCCGGCGGCCTCTTGGACGATGTACGCGCCCCGCAGGGCCTCTTTCGGGTCGAACGAGGCGTCCCGCACGATCTTGGGAAGGGTCTGCCGCGTCAGCGCGAACGCGGTCGGGCCGTCTCGACGCTGCAGCGCGAGGGTCCACGCGGCCGCGCACTCGAGCGCGTCGGCGGGACGCACGACGTAGAGTTGCGGAATGAGGCGCAGGGCCCAGAGCTGCTCAATCGACTGATGGGTCGGGCCGTCCTCTCCGAGAAACACGGAGTCGTGCGTGTAGATCCACAGGCACTGCTGCTCCATGATGGCGCTGAGGCGCACGCTCGGGCGCATGTAGTCGCTGAAGATGAGGAACGTCGACCCGAACGGAATGATGCCGCCCGAGACGGCCATGCCGTTGCAGATCGAGCCCATGCCGTGCTCGCGGATGCCAAAATGCATGTTGCGCCCGGTGAACTTGCCGGGGCCGATGCTCGGCGAATCCTTGATGATGGTCTTGGTCGAAGGGGAAAGGTCGGCCGCGCCGCCGATGAGAGACGGAACGAGCCTGGCGACGACCTGCTCGAGCGCCCCCGACAGGTTCCGCGTCGCGTCGTCCTTCTCGGGCAGCGCCTTCAGCAGCTCGTCGTAGAGGTTCGCGGGCACGGTGCGCTTCTCGAACGCCTCGAGCTGGGTCGCGAGCGCCGCGTTGGCGGTGCGCCACGCCGCGAAGCGCGCGCTCCAGGCCTCGTGCTCCTTCGCGAGCTCCGCGGCGCGCTCGCGGAAGAGCGCGTGCACTTCCTCGGGGACGAAGAACGTCTTCTTCGGGTCGAGCCCGATGGCCTCTTTGGTCGCCGCCACCTCTTCGTTGCCGAGCGGCTCCCCGTGCGCCTCTTTCGTGTCGTGCTTGTGCGGCGCCCCCTGGCCGATGTGCGTGCGCGCCCGGATGAAGCACGGCTGCTTCACCGTCTGCTGGTGCGCGATGGCCCTGTCGATCGCCGCGCGGATCTTCGCGTGATCGTGGCCGTCGTCGACCCACTGGGTAAACCAGCCGTAGGCCTCGTAGCGCTTGCACGCGTCTTCCGAGTACGCGAGAGCGGTGTCACCCTCGATGCTGATGTGGTTGTCGTCGTAGATGACGATGAGATTGTCGAGCCCGAGGTGGCCGGCGATGCTCGAAGCCTCGCCGCTCACGCCCTCCATCAGGTCGCCGTCGCTCGCGAGGCAATAGACCCGCGACGCCTGGAACGGCTCGCCGAACCGCGCGGCTTTCAGCTTGAGCGCCAGCGCCATTCCGACGGCGTTGCCGACGCCCTGTCCGAGGGGCCCGGTCGTCGTCTCGACTCCAGGCGTCAGGCCGTGCTCGGGGTGCCCCGGAGTCTTGCTTCCCCAGGTCCGGAACTTCTCCAGCTCGGCGAGCGGGAGATCGTACCCGGACAGATGCAGCATCGAATAGATGAGCATCGACGCATGCCCGCACGAGAGCACGAAGCGGTCGCGCGCCACCCAGCCCGGGTCGCGCGGATCGTGGCGCAAGTATCGCGTGAACAGCTCGAAGGCGATGTCGGCGAGCCCCATCGGCGTGCCGGGGTGCCCGCTGTCCGCCTTTTGGACGCCGTCCATGGCGAGGCCCTTGATGGTGCTGACGGCGAGCCGGATCTGCTTGGGGTCGTATTCGTGCGGCATGTTGCCGCAAGGTTTTACTGCATGGCCGGCAGATAGGAAGGGGGTCGTGACAGGCGGACGCTACTTTTGCAGCGCGACGCGCGCGGCGCCCGTCAGCCCGATGCCGGCGTCCAGCACGACGGCGATGGGAATGCGCTCGAGCAGCGGTCTCTGCCGGCCTTTGGCGACGAACGCCTCGTAGAAAGGTCCGCGCTCGAGGACGGGCAGCAGGCGGGCCGCGATGTTGCCGCAGACGTAGACGCCACCCACCGCGAGTGTCTTCAGGGCGAGGTTTCCGGCCTCGGCACCGTAGATGCGCGCGAAGAGCTCGACCGCACGGGCCGCCGGTTTGCTCGCGGACTCGGTGCCGAGCTGCGCGATGGCGGCGTTGCGGTCCGGCGCGCCCGCGATCGCGGCGGCATTGCCCTTCGTTTCGGTTACCCCCTTGGCCTCGCGGAAGAAGTCGTAGAGGTTTCCGAGCCCGTTGCCCGAGAGGATTCGCTCCCAGCTCACGTGCTTGCCGAAGCGGCCGCGCAGGAACGCGAGGAGCTCGTCCTGCAGCCAATCGGCCGGGGAGAAATCGCTGTGACCCCCCTCGGTGGGGCTCGGCACGAAGTCGCGACGCGGCTCGTCCCAGACGAGCATCGCCTCGCCCAGGCCCGTTCCCGCCGCCAGCACGGCCACGTTGGCGCCACTTCGCTTCGGGGCGCCCGCCCCTCCGAGCACGCGCAGCTTGGAGCGGGGCACGACGAGCGCACCCACGGCGAGCGCGACGAGGTCGTTCAGGAGCGTGACCCGACCGATGCGCAGCTTGCGAGCGAGGATGCGCGCATCGACCGTCCAGCCGAGATTCGTGATGAGCGCGCCGCCCCGCACGACCGGCCCGGCGACGCCGAAGGCAGCGGCCTCGATCCTCGGGGGTCGATCTCCGAGGAAGGCGCGCACGACGGCATCGAGAGACGGGAACGCGCGGCTCTCGAAGACCTCCTGGCGTACGAGGGTCGAGCCCTTCGCCGTACGCGCGAGCAGCGAAAGGCGCGCCCGCGTTCCTCCAATGTCGCCGGCTAAAAACACCCGATCGCGTGTATCACGTCTCGCCGCCGAGTACCCACATCGCAGCGAGGCCCAGGCCCACGCCGAGCGCTCGCCTGGGGGTGAACCCTTCTCCGAAGAGCCAGGGCGCCGCCAGGGCGCTCAGCGCCACTCCGCCGCCCAGCACGACGGTGCCTGTCGACGCGACCGGTCCGCCGCGGCGAAGCGTGGCGAACACCAGGACGCTGGCAACGGCCACCGCGAGGCCACTGCCGGCGGCGAGGAAGGCCCCGGCGCGCGTCGCGCGATGGGAGCACCGCGCGCGCCGAGGAGCAGGCTCGAGGCGATGCCCAGGGCGGCCGTCGCCTTCGAGAACGAGCGCCCCCAGCCTGTCTTCGATACGGCCCGACGCGGCGCGCAGAAGCAAGTAATGGATCGCGATGAAAAGGGCGGCGCCGAGCGCGGGCGGGGTCCAGGCAGGCATGCCCCGCCCATATCACCGCCCGGCTAGCCGCGCAGGCCTCTAGCGGCGCCCCTCTTCCCTCTGCTCTTCGCTGAGCTCGCGGCTGGGCGCTCCGCGGCGGCCTGCGTCGGGGTGCACGGCGCTCGAGTGCTCCGCGAACGTTTCGGAGAAGGTGCTGCGCCCGTCGGCGCGCGCGACGAAGTAGAAGTAGTGCGTCGATGCCGGCGCCATGACGGCCTCGAGGGCTTTCGCTCCGGGATTCGCGATGGGCCCGGGGGGCAGACCTTCGTGCGTGTAGGTGGAGTACGGGTTGTCCGGATCGTGCTCGATGGCGGCGGTCGGCCTCCCGGAGAAGCCCGCGCAAGACGCCGCCTTTTCGGGGGCGACCAGGCAGCCGTAGGCGGCGGTCGGGTCGCATTCGAGCCTCTTGGGTGAGAACTTGGGGTCCCGCAGGCGATTGAGAAAGACGCTCGCGACGACGGGTCGGTCCTCGTCCGCGCCGGTCTCCTTCTCCACGAGCGAAGCGAGGGTCACGATGTCTCGCACCCCGAGCCTGGCCGAGGTCATGACGTCGTTCAGGCCCGCCGAGTGGTTCCGCGACAGGATGTCCCATCGCCGGTCGAACTCGCGCTTCATTTCGCGCACGATGTCGCGAGCGTCGCTGTCGAGCGGGAGCTCGTACGTCGCCGGGAAGAGAAAGCCCTCGGCGCTCTCGCCGACGATGCCCAGCTCGTCGAGAAGCGCGGCATCCGTCGTCGCATCGAGGAACGCGCGCAGAGACACGACGTCCCGGTCCTGAAGGCGGCGAGCCATGTCGAACCGCGTGAAGCCTTCGGGAAACGTGACGCGAATGCCGCCGCGCCTCGGGTGACGTTCGAGCCGGAACATGAGCTCGCGCGGGCTCGCATCGTCGGTGAGAAGATGCGTGCCGGCCACGACTTCGTGCGTGCCGCCGGTCGCGCGCACCCACCAGGCGAAGAGGCGCGGTTCTGCCACGAGACCGCCCGCGGCGAGCAGCTCCGACAGCCGCTGCGGGTCGAGCCCTCTCGGAACGACAATCTCGACCGTGCGTCCCTGGCCCGGCCCACGCTCCGACGGGTAGACGAGGAAGAGCGCCGTCGAGGCAGCGCACGCCGTCAGCGCGAGGCCGAGGACGAACCAGACGCGCCACGACGGCGGCGCACGGCGTCGCGGCGGGGTGCTGGAAGGCCCTCCGGCCCCAGGTGTGGCGCCGCCCTTTACCCGCCGCTTGCGGCGCTTGGCGCCCGAGGGCCGCGGGCTCATGTGCCTCCTCCCCTAGGCCGGTGCGCGCGCGCGTCCAGCCACGACTGGAGGATCGCGCACGCCGCCGCCTCGTCGACCCGGGCGCGCGCCTTCTTCCCGCGAAGCTCGCTCGCGGCGAGCTCGCGTGCCGCCTGGACGGTCGTCAACCGCTCGTCCCACAACTCGACGAGGCGGCCGGTCGCGTCGGCGATCCGCTGGGCCATGACACGCGCCTCGCGGGCGGCGGTCCCCTCCCCGCCGGTCATGTCGAGCGGCAGCCCGACGACGAAGCGCACGACGTCTTGCTCGTCGGCCAGGCTGCCGAGGCGCTCCAGCAAGGCCTTGACGTTGCGCCCGTCGAGCGTTCCCCGGGGATGGGCCATCGCTCCGAGCTCGTCGTCAATGGCTACGCCGACCCGCACGCGCCCGAGGTCGAGAGCGCACGTACGTCCAGCAGCCACGCCAGGGCGATTACCGCGGCTCGGCGGCCGGCGCCAGGGCAGGAAAGCCGACCGGCAGGGCCGAGAGCCCGCTCGCGGGGATGAGGACGCGACCCTCACCACGCTTGACCCAGGCGGGCGCACGGGGCCATAAGTTGCGCCCTGCCGCATCGTTTTCGTTGTTCGCGTGGTTGCACGAACCGTCGCAGAAACCGGGGCTCATGACACTGCTGCAAGCCGTCAAGGGCATGAACGACGTCCTCCCCGACGAGATCGGGCGATGGCAGCGCGTCGAACGCGCGTACGCACGCGCCATGAGCCTGCACGGGTTCCGCGAAGTGCGCACTCCGTACGTGGAGCCGACCAGTCTCTTCGTGCGCGCCATCGGCGATACGACCGATGTCGTGGAGAAAGAGATGTACTCGTTCGAGCACCACGGCGAGGCGCTCACGCTTCGGCCGGAGGGCACCGCGGGCGCGGCGCGCGCGTACATCGAACATTCGGTCCATGCGCAAGAGCCGGTGACACGGTGGTGGTACGGCGGGGCCATGTTCCGCGGCGAGCGCCCTGCACGCGGGCGTTATCGGCAGTTTCACCAGCTCGGTGCGGAGATTTTCGGCGACCCGGGGCCCGGGTGCGACGCCGAGATGATCGACATGCTGGTCGTCTTCCTGAGGGGGCTGGCGGTCCCGGGTCTCGAGGTGCTCGTGAACTCGCTCGGCGGGCCGAAGACGCGCGGCCTGTACCGCGATGCGCTCGTTCAGCATCTCACGCCGAAAATGGCCGAGCTGTCCGCCGAGTCGCAGCGCCGCCTGAGCACCAATCCGCTGCGCATCCTCGACTCGAAAGACCCGCGCGATCAGGCCGCCGTGCAAACCGCGCCGACCATCGACGACTTCCTGAGCGAAGACGATCGCGAGCACTTCGCCAAGCTCCGAGCTCATCTCGACGAGTTGGGGACGCCTTACGTCGTGGACCCGCGCCTCGTGCGAGGGCTCGATTATTACACGCGCACGCTCTTCGAAATCAAAGGCGCGGCCGACAAGCTGGGCGCGGGAAGCACGCTCGTGGGCGGCGGGCGGTACGACTTCATGGTGTCCGAGCTCGGGGGTCCGCAGGTTCCCGCGATCGGCTTCGCGGCCGGGCTCGAGCGGTTGCTCATCGCCAGCGAGCTGCAGGTGGCGCCGAGCGTCATCGACGCCGTCGTCGCGCCGCTGGGCGATGCCTCGATCCGCGCGGGGCTCTTGCTGGCGCGGGATCTGCGCGAAAAGGGAATCCGCTGCGAGATCGATACGCGGGGCAGTGGGCTGAAGAGCCAGCTGAGGCGGGCCAACGCAGTCGGCGCACGCGTGGTGCTCGTCTTGGGAGAGACCGAGCTCGCCGCGGGAGCGGTGCAGGTGAAGGATCTGGACGCGCACACCCAGGAGCTCATGCCCCGTGACCAAGCGTTGCGCATCGTCGTCGATCGCCTCGTCGCGGCCTCGCGCAGCGTCGACTCGCACCCCCCTGCGCCGGGTACCTGAGCCATGTACGTGAGAATGAACAAGAAGAAGAGGCCTGCCGGAAGACGACGTTGGAGAGCGGTCGGCCGACCTGCCGGTGTGTTCTTCCCGATTTTTCTCTTTCTCGTTCTCCTTTCCGCTCCGGCGCTCGCCCAGAGGCGCGGCGGCGGCGCACCCGGCGGACAGGCGCCCCCCAAGGAGGAGCCGAAGGGGCCCACCCCCGAGGAGCTCGAAGAGCTGCACAACGCCTACATGCGCTCGGAGCCCGAGATCGCGCCGCCCGCCAACCCGCTGGACATCTCGCCCGAGGCTCGCAGCAAGATTGGCTCCGACTGGACCTCGGGGCCGGCGTCGCCCGAGGGGCGCGTCCGCGTCGTGCAATGGTTCCCGTTCGAGGAGCGCCGCGGCGACTATCGTCTGCGTCTCCTCCCGCCCTTCTACCTCGAGCAAACACGCGGCCTGCCGGATCCGACGCAGGCCTTGTACGGCGTCCCCAAGACGCCGGACACCGAAGGGCTCTACGGTCTTCTTTATTACCGCAGGCGCTCCTTGAGCCTCGACATGGACGTGCTCTTCCCTGCCGTCTGGCGCGTTCGAGACCGAGAAAACCGCGTGGTGGTCGTCGGTCCGATCGCGCACCGGGAGGCGCCGGGCGAACACGACAACTGGATCGCGCCGCTGGTCTTCGAGGGGGAGCGCAAGGACGGCGGTTACTTTCACTCGCCCCTTCTCCTCACGACGTCGCACTGGAACGCGGACGGTGCGTTCACGATCGCCGGCCCGTATTTCCGCAACCGAACCGGCTCGAGCGTGGACCTGGGCGTCGTCCCGCTCTACTTCGCAGGGGACAACGGCAACGTGGACGGCAATCGCCGGACGTATTCGTTGATTCCGCCGCTTCTTTACTACCACTCGACCCACGAGCTCGACAGCAGCGCGACGACCGTCGTCGGTCCCGTGATCAGCCAATCGGACTCCAAGCGCGACGTTTTCGACCTGGCCCCGCTCTACTTTCACATCCGCGGCAAGCCGGAGTCCGGCGGCGTCAGCGAAGAGCACACGACGCTATTTCCCTTCTTTCACTACGGGCACACGCCAGAGCAATCCCTCTTCATCCTGCCTGGCTATTACCGGCGCGTGACGCGCACCTCCGACACGCTCCTTTCGCTTTTCTATTCGCACGCGGAGACCCACAAGGGCGCGACGACGTTCACCGCGATCGGGCCTGGCGTTCCGCTCCTCTTCAACTACCGCGATCGCGACGTCGGGACGCATGCCTGGGCGATCGCGCCGCTCTTTTACACTTCGGACAGCTCCCTCGGACACGACTGGCTGACGCCTGTAGCCGGCCGCTTTCAGACGTATGGCGAGTCCACGACCTGGTGGGTCTTCCCGACGCTCACCCTGAACAGCAATACCCACGGATGGGAGAACGCGCTTCATCCCATCGTATACGTAGGTCGCAGCGACGACTCGATCCACACGGTCGTGGCCCCGTTCTTCTGGGACTTCGCGAACGCCAAGGGGCGAACGACGATCGGTCTGCCGATATTCTGGCGCTTCGCCGAGGGGCAGAACGATTCCGTCCTGCAAGTTGCGGCCAACACCCTGTACACGCAGAAGCGAGTCGCGGGGGGGCTTGACTGGCAGTTTCACCTCTTGCCCCTCTTTTCGTACGGCGAGGATCCGAACGGGTACTTCTGGAACGTCCTCTTCGGTCTCGCCGGCTATTCGCGGCATGCCGCCAGCACGCAGGTACGCGCCCTCTGGATCCCGTTCAACGGGGGAACGCCGCCGCCGTCGCAAACGGCCATCGCACGGTGACGAGCCAGCTCACGGCCGGCTCCTCCTGAACACACGGGCGGCCGCCGCGAGCGCGAGCCCGACGTCCTCGCTCGACGTCTCCTCGCCCAGGGAGAAGCGGATGCTGCACGTCGCTGCCTGGTCGTCGCCCATGGCCGAGAGCACGCTGGACGGTTCCGCCGTGCCGGCGCTGCACGCGCTTCCCCCGGAGACGGCGAGACCTTCCAGATCGAGCGCAGCCACGAGCTCCGCGGAGCTCCATCGGGGGAATGCGACGCTCGTCACGTGGGGTGCGCGCTCGGCCGCCGCACCGTTGACGCGCGCCGTTTCGAGGTCGAGAAGCCCGGCTTCGAGGGCGTCGCGCAGCGGTGCGAGCGCAAGCCAGCGTGCCGCCGACGTGAGCGCGTGCGTCGCGGCGACTTCGAGGCCCGCGGCCGCCGCTGGATCGACCGTTCCGGGGCGAAGCCCGCGCTCCTGGCTGCCGCCGAGGAGCACCGGCTCGATGCGGACCCCCTGCCGGACCGCCAGCGCGCCGATTGACTTGGGTCCTCGCATCTTGTGCGCGGCGAGGCTGCGCGTATCGGCCTCGTGCCACGTAGCCTCGGTTCGTCCGAACGCCTGCACGGTGTCGACGTGCACCCGGACGCCGAGCTTGCGCGCCATCGCGAGGACCTCGCCCGCGGGCTGAATGACGCCGGTCTCGGCGTTGACTGCCTGCACGGCAACCAGGCGCACGTCTCCCTCGGCCAGAGCGTGCTCGAGGTCCGATAAGTCGACGGTTCCGTCCCGGTTGACGCGCAGCCAGCGCACGCGCGCCCGCCCCTCGCGCTCGAGTGCTTCCGCGACGCGCGTGACCGAGGGGTGCTCCAGCCGGCTCGTCACGAGAACGCCTCTCTCGTGGGCAAACGCGCTGCGCAGCGCGAGGTTGTTCGCCTCGGTCCCTCCCGAGGTGAGGATGACGTCGCGCGGGTCGCATCGTGCCAGGCGCGCGACCGCTTCGCGGGCCCGCTCGACACGCGCGCGCGCCCCCCGCCCGAAGGAATGCACACTGGACGGATTGCCCCAACTCTCGAGGGCGGCCCCGGCCATCGCCTCCACGACCGCCGGAAGCGGCGGCGCCGTCGCGTTCCAGTCGAGGTAAATGGCGTTCATGGCGGTGGGACGCCTAGTGCACCGCCGTCGAGGTAGCCTTAGGCAGAGTGGGTAGGCGGTGCGCTAGCGAATTCGCGGGAGCGAATTCGGGGTGTGGGCGCAGCCCACGGGAATCGTCTAGCGCACCGCCGCTCGCGTAGCGAGCGGTCGCTTGCGACCGTTGATGGTACATCAACGGCGGTGCACTAGTTCGCGTCTACGACGACCGTCGGTGCGTGCTTGGCGACCGTGAGCTCGAACGCGGCTCCCGTCAGGTACATGCCCTCGACGGTCGAGCCGCTCGCGAGCTTGATGTCGCCGCCCAGCCCCCGCGCCACGCGACGAGCTATCGCCAAGCCGACGCCCACGCCGCCATACGCGCGGGTCGGCGAGCCGTCCACCTGATAAAACGGATCGAACACGCGTTCCGCGCGGTCGGGCGGAACGCCTGCGCCGCTGTCGGCGACGAGCACCTCGTAGTGGGTGTCGAGCACGCGCACCCGCACGCCGACGATCCCCCCTCGGGGGTGAACTTGTAGGCGTTGTCCAGCATCTGGCTCATGGCACGGCCGAGGCGATCGGAGTCGCCGTATGCGGGCAGCGGCCCGCGAGGCATCTCCTCGAGGAGCGTCAGCTGGCGCTCCGCGAAGGCGTCTGCATAGGCGGCGAGCGCCCGGCGCAGCGTGTCGAGGAAGTCGTACTCGCGGTGGAAGAAGCGCATCTTCCCCGTCTCGAGGCCCGTCACGTCGATGAGGTTGTCGAGCGTGCCGCGGAGCCGGCGCACGCAGTCGTCCATCGCGCGCATGGCCTTGTTCTGCGGCTTGTTCAGAGGACCGAGCTCCTCGTCGAGGAGCATGCGAAGGTACCCGACGATGGGCGTCATCGGCGTCGCCAGCTCGTGGCTGATGTTCCGGTAGAACTCGATGCGAAGGCGCTCGACCTCCCGAAGCTGCTCGTTGGCGGCGGATAGCTCCGCGAGACGCTGCTCGAGGTGCGTCACGATACGGTGGCTCTGCAGCCGAAGGCGCTCGCCGGTCGCGTCGGCGCTCGACGTGTACGGTTCGCGATGTCCTGACAAATACCGGCGAACGAGCCCGGCGAAGCTGCGCGCGTCGATGGGCTTCTGGATGAAGCCGTCGCAGCCGACCGCGAAGCTTGTGTCCCGGTCCCCTTCGGCCGTGATCGCAACGATGGGCACGCCGCGGAGCGAAGGCTCGCCCCGAAGTCGCAACGTCACCTCGTAGCCGTCGAGCCCTGGAATGTTCAGGTCGACGAGAACGAGATCGGGCCTGACCGTGAGCGCCGAGCGCACCCCCTCGAGGCCATCGGTCGCGTCGATGACTTCGTGGCCGTCGGCTGCGAGGAGCTTGCGGACGAGCAGCCGATTTCTCGGATCGTCCTCGATGTGGAGCACGCGGGACATGAGCTAAGCCTTTACTTTCAGCATACCGCCGAAGTATGTCGAGGCGGAGCGGGACATGGGCCACGGAAGAGAAGGCACCACGGCACCACAGGCGACAGCAGGGATTGCAGCATGAGTACGCGGAACCAACAGGCTCGTCACTTTGCGTTTTCTCTGGGCCAGATTGCGCTCACGGGAGCGCTGGCCACGCTGGGCGCTTGCTCCTCGCTCACCGAGCCTCCGGCGCCCGAACCGGTGTCGATCGAGGCCCAAGGCCAGAACGCAGGCCAGGCAGCCGGAAGCGCCACAGCGCAGCCCTCGGCTGCGGCTCGCGCGCCTTCTGCGTCGGCTTCGGCCCCCGCCCCCTCTGCCCCTGAAAGACCGGAGAAGCCCATGCAATCGACAACTCTCGTGCCGGGCAAAGGCGCGGCAGCCAAGGTCGGCGACAAGGTCAGCGTGCACTACACGGGCACCTTCGAGGACGGGAAGAAGTTCGACAGCTCCCGCGACCGGAATAAGCCCTTCGACTTCGTTTTGGGGCAAGGCCAGGTCATCAAAGGGTGGGACCAAGGGGTTGCCGGGATGAAGGTCGGCGAGAAGCGCAAGCTGGTCATCCCGCCCTCTCTTGCGTACGGCGTGGCCGGCCGCCCCGGCATCCCGCCGAATTCGACGCTCGTCTTCGAGGTCGAGCTCCTCGCGATCAACGGAAAATAGGCGGGCGAGGCGGGCCGAGTCGGGCGAGTCGGAAAGGACGCCCGGAGGGGCCGCCGCGGCGTGTGCGCCGTGTGCGAGCGGTCTGCGAGCACCGTGGCCGATCTGGGCTACAATCATGGTGTCGTGGTGCAGCCGGCACAGCCGCCGAGAAAGCTCGTCCTCGTCGTCGACGACGACGAGTCGGTTCGCTCCCTCGTCGTCAGAGCCCTCCACAGCAAAGGCTACGAGACGCTAGAGGCGCCCGACGGGATCTCGGCGGCCGAAATGCTCGGGAAGGTCGAGCGCTCGCCGGATCTGCTCATCTGCGACGTGATGATGCCGACGATCGACGGCTTCTCTCTCGCCCGCATGATCAAAGGCAGCGCCGCGTTTCGAACGGTGCCGATCATCTTCCTGACGGCGAGGACCGCCGCGCACGACGTCGTCCGCGGCATCAAGCTCGGCGCGAAGCACTACGTGCAGAAGCCCTTCAGCGTGAAAGACCTCCTCGACAAGGTCGAGAAGACCATTCGCTGACTGCGAGTCGGCAGGGCGAGCGCGCGAGCGCGCTGAAGGAGTCCAAGGTCCAGGGGACGTGGTACAAGGCCCCTGAGATGGCGACACCGGCTGCCGGGACCGCCCAGGCGCGCAATTCGAGCATGACGAATCGGCCGGAGACCGCCCGCGCGCTGGCGCCCGTCTCGGCCGGCACGCTCCCGCTGCCAGCGCCGCTGGCCTACTCCGGCGCCCTTCTCTCGGGGCTCCTCTACTGGCTCGCGTTCGCCGGCATGGACGTGTGGCCGCTCGCCTTCGTGGCCTGGGTGCCGCTGGTCGTCGCGATGCGACGACAGACCGTCCGCACCGCGACCCTGCTGGGGTGGCTCGCGGGCGCCACGATGAACGTCGCCGGCTTCTCTTGGCTAGAGGAGATGCTGCGAACGTTCAGCGGCTTTCCCGCGCCGGTGTGTTTCTTGTTCGTGCTCATCGTGTGCGGGTACCAGGGCGGCCGTATCGCCTCTCTGGGCTGGCTCTACGGAAGGGCGACCGTCCGCGGGTGGCCGCCCATGCTCGTCTTCGCCGCTGCATTCGCTGCGAGCGAGCTCGCCTATCCTCTGCTGTTTCCCTGGTACTTCGCCGCGACCGTCCACCAGGTGCCGGTGCTCACGCAGCTGGCGGACCTTGGCGGGCCGATCCTCGTCGGCCTCGCGCTCGTCGCGCCCAACATCGCCCTCGCGGAGCTCGTCGTCGCGCGCGCCGAACGGCGCAAGCCCCGGGTTGCTCCGCTCGTTGCGGGCGTCGCGGCCGTCGCCTGCGCGTCGTTCTACGGCCTCCTGCGAATCCGCGTTGTCGACGCGGCTGCGCTGGCCGCTCCCGCTGCGACGGTGGGCGTCGTCCAGGCCAACATGGGCCTGATGGAGAAGCGCGTGTCGTACGACGAGGGCCTGCAGCGGCACCTCGACGCGTCGAGCGAGCTGGAGCGAACCCGGCAGGTCGACTTCCTCGTCTGGAGCGAGACCTCGGCCATGCGGGCCGTTCGGGACGAGTCGTACCGGCAAGACCTCCGCGCGGGCGTCGCGCATCGAATCGGCGCGCCGGCGATATTCGGCGCCGTCGTCGTACGTCGCGTGAGCGACGCGCGCAACTACGTGCTCTACAACGCCGCCGTCGCGAGCGACCAGGCGGGCAACATCACCGGCCGCTACGACAAGCAATACCTGCTCACCTTCGGCGAGTACCTGCCCCTCGGCGAGACTTTCCCCGTTCTCTACGAGTGGTCACCCAACAGCGGGCACTTCTCCCCGGGAAAGTCGCTCGATCCGCTCGTCCTCGACGTGCATGGTGAGGGCCATCCGATCACGACGCTCATCTGCTACGAGGACATCTTGCCGCGGTTCACGAACGACGCCGTTCGTCACGCCGACCCCGAGCTTCTCGTGAACATGACGAACGACGCGTGGTTCGGCGATACCGCGGAGCCGTGGGAGCACTTGGCGCTCGCGCAGTTTCGCGCGATCGAGCATCGCCGCTACCTCGTACGCGGCACAAACAGCGGCGTCAGCGCGGTGGTCGACCCCGTAGGCCGGGTCATCGCGCGAAGCGGGACGTTCCGGCAGGACACGGTGTCAGCCACCATTCATTGGATGCGTTCGCACACCGTGTACGAGCTCGCCGGAGACTGGCCGTGGCTGCTCGTCTCGCTGGGGCTCCTCGCGGGCTGCTTCGTCGCGCGACGCCGAGTCGAGTGAATCGCGCCACCCCCTTCTCCGTCCAACCAATCTTGGCAAGGACGGGCGGACGGCATGGATGCGCGCCGGGAGAAGCCGGCGAGCTGCGGTGCGACGGAATTTGACGCGACTGACGCAAGGCGGAGTACTCTAGTCCGCCACACATCGGGCCTTGGATTGAGCGGCCGGTGGGGGCCGCCAAGGTTTAATTAGGAGACTAGGAGAAGCACATGAACAAGTTGGCTTTGTCTGCAGTGGTCGTGAGCCTCACGGGATTCGCCCTCGTTTCGATGGAGCCGGGGTGCAATTCGTCGTCCAGCGCGGGCGACGACGGGGGGAGCACGAGCTCGTCCGGCAGCAGCTCGGGCAGTTCCTCAGGGAGCTCGTCGGGCAGCTCCTCCGGGAGCTCGTCGGGCAGCTCCTCCGGTTCTTCCTCGGGCAGCAGCAGCGGCTCGGGAGACGACAGCGGGGCGACGGACGCCGACTCGAGCGTCATGAACGCGTGCACCATGGCGGACCCGGACGCCGGAGGCTGCCAGAGCTGCGTCAATCAGCAATGCTGTTCCGAGCTCGCCGCCTGCACGAGTGAGGCCCCGGGCGAAGCGGGCGCTCCGCCGTGCGCCGTGATCTACTCCTGCTACGAGCAGTGTGTGACGGCGGACGCGGGAGCGAGCGACGCGAGCTTCACGACGATCGCGCTGCAGTGCAAGATGGCCTGCGAGGGCATGGAGCCGGACGCCTCCGTGAGCGATTTCGAGGCGCTGTTCGGCTGCGCCGCGATGAATTGCTTGAGCGCCTGCAATCAGTGAGCTGACGGCACTTCGGAGCCGTGCGCGAAGGGCGCCTCGTCCAGAGGGACGGGCGCCCTTCCGCTTTTGTGCGACGGCCCGGCGCCCGCGGCTAGGCTCAGATGTTCATCGCCTTCTTCAGGCGCTTCGCGTCTGCGAACATGTCGACGTTCGTAAAGACGAAGATCGCATTCTCGTTCTTGCAGCCCAGCGCGATGTCCGCGAGCTTCTCGATCGCCGGATCCTCGTAGCGGCTCTTGTGCCCCGCGGGTCCCGGCAAACGGTAGTACCCGAAGGCATCGTCCGTCGTGCCGTGCGCCAGGGGGTCGCGCGCCGCCGTCGCGCCGCTCTCGGTGGCCAGCGCCCTGGCATCCTCGGCGTCCCAGGTCGGCGGCGGCTCCCATACGATGCGCCGGAATCGCTTCTTCCCCGCGATGGTCGCCAAGAAGTCCTTCACCGCGCTCTTGTTGCCGCGTGAGGACGTGAAGTCCGGCGGGGCGGCGAAGACCGCCGTTTGCGCCTCGAGCTCCTTGGCGACCTCCGTGAGGTTCTTCAGCGACGATTCGGTCGCCTTCCCGTCCCGAAACCCCTCCTGGCCGATGTCGCGCGGCGCGAGCAACGCGAAATCGAAGCCCGACGGAGCTTCCCGGCGCCAGCGCCGGATCGTGCCCGTGCCCGGCTGCGCTACGTGGGTATCCTGCACTTCGACAAAGAGGAATTCTTTGAAATACCGCGTAGCAGGTACGGGAAAACCGGCGCAGCCGATGGTGATCATGTCGAAGCGGCAAGGAGCGTAGCACGGTCTTTGCCGCTCCGAGGCCGTTCGGACGCGGATCGCAGCGGGCTATTTCTGGGCGCACGGAAATGCCAAGCGAGCCGCCGAGGTCAGCGTGCGTGCTGCGTCCGTGGCGACGCCACGCACCACGCCACGCCTCCGGCCTAACGGTCCGCTTCGTCGCTTGCGGCCGGGAACCCGAGCACGCGCCGGGCGAGCTGACGGCCGAGGCGGCGTGCAGCCGCGCGTAGAGCGTCCGCCCGGTGAAACGCGTTGGCGCGCGGATCCGGGCCGCGAGTGCCCGGAACCTGGTCCACGCCGATAGTCTCCGCGGCCCGCATGTCGCCCGTGTCGCTCTCCGGCGGGGCCTCCGGCGACGAAGCAATCCACGCCCGAGCCACCAGCGCGACCTCGGTTGCGCGCGCAGCGGGTCCGGTCGCACCCGCTGCGATGCCCTCGCTCGCCTCATCCGCCCGCAGCACCTCGACCTCGACGCACGGCCATCCGTCGCCTGCCTCGAGCATCCCGGCCCGCGCCAGCTCCTGCCGTGCGCCCGTCGCGACCTCGTCGGCGGCCACGGCGTCGGGCACGAGCGTTCGGGTCAGCCTGACGTGGAGACGCGGAGCGTCGGGTGAGTAGACCGTGTGATACCCGCACGAGAGCACCAAGAGGCAGAGCGGAGCGGCACGCCTCAGCGGAACGGCCCCGCACCCCGGCCCTTCCGGGCTCCCGCTCTTGCCGTTCAATTTCTCTCACCCGACGATGAAGTTGACGATCTTGCCCTTCACGTAGATGAACTTCCTCACGGTCTTGCCTTCGACGTGAGCGCGTACCCGCTCCTCGGCTAGCGCGGCGGCGCGCGCTGCGTCTTCCCCGGCGTCGACCGGCAACGAGATGGTACATCGGAATCGACCGTTGACCTGAACGCCGATCTCGACGGTCTCGTCCTGTACGAGGCGAGGATCGAACTGGGGCCAAGGCTCGTTCGCCAACGACTGGCGATGCCCGAGGCGCTCCCAGACCTCCTCGCCGAGGTGGGGCGCAAACGGCGAGAGGATGAGCGCGAGCGCCTGCACGGCGCCGCGCGGCACGATCTCGAGTGACCCGAGGTGGCGCACCAGGATCATCATGGCGCTGATCGCCGTGTTGAAGTGCATCGACTCGATGTCGTGGGTCACTTTCTGGATGGTCTTGTGCACGAGACGCGCGGTGTCCTGGTCGTACGCGCTCGGGTCTTCGCTCACGGCGCCCGTGGCGACGTTCCACACGCGTTCGAGAAACCGTCGCGAGCCCTCGATGCCGCTGGTCTGCCACGGCTTCACGTGCTCGAGCGGGCCCATGAACATCTCGTAGACGCGCAATGCGTCGGCCCCGTGCTCGCGGACGACGTCGTCCGGGTTCACGACGTTGCCGCGCGCCTTGCTCATCTTTTCGTTGTTCTCACCGAGGATCATCCCCTGGTGAACCAGCTTCAGAAACGGCTCCGGGTGCCGTACGACGCCCATGTCGAAGAGCGCTTCGTGCCAGAACCGGGCGTACAGAAGGTGCAGTACCGCATGCTCTCCGCCGCCGACGTACAGGTCGACCGGCATCCAGTCGTCGTAAGCCTTGCGGTCGAAGATCTCCGCTTCGTTCTTCGGGTCGAGGAAGCGCAGGTAGTACCAGCAGGAGCCGGCCCACTGCGGCATCGTGTTCGTCTCGCGCGCGTACCAGCGACCGTCCTTTTGGAAGAAGCGCCAGTCGCGCGCTCGCGCCAGTGGCCCGTTTGCGTCACCGCTCGGTCGGAAGTCCTCTAGGTCCGGCAGACGCACCGGCAGTTCCTCCGCGGCCACCGGGTGCGGATCGTCGTAGTCGATGTGCATGACCCCGTGGTGCTTGCGCGGATCGAACGGCAACGGAGCCTTCTGCTCGTCGGCATAGACGGGAAAGTACACGGGGATGGGCTCACCCCAGTAGCGTTGGCGCGAGAAGACCCAGTCGCGCAGGCGATAGGTGATCTTGGAGGCACCCTTCCCTTTCGACGCGAGCCAGGCCGTGATGCGGGCGCGCGCCTCGGCGCTCGGCGTTCCGCCGGGAACGTTCGGCTCGATGCGGCCATACCGGGCCACGCCCTCCTCGGTATACGCGGCCTGCTGCACGTCCACGAGCTCGCCCGCCGGCGCAATCACCTGGACAATGGCTAGCTGATACGCCTGGGCGAACTCGTGGTCCCGGTCGTCATGCGCCGGCACCGCCATGACCGCCCCCGTCCCGTAGGTTGCGATGACGTAGTCGGCGACCCAGATGGGCACGCGGTCGCCGTTGACGGGGTTGATGGCCGAGGTACCGAGCGGCACTCCGGTCTTGGTCTTGGCTTCGGTGCGGTCGAAGTCGCTCTTGGAGCGCGCTGCGTGGACGTACGCGCGCACGGCGGCTGCCTGATCGGCCGAAGCCGCCTTCTGGAGCGTCTCTACCAGCGGGTGCTCGGGCGCGAGCACGACGTACGTCACGCCCGGGAGCGTGTCGGCGCGCGTGGTGAACACGCGGATGGTCGCGTCGTGGCCTTCGACGGCGAAGTCGATTTCCGCGCCCTCGCTGCGGCCGACCCAGTGGTGCTGCTTGGCCTTGGTGCTGTCCGGCCAATCCAGGCTCGCCAGGTCCGAATCGAGCCGGTCGGCGTACGCGGTGATCTTGAGCATCCATTGGCGCAACGGCAACCGCTCGACCGGGTGCCCGCCGCGCTCGCTCTTGCCGTCGATCACTTCTTCGTTCGCGAGCACCGTCCCGAGAGCCGGGCACCAGTTGACGGGGATCTCCGCCTGGTACGCGAGACCTCGCTCGAACAGCTTGAGGAAGATCCATTGCGTCCACTTGACGTACGCCGGATCGGTCGTGTCGACTTCGCGCGACCAGTCGTAGCTGAAGCCGAGCATCTTGAGCTGGCGTTTGAACGTCGCGATGTTCTTCTTGGTCGTGTCGCGGGGGTGGGTGTTGGTCGCGATGGCGTGCTGCTCGGCGGGGAGGCCGAATGCGTCCCAGCCCATGGGATGGAGAACGTCGATCCCACGCATGCGCCGGTACCGGGCAACGATGTCGGTCGCCGTATATCCCTCCGGATGCCCGACGTGCAGCCCCGAGCCGGACGGGTACGGGAACATGTCGAGCACGTACGACTTGGGGCGTCCCGCGTGCCTCTCGGCCCGAAATGTCGCGTGCTCGTCCCAGTAGCGCTGCCACTTGGGTTCGATGAGGGCCGGATCGTAGCGAGATCGCGTCGGTTCGCTCATGGCGACTCCGGCGACCGTAGCACGAGCGATCCTCGGCTAATGGCGCAGGCTGACGACGCGTGCGGTGCCGGGTTGGCGCGGGCTGCTGTCCTCGTCGGCGCGGTTGGGCTTGTAAGCGTGCTCGGGCGCGGGGAACGCGCCGGACTGCACTTCGCCGACATAGCGCTTCACGGCGTCGACGATGGCGTCCCCGAGCTCGGCATAGCGCTTCGCGAACTTCGGCGTGTGCCCCGGCGTCATCCCCAGGAGATTGGTGCAAACGAGCACTTGCCCGTCGCACGCGGACCCCGCCCCGATTCCTATGGTGGGCACGCCGACGGCGGCCGTGATCTCCTGAGCGACGTCGGGCGGCATGGCCTCGAGCACGATGGCGTAGACGCCCGCCTCCTCGAGAGCGCGCGCGTCGGCGACCAGCTTCGCGGCCGCGCCGTCGCCTCGGCCCTGCACCTTGAAGCCGCCGAGCGCATGCACGCTCTGCGGGGTGAGACCCACGTGGCCCATGACGGGCACCCCGGCGCGCACGATGCGCCAGACAGACTCGGAGATCTCCTCGCCTCCTTCGAGCTTGACGCTCTCGAAGGCGCCGTCTTTGACGAGCTTCCCGGCACTCTCGACCGCCTGTACTGCCGAAACCTGGTAGCTCATGAAGGGCATGTCGCCGACCACGTGCGCCCGCGCTGCGGCTCGCGCGACGGCGCGGCCGTGGTAGCAGACCTCGTCGAGCGTGACCGGCAGCGTGTTCTCGAGGCCCTGCACGACCATTCCGAGCGAATCGCCCACGAGAATGAGATTCGGCGCCGGCCTCGTCTACGAGACGAGCCATCGTGAAGTCGTACGCCGTGACCATCGCGAGGGCGGGGCCGGCCCCTTTGCGGGCGCGAACGTCAGGCACCGTCAGCTTCTTGGCCGAAACCGCGGCAGGGCCGCGACCGTTCCGATTGGAGTACATGCCTTCCTCGGGTCGCCGCCGGGGCTCGGTCGCGGGGCAAGCGGCCTCCACGCCCAACCGGTCTGCGCCTGCCGGTAGTGTAGGCGCCGGCTGCTTTCGAGGCAAGACGCCTTGGCCCGCGCTTGGCCCAAGCTTGCCCACGGTCTACCTTGCCCCTTGCCGTGACGTGCTCAGCACAACGAGAAGGCCCCCGCCGAGCGAAGCCGCCGCTCGCTCGTCCCGCATCTAGCTTGCCTCGCGTCCCCAGCCTGGCTCGCGTGGCCAGGGCCGTGGCCGCCGCGGTCGCAGCCGCCGCGTTGCTCGCGTGCGACAGGGCGCCGTCTGCCGCGTCACTCCCGGAGTGGACTCCCGGCGATCATCATTCGGCCGACGACGACAAGGTTCGAGCCGGGATGCAGACGGCGGCGCCGAGGGGGGCCGGCGCGGACGTGCCCCAGCTGGTTGACCTGACGTGGCGCCAGCAGTGCAGCGGGTGTCATGGCCCAGCGGGCCACGGCGACGGACAGATGGGGTCAATCCTGCACGTCCGAGATCTCTCGGCGGCCGATTGGCAGAGCCAAGTGACGGACGAGCAGATCGCAACGACAATCAAGAGCGGCAAGAACAAGATGCCCAAATTCGACTTGCCGGACCCCGTCATCCAGGGCCTCGTCTTGCGCATTCGCGGCCTGAGAGGGAACTGACGATGGACCTCAAGCGCCTAGCGCGCGCGTTCCGTGCGTTCCCTGCGTCCCCTGCCCTGCTGCTCGTCGCGGCGCTCCTCCTGGCGATGCTGCTAGCCCGGGGCTGGCCCAAGGACCAGACGGTGCACTACGTGCTCGGGGACGCGGCGCCGCGCGTCGAAGAGGTGGACGCGCGGTGGGCGGACGGAAACCATCGCGGCGACGAGAGCTGGATGCGCGAGGCCACTTTTCGCTTCGCGCCTGGCGATGCTCCGCGTGTCGTGACGCACGAGCCCAGGCTGCCGAACGGCGACTACACAGTCGAGGTGGAGATTGCGGCCTCGCATGCGACGAACGTCGTAACGAGGCACGTCCGCCTCGAGGGCGGGGCCACGTCGATCGATCTTTCCTCCTGGGTACCGCGATGATCGGCGAGGAAGAACCGATCGACGTCGCGACACGTGCGGTCGCGGCGCCCGCGACGAGCGCCGGCGTCCAGGTCATCGTGCTCTCGGGCAGCGCGAAGGGGACCACGAAGCCTCTCGGCGAAAAGCTACGGATCGGGAAGGCGCCCGACAACGACGTCGTCCTGTCCGACGACACGGTCTCTCGGTACCACTGCGAGCTCACGCGGGCCAACGACGGCGTGCACGTACGCGATCTCGGCTCGACGAACGGCACCAAGGTACAGGGAGCGCGAGTCTCGGAGGCGGTGATCGGCCCGGGGACCGTTCTCAAGGTGGGCGAGGTCGAGATCGCGGTGCGGCCCGGCGTCCGCAACGTCGAGGTCCTGCCGAGCGATAAGACATGGTTCGGGGCGGCCATTGGGCAAAGCCTCGCGATGCGCACCATCTTCGGCGTGCTGGAGCGTATCGCCAAGACCGACGCGACCGTGCTCCTCGAGGGCGAAACGGGAACTGGCAAAGACGTCCTGGCGCGCGCGATCTGGACCGAAAGCGCCCGCGCGCAGGGGCCTTTCGTGGTCGTCGACTGCGGCGCCGTCAGCTATTCGCTGCTCGAGAGTGAGCTCTTCGGTCACGAGCGTGGTTCCTTCACGGGAGCCGTCGCGGCCAGAGTCGGCGCGTTCGAGCTCGCGGACGGCGGCACCGTCTTTTTGGACGAGATTGGCGAGCTGCCCCTCGACGTTCAGCCCAAGCTGCTTCGCGTGCTCGAGGCGCGGGAGTTTCGCCGCGTCGGCGGCAACCGCACGATGAAGTCCGACGTACGCGTGGTGGTCGCCACCAAGCGCGCCCTGCAACGCGAAGTGCAGGCCGGGAAGTTCCGGGAGGACCTCTATTTTCGTCTCGCCGTGGTCCCCATCACCGTGCCGCCTCTGCGCGCCAGGCGCGACGACATTCCCATGCTCGTCGAGCACATCCTGCGCGCGAGCGGCGGCGGACTCACCGTCGGTCCTGACACGATGCAGGGCCTGATGGCGCACGACTGGCCGGGGAACATCCGCGAGCTTCGAAACGTGCTCGAACGGGCCGTCTACATGGCGCGTGCGACCGGGCAGACTGAGCTCAACCTGGTCTCGCTGCCGAGCGCTGGTAGCGCCAGCGGGGATGTCTTTCAGTTCGAGCAGGGCAAGAGTTACCGCGAGACGCGAGCCAAGTACGACGCCGAGTTCGAACGTCGCTACGTCAAGTGGCTCCTCGGGCGTCACGGCGGAAACGTGAGCGCCGCAGCGCGCGAGGCCAAAATGGATCGCAAGCACCTGCACGACATGGCCAAGAAGCATGGCCTGCGCGGACAAGAGCCCGAAGAGGAGTAGCGCGAAGACTTGGCTCAGAACGCGGCGTCGAAGCTGATTGTGCCGAGGTTCGCGATCGCGTGCGAGACCGGCACACCCGCCAGCGTGTACTGTTCGTACGAGAAGCCGGTGACATTGTAAGAGGCGGCGAGCTTGAGGCTTTGCATGACGCCGAGCAGGCGCCCGTGAGCCGGTGCCAGCGTCCAGACGATGCGCATGCCAGCGAGCCACGACCAGAACGGTGAGAGCTCACGGTCGCCCGTGAAGTACTGGCCACGTGGCCCGAGCGGCGGCGCGCCACCGGTGTAGTCGTCGCTCCAGAATACGGCGCCCGATTGCTGGTACGCGCGCCCCCGCACCATCAGGCGCAGCCGCTCCCCGAGCGACTTCTCCGCTTCCAGCTCGACCGAGCCGCTGTCGATGGCCCAGGTGTCGTGGTAGGCGCGGAGCGAGAGGCGCAGTGCCCCCTTCAGCGACCGAAGGTACCAGGCGATGCGACCGGTGAGCGCCTCGCGCGCGCGCTCGGTCGGCTCGTGCTCCTGCGCCTTGACGCCTTCCGCGATGATGACGCTCCGATAGGGGTCGCTCTGGAAGCCGTCTACGAGCTGCGCCGTGTACGTGAGCTGCATGGTCAGCACGGGCGTAAGCGACTGCGCCCAGCTCGCCTCGAACGTGTCGATTCCGATGTCGTGCGTCGTGCGGCCGGCTGCCGAGGTGAAGCATCCCGTCGAGCTCTCGAGCGCGGTCCACTGCGTGGGCAAGACGGCGGCGGCGTCCTGCACGCGGTCGCAGATGCGATCGAAGTTGCGGGCGAAGGAGAGCTCGAATTGCGTGTTGTGCTGCAGCGCGTCCGTACGCGCGTTCACGTGCAGCGATTGGGACTGGTAGTCGTGCTCGGTTCCGTAGGCGTAGCCAGCCGCGATCGAGGTCGTGTCCCCCTGGAGGGCAATCTCGCCGTGGCCGAGGTTGCGTAGGTCGTGGACGCTGGCGGTCGAGACGACGTCCGGTGAGTGCGTGGCGCCGTAGGCTGCTCCGGCTTTGGTGGCGACGCTCGCTCCGGAGACGACGTCGGCCTCCCACCCGGCGCGTACTGCGAGCCAGGGCCAAGGCGAAGCCGCGGCGTCGACCGACGGCGAATACACGAACATATGCGTCTTGGTGGGCGACTCGTAGAAGACCGCATGGGACGTGTCGAATTCGGCGACTTGCGCGCGTGCGCGGCCGGAGCCGGCGAGCAGGGTCGCCACCGCGAGCGCTGCGACGACGCCGAGCCGCCGCGTCAATTGCAACCACATCCCCCACCGGATACGCCCGTGCCCCCCATGGATCCCTCGCGGTTGTCGAGCGCATGGCGCATGGGCGCTTCGTGCTTCGCCTCGGCGTCGAACCTCATCGAGGGGTCGGCCAGGATGGCGCGCTGTTCGGGGGCGACGGTCGCGCACCCGGAGCAAACGAGAGCGAGCGCGAGGATCCCGAGACGAGCAGGGCGGACATCTTCCCTTCCCGCGGCCCCAGATCCTCGGCTTCTCGTTTCCATCGTGTCTCCTCAGAAATAGACGCCAAGGCCACCGGCGTACGTCTGCGCGTTCTTGTACGAGTCCGCGGCAAAGAGCGAAAGATGGGTCGCCTCGAGTCGTACGAGAACTCGATTGCGAAGCGCAAAGAGGAGGCCACCGCCAGCGCGGGCGACGTAGAGATCCTCCCGGCGCAGGACGAACGAATCGGGGTTCGGGAAGACGCTCAGCCCCCCGCCGAAGAGGCCGACGAAGGGGCAGATGGGCCAGCTCGGGGCGAGATACACGGAGAGGCCGGCGCCGTAGAGAAGCTGCGTGCCGTCGCTGGTCAACGCGTCGCCGACGAAGCCCTCGAGGCTGACGGTGCGGTGAATGACGACCGACGGCCGAGCTTCCAGGTACCCGTATCGCTGCACGCCGACGCCGACGACGGGGATGCTCAGCATTCCGCCGACGAGCGCGAGCCCGACGCGCGAGCCGTCGAGGGGAGGCGGCGCGAGAATACCCGGCCGCGTCGGGGCGCCCTGTTCGCCCGGAACGACGGCGAAGGGCTGGACCTCGTCCCCGAGCGCGTAGGCGGTCCGCCCGTCCGGCAGGACGACGCGCAACCAGAAGCCCGCGGAAGGGCGCCCCTCGAGGGCCAGCGTTTCGCCGCGATGGGCCACGTAAATCACCCGGTAGCTCACACCGGGGCCCGTGCGAAAGTCGGCCGAGTCGGAGACCACGCGGGCGAACGCTTCCGGCTCCGCCGGCTCGGCCGAGGCCGCGCGCGGCGCGAGCAGCGCGGCCAGAAGGGCGAGCACGCTCGCCACGCGACGCATCATTTCGATGCCCACGTGGCCAGGAGCTGGTTCACCTGCGGGTCGTCGGCGGCAAAGATCGCACGCGGATGGTTGCTGCCGCTCGGCCGAACGAAGATGGCCGCGGTCGTGTACTGGTGGCTCATTTCGAGCGACGCTGCCTCGAAGTTGCTCTGGGCCGGGCTGCCGGTGCCGATCTGCGTTTGATCGACGGGGTGGTCCCCGCCGGCACCAGTCGACCCGGGGATGATCGGCGAGCGCCATGCCGGTGACGACGGTCGGGTTGAAGTGGCACCCGTTAGGCGCGTCTTGCTGCGAGGGATCACCGGGGCCGCATTTTTTCGCGAAGATGAGCTCCGGTTCGACGTGGCAGTAGAAGTAGCTGGGGTCGAAGGCTTCGTTCAGAGCCGAGAAGTTCGCCCCCGGGTCGATCGTCGTGCAGCCGACGAGCGGCAAGGCCAGCGCTAGCGCCGTCCAGCCTCGGGCGACCGCCGTACGTGCCTGCGCTCCCAGGACACCCAACGACCAGACCCACGCGCATCTTCTGCGGGTCGTCGTGAGCCTGGTGCGCCGCGTCGTCGCTCCAGCGGCCACCCTATGCACGATAAACTGGTCCCGGGCACCCTAGCAACGACGGTGTGCCCTTGCGTCTCGCCGGACACGCCGGCGTGTCCCCCAGCGCGCGAGCTTCGCAGCGTGTCGCGTGGCCTCGCGCGTCATCGCAACGAAGAGCGACCGAAGATATTGCCCCCAAGACGGCCCGGATCTGCCGGAAGTCTCCTTCTCGAGGCGTCTCGCCGCGCTTCCCTGACCCCGGCGAGGACGCTTGGAACGAGTCCTGCGAGCGGGGTCCGAATGGCGCGGGACAGTTTCGGCTTGCCATGGGTCGCGGCTCATCTGTAGAAGTTTGGCTCCTGGCAGCCGAGTGTCGTAACTTCGCCTACATGTGGGCGGTGTCATCGCCCCGCGGAGAATTCCTCGCATGAAGCTGACCCCTTGGTATCTCGTGGCCATCGCGCCCATCGCCGTGGCCAGCTGCTCGGGCGCCCTCTTTGGCCATTGCGCCGTGCTCGCCGTCGCCCTCTGCATCTTCGTGGGCACCTTGTCCATGGGCCGTCACGCAACGACGAGCGCCGCGGCAACCCCCGTCGCCACCGAGCCGGCAGACCTCGGGGACGGCCACTCCCTGCGTCCTGCGGCGCAGAGGCCCGAGAGCTAGGCCGTAGGAAGCCCGGTTCAGGCGGCTCTTCGGCTCGCGGGCGCGGTTTGCGCTAACGTGGCTGCTATTGCCACGCGCGGGTCCAATGAACGACGTCTATCGCGACTCGGCCGAGCGCCTCACCCCGTTCGACGAGTTCACGCTCGCTGACCTGGAGGCCATCCGCCTCATTCTGCGCGGCGATTCGATCATCGACTGGCGTCGGCTCGACCTGGCCGATGACGAACAGGTGAGAGAGTTCCTCGCCGCGCAAGAGCTGGGCGCCGACGACGCAGCCGATCGCGCGCGGATGGACCACGTAAAAGCCGAGTCCATCGCCTATCTTCGCCGGCAGTTCGACTATCCCATCCCCCGTCCGGTCGAACGCGCATCGGTACCTGAGTTGCTCGTCCTCGCGTCCGGGCACGGACATCGCGCGATGTGCGCGTGCACGATTCTCAAGTGCATGCACATCATCCACCACATCGACGGGCGGGAGCTTCTCTTCGTCCTACCGATGTCCGACCAAGAGGTCTTCCACATCGTCGAGGAAAAGGTCTATCGAGTGATCGGCGGGATGCTCGCCGGTGGGTTCCCCATCGTCGAGTTCGTCGGCGGCCGAAAGAACAAGGATTCGCTCGTCACGAAGCTCCTATCGAAGCAAGAGACAATCGCCGCGCAGATCTACGACAAGCTCCGCTTCCGCGTGGTCACGCGCACGCGCGACGACATTTTTCCCGTCCTGCAATACCTCACTCGCCGGCTCTTTCCGTTCAACTACGTCGTGCCGGGCCAGAGCATCAACTCGATCTTCTCGTTCCGCTCGTACGCGGAACGGACCCCGCTCAAGCCTCTTCTCGGGCAGCTGCAGGTGCACGGGCTGGTGGAGGACGACTACACGCCGAGCGACAACCTCTTCTCCGCCGAGGAGTATCGCATCATCCATTTCGTAGTCGACATGCCGGTGCGGCTTCCCAAGCGCATCCTGGACCGCTCGCCGCCGACCGCCGCCGAGCTGGGCAACGTGATCTTCGTCATCTGCGAGTTCCAGATCGTAGACCGCGAGACCGAGGCACACAACGAGCTCGGCGAGGCGTCGCACGCGAAGTACAAGGAGCGACAGAAGAAGGCCGTGATGCGGCGCCTGCAGCTCGGCGGCGCCGGCGACTCGCAGGGGGGGATTGCGGCGTCGTCGGACGTGCGAAAGAAGAAGTAACGGAGTACAAGGGCCGCCTCAACCCATGCGTCTCTACAGCGGCAAAATCCCAGCCATCGCCAGCGAAGTCGTCCGTTCCCTGCTGGCTTCGAACGACATCGAATCCGACAGCCCGAAGGAGGTGGAGGCGGACGTCACCTCGGTGCTGAAACAGTACCTGGCCGACGAGCGCGAGGTAAACGAGCGCGCCAAGGACGTGCTCGAGCAGACGCGCAAGCCACAATCGGATTACCAGCGCGTCCGGGCGCTGGTTGCCGACGAAAAGGGCATCAAGGTCGGCGACGAAACGCTCGATTACCTGCTCGATCAGGTCGTCGAGATGCTGATGCACTCGAACAACGTCGAAGAGGTGTACGTCGAGGACGTCGCCCTGCGCCGCAAGATGGCCCCGATATTCAAGAAGCACATGGCCATCGACGAGACCCTGGACGCCGAGGTGCGCGCGCAGCTTCGGCACGTCCGGGAGGGTACGCGCGAATGGGAGATGGAGTACGCGCGAGTGCTCGAGCAGGTGAGGCGCAAAAAAGGCCTCTGAAGCCGCCTGGAGGCCAGAGGAAATCGGCGTAGGGTGGGCATAACGCATGCGAAGCATGACGGGGTTCGGTCTCGGCGAGGCCTCTTTGGCCGGAGGCAAGCTCGCCGTGGAGATTCGCGGCGTGAACCACCGCTTTCTCGACGTCCGCGTGCGCGTTCCCAGGGAGCTGGGAGACCTTGCCGCCTTCGTGGAGCAAGTGGCTCGGGAGAAGCTGACCCGCGGCCGGTACGAGGTCGCCATGCGGGTCGACGGGGTTGCTCTGGGGGCGCCCGTGCTCGATCGCGACCGAGCGCGGGCCGCCTACCGCGCTCTCTGCGAGCTGCGGGACGAGCTCGCCCCCGATAGCGAGGTGCCGCTGTCGCTCCTCGGGGCCATTCCCGACCTCTTCGTCTCCACGGTCGATCGCGAGATCGAGCGCCTCCGCGAGGCCACGCGGGCTGCCTTCGAGGCTGCCGCGACCTCGCTCGATGCCATGCGCAGCCGCGAGGGCGCCAGCCTGTGCGACGACCTGATGAAGCGGCTCGATCGGGTTCGGCGCTTGGGGCGCGACATCGAGCGGCGCGCGCCCGACGTGATCGAAACGCACCGCAAGCGCCTGCGCGACCGCGCCGATCGGCTGCGCGCTGCCGCGGAGATCGACGTGGACGCCGCGCGCCTGGAGCAGGAAATCGCGATGTTCGCCGAGCGGAGCGACATCTGCCGAGGAGCTGACCCGCCTCGAAAGCCACTGGCGTGCAGTTCGCGACGTTGCTCGCGGGCGACGAGCGCGATCGGGCGCCGGCTGGATTTCCTCTTGCAGGAAATGGCCCGCGAGGCGAATACCGTGGGCGCGAAGAGCCCGGACGCGCAGATCGCTCACGCAGTCGTCGAGATGAAGGCCGAGATCGAGCGGATGCGCGAGCAGGTGCAGAACGTCGAATGATGACCCAGGACGACTTCCTCCTCCTCATTCTGTCGTCACCGAGCGGGGCCGGGAAAACGACGCTCACGCGCATGCTCCTCGAGCAATGCCCCGAGCTGCGTTTCAGCGTGTCACACACGACGCGCGCTCCGCGCGGCAACGAAGTGGACGGGCGGGACTACCATTTCGTCGATCGCGGCCGCTTCATCGAGCTCGTCGCGCAGGGTGCGTTCCTCGAATGGGCGGAGGTTCACGGGAACCTGTACGGTACCTCCAAGGCGGAGATCGAGCGGGCGCGAGCCACGGCCGGATGCACCGGCATGATCTTCGACATCGACTACCAGGGCGCGCGTCAAATCAAATCGAAGATCCCCGACGTGACCGCCGTTTTCATCCTTCCGCCCTCCATGGAGGAGCTCGAGCGGCGCTTGCGTGGTCGGGCCAGCGACAGCGAAGCCTCCGTCCAGCGCCGGTTTGCCATGGCCAAGGTCGAGATCGAACACTACGCCATCTTCGACTACGTGGTCGTCAACGAGTCGGTGGAGCGGGCCTCTGACGAGCTCCGGTCGATTGCCGTGGCGGAGCGTACGAAGCGCCAGAGGCGTGCGGCGCTCGCCGAATCGCTTTTGCGCACGGGCCGCTTGTCGTAGGGATGAATCGCCATGACGAAGCACGTTCTCGCGGTTATCGGCGGCAGCGGCCTGTACGAGATCGAAGGCCTCGAGGCAGTCGAAGAGGTTCACGTCGAAACGCCGTTCGGAGCGCCTAGCGACACGATCGTGCGCGGTAGGCTCGGCGAAACGACCCTCCTCTTTCTGCCGCGCCACGGTCGCGGGCACCGGCTTGCGCCTCACGAGATTCCTTTTCGCGCCAATGTCTGCGCTTGCAAGAAGCTCGGCGCGACCCACCTGGTGAGCGTCAGCGCCGTCGGATCCATGAGAGAGGCCATCGCCCCGGGCGACTTCGTCGTCGTCGACCAGTTCATCGATCTGACGAAACGGCGGGTCTCCACGTTCTTCGAGGATGGGCTCGTCGGGCACGTAGGCTTCGCGGACCCCGTCTGCTCCGACCTCGCCGGCTCGCTCGCCGCGGCAGCGAGTCGCGCCGGCGCGCGCGTTCACGATACGGGCACGTACGTGTGCATCGACGGCCCGCAGTTCTCCACGCGAGCCGAGAGCAATCTCTACCGGTCCTGGGGCGTGTCGGTCATAGGGATGACGGCCATGCCCGAGGCCAAGCTCGCTCGGGAGGCGGAGCTTCCCTTCGCGTTGCTCGCGCTCGCGACCGACTACGACTGCTGGCACACGAGCGAGGACGACGTGAGCATCGAGGCGGTCCTCTCGGTCCTGAGGGCAAACGTCTCGACCGCTCGCCGCGCCATTGCCGAGCTGTCACGATCCCTGCCCGACCCACGCACGAGTCGGGCGCGAGGTGCGCTCGCAGCCGCACTCATGACCGCCGGCGAGCGGATTCCGGCCGCGACGCTGGCGCGTCTCGACTGGCTCGTTGGCAAGTACGTAAGACCTTCGGGAGGCTCCCAGTGACAACAGGCCGCAAAGCCGCCGTTCTCATCGTCGGCTCGCTCGCATTCGACGATCTCGACATGCCGTCGGGGGAGTACCGCAACGTGCTCGGAGGCTCGGCGACGTATTCATCGCTTGCAGCCTCGTTGCTCACTCGGGCCGGCGTCCGAGCGGTGGGCATCGTCGGCTCGGACTTTCCCGACGCGCATTTGGCCGAGCTGCGTGTCCGCGGCGTCGACACGGAGGGCGTCGAGCGCGCCGCGGGCAAGACGTTCCGCTGGCACGGCCGCTACTCCGTCGATCTCGCGAGCCGCACCACGCTGGACACCCAGCTGAACGTCTTTGCCGATTTCTCTCCGAAGATCCCCGCGGCTTATCGCGACAGCCGGTTCGTCATCCTGGGCAACATTCACCCGAAGCTTCAGCTCGACGTGCTCGAGCAGATCGAGCGCCCCGAGCTGGTCGCGGCGGACACGATGAACTTCTGGATCGAGCGCGAGCCCCAGGCTCTCGCGGCCATGCTGAAGCGCATCAATCTCCTCGTCATCAACGACGAAGAGGTCCGCCAGCTCTCGGGAATTCACAACCTCGTCAAGGCGGCCGCCGACGTCCGCAAGACGCGGTCCGAAGACGCTCATCGTGAAGCGCGGAGAATTCGGCGCATTGCTCTTCGACGACGACGGCACGTTCTTCGTTCCCGCATATCCCCTCGAGGAAGTCGTGGACCCCACGGGCGCGGGCGACTCTTTTGCCGGAGGGCTCATCGGCTACCTGGCGGCGTGCGGGGATGCTTCGCCGGCCGCCAAGCGGCGGGGGCTTTTCTTCGCGGCGGCGCTCGGGAGCTTCTGCGTGGAAGACATCGGGCCAGCTCGTCTCTTGTCGATCGGCCGCACGGAGCTGGCCGCGCGCATCGCGTCTTTCGCACGTCTCGTCGACTTCGGCGGAGGCCTCGCGCTGCCGGGGTGAGACATAAGGCTCCGGCTGCACGCACGGCCGCGCCCGAGGGCTTCGGGGGCGCGCTTGCGGAGGACGTGGGATGAGGTTTCGAGGTTGGACGTGGCTCGCCGGAGGAGCGCTCGCAGCAAGCGCAGCAGCGGTCGCCGGCGCGTGTGCGTACCCGTCGGTCCCCCCTCCCCCCGCCGGCGCCGGCCTCGGTGGCAGCTGCGCGACGAATCCGGGCACGTACCCGCCGCCCAACTGCGACGGCAAGTCCGAGAGCTGCACCCCACCCACTCCGGCGTGCCCTACCTCGCCCTGTGACAGCACGAGCCCCTGCCTCGCGATGGCAAAGAACGTTGCGGGCCAGCCCGCAGACCTTCGTCTGCGCAAGCTGAACATCACCGCCCCTCCAGCGCTCGTCTCGCCGCCGTTCTTGCAGACGGGCATCATCAATCAGGGGGTGAACCTGAAGAACCTCTGCGGCGAAGGGGGGACGGCTCTTTCAGCTGGCTGGTTCACTTCGACACGGGCAACCGGCGAGTGACGACGGGGGGAGCTCCGCCTACGGGCGATCCTCTCAAGCTCGGGTATTGCTTCGCGAAGGAGCGGATCAACGGCCTCGACGTGCAGCCGGTCACGGTCGGTGTCACGCAGGGGACCGACGGAAGTTGGACGTCGGACCTCATCCCGAAGCTCTATGTGCCCATTTACGTGCACGGCAGTGCGAGCAACGTCGTCGTGCTCCCCTTGACCAACACGATCGTCAAGAGCGTGACCCTCTCGCCGGACAGCAACTGCATCGGGTCGTACAATCCAAACGCCGTCGACAGCCCATCGCCGACGGGGGCGGCTTGCGCCGATCAGGACCCGTCGGATTGCCAGCGTTGGCACACCGCCGGTTCGCTCGGGGGCTTCATCACACTGCTCGAGGCGGACGCCGTCTTCATTCAGGACCTGCAGAAATCGCTCTGCGTGCTCTTGACGCGGGGGACCGCGACGGACGCGAGCGGTCAGTATTGTTCCAAGGATCCCGCGGGCAACATCGTGGCGATGGGCGACTTTTGCTCCAAAACAAATGCCCCCGGCGGCTGCAACGACAGCTACTGGCTGGCTGCCACGATCGCCGCGAGCGCCGCGAAGATCAACGACGGTTCGCAAGATCCGGCGTGCAACGGCTCAGGCACAGCGGCGGCCGATGGCGGCACGAGCTTCGGCGCCTCCGACGCCGGCCCCGGCTGAATCGCCACCATTGCCCCTGCCCGAGCGCGCGGCCGGAGCGCGACCGTTCGCGGCACGCGCAAACAGCGGCCGTCGCGCGCGCGTCCGCTGCGGGCGTCTCCGTCGCGCCCCGCAAGAACCGGCCAGCCGGCACCCTATCCTTTCTCGGCTAGGCTCTGGACGGTTTGCCGCGAGGCCCTTGCGCGTGGGAGAAGGCAGGTAACACGGCTTCGTGCGTGCCTGGGAGGACAGCATGCTTCGTCTTTCGTTGCGTCCAGCATTCTTCGTTTTGATGCTAATCGTCCTCGCCTCGTGCAGCGGTGCGGGGGGGTGCGGTGGTTGCTCCGGCTGCGGGATGACGCCGTTGCCGGGGGGATTCCCGCAAGCATCGGTCATCACGAACGCCGCCTCTGTCCGGGTAACCCGCCCGGGGCTCGATTTCATCTCGGCGAACCTGGGGCCCATCGCGGCCAAGCTGATCGGGGGAAGCAGCGGCGGCCTCATTACGTTCAACGTGCCCGACTCGACCACCTCGTTCAGCGTCATTTTCACGATCAACGTCGAGATCTGCAAAGCCCCCGTCGGCATGGGCCAGTGCGTCGCGGACATCGACGTCGGGAACGCCAAGCTGCACGTCGACGCGGTCACGCCTCATGCCATTTCGATCAGCGGGACCGTCCCCGTCAAAGTCGACGACATCCCGGTCGCCACGTCGATCGGCTCCTTCGACATCAAGCTCGGCAACGGAGACTGCAATGGCGTGACCTACGCAGACGTGCCCATCCAGGCGACGCTCCCTCTGGTCGGAGAGACGCTCTCGCCTCGCGATGGATATACGAAAATCGACACGGACAACGCCGTCATCAATCCCACGATCGATCAAGGCGTCGTTCAGATCTGCGGTGGGGGGCTGGCCGGCACCGTCGTCAACCTCCTCAAGGGATTCGTCGTCGGCCAGATCACCGCGCCGCTCACCAACACGATCAAGGCGCAGCTCCAGAGCCAGTTGTGCACCAAGCCCGACCCCACGATGTCGCCCACGTGCCCCATGGGCACGCAGCCGGACAGCACGAACGCCAAGTGCGTGTTCATATCCGACCCGAATACCTGCGTGCCTACGCTGCTGGGCCTTCAGGGTCATCTGAATCTCGGCTCCCTCGTGTCGAAGATCTCCCCGGGGACCTCTGGCGCAGTCGACCTAGTCCTCGCTGGCGGGGGCGACGGCGACCCTGCGCCGGGCTGTCAGGCGGACCAGACTTGGGATCCCGCGAAGGGCTGCCAGAACACCAACACGATGACCGGCCACACCCCCAACGGGATCACGTTGGGGATGCTCGGCGGGATGCTCCCGAATCCTCAGACGGCATGCGCGCCCATCGCGCCGAATGCCCTTCCCCAGAACATTCCCATTCCGGACGAGATGACACGGGACGGGGCCCAGCCCTGGCCCGCGGGGGACACAGGCCCCGACTTGGGCGTGGCCCTCGCGGGACGCTTCATCAATTATGCGGCCGTCAGCGCCTACAACAGCGGGCTCCTGTGTCTCGGTGTTTCGACCGACAGCTTCCAGGCGCTCAGCACGGGCTACCTCAGCGCAGTCGTCCCGTCCTTGAAAGATCTGACGTTCGAGCCGAGCAAGGCGTCGCGGCCGGCACCCGTTGCCCTCGTCACGCGTCCGCAGAAGCCGCCGGTCGTCGCAATCGGCAAGGGCACCGATATCGCGAAGGACCCGCTCCTCAAGGTGACTCTTCCGCAGTTCGCGATGGACTTCTACGCGTGGAGCTACGACCGGTACATCCGCGCCTTCACGTACACCGCAGACTTGACCATCCCCATCAATCTGCAGACGGGGAAGGATCCGAAGACGAACCCGAAGGGCGGAATTCTTCCCGTGCTCGGCGACGTAGCGGCCGCCAACGGAGTCGTCACCAACTCGGGCATCCTCTGGGAGGACCCGCAAGTCCTCGGCGCCGCGCTCTCGTCGCTGCTCTCGGGGATCGTCGGGCAGTTCCTCGGCAATGGGTTCTCGCCGATCGACCTGTCGAGCGCCCTGGCTACCTATGGCCTGAACCTGTCGATCCCGGCGAATAGCTTCCGCAAGCTCACCAAGGGCACGGATGATTTCGTCGCGCTTTTCGCCGATCTGACCGCGACCACAGCCATGCGCGTTCCGCAGGTCCAAACCCAAGCGCAGATCGTCAGCCAAGAGGTGCACCCCGAGGCGATGGCCCTCGGCACCGCCGATCCGTCGAGGTTCCCGAGGCTCCGCGTGGCGCTCTCGTCGCCGCAAGACGATGGCGCCGGGTCCATCGAATACACGTGGTGGATTGACGATCAGCCGCACGCAGCTTGGGCGACGTCCCGGGAGGTCGAGGTCACAGGCCAGTACCTCTTCCTGCAAGGAAAGCACGTTCTCTACGCGTCCTCGCGCCGTGTTGGGCAGCCCGAGTCGGAGGACGACACCCCGGCGGCGGCCCCGTTTCTGGTGGATGTCCTCGCGCCGTACGTGTGGCTCGAAGATGGCTCTGCGAGCGAGGTCTCGGTCGACGCGTACGACTTCGTCAGCGACGCCTCCGCCCTCAAGGTGCGGGTCCGCTCCACGGATAGCGCCGGCGCGCTGGGAGCGTGGAGCGATTGGCAGCCTCTCTCGGCTGCCTCGAAGATCGATGCAGGCTCCGCCTCCTCGCTCACCGTGCAGGTCATGGACGAGGCGGGAAACGTGGGCGAAAGTACGCAGCTCATACGCGGCCGACCCGACCCGACCCTGCAGGCCGCAAGCTCGGCGTGCGGTTGCTCGACTCCCGGCGCCGAGGAGCGTCACGGCGGGCTTCTCGCGGCGCTAGCGGTTCTGGTTGCGCTCGGCGCACTCGCGCGCCGGAGGCGGAGGCCAGCCGAGTGGCGGGGGTTGCGGATTCGTGGAGGCGTCGTCGGTTCTCTCGCCGTCCTCGCCGGCGCCACCCAGGGCTGTTCGTGCGGAGGTTCCGCGCACACGGCTCCTCCGTCGAAGACCGAGTGCGGCATCGACTGCAACCAGCCCTGCGGGCCGGCCAACCTCCCCGGGTTGATCGGCGCGTACACCTCCGTCGCGGTCGCGAGCGACGGCACCACGTGGGTCGCCGGGTACAACGACGCCGACGTGACCAACGGCCTGCTTTACGGCGACCTGGTCGTGGGAAAGTACGACAGCGGCAAGAGCCAGGTCGAGTGGCAGGACGTCGACGGGCTGCCGCCTCCGCGCACCGATGGGACCTGCCCCGCGAACGCTTCGAATACGTGGCGCCACGGCGAGACCAATCCGGGGCCGGACGTCGGGCTTTGGACGAGCATTCAGCTCGACGATACCGGCAACCCGATGGTCAGCTACTACGACGCGACCAACGCAGCGCTCAAGTTCGCCAGCTCGGCCGACGGCGGCGCGACCTGGAACGTCCACACCGTCATGCAAGCGGCGCAGAGCGACATCGGGAGGTACGCCAAGATGCTGCTCGTGGCCGGAAAGCCGACAATAGCCTTCTTGGTCGAGGAACCCGGCACGGGCGGGTGGGCACGGTCGCGCGTGGTGTTGGCGACCGGCAATGTCGGGGTGCCTCAGGCTGCGACCGACTGGAGCTTTCAGGATGCCGTCGTCGACGAGAAGACGCCGTGTCGGGTCGAATTCTGCGCCATGGGCGAAGTCTGCGTGCAATCGTCGATGGTCTGCCAGCCCACGGTGACGGGTTGCTCGCCCGCGGATTGCGGCGCAAGCACCGGCGGCATCGGAAGCACTCCACAAGCTTGCGTCACCACGGCGGCCAAGCCCACGTGCGAGGCCATTTTGGACGGCACGCACATCGATTCGTACCCCGACGCGGCGGGCGATTACGTGGCTCTCGCCAAGGGACCGCAGGGCGTCGGCCTCGTGGTCTATGACAGAACGCGCGGTAATCTCGTCGGAGTCTCGAATCAAGCCGGGACGTGGACCGTGCAGATCCTCGACGGGCAAACGGGCGCGAACACCAGCGCGACTCGGGTAGACACCGGGGACGTGGGGGTCGCGGCATCTCTTGCCATTGCCGACAACGGCGACTGGCACATCAGCTACGTAAACGGCTACACCGAGGCACTGCAGTATCTGCTCGTCCCCGGCGGCGACCTCGCCAGGCCGTCGGCACCCGAGGTCGTCGATACGGGGTTGGCGCTCGAGGGCACACCCAATACCGACGGACAGCATATCGTCGGGGACGATTCGTCCGTCAGCGTGGACACCTCCGGGACCGTTCGGATCGTTTACCAGGACGCGACGGCCGGCACGCTGCGCGAGGCAAGAGGAGCGCCCGGCGCCGCCAGCAAGCACTCGTGGACGGTGAAACCTTTCGACCAACCCGGCCGCTTCGCAGGATTCTTCCCGCGGTATGTCCCGGAGCTTCAGCAGGTGTCAAACTGGTTCCGCGCGACCGACCACGAGCAATCGCCCCCCACGGTGAGCGGGGACGTGGCGTTCGTCGGCCCGTAGTCTCCCGAGTTCCCGATTCGCGGCCGAATCCCGGCCGCGGGACACTAGGCAACCGCTTGGTCGGTCGGCGCCTCGAGCACCTCCACGGCGGGCCCGCTCACGCGCTCGCGCTCGGCCGCGACGACCTCGATCAGCTCCGCCCGCGTGGCCACCTCGAGATTCGAGCAGGGCACGCATATATCCATCGACGTACCCATGGGCACGGGCGATCCTGGCATAGCGCGTTCCAACCGCCGAGGCAGCGAGTACGTCCCGCAACATCGTTCGCAGCTCAGCGATAATTTCACCTTTCGAACGCATTCCTACCTCCTCGACCTTCCGATTCGCTTCCCGCCCGCGATGCCCCTGGCTCTAAACGACACCCCGCGTCGCGGCCAAGTTCCGAGCGCTCGAGCCGTCGCGAATAGTGGCGCCCGACCCGGCGTTCCGGTAGACGGGCAATAGGAGATGGGCGCCGGCGCAGAGGATCACGCATACGAAGCGTTGTCAGAGCATCCTCGCATCGCCGACCTGGTGGCGCTCGGGCGGGCTCTCATGTCCCGAGCCGTCGACGCGCGACGAGCCGAATGGAGGCCCGATTCGGCGGCCCGGATCGCCACGGAGCGCAACGTAAGCCGCGAGGACGCCGCAACGCCGTTCGGCAACGTGGTGGACGTACTGGGTCACGGTCCGAACAACGACTCGGAACGCGCCCTTCTGTGCGCGCTCGCCGCGCATGTCGTGGCCAGCCACCCGCCCCAAAGCCCCGAAGACACCGAACGCGCGGCGAACGACCTCCTGTGGCTTGCGGCGAACACGCCCTTCGACGCTACCGGTCTGCTCGACCGCGCGCTGGGCGACCGCGCCTCCGGGCTCTGGGAAGCCGTGGCCAATCGCATCCGGCGCGTGGACGAAGGACAGACTACGGGGCTGGGGAGGGGCGAGGCGCTGGTCGGAGCGGTGGCCCTGGCCTCCTCGGATTCGAAGGCTGCGGCGAAGCAAGTCGCAGCCCTCGCCGCGCACGCCCACGATCCGAAGGTCGCGCGCGTGCTCTCGGGCTCGCTGGACGCGGCGGGATCAGCGAAGCCGATCGTCGGCGAGCTCACTCCGGCGCCGTACGGCCCATTCGTGACCGCCGTGCTCGCCTTCACGGGCATTCTCCTCGTTTTGCACGCGCTCCGCGCGTTCGGAAGGCTCGCCCTCGCCTATCGGAAGCCGGCGGAGATCATCCTGTCTCACGACGGCGGCGTGCGCGTTCGCTGGCGGACGGAACTGCTTGGTCGGACGCTGCGTGACCGAGACGTGCTCGTGCCCCGCTCCGGGCTAGCGCAGGCGGCGCGTGAGGTACGCTACCCGCGCCTGGCCTTGTACGCCGGCCTGCTCGCCCTTGCCGTGGGCAGCTATGCCGGGGTCTCCGCGTTCGTCGACGGCGTGCGCTCTGCGTCTCCGTCGCTGTTAGGCGCCGGGCTGGTGATCGTCATACTCGGGCTCGCGGTGGATTTCGTGCTCTCGAGCCTCCTCCCGGGGGTTCGGGGCCGCTGCCGCGTCCTCCTGGTTCCACGCGCCGGGCGGAGACTTTGCGTAGGCGGCGTGGACGTGCAGGCGGCCGACGCGATGCTCGGGCGCCTCGCGCACTCCTGATCGGCCGCGCGTCACTCCTTGCCGGTCCAGCGCTCGCCGATCACGGCGTCCATTCGCCCGGCAATCGCGCGGGCCTCGAACCGAACGGTGCGCGGCGTCTCGGCCGTCGCACACGCTCGCACGCTTGCAGCTTGCGCGGCCTCCGAGCGATCGATTTCCTGGCCGTCGCCTCCGTCGAGCGCCCGAAGCTCGACTCCGAGGCCGTCGCCCTGGGCTCCGATCGTCACCCGTGCACACCGACCAGCCCCAATCGTCTCCGTCCACGAGACGACGCGAGAGGCGTCGAGGGATTCGCCGCGAGCCTTCCCGTCCTTGCCGTCGAACAGCATCTCGGGCCCGACCGCGGCGCGCGCCAGCATGCGCGACGCAGCCAGCGGATGGGCGGCGAACGCCGCGTCCCTCCATCGCTCGGGACGCATCATCACGGCGAAAGGCCCCGGCCGCCCGCGAGTCTCCAGATCGAGCCGCGCGGCGCCGCGAGAGCACGCGAACAACGCGAGCGACGAGGAAGCCTCTCCCGAAGCCAGCAGCGCCCCGCCGTCGTCCCAGAGCCGCGCATCCACGAGGGCGAGCGGCGCGCCGGCCACGACATCGACCCGGCCGCACGCGTTGCCCAGACCGCGTAAATCCAGCGGGACGGTGACGCGACGCCCCAGCGTCAGTGTTCCCGCCGTGGTCACGACGGCCGAATCGTAGCCGCGTTTCGCCAACAGGGCGTTCCGTGCGTCCTTTTCCGCTTCGACCGGCTTGGCCGCAGCGACCCACGCGATCTCCGGGCGATCGCCGAGGTCGCGCGCGGCGTCGACGCTCGCACGCGCGAGTACGACCGCAGCGCGCCCCCGCCCGACGTGAGGACGCACCGAAAGCGCGCCGGGCATCGCGACCGGTGAGCACAGCGTCAAGGTGCGGGCACCCATGCCGTCGCGTGCGCGGCCGACGACGTGTCCCTCGCCGTCCAGGGCCTCTACGTCCAGCAACGCGACCTCGTCGTCAGGGACGATCACCGCGTCGACGCATTTGTCGGACTCCACGGGCAGGGCCACGATCGTCGGCACGCGTGAGTCGACCCACACGGCGACGCGTTTGAACTCCTCCCACGTCCCGCCGAGCGCGAGGCGGTGCACGCGGACCGCCTCCTGCAGCCCGGGCCAACCGTCTGCCGGGCCGGGACCCTCGCCCAGGGCGCCGCGCGCGCCCAGCGCCCGTCCCACGATGAGCGCCCGCTCCTTCGGCACGAGCTGCGCGGCCACGACGACGAATCCCTCTCCCTCGACGAGGTGTCCCGCCACGTACACCCGGTCCGGATGCGGCGAACAGAGCAGCACAGTGGGGTGGACGTCACGCCCCTCGTCCACGGCGAGCTGCGTTCCCTCATCGGAGTAGATCGCGACGTCGATGTCGTTGACCGAGGAGGACGCGCGCGCATAGCCGAGAAGGCAGTCATTCTGAGGCACGTCGACGAAGCCACCGACCCATTCGTTCTCGGCCGCCTCGGTAGCCACGACGAGCGACGGGGCCCCCGCGCCCAGGCGCGAGGCGCGCGTGGGCACCTCGGCCAGGAGCACGCGAGGGTCGAGCTCACCGGGGGTGACCCGCGGCGCGGAAAGCCGCGACGGCGGGGCTTCGACAGGCGGCTGGTGGGAGAACAGGCGGCAGCTCGAAAGTGCCATTGCGCACGCGCACGTCGAAGCGAAGCGCCGCCGCACCGACCGCCCAGGAGCCAAGTGGTCACGCAACCCGGACGAGATCACGGAGGATCCCCCCACATTCCCGACTGCAACCGATACAGCGCGAATCCCCATCCGAGCGAGGGCGTTCCGCGCGCCTCGATTTCCGCCAGACCGTGGTCGCGATCCCGCGCGCAGAACGCCACCGCGGCTCCGTCTTGGTCCACTCCGCGGTCGTCTTCGGAGATCGTCGCGCCCACGTGGACGCGCAGACCGATGGCACGGGCTGCCTCTCGGACGAGCGTGGCAATGGCCAGGTAACAGGCACCCGGCTCGAGCGACAGCGGGACGGGCGTGACGCCTGACGCCCCCTGGGCGACGAAGACCGGGTCGCGCGGCAACGACACGACATGGCGGGCCAGCAGAACGTGCGCCATGTGGCCGCGGGCTTCGCTCCCCCAGACGGCCGGCAGGTGATCCGGCAGCGGCCAGGCGAAGTGCGTGACGAGCACGGGCGCCCTCGGCGGAGATCCCGCGAACACGACGGCCACGGCGGTCGCCTCTCCCACGCAGGTGGCGAGCTGCGCGTCGGGCGCGTCGGTTCGATCGCGCGCGAGGAGTCGATCGCCCTCCTTGTCCCGCATTTCCGCGTCCAGATCCAGCTTCCCTCGCCGCGCGGGGTGCGACGTGCGAGGGTCCGGCGCGAACAGCTCGAGCGTGTGGCAACCCGCGTCGAGGGTCTGCTCCCCGGCGCCTGCGCCGTCGAGCCCGGCCTCCCAGGTCATGCGGCCTGCGACGGACGCGCCGTCTCGCTTTGCGCGGCTCTCGGCGATCTCGGCGCGCCTCTCGGGGGCAGGCAGGGGGGGAAGCATCCCTGGCTCGGCCGAGGGGCCCGACGAGCCGCCCGTCCGCTCGGGAAGCACGATGCGCAACGGCGGCAGGGGCTTCGCCGAGCGCGCGACGATGGTCTCCAGCGCGCCGCGGCCCGAGTCGGTCGAGACGACCAGCCGCTTGGGCGGCTCCGTCTGGCCGCACCGTTCGATGGCGACGGCCCCCGCAACGCTCGGAAGCCGCTTCTGCTCGTCGGCGTCGCCGTCCGCGAAGCGCACGTGGAACCCGAGACCCCGGGCGCCGAGGACGACGATGGTCGTGCACTCGCCCTCGGGCAGATCCGGGACCGGGATGGCGACGGGGTGCTCATCGTCGCGATCGTCCCCGAGAAAGCGCGATCGGTCGACGACCACGGTTGCGCCGACCTCACGCCACGCGTCGGCGAGGCGCTGCACGGTTTCGTGCAGCTCGGCTCGTGAAGGAGATGCCGCCGTCATGACGGCGAGCGCGAGCGCGCACGCGGCCGCGCCCGAGTTCAGGCGCATCCTCAAGAGCCCTCGTCGATGTCCAGTCGAGACTCGACGAACGAGCGACTCGCCGGCTCCCAGACGAAGAGCTTGCGATCGTCGACACCGCTGGCACGCACGCTCGTCACCAGGTAGGCGAGGTCCCAGGGGGGCTCGCCCTGCCCCATCTTGGCGACCTCCGCGTCGGTTGGCGAGAAGTAGGCGCCCGCGTCGAGATGCGAGTGGTAGAGCACCTTCACGGGACGTCCCGCCGCCTCTCCGCGGGCAATCGCCCCCTCGAATTTCATCGAATCGATGTCGAAGTAGGTGCGGGCCGTCCGCGGGTACGTCTCTGGGTCGAGCCGGTGCAGCGCATTGGCGCGGTTGACCATGGGCACGATTCCGTCGAGCCTCGGCCCGTCGGAGACAGGCCCCACGAGAAAGCCGCAGCTCTCCTCCTCCGACGCGTACGCCCGCCGCGCCTCGTCGTCGACCCGATCGAGGATGCTCCGCGCGATGACGAGCTTCCCCGCGACCCACGGTGGTTTTTCTGCGTGCTTCTTGGAGTCGCGCATGGCCCCCCCCAGCATAGCGGACCCGCCGCCTACCACACGTACAGTCGCTCCCACTTCATCGGGGCGAAGTATCGATCCCCCCGATCGCACACGATGGCTACCACACAGCCACTTTGCCCGTTTCGTTGGGCCTCTTCGGCGATCTGGAGCGCGGCGTAGACGTTCGCCCCCGACGAATGCCCGACGTGCAGACCCTCTTCGCGGGCCAGCCGGTCCGCCATGTCCCAGCCCGACTCCGTCGAGACCGGAAGGACACGGTCCGGAACGCTGGGATCGTAGATGGGCGGGACGAGACTCGTCGCCAGATGCTTCAACCCCTCGAGGCCGTGCAGCGCCTCCGCAGGTTCGACCGCGATGCACTCGATCCGGCGAGTGTGCTCCTTGAGGCGCCGCGTGCAGCCCATCATCGTCCCGGTGGTCCCCAAGCCCGCCACGAAGTGGGTCAGCCGGTCACCGAGCGCGGCGAGGATTTCGGGCGCCGTGCCGTCGTAGTGCGCCCGCCAGTTGGACGGGTTGGAGTACTGGTCGGGGTAGAAGTACTTCTCGGGGTCGCCGGCCACGAGCTCGCGCGCGACGCGAATCGCCCCGTCCGACCCCTCCATCGGATCGCTGTACACGACCTCTGTGCCGAAGCTACGGACGATGTCCTTGCGCGCCTTGCTCACGTTCGAGGGCATGACCAGCCGGACGCGGAAGCCGAGGGCGGCGCCGAACAGCGAATACGCCACGCCGGTGTTGCCGCTGGTCGAGTCGACGAGGATCTTGTCCTTGGTGAGGCGCCCGTCGGCCAGGGCGTCGAGGATCATCCGCAGAGCGGGGCGGTCCTTCACGCTTCCGCCCGGGTTCGCGAACTCGAGCTTGGCCCACACCTGCACGTCCGGCACATGCCGCGCGACCCGGCCTAGCCGCACCAGCGGCGTGTTGCCGACCGCGTCGATGACCGACTCGAGCCGGCGGGCCCTCATGCGCGCTTCCTGACCAAACCCACGGGGTCGAGCGCGGCACGTACGGCACGAAGGGCGGCCACGGCGCCCGCCGCGACCTCGCGCGCGGCGGGATCGCGCAGGTCGAACGCTTCGCCTTCCTGCGCGGGAAGGCTCGGGTCCACGGCGACCTCGACGGCGGGGTCCACCGCACGCGCCGCCTCGTCGAGAGCGGCCTCGCGCACGCGCAAATGCCCGACGCCAGCCCCTGCGAGATACCGCACGGCCACATGCGCCGCCAAGCCCGCGAGGGCCACGTCGACCTGCGTGCCCTCGAGACGCGTCTGCCCGGACGGGCCTACCTCGACCAGCCGTGTTTGACGCGTGTGTCGATCCATCGGGAGCGCTCAGCCGCCTGCGATCGCCGGCACGATGCTGATCTGGTCGCCGGGCTTGAGCGCCGTCTTCAGGCCCTCGAGGAAACGAACGTCCTCCTCGCCGACGTAGATGTTGACGAAGCGCCGCACGCCCTTGTCGTCGAGCAGGCGCTCGCGAATGTCCGGGATGTCTGCGCTCGAGGTCGTCGATGACCTCGCCCACGGTGCCGCCGGTCGCGCGGTACCTCGTCGGCGCCGCCGGTGAGCGTGCGAAGCGGAGTGGGGATACGGACGATGGTTTCCATGGGCCAGTGTCTCCTTCCTTCAGCCGGCGCACGCGGGCGCGGCGTAGGCATGCGCGTCGATGCAGCGAATTCGAGCCGGATGGGTAGCGTCCGCGCCGCACAGCGGGCAATCGGGACGCGGCGGCGACGCTTCGCCGGCGGAGCTCGTCGGTGCGGCCGTCGAACGTGACCAGCTGGCCGGCCGCCTGTTCGTCCCGGCCATCGGCGTCGAGGAGCGCGAGCGCCAGGTCCGCCTGCGCGGCGCCGATCACCCCCACGACAGGCCCCATGACGCCGGCCTCGGCGCAGTTCGGGGCTCCGTCCGCCGGGCAGATCCTCGAAGAGACACCGGTAGCAGGGGGCGGCGTGCCGCCCGACGGCGAGCACGGTCCCGATCCAGCGGACCGCCGACGCGTGCACGACGGGCACGCCGGCCAGAGCGCACGCGTCGGCCGCGAGGAACTTCGTCGCGAAGTTGTCGCTGCCCTCGAGGACGACGTCGTATTGGCGAACCAGGTCGAGCGCATCCTCGGGGAGCAGCCGGCCCGTGTGCAGGCGGAAGTCGGCCGGGGCGTCCACGCGCGCAGAGCCGACGCGGCGCAGCGTCGAGCTTGGCGCGCCGCCCACGTCCGCGTCTCGAAAGAGGATCTGCCGGTGCAGGTTCGAGCGCTCCACCAGGTCGTCGTCGCAGAGCCCGATCGTCCCGACGCCGGCGTGCGCGAGCGCGAGGGCTGCCGGGCACCCGATGCCCCCGACGCCGACGACGAGCGCGCGCTTTCGTTCCCGGGTCGCGGCACTCACGTCCCTACCTCGCCAACCTCGGCGAAGTACTCCTCGAGGCTGAAGTACCGCTCGCCCGTATCGGGCAGCACCGTCACGACGTTCTTGCCCGGCGCCGAGCTCGCGCGCGACCTCGAGCGCCGCGAGCACGGCGGCGCCCGCGCTGATGCCGACCAGAAGGCCCTCGCGGCGGGCGAGCAGCCACCTTCGTGCGCCAGGCGTCGGCGTCTCGGACGGTGCGCACCTCGTCGACGACGCGGGGTGGTAGTTCTTCGGGACGAAGCCGGCCGCCAGGCCCTGGATTTCGTCGGGCCCTCGCTCGCCCCGCGAGATCGTCGCGCACGCGTCGGGCTCGACGGCGACGATGCGCGGGCGGCGGCGAGACCTCGCGACGCAGCACCGCCCCGACCCCGCTGATGGTGCCGCCCGTGCCCACGCCCGCCACGAACGCGTCGATCGGCAGCCGCTGCATGGCGTCAGGATCTCGCGCGCCGTCGTCTCGGCGTGCACCCGCGGGTTCGCGGGGTTGTCGAACTGCTGCGGCAGGAAAGCGCCCGGCGTGGTCCGCGCGATCTCCTGCGCCTTGGCGAGCGCGCCCTCCATCTGCCGGTCCGCCGGCGTCAGCACGACCTGCGCGCCGAACGCCTCGAGGAGCTGCCGACGCTCGAGGCTCATGCTCTCCGGCATCGTCAGGATGCACCGGTAGCCGCGCACGGCGCACACGAGCGCCAGCCCGATTCCCGTGTTGCCGCTCGTGGGCTCGACGACCACCCCGCCCGGCTCGAGCTGCCCGGTGCGCTCGGCCTCCTCGATCATCGCGAGGCAGATGCGGTCCTTTACCGAGCCCGCCGGGTTCGACTGCTCCATCTTGGCCCAGACGGCTGCACGGGGCGCCTCGCCTGGTGTGCGCCCGAGCGTGCGGATTGCCACGAGCGGCGTGTCGCCCACGAGGTCGAGCACGTCCTCTGCGAGGACGGGTGGCAGGATTGGCGGCAAGCGCGGCGGCGTGCGAAGACCCTCCATCTGAGCCGCCTCTCTAGCATACGGCGCGCGGCCGGTGCGCAGCGGCCCCGCGAGGGTGGCGCCTGCTTGAATGAGCCGGGGTGTGTCATAACTCTTGGAGTGAGGATGCAGGCCTCCCGCGAAGCCCAGGCGCTGCACGCCGCCTATCCCGCCATCGACCTGCACGCGGACACGCTCATGTGGTCGCGCTGGGTGGGCTACGACCTGCACGCGCGGCATGAGCCGCCCCTGCCGCGGGCGGCCTTCGGCGGCCATGTCGACCTGCCCCGTATGCGCGAGGGCGGGATGGGCGCGCAGTTCTTCGGCCTCGTTTCGGTCCCGTTCGCCGGGCGAATGCGCGGGGGCGCGCGCATCATCCACGAGCAGATTGACGCCCTCGAGGAGGCCATCGGACGGCGACCTCAGAGCCTTCGCCTGGCGCGGACCGCCTCCGAGCTGGAGGCATGCGTTCGGGACGACGCGATCGGCGCGCTCCTCGGCATCGAGGGGGCTCATGCCCTGGAGGGCGACCTCGACAACATCGACGCCTTTGCCCGGCGCGGGGTGCGTTACCTCGGCCTGCTGCATTTCAGCGCGAACGAAGCCGGCTATCCCGCGTACGGCCGCGGCCGCAACGACGACGAGGGCCTCACCCCCTGGGGATTCGACCTGGTGCAGCGCTGCGAGCGGGCGCGCGTCCTCGTCGACCTCTCGCACCTCAACCGGCGCGGCGTCCTCGACGTCTGCTCGGTCGCCTCGCGGCCGCCCATCGTCAGCCACACGGGCGTGCTCGGCGCCTTCAAGCACTGGCGCAACATCGACGACGAGCAGCTGCGGGCGGTCGCAGACAAGGGAGGCGTCGTCGGGGTCATCTTCTGTCCGCGCTACGTCGGCGGCGACGGACTCGAGCCTGTTGTCCGGCACTTGCAGCACATTCTTGATGTCGTGGGCGAAGATGTCCCTGCCCTCGGGAGCGACTGGGACGGGTTCATCGTCCCCACGCGGCAGCTGGCCGACCCGCGCGGCCTGCCCCTTTTGACCGACGCGCTCCTGCGCGCCGGGGTCGCGGAGCGGGTCATCGGGAAGATCCTTCGCGGCAACGTCATGCGCGTGCTGGCGGAGGCGTAGAGCTCGGACTCCGCGGTGCCTCCGCCGGAATGTCGAACGCTTCCGCGGCAGTCCGCCGAGCCTCCGCCGGGGTACCTGCGGCGCCGCGCTTGGGCTTGCGGTTTGGGTATTCACACGCAGTTGTGCTGAGTTACGCGCGAACGGAAGCGTTGCTTGACCCCCCCTGCCTGTGGGCTAGGTTCTTAACCTGGCGTCGTGCCCAAGCTGGCGCGACACCGGTACGGACAAGGTTGGCTAAGTGAACGCAGGTCCAGGGGGGCTCGTCGTGGAGCTGGCCGTCGCCGCGGTCGCTACGGGCGTAGGGTCGCTCTTTGCGGCCGGCGACGCCGCGCTCAGCCGCATACCGGAGGGGCGGGTCCAGGCGCTGAGCGCCGACGCGACCGCCGCCGGCGCCGCGCTGCGCCGCTTCGCGCGCGACCCGATGCGCCTTCTCTCGCGTTGGCTCGTGGGCCGCGTCGTGGCTCTGAGCGTAGCTACGGTCATGCTCAACGATGCGGCGCGGAACGCGGGCCTCGGCAGGCTCGCGCTGCCCGTGGCCGTGCTCGGGACGGTCTTCAGCTACGGCACGCTGACCGAAGTGCTCGCCACGCTGGCGCGCCGCCGCCCCGAGCGGGCCGGCGTCCTGGCCCTTACGTTCCTGCGGCCCATGGAGTGGGTCCTCGCCCCCCTGGCCGACCCGCTCGCCTTCGTAGGCCGCGCCGTGGGCCGGCGGGTGCCCAAGGTGCGCACGGTCGACGCGCGCATCACCGAGACCGAGGTCGAGTGGGCGGTGAGCGAGGGCGAGAAGGCCGGCTCGATCGCGAACGAGCCGGCGGAAATGATCCGCAAGGTCCTCGACTTCAAGGACCTCACCGCTCGCGAGGTGATGGTCCCGCGCCGTCACATCTTGGGCATCGAGCTCTTGACGCCGCTGCGCGAGGTCGTCGCGCTCGTCGCCGCCGAGCGGCACTCGCGCTATCCGGTTTACCGCGAGAACATCGACAACGTCGTCGGCCTCCTCTACGCGAAGGACCTCTTCGCGCTCGTGCGCGACCGTCGGCTGGACACGACGAAGCTCGGCGACGCAATACGAGCCCCCGTCATGTTCGTGAGCGAGAGCCAGCGCGCGGCCAAGATCCTCCAGGACATGCGCTCGCGGCGGCTGCACATGGCCATCGTGAGCGACCAGTTCGGCGGGACTGCCGGGCTCGTGACGATCGAGGACATCATCGAGGAGATTGTCGGCGACATCCGCGACGAAAAGGACACCGAAGCACCCATCCAGGCCATGGGCGACGGGCGCGTCGTCGCCGACGCGTCGGTCTCGATCGCCGAGCTCGAGCACGCACTCGGCAAGCCGCTCCCCGACGACGGCGACTTCGAGTCGCTCGGAGGCCTCATCGTCAGCCGGGCGGGCCGTGTCCCGCAGGTCGGCGCGACCGTGCAGGTCGACGGCCTGAAGATGATTGTGCGCGAGGCCGACGAGACACGCGTCGTGAAGGTCGAGATCGTGCCGGAGCGGGCCCCGCCGGCTCGGCCTGCCCCGGCGCCGTGACGCCCCCCTCCGCGCTTCGGCTGGTGTGCGCGTCGTCGGCGCCTCGCATTCCGAAGCCGCCGTTCGGCCTGCCCGCATGGAGCCCCGATGCCAGCGCGGTTGCCGTGCTTCTGGACGCGACCGGCGCCGATTCTCGCCGAGGCGCGTGCCATCGCGCCCCAGCTACCCGCGGCCTCATCGTTACCGCCTGGCGCGCTCGTGTTCGTCCTGGGAGGGGCCATGCGCACGCGCCGGGGCCTCCGCCGGCTTCTCGGCCGGGGTACCGTGCCCGTGGCGCGTGCGCCCCGGTGCGCGGCGCTCGTCGCGCGCGGTTATACGGACGTCGGCGCGCTCCTGGACGCCCGCAGCGGCGCCGACCTCGTTTATGGCCGAGCCGGCCCCTAGTCCGGCTGCAGGACGAGTACCTGCGCACGCCCGGGGCGGGGCGGCTCAGTTTACCTTGTTGAGCTGTTCCGAGAGGCGGCCGGCCGTTTCGGACAGACCGGGCTTCGGGTCCATCCCTTCCGCTCCGGCAGGCTGGCCCTGAATGTCCTCGACGAGCGAGTTCATCGCCGACATGAGCTGGGCAATCTGCCCCTTCTCTTTCGACGGGCAAACCTTCTCGTACGACGTGGGGACGACCGGGATGGCGGCGCCGCTCGCCGGAATCTTTTCGCTGGTCAGCCGCGGGAGCTTCACGTTCCCCGAGCCGAGCGGGTTCGTGAAGAGCATCTCGGCGGGGACGCCGCCGCCGGGCATGAGGGGCGTGACGAGCGACGCGATGCGCGCACCTTCGCCGGGTGTCTCCTTGTCGACGACGACGACGTACGACAGCGGGAGCTGCCCGGGACCGCGCGAGAGCTCCTCGGTGATCGGCTTCTGCAGCTTCGTGAGGAGGGCGACGACGAGGTCCTTCTTGTCGTTGACCGACTGCACCCGCACGATGAAGTCGAAGAGCTGGTGGGTGGTCTCCGCGGGCACGCCGCTGAAGCGCCGCCCCGCGAGCTTGTCGCCTGCGAAGTCGATGTTCATGCCCGCGAGGTTCTTCCCCAGGTCGGCGGGGAACTTGCGATTGGAGACGATGCTCGCGCCGCCGTCGCTCACGCTGGTCTTCAACTGGTCGAGCGAGGCCTTGGCCTTGAGCAGGTCCCCGGCGAGGCCGTGCGCGTCGTTGATGCTCTGGTTACGGGCGGCCGTGGCCGACTGCGCCGAGCCGGCCATGTACGCGACGGCCGAGGCGCCGACGGCGATGACGAGGCCGAGCACGAAACCCTGCTTTCGGGCGCCGCCGCGCGCGCGGTGGACGAGTTCCTCGTCCACTTCGATGCGCTGCGGCTGGGCCATCGCGGGCACCTGCTGAGGGGCGACCGACGGCTTGACCAGCGCCGAGAGCGGGTTGGAGGGATCGAGTGCGGGGGCCGGTGCCGAAAGCGGGGGCCGCGGCAAACCGGGGGGAGCCGACGCGGGCGAACGGGCGTACGCCGGGGGCGCAGGCGTGGGCATGGGCGCGGGCGCCTGCGGGATGCCCGCCGGCGAGCCGGGGCCACCCATCCTTTGCAGGCGTGACTTCAGGTCAATTTTGGGTTTTTCAGCCATCGTGCGTGCCCCGCGACCTTACGTGCCCGGGCGCTCGCGTGTCAACGCGACTTCGGGCAGTTGGGGCCTGAAACGATTGTCCCGCGATTGTCCCGCCCGGCCCGGCGCCGACCGGTGCGCGCTCCGCCAGCGGCCGCAGCCAGCAATTCGGAGGCCCCGCCTGCCTGCTTGCGGTTGACCCCTTCCGTGTGGGCCACCATGCTCAGAGCGCCCCGATGACGCCGCGCGTCCTTGTGATCGACAACTACGATTCGTTCACGTTCAACCTCGTTCAGTACCTGGGCGAGCTCGGAGCGGAGATCGCCGTCTACAAGAACGACGGCATCGATGCGGCGGGGATCCGTTCGCACGCGCCGGACGGGATTCTCATTTCGCCCGGGCCCTGCACACCGGACGACGCTGGGGTCTCGCTCGAAGCGGTGCGCCTCCTCGGGCCCGACTTCCCCATTTTCGGCGTTTGCCTGGGCCATCAGGCGATCGGCCAGGCATTCGGAGGGCGCGTCGTGCGCGCGGGGCGGCTCATGCACGGCAGGACGTCGCCCATCCTCCACGACGGGAGGGTGCTCTTCGCGGGCCTCCCCTCCCCCTTCGAAGCGACCCGTTATCATTCGCTGCTCGTCGAGCGCGACTCGCTCCCCGAGTGCCTCGAGATCAGCGCGTGGACCGCCGAGGGGGAAATCATGGGGCTGCGGCATCGCACGATGCAGGTCGAGGGCGTACAGTTTCATCCGGAGAGCGTGCTGACGACCGAGGGCAAGCGCCTCGTGGCCAACTGGGTGGGCCGCCTGCGGAGGGCGAGCGCGTGAGCGCGCGTCCGTTCGCCGCGGCGATGGCGGGGCTCCTCGGGCGCGAACCGATCACCGCGCAGGAGGTGCGAGAGGCCTTCGACGCGATCCTCGCCGGCGCGTGGACACCGGTGCAGGTGGGGGCCTTCGCTGTGGCCCTGCGCATCCGCGGCGAAAGCGCCGAAACCATCGTGGCCGCCGCGGAGGCGATGCGCGCGGCGATGGCGGCGGTGGAGCACGAGCTGCCGGTCGTCGTGGACACGTGCGGCACCGGAGGCGACGGCGCGCACACGCTGAATCTGTCGACCGGCGCGGCGATCGTCGTGGCGTCGTGCGGCCTGGCCGTGGCCAAGCACGGCAATCGGTCCATCTCGAGCCGCTGCGGCAGCGCCGACGTCGTCGAGGCGCTCGGCATCCCGGTGGACATCGATCCGGCTCGCCAGCACGAGGTGCTGCGCGAGGCAGGCATCGCCTTCCTGTTCGCGCCCGCCCATCATCCCGCGCTCAAGCACGCTGCCCAGGCGCGGCGCGAGCTCGGCACGCGGACCATCTTCAACGCGCTCGGTCCGCTGGCGAATCCGGCGCGCGCGACCCACCAGCTGGTCGGCGTATACGACGACGCTCTGCGCCCGGTCGCCGCGCGGGCGCTCGGGCGCCTCGGTGTTCAGCGCGCGTGGGTCGTACGCAGCCACGACGACCTCGACGAGCTGAGCCCCTGCGCGCCGACGCGCGTCAGCGAGCTCGGGACCGACGGCGAAGTGCGTGAACGCGAGGTCGCGCCCGAAGACTTCGGCCTGGCGCGTGTAGAGCGCTCGGCCATTGCGGGTGGCGCCGCGGACGAGAACGCCCGCGCCCTGATCACCATTCTGGCGGGCGAGCGGCATCCGGCACGGGACGCGGTTCTCTTGAACGCCGCGGCTGCGCTCGTCGTGGCCACCGGAGATTCCCCCCGCGACGCCGCCGCCCGCGCGCGGCGCGCCCTCGACGACGGCACGGCTCGGGCCCGGCTGGAGGCGTGGAGGGGCGCCGCCGCGCACGCCAAGCGATGAGCCTTCTCGAGATCCTCGCCAGCAAGCAAGCGGAGGTCACAGCGCTGCGCCGGTCGCCGCGCACGCCCGGCTCGCGCACCCCGCTCGACGTAGTGCGCGCCTTGCGCCGCGAGTGGGGACCCCTCAAGCTCATCGCCGAGGTCAAGCTGCGAAGCCCGAGCGCGGGACCCCTCTCGCGCTCGCTCGCGCCGGACGCCAGGGCGCTCGCGTACGCAGAGGCGGGCGCCTCGATGGTCAGCGTGCTGTGCGACGGTCCCTTCTTCGACGGCGCGTGGGAGCACCTCGGGGCAGCGCGCGCGACGCTCGACCGGGCCGGCCGCGCCATACCGCTCCTCGCGAAGGAGTTCGTCGTCGACGCGAGGCAAGTCTTCGAGGCTCGCGATCGGGGCGCCGATGCGGTCCTCCTCATCGCGCGGATTGTCGAGCCGACCACGCTGGCCGGGCTCGCGGACGCCGCCCGGGGCGAGGGGCTGGAGCCGCTCGTCGAGGTGACCGACGAGCGGGAGCTCGACGCGGCGCTCCGCGCGGGCGCCCGCATGGTCGGCGTGAACGCGCGCGACCTCGACACGCTCACGATGGACCCCGCCCGGGCGGCGCGCGTCCTGGAGGCCATTCCGCGCGAGGTCCTCGCCGTTCACCTCTCCGGTCTGCGCGATCCCGCCGACATCCGGCGCGTCGCCGGCTCCCGGGCAGACGCCGCCCTCGTCGGCGAGGCCCTCATGCGCGATGACGATCCTCGCCCCCGCCTGCGGGCCATGGTCGACGCGGCCTAGGGCGACGCCGGCGCGCCCACCGGCGAGCGCAACAAACTTCTCGCGGGATCCACCGGGCCGATAGCCTGAACGCGCCGTGGACCTTCAGCGCTGGATCGACGCCTACCTCGACCACCTCCGGGTCGAGCGCGCTCTCGCCTCGAACACGCTCGAAGCCTACGCGCGCGATCTCAACGCCCTTGCCGGCGCCGTGGGCGGCGAGGCCGACCCGAGCGAGATACGCCCCGACGCGATCTCCTCGCTGATGGCCGCCAACGTGAAGCGCGGCTTCGGGGCGCGATCGAGCGCGCGGCAGCTCTCGGCGCTCCGCGGCTTCTTCCGGTTCCTCGTCCGCGAGCGCGCGGTACCCGAGGACGCGACGGCGCTCGTCGACAGGCCGCGCGTTGGTCGCAAGCTGCCGCGCGTCATGTCGTTCGATCAGGTCGAACGCCTGCTCGCGGCCCCCGACGAGACGACCAAGCGAGGCGCGTTGCACGGCGCGATGCTCCACCTGATGTACGCGTCGGGCCTCCGCGTGAGCGAGCTGTGCGGTCTGCGGACGGGAGACATCGATCTGCAGCGGGGGCTCGTCGCCGTGCGCGGCAAGGGCGACAAGCGCCGGCTGGTGCCCGTCGGAGAGGTGGCGCTCGACCGAGATCGCGCGATACGTGCGGGACGTGCGGGACGTGACCGCGAAGACCCGCACGGGCCGCAGCCGGAGACATCGCGCGAAGCGGCCCTCTTCGTGTCGCCGCGCGGCGGCCATTTCACGCGCGAGGCCTTCTGGCGGATGGTTCGCCGCTACGCGGTCGCTGCGGGCATCGTACCGCTGCCGTCGCCGCACAAGCTGCGGCACTCCTTCGCCACGCACCTCCTGCGCGGCGGCGCCGATCTCCGGGCGGTTCAGGCCATGCTCGGCCATGCCGACCTCGGCACGACCGAGATCTACACGCACGTGGCCCAGGACCACGTCCGCGCGGCCCACGGAAAAGCGCACCCGCGTGGCTGAGTAGCCCGCGCAGGCGATGCGCGAGCGAATTCGCAGAGGGAATTGCGGGTCGGGGCGAATCCCAGGGGATTGGGTCGGGGCGAAGCCCGGGGGGATCGGGTCGGGGCAAGGCCCGGGGGCGTCCTTTCGGGCGTACGGGAGAGCCGAACCGCCGAGGACCGTGCTACTTTCGCGGCGAATGCGTCCGCCGTTCGAGGTGCTCGAGCCAGCCGGAGCCGAGACGCCCCTCATCGTCGAGATTCCCCACGCTGGCCTGGAGCTGCCCGCGCCCTTCCTGGAGCCGCTGGCCGCGCCCATGCGCGCGCTCGGCGCGCGACGCCGATCTGTACGTCGACGCGCTCTATCGAGGACGCGCCCGCCGAGGGCGCCAGCGTGATCGCCTGCCGCACTTCGCGCTACGTGGTCGACGTCAACCGCGGCGAGGAAGACGTCGACGGCGAGGTCGTCGAGGGCGCCAGCTCCGGCGTCCGGATGCACCACGGCCTGGTCTGGCGGACCACCGCCGACGGCGAGCCCGCCCTCGCCCGCAAGCTGACGCGCGCCGAGCTCGAAGAGCGGCTCGATCTCGTCTGGCGGCCGTACCACCGCGCGCTGTCGCAGCTCATCGAGCGAAAACGGGCGCGCTTCGGCCTCGCGATCGTCGTGGCCGCCCACTCGATGCCGAGCGTCGAACGGACGAGCGCGCTCGACTTGCTCGCCGCCCCCGGCGCCGCCTCGGCCTCGCCCGCGCGCTCCCGATCGCGCTCACCGGAAGAACCGCGCATCCCGCGCGCCCGGGCAGACGTGGTGCCGGGAACGCGCGGTCGGCGCAGCGCAGACGCGCGCATCATCGACGCTGTCGAGGAGCATGCGGTCGAGAGGGGCTGGACCGTGCGGCACGACGACCCCTACGCCGGCGGTTTCACGACCCAGCACTACGGAAAGCCCGCCGAGGGGATTCACGCCGTGCAGGTCGAGCTTGCGCGCAGGCTCTACCTGGACGAGACGACCCTGCGTCCTGCGCGCGACTTCGCGGCGGTCAAGGATTGGTGCCGCGAGCTCGTGGCCAAACTGGGCAAGGTCGGGCGTGCTCTGGCGGTGGCGTGAGCGGCCGAGGGCCGTAGCGCGCGCTTGACACGAAGCCATCCGTCCGTCAGTCTGCACGCCCTTCTGAGGATAGGGTCATGGCCAAGAGCGACATCACAGGCAAGCGCAGGCTCAAGGCGCACAACGTCTCGCACTCGAACATCAAGACGAACCGCTGGCAGCACGTGAATGTGCAGCGCCGTCGCGTGTGGGTGCCCGAGCTGCAAGCGCTTCATCACGCTGCACCTCACGACACGCGACATTCGCAGCATCGACAAGCTCGGTGTCTACGAGTACGCCCGCCGTAACGGGATCAACCTCGCCCGCGTGCGCTGACCTCTACGCCGAGGCGACGACCAGCGCTGCCTCTCGCGTGCGGACCAGGGCAACCGGCCTGCCGGCCGTCGCCGCACCCACGGCGTCCGCCACGACGAGGGTCGCGCGGAGGCCTGCGAGTATCGCGGCGAGGACGCCTTCTGCGTCCGCCGCCTGGCCCACCCCGAGCGCGAGGTCGACCAGCCCGTGGCGCGCCCGCAGGGCGATGGGTGATGCCGCCGGACGGGGCTCGCCGGGGGGCACGCGTGTCTCGCCCCGGCGGACGGGCGTAGCGAACGGCGGGGCGATGAGACCGAGCAGCGGGACGGCGAGCCCCTCGAGCGGCGCCTCGTAGCAGGCGACCGCCGCCAGCCCTCGAGCGTCAGCCGCGGCGACCACGTGTGCGCACGAGGCGTCGGGCGCCGGCGCCGTGCGCCACGGGGCGACGAGAAAGCCGTCGGGCAGCGACTTCTCGTCGCACGAGGTCATGGTGGGCCGCGCCGCGGCCAGGTCCTCCCGGGTGAGCGCGCCGCCGCATGCCCGCCCCGCGACCGCCAGCAGCTCCACGACGAACGCGTCTTCGGCCAGGATGGCCGCGCCCCGGTGGGCGACCATCTCGACGACACGAGCGCGCTCCGGCGAGAGGGAACGCGCGGCCTCGATCGCGGGCCCGGCGGCGCGCCGCAGCGTCGTGCTCCCCGCGGACGCCAGCGCCGTGGCGACCGTCGCCGGCAAGACCGGGACGCCCACGCGAGCCTCCGGCGGCACGTGTTCGCCCGCCCGGACCCCCCGCGGGCGCGGCGCCCCCAGGCCCGGCTGCCGCACGCGCCCGTCGAGCGCCAGCAGGCCCGCCCCGGCGCCGCCCACGAGCATCTGCACCGGACCGAGGAGCACGCCCGGCGATTCAGCCGCCGCCGCCAGGACGCCCGCGACCACGGCGTCGACCGCATTTCCCGTCCGCAGGGCCTCGCGGACCACGTGCACGATGCGCGCGTCGGAGGCGCCCGCCGCCCGCTTGGCCATGCCCTACTCCTGCTCGTCGTCGCGCACGACGATGCCGCGCCTCGGCCGGACCAGCCGCCCTGCGCCGCCCACCTTCGCCGCGCGCGGCACCGCACGGACCAGCTGGCGCAGACGCTTCACCTCGACGAGGGCCGTGTCCGTCTCGATGACGGCGAAGACCTCGCGCCGCTCTCCGACCGCTCGGACGATCCGCTCGAGCGCGACGGGTCCGAACGCCCGGGTTTCTCCGAGCGCGCGCAGCCGCAGGTACGCCACTGGCCCGTGCGGCACGAGCTCGCGCGCCGGGTCGACCGCGACGGTCACGTTCCACGCCTTGGCCTGCGCGGCGGCGTCCGCCACTTCCCAGACGCCGGTCGGCTCCCAGACGAAATGGGTGGCGTCGTGCGGGACGCGGGCGACCACCTTGGCGATGCGCTCGCGCCACAGGGCCGTCGGGGTGACCTCCGGCGGGGTGCGCAGTACGAAACAGCGGGCCTGGAGGGCGTCGATCGCCGCGCAGGCGGCCTCGAGCTCTCGATCGGCGGCTTCGCTCGCTTTCACGCGCGAAAGGTGCGGACCCGCGACGACGGCGAAGTCGAAATGCGGAGGCACCGACTTTCGCCAGCGGCGCAGCGTAGCCAGGGTGGGGGTGGGGGCCTCCTCGTCGCCGCCGGGCTGAGGAGAGAGGGCGACCTTGACCTCGAGCAGGTCGAATCGCTTTGCGTACGCCGCGATTGCGCCGCGCAGCTCCTTAGCGCCGATGTGCCAACGGGTGCTCATGGCCGAGAGGCGCCCCAGTTTGCACGCCCGCGCGGTTTCCGCCAGGGGCAGCGCCGGATGTTCACGACGGGCGAAAGTGAAACCACTGCGTGGGGCGGGCGCGGACGAACGATTGCATCGCGTCGGCGAGGACCTGCGCGGCGGCGTCGAGCTCGCCGTCCGGCGCCCGGCGCGGCAGGCGAATGGGCGGATTGGCCTGCGATCTCGTACGCCCGGTAGCCGATGCGGGCGGCGAAGATGGGCACGACAGGAGCGCCGGTCATCATCGCGAGGCGCAGCGGTCCCTCGGGAATGGCCCCGCGAGCGCCGAACAGGTCGACGGGGCGGCTCCGCAGCCGGGGGAGACGCGGTCGATTCTGCAGCCCCACGACCCCGCCCGTGCGCAGGTGCTGCACGAGCGGCAACGCGGAGAGCGGGTCTTCGCCGACGTGCGTCACGAGCAGCCCGCTGGCGCGCCGTGCGTCGTCCTGGATGGCCCGCGCGCTCGGCGTCGCGCTCGGGCTCCTCGGCGATCATCATGCGGATGGCGTGGTCTCGCGACAGGATCGGGCCGACGGTCTCCCAGCCGGCGGTGTGCGCCGTCGCCAAGATGAGGCCCCGGCCGTCGGAGAGCCCGTCGACCACGTGCGATTCGCCCCACACGACCGCCGAGGGCAACCGCCCGCGCGGCGAGCCCGCCCCGAGGATTTCGGCGAGACACGAGGCGTAGTTCGCGAACGTGCGGGCGACGTCCGCTGCGTGGCGAAGCGGATCGCGTGCGCCGCGGACGCGTACGAGGTTCCGAGCCACCTGCTCCCGGCGGGCCGCGGGCGAGCGCGCACGCCGCGAGCCCGATGAGCGGCGGGCTGAATCGGACGAACCACTCGGGCCCGTGGGCGGCGCCCGCGCGGGCGAGCGCGCGCCAGAAGGCCCCGTCGAGATTCAGACGCGAATCACCTCGCCGTGGGTCCGGAGGAGCTCGTCGAGCCAAGCGTTCGAGAGCTTCTCCTGCATCGAGTTGGCGCGCAACCGCTCGTGCAAGTTGCGGAAGTCCACGGCGTCGAGCTCCTGGTCCTGATTGAAGCACGTGAAGACGACGCGCTCCTTGCCGGTATGCGGATCGCGCAGGCGTCTGCAGGCACTGAGCGCACACCTCTTTCATCATGCACTGCATCGGCGAGTTGATGCTCCCGATGGCGAGGTGCCGCGGGTCGAGCAGCGGCGCCAGCACCCCGTGCCGCGCCTCGCGCACGGCGTTCATCATGCCGTCGCTGCCGATGGCGATGATGCGCTTCACCTCGCGGAACGGGACGGCGGGGGGGCCGAGCTTGCCGGTCGCGTAGGCGTGCATGGCCGCGACGATGTTGCCGCGGAAATGCTGGTCCTGCGGCCGGTGCGGCTCGATGGCGGCGCCCGTGTCGGTGCACCAGATGACCTCGTCGGTCCACTGCTCGATGTCTTCGCGCTTGAAGAGGTCTTCCCCGCGCCGGTAGCCGGCGAAGTAGAGGACCCGCCCGCCGAGCGCCTTGAACGCCCGCGCGATCGAGAAGAGCACCGCGTTTCCGAGGCCGCCGCCGCAGAGGAGCACGGTCTCGCGCTTGGCGATCTCCGTCGGCGTTCCCGTGGGACCCATGAGGATGATCGGCTCGCCGGGCTTGAGCGCCGCGCAGAGGCGCGAGCTGCCGCCCATCTCGAGGACGATCGTGCCGAGCAGGCCCTTCTCCACGTCGACCCACGCGCCCGGTGAGCGCGAGCCCCTCCATCGCGAGGCGCGCCTGCGCGTGCATCCCCTGCCCGTTCTGGCCGCGGTCGACGTCGATGACCGGCGCGAACGTCTCGAAGTTCTGCAGGCGATAGAACTGCCCGGGCTGGAACTTGCGCCGCGGCCATCGGCGCGCGCACGACGATCTCGACGATGTTGCGCGTCAGGCGGTTCACCTGGTGCACCCGCGCCACCAGGCTGTCGTCGAGCTTGCGCGAAGAGCGCGCGGAGCTTGCCCTCGCGCTCGCGCTGCGCCGCCGGATCGAGCGCTGCCGTCTCCGGAAAGAGCGCGGACGACATGGGGGTACCCGTCCTTGGCGCTCGCCATCGCGCGGACGACGCTCCCCGCGTAGTGCGGATGGTTGTCCCCGTAGAACGAGACGGTGTGCCCGTCCTTCAGGTAGCTCGTGAAGAAGCCCTCGCCGGACTTGGACGCCGGCCTCAGCGAACGCCGGCCGCCGAGCCGTTCGCCTCGGCCCCGGCGCTGCCTACCTGGGCAACATACGGGCGGAAGTAGTGCTTGCGCTCGTCGAGCTCGAAGGTGCCCGGGTACTCCTTCTCGTAGATGACGTTCGGGCTCGTGCCCGCCGCGACGCAGACCGTGCGTCGCCGGCAGCTCGACGCTCGTCCCGTCTTCGCGCTTGAAGCGCACCGCGCGCACGTGCCGCAGCTCGTCGAGCACGGCCTCGAGCGGCGACATGTGCTCGACGTACCGCACGCCCTCCTCGAGGCTCTTGATGACCTCTTCGTGGTTCAGGCGGTAGGCCGGGCGAATCGGCGAGCCCCTTGCGGTAGACGAGCGTGACGCCGCCCCACGAGTCGAGCAGCGGCTGCACCTGCGGCTCGCGCCCCTCGGCGGCGGCGCGCTCCTTCTCGGCGCGGAGCGCGCGCCCGTGCGCGAGGTGCCGCTCGAGCGTCTCCCACTCCTCGTCGTCGAAGAGCTTGCGCACGTCGGCCTCGGACTGCCCGCTGCGGAGCAGGAGCTCGTAGCGTTCGAGCTCCTTCTCGATCTGCACCTGGTAGTACGCGAGCAGCTCGGTCGCCGTGTCGATGGCCGTCAGGCCGCCGCCGATGACGATGGCCGGGAGGCTCACCTGCAGGTTGGCGATGCTCGTGTGCTTGTAGGCACCCGTCAGCTGCAGGGCCATGAGAAAGTCGCTGGCCTTGCGGATGCCGCGCGACAGGTTGTTCTTCATGTCGATGATGGTCGGCCGCCCCGCCCCCGCCGAGATGGCGACGTGGTCGAAGCCGAGCGCCCACGCGTCGTCGAGCGTGATGGTGCCGCCGAAGCGAACGCCCCCGTACATCTTGATGTGCCGGTTGCGCGCGAGCGTGAGCTGCACGACCGTGAGGAAGTTCTTGTCCCAGCGAACGGTGATGCCGTACTCGCTCACGCCGCCGAAGCCGAGGAGCTTGCGCTCGTTGAGCTCCCCGTAGAGCACCGTCGAGTTGCGGATGGGCCGCGGCGCGTGCGTGGCGTCGCCCGAGAGCTCCGGGTCGATGGGCTCGATCTTCAGGCCGTCGACCGCGACGACGCCGAAGCCCTCGCACGCCAGGTGATGGGCCAGCGTGTACCCCGCGGGCCCGAGGCCGACGACGAGCACGTTGCGGCCGCTGTACGGGCGCATGGCGGGCCGCTCCACGTTGAGCGGGTTCCAGCGCGTGAGAAGCTGGTAGATCTCCAGGCCCCAGGGGAGCGCGAGCGTCTCGGTGAGGACGCGTGTCTCCACCTGCGGGATGTTCACCGGCTCCTGCTTCTGGAAGATGCACGCCTTCATGCAGTCGTTGCAGATGCGGTGACCCGTGCCCGGGCACATCGGGTTGTCGACGACGATGAGCGCCATGGCCGCGAGCAGCTCGCCCGCCTGCCGCATGGCGTGCATCTCGCTGATCTTCTCCTCGAGCGGGCAGCCCGCGAGCGCCACGCCGAGGGGGTTTTTCTTGTACTGGCCGGTCTTGGCGTCGACCATGCCCTTGCTGCACGAGTCCTTCTCGCGGTCGTGGCAGAGCATGCAGTAGTCGATCTCGGCCTCGACGCCGCGGCGCGACATCCGGCGATCGGTCAACGTGAAGCCGAGGCGCTGGCGCCGCTCGTGCGCGGGCCCGACGAAGAGCTCCGGGAGCGAGGGGTCGGGCCGCACGGTGTCGACCAGGTGCGCGTAGTCGAGCGCGCGCGGCACCTGCATCGTCGGCCACCGGCGAATGGAATCGTGATGGTCGCGACGGCGCGCCGCGAGCCACGCTTCGACCGCGTCGAGCGCGAACGCAGCCGCGCGCCCGAGCGCCGCGTCGTCACCCTCTCCCGCCAGCTCGGGCGCGAGCGGCACCAGGGCCGCGCGCACCCTCTTGGCGCGCTCGCGAAGCTCGTCGGTCCATTGGGCGCCGCCGGCCTTCGCCGCCCGGCGCGCGACCTCGTCGATCTCGAGCAAGGGCAGCGCGGCGTTCGCGATCGTGCGCTCCTCGTCGGTCGTGCCGCCCACGGGGGCCGGCGTCATCGCCTGGAGCGAGGCCTTCGCGACGGCCTCGGCCCTCTCCGCCCCGTGCGTCCACGCTTTGCCCGCGTCGGCGCGCAGCACCCGCTTCTTCGCGAAGTCCTTGCGGAAGCGCCATAGCGGGTCGTTCCGGCGGACGACCTCCTGGAAGCCCTCGAGCTCCTTCTCGATCCCGAAGAGCTTGCCCACGAAGCGCCCCACGTACGGCGCCGCCGCGAGGAGGGCCTCGCTCACGGCGACGGGGGTCATCCCCTTCCCCTGGCACGCGCGGTAGGCCTCGAAGCGTGCGTGGTGCGCCGGCGACTCGGCGGCGAACCACCGGTCGAAGGCCAGCAGCAGCTCGTGCAGTCGCGCGGGATCGTAGAGGTCGGCGTACGCAAACCCGGCAATCCCGAGCTGGTTCAGCGTGCCGGCGGCCGCGGGCGATTCCGCGGCGTCGGTTCGATGCGTCGTCATGGGAGCGCTAGTCATGTAGCACTCGGGCTACTTCTTTTCCGCCTCGGGCGGAGTCCACGCGGTCTGCGCGGTCTCCCCCTGCTCGTAGCCGAAGTAGATCGCGCACTGCTTCAGCATGAACTTCTGCCCCTCGGGCGTGGCGAGGTCGACGCGGTACGTGTTGATGAACTTCACCGAGTCCTTCTTCCACTGCTCCCACGCTTCCTTGGAGACCTCTTCGTAGAGCTTCTGCCCCAGCTCGTTTCGGTAGGGCACGCGGTCGAGGCCTGGAAGATCCTTCTTTAGCAGTCGGCAATGGACGATGCGCTCCGGCATGGCGGCTCTCTCTAGCACCGGTCCGGGCGCGATGCTGCGTGCGCGGCTGCCTCGTTCGGGCGGGTGCTCCCGCCGCTGCTAGATCGCGGCGGCACTGGCCATGGGGGCAAGGACGCTACCGGGGGAACGGGAGGAGCATCGACACATGCCGACGATGCCGATGAAGCGCGCTCTCGCGGTCGCTGCGTGCTGCGGCGCGGTCGCTCTGCCCGCGATCGCCGGCCCGGCGTGCACGCCCGACGGGGGCCACGCCTGCGGCGACCTGACCTGCGCCGACCAGGCTACAGTCGACCTTCAATCTGCGAGCGGCGAATGGGTGGCCGGCACTTACGAGCTCGCGCTCGTCGCCGACGGCAACTCGGCGAGCTGCGCCCTGCGCGTTCCCTCGGCGCCGTCCGCGAGCACGGCCATCGACGGCGCGTGTACCTCGAGCCTCGGCTTCCGGTTCGCGCCCGAACCGCTCTGCGAGCCCGCGCTCGCGGAGGGCTCCGCCGACTCCGCCGTCTGCTCGCCGGTGCGCGGCGCCTTCCACGCGGTCCTCACCTTGCCGGGCAAGCCCTCGCGGCTCGCCTTCACGCTGACACGCGACGGCCGCATGCTCCTCGAGCAGACGACCGTCTTCGCTTACGTCGAGGTGCAGCCCAACGGCCCCGCCTGCGCGCCCACCTGCCCCGTTGCCGCGGCCACGTACACCGTCGGCGACGACGGCGCGGGCGACGGCGGCCCCGACGCGCGGTGGCCCGCCGAGGCCGCGGACGATTCCCCCCGCGACTAAGGGGAGCCCCCCGGCTCCTCCCGGAGCCAGGGGGGGCCTCGCCGGCTCGCTCGTCAGCTCGCCGGCTTCGTCGCGGACCCGGTAGCGGGTGCCGCGGGCGCCGCGACGGGCGAAGCAGCGGGCGCCTTGATGGCCGCCTTCGCCTTCTTGCCCATCGTGTGCCGCAGGACGCGCGTCGCCGCCGCCTTCTGCGCTGCGGTGGCCCTTTGCTCGGCGGTCAGCGGCGTCGGCTTCTTGCGAGGCGCGACACCAAAGTCCGCGAGCGTGGACGGCGCCTGGCCGAAGCGGTTCACCAGATAGCTCTGGTAATCCCCGAGGATGGGGACGACCTTTGCCCTGGAGTCTCGCATCGATTTCAGCGCCTGGTCCCAGGCCGCCTTGGCCTGGTCCGCCGCCGCCATCGCGTCGATCAGCCCTTGCAGCAGCTGAGCGAGCACCGGCCCGGCGTACGTCGCACCTCCGAACGCGAGAACCTCGTTCGCGAAGTGCTTCAGCGTGCCCGCGATGAGGTCGCGCGCACGCTGCTCCAGCGTGACCTTCGTCAGTTTGTCTCCACTCATGACCCTCTCACCTTTCGCGAAGGCGGCCGCTGCGCTCGTGCACCGGCGTCCTTCGAGCCGTTGACGCGGAGGGGAGAGAAATGTCTCCGATCTATTTCCGCAAAATCGTACGGCGGTCTCCGGGCGCCGCCCGGCGGTCCCCGAAACCGCCCGGCGTGCGAGGAGTTACGCCCGGCGCACCCGCAAGCCCGCCCGGCGTACGGGCCACCCTGCCCGGCGGTCCTCGCCGACCGCCACGGCGAAGCCGCGCGTCCGCCGGGCGTCCGTGCACGTCCGCCCCGGCGACCCTGCACGCCCGCCCGGCGTCCCGCCCGTTCCGCCGCCGGTGCCCGCCCGCTCCCGGCCCGCGCCCAGCCCCGCCCGCCGCTCTCCGCGTGCCCCTCCGCTCGGCGGCGTCCTCTCCCGCCTCGCGCTCCCGCGCGTCCGCCCGGCGCCCGCGCCCGACCGCCGTCCCGCCCGCGCCGCTGCGCCCGGCGCCCTACGCCCCGCGCATCGCCTCGAGAATCGCGTGCGTCTCGCGCGCGCCCAGCCGCGTGAACTGCGCGCCGAAGCACCCGGGCTTGGTCCACTGCACCCGGGCCTGGCACGCGATGGGCGCGCCCTCGCGAAGCTCGACGGCCATCTCGACGAGGGTGCCGAGGGGCGGCAGGAGTGGCGCCTCGACGACCACGCCGACGACCGAGAGGCGCACGATCCAGCCCGCCGACGGCGCGCCGCCTGGCGTGCCGAACGTGACGGGTCGCGGGACGGGGATGCTGGGCTTGCTCGGCTGACGCTCGGGTCTGCATCCGAGGGTACATTGGGCGGCGCGGCGCCGAACGTCACGTGCCGCCCCGGTGAAAAATTCAAAACGAGAGAGCGAGCTGCTCGGCGCCCGCCATGGCGTGCCCGGGCGCCACGTCGAACACGCGGGGAGCCCCGTGCGGCACCGCGTCGACACGCAGCCGATGCGCGCGGGCCGCGACGACGTCGAGCGCGCGCTCGAGGGTGTTGTTGGTCCTCGACAGGTGCACGAGGACCAGCCGCGAGACGCGGGAGTCTTGCAGGCCGACCGCGAGCTCGGCGGCCTGTTCGTTGGCCAGGTGCCCGAGGGGGCCGGCGACCCGCCGCTGAAGGCGCAGCGGATAGGGGCCGGTCTCGAGCAAGCGAGGGCAGTAGTTGGACTCGAGAAAGACGTGGTCGCATCCGGCGAGAAACAGGCGAAGCTCGCGCGTCGCGTGCCCGAGGTCGGTGGCGATGCCGATGCGACGCCCGCCGGCGGCGATTCGCAGGGCCACGTGGGGGGCGTCGTGGGGGATGGCGAGCGCTTCGACGACGAACGGGCCCAGGGGGACGGGGCGGCCCGGGACGTAGCGGCGCACCTCGAGGTGGCTTCGCGAGCGTTTCAGGTCGGCGCCGTCGTGCGCGAAGAGCGGCGCTCGGAGCGCGCGAGCGAGCGGGAGCGCGTGGGCGGCGTGGTCGCCGTGGTCGTGGGTGACGAACAGGCCGAGCGGGTGGCGGGCGGTCACGAGGTCGCCGCCGAGCGCGCGCATGCGCTCGGTCGCGCGGGTCGGGTTGAGACCGGCGTCGACGATCAGGCGCTCGCCCTCGGCCTCGGCGACAAGACAATTGCCGCTGGAGCCGCTGCCGAGAAGCCAGACGCGCACTGCGGCGGCCAGTCTCTCGCGGGGCGAGGCGCCGTGTCGAATGGAAAGCGCGGAGCGCTCTTACGGGTTGTAGGTCGGGAACGCGAGGAAGTGCGCCGAGCGCCCGTTGAAGATTCCGGTCGTCGACGTGGCCGCACCGCCGTCGAGCGGATTGATGAACGTCGGCTGGAGGGGGTTCCCCACCAGGATGAAGACGAAGCTCGAACCGTTCTGGAACGGCACGCCGGCGGTCGGTGACCCGTAGGTGAGCTGACGGATGACCGGCAGCGGCATCGCCGCGGGCGGGCCGACGGGTGTGACGAGGTTCACGAGGGAGGCGGCGAACCCGCTCGTGCCGTCGAAGGTCAGCCCGTCGATGGGGGCGACCACCTTGGGGCCGACCTGCCCGAAGCCCACGCCGAACGCGACGAGCTTCGTGACGGGCGCGGGGCCGCCGGCATCGGCGCCAGTCTCGGCGACGGCGTCGGGGGCGCCTGCCGCGTCGCTGCCCGCTTCCACGGTGGCATCGGCTACGGCTGCGTCGGTGGCTGCGTCGTCGCCCGCTTCGGCGAGGGCGTTTGCATCGTTCGAACCCGAGTCCACGCCGCCGCTGCTAGCGTCCGTTCCCGAGTCGCCGCCGGGGCTCCCGGCTTCGGTGGGCTCCGGGAGCACGTAGAACGCGCCGGCCGTCGAGAGCGAGCTTGCGTGCACCTGCGCGGCGACCTGGCTTTTGACGACGTCCCATTGGTACGACGCCTGCGCGAACTGCGCGCCCATGGCGGTCGGCGGGGCGAGCGTCTTGCTGTCGAGCTTCATCGAGACGAGCCCGAGGTTGCCCTGGCCCGGGTCGTACCCCATGCCGCAGAACGGAATCGCCGCCGTGGGGGCGCCGGCCGGGCACCCGGTGATGGCGAACAGCCACGACGTTCCCGTGAGGAGTGTCCCCGCCGGAATGATGCCGATCGGCCAGAAGTCGGTTCCGAGGGCCAGCGCGCCCACGCCGCCGTCGGCCGAGCCCAAGCCGTCCGCGCCGATGAGATCTCCGCAGTTGCGCTCCGTGCCGCCCTCGCCTCCGATGTCCGTCGCGATCTTGCTGGCGTCGATGGCGAAGACCGCGATGTTGCGCGTGGAGAGGTCGGCGCCGTGGTCGTCGAGCAGCCCGCCGGTCCCCGGAAAGAGGCCGGGATAGGGCAGAGGCGCCTGAAGGGTGTCGGGCGCGGCGTTGAAAGAGGTCACGACGCTGACCCCGCCGCCGTCGGCCTGCTGGGCGAGACCATAGCAGAACCGGAGTGCCGGTGCCGTCTCCGAGCCGTGAACGACGTAGATGTGGGCGAGGGCCGTGGGCGCCATCGAATCCATGCCGGGCGAGCCGGTGTCGCTGCCGCTGCTGCTGCCCGTCTCGGATCCACTGCCGGTCTCCGGCTGGGTCATGTCGGGGGAGGCGTCGCCGATTGGCGCGACCCCGTTGTCGTCGCCGCAACCCGCGGTGCCCGCCGCGCCCATGCCCGTCCCCGCGAGAACGAGCGCGAAGCCAAACCGAAGCCGCTGCTTATTCGCCATCGCCAATCTCCCTTGCCAAGGATGCGTGAAGCCTCCCCCGCGATCGTGTTGCCGTTGCGGACGCATCCGGCGCGTGAGACGGGGAGCGTCGACCGTAGAGAGTACCTGGGTCTTCGCCCGAGCTGAGAGCGAAAAACGGGGAAGAAGCCGCAGGCGCGGGGCTATGATGCGCAGGGCGCGCCACGGACCCGAGCCCACACAAGAACCCTCGCCTCACACCCCCTTCACCGATGACTCCCCCGTGCCTCACGTGCGGCCAGCCGCTCCCGGACCGCGCGCGCTTTTGCGGCGCGTGCGGAGCCGAGCGAGCCGGCGGCCCCCTCGCCCCGCAGGAGCCGGGCGACCCGAATGCGCAGGCGCAAGGGACCCTCGGCCCGCGCGCGGCGGCGCGCACGATGATTGGAGGGGGCATTGGAGGGGGCATTGGCGGCGGCCTTGGAGGAGGCATCGCCGGCGGGCCCCCTCCGAACCCGAAGGCGACGATGATGGGGTTCGCGGCGCTCGGACCGGCGCCCGGATCGTCGGGGGCTGCCGGTGCGCCTCCGATGCCCGGTGCCGTTCCCCCGAACACGGCTCCTGCAGCGGCGGCTCCTCCTGCGCCCGCGCCGCCTCGCGGCGCCGGCATGCACCGAACCATGATCGGAATGCCCATCGCGGGAGCGATGGCTGCGTCCCCTGCCCCAGCGCCTCCGGCTCCCGCAGGCCTCTCGCCGCAGGCGAGCGTCGGCCCGAGACCCGGCGGCGCGAAGACGATGCTCGGGGTCGCGATACCGGGCATCGCGCCCACGGGGGAGAGCTCGCCTCCGGCTCCCGGACCTGCGGCGGTGCAAGCCGCGCCAGCGGCGCCAGGCCCGGCGGATGGAGCCCATCCTCCTCCTGCTTTTGCTGCATCGCCCGCGGCGGCCATGCCCGCCCGCGCCGCGACCGTGGCCCTCAAGATTCCGTACGTGCCTCCGCCCGAGCCGCTGCAAGAGCAGCCGGCGCCGCTGCCGCCGCTCCTCGTGCGCAAGCGGGGCATCCCGCTCGCGATGGTCGGCGTCGTCACGGGGGGGCTCGTCCTCGTCTTCGGGGTCGCCATCGCGCTCCTCTGGCGGAGCGCTCCGCCCATCACCGCGCAGCCCCGGAGCTCGCCCGACGGCAAGGACGTCTTGCATCTGATGTGCGAGTCGGCGAGTTGCAAGGACGGCACGGTGGTCACCTTCGACCGCGCGCACGCCACGTTCGTCGGAGGCGAGGCCGATCTCCCCTTGCCCGAGGCTCTGCGCATCGGCGACAACGAGCTGGCCCTCGTCATCGATCGCCCGGGGATGGGCCGCGACGAGACGGTGAAGCTGGTCGTCCCGGTCGCGTATCGCGTGCGCGCCGACGTGACCACGATGAACGGCCCGCGCCCGTGCATCACGATTCGCGTCGAGGCGCACCCGGGCGCAGACGTACGCGTCGACGGCAAGCCGGTGAACCTCGATGCAGCGGGCGCCGGGGTCTACGCGGTCGACGAGTCCGTCGCGACCGAGGGCCCGGCGGACGAATCGCGGGTCGTGTCGCTCGACGTCCCCTACGTCGTGACCCAGAAGGGCGGGGCGGCCGAAAAGGGGACCGCCAGCGCGCGCGTGGCGGTGGCTCCGCTGCGCGTGGACGCGCCGGGGACGAGGGCGATCCTCGAAGACGGCTCCGCGGTGCTCGCGGGCCGCGCGGCGAAGGGGTCGACCGTGACCGTCGACGGTGCGCCCGTGCCGATCGGCTCGGACGGAGCCTTCGAGACGACCGTGACGCTGACCGGGCTCGGGGACCGCACGGTCGAGGTGCGCGCCGGAACAGCCGCGCTCGTGCCGCGAACCGTGCACGCGCTCATCACGCGCGTCGCCAGCCTCGGGGAAGCCGCCAAGCAGTTCGAGCAGCAGCGCCCCATCGGGTACGACGCGGCCATGGCCGACATCGCCGGCAAGTCCGGGCAGCCCATCGTCGTGAGCGGCGAGGTGCTCGACGCGCGGAGCTCGGGGCACCGCACGCTCGTGCTCGTGGACGACAAGCGAGGCTGCGCCAAGGGTCCGTGCCTGGCGCGTGTGGTGCTCGGCCGCGACATGCCGCTCGCCCACGGCGACGTCGTCAACGCGTATGGTCTGGTCGCGCGGCCCTTCACGGCGCCCAACGGGCAAACCGTGCCGGAGGTCGAGGCGCAGTTCGTCCTGCGCTCGAAGCGATGAGGGCGGCGGGCGGCTGGGGCGTCGTCGCGGCGTGCGCGCTGGGGTTCGCGGGCGCCGTGCTCGTCCACCCGCCACCGCGAGCTTCGGCGCAGACGCTCGACGTGCAACGCCCGCGGACGCTCGTCGTGGGGATGCCCCCCGGCGCGCGCGCGGATCGGCTGGACGCCGCGCGCACCGGACGGACGCGCGAGCCGCTGCCGTCGTCGGGCCTCCGCGTCCAGTGGCGAGTCCTTCTCGCCGAGCCCCTCGAGCACGCGCCGCTCGTCGACGCGGGTGGCACCACATACGTCGTCGGAGTGCGCGGAGAGGTCATCGCCGTCGCGCGCGACGGCGCCGAGCGCTGGCACGTGTCGACCGGCGCCATGCAACCGGGGCCGGCGGCGCTGCTGTCGGACGGCACGGTCGTGTTCGTGGACGTGGCGGGCGAGGCGGTGGCGGTTCGCGAGGGATCGGTCCGGTGGCGTCTGCGCTTCGGGCGAAGCGACGCGGCGCGGCCCGCGCCCCTGCCGCTCGTAGACGGCGGCGTCGTGGTCGCCACGATCGAGGATCTGGCGGCGCTCGACGCCGAAGGCCACCCGCGCGCACGCACGACGCTGCCCGAGCCGACCACGGTGCCGCTCGTCGCCGCCCTCGGCCGGGTCGTCGCGGTCGGGGCGAGCGGGACGGTATGGATGTGGACTCCAGGCGCCCCCGAGGCGACACGCGCGGCCGGCTTCGGCTCGCCCATCTCCGAGGGCGCGGCTCTCGCCGACGACCACACGCTCGTCGCCGTCAGCGCGAGCCAGACGCAGCTGCTCGCGGTGGACCTCGATCGCCCCGCGTCGCCGCCGGCGACGCGAGCCTCGGCGCCGGTGGGGCTGCTTCTCGGACCGCCTGCGATGCGTGGGTCGACGGCGCATCTGCTCGTGGCCACGCCGACGGCCGACCTGGCGATCGCGTTCGACGCCTCGGGTGCCGAGCTTTCGCGCACGGCGATCCTCACGCATCCACCGCCCGTGGCCCCCGACGGCGGGGTCGGCACGCTGGTGGCCGCACCGCATACCCCTCCGCTGGTCGATACCGAGGGCCGCGTGGCCTTTGCGACGGCCGATGGCGGCGTCGGCCTCGCCACGGCCGGCGGGTCGGAAGTCGTGGCCGACGTATGCCCACTGGCGGCAGCGGCCGCGGGCCGGCTCCCCCCGGTGGTCGGTCTGGCGCCGCTGGGGCCGGTCGGGGCCGGCGGCAGCAACGGCAACGGGATTGTGGCAGCGTGCGCGTCGGGAGCGCTGGTGGCGCTACGCGGCTCCCCGTCCCCCGAGAGACCCCGGCCTTGAAGAGCCCGAGCAAGTGGCGAGCCGCCGGCCTCGCGCCTATACTGGAGGAGACATGATCACGATCACCGAGAAGGCTGCGAGCAAGGTCAAAGAGATTGCCCAGGCCGAGAGCCTCGCCGGCCAGGGCCTGCGGTTGCGCGTCGTGGGCGGCGGCTGCGCCGGGTTCAGCTACGACCTCTACTTCGAGGACAAGGTCGGGGAGCTCGACGAGGAGTTCGAGTCCAACGGGCGTCAAGATGTACGTCGACCCGATGAGCTACCAGTACCTCGAGGGCGTGGAGATCGACTACGTCGAGGGGCTGCACGCCGCCGGCTTCAAGTTCAACAACCCGAACTCCAAGGGTTCGTGCGGCTGCGGTTCGAGCTTCTCCGCGTGACCGTCGGCTGACATCGCCCCGGCCTCTCCGCAGGCCTGAGGGCCGAGGCCATTCGCCTCCGGCCGGCGCTAAGCGATCTCGGCGAAAGCGCAACCCCCTCGCGCACGCGTCGTGCATCGGTGCGTGGACGAGCGCCCCGTACCAGCGGGTGCGCCGCCCATGCCATGCGTGAAGCGAATGCGCAATCCACCGAAGGCTCGCGGCCCGACATCAGCTCGAGCCTTTCGCAGTACATAACCCGAGTGCAGGCCATTCGGCCGCTGTCGCGGGAGCGCGAGTACGAGCTCGCGCGCCTCGTTCGCGACAACGACGACCGCCTGGCCGCGCGAGAGCTCGTCGAGGCCAATTTGCGCTATGTCGTGGCGATTGCGCTGAGCTATCGGCGCTACGGCGTGCGCGTGGCCGACCTCGTCTCGGAGGGCAACGTCGGACTGATGATCGCCCTCAAGAAGTTCGACCCCGATAGGGGCACCCGGTTCGTCACCTACGCGGCGCACTGGATCCGCGCCTACGTGCTCGACCACGTCATTCGCGCGTGGAGCATGGTCGGCGTGGGCTCCGGGCCGCTGCGATCGAAGGTGTTCTTCCGCCTCCGCCGGGAGAAGGCGAAGATCATGGCGTCCACGAGTGACCTCGTGCAGGTCGGCGAGAAGCTCGCGGAGCGCTTCGGCACGACGCCGGAGAAGATCACGATGCTCGCGCATCGACTCGAGGCGCGCGACCTCTCGCTCGACGCCAAGGTCTTCGACGACGGTTCCGCCACGGTGCTCGACACGCTTCCGAGCATCGGCCCGAGCCAGGAAGACCAGTACCTGGGCCACGAGCGTTCGCGCGCCATCCACGCCTGGGTTCGAGCGGCCGTCGAGAAGCTCGACCCCCGGGAGCGTTTCATCGTCGAGGTGCGCATGATGGCCGAGGGACCCGAGGAGCTCTCCCTGGCCGAGATTGGCCGGCGGCTGGGCGTCTCGCGCGAGCGCGCGCGTCAGCTCGAAGCCCGAGCCAAGCAAAAGCTCAAGCGCCACCTGGAGACATGCGCGAGCGAGCTCGCGAGCGTGGCTGCGTAGGGCACGACGACGGAAGTGGACGTGCCCGGCCATCGATCCAGGCATGCAGTCGCCGGTCCCGATGCTGGTCGTGTGCTCGGCGTGCGTTCTATCGGCGGCGCTCGCGGCGTGCGGTGGGCGCGTTTCGGGCGACCCCCCGGACTCCGGCGCGGGTTCCACGCTTGCCATGCGGGGCATGCCGGGCACCTCCGCCGGCGATTCGGGCAGCAACGCCGTCCCTTTCGGCACGTGCCCGGCGGAAGCTCCCAGCGCGGGGGACTCGTGCGTCACCCCCGACCAGGGATGCGTCTACCTCGCGGCGGGGACGTGCCAGGCGTTCGTCTGCGAAGACTCCGGTCAATGGAAGAGCTCGAGCACCGGCTGCTGAGCACGCGAGGCGAACCAGGGCCATGGAACACGAACGCCCGGGGGTTGCCCGGGCGTTCGCGGTCGACGTCGCTCTGTAAGCCGAGTTCTGTCTCGCGTCCGAGTCGCCTCGGACGCGGAGGCGATCATTCCTCTAGGACGGCGGTTACCCGCCGCCTCCAGCAGCCTACCCGCAGGCTCGAGCGAGCAGCTCTCAGCGCCTGCCTACGTGGCCTTGCTCCCGATGGGGTTTGCCGTGCCGCCCGCGTTGCCGCGTGCGCGGTGGGCTCTTACCCCGCCGTTTCACCCTTACCGGTTGCGCCGCAGAGCGGCGCGCCGGCGGTCTGCTTTTCTGTGGCACTCTCCTCGGCGTTTCCGCCACCGGGCGTTACCCGGCATCGTGCTCTGTGGAGCTCGGACTTTCCTCCCGCCGCGCCGAAGCGCGGGCCGGCGATCACCCGAGCGGCGTCGACATCGCGTAATCTGCTACGGGGAGCGCGACGACGCAATGGGAGAACGCTTTTCGCCATGAGCTCGCGCCGCTCATGGGTGGCGTGGGCGTGGGCGCTCGGCACGGCGGCCCTCTCCGCAGCGTGCTCTCGGCCGATCCTCCTCCACGCGCCTGTCGTCGCGCTGAGCCACGCGCGCGAGCCCACGGCCGTCGACCTGGAGCCGATTGCGGAGCCCACGCGCATCGACGGAGACTTCGCCGCGCCCGGTCCCGCGGCCGTCCTCTCGGCCGCGATGAACGCCGAGCTCGCCGGGCGCGCGCTGCGAGGGGGAGAGCCGGGCGGATACGCGGTTCGCTGCTCGCTCGATCGCTTTGCGATGCGATCGCACTCCGCCATGGTCGAGAGCGACGAGATGCTTGCGCTCTACGTGGACCTGTCGTGCGAGGCGAGGCGAAGCAGCGACGGCTCGACCGTGTGGCGCGGCGAGCTTCGCGGGCGCGCTTGCGAAGCCGCGGCCAACGTACTCGGCTCGGACACGAGCACGACCCCGCGCCTGCTGGACCGCGCCGTGAGCGACGCGGCCCGCGAGATGGCCAGCGATCTCGCCGTACGCGCGCTGGCGCTCGGGGCCGACGCGAGCGCGCGGGTCTTCGTCGACGACGCGCAGCAGCGAGCGAGCGCGGGTCTGGACGACACGCCCTACGGCGCGCCCGCGCTCGAGGAGGACGAAGCGTCGGTGGCTGGTCTCACGCCGAAGCTGGGCGAGCACCATGACGCCGCGATGCGCGCGGCTGCGTGGAACGTGGTCGCGATGGCGGCGGGGCCCAGCGACGCCTGGGTCGCCGGCGACAAGCTGCGGCTCGACGAGGCTCCCCTCGTACGCTTCGTTCAGTACAAGGGGCTCGCGCGACTCGGCAGCGCCACGGCGATGGCACAGCTCGTCGCGGCGGCGGCGAAGGAAGAGCATCCCCTGCTCGCGGAGTTCCTCCGCGACGCGATCGCGTCGGGCGGGACCGGGCTAGCTCGATCGCACCGATAGCCCGTCTACGCGCACGAAGGGCAACGCGGCGACCAGGGGGGCCACGACCAGCCCGTAGCGTCCCGCCCCGAAGAAGGCACCGTGCACGGCGGCGGTCGCCGCGATGGCCGCGGCGGTCCACGGCACGGCCAGGGGTGCCTCGCGCCAGCCGCGCCGTCCGAGCATGGCGACGCACGCCGAGACGCCGACGTAGCCGAGCCAGCCGTGCCACGTCACGGCCCCCGCGGCCCCGGCGAGCGCGACGAGCTTGCGTCCGTTCGGACGCGGGCCGGTCCAGAGGCCGCACGCGACGAGCGCCCCGAGAAGGAGCAGGCGGCACTCGAGGGTCTCGACGATGCCCAGCCAAAGCTTCGCGCCCGCGTCGAACGAGGCCGCGTTGCTGACGTTCAGGTACCGGGGCGCCGCGCCGAAGTAGTCGAATGTCGCCGCCAGCTTGGCCGGCACGCGCGCGAGCCACCGCCCGGGCGACGCGCCGATCGCCGCGCGCGCCGCGTGCTCGAAGCACGCGTCCTTCGCCCCTTCGTCCCAGACCGTCTCGCATTCGGCCGGCACCTCGAGCGTCTCGTAGGCGCCTGTTCGCGTCTGCGTCCCGATGAGCAGGTTCCAGCCGCCGTTGACGCTGACGAGCGCGCAGCGGTGCATCCGCACGCAATTGCGGGCGGTCCACGGCGCGACACACGCCAGCGCGAGGCCGAGCACGGCCGCCGCTCGGGCGACGCGCGCGCGTGTGCGGGGCACCCCGCCGGCCGGTGGTGCGACCGTCAGCGCGCCGAGAACGGGCGCGAGCGCGAGCGACTGCGGTCGGACGAGCGTCGCGAGCCCCATCGCTGCGCCCGCAGCGGCCACCCAGGGCCACGGACGCGCAGCGTCGCGGGCGCGGGCCCCGCAGGCGGCCGCGACGAGGAGCGTCGATGCCGTGAAGCCCTCGGTCATCACGGCCGCGGTGTACGGCACGAGCGCGACGTGCAGCGCGACGACGAGGCCTGCGGTGAGAGGGCGCCAGCCGCCCGGGGCCCGGCCCCCCTGCTGTTCGGCGGCCTCCACGAGTCGGTATGCGGCATAGGCCCCGGCGCTGCCGACGAGCGCGTTGACGAACATCGCCACGACGGTCGAGGCCCCGAACGCCCGATACGCGATCGCCAGCACGGCGGGATAGCCGACCGGGTAAAGCGCCGCGTAGGTCACTTTGCCGTCGGGCCACAGCCAGGTGTATCCGGCGCCCGAAGCGAGCCGCCGCGCCAGGATGTCGTAGTAGCTGCCGTCGTCGGCTGCGGGGAACCGGGCGCCCGCCCAGGCCACGACGGCGGCGCGCGCGGCCAGAGCGACGGCGAGCACGAAGAGCGCGGGCCGCCGAGGGCGCCATGACGGAGCCGTCAGAGCCACCCGAGTCCTCTCAGCGCGACGACCACTTCGCACAGCGGCAGCCCCACGACATTCGTGTAGCTCCCGTCGATGCGCTGCACGAACGCCCCCGCCTTCCCCTGGACCGCGTACGCGCCGGCCTTGTCGCGCCCTTCTCCGCTGGCGACGTACGCGCCCACTTCCTCCGAAGCCACCGCCCGGAGCGTCACGTGCGTGGTCACCGTCTGCGCGTGATCGCAGGGGCACCCCGCCTGCAGGCTCCCCAGGAGAAAGCGTGTCCGGACCTCGTGAGTCTCGCCCGAAAGGCGGACGATCATCGATCGGGCCTCGTCGTCGTCGGCTGGCTTGCCCAGGACGGCTCCGTCGGGCGCCACGACGATGGTGTCGGCCACGAGTATGCCCGCTGTCGCCGCCGGAGGCCCCGACGCGCGCACGGCCTCGAGCTTCGCCGCGGTTACGCGCTCGAGATAGGCGTCCGGCGGCTCGAGACGTCGCTGCGATTCGTCTGCCGCCGCCGCACGCACGACGAGCGGCAGGTCGAGAAGGGCCAAGAGCTCCCGTCTTCGCGGTGAGCCGCTGCCGAGGAGGAGCGGACGCTCCGAGGTGATGCGCACGGACGCTTATTAGCGGCCGGCGCGCGCAAGCGGAAGGATGATAAGGTCTGTCGCCGATGCGTGGTCGCGTCGGCCTTGCCTTCTTCGTCGCGTCGTTCTCGCCGCTGCTTCTCGGGCTCCCGCCGGCGGCCGCTGACGCATGCTCGGGGGTATACAGCGCTTGCATCAACGACGACACGCTCTGGCCGCACGCCGGCGCGTCGCGATTCGTAGCCGTCGGCTCGACGGAGACGATCGCGCCCGGTCAGATTGGCTTCGGGCTCGTCTCGAGCTACCTCTCGCGGCCGATCGTGCTCGCGATTGCGGCGCCGGCCCCGCCGGGAAGCAAGCAATACGCGATCGACGACCAGGTCAACGGAAGCTTCCTCTTCTCTTACGGTGTCAGCCGTCGTCTCGAGCTCGATTCTGGTCCTGCCCATGACGTTCGGCCAGGGAGGAACCGGGCTTGCCCCTCTCACCGGCGGCCTGGGCCTCAAGGACACGGCCACGCGCGACATGCGCTTCGGTTTCGCCTACGCTCTCCTGGAGCACACCAGGTCTCCGGGCGCGTCGGACCCCCGGGCCTTCGGTCTGGCCGGGCGGCTCGAGGTGAGCGCCCCCACCGGCGACGACGACCAGTTTGCGGGTGAAGGCTCCGGCGTGTTCGTGCCCAGCGTCGCCGCCGACTTCCGTAGCGGGCGAGTCTCCGCGGGGCTGGAGCTCGGCGCGAGGCTTCGCCCGGCGAACGAGCTGCTGGGCGCTCGGGTGGGGACGCAGCTTCTTGCGGCCGTGGCGGCGGGCTACGACATTCTGCCGGCCGACAAGCTGAGCGTTTCGGCCGAGGCGTGGGCCCTGCCTACCCTGGTCCAGCAAACCGCCTTGCAGACGACAGGACCGGGCAGCCCCCAGTACGTGCCGAACGGGCAGTACATCGCTCCGGCCGAGTGGCAGCTCGCGGTGCGCACGGCTCCCTTGCGAAGCAGCGACCTCTCTCTTCAGGCCGGGGGTGGGGGCCCCATCCCGCTCGCTGGCGACACGCCCATCACGACGCCTCGGTTCCGTTTCACTCTCGGGGTGCGCTGGTCGCCGAGCGCGCAGACACGGTGAGTGCTACACGCCAGCGGTCGTGAGTGTCGCCGTCCTGGCCAGCGAGGTGTGTCGGCACCTGGTCTTACGCATTTCGGGCGGTGAGCCGCTTCCGGGCGCCATCGTCGCGGCGATGCGCGAGCACGGCATGAGCTCGGGGTGGTTGCGGGCCAGCGGAGTTCTCGCGGACGTGGAGCTCCGGGCGTACGACACGGAGCTCGGCACGCTGGGAAGCACGCGGCGCATCGCTGGGCCGGTGCACGTGCTCGCGCTCGAGGGCAGCGTGGGCCAATCGGGGGGCGAGCCCGCTTTCTCGATGCGTGCCGTACTCGCCAGAGAGACCGAGCTCGGCCTGGTCACGCTCGCCGGCGAGATCGCGAGCGCACGCGCGGTGGGTCTCGAGATCCTGCTGACGGCGCTGGACGACGTGACTCTGGAGCGCAGCTTGGACGCGGCGGCGGGTGTGTGGCTGCTCTCGAGCCTCGCGCCGGGAACTCGGGCTCCAGCCGCACCGGCGAGCCCTCCGGACGCATCTGGGGCGTGGTCCACCGCGCTCGAGGCGAGCGCGCACGCCGACCACGTGGGCGCGGCGCGTCCCCACGCCGACGCCATGGCGGGCGCCCCGTCCGCGCGCCCCCGAAACGCCGGTTCGCCTGGCATGGGCGCGGGCATCTCCGCGACCTCCGGGGCGCCCGGCGCGCCCATTCCGCCGCGCCCGGCACGCCCTGGACCGGATCTGGACTCCCCCTCCCCGGAACCAGGCGACGTCGTCGATCACTTCGCGTTCGGACCCTCCGACGTGATCCGGAGCGACGGCGATCGCCTTCACCTGCGGGTGCGCAAGGACGGTCGGGTCCGCGAGATCGCCCTCGAAATGCTTCGCGTCTCCACCCTGGGCGATACAGAGGACGGCAAGCGTCGTTTCAAGCTCGAGCGTCGGATATGATGGGAGCTCATGGAGCGGCTCACCGCTTGACGGTGCACTCGGAGAAAGAATAAGCCGTCCAGGAGTGTTGGCAGGTCAACTGGAGGAAACCTCATGATGAGACCGTTCGCATTCGCGCTCGCCGTGACCTCGTTCCAACTGCTCGCGTGCGGCGGCGAACCGCCCCCCGCGAAGGCACCCGAGGCCGCGAAGACGGAGGCACCCGCCCCGACACCTCGGCTTCCCCCCCAGCCGCCGGACTCGCCGACGGCAAGCGCAGTTCGCATCTCGGACGAGATCGTGAAGAAGTGCGGCATCCGGGAGCCCGACGCCTACTTTGCGTTCGACTCCGCCCACCTTCGGCCCGACGACGCAAGCATCCTGCAGCAAGTCGTCACGTGCTTCACGAGCGGACCGCTGCAGGGCCGTACGCTCAAGCTCGTCGGACACGCGGATCCGCGCGGCGGCAGCGACTACAACATGACCCTAGGACAATCGCGCGCCGATTCCGTCGCGGGGTATATGGTGGGAAAGGGCATGGCCAAGGGCAAGACCGAGTCGACGTCGCGCGGCGCCATGGATGCGACGGGAGCCGACGAGCCCACCTGGGCGCGCGATAGACGCGTCGACATGCTGCTCGGGCAATGACCTTCGCCCAGGCCGTGACCGGCGCGGCGTCCGCCCCCGGAGAAGCCCCGACGGTCAAGCTGGACCTCATCGGGCTCTTCACCCATGCCGCGTGGCCGGTGAAGCTCACCGATCGCCTTGCTCATCGGCTGCTCGATGCTCGTCTGGATCATCGCGGTCCTGAAGCTCATGCAGCTCGGCCGCCTACAGATCAGCCAGCATGGCTTCGTGCGCAGGGCTCGGCGCGTCGGCAACGCGGACGAGCTCTTCAAGATCGCCGGGGCGCACGGGGGGGCCCCCGGCGCGCGGGTCGTCGGCGAGCTCTACTCTCGTGGGCCCGGCGCCCAGGTCGACCGGCTGCGCGCCGTCGCCGACCAGGCCATCGTGGCCGAGGGTCAGAGCGCGCGTGCGCTCATGTGGCTGCTCGCATTCATCGCTGCCGGGGCGCCGTTCATCGGCCTCTTCGGGACGGTGTACGGCATCATGGACGCGTTCATCCGCATCGGTGCGGCCAAGACCGCGAGCCTGCCGGTCGTCGCGCCGGCCATCGGCGAGGCGCTGATCACGACGGCCATCGGCCTGGCCGCCGCCATTCCCGCGGTGTTCTTCTACAACTGGATCGACAAGCGCGTCGGCGACTTCGTGGCCGAGCTCGAAGCTGCCGCGGCCGAGTGGGTGGCGCTCGTCGCCGAGAACCAGCGGGCGCCGGTCGACTCCGCCATCCCGCTGGTCGGCGGCGTGCGTCCCCGATAACGAAGGCACGGAGTCGATGGGCCTCTCGACACGAACCGCTGCCCGAGGAGGGGGCTTCCGCGAGATCAACGTCACGCCTCTCGTCGACGTGATGCTCGTTCTGCTCATCGTCTTCATGGTGACGGCGCCGCTCCTGACGAGCGGCCTGGAGATCGATCTTCCCGAGGTGCAAGCCGCGAACACGCCGGTCAAGGACGCCAAGCTCGTCGTGTCGATCACCAAGGAGGAGCGCATCCTCTTCGGCGAAGACGACGTCACCAAGAACATCGAGCGGGCGTTGCTCGAGAACCCGCGCGTACAGCGCGAGCACGAGCTTTACATACGCGCCGACAAGGAAGCCCATTACGGCATCGTGGCGCGCGCCGTCGCGGCGGCCCGTTCCGCGGGCGTGACCTCGCTCAATCTGCTGGTCGAACCCGAGGAGCTCAAGCCGTGAGCACCCATGCGCGGCGCACGTTCGACGCGCAGGAGATCACGATCGCCCTCGCAGTCGCGTTCCTGGCGCAGCTCGGCCTCGTCGTAGCCTTTTCGCTGCCTTCGCCCAAGCTCGTGAACGCCGACATTTCCAACGACAACGCGCGCACCATCGCGGTAGCCATCACGCCGGTCCTCAAGCTCGGGACGAAGACGCCGACGAAACTGCCCTCGCAATGGCAGCGAAAGCGACCGGTGGCGGCCAAGTCGGAACCGGCTGCCCTACCCTCTCCCCAGGCCGAGAAGACCCTGGAAGCCATCCCGAAGACGCACGTGCCCGACGCTTCGGTCGCCCCGAACGCGATGGACGCGGCGACTCCCGAGCAGCCGAACACGACCGCGCCGGCAAATGACAAGAACGCCGCGACCGCGGCATCGAGCGAGGGCTCCGAGCAAGGAGCCGCCAACGGAACCGAGACCGATCCGCTCAAGGCTCGGGCCGTGGACATGTACCGAGCGCAGCTCGCCGCCTGGTTCGTCGCCCGCTTCCAGATTCGCGGGAAGATCCCCTTCGACACACTCAAGACCCTGCGGGCCGCGGCGACGGTTACCGTCACTTCGGACAGGAAAGTCGGCGGATTCTCCCTGATCAAACCCTCGCGGCGACTCTACCTTCGACGCCGAAGTGCGCGACACGCTCGCGCGCCTTCAAGGGAGCGGAACCGAGCTGCCGGCGCCCCCGCCGATGTATCCGGAGTTGCTGACGCAGTCGATTTCCGTCGCCTTTCAGTGCACTATCCGGGCGCAGTGCGAATGAAGCGTATCGTCCCGCTCCTGGCTCCTGGTCACCTGTGCCCGCCTCGCGCGCGCCGACGCTCCTGCTGCGCAGCAGGCGCCGCCCGACGAGACCGCCCTCGGCACGGTCGAGGTCAACGGCTCCGCTGGAATGCTTCCGCTGCCCAAGATGGGCGTCGTCCCCATGGTCCCGACGGGCACGGCCGATAGCCTGGTCAACCTCGTCGTGCGACGGGACATGGAGCTGAGCGGGCAGTTCGAGGTGATGGACGACGTCGCCGCGCCGCAGGGGCCGTTCACGCACACGACGCCGCTCGACCTCTCCGACTGGCGCGATCACGGCGCCGAGTACGTGATTCGCATTTTCGCGCAGCCCGCCGCGAACAACTCGGCCAAGACGGAGCTCGTGGGAGAGGCGTACGTGACGCCGACGCCGCGCAAGCCGCCGCTCAGAAGGCGCGCGTCGCGGCGGGCACGGCCACGCTCTCCGAGGGCAAGCCGGCGTTCCGCGCGCTGGTGCCCACGGCAACGACCGAGGTGCGCGCCGCGTCGCACCGCCTGGTCGATCAGCTCCTCGGCGCCCTCACGGGACGTCCAGGCGGCTTCGCCAGCGAGATGGTCTACGCCGAGAAGGTCGGCCGTTGGCGCCGCGTCTTCGCGATCGACTCGGACGGCTTCGATCTGCGCGCGATCGGGCCGACCAGCGCAACCGCGATCTCGCCCGCGTTCGGGCCCGGCGGGCAACATCTTCTACGCGCTCTCGGAAGACTACTCGCCGTTTCGGCGTCGTCTTCGGTCCGAGCGCCAAGCCCGTGCCCATCCAGGTGCCCGGGTCAATCATGGGGCTCGCCTTCAGCGCCGACCGCACGCGGATGGCGCTGACGGTCATGAACAGCGGCGAGAGCGAGCTGTGGACGGGCGAGAGCGGCCAGTTTCGACCCATGCCATCGCCGCCGTTCGCCAACCATCCCGTGTTCGGCCCGCTGGGCAAGGTGGCGTACGTCGGCGGGTACGCCCGTGCAGCGAGTCTACATCGGTAACAAGCCGATCTCGCCGGCGGGGTTCATGGCCAGCGCGCCGGTCTTTTGCGACACGCCGCAGGGTCTGCTCGTCGTGTACACGGTCGGCGTCGGCGCGGGCGCGGACATCATCTCGACCGATACCAGCGGCGGCTCGCTGCGGCGCCTCACGCAGCACGAGGGAGCCAACACCTACGCCGCGTGCAGCCCCGACGGCCGCCAGGTGGCCTTCTTCTCGACCGGCAAGCGCGGCTACGGCGCCGGGCCTGTTCATCATGCCCATCCAGCGCCCCTGGCTCGCGAAGAAGATCTCCAACGAGGTCGGCGAGTCACTTCGCTGGGAGTCGCTACCGCCGGTGAACGACAACTGAGCCCGTGGGCTCGCCTACGCCGGCCGCTCGACCACCCGAGCGTGCGCCCCGCCGATCTGCAGCGCTGCTCCTGGTTCGCTCGCCGCACGCTTGAGCATCGCGAGAGCGACGGCCCTGCCCGAGCGTCGGCGACATGGCGGCGCTCGTGACCTCGCCGACCGTACCGCCCTGCCCGTCGTTCACCGGCGCCCCGCGCGAGGGCGGCAGCCCACTACCCTCCGCGTCGAGGACGAGCGCGGCCAGCTTTCGCTTCACGTGGCCGCGCAGCTCGAGCATGCAGACGACCTCCTGCCCGAGGTAGCAGCCCTTGTCGAAGCTCACCGCGACCTTCTCCAGGGCGGCTTCCTGCGGGTATGTCTTTTCGTCGAAGTCGACGCCGAAGCTCGGGACTGCGCGCTCCAGCCGGAGCGCCTCCCAGCCCGACGTCGTCGCCGATGGCCGCGGACGACTCGAGCGCCCTGCGCACCGCGGCTGCCGCTTCGATCGGCGCGAACACGAAAGCGCCACCGAGGCCAGTGCGGTCGATCGTCCCGCCCGCCGCACCGGCCGCACGCGCTGCATCGAGCGCGCTTGCGCGCCTCGGGCCCGTGGATCGCCCACGCCTCGAACGCGTCGACGTCCCGCGAAATCTCTGCGTCCTCCATGACGAGGTAATGATCGAGGTGCGTTCGCAAGGACTCGACGACCGCGCGGGGGACGGCGAGGAGCACGCGCCCTTCCGCGTCGTCCAGAACCAGCGTGGCATCGCACAGCACGCGTCCGTTGCGCCCGACGGCCAGCCCGTACAAAGCCTCTTCGCGCACCGCCTTGGCCAGATCGCACGTGAGCAGGCCGTTGAGCCAGGAGACGCGGTCCCCGCCGGTGACGACGAGCGTGGCGCGATCGCGGTGCAAGATGGCGACGGCGCCGCGTCGAGCCAGGTCTACTTGAGCCTTTGCGTCCACCCTGCCTTCTTAGCAGGCCTTGGCAGGCCATCGAGCAGGGCATCCTGCACGGCAACGTGTGCTCGACTGCTCGACCGGCCTGCGAAAGGAGCTTTGCGTTGATTTGCCGGCCCGGCGCGTGCATATCAGGTTCCGTGCCCGGCATCGGCGTAGTCCTCAACCCGAAAAGCAGGCACAACCTTCGTGATCCCCGCGCGGCCACGCGCTTGGCGCAAGCGCTAGGCGCCCACGGCGTCGTTCGCGAGGCTCGCTCGATCGATGAGCTCTACCGCATCGCGGAGGACTTCCGGCGTGACGACATCGACGTCCTCGCCATCAGCGGCGGCGACGGCACGAACCACGTGACGCTCACCGGCTTCCTCGACGTGTACGGCGGCGCGGTGATGCCCCAGGTGGCCTTGCTTCGGGGCGGGACGATGAACACCGTCGCCAACTCCGTCGGCGTTCGGCGCGGCGCGCCAGAGGGCCTGCTCGGGCGCCTCATTCGCGGGTATGCGCAGCGCGCCAGCGCTCCGCTCGAGAACGTCGAGCGCCACGTCATGCGCATCGCCCCGCGCGCAGGCGGCAAGGCTCACTACGGCTTTCTCTTCGGGACTGGCGTGGTCGCCGGGTTTCTCGCGGAGTACTACCGGGATCGCGACCCCACGCCCCTGGTCGCAGCCAAGACCCTCCTTCGGGCCGTCGGTAGCGCTCTCGTGCGCGGCGATACCATCCGGCGCATGGCCCGACCCTTCCGCGGTTCGGTCGCACTCGACGACGGCACGCGCTGGCCAGAGCGCGAATACCTCACGGTAACGCCGGGCACCATCGGCCACATTGGCCTGAACTTCAAGCCGTTCCGCCGGTACGACGAGCGGCCCGCGGCGTTCCACATCCTCGGGATCTATGCCTCGGCGCAGTCGGTCGTCGCGCGAGCTGCCGCGCATCCATCGCGCGGAGCCCATCCGTCCGGGAAAAGCCTACGAGGCCGTCGCCAGCCGCGTCGTCGTCTCCGGGGCGGCGGCTGGCCCCATGCGGTACATGATTGACGGCGACTTGCACGAGAGCCCCGGCGAGCTCGACGTCGCCATCGGCCCTCGGGTAAAGCTCATCGTTCTGCGCTGATGCCGCGCGCGGTGGGGCGCCCGCCGCGGCGGGTTGCGTCGGGCCCACGCTCTTCTTACGCTTGTATCCGTGCGTCTCGTCGGCCTGGCCGTCATCGCCGCTCTCCTCGTGAGCGGCCGCGCTGCTCGCGCCGACGGGCTCTCGGCGGGCGAGGACGATCGGCTGCTGCGCGGCGACACCGTCGCGCGCTCGCAGGAGGTCCAGCGGGGGGATCGGCGTTACGTGGGTGGCGTCACGTACACGATCGTCGACGCGGGCACCGGTGATCTCGCCTCGCTGTTCGACGACGTGCGCAGCTGGCGCCGTTTCTTGCCGAAGACCCGCGAGGTGGAGCGGGTCGGGGCCACGGGCGGCGACGCGCTCGTCCAGGTCACGCACGGCTCACCGCTGGTCACGGTCGCGTACACCCTGCGCGTCCGTCGCGAGGGCAACATGGTTCGCTTCTGGATGGAGCCGTCGCGTCCACACGACATCGAAGACGTGTGGGGCTTCTTCCGCGCCGAGCCTATGCCCGACGGGCGCACGCTCCTGACCTACGGCATCCTGATCGACATGGGCGGCGGCCTGCTGCGCGACCTGTTCGAAGACCGCGTGCGCCAGCTCGCGCTCGAGGTGCCCGACCGCGTCCGCAACGTCGTGCTCGAGCGCATCGCGCGCGGAAGGCGCGCGTCACGTTGACCGTCGCGCGCGGAAGGCGCGCGTCACGTTGACCGTCGCGCGCGGAAGGCGCGCGTCACGTTGACCGTCGCGCGCGGAAGGCGCGCGTCACGTTGACCGTCGCGGTAGCCGGCTCTCCCCTCGCCTGCCCCTTCCCTGCTACAACTGCGCGCGATGGCCGCGCGCGTCCTTGCCATCGCGCTCAATACCTACCGGGAGGCGGTTCGCGCGCGCCTGCTGCTCGGGCTCTTCGCGCTGGCCCTGGGTACGTGCGCCTACTCCCTCGTCGTCGCCACGCTGTCGCTACACAACGAGCTGCGCGTCGTGGCCGACCTCGGCGCCGCCTCGACCTCTCTCTACGCCGTCGCCATGGCCGTCCTGCTCGGCTCGACGTCGCTCTACCGTGAGCTCGAGCATCGGACCATCTTCCCGATCCTCTCGCGACCGATTCGCCGCTGGGAATACCTGCTCGGCAAGTACCTGGGCACGCTGCTCACCGTCGCGGTCTTCGTCGCCATCGACGCCGCGGCCGTGCTCGCGACCCTCGCGCTCGAGGCCGGACAGCCGTACTGGAAGGTCGGGGTCACCGCGGTCGCGCTGTTCGTTTTCCTTGCGGTCGCGCTCCTCCGGTTCGGGTCCTGGCGAGTCTACATTTTCGTCCCGTGGGCCGTCGTGGCGGCCCTGGCGATGTGGCTGGCGGCCGAGCCGGCGTTCGAAGAGCGGCAGCTCGTCGTCGCCTCCGCCGTGCTCTCGATCTGCGAGGTGACCATCGTCGCCGCCTTCGCGACGCTTTGCGCCGCGTTCAGCTCTCCCTTCTTGACGGCGACGTTCACGACCATGGTCTTCGTCATCGGCCGCTCCGCGGACACGCTCGCGCACATCCCCGAGCGCGTGTTCGGCCCCCTGGCCCGCGTTAGCCACGCGGTCTCGCACGTCTGGCCCAACCTGCAGGCGTACGCTCCCGCGCGGGCGCTGCTCCTCGGGCAGGTCGCCGAGCATCCGGTTTGGCCTTACGTCGGGATGTCGGCCGCCTACGCGGTCTCGTATTCCACGGCGCTGCTCGTCGTGGCCGCGTTCGTCTTTCGCTACCGCGATTTTGCATGAAGCAGCGCGCGGCGCTCGCGTTCTTCGTCGTCCTCGCGCTCCTCGTCGTCGCGACGGCACGGGAGTTCTCGATAGGCGGCTCCGAGATGGAAATGGCGGAACGCGCGGCCGCCGGCAGCGACTGGATGGAGGCTATTGCCCACGCCCGAGCCGCAGCCGAAGCGGTGGCCCCCGGCAGCCCCTGGCCCGAGCGAGCTCGCATCCACCTCGAGACCATGGGGCACGACGCCGAGGCGCGCGGAGACGAGACCACGGCTCTCCTCGCCTACGGCGCGCTTCGCGCCGCCGCGCTCGCGACGCGTATGCCAGGTTGGACGAGTACACTGTGGCGCAACAAGGCCGAGGAGGGACTCTCGCGCGTCGCCGCAGCGCGCCGCGACCCGTCCGCTTCGCTCGCTACGGCCGAGGAGATGCGCCTGGCCCTGCGCGAGAACGCCTTGCCGCCAGCGAAGAACGTCGCGCTCCTGAGCGCCACGGTGGTTCGCGCGCTTGCCGGATTGGCGTTCGCGCTGCACTCGAGGTGACAAGCCGAGCCTCGCTGTGGCAAACCGTCGCCACCACCATGGCCACGGTTCCGATGGACGTCCGCAAAGTCGCGCATTGCCGCGAGCTCGCAGCCGAGATTGCCGATGACGTGCAGCGTTACATCGACTCGCACACGACCGTCGGCGTCGAGCGCACGATCCTTCGCGCCTACGGGGCCGAGGGCGTCGACGACGCGGGCGTGCCCCTCGCCAACACCGCCGTCGACCGCTACCGCGAGGCGGGGCTCCTCGGGCGGGGAATCTCCTTCTTCCTCGGGCGCGCTCTCCTCGCCGGAGCCATCGGCGTGCAAGACGCCGCCGAGCGCCTCGCGTACGCCCCGGAGATTGACCGTGCCGAAAGCGGACCCGGCGCCGACGCCGCACGCGAAGCGCTGCGCCCGCACACCGATTCGGCGCTCGCGCGCATCGATCGCGCCCGCGAGGAGCGTGTGGCGCTTCGGGCGCGCGTCCCGCCCGCGGCGACGCCGTACAAATACGTCATCGTCGCAACGGGCAACATCTACGACGACGCGATTCAGGCGAAGGCGGCCGCACAGGCGGGCGCCGACATCGTCGCAGTCATCCGGGCGACTGCCCAATCGCTGCTCGATTACGTGCCTCACGGCGCGACCACCGAGGGCTACGGCGGCACGTTCGCGACGCAGGAGAACTTCCGGATCATCCGGCGCGCGCTCGACCAGGCGATCGTCGAGCAGGGTCGCTACGTCCAGCAGACGAACTATTCGTCCGGGCCTGTGCATGGCCGAGATCGCGTGGATGGCGGCCGTCGAGCGACTCGACATGCTCCTCAACGACGCGATGTACGGCATCCTGTTCCGCGACATCAACATGTGCCGGACGTTCATCGACCAGTACGTCTCGCGCCGGTTCATCGCGCGCGCGGGAATCGTCATCAATACGGGCGAAGACAACTATTTCGACGACCGCCGACGCCGTCGAGAAGGCGCACACGGTCCTGGCCAGCCAGTTCATCAACGAAGCCTTCGCCCTGCGAGCCGGCCTGCGCGAGGAACAGATGGGCCTCGGCCACGCCTACGAGATTGACCCCTGGCTCGAGGACTCGTTTCTCCTCGAGATCGCGCAGGCGCAGCTCGTCCGCCAGATCTTCGACCGCCACCCCATCAAATGGATGCCGCCCACCAAGCACAAGACCGGCGACATCTTCTTCGCGCACGTGCACGACGCGATGTTCGACTTGGTCGGCATCGCGACCCACCAGAGTATCGAGCTGCTCGGTATGTTCAGCGAAGCGATCCACAACCCGCTCCTCATGGACCGGTATCTCGCGCTCAAGGCGACGCGATACGTGCACGGGGCTTGCCGGCATCTGGGCGAAGAGATGGAATTCAAGAAGGACGGGATCATCGCCCGGCGCGCCGTGCAGGTGCTCGACGAGGCCGCCGCGCTGCTCGAGGAGGTCCGTCGTGACTCGATCTGGGATGCCATCGGCCGCGGCGCCTTCGCCGACGTGAAGCGTACGCGGACCGGCGGCAAGGGGTACGCGGGCGTGCTCGAGCGCGCCGCCGACTACGTGAATCCGCTCCTCTCGGCACTCGAGAGGCGGTGACCAAAGCGCTCGCGCCGCCGTGCTAACGGACAAGAAGGCCCCCATGCACCCGACGACCCCGAGCAAACCCCTGCGCGCCTACGGCGATCGCGACGGCGACGGCATGGTGCAGATCTCGTTTTCGCTGCAGCTGCCGCCGGGCGCCCGCGCGCGCGAGGCCGCCAAGCGCTTCGCCGAGATGCACGGCCTGGCCGATCCCATTGTCGCGACGATGGAATCGCTGCGCCGAGGGCTTCTCGTTCTTCGTCGTCTACGGGCACTCGGCGCACACGTCGACGTCCGGCCGGCATCGACGTGCCCGAGGTGCGCACCGCCGCGCTCGGCCGCGAGGAGATTGAGCACCTCATCAAGGTGCGCCTCGGCCGCAAGATCGTCCTCGTGGGGGCGCTGTACGGGCAGCGACGCGCACACCGTCGGCATCGACGCGATCCTCAATTACAAGGGCTACGCGGGCGACAAGGGGCTCGAGAGCTACAAAGGGTTCGAGGTGCACAACCTCGGCGCTCAGGTCGAGAACGACCAGCTGGCGGCGCAGGCGCGCGCCTTGCGAGCCGATGCGATCCTCGTGAGTCAGGTCATCACGCAACGCAATTGCCACAAGGAGAACGGGCGCGCGCTGGTCGAGCTGCTCGAACGTGAGGGCTGGCGTCGACAGGTCATCCTGCTCTTCGGCGGGCCCCGCGTGGACCACCAGCTCGCCCTCGAGCTCGGCTTCGACGCCGGCTTCGGCCCGGGGACCAAGCCCTCGGACGTTGCGTCGTTCCTCGTCGAGCGCATGTGCGGTCCCGCTACGGTCCCGGCGCCAACGTGACCCAGGGATGGCACGACCAGTGCTCCATGCAGCACGCGTGAGCACTGGGAAGACAGGAGCCGTTCTCGTGCTGGCTGCCGCCCTCGCGGGTCTAGCTGCGCTCCCGGCGCCGGCCCGCGCCGAGGAACCCGCGCAGTTCGAGGGGCGAATCGCGCTGCGGCTGCAAGACACCACACCTCAGGGCGCAACGTACGCGATCCGCGGAAACCAGGCGGCCATCGACGTGGCGAGCGTCGGCCATGCGCACGATTCTGCATGGTGTCTTCGATGCTGCGCGCACACCCGGCCTCGGCGCGGACTCGGCGGGCGTCGTCGTCCAGAAAACGGGAAATCGGCACGCCGTGGTCGGTCAGCCCTGCGAGGAGTGGTCGCTCGTCGCCGGAAACCGCACCGTGCACGCGTGCGTTGCGCCGGGCGTGCCGTGGATCGATCCGCGCCGCATCGCTGGAGGCGAGGTCCCCGCTTGGTCGCGCCGGCTGGAGCGCGAGCGAGCGTTCCCCGTGAGTGTGACGGAGGGCGACCGGGCGTCTTGGGCGAGCGACATCACGCGGGGGCCAGTACCCGACAGCGCGTTCGCGGTGCGCCGCACGGCGCGCAAGCCCTGACGGACGTGGGTGGCGCTTGGCCTACGCCGCCCGAACGACCGGCAGGCGCTTGCGGTCGTCGATCATCCCCTCGATGACCTCATGACAGGCTCCGCAGTCATCGCCGGCGCAGCACGCGGCGGTGACCGCCTCGACGGTTTCCGCTCCCGCCTCGATGGCGGCCCGGACAGTCTCCTCTTTCACCGCGCGGCAAATGCATACGTACATCCCGGACCTCGACCCCTCTCCCAGTAAGGATAATGAATACCGTTTTCAACGTCCACCCGCTCCGACGCCTCCGGGCGCACGACGCATACACAACCGAATGATTCCAATCGGTTAGCGTTCAGCCGGGGAGCGGCCTCAGGGGACGCCGCGGGACTAGGTCTCGCGAATCTGCTGCGCCAGGTAGTGCGGCTCGCCCACCTGCGCGACGAGGCCGACCTGCTGCTCGAGCCAGTCCACGTGGCTTTCGGAGTCGACCAGGATGCGCATCAGCAGCTCCTCGGTGCCGTTGTCGCCGACGTTGCGGCACAGCGCGATCGCCGCGTTCAGCCGCGGCACCGTCCCGATCTCGAGCGCCAGATCGCTCTTGAGAATTTCGACCACGCTCGTGCCGATGGCCAGCTTGCCCAGGCGCTGCAGGTTGGGCAGACCTTCGAGGAAGAGCACGCGCTCGACGAGCTTGTCGGCGTGCTTCATCTCATCGATCGACTCCTCGTAGATCTTCTTGCCCAAGTACGCATAACCCCAGTTCAGGCACATCTTGGCGTGCAGGAAGTACTGGCTGACCGCCGTGAGCTCGCCGGTCAGAACCTCGTTCAGCGCGTCGATGATGCGGGGGTCGCCCTTCATGGTGGGTCCACACGAGAGCACCAGGACCGGCGTTCGCGCAAGCGTTCAGTGCGGCGCGACATCGACGGTGAGCCATGCGTCGACGCCGCTTCGCCCGATCCGATGCGCGGCGCTCGCGCGGAGAACGACGCAGCCGCAAGGGTCGTGAAGCTCGATGGCCCCCAGGGCGGCGACGAGCCGGCGCGCGTCCAGGTCGAAATCGGCTCCCGCTCGTGTCGTGATGCGCGTGCCGAGCGGGACGGCCACGCGGCCGCCGCCGGTCCATCCGGGCGCGACGAGAAAGCCGCTCGCGGGCTCGAGGGGCGCGTCGACGAGGGCGCGGGCGAGCATCGGGTCGACCCGGTCGCGCTGCGCGACGTGGGCCGCGAGGGCGAGGCCGCGCTCCGGGCCCAGCCTGGCACGGGCGAGCAGGGCTCCGCCGGCATCCGCGGCCGGAGCGAGTACGCGTGCGAAGTCCGCGCGTAGCCCGAGCCAGGGGAGATTGGTCGCGGCTCGCGCCCGAAGAGCTGGCGATGCAGAGCGTAGATCGCCGACGGCGCCGCCGTCGACGTCGACCTCGGCCGACGCGCGGGTGCCCCACCTGCCGACGGCGTTCGCCCAGCCGGCCGATGCGACCCACGACTGACCGGCGAGCGCCACCATGCCACGCCCGGCCGGCGCCACGAGCACGTTGCTCTCGTGCACCGCGATGGCGCCCACCTGCAACCGAGGTTCGGTGCGGTGGACCCACGGGTCGTTGGCGTCTCCGGACGCGAACGCGCGCGCGAGGGGCAACCCGAGAGCCAAGCGCGCCTGGGCGCCGCCGTCGACCCCTGACCGCGTACCGTCGTCCGCCACGTCGCCCAGAGCCCGCATCGTGATGGCGCCGTCGCCGGCACCGAGCCGTGTTCCGAGCCAGCCGCCCCCCTCGGCCCGGGCAAAGGTCGTCGCCCCGAGCCCGGACGTGGAGAGGGCGCCGGCTTCGAGGGTCGCGTCGTAGGCGCCTGCGTGAGCGATGGCATCGGCGCGGCGGACTGCGACCACTGGCCCGCCGGAAGCGGCGTCGAGCGCCTCGGCGCCGCGCAGGGCAACGGCGCGCACTCCAGAGGCGAACGTCCAGCCGTCAGCGTGCCAAGAGGCCTGCGCTTCGCCGCGGTCGAAGGGACGGGCCGCGGCGTCGACGTCCGTGGTCGCGACGACCGCTCGCGCGCCGCGCAGGGCGTCGACGCTCCACGCGACCGAGTCGGTGCGATCGCCGTTGGCGATCCCGGTCGCGCCGCGGACGTCGACGCCGATGCCGTTCGCGTGCAACCAGTCCCACTGGACGCGCGTCAGGCTCTCCGTCGTGCGCAGGGCCGCCTGCACGGCCGCGCCGCCCTGGACGTACGCCCCGGCACGCAGGTCGAGCCCGCGCGTAGAATCTCCGTTTCGCCAGGGCAGGTGTACGCCGTCGCCGAGGAACAGACCGTCGGCGCCCCTCCAGGCGACCTCCGGCGGGAGCACGCCGAAGCGCCCTGCCGAGCGAAGCCAGAACGCCGGCGCCCATGCGACCGGCATGCCGAATACTTCGAGCACGGGGCTCTTGAGCACCAGGTCGTGCGGCGGCGCCACGGTGGCGCCGCGAAAGCGAACGGCGAGCGGCGTCCCCAGGCACGGGCAGAAGGCGACCGTTCCGTCGCCGTCGAGGACGACCCCGACCGGGACGCGCCGCAGGGTCAGGCCGGCGCTCGTCAGGTAGAAAGGGGGCTCGTCCACGTGGACGTGACCGGCGACCTCGAGCTCGCGCGAGCGGGCGTCGAACCGGACTTCGTCCGCGCCGAACGCGACGGGCATCGGCGACGGTGCGGCGCCACCCGTCGGCGCGGGAGCCGGAGCCGCTTGCGGGGGCTCCTCCGGGGCCGGCTGCGCGACCGCCTCGCTCGCGAACCCGAGAAGCGATAGGGCGAGGGCGGTGCCGGCACAGCCGACGCGCGACGGCAGAAGGTCTAGGGCTCGGGCGGAGGCGACGGGGACCCGACCTGCGCAGGCGATGCGGTCGACGCGGCGCCCGCCGGTGCAGGCCCGTCGGCGGGCTGCGCAGCCGCCGGCGGTACGTAGTCCCCCTTGGGGAACACGATGCGCAACGAAGGCGGCCCCTGGGCGGGGGTGTCCATCGTTGCCGTGGGAGTCACGTCGGCGCGCAGCTCCAGAACGAACCACAGGTCCTTGCCGTGCGGCACGAGACGGGCGCTCGTGACGGGCGTGTTGAAGTGTACCGTTACCAGCGGGTTGTAGTTGTTGCGCCGATCGACGCGCGCACCCTTGAGGACAACCGTGAGCGTGCCGTGGCCCTTCTTCACGTCGTAGGGGACGGCTTGCGACAGTTCGACGAAGAAACGCGTCGAGCCGTCAGGTAGGAGCTCAAACCCCGGCATGAGTGCGTCTGGCGCAGCTCGCTTGCCTTTCGCCGCGCGCACGTGCCCGGGCGCTGCCTTGGGTACGGACCAGCCGTAGCCGGTGGCGGGAGTGACCGGCTTGGCCGAGGCCGAGGTCGCTGGCGAATCGGCGGCGGGCGCGGCCGGCGCTGTCGACGTCGGCGACGAGGCCGCCGGCGCCTGGGCCGCCGCGAGCGCCGGCGCCAGGGCGCTCGCCGCCACCAGAGTCCATGCGCGCATCCTGCGCGCGCCGGACGCGCCGCTCGAGGGCGGACGTGCTCCCCGTCGCATGCCCAAAATTAGAGCACGACGCGAGGCCGCTCACCAAAAGAACGCACCCGGGGAGGCTTTCAGCCCAGCTTTCGAAGCTCCGCGAGGATGAGCGCATTGTCGCGCGCCTCGGCGATCTCTTGCTGTTTCACCCACACGACCTTGCCTGCCTTGTTGACGATGACGGTCGCCCGGGCGGTGATGCCCTTGTCGGCCAGATACAGGCCGTACTTGCTCGCGACTTCACCGCGAGGCTGAAAATCGGCGAGCAGCGGGTATTTCAGGCCCATCTGCTTGGCGAACGCGAAGTGCGCCCACTTGCTGTCCACACTGATGCCGAGCACCTGGGCGCCCGTCCGCTCGAGCTCGGACAGGTCCTCCCGGAAGCACTCGTTCTCGCGGGAGCACACGGGGCTGAAGTCGAGCGGATAGAACGCGAGCACGACGTTCTTTTTGCCGCGGTAGTCGGCCAGCCGGATCTTCTTGCCGGGTTGGCTGTTCTCGAGCTCGTTCGACGGGAGCTCGAAATCGGGAGCGTCGGCTCCAACTTGAATGGGCATCTTCGGGGTCTCCTCAGGTTTGTCTTTTGGGGCCCCGGCCCCAAAAGGAGCGTCACTTGGTACGTTGATGCGTGGGCTGGGGGGCCGTACTTGGAACGTTGATGCGTGGGCTGGGGGGCCGTACTTGGAACGTTGATGCGTGGGCTGGGGGGCCGTACTTGGAACGTTGATGCGTGGGCTGGGGGGCGGGGGCGTCACTTGCGTGGATGCGTGGCGGGGGCCCGACGGCGGTCAGTGTAGCTCGTTGGCGAGACGATTTTGCCGGGCTGCGCGCGCGGACGCGGCGGTCGCTCCTGGCTCGGACCTGTATTTGCCGCTTGCGTCCTCGTAAATCTTGTCGAGGTTCGCCGTCACGTCGAAAAAGAACCGCGCGTCGGCGCTCCAGAGAAGGCTGTCTTGCCCCCCGCCGAAGAGCGTTCTCACCGTGCCGTCCGGCGCAATCGTGTTGGCGAGGTTGTAGTAGCCGAGCCCGAGCGACATCTCCGGGATGACCTCGTAGTCGAACGAAAGGAGGATCCACGAAAGCTGGACGTACTGCTGGTCGGCGACGACGTTCGAGGGCGTCGCCGGTCCCGTGGCCGTCGGGACGGTCCCGGCGGAGGGAGCGTAGTGCCACTGATTGATAATGATGAAGTCGAGCGTTGCCGAAAGCTTGGGGGTTATGTCTAACCCCGTGTCGAGGATGCCGTACAGCGTGTTCTCGGCGAGGGTCTTCCCGCTGATCTGGTGGCTGACGAACGAGCCGCCGTCGACGTTCTCGCGCACATAGCTGAAGTTAGAGCTGTAGGGCGTCGTCGAATTCGAGAACGGATGCAGGTACGTGAGGGTCAACCCCGCGCGCGCCGAATGGAAGGCGCCGGCGTGGGGGCCCCACAGTATGAACTTCTCGGAGAGTCCGCCCGAGGCACCGAGCGTTACGTAGACGCCCTCGTCCAGGCTGACTTTGGAGGTCGGCCAGAGGGCGCGTGCCCCGAGGGTCGCCTTCGTGTTCTTCCAGGTGCCATCGGTGGCGAGGGGTGTCGCGTAGACCAGATCCGTCCAGATGTCGCCGAAGACGTCCTCGTCGCGGTTGGTCGTCTCCTCGGTGTTCGTCAGCTCCTTGTAGTAGTCGACGCGCGCCTGCACACGGAGCTTGTCGCTGAAGTTCCATCTCGGGCGGAGCGACATCCAGATGCCGTAGTAGGGGACATAGGATTGCGGCGTCTGGAAGCCGATGTTGGCCGTCTGGGTCGTGATGCTCTGCTCGAACGTGAAGATGGAGCCACGGAGCGGATCCTTGTCGCCCTCGGGCACCTGCTCCTGCCCTTGACCGCTGCTTGGCTGGTCCTTGACGCGCTCGACCGACTGAGCGCGGCTTTGGGCCGTCCAGAGCCCAACGGAGGCGATGGCTGCAACCCACGCCGGCGAAACCCGCGGGCGACGACGCAGCGGAAGTCGTGAGCCCTGGGCGCGAATCATCTCGGAGGGTCCTCCAAGGCCGCAAGCACCCGGCGTTCCCCGGCGCTCATACGGTGTAACAGCCCGAGATCGCGCGTCAAATGATTCCGGTGGCGGGCGCGACGTCAGGCCCCTAACGAGCCGTCCGGGGCCGCGGTTCGTCTCGTGGAGCCCAGGGCGCAACACATCAGCCCGCGCAGCACCTGGGATCGACAAAAGGCCGCTCAAGCGTGCGGACGCAGTTGCCTGACGACCGCTGCCTTGGTAGGCCGGCCCACATGGAACAGCAGCTCCCCGCCACCGAGATCACCGCCCTCCTCGGGCGCGGCACGCAATTCGAAGGCAAGCTCCACTTCGAAGGGCGCGTGCGCATCGACGGAGCGTTCAAGGGCGAGATCAAGAGCGACGACACGCTCGTCATCGGGGACGGGGCCGAAGTGTATGCCGAGATCGACGTCGCCACGGTCATCGTGCGCGGCGGCGTCGTGAACGGAAATATCCGCGCGAAGACAGCGATTGAGGTACACGCCCCCGGAAAGATCATCGGCAACCTGCATTCGCCGTCGCTGTTCATCGACCGTGGAGTCGAGTTCCAGGGGACCTGCCGCATGGATCCGATTGATGGAAGACCCGCGTCCAAGCCCGTCGAAGCCGTCCGAACGAGCGCACCGGGTGCGTGAGGCTGCGGCCTTCGCCGTGCTGGCGTGCGCGTGTGGCGCCGCGCTGCACCGGGCTGAACCCGCGCGCGGGGCACCCCAGCCGGAGCCTCCGCCGAGCGCCGCAAGCGCCCCCTTCCCTCCCGAGGCGACCGCCGCGCTCGACGCGCTCGCCGCGCGCGGACACGCCGTAGCCCCCGGGATGCGTGAGGTCGCTCGAAAAGAGACGGCCGGCGAGAGAGTCGACCTGGCGCGGGCAGACGGCCGCGACATCTGCGTGCGCGTCGCGTTCGAGTCGAGCGCGCCGGTGCTGGCGAAGCTGGTAGATGGTGCCGGCAACGTCCTCGTCGCGAGCAGCGTCGCCTCGACCGACGGCGTTCTCGGCGAACGCGGGCCGGTGTGCGTACGCAAGGGCGAGCAGGTCGCGTGTCTTGCCGAGGGCGGCCCCGCGCAGGTCCGCTGGGTCGTCTGGCAAGCCCCCTGAGCTTCCCGCGTCTTCGGGCGCAAAATCGGCGGGATGGGTGGCGGCCAAGAAGGGGCATGGCGCGAGCCAAGGCGCTCGAGGAGCCAGCCATCGCGCGCCTTGGGATGGGGCCTTGCGCGGGATGCCCCGGGAGAAGACGCATGATTCGGTTCCCCCTCATGCGGGAATGAGTCACGGGCGAGCGCCTTACCCCGGGGAGTTGCGCGTCTTCCGTTCGCGCGTGAGGCGTCTTCCCTGGCGCATGAGGCGCGAGGGTTCATGCCGAGATGCCTAACTCATGCGGCGAATATGCGTGACTCGGCGGGGAAAACGAGCATGACTCGGCAGCGGAAGACACGTGACTCGCGGGGGGAAGCGCCAAGACCCATCGAGGCAAGAAGCGCATGGGCATGCGGGAAGACTCGTCACCCGCGATGGAGAACGCAGGAGACATGGGCGCATCAGGCGTGAAACGGTCATGCCGAGATGCGTGACTGCATGAGGGAAAGAGGCGTGCTCGGCGGGGAAAGCAGCATGACTCGGCAGCGCAAGACACGTGACTCGCGGGGGGAAGCACCAAGACCCATCGAGGCAAGAAGCGCAGGAAGACTCGTCACCCGCGATGGAGAACGCAGCAGGCACAGGGGCCAAGATGCTGGCTCGGGGCGGCGTACCACCGCGACGGCTTCGCCTTCGTGTGGCACAACCCGACGCACGAGGCCCCTGGAATGGCCGAAGTTTGTGGACGCGACCGACCGGCATGCCGCTGGCTCTTCCGGAGAGCCATGCGAACGACGACCGTACTCCCGCTGGTCCTCTGGTTTCTCGGCTGCGGGGGCATGACCGGGGCTATCCCGGACGCCGGAGCGGGCGATGGGAGCGGGTCGGGAAGCGGATCGAGCTCCGGCGCCAGCAGCGGAAGCACCTCGGGCTCCGGCTCGGGGTCCGGCAGCAGCAGCGGCGGAAGCAGCGGCGGAAGCAGCGGGTCCGGCTCGGGGTCTAGCTCGGGCGCGAGCTCGACGAGCTCCGGGGGAAGCTCGGGCGGAAGCTCCGGGGGAAGCTCGGGCGCCAGCAGCAGCAGCAGCGGAGGAATGGGGGGACCCTGTCCGGCGTCCACTCCGGCGAACGGAACGCCGTGCACGGCGGAGGGCCTGGCCTGCGAGTACGGCTCGAGCCCGATCGTGACCTGCGAAACGATCGCGACGTGCAGGAACGGAAGCTGGGACATCCCCGCTCCCCCGCCTGGCCCCCCCGCGTGCGACCCCAGCCCGCCCGTCCAATGCCCGTCGAGCTTTGCGTCGGTTCCGCGCGGAATGTCGTGTAACCCCGACGGCGCGTACTGCGACTACCCCGAGGGCCGCTGCGACTGCACGACAATCTTGTCGACGGGGGGCTCGCCCCCGCTCTCGCCGACGTGGGCCTGCCAGGATCCCGCGGCCGGCTGCCCTGAGCCGCGTCCACGCTTGGGAAGCCCGTGCACCTTGGATGGCATGGACTGCGACTACGGGGGCTGCACGGTCCAAGGTGGCATCGCCGAGACGTGCACCGGCGGTGTGTGGGCGGACGCGATGTTCGGCTGCGCCGTGGGGGTGGGCGTGGGCTCTCCGCGTCCCTAGCGCCCGCGCCCGATCGCGCTTTTCGGCGGCTTGGACACGTGCGAGCTCGTGGGGTCCAGGACGCGCCACGGTCAATCGGCCCACTCGCCCGCATACCCCACTCCCACTCGGGGCGTCACCGCGATGCGTGGCCGCGCTCGTCGCGGACACACGTAGAGCGGCCCGCTGGTCAGGTCGGCGCCGTCGAGCGCGCGCGTGATGCCCATGGCCCGGGCGAAACGTCCGGGGCCCGCGAGCCGCGTGTGCGGCGCAAACCCCGCCGTCGGCTCGCCCGCGCGCACGAGCACGGCGTGACCCCTGCCCTCGCCTCCGCAGGTCACGTTGAAGCAGTCGTGCATCCCGTAAACGAGGAAGACGTAAGCATGGCCGTGCTCACCCAGAAGAGTGCGCGTGCGCGCCGTCAACCCTGCGCGCGCGTGGCATGCGAGGTCGCGCGGACCGCGATACGCCTCGGTCTCCACGATGCGGGACACGAAGACTCGTGCCGCCTTGCCCGCCGGACCGCCCGGCGCCTCGAGCTCGGGAAGCTCATGAACCACGAAGCAGCCGATGAGCGCCCGGGCAACGGCCAGCGCGTCCCGGGCGTACCAGGCGCGTTCGAGCCGCGCCTCACGCAGGCCACTCAGACCGCCTGAAAGACCCGGCGCGCCGCCAGAACCGGGCAGGCGGGGCAGATCAAATGGCTCGGACCGGAATTTCATCGGGTACTAGGCCGACCGCGTTCCGAACGCCCGGGCGCGGGAGCCGAACGGCGGACACGGGCCCAAGGATAGGGAGGCGTGGCCTGCCGTCATGCTAGTAGTCTGGGAATTCGGGCCTGCGGGCCCATGAGCTCAAGAGGCGGAGTCCCATCCGATCATGTTCGACGACTTCGGCATCAACGCAGGGTACGTCGAGGACCTTCATAATCGCTGGCTGCAGAGCCCCCAATCGGTCGAAGAGGGCTGGCGTAGCTTCTTCGAAGGGCGAAATGGCACGAGCGCACCCATCGTCCCCGCGGTGGCTCCCGCGCCTCCGGTGGCGCCCGGCAAGACTGCCAACGGCAACGGTGCCGTCGCCTACCGCGAAGCCGTACGCGAAACCGTCATCGCCGCGACCGAGCTACAGAGCCGCGTCGCCCAGCTGGTCAACGCGTATCGCGTCCGCGGACACCTCTTTGCAGACGTAGACCCCCTCCGCAACCCGCCGAGCGTTCACGCGGAGCTCAAGCTCGCCACGTTCGGGCTGCGGGAAGAAGACCTCGACAAGACCTTCTCGACCGCCGGCATCAGCGGGCTCCCCGAGCGGGCGACGCTCCGTCAAATTCTCGACCAACTGATCGAGACGTATTGCGGGTCCATCGGTGTCGAGTTCACGCACATCGAGGAGCCGGAGCCGCGGTTGTGGCTGCAGGAGAGCATGGAATCGACGCGCAACCACGCGTCGCTGCAGCGTGCGGAGCTCGTACGCATCCTGACCAAGCTCACCGAGGCAGAGATCTTCGAGCAGTTCATCCACAAGAACTACGTCGGGGCGCGCCGGTTCTCGCTCGAGGGCGCCGAGAGCATGATCCCGATGATCGATCTCCTCATCGAGGCCGCCGGGCAACACGGCATCGAGGAGCTGGTCATCGGCATGGCCCATCGCGGCAGGCTGAACGTCCTCGTGAACGTCATGGGCAAGAACGTCCGGCAGATCTTCGCGGCGTTCGACGACAAGCGACCCGAGCGTTTCTTCGGCGCCGGCGACGTGAAGTATCACCTCGGGTACTCGAGTGACGTCGTCACGCAGGCCGGCAGGCCCATTCACATCTCGATGGCCTTCAACCCGAGCCACCTCGAATGGGTCAACCCCGTCGTCGAGGGGCGCGTCCGGGCGAAGATTGACCGCCGCAAGCGCAAGAGCACGATGCCGCTGCTCGTCCACGGCGACGCCGCGTTCATGGGGCAGGGCGTCGTCGAGGAGACGCTCAACCTGTCGCAGCTCGAGGGGTACTCGACGGGGGGCACCATCCACCTCGTCGTGAACAACCAAATCGGGTTCACGACCGTCCCGAGCGACTCGCGATCGACGCGGTACTGCACCGACGTGGCGCGCATGCTGCGCATCCCGGTCTTCCACGTGAACGGCGAGGACCCGGAGGCCGTCATCCAGGTCACGCGCCTGGCCATCGAGTTCCGCCACCGTTACAAGCGCGACGTCGTCATCGACATGTACTGCTACCGGAAATACGGCCACAACGAGGGCGACGAGCCGCGCTTCACCCAGCCGGTCATGTACTCGCTCATCGACAAAAAGCCGACGGTGCGCGAGGTCTACGCGGAGCGACTCGCGGCGGCAGGGCACGTCTCGCGCGCCGAAGCCGACGCGATCGCCCAGGAACGCCGAGCCACCCTCGAACGGGCGCTCGAAGAGGCGCGCCAGGGTGACTTCCACCAGATGCCGGAGGCGATGGGCGGCGTCTGGGAGCCCTACAAGGGCGGCCCGGACGCGGCGATGCCGGAGGTCGCGACGACGTTCCCGAAGCAAGACCTGATGCACGCGCTCGACAGGTTGACCGCGGTGCCCGCCGGGTTCCACCCAACCCCAAAGCGCTGAAGATCCTCGAGCAGCGGCGCGAGCGCGCCGTCGCCGGACAGCCGCTCGATTGGGGTACGGCCGAGCATCTGGCGTTCGCGTCGCTCTTGCTCGAGGGTCACGGAATCCGCATCAGCGGTCAGGACGCCCGCCGCGGAACCTTCAGCCACCGCCACGCCGTGCTCTTCGATACGGCGACGGGCGAGCCGTACACGCCGCTGGCCCACCTCGGCGACGGCCAAGGGTCTCGCTCCGGGCGCTTCGAGGTCTACGACTCGCCGCTGAGCGAGGCGGGCGTTCTCGGCTTCGAGTACGGCTACTCGCTGGATCGCCCCGACAAGCTCGTGGTGTGGGAGGCGCAGTTCGGCGACTTCGCGAACGCGGCGCAGGTCATCATCGATCAGTTCATCGTATCGGCGGAGGACAAGTGGTCCCGCCTGAGCGGCCTGGTGTTGCTCCTGCCGCACGGCTTCGAGGGGCAGGGCCCCGAGCACTCTACCGCCCGCATCGAGCGGTTCCTGCAGCTCTCGGCCGAGGACAACATCCAGGTGTGCAACGTGACGACGCCCGCGCAGTTTTTCCACGTGCTGCGCCGGCAGGTGAAGCGCCCCTGGCGCAAGCCCCTGGTGGTCTTCACGCCGAAGTCGCTGCTGCGCCACCCGGAGGCCGTGAGCACCATCGACGAGCTTGCCCTCGGCTCCTTTCGCCGGGTCATCCCCGACGACGCCGTCGACGCCGGCAGGGTCAGGCGCATCCTGCTCTGCAGCGGCAAGGTGTACTTCGATCTCGCCGCCGAGCGGCGCAAGCGCGCACGGGAGGACGTCGCGATCGTGCGTCTGGAGCAGTACTACCCGCTGAGCGACGCCCTCGCCGGCACCCTCGCGCGTTACCGCGAGGACACGCCCGTAGTCTGGGTCCAGGAAGAGCCGCGCAACATGGGGGGATGGTACTTTCTCAACGCGCGCAAGCAGGACCTCTTGCGAGGCCGTCACCCTCTGTCCGTGGTGTGCCGTCCCGAGAGCGCGAGCCCGGCGACGGGCAGCAAGGCCGCCCACGACCTCGAGCAGAAGATGCTCCTCGACGAAGCGCTCGCGGACTAAGTCCGCACGCCCGTTCGCCCCGAAGGGGCGAGGGAGCGGACTGCACGAGACCTACGCGTTTGCGACCGCTCGTACGACGGCGCGTCTCTGGGCGAGGCCTGCGGCCGCAGTGAATGTCGTGCCGAGCGCGCGGAGTGCTTCGGTACCCGCGAGCAGCGAGACGGCACTCGCGTGTCGAGCGACGGCCGCGCCGTACGCCACGTCGTAGAGAACCCAGCAAAAGACGCCGGCGGTCAAGAGGGCCCATGGCCAGAGCAGCTCCCCTCCCCGCAGCGCGAGAGCTGTTTGGAGCACGGGGACGACCAGCGCGAAGCAGATCGCGTCGCCGATGTCCGATGCCAAATCGACGACCGAGCCGAGATCGCCACCGAGCAACTGCGTCGTGTGCTCGACGACGGCCCAGCCGTTGATGAGCAGCGCAATGAGGAGTCCCGCAGCAAACAGCGCGGCGCGCTTCGCGCCCACATTCTCGCTGTCGAGACCGGCCACGCTCCAGGCTCGCGCGAGCATCCACGTCCCCACGACCGCGGCCGCATTGCCCCCGACGACCAGCGCGTCACGCGCCGCCGTCCATCCTGCGGTCCCGAACCACCCTGCGAACGCTGGGACGAGCGTAGCGTCGCGCACCAGAAGCACGAGCTGGCACGCCGCCAACAAGGACCACGCGCGGCGCAGGTAATCGCCGCGGTCGAACGCCAGGGCGGCAATCGTGCAGCCGGCCCAGCACAGCGCCTTTCCCCCGATGTTTTCGGTGTGCATCAGGGCACGCGTCGTCGGGTCGGAGGTGACGAGCTCGAGGACCAGGAACGCCCCGGCGAAGACGAGCGGCGACGAGGCCAGGAGTCGCGGCCTCAAAACCCCAGCTCCCGCGCGATTTGCTCGAGCACCGCTTCGCATTGGGCCCGCCCTATGAAGGTGCGGAGCATCGGGCGCAGCGCGTGCTGAAGCGCCGGAACATCGGTGAGCGTGAGCGTCTCCGGGCCGCGGCCGAGCGCTTTGATGCAGAAGGTCTTGACGGCGACACGTCCGGTGCGTGGACCGAGGTAGGTCGAGAGGCGCGCCTCGATGCGATCGGCAATTGGGTTGTTGGTCTCGGCCCCTCCCATCGACCTGCGGCTCTCCTTCTGGAATGGTATCACCGCTTCTTTCGCGCCTCGCACCGGTGTACCGTCGACAGGGCAAAAGCACGTCATGCAATGGGTCGCCGTGCTGCATACGTGGGGGTTCGCGCTTCTGGGCGCGGGCGTGCTCCTCGTCGCGGTTCTGGTCAACTGGCTCGCGCCAGCGAAGCGGCGGAGGCTGCGGAACGGGCTCCTTCTGTATTGGCTGTTTCTCTCGTTTACGGGCGCATCGGCCCTCATGGCCCGGCTCCCGGCGGCCTCCATGGCCGGCTGGTCCGAGCACGTGCGGCTGTTCGGCGATCTCTTCGCGGCTCTGACCGTGGTGAACGTCGCGGCGCTAGCCTTCTTCGATGTCCTCCTGCCGGTCCTCGGCGTCTCGCTGGTCGCGATCACCGCCGACTTGCTCGTGGGCTTCGCCTACGTCTTCGCCGGCCTCGGCGTGCTGAAAGCCGCGGGGGTCACGACGTCGTCCTTCGTGGCCACGTCGGCGATCGTGAGCGGCGTGCTCGCCCTCAGCCTACAGGCGACGCTCGGCAACATCCTCGGGGGCGTCGCGCTGCAGCTCGACGGGAGCGTTCATGTCGGAGACTGGGTGCAACTGACGGATGGCACGCAGGGAAAGGTCATCGCCATTCGCTGGCGCCACACGGTCGTCGAGACGCGCAACTGGGACACCATCGTCGTGCCGAACTCCAATCTGCTCGCGCAGAACATCGTCATTCTCGGGAAGCGAACTGGCAAGCCCCTGCAGCACCGGCAGTGGGTCTACTTCAACGTCGACTTTCGCTACCCGCCTTCGCGCGTCATCGAGGTCGTTCAAGACGCCCTTTGCGCCGCGCCCATCGAACGCGTGGCCGAAGATCCGAAGCCGAATTGCATCTGCTACGACTTCGCCAAGGATGGTCGCAACAGCTTCGGCTACTACGCCGTTCGCTACTGGTTGACCGACATTCTCAACGACGACCTGACGAACTCCCGGGTCCGCGCGCGCATCTACACGGCGCTCGAGCGGGCGGAGATTCCGCTTGCACGGCCGGCGCAGACGCTCTTCATGCAGACCGACGAGCCCAAGGATACGCGGGAGGCTCGCCACAAGGAGAGGTGCGTCCGCGCGCTCGATGGGATCGACCTTTTCCACTCGCTGACGGACGCCGAGCGTGAGTTCGTAGCCGAGCACCTGACCTACACCCCGTTCACCGCAGGCGAGGTCTGCACACGGCAGGGCGCCGTCGCCCACTGGCTGTACGTGCTCACCTCGGGCAAGGTGGAGATCCGGCGCCACGTCGAGGGCGGAGCCGAGAGCAAATCCGTCGCGACCATCGCGGCCCCCGCTTTTTTCGGCGAGATGGGGCTGATGACCGGCGAGCCGCGATCGGCTGACGTCGTCGCACTGACCGACGTGCTTTGCTACCGCCTCGACAAGGCGGGCCTGCAGCGCATTCTCGAGGATCGGCCGGAGGTGGCCGAGCAGTTCTCGAAGACCCTGGCCAAGCGCCGCGTCGAGCTGGCAAGTATCGTCGAAGGTCTGGACGCCGAGGCCAGGCGCGCCCGCATGGAGAGCGAGCAAACTCGTATCCTCGACAAGATCCAGGAGTTCTTCGGCCTCTCACGCACGACCCGCGTTTGAGCTCGCCCGCGCTGGCGGTGCTCAGCTCGGAGCTACCGCGCGCAACTTTGCGCTGACGATTCTGGCGTCGTCGACGCGCACCAGGATCGCCGTGATGTTGTCTCGACCGCCCCCCTGGTTCGCCTTGTCGATGAGGACCTTCGTTGCCTCCTCGAGCGTGCCCGATGCCTCGAGGGTCGCCTGAATCTCGTCGCCGCTGACCATGCGGCTCAGGCCGTCGGAGCACAAGAGGTACACGTCGCCTGGCAGCGGCGACTCCATGTTCACGTCCACGTCGACAGTCTCCTCGATGCCGACCGCGCGGCTGAGCACCGACGCGCTCATTCCCTTGATCCCGGCCGCGCCAAGCGTGTGGTCCGTCGTCAGCTGTACGAGCTTCCCCCCACGCAAGCGGTAGCACCGGCTGTCGCCCACGTGGGCGATGTAGACGCGCTGGTTATTCTGCGAAAAGTACGCGCAGACTACCGTCGTCCCCATTCCGCTGTACGAGTCGTTCTCCGTCGCGGCGGCCAGAATGCGTCCGTTGGCTTGCAAAATCGCCGCTTGGAGCCTCGCTGCGCGGCGCGGGAGCGAGGGGTCGCGAGGTGGGGCGAAGTCGCCGGTTCGAAAGGCCTCGCTGATGGCGTCCACGCAAAGCTGGCTCGCGATTTCACCCGCCGCGTGCCGCCCCATGCCGTCGGCGATGACGAAGAGGTGATGATCTTCCAGGATCGCGTAGGCGTCCTCGTTGTGCTTGCGCTTGAGGCCTGGATCCGTGCGACCTACGGCGGTTACCAGGATGAGCGCGTTCGGACCCGTCGGCTCCTCCTCTTCTTCGACGTCCACCGGAACCTCAGCCGAGCCGAGCTCGTCGCGGATCTCACCGTGAGACGGGAGGCGGTTGGATCGTGGCGAGGAGAGGGGCCCGTCGTCAGGCGCCGGCGCCGCCCCGCTCGTGCGCGCCGGAGACGGCTGCCCTGGAATGCGGGCCCCATCGGCGGAAAGACCTTCGGCCATCGGTCGCGCGAGCACGACCACGACCCAGGCGACGAGCGCGAGCACGACGACGGCTGTCACGACGTACAGCACGTGGGGATCCGGCATACCTGCGCCATCTTAGGACACGGCGGCGCAAACCATCCCAACAAAGTGGCGCAGCCGACGGGCGTGCCGGGCGGCGCGCTGGGCCGAACGCCACCGCGGATGCGAAACGAGACCGATGGGCCAACGAACCTCGAGATCGCGTAGATCTCGGGTGAGGAAGCGAGAATGCGAGCACTCGCGATTCGCACGGCCGTGGCCGCGGCTGCGGCGGTGTTGGTCATCGGGCTGGTACTTCCCTTCGCAACGGGGTGCTCGCTGCCGCACTTGGCAGGGACCAACGACGCGGCTCTGGAGTATGTCGCCATGCCGGAGCCCGGGGCACCGCCGAGCGCCACGCCAGCGCTCGTTGCCGGGGAGACGAAGGCGCGGCTCGCCTCGGCGCAGCTCCCGGCCGACGTCGAGCCAGGGGGCGCAGGCGAGCGCAGCGTGCGCGTGATCGTCGACGCCGACATGGCAGGGGCGGTGGACGAGCTTCTGACGTGGCGCGGGGGCGTGAGCGTCTACCGCGTCGATGCCGAATGGACCCTGGCCCCGCCCGACACGACCGGCATTCGCCCGATGAGCGCCAGCGACTCCGACGGAAGCGTGGATCGATGGTGGCAGGGATCCGCCAGCGCGGTCGTACGGGCGGTGCGGCAGGCCGCCCTCGACACGAACCACGCCGCGTTCGCCGAAGCCCTTCCGAGCGGAGAATGGCGCACACGCGTCGTCGCCACGCCCGCGATCGCCGACCTCGGTTTGGAGCGGACGCCGCTGGAATCGATTCGACGCGGTCGCGCACGGGCGGGCCCTCGCGCTGGCGCTGTCGCCTGCAGCCTACGCGGCGTTGTCGACGGAGCGTTTCCGGCGCAGCGTGGCCGGCGAGCGCGTGGCCCTCGCTCGGGGCAATGTGCTGCTTCGGACGATGCCCCTGGACGAGACGCTCGCCGCGCCTCTCGTCGTCGGATTCGGCGACGGCGTGATGGCGTACACGCGCGCGTACCACACTCGCCAGCTGCTTCGGTCGCCGGTGCTGCCGCCGCTGCGTCGCGTCGCGGCGAGAACCCTCGCACCGCGCTGGGGCCTCGCGGCAGCCTGCGCTCTCCTTCCGTTTGCCCTGTCATTCGCCTGGCTGGTCTTCGTGCGGCGTTTCGACCGCACCCGTCCCGAGCCGGCGTGGCTCGTCGTGGCGACGTTCGCGCTCGGCGGCGTCGCCATCGTCCCGGCTGCCCTGGTCGAGATCGGGCTCGCGCGAGTGTCACCCTGGCTCGATCCCGGCCTGGCGACCCTCGGCGGGCAGCCATGGGCCCTTCCGCTGGCCATACCCGTTTTCGCAGTCGCCGTCGGTCTCGTCGAGGAGAGCGCCAAGCTGCTGGGCGTTTGGTCCCTCGCGAAGCGACGACGGGAGTTCGACGAGCCGGTGGACGGCATCGTGTACGGCTGCGCGGCGGCCCTCGGGTTCGCCGCCGTGGAGAACGTGAAGTACTTCGCGCTCGGCCGGATGTCGGGCGCGGTCATCGCTCTGCGCGCGTTCATGACCGTCCCCGCGCACATGCTCTTTGGCGCCATTTGGGGATACGGGATGGGGATGCGCCTCGTGTCCCGCAAGACGAGCGTCGTCGCGTTCGTCGCGATCGCGGCGCTCGCCCACGGAACGTTCGATGCCCTGCTGGCGACCGACGGTGCCCAGCTCGCCGCGACCCTGCTCGTCCTGGTGCTCGCGGGATCGTTCTTCGTCATGCTCCGGAATGCGCTCCGCCACGGGGCGGTCCCGCCGCGCGCAGCCGCCCTGGACGAATCGCCCCCCACGGAGCCCGTACCGGCGAGCACGCTGTCGCGCGTGTACTTCCGGGTAGGGGCGCCGCGCGCGTTCTACGGTTGCGCGGCGGCCATGCTCCTCTGCGCGTTCTCACTGACCGTGCTCGGCACCGCGTACGAGTTCCTCCACCATCGCGCGGGCTTCGTCTTCGTCACGCTGGCGACGGTCATGCTCGCGCTCTTCGGCCTGGCCGCGTACGGCGCGTCGGCGACCATTCCCCTGGACGTCGCCATCGACGCGTGGGGCCTCACCTTCGCGGGCGGACGCACGCCCTGGCGGGCTATCCTCGGCACCGGCGTTCACGCGCTCCGCGCCGGCCGGCTCGCGGTCGTGCACGTCCAGACGCGCGACGGCATCCTCCGTCTCGGGCCCGCGACGCCGGAGACCGCACAGGCCATTGCCCGGGCCTGCTCACACCACGCAAAGTGAGCCGAATCGCTCCGCAGAGCGATCGGACGCCGCGCGCGAGAGGCCATCCGTACCTGGCTTTGGCGGCCATTTCTGCTCCGGACGGATGGGTACGTCGCGTGCTTGCGATCCGACCCGGAGCGAGGACGAGACGTGCACGAGAGGAGCGCACCTGGCCTGGTCATGGCGGCCCGAATGGGTGCATGCGCGGGCGTGATCAAAGCGATCGCGGCGTGCTCCTCGGCTTCGCAACAGCCCTCGTGGTCGACCATTCCCCCTTCCAGCGACTCGTCGGTCGAGGCGAGCACCGGCGACGACGCCATGACCCGCCCCCCGGGGTTCGCCGACGCCGGCGACGCCCCCGGTGCCGCGCCCGATGCGGCCTACGACGCCGCGCCTGCGGTGGACGCGACCGACGGCGACGCAGACTGGACCCTTTCGTGGTCCGACGAGTTCGACGGTCCCGACGGATCGGCCCCCGACACGGCCAAGTGGGCACACGAAGTGGGCGGCGACGGCTGGGGCAACCAGGAGCGCGAGTACTACACCGACGGCACGGCAAACGTCGTCGTGCAGGGCGGCAATCTCGTCGTCACCGCGACGCCCGCGGGAGCGCCCCAGTACATGTGCTGGTACGGCCCCTGCGAGTACACGAGCGCCCGCCTCAGAACGGCGGGGCTTTTCTCCCAGCAGTACGGTCGCTTCGAAGCGCGCTTGCAGATCCCACTCGGCCGGGGCATGTGGCCTGGCTTCTGGCTGCTGGGCGAGGACATCGGCCGCGTCGGGTGGCCGGCATGCGGCGAGATCGACATCATGGAGAACGTCGGTAACCAGCCGAGCGAAGTGTGGGGCAGCCTTCACGCTCCCCACTTCGACGCCACCCTCGGGTACACGCTGGCGGCGATGGAGCGCTTCGGCGAAGGCTTCCACACGTTCGCAGTCGAATGGGACCCGGCTGCGATCCGCTTCTACGTGGACGACCAGCCCTACGAGACGCACACGCCGGCCGAGGCCACGAGCAAGGGCGGCACCTGGGCCTTCGACCAGCCGTTCTTCGTCCTTCTCAACGTCGCGGTCGGCGGCAAGTGGCCGGGCAGCCCCGACTCCACGACGATGTTCCCGCAGGCCATGAAGGTCGACTGGGTCCGGGTGTACACGAAGAAGTAGCCCCCGGGGTCCTCGTGCACGTGACCGGTTGGGCCGGCAGGGCACTCGCATGGAGCGAAAGGCCATGCACTCTCCGGCAGGTCTCGCTTCGCCTCTCGAGCACGCCCGAAGCCGGCGGCTCGTGGGCGCGGCCTCGGCCATCGCCGTTGCCGCGGCGGCAGCCGTGATCGGCTGCGCCGGCTCGAATTCGGGCTCCGACCGCAACGCAGCGATCGGCGGCTACTGCAGCCTTATCAATGACTACGCCGAGCAATGCAGCAAGACAGACGCCTGTACGCAAGCGCTTGCGCGGAATTGTGCATCCTACGAGTCCAGCCTCAGCGCGGCCTACGACAGCGCGCTCGGGGTCTGCCTGGCTCCCCCTTACGACTGTGGTCAAGGCGGCACGGACGCCGGCGCCGGCTCCCCCAACGCCATCGACGGATGCCTCGAGCGGCGGCTGGCCACGGCGATGCCGACGGATGCCCAGGCGGGCGTGAGGCGGGACTTCTGCGACACCTGTCCCGATGGCGCGTCGCCATTCGTACCGGATGCTTGCTCGACCTTTTTCCTGACCGACGGCAGCTCGGCTCGAGGCACGGGGCTTTCGGTGCTCCTCGTGAACGACCGCATCGCGGCGGAAGTCGATGAGCAGTGCACCGGGAAAGCGGCGCGCTCCGACCCGAACACCCCAGGCGACTGCGCGCTGGAGTTCCTTGCGTGCTCGGGCGCCGTCATTGGCGCCTCGGCACCGGAACCGACTGCATGCGCGGTCGGCGGCCCCTCCGATGCCTCGCTGGAATGAGCTACGCTCACGCGGGGCATGACGGCGCGTCGGAAGGTGCGGCTGCTGGCGACGGGCTCCCTCGTCGGCATTGCGGCGCTCTGGGCGTCGCCCGAGGCGTGGGCGAACGGCCGCCTACCGGCTGCCCATCAGCTGGCGGTCTCGCCGAGCGACCCGACGTTCTTCGTCATCGAGGCCACCTTCGGCCTGCTGGTCAGCCACGACACGGGTGCGACGTTCGGCTGGGTATGCGAAAGCGCCATTGGTTACGGCACGGCCAAGGTGCAGGACCCTTCGATCGGCGTCACGCCGAAGTCGGTCATCGCGGGAGTCTCCCAGGGGCTCGCGGTCTCCACGGACCAGGGCTGCACCTGGCGGCTCGCGATGACCGCTCCGGTCATCGACGTCGTCGTTCGACGCGATGACCCTCACTCCGCCCTCGCGCTCTCGTCCAGCTACGTGGGCCTCACCGATTCCGGCGAGAATCGCTTCGTCACGCAGGTCTTTGCCTCGTCGGACGACGGCGCCAACTGGACGCCGGTGGGGCCCCCCCTCGAACCCGATGTTCAGGTCGAGACCATCGACGTCGCTCCGAGTGACCCGAGTCGCATCTACGTCGGGGGCGCCCGCACGCTGCTGGACGCGGACGGCTCGGTGTCGCGGGAAGGCATCGTCCTCGCGTCCACCAACGGCGGTGCGAGCTACGCGACGACGGTGATCGCGCTCATTCCACCGCTCGAGACGCAGGGATCCGCCTACGTGACGGCGGTGGATCCGACCGACCCGCAGCGCGTCTATGTGCGCATCAGCGACAACTCCGTCGATCGCCTGCTCGTCAGCGACGACGGGGCCGCGACGTTCCGCACGGCGTACCAGGCGCAGGGCGCTCTTCCTGGCTTCGCCATGGCGAGCGACGGTTCGAAGGTGTTCCTCGGCGATTCGGTAGCCGGAGTGCTCCTCGCCTCGGTGCCCGCGGCCGATTCGGGAGCCGCGTTTGCGTTCCAGAAGCGGTCGCCCGCGCTCGTCGGATGCCTGACTCTGTCTGCGGGCAAGCTGTACGCCTGCATGGGGCAGACCCAGAATCCGTTCCTCAAGCAGCTCGGCGTCTCCACCGACGACGGGCTCTCCTTCACGCCGGAGTTCGCGTTCGGCTGCGTGAGCGGTCCGCTCGCGTGCCCGTCCGGAGCGGTCGCCAGCGCGTGCACCCCGAGCCTCGGTCTGCTGCAAGCCACCATCGGGCCGTGCACCGACGGCGGAGCGGCCGCCGCCGACGCGAGCATGGGCGAGCCGGATTCGTCCGCCGTCGCAGATGCTTCGGACCAGGAGGATGCAGGCGTCGGCGCCGAGCCGCCGGGTCCGCGCCCCTCGTCGTGCGGCTGCGAAGCAGGAGAGGCCGCCGGAGCAGGCGGCCTCTCGGCGATCGCGCTCGTCTTCGCGATCGCCCTGCGAAGGCACTACGCGTCATCGTGAGCGGCCAGTCCTCTGCGGTGGGGACGGCCGACCTGTCTGAGCCGTTCGCTGCGGGACGGACTACTCTTCCCGCGATGGCCGTCCCCATCCGCCGCTGCGTCGTCGCCGGGACGCTCCTCGCCGCGGCTGTCGTCGGGTTCGTCCGGCCTGTGCGCGCGAACGGCCGAATCCCAACGGGTCACCAGAATCGTCTTCTCCCCCGTCGACCCGAGGACCCTCATCATGGAGACGACCTTCGGGCTGCTCTTCAGCCACGATCAGGGCGCCACGTTCCAGTGGATCTGCGAGACCGCCGTTGGATACAGCTCCAAAACGCAAGAGGACCCCTCGATGGGGCTGACGACGAAGCTTGCCCTCGCCGGGGCGCAGGAGGGGCTATTCGTCGCGTCGAGCCTGGGCTGCTCGTGGACATCGCCCGTGTCGGATCCGGTCATCGACCTGGTCGTACGCCCGGCGACAATCCGCACACGGCGCTCGCGCTCACATCGAAGTTCACGGGCTCCGTCGGGGACGCCGGAGAGAACCTGTACTCGACGCACGTCCTCGTGAGCCACGACGACGGGTCGAACTGGACGCGGCAGGGAGTCGACATCGAACCCAGCGTGCTCGTGGAAACGATCGAGGTCGCGCGGAGCGACCCGAATCGGATTTACGTAGGGGGCGCAACTCGCCAGGCCACACCGACGGAGGAATCGACCGCGTCGCCGTCGTCCTGACCACGATCGACGGTGGCGCGAGCTACTCGACCGTCACGATCGCGCTTGCCGCTCCGTACGAGATCGAGTCGGGCGCGGCTTATGTTTCCGGCGTCAATCCATTGAACCCCGACCGCGTCTACGTACGCATCGGGGACGGCGTCGTCGACCGTCTGCTCGTGAGCGTCGACGGCGCGCGGACGTTCGACACGATCTTCCAGGGCGTCGGGCCGCTGCTGGGCTTTGCCTTGTCGGGCGATGGGTCCAAGGTCTACGTCGGCGGTCCGCGAGACGGCGTGCACCTCGCCTCGCACGCCGGACTGGACGGGAGCGCCTCGCTCTCGTTCACCGAGCAGTCCCAGGCGAGCGTGTCTTGCCTGACCTGGCAAGCCGGAACGCTCTACGCGTGCATGGCGCAGTCGCAGAGCTTCGTCCAGCAGCTCGGCGTATCGGTCGACGACGGGGCGTCGTTCGACCCTCGCTTCCCCTTCGGGTGTGTCACCGGCGCGTCATCCTGCGCCGACGGCTCGGCGGCCGTCCAGTGCGAGGGAAGTCTGCCCTTCCTGACGGCGACCCTCGGCGTCTGCGAGGACGCAGGCTCGAGCGACGGCGGAACGCTCCCCATTCCGGACGCAGCCATCCCCGACGCATCGAGCCCCGACGGGAGCGCCGTCGCGACGCCGCCGCACCGCACATCTTCCCAGGGCAAGGGCTGCGGCTGCGAGGCCGGGCCGACGGCGGGTGCCGGTGGCCTGCTCACGGCCACCGGCATCCTACTCGCGGCGGCGTTCCGGAGACGCCGCCGCTGACCGGCGGAGAAGAAGGTGTCGCCCCCGCCGCCTAGTTCGGTCCGCGCGCGTCGCACCCCGTGTAGTTGTTCAGCTTGTTGATGACGTCCCAGGAGTGCATGCCGTACTTCCAGCAGAATCGCGTCCTCGACGGTGGCCACCTTGTAGTTGTGCTTCACCATGTACCCGGTCTTCGGATCGTAGAGCGTCGGGATCGCCGAAGCCGTCCAGGGCATCACGCCGTGCGTGAGGATAATCCCCCAGGCGCCGCCGCTGAGCGCGGCGCTTATCGTGTTGACGACGTAGGTCGGCGTCGCGTTCGCGTCCCCGGGATTCTGATTCGCGTCCGTGGAGTCGATGTTCCATCCAACGGCGACGGCGTATTTCGCGATGGTGGCCTGCGAGGTCGGCTCCGCGGTGCCGTACGGTGCGTAGCCGAGGCCGTAGGGCGGGCGGAACCGCGTCAGCCGCGGAGTCCCGCCGTTGGAGAACTTGTTGATGATGCTTTCGACGCCGACGAGCTCAGACTCGCAGGTGTCCTCGATGCCCTGGCAGTCCTCGTTGCACTGGCCCCTGCCCGTGCTGGGGTCCGCGGTGGTGCATTGAGTCTTGGTGCAATTGCTGGCCACCGGCGCGCAGTCGCAGCACTGCGGAATGCAGCTGTTGTTCACGTCATTGGCCGTCAGCGTACCGACGGCCGTATGGTAAATGTGTGGTTCGCCGGGTAGTGCTTGGCGAGGATGTCCAGGATGTCGGCATGACCGTCCGGATCGTCGGTCGATCGATCGCCCGTGAGCGGACCGTCCCAGTTGTCCCCGTTGATGAAGAAGTCCCAGTGGTAGTTGTTGGCGTCGAGCCATGCGAGGTCGGTCTTCGTGAAGTTCCCCGGCTGGTACCCGTCGGTGCCCGTGTCCGGGCCGTCGGGCACGTCGTCGAGCGTGGGAATCACGACGTCCTTCGGGATGTACGCCGGGTTTGCCCCCTCGAATCCCACCCCGGGGAACGGCTCCGAGCCCACTGCGACGGGGTACCCCGCCGCCGTGGAGGCCTGGCACATCGGGTTCTGGCACGTGCCGTTCGCACAGCCAGCCGTGGTCGGGATGGGGGTCCCCGAAGTAGCTGAGGTGACCGCCGGTTCCAGGCAATTCCCATTGCCGGCCGTGCAATCGGTCCCGCAGACCGCTGGCACCGAGGACAGGCCAGCATAGCTCGGAGCGCACCCGCTCCCGGAGCCGCTTCCTCCGCCGCTGCTCGACGAGGTGCCTCCCGAGCTGCTCCCGCTCGTGCTCCCCGAATCCGCCGCTGCTCGTTCCCGAGCTCGACCCGCTGCCGCTCGTGCCGGAGCTGCTCCCGGAGCCGCTTGTCCCTCCGCTGCTGCCTCCGCTGCTGCTGCTGCCGCTGGTGCTACCGCTGCCTCCCGAGCTGCCCCCGGAGCCTCCGTCGTCGCCGTTCGAGTTCGACGACGTCCCGCAATTGACGATGCCGCCCCCGAAGACGGCCCCCGTCGCGCACATCAGGGCAACCGAACCAACGATCCGCGTCAGCTTCATGGCATCCACTCCGTCCAGAGGAAAAGGCAACCGCACGCCGGTCATCCGACACGCGGAATAGGAAACTCTCGAGGTGCCGCCTCCCCGGAGGAAAGCACTGGTCGCTCTCTAAGTGGCCAGGACGGGGGAGAAAAGGCTCACCGCTTTGTAACCCATCCTGCAATCAGGCAGGCATGAGAAATCTGCGACCGCCACGGAATCAGTCGATGGAGACGAGCTCCACGTCGAAGAGGAGCCCCGCGTTGGCGGGAATGCTCGGCGGGCTCCCGGCGGCGCCGTAGCCCAGGTCCGCGGGGATCCGCAGCTTTCGTTTGCCGCCGACCTTCATCCCCGTGACGCCGTTATCCCAGCCCTTGATGACCTCTCCCTTGCCCAGCGTGAACTTGAAGGGATCTCCCCCGTGGTCGTACGAGCTGTCGAACTTCGTGCCGTTCATCAGAGTGCCCGTGTACTGCACGTGCACGGTGTCACCCGACTTGGCTTCCCTCCCCTTGCCGACGACGACGTCCTCGGTCTCGAGCTTCGTCGGCCCGGGCGCAAGCGGGGCGCCCTGGGCCGGTTTGAAGTCGCTCGTCGGTTCGTCGGGCGTCTTGGAGCAGGAAAGCGCCGCGCTTCCGAGCATCGCGAGCGCGAGCGCGCCGAGGGCACCCAGCCAAGACGCGGCTGCGTGGAACCGGCCCGGGCGATTCGGCGAGGGGTGACCGCTGCGGCTAGAACTGGGCATGGCGATCGGCATGGGGAGGAGGCCGAATCTAGCACTGCACCCGCCGCAGCGGACCGGGCCGCGTCCGTTGACGCCTCATCCGTTCGCGGTACGCTCGCCGGCCAATCGAGGGGGGGGCGGTCATGCAGTGCCCGGAATGCGGTAGTGACGTTTTGGTGCCCAGCGAAAGGCGCATCACCATCGATCGCGGCGAAGTCTTCGAGGCTCCCGTCCCCGCGATGGAGTGCGTGGACTGCGGCCGCATGTTTGCGGCCGAGGACGCTCGCGAGCGCATGCTCAAGATCCACAACGAGCCGACGCTGCCTCCCCCGTCGCCCGACGCGACTCCACCGCGCTGAGAGGCCGCGGGTCCTCAGCGAGCGGGAGAGTCGGGCCCGGGCGCGGCGCGGCCGGGCGGGGCCGGGGCCGGAGCCGGCGCCCCCGCCAAGCCGGGCATGACCAGCAGCACCGAGGCCAGCGTCGACTCGATCTGCTCGCGGCTCGCTCGGACGTGCACGTGCAGCTCCTTTCCCTCGGCGGTGACTGCGGCGCGGTTGAGGAGCCCGCCGGTGCCCAGCGACACGGCGAACGTGTTGTTCTGCCGGATGGCGCGAGCCACGCCCTCGGCGCTGCGAGCCGCCGTTTCGTCGTCCTTGCAGTCCCCTTGGATCTCGACGTCCGCGCCGCCGTCGTCGCGCGTCCGGACCCAGAGGCGCATCTCGAGGACGCCCTCCGGAATGAGGCTCGGCAGCGCGTGGTGCGGATCGAGGACGCGCACGTACGTGGCGACGCCGGGCATGATGTCCTTCGGCATCGCCGTCGCGTGAGCGAGCTGGCGCGCCACGGCGGTCGCCCGTCGCGGGGGAACGATGACGAGCACGTGCGATCGCGGCCGCTCGATGACGCGATCGGCTCGATCGGCGTGGGCAAGCCACGCACGCACCCCGGGCACGCCCGTGTCGTAGGGACCGCCGTGGGCATAGCGCCGCGACACGATCTGGATGGCTCGGTCGACGGTCGCGTCGGACGTCGAGTAGTGCAGCGTGACGGCGTCGGCGCTCGAGTCGCGTAGCGAGGGGCCGCTGATGAGGATCCAGTCGGTGTCGCCCACCGGATCGATGAGCCCCTCGGTCCCGTGCATGAAGTCGTACCACTCGGGGATCGAGCGGAGGATCTCGCCGAGCTGGCCCGCCGCGGGGTTCTTGCGGATCTCGATGGCGTTGATGACGACGGTGACGAAGATGACGTCGGCCTGCACGGCCCCCGAAGAGGCCAGGAGCGCCTGCGGGTCCGACGGGCCCGCGGCGCCGCCGTCGCCGGGCGGCGCGGCATCCGTCGCCTCGGCGTCGCCGTGCGCCGCATCGCTCGCGGCGTCGGCCGGCATCGCGGCGTCGCGTGCGGCGCCCGCGTCGGCGAGCGCCGCCGCCTGCTTGTCTCTCGCCTCGCCTGCGGCGGGCGGGGCCGCAGGCTCGGGCGGCGGCGGAGGGGGCGGCGGCTCGACCGGTGCCTCCCCCTGCTCGAGGACGTCCACCGGAATGGCTGCCTCGCCCGCGAAGTCGTCCACCTCGACCGCACCCGGCAACCGCAGCGGCACGAGCGAGCAGTGCGCGAAGCCCGAAAGCGCGAGAGAGCACACGAAGACGACGCGCACAGGGCCGCGTGCCCAGAAACGCTCGGGCCCCGTCCGCTTGCCTCTGCCCGTGCGCGGCGTCGCGTGCGGCGCGGTGGGCGCTGCCTGGGCGGCTCCCTCGCCCAGCCCTCGCGCCTGCTGCGGATGCCGTGCGCTCAGCTCAGCCACGCCCGCCGCCCTCCGGATTGTGCACTCGGTCTAGACGTAGCAGCCCCTGCTCCTCATTCCGAGCCGCGCGGAATCGCGCCGGGTCCCCGGAGCGTTCGGCTCCGAGAAGTGGTTTTACAGACCCGTAGGGCGTTAGTAGATACCCTGAATCGTCCCCTCCCATAGGTTCCCCATGCGTCGTGGCTCTCATGCCTCCTGCTCCTCCCGTGGCCCGGCCGGTCTTGCGCTCAGCGCGCTCGTCGCGGTCGCTGCGTGCCGGCACACGTCGCCGTCGAACGCGGCAGACGGGTCGGCGGGCGCCGCCGCTCAGGGCGAGCCGACCCCTCCCCCGCCGGCGGAGACCGCGCCCGCAGGACAGGACGCCGGCACCTACCAGGGGCCGTGGCTGGGGGCCATCGTGCTCCAGACGCCCGTCCTGAGCGACTTCGACTTCGACAAGAAGCACGACACCCACGCGGCCCTCATCGGCTACCTCCGCTGGGGCGAGAAGGTGCCCGTCCTCCCCGAGCCGCACAAGAAGCCGAACTGCCCGGAGGGCTGGTACGAGCTCCTCGCCGGCGGCTTCGTCTGCGGGCGGGCGGTGACGCTCGATCTGGAGCACCCGAAGTTCAAAGGCGCGCCGGTCCCGGATCTCGAGGGCCCGATCCCGTACACGTACGCCACCAACGTGGCCAACGGCACGCCGCTCTACCGCAGCGTGCCATCGCACCAGCAGCGCGTGAAGGCCGAGCCGTGGCTCTTTCGCCGGCCCAAGCCCAAGCCCGCCGACGACGACAGCGTGGCCGCCGCGTCGCCGCCCGACGCCGGCGCCGCCGCGAGCCCCGACGAGGACGACAAGCCCTGGTGGGAGAAAGAGTCCGACGGCGGGCCGCCGGACGTCACGCTCGAGGACCTGGAAGAGAACGAGGGCCCGGTCGTCCGCCGCATGGTCAAGGGCTTCTTCCTGTCGCTCGACAAGCAGTTCCCCGCCCAGGGCACGGTCTGGTGGAGGACGGTCGCGGGGCTCACCGCGCCCATCCAGCGCATCTTGGTGACCAAGCCCGCGACCGAGTTTCACGGCGTTTGGCTCGGCCGAGACGACGCGACCTTCGCGACGACCAACAATCCCTCGCGGCGGATCGACAAGCTCCCCGTCGCCTTCGTCATGAACGGCCACGCCAAGAAGTGGGCGCTCGACGACAGCCGCGCGCACGTCTCGGCGCTCCCCGGCGAGCTCGACCACTTCCAGGCCGTCGGCCTCACCGGCGAGCACGTCTACGTGGGCGGCTCCACCGAGTTCCTCGAGACCGACGAGGGCTGGTGGCTGCGGGCGACCGACGCCACGCGGACCGACCCGGGCCCCGCGCCCTACGGCTTGGGCGAGACCGAGAAGTGGATCGACGTCAACCTGAAGAAGCAGACGCTGGTCGCGTTCGAGGGCAAGACGCCCGTGTACGTGACGCTCTTCTCCAGCGGCCGCAACGAGCACGAGACGGTGACCGGCAGCTTCCGCATCCGCGAGAAGCACATCACCGCGACCATGGACGCCGACTCGGAGATCGCCAGCGACGGCCCCTACTCCATCGAGGACGTGCCCTACATCGAGTACTTCAGCGGGAGCTACGCGCTGCATGGCGCGTTCTGGCACTCGGCGTTCGGGTACGTGAAGAGCCACGGCTGCGTCAACCTCGCGCCGTGGGACGCGAAGAACGTCTTCGGCTGGACCGAGCCTCAGCTGCCCGAGGGGTGGCACGCCGTCTTCGCGACCAAGGAGAGGCCCGGCACGCGCGTCATCGTTCACGGGAAGGCGCCCGGAACTTGCCAGGGGCCGCTGATGGACGTCTGCGAGAAGAACGAGAAGAACGAGCGCGCCGCGCGCCTGCGTTGATCGCGCCCGCGCTCCTGCCTCAAACGCGCGGATGAGCCTCCGCGCTTGACGGCCGCCCCTGCGTCCGGCACACAGAAAGCCTCGCGCAGCCGTTCCCCGACTGCGACCTGCCACGAGTCCCCTTGATCCGAGGGCCCACCCGAAGCGACCCTTCGAGCCATGGCCCACCCCGAAGCGCACCTTTTGGGGCCGGGGCCCCAAAAGAAAGACGTGGCACCAAACCTATGGAGGACCAGCTCACCGCTCATCTCGACCGCGGCTGGGACCTCGCCCACAAGGGCGACGGACCCGGTGCGGTCGCGTGCGCCAAGCGGGCGCTCGAGATCGACCCCCAGTCGCCCGAGGTCCACAACCTGATGGGCTACGGCACCGCCCTGGAGGGCGACCCGGAAGGCGCACTCGAGCATTACCGGCAGGCGATTTCGCTCGACGAGACCTACTTCGAGGCGATGCTCAACGCGGCCGAGGTGATGATCGCGCCGCTCGCCGACTGGGACGGCGCCATCGCCCAGATTGAAGAGGCGCTCGACTACGCCGAGAGCGACGAGGAGATCGCCGACTGCATTCTGCTCAAAGTAGATGCGCTGATGGCCAAGACGGACTACGAGGAGGCAAAGCGGGCGATGAAGATGCTCCCTGATGGTCCTTTCGACGGGCCCAGCTATCTCTTTCTCATCGGCCGTGCGTGGTACGAGCTGGGGCAGCTCGACAAGGCGGCGCCGCTCATCGAGCAGGCGGTCAAGGCGGACCCCACGAGCGCCGACGCGCAGTACTACCTCGGGCTCGTTCGCGACGAGCAAGGAGACCCCCGCGCTGCGGTCGAGGCGCTCCTGCGCTCGCGCGCGCTCGACCTCACGCGCGCTCCCGCGCCGTGGGCCCCCAGCTCCGAGGCCTTCACCTCGGTCGTCAAGGGCGCCATCGAGAAGCTCGACCTTGTGCTCGCCCGCTACGTGCGCGAGGCCGAGGTCTACGTCGTCGACCTCCCGGGCGCGGAGCTCGTGGTGGACGGCGTCGACCCGCGCGCGCTGCTCGTGCTCGACACGCCGCCCGTCGAAGAGGGCGCGCCGGCGCGGGTGCGCGTCTTCGTCTACCAGCGCAACGTCGAGCGCGCGGCCGGTTCGCTCGAGGCGCTCGACGCCGAGCTCGCTGGGGCGCTCGAGCGCGAGGTGACGGCGGTCTTCCTCGAGGGCCAGAAGCCCGATCGCGCGCAGCTCAACTAGCGGCCGCCCGGCGTCCCCCGCCGCGCGTGCGGCGTCACCGCGAACCCGCCCGGCGTACCCGCGCGACCGCCCCAGGTCGCCCGCAAGCCCGCCCGGCGTGCCTGCGCGACCACCTGAGGATGGCCCCGCCGCCGCCTGGCGTATGCGCCCCACCCGCCGTGCGGACGCGCCCACCCGCCCGGCGGCGCCGCGCGACCGCCCGCCACCACCGGCGCGGACGCCCTCCCCTCGTGCGCGGCCGCTCGGCGTGCGTGCGAGTCCGCCGGGCGGGCGTGCCCCGCCGCCGTCTTCCGCGGCAGCGTCCCGCGCCCCGCCGGGCTCTCTCTAGTGCCAGTTCCCGATCCCCAGCCCCCAGTTGGTGTATCGCGGCGCCAGAATCCGCGAAGAGACCAAGCTTCCAGTTGGCCTCGGGCAGCAAGCCCCAGAAGTCGAGCGGGAACAGGCGAATGTCCGCCCCGAACGTGAAGTGCTGGCGCGCGGTGCCGCCGTCGTAGCGCGACGGCTCGAGATACGTCCCGGTGCGCAGCAGCATCCGGTTCTGCAGCGGCTCGCCCTCGAGGCCGAGGCGCGGCGTGAAGCTCGCGTTCTGTCCCACCGTCTCCGCTCTCTGATCGAGGAAACCCTCGACTGAGACCGCGTTCGAGGTCGGCCCCGTCATCAAGACGCTCGCCAGAAGGAGGATCTTCTCGCGAGGCCAGTTCTCGTAGCGCGCCACCCTGATCTTTCGCAGCCGCTCGCTCTCCTCGTCCAGGTGGTCGTCTTCGATCGCGCGGAGGCTCTTCTCCTCGCGCGCTTGCTCGGCGCGCCTGGCCGGGCGGCCCTCGGGGGGGAGACGGGCCAGCTCCTCGTCGTATTCGCGCTGGCGCGCGGTGCGGTCGCTCTCGATGCGCGTGCGCAGCGGGGCCTCTTGCTCGTGCGGGTTCTGCCAGCCGGGGTTGAGCGGCCGCGGCCCCACCTGATACGCCACGCCGGCCTCGACTTCCCACGGCAGCACCACGCGAGAGGGCAGCACGAAGTCTCCCGCGCGCAGCACCCCGGAGGCGTCCCGCGTCGCGTTTTCGGAGAACAGGCCGCTGCCGCCCGTGACGGGCGCCCGCGCCGTCACCCCGATGCGCCACGGCCGGCCGGTCGGCATGAGCAGCGCGCCCACTTCCGGGGCGGCCCCCGTCATCGTGACCAGCGTGGGACCGCCGCTCTGCAGGATCTGCATCGTCGCGATGCGCGCGCCGCCGCCGACGGCGAGCTGCCCGCCGAACATTCCGTACGCGCCGATGGCCCGCCATCGACCGATTTGCAACGTCAGCCCCGCCCGGCCCGGCGTGGGCGAGGTGAGCGAGTACTGCTGCAGGTCGCCGGTCGCGCTGACGCCCAGCGCGCCGAACTGCAGCGTGCAGCCGAGGTTGAGATCGAGAAAGTCTCCCGCGCTCGCGTGCTGGGCGGGCAGGCTGGGGTCGTCGCCGTGGTTGTCGAAGTCGCTGTGCGTGAAGGCCCCCGGGAACGCCAGGCCGACGCTCACGCTGTTATCGAACCAGGTGGCGCTGTACGAATTGCGAACCGCAGGCGCCGCCGTGTTCACCGCCGTTCCTTCCACGTCCTCCGCCGAGGCGACGTACGCGCCCCCGACGCCCTCGACGTGGATCGGCGCGAGGAGCGGCCCCTGGAAGAGCTCGATGCTGTACGCGTTGCTGCGGATCGGCGGGAGCGGCTTCTGCGCCCCTGCCGGCCGAGACGTCAGGAGCGCTGCCCCAACAAGAAGCGCACGAGCGGCTCGGCGTCCACCTTGGCCGTGGACACGAGCGCGTCCAGCAGGCGTTTTCCGAGCTTGGCCAGCTCCAGGAGCTGCGTGATGCGCTCGTGCTGAAGCTCCGCCCGCGCCCGGGTCGGCACGTCGGGCGCCGTCTTGCGGATGCGATCGAGCTGCCGCAGGGCCTCTTCGAAAGAGTCGATCGCGGCGATCACCTCGCTCTTCTCGCGCTCGTTGAAGACGCGGCTGATCATCCGCCAAAGCTGCACCTCGGACGAATAGAAGTCCTTGCGCTCACCCTGGATCCAGACCTTGCGTACCACACCCCATCGAGCCAGCTCCGAGAGCGTCATGCTGACGGCGCCGCTCGAGAGCTTGAGCGCCTCGCGCAGCTCCTCGGCGCTCAGCGGCTCGGGCGACAGATAGAGGACGGTCCAGACGCGCCCCATGTTGCGCTTGAAGCCCCAGAACTCGATGAGCCGGCCGATGACGTCGCTCACGGCGACCTCGGTGGGCCAAAGGGCACGCTGTCGTTCGCGCTTCGCCACGCGCGCCTATCCTCCGTCTGCCGGTGCTGCCCAGGGTGTGGTCACGCCGCGCGAGCCGAGAGGTCGCCGGCAATGGCGGCAAGCAGATCGCGCGCTGTGCCGGCGGGAACGCGCTCGAGAGACTCGAGCGCGCGGCTGGTTTCTTCCCGAGCCAGAGCGCGCACGGTGTCGCACGCTCCCGAGGTCTGGACGGCCCTGGCCAGCCGATCGGCGGCGCGACGGTCGCCCTCGCGCACGGCCTGGAGCTCCTCGCGCAGCTCGGGCTGGGCGGCGAGCGTTCGCACGAGCGGCAACGTGACCTTGCCCTCGACCAGAATCGCCGAGGAGAGCCTTCCCCGTGGAGCCCGGGTCGCCCTGGTAGTCGAGCACGTCGTCCACGAGCTGGAACGCAACCCCGACGCGCGTGCCGAACTCGCCCAGCGCGGCCATCGCGTCGGCCGGGGCGTTCGGCACGGTGGCCGCGCCCGCGCGCGCCGCCCACGCGAAGAGCGAAGCCGTCTTGTCGCGCACGACCCGAAAGTAGACCTCCTCGCGCACGTCGAGGTCGGTGCGGCCGCGGAGCTGCACAATCTCGCCGTCGACCAGGCGCCGCAACGTGGCAAAGAGATCGCTCAGGACGGGGCCGGGCGCGCACGCGGCCGTCCTCTCGAGCGCGTGGGTCAGCAGCAGGTCCCCGGCGAGCACGCTCACCGCGTTGCCCCAGATGCGCCGCGGCGTGGGACGGCCGCGCCGCTCCATACCGTCGTCGACGACGTCGTCGTGGAGGAGCGTGGCCAGATGGACGAGCTCCGCCACCACGGCCAGGTCGCGCGCCGGGGCGGGCACGGGGCCGAAGCAGGCCGCTGAAAGGAGCACCGTCAGCGGCCGAATGCGCTTTCCGCCGCCCTCGAGCAGGTGCGTGGCCGAGTCGGTTCCGGGCGAGGCCCCCTCGCGCGCCAGCCGGGCGAGCTCCCAATCCACGACCCCCATGTCCTCGCTGAGCAGGGCATGCACCTCGGCCATGCGCGCGGCGGCACGCGGCCCGGCCCGGTCGGGCGCGGCGGCGTCGCGCAGAAGCGCTATGGAGGAGGTCGGGATCGTCGTAGCGTTCAAAACGATTTGAAAGTTAACTAGGTGTCAGCCCCGCGGCGGTCAAGCCTCGTCCGCTGCACCCCGTTGACAGGGAGCGGGCCGGCGGCCATGACGGGCTCATGACGGAGGCAGCGGGGGGTGAAGACGCCCTGGCGCGAGCGCGCCTGCGGGGGAAGCGCATCGCCCTCGTGACGGTCATCGGGGTGGCGGTGGTGTTCGTGGCCGCGAGCTCGCTCCAGATCGTCCCCGCGGTGTTCGGCGCGGGCATCACGCCGATTCCCTCGGGCCCCCCCGGCTCGAGCGCTCGTGCATGCGCCGAGGGGGTCCGCGCCTTGATGCAGGCGCTCGACAGCCCCCAGGCAGCGGCGGAACGCCCGCGCGACGAGGAATGGGACCGGGCCGTCCTGCCGTGCGAGCAGACGCCCGGGGGCCTCGACGCATGGGCCGCCCTCATGCGGCTGCGTTCGGCCCGCGAGGAAGACGGTTGCCGCCGCCGGGTCGACCTCGACCCTCTGCGGCAACAGGTAGCCGAGCACCTCCCGGCAGACTTGCGCTAAGAAGGTCTCCTGCCGATGACCGACCCCGCCGTAGCACCCGGAGAGCCCACCGCGGCAGCGGAGCCGACCTTCGACGTCCTGCCCCTCGGCGTCGAAGTGCGTCGCGCCCTCGACGCGATGGGTTACCGGCATCCCACGCCCGTGCAACGCGCCGTGTACGAGCCCGCCGCCGAGGGCCGTAGCCTCGTCGTCCAGGCCCGCACGGGGACGGGCAAGACCGCCGCCTTCGGCATGCCCATCGTCAATCGCCTCGTTCGCCCCTCGGTGCGCGCGGTCCAGGCGTTGATCCTCTGTCCGACGCGCGAGCTGGCGCTGCAGGTGTCGCGCGAGGTCGAGCAGATCGGCCAGTTCCGCGGCGTGCACGTGGCGGCGATTTACGGCGGCGCCTCGATGACCCGCCAGGTAGAGGCGCTCCACGGGGGCGCCCAGATCGTCATCGGCACCCCCGGGCGCGTCCTCGATCACCTGCGTCAGAAGACCCTCGACCCCACCAGCATTCGCGTCCTCGTGCTCGACGAGGCCGACGAGATGCTGTCGATGGGCTTTGCCAAGGAGCTTCACGCGATCGTCGAGACGCTCCCGAAGAACCGCCAGGGCCTATTCTTCAGCGCCACCGTTCCTCCGGACATCGAGCGCCTCGCGCAGAGCCATCTGCGCGATCCCGAGGTCATCACCCTCTCGAGCGACCAGGTCGGAGCGCTGGAGATCGCGCACTACGTCTACGTGGTGCGGGGCGGCGTCGACAAGGTCGTCCAGCTCGTGCGCATCCTGGAGGTCGAGGACCCGGAGAGCGCCATCGTCTTCTGCAACACGCGCGACGAGACCCAGCGCGTCGCCGAGGCGCTGAAGACGCGGGGGTTCGATGCGGACTGGTTGAACGGCGACCTCCCGCAGCCCGACCGGGAGCGTGTCATGAGCGCGACGCGAGAGGGCCGGCTTCGGTTTCTCGTCGCGACCGACGTCGCCGCGCGGGGTATCGACATTTCCCACCTGACGCACGTCATCAACTACGACTTTCCCGACACCGCCGAGCAGTACGTCCACCGCACAGGGCGCACCGGGCGGGCGGGCCGCACGGGGACGGCCGTCGCCCTCGTCGGCCCCAAGGACATCGGCAATCTCTATCTCCTCCGGCTGACGTACAAGATCCGCCCAATCGAGAAGCAGCTCCCGAGCGCGGGTGAAATCAAGACGCGCGCCGAGATGGATCTCGTGCAGCTCTTCGTCGAGGCGTTCGCGAGCCGCCCGGTGCATCCGGACGACCTTGCTCTGGCGCGGCGGGTGATCACGCACGACGACGCCGAGCGCATCATCGGGGGCCTGCTTCGCGATCACCTTGGGGCGCGCGGTGGAGACGTCAAAGCCGTCGCGGCCGAGGCGCGCCGGGGTCGAAACCCCGAGCCCGTGCCGAGCCCGTCGCCGCCCAAGCCGCCCGTACCCAGTGCGTCGGTGCCCAAGCCGCCCGTGCCGAGCCCGTCGCCGCCCAAGGTGCCCGTGCCCAGCCCGCCGGCAGCGCCGCCCAGGGCCGTCGTCGGCGAAAGGAGTCGCGAGGCGCGCAAGACGCGGTCGCCTGTGGCGGCTCCGCGGGTCTGGGAACCCCCCGCCGAGCCCGACGACGAAGAGCCAATCCTCGCGTCCGACAATCGGGCCAACGACCAAGCCCTGCCCGGGTACCGGGAGCACGCCGCCCCGGCGACAGCGGAGGGGGGCGGGGCCGATACGCCCGTTGGGTTCGTGCAACTGTTCGTCAACGTGGGGCGGCGCGAGGGTGTGCGCGCCTCCGACCTTCAGAAGCTGCTCGTCAATCGGGGCATCGCGCCCGAGGACACCGCACGGATCCGTGTGCGTGACCGCATGACTTTCGTGAGCGTTCGCAAGGAAATATTCGACCAGGCGGTAGCAGCACTCGGCGGGCAAACCATCGGCGGCCGGAAGGTCGTCGCCGAGCTTGCTCGCGGGCGGGGGTGAGCAGGCCTCGCACCGCTGCTCCTCCTCTGCGTTCCGTCACGGTGCCCCGCGGGGGCACGGTCAGGGGCGCGACCATTGAGGGAGAGCTGGAGCGTGCCGTATGCTGACGCACGACCATGGCGATGTCCTCCGCGCCGGCCTTTGGGGCGCCTTCTCCGCAGTCCTCCCCTTCCCAGACCCTTCGCTCGCTGCTCGACACGCGTCGCGCCGAGAGCCGCCGCCTATCGCTCGAAGAAGCCGTCGCGGTCATCGTACCGGTGTGCCTCGATCTGCGAGAGCGACACGCGCGCGGCGAAAGGCTGTTCGTTCACCCCTCCGCGATCGCCCCCGGCCACGACGGCATCGCCCGCGTGAATCCGCGGCTTTCCGCCCCTCCGACGCACCCGCACGACAAGTACTGCCTTCCCCCCGAGTCGCAGCGAAACCTCGAGCCCGGTGATGCGTGCTCCAGCGTCTTCTCCCTGGGAGCCATCCTGTACGAGATGGTCACCGGCCGGCACATCGGTCCGGGCATGAAGCGGCCGCGCGACATCGACCCGATGCTCCCCGAGTCCGTGGAGATCCTCATCGGCAAGGCAATCATCGGCGAGCGTTCCCACCGTCCGGCGGACCTGGGCTCGCTGGCTGCGGCGATGTACGCGATGGCCCCTCAACAGAGCATTCACGCGCCGGAGGCGAGCGCCTCCGCCCTGGACACGAGCGCCGAGCTCGAGGTCGACGTGCGCCTGTCGATGTTGCCGCCCGAGGAGATCGCCTCGGTCCTTCCGCGCTCGAACCCCGAGGTGAGCAGCGTCACGGCGCTGAGCACGCCCCGCCTCCCGCAATTCGGCGGGGGGGACCCGTTCTCGGCGCCCATCATCGATCGCCGCGCGGCGCCGCAGTCCAGCAAGGGCAACGACCCCACGGCGAAGCTAGCCGCGTTGAAGGCGCGGCTCGAGAGCGATCCCCGCCCTCGCTACGTCGTCAGCAAGGACATGATGGACCACGGCCCGTTCTCGGCCGTCGAGCTCCTGCAGCAGATCGCGTCGCACGCCTTCACGGCCGATCACGGCTTGCGCGACGAGATCAGCGGGCAAGAGCTGCCCATCGGCGAGTGGGAGGAGTTCGCGCCGTTTGCCGAGCAGCTGGTGCTGCTGCGCGAGAAGCGCGCCGAGCAGAAGGCGGTCGTTCGCGCCGCCGACGCCGACAAACGGCAGGGCATCGCCAAGTCGATCCTCGCCGGAGGCGTGGTGCTCGCGCTGGGCGGAGTGCTCGCGGTGTGGTTTTTCACGCGGCGAGGCCTGCACAGCGACCAGATCGTCGTCGCCAAGGACCGGACGGGTACCGTCGAAGTCAACGGAGACATCAAAGGGAAGAAGCGGAGCGGCGGCGGCGGCGGGCCGGGAGGGGGCGGCGGCGGCGGCGGTGGTTACTCGGGCGGCCAGAGCTTCGAGGCCATCTACAACGGCAACGTCGAGAACATGAACTTCGGGGGAGGCGGGTCCGACAACGCCGACCTGACCAACGCGCAGCTATCCGCTCCGTTGCGCCACGCCTCGTTCATCGGCGGCTGCGGCGCTCCCGACGACATGAAGGTGACCGTACGGGTCGCGGTCAAGATGGGACGCGCGGTGGGCGTGACCATCAACACGAACCCCCCGAGCGCGGGGGTCGCCGCCTGCATCGATCGCTCCGTTCGCGGCCTGCAGTGGGCCGTGAGCCCGAAGGTCGACTTCGTCACCACGACGTACTGAGTCGGGCGAACCTCCTCGCGCGCTCAGTGCGGCTGCGGCGGAGCCGGCACGCAGAGGCCCGCGAGGCACGAGTTCGGCGAAATGCAGTCGGCCGCCGACTGACAAGGGAACGCGCATTTGCCGTACTGCAGGTTGCAGTGGTGCGTGCCGCACGGCACGTCGTTCTGGCATTGAAACGCGATCGGCCCGGGCACGGCCATCTGGCCGCTGGCTGCCGGAGCGGCCGTAGGTGCGGGCATCGGCTGGGCCATGGGAGGAGGGGCCGAGTACGGCTGACCGTACGTTGCCGGGGGCGGCGCAGCCTGGCCCGCGGGCGGATACCCCTGGGGCGGCGGATATCCCTGTTGGGGCGGTGGATATCCGGGGTAACCCGAGGCCGTCGCCGCCGCATTGGGCTGCGAGCCGTCCTGGTTCTTGGGGCCACACGCCATCGCGTAAACCACCAGCAGCGGCAACGAGACGGCGGCGCAAGTCGAAAGCGTTCGCATGCTTTTTGAGTCTCCTTCGCGGATACGAGCTAGCTTCGCCCTAGCGGAGCTCGATCGTCGACCACCGCAACGGCCGGCCGACCCGCGCCCGGCTCCGGCCGCGGCAGCCCTCGGCGTCCGGCGCCCGTGCTAAACGCGCTAGCCGATGAGGGTTTCGCCCGGCCCCCGCACGCTCGCGCTGATGCTCGCCCGGGTCGCGTGTGCGGCGTGCCTCTCGGCGTGCCCGCATGGCGAACCGCCGTCGCCGGACGCCTCTCCCTCGGTCGCCTACCCCGAGCCGGTCGCTCCCCCGCGCCCGCCCTCGACTCCGTCCGCGCTACCGGCGGCAGCGCCAGCCTCGACCTCGCCGCCACCACCCGGATCCCCCTCCGACCCATCGCTGTTGCCGCAAACGCGCGACAAGCCGCGGGCCGCCGGCGACGCTTTCGACGCACGCGTGCGCGCGCTCTGGGATGCCATCATCGCGGACGATCCGGAGCGGGCGATGCCGATGTTCTTTCCGGTCGGCGCCTATCAGCAGGTCAAGGACGTTCCCAACCCTGCCGCCGACTGGCGGCATCGTCTGGTCGCGGCCTACGCGCACGACATTCACGCGTTGCATGCCGGGCTCGGCCCGGACTCGCAGCGCGCCAAGCTCGCCAGGATGGACGTCCCCGGCGAGCAAGCCCGGTGGGTGCTGCCCGGCGAGGAGTACAATAAGGTCGGGTACTTTCGCGTCTTCGGCTCGAAGCTACGCTACGAGGTCGACGGCGTACCGCACGCGTTCGACGTCAAGTCGCTCATCTCGTGGCGGGGCGAGTGGTACGTGGTGCATCTGAGCGCCATCAAGTGAGGAGCCTGCCTCGCCTGCCCTCGCCCTGACTGCCGCGTGACGCGCGCGCTCCTGACCCGACTCGGCGACCCGGGCGGAGTCGTGCTAGCGATTTTGCGCCCCATGAGCGGTTTCGTGGATTTGCACTGCCACTGGGTCGCCGCCATCGACGATGGAGCCCGCACGGCCGAAGAATCGCTGGCGATGCTGCGCGGGCTCCGGCAAGCCGGCTTCGACGTCGTGGTCGCAACCCCGCACATGCGCCCGGGGATGTTCGACAACGACCGAGCGGGTCTCGAACGTGCATTCGCGGCCATGCAACCGATTCTACAGGGGACCGCCGAGGAGCTTCCGACCGTGCATCTCGCGAGCGAGCACTTCTTCGACGACGTCGTCTTCGGCCGACTCTTGCGCGGGGAGGGGCTCGCCTACCCTGGGGGCAAGAGCGCCCTCGTCGAGCTCGGCCAGGGCCCCTTCCCTCTCCGGCTGCAGCATCGCTTCTTCGACCTGAAGCGCGCCGGCGTCGCCGCGGTCCTCGCCCATCCGGAGCGATACGAACCCGTGTGGCGCGATGACGCTTGCCTCGATCCGCTGCTCGACGCGGGGGCCCACCTGCTCCTTGACGTATGCGCGCTCGTCGGCAAGTACGGGCGCGCTCCCCAGCGAGCCGCCGAGAAGTTGGTCGAGGCCGACGCCTACGAGGCCGCGTGCAGCGACTCTCACAGGCCGAGCGACGTCGATCTCGTCGTCCGGGCAATCGACCGCCTGCGCGAGCTCGTCGGTACGGGAGAGACGCAAAGGCTCCTGGCGGCGGGACCCCGCGCACTTCTCGGCGGACTCGGGGAACAAGAACAGGAAGCGAAGTGATGAACGAGCGAATCGGCGTCGTCGGTCTCGGTTACGTGGGGCTCCCGGTCGCGCTCGCCCTCGCGCGAAAGTTCGAGCACGTCGTCGGGTTCGACCTGCACGCGGAAAAGGTGGCCGAGCTTCGGCGGGGAGTCGACCGCAACCACGAACAGCCGGCGGAGGTGTTGAAGGCCACGACGCTCGAGATGACGAGCGATCCCGCCGCGCTCCGCGGCTGCACCTTCTTCGTCGTCGCCGTTCCTACGCCCGTCGACCGCAACAACGTCCCCGACCTCACCCCCGTCGAGCGAGCGAGCGAGACGGTCGGCCGAAACCTTTCGCGCGGCGCCGTCGTCGTCTACGAGTCGACCGTCTATCCCGGGCGTCACCGAGGACGTCTGCGGCCCCATTCTCGAGCGCATGAGCGGGTTGCGAGCGCGGCACCGACTTCAAGCTGGGTTACTCCCCGGAGCGAATCAACCCCGGCGATACGGAGCACACGCTCGAGAAAATCACCAAGGTGGTGAGCGGCGAGGACGCCGAGACGCTCGAGCGGGTGGCTGCCGTGTACGGGCGCATCATCGACGCCGGGGTGCACCGGGCGTCGAGCATCAAGGTGGCGGAGGCAGCCAAGGTCATCGAGAACACGCAACGCGACCTGAACATCGCGCTGATGAACGAGCTGGCCATCATCTTCGATCGAATGGGAATTCGCACGAGCGACGTCCTGGCCGCCGCAGGCACGAAGTGGAACTTCCTGCGCTTCAAGCCTGGGCTCGTCGGCGGACACTGCATCGGCGTCGACCCGTACTACCTGACGATGAAGGCCCAGCAGCTCGGCTACCAGCCCGAGGTCATCCTCGCGGGGCGGCGAATCAACAACAACATGGGCGCACACGTCGCCGCGCGCGTGGTCAAGCTGCTCATCGACGCGGACATCACCGTCAAGGGCGCGCGCGTCGGCGTCCTGGGGCTCACGTTCAAGGAGGACTGCAACGACATCCGCAACAGCAAGGTGCCCGACATCGTGCGCGAGCTGCGCCAGTTCGGAATCCACCCGCTCGTGCACGATCCGCTGGCGAGCGCCCCCGAGGCGATGCACGAGTACGGCGTCAAGCTCGTCCCTCTCGAAGAAATGCAGGAGCTCGACGCCATGATCTTCGCCGTCTGCCACAAATGGTATCTCGACCTGGGCCCGCGCGCCTCTTCGGCATGGTCCGAGACGGGGGGGTGCTGGCCGACGTGAAGAGCGCCCTCGACCCGAGCACCGCGGACCGCTCGATACGGTACTGGAGTCTCTAGCGCACCTCGCTCGCGAGCCCGAGCCGCGCCTCGTGCTATACGGAGCCGAGCGTGGGCGCTTTCGCGGGATTTCTTAGGCGGCAGAGGGCTAAGCTCGTCCTCTCGGCCATCATCACGCTCGGCATCTGGTACACGCTCCACAAGGGCGGGCTGAAGATCGTCCCCGAGGGCGGCGACTTCCAGCACGTGCGCTGGTGGGTTCTGGGGCCGTACGTCCTGAGCGTCGTCGGCTTCACGTACTTCCGCAGCGTGCGCTGGCGCTTTCTCCTGAGGGCGATCGCGACCGTGCCCCGGCGCCGCCTCCTCGCCGTCTCGTGCATCGGCTTTGCGGCCATTCTGCTCCTGCCATTTCGTGCCGGCGAGTTCGTCCGACCCGTACATGATCCGGACGCCGCCGAACGAGCGCCCTGCTGCCGGCGAACGGCCCATCACGATGACCTCGGCCACGAGCTCCGTCGTCGCCGAGCGCGTCATCGACGGCCTGTATCTGAGCATCGTTTTGGCGCTGGCCTTGGTCTTCGTGCCCACCGTCCATCCGCTGCCGGACACGGTCGTGGGCATCCCCGTGTCGGTGCAGTACGTGCGCAAGAGCGGCTACGGCATGCTCGTCCTTTTCTGCGTGGCCTTCACCACCATCGCGGTCTTCTACTTCGCGCGATCCTGGGCGCATCGCACGACCATCGTCGTCGTGGGCAAGCTGTCGCAGAAGCTCGCCGAGCGGCTCGCGAGCCTCTTCGAGAAGTTCGCCGACGGGTTGCACGTCCTCGGTCGCGCGCGCGATTCGCTCGGGTTTCTCGCCGAGACTACCGGCTATTGGCTCTTCAACGCGTTCGGCATGTGGCTGCTCGCTTGGGGTTGCGGCGTGGTGCACGCCGACGGCTCCGGTGCGACGCTTCGGCGAGGCGTGCGCGCTCATGGGCATGCTCGGCTGCGCGATCCTCATCCCCGGACCGCCCGGGCTCCTCGGCGTCTTTCAGGCCGGGCTCTACGCGGGAATGACCATGTACTACCCCACGCACGTCGTGACGGGGGCCGGCGCCGCGTTCGTGTTTCTCCTCTACGCCACGCAGTTCGTCTTTCAGCTGGCCGCCGCCGGTATCGCGCTCGCGCTCGAGGGACGCACGCGCGGGACCCTAATCGCGCTCGAAAACGAACAGGCCATCGTCGGGACGCCCGCCGACGCCTGAGTCGGGCTCCGTCCACGGGATAGCGGGGGCGCGGGCGAGTTGCGCGCTTGGGCGCCGGAAACTTGGCCCACGATCGCGTGCTCCGGTAGGCGAACATGCCATGGGCGTCGATTTTGGGCGGGCTGCCCTGCTGGGCGCGCTCGCGGTCAGCGCGGCCATCGCCATCACGGCGCCGTGGGCGCACGCCAGGTCCGCGTACGAGTCCCCGTACGGCTACGAGCGCACGTGGAACGCTGCGCTTCGGCTCGTTCGCGTGGACAATGGGTGGAAGGTCACCGAGAAGGACGACCAGAGCGGGTACCTCCTCTTCGAGTACCGGTCGCCCGAGAGCGCCAAGACCACGCCGGGGTCGTTCGAGCTGGTTCGCGGCCCAGGACGCGACTCTCCGGTCAGTGTCCTCGTGCAGCTTGCGCAGATGCCCCACTACCACGAGCAAGTCTTGCTCGACACGCTCGCCCAGAAGATGCGGCGCGAATACGGGGAGCCGCCCCTGCGCCGGCGGTCCGACGAAGGGACGCCCGATGCCGGAGACGCGAGCGGCGACTAGCTCACAGGAATCCGCCGACCCGCACCACGTCTACCGTCGGGATCAGGGTGCTCCCGAGAGCCTCGGCCGCGTTGCGGGCACTGGGAAGCAACGATAGGGGTATCGTGCTCGAGACCGAGTGATCGATCGGAATCTGGATCCCGGCCTCCGTGCCGAACGCGAGCCCACCGTGCGAGGCCCAGAGAATCCCGACGCGCGGGTTCACGAACCACGAATCGAGCGACAGCGCTTCGGACGACGGGCCGAGGCCCGGGACACCGATGGTCGTCGATGCCTCCACGTGCTGCCGCCCCACGCGAACGCCGGCGAAGAATGGACCCTCGAACGGGAACACTCGTGCATCGGCCGCGAACGACCAAAGGCTGGTCCTCACGTCCGCGATCGTGACCGGGGGCAGCGCGCCGTACTCGGCGCCAAAGGCCATCCAGCCGCGTACAATCACGAGGCCGTCAATGGCGAGCGGCCGCGGAAAGCCGATCCCGGCGAGCACCCCTGCGCGCACTGGGGCGGGCGCGTCGGCCACGCGGTCTGGCGAGCTCGCACGCGGTTTTGCGGGCTGGACGCCATCCTGAGCGCGCGCCATGTCGCTCGTGACCATCACCGCGCACGCGACAACTGAGGCGGTTATGCCTCGCCAGTATCTGCAACAATCCATCGACCGCGGAAGATGCGGGGCCCATGCCGTGGCCAAACGAACGCGAGGGCAGTCGCGCTTGAGCTCCAGACCCGAAGCGTAGAAACCCGACGCTCGGGGTTGCCTAGGTTCCCTGATTGAGCGCGAGCGGCGCGTCGCCCACGTCCACGGCCCTGGCGTCGCCGCAGCAGCGGAAGCCAATCTGGTAGAACCGGAACGACTCCTGGTGTGCCGTCGTCATAGGCCGGCAGCGCGTGCGAACGGGACCCCAGTAGCCGCCCTTGAGCCCACTCTTGAAGGGGTGGCCCTCTTGCGATTCGTTGACCACCCACTCGTCGACGTTGCCGACCATGTCGTGCACGCCGTACGGGACTGACGCACGCGGCGCGCGAGCCGCTCGGCTCGCGCTGGTCGAGGCGGGCGAGCTCGTCGACGCTCGTACGCGGATCGCCGAGCTTCTCGGCGTGCGGCCAGATGTACGGCTTGTCGATGTTGCAAGCGCTCGCGTCGCGCACGTAGCCGCCGCCGTAGGGGTACGGCATCCGCTCGGGACCTTCGCACGCGAGCGTCCATTCGGTGTCGTTGCAGAGGCGCTTGCCGATGGCCTCGCACGACGACTTCGCCTCGTTCCAGCTCGCCATGTACCGCGGGAGCGCGCCAACCTTGTTCGGCCACTCGTACCGGTCGATGCAGAAACGCTTGTGCTGGGTCTTCGTCGCGCAGCTACCCGCCCCGGCGGGATGGTCGAATTCGATGCATTGGAGCTTGGTCTCCGGATCGAGCCAGCCCAGGCACTTCTGCGCGACAACGGGGCAATATTCGCCCTCGACCTCTACCTGGTCGGGGGCGCACGCGGTGTCGCTGGGAAGCACATCGGGGATGGCGCCCGGCCGGACGAAGCTGCCGAACAGCGCTCCCTGGTGCGAGGCGAGCAGCGGCAGCAGATCGAGGTGCGAGGAGATCTTCGCAGCCGGGCGCAGCGCCGTTCCCTCGGCGGCGCCGTTCGTCGCGCTGGTCGCGTTTTCGGCTCTCGACCGCGCCGAGATCGTCGCGACGGCGACGAGCGTCAAAAGCGTACCCGAAACGACAACGGTCTTACTGCGACGCATGGACTATCCCTGTCCGTGCGACGCTCGAACGCACGGCACTCCCGGCGGCCCGCGCGTCGTCCGAGTTGGCTCGGTTCGTCGAGCGGCGGGCCGTGGACCCTCGGTCAGCTCTAAAGCAATCCTCGAGCCGACTGCCGAGGAGCAAAGTGAGCACTCCAAACATCGGTGTCGAGGCCTTCTGGCAGCAGGTGCAGAATGACCGGGTGGATCCCGGGAGTCCCGGCTGGATTCCAAGAGAACCAACGGCCTCCGCAAAGGCCGCGCGCGATGGGTGGGGAGCGCGCGAAAGTTGCGCCGGTGGCGCGTCGGGATGACTCGCCTGTCAGCGAAGGCGCGGTTACCGCAAACACAAGATTGCGAAGGCAGCTTCGCGGCTTACGTCGATGTCGTCCTCGAGGTAGGCGTTCGCATCGAAGCAGCCCCGCGAGCACGTACCGATGACGGCGTTCTCGCGACAGGCGACCACTCGGGAGCCGGAGCAACGGTAGAGCTCCCCGTCGCCACAGGCCCCGGGCGCGCCCGACCCAGGCGTCATGACCGTGACGGTGCTGGCGTCTTGACTCGGGGCGCACAGCTGGCGGGCAGCCAGCAAAGGCTCGATGACGACCTCTACTCCCTCGCCGGCGCAGCCCCGCTTGCATTTCACGCCCGGTGACCAGGGGCACTCACACGAGCGCAGCGGGCGCAGAGACTGCGGGCAAGGTTGCGGAATGGCGGCCATGACGGAGACTTCCACGACGCCATCGCGGCACCGCGCGAGGCCGTCGGGGCAGTCGATGGCGTTGATCGGCAGCGTGCCCGGCGTGCCCGGCACCCCCTCGATGGCGCCGTGACGGCTGAGCCAGTCGCGGGCGCACCCCCGCTCGCAACCGGCGGGTAGGACAAGGAAACACGCCAGGGCGGCCTTCCGCCAGGCGGAGCGGAAACCCGTCGCGGCCGAGGACAGCAGGGCCATGAGCTCGAACCAGAACCTCCTTCCCGCGAGGAGCCTGCGAAAGGCCGTTCTCTACCGCCGAAGTCACCCAGGCTCGAGGAAACCGTTCTCGACTCGGGCCGAAGTGGCCTTGCCGGAACGAAAACGTCCTCGGACGCTCGGGGCGCCGACGAGAGTCTTGGGGCGCGTGATCAGGAGTCCACGTCGCGCCGACCAAGCTTCCCGGCCCCCAACGCATGGTTGTCGTCACGGCGACCGTGGTCCACGGCACGCTTTCCGACGGAAACCGACAGTCCGCATTCCAGGCGGCCCTCGCCGACGGGCCTCAGCTCTCGATGAAGCTCTTCAGCTGTTTGCTTCGCGAGGGATGCCGCAATTTCCTGAGCGCCTTCGCTTCGATCTGCCGGATTCGCTCGCGAGTCACTTCAAAGTCCTGCCCCACCTCCTCGAGCGTGTGATCGCTCTTCTCGCCGATGCCGAAGCGCATCCGGAGGACCTTCTCTTCGCGTGGGGTCAGGGTCTTGAGAACCTTCCGTGTCTGCTCGGCCAGGTTCATGTTGATGACCGCCTCGGCGGGGGACACCACGCTCTTGTCCTCGATGAAGTCGCCCAGGTGGGAGTCCTCCTCCTCACCGATGGGCGTCTCGAGGCTGATGGGCTCCTTGGCGATCTTGAGGACCTTGCGCACCTTGTCGAGCGGCAGCTCCATCTTCTCGGCAATCTCTTCGGGCGTCGGCTCCCGGCCGTACTCCTGCACGAGGTAACGGCTGGTTCGTATGAGCTTGTTGATCGTCTCGATCATGTGCACCGGAATGCGGATGGTGCGCGCCTGATCGGCGATGGCACGCGTGATGGCCTGCCGGATCCACCACGTGGCGTAGGTGCTGAACTTGTATCCGCGCTTGTACTCGAACTTGTCGACGGCCTTCATGAGGCCGATGTTCCCCTCCTGGATGAGGTCGAGAAACTGCAGGCCGCGGTTCGTGTACTTCTTGGCGATGCTGACGACGAGGCGCAGATTCGCTTCGACGAGCTCCCCCTTGGCCTTGTCGGCGATGAGCTCACCCTCGCGAATGGCTTCGTACGTGCCCCGCAGCTCCTTCACGTCGAGCTGAAGCTCCTCTTCGACCTTCTTCAGGTTCTTCTGCGCCGCCGAGTGCGCGCCGAGGACGTCGTCCGGGGTGATGCCGAACTTCTTCTTGAACTTACGCTCCGTGGCGGCATCGCCTCGCGCGCTGCGCGCCTCTTTGCGAAGGAGATCGACCTCTACCGCCGCGCGCTTTGCGAGGTCGGAGACGCCGCTCTCGGCGCGTTCGATCTTCTGGATGAGCGCCCGAAGCTTGGCGACCACCTTGTCGATCGTCTTCTTGTTGAGACGCATCTCCTCGAGGGTCTCGACCATCTTCTGGCGATTCCCGTCGATCTCCGCCTCGATGCCCTTCCGGCGAGAGGCGGCGCAAGACGACAGCGAGTCCTTCAGGTCTTGAGCCACCTTGTCGAGGTGCTTCACCTTGTCGATGAGCCGCAGGATGCGACGGTCGGCCTCCTCCTCGTCGAACTCCGCGCTGTCGTCCTCGGCGTCGCGGATGATGTCTTTGACGCGGATCTTGTGCTTCCGAAGCTTGTCGCCCAGATCGATGATTTCGCGCACCGCGACCGGCGAGTTGAGGATCGCCGAGAGCACCGTGTGCTCGCCCTGCTCGATGCGCTTCGCGATCTCGACCTCGCCCTCGCGGGTGAGAAGCGAAACGCTCCCCATCTTGCGCAGGTACATCCGAACCGGGTCGTTGCTCTTCGAGTAGTAGCCGTCGAGCTCCTCCTCGCTCTTCGTGGTCGTCGGGGTGTGCTCGCGCTCGCGCGCCGCCTTCTGCTCGGCCTGCTCGTCGGCGATGCGCTTGGGCGCGATCTTCACCTGGGTGGCGGCGTCGACGATCTCGATGTCCTCGTCGCCCAGCACACCGAGCACGTCATCCATCTGGTCAGCCGCGACCATATCGGCGGGCAAAGCGTCGTTCACCTCGTCGTAGGTCAGAAAGCCCTTCGACTTTCCCATCTCGATGAGCTGCTGGACTTCCTTTCGATCCCGATTCTTCGTCGCCATCGCTACCTCGGTGCTTCAGCCCCAACTGTCCACGCGCGAGCCGCCCGAATCGTGCAGCGGCCTCGCCTCCCCGTATCCCCTCTCACTTGCCCGTCAACCGCCTGCGTACGAGCGCGTCCGCGTGCTCGATCAGCTCCACTTCGGTGTCCCAATCGCCGACGCTCCGCTGTTGCTCACGCGCGATCTCGCTAGTCTGCCGCGCCACGGTACTCTCATCCAGCCTCTTCGCTGCAGCGGTCACGGTCTCTCGCGCCTCTTCGATCGTGTCGTGAGCCGGCGCAGCCAGACGCGCGGACGCGAAGGCTTGGATCGGCTCAGGCATTTGCGCAAGGAATTCGGCGCTGTCCAGGACTTTTTCCCCTCGCGTTGATGCGCATCGACTTTGCCACGCCCGCCACGATCTGTGCCGAGTTGCCCTCGAGAAGGATCAACGCGGCCTGCACATTAGAATCATTCAGAAGTGCAGGAAAATCCAAGACGGCCCCGGCGATCGCTTTGCGCTCCTCGTGACCTCGAGGACGCGGCCTGACCCTCGCCTCGGACGGTCGTGGGCCCGTCGTTCTTAAGCGGGCTTCTGCCCTCGCGTCCGCGGGCTCCATGTCGATCCTTGCACCGCCGCCGCCGCCCGCCGAAGCATGCTCCGTGCTTCCGCCACCAGGTGCGCGGACCGCCTTCGCAGCGGCGGCTGCCTGCGCCGCCCTTGCCACCGTGAGCACCTTTCGCTTGAGCGCCGGAAACGCATTTGGAGCGGAGCGTACCAGATCGAGACGACCCGCGGCGTAGTCGGCGTAGGCCTCGAGCATCCCGCGCGTCACGGGATCCTTGGCGCGGCCCACGAGGGCCGCGACCCGCTCGATTCGAGAGGTCTTCTCGCGGACGTCCACGGCGTTGAAGGACTCGTCCAGGTCCGCGTCGATCAGGTACTCGAGCAGACCGCGAGCTTGCCCGAGCAGGTGCCGGAGAGCCTCGGGGCCTTTGGTGCGCACGAGATCGTCGGGATCCGTCTGCGCGGGCAAGACGGCAACCTGGGCATCGAGCCCTGCTGCGTCGCAGGGCTCCTCCGCTGCGCGCGCCGCTTTGCGCCCGGCGGCGTCACCGTCGAAGAGAAGGGTCACCAGCGAAGCGTACCGCCGCAGGAGCTTCGCCTGGTCGACCGTGAACGCCGTGCCCAGGGGCGCGACCACGTTCTCGACGCCCCGCGCATGCAACGATACGACGTCGAAGTTGCCCTCGACCAGAACCGCGCGCTCTTCGTGCCGGATGGCGTGGCGCGCCTGCCAGAGCCCGAAGAGCGTCGCGCCCTTGCTGTAGATGGGGCTCTCGGGCGAGTTGATGTATTTTGGAGGTGGATCGCGCCGCTGGTCGGGCCTCTCTTGCGTGTCGCCGGGCAGCTCGGCAAGCGCGCGACCGCTGAAGGCGACCACCCGCCCCTGGATGTCGAGCACGGCGAACATCAGCCGGTGGCGGAAGCGGTCGTAGTAGCCGCGCGCGTCGCCGCCGCCGGCGTTGCCGCCCGAGCGGGGCACGATGAGCCCGACCGACTCGGCGAGCGTGGGCGAGATGCCCTGCCGTTTCAGAAAGGACGTCAGCCCTTCCCATCCGGGGGGCGCGTACCCGATTCGGAACGACTGCGCCGCCTGGGAGCGCGGGTCCAATCCTCGGCGAGCCAGCTCGCCGAGGGCGTACTCGCGCTGCGGGTGCTCCCGGAGCTGCTCTTCGTACCAGGCAGCCGCGATGCTCATCGCCGCATAGAGCGCCTCCCGCTCCTTCTTGTGGCGCTCCGCCTCGGTCGGCTCCCGGCCGCGCTCCTCCTCGATGGCGATCCCCGCCCGCTCGGCGAGGGCGCGAACGGCCTCCGAGAAGGAATATCCCTCGACGCGCTGAAGGTAGGTGAAGGCGTCGCCGCTCTCCTTGCACCCGAAACAGTGGTAGACGCCGGTGTCCGGATTCACGTGGAAACTCGGCGTCTTCTCCTTGTGGAACGGGCAGAGGCCGACGAAACGGCGCCCGCGCTTCTTGAGGGAGGGAACGCTCTCGGACACGACCGCTACGAGGTCGGTCCGGTCGCGCACGAGCGTGATCGTGTCCTTCGTGATCATCGAGCCGGCTAGGCCACGCGTGGGACAAGAACCTTGTCACACGCGTGGCCGGGGGGGTCAAGGGAGCAAAGTCGCCCGCCCGCCACGCAGTTGGTACGATTTTACCCCCATGGCAGCGCGACGCGCTCCTCCCCCCAACGATCGCAATCCCTCGGGTCTCCGTCGGCGCGGGCCTGCGGATCCGCTGGAATCTGCCGAGAAGCGTGCGGGACGCAGACCTTCGCGGAGACCCGCCGAGGAAGCTAATCTGTCGCTGCAGCTTGCCATAGGGCGCGAAGGCATTGGTCTCGAGCTCGCGCACCCGGCGCGTCTCGCGTGCCTCACGGTCACCGAGCTCTCGGCCACGTTACCGGGGGTGCGCTTTCCGGTGGACGTCTCCGGCGGCGTTCCGCGCTTTCGCCACAGGCGTGGGCAACTTCAGAGGCTTCAGCTGGAGCTGCCCGTTCGCGCGCTCGAGCATTGGGCTTCTCCGAAGCTGCGTGGCGTGGTGGGCACGCGCTCGCCCGAGGTGTGGGTGGCCGCGACCACCGTGCGGGCCACGGTATGTGTCTCGGCGACCGGGCCACTCGAGGACGCGCCGCCGCTGCTCAGCCGCGGCCGCGGCGGAACACCGGTCGTCGCGTTCGACCTCCACCTCATCGCAGAAGACCTGGACCTCGTTCTCGTCGTGGAGCACGCGCGTGGCGTCAGTTTGCCGGCCCCGGCGACGGCGATTGCCATCGCGTGTGTCGAGGCCGTGCTCGGGGGCGTGGCGGCGAGAGCCGGCGCCGCATTCGTGTTGCGACAGCCGGCCCACGAGCTCTTGAAGGCGCTGTTGCCCGAGGCAGGCGCGCGCGTGCCCGCCACCGACGAAATTCGATGGGCGGCCCTCGCCGCGCACGGCGACATGTGGGGCCTCTATGCCGCGCGCGCGGCGCTGGCTCACGTCCCCGACGATCGCGCGCTGCTCGCCCGCGAAACCGCCCGGATGCTGCGAGAGGCCGACGATGCGCTGGTCGAAGGTCGGCTGAGCGAGGCGCGCTCGGCGTACATCGACGCGCTGGAGCGGGCGCCACGACACCCGGAGATCGCGCGGCGGATCGTGGACATCGACGTGAGGGCCGGCGGACGCGCCGAAGCTGCGCTCTCCATGCTGGCGGAATCGCGACGGCACGGCTCGGATCCTGCGGCGCGGGCTCCAGCGGTGGAGCACGCCGCTCCGCTGGGGACGGCCCAGGGGCAGCTGCTCGCGGACACGGGCGACGTGAGCGCTGCGATCGCGAGTCTGGAGCGCGCGGGAGACACCGAGCCGGCGCCGAGGCTGTCCGCGCGGGCCTATGAGCTCGCCGCCGAGCTGACGCGCGACCCGGAGCTCTGCGCCCAGTTGCTGGACAAGGCGGTGGCGCGCGCGCCGCGGTCGACGAGCGCTCGCTGGGCGAGAGTCGCCAGCCGATTGCAGCTCGGACGGCTCGAAGACGCCATCGCGGACGTTCAGCACCTCGAGGCGCTCGCGCGCGGAGGACGCGCGCGATATGCGGCTTGGCTCCGGGCCGGGCTCGCGTGGCAATCGGCCGGCTTGGGCGGGCGTGCTGGGCCCCTCTTCGAGCGTGCGCTGCGCTTTGCGCCGGAAGAACCGGGCGCGCTCGCAGGGCTCGGAATCGCCCTTCTCCGCGAGGGTCGCGACGCGCGCGGCGTCGCGCTTCTCACCCAAGCGTACGCGGCTGCGGAGAGCCGCGGAGAGCCCACGTCCGCGATCGAGCTCGAGCTGGCTCGCGCCATGGCCGAGAAGCTCGGCGACCTGCCGACGGCCATCGCGCGCATCGGCGCGATTTCGGCCGATGCCGCGGAGGCGCCCGTGGCGCGCGGGCTCGAGGGCCGGTGGCGTGCGCGGCTCGGCGACGTTGCGGGCGCCGCGCTCGCGTTTGCTCGGCTGCGGGAGTTTGCCGCTTCGTTACCCCCGGGAGCCGACCACCCCGCCGCCGCGACGATGGCCTCCCTGCTCGACGAAGCGTCGCAGCTGCACCGGCACGCATTGAGCGATGCCCTCGGTGCTCAGCGTCATTTGGCAGTCGCGTTGCGGCTACGCCCGCACGACGAGCACCTGCGCCGCGCGTACCGCGAAGTCGGCGCGCTTCTCCTGCGCGGCACGGAGGAGCCGCCTTCGCCGCCTCCCGCTCCGGCCCCCGAGGTGGTGCGACCGCAATTCACGGTAGCCGACGACGCGGGCTCTCGGGAAGCACGCGTCGAGGAGCTGACGCGCCGGTTGCAGGCGAACGCACGTGACGATGCCGCCGCGGACGAGCTCGTGGCGCTGCTCGAGGTACTCGGAAAGGGTCACGAGCTCCTCGCGCTGGTGAGCGCGCGCCTCGAGGACGCAACCCCCGATGTTCGCGCGCACATGGCGCCGAGCGCGCGTGCGGCGCTGCTGCGCCTCGCCGCCCAAGCGCAAGCCGAAGGACGAGCGGAAGAGGCCTCCCTCTTCCAGGAAGCCGTACGAATACTTCTCCCGTGATCTCGTTCGAGGGGGCCGTCGCCCCCCTTCCCTTTCGACGTCAAGCGGGGCGGGAGCCCTCCGCCGAGAGCGCCGCACGCACCTCTCGGAGCGCCGTGTCGACCGATGCCGGCGCGAGCCCGCACCTCCGCGCGATCTTGCCCAGCACGTCGCGCTCGACCGCGCTCACGTCCGCGCTCGCTTGCGCGAGGAGCGCCGCGATTCGCAGGACCTCCTGCGCGTGCTCCGGCTTGGTCACGCCCCGCGCGAGCATCTCGACCCGGCGGTCGACCCCGTCCTCTGCGAGCTGGTCGTGGAGGTCGCTCACGAGCGCGGCGATTTGCTGAGGTGGCACGCTTCCCCCGCAGGCGGCGACGACCACGTGCTCGAAAGTGCGCCGCTCCTCGTCGTCGAAGACGCCATCGGCGTTGGCCACCAGAAAGGCGCCCTCGACGATGGCTTCGAAGAGGGCCACCGCAACGGGGTCGAATCCGGTCGGGACGGTTGCGTCCTCCGTCGGCCGCGAGCCGTAGGAAGCCGCCGCCAGCGAGAGAATGGACACGGGCCTCGCCGGGTCGATGGGGACACCCCGGGCCACTGCCGACCTTGCAACGCGAGCCAGCAGGTTGATTCGGACCTCGTTCTCCATGGGTGTCCTTGGGGTCGTAAGCGACTCGCTCGCCGCGGGTCGGCCGCGAGCATACCAGAAGCTTGGCGCAGCGACTGCCGCGGTCGGACGGCTGCCCTCGGGGATCGCGGTATCGCAGCATCGCGCCTACGGCGGGGGCAGGTAGAGGTCGTAATGCCCGGTGGCGTCCGTGATGGCGCGGCCGATCTCCAGCCAACCCATGGCCGAGTCGGAGGGCGTGTAGATGCGAACGACGGCATTGACGATGGGATCTTGTCCCGGATCCGAAAGGGTCAAGCCCGCATAAACCGGAGCGTGAACCAAGAATTGGATCGGCCCGATCACTCCCGGTTTGACGACGAGGGGCACCGGCTGCCAAGTCCACGGCAACCGCGATCCGTCCGCCGGACGGACGCGCAACCGGTAGCTTGCGCCCGCATCGAGCCAGAGGCGGAACGCGCCGTCATCCGTGGCCGCCTGTCTCGCGCGCGGAAGGCACGCGGCGCTCGAGGAACCGTCAGTGCACGAGATGGGGATCGCGTCGACCACGGCGCCCGTGAGGAATCGACCATCGGCGACTTTGGCGAACCCTTGAATCGGCCGGGTCGAAGTGACGAGGAGCGTGGGATCGCTCGGCACGGTGCACGGGGAGCACGCCGGCTCCGGCGAGCCGCAGGGCACCACGAAGGGGCTCATGATCGTCACCCCAAAAGCCGGCTCCGGCGCCAGCGCACCCGGCGCAGGCGGGGGGGCGTCGACGGGTCGTATCGAGACCCGGTAGGCCCCGACTGGGAGCTCGACGGAAAAGGCCGAATTGCCCGTACTGTCGAAGCGGGCGCTCACGCGGGCGACGTATTCGAAGTTGGTGGCGTTGAGGGGGCAAATCGCCGTGGCCACGCCCGTGGGGTTGGCTCTGGCCGTGGCAATGCCAATCGCTTCGAAGACCACATCGGCTTCGACCGGCGTGCCGTTCCCGGCAGAGACGATTCCCTGGATGTTGGTCGCCTTGGGCAGCACCGGATAGATCTCGTCGGCGCTCAGCATCCGCCCCTGCGGCGCGAAGACGGCCGTGGGCATCGCCTGGCCCGCGGGCGGCGAGAGCACCAGCTCCGTGTCGGTCAGGGAGTCGCCGTCCGGGGGGAAGCGGTTGGTCGCGAGGACGACGTTGCTCGCGAACGTTCCGCTGAGCGCGGCGACGTTCGAGACCGTCTGCTTCGTGGTCTGATCGCGCAGAAACGCCGACCATCCGTCCAGGGGTCGCATGTCCGACCGCGAGATGTTGAACGCGGGCGTCACGCGACCAGCATTCGTCTGCGTGGTCGAATCCACGTTCATCGGGTCGTCTTCGAAAGAAAGGTTCTCCGACCCCGCGCTGACCATGGGAACGTTCACGATGCGAACCTCGGGCGGAAAGACACCGTCCAGGGGTGGCAGGGGTGTCAGTGTTCGCTCGTAATTGCCGGGCTGAACGTAGGTCGCGAACATCTGGCTGGGACCGGCGGCGGGCCCGGCTACGTTGGAGTCGAGGTAATCCACGTTCGTCATCGACGCGGCCTCCACCGGCTCGAGCGGCAGCCCCGCCGCGATGGCGTCGGCCGACTCCGAGAGTGCGGTCTGCGGCCACAGCGGCCGATACGAGGCATGCACGGGGAGCGTCGTGAGGGCGTTCTGCAGATTCAGCGAATACTGGAGAATGTCCTTCTGCACGTGCGGCGATACCGTGTAGGCGCCTCGGACTACGGCGACGCCGGGGAGTTGCGCGCACGTCCCCGTCGCGCAAGGCACCCCCTGAAACGGGACGGCGAGCGTGCGGTCGGGCGCGAAGTACGAATCGCCGGCCAGCGAGACGACGAGCAGGGGGGGATCGCGTAGGGCGCGTCGACCCGGCACGCGCCTTCGGAGCAGATGGGCTTCGCCCCTGCTTGCACGTACGCCTCGCACGGATGATCCGGGCACGCATTGGTCGTCACCATCGGCGCATTCGTCGTGCCAGCCGGCCCACACGACAAAATCACGGCTGAACCGGCGAAAAAGAAGCCGGCGCGCGTCACGGCTCGCTTCCGGATTCGGGCACCACCACGACGTGATCGGCGGGCGCGTCGGACATGGACACGCCCGTGTCGCCCAGAGCGCTCGCATCGAAGGGCTGCGGGCACCCAGTCGTACCGCCAGCGCCGTTGTACAGCCATGTCACGGAGTCGCCACCGATGCTGTCGGGCGTATGCACGGCGCTGAACGCGTACGCCACGACGAACTCGATGCGGTGGCAATACGGCTCACTGAGGTGGCCGTCCGCGAGGCCCAGATCGAACGACTGCATGACCGTGCCGCCATCGACGGTTCCTGCCGTCGGGTTGATCTGGCCGGGCCGGAACAGCGCGGGCGGCGCGTTCGGGTCGGAGTCGTAGTCGACGAAGATTTCCCACGGGAACGTGTGACTCGGGTCTTCGATCTGGACGGGGACGACGAACGTGAGCTGACCCGAGGGGGGGAAGTCGGCGGACGTGAGGATCTGGTCTGCGCGTGGAAAGACTGCGTCGTGCAGGATCGTGGGGCGCAGCACGGGTTCGGGCGGCAGAATCCGGAGGCGGCGCGACGATGCACGCGCCGGCCACGAGCACGCCGGCGACGCCGCACGCGCTCATGGCAACGGCCATTCGCGGAGGTCCGCGGCGCCTTCTTGCAGCACCGAGCGACGTGTCCATGGGTCAGAACAGGTTGAAGCGTCCGGAGGATACCGTTCGCCGGGGGGGACCCGCTTCGGCCCCATTCCAGCGCGCCACGGCGTACTCCGGGCTGACGGCCAACCGAAGGAGATCCGCGAGCTGCGGGACTTGCTCGCAGAGGGACCGCAGCGACCCGAGCGTCGGCAGCTCGTTGACGCGCGACGCCGACTCGGACAGGAGCGCGCGCGTCGCGAACGCAAAGTCGCCCGCCAGGAACATCCCCACGCGACGCCCGCTCTGGTGGGCGCGGGCCACGAGGTCTTCGTACTCGGGCAAAGGGGCGGACCCCATGAGCTCCTGCAGCCTGCGCTGGGTGCGCGCCGGGACGATTTGCCAGAACGATTCGGCGAGCCTCGCGGCGCGGGCCTCGACCTGTCGCCCGCCCTCCGCTAGCCCGAAAGCCGCGCGCATGGCTTCGAGGAGCGTTTGCCCCTCCGCGGGTGCGAGACCCAAGCGCAGGACGTTTTGCGGGAGAGCGGCCGACATGCCGCGGCCTAGGGCGAATCGGACCTCCGCGGTGTCTTCGCGAACGTCTCCGGCCAGAATTACGGAAGGCGGCGTAAGCAGCGCGACGTGCGATCCGGGGGTGCCGCTGCTCGCACGCATGACGAAGAGCGGTATGCGCGGAACATCGAGCACGCGCATCGCGGACTCGTACACACGCGCGATCGCGGACGACGCGCCTGGGACGACCCGCTCGACACCCGTGATGCCGTAGCTCGCGGCGGCCCGGGCGAAGAGCTGCATCGCTCCCTCCCAGAGCAGCGCCAAAGCTTCCCCGCCGCTGTCCATCGAGGGCCTGGCCAACAGCGCCAGGAGACCCGGTTGCTCTGGCTGCAACGCAAGGGGTGGCGGCGGCAGCGGCCCGGCGCCCGGATCGAATGCCCGCAAGACGTGCTCGACCGCTCGCACGTATACGCGGTCGTCGTCCGCCTCGGCTGCGCTTCGCAACGACTCGAGGCGCCCCACGCTTCCCGGTTCCAGCGCGACTTGCTGCCGGCGAAGGCGCACGAGGTCACGAGTGCGATCCGGCGCCTCGGCCAGCAGGGGCGCGAGGGCGTCGCCCGCGTGCGCAAGACCGTCGGCCAAGGCCTCCCAAAGCAAAGGCTCGGCGCCACCCGCGTCGCCTTGCTCCAGCCGTCTCCGGGCGAGCACGAGTCGCGCCGCGGCGCGCTCATCGACGGTCCGAGCGCCGCGGACCGCCGCTTCGAGGTCCGCGATGCGGCCCTCGGCAGCCGGAACCGGGGGGGGAGGCATCGCCGGGCGAGCTGCCTGCACCGGAGCGACCGGCTGCACGGGCCGGGACGAGACAGGATGAACGGCGGGCGGCGACGACTTCATCTCCAGGACCAGCGCGCGGCGCGACGCAACCGCATCGGCGGTCTCTGCAAAACGCTCCGCAGCATCCAGGAAGGCGGAGGCCGCCTGGACATTGCCGGCGCGGATTGCCGCGTCGGCGGCTGCAATCGCGACATGGCCCGGCTTGCGCAGCTCCAGCAGCGACCCGCCCAGCGCCGCACCGTAGGCCTCCACGCCGCGCGCATGCTGCCCCTGCGCGGCGAAGCGCTCCGCCAAGCCCAGGGCGACGAGCGGGTGGTCACCGACGTCGAACCGCGCCAACTCGAGCTTGTAGAGACCCGCGCCTCCGCCTCGAACGGCATCCAGGGCCTCGGCGAGCAGAAAGGCGCGCAGCGCGGCATCATCCCGTCCGAGCGGCTCCCGGATGCTCTCGAGCTCGTCGATCGTCCGCTGCGCCTCCTCGGAGGTCCCTGGGCCACGCATGCGGTACTCCAGGCCACGGGCGAGCAGCTGCGGCGTCGCGCGGTCCCGTCCCGCGGTTGCCGCCCGCTGCGCCCAATCGAGGGCGCTCGCCGCGTCGCCCGCCCTCGCGGCGGCCTGCGCGGCCTCCAGGAGCAAATCCGCGCGCGTGACGTCGTGCACACCCTCCGCCTTCGCGATGGCTTCGAGCGCGTCGCCGAGGTCCGCATCGGCACCGAGGGCGCGCGCGACGTCGACGCGCAGGGCCAGAGCGCCATGGTTTGAAGGTCGGCGCGACAGGACCTGCTTGGCCCCCTCGAGGGCTCCCTCCGAGTCGCCCGCCATCTGCGACGCCCGCCCGGCACGCACCACCAGCTCGTCGCGCTCCAAGGGGTCGACCTCGACGGACGCGGCGCGCCGCCAGGCCGCGGCCGCTCGTGCATGCTCGCCGTAGCGGTCGAGGAGATCGGCCAGGTAGCGGAGTGCGCCTGGATTGTCAGGCCATTCCGCGAGCAGGACTTCGAGCTCGTCGCAGGCCTCTTGGATGCGACCCAGGCGCTGCTCCAGGATCGCCGCGCGACGCAGGCGTACCGCCCGCAAGATCTCACGCATTCCGGGCTGCCCCGCCAGGCGCTCGGCGCGGCGCGAAAGGTGCTCGGCCAACGCGGCATATTCGCCGCGGGCCACGATGAGCGACTCGATTGCCTGGTCGGCTTCCTCGTCGCCGGGGTCAATCGAGAGAATGCGGTGCCAGATCGATGTCGCGGCCTCGAAGTCGGCGAGCCTTTCGTGCGCCCGGGCCAGTCGCTTGAACACGGCCACACGGCCGTCATCGCCCACACGATCGGCAATCTGCTCGAGAGCCATGACGCGCGCGGCTCCGTCGCCCGCGATCTCGGCCACACGCTCGAGCCAGCTCCAGCGCTGCAACGGCGCCGGGTCGAGCTTGCACGCCTCGAGGAGCGCACGCACCGCTCCCGGCCGGTCGCCGCGAGACTCGCGTCGCTCCGCGATCTCGCTCCAGCGATCCGCTCGCATCGAAGGGGACGCCACGTCGCTGGCGGCCTCGCGCTGGACGCGCGCCTCGATCTCGCTTCCCCGACCCGCAGCCTCCCACGCCGCGCGCAGCTCGCGCTCTGCCTCCCATCGTTGCTCGCCGTCGGCCAGTTCGACCGCGCGCTCGAGCAGCGGGGCCGCCTCGACGTGAGCGCCTTCGCCGACGCGTACGCGCGCTGCGGAAAGAAGGGCTTGGGCGCGGCGCCCGGCGGAGACGTGCTTCGAAAGGGCCTCTCCGAGCTCCGGCATGCCGCGCACCGCGGCGTCGGCCTCGATGATGGCGGCATCGTCGTCCGGGTCCTTGAGCGCAGCGGCCACGGCGGCCCGTGCGTGCAGGGAGCCGCCCCCGAGCGCCTTCGCCATCTGGCCGAAGAGTCGCAGAACCGCCAGTCCGGCGTTTGCGTGCGGCTGCTCGGCCTTCGCGAGCATCACGGACAAGCGCTCGCGTGCGCTGTTCGCAGTGACGAGCGCGGCCGCCATCGCGCCGAGCCCTTCGTACTCGTCCACGTCGGCGTCTGCTGCGACGGCTCGTTCGAGCGAAGCGAAGGCTCCCTCGGTATCGGCGAACAGGTCCAGTGTCGCCAGCGCAAACGCGATGGCCACGCGCGCGCCGTCCGGACCTTCGACCTTCTCCGAGATCTTGTGCGCCGCGCGCGACAGGCGCAGCTCGAGTGCGTCGCGCTCTTCGGGGGTGAAGCGCATCAGCTCGCGGGCGGCGTCGCGCAGGAGCGTAACCGTGGTCACGTTGGGAGCAGCGACGGCGGCACGAAGGAGCACGTCGACCTTGCGGCGCGTGCCCTCTTCGCCCCCACCGGCGACGCTCGCCGCACGCAGCAGCCATGACGCGCGCGACGAGGACCGTCCGGCCCGTTCGGCCACTCCCTCGACGGTTCGTACGGCGTGAGCCGGATCCCCGGCGCGCTCGGCGGCGCGCGCCAGAAGCTGGAAGCTCGAGCCCTCCGAAGGAACGGCGTAAAAGGCCTGGGCCGCGTGCTTGAGGGCCAACGTATGGTCGCCGCACCGCTCGAAGAAGCGTGCGCCACGGTAGTGCGCGGCCCGCCTGCCGAACCGGCCGTACGCACGAGCGGCGACCAGCTCGTAAAGCGCAGACATCGCCTCGCGCTCGCCCGCCCCTTCTGCGCCTCGCTCGGCCATCTCCAGGGCTTCGGCGCACGAAGGGCGGCGAGCGATCCCGCGCGCGGCGATGTCGAAGGCAAAACGAGGTTCTCCCAGCGCCAGCGCTGCTCGGGCCACGTCCGCAGCCATGTCGGCGGCGGCAACGGCGTCCGGCTCCGTCTCCACGAGCTGAGCCAGATAGGCGGACGCGAACTCGGCTCCTGCGAACGCCTCGATATCGAGCGCCAACGTCGCGTACCCGCGCGCCGGCGCCGCTCGGGCGGCACGCTGCCACGCGGAGACAGCCCCCACACGGTCGTCGGCGAGATCCCAGAGCGCGGCGCCCAGATCCCGCCACGCGAAAGCCGCCGCCGTTTCGTCCTCTCCTTCGCCGACACGAGCCGCACGCGCGCGCAGGCGCCACAGTTGCGCGTCAGGCGTCGCGGGGCGTTCGGCGAGTCGATTGAGGTGCCAATCGATGCTCGGCCCGGCGAGCCCCTCGTGGATGGCGCGCGAAACGATGCGAGCTTCCCCTTCTTCGTCGCCGAGTCGCTCGCGTAGGTCGGCTAGCTGCGCAAAGAGCTCGCGTCGGTCCGCTTGCTCCAGCCCCGACGAGATCCATCGTTCGAGGATGGCAGCGGCAAACGCCTCGTCCGAGGCTTGCGACGCCACCTGGAGCATCGCTTCTCGCAAGTACGGCGACTTCGGCCCGAACACGTCCAGGCCACGGCGCGCGACTACCACGGCCCGGTCTGCGTCCAAACCCGCCAGCTCGCGGAGCGCGCGGGTGAAGGGGGCTTCGACCCAGGCGAACGGCAGCGGCTGCGAGAGCAGCCACGACAACGCGTCGCACAACCGCAGGGGATCGCCGAGCCGAAGCAGGCGATCGAGAAGCTTCTCGATCGAGGCGAGGTCACCGGGCTTCAGCGCCACGGTCCGTTGGGTCCACGCCACGGCAAGCTCCGTCTCGCCGATTGCATCGAGAGCGTCCGCCAGCGCCAAGCACCAAGGACCACACGGACCGACGACCGAGATGGCGCGTTCGAGGACGGTGGCGGAGGCGCGATCGCCGGAGCCGATCACGATGTCGGCGAGCGTTGCAATCGCACGCGCGCTCGTCGGATCCGCCTGCGTCGCTCGCTCGGCCGCCTGCCTCGCGGCCTTGGCGTCGCCTGCCGCGAGGTAGCGGTCGGCCGCCACCGCGAGGAGAACGGCGCGTAGCGCGTCGGATCCGCCGGACGCTACTCGCTCGAGGACCGCGCCGCGAGCACGCTCGTCGGTGCCGCGCGCCGCGCGTACCCACGCTACGGCAGCCGCGGCCGCTTCGCCGGGCGGCGCGTCGACGGCACCATCCGACGCGCGTAAGACGCCGGGGCGCACGCGCCTCACCTTCTCGGCGAGCCACTCGTGCCTTCGGGCCTCATTGTCGATCTCAGCGGCGGCCGCCGCCAACGCGGGCATCCCGCCGCTTCGGCCCGAGCCCGGCGCGTCCCCGCTATCATCCAGCGCGCGCTCCAGGTCCGCCGGGTGGGCTCGGAGAAGACCGATGGCATCTTGGCACGTAGGGTCCGCCGCCAGCGCCGCCACGCACGCGGCGAGCGCCCGCTCCTCGTCGGCGAGGGGGCCTGCGTAGAGCCGCGCCAGCTGGACGAGTCGAGCGGCGCGGTCGCCCGGTTGCTCGGCGGCTCCGATGCGCTCGGCCAGCCTCGCCGCGAGGCTTTCCAGCATTCCGAGGTCCAGCAGGAGCGCATCGAGAGTCGCGCAATCTTCACCTTCGAGGCATCCGTCGAGCCCCTCGTCGAGGGCTGCGCCCAGCGCACGGGCAAGGTCCCCTTCCGCCGTGGCCGCGAGACGTCGGAGCGCGTGGGCTTGCGGCGCGGCGTCCTTCAATCCCTTCGCGTGCGCCCGCCAGACGGCGTCGGCGGCTGCTGCGCGCCCGCGCCTCAGCAGGGCCTCACTCAGGGCGCGGGTCGCCGTCGCGCTTTCAGGATCGGCTGCGAACGCGCGCCAGAGGTCTTCGAACTCGGAATCCTCTTGCCTTTCATCCGCGCGGCGCTTGGCCGCTTCGACGTAGGCCTCGGCAGAAGCCGACGGCGACACGGCCTCCGGACCCCAGCCAGACACGGCGCCTAGCAGCTCCGCGGGGACCGCGTCGTTCGGATCGATCGTCAGGGCTGCCTCGAGTGCAGCAGCCGCGCCCGTAGCGGCCCCCGCGCGCGCCTTCAGCACGCCGATGCGTACCAGGACATACGCAGCCTCTGCCGAGTCGACGTCGGCCATCGACGCGATGGGCCTCAACGTCGCGGCCGCGCGCGCCGGTTCTCCGAGGCTCTCCAACCAGGACGCGACCTCGCGTCTCAGCTCCGCGTCCTCTACGACGTGCAGCGCCGCCAAAGCGAGGCCCACGGCTTCATCGAGATCGCGATCGCGCGACGCCAGCCAGCGAGCCAGCGTCGAGCACGTCACGTGGATCGCGGACCCATCTCCGGCAGCGCGGGCCTCGTCGACGCGCGCCCGCATCCAGGCCTCCTCCGCCCGCGCTCCGCTGCGCCGGCGCAAGGGCTCAGGGGCCCTGCTCGACCGCGAACGAGTGGTGAAGCTGGCCGTCCACTCGGGGGGGGGCAGCGTGCGGCGCGTCACGAGCGACTCGTCACGCTGCCGGGCGGGTCCTCCGATGCGCGGGCGGAGATCGGACGGAATCATCCGCAGCGGATCGTACGCCAGGAATCACTCCACTGTTAGCGCGAACGGCAGTGCACAAAGCGTGAATTCGTGGGCCGTAAGCGGCGCGAGGCTCCCCAGGAAGGGACCGACGGCAGGAGCCACTCGATTGGCCATGGCGGCAAACGCTGCCAATCCGTCCCCCGCTCGAGCGGCGGGCGGGTCGTCGTCGCCCAATGCCTCGAGAAAGCCGGCGCTCTCGCCCGCCACGCCCACACGGGCATCGGCGGACAGGTTGGCCATCGTTCGGGCCCGGGCGACCGCCTCCTGCAGCCCTCCGAGCTCGTCCACGAGGCCTCGCGCCTGGGCCTCTCGCCCCCCGAAGATGCGACCCTCCGCGAACTCGGCGACCCGCTCGACGGGCACGCCGCGTCCCTGCGCTACTCGCGCCAAGAAAAGCTGGTAGATGCCGGTCATCGCCTGAAGCAACCGCGCTCGCGTGGCGGGATCCCAAGGCGTGAGCAGCGAACCGTACGCAGCGCGGGCCGCTGCGCCCGCGTCGCCGGCCTTCGCCGGGATGGTCTCGGTATGCACGCCAATTTTGCGAAGAGCTTTATCGGCGGCGATCTTGCCGCTGACGACACCTATCGAGCCGAGGATGCTCGTCTCGTCGGCGAAGACGACCGCAGCGGCCGACGCGAGATAATACCCGCCGCTCGCCGCCATTCCGCCGACGCTCACGACGAGCGGCTTCTTGGCTCGTACACGCATCAGGGCGTGCCAAATCAAATCACTGGCGAGCGCACTGCCGCCGGGCGAATCGATGCGAACGACAACGGCTTTGATGCCGTCGTCCTTCTCGAGGCGAGCCAGCGTCCGCACGAGGCGGCGCTCCACGATGCCGCCGGAGTCGGGCAGCAAGCCGCCTCCACCCTCCATGGATATCGCCCCGTTCGCGCGCACCAGCGCGATGGGAGCGCGGCCCAGCGACTCGCCGGCCACCAACTGCAGCAGCTCGGACAGGTCGTCCTCGCCCCCCGAAGACTGGCCGGGGCCCAGGAGCACCTCGGCCCGAACTGCGCCGACTGTCTTTTCGAGCGCATCTCGTGCCTCGTCGAAGTACCCGATCTCGTCGACGAGACCGCGCTCCCGAGCCGCAGGCGCGTCGTAGGGGCCGTCCTCGCTCGCTCCCTCTCCCGACGCAGGTCGTGCCTTGCGCAGGCCTTCGACCCACGCCGCGCGCAACCCCGCCAGCGTCGACTCGAGCGACGCTCGCGCTTCGGGGCTGGGGCCGTCGCGAGTGAACGGTTCCTCCGCGCCCTTGTATTTGCCGACTTGCAAGAAGTCGACGTCGAGTCCCAGGTCGTCGGCCAAGAGCTTGTGGAAGAACACGAGCTGCGCCGCCAGACCCACGGCGTCCACGCTGCCTGCCGGCGACAGCCAGACGCGCTTGCAGCCTCGCGCTGCCAGATACAGGGTCGCGTTGCCGAGGTCGTCGGCATGGCAATATACGGGGAGCTTCGCGCCCAACGTCTCGAGCAATCCCCCGATTTCGCTCGCCTGGGCGAGCGTGACGCGCGCACCGCCGAGCCGAACGAGCACCCCGCGCACGTCTTTGTCTCGGCCGAGGTGCTCGACCTCGCGGACAAGCTCGTCGAAGGATGGGGTCTTGGAGGGAAGCCCCAGAAAGCCGGTCGGGGGTTGCTCGGGGGTCCCCGAGGATAAGTCGAACACCGCGATCGCAGGGCCGGAGTGGGGCTCGCCATGCGCGCCGGCCATCCCTGCGGCTCGCGGCCGGCCTTCGCATCCGAGTGCGGCGATGACTGCGCAGAGCCACGCGAGGACGGTCGCCCCGCGCATTCAGAGCCCTTCCCGCTCGCCGGCCGGCACCCGATTCGCGCCGGTCGCAGGACCCCCCGATGCGGCCCCTTCGGGCGCAGCGGAGCCGCCCTCGATGCGCGTCTTCACGTACGAGGGATACGTCCCCTCGGGAAACCGGTCTACGACCTCCTTGTACGTGCGCGTCGCGGCGGCGCGGTCGCCGGAGGCCCACTCGGTGTCGGCAACACCGAGGAGCGCGGGAAGATACGAAGGATTGACGGCGAGAGCCCGCTTGTACGCGGCGATCGCTCCAGTCGTGTTTCCCTGGGCGCGATCGACGTCGCCGATTCCGGCGAGCGCCTCGGAGTCGCTCGGATTGCGGGTCACGAGCGCCTCGTAGATTTGCCGCGCTCGGCCCCAGTCGCCCCGCTTGATCGCCTGTGCCGCGGCCTGAAGGCCGCCCGTAGTCTCCCCGCCCGAGGACTCGTCGCCACCTCCTCTAGTACTAGCAAGCGCAGGAGCGGGCGAAGGGACAGCCGGCGTAGCCCCGCCGCCGGGCGAGGCCGCCCCGGGACCGGCCGCCGTGGCCGACTGTCGCAAAGCGGAAAGCGAGCTCCCGGCGACGCCCGGCATATTGGCCGCCGGGCCCCGCTCGGGGGCAGCCCTCGCCGGTGTTTTGTCGACGAATGCATGGAGACTCGGAACGAGAGGATACGGACGTGCCAGCGAGTCGAGCTTCGTCAGCTCCGCACGTGCGCCGGCCGAGTCGCCCGAGCGCGCGAGGGCATAGACGAGGGCAGCCCGAGCTCGTCCCGCGCTCGCCTCACCCGCCGCGGCCGTGCGTAGCCGATCGACCACCGTAGTCCACAGCGGATCGGGTTCGGCCAGATCCAGCGCCGCCAGCACGTATGCGGTCTCGGGCTGCGAGCCCAGCGCGAGCACCCGGGACACCGAGGACCGGGCGAGGTCTTTCTCGCCTGCAAGGCGCTGCGCGTCGATCTTGGCGCGCACCGCGGCCGGATCCTCAGGCGCCGCTGCGAGCGCTTCGTCCGCGGTTCGGCGCGCGCGCGCTACGGCTTCTTCGAGCTGCAGCTTCGTCGTGCGAGCTTCGTCCGACGTGTCACCAGGCAAGAGCCGGAGCTTGAGCCAGAGGATGTCCGCCTTCGTCGCCGAGATGCGCGCTTCATCGAGCACCACGCGCGGATCGCGCTCGGCGAGAGCGCTCGCCTTGTCGAACGCTTGCTGGGCCGATTCGAGATCGCCGCTGGACATCGCGCGCTCGCCCTCCGAGACGAACTGCTGCGCGCGGGGGTCGAGGCGCGCCGTCGCCCCGGCGCCACGCGCGAGGAGATACGGGCGAGCCACCCCCCACCCGCCGACCCCCGCGGCGAGGAGCAGGACGAAGGCTACGACCCATCCACCCACGCGCCGGCGACGAGGAATGCCGTAAAAATCGTCGTCAGGAGACAGTGAGGGCGCGGGGCCTCTCATCTCCGGCAGGTGGTCGGGCCCCCGTATCGAATCGGGGCGATGGCTTGCCGGAGTCCGCGACGACGCGGGGCCATGGGTCTCCATGACCGCGGTACCGCCTCGTCCGTCCATCGGTACGTCGAACGCGGCCTGCCCGCCGGAAAGGGCACCCGCCGAGCGCAGACCTGGCAAGCCGGCCGAGGGCGCGCTGGAGGGCGGCGGCGGGGCCGCCGATGCGTCGGGAGGCGGACGGAGCGTGTCGATCTTCGGACGGCCGTACTCGGGAGGCGCTCCGAACGAGTCGGTCCGGCGCGGGGGAGCGAGCGACCCCGGCGACGGCACGCGCGCCACGTACGGAGAGGCCGCCGCGTCGGGGCTCCACTGCGCCGTTCTCTTGGGGAACGACACGGGCGAGCCAGCAGGGTCGCCAGCGCGACTTGCCCCGGGTGACTGCATCGGGGGAACCACGCTCGTGCTGGGCGGGCCGAGCGAGGGCCCCGACGGCCGATTCGACGCGGTCCCCTCGAAGAACGGCTCGAGCTCGGCTATCGATCCGAGCGATCGCGGGTTCCCGCCTCCTCGCACGAGCACGTCCGTGCGCGCCACCTGCCTGGCCAAGATGGCCCGCTGGAGCTCACGCAGGCTGACGAATGTGAGCCTGTGGCCGCTTCCGGTGTGAACGAGCCACTGATCGCTGCCGGGATCGGTTGCGTCGTGGCTACGCACCTTGAACTGGTGCCCGCAGTTGGTGCAGCGGACCGTCGTTCCACGGCCGCTGACGAGTGCGTCGTCGAACTCGTACTCGGTCTTGCAGCGCTCGCACTGTACGTCCATCGATGTTCTCGCGCACGCGAGCGGCAAACGGGGGCGGGGCTAGCAGGGCAAGGGCTTCGAGCTCGAGCTCGTCCGCGCCGGTGCAGCGCGCCGGGAGGAGCAAACGCTAACATGCGCCTTCGGATGCTGTCGATTGCGCGATGGGATCCCTTGTAGGCGAATGCGCCGAGCCGCGGCTGGCGACCGCCTGCCCCGCCGCGCCGAAGCCATGCGGGGCACGCGACCCCACGCGCGCTCTTCCGCGCGGGCTGCCCTCTGACAGCCCTGTCCTGGAAATCACGGCGACCTCGTGAACGGCGGTGCACGAACGGCATCGCACCAGTCCTCGTTTCTCCCCCTCTTCGCGAGCGAGAACCCCGGCTTCTCCGCAGCGGCGCGCGATCTCGCATCGTCACGTTCGCCTCGGGGCACGTGCGTTGCTAAACCTGCGTTGCTAAATTTGCCTCGGCGCGGGAGCGGGGCGTCGCGTAGCGTTCGCGTTACGCGCCCAGCTTGCGCGCTCCGCGGCCACGGAGACGGTGAAGCCCATGAAGCGATTTCTGCTCGGCATCACGATCCTGGGAGCGGCTGCCGCGCTGGCCGGCTGTCCCATCTATCCGAACTCGAGCCAGTACGGCGCCGAATACCAGGTGTGCAACCCGACCGGCTGTTACAGCTGCCCGGACCCTTCGTACTCGTCCGCGTGCGTCCCCTGGGCGTGCCAGGGCGATTCGGATTGCGGCGGAGGGTACGTATGCAGCGCCGATGGCCAGGGCGGCGGGAGCTGCGTTCCGGGCTCCAGCGGTCCGCCCGACGCAGGACAGGGCTGCACAGTGCCGAGCGACTGCCCCTCGGGGACGACATGTGGGCAAGATGGCGCCTGCCACGAAGGCGACTGCGGTCAGGCTCAAGTGGGCTGCCCCAACGGCTACGTGTGCAGGCTCGCCGGCGGCCAGGCTTCTTGCGTGCCCAACGGAGCACCACCCGCGAGCGACGCGGGCGGGAACGAGGACACGGGCCCCCCTCCTGCTCCCGACGCCAGTGAAGACGTGACCGCGCCCGGCGACGACGCCAGCACGACGGAAGCGAGCACGTCCGACGACTCGTCGAGCTCGGCCGACGCACCGGTCGAGGCGCCCGCCCCCAACGCGTGCAACGCCGACTCCGACTGCACCGCCGCCGGCGCGCGGTGTATCGACGGTGCATGTTCCACGCAAATCGGCCTCTGCTCGGACACGAGCCAGTGCCGCGTCGCCGGCGAGGCATGCGTCGACGGCATTTGCGAGCCTCGCTGCAGCGCCAGCACCCCCTGCCCCACCGGCTACTCGTGCGATTTGACGCGAAGCGTTTGCAACATCAACCCGACCCCCTGCACGAGCAGCGGCTCCTGCCTGGGAGGTACGGTATGCGTCGAGCAGCATTGCGTGCCCCCGTGCGCCGCAACCGACGGCTCCACCGCTGTATGTCCGGTCGGGCAGGTCTGCGTGAACAAGGGGTGCATTCCGGACCAGGCAGTAACGTCGTTTGCATGCAAAAACGACGGCGAAAGCGACCTCCTCGCCAATCTATGCGGCACGCAGGAGGTCTGTCTGCATCACGATTGCTACGCTGAATGCACGTCCGAGGGCGGCGTGGGCAACTGCGCGGCCTCGTCCGAGGTCTGCAAGCAGGTCACAATCGAAACGGGAACCTATGCCGTCTGCGCCAAGCCGAACACGCTGGGAAGCGACTGCGACCGCTCGCAGGGCAAGAGCTGCTTGGCCGGGTTCGTCTGCGTCGACGGCTACTGCCTGTAGCGGCGCGCTTCTTCTGGTCACCGCGGTCGCCTGTTCCTCGACGACCGCGGCCGGGGGCGCGGACGCCGGCCCAGACGCAAGCGCGAGCGGAGGATGCAATTTCGGCTGTGGCGATTCGTCCTTCGTCGGGGCGCCCTTCGTCGTCGTACGAGGCGAGATGAATCGAGTTTGCTCGAACGTCGACGGGTGTCACGGCGGCGCGAACGCCGGGATGATGATTCTCGGCCCCGGGTTCGAGTTTCAACAGATGGTAGGCGTCGTCTCCTCCGAGATGCCGCCGATGCTGCGGGTTGCCCCCGGAGACCCGGACCACAGCTACGTGTACAAGAAGCTCGCTTGCGAGGGCGGCATCACGGGCGCTTGCATGCCCAGGGATACGGGCCCGAATCCGACGCTCGCCCGGGTGTTCCGCGAGTGGATCGAAGCGGGCGCTCCGACGCAGTGATGACGGGCGCGGCTGCGCGTACCGGCGGCCCCCTGAGCGCGCGGACGCCTCTACGGCACCCGTCTCCCCGACGCGCAACCCACGTTGATCGTCAGCTCGAACTCCCCCTCGCTCCAGTACTTGTCGATCGCCTCGCGCACGTACGCGAACGGCTTCTCGAAATCCTCGAGGTCCAGGTTCTGGCGCACCTCGGGCAAGATGAGCAGCCGTGCGATCGGGTCCTCGAAGAAACCGCGCCCGCTTTGGAACGCAAGGGTCGTGGGCCGGAGCGTCACGTCCACGAAATCGAAGCCGCGTTCCCCCATGTCGGCGCCTAGCGTCTCCACCGTCGGCCGAACGAGGACGGCGTGCTCGACCGCGGCCGTCACATCGTGATCGTCGTTCTTGAGCGCGTATTCGCGCATGAGATCAATGAGCTCCTGGAAGCTCCCCCGCATCGGCATCGCGATGAGCGCCTGCCCATGCGGCGCCAGCAAGCGCGCGCACTCGTCCAGCACGAGGCCACGATCGGCCGGATTTCCGATGGGATGCAGCGTCAACGCGTGCGAAAACGCCGACGCGGGCAGCGGCGTGGGCAAAGTCTCGCTCAGTCGATAATCGCTCACCATGTCCGGCATCGTGGCGGCCTTCGCACGAGCCAGCTCGAGAGCGGCCTGCGAGTCGTCCAGACCCACGATATGCACCCCGGGAAGCTTCAGTGCGATCCCGCGATCCGGGTAGCCGGTCCGACACTGCAGATGCACGAGCTGTGCCTCGTCGCTCTCGACCATCATTTCGAGCGCCAGGTCGCCGAATAGCGATAGGTACCGCGGGACGACGAACGTCTCGACGATCGCCGCTTCCGCAGGACCGAGGCGCACGCGCCCGCGCGGCTCGGCTCCGGCGGAAGACAGGCGCGCAGAGGCCGATGGCTCCGCGGTCACGTCTGCCCCTTCGTGAGCAGGGTTCTCGCCTCGGAGACTAGTTCGGCGATCGTGGCATCGCCCTCGGTTCCGCCCTCGTCTTCGAGCTGCACCCGGCGCGAATCCGACGCCAGCGAATCGAGCAGCGGTATGGCCGTGGGGTCGCCGATCTCGACGAACGCCTCGATCGCCGCTGCGACCGCGTCGGGGTCGCGATGGGCGAGAAACCGTGCGAGGAGCTTGGCTACCCCGGGTTCGGGCACCTCGACGAGGAGGTACGGCAGCTCGGACAGCGCGGGATTGCCGGCTTCCAGGCGCTCGAGCGCGCGTTCGACTCCGAGGGCGACCTCCTTGAACCGATCGAACGCCAGGCCGGCCAGCGACTCGCCAGCGGCATTCCGCGCCTCCGGTTCGTCGCTCGCCAGAATGTCGATGAGCAGGTCGACCACGCGCGCTCCCTGCATCTCACCGAGAACGGCGGCCACGCGCACCAGTCGCAACGCCGATTCGTCCTCGTCAATCTCGTCCAGGGTTAGCGCCGCGCGTACGGCCTGCTCGAGGAGCGGAAGGGTGCTCCCGGGGTCGCCGAGTGCGAGCTCATCATGAGCGGCGCGCACCGCACGCTCCGCGTCGAAGAGCGCCTTGAGCGTGGCGGAGGGATCGGGCATTTAGCGAAGGATGATACCACCCATTCGGCCGCGCGTGCGCGGGCTGGCCCTGCCGTGCGTGGCTGTGCTGACGCTCGGCGCGGGCCGCGCGCTGCCGCCGCCCCCCACATGGGTTCGGGGGCCCTCTCCGGAGACGGCCAGGTTTGTGCTGGAAGCGGCGACGCCGCCGGTGGTGATACCAGCTGGACTACGCGCGGCTTGTCTGCCCGGAGCATTGCCGGATGGGGATGCGTGCGTGCGAATACCGGGCGAGGACGACGCGCCGGAGTCCGAGAGCCAATCGAACGTGCATCACGACCGGCGAGGCCGCGCGGTCTCGTACGATCAGATTCCCCGCCGTCCCGAGCGTCCCTCGGATTACGACGCTTACCGCTACCCCGTCCCCTGCAAGGGGTGCGTCGTGAGCGGCTACGACTTGGACCTTCCCGACGCGGATCAGCGGCGCGGACGTCGCTTGCGTTATGTCGGTCACGGCGCGGTGGACCTCGTCGAGAAGCGCGGCACAGCCGTGACGGTCGTCGCGCTCGAGCACCAAGTCGGAGACGCCCAGGTCGTTTACGTGGGGCCCCTCTTCGGCACGACCGTGATCACGCTCCATACGCTGCGTGAGGGCGGTGACCTTCGCGATTATCTGATTCTCTTCGGCCATCTCGAGGCGCCGACCCGCGGGCTCGCCGCCGGGTCGCGCCTGCCTGACGGGGCCCTCGTTGGCTTCGTCGGTGACTCGGGATCGCCCGGGCTCGTGCACTTGCACCTGGAAGGTCGAAGGGTGCGCGAGGGCGTCAATGTGGCCAAGCTGTCGCCTGCAGCTATGATCTCCGACGAAAGCAGCGTCGTCTGCGATCCGCGCAACCTCCTGCCGCTGCGGTGAAGTTGCCTCACCCTCAAGCTTTCCAGCTATTCGGTTGCGCAAGATGGTTGCGCGCGCGAACATTACGAGGTCCTTGTCCCACCCCGCCGCCGCCCGTCGTCCTGATCCGACGGCGCCCTCCTCACGCGGCGCCGCGGGATCCGTGTGCCCGGTGTGCCAGCGCCGCTTCGCCGAGCCCACCCCGCCCCTTTGCCCGGACGACGCCTCGCCGCTCCTTCGCGTCGCCGATATCGCCGCCGCGGACGGTGACCCGATGCTCGGCCGAATCCTGGCCGGGCGCTTCCTCATCCTTGCGCGAATCGGCTCCGGCTCGATGGGGACCGTATATCGGGCGCGCCAATCGCCCATCGCGCGGGACGTCGCCATCAAAATTCTGCGGAGCGACCGCGCCATCGACGAAGTGAGCCGCGCACGGTTTCTGCGCGAGGCGCGGGCCAACAGCCTGCTCACATCGCCTAACACCGTCACGGTGTTCGATTTCGGCCAGAGCGAGACCGGCGAGTTCTTTCTCGCCATGGAGCTCTTAGAGGGCGAGTCGCTCGGGCAGCGAATCAAACGCGTTAGCCAAGTCCCGGTGGACGAAGCTCTCGATACGGCGAAGCAGGCCTTGCGCTCCCTTGCCGAAGCGCACGCCAAGGGGATCATCCATCGCGATCTCAAACCCGACAATCTCTTTTACGCTCGCGTCCGCACCAACGAGACGTACCAAGAGATCGTCAAAGTGCTCGATTTCGGCATCGCCAAGATGCTCACAGCCGACGGCGAGCTCGGGATGAACGCGGTGGAGACGCAAGCGGGAACCGTGTTCGGAACGCCCCGCTACATGTCGCCCGAGCAAGCCCAGGGCAAGCCGCTCGACGCCCGCAGCGACCTCTATTCGCTCGGCGTTATCCTCTATCACATGCTCACGGGCCGCCCGCCGTTCACCGACGACGATGCGATTGTCGTCATGGCTCGGCACATCAAGACGATGCCGCGCCCCATGAGCGACGTCGCGCCGGAGGCCCGCATTCCGCCCGACGTCGAGAACCTCGTCATGAGGATCCTCTCCAAGGAGCCCGACGGGCGTCCGGAGAGCGCCGACGTCCTCATCGCGGAGCTGACGCGGGTCCGGGAGGCGGGGCCGGTGACGAGCGGGGTCCGATCCTCCCTGGTGGGCACCGACGTCGCCGTCGAAGCGGTGAAATCCTCGCCGCCCCCCGCCCTGCCGGCGTCGAGCACTCTCACGCACGACTCGTTCAGCTTGCGAATTCGTCCGGCACGCCGGTCGCGGCGGGGCGTCTACTTCGCGGGCGCTGCTCTCTTCGGGGCCGCGGTAGCCGCCGTCCTCGGTCCGGCTGCGCTCCATCGCTTTCAACCCGCCGACGCGACCCCGCGCCTAGCCTCCGCGCCTTTGGCGAGCTTCGCTCCGAGCTCGACCCCGGTCGACACGAAGCCTGCGACTCCGGCATCGGCCCTTCCCGTGACAATGGTCCCGGGGAAGCCACTCGGCCTCGCTAGCGCCCTGACGGCCACACCCCCGCTCGGTTCGGTCGCCTCCCCTCGCGGAGAGTCTCCGCGGCTCGAACGCCCTGAGCATGCGCCTCGCCCGAGCCGCACGCCGGCCGTCTCCAGTGGAACATCGAAGCCAGCCGGTACGTCTTCGGTAGGTTACGGTTACCTGGAGTGAGGCGGCCTCCCACTGGGAGGTCTCAACGCGCTGAATTCAGGCCCGCAATTGCTGGGAAAAACGAGAAAGTGCTAGCCTCCGACGCGGGATGGAAGCGAGCCGAAATCGATTCGCTCGTGCAGCGGCTCGTCTCGAACCCGCACGACGAAGAAGCGCTGACGAACGCCCACCACGCCGGCGCTTCGGATCCGAAGTCGTACGCGCTGCTCCTCGAGCGTGTCGGTACCGAGACGCGGGATCCCGTTTACGCCTCTCACTGGTTGAGCGAGGCCGCCAACGTGTGGTCGACCACGCTCGGTGACGCGCACCGGGCGGCGCGCGTCCTCATGCAGGCGATCGACCGGGACCCGACCCAGCGCACGGCCTCCGACCGGCTCGCACAGCTTTACCGCGACAAGGGAGACGTGAAAGCCCTCGTCGCGCTCATCGAGAGGCGCGCCAAAGCCCTGGCACCGCTCGCGCAGCAGAGCCCGGAGATTCGCAGCGAGCTCGCCGGGATGCACGAGGAACTCGGGAGGCTCTGGAGCGACAGCCTGCAGCAGCCGAAGAAGGCTCTGGAGAATTTTCGCCGTTCGATCGAGTTCGAGCCTTCCAGCGCCCACGCGATCTACGGCGCGCGCGAGATCTACAAGTCGCTCGGCCAGTGGGACGACGCCGCCCAGATGTACGAGGCGGAGCTCTCGCTCGAGCGCGACCCGCAGCGCCAGCTCGTTCTGCTCGGAGACGAAGTCGCCATGAGGCGAGCCGCGGGTGACCTGGCTGGCGCCACGCGCGCGCTCGGCCGGGCGCGCCAAATCGATCCGCAGGACCCCGGGCTTCAGCAACAGTACGGCGCGATGGTCGTGGAGCGAGTGGCCAACGGCGAGAGGGTGCCCGTTCAGGAGCGAACCGCCGGCGCCGAGCTGCTCGTGGGCCTAGCGGAAGCGTACGACGGAGAGCACGGCCTCGCGTACTCGGGCGGCGCGCTCGAGATCGATCCCGGTCACGACCGAGCCCTGCAGCTTTATTCGTACTACGCGCGCGCCCTGCAGCGCGAAGACGACGTGGCCGTTCGGTACCTAGCTTACGTCGACGCCAATCCGACCGGATCCATGGCGGCCGACGCGCGCTGGCTCCTGGCTGCAAGCTACGAGGCCGCCGATCAGATCGACAACGCCATTCAGATCCTCGAGCCTCTCCGCGGCTTGGCCGACGCTCAGGCCACGGCCAAAGTCGCCGAGCTCTACGAGCGACTCGGGCAGCGCATGCCGTCGCGGGTGCCGCCTCCTCCTCAGCCGCGCGCGCCCGTGGGCTCGACGGTGGACGAGCCGAGACCGGCCGGACCGGCCGCGGGGCGCCGAGCCGGCTCTGGAACCGACAAACTCCAGGGCATTCTCGACACGGCGCAGACGCTCGCGACGAAGGGAAAGCGCGCCGAGGCCTACCAGAAATACCGCGAAGTCCTGGAGATGGACGGCGCCCATCCCGAGGCGCTCTCGTGGGTCGCGGACTACCTGCGCACCAAGCGCGATTACAGCGCCCTTCGCGATGTCTTACTCGGGGCCGTGCGCGCGGCGCAGGAATCCAACGATACGCGCAAAGAGCGGCTCCGCGAGGTTGCCGGCCTGTGCGAGGGAAACCTGCGCGACGTGGACGGCGCCATCAACGCCTGGAAGCAGCTGCTCGCGATCGACCGGGTGGACGACGGGGCGCGGCAGTCGCTGACGCGATTGCTGGACAAGACGCAACGCTGGGACGATCTCGCGCACTTGCTCGAGCAAGAGGCGACCGTGGAGTCGGACCTCGAAAAGAAGATCTCTCTCGAGAAGAAGCTGGCGGCGCTTCACGAGACCAAACGGCGCGATTTCGGGGGCGCAGCGGAGGCCTGGGCGCGCATCGCGAATCTTACCCCCGAGGACGATCGCGCCATCAGCACCGCCTCCAAGATGTTCGAGAAGACCGGCGCGATGGATCGCGCCGCGCAGATCATCGCGGAGAACATAGCCTCGGTCGGCGACTCGTTGGCACGAGGCTCGCTCCTCGAGCGGCTTGGCGAGTTACGCGAGCAACTCAACGACCTCGTCGGTGCAGCCGACTCCTACGCGGCGGCGGCAGAGATCCAGAAGACCGCCAAGCTCTGGGAGGCCGCCGAGCGTTGCTTCGTGTCGACCGAGAAATGGGATCGTGCCGTCCAGGCGGCCGTCCAGCGCGCCGAGCTTGCGACTGAGCCGCGCCAGCGAGCGCCGCACTACGCGCGCGCTGCGGACCTTTGCGCACGCGCCAACGACGACTCCGGCGGGATCACGAACCTCGAGCGCGCCGTCGAGCTCGATCCCTCCAGCGACGAGTACGCGACTTTGCTCGGTGACCGGTACACCGCCTCGCAGAGGTGGACCGACCTCGTGCAACTGCTCGTGCGTCGCGGCGACCGGATGACCGACCGGAGCGAGCGCGTCGCGATGCGGCGCAAGGCCGCGAGCCTCTACGCCTCCCAGCTCTCGGACAAGGAGGGCGCCCGCGAAATGTGGCTCAAGGTCCTCGAGGACGGAGATGACAAGGAGGCCCTCGAGAGGCTCGTCGACGGCGCGATCGAGCGCGAGGATCACACCGAAGCGACGACCCTCCTGCGGCGCCTCGGCAACACGGCGGTCGACAAGGCGGAGCGCGCGCGAATCGCGCTGCGAGAAGCCGAGCTCTTCGCCGAGGGCATGGGGGACATCGAGACGGCGGTCGCCTGCTACGAGCGGATTCTGGCCGACCTCGACCCGACCTGCCGTCCGGCGTTGCAAGCCATCGCCGACCTGCAGGAGGCTCGCGACAACCGCTCGTTGGCCGCCGATGCCCTCGAGCGCGAGCTCGAGCTGGTCGCCGATTCGGCCGAACGCGGGACAATCGCCGGACGGCTCGCGCGTATCTACGAGCAGCTCAGCGACCAGAAGAACGCGATTCGTGCCCTGGAAATCGTCCGCAAGGGCGACATCGAGGACTTCGACGCGCTGACGCGCCTCTGCGACCTGTGCGAGAAGACCGAGCAGTGGGACAAGGTCGTCGAGCTGCTTGCCGAGCGCATCGAGGTCGAGGCCGACGAGGCCGAGACCAGCGCCCTGACCAAGAAGCTCGCGAACGTCCTCTCGGAAAAGCTCGACCGCGGTGACGAGGCCCTGGCGGCCCTCACGGAGCTCGCCGATTTGGGCGACGCGAGCTGCCGTGCTGCGTACATGGAGCTGGGCGATCGCCTGGGGTGGCGCGGCATCGTCGCCACAAAGCTGGTCGAGTGGTGGTTCGAGGCGAAGCCGAGCCCCGAGCGGACGGCCAATCTGCGCGGAGCGTTCGAGCGGTTCGCCGAGGTGGGGCGCGAGCAAGACGCGGTTCGCGTCGCCTGCGAGAATCATCCGCGGTAAGGGCGCCGACCGCGAGCTCGCGGAGCGCCTCGAGCCCTTGTCGGTCAAGACGAGCGATCTCGACGCCCTGGCGGTTGCACACGATCTTCTGGCGAGGGATCTCACGGGGTTCGAGCGCGCGAAGGAGCTCGTGAGACAGGCGGAGGCGCGCGTCAAGGCTGGGGCGCCCCAGCTCGAGGCACTGCAGCACGGAGAGGCGGGGCTCACGAGCGTGCCGCCGAGCGATGCGGAGGAGCTGCTGGTGCGCCTCGCGGCCATCGCCGAGAAGCCCGGCGAGGTGGTCGACCTCTACGAGCGGCAGGTCACGCGGTGCAAGGCACCCGCCAATCGCGTCAGGGCGCTAGCGCGAGCCGCGCAGGTCGCCGCAACGCGCGTCCAGCTCGACCGCGCCCGCGGCTTCTTCAATCTCGCGCTGAGTGGCGCCCCGACCGACGAGACACTGACCGTGCTCGAGCAAGCCGCGCGAGAGGGCGATACCCAGACGACCGGCGAGCGATTGCGCCGCGCGCTCTGCGCGGCCATGGCGGCCAGTGGTCAGGGATCGCGCGACGGCGGCCGGACGCGCGGGGCGATGATGCGGCGGGCTGCATCGATGGCGCACCGCGACCTCGACGATCTGGAGCTTGCGTTCGCGTGGCTAGGGGACGCGCTGATCGCCTACGTCGATCCGCTGACGCTCGACTCGCTCGAAGGACTCGCGCAAGAGGTCGGAGATCCCCGCCGCGCCGAAGCCACCCTCTCGCGCGCTCTGGGCGAGGTTTTCGACGGACCCATGGTCCGGCAGCTTTACGCGCGCCGCGCGCGGCTGCGACGGGAGCAGCTCGACGACAAGCCGGGTGCGGCGGCCGACCTCAAGAAGCTGCACGACGTGGCCCCGAGCGATCAGGGGGTGATGGATGAGCTGTCGGCGCTGCTGACCGAGCTCGGGGACTACCGCGGCATGGTGCAGCTCTACGAAGATCACATCCTGCGCGGCAAGGACATGGCCGCGCGCGCCGAGCTCGCCCGCAAGGTCGCCCGGATGTGGGAAGAGCAGCTCGCCGATCCGCGCGAAGCGGCCGATGCGTGGCGGCGCGTCTTGCGCATGAAGCCGGCCGATCCGGAGGCGACACAGGGTCTCGAGCGCGCCAAGTCGAACATGCTCAAGAAGCCGGAACCCGGCGCGGAGCAAGAGGCCTATGCGCCGCCGAAGCTCCCGCAGGTGGCCCCGCCGGAGCCATCGAGTCCGGCCAACGCCACGCAGGAAGCCGAGACGCCCGAGCCAGGCGAGGCGTTGGAGCGGGCGGTGACGGAGCGACCCGCCCGGCCCTTGGGTCTGGCGTTCCCCGGATCGGACGAGACCACGAAGAGCACTCCAGCCGAACTCCCAAGCCCCGGCGAGGCCGAGGTGTCCGACGACGACGCCGTCGCCGATGTCTCTGACGAGGTGGATGCCGGAAACGATCACCTCGCTCCCGTCGCCGACCACAACGCCGACTACAGCAGCACCAACCCGAACACCGACCCGCCTGACCCCGCAGGCGAGACGATCAACACACCTCGCGCCGCCCTCTCCGACGGTGTCGAGGAAGAGTTCGGCGAAGAGGTCGTCATCGCCGATGACTTGGCGGAAATGATCGACGTGGACGAGGTGAATCCCAGCACGACCCTGGTTGCCGCGCCCGAAGCTACGCCGGTGCCCGAGAAGGCCGAGAAACACGAGAAGCGGGACGGAAAAAAACGAAAGCGCTCGATACCGCCGCCCGTGCCGCGAGAGGGCTGATCAGCGCTCACCCCAGACGAGCGCGTCGCCCAGGATTCGCGCTTCGGCACCGAGCACGAAGGCCTCGTTTCGGCTCCCGTGTCCGAAAGGGGCACCGGCGAGAACGGGCACGCCAAGGTGGCGTGTGCGCTCCTCGAGCACCTCAGCCGCCGAGCGCCCGTCGACCCGGGTCTCGCACGCATCGAAGCCACCGAAGACCAAGCCGGAGATCCGGGAGAGATGCCCGCCCAGTTCGAGGGACGTCAGCATGCGGTCTAGGCGATACGGCGCCTCGCTCACGTCTTCCAGAGCCAGGACGGCGCCTTCCGGAATCACCAGCCGCCCCGAGGCCGCCATGGCGTGCACGAGGGAGAGATTGCCGCCGACCAGGGTTCCGCGCGCCTCTCCACCCCGAAGCACGCGCAGGCCGGTCCACAATCGAGCGCTCGCCGGTCGTTCAAGCGCGGCGAGCCACGAGGCGCGCAGACCGACGCTCGCGCCGCGACCCAGCCCTGTCACATTGGCCGCGTGAATCGAAGCGACGCCGGCGCGCCAAGCCATCGCGTGGAGCGCCGTGACGTCGCTAAACCCCACGAGCCACTTCGGCTTGACGGCGAGCTCTGCCCAGGGGAGCTTCTCGATCAACCGCAGGGCTCCGTAGCCTCCGCGAGCCGCGACGATGGCCTTGATCTCGCCGTCGAGCATGGCGCGACGCAGCTCCGCCGCCCGTCGGGCGTCGCTTCCCGCGAGGTAAGCCTCGGCAGAGAGAGCTGCGGATGACAACCGAACGCGATAGCGGGCGCGCAGCCAAGCAAGGCCGCGCCAAAGCTCATCGCGAGGAAACGGACTCGACGGAGCCACGACGGCGATCGCGTCGCCTGCCGCGAGCGGCGGCGAAAACGCAAGAGTCACCGCGCAAGCATAACTCCGTTGAACGCCGCCGCCCGGCGTCCATAATGGGCCCCCGTGGCCAGCACACCGTCCTCGACCGAAGCGCCTTCATCGGGCCCGCGCCCTACCCGCGCGGAGCCGTCGCGCGCGCTCGCCAGGCTGGAGGCGGTGGCGAGGGGTGCCAGCGGGGCGGCCGCTCTGATCCGCCGGCTCGCCGGCTCGGCCGAGCAACGCGCCGAAGAGATCCTCGAGCGCCTCCTCGGCGAGAGCTTCGCCAGGCGCATGGCACGGGTCCCGCTGGCCCTCGGCCCCGCCGGCGTGGACCCGTTCGGCCTGGACCCGCAGTGGGCGAAATACGCGCTCGCCACGCTAGGTCTGCTGCACCGAAAATACTTTCGCACCGACGTGTACGGCGTCGCAAACGTGCCCCCCGGGCGAGTTCTTCTCGTAGCCAACCATTCGGGCCAAGTACCAATCGACGCATCGCTGGTCGGCGCGGCGATGTTCATGGACGCGGAACCTCCCCGCATCGTTCGCGCCATGGTCGAGAAGTGGGCGGTGAGCCTGCCGTTCGTATCGCTCCTCTTTTCGCGCATCGGCCAGGTCGTCGGCGTTCAGGAGAACGCGAAGCGTCTCCTCGCCCAGGGCGAGGCGCTCCTCGTCTTTCCCGAGGGAGCGCGCGGTATCTCGAAGACCTTCGACCAGAGATACAAGCTCGCCGAGTTTGGCCTCGGCTTCATGCGGCTTGCCATAGAAACCGAGACGCCCATCATCCCGATCGCCGTCATCGGCGCCGAGGAGCAATACGTATCGGTCGCCAACCTGGAAGCCCTTGCGAAGCTCTTGCGCATGCCGGCTTTTCCCATCATTCCGCAGCTTCTGCTCCCGGGAGGCCAGCTGCCCCTTCCCACGAAGTACCGCATGTGGTTCGGGGAGCCCATGCGCTTCAGCGGCGATCCGGACGATGACGACGCCGTCATCGACGAGAAGGTCTGGCTCGTCAAGCAGACGATCCAGTCGATGCTCAACCGCGGGCTGAAAGAGCGGAAACACATCTTCTGGTGATCACGATGTCCGAAACCACTTCCTTGGAGCCGCAGGGCCTTTCCCCGCGCATGCGCGCGGCGACACTCCCGCTGGCCGGCGGGGGCGCCGTGCTCGTCACGGGCATCTGCGGGCGCCTGGGAAAGCGATTGGCGCGCGTGCTCCACCGCGAGCGCCGCGTCGTCGGCGTCGACCGGCGGCCCTTCATCGACAAGCCCAAAGACATCGACCATGCCCAGGTCGACTTGCGCCGCACGAAGCTGAAAGACGTCTTTCGCGCGGGGCCCATCGAGGCGGTCGTTCATCTCGGGGTGCTCCACGATCCGCGCGCTTCGGCGGCCGAGCACCACTCCTGGAACGTCGCCGGCTTCACGAAGCTCCTCGAGTACGTGGCCCAATTCCAGGTGCCCAAGCTCGTCGTTCTGTCGAGCGCCAACGTGTATGGGCCACAGGCCAGCAATCCCCAGTTTCTGTCCGAGGAGGCGCCGCTTCTCGGTGGGCAGAACTTCAGCGACATACGCGACCTCGTCGAGGTCGACATGTTGGCCCAGAGCTTCTTCTGGAAGCTTCCGGAGACGGAGACGGTGATCCTGCGGCCGGTGCACATCCTGGGTACGGTCCACAACGCGCCGTCGAACTTCCTCCGGTTGAATCCCGTCCTGACGATCATGGGCTTCGATCCCATGGTCCAGGTCATCCACGAGTCCGACGTCGTGCACGCCATCAATCTGGCGCTGCGGCCTGGCATCCGTGGCATCTTCAATGTCGCGGGGCCCGACCCGGTTCCCCTGTCGCGCGTGGTTCGCATACTCGGGCGACAGCGAGTCAGCGTCCCGTACTCGCTGGCCCGCACCGCCCTTCGCCGCTTGTGGGCTCTGCGCCTAACGACATTCCCCCCGCCCGAGCTCGACCACATCCGCTACGTGTGCATGGTCGACGATCGCAGGGCGCGGCAAGTGCTCGCCTTCACCCAGCGGAAGTCGCTGGAACAGACGGTCCTTTCCGTCGACGAAGGGCGCTGGTGACCACGCCGAGGAAGTCGCGCGAAGCCGAACGCGCGAGCACCCACGCCGCCGCAGGATAGGCGACGAGCCCCGTGGCAATCTGCGCCACGAGTACCGTTGCGTCCGACCTCGAACCACCATCGCGCAGCAGCAGGCGAACGCCAAGCACCGCTGCGACGAGCGGGACGCAAGCCGCGAGCGGACCGCCGCATCGAGAAGCGATCGCGGCGACGGCCACGCCGTCGGTTATCTGGATCACGACCATGCTGGCGAGCGCGTGAGCGCCGAATGCCAGACCGACCGCCGCGCAAGCCCAGAGAGGCCCCAGGCGGCCGAGCGTCAGCAGAAGCGCTACCACCGCTGCCAGCTTGAGGAGCTCGAGAGAGGCGTCCAGCCGCGGTCGATTTTGAGCCAAAAGGTACGTCGAAATCGTCCAGCCGATCGGCCGCAGAACGCTGAGCACCGAGAGCATCGCTAGCATGGGGCCGGCATCGCTCCATTCGGGCCTGAGCAGAGCCGCGACCAGCGTCGGCGCCACGGCGCCGAGCCCGACGGCGAGGGGGAAAGTGACGAGCGCGAGCAGGCCCGTGGATCGCACCAGCGCAGCCTTGCCGTTCTCAGAGCTCATGTGCGCGAAGGACGGCAGCAGCACGTCCCCGATCTGTTCCCCCACTTGCGTGGCCGGGACGTCGGCGACGTTGTAGGCGAGGTTGTACGAGCCCACGACGTCCGCGCCGAAGAGACCAGAAACGATGGCGTTGTCGATCCGGCGCGAAGCGAAGCTCGCCGCAGTGGCAACCGACATGGGGATGCCGAAGCGCAGCATGGCCCGTACCTTCGCCCACGAGAAGCGGGTCGGCTGCAGCCAGTCCGCTCGCGGTACCGACGCGGCCAACGTGGCCAGGCGAACCGCGCTTCGCACTTCGGTGGCCACGACGATGCATGAGGCGCCGAAGCCCATTGCAGCCAGAAGGACCGATGTCGCCGTGTACGACAGCTCGCCTGCCGTCCGGCACATGCCCACGACCCGGAAACGCATCGCCCGCGCGAGGACACGCTCCGGCATGTACGAGACGCGATCCACCAGGGCCGCGAGGGCCAGCCCAGGCAGGTACCGCCCTAGGGACGGCGCCTTCATCCACGCGCCCATCGGGCCAGCCAGGAGGAAAACCGCCGCCAGCGCGACGACTCCGAGCCCCACGTGTACCAGCGTGGCGTGCCACGCGACGTCCCGCCCCGCCGAAGGTCGTGCCACGTAGTACTGGCCGACGCCCAGCGAGGAGAACTGGTTTGCCAGGAGGACTGCTACGGCTGCGTCGGCCACTTCTCCGAGGTCGCGCCGCGTGACGAAGTACGTCACGGCGAGGGTCCCGACCAATCCGAGCGCACGAGAACCCACGCCGGTCGCGATGGTCCACGCCGCGCCGCGCACGACCCTCGTCGCCAGAGAGGTGCCCTGGACCGCGTCCGCGTCGCTCACTCCGACGCTCGCTCCCCCAGCGCCTCGTCCGACGCCGCGCGCAGCCGCGTTCGAATCGTTCGGGCGCGTGAAAGGGCGCTCTCGGTCAACACGCGCAGGGCCTCCACGCTCCGCGCGCGCATGCCCGTACCCACCGCCCGCAAGGTCAGGAGCGGCCGCGTAGCGAGCGAGAGCTCGCGCTTGTAGCGCGACGCCCCACCGAGAAAGTCGTACTCGCGCAGCCCAGACTCGATGGCCGCTCGAATGGCGAGCGCGTGGAGGGCAATGCCGGGCCGCAGCGCCTTGGGAACATCGAGGCGCCGCCCGCTCTGGTAGAAGTGCAGCTTGCCGCAGTACGCAATGCTGTAGGCGGCCGCAATGGCGCGACCCCTCACGAGCGACCACGACAGCTCCAGCGACGCACCGTCTTCTCCGGCGAGGAGGCGCGGCATGACCGTCTCGTGAAAGCGGTTGAAGCGCCCGCTGACGAAGACACCCGAGTGTCCCTTCGCGCTCCAGCGCTCCGCGTGCAGCGTGCGAAGGGCGGTCAGGCCCTCCTCGAGCTCGTGCGCCGTCCTCGCCCGGCGGAGCTCCCACTCGCCGCCGCTCCACGTCTCGAGCTCACGGAGGCTCCGCGTCACCACGTACCGGCGGGACAATCCGAGAGCGCGCGTGTACTCCTCCCATGTCGACGGCAGGGGAATGTACGGGGCGTCGCGCCCGGCCGACACCGGCGCGGCGACGCCACGGCGTTGCAGCGCCGCGGCCAGCTTCGGGACCAGCGGGTCGTCACCGCTCATGGACGTCATGGACAGCTCATCCCATTCACCGAGTAGCCCGCCGACGATCGCCCGCGCGGCCGCCTCGGCGACCGCGTCCTCCCGTCCACGCGCCACGAGGCCGCCGACGTACTCGGAGCCGATCTCGTCCGCCTCGTCCTCGCCGGTACCGAGCAGCTCGAGGCGTCGTACGGGAATCGCGCGGCGGTGCACCGCGTTTCGCAGCAGGAGCGGCAGAAGGCCGACGAGCTCCTCCCCTTCTTCTACGGCGATCACGCGCAAGGAACGCCAGTCGCCGAACACGCGCCACCAAGTCAGAAGCCAGAGGGGGGTCAGCACGGGCTGGGCGTTGGAGGCGTGCGCCAGCAGGCGCCTCCAACGGGGAACCTCTCGCTCCAGGTCGCGCGGGTCTTCCAGAACTTTGGTTCGGAGCATGGTCAGTACGCGAACCATGGAAGGGCGAGCATGGTCCGGAAGAAGGGCTCGCTGAGGCCGACCTCGAGAGAAATGCGTTTCACGTCGAGCGGATCGAGGCGCGCGACCGAGCTCACGCCAGTTCCGTTCGAGAAGCCGAGGGTGTACCCCGCTGCCCGCACCGCCTCTCGTATGCGCGAGTCGGCCCTCAGGGGCTTGCCGACCGGATACGAAATGGCAAAGGACCGCTCCCCGAGGACCTCTTCGAGCATGCGCCGGGAACCCTGAAGCTCGTCGACCAGCTCGGCCGGGCCGAGCGTCTGCAGCACCCGGTGCGTCCGCGTGTGGGACTGCACGTCCATGCCGGCACGCCGGAGGGCCCGGACGTGATCCCACGTCATCACCGTCGCGTCCGCGAGGCGCCGCTCTTCCTCCGCGCCCAGCGCGACGCCGGCCGCTCGCTGGAGCTCCTCCAGAAAGCGCGTGAGATCGAGGCGCAGCACGTCCTTGACGATGCGATGCGCGCGCCGGACGGCGGCGAGCCGCTCCGGCGCGCTGCCCAGCGACCACTCGAGGTGCTCCGGGTATTCGAGGACGGCTCGCTCGCGCGGGGACCCCTTGAGGATACGCGCGACGGCGTCCCACCAGAACAGCCGGCGCCGCTCGACGAAGTCCGTGGCTATGAAGAACACGGCGCGCACGCCGTGTCGCATCGAAGATCGGCAGCGCGACGTCGTGATTGTCCCGGTAGCCGTCGTCGAACGTGACGAGCAAGGCATTGCGGGGCAAGGCCCTGACGCCGCTCACGTGGTCCCGCAGGTCGTCGATGCCGACCAGCGAAAACCATCGTTTGGCGAACGCGAGCTGGCGCTCGAACTGATCGGGGCGGACGTCGACCACGCCCTCGTCGAGCGAGGCGGATTCGCTCGGCTCTCCGAGTCGGTGATAGGTGAGCACGGTGAGCCACGTCGATGCCGCTCGCCGCAACACCATGGTCGCCTGAGGAATGCGTATCCGGTCGAGAGCAAGGGCGAGTGCGTTTCAATCCATGACGGCCTCGGTGCCGGCAGGAGGCACGAGTCCCGCATGCACGAGGGACCCATGATCGTGCTGGCTAGGGAAGTCATTCTTTGCAAATGCTCTACCGGCGTACCGAGCGACCGCCGCAGGGACGCCGACGCCGAGGGCCTTCGGTTCGAGTCGGGCTCCGGAGCCCACTTGGCGCTGCTCGACCCAGCCCATCACGACGCCCTCCGGATCGCCGAGTTTCAGACGAGGCTTTCGCGCGGGGAGCACTGGCTCGTCGGGCTGCTCGAAGATCGGATCGCGACCTACACCTGGCTGCACACGCGTCCGCGCTGCGAGTACCCGTACTTGCCCGGGTGCGCGTTCTCCCTGCCGGACGACTTCGGCTACGGCTACGACGCGTGGACGACCCCTACCCTGCGCGGCGGCGGCCTGCGACGCGCGGCGTTCGTCGAGGAGCTCCGCGTTCTCTCTCAGCTCGGAAAGGCCTGGGAAGCCAGCTTCTTCGTGCACTACCAGCTGGAGGGAGCCCAGCGGTCCCTGGCGCGCGCGCACGTCAAAGTCGTCCCGCTGTGGCGAGTTGCGCTCGCGGCGCCCGCCGGCGCCCGCACAGGCCGCCAGCTCGTGTCCCGCCGCCTGGCAACCGAGGACAGCGGCGTCCGGCCGGCGTTCCCGGTCACGCCGGCTGTCGAATGATGCGGGCAGGCACGCCCATCGCGATGGCCCCATCGGGGACGTCCGTCGCGACGACGGAGCCCGAGGCGACGATGGCACCGGCGCCGATGGTCACGCCCTTGAGCACGTGGGCGTCGCGGCCAATCCACGCGTAGTCGTGGATCGTCACCGGCGCGATGTCCTCGGGCGCGAGCGACTCGCCGCGCATTCGCCGACCGAGATCGCTCGGATGGCCGTCCGAGTCACGCACGACGACGCGCTGGGAGATACCCACCCGATCGCCAATCGTGATGCGCTCGTTGACGGCGAACATGCTGTCGTACCCCACGTGGCAATGGCTCCCGATTCGAAGCTCGGGTCGGTCCCGGAACCGACCCGAGTGCACGTCGAAACTGGAGAACGAGCAGTCGTCCCCGATGAGGATGCTGACGTGGCCCCTCACGTAGGGAGCCCGCGTGAGGTGGACCCGCTGACCGACGCGCTCGCAGCGGGCCCTCAGGATGGGCTCCCAGAGCAGCTTGGCCAGCACGATCTCGCGGGTATCCACCCAGGCGTCGTAGGCCACCCCCAGAGCGCGGTAGGCTGGCATCGTCACGGCGGTCGCGGGCACGTTGAAGCCGCGCAGCCAGCGATACGCGTCGTGAGCCAGTCGCGCGGCCGGGGTCTCCCGGCGCTTGACTCCGAGGACCCACCGGTCGAAGGCGCTCAGTGAAAGACGCGAGTCTTCAGCCATGACGGCCACGCCTCCGGCTCGAACCCATGCTGCGCGAAGCAGGCCAGCATCCAGCGCTCCATCCCCCACCCGGCGCAGCTGCTGGCCGCCGCCTCGCCCGAGGCGCTGGTGATGGTGAAGGCCGACCCGAAGAAGCAATCGTGCAGGTTGAAGCTCGCGCATGCGACGGTCCGCGGAACCTCGCCGTCCATGCCCACGGGCAACCGCAGCTCGAGCTTGCGCTCGCCGCTCCGCTGCCAGAACGCGCGCCCGCCGCGGGCCGCAGGAAAGAACGGATCGTTGGCCGTCTCAATCGTGCCGTCCAGGTCCCAGCGCTCGAGCTGTTCGACCGTACGCTCGATCGCGATGCTCCGACCTTGCTCGACCGCGCTCTCCTCGCCGAGGAAGACGACCTCTCGCATGCCGAACTCCCAGAGGCGCTCGAGCCCGGTCAGATTGCGCGACTCGTAGCGGAAGCAGCGACCCGCGCAGGTCACCGCTACGCCACCTCGCGGGATCGCGCTGCCCTCCCGGGCGGCGTACACGGCGTAGCAGAGAGCGGGTAGCAGCGAAGAGTCGATGGGGGCGAGAGCGCCAGGCGCCGGCTGAACGAGGCGCGCCTCGCCCACATTGGAAAGTCGAAACCGCTCGATGGCGTCGTAGTCCTCGGCCAGGTGCGTCACGAGCGACGCGGTTTGCGGAAACGATCCGAACCAGCCGCACCGCGCCAGGACCGAGGCCGGGGCCAGCGAAGGGTGCGATTCCTCGACCGCACCGAAGGCGTCCCGCGCGATTCGCGCGCAGTCCTCGTCCAGCGCCTGCACGGTCCGCAAGGCGGGCCCGCGCAGCGCCACCCGGCCCGTCGCAGCTTCCACCAGCCAGCCTCGTCGGACCAGCTCCGGGTAGGCATCCGTCGCCGCGCCACCGCGACGGGCGCGCTGCGCAATGACCCTGCGCGGTACGACCCGGTGGCGACCGGCGAGGTCGGCGACGAAGCGCTCCACCTTTGCGCGCTCGTCGGCGATCTCCGGTTCGCGGCCCTCGACGACGAAGCGCACCGAGCGCCCCCCCGCCTCGACGCGCACGTCCCGGACACGGGGCGACACCCACGCGGAGAGCTTCTCCAGCTCGGCGGCGAGCTCGGGGTCGAGCGCACGGCCCAGCTCCAGAGTCTGTATCGTCGCGGTCATCGGACGCCTCCGTTGACCAGCCCGGCCAGCGCGCTCACGCTGCGCGCCTGCGCGAATGCCTCGTCCGGGATCGTCACGCCGAATTCCTCTTCGAGAGAGAGCAGCAGATCGATCGCGGCGATCGACCGAACTCCGAGCTCCCGGTAGAGATCCGTCTCGGCGCCGTAGGCGCCCTCGAGCCTGGCCACCCTCTGGAGGATGGCCCGTATGCGGTCTTCAATCGATGTTGTCGCGCCTGTCGTCTCGATTGGGGTCACGGCCCCGAACGAAGCAATCGGTGCGCCGCGCGCCTGGGCTATCTGGCCTGCAGACGCCCCGACGAGACAGGTCGGGCCTGCCTCAGCGCGCCTTGGTCAATTTGACGGACACCGGCGATGCCGTCGTCTTGACGATTTTGCGCTCGAGTTTGTACCCGGACTTCAAGAACAGAAGCAAATGCTCGTACCCGGGATTGGCCACGGCGCCGTGGTAGACGATGTCACACGGCGTGACCTCGCACATCGTGTCGCCCTCCTCCTTCACTTTTGCGCCGGCGGGGTCCGTGTCGACGTGCAGGGTCATCGTCGGAATGGGCGGGGGCGGCGCGGGCGGAAGGGGCAAATTGGTCACGTTCGGCGCCAGGTGAGGCGCCGCCTGCTTCGGTTCGGCGATGCCGGGCACGGGGGGGCCGAGGCCCGCCACAACGAGCCCGGCGCACGCTAGGGCTCCACCCGCCGCGGCGACCAGCCACCACCAGGACCTGCGTCGTCCTGCCGAGAGAGCTTCGATGGCCTGCGACGTCGCCACCGCTGGCGCGGCCGTACGAATGGAGTCGGTCGCAGCGGGCCCAGCGCCCGAGACCGCGCGCAGCGCCGCCACCACCTGCTCCATCGACGGGAATCGGTAGTCGGGGTTCTTCGCCAAGCACTTCATGATGACCGCCTCGAGACCGGCCGGAAGCAGGACGTCGGGCGCGACCGATGCAATCGGGGGCGGCGGCTCGTTTACCTGCGCCATGATCGTGGCAAGCTCGGTCGCCTTCTCGAACGGAGGCCGGCCCGTGAGCATCGCGTACAAGACGGCGCCCAGCGAGTAGATGTCGGCCCGAGCGTCGACGGCCCGCGCCTGCGCCTGCTCGGGGGCCATGTAGCGCGGCGAACCCATGATGCGGCCGGCCTGCGTCTGGTCGCCTAGCACGGCGGTCTGCTTCACGAGGCCGAAGTCGAGCACCTTGGCCAGGTCCTCTTCGCCTTCTCGCGCCACGAGGAACACGTTGCCGGGCTTCAGGTCTCGATGGACGACGCCCAGGCCGTGCGCGGCGCGCAGCGCGCGCCCAACCTGCATCGCGATCGAAATCGCGCGGTCGGCGGGAAGCCTGCCGAGGGCCCTGATCTCGTCGGAGAGGGAGCGGCCCTCCAGGTACTCCATGGCGATGAAACACGCCCCGTCAGGCGTTTCGCCATAGTCGAAGATCGTCACCACGTTCGGATGCGTCAGCTTCGAAGCGACGCTCGCTTCGAGGAGGAACCGTCGAGCGAAGTCAACTTCCGCCGTACCCGGTCCTGCTTTGACGTCGAGGATTTTCACGGCGCACGTTCGGCCCATGAGCAGCTGCTCGGCGAGGTACACCTTGCCCATGCCGCCGCGCGCAATCGGCCGCACGATTCGAACGCGGTCGAGCAGCACCGCGCCCACCCGCGGATCGTCGGCGCGCGAGCCCGAGGCCGGAGGCGGAGACGCTACCGGCCCGGAAGGGGCCCCCGAGCGCCTACCGCCCGTCTGGTCGTTCGGCATCCTCAACGGACAGCGTAACGCGAATGCCGCAGTCCGTCTCGTTCAGGGGAGCCGTCCAAGCCGTCAGGATTCGAGTCGCGCGTCGAGCTCGATGTCCACGCCGCGGAGCGCGACGGAAACCGGGCAGCCTTCCTTGGTCGCGCGGGCGACCTCGAGGAACTTGGCCTCGGCGATCTTCGGGACGCGGGCGCGCACGGACAGACGCAGCTTGGTGATCTTGAAGCCCTCGCCGACCTTGTCGATCGTACATGCGGCCTCGGTGTCGATGCGTGTCGGTGGCGTACCGGCGCGCTCGAGCCCGAGGCTCAGTGCCATGCTGAAGCACGATGCCTCCGCGGCGGCGAGGAGCTCTTCGGGGTTGGACCCGGTGCCGTTCTCGAAGCGCGAAGAGAAGGAGTAGGCGCCGCCGAGACCAGCTTCGCCTCGATATGTGCCCTTGCCTTCTCGGACTGTGCCCTCCCAGGTCGCGGTCGCTTTGCGTGTCGGCATGTTGGTGTCGTCCTCAGGTTGATGTTTTCAGGCCGAGGGTTGCACTCGCCGCTAGAGGGTGCAAGCGGCGTCGGCTGGGGCACGGCACGGCCCCTGCTGACCGAGCACGAATGCGAACCGCCCCATCGTCGTGTGCATCGCGCTCGCGTCGTCCATGGGTCCGGCGTGCGCGAGAGGAAGCTCCTCGCCGCCACCTCCATCCCAGAGCGCGGCGGTGACCGCGCTCCCGGACCACGATCCGGTTCTCGCCCATCGTCTCGTCGAGTCTGGCGCCGTTCTCCTCGACGTGCGCACTCCCGCCGAATATGCGGAGGGACACATCGACGGAGCCAACAACATCCCCGTCGACGAGATCGCGGCACGCTCCAGCGACCTCGACAAGCTCACGGGCGGCGATCGCGACAAGCCGATCGTCGTGTATTGCGGCTCCGGGAAACGCGCGGCGCGCGCGAAGCAGGCCCTTCTCACCTCCGGATACAACCACGTGACGAACCTGGGAGGCATCGGCGACTGGAACCGGCCCTGACGCTCGCCGTGCGGCTCGTCGTCGCGCTCGGGAGCTTGGGCGGCGGCGCACCGAGCCGCCGCCGCCCGGCTCGTTTCGCGCTCGCTAGCGCGCCGCCCCGTGGAAGGTGCCGAGGTCGGTCTTGCCGTCGATTGTACGCTTGGCCTTTCCGGAGGCAGCGCCGCCCTCAACCGTGCCGTCCCAGAGAACCACCGGTCCCTTGGGGTTGCGCGTCTCGACGTGGAACGCGATGGCGCCTCCGGCACGCTGGGCCTGGTAATCGGTCCACTTGGGGAAGCCGATTGACGTGCACGCGCTCGACTCGAACTTGCCCGAGTCGAAGGTCAAGGTGTCCTTGATCGCGGCTTCGCCCGCGAACTCGAGCGAGACCTCGTACGACGTGCCGTCGAGCGGCGCCTTGGCCTGCGCTGTCGGCGGCATCGCCGGCACGGGTGACTCGCTCGCGCAGGCGATGAGGGGAGACACCAAGGCGAAAAGCAGTGCACAGATGGTTCGATTCATGACTAGGCGTCCTTTCGATACGTTCGGTTTGGGGACGAATGGCTTGCGGGCCGAGGTCCGCATCTCACGGACGGGCTTCTAGGACGAGGTTGAAGGGAGTCTGCGCCGCGCGGCGAAAGCGCGAGAAGCCGCCTCCCTCCACGACGACCGAGCGGAGCCGGGCTTCGCCGGCCTGCGCGCCGAGGGCCGGACCGCCGTGGGCGAGAGAGTGCGGCACGCAGAGCATCGTCGACGCCGAGTAAAAGACGCGCCCCACGGGCGTGTGGTCGTCCTCGGCGCGGTCGCCGGCGAACGGCTCCACGATCATCCACGTTCCGTCCTTGGCGATGGATCCGCGGGCGTGGCGGGCCGCGCCGACGGGGTCCTCCATGTCGTGCAGGCAGTCGAAGCACGCAACGAGGTCGTAACCGTGGCCGGGGTAGTCGGTGCTCTTGGCCACGTCGAACGTCACGCGGTCAGCGACGCCCGCGTCGCGCGCCCGCTGCCGCGCGAGATCGATCGATCCCGCGTGCGAATCAAACCCGTGAAAGCGCGACCGCGGGAAGGCGTTGGCCATGAGCAGCGTGGAGGCGCCGAGGCCGCAGCCGACGTCGGCCACGCTGGCGCCGCTTTCGAGCTTCGCCTTCACGCCATCGAGGGCCGGGAGCCACGTGCCGACCAGGTTGCCGATGTAGCCGGCCCGGAAAAACCTCTCGGTGCCCTCGAAGAGGCACGGGTGCTGATCGCCCCATGCGAGGCCGGCGCCCGTGCGGAAGTTCTCGGTCGTCTTGTCGATGGCGCTCCACATCGCGCGCGCAACCGAGAAGACCCCCGGGCAGGACGCCGGGCTGAGGTCCTCGGCCAGCGCGAAGGCCTGCTCCGGCGGAAGCGCGTACGTGCCTGTCTTGGCGTCGTAGGCGACGTAGCCGCCGCAGGTCTGCGCGTCGAGCCACTCGCGCACGTAGCGCTCCTTCGTGCCCGTTGCAACGGCGAGCTGCGCCGGCTTGACGGGCCCGGAAGCCGCCATCGCCTTGTAGAGGCCCAGCCGGTCGCCGACGACGACGAGCGCGGCGCTCATCGCGGCGCCCACGTCGCCCACCACCTTGTTCATGAACTCGTTCAGCTTGTTTTCGTCGATGGTCATCGTGTTTTCTCCTGACCCCGACCAAAGTGCTCCCGCGCCGTTTGAATCAGCGTTGGAGCGGGCGTAGAAAGGCTCGGGAGGTTCGGAGTGCAGGGGAGAGCCCCGACGGAGCTGCGCTTGCTGGGCGACCTCGAGGTCTCGCTCGGGGGTCGCAAAATGGCGCTCCCGGCGTCGAAGAAGACGCGGGCGCTGCTCGGTTACCTGGCCCTGACCAGGGTGCCGCAGCTGCGCAGCCACCTCTGCGACTTGCTGTGGCAGGGGCCTAACGACCCGCGGGCCGCCCTGCGATGGAGCCTGACGAAGCTTCGAAGCGTCCTTGGCGAGCGACACGTCGCAGCCGATCGCGAGCGGGTCTCCTTCGAGCTTGCAGACGCCGTCTGCGACGCGACCGAGGTGCGCGACGCGCTGGCCGCCGGCGTCCGATCGGTGCCGACGCCGGTCCTCCGCCGAGTCGCCGCGAGGTTCCGCGGCGAGCTCCTCGAAAGCCTCGACTTGCCCGATTGTTACCGCTACCACGAGTGGTGCGTCGCCGAGCGCGAGGCGCTCCGCAGGCTCCGTGTCGAGGCCCTCCAAGAGCTCGTCGAGCGCTACGCCGAGGACGCCGAGACGGCGCTCGCCTTCGCGCGCCAGCGCCTTGCCGTCGACCCAATCACCGAGGGCGCGCACGTCGCCGTCGTGCAGCTACTCACGACGCTCGGGCGCAACGCGGAGGCGGCCGAGCAGGTGGAGGCCTGCCGTCGCATCCTGTCGACGGAGCTCGGCGCGAAGCCATCCGCGGCCCTGATGGCCGCACGCGTGCGCGCACCCGAAGCGCGTCCGAGCGTCGTGCCCGCGCCGCCTCTCGCTCCCGGCCCCTCCGAGGAGCAAGGGGTGCCGTTCGTCGGCCGAGGCTCGGAGATGGGCGCGCTCAACGGCGCGTGGAGCCGGACGCTCGAGGGCGGAGCCGCGCACGCGGTGCTCGTCACGGGGGAGCCGGGCATCGGCAAGACGCGGCTCGTGGCGGAGGTGGCCGCGCGCGTGGCGTCCGGGGGCGCGCGCGTGCTGCGGGGGCGGGCGTACGAAGCCGAAATGGTGCGGCCCTACGGTCCGTGGGTCGATGCGCTGCGCGGGACTCTCGCCGGCGGCGACGCGGGTTTTGCCGGGGCGCTGCCCGAGCTCGGGCGCGCCGAGGCGGCCCTCGGCGACCGGGTGCGCATCTTCGACGCCGTGGTCGACTTCCTCCGCGGCTCAGCCCAGCCGGCGGGCTGCCTCGTCATCCTCGACGATTTGCAGTGGTTCGACGACGCGTCGCTCGCCCTGCTCCATTACGCGTCGCGGGCGCTTGGCCCGGCGGCGCGCGTTCTCTTCGCGTGCGCGGCTCGGGGCGACGAGCTCCGCGAGAGTGCCGCGGCGATCCGCTGCGTCCGGACCATGCAGAGGGAAGGTCGGCTCGAGGAGGTGGAGCTGGCGCCGCTCGACGAAGCGTGCACGCTGCAGCTTGCGCGCGCAATCGGCGCGGGCGTCGACGCGGCGAGAGTGGTGGCCGGCAGCGGAGGCCACCCGTTCTTCGCGCTCGAGCTCGCGCGTGCGCAAGTGCGCGGCGTGCGCACCTCGGAGTCGCTGGACGCGTTGCTCGCCGACCGGCTCGATCGCCTCGACGCCCAGGCTCTGACCGTCGTGCCATGGGCGGCGGCGCTCGGCCGGAGCTTTCGCGCCGATGTCCTGGCCCGCGTGACAGGCGCGTCGAACGCGGAGCTGCTCGCGGCCCTCTCGGAGCTCGAGCGACGAGGCGTCTTGCGCGTGGATCCCGGGGACCCGAACGGGGGATACGACTTCGTCCACGATCTCGTGCGCGGGGCGGCCTACAGGCGCTTGTCATCCCCGCGGCGCAGCGTGGTTCACCGCGCGATCGCCCGCGGCCTCTCCGAGCTGGCCGCGGCCGACGACGCCCTGTATGGCGACGTCGCGCATCACGCGGCGCTCGCCGGCGAGCACGAGCTCGCGGCCCGCGCGGCGCTGGCCGCCTCTCAGCGCTGCATCCGCGTGTTCGCGAACGAGGAGGCCGCGCGCGTCGCCGAGAGCGGCCTCGTTCACGCGGAACGGCTCGTGGGCGAGACCCGAGCTCGCGCGCGCATCGAGCTCATGGCGGTCAAAGTCCTGTCGGGGCTGTGGCTGCGGCGTGCGTCGGAGCTGGCCGTCGAGCTGGCCACCGCCATCGACGAGGCACGCGCCCTCGGGATGCACACGGACGCGGTGCGCGGCCTCTACCATCTATCCCTCCTTCACCGCGAGCACGGCGATCTCTCCGGGGCGCACGAGAGCATGCGCGAGGCGGTCGACCTCTCGAGGCACATCGATCCCGCGACCCGGGGCCGACAGCTCGCGCATGGCGCGCGCTGCCTCGCGCTCATCGAGCGAAACATGGACGAAGCGCGCGGTATGATTGACGAGGCCGCGAAGTTGCTCGCGGGCCACGACCGCGACTTCGACTGGTGCTGGGCACTCGCCCTCGAGCACGACTACCGCGACACGGACGACGCCGGCGAGCTGCTCGAACGGGCCCACGCGCTCGGCCGCGAAAGTCAGGACCGCTTCGGCGAGTGCGAGTGCCTGATGCGCCTCGTGCAGCGCGAGCTCGAGCGCGGGCGCCCCGCACAAGCCCTGGCCTGGTGTCGCGAGCTCGGACCGGTCGCCGCCAAGATGACCGACGGCAGCGAGGGCGCGATCGCCGAAGCGCTCGAGGCTCTCGGCCGGGCCGCCTGCTACGTACCCGCGGCGGACGAACACCTCGAACGGGCGCTCGAGCGACTGCGCCAAGTCGATGCGAAGGGCATGCTCGCGTACGTGCTCGCCTCGGCGGCGGAGATCGACCGCGAGGCGGGGCGCTCGGAGCGCGCGGCGGCGCGAGCCCGTGCTGCCCTCGACGCGGCGGAGCTCGTAGGCCGAAGGACGCTCGTCGCCTGGGCCCGGGCGTCACTCGCCGAGCTGGCCCTGAAGGGCGAGGGCCGCGCGGCGGCCCGAAGCCACCTCGACGCCATTGCCGGCGACTTGAGCAGCCCCCTCGGCATCAGCGCCCGCGCCCGGCTGCGCGTCGAGCGAGCCGCTTCGCGCATACGATCGTGAGCCACCCAAGGAGACGAGCCCATGCCGCACATCATCGTGGAATACGCGTTCGACCCGCCCATGACCGAAGAGCAGTTCGACGGGATGGCCGAGAAGCTCGACCCGTGCCTGGTCGCGCGCAACGTCACGTGGACGGAGAGCTTCGTCGCCCAGGATTGCCGGCGCCGCATCTGCGTCTACGAGGCAGTCGATGCCGAGAGCGTGCGCGAGGCGTACCGCTCGGCCGGCGTCGGTTTCGAGAGGGCATGGGCAGCCGACGCGATTGGGGAGGACGACTGACGGCGACGAGCTGCTCCGGGCGTCACGACCGGCGCGGTTGCGGTCTCGTCGAGACACGAGCGTCTCTCGTCCAGTACAAAGCGGCTCTGGCCGAAGCAAAAGCCTCTTGCCGAGGCCGGAGCGGCTCTCGCCGTATGCGGCGGAGCGCGCAGCCTCGACGTGCAGGGTGACTGGCGTGGCCGGCTCTGTCCCGAGCTGCGCGCCGGCGCCGACTCGGGGACCCACCTTCCGCTGCTGTCATCCGTTTGGGCGACCGAATAGGCGGCCATGTCGTTCGTCGAACGCCCAGATGAGAGCCGCCCTCGCCCGTGTCGTCGCCTACCTCTTAGCCGTTGGTGCCGCGTCTTGCAGCCGCGGATCCTCGAACGACACCGCCGGCGCGTCCTCGGCCGCGGGGTCCGCCGTCTCCGCCGCTGCCGCATCCGGCGCCGCCGCAGCCAAGCCGATCACCGGCGCCACATCCACGGCAGCAAGCGCCGCCAGTGCCGAATCGTGCGCGCTCGTCACGAAAGCGGATGCCGAAGCGATCCTCGGCCAACCGCTGCGAGACCTCGCCGTCGCGACCAACGGCATGTGCGAATACAAGCCCCTCGCCGACGTCGGCGACAAGAAGATGGCCATGGCGATCCTCGTCGAGGCGAAGCTCTATCCGAACCAAACGAAGCAGACCTTCGAGTCGGAGACGCAGACCGCCGCGAACATCCTGCACGTGACGCGAAAGCCGCGGACCGACCTAGGGGAAATGGCGTACGAGTACGGCGATTTTCAGCTGATGGTGCTGCAGCACGGGAAGGCCATCTCGCTGGCGCGCCTCAAGTCGGTCGACCCAGCGAAGCTCGAGGCGTTCGCGCGCAAGGCGGTGTCGCGGATGTAGCCATCCATGGGAGGTCCGCGCTCGCCGCAAACTGCTCGCGAGCCTGCCCGCCTGCCGGTCGCGTCGAGGGGGTGACGGAGGCCCGGACACTGGTTCGGGCGTTCGCGAACGAACAGAGCGGGGTGGACGGGACTCGATCGATCCTGCACGGAGTCCAGCCGCTTTGGGCTGCACGGAGTGCAGAATCGACAGAGGACCGGACGATGGCTTGCGCGCTTGCGCGCAAACAGAGCGGGGTGGACGGGACTCGAAAACGCCCCAATCGTCAGACTCGCGGCTATTCGTGGCGGGCTCGCGAACCAGGCGTCCTCCGCGAGTTGACGTAAGTGCGCGACCACCGGTCGAGATTGGCCCAAGCGAATCGCATGCGGCACGCGTGCATGGGGGCGCCGCGTCGACCGTCGAAGACGCTCTTGCTTGCGCCATCGAGGGAGCCGTTGCCGCCGGGCGCTGGGACGTAGTCGCGCAGCTCGCGCGCGAGCTCGAGGCGCGGCGGCTGGCTCAGGCTTCCGTGCCGTCGCTGGCCGAGGAGCGCGCCAGGAGGAAGCCGGAGCGGTAGGCTCCACAACGAAGCGCCCCGAGCCTGCCAGGGCCCGAGGCGCGGGACCACGAGGTGCAATCGTGATCAAGGCGAAGCGTACAGGGGCCCGGCAGTCGCGCAAGCGAGCGGCGAAGCTCGTCGTATTGGAGGGCGGCAAGCGTCCGATCTCGGACGACAGGACAGGCCCGGTCACGGTTCCGACCATCGACGCCCGTGGGAACCCAATGCCGGACTGGCGGATCGCGCGATGGCACCTGGAGTGCGCCGCGAATCTGCTCGGGGGTGCGTACCTGCGGGAGCGCGGTAAACACGGCGCCGATGCTTTTGCGCGCGCCTCGAGCATCGCGAGGCAGGTCTCGGCGGCGCTCGATCCGCGAGCGGAATGTGAGGATGGCGCAGCGTTGCTCAAGATGGCGCGCGCCGTTCGTCGTCGACCGAAGATCGCCAAGGCCGATGCCGAGCGGCGACTACTCGAGGTACTCCCGGTCAGCGCGGACGAAGCGCGGCGCGGCTTCATTGAACCCCTCAGCGCTGACTTCGGCGAAGACGCCGAGCGGCAGGGCACCATGCACCTTGCTCAGGGCGCCCTGGGCATCCTCGCCGCGCATCACCACGCGGACTCGGCAAGGGTGCTCCGGAGATGGGGTGTACCGAGCGACTCGCAGCAGTACCTTGGCTCCGAGCAGTATCAGAAGGACGCGGAGGAGCTGGCGAGCGCGATCGTCGAGCTGCTCGATGCGACAGACGACTCGCGCAACTCGTTCGCCGAGCGCCTCGTGCAACGCATGTATCGGCTTCTGGGCCTGCATCATCCGCTGGAGGCGTTGAAGAAAAAGCAACGTCGCACGAGGACCTGAGGCCAAGCGCCAGCGCTGGCGGACATGTGACATGTGTCCGCAGCTCCGGCTCTCATGGGGGCATCTGCGCGTAGATGTTTCGCCATGGGCGACAGAATCATCGCGGGTGCCAGCGCTGCGCTAACCGCGAAGCCGGCAGATCCCGCCGAGCTCGCGGGGCTCGTGGAAGCAATCGTTGCGGCGACGGGTGCGGACAAGCGCTCCGTCATCAAGCGATTGGCGGGCCTGGAGGTAAGGGGCGCAGCCGGTAGAGCAATCGACCGAGCCATTGCCGAGAGATGCTCGCCATCGGTGCGAGCCGAGGCGGGGCCGCTCCTGGCGCGGGCGGTCCGATGATGCTCGGCCGCCTATCGTCTACCGTCCGCGTCGGAACGCTGTTCGTCGGGGGCTCGCGCGGCTTCGAGCGCCACCGAGGCCAACTTGACGAGGGCGTTCTTGACCGCGGGGTGCGTCTGTACCCCGATGCAGATGGCGAAGAATACGTAGTCCTGGTCCGGAGCATCGACGCCGCTGCCCTTCGCGATGGGTCGCCAGTGCTCGTCGAGGGGGTTGTACGCGCCGCCCCTGTCCAGAGTGACGGCAAGACGGGCCGCGCGATGTATATCGCAGCTTGGCGCGTTCTCTGCCGCCCCGCGCGGCGCGCCCGACGTGTACGGGCCAGCTGATGGCGGCGCCAGCCACGTCCCTCGAGCAGATGCTCGCGCTGGCTCCGGCCGCCGGAGGCACGATCGTGCGCACGCCCGCGGCCACAATCATCGTGCTCCCGAACGCCGCGAGCGCGGATCCCGACGAGCACCTGTCCCTCGACGAAGCCCGTTCCCTCGCTCGATTGCGAACGAGTCGTCCCCTCAAGGATGCCGGCCGACGAGGCGAGCTCCCTCTCTACGGGAAAGAGCGGTCGCGCACCGTGAAGCGCTCCGAGCTGCTCGCCTGGATCGAGCGTCGGCACGTACCCGCGGTGAAAGGGCCTGTCGACTCGGACATCGAGCAGCGGGTGAGGCGTCTGGCGCTGAGTCGGAAGAAGTGAACCCCAGAAAAGGCGAAGGCGGCCAACCCGGGGAAAGGCGCCGCCCTCGCGAGGAGACGAGACAATGTCGAACGTAGCACAGGAAACAGCGTGGTCCGGGTGGCGGGCCTTCTACGAACGCCGGCGAGAGCTCTACGCCGAGCTGCGCAAGGCGGACCCATCGCAGCGCCTGGTGCTCCTTGCGGAGCTGCGGCTGCTGGAAGACCAGGCGCGACCCATTGGGTTGCTCGAGCTCGCGCGATTTCGTCGCCCGCAAGCGGAAGTCGCGGCCGCGGAATCGGCGCCACCCATCCGCTCGCGCAGTACTCCAGTCTCCCATCCACGCGAGTCGCGCCCGGCGCCCTCTGCCGCGAGCTCGGCATCAACCGACGTTGTCGGCGACGGTGCCGACCCTCCACCAGAGAGCCGGCTGCACGTGCGAACCTGGACTGCTTGCGCTCGACGTGGAGGCCGGTGCGCCATGTGCCGATCGAGCTACGCGCCGGGTGACCGCGTGATCGTGGTCGCATCCGAGCACGATTGGGGCGGACTCGTTCACGCGCTCGCGCACTTGGAGTGCCCTGTTCGGCTGCGGACGCCGAGGAGGGCCGCGTAGTGGCCGGCCGGATTCGCAGCATCAAGCCCGAGGTCCTCGAGGACGAGATCGCGGCTGGCCTCAGCGACGCAGCTTGGCGGCTCTGGGTGAGTCTCTGGGTGCTCGCGGACGACTACGGCGATGTGCGCGGGGGGGACAAGTACCTCGCGGCGAACGTCTGGCAGGACACCGCCCGCGACGCCGCGACCCCTCTTCAGGAGCTCATCGACAAGGGTCGCCTGCATCCGTACGCGGTCCAGGGGCAGCGCTACGTGCGGATCCACGCGTGGGCGAAGCACCAACGCGTCGACAACGCCGCGAAGCCCCGCGTACCCACGCCCGAAGAGGACGACGGCACATGGAATCGCGGGCTTACGTGTCAGGTCGCGGAAAGTCGCGGCGAGTCTCCGCGAGATTCGGCGACTCTCGGAGGTTCGCCGCTCGCGCGACGCGCGCGCGCGCATTCCGGCGGCGAGACCACCGACCCCGATCACGACCACCGACCACCGACCGCCGACCACGAGCTCGCCGCGCCTGCGGCGCGCCCGGACGCACGCGCAGTCAGTGACGATCCGAGAGGTACGCGCATCCAGCCGACCTGGAAGCCCAAGCCGGAGACCCTCCAGTGGGCTCGCGGCCAAGGCGTCGACGCGATGGCTTGCCTCGAAGAGTTCGTCGAGTACTGGCAGACGATCGCGGGAGCAAGAGGGCGGCGAGCAAATTGGGATTCTCACGTTTCGCTCGCGTATTCGGAAGCTACTCGAGACCGGACACGCTCCGATGCTACCGCCGCCCGACTTCGAACCGGAGTCGTCGGGCCTAGCTGGCGACCCGGTACAAGCCGCGAGCGTGGCCGAGAGACTCGGCGCGCTCGCGAAGGCGAAACGGCCTTCGGCTCTTCCGGAAGGCACCTCGGGGGGTCCTCGTGGCTGAGCGCGACCACCTCCGCGTTGTCGATGGCGGGCGGCACGAAGGCCCCAACGCGTACGAGCTCCGCACATACGACGAGCCCGCCGAGCAAGCCGTCCTGGCGTACCTCGTTCAGGACGCCGAGCCGCTCCTCGAGCTCGGCTTCCTGCGGACAGAGCACTTTCGGTCCAAGGCGCATTCGCGCGTGTTCGAAGCCATCGTCGCGCTCTCGGGCCGCAACGAGGCGGTGGACGCCGTGTCGGTCTTGTCGGAGCTGCGCGCGAGCGGTCGCCTGGGCGAGGTCGGCGGCGCGGAGTACCTGACCGACCTGCTCAACCGAGCGCCGGTGCTCGGTCTCTCGCACCTGCTTACGCACGCGCGCCGGGTGCGCGATCTCGCCGTGCGGCGCAGGCTCTTCGCGCTCAGCGTCGAGCTCAGGTCGCGCGTGGAGAACGACTCAGCCGACGAGGCCACGCTCGTGGGTCATGCGCGAGCTTGCCTCGACGTGCTCGGGGACGACCTCGGGGCCAGCGAGCAGGCGACACGCGTCGACGCGGTCGCGACTCGCATGCTCGCCGAGCTCGACGCGCTCTCGTCCCAGCCGGGAGAAGGTTCGCGGGCGACCGGCTTCGCAAAGCTCGATGCGACCGTCGCCGGCCTGCACAACGAGCTCGTGATCGTCGGGGCCCGCCCGGGGATGGGAAAGACGGCGATCGCGTGCGCCATCGCGGAGAACGTTGCTCGCGGCGCAACGGGGGTGTTCGTGGCGAGCCTCGAGACGGCGCAGGAGATGCTCCTGCTTCGCATGACCTGCGCGCGAGCCGGGCTCGAAGTACACCGCGCGCGCGTCGGCGCTCTGAGCGATGACGCCTGGTCTCGCTTCGTGAGCGCGACCGGCGATTCTCGCGTCGCTGCCGCTCTGGATCGACGACGCCCAGGCGACGACGGTGCTCGAGCTCTGGGGCAAGTGCCAGCGGATACGTCTGCAGCTCGCGCGCGAGGGGCGCAAGCTCGGCCTGGTCGTCGTCGACTACGTGCAGCTCCTCCGAGCTCCTCGGCCCGGCATGAAGCGCGAGGAGGTGGTCGCCGAGAATGTGCGCGCGCTGAAGGCTATGGCGCAGGAGCTCGGCGTCACGGTGCTCGGCCTGGCTCAGCTCAATCGCGACGTGGACAAGCGGGCCGACAAGCGCCCCCAGCTCTCGGACCTGCGCGAGTCGGGGAGCTCGAGCAGTGCGCGCGCACCGTGCTCTTGCTCTACCGCGAGGACTACTACGGCGCGAAACGCCGTGAGTACAGGCCCACGGGCGTCGTCGAGATCAACGTCGCGAAGCAGAACAACGGGCCCACGGGCGTCGTGCGCGTGCGCTTCGAGGCGCAGTCGACGCGCTTCTCGAGCCTGCCGGAGGACGGCGCGATCGAGAGCCATGCTCAGGGCTGTCGCTGTCCCGTGTGCGTAGACCGCTCCCTCATCCCGCCGGGGTACCAGCCGTGAGCGTGCACACGTGGGGCCGCGCTCGCGCGCGTCGGGGCGAGGCCGGCGCAAACAGTAGGACGCCTGCCGTGTCCTCCGGGAGTGTCCCGAACGTGAGCCCGAATTCCGCCAAGCCTAAAAAGCCGTACACCGCACCGACGGCGGCCGCGGTGAAGCTCGCGGAGCTCTGCGAACGCGGGACGATCGCCGCGGTGGCGGCGAAGATCCGGGCGACGGAAGGAGCCGTACGGCACTACATCGCAGGGCGGCGCTCGCCGACGCCGGCCGTACAGCGGCGCATCTTCGCGGCGTACGGCATCGCGCTCGCCGAGTGGGCGCGCCCTACGAAGCAGCCGAAGGTGGCAGCCCGCAAGGGCCAGCGATGGAACGGCACGGGGGCGCCAATGGACGCGGCCGCGCGAGAGGCCAGGGGGGTGGCCGTCGCGGCGCCCGGCGCGTCTGAGGGGCAGCAGGCGCGCCCGGCGACGGCAACGCGGTCGCTCGCGCTTCACGGCCTCTCGAACCGCGAACGGCTCGCGGCCATCGTGGAGCGGCTCGAGGAGGAGATCGCGCGGTGCGACGCCGGCGTCCCTCGCAATCACGTGGCGGCGCTGTACGGGCAGTTGCAGGCCGCGGTGCACAAGCTCGTGCGTCTCGACGGCGACGGGGAGCTCACCGTATCGGCCATCCTGCGCTCGCGCGCCTGGGCGCAGATCGACCACGTGCTCGTGGAGGTCCTGCGCAAGCACGCGGGCGCTGCCGAGGACCTCGCGCGCGCGCTCGGTCAGTTGTCTACACCGGGGGGCACGTCGTGAAGTCCCCGCACGAGCGGCTCGAGGCCGTCTTGCCGGAGCTGCGCGACGAGCTCGAGGCCGCGGCGCTGGCCGACCAGGTCGTACTGGTACGCATCGGCCGTACCGGACGTGCGGCTTCCGTGCGGCTCATCCCCCGCGCCGAGCTGGCGGCGTGTGGCGACGGCCGCATGGCCAAGCGGGCGACCGTGAAGCCCGGCGAGTTCGCCGCGTGCTGGGTCGTCGGCGAGCTCGAGGACGTCCCGGGCGACGAGTGGCCGATCGCGCGCGCGGGCCTGCAGGGCGCGAGCGACTGGCCTCCGAAGAACCTGGAGGAGCTCTTGCGACAGCGCACCAGGTCGCTGATGCCATCCTTGGGCGACGCGATACGCCGCGCCTCGGAGGCGGACGAGGTCCTGATGCTCGCGTTCACCGGGCGGCGCGTGTGGAGCATGCGCAAGGGGCTGATGCCTCGCGCGGACCTGGTCGCGAGAGGTGACAAGTTCTGCGCGCAGCGGGCTCCCTTGCATGCCGGCGAGGCGTGGAGCTGCTGGGCGGTCGGCGTCGACACCGCGACGGGGCGCTACGTCGCCGTGCGTCTGTACGCGATGCCGCAAACGAAAGGCGGGACCGCATGAAGCGCTCGAGTTCGGGCCGACCGCTGCGCGGGCTCGACGACGCCGTGCGCGAGACGGCAGAGCGCGTCGCGCTCGAGCGCCAGGGCGCGCAGTGGCCCTCGCCGCGTTGGCAAGAGGACCCTGTGGGCTTCGCCCGGATGATCCTTGGCGTCGCGCTGTGGGCCTTCCAGGTGGAGTTCCTCGAGGCCATCCGCGACCAACGGCACGTCGCCGTCGCCGGCGGCCGCAAGATCGGAAAGGACTTCGTCGTCGGCGTGGCGGCGCTCTGGTGGTACGCGAGCTTCCCGAAGGCCCGCGTGCTGCTGCTGGGGCCCACGTCCAAGCAGATCGACGGCATCGCGTACCGCGAGATCCGCATGCTGTTCTTCGGGAGCGGGCGCTGTCTCGACTGCAAGCTGTCCGACCCCACGGGGCCGAGGCCCTGTCCGCATTCGGCGGTCCTCACGGGCAACATGAGCTTGCTCGCCCGCAACGGCATCCGGGCGCCCGACTTCCGCGAGATTGTCGGCATGACGGCGATCGCCGAGGGAGGCCTGCGCGGCTTCTCGGGTGGCCGCATCCTGGCGATTGAGGACGAGGCCTCGGACATCAAGGACGACTTCGACACGGCGCTCGTGGGCAACCTCGCCGGCGCTGACTGTCACCGCGCGATGATCTCCAACCCGACGCGAAGCGTGGGCGCCTTCTATCGCGCCTTCCACGAAGAGCGGCACCTGTTCAAGACGATGCAGGTCAGCACGGAGACCAATCCCAACATCGTGCAGGGCCAGGACGTGTATCCCGGCCTCGCCGATTGGCAGTGGCTCCGGGAGCGCGAGCTCGCTTGGGGTCGCGGTTCGATCCACTGGGCCGCGAACGTCGAGGGGCGCTTCCCGACGGCCGAGCAGGGCCAGCTCTTCAGCATCGAGCTCGTGACGCTCGCAAGCTCGCCGGAGCGGTACGCGTCGGCGGACGCAAGCGGGCGCCTCCAGCTCGGCATCGACGTCGCCGGTGAGGGGCACGAGGGTGACGAGACGGCCTTTTGTATCCGCCGCGGCATGAGGACCCTCGAGCCGATCCACACCGCGCGCGGGCTATCGCCGGATTGCATCCTCGAGGTCGCGCGGGAGATCCTCGACCGACACCGCGACTTCAGCGAGTGCGACGAGGACACAAAGCCGATCGTGTGCGTCGACCGGGACGGCGGCACCGGGGCGCGCGTCTACGACGTCTTCAACGCGTATCGTTGGCGGGACCAGACGACAGACCGGGAGTTCAAGCTCGTCGGGTTTCAGGGCGGCCAGCCGCCGATTGGCAGGATGAAGGACGCCTATCGGTGGAATCGCGACGTGCTGTTCGCGGGGCTCGTCGAGTGGGTGAAGGCTGGAGGCTCGTTCCCGAGCGACCTACGGCTCGAGGCGGAGCTCGTCGCGCTGCGCTGGCGCGACGTCGCCGGCGGAAGGTCGCAGCTCGAGCCGAAGTCGGAGATGAAGGACCGGCTCGGCCGGAGCCCGGACCGCCTCGATTCGCTTGCCCTGTCCGTCTACGCGCCGCGTGGATGGGCGCCGCCGGCGACGCTCACGCACCAACCCCAGCCCGTTGCGGCCCCCGCGCGTGACATGCAGGACGCGGCCGCCGAGTTCGACCAGATGGCCGGCCTCGAGCAGCTCCTCGGCGGCTCCTGGGGGGAAGGTCGCCAATGAGCGACGCGGACGCCATCCCCGAGGCGATGAAGGAGCTCGCCCGCAAGCTCGCTGGCCAGATCGTCCAGTGGCGCGAGTTCGTCTCGAAGGATTTTCCGGCGATGCTCGATGCGGACGGGGCGATTCTCGAGTGCGTCGCCGGAAGCGAGAGCCGCCGCTGTCGTCCTGGCGAGTGCAATCGACGCGCTCGAGGCGGAGACGCGAGCCGCCACCCCGGACATTGAGCGGATGGCAATCGCGGTGAACGCGATGGCGCAGGCGCTCGCGCGCTACCAAACCCTCGTGCGCGCGCTTCGGGCGCTCTCGAAGAACGGCACGCCGCCGGCGGGGCTGCCGTGCTGAAGCATTCGGAGCTAGCGGCGCTCGGCCTCGCCCATCGGGACGAGCAAGGGCGCCACTGCTCCGAAGGGCACCGCGTGCTCATCGTCCAGACCCGCTGGCACCTGGGCGAGGGCAAACGCTACTCGCTCGACGTGCTGCTCTCGCAGTTGCGAGAGGTGCACGCCGACGTCACGCCGCAGTGTCTCTCCGCGATCCTGAACCGACGTCGAATGCCCAGCCTGTTCCTGATCGGCGCGTTTCACCGGGCGTTCTACGTCGCAGTCGGATCGTGGATTGAGGCCAACCGCGAGCCCTTCCCCGCGGAGGAGGGTAAACGCGCAGTTGATAGAGACTTCGTGACGGCGCCCCGCGAACGCGGAAGATCGGCGGCATAGGAGATCGCTCATGGCCAATGACCAGGACCGTTCCTCGTTCCCCTATCCGAGCGGGCCGTCGCCCGAACGTGAGAAAGCGCCGGCCCTCACGACGCCGAACCCTGGCTTCTCGCCTCCGACCACCGCGCCGACTCCGCCGGCGCCGAATCCGTACGTACCGCTCGAGACGGGATACGTGCCCCCGCCGGACCGCGGTCGAGTCGACTGATCCGTCTCAATCGCTCCACGCGCAAGGAGAACTTCGAATGCCCGGCCCGTATAGCCCGTTTCCCGACGCTCCCGCCCGACCAGAACGCCCGACGCCGCCGGACTGCCCCCCGACGCGGAGCAAGCCCTGGCCGAAGCCGACCGGGGAACCGTCCCTCCCGTGTCCGGCGCCGAGCGGGCCGCCCGACACCGGCTATAGGCCGCTGCCCGACCGCGGTCGGGTCGAGTGAGACGCGCCGGTTTGGGCATGCCGGAAGCGTCGCTCGAGGAATGGCGCAGCGCCCTCGCTCGCGCTCGAGCACGCGGAGACGCGAGGACGCTCGAGAGTCTGCGCGCCGGCCTTCGCCGAGACGGCTTGCTCGAGCACTTCCAGGCGTCCGAGTTCGTAGTGGCGCCCGTGTTCACGCTGCCCGCTCGGGCCGCAGCACCGACGAGAAGAAAAGAGAAGACCAGCACCATGGCAAAAAAGTCAGAAGACCTCGAGCCGATCAAGAAGTCCCTTCAGGCGATCGTTGACGATGACGACGCGGAGGAGGACGACAAGGACAAGGCCCGGGCGGCACTGAAGGCGCTCGAGGACGGGGACGAGGAGGAGAAGGCCGCGGGGCTCGCGAAAGCGCAGAGCGCGCTCGGCTCGTATCTCCGGAAGGCTCGCGCTCGGAGCTCTCGAGCCGCGATGACCCCCGAGCAGCGCCGCGCGTTCGACCACGCGCGCGCGGAGTCGGAATCGAGGGCGAGGCTCTCGCCGGCGCAGGTTGCGTTGCTCGAGAGGACGGCCCCGAAGCGCGTCGAGAGCGAGTCGAGGGCGACCCTGGTCGGCACGACCCTCGTCATGCCCGTGCACATGACCCGTGAACAAGCCGCGGCGCGCATCGCCGAGCTCGAGAAGGAGATTGGCTAATGGTCGCGACGTCGAAGACCCAGGCGGAGGCGCTGCCGTCGCTCACGGCCGTCGACCTGACGCGCGCCGCAGTCGACCAGCAGACCGCACTCCTCGCCGATCGCAAGGCGACGCTCGATCGGGCGGCCAAGGCTCGAGCGAGCTGGGAGCAGGCCCTACCCGACGCCGAGAACGCCCATGCGACCGCTCTTCGCGACGGCGCCGAGGGACCCGATACCAAGTTGCTGGCGGCCAGCGATCGCGCTGGCGGTCGTCTGGAGACCGTGCGCAAACACCTAAACGAGGCCGTCAATACTCACTCGCGGGCCGCCGCGGATGTGACGGAGACGGAGACGAACCTCGCCGCCGCAACCCGCGCCCATGAGGCGGCGACGCTCGAGACGAAGCTCAAAGACGAGAGCCGCCTTCGCGTCCAGCGCGAGCTCGGCACCCGGATCGCCACGCGCATGATTGAGCAGCTCTCCGACGTCCTCGAGCTGCACCAGCTGCTGGCCGAGGACGACGCGCTCGTGCGCCGCGGCCGCGCGCTGGGGGCGACGCTGACGCCCGCGGACGGTATCGCGGCCGCCGGCGCGTTCCTCGAGCGACTGCTCGCGGAAGGCGCGGCCTCACCTGGATCCAACCCGCACGAGGTGCGTTGGGCGCTCGCGCTTCCCACCCCCGGCCGGCCCGACCCTCACGGACTGCACGCGCTCGTCAGCCTGACGTCGCTCGCCGTGGGCCATCTCGGCCAGGGCAAGCGGACGCCGGGACAGGGGCGCGAGGTGCTCGCCCGTACGGCCCGCGTGTGGAGCGCGAGCCGCAATCAGGCCGAGGCGGCGCCCGAGCTCGAGGCGCTCGAGCGCGCCGAGGTGCAAGCGCGGCAGGAACGCGATCGCGCCGCACACCAGGCGCGCCTCGACGCACAGGCCGAACGACTGCGAGGGCTCTCGCCAGCGCAGCGCGCGCAGCTCTCGCGAAACGAGGAAGCGAAGGCAGCGCAGATCAGGATTGAACACGACACGCTCCGCCGGCGTGCGGACCAGCGCGCCTTCGACGCGGCTGGCACCGAACGGGTCAACGCAGAGCGCGCCGCGCAGATGGCCGGCGTTCGCCAGCTGAAGAACGGTGAATGGGTCGTCGGCGACGACCTGGGCATCCTCGAGGAGGGCGTCCGCTAGGCGCATCCAAGTTTCGGCTGCGCCTTTCCGTTCGGCGCGCCGGAGACGCGGTCCCACCCCTAAGGCCGCGGGGCCACCCCCGGCCGAGCAGCTCGCCACTGCCCGGCCGGGGCCGGGCCGCTTCGCTGAGAGGTGCACTCGTGACGAAGGAGACGCGTATGCAGGAGCCCAGCAACCCGCTCGCGGATGCACGCACGGCGCTCGCCGCAGCATCGACAGCGCCGCCCGACCTTGCCGCGATTTACGCGGCGGCCGCACGCAACGCCCTCGAGCGAGCCCGCGAGGACCTCCGTCACGTTGAAGCCGCTCTCATCGCTCGCGAGCGCGAGCTGGTGCACCGAGCGGCGCCGCGGCAACGCGAGCTCCCGATCACACACGAAGGAGACTGAACGATGCTGGACGAATCTAGATTTTTCGCGCGGCTTCTGGCTCCGGGCGTTTGCTCGATTCACCCCTACGCCGGGAACCCTGCACTCTATCCGCCGAACATCGGCCTGGTGGACGACCCCGACCTCAATCCCGCAACCGCGGCCGCGCTGAACATTGCAGGCCAAAACCTCGCCGACCGCACCGCGTACCTCGCCCAAACGGTGCGCGCACTGGGAACCGAAAACTGGTATCCGCCGATCGCGACGCCGGGGGGTGGCGGCGTGTTCGGCCGTCCGGCCTGGGACCCGGTCAACGGCGTTTGGCTCTTCACCTACTTGACGGGGGCGGTCGGCGGGATCCAAGGCGTGTACGGCCTGCCGGGGAGCAACAACCCGGCGTTTAGCGGGATCCTGGGAACGCCGATCACAGGGGCGCCCGTGATTTGGAGCGTTTGCAAGGACCCGACCGACGCGACGACCTTCTACGTCGCGGCGATCGGCCTCGGGGGCAACAACGACCTTTACGTCTGGAGGCTCGACACCGGGACGGGCGTGTACACGCAGGTGCTGCACGACCCGAGCGGAGTCTTTCAGGATGCGGAGCTCTGGTATTTTTCCGGCTCGCTGATCCTGGCTACGGTCGCGGCCTCGGGCGTCAGCCTGATCCGGATCTCGCGGGACCACGGCTCGACCTGGTCGACGGTGAGCGTCACCGCCGTCACCGGCCGCTGGACGCTCCACGACAACGGGACGCAATTTATTGCCCTTGGATCCCAGGTAAGCGGCGGTGCTGCGCCGCCCCTCGTCGTCACGAGCTCGGACGGGCTCACGTTCACGACGCGCGCGATCACCGGCATGGGCGCTACCTACACGGGCCTCGGCATCGCGAATGGCACCGATTTCGGCGGACCCTGCTGGATGGTCCTCGCGAGCCTCGGGAGCGCCCGTAGCTTCTGGCGCTCCTACGACGGGATCAACTGGGCGCAGGTCGGCGCGACGCTGACGGCGACGGCGTGCGCCGACATCGCGGCGAGTGGACCTCTCTTCGTGATCGCGTCGGTCGACACCAACGGGACGTACCTCTCGTACTCGTTCGACGGGTGCGTCACGTGGCACAAGACGCAAATGTACCTGCCGCTCGCGACGCAGTACTTTCTGCAGAGCAACGGCGGGCAGTTTGCTCTTTGCATCCTGCTCGAGGCGGTCTTCTCCTATGTCGTCGGACCCTCGGGAGTGCTGAGCACATGAGCGAGGAGCGCCCCTGATTGTGTCGCGAACGTCCACGCGCGCGACCTCGAGGCGGCTGTCCGAGAGCGACGCGCCGCCGGGGTGAAGGTGGGAGGAATCGTCGAGACCGGTATTGATCGTATACGTCATGGTGACGTACAAGCAAACGACCGATGCTTAGCAAGCAGCCGCACACGACGATCCGCTTCACGGACGAGGACCGAAAGGTCATCGACAAGCTGCAGAGGCTAACGGGCCTCACGAGCGCGACCGCGATCGTCCGCATGGCGATCCGAGAGTCGCTCGCGGCGCGTCAGGCGAAGGCAGGCAAGCGCTGAACGAAAAAGGGCCGGCGCGGTGCTGAACACACCCGCCGGCGCGGCCATCAACCTGGGTGAGAGGAGATGACGATGAGCAAGGTAGAACAGCAGAGCCCGAGCGCAACCGCAGTCGCTCAGCGGAACACAAGGAAGTCGTCCCGCAGGGACGACCTCGCCGAGTGGGGCGCGGACATCGACGAGCAGATCACGGCGCTGCACACGGCCGTGCTCGACGTCGAGGGAGCGATCCCACCGGGCATCGAGCTCGAGAAGGCGATGGGCATCATCCGAGCCCGCATAGCTTCGATTCATGAGGCGACCGCCCACATGCGCCGGGGCGGCACAGCGTGAGCGACGCTTCGCGCCAGGGGTCGCGCGGCGCCTGACGAGGGGGCCAACATGGGAAGCGAAGAGAGTGAGCCGAAGGTCAGCATCACTTGGCGCGAGTCGGAGAGTCGTTTCTCATCGGCGACCGGGGCGGCGTTCTCCGCACTCCGCGACGAGCTTTGGTCCTTCGGTAGGCGGCTGAGTCACATCCGGAGCGTGCATGCCGAGCTGGTGAAGGTCGGACGCCTGAAGCGTTTCGAGATCCACCACGAACCCATGTGGGCGATGCTCTTGAGCGAGCGCGACATGATCGTCGTGGACCTCGCGTCTTGGGCGAAGGCTCTCTACTCGGCCGGGGGCTTTTTGAAGCTGAACCTGCAGGGCCCGGACTTAGAGGCTCTCGGCTGGCGCTGGCGCGCGGGCAAGCTGCAAGGCAGCGTCGACCCCATTGCAGAGGCGATCGATCGAGAGATCACGGCCCGCAACTTGGAGTCGCGCAAGGAAGCCTTCGCGCGGCTGTTTCCAGGCGCGACGAAGGACCATCCCTCGCGCCAAGACGTCGAGGGGCTCGAGGGACGCCTGAGGGATCGCTTCAAGCCGCTTCTGGAGGATCGGCATCAGCACCGAGCCCACAAGTATGAGCAGCACGCGAAGACAGCGACGGCGGAGATGCTCACGCCAGAGAAGGTCGCGGAGCACCTCGCCTTCTGCCAGAGCATCGTCGCGGACCTCGGCTCCCTGGCCACGAATGCGGGCTTTCACGCGTACCGCTACGGGGGAGAAGCGAAGGACGATGACGACGAAGCGAAGGACGTCGTCGACCTGATCCTTTGCGGGACGATCAATTGGATCCTCGAGTTCGGCCCGGGCGGCGCGCCGGCCCCCGAGGGGCGGTTCTATTGGCTGCGGCGCACGGCGTACTACGAGCGGCTCCACACTCGGCACGACGCACGCGGCAAGCCGGATGAGCCGTTCAACGCGCTTCTCGACGATGCCGGCGAGCTGCTCGCGGGGAAGGCGTAGCTCGTGGCCCTCGCTCAGGACGTCGTGCGGAGACTTGTCTTCGTCCGCTATCTGCACTCGATGGCGCTGCGTCAGTCGCGGCAGCCGGAGCCCCTTCGCGCGATTCTCGCTCCTCATGTTCCACGACGCCCTGGAGCTCTTTTTCGATGTGGCAATCGCGCACCGTGGTCTCAAACGCCCGAAGCAGGACGCGAAGGCGAGCATGTTCGAGGCTTACTTTGACGCATTCAACGCGTCGCTGACGCCGAGCGAGCTTCCCGAGCGAGTTGCGCTGGACCGTCTGAACAAGGCCCGCGTGGCGCTCAAGCACTTCGGGGCGATGCCATCGAGCTTGGACGTCGAGGGGTACCGAGCAACGGTCGCGACGTTTCTCGAAGCGAGCACGCCGATGCTCTTCGAGCTCGCCTTCGACTCGCTCTCGCTGAGCGATCTCGTATCGAGCTCCGTGGCAAGGGAGCTGGTACGCGAGGCCGAGGCTCACATGGATGCAAATCACCATTCGGAGGCGCTCGAGCCGCTCGGGCGCGCGTTCGAGACGATCTTGGCCGAGTTTGAGGAGCGGCGGACGAACGAATCTGGGCCCGATCCGTTCTTTTTCGGATGGCCAATGAGCGTTGTGCGCCACAATTGGGAGCAGCTCGGCCGGAGTCAAGACAGGGCTTTCAGCGGTCTTCTCGACGCGATCACGGGCACGCTCGATCAGCTCCAGAGCGCCGTGCGCATTCTGGCGCTCGGTCTCGACATGCCCAAGTACCTTCGGTTCTCCACGATCGTGGAGCGCGCAGGCTCAGGTCCGGAAGCGTATGCGGTCCCGGTCACCCCCGAGCAGCTCCAGTACTGCCGTGACTACGTCGTGGAAACCGCGCTGTCTCTCCAACAATTCGAAGCGGGGCTGGAGAACTCCTGATGCCCCCGCCCCGTACTGGCTCCGTCGAACCCTTCAAGCGCGCCGACGGCTCGACGTACTACCGCGCGCGCATTCGTCTGGCGGACGACAGCCGCGTACGCGTCGACGTGCCCGAAAAGTACAGCACGCCGGCCGGAGGCAAGACGGGCCGCGAGCGCGCGGAGCTGTACGCCGAGGCGCTCCAGGAGCGCGAGAACGAGACCGGCGAGCACCTTACGAAAAAGCGGGCCGGCCTCCTGGGCAGGCGTCCCCGCATCCAGCCCACAGGGGCCATGGGCGACTGGCTTGATGCCTGGATTGGGTCGCGCGAGGCCAACGGCCAGACGTCCACCCGCGAGAACCGGAGCCACTACGACACGCACATCGCCCCGGCGATCGGGGGCACGCACGTGCGCGACTGGACGACGGCGGACATGCGGACGCTCTCCCGCTACCTCGACAAGCAAATCCAGGACGGCCATATCGCCTGGAAAACCGCCCGCAACGTCTGGACGACGGCCGGCAAGATGCTTGCTGACGCCGTTCGCTCCAAGCGTGACGAGATCCGTTGCCGCGAGTCGAACCCGATCCGCGACGTCGAGGGCCCGAACCGGGGCGCCCACAGGGCGCACCCGTACCTGTATCCCTCCGAGGTGCTCACGTTCGTCTCGTGCGACGACGTCCCGCTCATGTGGCGGCGCGCCGTCGCGCTGGGGATCTACACGTACGCCCGGGCCGCGGAGCTCCGGGCGCTACGCTGGGCCGACGTCGACCTGGAGCACGGGACCATCCACGTGCATCGCGCCCGCGATCGCGTCACCGGGGAGGACAAGCCGACGAAGACCAAGCACGCGCGGCGCTTCTCGCTCGAGCGCGCGATCCTGCCCCTGCTTCAGACGATGCACGCCGAAGCGGAGGAGGAGGGCCGCGCCGGGCCGGATAACTACGTGGTGGAGCTGACCAGCGAGCGCGACCTCGCGCGAGGTCTGAAACGCTGGCTGACGAAGGCCAACATCAAACGCCCCGAGCTGCACGCGACGGACGCGACACGCCAGGCGATGCGCTTTCATGATCTGCGCGCGACGGGGATCACGTGGATGGCCGTCCGCGGCGACGCACCGCAGGCCATCCAATCGCGCGCCGGCCACACCGACTACACGACGACGCTCGGCTACATCCGCGAGGCGGAGACGCTCGCGGCAGGCTTTGGAGAGGTGTTCCCGGCCCTGCCGGAGCTGGCGACCGATTGGGCCAACGATCGGGCCAAGTCGCGAAAAACGGTACCTAAGTATTCGGAACTACAGCGGGGTGGACGGGACTCGAACCCGCGGCCTCCGGCGTGACAGGCCGGCGTTATAACCAACTTAACTACCACCCCAAAAACGTATGACTCTCGCTCGCTTACTATCTACCTCTCGCACCCTCTCTCAGGGGTCTCTTGCTCCGCTCTGCTGCTTCGTTCGGCTCGTGGGCGGGACAGGGCTTGAACCTGCGACATCCGGCTTGTAAGGCCAGCGCTCTACCGCTGAGCTACCCGCCCGACCGCGAGGACCGCGGTGCGACCGGGCGCGCCACTTTACGCAGGCGACGCGCTCGGTCAAGTGCGAACGCGGCCGTTCGTCGCAGCCGCTGCAACTTTATCACGCCCTCATCGCGATCCCGCCCTCATCGCGCCGGCAGCGGCGCTGCCGGCTCCGACGGCGGGGGCTTCCCTGTGCCATCCCCGGGCGCACGCCGGCGGGCAGCCGGAGCGCCCGGTTTGGCTTCCTGGGCGGGCAGGACCACGAGCTCGCCGTCGCGGTACTCCCAGCGCTCGCGCTGCAGGCCCGAAGAGCGCCTCGGGCGTCGGCAAGCAGAGCGCCTCGCGCAGCACGTCGTCCATGTGATCGACCAGAACGACGCGGGTCGACTTGAGCACCCGGCGGGGCACCTCGCGGAGGTCTTTGCGGTTCTCCTTCGGGATGATCACCGTCGTGATCCCGCTGCGGTGCGCCGCCAGGAGCTTTTCCTTGACGCCGCCGATGGGCATGACGCGACCGCGAAGCGTGATCTCTCCGGTCATCGCGAGGTCGCGCTTGACCGGCACCTTGATGAGCGAGCTCGCGAGGCTCGTCGCCATGGTCACGCCGGCGCTCGGCCCGTCCTTGCGGACGAACTCGGGGAAGTGCACGTGCACGTCCACCTTCTGGTAGAAATCGCTCTCGAGGCCCAGCGCCTCCGCGCGCGATCGCACGTAACTCATCGCCGCCTGCGCGCTCTCCTCCATCCCCTTCTCGAGCAGGCCCGTGATGACGAGCTTGCCCTTGCCGGCGACCACGGCCACCTCGCACGCGAGGAGCTCCCCTCCCCCGTTCGAGGTCACGCTCAGGCCGTTGGTCAGGCCGATCTCGTCGTGCTCCTCCTTGCGTCCCGACGCGGAACTTGGGCACGCCCAGGAACCTGGGCACGTCTTTGGCGACGACCTCGATCGGCTTCTCCTTGCCGTCGGTCGACCACCTGGCGCGCCACCTTGCGCGAGATGCTCGCGATCTCGCGCTCGAGCGCGCGCACGCCGGCTTCCTTCGTGTAGTGGTGGATGATCGTGCGGATCGCCGCCTCGGTGATCGGTGAAGGGCACCTCTTCGAGGCCGCACTCCTTGCGCTGTCGCGGGACCAGGTAGCTGCACGGCGATGTTGAGCTTCTCGAACTCCGGTGTACCCGCTGAGCTGGATGATCTCCATGCGGTCCTGCAAGGGGATCGGGATGCCGCCGAGCGTGTTCGCCGTCGTGATGAACATCACGTCCGAGAGGTCGTAGTCGAGGTCGAGGTAGTGGTCGTTGAAGCTGTGATTCTGCTCCGGATCGAGCACCTCGAGCAGCGCAGCCGCCGGATCGCCGCGGAAGTCGGTCGACATCTTGTCGACCTCGTCGAGCAGGAAGACCGGGTTGTTCGTGCCGACCTTTCGCAGGCTCTGGATCAGCTTGCCGGGCATCGCGCCGATGTACGTCCGCCTGTGACCGCGGATCTCCGCCTCGTCGCGCACGCCGCCCAGCGAAAGCCGCACGAACTTGCGCCCCGTCGCCCGCGCGATGCTCTTGGCGAGGCTCGTCTTGCCGACGCCGGGCGGACCCACGAAGCAGAGGACCGGCCCCTTCAGCTTCTTCGTGAGCGCCTGCACCGCGAGGTACTCGAGGATGCGCTCCTTGATCTTCTTCAGACCGTAGTGATCCTCCTCGAGGATCTCGTCGGCCTTCTTCAGGTCGTAGGTCTCGTCGGTCTTGTCGTACCAGGGGAGGCTGATGATCCAGTCGATGTAGTTGCGCACGACGGTCGCCTCGGCGCTCGTCGGGTGCATCATCTTGAGCTTCTTCAGCTCCTTCTTGACCTTCGCGGAGGCCTCTTTGCTCATCCGCTTGGTCTTGAGCGTCTCCTCGATCTCCTGGATCTCGTTCTTGAACTCGTCGCGCTCGCCGCCACCCAGCTCCTTCTGGATGGCCTGCATCTGCTCGTTCAGGTAGTATTCCTTCTGCGTCTTCTCCATCTGCTTCTTGACGCGCGACCGGATCTTCTTCTCCACCTGGAGAATCTCGATCTCGGCCTGCATCAATTCGTGCAGACGTTCGAGGCGCTTCGAGGCCTCGTCCATCTCGAGCAGCTGCTGGCGGTCGGCGAGCTTGACCGTCGGCAGGTTGGCGACGATCGTGTCGCTCAGGCGCGCCGGGTCGTCGATCGTCTGCACGCTCATCAAGACTTCGGGCTGAACCTTCTTGTTCAGCTTCACGTACATCTCGAAGGCCGCCTGCACGCTGCGCATCAGCGCTTCGACCTCGACGCCGCGCTGCCACGCCTCGGCGATCTCGTCGACCTCGACGAGGAAGAATTCGTCGGTCTGGGCGAAGCGCTTGATGCGCGCGCGCCGCTTGCCCTCGACGAGCACCTTCACCGTGCCGTCGGGCAGGCGAAGGAGCTGCATCACGGTGCCCGAGCGTGCCGACCGGGAAGATGTCGTCCGGCGTCGGCTCGTTGGTCTTCGCGTTCTTCTGCGCGGCGAGGAAGATGTCTTTGTCGCGCGCCATGGCGGCGTCGAGCGCGTTGATGATCGCTCTCGACCGACGAAGAGCTGCGAAACCATGTGCGGGAACACGATGATGTCCCGCAGCGGCAGGAGCGGCACCGTGCGCCGTTTCACGAGCGGCGGCCCCTTGCCGTCGTTGTCCTTGTTGAAAAACATCGACACGGTAGATTAGCAGCGCCTCAGCGAGCCCGCTTCCCTCGGCCGCCCGGCTAGACTCCCTCGGCCTCGAGTCACCCGGACCACGACGGACGAAACCTGGGACGACGGCGACGCCTCATGCGAGCTCTGCTTCCTTCTGGTAGACGATGAGCGGCGGCTCACGCTTGGTGATGACGTCCTCGTTCACCACGACTTCCTTGATGCCGCTCCGCGAGGGAATGTCGTACATGATGTCGAGCATCGCGTGCTCGAGGATGGCGCGTAGACCGCGAGCGCCGCTCTGACGGACCAGCGCCTCCTTGGCGACGGCCTGGAGCGCGCCCTTGGTGAACTTGAGCTTCACGCCGTCCATCTCGAAGAGCTTCTGGTACTGCTTGACGAGCGCGTTCTTCGGCTTCGTGAGGATGTCGACCAGCGCGTCCTCGTTGAGCTCGTGGAGCGTCGCCAGCACGGGCAGTCGCCCGATGAACTCCGGGATCAGGCCGAACTTGAGGAGGTCCTCGGGCTGGACCTGCTCGAGCAGCTCGCCGAGCTTGTAGTCCTTCTTGCTCTTGATGTCGGCGCCGAAGCCGAGCGTGGACTGGCCGATTCGGCGCTGGACGATCTGCTCGAGGCCGACGAAGGCGCCGCCGCAGATGAAGAGGATGTTGGTCGTGTCGACCTGCAAAAAGTCCTGCTGCGGGTGCTTTCGACCACCCTTCGGCGGCACGTTCGCGATCGTCCCCTCGATGATCTTGAGGAGCGCCTGCTGAACGCCTTCCCCCGAGACGTCGCGCGTGATGCTCGGGTTGTCGCCCTTGCGGCTGATCTTGTCAATCTCGTCGATGTAGACGATGCCGCGCTGCGCGCGCTCGACGTCGTGATCGGCGTTCTGCAAGAGCTGGACGATGATGTTCTCGACGTCCTCTCCGACGTACCCCGCCTCGGTCAGCGTCGTCGCATCCGCGATGGCAAAGGGGACGTTGAGGATCTTGGCGAGTGTCTGCGCGAGGAGAGTCTTGCCGGTGCCCGTGGGGCCGAGGAGCAAGATGTTCGACTTCGCGAGCTCCACGTCGTCCGGGCTGACGCGCGAGTCGATGCGCTTGTAATGGTTGTGTACGGCGACGGCGAGGATCTTCTTCGCGCGCTCCTGGCCGATCACGTAGTCGTCGAGGATCGACTTGATCTCCGAGGGCTTCGGAACGGGAGTCGAGCCGGCGTACGGCTCGTCCTTCTCGACCTCCTCGGCAATGATGTCGTTGCAGAGGCCGATGCACTCGTCACAGATGTAGACCGTGGGCCCGGCAATGAGCTTCTTCACTTCCTTCTGCGACTTGCCGCAAAAGGAGCAGTTCAGGTTGCCGTTCTGGTGGTCGTCCCGTCTGCGTTCCAATGCTCGCCTCGTTCACGCACCGACATCTCGAAACCCGGGCACCTCGACTTCACCGCGCGGCACCAAATTCGACCGCGTACGACCGAAAGCTTAGACCCACCCCCCGACCGTCGCAAGCTTGTGGCGTGCTTGTTTTCTTGCCTGGTCCCTGACTCGCCCTGCGGGGCTCGAGCGTGCAAGGCCCAGGTGCATGGGGGCCTGCCTTCTCTCGCCTCTCGTCCTCGTCGTCTCGGTCTCGTTTGCTCGTTTGCTCGTTTGCTGCCTCGAACGCGCGCGGTCAACGCTCCCGCGCGGGTTTTTCGGCCTCCCCCTTCTTGCGGGGGGGTAACACGTCATCGATGAGCCCGTACTCCTTTGCCTGGGGAGCGCTCATGTAGAAATCGCGATCGATATCCTTGTGGATGAGATCCTTGGACTTACCCGTCGCGTTCGAGAGGATCTCGGTGATGACGTCTTTGAGATGCCGGATCTCGCGGGCCTGAATCTCGATGTCGGTCGCTTGCCCGCGCGCTCCGCCCATGGGCTGGTGGATCATTACCCGAGCGTTCGGCAGCGCCATGCGTCGCCCCTTGGTGCCCGCTGTGAGGAGCACGGCCGCGGCCGACGCGGCCATGCCGAGGCAGGTCGTGCTGACGGTCGAACGCACATATTGCATCGTGTCATAGATGGCCAGGGCGCTCGTCACCACGCCACCGGGGCTGTTGATGTAGAGCATGATCTCTTTGTCGGGATCCTCGCTCTCCAGGAAGAGAAACTGAGCAATGATGATGTTCGCGACGTCGTCATTGATCTCGGTTCCCAGAAAGACGATACGGTCCTTCAAGAGCCGGCTGAAGATGTCCCAGTTGCGTTCCCCGCGGTGAGTCGTCTCGACGACCGTCGGGTAGGGGATGAAGTCCGTCGGCGGTGTCAGTCCGGCGCGGGGCGCGACGCCCTGCGCAACGGCGCGTTCGAGGGTGCGGACGGCCTGGGTACGATTCTCGGGACGCTTGGTCATCGCCTTACAGCCTTCTCCCCGCTGGCGGGGTCGTCAAGCGGCTAGAGTTCACGGCTCTTGCTCGCTCCCCTTGGATGTCCTGGATGCTTTGGATGACTTGGATGCTGCGGCAGGCGCCGCGGTCTCCGAGCTCGCGCCGGTTGCCTTGTCGGCCCCCTCGCTCGAGCTCGTGTTCCCGGCGGTCGGCGGGACGTCTCCAGGCCCTGCCGTCCGAACCTTGGCCTTGCTCTCGATGACGTCGAGCACTTTGTCTTCGAGGATCATTCCGATGAGTAGCTGCTTCCGCTGCGGATCGCTGTACTCCGCGCGCACCTTGGCGACGTTCTTGCCCGTTTCCGCGGCGAGCTCCTCGAGGCCCTTCTGGATGTCCTGGTCGGTGACCTGAAGGCCCATCTTTTTCGAGATGGCAGCCATGAGCAGGCCTGCTCGCACCTTCTTCATGGCTTCGGCGTGCACCTGGTCGTGCACCTTGCTCAGGTCTTCCTGCGAGGCTCGCTGGCCCATGCGCCGGGCGTTCTGCAGAATCTCGAGCTCCATCATGCGGCACTGCTGCTCGACGAGCGACGGCGGCAGGTCCACCGGGTTCTTCTCGTTGAGCTTTTCGATGATCTGCTCGGCCAGCGCGGTGTCCGCGCGGTCTTTCATCATCTTCTGAAGGCGCGTGTGCACGTCCGCGCGAAGCTCGACCAGCGTTTGAAACGCCCCGACGTCCTTGGCCAGCTCGTCGTCGATCGCGGGAAGGACCCGCTGCTTGACGTCCTTCACCTTGACGTGGAACGTCCCGGTCTTGCCCCGGAACTCGGGTCGCGCGTGGGTGACTGGAAACGTCGCCTCGACTTCGAACTCGTCGTCGACTCGTTTTCCGGTGAGCGCGGCGTCCAGCTCCGCGATGAGCTGACCTGAGCCGAGCTCGAGCTGCAGTCCTTCGCCGCCGGCTTCCTTGATCTCCTCCCCGGCCACCGCGAGGGTGAAATCGATGGTCACGACGTCGCCTTTGCGCGCGGGACGCGCGGGCTCGGGCGCTTCGAGGCGCGCGTGCTGTTTCCGGAGCGCCTCTATCTGCTCGTCTACCATCTGCTCCGTGGCTTCGGCAGCCGGCCTGACGAGCTCCAGACCCTCGAAGGCGACCTCGCCAATCTCGGGCGACACCTCGAAGCGCGCCTTGTACGAGAACGCCGCTCCCTGCTCGAACTTGCCTGCCTCGACCTGCGGCTGATTGACAGGCTGCACCTGCTTCTCGGAGAGCGCCCGCGGAAGCGTTTGGTTGACGATGGCGTTGACCACGTCGTTCACGACCTGCGGGCCGTAGAGGTGTGCGAGCACCTGCCGGGGCGCCTTGCCGGGGCGAAAGCCGCGCACTCGCGCCCTCTTCTGCAGGTCGATGTAGACCTTGTCGACCTCGGCCTTCACGGCATCGGCCGGGACCTCGATGGCCAGCTCCATGACGACAGGCGAGATGCGCGCGACCTGAACTTGCATGAGGAGCGCGGAGGGTAGTGTTCCACGCGGGGAAAGCAAGGGGTCGGGGCGGTCCAAGGTCCGTCTTTCGGCGGCCTGGCCCGAAAAGGTGCGCGAGTCAGGACGCTCGGTGGTGGCCGACTCGGGCTCGCGCCTTCTTGTCGTCAAGCGTCGTCAAGCGTCGTCAGGCATCGTCGTCATCGTCGTCCGGCTCGTACTCGTCGTGCTGATCGTCGAAGAGCATGTCGCTCTCGTAGAGAGTGGCCTCTTGCATCAAGTCGTCGAACGAGTAGCCGGCCTTCGACTGCGCCTGCAGCTCCTCGCGTTGAAACTCCTCGATCGTTCGATAGCTCTTCGGCAGCGGCATGGTCGTCTCCTAGCGCCGGACGCGCGTCCTCGGGCACCGCTCACGCGGCGCACGAAGATGCGTTTCCGGCTTTTCTTTGGTGCGTTCGCTACGTGCTCGCGCGCTCGAGAAGAGCGGGCGATGGATGCGCGATGAATGCGCGCGAAGTGCGAGACGGATTGCGAGACGCAATCATCGCGTTCTCGCCCACCGCGCCAGCTCGACGACACGCGCTCCGGTGGAGTCGCGGGTGACGTCGCGCGCGGGCGCCGGCTCGCCCCGGCGGTGCGCTGGTTCCCGAAGGGGCAGCGTCCGGGCTCGGCCCCAGAAGCGTCGGATGACGACGTCGCCCACGGCCTCGCCTTGCTCGGGATCGTCGCTCGACAGTACTTGCGTCAGCCGCGGGGTCATCGGGCCGTGGTACTCCTGTCCACTTGGACTGTGTCCCACATATGGCGACAACGTACTACGCGATGGAAACCGCCGGAAATAAACTGCGACGAATTCCCTTGCAGGTGACGCTTCGTTCCCCGCGCGGGGCGCACCGGGTTGCCGCTGCCCGTGCGTGCGGGCTACACAAGGCGCCAGCATGAGCACGCCCGGCGCACGGGACCGCAACGGCGAGAGGCGCCCGGCTCGGGTCATTGCGGTGGCCAACCAGAAGGGCGGTGTCGGCAAAACGACGACGGCCGTGAACGTCGCTGCGAGCGTGGCCGCCGCCGAGAGGCGCACGCTCCTGATCGACATGGATCCCCAGGGCAATGCGAGCAGCGGGGTGGGCATTTCGCCGCGCACTGTCGAGCGCAGTATCTACGACGCTCTCATCGGACAGGCGTCTTTGCGCGACGTGATGCTCCCGACGCAGATGCCGAGCCTCACGCTCGTTCCAAGCAAGCAGGACCTCGTCGCCGTCGAGGTGGAGCTCGTGGACGCCCCCGATCGCGCGTACAAGCTCCGCGCTGCGCTCGCCGATTCTGCTGTCGGCCGAGCCGTTCGAGTTCGTGCTCATCGATTGCCCGCCGTCGCTAGGCATCCTGACCGTCAACGCGCTCGCGGCTGCCGACAAGGTGCTCGTTCCGATGCAGTGCGAGTACTACGCGCTGGAGGGGCTGACCTCGCTCATGGCGACCATCGATCGCGTGCGCGGGACGATGAACCCGCGGCTCGAGGTGGAAGGCATCGTCCTTACCATGTTCGACCCACGCAACAACTTGGCCCACCAGGTCGCGGAGGAGGTCAAACGCCACTTCCACGTCTTCGATTCGGTGATCCCGAGGAACGTCCGCCTCAGCGAGGCTCCCTCGCACGGCAAGCCGGTGCTCCTCTACGACGTGCAGTCCAAGGGAGCGCAGGGCTACTTGTCGCTGGCGCGGGAGATCCTCGCGCGATGAGCCCCCCGGACGCGAAGCGGCGTGCCCTCGGACGCGGGCTCGATGCCTTGCTGCCGGCCGCTCCGGCGGCGCAGGCGTACGGCGACAAAAGCGTCTTCGTTTGCCCGCTCGAGAAGATCGTCCCGCAGAAGGGGCAGCCCCGGCAGCACTTCGATTCCCAGAAGCTCGAGGAGCTCGCGGCGAGCATAAGGGAGCACGGGCTCGTCGAGCCGCTCGTCGTCCGCCGTTTGGCCGGCGGCGACAAGCTGGAGCTCGTCGCGGGCGAGCGCCGCTGGCGAGCGCTCCAGCTCGCGGGGCTGCGCGAGGCGCTCGTCGTCGTCAAGGACGTGAGCGCCCGTGACGCCTTCGAGCTCGCGCTCATCGAGAACGTCCAGCGAGAGGACCTGAACCCCATCGAGCTCGCAGAGGCGTTCGAGCGCCTCGTGAGTGAGCACGGGTACACGCACGAGGCGCTGGCCGGTCGCCTGGGCAAGGATCGAAGCACGATTGCCAACGCCTTGCGCCTGCTCAAGCTGCCGGCGCGCGTCCGAGCCAAGGTGATCGCCGGCGAGCTGAGCGAGGGTCACGCGCGCGCTCTCTTGGGCGCGGGCGACGGCGCGTTGATAGAGGAGCTGACCGAGCGGGTCACGCGGGGCCGCCTGAGCGTGCGCGCGACCGAAGCGCTGGTGCGCGCGCGGACGAAGAAGCGAACGGGCAACGGCGCCCTGGTCCACGAGAGGTCCGCGAGCGTGCGCGACCTCGAGGCGCGCCTGACGCGAGCGCTCGGGACGAGAGTCGAGGTGCGGGACAAGGGCAACCGCGGCGAGATCGCGATCCCCTATCCAGACCTCGACGCGCTCGATCGAATCCTCGGAAAGCTCCTCTAGTCCGTGCAGCCCCTTCGGGGCTCGGGCGTCCGGAGTAGCGTCCCCTGCCCTACCCCGCGCGTCGCTTGGCCGCTTCGAGCGTGTTGGCGAGCAACATGGCGATGGTCATGGGCCCGACACCCCCGGGAACCGGCGTGATCGCGGACGCAACCTCCTTGGCCTCGTCGAACGCGACATCGCCGAAGAGCTTCGCCTTCCCATCCGGAAGGGTCACTCGGTTGGTGCCCACGTCGATGACGATGGCCCCCGGCTTGATCCAGTCGCCGCGGATCATCTCCTTCTTGCCGACCGCAGCGACCAGGATGTCGGCTTGCTTGCAGACAGCCTGAAGGTCCCGCGTGCGCGAATGGGCGATGGTGACCGTGGCGTTCGCCGCCAGAAGAAGCTGCGCCATGGGCTTGCCGACGATGTTGCTGCGGCCGACCACCACGGCGTGTGCCCCCTGGAGCTCGGCCCCCGCGAGTTGCAGGAGCCGCATGCAGCCCGAGGGCGTGCACGCCACGAGCGCCCCGGGCCGCCCGAGGCCCAAGAGGCCCGCGTTGAACGGGTGGAAGCCGTCCACGTCCTTGTGCGGATCCACGAGATCGAGCACGCGCTGCGAATTGACGTGACTCGGAAGCGGGAGCTGAACGAGGATCCCGTCTACCGCTTTGTCGTCGTTCAGGTCCCGAACGCGCGCGGAGATCTCGTCCTCGCTCGCCGAGGTTGGCATGACGTGCAGCGACCCACGCATTCCGACCTCGTTCGAGGCCTTCTCCTTGTTGCGCGTGTAGATCGCGCTCGCCGGATCGTCGCCAACGAGGATCACCTCGAGCCCGGGTGGCCGCCCGTGCCGAGCGGTGAACGCAGCGACGCCTCCGCGAACCTCCGCGCGCACCACTTCGGATAGCTGCTTGCCGTCGAGGATGCGAGCGCTCATGGGGCGGGAAGAGTACCACTCGTCGTCCGAACCGGCGACGAGCGACCACCGAGCCGAACATGAATGAAGGCCGCGGCGACGACGAGCGCGATGCCGAGCAGCTGAGAGGTCGATAGCCCGGCCGCACCGCCCCGGGCGTCGCGCCTCAGAAACTCGAGAGCGAAGCGCGCAACGGCATAGAGAGCCAGAAACGTCGCGAAGACCTGGCCGTCGTAGCGCTTGCGGGGATGCACCCACAGGAGGCAGAACGCTGCCACGGCGAGCGACGCGGCCGCTTCGTACGCTTGCGTCGGGTGGACGGGCAAGCTCCACATGTGCGCGCTCGCCAGGAGATGCTCGCGAAACTGCGCCTCGCTCGCGGCGCTGCTGCCCGGGAACGACATGGCCCACGGCAGGTCGCAGACGCTGCCGAAGCAGCAGCCGGCCATCAGGCAGCCCATGCGCCCGAAGGCGAGCCCGAGCGGCACGGCGAACCCGGCCATGTCGGCCGCCTTCCAGAACGGGAACTCGTCGCGCTTGAGCAGGTACCACGCGGCGCCCGCCGCGCCGATGAGCCCCCCGTAGTACGTCAAGCCGCCCGCCCAGAACTTCGCCCATGCCAAGCAGTCGCGCGCGGGCGGATGACACACGTTGCGCGCCGCGTCCCAAACACCCACCGGGAGTGACGACGCGCCGCAACCCCAGGCGTCCGGCTGGGTCGCCAGGCACTCGGCCTTGCCGTACGGCCAGTCCACCTGGCTCGGGTCGGTGCACAGATGCACGTAGTCCCAGAAATATCCGTCGACGAGGACGTGCATGATGCGCGCGCCGGCGACGCCCGCGATCAGCATGGCGATACCCAGGTCGACGATCGCGTCGGCGCTTTCGCCGATGCGACGCGCCCAGAGCGCGCCCATCGCGGTCGCGAAGAGAAAGCCGGACAGGAGCAGGACGAAGTACGACGGGAAATCGGCGCCGAAAACGCGGAAAAGATCCGGGTGCACGCCCCTTCTCTTACTCCTTCGGCGGCTGCGCCGGGACGTTCTCGGGCAACGCTGTCGCCTCCACGGTCGCGGCCGTCGTCTCGAGCGGCGGCGGCGGCTCCGGCGGCGCCGGCGCCTCGGGTGCCTGCGGGGGCGCGCCGAACGACTCGGCGACGACGGTTCCGTTCCAGTCTGCAGATGGCTCGCCGGATTGAGCCGGCGGCACGCGGGGCGCCCGCAAGAGCGGCCCGGAGCGCCCGCGCTTGCTCGTGAACATGTCGACGGCCATGAGGCCAACGCCCACGCAAATCGCGATATCGGCGACGTTGAAGGTCGGCCAGTGATGCTCGGCGCCGTGCCAGGAGAAGTGGAAAGGCCGAAGCGTGAGCTCGTAGGTGGCATGGGCGTCGATGAAATCGATGACGTGCCCGTACCGGATACGGTCGAAGACGTTGCCGAGCGCCCCGCCGAGAACGAGCGGCAACCCCCACTTGAGCGCGCGCTGCCGCGGGAGGAGCCGCCGGTAGAGCGTCATGATGAAGGCGATGGCCGCCACCGAGACGAGGAGGAAGAAGGGCCTTCGGACGTTCTCGCTCGTCGACTGGAGGAGACCCCAGGCGCCGCCACGGTTTTTCGCGAGGATGAGCGTGAGATGGCTCTTCCAGACCTCTTTCGTGCCCGGATACCCCTCGAGGTTGTGCTCCGCCCATGCTTTGCTGGCGATGTCAGCGGCGAGCGTGAAGATCGACACGAGCGCGAGGAAGACGTACGAGGGCCGCGGCCTGCCGTAATCCGCGACCACGCGGGTCGCGTCCGCCGGAGCGCCGAGTCTTTCGCCCGGAATCGGAGTCGGCTCCGCGTCGGCGAAGCCCTCTGGGGCGGTGCCCCCGGCGCTGACGTCGGCCTTCTCCGCGGCTTCGGGCGTGGGCGGCTGCGTGTCGCTGGCGGCGAGGTCGCTCGAAGCGAGGGGGGTGGGCTCTGGCTGGGTCACGGGCTGGTCCGGACCGATCTAGTGGATTGGGCGTCCGACGGCAAAGCGAAGCGGCCCCCGCCGAGCCGCGAGCCTAGAGGATGAGCTGCGTCAGAGCGCGCGCGAACTCGTTTTCGTCGAGCGGAACGAGGGAAGGCGACGGCCCGCCGTCCCCTCGACGCGCTGCTGCGGATGCGGGGCTTCGTATCTTCCAGATGCCGGCGCGGTTCAGGACGAGCAGCGCCCGGCTGGATCCGCTGACGATGTCCACGATACCGCGCGCCCCGACGCAGAGGGTACCGACGGGACGTACCCAGACGACCCGCTGTCCCGGCAGGGCGATCTTCAAGGCGGGCGCGTCGTAAGCGCCGACGTCGTCGTCGGCGACGTGAACCGACGCGAGATCGATGCGGGCCAGCCCCTGCCTGACAGCCGCTTCGAGCCAGCCGCGGAGCACCGCGAGCAGCGCCTCCACGGCCACGAGCCAGCTCTCCCGGACCGACGACGATTCCTCTTCGGCTTGCTGCGCGTCGAGCTGCAGCTCCCGGAGTCGCTCGAGCAAGGCGGAAGGCGGGGGCGGCGCCGGCGAAAGCATCGGCAGCGTCGTGGCAAACGGGGGCGTCACGCGCGACATCCGTCAGAGGGCTCCCCGCAAACGTTTACACAAAGGCTTTGCGAGGGCGAAGGCCCGCTTGCGAAAACACGGTACACCCGTTTAGCATCGCGTGCGATGCCCTTGCAACCGTGGAAGGGAGTGCACGGCAGCGGGCTCGAAGACGTGCTCGAGCGGTGGCTCGCGAGCCGACGGGTAAAACCTTGCCTTTGTGCCGACGAAACGCTGACCTCGCGGGAGGGCCGATACGCGCCGATGCCGCCGGGCCTGGCCCCGGTCCTCGTCAGCGCCCTCGCGGAGCAAGGCATCACGCGCCTCTACGCGCACCAGGCTCGCGCCATCGCGGAAGCGACGCAGGCCCAGAGCGGCAGGCACGTCGTCATCGCGACGCCAACCGCCAGCGGCAAGAGCCTGTGCTTTCACCTTCCCGTCTTGCAGGCGATCGCCGAAGACCCCTCGGCGCGCGCAATCTATCTCTATCCGACCAAGGCGCTCGCGCGCGACCAGGAAGCCGGTCTGCGCGAGCTCGCCGCGGCGGCCGGGCTGCCCGCGGGGGTCGTCGTCTACGACGGCGACACGCCGGGAGACGCGAGACGCGCGGCCCGCGAGCGCTCGGCGGCCGTCCTGACGAATCCCGACATGCTCCATACCGGGATCTTGCCCCACCACACGAGCTGGGCGCGCACGCTGCAGGGCTTGCGCTTTCTCGTCATCGACGAGCTTCACACGTATAAGGGCGTGTTCGGCTCGCATGTCGCGAACGTCCTTCGTCGCCTGCTGCGCATCGCGCGGTTTCACGGCGCCAACCCGCGCATCCTCGGCGCGACGGCGACCATCGGCAACCCGCGGGAGCACGCGGCTCGCTTGTTCGGCGTGCGCCCCGACGAAGTGGAGCTCGTCGACGACAGCGGCGCGCCACGCGGCGAGAGGCGCTTTTTCGTCTTCAACCCCCCCGTCGTCAACGAGCCGCTCGGCATCCGCGCGAGCTACGTCAAGCAGAGCGTGATGCTCGCCGCGGATCTCGTCCGCGCGCGCGTGCCGACGATCGTCTTCGGGCAGTCGCGCAACTCGGTCGAGGTGATGCTCCGGTATCTGCGCGACGCCGTTGCCGTACCGGGCAGCGGCATCGAGCCCGGACGCATCATGGCCTACCGGGGCGGTTACTTGCCCGAGCAACGGCGCGACATCGAAAGACGCTTGCGGGAGGGGGAGATTCTCGCGGTCGTGGCGACCAACGCCCTCGAGCTCGGCATCGACATCGGCGAGCTCGACGCCGTCGTCTGTGCCGGATACCCGGGCTCCATCGCTGCCACCTGGCAGCGTCTCGGCCGCGCGGGTCGAAGAGGGGCGCAGAGCATCGGCGTCCTTGTGACCTCGAGCGCCCCCCTTGACCAGTACCTCGCGCGCGAACCGCGCTTTCTCCTGGGCGCCCCCGTGGAGGAGGCGCGCATCGATCCGGACAACGTCGAAATCCTCGTCCAGCACCTCAAGTGTGCTGCTTTCGAACTGCCGCTCAAGCGCGGCGATGCGTTCGGCTCGCTGGGCCCCGACGAGACGACCCAGGCGCTCGGCTTTCTCCAGAGTCACCGCGTGCTGCACGAATCGAACGGCACGTTCCACTGGGCGGCGGACGCCTACCCCGCCAACGAGGTCTCTCTTCGCAGCATCGGATGGGACAACGTGGTCATCGTCGACCTCGAGCACGACCGGTCCATCGCGGAGCTCGACTGGCGAGGCTCGCACACGATGCTCCACGAGCAGGCGATTTACCAGCACGACGGCGAATGCTGGCAGGTGGAGCGCTTCGACCACGAGAACCACAAGGCTTACGTTCGCCGCGTCGAGCCCGACTACTGGACCGACGCCATGACGTACGTGCGGGTTTCGGTCATCGAGGAAGAGGCGACGGGAAATACGAGCAGCACCCGCGCTTGGTCCTCCGGTTGGGGAGAGGTCGCAATCGTCGAGAAGGTCGTCGGGTACAAGAAGATCAAGTTTTACACGCACGAGAACGCCGGATACGGCGACGTGCGGCTGCCCGAGATGCAGATGCACACGACGGCCTTCTGGGTGACGGCACCGGAAGACGTGTGCGCAGGCCTCGAAGGGGGACGCGCGGCGGTCATCGACGGGCTTCGAGGCGTGGGCGTCGCCCTGGAGACAGTGGCCACGCTCGCGCTCATGTGCGATCCGCGGGACCTCGGGGCCACGCTGGGCTCCGCGGCGCCCGAGGAGGCCGACGCCGAGGGCGACGGCACGCGCGCGCCGAGCACCTATGCCTCGACCCTGCCGCGAAAAGGGTTTGGCGATCCGCTCGAGGGGTTGTACCGGCCCACGCTCTTTCTCTACGAGCACGTGCCGGGGGGCACGGGGCTGGCGGAGCGCATCTGGGAGCAGCGCGACGTTCTCCTGGCGCGCGCCGCGCGGATGATCGAGAGCTGCGCCTGCGACGGCGGCGGCTGCCCCGCTTGCGTGGGCCCGGGAGAGGCGACCCGCAAGACGACCGCGCTCGAGCTATTGCGCAGCGCCGTCGCGACGGCGTGAGGCCGCCTTCGGTTCGCGCCTCAAGGCCCGCAGAAGGCAGCGGCGACCGAGTAATAAAGATCCTGAAACGTCTGCCCGACCAGGCACGGGGCGGCGGGGCTCTTCGCGCCCGAGAGCGACTGAACGCACTGAGCGGCTTGGAACCAGGACGTGCAACCGCACCCGTTGGCCGCTGCGCTGCACGTGACCCAGCTGTCGAAGCCCGAGGCACTGCTCCCCGAACAGACGGTGTCGCAGGCCGCGTGCTGGCATTGATCCTGGGCCTGGATGGCCTTGGCGCAGTCGATCGCGCCAGGATCGAGAAGCGCGATGCATCCCGAGGTGTTGGTCTCGACCTCGTCGGGTCCGTTGACGAGCGGCCCCCACTGCGAGTCGCCGAAGTAGCTCGTGAGGCACGCCTGACACGCGGCGTGCGCGGCGTCTCCCTGAAGGAACGCGGCGCAGCTGCCCATACTCGAGAGGCACGCATCGTAGTACTCGGCGATGAGCGCGGTCGTGCAGGCGTTCTGGTGAGCCCCGGTCGGCGGCTTCCACGTGGGGGCGAAGCCGGACACGCTCACCGGCGAGGGGCATATGCCCTGGTCGCATGCGGGCAACGCGCCGTCGTCTCCGATGGTTGCGTCGGGTAGCGCGCCGTCGTTCCCCGACGCGAAGGCGTCGTTTCCGTAGTTCCCGTCGTTCTGGTCGTTGCCGTCGAAGCTCGGGCTCGCGTCGGGGTGCCAGATGTGCGCGTCGCCCCCCGAGAAGCCCGCGTCGGCGCCTGCCTCGCCGGCCGAGTCGGAGCCCGGAACGACGGCGCCGCCGCACCCGGCCGCCGCCCACCCCAGCACGAGCAGCGCGCCCCAGGAAACGACGAACCGAAGCATGCTCTCGAGCGTACCTCGCGACATCGTGCGGGTCCCTGCGCAAACCACGGGGGGGTTGCGGTGGGTCAACCTCGATTCGTCTTCCTGTCGCCGCCAGACGCGTTTCCGTAGAGTGCATCGCCAATGCGTTCGGCCTGTCTCGTGTGTGCGTTCGCGCTCGTAGCCGTGGAAAGCGGATGCGGCGCGCGCACACCGCTCGACGCCGCCGCGCGCGACGCAGGCCCAGAGAGCCAGGCAGACTCGGCGCCTGACGTCACCGCAGCGCTCACCGAAGCGGGGCCCGACGCCACCGATGGCTCTCCGGACGCTCTCGACGCTACGCCGGACGTCGTCGAGGCAGGACCCGACGGACCCGCCGACGGCGCTCCCTGCGAGTCGGGGGCTGACTGCCCCGACCCGAGCTACTGCACGATTGGAACGTGCGATCCCGCGAGAGGATGCGTGTTTTCGCCGCGGAGCTGCGACGACGCCGTCGCCTGCACCACGGACACGTGCGACGCGCGCAAGAAAAAATGCGTGCACGCCCCCGACGACACGCTGTGTCCAAGCGACGAGCTCTGCTCGGCCACCCATGGGTGCGCGTCGTTCGTGTACGGCGCCGCTTCGGACGGTCACCTGTACGAAGTCGACGTCGCGTCGGCGCAGCTCACGGACCTCGGTGCTTCTCAGGCCTTCGCCGGGGACATCGCGCTCGCGCCCGACGGCACGCTCTACACGACCGACAGCTACGTGCTCTACACGGCAGACCGCGCCGATTCGACGACGACGCCCGTCGGCTCGATCATGCCCCTCCACCAATACAACGGGCTCGGATTGCAGCCCGACGGTACGCTCTTCGCCACGGCCGACACCCCGGCGATCTTCGCGATCGACGCGACGCTCGCATCGGCCACTGCCCTGGCGTCCCTCCCAGTGGGCTACCGCGCGAGCGGAGACCTGGCGAGCGTCTCGGTCGGGCCAGCGGGCTCGCAGCTCTTCGTGACGCTTACGTCTGCCAACGCCCAAAGCACCGACTCGCTCGCCCTCGTGTCCATCGCCGCTGGGAGCGTTATGGTCGTGGGCGACACGGGCTTCTCGTGCGTCTGGGGTCTGGCCACGCTCGGCAGCACGCTGTACGGGCTGACATGTCAGGGGCTCCTCGTTTCGCTCGACACGACGACCGGCCGCGGCACGATGCTCGGGCAGGCCCAGCCGGCCTTCTTCGGTGCGGCCGGGCGCTAGCGCGAGCCCGGGACTTCTCAGTTGGCGGTTGCAGCAGGCCCGCCGTTCACGTGCGCCGAAGGAGAGCCGGCCTTGGGCGCAGGCCTGAGGGCCTCGGGCACGGGCAACCCGAGCAGCTCGAGCCACTCCGCGGTGACCCACACCGGACCCACGAGCAGGTAGTAAGGGTCGCCGTAGAAGGCCGGGCTGTTCTTCTCGAAGACGTAGTGCCCGACGTATTGCAACGCCCAGCCGCCGACGAAGAGCCCACCGGCCAGCGCCGGGTTCACGACGGCCGTGGGAATCGAGGCCACGATCATCGGGATACCGACCATGTGTGTCAGCTTGGTGCCGAGCTTCGTGTGGCCTTCCTCGTAAAGGGCCATGTATTCGCGGAGCGAACGCTGAGGGAGAGGGAACTTCATGCAGCCCCAAGGGTAGGGCCAAAGTCTCGATGCGCAAGGGACACGCCGCCGGGGTTTGCGGTGGGCTGCACGGCCGCATACGCTATTCACTGCATGCGATCCTTCCCGAGGGTGCTGGCAAGGAGCCGACCCGCGGCTCTGGGGATGGCCCTCGCGGCAGCGGCGGCGTGCTTGCCCGGCTCGGGTCCCCCGCTCAATCTCTACTCGGACGACGCCGGGACCGCACCGCCTTCCACCTTCGTCGGCGACGGCGGCGCAAAGCTCGACGTGAACCTGGGCCCTTCGTTCGTCGTGTCGGGGCTTCAGCCCTCGCACGGCCCGTGGACCGGCGGAACGCGGACGACGATCAGCGGCCGTGGCTTCGCCTCGAAGCTCGAGGTGTGGGTCGGACCCAACCAGCTTTCCGCGAGCGACGTCTTCGCGAGCGATCCCACGCGTGCCGCGGTCGTCACGCCGCCGGGCACGCCGGGCGCTGCCGACGTGCGCGTACGCAACACCACCACGGCCGAAGAGGCCGTTCTTGCCGGGGGCTTCGTCTACGACGCGTTCTCGGTCACGCCCGCGGGCGGCTCGACCAGCGGAGGGACGCGAATTGTCCTACGTGGAGTGGGCACGCACTGGACGCAGGGGTCGACGGTGTCGCTGGGCGGCAAGGCTTGCGGGCACGTGGCCGTACAAGACGCCCTCGACCTGTCGTGCTTCACGCCCGCGCAGGGCCCTGGATTGCAGAACGTGACGGTCACCAACCCGGATGGGAGCTTCGACCAGGCGCTCGACGCCTTCTTGTACAGCGACTCGCCGGACGGATATCGCGGCGGCCTCTACGGGAGCGCTCTCTCGGGCACCCTCGAGGTTCTCGCGTTCGATTCGTGGACCGGCACACCCCTCGCGGGTGGCAAGGCCATCGCCGGCTCGACGCTCGCCGGAGCGGTCGTCGGGACGCTCGACGCGAGCGGCGCCGTCCAGCTGACGGACCCATCCCTCACGGGCAAGGTCACGGTCACCGTCACGGCGAAGTGCCATCAACCGACCACGTACGTCGACGTGCCGGTGGACACGGTCACCGCCTATCTCGATCCCGAGCTCGACCCGTCGTGCGCCGGGGATCCTCCGTCCAGCGGGCAGTACACGCCCCGGGAGTACGGCGAGGTCGACGGCGAGCTCGTGTGGACGGGCGGCATCGAGTTCGAAAAGGCAGCCTGGACGAACGTGCCCATGCCGAGCGGTCCGGACGAGCGGCAAGCCGCCTATGTGTGGACCACGACGGGCAGCCCGTTCGACGGGTTCTCGCTTCCGGCCGCCAGCATGGCAACCACGCCCAGCTCCGCAGGGAACCTGGGCTACGCGTTCACGCTGTCCACCCTGCCCGGCAACCAGACGCTCTACGCCCTCGCAGGGATCGAGAACCGCAAGGCCAATCCGCCGCGCTTCGAGCCCTACGCGATGGGCATCGCGCACGGTGTGCCGGTCGTTCCCGGTGCCAAGACCGTGGGCGTGTACATCTCGATGACATCGACTTTCGATCGGGCCCTGACCACGGTGCCGCAGCCACCCGCGTCCACGCCACGCGGGCCGGATCGCTTGCTCAGCGTGTTGGCCATCGACGTGGGCGACAGCTCGTTCGCGCTGCTGCCGCAAGGTACGGTGATGTCGCTGCTGCCGGTCGGGGGCAGCGTCTCGATCGTCGGCATCCCGGCGCTCGACGGCACGCTCGCCGGCGCGAAGTACGACCTCAGCGCGGCCGCCGTGACGAGCGCGATCGGGACGACGCCGGCGTCGGTCGTCAACGGCATCGAAACGACCGACGCCAACGACCCCGTGACGATCGGCGGATTCCTACCCATCCCCACGCTGGCGGAGCCTGGAACGAGCACGTGGAGCGGCACGCACCTGACACTTCGAGCCGGCGGACCCGTGGACCTCGCCTACGTTCGCGTCTCCTCCGGCGCCGGCCTGGTCACCTGGCAGATCATCGCGCCCGGCTCCGATCTGTCGTTCGACCTTCCTGATTTCGAGCCAGCTCACCGGCGTCGGCACGCTGGTTCACGGGCCCATCACGACCGCTTTCACCGTAGCTCGCTTGCCCATGTTCGATTACGGCACGCTGCGCTCCGGGCAGCTCGCGTCCTCGACCTGGAGCGCGTACGCCGAGGACACGGCTTCCGGCTCGTATTGAGAGTATGCGTCAACGATAAGGAATGGGCCCGATGGGCCACGGCACGAGGAGCGGAACGCGCGCCTTCGGTCCGGCCTGGCGAATGACCCGCGCGCACTCTTCGACTGCGATGCGGCGAGGGCCGAAGGGCGAAGCGTCCGCGGCGTCGGAGTCCATGAGCTGCGTGGGGGTGTCGACCTGGTAGTCGTCCGGGTGCCCCGGCATATCCATGAAGACGTGACCGAGCTCGTGAGCCAGCGTCAGGCTGCTCTTCCGGGCGCGAATGCCCGCGCGATCGAGCAGCACGACGTTGCGCACGCTCGAGAGGTCGCTCCCGATGAACGACTCGCCGATGCGCCCACCCCCGGCGAACAAGGGAACGACCACGACCTCGATGGTGGCGGGATCGCCGTCGTCGAGGGCCTTGAGCAGCGTACGCTCCTCCACCGTCCCGGCCATCGCGTCAATATCCGTGAAGTGCTGCAGCCCGTCGGTCAGGTCGACCGAGCCGATTCGAACGCTCAGCGTCGGGTCGGTCGACAAGGGGGCGCCCGGCGCCGTGTCGACCGCGACCAGCGCCCCGTCCTTTCGTCGGATGGACACATCGACGCTCGGGGCCAGCCCGGGGCCGATCCGCGCGTTGGGCGAGACCACAGCGACCAGCCCTGCCCGTTCCACGGCGCGCGCCAGGGCGGAGGCGACGCGGTCGGGGCTCTCGCCCGAGTCCGTGGGCACGGCGATGGTCCGTCCCTCCGCTCGAAGGCGAATCTCCCCGCCGCTCGCCGCGATGCCGAGGTCGTCGCCGATGGCGACCAGATGCGACGGCGGCGGATCGACGACCTTCACGTCGAACGCGCGGGGATCGCCGAGGGAGAGCCCGCACTGGCCCCAGATCGCGGATGCGGCGGAGAGCTCCGCCCGCAACGCGGCCATGGCGCCCGCCTCGGTGCCCCCGATGGCTGGGGCTCCGCCCGGAACCAGCCGAACGACGAGCGCACGCAGCGTCGCGCGCAGCCGACCGATGGGGCCCACCGAGGAACTGCGCGGTCCGAGCACGCGGATCGTCTGCGCCTTGCGCCCCTCGCTCCGGAAGACGATGGCGCCGCCGACCTCGGCCTTGATGGATCGGTCTGCGACGAGGGGATGATCGCGGTCCACGTCGTCGATCACGAGGCGCAGCGGCGCACTCGACCAGCACCGGACGGCTGCGTACGTGCCAGGGCACGGAGACGGCGCGAGCGGCAGGTGGGGGGCGGCGTCGATCCGCGCAGCCGAGGAGTTCATCGACTCAACCGCGATCTCCCGGTCGCCGTCGAGGCCCGGGCCGTCGTCCGGAAGTTCCATGACGACGCGCAGCGCGTCGACGTCGTCGTAGCGTGCGTCGGGAGGTCCCTCGACTCGCATCGGTGGCGTGCGTTCGAGCGAAGCGTGCGCGCGAGCCATGTCGACCAGCTCGGCCTGGCCGTCGGTCATGTCGATCCCGCGCACCCCGATGGTGACACGCGTCCGCCCGCTCGGAGTCTTCGCCACGAGCTCGACCCGCCCGGGCGATAGCCCCTCTACGAGCGTGCCCTGCGGGACCGAGTGGCCCCAGCCCATGGGGCTCCCGCCGAGCACCAAGCGCGCATGCTCTCCCCCGGAGACAACCTGAATCCGGGCACCCGCCAGGCGCTTGTCGAGCGCGACGAGGTCCACGAACGTGGGCGGAGAGAGGACGTTTTGCTCGCCGTCCGGAACGCCGTTCGCATCGTCGTCGTCTCGGTCCGCCCACACGTCGACACGTAGCGGGCTCTCACTGTCTCCGCTTGCGCCGGCCGGCGCGTATGACGTCAGGGCGCAGCCGAACGCGCACGCCGCCGCGGCTACTCGAGCCAGCCCCACTGAATCCACCGGTACGGCGTTTCGGTCAACAGCGGCTCCCCCGGCGCGCCGGGCTTGGCGGCAGCGCGAATGAGCGCGCCCCAGGCGACATTCCCCATGACGCGCGACGCGAGTAGCTCGTCTGCCATGTCCCGCGCTCGCGAACGGGCGCGCTCGGCTCCCTCGCCGGCTGCGAGCGGAGACGCGTCCCAGAGCGCCGCCGCCGCCATGCCGCGGAACTCTTCACGACGCCCGGCCGTCGCGGCCTCGGCCAGCGCCTCGCGCATGTCTTCTCGACCGTGGTCGCGGGCCAGGTACAGCGCGGCTCGCAGGCTCGTCTCGTCGCTGAGCGGCACGGTGCGGGCGAGAGCCTCGAGCATGGGCCGCGCAGACACGGCGCCCGCGCGAGCCAGCCGAAAGAGAAAGGTCGTGTCGCGGTCGGCGCTCGGCCGGTCCGAAAGACGCGCGATGAGCTCGAGCGTCGGGCGCGTCGGCGGAGGCGGGGGGGCGTGCGCGCGGCGCGTGAGCGCGTCGGTCTCGGAGAGCGCCCACGCGACGAGCGACCATGCCGCGCGAGAGCTCGCCGGCCCCTCGTCCGCGCGAGTGCGAGCCTCTTGCAGCGGCCCCATGTCTCCTGCCTTCACCGCCACCTCTGCGAGCACCAGCCAGCGCCCGAGATGGCGCTCGGCGCCCCGCAGCACGCCGAGCGCCGGTCCGACGTGGACGGCCATGGGGGTGCCGCGCACGAGCGGGACGAACAGCTCGACGCACATCGAGATGCGGTGGCTCTCCTTGATCATCGGCGCGAGCTGCGCGAGCAGCGCACCGTTGGACTCGCCGCGTGCGACCCGCGCCAGCTCGGCGCCGAATGCCAGGTGCGATTGGCGGCTCGCCGCGATCTTCGCCAGCAGCGGCGACAGCTCGGGGTCGCGCGAGAAGCACGCCGAGCTCAGCGCCGCCGAACCGCCAGCGTCGTCGCTCGTCAGCGCGTGGCGCAACAGCGCCGCCGACTGACGATCCTGCGCCTCCGACAGCGCCCGCAGCCCGCACGTGCACAGCTCACGCTGTTGTGCACCGCGCCGAAGCAGGACCGACGTGGCCTCGCCGAGGGAGGCTCGCAGCGCTGGGCTGAGACACGCGACGGCGCGCAGGGCCCCCGCGAGCTTGGCCTCGCTCGTCGGGCGGCGCTTGAGAGCCGCGTCGATCTCCTCTTCGAAGCGAACGCGAGCCGGCTTGTCCAATAGCTCGGCGCGAGCGAGCGACGGCTTGGAGCCAGCGCGGTCTCTCTGCTTCGCCTTCGCCAGGCGTGCGCCGTCGGGAGCCGACCAGGGTGCCGGCGACGCCCGCCGCACTGCTGCTTCCGTCCGGAGCCGCTTCGCCTTGATCACGTCGATGCCCCCAAGCTCGGGCGAACGCCCGTGACGACGACCATATCAGAGGCGCGGCGAGTCACGACCCCGAACGTGAGAGAAAGAAAGGAACCGCTCGCTCTCATCGACTCGCGCGATTGCAGTGACCTCACGGTGCCGTGTGCACCGCGGCGTGGCCTTACGCCTCGCTTGCTCTTCTCGGTGCCCACTGGTTGGCGACCGTCTGGCACAGCAAGCAACGTCAGTGCCGTACGTGAAAAACGAAGCGCCTCGCGATGGGTGAGCCGGAAACCTCCAGGACAAGTGGCCCGGCTACGATGGTGTCGGTTTGCGCCTGCACCGCGACGGACCAGACGTGGCTCGCCGGATCGTCCCAGGCACACGCGCGACAGGTCATCAAGTCCGACGCGGTCGTCGCGATGGGGATGGACACGCCTGCGTGCGTGGGCGTTCCGGGGCAAACGGGGTCGCGGGCGCAGATTGTGACAGCACCGTTCCGTCGCGGAGCGTCACCGAGGTCTTTCCCCCCGCGAAGACGTCCACGTGAAGAAAGTTTTCGTACGAAGACGCCGAGGGAAAACTTCCTTGCGTCGGCCCGGTCGGCGTGACCACGGTCTCGACGGCGGCGTCGAGCATCGGCACGATGGCTCCGACGCGTGCGAACACGGGCACCACGTCGAGCGGGGCCGGAACGTTGACGTCGCTTCCGCCCGCGATCCGCGTGCCCGACCAGTAGTCGAAGTACGCCGGTTCGGGCAGATACACGGTGCGCGACGTCGCGCCGCGCGTCGTGACCGGGGCCACGAGGAGCGAATCGCCGTACATGTACTCGTCGGAGATCGTCCAGGTGCGCGGATCCCGCGGGTGATCGAGGAAGAGGTGCCGCATCACGGGCGTACCGCGCTCGCGGGCGGCGCCGACGGCGAGCTGCACGTACGGAATCATCTGCGTCTTCAGCCTCGCGTACTTCGCGTAGATCGCGACAGCGTTCGGGTCGTCCCAGATCTGGAAGCGTACGCCGTTGCCGGCACCGCCGTTTTCGTCGTGCATGTCGGCGCTGAAAGCGCCGAGCTCGGTCCAGCGGAGGTACACCTCTTCGTCCGGCGGCGGGTTGTAGATGAAGTGGTAGCCGCTTATGTCCGAACCCCAGAGGGGGATGCCGCTCATCCCGGCGTTGAGCGCTGCCGTCAGCGCGGCAGGTAGGCCGTCGGCGACGTCGAAGTCGGTGCTCTCGTCGCCGGCCCACACCATCGGCACGAGGCTGCCGGTGCCCGCGAACCCGAACGGCGTCGGCCCGGCGTAGCCCGATCGCGCGAACACCAGATAGTCGCCCGAGCGCTTGCGCTCCATCAGATCGTGCGCCGCCTTCTGGTAGAGGAGCGGATACAGGTTGTGCGCCTCCATGCCGGTCATGCCGTTGGCGAGGACGGCGTCGTCCGGGACGTACTCGGCGAAGTCGTACATCCATCCGTCCCAGCCGTCGTCCAGGGCTTGCTGCATCTGCTCCTGAAACCAGGCGACGGCGTCGGGGTTGGTGAAGTCGATCAGCCCGGCGTTATACGGGATGTCGAGCACCGTGTACGGCGTACCGTCCGCGTGCTTGACCAGCCACCCCTTGGACACGAGATCGTCGAACACGGGGTGCCAGCCGTCGGACACGAACGGGCAGAAGTACGCGACGGCCTTGAAGCCCTTGGCGTGGAGCTCCGCGGTCGCGGCGCGCATGGCCGCGTGGTCGGTGCCGTCTCCGGTCGGGAAATAGTGGACGGCCGTATCGATGACGCTCGTCGGAACATGGGCGGCTCGAAGCTTGTCCCATTCGCCGCTGCCCACGTTGCCGCGTCGGCGTGGCGCGAGCACCCAGTCGGCGATGGCGGGAGGGCGCCCGGTCAGATTGGTCAGGTCGGCCAGGAGGTTCTTCGGGTCGGAGTCGGCGAAGATGCGAACGTCGAGCGTGGGCGTCCACGACTCGAACCGCCAGGCGTCGGGCACCTCGTCGCCGAGGTGAAACACCGTGCGGAACGTCGTCGACAGCAGCACACCGAAGCCCCGCGGCGACAGAAACCAGGGCACGGGGATGTACGTCATCGTCGGTCCGTGCGGCAGCGGGTTGCTCGGGCCCGGCGGCGTGCTCTCGCCCTGCCCGAGGCCCTTGTCCTCGACCCAGACGTACGTCTTGGGTTGGCCCCTGTGGTCGGCCAGATAGAAGCGCTCGCCCAGGCCGAGGAAATGATCGCCAGGCTCGTCGGGCGCGTCGTCGTGCATGGCCCAGCCGAGCGAGATGCGGTTGATCTGCGTGCTCGGATCCGCGCCTGGATCGTCCACCGCGGCGACGAGGTGCACGCCCGCGCCGCTCGACTCGATACGCAACGTCACCGAGCCGTGCGATGGGTCGGTGGTCGCCAGGTGCACGACGAGCGCGCCCTGGTCCCGATCGATGCCCGTCGCGCGGGTGACCTCTTGCCATGGGCCGTCTTCGCCGAGGTAGTAGTCCCAACCTTTCATCGGGCTGCTCTCCCGGGTGCCGTCCTGGTTGTGCGTGAACGCGAGGGCCGAGTACGCCGAGCGAGGATCCGACGCGTCCATGCCTTGGTGAGCCGGAGCCGTCTCCAGGAGAACGTTGCCTCCCGCGTCGCGCACGATGAGGCGGAACGGATTCGCTCCGACCTCGACCTTTACCGCTCCCGAGGGATGGACCCAGGTCGTGCTGGCGGGCAAGGGTGCCGACGTATCGCGCGACTCCGAGCAGCCGAGGCACGCCCCGGACACCGCCCAGGAGGCGAGCGCTATCCGGGTGAAGCCGCGCCGGAGACGCATCGCTCAGAGACGATACACCTCGCGCCGCGCCCGACCCAATCGGACGCCGGACCTCACGCTTGGGCTCTCGCGATGCCGATGCGAAGCACCTCGCCGTCGACGTCGACCTCGCGAACGGCCGAGCCCTGCGGCGGTTCGCTCACGGTCACTTCGACGGCAAGCACCTCGGCCGCGAGCGCGTCCCGGTATTGCGCGACGACCCGCTGCACCCGCTCGCCGGCGGCGATCCAGACTCGAACTCGATCGGTGTACTCGAGCGCCATGTCCTTGCGAATGCCCTGAACGCGATTCTGAAGCTCGCGCACCAGGCCGAGGTCGCGGAGCCGGTCGTCTAGGGTGGTCTCGAGGACGACCACGATCCCTCGATTGCCGGCCGCGCGGAACCCCTCGCGCGCGTCGAACTCGATGAGCACGTCGTCCTTGTGGAGCTCCCCTCCCCCGTATTTCCTCGGCCACGCCCCGTCGAGGAACGCTTCGACTTCCGCGGGGGACATCGCCGCCATCTTCTTCTTGAGCTCCTGGGCCTCTTTGCCCAGGTTGCGCTCGCCGAGCTTGCGAAAGTCGGGTTTGATTCGCTGCGTGACGAAGCGCGCAGCGTCCTTCGGCCCGTAGGTGCGCACCGACTCGACGTTCAGCTCTTCGCAGAGCATGGCCCGAGCGGCACCCTCCAAGACTTCCGGCGTCGACAGCACCAGGTGAGCCTGGAGGAGCGGCTGGCGAACCTTGATCTTCGCCTCCGTTCGCGCCTGCAGACCGAGGGAGACGACGTTGCGAACGAGGGCCACCTGCCTGGAGAGCTCCTCGTGGATCGCGGCGGCGTTCGACCTGGGCCAGTCCGCCAGGTGCACGCTCTCGGGCACGGCGATACCCGCGCGCTTCGCCGGCCCTACGACGAGGTTCTGCCACATGGCCTCTGCGCCGTAGGGCGTGAACGGCGCCGTGAGCCGGGCGACGTCGACGAGGCACTCGTGCAGCGTCTGGTAGGCGCTGCGCTTGTCGTCGTCCCAGCCCGAACGCCAGAAGCGCGCGCGGCTGCGTCGGACCCACCAGTTCGAGAGCGCGTCCACGAAATCGATCAGCGACTGCGTCGACGCGAAGACGTCGTAGGCGTCCATCGCGCGCGTGACGTCGCGCGCCGTCGTCGCCAGCTCGCTCAGGATCCACCGATCGAGCTCGGGGCGACTGTCTGCGGCGAGCGGCGAAGCCTGGTGCGGATCGAAGCCGTCGATCGACGCGTAGATCGTGAAGAACGAATAGACGTTGCGCAGCTTGATCGCGAATTCCTTCTGCGCGGACCGCACGTTCTGAAGCGAGTGCCGGGTACCCGTCCATGGAGGGCTGGCCGAGAAGAAGAACCACCGAAAGGCGTCGGCTCCGGGCGCAGGCGTCGCGGGGTCCTCGATGGTCACACGCTCTTCGCGCGGTAGCCGCGGCACCCCGACCGGGGTCACGTCGACCGTCGACGTCGGGATCAGCCCCAGCGCGGCGCGATCGTCCGCGTGCAGAACGACCACCCGCCTGCGCAGCTTCTTGCTCGCCTGCAGCACGAGATCGACCGCGCGGTCCGGAGCGTCCCCGCGATAGAGCCGCACGCGCGCGCCCTCCTGCATGTCCAGCCCGTCGAGGTCGTCGCGTCCGATGAGCGCCGTACCCTTCTTCGCCGGAGCGTCCTTCCCCTCCCCCAGCACCGCGAAATCCATCGCGACTCGGTCGAGGATGATCTCGGGGGGCGTGTAGTTGCCCTTGCTCTTGCTCTCCTTTTTGCCCTCGCGATCGAGGACGTGCCCGAGCACGAGGCACGTCTTGTACGGGTGCGGCAGCACCTCTTTTTCGAAGACGAGCGTCGAAATCATGAGCAGCGAGTAAAACCACCCGCGCGTCTGGTCGATGCCCTCGCTGATGAAGTCCGCCGGGAAGCTCTTCTCGAACTTCTCGCGACCCTTGTGCGGATAGCCCCACTGGGCGAAGGGCATGCACCCCGAGTCGAACCAGCAATCGATGACCTCGGGTACGCGTCGCATCGTCCCCTCGCAACGCGCGCAGGGGAAGGTCACCTGATCGATCCAGGGCTTGTGCACGATGAGGTGCTCGCTCAGCGACGGGTCCGCTCGCCGGGCGGCGTGGAAATGATCGAACGCGCTCCCGTTGCGCGCCTCGATCTCGGCGACGCTGGCCGGGGCCTCCTTGTGGTCCGGGCTCCCATCGCAGACCCATACGTTGAGCGGCGTACCCCACCAGCGCTCGCGCGAGAGCGCCCAGTCGACGTTGTTCGCGAGGAAGTCCCCGAAGCGGCCCTCCTTGATGTGGGGAGGGAGCCACGAAACCGCGTTGCTGTTCGCGATGGCGCGGTCTTTGAGTCTCGTCGTCGCGATGTACCAGGCGGGCCGCGCGTACTGGATGAGCGGGTCGCTGTCGGCTCGCCAGCAGAACGGATAGTCGTGGCGGTACTGCTCGGCGTGCACGAGCAGGCCGCGGTCTCTCAGGTCGTGCTGGATTTCCTTGTCGCAGTCTTTGACCCAGCGGCCCGCGTACCGCTCGAAGCGCTCGATGAACGTGCCATCGGGCTTCACGGCACAGAAGAGCGGCAAGCCCGGGTGCTTCGCCAGCAGTTTGCGGTGAGCCTCGTGGTCGTCCTCGCCGAACGCGGGGGCGATGTGCACGATGCCGGTGCCCGTGTCGAGCGTGACGAAGTCGGCCTCGATGACGCTCCAGACGGGCGACTTCGGCGCGCCGTCGGCTTCCTCGGCGAACAACTCGAAGGGCGGCCGGTAGCGCACGCCGACGAGATCGCGGCCCTTGATCTCCCGCTCGACGACGAGCTCGCCGGTCTTCTTCGAAAGCCCCTCGAGCAGCGCTTTCGCCAGGACGAATCGGCGCCCCTCCTGGGTCCGCGCCACGACGTAGTCGACCTGCGGGTGCACCGCCGCGTACATGTTCGAGGGCAGGGTCCAGGGCGTCGTCGTCCAGACGAGCAGCGCGAGATTTTCCTCACCGGCGATCGGCCCGCGTAGCGCGCCGGCACTCTCTTCGATCGGGAACGCGACGTACACGCTCGGGTCGTCGACCTGCCGGTATCCCTGCCCCACTTCCCCCGAGCTCAGCGCCGTGCCGCCCTGCGCCCACCACCAGACGACCTTGTGACCCTGATAGAGAAGGCCCTTCTTGAATAGCTCACTCAGCGCCCACCACACGCTCTCGACGTACGAGCGGTGATAGGTGACGTACGCGTCGCGGAGATCGACCCAGAACGCGACCCGCTCGGTCAGCTCTTCCCATTCCTTGGTGTACCGGAAGACCGACTCGATGCACTTCTTGATGAAGGGCTCGACACCGTAGTCCTCGATGGCGGCCTTGCCGTGGATGCGAAGCTCCTTCTCGACTTCGACCTCGACGGGCAGGCCGTGCGTGTCCCAGCCTGCCTTGCGCGGGACGTTCCAGCCGCGCATCGTCTTGTAGCGAGGAAACAGATCTTTGATGACGCGCGTCAGGACGTGCCCGTTGTGGGGCAAGCCGTTGGCCGTGGGCGGCCCCTCGTAGAAGACGAACGTGCCCTCGGGCGCGGGCTTGGCGAGCGTCTTCTCGAAGATGGCGCGCGTCTTCCAGAACGCGAGAATCTCACGTTCTTCCTTGGGAAAGTCGAGCTCGGGCGGTACCCGCGCGAAGAGCGGCTCGGGAGGCATCGGGAAGAGCGGTTCTAGCACGCATCGCCCACCGGCTGGCTCTGGCACCCGAAGCTCGTCGGTGCCGCTACGATGGCACCCTGATGAGCGACGAACTCGCCCTCGAGAACCTTGCGGCGAAGCCCTACAGCGGCTTGGACGACGACGAGGCGCACGCCTCCATTCGGCTGCACTACGAGACGTTCTTCGACCGCGAGGGCGAGGAGCTCACCTGGCCCCACGGGCCCGCGCGGGCACGCTTGGGCCCGTTTCGGGTGTTGCGCGTCCCTCCGAACGACGAGACGGCCCTGTGGACGTACGCGTCGGTGGGCGCGTCTGCCCTCGGTGCAGAGACGGAGGCACTCGAGTTCGTCCTCCTGGTGCCGCAGCCGAGCGACCGGGCGGTGGAGCTCGTGACGATGGCGGCCACCTATCACCACGCGGAAAAGCTCGCCACGGGTCACCGCCTCCCGATCGGGGAGCCATGGCTTCCGGGCGCAACCTGCCGAGCGTTCCTCGTATCGCGCCCCTACCCGTTCGGCGCCACGCTCGAGCACCTTCGGGTCGGTGCGCGACAGATTCGTGTCACCTGGCTCCTCCCCATCACGGAAGCCGAGCGCCGGTTCGCAGCGCAGCAGGGCCTCGCCGCGCTCGAAGAGCGCTTCGACGACGCCCACGTCGAGTACTGGCGACTCGACCGCCCGAGCGTCGTCTGAGCAGCCGTCCGTTACTCGGCGGCGGCGTTCGCGCTCTTGGCTTCGAGCTTCTTCACGACGAGCGTGTACGCGCCGTCCAGGTCCTTGAAAGCCGCGAGCTCGTCGTCGTCGATCTTGATCTGGTATTGCCGCTCGATGGCGGCGACGATTTCGACGCCCATCATCGAATCGATTCCGAGCTCCTTGAACGTCGCTCCCTCCGGAATCGCGTCCTTCTCGGCAATCTCCGCCACCAGGGCGCGCAGATCCTCTTTGAGATTCGTGTGCGACATATCTCTCTTCTCCTACGCGAGGCGCTTCTCGACGACGTCGAGCAACTCTCGGATCGTGGCTACGCCCGTGAGCATCTCGTCGGGGATCTGAATGCGGAGCTGCCGCTCGAGCGAGCCGATGATTTCGAGCATCCCGAGCGAATCGATCGCCAGTTCGCTGATGACCGAGCCCTCGACCACGTGGTGAAAGTCCTTCTCGACGACTTCGGTTGCCGTCGTGCGGAACATCGCGAGAAGCCCGTCTCGCGTCGGCCGATTCCCCTGAGCTCCTGTCTGCATCGACGCCGGCATTGAAACTCGTTCCTTCCGTTCTGTGTCTCGAAATCGGGCGCGAACACCTGTACGCGCTCGCGGATGTGGCGTTCTTGCAACAGCTCGTGACCGGTACCGCGTGAATTCGCGGGCGTTCAGGGGCTTTTTTCTGCGCCTGACGTCGGCGTCGGCGTCGGGGACTGCACGGTTCGTGCTCGCGACAAAGTCCCGTCCAGGTACATCTGGCGCGTCTTGCGGCGTTGCGGCTTGCCGCTCGAAGTTCGCGGCAAGGACGCCAGCGAAGCCACGACGACCTCGTGGACGGTCAGTCCGAACTTGGCCGCGATGCACGCGGTGGCGCCCTCGCGAATGGAGACCGCGTCGCCCGCGGCGCCCTCGCAGCAAACGACGAGCTGCTCCTCACCCACCCCCTCGCCGACCGCGAACGCGACGACATTTCCACGCCGGATGCCGGGTAGGTCGCCTATCGCCCACTCGATGTCGCTCGGGTAGTAGTTGCGCCCCCGCACGATGATGATGTCCTTGAGGCGCCCGCACACGAACAGCCGGCCGCCCACGGTGTACCCGAGGTCGCCGGTGTGGAGCCAACGCTCGCCGCTCGGTTCGCCCGCGAGAGGCTTGTACGTCTGCTCGGTGAGAGCCGGTTCTTCGAAATAACCGCTGGTGACGCTCGGCCCTCTCGCGACGATCTGACCTACCTGCCTGTCGCCCAGGCGGAGGCCCCCGTCGTCGACGACCGCGATCTCGTGCTCGGGGAAGGCGCGCCCGCAGTCGACGAGCTCTTGCTGGTGGTGGTCGTCGGTTCGCAACCCCTCGCCGAGCGGAACGAACGTGAGCGCGAGGGTCGCCTCGGCCATGCCGTACGACGGCACGAACGCACCGGGGTCGAACCGCGCGGGCGCGAGCCGCTCGGCGAACGCACGCAGCGCGCGTGCCTGAATGGGCTCGGCCCCGCAGCCGGCAACACGAAGGCACGACAGATCGAGCCCCTCGACGTCCTTGTCCTTGAGCCGTTTCGCGACCAGCGCGTAGGCGAAGTTCGGCGCGTACGTGATCGTGCCGCGATGCTCGTGAATCTTGTCGAGCCAGAGCCGCGGGGCGCGCACGAAGCTCGCGGTGGGCAAGAAGACGCACGGCACGTCGGTGAAGAGCGGCCCCACGACGAAGCCGATGAGCCCCATGTCGTGGAAGAGCGGCAGCCAGCTCACGCCCTTGTCGACCGCCGGGTCCCGGCGAAGCCCGTGGACCATGAACGCCTCGGCGTTTGCCGCGAGGTTGCGGTGCGTGACCATGACGCCCTTGGGCCGGGACGTGCTGCCGCTCGTGAACTGCAAGAAGGCCAGATCCTCCGGACGCACGTTGGCTCCGGCTCGCCCGGCGTCACCGCTCATCTCGTCGACGGTCGCGAGCTGGCCCAGGCTCTCCGAGCCGGTCCCCAAGCCCTGCGCGCGCGCGAGCACCGGCTCGAGATACGGGCGCGTGGCCGACGTAGTGAGCAGCATGCGCGCGCCCGACGCCTGCGCGATGTGCGCGACCACGTCGTGATAGCCGTCGATGTTCTTGAAGGAAAGCTGGGGATAAATGGGGACGGGTACGACGCCCGCGAAGAGCGCACCCAGGAACGACAGGACGAACTCGTCGCCGTCCGGGATGACGAGCGCTAGCCGGTCTCCCCGTTTCATGCCGCGGACGGCCAGATGACCCGCACGCCTCTCGCACTCGGTCGCGATCTCGCGGAACGAGTAGAGCCGCTCCGTACCGTCGGGACGGACGAATACGAAACCGCGGGTCCCGGAGCCCGCCGAATCGGCGAGCGACCGGACTGCATCGACCAGGGTCGGGGCGAGCATGATCCTGCGCTGGGCGCCTTTAATGCCCGGCGAGCTCCGGCGCAAGGGGCGGATAGTTCATCCTGCGTACGAACCTTCCGTAGCGAAGGCCGATTCGCGCCGAAGCGGCGTTGCTCGTCTGTACAGCGGCGCGCTACATACGCGGGGCAGTGCTGCCGCGCGTGTTCGTGACCGGCGTGGGGGTCGTCAGCTCGATTGGGCTCGGCCGCGACGCGTTCTATCGCTCGCTGGCGTCGGGCAAGAGCGGCATCTCGCCGGTCGCGTCCTTCGACGCCTCGCAGCTCGGACGCGACGTAGCCGGCGAGGTGAAGGAGTTCGACGCGCGCGATCACCTGACGCACGCGGAGCGACGCCGCATGGGCCGCTGCAGCGCGATGGCCGTCGCCGCGGCGCGAATGGCGCTGGAGGACGCGGGGCTCGCCGAAAACCAGCTCGCCGGGAGGCGCACGGCCGTCGTCCTGGGGACGACGATGGGCGAAGCGGCCATCCTCGGAGAGCTCCAGCACGCCTGGATCGTCGACGGCGCGCAAGCGGTCCCTCGCTCGCTCATCCCCAAGTACGGCTCCACGCTCCTGCCGATTCACGTCGCGCGCGCCATCGGCGCGCAGGGCATGGTGCTCACCCTGCCCGCGGCGTGCGCCGCGGGCAACTACGCCGTCGGTTTCGCCGCGGATCTCATTCGCGGCGGCCGCGCCGACGTCGTCGTGACCGGCGCTGCCGAGCTGATTCAGCAGCTCCAGTTCAGCGGATTCGTGCGGCTCGCCGCGATGGCGCCCGAGAAGTGCCAGCCCTTCGATCTGAACCGCCAGGGATTGCTCCTCGGAGAAGGCGCCGGCCTGATGGTGCTCGAGAGCGAGGCGCACGCGACGAGACGCGGCGCCCAGCGCCGGGCCGAAGTCGGCGGCTACGGCCTCTCGTGCGACGCGTACCACATCACGAGGCCGCACCCGGACGCCGCGGGGAGCATCGAGGCCATGCGGGCCGCCATTCTGCGCTCGGGCATCGGCCCGGACGACGTCGACTTCGTCAACGCCCACGGCACCGGCACGAAGCACAACGACGCCGCCGAGTCGAAGGTCGTGCGCGAGGTATTCGGCGGCCGTCGCGTCCCGATCTCGAGCATGAAGAGCATGCTCGGTCACTGCATGGGCGCGGCGAGCGCGCTCGAGGCCGTCGGCTGCGTTTTCACGCTGGAGAGCGGAGTGTACCCGCCCACCATCGGCTACGAGACGCCCGACCCCGAGTGCGACGTGCACGTCGTGGCGAACGCGTCGCAGCGCGGCAAGGCGGACATCGTCGTCAACAACTCCCTCGCCTTCGGCGGCTACAACGCCGTGACCGTCTTCGCGCGCCCCGGAGTCCTGCCTCCGCCCCCCCCCGCGCCCGCGCGGCGATCGCCGCACGCGCCGGCGGGAGCGGAGACCCCGTCGTGAAGCCGTGTGCCATCGTGGGCATCGGGGTGGTCTCCGCGCTCGGCGTCGGCCGGGCCGCCTTTTTCGACGGCATGAAGACCGGGGCGCTCGCCGCGGCGCTTCCGGCCTCGTTCGACGCCTCGGCCTACCCGCACGCGCGCGTCGCGGAGGTACCCGGCTTCGACCCGGCGAAGTACCTGGGCGACAAGGGCCTCCGGTCGCTCGACCGCCTCACCAAGCTGCTCATCGTGGCGGCGCGTCTGGCGCTGCACGACGCGGGCCTCAAGCGCGACGGCGCGTGGGCGGCAGACGCGGCGCACGCGACGCACCCCGCGAACGACGTCGGGATCGTCGTGTCGAACGCCTACGGCTCGCTGGAGGCCATCGCGGAGCTCGATCGCGTCGCAACCCTGGAAGACGCTCGCTACATCAACCCGTCGCGGTTTCCGCTCACCGTGGCCAACAGCGCCGCGGGGTACGCGAGCATCTGGGAGGAGCTTCGCGCGGTCAACGTGAGCGTCAGCGACGGCAACTGCGGCGCGCTCGACGCCGCGGCGTGCGCCGCCGTTCTCCTCGAGCAGGGGCGTGCGCAGTCGCTCCTCGTCGGCGGAGCCGAAGCCATGAGCGAGTCGCTCTTTCTGGCCTTCGACAAACTCGGCGGCACGGCCGAGGGAGCGTGCCTCGGGGAAGGCGCGGCGCTCCTCGTCCTCGAGCCGCCCGAGGTGGCGCACGCCCGGGGAGCCAGCATCCTCGGCCAAGTCGTCGGCTACGGCACTTCGTTCGTCCCGCCCGAACGCGAAGGGGCGCTCCTGCATCCGTCGACGGAGGCCATGGCGCGCGCGATCGAGGACGCGCTCGCCGACGCGGGCGTCCAAGCGCGCTCGGTTGACGCGGTCGTCTCGGGCGTGTCCGGCCTTCGCGCGTTCGACGAGGCGGAGCTCCTGGCCATCCGCGGCGCCGTCGGCCAAGACGTTTGCGTCACGGCGCCCAAGCTCCTGCTGGGCGAGACTATGGGCGCCGGGGCCGCGCTGGGAATGCTCGCGGCCCTCGCTCTGACGCAGAACGGCGGCGCGTTCCCCGCGGGTGCCGTCGTGCGAGGACGCCTGGGCAAGCAACCCGAGACGGTGCTGGTGACCTCGATGGGCTACTACGGCAACGCATCGGCCGTGGTCATGAGGAGAACTACCCAGTGAGCTGGATTCAAGAGAAGGCGCACGCTGAGCTTTCGCGCATTCGGCAGGCGCGCGAAAAGCAACTCTACCCGTACTTCCGCGAGTTCGAGGCGGGCGGGCTGCATGCGCGGATCGCGGGCAAGGACATCATCAACTTCAGCTCGAACGACTACCTCGGGCTGACCACGCACCCGCGCGTGAAAGAAGCGGCGAAGCGCGCCGCGGAGAAGTTCGCGTGCGGTCTGTCGAGCTCACGCCCCCAGGCGACGACCACCGAGCACGTCGCGCTCGAAGGGGCATTCGCCAAGTGGATGGGCTTCGAGAGCTGCCTGCTCTTCACGACCGGCTACCAGGCGATGCTCGGCACGATTGTCAGTCTTGCCGACAAGGACACGACGCTCATCCTCGACGCGTACAGCCACGCCTGCATCCTGGACGGCGCGTTCCTCGCGGCCGGGGTGCCCAAGAATGGCCCCGAGATTCGCTTCTTCAATCACAACTCGGCCAAGAGCCTCGAGCGCATTCTGACGACACGCGAGAGGAAGAACGCCCTCGTCATCGTCGAGGGCGTCTACTCGCTCGACGGCGACACGGCGAACCTGGCGGAGTTTGTCGAGCTCTGCGATCGCTACGACGCGCCTCTCGTGGTCGACGACGCACACGGCAGCGGTACGATGGGCGCGCACGGCCGCGGCACGCTGGAGGCGCTGCGCCTCGAAGGGCGCGTCCCGATCGTCGTTTCGACCCTGTCGAAGACGTTCGGCGGCATCGGCGGGCTGCTCTTCGGTCCGGGCGAGGTGGTCGAGCACATCAAGCACACGGCCCGCAGCTTCCTCTTCAGCGCGTCGCTTCCGGTTCCCGTGGTCGCCGCCGCCGCCACCATTCTCGAGATGGTCGAGAGCGACGGCACGAAGCTCGTCGCCGAGCTTCAGCAGAAGGCCAAGTACTTCCGAGAGGGGCTCACCCGGGCGGGCTTCGATCTCGGCGTAAGCAACACGCAGATCATGCCTGTCATGTGCCGTGAGGAGCGCAAGACCCTCTTCATGCACGTCGCCTTGCTCGAGTGCGGCTTTCTCATGGTCCCCGTCATTTACCCAGCCGTGAAACAGGGCGAAGAGCGCCTGCGCGTGAACGTCACCCGCGGGCACACGCAAGAGGACCTCGATCGCGCGCTCGGATTGCTCAAGGAGTACGGCGAAGCGTTCTACGTGCTTTCGGGAGAGGACATCGGGCCGCTCGAGGATTAGGACGGCGAGCTCAAGCCGGGCCGAGGATGTCCTCCGTTCGCATGATTTGAGCGTACTCGCCGCGCAGGTTACCGAGCGAACGTGCGTGCACGTCCTCCGCGAGCCCGCGCACGACCCAGACTCGAAAACCGAGAGTCGCCGCGACCCGCACCGTCGTTTCGACCGAGTTGTTAGTGATGAATCCAGCGTGACGGCAGCCCTTCAGGCGATGGAACGTGGATTGCTGCTGGCTCGGGCGTGCTTGTCATCGGACCGCCCAACGCGCTCTTGCATGAGCGCCTGCCGCCGAGGGGGCGCCATCCGCAGGGTCGCGTGGTCCTGGAGCCACCCCGGTGTCGTCTTTGCGCGACACCTTCGCTGTGGACCTCTGTCGTGGCCATGGTTCTCGCGGGAGCCGCCGTAGCCTGCTCGTCGAGCCCACCGCCCGTGGTGGACATGACGCTCGCAGACCTGAGCGCCGACGACGGCGGGGGCCTCGTGATATCGGCGGATCGCGCGGGGCACGTGAGCGGCCAGGTGGGTCCGTATCCCGGCGATTTCGGGAGCACGTTCCTCAGCACGACGGGATGCCCGCGGCTGCACGTCCAAGTCCGTGTGAACGGCGAGAAGGCTGCGCTGACGCAGCCCGGTTCCGGCACCCAGATCGGCTCACCCGCACCGATCTTCAACTGCATTCCCCCGGAGTTCCAGGTAACCCTGGCCGGTGGGATCACCGACGAGCTCGACGTCCTCGTCTGGGACGAAAGCGCCAAGTGGATCATGCGCGTGAAACGGCTCCAGCCGACGGCGGTCCTGGAGGGAGACGCGGGGCTTCGAATCGGGACGTGGGCCGACCTTCGCCTGGTTCCGCCGCCTACCGCCTACGTCGGGCTGAATTTCGACAGCGACGCGGGGTGCGCCTACTTCTCCATGGATTGCGCGCGCAGCGGAGAGGGGTGCACCACCGATACGGTCGTGAGCAACGTCGACTGCCGGACCTCGTCGACCGACGCGGGCGTGGCCTCTCCGCTGCGGTTTACGGACGGAGGGGTGTCGTTCTTCGTGCCCGACGTAGGCGCCGCGTCGGGGGTCCTCGAGGTCGAAGGCTGGCCTCGAACTCAGCTCTTGCAGTGCGACGGGCTGGCCACCTGCGAGCTCGACCCAGTCGGGATCGGAGCGGCGGTGGGGCTGAACGTGACCATCCCGACGCACACGGTTCCCTAAGCGCGACCCCGTCCCGAGGGCGACGCCGTCTGGATCGGATGTCCGATCGGTGGCAGGTGCGACGAGCTACTCGGCCCCGACTAGCGAGCCATCCGCGCCGCTTCCGCCTTCTTGGACGAACGGATTCGGAAAGTGGACAGCTTGGACCGGTTCCTCGGGGAGGACTCCTTCGACGGGCCACGTCCGGACGTGGCAAGACGAGAAGTTACGTCCCTTCCGTGACAGGAACAGCCGCCCGACGGGTGCCTCATCGGCCCGTTACACGGAAATTCTGACAGGCCGGGCCTGTCAATCGGGGCCTGTCAGGAATTCTGTGCTCGGTTCGCGCCGCGGGTCTCGAGGTTCAGTCGTTCTGCTCCGAAGTAGACGACGAGTTGATTGTAGATCGCGCTCCAGCCCTTGATGCCGCGGTTCCAGGATTTCTCAACGTTGCGCAGCGCAAGGAAGAGGAGTTTGGTTGCGGCGTCCGCGTCGGGAAAGTGGCCCTTGGTCTTGATGATTTTTCGTAGCTGGAAGTTGAGCGATTCGATCGCGTTGGTCGTGTAGACCATGCGCCGCAGCTCGGGGGGGAACTCGAGGAAGGCGGTGAGGTGCGACCACGACGAACGCCAGCTGGGCCCGATCGTCGGATAGCGCGAGCCCCACTGCTGTTCGAATTCGGCGAGCGCATGGGACGCGGTGGCTTCGCTGTCGGCTGTGTAGATCGAGCGGAGAGCCGCGGCGGCGGCCCTGCGATGCTGCCAGCCCACAAACGACAGCGAGTAGCGGACCTGATGCACGATGCAGGTCTGCACGACCGTCTTGGGAAAGATCGCTGCGATGGCTTGTGGAAAGCCTTTGAGGCCGTCGCAGCAGCAGATCAGCACGTCCTGAACGCCTCGCGAGCGAAGCTCGGCAAGCACGCGCATCCAGAACTTCGCGCCCTCGGCGGCATCAATCCATAGGCCGAGGACCTCGCGTCGGCCGTCGAGGCGAAGGCCGATCGCGACGTAGACCGCCTTATTTTGCACGACGCCCTGGTCGCGCATCTTCACGAAGAGCGCGTCGAGCCAGACGACAGCGTAGGTCGCGTCCAGCGGGCGTGATTGCCACTCGCGAATCTCGTCCCAAACCGCGTCGGTGACGCGCGAGATCAGCTCCGGTGAGACCTCGGTGCCGTACAGCTCTTCGAGGTGGGCGCGGATGTCGCGCACGCTCATGCCTCGCGCGTAGAGCGCCAGGATGCGGTCATCGAGTGTTGCCGAGCGGCACGATCCGTAGAAAAGCGAGCAGCCCGCCCGCAGGGGCTTCCTGTCACGCTTCGCCCCGGACGGCCTCAGTGCGCACCGCTATCGGGCAGCTCGTACGCTTCGGCTCCGCCCTCGCACAGGGCCTCGCCGAGTGCGCAATCGTCACACGACCAGCGGCCGCCAATGCATGAGCAGATCCACCCGTCCACGCGACCGCAGCCGTCGACCGGTCCGACCCGCGCCTGGCATTGGGACGTACCGGAGCACGAGAGGCCCTGCGGCAGTGCGTCGGCGGCGCAGTTGGTCCCAAGCGACAAGTTGCAACCGTTGGCACCGGAGGCGGCGGGGCACGTAGGCTGGTTGCTGAACACGGGACACAGGCTCGCGTAACCACCACTCGACGAGCTCTCGCAGCCGGGCGCTCCTGCCGCGGCCACGGCCGCCATCGCCGTCGCAACGGCCAACCTGCCCACCCAAAATCGGCTCTTCATTTCTGAACCCTCAAACGGACTAACGAGCGCACACGCGGGCGCCTGCGTCATCAACGCCACGCCAGCACTCTACGCCACGAAGCAGTCCCGCGCGACGATGGACCGTTGCGAGACCCACCCCGATGCCGCATCGAGGGTACCCCGCGGAGCGGTCAGGTTTTGCCCGAGGGCTTCTTCTGGCATCGTGATGCGCTGCGGCTGTTGGCGTCGACCTGAGACTCGCGGAGTCGGTAGCTCTCGCCCTCGATCTTGACGATGTCGGCGTGGTGGACGACGCGTTCGACGAGGGCGGTGGCGCAGGTGGCGCTGGGGAAGATCGTGTGCCAGTCGGCGAAGGCGAGATTGGTCGTGAGCACGAGGCTCTTCTTCTCGTAGCGTCGGCTGATGACCTGGAAGATGAGGTCGGCGTTGCGGTTGTCGAAGGCGAGAAACCCGAGCTCGTCGACCACGAGAAGCCCGACCTTTGCGTAATAGTGAAGCCGCCGCTCGAGAGCGCGTGCCGATTCCTGGGCGCCGAGATCGAGCAGGAGCTGTGCGGCGGAGAGAAAGAGGACGGAGCGCCCGGCGAGGACGGCACGGTGGGCGATATTCTGGGCAATCATCGTCTTGCCCAAGCCACCCGGTGCAACGAGGACGACGTTTCGCGCACCCTCGAGGAAGTCGAGTGAGAGGAGCGATTCAATCAGGGGCCTATCGATGGCGGTAGGCCAGTTCCAGTCGAAGTCGGCCATGGGCCTGAACTTCTCGAGGCGCGAGCGCGACATGCGTCGCTCCAGGCCGCGCCGTGCGCGGTCCTTTTCTTCGATGTCGGCGATGTGCTCGAGCATCTCGGTGGGGCCCCATCGTTTCTTGGTTGCGAGGGCGGCGATGTCGTCGAGAGCGGAGCTGGCGGCGAGAAGGCTGAGGGCGCGAAGGCGGTCGCGGAGATCGGTCACGATCCACCTCGCTGTTTCTTGTCACCGGAGCGCGCGAGCGCGTCGTAGGCGCCGAGGGGTCGGGCGGGAACGCGCAGGTCGCGCACGCGCGGGTCGTCGGGGAGCACGACGGGCAACGGCACGGCGGCCTTCCGTGCGCGACGGCGCTGGTCGAGGATGTGAGCGGCCGACTGCGCGGCGAACGCGCCACGGCGGTGAGCCTCCTCGAGCGCGAAGTCGAGCTCGGAGGGTCCGTGGCTATCGAGCAGGCGGAGCAGACGAGCTGTGGTGCCGCCGAGATGTCCTCCGTGCAGAGCGACCTTTTCGAGGAACGCCTGGGCGTGGGGACAGGCGGCCATCAGCCGATTTCGTCCACGATGCTCGCGTGCGCCGCGCTTGTCGTCGGCGAGGCGGTCGAGATGGCGCGGGTCTTCGATTTGCCGTCCGCGCTCCCAGGAGCGCGCGTGCGAGGCGACGGTGTCGTCGCCGTCGAGGACGCGCACGAGCCGGTCGGAAGCGACGAGCATCAGCGGCTTTTGCGTGAGCGTGTGCGGGATCGAGTAGTCGTTTCCGTCGAAGCGCAGGTACGGCGTCTTTCCGGAGCGGAGGGTCTGGGTGGCGTCGCAATCGAAAGGATGCGCGGGCAGCGGCAAGAGGCGCGGTCTCTCTTCGGCCAGGGCGACGGCGACGGAGCGCTTGTCGGCGTCGCCGGGGACGAGGCGAGCGTGGGCGACGCGCTCGATCCAGTCGTCGAGCTGGGCGTTGAGATCGTCGACGGAACGGAACGCGCGGGCGGCGAAGAAGGAATCGCGCAGGTAGCGGATGGCGCGCTCGACGCGTCCTTTCTCGTTGCCGCGGGCGCGGGCAACGGGCCGCGGGGCAAAGTGGTACTGGCCGGCGAACTCGAGAAGACGCGGGTTGAACCGGATCACGTCCCCGACGCGCTCGAGCACGGCGGCTTTCAGGTTGTCGTAGAGAATGCCACGGGGCACGCCTTGGAAGGCGGCGAACGCTGCGTGGTGGCAGCGCAAAAAGCTCTCGAGCGTCTGGTCGAGAACGAAGCGGGCGAAGAGCGCGCGCGAGAACGACAGGACCATGACGAAGCACGAGAGCCACCGGCGCGTGTTGCCGATGGCGATGGAGCCGAAGCTGCCCCAGTCGACCTGCCCCTGCTCGCCGGGGAGCATCGACAGCCGGAAGAACGCCTCGTGCGAACCGACGGGGCGCACCTGCCGGACGAAGCGGCGGAGCGGCCAGACCGAGCCCGTGTATCCGCGGCCCTGGATCATCTGAAGCAGGCGCGTGGCCCGAAGGCGCGGATGCTGCTCGAGCGTCGTGCGGACGAAGTCCTTGTATGGATCGAGTACGGCAACAGCGGGGCGAAAGGCGATATTGGTGAACCGCTCGACCTCGACGGCGAGAGCGACAGTGTCGCGGTGCACGCCGAGCTCTGCGGCGATGGTGCCCATCTTCCAGTGCTCGGCGAAGAACAGCCGCCGAATGCGAGCGCGCAGCTCCGGGGAGATCATCGCGTGTGCTCCCCGATGAGCAGTTGTCGCAGGTCGGCGAAGTCACCGACGCCGCGGATGTCGCGACGACGGGGGTGGCCAAGCGCAGCGGCGGGGACCCACTCGAGCGTGTACAGGGGGCCGCCGAAGTCGACGAAGGCATCGCGATAGAGGCTCGAATCGGACGCCCCATCCCGGTCGGCCGCACAGAGCGCAGCGTGGACCTGGACCCCCTGCCAGAGCGCGATGGCCTCCAGCAGCGTCGGCAGCGCCCGCGGATGCGACGGCTGTCGCGCCAGCCGCGCCTTCAAGATCGTCTCGCTCGCGCCGGCCATCGCGATCACCCTGGTGTCGCGCGGGCCCGGCGAGATGCCCATCGAAAGACTGCTCATCGGTTGTCTCCTCGCGCACGGCGGGCGTCCCCTCGACGGAGATCGCGTCCGAGCGCTCGGAGACCGTCGCCGCAGGGGCAACTTCTCGGCGACCGGTGTCCGTTACGATTTGTCGGCGCGCCGCCCGGAACTGGTCCACCCGACGAGCGGTGGCCCAGCGGCCGTCAAAGCTGCGCCAGTACCGTTGCTTGGACGCACGCCTCGCTTCCGCTCGTTGCCGGCGCGCGCACTCCGGCGAGCAGTAGATCTGCCCGCGATCGCACTGCGAGCAGAAGTGCACGACGCGGCGACACGCGTCGCGAACACACTGAACTTGCCGAAGATCGTCCACTCGCGCCGCACGCGACCGCCGGGAATTGGTCCTCCGCGGCCATGCCGTGCGACAACGTCCTCGTCGAACGCGTCCACTCGCGGCGACCGAGGGCTCGGAGCTCCACCTCCGGGCCCTTTCTCTTGATGGCGATTGGGCCGATCGTCGCGGCCAGACGCCTCGGTGGCCAACTACCCGGCCGTTGCGGGCTGCTCAGAATCAGGCGGATCCCGGAGCCCGGCTACAATCGAGCGGCTCGACGCGTCGCGCGTGCTTGGGCAGGATCTGCGGCTCGAACGTGCCCAGCCGATCGCGCGGTACGTCTATCGGCACGGGCCCCTGCTCGGTAAGCAACGTCTTGCCGCTCGCGCCGTTGCGACGATTGCGCTCCGTCTCGCCCTGCTTCGGCCGCTCCGTGTCCAGGTGATGCCCCAGCTCCGCGCCCAGCGCGCGCTCCACGATCGCCGCCGTCATCTGCTTCAAAACGCCGTCAGGCCCGAAGATCTCCTCCTGGGTCTTCGCACCTCCGAGCAGCTCGTCGAGAAGCTCGGCTCGATACTTCCTCTTCTTCTTCGCCATCGATGCTCTCCGTTTCGCTCCATTGAAGCGACGCGAAAAGCACAGACTTTCTGACAGGCCCGTCAATCGCCTCCTACTCGCTCTCGATCGCGATCCAGAGCCTCTCAATCGTCCCCTACTCGCTCTCGATCGCGATCCAGAGCTTCTCAATCGCCCCCTACTCGCTCTCAAACTCGACCCAGAGCCTACGAGACTCCCGCCGTACCGTACGAAGCTCGCCCCGAAGCTTACAAACCTCGATCCGAAGCTTACGCACCTCGATCCGTAGCGTACGAACCTCGCCTCGAAGCTTACGAAGCTCGCCCCGAAGCTTACGCACCTCGATCCGTAGCGTACGAACCTCGCCCCGGAGCCTACGAACCTCGATCCGTGGCGTACGAACCTCGCCTCGAAGCTTACGAAGCTCGCCCCGAAGCTTACAAAGCTCGATCCGTAGCGTACGAAGCTCGCCCCGGAGCCTACGAATCTCGATCCGTGGCGTACGAACCTCGATCCGTGGCGTACGAACCTCGACCCGAAGCTTACGAAGCTCGCCCCGGAGCCTACAAATCTCGATCCGAAGCGTACGAACCTCGACCCGAAGCGTACGAACCTCGACCCGAAGCGTACGAACCTCGACCCGTAGCGTACGAACCTCGACCCGAAGCGTACGAATCTCGATCCGTAGCGTACGAACCTCGATCCGTGGCGTACGAAGCTCGCCCCGAAGCCTGCGAACCTCCGTTCGTAACGTACGAACCTCGCCCCGAAGCCTACGAACCTCGATCCGTGGCGTACGAAGCTCGCCCCGAAGCCTACGAGCCTCGATCCGCAGCGAACGAAGCTCGCCCGACAGCCTCCAAACCGCGGCCCGCCGCGAACCAACGCGCCTGCGTAGCTACCGACCGCGAGCCCGTGGCCTCAATGTCGCTGCAGGTCCGTCACGGCCTTCGCCACGTCTTCGACAGTCGCGATTCGCTCGAACATGTCAGGCGGAATGCTCACGTCGAAGCGCGCCTCGACATCGGAGACGAGCTCCATGAGATCGATGCTGTCGAGGCCCAGGTCGTTCTGCATGTGATCGGCCGGACCGATGGAACGGCCCTCGTCGACGTGGCGGCGCAAAATCTCGCACGTGGCCTTCAGTGCCTCGTCGTAGGCGAGCATGGGTGCGACGAGAGTATCAGCCTCCCAGCGCGGCATGAAGGGCGCGGGCGACCTGTCCGGGGTCCGGGGCGGCCAGCAGCGCCCGGATGAGCGCGACGCCGTCCGCACCGGCCGCGACGCATGGGGAGGCGTTCTCCGCGGTGACTCCCCCAAGCGCGTACACCGAGCACCGGTTTCCCGCGAGGATACGCGCGGCACGGACGGCTTCGAGGCCCCGGCCCGACTTGGGCTCATCCAATTGGGACGGCGGCCGCGATGCGAAGACCGGACTGACCAGGACGGCGTCCGCCCCGTCTTCCAGACCGCGCTGCACCGCGCCGTTGGAGTGCGCCGCGATGGAGACCCATCTCTGGGAGCCGAGTATCGCGCGAGCTTCCGAGACGGTGCCGGCGCCGCCTCCCAGGTGCACCCCGTCGGCACCCACGTCGCGCGCGAGACGGGCGTCGCCGTTGATGACGAGCGACGCGCCCGCCCCGCGCGTGACGACGCGCAGGCGCGACGCGAAGACGCGAAGCGAGACGATTGCGCGCCTCTTGTCTCGAAGCTGTACGCAGAGCCAACCAGGCGGCAGCTCGCGAGCGGTCGCCTCGACGCAGCGGACGATGGCGTCGTCGCCGTAGGCAGGGTCGGTCACGAGGACGATTCGCGGATGCATCGCTGGCGTAGGGTGCCGTCGAAGCACTTCCCGAGAGGCCTCGCCGGACGTAGCCTTTTGTAGAGCATGGATTCGCCGCCAGCGCGGCCCGAAGAAGCGATTGTGGCGTTCGACACCCCGCGATTGGAGGTGCCGCCCGTCACGTCGTTTCGCAGCACGTGGCTCGTCTCCTCGGTTTCAGCCCTGCGCGGCCGGGGCCTCTTCGAGCGATATCTCGAGGGATTGCCGCCGGCGTACCACGATGTCGTCCGAAGTTCGGTCGCGGGCGTCTGGCTGCCCGTCGAAGTCGCCGTGGCTCATTACGAAGCGTGCGAGTCGCTCGGGTTGCCGCCCGAGGAGCAGATGGCGATTGGGCGTGCGGTGACGGAGTTCGTGCACAAGACCTCGTACAGCATCGCTCTTCGCCTGGTGAAAGAAGCCGGCGTCACTCCTTGGGCGTGCCTCGCGCTTCAGAAGCGGCTCTGGCAGCGCGTCTGGGCGGGCGGAGACGTGGCCGTCTTCAAGCTCGGGCCCAAGGAGGCGCGCCTCGAGGTCATCGGCTGGCCGTGCTCGCGCGTCCCGTATTGCCGGCGCGCGCTGCGGGGCGTCCTCGTCGGGCAATCGGAGCTCTTCTGCAGGAAAGCCTACGCGACCGAGATTGCGCGGCGCTGCTCGGCGACGTCCCTCGCGTATCGCTTGGCCTGGGCGTAGCGTCACACCGTCTCCGCTCGGGCGAGCCGGCAGGGGTCGGGCGCTTCCGCGTGGTCGACCTGCAGCGTGGCGTGCTCGATTCCGAAATGGTCGTGCAGCTGCCGGCACGTCTGGCCGAGGAAAGCCGGCTCCGAGTCGCCCGAGGGCATGACCAGGTGCGCCGTGAGCGCCGTCTCGGTCGTGCTCATGGCCCACACATGAAGGTCGTGGACCTCGCGTACGCGGGGGAGCCCCTCGAGAAAATTACGCACGGCGTCGATGTCGATGCGATCGGGGACGGCGTCGATGACGAGATTGATCGAGTTCCGAAGGAGAGACCACGTGCTCGCGAGGATGAACAGGCCGACGACCAGGCTCATCGCCGGGTCGACCCATAGCCATCCCGTGCGTACGACGACCAGACCCGCGATCACGACGGCGACGGCGATGCCGGCGTCGCCGACGAGGTGCAGGAACGCCGCCTTCACGTTGAGGTCGTGCTTGCGACCGCGAAGAAACAGCAGGGCCGAGGCGCCGTTGACCACGACCGCGATCGCGGCGACGGCGACGACCGTCTTCGCGGCGACGGGCTCCGGCGCGATCAAGCGGCGCACGGATTCCCACGCGATGGCCCCGGTGGCGACGAGCAAGAACACCGCGTTCGCCAGCGCCGAGAGAAGGGTCAGCCGACGAAAACCGTAGGTTCGCCGGCGTGTGGGCGCCCGCCGAGCGAGCACCGCGGCGCCACCGGCGAGCGCGAGTCCGAGCACGTCGCCCAGGTTGTGTCCGGCGTCGGACACGAGGGCCATCGAGTGGGCGGCGAGCCCGTAGACCACCTCGACCGCGACGATCGAGGCGTTGAGCACGATGCCGATCGCAAACGCGGCGCCCGCGCCGTCAGCGGGAGCCGAGTGGGTGTGATGGTGCTCCATGCAGCCGCAGTCTAGCTCCCGCCGTCGGCCCCCCCGAGGCGCGCAAGCTCTTCACGCGCGGCGGGAACCCACCGGCTCACGGGATACCGCGAGACGAGGTACTCGAGCGTACGTCGCTCGGCCGCCTGGTCATGGGCGTCGCGAAACTGAGCCGCCAGCGCCCAGAGCGCGTCACCCGGGGCGTCGTCCTCGCGGAGGCTCGCGTCCGACGAGTGCCCGCATTGGATCGGGGCGGTCGCCAGGATGAGCACCGAGACGAGCGCCCGGGCCGTCGCGGCGATCACTCGAGGAGTCCCGTCTTCGGGCTGGAGGCGTTCGCGTAGCGCTGCTTCGGCATGCGGCCGGCGAGGAATGCCTTCCGTCCCGCGCTCACGGCCTCGCGCATCGCCTCGGCCATGAGCACCGGGTGCTTGGCGTGCGCGATGGCGGTGTTCATGAGCACCCCCTGGCAGCCGAGCTCCATGGCCACGGCGGCGTCGCTCGCGGTGCCGACGCCGGCGTCGACGATGACGGGTACGCGCGCGGACTCGAGGATGATCTCGAGGTTGTGCGCGTTGCGGATGCCGAGGCCGCTGCCGATAGGCGCCGCCAGAGGCATCACCGCCGCGCAGCCGATGTCTTCGAGCTTCTTGCAGACGATGGGATCGTCGATGCAATACGGCAGGACGACGAAGCCCTCCTTGACGAGCAACCGCGCGGCCTCGAGGGTCTGCTCGTTGTCGGGGTAGAGCGTCTTCGCGTCGCCGATGACCTCGAGCTTCACCATTTCGGCGATTCCGAGCTCACGCGCCAGGCGCAGCGTGCGCACGGCCTCGTCGGCGGTCATGCAACCAGCCGTGTTGGGGAGCACCAGCCACTTCTTGCGTGCGAGGAGCGACATGAGCGAGCCGCTCGAGCGGTCGGCTAGATCGACGCGGCGGAGGGCGACGGTGACGATTCTCCGCTCCCGAGGCGTCGAGGGCCCGCTCGGTCTCCGCCGTGTCCTTGTATTTGCCCGTGCCGACGATCAGGCGGCTCCCGAAGGAGCGGCCGGCGAGGACGAGGGGGTCGTGCTCTTGCATGGCGCTGCGAGCATAGCCGCCTGCGGAGAGCGGTCGAGCCGCTTCCAGCGCCGGTGCAGCCACAGCCATTGGGTCGGATTCGCGCGGACGAAACGCTCCAGCGCGCGGGTGGCGAGCGCGCTCGCTTCCTCGATCCAGGCGACCGCGGCCCGCTCGGGCGGCACGATCACGTCGAGAACGTGGAGCACCTGCTCGCCGTCAGGCCCGCGAGCGGCGGCCGCGACGACGAGGGGGGCTCGCGCGGCTGCCGAGAGTGCAGCGGGCGCGCGATCGACGAGCACCGTGCGGCCCAGAAACTCGACGGCGATGGCGTGTCGTGCCGACGCGGGCACCTGGTCGATCATCATGGCGACAGCTCCGCCGCGGCCGAGCATGCCGCGCGCGCGACGCACGGCGCCGCGCGCCCCCGTGAGCTTCACGCCCTGCTTGGCGCGCGTGGACTGCCAGAGCCGGTCGAGCCACCCGACGCGCAGGTGCTTGGTCACGACCAGCAGGTCGACGTCTCGCGCCACGGCGCACGCGCCGAGGTCCCAGTTCCCGGTGTGCGAGGCGGCCACCACGACTCCCCGCCCCCGGGACAGCGCCTCGCGCCAGCGCAGGCGCGACTCATCGTCGATCCGCACGTGCGCGAGGGCTCGCCGCCCGGAAACGGCGAGCCACGAGAACTCGACCGCCGACTGCCCGAGGGCGCGATACATGCCCCTCGCCGTCGCCGCCGCGTTCGGGATGCCCGCGGCGCGCATCGACGCCTCGACGTGCGCGCGTCGAATGCGAAGGACACTGCCCGCGAGCCAGCCCAGAAAGCCGCCGACCACGCGCACCCCCAGCCGTGGCAGGCGCGCCAGCGGTCCGTGGGCGGTCACGCGCGGCTCAGCCGAAGCCGGCGCGGCGCACGACCTTGCCGGCGCTCGCCTCTCCCTCGAGAGCCACGGCGAAGATGTCGGTCCGAATGATCACGAAGAGCTCGCGTTTGGGGTTTCGCGCGTAGACCAGCTCTCCGTCCTGACGCAACGCCTCGATCCGCGAGATGGTCATCGCCGCGCCGTCGTGCGCCACGTGGAGGGTCATCGTGCTGCCTTCGGGGAGCGACGCCCAGCCCTCCCGATCGGCCTTCGCCCCCGCCACTTTGAGGATTGCTTCGAGATGATCTCCGGTCATGTCTTTCTCGCATAGCGTAAGCTGCGCCGGATGCCCAGCCGGCCCGGCGGCGACATCGTCGTCTTGAAGGACGTGCGCAAACGATTCGGCGACACCGAGGTCCTGAAGGGCATCGATCTCGTGTGCAAAAAGGGCGAGACGACGTGCGTCGTCGGGGGCTCGGGCGCGGGGAAAACGACGCTCCTCCGCCTCGTCGTCGCGCTCGACAAGCCGACGAGCGGGGAGATCTTCATCGACGGCGAGGACACCGTTCCGATGGGCGAGCGCGAGCTCAACCGCGTACGGCAGAAGTTCGGGATGGTCTACCAGTATGCCGCTCTGCTCGATTCGATCACGGTCCTCGACAACGTCGCGTTCCCACTCGTGGAGCACACGAAGCTCGGCCCGGCGGAGCGTCGCGATCGGGTCCTCGACAAGCTACGCGTGCTCGGTCTCGACGAGAGCGCGCTCGCGAAGTACCCCGCCGAGCTCTCCGGCGGCATGCGCAAGCGTGTCGGCCTGGCCCGCGCCCTGATGCTGGACCCGCCCATTCTGGTCTACGACGAGCCGACGAGCGGCCTCGACCCGCTCACGAGCCGCGCGGTGGACGACCTCATCGACGAAACGCGGGCGCGCTTCGGGGTGACGAGCCTCGTCATCACGCATGACATCGCGAGCTGCTTTCGCATCGCCGACCAGGCCGTCCTCATCGACAAGGGGCGCATCGTGACGCGGGGAGCGCCCATGGAGCTCGCGCACGGCGAGAACGACATCGCGCGGGCGTTCATCCGCCAGTCGGGCGTAGACGTCGAAGCCGTCACGCGAGAGCGAGCCCGCTAGGTCCGGCGAGGCGACGCAAACCGCGCAAGAGCGGCCTCTGGCCAGGGCGCAGTTTTGTCCCGGCGTTCCCTTTTGCCGCGCTCACCGGGGTGCGACCGGCCGCCTTTGACGCTGCTTGGGCGGGGTCTGCGCGTAGGCGGCCCGACTGCCCGCGACCGACGAGAGCCGCGCGTGATCGCTCGTGGAAGCCGACACGCCGGCGTAGCGCGGTAGTCGTCGGGTGCACGTGCTGCTCGCAGCATGGGGGACAGCGATCCGCGCGGTACGCAGCATGCGAAGGAGAGGCGAATCGTTCGATACGGCGCTGCCAAGGGGCGCCACGCTTCGACGAAAGGAGGCGGTGTGTCTTTCACCCGCGAGGCGCTCACTCGCCGATTGAGCCGATGGTCATGTTTGCTCTCCGTAGGGTGGGCAAGCGGCAACGGGATCGTCGCGTGTGCCGGAAACAGCAACTCCGCTCCGGGTTTTCCCGTTGCCGACGCTTCGGCCGAGGAAAGCTCCGCCGAGGACGCCTTCCGAGCCGCGGCTCTGGAAGACCGCTCGGCACCGACGAGCGACGGACCGCCTCGTTTCAGCGATGGCGCGACTGTATGCGAGCCCAAGACATGCCTTCAGCTCGGTGCCAACTGCGGGATGCAAGGCGATGGCTGTGGCGGCATCATCGATTGTGGCCGCTGCACTCTCCCCGCGTGCTGCGGCTGCGGTGTTCCCAACGTGTGCGGGACGGGCGGAGGGGCCGATGCAGGCTCTGCGCGGTGCAAGCCGGGAACTTGTCAGTCGCTGGGATACACATGCGGATACGCAGGCGACGGATGCGGCGGCTTGCTCGCATGCGGCTCGTGCACGGCACCTCAGTACTGCGGCGGCGCTTGGTTCAATCGGTGCGGTGGCGACGACGGCCTCGGTCGAGACGGATCCAGCTGCCAGCCCGAGACGTGCGCCTCACAGGGCTACGACTGCGGTCCTGCGGGCGACGGCTGCGGCGGTCTGCTGCAATGCGGGACGTGCTCCGGTCACGACATCTGCGGCGGTGGCGGACTGCCCGGGCGGTGTGGCAACAGCGGTTGCACCGGCCTGTGTCTTCAGCAGCCGACGTGCGTTGCCGGCGCGGTGACGACAATCACCGGGCGCGTCGTCGCCGGAACCCTTCCCGCGTACGGCGCTCCCGATCCCGTACCGAACGTCGTGGTCTACGTGCCCAACGCCCCGCTCCAGACATTCCGACCCGGGGTGCAGTGCAATCCATGTGGTGCAGACTTGACCGGCAATCCGCTGGTGAGCGCCAAGACGCGGTACGACGGGACATTCTCGATCGCGAACGTGCCCGCGGGCAGCGGCATCCCGCTGGTCATCCAGCTAGGCCGCTGGCGGCGCGAAGTCTCCGTCGACATCCCGGCTTGTACTTCGACCGCGGTGGGCGATATCCGCATGCCGCGCAACCAGGGCGAGGGCGACATTCCTCTGACGGCAATCTCGACCGGGTCGGTCGACCCCTTGGAATGTGTGCTCCTCAAGATGGGGGTCGACCCGCAGGAGTTCACGCCGAGCAGCGGTACCGGGCGGATCCACTTGTACACGTCGACCAACGACCCGGGCTCGGGCGCGAGTGCCGGGCCCGACACCCTGGGCGAGACTTGGCTCATGGACGCTGGCGGCACCTACATGAACTACGACCAAATCCTTTTCCCCTGCTGGGGGTTCCGCTCCGCCAAGAACGCCAACGAGCTCGCGAACCTCGTCCGCTACGCGAACGCAGGCGGCCGCTTCTTTGCCACCCATTTCAGCTACTCGTGGCTCTACCAAAACAGCCCCTTCAACGCGACGGCCCAGTGGAACGTCGACTACACGTTCTTCGACTCGCAGATCTCTGCGAACGTACAGCTACCCGCCACGAACCCGGAGGGGGCTGTCTTCTCCGAGTGGTTGGGCGCGGCGGGCGCCTTGTCGCAGGCCAGTCCTCCGCAGGTCCTCATCTCGTCCCCGCGCCACGACATCGACGCCGTGCAGGGCGCTTCGGTCGATTGGATCGACTCGGTGGACACGCTCCACCCAGGAAGAACGCCCTGGCTCCTGCACTACGCATTCGACACGCCCCTCGGCGCGACGAGCCCGTGCGGGCGCGTCATCTACAGCGACTTCCACGTGACCAGCGGCACGACGGGGCCGAACCAGGCCTTCCCGAGCGAGTGCGACGGCAATCCGCTGAGCGCACAAGAGAAGATCCTCGAATACATGATCTGGGACTTGTCTTCGTGTGCCACCTCGAGTCCGCCGCCCACGTGCACGCCGGTCACCTGCAGCAGCCAGAATATCGCGTGTGGGCCGGCCGGTGATGGGTGCGGCAACCTTCTGCAGTGCGGGACGTGCGCGCCCCCGACGGCGTGCGGTGGGGGCGGTGCCCCCGGCCAGTGCGGGGCACCCGACGCCGGCAGCTGCACGCCGCGAACATGCCAGGAGCAAGGCGTCGCCTGCGGTCCCGCGGGCGACGGCTGCGGCAACCCTCTGCAATGCGGGACGTGCACCCCCCCGACCACGTGCGGCGGAGGAGGCACGCCGGGCCAGTGCGGCGCACCCGACGCCGGCTCGTGCACCCCGCGAACCTGCGCGCAGCTGAACGTCCACTGCGGACCCGCGGACGACGGTTGTGGCGACCTTCTGCAGTGCGGAACGTGCACGCCCCCCGCGACGTGCGGCGGGGGCGGTGAGCCCGGCAGGTGCGGCGGCACGCAGTAGCGGTTCGGAGTCAGCTGGAGCGCCAGGAGGCGGCCGCTTCTCGCAGCGTGCAAAACGCGTAGCCCGCGGCGCGAAGCTCGGTGAGGGCGGCGACGAGGGCGTCGATCTTTCGCGCGTGCGCGACACGCACGTCCGGTTGATGCGGGCGAAGCGCCTCGAGGCCGTCGGCCGCGTCGAGGACGTCGATGCCGTGGAGCTCGAGGTTCACGAGCGGCTCGCCGCGGACCATGCGCGCCAGGTTCCGCGCGAAGCCCGGGCCCCAGTACGTGAGCGAGGTGCCGAAGAACGGTAGCCGCGCGCCGCGCGTCACCTGGATGGGGATCTCGAGCAGCCCCTCGCCGCGCCGCCAGTACGGCGTTCCGACGCGATAGGGTCGCGTCGGGGCCGCCAGAACGGCGGGGGTATCCACGATCGAGCGACTGGATCGCCCGCGCGCGCGGATGAGGGCGATGGCCGAAGCTCTTCAGGGCCCAGTACGCGGGGCACGGAAAGACGGACGAGTCGTACGCGACGCCGAGCTCGGCGAGGACGCCGAAGACCTCGTCGGTGACGGTGTAGCCCGGAGCGCGAAAGCCCACCGGACGCGCACCGGTCGCGCGCTCGATCGCGCGCGCGCCCTCCTCGACCTGCCGGAGAATGCCCTCGCGCCCGAGCCGCACCAGGTCGTATCGGTGATCGAGCGTGTGATTGGCGATCTCGAATCCCGCGGCGTGGGCGTCGCGCAGCTTCGTCGCAGCCTCGGGTCGCGCCGAGATCGCTGCCGATCGCGAAGAGCGTCAGCGGGATGCCGAGGCCCCTGGCCAGATCGCTCAGTCGATCGACGGCCACGTCGTAGACGAGCGAGCGGGAGGCACCCGCGGGCTCGTCCAGGCCGTGGATCGCGAAATAGTTCGGAATTTCGTCCAGGTCGACGCTGACGGCGCAGACACGCATGGCCCCTGGCCCGAGTCCGACCCGACAGCGGCTCAGCCGGCGATGGTCTTGGCCACCTCGGCGGCGAGGTCTTCCTGCTTCTTCTCGATTCCTTCGCCCAGCCCGTACCGAAGGAACGAGTGGAGCTTGACGTCACCGCCTAGCTTTTTGCCAAGCTCCGACCGCAGCTTGTCGACGCTCCCGGCGGGCGGATCCCAGACGTTCTCCTGACCGAGCAGCGTGATCTCGCTGAACCACTTGGCGACCTTGCCCTCGATGATCTTCGGCCACGCTTGTTCGGGCTTGCCCTCTTCCTTGAGCTGGCTCGCGAAGATCTCCTTCTGCTTGTCGACCTGCGCCGCCGAGACCTCTTCGCGCCGAACGACCATCGGATTCATCGCGGCGACTTGCATCGCGACGTTGTCTACGAATCCCTTGAAGTCCGCGTTCTTCGCGTCCGGCCCCTCGCCGTGCAGCAGGACCGCGAGCTTGCCGCCGGCGTGCACGTACGCGTGCACGATGCCGTTCGGCTCCTTCGCCTCGAGCGAGCCCCACCGCCGGATCACGGTGTTCTCGCCCGTCTTCGAGACCATCTCCTGACGGACCTGGTCGATGGTCTTCTCGGTGCCCGGGTACTTCTGCGCCCCGAGGTCCGACCCTTTCGCGGCCTTGGTGGCGACTTGCAGGACGTTCTTCACGAAGCCCTTGAAGTCGTCGCCGCGCGAGACGAAGTCGGTCTGGCAGTTGACTTCGACGATGACGCCGCGCTTGCCGTCGGGCGCGATCCAGGTCGCCACCTCGCCCTCGGCCGCGACGCGCCCGGCCCGAGCGGCCGCCTTGACGATTCCCTTCTTGAGAATCACCTCGACGGCCTTCTCCATGTCGCCGGCGGCTTCGACGAGCGCGTTCTTGCAGTCGCTCATCCCCGCCTGCGTTCGCTCGCGGAGCTCCTTCACCATCCCTGCAGTGATCTCGGCCATGAGTCGTCTTCCTGTCTGCCGTTGGCTTTTGGTCGTCAGCTCGGGCGATCGCCGCCGTCGTCCCGGCGCGAGCGGCTGCCGCGGATGATCTCGGCCTGAGGGCCGTCGTTCCGGCGCGATTGCCCCTCGTCGCGGCCCGCGAACTCCTTGCGACGCTGGGAGCCCTCGACGACCGCGTCGCCGATGCGCGACGTGATGAGCTTGATCGATCGGATCGCGTCGTCGTTGCCGGGAATGACGAAATCGACGCGGTCCGGATCGCAATTGGTGTCGGTGATCGCGATGACGGGCATGCCAATCTTGTTGGCCTCGTTGACCGCGATGATCTCCATGGCGGGATCGATCACGAAGAGGGCGCTCGGCAGCGAGCCCATGTTCTTCAATCCGCCCAGGTACTTCTCGAAGCGGTCACGCTCCTTCTCGAGGCGCGACACTTCTTTCTTGGTGATCGACTGGTACGTGCCGTCTTCCTTCATGCGCTCGAGCTGGCGCATGCGCTCGAGGCCCATCTTGATGGTGCGGAAGTTCGTGAGCGTGCCGCCGAGCCAGCGGTTGACGACGAAGAAGCTGCCCGATCGGGTGGCCTCCTCCTGCACGATCTCCTGCGCCTGGCGCTTGGTGCCGACCATCAAGATGTGGCCGCCGCGTCCGACGGTGTCGACGACGAAGTTGAACGCGCGCGCGAAGAGGCGCGCCGTCTGGTCGAGGTCGATGATGTGGATGCCGTTTCGCGCGCCGTAGATGAACGGGCGCATCTTCGGGTTCCAGCGCTTGGTCTGGTGGCCGAAGTGCACGCCCGCGTCGAGCAGCGAACGGAGCGGGAGGGGCATGTCGCCCCGGAGCTGCGGCAGTCCTTGAGCTGTGGTTTCGACAGATTGGGTCATTTTGCGCTTCCTTTCGGTTGGGCCTCCGCTCTCCGTCCGTGACCAACACCGCCGAAGCGATGCACCGGGCCGCGGTTTGCGCGGGAGAGCGTGTGGATTTTGGGCCAGGGCGTGGGACCGAGCGGTCCCGGCGCTTCTGGCTCGGTTCTGGGTTTGGGGAGCGAGAAGGTACGCGCGGGCCCGGAAAAAGCAAGCTATAGGGTCGTTACAGCACGTGCGGCGCGCAATCCCCAGGGCGGTGGCCGCGGCCCTTGCGGCAGTTCTCGGCGGCGCATGCGGAGGCCCTCAGGGGCGGCCCAACCTGCCGCCACCCGAGTACGAGGACCCCGCAGCCCCGCTGGCCCAGCCGGCGGCGGCGGACGGCGGCGTGCCCGGCCAGGGAGACTCGGCCGCTCGCGCGCCGAGCGATTGAGGGCCCCTCTCGCCCTTTCCGTTCACTCCTTCGTCGCCTTCACGCCGACGATGAAGAAGGACGTGTCCCCGAAGCAGGTCGAGGGGATGCCCCTGTGCTCCTCGTACTCGAGCAGCACGCGGTGCCCCGCGTACGATTCGATCTGCTGCGCGACCTGCTCACTCGGGACGGTGAACGAGAACATCTGCGCCTGCTGACCCGCCATGTTGACCATCGCGAGGTCGCCCTCGTAGGTCTTGCAGATCCACCCGCGCTTCGACAGCTTCTGCACGAACCCGACGCGCTCGCCTTTCGAGTACGAGAAGTTGAGCGTGAAGAGCGCATACAGCGTGGAGCCCGCGACGGCGAGGAGCACCGCGCCCAGCACGCCGCGAAACAGCCACTTCTTGCCTTCCTTCTCGGCCTTTTTCAGATCCATCACGGCCCAGCCTGGCCGCAGCGGCGTCTCCGGTCAACCGGTTGAGCCCGCGACGGCGCTCGCGATGGCTGCGCTCTACGCGCCGGCCGCTCCTATCGTGCTAGGTTGGCCCGCGTGACGCCCGGGAACATCGACCGCAAGCTGGTCCTGCACGTGGCGAAGCTGGCCTCGCTTTCGCTCTCCGAGGCCGAAGTCGACCGCTTCGCCGCGGAGCTGGCGCGAATCGTCGGGTACGTCGAGCAGCTCGCGCAGGTGGATACGCGGGACATCCCCCCCACGGCGCACGTGCAGCTCGACCGTTTGCCCCTGCGTCTCGACGAGCTCCGGCCCTGCCTGACCCATGCCGAGGCTCTCGCGGCGGCTCCGCAGGTCGACGCGGACGGCTTCGCCGTACCCACATTCGTCGAGTGAGCCATGGACGCGAGCGTCGTCGAGACGGCCAAGGCTGTTCAGCAAGGTGACCTGACCGCCGAGCAGGTGACGTCGCGCGCGCTGGCGCGAATCGCCACGCAAAACCCCGAGCTTGGGGCCTTCCTGGTCGTTGCGCGAGAAGAGGCCCTCGAGCAAGCCCGCGCGATAGACGCGAAGCGCGCGCGCGGCGAGGCGCTGGGACCGATGGCCGGGGTCCCCGTCGCCGTGAAAGACGCGATATGCACCCGCGGAATCGTCTCGTCTGCGGGTTCCCGGATTCTCGAAGGGTACGTCCCCCCGTACGACGCGACGGTGGTCGCCCGACTTCGCGCCGCGGACGCGATCATCGTCGGCAAGACGAACATGGACGAATTCGCGATGGGATCGTCCAACGAGAACAGCGCGTACGGTCCCGTGAAGAACCCGTGGGACCTCTCGCGCACCCCCGGCGGTTCGTCGGGAGGAAGCGCGGCGGCCGTCGCCGCGCGGCTGACGCCCTGCGCGCTCGGGAGTGACACCGGCGGATCGATCCGGCAGCCCGCGTCCCACACCGGGACGGTCGGCATCAAACCCACGTACGGGCGGGTCTCGAGGTACGGCCTCATCGCCTTTGCTTCGAGCCTCGACCAGATCGGTCCCTTCGCCACCGACGTGCGCGGCGCCGCGCGAGTGCTCTCCGTCATCGCGGGACACGACCCTCGAGACTCGACCTCCTTGGCGAGCGCCACGAGCTCGGCCGACGCCCTCGAGGCCGCGTGCGACCGCGGCATCGCCGGTCTGCGCGTAGGCGTGCCCGAAGAGTATTTCGCCGAGGGCCTCGATCCCGAGGTCGCCGCGAGCGTGCGCGCCGCCATCGAGGCCATGAAGGACGCGGGGTGCTCGGTTCACCCGGTGAAGCTCCCTCACACGCGATTCGCGGTCGCCACGTACTACGTGGTCGCCACCGCGGAGGCCTCGAGCAACCTCGCGCGCTTCGACGGCGTGCGGTACGGGATGCGCGCGGACCCCAAGCACGAGCTTCGCGCGATGTACGGCGCCACGCGCGACGCCGGCTTCGGGGCCGAGGTGAAACGGCGCATCTTGCTGGGCACGTTCGTCCTCTCCTCCGGCTATTACGACGCCTACTACGCCCAGGCCCAGAAGGTGCGCACCCTCATCCGTCGCGACTTCGACGAAGCATTCCGATCGGTGGACGTCATCTGCTCGCCGGCGTCGCCGACGCCGGCCTTTCGCCTGGGGGAGAAGTCCGGCGACCCGCTGGCCATGTACCTGAGCGACGTCTACACTCTTCCTGCCAGCCTCGCCGGCGTACCGGCGGTCAGCGTGCCATGCGCGCCGACGAAGAGCGGTCTTCCCGTGGGCCTTCAGATCGTCGGCCGTCCGCTCGACGAGCCGACGATGCTCGCCGTGGCAGCGGCCTGGGAAGCACGTTCTCCGGCGCGTGACCTCGCGCCGGCGCGGGCGCATTCGTGACGGGAGCCGACCTCCGCATCGAGCCCCTCTCCGAGCGCAACGTCGACGCGTGGGTCGCCCTCTTCGACGCGTGCGGGTGCGCCTGCTTCTGCCGCTACTGGCACTTCGAAGGCACCAAGAGCGAATGGCTCGCGCGCTCGTTCGAGGCGGTGACGGTCAATTGCGACGAACAACTCGCCATGGTCCGCGACGGCGCGCCCGAGGCGAGCGGCCTCCTGGCGATGCGCGCCGAGTCGGCGGTGGGATGGCTCAAGCTCGCGCCGCGGGCATGTCTCTACAAGCTCACTCGCCAGGGCGCCTACCGCTCGCTGAATCTCGGCCATGAAGAGGGTATCTGGAGCGTCGGGTGCATCCTGGTGCGCCCTGCCGAGCGACGCCGGGGCGTCGCCAGCGCGCTGATCGCCGGCGCCGAAGACTGGACCCGCCGATGGGGCGGGCGCGCGGTAGAGGCGTATCCGCACCGGGTGCCGTATGCGTTGCACGACGAGGAAGCCTGGATGGGCCCCGAGGTGGTGTTCGTCGCCCGCGGGTGGAAGGCCGTGCACGACGTCACGCCTTACCCGGTGTACCGAAAGGCGGTTTGAGGGCCCTACGCGCCGCGCGTAGACTGCCGGACATGCGCGGTGCCGCTGTTTCTTGTGCGGTTCTCTTGGGTTCTTGTTCGGCGAGCTCCGCGAGCGCCCCCGGCGGCGACGACGCCGGGAGCACCGTCTCCCAGTCGTACACGCCGCTGGGCTGCCGCTACACGGTCTCGCCTCCGAGCAGCTTTGCCGAAGAGGCGTTCGCCCTCGACGACTCGACGACCGCCGCGAGTGCGACGAAGGGCGTTCCCCAGCGCGTTCGCCTCGGCCTCGGCGGCGGCACGACCAAGGGTCAGCCGGGCTATCCCGACCCGACGACGAGCGCGGCCTTCACGTGGGAGACGGCCGGGTATAACCATGCCGCGCGCGTGAAGCTAGGTACGAGCCCGGGCGCGCTGTCGCAGGTGCAGACCGGGTACACCTGGACGGTGCACCCCATCCTCGGCGTGGACACGTACTTCCACGAGGTGCACGTCTGCAACCTGACCGCGGCGACGACCTACTTTTATCAGGTCGGCGGCGGGCCCCCCGGCTCGGAGGTGTGGAGCGCAACCCAGTCGTTTACGACCATGCCGTCGAGCGGCACGATCACAGTCGGCGTCTTCGGAGACGCGCGGGATTCGCAGACGACCTGGCAGGCCGTGCACGTGAGAATGCGCGCTGCGGGCATCGCGATGAGCCTGGTCGACGGCGACGTCGTCGATATCGGCGCCGAAGAGGAGCTGTACGCGCAGTGGCTCGATGCAATCTGGAAGGACCCCAACGACAGCTCGAAGTTCCTGACGCTCGGCCAGCAGTACATCTTGCCGATCAACGGCAACCACGAGAACGAAACGACCACTTCGTTCGCCAACTGGGCCATTCCCGGGGACGGGCCGTACGCCAAGACGTACGCGTCGTTCGACCTGGGCGCTGCCCACGTGACGATGGTGGACGACCAGCGGATCAGCCACGACCCCAGCAGCGCCCAGGCGACTGCGCAGCTCGCGTGGGTCGACCGGGACCTGAAGGCAGCGGCCGCGGACCGCGCCGACCACCCGTTTCTCGTCGTCGTCAACCATCGGGGGCTTTACTCCACCTCGCTGCACTCGGCCGACGCCGACGTCATCGCCGCTCGTGGTGCGCTGGCGCCTCTCTTCGACAAGTACGGCGTGACGCTCGTCATCAATGGCCACGATCACGAATACGAGCGCACCGTGCCCCTTCGCGCCGGCAGTCCCCCGACCGGTGACCCCGTGCCGAGCGCAAACGGAGCGACCTACGTCACCTGCGCCGGCGCCGGCGCAGATGCCTATTCGGTGGGGACGGCGCCAATCTCCTGGCGCAAGACGCAAGCGGCTTTCGGCCCCGGGACTCCCTACATCGGGACGTACGCGCTGATGGCGATATCTTCCACGCAGCTCACGTTGACGGCGTACGGCATGAAGCGCTCGCCCTTGAGCATCGCCGGAGACGACACCATCGACACCGTCTCCTTTTCGCCCTGATACGCGCGTCGACCCCTACGAGACGATACCTGCCGCGGTCAGCCGTCCGTCGTGCGCGTCGTAGAGGCGAACCCTCGGCGCGTCGTGATCGTCGACGACCGCCGTCGCGCCCAGAATGCGATTGACCCCGCAGCCGAGCGCGCGGTTCACGATGTGATGCAGGTGTCCGTGCAGAACCCAGACGTGCCGGAATGCCTCGAGAAGCGTCATGAGGCGCGCCGCGCCGATCAGGCCATCCATCCAGTGAAGTGCCTTCGTCGAGCGAACGAAGGGCGGATGATGCTGCACGATGACGAGGGGCTTGTCGCGCAGGGCCGCGTCCGCAGCTCGCCGCTGGATGACGTCCAGCGCCGCCTCGGGCATGAAGCCGGACGAGCGCGTGATCGGCTGGTGGTGCGCCACGTCCATCGGAAGGATGCGCACGCCCGCGCACTCGACGACGTGTCCCGGCACGCTGGCGCTGGTGGTCCTGAAGGCCGCCAGCGGACCGTCCAGCGCGGCACGCCACGCGTTCGGGTCGGTGTAAAGGTCGTGATTCCCCGGTACGAGGGTGATCCGCTCCGGCGCAATTCCCGAGTCATGCAGGGACTCGGCAAGGCACTCGAATTCGCCCGGCGCGCCAATCTCCGTCAAATCGCCCGAGATGACGACCTGTTGCGCTCCCACCCGTCGTGCAGCCGAGAGGGCGTGCGCCAGTTTTCTCCGCCGACCCACGGCGTCGAGAGGGCGGCCAAAGCTCAAGAACCTGTGTCCCATCGACCAGCCCGACCGAGTCCTGCTCGGCCGGGAGTCGAGCATGTGCACATCGGAGAGATGTGCAATGCGCGTCGCGTTGGCGATCATCGCGATTCTCCTTGCGCGGAGCGCCACCCGGGCGCTCCTTGTAACCAGCCTCGCAGGGGCACAAGTCCAAACGCGGGCGACTGCGTAACGTTTTGGCGTCTTTGTCCGCTTGGTCCTATTGCCGCTCGCCGATGCGCTCGGCGCGAGGGGGTGGGTGCGTCCGCACGTGGCGCACGTCCTCTCCTCGGACCATGAAGATGACCTCTTCCGCGATGTTGGTCGCGTGATCGGCCACGCGCTCGAGGTACTTCGCCACGTGAATGACACGAATGGCCTCGGCGACCTGGTGCGGATGCTGGGTCATGAACTCGGTCATCGCGCGGATGATTCGCCCGTAGAGCTCGTCCACGGAGTCGTCACGGGCGAGCACCTGCTCGGCTCGCGTGGCTTCGCCCTGAACGAAGGCGTCGAGGGCGTCGCGGAGCATCTCCTGCGCCTGTTCGCCCATGGTCTTCAGCTCTCCGCGGACCTTGTCCTTTGCGGTCCCGTGCTCCTCTTTCGCGCGCTCGGCGATGTTCACCGCTTCGTCTCCGATGCGCTCGAGGTCGGTCACGAGCCTCAGGGCGGCCGCCAGGAAGCGCAGGTCGTAAGCGACCGGCTGCCGCAGCGCGAGGATGCGAAGCACGAGCGCGTCGATGTCCATCTCGTCGCGGTCGATGTGCCTGTCGAGCTCCTCGACCTCCGCCGCGAGCTGGGCCGATCCCCTCCCAGAATGCCTTGAGCGAGAGCTGCAACCCGCGCTCGCACCGCGCCCCCATCGCGAGCGAATGCGCGCGGAGCTCGCGCAGCTCGGATTCGAAGTCGCGGCTGGTGTGCATGTTCTTGGTCATGGCCATGGCCGAAGCGACTCCCCAGGGTGCATTGTGCAGCAACTCACGACAGCATGCGATGTCGATTGCGCGTGGCCAGGCGTAGGGCCGCGCTGAAAAGCGCGACGAGAGTCACCAGCACGAGCGCGCCCGCCCAGGCCTGGTGGTGCCAGTCCTCGTACGGAGCGATGGCGTACGTGTAGACCTGCACAGGCACGCTGCTCATCGGCTCGTCCAGCGAGGCCGAAACGAAGCGATTGTTGAACGCCGTGAACAGGAGCGCCGCGGTTTCGCCCGACACGCGCGCGACCGCGAGCATGATGCCCGTGATCACCCCCGAGCCAGCCGCGGGGAGCACGATTTGCAACGTCATGCGCCACTCGGGAACCCCGAGCGCCAGCGCACCCTCGCGCAAAGTGCGTGGCACCAGACGAATCATCTCCTCGGTCGTGCGCGTGATCGTCGGGATCATCAGGACGGCGAGCGCGACGCTCCCTGCAAACGCCGAAAAGCGGTGCGCCTCGAGCACGATGAGCGTGTACGCAAAGAGACCCGCGACGATGGACGGCGTCGCGTTCAGGGTGTCGTTCACGAAGCGTACGGCTTGCGGAATCCGTCCGGTGCCGAACTCGGCGAGGTAGATCCCGGCAAAGACCCCGATGGGAATCGCGATGACCGAGGCGACGCCGACCATGATGCCGGTCCCGACGAGCGCGTTCAGGAAGCCGCCGTTGGGCTCGCCCACGGGTGCCGGAAGGTTCGTGAAGAAGCCGAGGTTCACGTACCGCGCGCCCTGAATGAGCACGTACCCGAAGATCCAGGCGAGGACGGAGAGCGCGACCAGGGTGGCGGCGACGCACAGGCCCAGCATGAGGTTGTTTGTGACCTTGCGTCTGGCCGATATGGTGGATACAGCGGTGCGATTGGCCGCAGCCGTGGTCTTCGCGGTCATGCGCGCACCGGTGCGCGGCCCATGCGCCAGATGAGGAGCCGGGCCACACCGTTGACCACGAAGGTGACCGCAAAGAGCAGAAGTCCCAGCTCCGTCAGCGACGACAGATAGAGCTCTCCCGAGGCTTCGGCGTACTCGTTGGCGATGACGGAGGACATCGTGTAGCCCGGCTCGAAAAGAGAGGTGGCGATCTGCGGGCTGTTGCCGATGACCATGGTGACCGCCATCGTCTCGCCGAGCGCCCGCCCAAGAGCAAGGATCACCGCGCCGGAGATCCCCGCTCGCCCGTACGGCAAGACCACGTGCCAGATCGTCTCCCACTTCGTGGCCCCCAGAGCCAACGAGCCCTCGCGCTGCATCTGCGGAACGGCCGACAGCACGTCGCGAGAGACCGCCGCGATGAAGGGCAGCACCATGATGGCTAGGATCAACCCCGCCGTGAGCATTCCCAGCCCGTACGAGGGCCCGGAGAAGAGCGGGAGAAAGCCGAGGGTGGCGCGCAGCGCCGGGGCGATCACTTCGCGGACCAGAGGCGCGAGTACGTACAGGCCCCATAGGCCGTAGACAATCGACGGGATGGCCGCGAGAAGCTCGACGAGGAATCCGGCGACGTCGCGGACGACGCGCGGCGCAATCTCGACGAGAAAAATGGCGATTCCCACCCCGAGCGGCGTCGCGATGAAAAGCCCGACGGTCGAGGTGACAATCGTGCCGTACACGAACGTCGCGGCTCCGAAGTGCCCCGCGACGGGATCCCACACCCGGGTGACCACGAAGCCGACCCCGAAGCGCGAGAGCGAAGCGCTCGAGCCGCGTACGAGCTCGTACACGATGAAGGCGAGGAGCGCGACAATCGCCAGTCCGAACGCCGCGCACACCTTGCGAAAGAGCGGGTCGAGAGTCGTCCACCCCCGCAGCGCGGGAGGGCCCCAGCGCTGCAAGCTTTGGCGGCGCGCTGCTGGCCGCGACACCCTTAACGCCTCCGACTGCACGGTCATCCCCGTGCCCTACTTCTTGGCGGGTTCGAGCAGGTCGAGCTTGGCGTCGGCTTTCTTGACGAGCTCCTCGGGGAGTGTGGCGTAGCTGAGCGGCGCGCAGGCTTTCTGTCCGTCGTGGAGAGCCCACCGGAGAAAGGCTACGAGCGACTGTCGCTCCGGACCGGCGGCCATGTTCTGGTAGACGAGCGCCCACACGGTGCCGCTCGCGGGCCACGCCTTGTCGCCCGACGAGTTCGTGATCGAATAGCGAAGATCGTCGGGGATTGTCGGAAGTGCACCGGCCGCAGCGGCGGTAACGGCGTCGATCGTCGGCGCGACGAAGTTGCCCGCCTGGTTTTTGATCTCACCGACCGGCAACTTGTTCTGTACCGCGTACGTCAGCTCGACATACCCAATGGCTCCCGGCGTCTGCTGAATCGTGCCGGAGACGCCCTCGTTGCCCTTGCCGCCGATGCCGACGGGCCAGTTCACCGAGGTCGCGGTTCCCACCTTGCTCTTCCAGTCCGGGGAGACCTTCGAAAGGTAATCGACCCAGACGTACGTCGTACCGCTGCCGTCGGAACGATGCACGACGACGATGGGCGTAGCGGGGAGCTTCAGGTCGGGGTTGACGGACGCGATCTTCGGATCGTTCCAGGTCTTGATGTCGCCGAGGAAGATGTGGACGAGGGCATCGGGCGTGAAGCGAATGGCGTGGGGAAGGTCGGGCAGCTTGTAGGTGGGCACGACCGCGCCCATGGTGAGCGGAATGTGCAGGACGGGGGCGCCGGCCTCCTTCAGCTGGTCCTCGGTCATCGGACCGTCGCTCGCGCCGAATTGCACCGTGCGGGCGATTAGCTGCCTTATGCCACCTCCCGAGCCAATCGACTGGTAGTTGACGCGAACCGTCGGCGAGATCTTCTGATAGTCGGCCGACCACTTGGACAGCAGCGGATACACGAACGTCGACCCGGCGCCGTTCAGCGTGATGTTCCCGCCGGGCGCCTGGGTAGCGGCGCTGGCGGACGCGGTGTCCGAGGGCGACGGCGGGGCGCTCTTGTTGCAGCCGGTGAGCGCGAACGCGAGTGCCAGCGCAGCAGAAGTTCGAATATCGAGGGTATTTAGCATCAGCCGAATCTCCCGGTTATGTAGTCTTCTGTTTCGCGCTCTTTCGGACGCGTGAAAATCTGGCTCGTCTCGCCAACCTCGACGAGCCTGCCCATGTAGAAAAAACCCGTCCGCTGAGAAACGCGTGCTGCCTGCTGCATGTTGTGCGTGACGATGACAATCGTCAGCTGGTCTCGCAGATCGGAGACGAGCTCCTCGACCTTGGCGGTCGCAATCGGATCGAGCGCGCTCGCCGGCTCGTCCATGAGGAGCACCTCCGGCTCGACCGCGAGCGCTCGCGCGATGCACAGCCGCTGCTGCTGACCGCCCGAGAGGCTCAACCCGGACTCCTGGAGTCTGTCTTTGACCTCGTCCCAGAGCGCCGCATGCCGGAGCGCCTGCTCCACGCGATCGGCGAGCGTTCGGCGTTCGCGCACTCCCCCGACCCGGAGGCCGTATGCCACGTTCTCGAAGATCGATTTCGGAAACGGGTTGGACTTCTGGAAGACCATGCCGACGCGCCGGCGAACGAGGACCGGATCGACCTCCGCGCCGTATATGGCCTCGCCATCGAGCGTGACTTGCCCGGTCACCGAAACGCCCGGCACGGTGTCGTTCATCCGGTTCAGGGAGCGCAGGAACGTACTCTTCCCGCACCCGCTCGGGCCGATGAGCGCGAGCACCTCGCTGGCGTGAACTTCGAGGTTCACGTCCTTGATCGCGACCTTCGCGCCGTAGCTGACGGTCAGATCGGTCGCGCGCATCTTGATGAGATGCTCGTGCGCGTCATGCGCTACCGGCAGAGCTGCGGCGACCACGTCGCGGATTCTGGGGTTTCCGGGAGATCCCGACGTGTCTTTCCCGTGACGATCTCGTGACGCTGGGCTGTCGGTCATGCCGCGAGCCTGGCCCGGCTCGCTGCGCGCTCGGCCGACGGAGCGACGGGGACGATGGCCGACCCACGCCCAAGAAGGAAACGGTGACCTCGCCATTCGATCCGTCGACTGCCAAAAGCGAGGATCCAGCAGAGGAACGCGACGTAGGAACGAACCATTTCCAGGGGTACGTAGCGCCAGGACATCCAGTGCCCGCGAAGCAGCCGCACGGCCGAGAGCGCCATCGCCGTCTGCGCGACGCAGGCTATGCCGAGCATCGCTCCCGTGAGCTTGCAGGGCGCCAGGAGCAACGCCATCGAAGCCGCGACGATGGGCGTGAGGATCGGCTCGGTCACGAAGCCCGCCGGGGACAGGACGCGACGTATCTTCGACCAGCGCGTGTGACGCTCGAGCGTGCGCTTCATCGAGCACGTCACGTTGCGATTCTCCACGACCTCGAGCGAGGTCCGCACGCAAAAGCCATGGTCCAGAAACCGGCGGCCGAGCACGAAGTCCTCGGCGAGAACCTCACCGACCGAAAGAAACCCTCCCACCCGGGCGAGATCGCGGCGGCTGACGGCCATCGACTTGCCGACCGTCAACGTTCGACGCGTCACGGCATTCATCGCGACCAGCCCCGGCGCGCTCGACGCGCAGAGCTGCAGGTTCTCGAGCGCTGCGCCCACGGTCTTCTCTCCGGTACCTGCGAAGAGGCTCGTCACCAGGCCCACGCGCTCACCGGCCAGCTCTCCGACGAGAGACCATAGATACATGGGCGACACGCGCACGTTCGAATCGGAGATGACGAAAACCTCGCCGGTGGCGACCCGCTCCAAACCCGCGAGCTGCGCCACCTTGGGGTTCATGGCCGCTTCGGGATCCGTGATCACGACCCGCGCGTCGACTTTCGGATGCTGCGCCACGAACCGAGAGGCCACGGCGAGCGCGGGATTGGAGGGAGACGCAACGCCGAAGAGAATCTCGAACGACGGATAGTCGATTCGGGCAAAGGAGCGAAGGTTTGCCTCGAGGTCGTCGTCGGCCCCGGCCAGCGGTTTGAAGATGGTGACCCGGGGTGCCCTGGGCACGTCGACCGGGCGGGTTGCGCGGCGCGTGCGTATCGTCTGCGCAAACAGCCACATCATGGTGGAATAGAGCGCCAAGGACCCGATCGCAAAAGAGACCGCGATTTGCACTAGGCTCACGGGATCCGAGGATCGGGCGCACGGGTGACGAACGGTGCGCTCGGACGTGAAATCTTCGTGACGGCACCCTCAAGCGGCGGCCGCGCTGGGAAGCGATACGGTGAAGCTAGCGCCGCGGCCGACTTCGCTCTCGACGGCAACCCGGCCCCGCATCGCCTCGACCATGTGCTTCACGATTGACAAGCCCAAGCCGGTGCCGCCGAGGTCGCGTGACCGGCCCGCGTCGACTCGATAAAAGCGCTCGAAAATGCGGGCCAAGTGCTCGGGCGCGATGCCCGGACCGTCGTCGGCCACGACGAGGCTGACACGCTCTCCGTCCGGCACGGCGCGAACGACGATTCGTGCCCCGCGCGGACAGTACTTGATCGCGTTGTCGACGAGGTTCGAGAGCACGTGCTCGAGTGCTCGAGCGTCGCCGACGACGGCCATCGGCTCGCGAGGCAGCTCCGCGGCGAGCCGCACGCCCTTCTTCTCGGCCCGCTCGCGGAACAGGGCCAGCACGATTGGAACGACGCTCGCCAGCTCGACGCGTTCCCTCTTCAATTTGAACTCGTTCGACTCGAGCTTGGACAGTTCGAGCATGTCTTCCACGAGGCTCTGCAGCCGCTGGGCGTTTCGCTCGATGATGTCGACGAAGCGGATTGCGGCGTCCGGCTCGTCGAGCGCGCCGACGCGCAGCGTCTCGGTGGCGGAGCGGACCGCCGCAATCGGCGTGCGCAGCTCGTGCGAAGCGTTGGCGACGAAATCGCGGCGCAGCGACTCCAGCCGCCTTAGCTCGGTTACGTCGACGAAGACCACCAGCAGCCCTTCGTCGTCGCCCGAGAGCGGCGCGGCGTGCGCAAGTATGCGACGCGGCTTGAGACCCGGCAGCTCGATCTCGAGCGACTGGCTGTCGGAGCCGTCGCGGGCGGCCGAGAGCAGGTAGTCGAGCTGCGCATGCCTGACGGTTTCGATGAGGAGCTTGCCGACGGCATCGGCGCCCAGGAGAAGCATGGCCCTTAGCGCTGGATTGACGAGAAGCACGTGCCCGTCGCGGTCGACCACCGCGACCCCCTCCTGCATGGCCTCCAGGATGCGCCGCTGAAGGTCCCGCTCCGCCCGAAGCTCCCCGAGCGTTCGGGCGAGGCCCCCGGCCAACCGGTCGAGCTCGTGCCCCAGCTCGGCGAGGTCATCGTGCCCCACGACCCGCGTTCGGACGGAAAGGTCCCCCTGGGTCATACGCCGAGCCGTGTTGGTCAGCTCGCGGACCGCGGCGGACATTCGCCGGGCGACGATGTTCGAGAGCACCAGCGACAGGCCGAGCGCCAACGCGGAGCCGAACAAGACGAAGCCCCGCATGTCCTCCCGCGCGCGCTCCACCGGCCCCAGGGACTGCGCAATCCGCACGAGGGCGTGGGCGCCGTCCCGCTCGAAGGCCACCGCGGCACACATCGTACCCGGCTCCGATCCCGAGCCCGGGACCCGGTTGCTGCCTTCGCCGACCCGCTGCGCCTCGCGCACCTCGGGGGACTCCGCAAGATTGTCGAGCCGCGCGAGCTCCGATGGGCCCACTTCGGAGTCCCCGACAGCCGATCCGTCAGGTCGAATGATCGTCACCCGGGCGCCTGCCTCGCGTCCGAGCGCGTCTGCCAGCCGATCCCACTCCGCGGTGTCGGAGAGCGAAGCCGGGAAAGCGCGCGCCGTGCGGGCGACGAGTCGCGCGCGGGCCATGGCGTCGGCGCGCAGGATGTCGCTCAGCTGATCGGCGACCATCGGCGTCAGATACGCACTCGCTCCGGCCATCGACGCCGCGATGACGGCGACGGAGACCAGGAACAACTTGGTTTGAACGCTGAGTCTCAATCGGCGATCCCCGCCCGGGTGGAACATGCCTCGTGCGCGGGGCCGCGAGCGTAGCAGCAGAGCAACGTTTTGGTGAACGCGCGCGGCGTCGCAGCTGCCGGCGCTACTTCCTGAGAAAGCTCGGCGGCACGACCCACTTCGGGTTCCGCAGCAGCTCGCACGCGAGGCCGAGGAAGACCGCGCGAACGGCCTCCTCCGCGTCGGCCGAGCCGGCGGAGGTGAGCTCGCCCACGAGGCGGCTGATCGTCGTCTTGCCCGTGACCGCCTCGATGACGCCGGCCTCCCGTTCGGGTAGGCGGAACATCTCGAGCCGCACCGGCGGCATGGCCACCGGCTCGAGTACCTCTTCGCGGATCGGCGTCAGGAACGACTCGAGCTCTTGGTACGAGTACCCGTGCCGGACACCGCGCCCTATGAGCTCGTACGTATCGACGCCGAGCGGGAACGTTTCCTCCTGGGACCGCGCGCCGCGGGCGAAGGCCAGGTCTCCCGATTTCCAGCGAAACGCCTCGATGAGACGCTCCTGCGTTTGATCGTGTATGGCGCGAAATAGCTCGATGGGCCGCAGCACCCCGATTCCAACCAGGGCGTCGCCGAGCCGTCCCCCGAAGCGCGGGAGCATGGCCAGCGCCATCTCGACTTCCATCCGCAGCACTTGCCCGCGCTCGATGAGAAACTCGCCGAGGAGCTCCCGCTTGTCCGTCGAGGTGACGCATTCGGGCGACCCCTCCACGAAGAAGACGCGCTTCTTGCGCTGCCCGAGACGAAAGACGAGCGCGCCCGTCTCGCGCCGGACGGCGAGGTGAAACAGGCGCGTCGGCAGGCGAGCCGGGTCGAGAACGCCGCGGTCGATCGCGTCGGCGGGGAAATCGGCGTCCCATTTGAGCGCGGGGCTATTGTTGAACCGGGAGAGCTCGGGGTACTCGGCCGCAGGGCGAAAGCGACCATGCTCGCGAGCGATCGAGCAGCTGAACCCGAGCTCGCCCGTCGCGAACAGCTCGACGAGGTTCGCGAAGGTGATCGGCCCGAATTCGACGCCGTCGGGCGGCCGCACGCGGTAGATGCTCGGCGACACCGACTGGGGCTCGCTCGCGGACGTCGCCGGCCTGAGGTCCCCCTGCTCTTCTCGCAAACGGCGGCGGGTGCTCGTGTCGCACTCGATCGGCGCCGTGGAGGTCACGCCCACTTCGCCGGTCTCCTCTTCCACATCGGGATCGACGACGAGGCCCATCTTCTCGATGTACGCGGCCAACCGCGACGGCCCGACCTGCAGCCGGCGGCGACGCACCACTTCCTCCGCACCCTCGGCGAACGCGGCCGCCGTGGGCCACCGCAGCATCGGGTCGCGCGCGAGGGCGCGAAAAAGCAGGCTACGCACGTCGTCGGGGACTCGAGCCGCCGCGCGATCGATCGCCGAGAGATCCGCGTCGCGGATCCGCAGGAGCACGTCGAGCTCTTTGCCGCCGCTGAAGAGCGGGCGCAGGATGAGCATCTCGGCCAGGACGATGCCGAGCGTGAAGATGTCGCTGCGGGCGTCCAGGTCTCGCCCCACCACCTGCTCCGGCGACATGTACCCGAGCTTGCCCTTGAGCTGGCCGGCGTCCGTGCGCCGCTCGATCTCGGCGGCGCGAGCGATCCCGAAGTCCGTCAGCTTGACGGCGCCGGAGCGATCGATGAGCACGTTTCCGGGCGAGACGTCTCGGTGCACGAGAGAGAGGGCTTGCCCTGGTCGTCGCGCGCGCCATGCGCGTACTCGAGCGCGTGAAGGATGGACAGCGCGATGTGCAGACACACGTCGAGCGGGATCTCTTCGCCACGCGACGCCGCTGCACGAATGAGCCGGGCGCCGGTCGTGCCGTCGACGTACTCCATCGCCATGTAGAGCTCGCCCTCCTGCTCCCCGAAGTCGAACACTTGGACGATGTTGGGGTGCCCCAGGCGGGCGCAAACACGCGCTTCGTCGACGAACATCGCGACGAAATCGGCGTCGCGGACGAACTGCGGCAGGATCCGTTTGACCGCGACGATCTTCTGGAAGCCGTGCGGTCCGCCACGCTTCGCCAGATACACCTCCGCCATCCCGCCCGTCGCAATCCGCCGCAGCAGTTCGTACGGTCCCAGCCGCATGGGCGCCGGGAGGGTGGAGCTTGTCATCCTTGGACAGCTTAACATGGGTGATAGCCTCTACGCTCCGGACCGGCGGGCCCCGGCTCGACGACGGCCGGTGCACGTGCGCACCCGCCCCTGCATGCGGCGCCGGCGGGCCATGACCGCGGCCCGGGGCGTGCCTCCGTTGCCACGACCCCGCCGCACGGCTACGAAGTAGCCGCCCCACCACAGGCCGACTACGTTGGCAGCGCCCTCGCTGGCAGCGCCAAAATGCCCCGTTCCCAAGCCGCGCTTTCGCAACCTGGTTCCTCGGCACCCACGGCCCTCGGCCGCAGACCGCTCGTGGTCGCCGTCACCGGCGCCGGCGGCTTTCTCGGGAGCAACCTGGTCGGTTCGCTCGAGGAGGACGAGCGCATCGCGCGCATCGTGGCCATCGACTCCGGACCGGTCGCGAACGCAGGCCGCAAGACGCGATCCTACGACGTCGACCTGACGCAGCCGGCGGCGGAGGCGCGCGTAGCCGAGATCCTCGCCGCCGAGCGTGTGGACGCGATCGCCCACCTGGCCTTCCTCCCGAGTCCCACGCACGCGACCGCGTGGGCACACGAGCTGGAGAGCGTCGGGACGATGCAGGTCACCGTGGCGGCTCGCCACGCCCAGGTGCGAAAGCTGGTCCTCTGGTCTCTCACCTGGCTCTACGGCGCGCACCCCTCGAACCCGAATTTCCTCACCGAAAAGCACGCTTTGCGAGCTCCGGTGAGCGAACCCTACTTCGCGGACAAGCTGGAAGCCGAGGAGCAAGCTCGCAAGCTGACGCTGCGCTCACCGGGCACGGTCGTGACGATACTGCGAACCGCGCCCATTCTCGGGCCCACGGTGCAGAACGCGCTGACGCGGTACCTGTCCCGCAAGCTCGTCCCGACGATGATGGGCTACGATCCGCTCGTCCAGTTCGTTCACGAGGTCGACGTCATCGCCGCGCTGCATCTCGCCCTGCTCCGTGACGTGCCCGGCACGTTCAACATCGTCGGAGACGGGGTCCTCCCGCTGTCGACCGTCATCAAGCTCGCCGGCCGCATCGCCATTCCGGTCCCTCACCCCCTGGCCGAGACGGTCGCGGCCATCGGTTGGATCGCCCAGCTCGTGGAGGCCCCCCCCACGTTCCTCAAGTACTTGCGGTTCCTTTGTGTGGCGGACGGCCAGAAAGCGCGTGACGCCCTGGGGTTCACGCCTGCCTACACCTCGCGCGAGGCGCTGCAGGACTTCGTCAACGCGCAACGCTTGCGGGACGTGAAGCTCCTGACGGAGACGGCAGCGTGAGCAGGAAAAGGCGCCGTTATCACGCACCGTCCGGTTCGCCGCCCTCGGAGCGCTCGCCGAAGGCCGACACGGTCCCCCCGCCCTCGAGCCAGCCGCCGGCGTCGATCGATCGAGACGCGTCCGAACGGCTCATGCACGCCGAGGGTGCCGACGTCCCCCAGCTGCCTGCCCCGAGGACGCACCGTAGAAGCGTCGGCGAGAAGAGGCCGCCGGCCCCCTCGCAGCCGGCCGCGGACCGCTCCGCCGCGCCGTCGGACCTGCCCAGCGACCCCAATCTCGCCGCTCGCATTCGCGAGCTCGAGGCGCGGCTCGAATCGCATGATCAGCACCCGCGCGCGCGACGACAACGGCTCGGCGGTCCCCGGTGCGCCCGCGTTGCCTCACGCGACGGGGCAGTCGTCGTGGCCTCCACCCGCCGAGCCAGACGGCGCGGCCGATCATGCTCGAGAGCAGCTCTCGACCGACTTCTACCTTCGGCAGTGGGGCAGGCACGGGCTGCGGAGCCGCACCGAGGAGGTCGACGAGTTCGGCTACGACCCCGTGTACGAGCAGAAGGTCCTGCCGTTTTTCGACTTTCTTTACGAGAAGTACTTCCGGGTCGAGGCCCATGGCGCCCATCACATTCCCGTCGAGGGTCGCTGTCTGCTCGTCGCAAACCATTCGGGGACGCTGCCGATAGACGGAATGATGCTTCGCCTCGCGGTCCGTCGCGAGCACCCGCAGCACCGCGGAGTTCGCTGGCTCGCGGAGGACGGCATCTTTCACTTTCCGTTCCTCGGCAGCATGACCAATCGGGTCGGAGCCGTGCGCGCCTGCCAGGAGAATGCGGAACGCTTGCTCGATCATGGCGCGCTCGTCGCGGTGTTCCCCGAGGGCATGAAGGGCATCGGAAAGCTGTTCCGCCAGCGCTACAGGCTCCAGCGCTTCGGCCGCGGTGGCTTCGTGAAGCTTTGCCTGCGAACGCGCACGCCCGTCGTGCCGGTGGCGATCATCGGGGGCGAAGAGACGAACCCCATGCTGTCGCGAATCGAGTACCTGACCAAGGCGCTCGGCATCCCGTACCTGCCCGTGACGCCCACCTTTCCCCTTCTCGGCCCGGTGGGACTGATCCCCGCGCCGACGAAGTGGAAGATCTTCTTCGGCCGTCCCATCGACCTCGAAGGCTACGGCGCCGAGGCCGCCGACGACGAGATCCTGGTCGGGCGCCTCACGGAGCGCGTGCGCGGCGAGATCCAGGAGATGCTGGACAGCGGCCTTCGCGAGAGGCGTTCGGTCTGGTTCGGGTAGAACGATGACCGCCGCGGTGGTCAGCGGCGTTCTCGTGCTCGACAAGCCCCGGGGGCCGACCAGCCACGACGTCGTGGCGCGCGTACGCCGCGCGCTCGGCGTGCGGCAGGTTGGCCACGCCGGCACGCTCGATCCGATGGCCACCGGAGTGCTCGTCGTCGCCGTGGGGAGCGCGACGAAGCTCATGCCGTGGTTGACGGCCCAGGAGAAATCGTACGAGGCCGCGATCGTGCTCGGGATCGAGACGGACACGCTCGACGCGGAGGGGGTAGAAACCAGGCGGGTGGCCCCGCCGGACGAAGTCCTGGCAGCCCTGGGAAAATCCCGAGGACCTACCGTCGCTCCGTTGCTGCGGAACGCGCTCGCCTCCGAACTGGCGCGCCGCACCCAGATCCCGCCGGCATACTCGGCGATTCACCACGACGGCGAACGCGCGTACGCGCGCGCCCGGCGCGGCGAACCGGCCGAGTTGCCCCCGCGCGACGTGCGCGTGCTGCGTCTCGAGTTGCTTGGCACGAGCGACGATCCGCCGAGCATTGCCGTCGACCTCGACGCCTCCAAGGGTTACTACGTTCGCTCGCTGGCGCGTGACCTCGCGGCGAGCCTCGGGACCGTCGGCCACCTCGCGTCGCTCCGGCGCACGCGCTCGGGCTGCTTTCGGCTCGACGAGGCCCTCGCGTGGGAGACTCCCCCGGAGGAGCTCTCCGCGCGCATTCTGCCCCTATCCCGCACCGCCCCGCGCGTTCTGCCCGTGGCGCAGCTCACGGCCGCCGGGACGCTCGACGCCCGCCACGGCAGGTCCGTCGCCCCGGAGGACATCGACGCGCAGGGGCCGGACCCTCACGCGTGGGTCGACCCCTCCGGCGAGCTCGTCGCAGTTGGCCAGATCGAAGCCGGCGCTCGCGGCCGGGTCATCCGAGGATTCTCCTGAGAGCGCCTTGAGGCGATGCCAGCAAGCTACTTCTTGATCGGCGCAGGCGACGCGCCCTTGGCGTGGGCTGCCGCGTCCTGCGCCATCTTCAGCTTCTCGCTGGCCTGCTTCGCGAGCGACCCGTTCGGCTCGAGCTCGAGATACTTCGTGTACTCGGCGGCGGCTTCCTTGTAGCGCTTCCCGTGGGCCAACCGCCCGGCCAGGTAATAGTGGCCCTGCGCGTAGCTCGGCTCCTTGGTTACCGCTGCCTGCAGATCGTCGAGCGCGCCCTTGTCGTCCTTCTGACCCAGCTTGCAGAGCGCGCGCTGGGTGCGGACCTCGCCGCCATCCTTGAGCTGCGCAGCCCGATCGAGCGTCTTGACGCACGCGTCGAACTGACTCGCCATTCGGTACTCGAACCCGATTGCGAGAATGAAGCCCACGTCTTCCTTGGACGAGGCGAGGGCCGCGTCGAGGTGCGGCGCGGCGCCGCGCACGTGCCACGTGTTGAGCCAGTGCGCGAGGGTGAAGTGATACATCGGCTCCGACGGCGCGAGCTTGATGGCCTGCTCGAATTCTGCGATCGCGTCGTTCTGGTCGTTACGCATGGCCATGGCCACCCCGAGGTTCTCGTGCAGACCCGCGCTGCCGGGCTGCTTGGCCAAGCACGCCCGGAGAACCGCCAGAGCGTCGTCCATCCGCCCGGCATTGAGCTCGAGCGAGCTCAGGGCTACCGCCGCGTTTTCGAAAGCCGGCCGAAGCGACAAGGCCGACTTGTAGGCCGCTTCGGCTGCCGACCTGTCGGCAAGCTTCTCGCAGGCCTGCCCGAGGTTGTAGAAGGCGTCGGCGTCGCCCGGGGTCTTCTTGGTCGCGGCTTCGAAAGACTTTCGCGCGTCGCTGTAGTTTCCGGCATCGAACGCGCGAATGCCGGCTCCGAGCTCGGGAGAACCGGTCGGTTCACCCGCGGCCGAGGGCGTCGCCCCCCCGTCGGCTGCGCCCAGTTGCGCCTCCGGGGCCGCCGCCGCTGCCGTTTGAGGCTGCGGACTCCCCCCGCCGCACCCGCCCGCGAGGGCGCCCGCCAGGACAAGGGCAGCAAGCCCTCCAACCCATCTCGAAGCCAGGACTTGACCGGGAGCATTCATCGCCGACCATCCTCCCACCGCCGACGCCGACCGGCAAAGAAGGTACTCTAGTCCTTCCTGCGCGGCGGTAAGCCTTGCGCGTGTCGCCTCGTGTAGACTGAGGTCCGGTGAGTTCCTTGGAACAGACGCTCGACGAAGTTCATTACGCATCATCCGGCTCGGTTGCCCGCTCGCCAATTTTGTTCGTGGTGCTTGAAGGCGACCGCCTCATGGCGCGGGGCGCTCGCTATTCCCTAATCGGCGTCGACACCGTGACCCTGGGCCGAGGCCCCGGCCGCCTTGCGACGCGAAGCGGCGATGGCCGTACCCTCGATGTACGCGTACCGGGCCGCTGGATTTCCTCCGCGCACGCCGTCGTGCGCTCGGTGGCCGGAGAGTGGATTGTCGAGGATACGGGGTCGCGCAACGGCACCTTCGTCAACGGCGACCGCATCACGAGCCGGGTGCTGCGCGATGGAGACCTCATCGAGGCCGGACGCGTGTACTTCGGCGTTCGCGGCGGCCCGACTCAGGACGGTCCCACGGTCCGCGACGAAGACGCCGCGCGTTCGGTTCAGCCGTTCGGCCTCCGGACGCTCTTGCCCGAGCTGCAAGAGGGGTACAACGCCCTCGCCCGAGTCGCGAGGAGCAACGCGGTGCCCATACTCTTTCTCGGCCCCACCGGGTCCGGCAAAGAGGTTCTCGCTCGTGAGGTGCATGCCCAGTCAGCCCGGACCGGCCCGTTTATCCCCGTCAACTGCGGAGCGCTCCCGACGACGCTCGTCGAGAGCCTGCTCTTCGGGCATGTGAAGGGTGCGTTCTCCGGCGCCGCTCGGGACGAGGTCGGCTTCGTCCGTTCAGCGGACGGGGGAACCCTCTTCCTGGACGAGATTGGCGATCTTCCGTCTACCTCGCAGGCAGCTCTGCTGCGGGTGCTTCAAGAGCGGGAGGTCATCCCCGTGGGCGCCACGCGGCCGGTGAAGGTCGACGTGCGAATCGTCGCGGCAACGCACCGGGAGCTCAATTCGCTGTCGGAGACGGGAGGGTTTCGCAGCGATCTGCTCGCGCGCCTGAAGGGCTACGCGCACAAGCTGCCGCCGCTCCGAGAGCGGATGGTCGATTTCGGCGTGGTGCTGTCCGACGTGCTTTCGTCGGTCGCGGGAGAGCGGGCCGAACGCCTGGCCATGACGCCGGACGCGGCGCGGGCGTTGCTCTCGTACACGTGGCCGTTGAACATTCGCGAGCTTCAGCAAGCCATGGCGAGCGCGGTCGCGCTCGCGACCGAGGACGTCATCGAGGCCAAGCACCTTCCCCCCGAGATGTTCGCGCCGCCACCCTCCGTTCCACCGGCGACGGCGAGCCCCTCCGCCGACGACGCATTGCGCGATCGAATCATCTCCCTTTTGCACGAGCACCGCGGAAACGTCACCGCGGTCGCGCGCTCGATGGGCAAGGCTCCCGCGCAGATTCACCGCTGGATGCATCGCTTCAACATCGACCCCGACGCCTATCGCGCGACCTGAGCGCTCGAGCGACCCCAATTTGCAATCCGGTGCTCCAGGCAGTAGGCAAATCGGGTGACCTTGCGGGTCGCCTCGTCCGTCGCTTACCTTGCGCTCGTCGTCGCCGGAGCGGGGTGCGCCGCACTTCTCGACTTGCCCGCGCCCGAGCTGGGCGAGGGAGGCGTCACCCTCGACGCCTCGGCCGAAGACTCGGCCGAAGACTCGGCCGACGGAACCGTCGACTCGAGTAGGGACACCGAGGTCCCGGTCGACAGGGCTGCGCCCCCCGAGACCGGCGGCGAGGCATCCATCGACGGGACGTCGCGAGACGTCGCACCCGAAACCGCCGCGGCCGACGTCGGTCCCGACCAGGCTTCGGACGCGCAGATGATGGGCGTTCTGTGTAGCTTCTCGCAGCAGTACTGCGACCCGGCAACGAAGCCGCTCTGCTGCGAGACGCCGAACGACGGGGGGCCGCCCTCGTTTGCGTGCACCTCGTCGGCCACCTGCGGTAGCGCGTACACCATCGAATGCTCGAACGACAACGACTGCCCGAACAACAACATCTGCTGCCATTACGGCTCCGCCATGCGCTGCGAGCCCCCCACGCAGACCGGATCGAACTGCCCCGGACAGGGCGGCACTCAGGCGTGCGACCCGGGCAACCCGAACGAATGCCTGGGCACCCAGACCTGCACGGCGAATCTGGTCAACGCGGGCTTGCCGTCCCCCTACATGGGTTGTGAGTAGGCGCGCTCACCTCAGACGCATCGTCACGCCCACCATCCCAGGCCCGATCGCGAGGTGCGGACGCCCGACGTCGGATGTGCCCGCCCCCCGGGGTTCGGGCAAGAGAAACCAGAGGAGCAACCCGCCCACGGCGGCTGCCGCGCCGACACTGATGGTGCCCGTCGCGACATCCGCCTGGGAGCGCGCGGCGGTGCGATCGCGATAGCCCGACGCGTCGCACACGTTGCCCACGCAGTGACTGCCGACGGCATCGAAGTCTCTCTTGGCTGCCAGCGCCAGGTACCCACCGACGCCGACGGCGACAACGCCGAGACCGCCGAGCGCCAAGCCCGCCCACTTCCACGGATTCGAGGCGTGATTGACCGCCGCCGGCTCCTCCGGGGCCGGCGGTTCGCCGCGTCGCTCTGCGTGCGCCGGGGAAAGGCCTCGCGCGGGCTCGGACGCTTGAGCCTCGAGACGGCACGCCGATGCCACATCGTGCAGATCGATGGTCCTTACCTCGCCCTCGCCGAGCGTGACCGTGATGGTGCTGCACGTTCGATCCTCGGCCCGGACGACCAACGTGTGCGGCCCAGGATCGACGCCCTGCCAGGCTGAGGGCTCTGCCGCGCCGAGGGGCCTGCCGTCCAGCAGGATATCGATTCCCCGGGGCCGGCCCGCAATCGCCAGCTTCGGAATGCGTGCGTCGAGCGACGTCGCGAGTACGCTCGCCTGCTGACGCGCCTCTCGTCCTCTGTCCGATTCACGCGGACTGATTGGCATCGTGCCGACGCCGCGCAGAAGGTCGCGGGCTTCCACGATCCTCCCCGACTCGATGAGCAGCTGGCCCGCCTCGAGCGCGGTAACCGGCGTTCCCGCCGCCCGGTAGGCTTCGAGGCCCTTGTCGAGCGCCTCCTTGAGCTTGCCCTGCCGGTAAAGCTCCCGAGCTTCCTTGTAGATCCCGCGCGCGATCTCCACCTGCTCTTCCGACGGCGGAACGGCAGGCGGCTCCGCACGCGCGGCGACTGGCACGAGCAAGGCGAGAATGACGGCAGCCCAGCAGCTACTCGATCTGGTTGTCATCGTCTTGCGGCGAAGGGCGGCGACCGACCGCTTTGCCCGTCGAGGGTCGCGCGGTCGGTTTGCCGCCCGGTCGGCTCGACGCGGCGGGCGCGCGAGCTTGTTCGGCGGCACGGTGGGCGGTCGGGTTGTCGTGCGGCGCGACGGGGACGGGCGGCGGAGCAGCGGCCAGCCCCGGCGGCGGGGACCCTGCTGATGTGGCCTCGACCGCCGTCGTGGCGGCGACCGACACCGCTGGCGCAGCGAGACGTATCGAGGCGGCTGCGGCGGTCTGGGGCGGCGCAGCGGAGTGCGCCGCGGAGACTTCGGCGGTCTGCGACGGGTCCTCGTGCGAGAGTCGCATGGCGAAGGCCACGATCACGGCCGCGGCCCCGAGCGCGCTCGCAGCCATGATCGCTCGCCCGCGCCCCAGCCGCGCGAGGAGCGGGCCGCCGCGGGGAAAGCTGGGACGCGACGGGACGACCGCGACGTCCTCGGTCGCGTGCGAAGCATCGGAGGAGAACGCCACCAGCGCCTCGGCCACGGCGCGTGCATTCGCGGGGCGCTTGTCGGGATCCTTCGCCAGACACGAATGCACGAAGGCCACGAGCGGAGCGGGCAGATCGGGACGCCGTTCCGCCAGCCGTCGCGGCTCCTGGTTCTCGATCTGGTTGAGCACCGCCAGCACGGTCTGCCCGTCGAATGGAGGGCATCCTGCCAGAAGCTCGTAAAGGGTCACACCGAGCGCCCAGACGTCGGCTCGAGCATCGATGCGCTTCGAGGACTGGACCTGCTCGGGAGCCATGTAACGCGGTGTCCCGACGATGGCTTCGCTCAAGGTGATCGAGCTTTCATGGCGCGCAACGGGCTGCTGAAACGCCGCCACCCCAAAATCGAGCAGCTTGATGCGATTCTTGCCGTCGGCGTCGCGCGCAAGAAAGACGTTCGAGGGCTTCACGTCGCGATGCACAATCCCTGCGTCGTGCATTTCTCCAAGCGGCTTGGCCGCCTGTACGATGTAGTCGACTGCCTCGGCCGCGGGAAGGGCCCCGACGCGACGCACGCGCTGCGCGAGCGTCTCGCCTTGCAAGAGCTCCATCACGATGTACGTCGGCCCCCGCTCGGGGGCCACGATGTCGAACACCCGGACGACGTGATCGCTGCGAATGCGCGCTGCGACCCTGGCTTCCCGCATGAAGCGCTTTCGCCGAATGTCGGACGTTTCAGGGGCGCCTGGTCGGAGCACCTTCACCGCCACGCGCGAATTCAGCCCGAGGTGAAGCGCTTCATACACGTCACCCGCCGCCCCCGACGCGAGCGGCTTCTCAATCTGGAATTTCCCGTCCAGCACGGTTCCGACGAAAGCGGCCGGCGTCATTTTCATTCCGCGGGGGACGGCAGCGGCAAGGAGCCTTAGGCAGTATACCGCACGGACGGCGAGTGCGGGGAATGTGTGGGACGGCGGGCGCTGTCACGCAGCGTAGCGACGCGTCTGCGACGCGTCTCAACCCCCGACCGCGCGCAGCACCTCGAGGCGGATTTGTTCGTAGCGGTGGGGCTGAATCTTGCTGCCATCCACCTCGGTCACGTAAAAAACGTCGGCGACGCGAGTCCCCTCGGTGTTGATCTTCGAGAGGGCGATCGAGAGGCGCAGCTCGTGGAGCGCGTGAGCGAGCGTGTAAAGCAGGCCGGGGCGGTCCTTGGCAAACACCTCGACGACCGTGTGCCTGGGCGACGCGCGGTCGTCGAAGAGCACCTCGGTGGCCACGGCCGGGCTCGGCCGCTCTCGCCATGGAGAGCCCGACCCCATGCGCGACCGCAGAAGCTCCCCGGGAGCGACTCGCCCGCTGCACACGTCGTCCAAGTCGCGCGCGAGCCGCGGGAGCGCGTGCTCGACGCCCTCGGTTCCACCTTCCCGGTCACGGACCCAGAAGACGTCCACGGCTTCAGCCTTGCTCTCGACACCCGCGGCGCCCGGGTCGCCCGTTGCGCCCCCGGTGCCCGCCCGCAAGGACCCCGGAGTATGGCAGTAGACTTGCGCGGCGAGCACTTCCAGCCGATTCGAGGTAATCGCCGCCGCGATGCTGGCCAGAAGGCCCGGACGATCGTCGGCGACGACGCACAACTCGGCCACCTCCGGGTGCCTCGAGGGAACGCGGGCCACGTGCGCCGCCCGGCCCCCGCGATCGCGCACGGCACGAGCATGCTCGACGATCGACTCGGGCGAGTTCGCGAGAAGGTACCGCTCGGGCATCGACCCGAGCAGCGCCTCGATGGGCGCCGGCGCACCTTGCCACGCCTTTCGAACGGCCTCGCGAACGCGCGACGTCCTCTCCGTGTCGGCACGCGGCTGCGCTCCCGCGAGGTGCGCCTCGGCCGCGAAGTAGAGCTCGTCGAGCATTCGAGCCTTCCACGACGTCATCGCCGTCGGCGAGGTCGTGGACAGATCCGAGACGGTGAGCAAGTAGAGGTTGCGCAGCCCCTCTCGTCCGCGCACGCTTCGGCAAAACTCCTCGATCGTAGCGGCGTCATCGAGGTCGCGGCGCGTCGCGACGTGGTACATGAGGAGGTGCTCCAAGACGAGCACGCGCGTCTCGTCCACTTCTTCGGGAGACAGACCGAGTCGGGGCAAAATGCGCTCGCACATCTCGGCGCCGGTCCTCGAGTGATTCTTGCGCGAGCCGCTCGCATCGGGCCATCCCTTGCCGACATCGTGAAGCAGCGTCGCCAAGAAGAGCGGACGCGGGCGTGCGATCTCGGCGGCGAGGCGCGTCGCCAGCGGATACTCCTGCGCGAGCTCACCGCGGGCGAGCTGCCGCAGCCGATCGACCGCGGCGACCGAGTGAACGTCGACGGTGTACACGTGGTAGACGTCGTGGTGCACACGTCCCGTGACGGGGAGAAACTCCGGCACCATCGCGAGCAGTAGGCCGACGTCGTGCAGCTCGCCGACCATGGATCCACCACGTCGGATGCGAACCTCCGGCACGGTGGACACGAGCCCGACGAACGTCGCCGCCGCTTCGCGGCTCGCGCGCAGCCTTTCGCACCACGCAGGATCGTGCACGGCGCGGGCAATGGCGTCGCGCGCAAACGGAAGCATGGGCGCCTCGTGCCGCACGCACGCCTCGTAGGCGCGCATCGCCAGCGAGGGGTCGGTCTGCAGCTCCGAACCCGCTACGGTCACCTGCCCGTCGAAGAGGTGGACGCCACCCCCCAGGTCTGCGGCTACGGCCTTGCTCCGGCGCTGCTGCGGCAAGAGCCGCGGGAAGAGGCTCTCGCGGGCTCGAGTGACGGTGCGCGCGTGCAAGTAGTAGTCTTGCATCAATCGTTCGGCGGCACGCGCCCGGTCGTCCCCGTATCCCATCGCGACCGCCAGCGCTTCTTGCTCCTCGAACCCGAGACGGTCTGCTTTGCGCCCGGCGCGAGCGTGAAGGCGGTTTCGAATGCGCCAGAGAAACTCCTCGGCCGCGCCGATCTCGCTCGCCTCGCGCGCGACGAGCACCCCCATGCGCACGAGCTCGCCCCAGACCCCCAGCTTTCTGCCGTCGGCGCGCTCGCCGACCCGATACCGCGCGCGGGCAGCCCAACGGAGACCGTCCAGATCGCGCAGCCCACCGGCTCCGCTCTTCACGTCCGGCTCGAGCAGATAAACCGAGCCGCCGAACCTGTCGTGGCGCGCCGCGGCCTCTTCCTCGAGCCGCTCGAATGAATCCAGCGAGCGGCTCTTCCCCGAAGAGCCCTTCGAACGCGCGGGCAACCATCTCGCGAACGAGCCGGTCGTCGCCGGCAAGCCGACGCAGATCGAGGAGCGCGGTCCCCGTGGCCAGGTCCGTCTGGCCGAGAGCCACGGCTTCGGCGGCAGAAAGGACCTGGTGGCCGACCGCGAGCGTCGCGTCCCACATCGGGTAGAGGAGCGCCTCGGCGAACTTGTTTGCTGCGGTCGAGCTCACGTTTCGGGGAAAACGACGACGACGTCGGCGTCGCTCCGCAGGGCGACGGCCCCGCGCCCGAGACTGCCCACCGCGGCAAGGGCGATCGCGCGCGGTCGAAGGCCCGCCGCCTGCGCGGCTTGATTGAAGCCCGCGCGCAAGCACGTGTCCAGAAAGCGCGCGTTCGCGCGGCCGAGCGCCAGGCCGTCCTCGCCGGCGCCAAGCCGCTCCATGAGCGCTGCACGGTGTCGGGCGACCACATCGGCGCCGAACGCGCCGCCCGCGCTGCCATCCGGTTGGCGTACCGCGGTCACAGCTCCGCCCTACCTCGGGGACCAGACCCGAGAATCAAGCCAAGCCCGGCAAGGCGGGCAAACGAGGCACGCTGGCCGAATTTCGTAACCCTTCCCAAGGCCACTCCTTTTCTACTAGTCTGCGCCGCGTTCGTAACCATTTCGAGCCCGCCGCGGGACGAGTGCCCGCACTGCTCTGCATCGGGCACCGCCGACAGTCGAGGGAAACGCGACTCGCACGAGAGCGCCTCGGCCGTCCCCCGCAAGCCGCTTGTTCAAGGAGGATTTTCATGAGGATGCACAACCTGTCTCTCCCCGTGCTTGCCGTGTTGGCGCTCGGGTTGTCTGGCGCGGCCGTGACCGGCTGCCACGAGGAAACGGAAGCCAAGGTCGCTACCACGCCGCCGCCGCCGCCGCCGCCCGCTCCGCCGGCTCCGCCGCCGCCCGCGAGCACTGCGGCGGCGACTCCTCCTCCGCCTCCTCCGCCGGCGCCCCCGCCCGCACCGATGATCACCCTCAAGGGCATCGCGATGAAGAGCGCCACCCAGATCGACATGCCGGGCGCCATCGATTTTCAGTCGGGTAGCGCCAAGATCTTGATGAACGACGCCTCCAAGAAGGTGCTCACGCAGATCACGACGGTTCTCAAGGACAACCCGCAGATTCTCGTCTCTCTCGATCGAGGGGAACACGGACAACGCGGGCGAGAACAAGGGCTTCGACAACACGAAGCTGTCGCAAGACCGCGCGCAGTCGGTCGTCGATTACATCGTCAAGCAGGGCATCGACAAGAGCCGTCTGACAGCAGTCGGAAACGGCTCGAAGAACCCGCTCGCGGCCAACGACACCCCGGAGCACATGGCCGTCAACCGCCGCGTGGAGTTCCACGTCCGCGGGTTCAACGGCAAGCCCGTCGCGGCCGACGCCGCATCGGCGGCTCCGGCGACGCCGACCACGCCTGCGCCTGCGGCCTCCACCGGAGCCGCTGCCGCCAAGACGCCGGCAAAGAAGTAGTCCGCTTCCCCGAGCGGAGCCGCGAGGCCAGTCCTTCACGGGACCGGCCTCGCGTCGTTTTGCGGGTCCCCGGCATTCGGGGTCTCGGGCCTGCGGGGCATCTGCACGCGGAACGTGGTCCCCTGCTCGGCCGTCGACTCCACGTTCACGCTGCCACCGTGAGCGTGGGCGATCTGCCGCACGATGTATAGGCCGAGCCCGGTGCCGGACGCCGGGCCGCTCTTTCTGTACGGCTCGAAGAGGTATGGACGCAGCTCGGAGGAGATGGGTGCGCCCTCGTTGTGAACGCACAGCGTGACGCGCGCCGGGTCTCGGCCCTCGACGCGGATCGTCACGGGGGTACCTGGAGCGCCGTACGCCATGGCATTGTTCACCAGGTTCGTGAGCAGCCGAAAGACTCGATTGCGATCCCAGACGCCCTCGCCGGGGCCGACCAGCTCGGCCTTTAGCTCCCGCTGCGGATGGACAGCACGCAGCTCGGCAGCCAGGTCCTGAACGAGCGCGTGCAGATCGAAGTCCTGCCGGTCCAGAGGGAGCCCTCCGCTCACGCGCAACTTCGTGAGATCCGTGAGATCGCTGATCATCCGATCCATGCGCCGCGCCGCCAGCGCCATGCGCTCGAAATTGCGGGCGGAGGACGCCGAGAGGGGCTCCGGCCTTCGTTGCACGAGGGAGACACCGAGCATGATCGTGTTGAGCGGCGCGCGCAGATCGTGGCCGAGAACGGCCAGCAGAAGCTCGCGCTCCTCCATGAGCCGTCGCTGCGCGATCACGCCTGCGGCACGATCGGCCATGGCGCGAAGGAGCCGCTTGTCTTCCTCCGGGAAGTAGCTCGTCTGGCGGGACCCCATCTTCGCGACGCCGATCACCTCGTCGCCGTATACGAGAGGGACGCCATAGAGCGCGCGCACGCCCTCCAGGCGAAGAATGTCCTGCTTGACGAGCGAATCGCGGGCGGCCCAAGGCGTGAAAAGCGCCTCCTTGCGCGCCGCGATCGTTCCGGCGAAGCCCTCGCCGACGGCGAGGGTGAACCGCTTGGAGGCGACTGCCGCTTCCAAGCCCACGCCGGCTCTCACGACGAGACGATCCCACTCGCGCAAATAGATGACTCCCGTGTCGACGACGTCCGTCGTCTCGATGACGATGGTCAGGAGCTGCTTCAAGAGCTCGTCCAGCGACGACGCGGCACCGGCCACCTGGGCCACCTGGTCGAGCGCCTCGAGCTTTCGGACGTCGGCGCGATGGTACTTCGCGACCGCGCGCTCGACCGCGTCGTCGATGGCGCAGTTGACCAAGAGGAGGGCACCCGCCTCGAGCAGTGCCCCCTCCGCCTCGAAGAGTCGCAAGAGCGTCTTCCGAAGCAGCGCGTACTCGTGCGTCAGCTCTTCCACGCTGAATCCGACTTCGATGCGTTCGATCGCGTGGCTCTCCGCCGACTCGTCCGGGGGTGGCGGAGCTCCTCGCTCGACCGAGGCCGCAATGCGGTCGAGCAGAACCGGAATGCGGTCCCGGAGCGTCTGCGAATCCAGCCCGGCCGCGGCGGGCAGAGTGCGCACCGCCGCCTCCCAGTCCGACAAGATACGGTCGCGGTTTCGCCGGAGGAATTCGGCGAGGCTCATGCGTTGCCGGGTGCGGTCGCTCGCGGATGCCACGGACCAAATCTAAGAAGGCACCTCTCGCTTCGGTATGTCCTCGGCCGATTGACGCGGCTGAGGAAGAGGTGTAGCTGACCGGTGCGTCCGTCGCGGGCCCCGTGGCTCGCGCAAGGGAATCCGGTTCGAATCCGGAGCTGTCCTCGCAGCGGTAGGAGGGAACGAACATCGTCCGGAAGCACTGGCCCGAATGGTTCGGGCTGGGAAGCGGCGATAAGTAGGACCAGGGGCCCCTTGCCCCATCGCCCTCGAGCCCGAAGACCTGACGAACGCCGCCGAGCCCCGTGCCCGGCGTCACCTACCGAGCGCTTCGAGGCGAAAGCGGTCGGGCAGAAGTCGGTTCCTTCCGTCTCATGATGCACGCGAGGCGGCTCCCTCCGGGAGTCGTGGCCATTGCGGTTTGGGTCTGGTCCGGGGTGGCTGCGGGCGACGAGCCCGAGCCGCTCGAGGTCCACGTCCGCGGTGCGCGCGCGTCCGAGACCCACGCGCCCAAGGACCCGACCGTCGCGGGATCCGTGATCACCCGCGAGGAAGTCGCGGCGCCAGGAAAGACCGCGCTCGATCTTCTGCGCGGCCAGGTCGGCGTCCAGGTCGCCGAGACCGGCGGGGCAGGCATGCCGGGAACGGCGTCCATCCGCGGCGCGACACCCGCCCAGCTGCCCGTGTACCTCGCCGGCGTGCGCATCAACGACGAAGTCGCCGGAACCGCCGACCTTTCGCGCGTTCCGCTGTGGCTCATCGATCGCATCGAGATCTACCGCGGGAACGCGCCCATCGAGGCCGACCGGCTGGGGGTCGCCGGAGCGCTCTTCTTCGAGCCGCGCTGGCCGCGCGGGCGCGAGCTCGACGCGGGCGCGATGGGCGGGAGCTTCGGTACGCGCGGCGCCTGGACTTGGGCCTCGTTCGGCGATCGCGACGGGGGCCTGCTGGCCGGCGTGAGCGCCGAGGCGGCCACCAACGACTATCCGTTCGCCAACGATCACGGAACGCTGCTCGTGCCGAGCGGGACGACGACGTCGACCATGACGAACGCCGACGTCACGACGTATGACGCCTGGCTCCTCGGGTCCGCTCGAATGCACGGCGGCGTCCTCGACGCCTTCGCGAACGCGACCGCGCGAGAGCAAGGGGTCCCCTCGCTCGCCCTCGTTCCTTCTCGGCGCGCGCGTGCCTCGTTCGACCGAGGCATCTCGGGGGCGCGGGTCACGCTGTCGCTCGGTCCACGAACGACCGTCGAGGCCCAGAGCGCGGTGTCGCTCGCGCGTACGGACATTTCCGACCCTCTCAACGAGCTGGCGCTGGCCGCGCGCGAAGTCGTTCTGGCGGGCGCTCGAGCGAGCGAGCGGGTCGGCTTGCGCGTCGAAGCGACCGACACGCTCACCCTCCGCGCCACCCTCGATGCCGCGTCCGAGACGCTCGCCCGGGACGATGACGGGACGGCCGCGTTGCGAGCGCACCGCCTGGAGTCGCGCGCTGCCCTCGCCGCTCGCCAGTGGCTCGGCGAATCCCTTTCCGTGCAGGCGCTCGCGGCCGCGGAGTGCGACGGGACGAGCCTCGCGGGCCTCTCGACTTGCACCGCGTTCGAGCCCACGGGCAGGCTCGGCCTCGCGTGGACGCGCCCGAGGTGGGACGTCTTCGCGAACGGCGGCCGGTACGCGCGGGTGCCTTCGCTGGGGGAGCTCTACGGGGTCTCGGTCCTCGTGCACGGCAACGACGTGCTCCGCCCCGAGACGGGGACGTCCTGGGAGGCCGGCGTGCGCTGGAGCGGGCGCGAGGCCCACGATGACACGGCACCCGAGCGACCTCCCTGGGTCTCGCTGGTCGGGTTCGTTCGCTGGGCGCAGGACCTCATCGGCTACGAGCGCTCGCCGCAGGGGTACGCGACCCCCCTCAACGTGGACCGAGCGCGCGTCGCCGGCGTCGAAGCGCAGGCGGGCACTGGGTTTCTCCGGTGGTTCACCGCCGACGTGAGCGCGACGTTTCTCGATCCACGAAACACCACCCCGAATCGACTGATCGTGAACGACTTCCTTCCGTTCGAGTCGCGCCTGGTCTTCGTCTCGCGCCTGTCCGCCGAGAAGCACACCGGGTTTCGCTGGATTCATCGCCTCCGCGCCGAAGCGCGCTGGATTTACCAGTCGAGTCGATACGCCGACGCCGCCGGGCTCGGCGTCATCCCGGACCAAAGCTCCCTCGAGGTCGAGCTGCTGGCGCAGACGAGCGACAAGGCATGGACCCTCCGTCTTCGTGCCGCCGACCTGCTCGATGCGCAGCGATTCGACGTCGTCGGCTTTCCCCTTCCCCGCCGTTCGGCATTCGCAGCCTTGGAGGCAAAATGGTGACGCTAGATCGTTTGTTCGTCGTCGTGTCCGTTCCCCTCGTTCTCGCTCACTGCAACGTCTCGGCGACCGCTCCTCCCACCACGGGCGGCGTCGACGCGTCGCACGACGCAGCGGCGTCGTGCGATCACGGGGAGGTGGTCGTCCTCAGCGACTACACGTCCACGCAGATCGCGTTGACGGCTCCCAATGGGACGCCGCTATCGCCGGCGTTTCTCTCGACGGCGTCGACCCAGGCCAGCGGCCTGGCGTTCGCCCTGAACGGAGACGTCGTCGTTCCGACGGACCGACCGCCGTCCGGGCGCGTCGTCCTGCTCGACCGCTACGGCACGAACGTCATCACCTGGGCAGACCCCGCCACCGCCAAGGTGCTCGCGCAGCTTCCCGTCGGGACGGGGTTCGAGTCCAATCCGCAGGACTACGTCGAGTCGGACGACATCCGCGCCTACGTGTCCCGCTGGGGGAAAAACGACGCCGCCGGCGCGCAGAAGTTCGACAGCGGGAGCGACGTGCTCGTCATCGACACACACGCACCCGCGATCTTGGCCAGCATCCCCATGCCCGTGACAGGAGGTCTGCCCCCGCGCCCCGCGGGAATGACTCGAGTCGGAGACCAGGTCGTGGTCGTCCTTCAGAACGAGTCGGAGGACTTCATGACCCTGGGGGACAGCGTGCTCGTGGGAATCGCGGCCGATGCCGTCGCCTGGCAGGTGCCCATCACGGGCCTGAAGGCGTGCGGCCGTCCGGCGCTGTCACCTTCCGGGAAGACGATGGGGCTCTCGTGCGAAGGGCTGCTCGACATGAACGGAAACGTCACGGACCGCTCCGCTGCGGCGATTGCGCTGTATGACGTGAGCTCCCTCCCGCCCAAGCCGCTCGAGCGCTTTGCCATCTCCGATCAGCTCCCGGCTCCACCGCAAGATCGCCTGGCTTTCGCCTCGGACACGCTGATCCTGGCCAAGACGCAGACGGGGATAGACGGGACCGCGAACAACCAGGCCTTCTTGCTCGACACGGTCACGGGAAAAGCCACGGTCCTCTTGACGGCGCACCCCGATGCGCAAGGCAAAGGGAAAGGGGCCGTCTATGGGGACCTCCGATGCGGCCCCGGATGCTCGGAGACGTGCCTGCTCACCGACTCCGACCTCGGAAAGCTCGAGCGATCGGACCGTCGCCAACGGCGCGCTCCAGGCGATGCCGCCCGTCACGGTCGATACCTCGGTCGGCCTGCCGCCGATCGGAATCGGCGCGTACTAAGTCCGCACGAAGCGGACTGCCCGCGACTACCCTGCCTCGCTTCGCGCGCCTAGCCAGCGCATGCGAAGGCACGTCCTGCCTTCCGACGCCCACGACTTGCTCGTAAACCAAGCCTCGACTTCGGTCGCGCCTGCCACCTCGAGCAGTCGCTCGAAGAAGCCGAGAGTCTGCCACGCGGCCGCCTCCTCGGCGCGGTCGCCCATGCCGTACGAGATGAAGAGCGTCGCGTCCCCATCGGTGAGCTCGGCGATCTTGAGCGCCTCGTAGTCGAAGAAGGTCGCGCGCAGCACGCGAAAGCGCATCAGCGTGTCGCAGGCATCGCCGCGCGCCACGAGGTCCGCGTGGGCCTGGCATAGCCAGTCGACCTGCGCGCGGCCCCACGCGCGGATCGTCTCGAGCTCGGGTGAGAGCTCCGCGAGGATTGCGAGGCCCATGCGCTCGAAGCTCGCCATCGGGTACCACTCGTGCGGCTGCACGCGCTGCACGAGATACCCGAGGTCCACCGGCTCGAGGTGCTTCGACCAGTCGGTGCCCTTCTGGGCACGCAACATGCGCACGTAGTCGACGAAGAGCGTCCCTTTCACGTGCGGCAAAGCAGCTTAACCGTAGCACGCGCGCGTATGCCCTTATCCCGATACCGGCAAGCGCCGTATCCCGGTTCGGAGGGATGCGTCCACGACGACTCACGACGCGAGCGCCTCGGCGACCTCGAAGACGTGGCTATCGTCGGCGTGCATCGCGCGCAGGGCCTCGGCCAGCCGCAACGCGTACTCGACGTTCGCTCCGCTCGGGCCGTGCGCACGCCGGATCTGTTCGACTATCTCGTGCACCGGCGCGGGCCCGAGGTACTCGGGATTCGCCTCGGTCGCGATGAAGACGAGCGCGGGGAGAGTCGAGCACGTGGACGCACCCGCCGCCTCCCCGGGGACGTGCACGTCGACCAGGTGCCGCGCGTAGCCGCCTCGTTCCCGGTCGTCGAGGTGCGCGAGGATCGACTCGCGCTCGCCGTCCGCAAGCCGGTACGCGACTCCCGCGCAGCGGGATCCGGGCGACGCCACCAGCGTCACTACGCGGCCGGGCATCCCCGGCACTCCGCGGTGATCGGTCGAGCCCTGCCAGAACCGCCGCGTAAAACCCTCGATCCACCCGTGGCGACGCTCCTCGAAGCGAAAGCTTGGACGCCAGATGAGCGAGCCGTAGCCGAACACCCACCGCGGCGTCTGCATGGGACGAAGGTACCGCGGTTATCGACGAAGGCGAGCGCGTGCACGGTGACTCATGCGCCCACGCGCCGGGAACAACCTCGACTACGGAAGCTCAATCGTGCCTTCGCTCTTGGTCGTGTCGATCGTGAAGTGGACTGCGTCGGTGAGGCTGTCCGCATCGGGCGGCGACCCAAGGAGGTCGCAGGTGCCCAGGTAAGGCCCCCAGCTCGCTTGCGTGCACACGGTCAAGACGCCGGCCTGGGACACGACGGGCGCGACACGCGTGCCCCAGGCGCAGGGCTGGCTCGCGCCGCCGGAGCACTGAGCCTTGGTCATGATCTCCGTATAGGTGCGGCGGTCCCAGGTCGCGTCGAGGGTCATCCCGGGAGCAAGCACTTGCCCGTTGCCGGACCCGCAGTCCGTGCAAAGGCCCCCCTGCACAGCGCCCGAGTACACGTCGTCGCAGATGAACCCGCAGCCGTCCGCCGCGGAGGGGCTGATGGGAAGGGACCCGCTCGGCGTATCGAGCACCATGGGAAGCCAAGCGCCGCAACCGTACGCAAATGCGAGCATGCGCGAGCCGCCGTTGTGCACGTGGAAGACGAAGGTGCCCGACGTATCCAGCCCGCAGACCCCGCCTTCGTCGTGCGATTCGCTCTGCACGTCCGCCCATGCGGGAGAGTCGGGCGAGCTGTCGGGGGCCGAGGCATCGCAATCGCCGGAAACCGCGGTACTTCCGCCGCAGCCGGCGGTGAGGACGGCCGCTCCAGCGAGAAGAGTCGAGAAGGACGAAAAGGGGCTTGGACGGATCACGGAGGAGAGCTTCTCTACACGTGTCGTGCCAATCCTGCTGCGTCCCCAAACCTCGGTCGGCCGGCCACTTGGACGTCACCCGGCCGTCGGGCGACCCTGACAGCGGCGCCCGGCGCCGGCACAGATCGCGCGGGGCTGACCGCGTGGAGCCATTGCGACACGTTGCGTGTGCACCGGCGTGGCGCGTGGCTCAGTCTGCGGTGGGGCGGGCCTCGCCGTCGATGTCGAGAAGCCCCCACCCTCGACGACCCACGAGGGGCGTCCGGAGGAGCAGCATGAGGATCCCCGGTGCGGATGCAACCGCCGCCAGAAGCAGGAAAAAGCGGGCGCCCGTCATCGTCGGTGCGAGGCTCGCGAGCACACCCGAGAGGTAGTTGCCGAAGAAGTCCGAAAGAAACCACATGCCCATCAGCATCGAGACGCTGGCAGGCGGAGCGAGCTTGGTGACGAGCGACAGGCCCACCGGCGCCACGTAGATTTCGCCGAGCGTCAGGACGACGGCACCCGCGACGAGCCAAAGTACACTCGCCTGCCCCCCCGAGGAGGTCGCCCGGTCCGCACCAATCATGAGGACGAAGGATGCCCCGAGGAGGAAGCAGCCGATGGCCATCTTCGTCACGCTCGAGGGCTCGACCTTGTACTTGGCTTGCCGCGTCCAGAGGCGGTTCACGATCGGCGTGAGGAGCAAGATGAACGCGGGATTGAACGACTGAAACCACGTCGACGGCATCTCCCAGTCGATGCCCGCCCACCCAAGCACGCGGAGATCGGTGCGCGCATCGGCCCAGAACTGCAGCGAGTTGCTCTGCTGATCGAGTGCGGCGCAAAACGGTATGCCGAGAAGAGTCAGGACGACGAGCGCGCGAATCCGCGCCCGCTCGTCGCGGTTGAACGACGGCCTCCGGCCCGCGCCTGGTCTTGCCACGACGGCCGACCGCTGCTCGCTGGCGCGATCGGGCGGGAGATATCTCTGGCCCCCCAGGTAGACGACGAGCGCCAGCAGCATGCCGACCCCCGCGGAGCCGAAACCCCATGCCCAGCCGAGCCGCTGCCCGAGCGTTCCGCATACCAGGGGCGACGACCACGCGCCGACGTTGATTCCCATGTAGGCGATGCCGTAGGCGCGATCGCGACGAGGGTCGCCAGGGGAATAGAGAGCGCCGACCTGCGCCGATACGTTCGACTTGAAGCACCCGTTGCCCACGATGAGCGCGCCCAGGCCAAGAAGAAATAGCGAGTCTTTCATCAGGAGGAACTCGCCCGCGGCAAGGATGACCCCCCCGAGCACGGCGCATCTCCGTTGGCCCAAGACGCGATCGGCGAGAATGCCCCCGAAGAGGGGAGTCAAGTACGCGAGCGCGGCATAGATGCCGTACACCTGATCGGCCAATTGCACGTTGTCCTGCAAGCCGTAGACGTGCTCGATCCCGGCACGGAGCGACGCAAAGCCCCGAACGTTCGATGCGTCGTGCGCAGTGACGAGGTGCTTGGCGAGGTAAAGGACCAGCAGCGCGCGCATGCCGTAATGACAGAAGCGTTCGCCCATTTCGCTGAGCGACAGAACGTAGAGACCGATCGGATGACCGAAGAGATCACGGCGCCCCAGGAAGGTAGGCTGGGGGAGCGGCTCCGCGGCCATGCCCATCGTGTAACACACGGCTTTGGGCCGGCGGACGACCTGTCACCGCGAACGTCCCGCAACCCTCACCGAGGCGGAGCGCTCGAGGACCGACGGAGAAGCGAGTCGCCTCGCGGCGCGATCTCCTCGGCGGTGCCCGTCGGAGGCAGCGAGAGCGGTGCCTCCCGCGCGCGCTCGGCGCAGGTCGGGTGGACCTGCATCGATGCGTCTTCGGTCGGGCGGCCGCAGTACGCACAGGGACTGCCCCGGCGCGCCTCCGCGAGCCCGCGACGCTCCTCCCTGGCGACCCAGCGAACGAGGTGCTCGCGGTCCTTGTCCCTCAGGGGGCCCAGCCTCACGCCGACGAGCGACGCGACTTCCGCCGAGCGCGCGGCCTCCACGCGGACGACGATGCCGCGAAGCGACATGGGCCGGGGCTCTCCCAGGTTCAGCGTGAACTCGAGACAATCGCCAGGCACTGGGGGCGAGAGCGTCCGGTAGCTCACGCCTCCGCCGCTGAGATCCACCGTCTCGCACTCCTCGAAGAAGAGGGAGCGGCGGACGTCCGCGTGCTGCAGCGTCATGGGCACTTGCGCCGGAACCCGCACCCATTCGCGCCGGTTGCGCCCCTCGCGCACCTCGGACAGGGCGACGCTGTGTAGCGCGTCCCGCTTCTCCTGCTCGGCGCGCTCCGCCGTCACGTCCCTGCGCACCCAGCGGACCAAGAGCACACCGAGCGCGGCGAGGATGGCCAGCGCCGGAACGCTGAACGCGGGTCCGCCGTTATGCTCCAGCGAGGCGAGCACGGCCCGACCAATCGCGTCCATGCTGCCGTCCGGCGCCGACGTCCCCTCGAATGCGAATGCCACCAGCATGGGGCCCTTTACCGGGTGAACGGCAGTGGCGCGTACGACTTGAGCGTCGCTGCCACCTACATGCGCCCGCCGTCTTGCTCAGCTCCCCCTCACGACGATCATCTGCGCCGCGCGCCGGGGCTTCGCGCTCGCATTCCTGCGGCCCGAGTGCCACGTGTGACCGTTGAAGAGGAACACGCTCCCAGCCTCGCCCGTTACGACGACCTCGGAGGGATGCACGGCCCCGGGCTGCGCGACGCTCCGCGGTACGGGCTCGACGAGCCGGTGAGTCCCCGGGACGACGCGCGTGGCCCCGTTTTCGCGCGTGAAGGCATCGATCATCCAGATGGCCGTGAGCACGAAGAACGGCTCCGCGCGCTCGCGCGGCATCCAATCCGCGTGCAGCCCCTGCTGACCGTAGCCGGGGAGAGGACTGCGCCCGTGCAGGTCGCGCACGCGAAACGGGTTGCCCAGTACGCGCTCGGCGGCGGCGAGCAAGACGGGGTGCTCGTGCAGCGCGAGCCAGGAGGAGCGATGGGGGGTGCCGTCCGCGAGCTCTACGTGCTGCGTCCCGTCTCCCTGGGCTGGCGCGTCGTCGAATGCGCTCCGAAGCCGCTCGAGCCAGGCCGCGTCGAGCGCGCCCGCGACGACCGTGTAGCCATCGCAATCGAGCGCTTCGAGACCTCCGAAGAAGGCGCCTTGTCGAGACAAAGCCACCCTGAGCCCACTCCTCTCGGACAAGACTTGCGTGCGAACGGAGGGACTTGAACCCTCACGCCAGTTACGGCGCCAGAACCTGAATCTGGTGCGTCTGCCAATTCCGCCACGTTCGCGCCCGCCGGCCTTTACGGACCTGCGACACCCCCCAGGTACTTCCCGCCCCTCCCGGCGTCAAGGTTCCGAACGGTTGTGCCCCTGACGCCTCCCGGCGATACTACGCGCGAAATCCATGCGCAGCCCTACCCTTCGCCCTGCTCTGGCCACCCTTCGGTTTGGCATCTTTTCGCGTTTTGCAGCGACCGCCGCGCGCGCCGCGGTGCTCGGTACGCCGCTTTCGCTGCTCCTCGTAGCCGCGCCCGCCCACGCGCAGGCCGACTCCGACCGCGCAACGGCCCGCGCCCTCGGTCAGGAGGGGGAAGCGGCGCTCCAGAACAAGGACTACGCGACCGCCGAGGACCGCTTCCGGCGCGCGGACAAGCTGATTCACGCCCCGACGCTGGAGCTCGGCCTCGCGCGCGCCCTCGTCGGCGTGGGCAAGCTGGTCGAAGCGCAGGAGGCCTACAACCGTATCGTCCGCGAGGGCGTGGCCCCGGGGGCGCCCGCGGTCTTCACGAGGGCCCTTCAAGACGCCAAGAAAGAAGTGGAGGGCGTGTCGCCGCGGCTGGGGACGGTCACCATCGTCGTGAAAGCGGCCGGCGGCGCGGACCTACCGAGCGAGAACGTCACGCTGGACGGAGCGCCGGTGAACACGGCATCGCTCGGCGTGCGTCGACCCATCGACCCGGGGTCTCACGTGCTGCAGGCGACCGCCACCGGTTACAAACCCGCCGAGCTTCGCTTCAGCGTCACCGAGGGTGCCGCGAGCGAGGCTCCTCTCACGCTCGAGCCAGAGCCTGCCTCCCCGAGTGTCGCGGCGGTCGGCCCGGTGGGGAATGCCGGTACGACCGGGACGGGCGCCGAGCCGCATCGCGGTCTTCCGGGATACCTGCCGTGGGTGGCGTTCGGCGTGGGGGGCGCGGGGCTCATCCTCGGGGGTGTCACCGGCGTGCTGGCGATGGGGGCCCACTCCACGCTGGCCGGCGAGTGTCCGGCGAACGTGTGCCCGCCCGGCAAGCAAAATGACCTCGACAGCTACCACACGCTCGGCCTGCTCTCGACGGTCGGCTTCATCGTCGCCGGCGTCGGCGCCGCCACGGGCGTCGTCCTCGTGCTCGCGCAGCCGAAGCACGAGGCCTCCGCCGGGGCGAGGCTCGAGATCTCGCCTTTCGTGGGTCCAGGCACCCTCGGTGCGGTCGGCGCCTTTTGAACCGTTCCCAGGTTTGGGCCCTTGGCGATTGGCGTGGGCCTCGCTATTAGGCGCACGGCCCTCGAAATGATCGAAGCCCTCGTCTTCCGCGGCGTGCGCGCCATCGACCCGGCGGGTGCGCTCGATGCCGAGGTCGACGTCGTCGTCGAGGGCGGTCGCATCACCCGCGTGGGACGGGACGCAGCAGCTGGGCTGACCGCCAGCGAACGCGTGCGCGTCGTGGCGCGCCCGGGCGCCTGGCTCCTGCCGGGCCTCGTCGATCTGCATGCCCACCTGCGAGAGCCGGGGTTCGAGGGCAAGGAGGACGTCGCGAGCGGGCTGCGCGCAGCGGCGGCGGGCGGCTTCGTCGACGTCTGCTGCATGCCGAACACGCGGCCCGTCAACGACTCGCGCGTCGTGACGCAGATGCTCGTGGTCAAGGCGCTCGCGCTGGGCGGCGTCCGGCTGCACCCGATCGCGGCCATTACGGTAGGGCAACGCGGCGAGCAGCTCACCGAGATGGCCGACCTGCGCGAAGCGGGGGCGGTCGCGGTGAGCGACGACGGACGCTGCGTCACCAACAGCCACGTGATGCGCCGCGCGCTCGAGTATGCGTCCACCTTCGATTTGCCGGTCATCCAGCACGCAGAGGACCACGCGCTCACCGAGGGCGCGCAGATGCACGAAGGACGGGTGTCCACGCAGCTCGGCCTTCGCGGCTGGCCGCGCGTCGCCGAAGACGTCATCGTCGCGCGCGACGTGCTCTTGGCGGAATACACGGGCGCGCGGTACCACGTCGCGCACGTCTCGACGCAGGGCGCCGCGCGGCTCGTAGGCGAGGGCAAGAGCCGCGGCGCGCGCGTGACCGCCGAGGTGACCCCTCACCACCTCCTGCTCACCGACGAGTCGCTTCTCGGGTACGACACCGCGTGCAAGGTCAACCCCCCGCTCCGCGAGGCCGAAGACGTCGAAGCGCTGCGCCGCGCCCTCGCCGACGGAACAATCGACTGCATCGCGACCGATCACGCGCCCCACGGCGTGCTCGACAAGAACGTCGAGTTCGCCGAGGCGGCACCGGGAATGATCGGCCTCGAGCTGTGTCTGCCGCTCTTGCTCGGGCTCGTGCGATCGGGCGCGCTCCCTCTGTCACGCCTGGTCGACGCCCTGACGGCGGCACCCGCCCGCATCGCCGGGCTCGAGCCGCCGCACATTCGCGAAGGCGCCCGCGCCGACCTCGTGCTGGTCGAGCCGCACGTCCGCTGGACCATCGACGCCGCACGGCTGCGTAGCAAGAGCAAGAACACGCCCTTCGACGGTCAGCCGGTCGAGGGACGCATCGCGATGACCCTCTGCGCGGGAGTGGTCGTCCACGACGCCTGGGCCGCCGCTCCGTCAGGAAAGGGACGAAATGACGGCAACTGACCCCACGAAGCAAGAGCGCGCATGGCTCGTCCTGGCGGACGGAATGACCCTCGAGGGACATCCCTTCGGCGCGCGCGGCGCGACCACGGGCGAGGCCGTGTTCACGACCACGATGACGGGCTACCAGGAAGTGCTGACCGATCCGTCGTACTACGGCCAGATCGTCACGATGACGGCACCCGAGATCGGCAACGTCGGAGTGAACCGCGAGGACACCGAAGCCGTCGGCGACGCCCCGCGCGTCGCGGGCTTCGTCGTACGCGACGCGAGCCCCATCGCGTCGAGCTGGCGCGCCGTGGAGTCCCTCGAAGCGTACCTCGCCCGGCACGGAATCGTGGGGATAGCGGGCGTCGACACGCGCGCGCTCACGCGCCACCTGCGCGATCACGGCTCGCAGAACGCAGCCATCGGCACCGAAGGTCCAGAGGCCCTTCTGCGGCGAGCGCGCGCCGCCCCCGACATGAACGGCCTCGATCTCGTTCGCTTGGTCTCGCCGCGCGAGCCTTATTCGTGGACCGAGGGTCGCGGCGCCTGGGCGACCGGCGCGCGAAACGCCGGCCCCGCACCCCAAGCACCGCCGCACGTGGTCGTGATCGACTACGGCATCAAGCGAAACATCCTGCGGTGCCTCGCCGACGCCGGCTGTCGACTGAGCGTCGTCCCCGCCTCGACTCCCGCGGCCGAGGTGCTGGCGATGCGCCCCGACGGCATCTTCCTCTCGAACGGCCCCGGCGACCCGGCGGCCGTCACCTACGCGATCGACGGCATCCGCTCCCTGCTCGGCAAGGCACCGATCTTCGGCATCTGCCTGGGCCATCAGCTGCTCGCGCTCGCGCTCGGGGCGAAGACCTACAAGCTGAAGTTCGGCCACCGCGGGGCGAACCAGCCGGTCAAGGACCTCGCCACCGGGCGAATCGAGATCACGACGCAAAACCACGGTTTCTGCGTCGACCTGGCGACCCTGCCCCCGGGCACCACCTCGACTCACGTGCACCTGAACGACGGCACCTCCGAGGGCCTCGCCGTGCCGGACCTGCGCGCGTTCAGCGTGCAATATCACCCCGAAGCCGCCGCCGGCCCGCACGACTCGCTCTACCTGTTCGACCGTTTCCTCGCGAACATGCGGCAGCGGTAGGGCGAGTGCTCTACGGCACCGCGCCCAATCTCGTGCTAAGGCCCGGCCCTTGCCGAGTATGGCCGATCGCACGATCCACTTCGTCGTCTCTGGGCTGCGTAAAGAACCGCGTCGATACCGAGGTGATGCTCGGGGTCGCCGGCGGCGAGGGTTGGCGCGTCGTCGACGAGCCGGACCAGGCGCAGGTCATCGTCGTCAACACCTGCGGCTTCATCGGCGAAGCCAAGAAGGAGTCGATCGACACCATCCTCGAGCTGTCGGAGTACAAGAAGGTCGGCGCGTGCAAGAAGCTCGTCGTCGCCGGGCTGCCTGGCCCAGCGCTACCCGAGCGAGCTCGCGACGCAGATGCCCGAGGTCGATCACTTCCTCGGGTCGAGCGACATGCTCAAGCTCGCGCGCGTGCTCTCCTCGGACGACGCCGACCGCATGCTCGTCGGCAACCCGGCCGACTGGGTCGTGCGGGCCAGCGACCCGCGCGTCGTGACCCAGTCGCGCGCGAGCGCGTGGCTCAAGCTGGCCGAGGGATGCAACCGCACCTGCGCCTTCTGCGTCATTCCGCAGATCCGCGGCAAGCAGCGGTCGAGGTCGGCCGACGACATCGTCGCCGAGGCCGAGCGCCTCGTGGCCGGCGGCGCCCTCGAGCTGAACCTCATTTCGCAGGACACCGTCGCCTACGGACGCGACCTCCCGAAGACCGAACGCGCGGCGCTCGCCGAAGCTCGTGCGGCGCGTCGCCGACGTGAGCGGCGTACGCTGGGTACGGCTCTTCTATCTCTACCCGGAGACCCTCGACGACGCGCTCGTCGAGCTCCTGGCGCAGCACCCGCGGGTCGTCCCGTACGTCGACATGCCGCTGCAGCACGCGGCCGACGCGATGCTGAAGCGCATGCGGCGCGGGCCACGGCAAGGACCGGCAAAAGCGCGTCGTGGAGCGGCTGCGCGAGCGCGGTCCCGGGCCTCACGTTCCGCACGGCGTTCATCGTGGGCCACCCCGGGCGAGACCCAGGCCGAGTTCGACGAGCTCTGCGAATTCGTGAGCCTGGGCGCGGTTCGAGCACGCGGTGGTCTTCCGCTACTCGGACGAGGAGACGTGCGCCGCGCACGACCTGCCCGACAAGGTGCCCGCGCTGGTCAGCCGCCAACCGCGCACGCAAGCTGATGGCCATGCAGCGGCGCATCGCGCGCGAGACGAACCGCCGCCGCATCGGCCAGGAGCTCGAGGTGCTCGTGGAGGGCCCGAGCGAGGAGCACGAGCTCGTGATCAAAGGACGCCACGCCGGGCAGGCACCCGACATCGACGGCGGCGTCTACCTGTCCGAGGGCGAAGCCCATGCGGGGCAGATGCGTCGGGTCCGGGTGGTGCAGGCGAGCGACTGGGACCTGGTGGGTGAGCTCATCGACGAAGACGCCGCGGGACAGGCACCGGCTCCCAAGCGTGTCGCTCTTCGCGTCCTCGATGGGACGCAGCCCCGCGAGCCGCGCTGGCAGTGACGCCGCCCCGCGCGACGCCTCGGCCTACCGGACCTGCACGACGGTCGACAGGCTGCCGTCCGCGCCGACTTGCTGCGAGACCTCGAGCACGTCTCCCGAGTGCGCGTATACGACGGCATCCCACCCCCCGCATCCGTCGGCGATGGAGCCGCCCACGGCCTTGTCCCCGGGGACCGTGATGTTCTCGTTCACGACGATGATGATCGCGTAAGGCTGGGCCCCACCGCAGGTGGACGACAGCCGCACATGGTCCGCGTCGGGTCCCGCGGCTTCGGTGGGCGGCTCCGGCGGCGGCAGCGGTAACGTGGGGCTCGCGCACGCGAAGACCGAGGCGACGAGGACGGCGCCGAGGCCGACGGCAAGCAGACGCCGGAGCATCGTGCGTACGCGTAGCACGTTCCGCGCCCGGCGACCCCGCGGGAATTCCCGGGCGAAACGCGGTCAAGCCGGCAACTCGGTTGGCCGCCTTGTGTACCCCGTAGTCAGAGACGGCCACCCCATTGGACCGAGCCGGCGCGAGCTGGTACTCCCCCTTCGGAACGAGGGAGCAGTCGAGAATCGATGCAGCCGGTGGAGCGTTGGTGGAGCGTGGCCCCATGGAATCGATGGCCGCCCCCTCCCTGGCTGCGAGAATGGCTGCGGGCGTGGTGGGCATCGACGGCGCGGCCGGTGCCGTTTGTCTTCGCCATCGTGTGGGTCCTCGCGGGAATCCGGGGCGCGAGCCTCGACTTCGCCCCGCGAAGCCCGCAGGCCGCCGTAGCCGAGGCCATGACCGAGCGAGGCCTGGGCTGCACCGACAGCGACGTCACCTTCGTCGATCCTCCGGGGGGCCTCGCCGGCGCCCTCGCCGGCACCACGCGCGCCCTCGTCCGCGCGAGCGCCCCGGGTGAGCCGAGCGACCTTTATCTCGTCCGCACTCGCCTCTCGCCCACCGGCGCCGTCCTCGACGTCGGCGACGCGTACGACGTCACACGCACGACCGGCGTCGACGAGTCGGTTCCCGCCGTGCGCGGCACGCTCGCGGCGTACGCGACCTCGGCCGACGGCCTCTACACCGGCGTGCACGTGCTCGATTTGGCCGGACGCCCGGCGAGCGCCTACGGCGACTTCGGGCGGACGCAGCGCTTTCAGATCGCCCTCGCGAACGCCCAGCAGACCGGGCAAACGCGCGGCATCGCGCACGACGCCTTCGCGCTCGACCCGATCGCGCACCGGGTGTCACTCGCCTGGCGGGACGACCGAACGCTCCAGGTCCAGGCCGACGAGCACCTCATCGTGCTCGACGCGGTCTCGACACGCGTGCTGCAGGGCGACGCGTTCGTCCGCGTCGTCGCCGACGAACGCGCTCGCCCCGGAAACCTCGTCACATGGGCGGTGGACCGCGTCCGCGCCATGTCGTGGTTCGGCAGCGACCGCATGCAATGGCTGAAGGCGGTCGCCTTCACGGTCGCCGACCAATGGCGCGCGCGCTTTCGGGCGGGACGACCTCCCAGGACGTGCAGGACGAGCTCGGCCTCGCCACTCCGCAGGGCGCCGCCCCGGTGTTCAACGACCCCGAGATCGGCTGGCCGCCTGCGCCCGTCCAGCCAGCCCTGTCGCCGGCGCTGCCCGGCGAGGGGCAATGGATCGCGCTCGACAAGGACCCGTTCATCACGCCCGCTGCAGGCGAAAGCGCTCCGGCGTTCGTCACGACCTTCCTGCGGCCCGACGCGCAACGCCCGCGACGTACGCGTGTACGTGACGCTGTGGGACCCGCGCCAGGTCGCCCTTCACATGGAGGCCGGGAACGGTAGAGCCGATCAGCGCCGACGGTGAGCACGGCCCGGGCCTCGTCCCGCGCACGCCCGAGGTGATGGGCCACCTCGTCGCCGCGTTCAACGGTGGCTTCCAGGCGCAGCACGGCGAGTACGGGATGCAGGCCAACGGCATCGAGTACCTGCCGCCGAAGCCCTACGCGGCGACGGTGGTGGAGCTGCGCGACGGATCGAACGCGTTCGGGGTCTGGCCCGATTCGGCCAACGTTCCGGACGACGTCGTCGCGTTTCGTCAGAACCTCACGGCGCTCGTGCAGGACGGCAAGTTCAACCCCTGGGGCCGGAACTGGTGGGGCGGGACGCCGCCCGGCTGGCCCGACCAAGATCCACAGTGCCCGCAGCGGCATCTGCCTGACGAGCGACAGGTTCGTCGGCTACTTCTACAGCGCGAGCATCTCCGCCGGAGGACCTTGCGCAGGCGATGCTCCGGGCGCGGTGCAGCTTCGGCATCCACCTCGACATGAACCCGGGGCACGCCGGCTTCGAGTTCTACGACGTCGCCCGCGAAGGGCACCTGGTGCCGCTGCGCTCGGCCTCTGCATGGCGACTGGGAAGCGGAGGGCCGAGTCTCGGGGATGCCCGGCTGGGCTTTCCGTGCCCGGCGCATGATCCGCGGCATGGGCCTGATGCTCTTCCCTCGCTACATCCAGCGCGAGGCCCGCGACTTCTTCTATCTCACGGCGCGCTCGGTGCTGCCGGGGGCGCCGATCCCTCCGAGCATGGCCGCCGCCGACGGCGGTCCCGCCACGTTGGCCCCCGCTGCGGAGGCCGGCGAGGGCGTTTGGAAGACGAAGGGCCTTCCGCAGCACGGGTTTCCCTACGCCCTTGCGACGACGTGGGTGCGGGGCGACGCCGGGCAGAGAATCCAGGTCGTGCGGGTGGACCCTCGCACCATGCAGCCGGCGACCGGCCGCGACCAGAGCATCGTGCTCGCGATCGATGCGGGCGCGCGGGGCCCCCAGTCGCTCTGGTGGTCCGACGGCGCCTTCGCCATCGGCGCGGAGCCACCTCATCAGGGGGCGATCCAGCTGGCCGGTGGCTTCCCGCCGCAGGCGGCCCAGGCTGCCGTCGCGCGCGCCGCCGTGGGCGTGCAAGACGACGACGGCATGCTCGTGTGGGTCGAGCTCTCCGCCCAGGAGCGCGCAGACTCCCGAGCCGCCGCCGCCATGGACTCCGTGCTCGAGCGGCTGGGCTGCTCGACCCGAATCGCCCTGGCGGGAGGCGCGCGCGCCTTGCTGGGCGGCGCCCTCGACGTCGCGGGCGACGCCGGCACCCCCGCTCCAGCCACGGCGCACCGGTTCGAGCGAATCCCGGGGCCGGACGCCCACCCGATATTCGCCGATACGCCGCTCGTCCCCATTCAAGTGTGGCGACCGCTCCAGGCCAAACGGGTGCGCTACTTCTATAAGCCCGCCACGTCCGCTTCCTCGGTGACCGCGGCGCCGCCGCCTTCCGGGACGAGCGCCGAGCGGGCCCCGATTCGCGTACAATCTCGGCCGTGACGAACCCGAGCTCGACGCAGGCCTTCGGCCGCTACGAGGTGGGCCCGCGCATCAGCGCCGGCGGCATGGCGGAGGTCTTCCGCGCCGTCCACACGCCCACGGGCACGCTGGTCGCGCTCAAGCGCATCCTGCCGCCGGTCGCCGAGGACGAGGAGTTCATCAAGATGTTCGAAGACGAGGCGCGTATCGCTTCGCACCTCGAGCACCCGTACATCGCGCGCTGCCTCGACTTCGGCCAAGTCGACGGCGAGTGGTTCATCGCATTCGAATACGTCAGCGGCCGAGACTTGCGCGCGCTCTTCGATCGCTGCGCCAAGACGATCGAACATCCCCCGCTATGGTTCACGCTTTACGTCTTCGCGCGCATCGGCGAGGGGCTCGCCTATGCCCACGCGCGAAAGAACGCGGACGGCGAGCCGGTGTCGATCGTCCACCGCGACGTGAGCCCGCAGAACATCGTCGTGTCCTTCGAGGGCGACGTGAAGCTCATCGACTTCGGCATCGCGAAGGCCGCCGGCAAGCTGTCGCGAACGCAAGTGGGGTCCATCAAGGGCAAGTTCGGTTACATGAGCCCCGAGCAGCTGGCGGGCCGCGAGATCGACCAGCGGGCCGACCTCTTCTCTCTCGGGGTCTGCATGTGGGAGCTTCTCACCCTGCAGCGGCTCTTCAGTGCCGACAACGAGCTCTTGGTCATCGAGAAGGTCAAGACGCTTCGCGTCGAGCCGCCCAGCACGCTACAACCCGAAATGCCCGCCCGAGCTCGACCGCATCGTCTTGAAGGCTCTCGCAAAGGACGCGGACGAGCGCTACCGTGCAGCGAAAGACATATACAAGGATCTCAATTACGTCGCGGCCTCCCAGGGGGGCCTGGCGTCCCGGGAGCAAATCGCGCAATACATGTGCCGAACGTTCCCTGAGAGCGTCATGCCTCAAGGTGGCTCGGGTGATAAGGTGCACGCGCGGGCTGCGCGGGAGATGGGCCTCATGGCAACGAATGACAAAGGATCGGACCTCGACATCTTCGAGGGCCTCGGCAAGAAAGGGGTCGCTGCGCGTCCGCCGTCCTCGAGCTCGTCGCCGCGATCCGCGACGCCGCCCCCTCCGCCGGCTCGAGCCCCCGACCCGCAGAAGCGAACGCTCCTCGGCGTGAACGGGCCGAACGCGGGCCTCACGCCTCCTCCGCCCACGACATCGCCCTCGCGAACGCCGCCCCCTCCGCCCGGGCGCGCGTCCTTGCCTCCGGTCATGACGCCACCCCCGCAGCGCGCGTCCATGGCGCAGGCGGCCGCCGCGAGCTCCAAGTCGACCCACACGAGCGTGACCTCGCCGGGCGTCGAGATGGACTGGGACGACGAGGACGAGGCGACGCACATCTTCGACAAGAACGACGACGTTCCCGCGCGCAAAGGGCCCTCGCCCGCCGCCGGTGCGCCGGCCGGCGGGCCGCCGCCCGCCTATGCGGCGGCGCAGCACGCGGCAGCCTCGCCCACCTCCATTCCCAAGAACAAGGCCACGCTCATGGGGCTGACCGCGCCCATGCAGACGCCGCCCCCTCCTCCCCCCACGCCATCGGTGCGGCCCACGCCCCCCCCGCCGCCGCCGCCGAGTGCGGGCTTCCCCCGTGCCTCGAGCGCGTTGGGGGTCGGCTTCCCTCCCCCTCCGAGCATCAGCCCCGTGCCGCTGCCGCCGAGCACGCAGCAAGGCTTGGGCATGCCGATGCACCGGGCCCCCTCGGCCCCGCCGCCTCCACCGCCCCCCATGGGGTCCATGGGCGCGGCACCGTTCGCTCGCAGCGGCGCGCTGCCGGGCTACGGGTCGCGGCCGCAGTCGCGCAGCATGGAGGCGACGGCGGTCGTCCGGCCCTCGATGGCCCGCACCGGTCGCTTCGTCATGATCGGTCTCATTGCCGCCGCCGCGGTCGTGGGCGGCGGTGCTCCTTTGGCCGCAGCACGGCCGTGTGGTCATCAACGTCAACGACTCCCGCGGGGCCGGCGTCAACCGCGCGGACATCTTCGTCGACGGTCGCAAGCAATGCGACATCGCGCCGTGCCGGGTCGACGACCTGAGCACCGGGGCCCACGAGGTGAAGGTGCTCGTCGAGGGGTCCGAGACTCCGCAGGTCCTGTCGGTCAACGTCGAGTCGGGCAAAGAAGCGACGGCCGCCTTCACGGTCGGTTCGAAGAGCGGCCTGAAGGTCGGCGGAACGCAGCCGGGCGTGAAGCTCTACGTCGACGACAAGGACATGGGCCCGCTCCCGCAAGAGGTCCGTGACCTGGCGCCGGGCGACCACGGGATCAAGCTGGCCGGCTCCGAGCGGTACCAGCCGCTCGAGAAACACGTGACCGTCGAGAAGGACAAGGTCGAGGACCTGGGCTCGGTCACGCTCAAGGTTCTCAAGGGCAAGGCCACCATCAGCCTGGCGACCCCCGGGGCTCGCGTCTTTCTCGCCAGCGGTTCCGATCGCCGCGAGCTTCCCATGCTGCCCATCTCCGTCGACATCGATACGACCAAGGCCTGGTCGCTCCAGGCGAGCAAACAGGGCTTCGTCGACTTCAGCCAGGCGATTTCGTTCGATGACGGGCAGGCGGAGAAGAGCTTCACGGTCACCCTCGACCCGCGAGCGCAGGCCCCATCGGCGCCCGCGTGGGTGGCCCCTGCTCCGGCGCCCGCCCCGGCTCCGCCGCCGCAGCGCGAGGCGCCCGCACCGGTCGCTGCGGCTCCCGCACCCGCAGCCGCCGCCGAAGGGGCCGAGGCGTTCCTCAACATCAACTCAATCCCGCCCTCGACCTGCATCCTCGACGGTCGCTCTCTCGGGTCGACCCCCAAGATGCACATCTCGGTCAAACCGGGCGCGCACACGGTGAAGTTCGTCAACGCCGACCAGGGGCTCACGAAGACCGTCTCGATCTCGGTCGGGGCCGGCGAGACGAAGCCCGCCATCGCAAGACTCAACTAGCGAATTTCGAAGGCCGCGAAGTGACGGTGCTCGAGAACGAGAACGAGCTCGGGCTCGGGCTCGAGCACGAGGACGAGAACGGCAGCGAGTACGAGTACGACAACGAGGTCGAGAACGAGGCGGGCAGCGGTTAACGGCACATCTTGGTGAGCATTGCGGTGATGCGCTCGAGGAGGGCTTTTGCGCGCCCGATGTCTTCGCGTTTCGCCGCGCCCATCACGCCGAGCACACAAGCCGCAGGGTTGCGCCCGTTCTCGCCCTCGCCCTCGCCCTCGCTGCCGTCCTCGTACTCGAGCCCGAGCCCGAGCACGTTCTCGTTCTCGTTCTCGTTCTCGCTTTCGCCTCGCACCCCCGAACGACACGGTCCCCAGCGGCGTAGTTCCCCCTCCCCTTCTTGAGGCACAATAGCGACGTGTCCTCGCCAGCGCCCAAGCCGCACGTCCTCGTCGTCGACGACGAGCCGGGACTGCGCGACATGCTCGCCATCCTCTTCCGCCGCGAAGGGCTCGACGTGACGCTCGCCCCCGGCTTCGTCACGGGGCGTGAAGCCATCGCGCATGCGGCCGAGCCGTACGCGGTCGTCCTGACCGATCTGCTGATGCCCGACGGCAACGGGATGGATCTGCTGCCCTTCGTCAAAGAGCGGTCCGCGAACACCGAGGTCATCGTGATGACCGCCCACGGCGGCCTCGAGACCGCGGTCGACGCGATGAAGCGCGGCGCGTACGACTTCGTCACCAAGCCTTTTGCCACCAACGAGCTTCGCGCGCTCGTGCAGAAGGCGCTCGAGAAGCGCGCCATCGTCGCCGAAAACGAGCGTCTACGCGCGCAGCTCGTGCGCGAGCGTGCGCGCGAGCTCCTCGGTCACTCCGAGGCGATGCGCCGGATCTTCGACCTCGTGCAGCGAATCGCCAACGCGCGTACGACCGTGCTCATCACCGGCGAGAGCGGCACCGGCAAGGAGCGCATCGCGCGGGCCATTCACGACGCGAGCGAACGTCGGACCGCGCCGTTTCTCGTGATCAACTGCGGCGCCATCCCCGAGACGCTCATCGAGTCCGAGCTGTTCGGCCACGAGCGGGGCTCCTTCACGGGCGCCGTGGCGACCCGCCTCGGCATCTTCCGCGAGGCCGAGGGCGGAACCGTGCTGCTCGACGAGATCGGCGAGCTTGCCCCTGCGCTGCAGGTCAAGCTCCTGCGCGTGCTTCAGGAGCGCAAGGTTCGCGGCATCGGAGCGACCGCCGAGGTCGCCGTGGACGTGCGCGTGCTCGCCGCGACCAACCGCCCCGTCGAAGAAGACGTGCGCGCCGGGCGCTTCCGCCAGGACCTCTACTATCGCCTCAACGTCATTCGCGTCGAGGTGCCGCCCCTGCGCGAGCGCCGCGAGGACATCCGCCCGCTCGCCGAGCATTTTCTCGCGAGCTGCGCTGCCGAGCAACACAAGGAGATTCGCGGTCTCTCGCCGGACGCTCTCCGCGCGCTCGAGGCGTACGCCTACCCCGGCAACGTGCGCGAGCTCGAGAACGTGATCGAGCGCGCGGTGGCGCTGGCCACGGGGCCCGCCATCGGCCTGGGCGATCTTCCCCGGGAAGTCTCCGGTGTCGCCGCTCAACCTACGCCCGCGCTCGTCGGCCTACCCGAGGAGGGCTGCAATCTGGACGAAGTCCTCGGCGAGGTCGAACGGCGGCTCATCCTGCAAGCACTCGAAAAAGCCGGTGGCGTTCGCACCCAGGCGGCGCGTCTGCTCGGGGTCACGCTCCGAAGCCTTCGGTACCGCCTGCACAAACACGCCCTCGCCGACGCCGGCGACGACTCCGCCGACTCCGAGCCGTATTCGCCCGCGCCCGAACGCTGATCCCCGAGGCGTGCGACGATTCCCGTCCCCCGTTTCGACCCGGGGTGACGAGAATTGTCACTCGGCTTCGGGCCCCCTCCCCTGGCGCCCGGGGGCTTTTCCAGCGCATGCGCGCGACAAGTCACGGGTTTCCGGTCACGCGCGCGCCGCTGGCAGCCGAAGAAGCGGGGTCGCGTTTCCGTGGCACGAGCACTGCAGTTCCATCCCTTGTCTTGGTGCGCCGCGTCGAAAAGCTACGGGGCTTCACGCTCGTCGAGATGATGATCGTCGTCGTCCTCGTGGGCATTCTCTCGACCCTCGCGGTGGTCGGGTACCGCAAGCTGGTCCAGGCATCCCACATCTCCGAGGCGCAGCAGATGGTGCAAGACATCCGCGCTGCGCAGGAGTCGTATCACTCGGAAACGCAGCAGTACGCGAACGTCTCGAAGAGCCTGACTGACTATTACCCCCTGGCGCACCCCGACGGAGCCACGGTCACGGCCTGGGGAGCGCAGTGCGCCAACTGTTTCACCGGGATGAACTGGGCGATGCTCCCGCTTCACGTCGACGGCCCGGTGCGCTTCGGGTACGCGACGGTCGGCGGGGCCGCGAACACAGTGCCCGCCGCGCTGGCCGGCGCCGCAACGGTGGTGGTGAACGGGAAGCCCCTGACGTTCCCGCCCACCTCGCCCGTGGACTGGTTCATCGTCGCGGCAGGATGCGACCTCGACAAAGACGGCAAGGTGGGGACGTTCGTTTACACGACGTCCTGGAGCAACCAAGTATTCGTCGACGAAGAAGAATGAGTTACCGGCCGGGAGGCCAGGGAGGAACGGAGAATCATGAGTAAGTGGCTGAAGAAGGCAAAACGTGGATTCACGCTCATCGAGCTGATGATCGTCGTCGCGATCGTCGGCATCCTGGCGGTGCTCGCCATCTACGGTGTTCGCAAGTACATCGCCAACGCCAAGACCGCCGAGGCGCGTAACTCGCTCGGTCAGATCGGCAAAGACGCCGCAGCGTCGTACGAAAAGGAGTCGATGCCCGGAACCATCCTGACACAGGGCAACAGCGCGGCATTCTCCCGGTCGTTGTGCGGAAGCGAAGCGGGCCCGGTTCCCGCCACGACCAAGATCGCGGGGGCCAAGTACCAGTCGAAGCCAAGCGACTGGAGCGTAGGCGCCGCGACCAACACGGGTTTCGCGTGCCTGAAGTTCACGATGGATGCACCCCAGTACTACAGCTATGGCTACACCATATCCGGGTCGGGGAACGCCTCGGGTGACTCGTTCACCGCTACCGCGAATGGCGACTTGAACGGCGACGGCGTCCTATCTACGTTCACTCTGATCGGAGCGATCGGCAGCGGCTTCGTCCTCAACATCGCTCCGAACCTCACTGAAGTTTCGCCCGAGGAGTGATTGACCCTCCAGTCTTGACGGCGCCGGGCTCCCACATGGAGCTCGGCGCCCGTTTCTTTAAAGTCCGCGGCGATCTACGCGACCGAACATGGGACTTTCGCGATCCTTCGCAGCGCGACTCACGGGAGCCCTTTCGGCCGACGTCGTCGCGGCGATACTCCTCGCCATCCCCATTTTGCTCGTCCGCTCGTTGCCCATGGTCGACTTCACGGGGCACGAGGCGGTGGTCGGCGTGCTGCGGCACTGGGGCGACCCCGCCTACCTGACGGGTAGCCTGTACCGCCTCAATTTCGGACATCCGAATCAGCTTCAATATCTCATCGCCTGGCCGGTCTCCTTTCTGTTCGGCGCCGCCAAGGGGCTCGAGCTCTCGGTCGCGGTGGGCGTGGCGGCAATCGTCGTCGGAGCGGGCCACCTCGCGGTCCATCTTCGCCGGCCGCGGTGGACCTCGCTTTACGCCGTTCCCGTCGCCATCGGCTGGTACTTCCAGTGGGGAAACATCGCAAACCTCCTCGGAGCCGGGGCGCTCTTCTTGGCGCTTCCCTCGCTCGATCGATTTGCGCTCTCTCCCAGTCTTCGTCGCGTGCCAACCGCGTGCACGTGGTGCGTGGTCCTTTACCTCGCGCACGAGACCACCGTCGCCATCGCGTGTGTCGCGCTCGTGTGCGTGACCCTTCGTTCGTTTTCGCTCCGTCGTGCCGCGTATTGCGCGATCCCGGTCGCCTTCGCGGCAACCCTCGTGCTCGTGCAGCTCTGGATTCAAAGGCTGACGCCGACGAATCAGAACTTTTTCCTGCGGGACGTGCCTCTCCCGATGCGCCTAGCCACCATCCCGGCGATGATCGTCGGCCACCAGGACGGAGCCATCCTCGAGTACACGGCGTTCGCGCTGTGCGCGTTGCCGCTTCTCCTCGCGCGATTGGCGCATCGGAGCGCGCCCGAAGCCGCGGGCGCGGCGCCGAGGACGCCGATGCACCAGGGCGGCTCGACCGAACCCGTACGAGCGGAGCCGTACCTGGCGCTCGCCGTTCTTCTCTTCGTCCTCTATTGCACGCTCCCGTCCTCGTACAAGGGCGTCTTCTACTTCGCGCATCGCTTCCTCCCTATCGCGTGGGTCCTGATCGCCGTTTTGGCCTTCCGGGCGGACACCGTCTATCCGCGCGCCTATCGGCTCGCGGCCTATGCCATTCCGTGCGCGATGGCCTTTCTCGTGTTTCCGGCCTTCGTCGCCTCCGACGCGTCCTTTCGAGAGCTCGACGCCCTCCTCGGAGCCATCGAGCCCGGAAGCAGCGTCGCGTCGAATCGAGCTCGACCCGGTGAAGCGAGGGGCAGTCAACTCCCAGGGTTATTCGACGCGGATGGCGCAAGGCCACGTGGTGGCGGAAAGGGGCGGCCGGTCCCTCTACGACTACACGGAGTCCCCGATTTCTCCGGCCCTGATGACGCCAGACAAGCGCTGGGATCGGATCGTCGCGTCGACCTTCCTCAATCCCGTCTCGATACGCCCCCGCGCGGCGCTCACTCACTTTCGGTATCTGCTCGTTCACTCCGATTCGCCGGCCGTCGCCATGGCCACCGCGCAGGCGCTCGACGGCATCGCACGCATCGCGGCGGCCGGCGCGACCTGGGTGATCTTCGAGTCGCAAGAAGAACTCGTCCCCACCGACGCGCCCGAGGGCCACTACCCGGCCAATGCGGGGAGGCCGCTTCGCGACAATCTCGTATCCATCCTATCCGCCCGTGCGCGATGAGAAAGAGCGCCTCGGCTATGGGGCGGGGGCCTGCGGCTTGCGCTTGCGGTGAAAGAGCGCCTGGTTCTCCTGGCGGTCGTCGTAGACGAGGTCGAAACTCGGGTCCCGAGCGAGCTGCCGGTACACCTTTACGTCGCCGTCAGTCGGCACGCCTTTTCCGATGAGCGCCCACTGGCTCATGTCGGCGAACCCGGGGTGACCGAAGAAGACGTTCCAGCTCCGGTCGATGGCCACCCAGTCCGCGCTCTCGGGGATCGCTACGTCTCCAGCAGCGGGCTTGAGGAATTCCACGCGTCGCGTCCAGCCTCGCCCATACGCAGGGTACACCCACGTATCGATGCCTACGTCGAGCGCGCAGGCATCGGTGGCCGGCGCGACGGTGTCCAGCACAGAGGCCGCGCGGTTGCGACGCACGAACGGGACGCGATTGTCCGGGTGATCGAGCACGTGCTCGACGTACTCGAGCGGCGCGTACGCGTCGTGCAGTCCGAAGGTGGTGAGCATGCGGACGCCGAACGCGGCCACGCCGGCGGCCGGGAGAACCTTCACCAAGGTGCCGAAGCGGCCTGCGCGCCTCTCGAGCTCGAGCAGGCCCGGCGAGAGCGTCAACGCCACCACGACGGGGATCGCGAACACCGTGAATCGGACGAAGCCGCAGAAGAATCCGTGTGGAGGGTAGTCGACCGGCAGCGTGAATACGTAGGCGAACAGGGCCGAGAGACCGGCGAATGCCCTCTCTCGCGCGTCCCCGTCTTTTCGGTATCTCCACAAAGAAGGTCCCAGCACCAGGCAGAGCGATGACGCGAACGCGCCCCAATGGGACGACCAGACGTCGTTGTCACGCCACCACCAGTAGGCGCGATGAAAGGGATTCCAGACGGTCATGTGATCTGGGCTGGCCGCGAACGGCGCGAGGATCAGCATGCTCGTGAACTCCCAGATATTCGACCAGACGCCGTAGCCGCGAACCGACGGGGTCGGGAGAAACAGCGCGTGGGCGCGAACGACGTTGGCGACATAGCTCCCGGAGCCGAGCATCGAGGATGCGAGCGCCGCCCCGGGGCAACCCAGCGCCAGGACCGCGAGCCGGCCGCGCCCGCGCAGGGCGGCGCGACGGCGCCAGGCCCCGATCGCCAGGGCCACGACGACGGGGGGAATCACGAGCACCCCGCTCACTTTGGTCCCGATCGCCAGCGCCAGCGCAACCCCGGCAAGAAGCGCGGACGCCGCACAACCCGCCGCGGCCCAGCGCGCGCTCCAGGCAAACGAGCCCAGCGCGAATGCGGAGAAGAGAAGGTCGTTCTTGTGCAAGCCGCTGTGCAGGACGACCACCGGGGCGGTCGCCACGACGGCGCTGGCCAGCGCGACGTGCACGCCCCCACCCCACCAGGCTGCTGCAAGGCGGGCCGCGAACAGGATGACCAGAACGTACGCGAAGGTCGACAGCGCCGCCGTCCAGCCGTCGCCGCCCGTCAGGATCATCGAATCGGCCAGGAGAAGCTCGTAGTTCCAAGGCCACGTCGCGATCCGGGTCTCGGGCACGTCGAAGAAGCGATATCCGTGCGCCTCGACAAGGAGCACCGCCTTCGGCATGTGGTACGACAGCGCGTCGTGGTTGTACGGGGGCAGTATCGTGCCCCGCCAGCCTACGAAGGCGACCCACAGCGCGACCGGTGCGAGCGCGAGCATCGTAGCCAGCAGCGTGGAGCGCGACATGGCTCGGTAGCTGCGACGCGAGGCGCTTCGCGAGCGGCTCAGCCAGAGGACGCCCGTTGCCAGCTCGATGCCACCCGCCAGGGTCAGCGGCGTCGCGCGAAGCGCGCCGGCATACGCCAGCGCCCAGCTGGTCGCGACCCACACGGCGAGAGCGCACACACCGGCCGCGCAGAGCACGTCTAGGACGGCCGCCGCGTCGTCGTCATAGCGGCGTGCGCCGGAAAGGGATGCAAGCGCGCTCGCCACCGCGGCGCCCAGGGCGAGGCCGCCGAGGACGAACAGCGCGAGCGCCATGCTCGCACTCTATCGCGACCCGAGACGCGCACTGGTCTACGATGATCGCGTGCACATTCGGGCTGCACTTCACCACAAGCCACCACCATGCCGTCGGCCGTCGTCGCGCCTCTCATCCGGCTCGCGCCGCCCATCGCGATCGCGCTGATGGCGGTCTTCTTTGTCGCCGCCGCGTCGCGCGTGGGCGACCCGTCGCTGCGCCGGGGCACGCCGACCAGGGACCGCCGAGCCCACCGCCAGGGAGCTCTCCTCGCCCGGTTGCGGGCGGAGCGGGACACGACGACGGAGCCGGCCGAGCGCGCGCTCCTTTCGGTCCGCATCTCGGACGTGCTCGTGACCGAGCACCTCTTCGAGCTCGCCCGACCCGAGATTGACCGGGCCTTACGCGTCGCCCCCGACTCGAGCGGCGTGCTCGTACGCGCCGCGCTCGTCGACCACGCACTGGGCGAGGACGCCGAGGCGGGCACCCTTTTGCGGCGCGCAGAGGCGGCCGATCCGGGTGATCCCGAGGTCGCGCGGGCGCGGGCCTTTGTCGGGCGCGTCACTCCGCCAATGCCGGCGGCGGCGAGTCGTCCCGAATGAAGAGCGCCCAGTACTGATGGGGTTCGATGGGGACGTTCACCATCCGGTACCCGCCGTGCTCGACGAGGTACGCGAGCAGTTTCCGCTCCACCGCGAGATTGGTGGGGACCTCCGACGGGTCCGAGAACGGCTCTGCGCTGAGTGCGTGCATGAACACGATCGCGTTCGGCCGTCGACTCATCGACCACTCGACGTCGTAGCTCTCGTGTCCCACGTCGTTCGAGGTGAGCGGCTCCGCGGCGCGCCTCGTGCGCGGACGCCGCGCCAGCTCGCGGTCGACGAGCCCGAGCAAATCGACGATCGGCAGCTTCGCGTAGTACCCGATCGCGCCGATGTTCGGCGCAGCGATCGTCGTGCCCTGCGGCAACGCGCTTCCGAGCGCGCGCCCGAGCTTCGCCCAACGGGTCGCCCATTCGAGCCCGTGCTGCGGGTGATCGGCAATTGGATCGTATTGAAGCGCAGCAACTCCCGTCGCGATGGCGACAGCAGCCGCGGGCTCCCAGGCCCGGGGCAGCTTGCCCGCGAGCGCGCCGGCGAGCATCTGCCAGGCGCGATGGGCGCCGTGCGCGCCGAGCGCAAAGAGCAGCGGCGCGACCGGCACGAGGAAGCGGAAGTACAGAAAGTAGTCACCGCCCGTGCGGATCACGTTGAGCACCCAGAGCCCGAGGAACACCACCGACGCGCCCGCGCCCGCGACGCTTGCCCAGCCGCGCCGTACGAGGAGAGCGGGAATCAGCCACGTGAGCGGCGCCGCGACGGCGAAGCGCGCGACGTACTGCAGGCCAAGCGCGTAGTGGCGAGGCGTTCCGCCGAGCTTGGCGTAGAACGGGTTCGGCAGCACGTCGTGGTAGTAGAGCGCCCGCGCTGCGACGAGTAGCGTCGCGGCGAAGAGAGGCGGCGCGAGCACGAGCACCGCCGAGCGGCGGTTTCGTCGCAGGGCCACGGCGCCGCCAATCGCCAGCACGGCGAGCGCCCCCTCCGGCCGCGCGAGAAACGCCGCGGCGAGGAGCAGGCCGAGGGCGACCCCGGCCGGGCGCTGCGCGACGACCGACGCGCGGTAGCAGGTAAACGCCCCAAAGAGCAGCGCCGTGAAGAGGCACGTTTCGAGCCCCGAGGCTGCCCACAGGAGCAGCGGGATCCACGTGGCCAGGCTCAGCGGCGCGAGCGCGGCGAACCCGCCCGGCGGACCGCAGCGGCGCGCGTCCTCCGCCGCGAGGATGACGACCGCCGCCGCGGAAAAGGTCCCGAGGACCCCCGCCGCCAGGAGCGGCGAGACGTGGAGAGCCGTCGTGACGACGAGAAGGAGCATCCAGAGCGGGCTCGTGAATCCCTCGACGTGCTCGCCCGGATTGAAGACGAGCCCCTGCCCGTGCACGAAGTTCTCTGCGTAGCGAAAGCAGATGAACGCGTCGTCCTGGTACGACGCGAACTTCCACGCCCCCTCGAAGAGAACGATCGCGACGGCAAGGACCTCGACGAGGCGCAGAAAAGGAAGCGGTCGGCGCATCGAGAGGCTTTCCGGTCTCCTCCGCCTACGATATCAGCGCGGAGCCCCCGTCCCCCCGCCGAGCCCCTCCTCGGCCTCTTTCCGGAGAGACTTCACCGCCGGAGCCTGGGCCCCCTCGGGGTTCAGCCGATCCGCCTGGTCGAGCCTGTCGAGACACGCCCGCCACCGCGCCTTCGCGCACTCCCCCTTCGCGTCGTTGCGAAGCGCCGCCGCTTGCTGCGCGCGCGAGCTCGCCACATGGTCCTCCCGGTTCATCGTGGCCACCGCACCGGCCACGAGCAGGAAGGCCGCCGCCGCAAGCCACGTCGCCGTCCGCATCCGCCGCACCAGCGGTGTGACCTTGGCGACCTTCGCCTCGGCGACGGGCTTGTCCGCCGTCTCCGGCATCCCCCGCGACGCCCCCTCCCCGTCCGTCGCATGCGCCTCTCCCGACGCGAGCTTCGCCGGATCGAACCCGTCCTTCCGCAGCTCGGCCTCGACCTCCTCGTCGCTCATCGCGACGACTCAATCGACCTCCGCCCGGAACGCGGCCTCGTCGATGGCTTCCCACGCCTCGCTCGCGCTGGGCTTCTTCGGAGCTGTCATGGCTGCACTCTGTCCTTCTTGGCCTTCTCGTCCCTGGCCTTCTCGTCGGCGGCCCTCGCGGCCGCGATCTGCCGTTCTTCCGCTTCTCGCTCCGCCGCCAGCTGCTCGGCCTTGACGATCGGAGCGTGGTACGCGATCCGCCTTCTCGCCAGCACGACCCGGGCGGCCGACCAGCCGAGCGCGGCTGCCTGCTCCTCGAGCTCGTGCCGTCCCAGCCGATGCTGCGCAATGACGGCGAGCGCCTCGTCGTCCCCGGCCATCCGCTCGCAGAGCGCTTCGACCCATACGGTCGCGCGGCGCTCGTGCTGCTGTTCCCACTCGAGGTCGACGGCCGCCTCTTCGTGGGTCGGCCGGCCGTCGCCGACGCGGGCGGCGAGCGTCGCCTCGACCTCCGGCTTCACCTGGATCTCGCGCTGGGCCGCGGCGCTGTTCTCCCGGTTGGAGTGGCAGCGCCGCATGATCAGCGCGACGTGAACGAGGAACGTGTCCGTCTGCTCGTCGACCGGACGCTTCGGATCCGGCCTCCACGGCGACCGGCCGCTGAGCAGGACGACGGTGGCCTCCGAGACGAGGTCCTCGGCGCCCTGGACCGAGCGCGCGCGGTTGTGCGCGATCTTGTGCAGCCGGAGGCGCACGGACCGCAGGGCCAGCAGATGTTTCAGGACGGCGACCGACGCCGGAGGTGCCTCGGGCATGCGGAGCAGCGTACATCGAGCGCCGGGAGCGAGCGCTTCCCCCTCCCGGCCCTCGTGCGGTGGTTCCATCACCGCCGACCGCGAAGTTGCCTTCGCCGCTTCCTCGCCATGTGCCGGACGACGTCGAGCAGGAAGGCCTTTCCGCAGCCCGGCAAGAACGGGACGCCCTCGACCTTTCCCTCTACCAGCGCGAGGAAGAAGTCCTGCACCACGTCGGCGGCGTCGGCCTCGTTGTCGAGCACGACGTTCGCCACGGTGAGAAGGTCGCTGGTGAACGTGAGGGCGATCGCGCCAATCGCGTGCCGATCGCCGCGCAGGGCGAGGAGGAGCAGCTCGTCGAAACGAGCGAGGAGCTCCGCGTCCGACATGCGGGAGAAAGGCGACGCCCGGAAGGAAGAGAACGCGGACGGTCGAGGAGCCGAATGCGCCTGCGAACAAGCGGGCGGCTCCGGCGAGACGACCGAAAGAGGCGCAGGCGACACGGTGGACGGGTTGGAAGCGGGAACGAGAGACGGCTGGGTGGAAACGGTTTTGGGGTTCACGACGAGCTCCGAGGTGTGAGGTTGGTGGACGAGCGGAGAGAGGGCGCTCCCCTCCCCGCGCGCACCCGGGCCCTCTCCCAGCCTCCAGCTTTCGCCGGAGGGGAGAGAGACGCGCCGGGTGCACGCGAGGGAGGGAAGCGTGCGTTACGCGGCGACGGCGACTACGACTGCGGGTGCGTCGCCGTCGTGCCGGCCGGAGGCGCTGCGGGCGCGGCTGCTCCTGCAGGCGCTGCCGCCGGAGGGGCCGCAGGTGCGGCGCCCGTCGACGGCTGGTTCACCGGCGCGACCGGGGCCGCGGGCGCGTTGCCTGCGGCCGGCGGGTTCGCCGGCGTTTCGGCCGGAAGCGGTGCGGTGGCCTTGAGGGCCGCCTTCTGCTTCGAGCCCATCGTGTGCCGGAGCGCGCGGGTGGCCCGGGCCTTCGCGGCCGCCGCCACCCTCGTCTCCGGAGACTCGACGGGCACCTTCTTCAGCGCGAGGCCGAAGTCGGCGAGGACGTCCGGCGAGGCGCCGAACATCGACCGGATGACTTGCCGCAGCGACGAGACGAACTGCTTCGTCTGCGTTCGCTGCGTCTGCTCCGCCAGCACCGCCGCCTTGGCCGCAGCCTTGGTGGTCAGAGAGCCGTTGGAGGTGTCGATCCGGGCCTGCACAATCGCGATCGCCTGGTCCGGGGTGAGGGTCTTGCCCCCGATGGGCAAGGCCGTGATGAGCGCCTTGTGTTTGGTGAGACCGTCGACCAACTTCTGGTCGGCGAGCTGCATCGAAGTACGGTTGGTAGTGGCCATGACAGACTCCTGGTTGGGGGTGTTGAGGGCTTTCGTTGCCCTCACAGGTAGAACTGGGACCGGGGCCGTTCTGACGAAAACGGGGTGCTCTTTTTTTCACTTTCTTCCCAAGTGCCCGGAAGGCTTGGGGGAAAAATGCGAACGCCGTGGGCGAGCGCAGGGCGAGCGCCACGGGTCGAACCGGACGGTACGCTTGCCGGTCGATGGTTCGGAGCGCAGTGGCGATCACCGGCTTGGTCGTCGTGAGTTTCGCGGCAGGTGTCAGCGTCGATGCCTTCTTCTTGGGGCACCCGACGGACGTGAAGACGGCGGAGCGCAGAGAGGGTGCGAGCTCCGCGGCGCCAGCGCCCTCGCGCTCGCTCGAAGAAGTCTTCTCGGACATCTACGCTCACTCCAGGTGGGGCACGAACGGCGGTGACGCGGGCACGTCCGGTTACGGCTCGGCCCTGGTCGCGACGCAGCTCTACCGAACCTTCTTGCAGCGGTTCCTTGGGGAGGCCGATGTTCATTCCGTGGTCGACGCGGGCTGCGGAGACTGGGAGTTCTCGCAGGCGATTGAGTGGAAGGGCATCGATTACAAGGGCTACGACATCGTCCCCGCCGTCATCGAGCGCGATACGGCCCAGTACGCCAGGCCCAACATCCAGTTCTACGTAGCGAACATCGTCGACGCGGACCTACCGCCGGCCGACCTGCTCATCGTCAAGCACGTCCTCCAGCACCTGCCCAACGCGGACGTCCTCAAGTTCCTCACGCAACTCCCCAAGTACAAGTACGCGCTCCTCGTGGACAGCGTGAGCCCCGCGACACTCTCTGCGAAGAACACGGACATCCCGGCGGGGGGGTTCCGCGAGCTCGACGTCACGAAGCCGCCCTTCGCCGTGAAGGGTGCAAAGCTCCTCACCTACTGGGATGGCGGCAACATGCAGCAGGTCGTCTACGTCGCGCGTGACGCCGCCCGCTGACTGGCGCCCCGAGTCGGCTTGGTGAGACCGTCGACCCACTTCTGGTCGGCGAGCTGCAGCGAGGTACGGTTGGTAGTGGCCATGACAGACTCCTTGGTTGGAGCGCTTCGTTGCCCTCATAGGTAGAACTGGAAACGGGGCCCGTCTGACGGAAACGGGATGCTCCTTTCTCACTTTCTTCCCAAGTGCCCGCAAGGCTTGGGGAAGCATGCGAGCGCCGTGGGCGAGCCACGGTGGGACCGAGGCGGCCGCGAACCAGGGCAAGAGCGGTCACGACGCGGGCAAGAGCGGCCACGAGATAGGGCAGTGGCGGCCGCGATACAGGGCAAGTGGGTCGACGCGATAGGGCGCACCCGGCCGCGAGTCAGGGATGGAGCGGCCGCGAGGCGGGATCGAAGGGATGACGCGTGGCCGCATGGGCCCTGTCGCGTGGGGGTGGACCGGCCACGTGTTTCCCCCTCGGGGTAGACGCGTCAGGCTCCTGGCGGCCGTGAGATAGGGCAGTCGGGGAAACGCGTCAGGAGCAAAGCGGCCGCGCGTCTACCCAGATGCGGCCGACACCTGGGGCGATAACCCGAGTCGTCAGGGCGATGGCGGTCACGCGTTAGGAGTGATGCGGCCGCGTGTCAGGGCGACAGCGGCCACGCGTTTGGGCAGTAGCGGCCGCGTGCCAGGGCGAGTGCGGCCACGCGTCAGGAGTACACCCGTCACGCGTGAGGACGGCCCGATGACGCGTCAGGGTCGATGCGGTCGTGCGTGAGGGCGATGGTGCTGTCGCTCCGGGACGTCTGCCCTGGCATCCGCGGGCGCCCGCGGCTTCGTGCGATCCCAGGGTCCGCAGTCGAAGAGGGCTCCGCGAAGATCTGCTTCGGATAGCGCCAGAAGTCAGCCACGCCAGCGTATGACTGCGCGCGGGGTCGATGGGGCCCCGAGGCGCTCTTCTGGCGTCTTCTCGAGGTGCCGCAGCATGTGGTGCACATCGCCGACGTCCATGCCCGAAAAGCATGCCGCGATCGCGCGAGCGCGGGTCCAAAGCTCGTAGTCGTGCTCGATCCAGGCACGCCGCTCGGGCGTGAGCTCGGCGGGAGCCATGCCGATGACAATAGGATGACGCAAGACCCGACGGCAGCGACCGTACGCCCGGCGCCGGCTGGGCTTTGCTCCACGGTCCGGAGGCAGTGTCCCGGCGACAACCAGTGTCGCTCCCGCCCGTTTGGTGCAGCCTCGCTGCTCCTCAGGCCATAGGATACTTCCTCAAACATCCGAGGCGACAGTCCGGCATGCCATGACCTCCGTCCCGCGCCTCGCAGTTCGACAGGCACAGTTGGTCCTGCCCGCAAGTTCCATGCTGTTCGTGGTCGAGCCGGCGCTCGTCGTCACCATGTGTTGCTATTTACAATACGCACAATCGGATTTGTTGTCACACATAGGCACGTGCGCACGATCGATCATGGCGTCAACCGACGAGATCCGACTAAATTCGTCCAGGTAGCGAAAGTGCACACGCAATCTAGGGGCATTGGCAAAAATGAGATCTGTCTCACGTCTAACGCGCTCTCCCACCACTCGACGCACGGATCGCCCGAACACCTCGGGGTATACGACTGTCTCTATCTCGGGCTTTCGCCATCCTTCTGCAACAAAATCGGACCAGTTCGGATCGATACGCACATCCAGGCGGACGTCGCCGACAAGCAGTGCCCACCTTTTCGCCTCCTCCATCGGACCCGGGTCGTTCTCGAGAATTGCCAGCCGCTCCGGCGTCTCAAGCTCGATCCAGGGAGAGCAGAACCAGTTCACATCGTCGTGCCTTTCGATAACAGCCGAGTACTCGCGCGCTTCCCAGCGTTTTTCGCATCGATAGTGCTCGGTCGGCTTTTTCTCATCACCTTCCGTGGAGCCCGCGCTTTCCGCCGCTGGCGTGGGCAGGCGCCGGGGCAGCTCGCTGTGCGCTTCGCCGTCCACCGACTTTGAGCGAGTACAGGCAGCGACGAGCAGCGGGATGGCGCGCGCGAATGTGTTTATGCCCTGTGTGCCGAGGCTCATTCCATGCCCCAAGAGTTTCCTTGGATCACCTGTATGATGTCGCCGTACGTCGGGAGTGCTCCGGGCGACCTAGGGTTCGCATATCCATAGGTGATGTCGTTGGGATTGGTGTACTGGTCCGGCAGACCCAGGAGGTGCGAAGTCTCGTGTGCGAATGTCGTGGAATAGCCGCTATTGACAATCCACTGAGCAGGATCGCGTCCGAATCCGTAGGGCGGCGTGTTGCTGCTTGCACTGGCGCTGCTCGAGTTCACCAAGTTTACATGATTGATGGGTACCCCAGAGGAGGGACATCCGGAGGCCACTGGATCCCAATTGTACACCTGCACCGTGGTGACTACATCGAGGTTCCCAAAGTGCCCCGACCACGCGTCCTGGATCTGGGTCACAGCGTTCTGGATGTCCGCAGGGTTGTTGGCGTCGAAGTAGATGGGGATGTTAATTTCGAACACTATTGCCCGTCTGCGACACGTTCGCCCAGTGCCCGGAAGGATCGGTGTACCGGATTGGGTTCTGTCCAGGGAAACCCCACAGCATCGAATTCGCGTCATGATACGGATACTCATCGACGCTCAGAAACACCCCCATCTGCGGGCTCCACCACCGCGCCCGCATGTCGTAAACGCCGCCCGCGATGCTCTCCTCGAACCACCGCCCCTTCCACCGAAGCGGCTGATCGATCGCCGCCGCCGGCGTCGTCCCGTCCGCCGCGAACGCGTTCCCGAACGCCGTGTACCGGTACCCGCCCAGGTCCGCGCCGCTGCTGTTGCGAAGTCGCCGCACGTTGCCGGCTAGGTCCATCTCGTAGAAGTAGCTCTGGCCGTTGCGGGAAAGCCGCAGCGGCAGGTCGACCCCCTCGAACAGGTACGCGTCCTTCAGGTTGTTGCCCGCGTCGAGCGTGGCGACGACGTTGGCGCCGTCGTCGATGTAGAACTCGTAGGTCGTGGTCGAGCCGGCGCTCGTCGTCACCACGTGCTGCCGGCCGGCGCGGCGCCTGTACGCGTCGTAGTCGTAGGCCTCTTGCGTCGTCGTAGTGCCGCTCGTGAACTGCGTCCCGGTGATCTCGCTCGATTCGTTGTACGTGAACGCGACGCCTTGCAGGTTCGTGACGCGACCCGCAGCATCGAGCGTCACCGGCTGGCCCGAGAGCGTATTGGGCACGGCCGCGTCGGCGGTGCCGCTGCCGCTGATGCGCGGCCGCTGGTCGTCGAGCGTGACCTCGGTCATCGCGGCCGGATCGAAGGTCGTCTTGACCGCGCCGATCGCGTTGAAGCTGTACGTCTCGACGTGCTCGGTCGTTGCGTTGACCGTCCGGGTCACAGACTGAAGGCGATTGAGCGCGTCGTACTTGTACGTCTCGCTTCCGCCGTACGGATCGGTCAGGACCGTGGGGTTGCCGGCCGCGTCGTAGGCGGCCGTGTAGCAGAAGCTCGCCGAGGAATACTGGTAACACCGCGACCGGATGCGGCCTTCCGGATCGTAGAGTTGCTCGCGCACGTGCCCATCGGGGTACGTCACGTGGAAGCTCCGACCCATGCTGTCGTAGTCGAAGCTCCAGTTCTCCGTGCTGCTGTTGGGCAGGTTGACCGAGAGCGTCTTCACGAGGCCACGTGCATCGTAGCCGTACGTCTTCGTCCCGTCAGGCCCAGTGTAGGTCTGGAGCTTGCCGTTGGCGTAATACGAGAAAGTGCGGTCGGGGCCACGAATGAAGGGCCCGCCCGGAAAGACGAAGGGAACCGTGCGATGGATGGCGGTGGTACGGCCACCCGTGTCCTGGTCGTAGGTGTACGCGGTGTGATTGCCGCCGCCCTGCGGCGTCGTGCCGGTCACATCGAACTCCGCGTTGTAGGAGAAAGCGACGGAGTCAAAGCCGCCCGGCTTCGGCCAGGAGAACCCCGTGCTGAGCGCAGCGCTCGTATTGATGTTGTAGCTGCTCTGGATGTCGACGAAGGCGGACTGCCCGAACGTCACGGACGTCGAGCTGATGGGGGTCCCTACCCGGTCGGCTACCTCGGTGGATCGCGCAGCGTCGTCCCATCTCATCGCGTAGCCGAGCTGGAACGTGGCATCGCGGTAAAAGGCGACTTGAGCCGGATAGCCGATGGTCTGGTACAGATTCTGGCCAATCTGGTAATCGCCGTTGTTGAGCGCCTGGGTGAAGTCGGTCGACGCGGGACTGGCGCCGGCGCTGCCGCTCGAGAGCGAGGGACCGTTCCAACTCCCCTGGCCCGGCACGGAGTAGCTGCGCGCGTGGGTGCGATCGAGGGCGTCGACAATCGTGAGGACACGACCCAGGTGGTCGTGCGTGAGCGACGTGGCGTTCCCGTCGCGATCGCTGACGAAGTTGAGCTCTCCCGTGGGCTCGTAGCCGTACGCCTCGATGAAGTTGTCCGGGTCCGTGACCGATGCCAGACGCCCCTCGGCGCCGTACCCCAACGTCCACTTCTTGCCGGCAGCCAGGTCCGGCGTGTGAATGGTGGAGACCTCGTCCGCCTCGGTGCAGCCGCAGCTCACCTGCGTGTACCCGAAGGTCGTCTGATTCGATAGCGCGTCGGCGGCCACGATTAGGCGATTGTTCGCGTCGAACGCGAACGAGCTGGTCGTCGCGCCATCGGAGGCGACGGCGATGTTGCCGAACTGATCGTAACCGAACGATGTCGAGCGACCGAGGGTGTCGGTGACGCTCTTCAGGTTCCGCGTCGGAAGGACCGCGCCTTGCGCGTCGTCGTAGGACAACGTGTAGGTCACCCCGTGCTTGACGATCGTCGAGGGCTGCGCGTCGCCGCGTGTCCAGGTGAAATCGGTCTCCCGGCCCGTGGGCGTGTTGAAGCTATCGATGTCGACAACACGCCGTGCGTGCCCCGCATTGTCCCGGGTGATGCTCTGGAACACGTTGCTCGGCCCGGAGAAGATGGATGACAGAAAGCCGTTCGAGTCGTAGCCGTAGGAGGCGACCGTGTGGCCGGAGGACTTGCCGCTCGATCGCGAGGCGGCGATGAGCCTCCCCAGCGTGTCGTAGTCTCTGCCGAGATCGAGCTGCACGCCGTTCAGCGTCGTGAACCCGACGCGCAACAGCGTGTTATTGCGTGCGAAGACCTCGTTGGCGAGCGGATACAGACCCGATCCCGTAGCGCCCTGCGCGTACGCGAGAGCGCGCGTGTAGGTGACACCGTCGGCCATGTACGTGTCGGTCTGAATCTGCCCCTTCGCGTCGGTCACGAAGTTGTGCTGGACGCCGCGGGCATCCGTGTACGTACCGGAGTAGGTCGGCACGCCGCTGCTGGCGTACTGCGGCGGCTGCCCGAGCGACGCCACGCCGAGGGTCGTCGTCTCGCCGGCGGGCTTGGTCGCGCTCTGGAGCGTCCCGTCGGAGTGGTAGGCGTACGTCGTCGTGTCGATCTCTCGCGCCGTCTTCGAGCTCATATGGTGGGCCTGGTAGACGAAGGAGATCACTTCGCCATCCGGCTGCGTGATCGTCCGCAGGTCGCCGAACGAGTCGTGGCCCAGGGTCGTGATGCGATTGGCAGGGTCGGTGATCGTCGAGAGCCGCCCGTCGCTGTCGTAGGAGAACGCGGTGGCGTTACCGTCGGGGTCCAGTATGGACGAGACGCGATCGCTGACGGTGTCGGCGTAGGAGACGGCGACCACGGGCTCGCCCGTGCGCAGGTTGCGCTGTACGAGGCGGCCCTGCGCGTCGAAGCTGTCGACCAGGCCCTGCGTCGTATCGGTCAAGGTCGCGCCGGTTGGCGTGAGGACCACCGTCCGCGTCGGATCGCGCTCGCTTGCGAGCTGCGACGCGTCGAGCAGCGAGGGGTACACCCCACTTTGCATGGCGGCGACGAGGTAGGATCGGGGCCCCGTTGCCGCGAGATTGCTGAACGGCGTGCTCGAATCTGTGTGCAGGGCGTTCACAATCGTGAAGCGCAGATCGCTCCCCGGTGTCGTCTCCGAGATCCATTCGGCCTCGGTGCTGACCGGATCGTATGCCGCCACGCCATAGGACGTGGCCATGAGAAGCGTCCCGTCTGGCGACGTCGAGAGATAGAACGGCTGGTTTATAGGCAGGTCGATCCCGTTGAAGGGCGTGCCCACCTGGGGGACGTATCGGCCCGCGCCATCGCCGACCACGCGAACAATGGCGCTTGCGGAGCTGATCTCGCCGTTGGAGTCGGGGGCCACGCGGTAGACGGCGCTGCGCGGCGTGTCGGCGACGTACAGCTCTCCGGCGAGGCCGTAGGCCAACCCTGCCGGGCTGTAGAAAGCATAGTTGCCGAGCGTCTCGCCCGCTGCCGGATCCAGTCCGATGTCGCCCCCTGTGGCCTGCGCGAAGGAGATCGTCTCGGGCGCGCCCGGTGGTGACGAGAGCCGGATGCGATAGACGACCGACTTCGAGGACAAGCCTTCCGTGTATATGGCCAGATCGTTTCGAGCGGCGACCTGCGACGGCAGGTACGTCTCCGGGCTGTTGCCGGAACGCGTGTAGAGGACCGTGAGCGACGGCCCGGGCCGCACCTCAACGAGCTGCGTCGTCAAGGCAACGAGGAATCGGCGCTCGCCCGCCACGTACGTGATGGTCATGGACTGCGGCTGGCCCGAAAATGTGAGACCGGAGAAGATGCTCGTCGTCGTACCGTCGGCGTTCAAGCGGACGATGTTGCCCATCGCGTCGGCCATCATCTGCTCGCCAGTCGACGGGTCGAGCGCGAAGGCATACGAAACGTTGCCGATGTTGGGCAAGAGGTCCTTGACGCTGGTTCGCGGGCGGAAGTCCTCCTCCGAGCCGTCGCCGCCGACCAGAACGACATGGTCGGCGTGCGGCTCGGGGTAAAGCCGCGTCACGTCGGCGACCGCCCATCCGGGCCCGAGCGGCGAGCTGTGCCGATGGTGGACGAACACCTGCTGCTGGATGTCGACGAGAGGGCCGGTGCCGACGTTCGCCGGCTGGAGCGGACCGTTGATGTTGCCGCTCGCGAACGCGCCCCCGGTGAGGCACGCGCTCTGGCCGCCGCCGGTTTGCCCGACTCCCGCTTGGAAGTGCTGGCTGTAGAAGCTGCTGGCCGGGATGGTTCCATCGGGCAAAAGCGGAAGATCGACCCACGTGCCGAAGTCGATCGCCGTGGCGTTGGCCGTCGGCGTCGCGTTGACCTGACTGCTGCTGCCGAACATCGAACTATTGAGCGACCACCCCGTCACGCTCATGAGGCCGCACGAGCCGCCCCCGCAGCTTCCCGGGCTCGCCGCCACGAGCGCTGCAGCCCGATCCTGCGGAACACAGAAGCGCTGGAACGACGAGCTTCGGATCGCCACCGCGACGCCCGTGCTCGGCACCGCCTGACCTTGCGTCTGCGTCGGCGTGCCGGTCGCCAGCGAGCGGCTGCCCGCCAGGCCACTGTTATAGTTGAGCGTGATGCCATAGTCGCGCCCGGAGTGCCGGTACGTGGGCAGCGCGATGTTCTGAACGAGCGTGCCGCCGCTCACGCCGATGGCGCTGCCGCCGCACACGGTGGCGCCACCGTTCGGGTCCTGCCCGTTGGACGCTACCAGCACCCACTCGCCGAACGAGTTGGGGTTGACGTCCCACGTGGAGAAGTGCGGCGCCGAGAAGGTCCACGCGCTTCCGTTCCAGCTCGCCATGGCGACGTGCTTCCAGCCGCCGTTCGTGTCGTCGTACGTCCCGGCGGGCATCGAGGTCGACGTCGGGATGCCGCGCCAGTTCGAGAGCCTCACGGTGACGGGGACGGCGAACTGGGTGCCGCTCGGCTCGAGCTCGAAGCCGTAGCCCGTGGCCGAGTTGTGCGGAAGCGGGGCGCTCAGCTCGTCGCGGTTCACGACCGGCGTCACCGTGATCGGCGTCGGCGACGAGAGTGCACCGGGTGGGATCTGAACCGTGATCAAGCCCTTGGAGTCGGTGACGCTGCCGCCGCTCGCGCCGACGACCACGGTGTTCGGATCGCGAGCAGCCGCGAGGATCACGCCCAGGTCGACCGCCGTGCCCGGATGGGCGTACACCTCGCGCCGGATCCGCAGGAAGCCGGGCGCGTCGATGTAAACCATCAGGTGATGCGGCGGCGTCCGCGGCGGCTCGGAGTCCGGGAACTGCGTCAACCGCGTCCAGAACGAGCCGTCCGCCGCCTCGGCGGTCTGCACGTCGGATCGCGGCGTCTGCCCGACCGGTACGTCGAAGACCGTCAGCGTGTAGCCGGTCACGGCCGCGCCCGCGAACGTTTGCACATGCCCGATAATGGACGCGCGCGTCTCGAACGGGTTGTCTCCCTTTGTAGGCGCCGGATCGCAGTTGGCGATGACCGGGGTCGTACACTGGCCCGTCGTGGGATCGCAGGTGCCCGCGGTGTGGCAGACGTCCTGCGGCGTACAGGTAACGGCCGAGCCGGCGCACGTGCCGCTCGTGCATACGTCGTTCTGGGTGCAGGGGTTGTTGTCGTTGCAGCTCGTGCCGTTGGCGGCCACCGGATTGGAGCAGGTTCCGCTGCTCGGATTGCAGGTCCCGACTACGTGGCACTGATCGCTAGCCGCGCAGACGACAGGGCTCGAGCCGGTGCACACGCCGGAAGCGCAAGCGAAGGTCCTGTCGCACGCGTTGTTACCGCTGCAGGCGGTTCCGTCTGGCGCCGTCGGATTCGAGCAGACCCCGCTCGTCGGATCGCAAGTCCCCGCCACGTGACATGAGTCCTGCGCGGCGCACGTGACCGCGCTCGATCCGGTGCACGTTCCCCCCTGGCAGGCGTCCGTCTGCGTGCACGCGTTGCCGTCACTGCACGCGGTGCCGTTCGCGGCCGCCGGATTCGAGCAACTACCCGTGCTCGGATCGCACGTCCCGGCGACGTGACACTGGTCGCTGGCCGCGCACATCACAGGACTCGAGCCTGTGCAGGTACCGCCGCTACACGCGTAGGTCTGGAAACATGCGCTGCTCCCGGTGCACGCCGCTCCGTCCGGAGCGGCCGGGTTCGAGCAGGCGCCGTTCGTCGGATCGCACGTGCCGGCGACGTGGCAGGCGTTGCTCGCCGTGCACGTCACCGGATTGCCTCCCATACATGTCCCGCTCTGGCATGTATCGGTTTGCGTGCACGCATTCCCGTCGTTGCACGTGGTGCCGTTGGCTGCGACGGGATTGGAGCAAGCTCCGCTCGCTGGATTGCACGTCCCCGCTGCGTGGCACTGGTCGCTCGCCGTGCACGTCACCGGGTTCGAACCGGTGCACGTTCCGCTCTGGCAAGCGTCGACCTGCGTGCACGCGTTCCCGTCGTTGCACGCCGTTCCATCCGGTGCGTTCGGATTCGTGCAGGCACCCGCGTTCGGGTCCCACGTCCCGGCCACGTGACAGGGGTCACTCGCCGTGCACGTCGTCGTCCCTCCAGCCGGCTTGAAGGCGACCATCTGCTGAATCCAGGTCCCCGGCGTTCCCTGCGACACACTCGCGCCGTAGCTCCCTGGGCTGGCGGCGACTTCATCTTCCACCAGATCGCACGCTGCCGTATCTCGCGTGGCGAATCCGTCGCTCGGGCTCACGAGGCACTGCCCCAGAGCGTTGACGACCACAATGAGCTCGTTGGTCTGGCTCGTCGTGAGCGGGCCGGTGGTGGCTGTATCGCCATACCCCGTGCTGGATGCAGCGGTGTCCAGCGGCGCGGTCGGGTCTAGCCCGCTGTATTCTAGAATACGAACCAGTGGCTCATCGGGTGCGCTGAAGTTTACCGAAACCGTATTTGCGTTCGCGTCCGCAATGTTCTTCGCGTAATAAAGGGCCTGCATGCCTGCGTCGGAATCACCCGTCGGCCCCGCGGCAAGCACGTACTGATTTCCGGCACTATCCGTGATGGATGTCACCGAGGTCGTTGGGCTTGACCATTGAACTGCGACGAGATTGAGATCGCCGGCTGTCTGCGGCGAGGGGAGCGTCAAGGCAACGGACGACAGGATCAGCGCGGGGCTTCTGCTGTACTGCACGAAGGTCGGTTGCCCCGCAGCAGCCGGAGCGAAAGCGACCATCTGCTGTACCCAGTTGCCGGCGTCAGAGGTATAGCCAATGGCTACGCTCGCACTGTAGCTTCCTGCTGCGCTCGCGATCTGGTCCTCGACCATGTCGCATCCCGTGGGGTCTTCATCAACGTATCCGCTGGTGGGCCCGATCTTGCACCCGTCGAACACATCGGCGATGAACAAGAGGTCGTTTGGCTTGCTGGTAGTGATAGGTCCAGTCGTCGCCGTATAATCTGCGCCGACCGCGCCCGTCGAGCTATCGATCGGATTCGACGAGTCGATTCCGCTGTATTCGAGGATGCGAATCTCCGGGGTCGCGCTCGAGCTTAACACTACCGTCACGGAATTCGCGTTGGCGGCCGCGGCGGCGATATTGCTTGCGTAATATATGGACTGCGCGCACCAGGTCGTTTGAACGGTTGGCCCGACTGCCAAATGGTACTGGTTGCCGACTGAATCCGTCACCGACGTGACAGATGACAGCGGGTTATTGATGTCACACCAGTCCACGACCACGATGTTCGTGTCACCGGCCGCTTGCGGCGAGGTGTAGGGAATGACATTCTGGGGAGCGCAGCCTGAGCCCGCACAGTCCACGTTCTGTACGAACGAGGACAGAGTCGCGCGCGTGGTGGCGGTCCGCTCGGGAGGCGCGGGAGGGTCAGACGATGTGCTTGACGTGCTGCAGCCAGCGCCCCCACCGGTTACGCAGGCGATGAGCACACCGCAGGCCCAAACGCTCGCCAATCGATTCGTAGACACAGATGTACCCCTTTGCCGGTCCGACTCACGGATCGGGAACTCACCACTTCATCGAGACGTCTTCGTTCGTTGCCGAGCGACCCTATTTAGGGAAGCGTGCTTTTCACTTGGATCGATGGCGGCGTCCAGCAAATTCCATTCAACGCTGCGCGTTGCGCCGCTTTGGTTTCGAAGGAATTAGAGAAACCGTTTCCCGGCCTCGACGCATAGAGACGCGCGCCCGCCTCAGTTTGAGTTCGGGCAGACGCGAGCGCGCGGGCAATCGTTTCCCGCCCACCCGCTCGTCACCGCGCGACGCAGTTGAACGACCGCTCCACGGCGGCTCCGCACTCATCGGTGCCGCCGACGAGCAGGCCCAGCGACTGACCGGGGGCGACGACCGCCGCGGCGCGCGTCAGCGGACGGGAAGGCGAGCGTGCCCGGCGCAAGGGCAAACAGACCATCGCCCAGGCCGACGCGCAGGACCCCAGCGCTCCCGGTGAGGGTCAATCAGGGAAACCCCGTCGCCGGGCTCGGGTACGATACGTTGCCTGCTCCCCCACCCTACGAAGGACGACGCATCGTCTCCGGCTCAGGCGTCCTATGCGGGCGCGAGCCCACCCATGGACCGCCATCGCGTCGAGACCCTCGCCCCCGCAATCACGGGTCTCCTCCTGGCCGCGCCGGTCCTCGTCGCGTTCTATCCGCCGATGACGGACCTCCCCTTCCACGAAGGAGCCATCGGCATTCTTCGCCACTTCCACGACCCGACGATGTTCCCGCCGGGCCTCTACCGGTACAACCTCGGGGAGCCCAATCAGCTCTTTACCATGGTCGGCTGGGCGCTCTCGCAGGCGTTCTCGACTCGCTGGACCGTGAAGCTCGTGGTCGCGGCGGCCGTCGCGCTCGTGCCCATCTGCGGAGCGCGCTTTGCGCGCCACGTGGGCGCGAGTCCGCTCGCCGCGCTCGTCGTGGCCCCCATGGCGCTCGGGTGGCTCTTCTCCTGGGGACTCGTCGCGAACGTGCTCGGCCTGGCGGCGCTGCTCGCGGCCCTTCCCGCGCTCGATCGCCTCGCCTCGCAACCCACGCCGAGGCGCACGCTCGGCGCCGTCGGCTGGGTGGTGCTCCTCTACTTCGCCCACGAGGCGATGCTCTTCGTCTACGGCGGCGCCGCGCTCGGCCTGGCGGTCTTGCACCGGGGCTCGCCACGGCAGCTCGGGCTGCGCGTCCTCCCCATGGTCACCGGCGCGGCGATCGCCGTGGCCCAGGCGCACTGGCAAAAGCGCTTCATGACGCCCGCGGTAGCGGCGCTGCCGACGTTCTGGCATTCGCCCTGGCACAAGCTCGCGCACATCCCCTACTTGCTGATGCCCGCGGGCGATCCGGTCGCGCACGCGGCCATGGTGGCGCTCTGCCTGCTGGCGCTCGGGACCTTCCTCTGGCTTCGAACGCGGGAGCGACAGGCCTCCGCCAGCGCTCCGCCCCGGCTTCGTACGTCCCCGCGGCGGTGGGCGCTCGTCCATCGCTGGGAGCTCTTCGCGCTGGCCTGCTTCGTCGCCTACCTGGCGTCCCCGCTCACCCTCGGCGGCGCCACGCTCGTGTACCAGCGCTGGTTTCCGCCCGCGTTCGCTGTGCTGGCCCTGGTGCTCGCGCCGCGCGATCTCTGGGTTCGCCCGGCGCTCGTCACGCGCATGGCCGTGGCCGTGTTGCCGCTGGCGACGCTGCTGGTCGCATGGCCGGCGTTCGCCGACTCCAGCCGGCAGTACAAGGCGCTCGAGGCGCTTGTCCCGTACGTCGAGCCCGGCGCGGCGGTCGCCTCGGTCAATCTCGGGCCGGGAGATCCGTCGCGGACCTATTCGCTCGGACCGGCCGCGGGACGCATCCTGGCCGAGCGCGGGGGGCGCCTCGTCTATTCGTTCACCGATTCGCCCGTCTCGCCCGTCGTCGTCGAAAAGCGCTACCAGTGGAACGAGTCGCTCGTCCGCGTCGCGTTCGATTCCTGGGCCTTCCGCCCCGCACACGACCTGCACCGGTACAAGTACGTGCTGGTGCGCGCGACCGATCCGCTCCGGCTCTGGCTTGCCGCGTTCGCGCTATCGGACGACGCCGAGTACCTGGCCGAGGAGGGCGAATGGGCGCTCTTCCGTTCGCGATACCCGGTCGCGCCGCTGACGTCTCCCGACTGGCCGCTCGAGAAGCCGCCGCCCGGTTCGATGCGCCAGAAGCTCACGGAGCTCCATCGCAAGCTCAAGGAGAGCCCGCAGGGAGCGCCGGACCTCGACGTACCCCCCGAGCCGACGGCGGTCCCCGAGGACCACACGCCGCCCATGTGAGGGTCACGTCGCCGCGAGCGAGAGCTTCCGGCGAGCCTGCGGGGTGCGCGGGCGCATGTCGACGACGAAGGCGTGCAGGTGCGCGATGCGCGAGCGCAGCGGCGAAGTGGAGCCATCGAAGCCCGGATGCCGCAGGAGGGCCGGCAAGAGCTCGTCGACCCAGCCGTCGCCGCCGAAGTACGGCCACTTGCCCGGGCCGTAGACGAAGCGCTCGGCGAGCTTGGCCCCGCGCTCCTGCGCCGTGAAGCGGACGTCTCCCCTCGCCTGCCGAACGAGCTGCCGTGCCCGGTCGAGGAGCGATTGCCCGGGCGCGACCTGCAGATCGGGCCACCACGGGGCGTCGAAGTACACGTGGTCGCGCACCCGACCGACCGACCAGAGCTCCGGCGCGAGCACCTCGGTGCGCCAGGTCTCCGGTGGCTCGAGATCGCGGCGCCCGCGCAGGCGTCCGGCGAAGCGGATCGCCGCCACACCCCAGTTGTCCGGATTGCACACGGTGACCACGAGCACCTTGCGCGCGAGCTTCGCGAGGGCTCGCAGGTACGCGCGCCAATCGTCGACGAGCGGGAGCGCGTGGTACGCGACGACCATGTCGGCGGGCGCGAGCCGCTCCGCCACGTGCGCCGGATCGGTCACGACGCGCACATCCACGCGGGCCGCCCCCGCACGCTCGTACACGGCACCGGCAATCCGCGCCTTCTCCTCCGTGGGAACGGCGCTCGTCACGGTCACGCCGCGCCGCGCGAGCCCGACCAGGTGCACCCCGCTCACGCCGGCCATTCCGTCGAGCGGTCCTTCGAGGGCGCTCTCGACGCCGTACTCGTCGGCCCACTGCTCGACACGCTGGTAGAAGCACCAGCGCTCGTACGCCGTGCCGAGGCCGCGGTCGTGCTCGATGCGTTGGGTCGCCAGCGCGTCCATCGCTCAGAACCCGGCCATGTGGGCGGTCACGCGCGCGAGGGACGGCGCGTCGAGCAGGAGGTTCGTGTAGCTCGCGTTGGCCAGCGGGCACGCGCACTCGTGCGCGCGGACGCTCGCGCGGAAGGCGTCGGCCTGGGGCCCGAGCCAGACCGTGCGAAAGTCGTACGAATGATCGCGGACGTTGCCGAGGCTCTCGGCGCGCACGCAGCAACCCCACACATGGCCGTCCGGCGCCAGGTGCGCGCTCGCCCAGCCCGCATAGCACTCGATGACCTGCCGCTTCTCCTCGAGGATGCGCCCCGCCAGGTCGTAGTACTCGAGCCGCAGCGACTCGACGAGGCGCGCCACCGGGTGCGTGGAGCGGTTCTCGCGAATGACGTTCTGCAGGTGGAGAACGGCCCGCTTGAAGTCGGCTGGGTCGGGCGTGATGTCCTTGTGCATCGTCTTGAGCTCGACGCGGTTCTCGGCCACCTCCGCGATGTACGAATCGGGGCGGAAGATGGCGCGCGCCTCGCGCTCGATGGCCGGGATGCGGTGGACGTTGAGCTTCGAAATCACCGTGTGGACGCCGAGGACCACGTGGGAATAGGTCTTCTTCAGGTCGTGGATGAGCTCCGCGACGAGCTTCAGCTTCTCGAAGTTGCGCTCGGCCCCGCGGATGCGATCGTGGCTCTCGCCAATCTCGTCGACCGACAGGTTGAGCACGAGCTGCGACCCCACCGTGTACTCGGCGATCTTCGGCAGAAGCCGGAAGATGCGCTCCGTGATGACGCCGTTCATCGGGATGTTCACGATGCTCGGCTCGATCTGCGTTCGAATCAGCCGCACAATCTCGTCGAGGTCGCCCCGCACGAACTGGTCGCCGCCGGAGATGGTGACCCACACGGGTACTCGCTCGAGCGTCGGGAAGATGCGGCCGTACTCGTCGACCGAGAGGTCGTCCACCTTCTTCTGCCAGATGTCGCACGTCGCGCAGCGCGACGGGCACGAGTAGGTGACCGAGACGGTCAGGTTGATGGGGAGCTGCGCGGGCCGCCCCGTCGCATGGGCCGCGCGGTAGCCGGCGAGCCGTGCCAAAAGCGGGAGCTTCCTCACGACGAGCCGGTCCTTTTGCGTCCGTCTGCGCTCGAAGAGGGCTTCTCCAGCGGCCCGGGACGTGCGGACAGGCGCTGCGGTCGCTCCTTCACCGGAGCACCGTTCCGACCGTCGAGCGACTTCGTGGAGCTCAGCACGCGCCAGGTGCGGTGCTTGCCGCCGACGACGCGCGCGTCCCAGAGTCCGGCAGCCCGCGCCGCGATCTCGGTGCCGATGGCGACCGCGAGCGCCGCGCGGCCGAAGCGATCCTGATCACGCGCGGTGTCGAGCGCCGCCCTGACGAGGAGGGGCCGGTCGAGCGTCGCCACCTCGTACCCGAACGCGAACTTCAACCAGAAATGACCGCGCGCCACGCGGCGGCGCTGCTCGAAGTACTCGGGGAAAGTCTCCGGCCCGTGGTCGGTCACGACCGCATCCGGTACGTACCCGAGCTCGTAGCCCTTCGCGCGAACGATGTCCTCGATGGAGGCCTCGTCGACGACCGAGAGCTCGCTCACGTACTCGACGAGCGGCGCGCGGAACGCCACGATCTCGCCCATCTTCGGGACCTCGAGCGAGACGCGGTGGTGAAGCTCCCAGAGGAGGCCGACCATGCGACCGACGAGCGTCGCGTCGTCGTTGTTCGGGACCGGCCGGCCACCGACCATGCCGACGCCGGGGTGGTCTCGCAGAAAGCACGCCATCTTTTCGACGACGTCGCGCTGCGGGTCCAGATCGGCGCTGCATATGACGATCACGTCGGCGCGGGGGTCGCGAAGCTTGAGGTAAGCGTTGATGGCCGCGACCTTCCCCTCGCGGCGCTCCTGCACGTGCACGTGAACGCCGGGCCGACCCCGGCCGAAGTCGCGCGCGACAGCGGCCGTGTCGTCGGTGCAGCCGCTGGCGACCACGACGACCTCCACGATGCGCGCGAAGCGGGTCTCCTGCTCGAGCAGCGCGGTCAGGAGCCGCCCGATGTTGGCGGCCTCGTTGTGGGCCGGTACGACGATCGACACGTTCATGCGGGGGGCTCGGCGCCGGATGCGGCCGACGCCGCCACGGCGGAGGCGCGCGGCCGAGCGACGTGAAGCGCCGCCCCGGCTACGCCCAAAAGGTACCAGAAGAGCCGATACGACAACGAGACACCCAGCGCGGTGCTCGCCGGCAACCCGGCCAAGCCCAGGAAGAACACGTACGCCGCGTCGGCCGTCCCCCACCCTCCCGGGAGCGCCGGCAGAGCTCCGGCCAGGAACGCCATGGCGCTCCCGACGTACACCCACTTCTCCGCGGTGGGCACCCCACCGAGCGCGAGGATGAGGCCACGAATCGTGATGAGCTGCACGCCGGCGACGAGGACGCTCAGCGCTGCAGCGACGACGATGGCGCGCGGAGCTCCGGGGTGGCGCACGTAATCGAGGACGGGCCGCAGCGCGGTTCCGACGCGGCTCTCGAGGAGCGAGCGCGCGCGGTGCCAGGGCACGACGCGCACCACGACGAGCCCTCCGACGAGCGCAACGGGGATCGCCGCGAGCGCGAAGGCCAGCGGACCTGCGTGCAGCCCACCGCACGCGAACCCGAGGCCGGCGGCGAGCGCCGCGAGGACGGCGAGCCCCACCACCCGATCGAGGAGGACCGACGCCACCACGATGGATAGGGATTCTCGGCTCGCCGCCGGGCTGGGCGCGCCCGACGACGGACACGACACGCAGCGCGTCGCCGCCGATGCCGCCGGGCAAGAGGACGCCCCCCGCCTGCGCTTCGATGCATACGCGCCAGACCTGGCCAACCGAGAGATTGACCCCCGCGAACCCCAGGAGCGCGCGCCAGCGCGCGGCCCACGGGAGGGTCCCGAGCACGTACACGAGGAAGAGGACACCCAGAACCCCGGGCCGCGCATGGGCAAACGTCGAGGCCACCCCCGGCTCGCACTGGAGCTCCGCGCACTCGCGGCCGTCGATGCGAACGTCGCCGCTCCGAAGGTGCAGCGTGCAGCCGCCGCGGTCGTCGCGCGACACCGCGAGCTTCGTCGACGCGGGCACGCGCGGATCCCAGCAGCGGTCGCGCACCGGAACGGACATCGCTACGAACACCAGCGCTCCGATGGCCAGCGCCCACGACAGGCCGCGCCGCAGCCACCTTCGCCGTGCGCTCACGGTGTCGCACCGGCGCGGGCCAGGGCCGGCCACTCGCCTCGCAGCGTGCGCATGACGCCCTCCTCGTACCCCACGCGGGGCGAGAACCCCAGCAAACGGCGCGCCTTGGCGCCGTCGAAGCAGATGGGCAGGGTCATCACGTCGAGCTTCTCGTGATTGACCGGGGGCTCGTGCGAGACGAAGGCGAGGCCGCGGTACGCTGCGACGTCGACGACCGTGGCGACCACGCGTGCCAGGGTCGACGGGATGCGTGCCCTCGGCAGCGGGCGCCCGACCGCGCGCGCGACGAGAGCCGAGAGCTCCGCCAGCGTGACGGTCTCGGGTCCGGCGAGAATGAAATGCTCGCCGTTGGCCTCGGGGCGCGTCGCCGTGAGCCAGATGCCTTCGACGACGTCGTCGACGTGCGTGTGGTGAAGGACGTTGTCTCCTGCGCCCACGACGCGATAGGTCCCTGCGCGCATCATCGCCGCCATCTTGTCGAGCATCCCGTTCCGGTCGCCCGGGCCGTACACGATGGTGGGCCGAGCGATGACGAGCTCGACACCGAGGTCGCGGGCCGCCCGCCGGGCGCGCATCTCGGCTTCGACCTTCGTCGCCGAGTACAGCGTTCGCGGCGCATACGGATGTTCTTCCGTAACCGGCAGGCGCGAAGGAAACCCGTAGACCCCGACGGAGCTGACGAGCACGAAGCGACGGACCCCCGCCTCGCTGCACGCGCGCAGGGTGCGCACGACGAGGTCCACGTTGGCGCCGCGGTAGGTGGAGGCGTCGATGCCATACCGGTGCCGGACGGCGGCCGCGTGGACGACGACGTCGGCGCCGGCCAGCGCCCCGGGCGCCGCGAGCACGTCTTCGAGGGCCATGGCGCCGGCGGGCGACGAGTCGTGGAGGGTGTGGACCAGGGGCAGCGCGGTCACGCCGCGCGACTCGAAGCCGCGCACGAGATGCCCGCCGAGAAAGCCGGCTGCGCCTGTGATTGCTGCTCTCGCGATGGGCATGGGGGAGCTTCTTATAGCGCAGCCATCCTCGAACTACGCTTCGGCCCGCTGGGTCCGACACGTGCACGGAGGGCGCACCATGCCGCGAGGAGCAAGCCCCAAGCGTGAACGCGAATACCAGGAGCTGAAGCACAAGTTTCAGAAGAGCGGCCGCTACGGTGGCCGCGCGGAGGAGGTCGCGTCGCGCATCGTCAACAAGCAGCGGGCCCAGTACGGAGAGACGAAGTCCGAGAAGCGCAAGGACGCCGAAGGGCGCTCGCCGGATCGCGGGCTCCCCATTCGCGACTACCAGCACCTGACGGTCCCCCAGATCAAGGAAAAGCTGGGCGAGCTTTCCAAGCCCGACCGCGCACGCATCAAGGAGTACGAGGAGCATCACAAGCGCCGCAAGACGCTCCTCGAGGCCCTGAGCCAGGCCGCTTAGCCGGCATGCGGCCGAGGCGCCGCGTGCCGTCAGCCGTACAACGAGGGCTCGCCTGGCCTAGGCCGCGCGCGCGTCCGCGATCTCGGTCAGCAGGGCGCGCGCGGTTCCCGTTCCGCACGACTTCAGGATGCACACGCGTGCACCCGTCTTGGCGGCCTCGCGCTTCGCGATGTGAACCGCGTTGTGGCTGTTCGTACCCGTCACGATGACGACGACGTCCGTCCGCTGAATGAGCGCGGCGAGGCGAGTCGCGCCGTTCCCGCGCGTGTGGCCGTTGTGCATCTCCACCTCGATGCCGAGCCGGGCTGCGAAGGACACGATTTCGCGCTCTATGCGGTCGTGGCCTCCGACGAAAGCCACGCGGTCGCTCCGGTTCTTCATGGCGACCCAATGTCTACTATAACGAACGACACGGCGCCATGCTTTGGGCATGGCCAGATCGGCACCCGTGTTCGGTGCGACGGGGGCTCCCAGCCATCGACACGACGTCCACAATAACGGACATTAGCAATCCGTACTGCACGCCACACGTTGGCGGGCTCGTGCCGAACACGCGCATCGGCCGAAGCGGACAGTGGGTCCCCAATTGCCGCTTTCTCCGAAGTCCTGCGAACGATCCGGTCAGCACGTCGAGGAGAGCACCCTCGGCATGGCTACACGATTGCCGTCCGGTGACGAACGGCGCGCCCCCCCGGCCGCGACCGCGAGCTCGCGCTCGATCCGGCTCCGGCCCCGTGCCATTCGTCTCGCCGTGGCTCACGAAGTCGCGTTCCAGCGGAGCCTCTTCGCCCATCCGGAGCCGGCGTTCGACGCAAGCTTCTCCGCGGTCGAACGCATCTGGCTCGACGAGGCGGCCTGGATTCGATCTCGTGCCCGCCTGGGTGACCGGCGCCGACCCGCTCTTCGATGACCTCCTGCGCACCCGAACGTGGGGGCAGCGCACGCGGTGGATGTACGACCGCCATGTGCTCGAGCCGCGGCTGACCGCGCGCTGGGAGCTCGCGTCCGGCGTGCCCCTCGAGCCGCCGATCCTCGAGGGTATGCGCCAGGCCCTGTCCACGCGATACGCCGTCGTCTTCGACTCCGCCGGGTTCAACCTGTACCGAGACGGACGAGACGGCGTGGCGTGGCACAGGGACAAGATCCGGCGCGAGATCCCCGAGCCGATCGTGCCGCTCGTTTCGCTGGGCGAGCCACGCAAGCTTCTGTTTCGTGCGCGCGGCGGCGGCCCCTCGCGAGCGTTCCCGATCGGCCACGGCGACCTCCTCGTCACGGGTGGGTCGACGCAGCGCACGTGGGAACACGCCGTGCTCAAGGTCGCGCGCGCCGGCGCTCGGATCAGCGTCGCCTTCCGCAACGGTCTCGACGTGCGCGCGTACGGCGCACCCCAGCCGGAGCCGGGGCGGGCGCCCTGACACCGCGAGGACTCGACCCTGCTACCCTCCGGCGCCACCCCGAGGCCCCATGAAGCTCGTCATCGCGAACAAGAATTACTCGAGCTGGTCGCTCCGTCCGTGGCTCCTCCTGCGGCACGCGGATATCCCCTTCGAGGAGGAAAAGCTCAGCTTCAACGCGCCCGACTTCAAGGAGCGCGTCCGGCGCTACTCGCCGACCGGCCAGGTGCCGGTTCTCGTCGACGCCGACATCACGGTTTGGGACAGCCTGGCGATTGCCGAGTACGTGGCGGAGACGTTCCCCGAGAAGAAGCTCTGGCCGGAGGCGCGCACCATGCGAGCCCGCGCACGATGCTTGTGCGCGGAGATGCACTCGGGCTTCGCCGCGATGCGCAGCCACATGGGAATGAACTGCGAGCTCGTCTTGCCGAACGTGCTCTTCGACGTGAACGTCCAGCGCGACGTCGACCGCATCGTGACGATGTGGCGTGAGTGCCGCGAGCGGTCCGCCGCCGAGGGGCCGTTTCTCTTCGGTCGGTTCTCGATCGCCGACGCGTACTTCGCACCCGTCACGCTCCGCTTCGTCACCTACGGAACGTCGCTGCCGGAAATCGCGCGGCAGTACGTCGATACGATCACCGGCCTACCCGCGATGAAGGACTGGGTGCGCGAGGGGCGCGCCGAGCACGACTTCTTCACCGAGGACGAGCCGTATCGCACGCATCGCTAGCGTTCGATCCGGCGGCGCCGCCGCCCCATCGAGTCCGCATGTCCGGGGCGATGGCTTGCCGAGCCCTGCTGATTTAGAAAGAGGACGATGCGCCGCCCCGCCTCGAGCCGCTCCTTCGGTCGCCGCTTCCGCGCCCTCGAGCTCGCGATCGGCTTCGCCGCCGTGGGCTCGATTGTCGCGATCGCGGTGCCGACGTTCCTGCGCGAGGTGCACGCTTCGCGGTTCGTCGAGCCGGTGGAGGGCTTGAAGCGCATCGGCGCAGCCGCCGTCGTCTACGGGCTCGCGCACCCGGTGGTGCAGGGTTTTCCGCCCAGCGCGCCGATGACGCCCGGCACCCCCCCGCGCGGCCGGTGCGACGTCGACGCGCCCGGAGCGTGGGACCAGCCCACGTGGCGCGCGCTCGACTTCCAGCCCGCTCCCCCGGGCACGCCGCACTGCTTCGCCTTCTCCTTCGACAGCACACTCTCGCCCGCCCGCGCCACCTTCCGCGCGCAGGCGCACGGGGACCTCGACGGCGATGGCGTTCCGAGCACCTTCGAGGTCACCGGTCAGTACGCCGAAGGCGACCCGCGCGGCCCCGTCGTCGACCCCGGCATGTTCATCGACTCGGAGACCGAGTGAGCGGCAAGGGCGTCGCAGCGGGGCTGCTCCTCGGCCTGGCGCTGACGGGCATCGTCGGCACCCAGCCGCGGATCGCGAAGACGGTCCACTCGGTTCGCGAGCGCGACGACGTGTACGCGTTTCCTCCGCCGTCGCAGCTTCGCGCGGCGACGCTCGGCTGGAACGCGGCGGCGGCTGATCTGCTGTGGGCGAAGCTGCTCGTCGAATACGGTAGCCACTGGGCCGAGCACCGCGAATTCACCGTCGGGTCCAACTACGTCGACGCGATCCTCGAGCTCGAGCCCGGCTACCGGCCCGTCTACCAGTACGTCGACACGATGCTCGTTTACCGCCCGCTCCAGGGCACCGAGGCCGACGCGCGCAAGGCTCGCGTTTACCTCGAGCGCGGCACGCGCGAGCGACCCGAAGACGCGGCGCTCTGGCTCAAGTACGGCGAGTTTCTCGCCTACCTCGCGCCCTCCTTCTTGCACGACCCGGCCGAGAGCGAGGCTTGGCGGCGCGAAGGCGCGGTGGCCATGACCCGCGCGGTCGAGCTCGGCGCCGACGCCGAGCGCGCGTTGTCGGCAGCGTCGCTGCTCTCGCGATCGGGCGAGACGGAAGCGGCCATCCGGTCGCTGCAGCGCGCGTACGCCTTCACGGAACATCCCGCCATGACGGCCGTGCACGAGGCGATCGGGCGCAAGCTGGAGACGCTGCAGGCGAGCCACACGATCGAGGCCGAGCGAGCCGCCATGCGCGCCATCGACGCTCGCTGGCAGCGCGAGCTGCCGTTTCTCTCGCGCGATCAAGCTCTGTTGCTCGGGCCGGTCGTGGACATCGCGCGCTGCGCGGGCGTCGCCGCGAGCCACCGCCCCGAGTGCAGCCGAGAATGGGGCGACCTGCCGGGCGAGAGTGACGGAGCCGGGCCGCTTCCGGAGCCCTGACCGTTCCGCGAGCGGTCGCCCAAAATCTGCTACGTTGTCCTTGCCACTTAGCTCTTTCTACGACCTTCCTGCCGCGCCTTTTTTCTTAAACTTGGGTGCCCTCGACGCCGCCTCCTTGCGTGCATGCCTGACCGTGCCAGCGGTAGGGCGAACGTGCGTTGCGCCGGCGCCTCTGTCGCGCCTGACGCAGCTCGTCCGGCTCGCCCTGCTCGTTCTCGCCGAGGGCGGCTCGGTGGGCCTGGCCGTGTGGGCGCTCGCCGACGCGAAGCTCGTCGTGGGCTACGCGCGCGACAACGCGATCAGCAAGCACACGCGCGCTCTCGTCTTCCTCAACATCGGAGTCGGGATGGGCGTCGCGCTCGCTCTCTGCGGCGCGATCCTCCTCTGGAAGCGGCGCGCGGCGCTCGGCCTGCTGGACCAGCTCGCGCGCCGCGCAGCCCCGCTCGCCCTGGCGGGGCTCGCGGTGTTTCTCTTCGACGCGCGCCTCTGGGCCGACCGGGAGGCCGTGTTTCTGCCGCTCGCGCTCGCGTTCGGGCTGGGGATGCGCGCGGCCGTCGCGGCCTCGCTCGACGCCGGGTTGGCCTTTCCGGCCGCGGGCGCCGCCGTCGCGCGGGCATGGGCTCGCGTCGGCGATGTCGGGGGGGCGAGGCTGCGCGCGTTCCGGGGGGCGGACGTGGCCCTCGCCGTCGTCGGGGCAGGGGCAGCCGGGTACGCGTGGAGGCTCTCGGCGCTGACCCTCGCCGACCACCGCAACTTCGGCACGTCCTCGTTCGACCTGGGCGGCTTCGACAACCTGATGTGGAACCTGGTCCATGGCGCGGCCCCCTTCCGGTCGACTCCCTTCATGGGATACGGCGGCTCGCATCTGGCCCGGCACGCGACGTTCCTCGGCTATGCGCTGGCGCCAATCTACGCCGCCTTCCCCGGCGCCGAGACGCTCCTCGTCTTGCAGGCCACCATCCTCGGGGCGACGGCCGTCCCGATGCATCTGACGCTCCGGCGCTACCTGCCACACTGGGCCTCCGCGCTCCTCAGCCTCTTGTTCCTGACGTACGCGCCGCTCCACGGCGCCAACCTCTACGACTTTCACTTCCTGACCCTAGGAGTGTTCTTCCTGTGGCTCATCGTGTACGCGGTCGAGGCCGAGCGCCCCTGGCTCGTCGTTCTCGCGGCCGTTCTCGGGATATCGGTGCGCGAGGACGTCGCCGCGTGCGTCGCGGTGCTCGGCGCCGCCTTGCTGCTCACGGGCCGCGCGCCGCGGACCGGTCTGGGGCTCGCCGTGGCGGCGGGAGGCTACTTCCTCCTCATGAAGCTGGTCATCATGCCGCACGTCTCGACCGAGGGCGAAACCTTCGTCGCCCAGTACGCGGTCCTCATGCCGCAGGGCGAGCGCTCCCTGGGGTCCGCGCTCAAGACGATCGTCGCGAACCCGCCCTTCACGGCGAACGTGCTCTTCGAACGCGACAAGCTCGTCTACCTGATGCAGCTCTTCGTGCCCGTGCTCTTCCTTCCGTGGCGGCGGCCCCTCGCGATGTTGCTGTTTCTCCCCGGGACGATGTTCTCCCTGCTGACCGGCGCGGCGGCGCCACTCACGCAGATCTCGTTTCAGTACCACACGTACTGGACGGCCTTCGTGTTCCTCCTCACGGGCCTGGAGCTCGCGCGTGTCGCTCGTCCACGCCACGAGGCAGACGAGCGGGGCCCTCGGCGGCTGCGAGCGATGCTGGCGGGCGTGGCGGCCGCGTCGCTCGCTTGCAGCTACGTCTACGGCGCCCTCCTCCCGCACGCGGGGCTGCGCGGGGGCTTCGACCCGGTGCGCCTCCACGCGACGGACTTCGACCTTCGCCGCCGCGACGAACTGGCGGCGCTCATCCCGCAGATTCCGCGGAGGGCCAGCATCGCGGCCTCCGAGAAGCTCGTCTCGCACGTGTCCGCACGTCCCGACGTGTTCACTTTGCGCTACGGGGTCCTCGACGCGAGCTACCTCTTGTTCGAGGTGCCTCCGCGTGCCGACGAGAAGGGCCAGCTCCTCGAGGCTCTTCGCAAGGGCACCTTCGGGGTCGTGGACGACAGGGGCGACCTCGTCCTGGCGCAACGCGGGCACGACGTCGCGAAGAACGCGGCTGTCGTGCGCCGCCTCTGAACGCTATTCGCGGAGGCCGCGCGAAGACCACTCCCGGCCCGCGCGCGTATCGACGCCTACGTGGTCGAAGCCGGGGAGGACGATTTCGTCCAGCGCCCCCCTCATCAACTCGAGGAATCGCTCGTTGCCGAGGACGCAGTGCGCCGGCTCGTCGAACGCCGCGCGCGGCTCCGACAGCCAAGAGTCCCGCGCGAGGCGCAGCAGCGCAGGCAACGCGAGCCCGACGTGCCGCTTCGCCTTCCCGTCGACGTACCCCGAGGCCAGGTGCGCCCAGCCGATGCGCGCGTGATTGAGATTGTCGCGGAGAAGCTCGTGCGTGGCGGCGCGCGCCGTCAGCGAGCGGGCCGCCTTCATCCCTTCGCTGAGGCACACGGTCGCGAGCGTCTCGTTGATGCACGAGTGCAGCACCAGCCCCAGAAGGCGGTTCAGCGCCGGCGGGCAGTCGCCGAACGACGGCTCGTCGACGGCTCGCGATTGCGGCGGCGGCACCGCCCGACCCAGGTAGCGCTCCGCCACTTCGCGGCATATCCGCGAGTGGCGCACCTCGTCCGAAACGGCACGCGCGGCGAGCTCCAGGACCTCGTAGGTCGCGTGGTCGAGCAGCAGACCGCGCGCAATCTGGGCGCTCACCGTGGCGGCCGACAGCTCCACCTCGGCCCGCCGTTGCCACTCGAGCCCGATGGCCTCTCGCGCCCGCTCGTCGAGCGCGTCGATTGCCTCGTCGGGCACGAAGACGACATTCGGACTCTGCGGGGGAGAAGGCTCGGCGGACATCAGAGGATCGGAACGGAGCACCCGCACCCGACCGGCGGGTCGTACGAGTGGCAGACCCAGGTTTCGAGACCGCAGGAGACAGCCGCGTCGGTCGCAACCCCCGCATCGCAGCCGCAACGCGACGGATCGCCCGGCGCCGACGCCTGGCAGTGGCACCCGCAGGGCTGGCTCCAGTCGTCGCAGAAGAACTGCCCGGTCGCGGCGCAGTCGGTGGGAACGAGCGGGGCCGACGCGTTGCAGTCGCAGGTGGGGCTCCCCGGATTGCACTCGAGCTGCTGCGGGTGCGCACAATCCTGGGGACCGAGCGGCGCGGCGGCGGTACCGCGGCAAGCGCCGGAGTACGAGCACGAGCCGGGCGTGACGCCGAAGCCGACACCCGTGTCCTGCACGCAGGCCGCATCGCCGGCCCCGGAGAACGCATCGGGCATTCCCGCGTCGCTGCCGCCCTCGGGCCGGTTGGTGCCGCCGACGCCGGCCCCGCCGCCACACCCGGCGCCGATGGCGGCTCCCATGACGACGATGCAGTGAAAGAGCTTCATCGCGCCTCTCTCGTCTCGTGGCCTGAGACGGAACCTTACACACGAAAGCCCCGGCGAAGGCGCCTAACCGTGTCCCCCAAATGAGCTACGCAGGGAACGGTGACGTATCAGCCGCCGTACGACCAACCATGAGACGCGCGGAATCCCAGCTGCCCACGGACCGCAGGGTCGTGCTCGCCGCCATCGCCGGGATCGCGCTAGCCACGATTGGGCCGAGCGCGTGCTTCATCGGCTACGACTCGCGCTGGGGCGAGGCCAAGCGCGCGCAGCAACGCGTCGCCGCCCAGGTCGTGCCGGCCGCCATCTCGGCGTCGTCGAACGAAGCGACGGCTCACGATGCCGGCAGGCACTCGTGGCGCGTGCGCCTGCGGCCGACCGCGCAGTACCTCACCCAGACGGTCGATGCGCCCAAACAGATGGCCGATCTCCTCGAGGACGCGAACCACGTCCTCGAGCCCGCTCTCGCGCTGCACCTCGAAATGGAGCGGCTGCAGCCCTGGGCGCGGGACGCCGAGGACAAGCTCGTCGTAGCGCTCGACACGCTCCGCTCCGAGGATGCCGGCGAGGACGTAGAGCTCGTCGTCGGCATGATCGGCGGGCTGTCGCGCCAGACCGACTCGTTTCACGAGCTCGGAATGGCGGCGATGCCGGGGAAGCACCTCGTCGTGCGAGCGGCGGCGCGCGCGGACGAGCACGACGCCATCGATCGAGCCTTCAACGAGCTGAGCGAAGAGACGAGGGCGCAGATGGTCCGCCTCCGCAAGCGCCATCGAGCGCTCGCGGTGTTCTTGCACGAGGTTGGCCATTGCCTGGGCGCCGTGCACGAGGGCAGCGTGCGCAGTCTGATGAATCCCGCGTACGACCAGAAGATGAGCGAGTTCGGCGACGGCGCGCTCGCCCTCATGCGCGTCGCGCTCGACGGCGGCAGCGATCGGGCTGCGGTCGCGCGCGGCCAGCTCGCGCTCCTTCGGAGCGGTTCGTACCCCGAATGGTCCCCGGTCGAACGCGACGACGAGGCGGCGCGCTTGCAGGCGGTTCTCGACGCGGCCCCGAGCGCGGCCAAGACGCGAGCGGCGGAGCCCGTCGGGCAGGGACTCGGAGCGCCGCACGAGCTGTCCGCCGCGGACGCCGAGCGATTCACGCGGGCGCACCAGGCGCTGCAGGCGGGTTCCGCGCGGGCCGCGTACCAGGAAGCCAGCCCGCTTTTCGAGTCCTATCCGAACACGGTCGCCGTGCAGGACCTGCGGTGCTCGCTCGCTGCGGTGCGGTGGCTCCCGCGCGAGGAGCTTCTCGCGGAGTGTGCGCCGTACCGCAGGCTCACGGCGGGGGCTGATGGTGGGGCCGATGCCCGGTGAGAGGCGGCCCCTCCGAGCCTCCCGAGCGCTCACCCCATCTGCACCGACCGCTTCGACATCGCCGACTCGAAGCCCACGATGGGAAACTCTACCCGCGGCTTGGCCCCCACTCCCCCCATCGCCACGCCGAGGGCCACGAGGAGCACGCGGTAGTGGCCGCCGTCATCCGGGTGCGCCAGGTTCTGCGCGGGCGCCTTCGTTCGCCAGTCGACCAGCGAGTCGACGTCGCTGGCCGACAGGCGCTCGGTCGCCCACGCATCGAACTCCTTCGACCATCCGGGCGGCGGCGCGGGCGGGGCGCCGAACTCCATCGACGCGAGGTTGTGCGTCATCCCGCCGCTCGCGACGAAGAGGACGCCCTCGTCTCGAAGCGGCGCCATTTTGCGGCCGAGCGCGAAAAGCGCCGCGTCATCGACGTACGGATAGCTGATCTCGACGACGGGCACGGCCGCGTCGGGGAACAGGCACGCGAGGGGCATCCACGTCGTGTGATCGAACCCTCGCCTACCCTCGCTCGTCGCGCCGTGCGTTTCGAGGAGCGCATCCACGCGCGCCGCCAGCGCGTCGTTCGGCGGCGTGGCGTAATCGAGACCCCGCGGGATGCGGCGCTTGATCGCCGGCGGCAAGTCGTACATCGCGAACCCACGCCCGATCGCACCGAGCCTCTGCACGCGCGACCCGAAGTGCGGCGTCATCGCGACGATCCCGCGCGGCGCCGGCAGGTGCGCGCCCCACGTGCGAAGCTCGGAAATCCGCGCGGGGTCATTCATCGCGAAGATGGGCGCCCCATGGCTCACGTAGAGGACCGGTGCCGCGAGATTGCCCGCCGCGCGCGCGCGGCTCGTCGCAGCGGAGGTGGCGAGCGCGGCGACCGCGCCGACGAATTCGCGACGTCCGAGCACGGCGCGGCTCACGGGGCGCCTCCGGTCGAGGGGTGACACGAGAAGCACCCGAAGCGCGCGTGCGTCTCGGGATCGTAGAGAGGCACGCCGAGCAGGTCGGCCATTTGCGGCGTGACCTCGTCGAACATGAACTTGGCGATGCGCGCCTCCTTCGGATCGGGCGAGTCGACGCTCGGCATGTGCCGTGGGTCGAGCGCCGGTAGGCCGTGCGGCATCTCGTACGCAACCTTCTCGGCATCGGCACCGTGGCACGTACGGCACGTCATGTCGGGCGCCGACGCGCCGCGGAAGCGCTGAAAAGCGCGAGCCATGTTGGGCAGCACGGCGAAGGTCATCACGTCGTGACGGTCTTCCCACGAGAGCTTCTTCCACGAGCTCGCGGCGACCGTGCCGACCGCCGGCGGCGGGGCCGAGGCGGAGGCGTGCGGCGCTCCTCCGCAGGCGCAGCCGAGCGCGAGGAGGACGCCAGCCGCCAGCGAAGGACGAAAGGCCACGGGGAGACGGTCGTCGAGACTCGGGTGCGGCGTCAAGATGCCCGGGGCTGCGCGCCTTCGTCGGTGCGAAACCTAGCAGCACCGAACGGCTCAGTCGTCGGACTCAGCCCGCGATGACCGGGCACGCGACGTTGGCCGGCTGCCAGGAGCCGCCGCTGCACTGAAGCGCGGCCCCACCCGTCCGGTAACGAGACTCAGCAACATCGGTACCACGAACAAAGCCGCAGAATTCGCGGACCTTGAGCCACCGGGGGGCGAGCCATCCCGGGCATCGGCGTCAGGGGTCTTCGCCGTTCGGCGCAGCGCGCGCGCGTCTGCGAAAAGCAAAAGCGCCTTGGGGTTTGGTGAAAGCGGCTCGACGTATGGGTAAAGCGTCTTCGTCTGTCGTCCGAGCGACATGTTCTCTTGGTGGAGCGTCTCGAGCATTTGTCCGAGCGGCTTGTTCTGCCCGGCGAGCGGCTCGACGGATTGTTCGTGCGTCATGTTCCGTTGTCCGAGCGTCTCGGCCCCTTGTCCGAGCGCCTTGTTCTTTTGGACGAGCGTCTCGGCCTCTTGTCCGAGCGGCTCGTTCTTCAGGACGAGCGTCTCGGCCTCTTGTCCGAGCGGCTCGTTCTTTGGGACGAGCGTCTCGGCCTCTTGTCCGAGCGGCTCGTTCTTCAGGACGAGCGCCTCGAACAACGGTTCATGCGTCGTGTTCCGTGGGTCGAGCAGCTCGACCCGTTGTCCGCGGCGCTTGTTCCGTTCTCCAAGCGTCGCGTCGTGTTGTCCGAGCGTCTCCGCTCGCATGCGAGGTGTCTCGTCGTCTTGGACGAGCCGCTTGGCCTGTCCGCAAGGCGCCTTTCAGGCCCGTAGGCTTCGCTCGGGCCATGCCATCTCGACGGCGGCGCACGAGGCGCGCTGCTTCGCCAACAGTTTCCTGCATCGGTAGTACGTTCGATACCCTCGGGCACGCTGGCGAGACGTCGGTCGTGTTCGCGGCGAGTTCTCCTTGCATGCGCGCTTGGCCGCGGCAGAGTGGAACGATGCGCTGCAGACTCCAGCGACCCTGCATCCTCTTGCGCGCCCTCTGCTCTCTTTTCCCTCTTCTCTCGGTGTCAGCCCTCGAGGGTCGTCCGGCGCACGCGCAGTCGAACCTCGTCTCGTCTCCGGCGCCGCCGTGGCTCCAGCCCAGCCTGCCCGACCCGCAGCTCGCACTGCCCGCGCTCTTCGGCGGCGAGCCCTCGAAGGCGGGCTGGCTCTCCCCCTGGGTGGTCTCGTCACCGTTGCGCCTGTCGCTGCAAAACGGGGTCTTCCCTCTCGCGCCCCTGTTCTCGAACTGCGGGAGCAGCGACGACAGCCCCGGGTACGCTGTTCGCGGCATCGCGATGCAGCGGTACACGTTCCTTCCCCTGGAACCGCATCTCGTTCTCCACGGGTTCTCGAGCGCGGGGTGCCCCATCGACGGCGCGCTCGGCGGGGGCATCAGCTACGACATGGCCGTCCGGCCCAACCTCTCGCTCGTCCTCGGCGCGGGCCTGTACGGTGTGCCGGCTCACGGTCTTCTGCCCGCGCTGACATAGACGCGCGCTGGTACTCGCCGAGGCCGGAACTACTACCTACCGGAGGCGCGCTTCACCCACGCCAGGATGTCCTTTACGTTCACTATGCGCACCTCCGGCTTGGCCAGCGCATAGGTCGCGAATGCGAGCAATGCCTTCTGACGATCATCGCGGATAGCTTGGCTCGGGGTATTGAAATCCGGCGGCTTGCTTCCCGGCTGGGGTTCATAGGAATAGTTGAACCCGTGCGCGATGAAGATGAACGGCGAGCGATTGCCTTTGAGGTGCAGATCTAGGTTGTACTCGAGGATCGCCCTCATCTCGTCAGGCAGGATCTGTGCGTCATTGAGCAGGCTGTAGTCGAGTCCGGCTATCTTCGCAGATGTCGGATCGTAAATGTCAGGGTACGCGAGCCCGGGGACTCCCGGCGCGACGACGTCGCCCGTTGAAAACTGTGGAAACCTGCTGCGCAGCCCGGGCTTGAAGTTGTAGGTAGTGGCCTGGCTGTCGTCGGGGATGATCAGAGTCGTTGGCGGCATTTCCCAGAGCCCCGGATGCGGCGTGACCTGCGGGAACGACCAAGCGATGCCGCCATACGTGTTCGTAAACTTCTGCGCGAGGACCTGCTGGTCGGGGCTCCCGTTATCGAGTGTGTAAGGCCACGCGCAGTTCGTGCCGTCCTCGCCGTCGGCGAAGCAGTTCGGCAGCGACGTGTCGTACGCAAAGCCCTGGCTTTGCAGCGCAGCGAACATGGCATCGTTGTAGCCGAGATACGGAGCGCGGAATCCGACGATGTCGGACGGTTTCGCGCCAATGCCTATCGATGCATTCGAATTGCTGAGCATACCATTGCACTGCATCATCTCGCTTGCCCAGTCCGCCTCGACAAAATTTCGCGCCTTCTCGCCGGACATGGGCCCCAGCAAAATCGGACCGCCGTTATAATGGTTCGCCGGTTATTCCGCGGCCTCGTGCCCGGCCTTGAACGCCGCGGCCCAGCCGTCGTGATTCGCGTGTTTGACGTCCTGCCCTGTCGTGCTGCCGGTGGTCGTCGTAACCGTCGTGCTGGCATTCGTCGCGTAGATGCTCGTGTAATAGAAGCTCGCGTGGACCGGGGTCCCGTCGAAGTTGTTCGGGTCCGCCGGACTCGCCGACGGGTTCTTCAGCGTCGCCCATTGCTTGACGACCCAGTTGACGCCCTCGGTGCTCGGGTCGGTCCCCGCCGGAACCGCCTCCAAACCAAAGTTATCATCGAACGTGATTGACACGAGCTGCGGGATGGTGCTCGGGTCGAGGCAGCCGGGCACCTCGTGCGACCAAGGCAATCCCGGACCCGCGTCCGGTACGCACGGCGTGGATCCCGAGCTCGAGCCGCTCGACGTCGATCCGGACGAGGAGCCGGAGGTGGAGCCGCCTGACGTCGAACCCGAGGACCCTGATCCGGAGCCTCCGGATCCGGAGCCTCCGGATCCGGAACCCGAACTCGATCCGGAGCCAGATCCGGAGCCCGATCCGGAGCTCGCTCCCGAGGACGAGCCACGAGCTAGCCCCCGAGCTCGATCCGGAGTTCGATCCCGGGTCTCTTCGGTTGTCCCCGCAGCCGCCGGATCCCGGCCGAGGCGGCGCTCGCAAGCACGAGCGCGCTGATCCTCGCTTTGTTCGAATCCATTTGCGCCCCATCCTCCCGATTAGATTTCGGCCGGGACTCTGCCGTGGGCGCGAATCGTCGTCTAGATCGAACCGACTGCGACGATTTGGAAGAGACGTCTGCTGCCTCTCCGACGCGGTTCCGGGCGGGTTGTTCCGCTGCAAGGGAACAATGGGGGCGAAACCGGGAAGAAAGGGCGCGGGCGTTAGCAGCGAACGCCGACAGCTCGCCCCGGTCACCGTTTACCCAGGCATCCCCGCGCGCGCTTGCCGGCGACTCGAACACGCCGAGTCAGGCGATACGCGACGACCGGCAGAAGGCGCTCCTCGCGTTCGTTACCTACGCGCTCACCAAGCCGGAGGTGCGCATCGTCAACGTCAAGGACATCCTCGCCTGGGTGAGGCGGGTCTCGGGGAAGTGACCGCGGCGCGCCGGCCGTCCCGTTTCGGCCGGCGCGCTCTGCGCCCCGCAGCGCCCGCGGCGAGCGCACCCAGCGCGGCAAACCCGGCTGCGCCCTCGCCTACGGCGACGGAGCACCCGCACGATGGCCGGGGGGGTCGCGGAACGGACGGGGTGGGCGACCCGCCGTCGGCTCCGGCGTCGCCGCTGCTGGCCGCGGAGGCGTCGGCCGCGCCGGAGTCGGCCTTCCCCCCGCATCCGAAGGACTGACATAGCTGCTGAAACGCGCCGCCGCTGCACGCCGCCGCGGCGGCATCCGGCGAGCACGACAGCGGCGCCTGGATTCCGTTCAAATGGATTGCCGCGGCGAACGAGGCTCCGTCGTCGCGCGAAACGCCGGCGATGAATCCGCTCGGACCTTCCACCGAGCACGCCCACAGGTCGGAGCCGTGCGCTGTCAGGCACTCGACGCTGACCGGGGAGACTCGCTGAAACGAAAGGGTGCTGCGCTGGGCCACGTACAGGCCGTCGTTCGGGCCCCCCGCGTAGACCCTGGAGCCGTCCGGCGACAGCGCGAAGCCGAGCATCTGGCGCGTCAGGGTCAAGGGGACGCGGAAGCTCATTCCGGCGTTGCTCGTCACGAACAACCGAGAGGCGCCCAGGCCCCCAGTGCGCAGGTACACGCGGTCGGCATCGGTCGGATTGACCGCGGCGATGTACACCTCGGCCTCCGTGGTTGAATCCAGCGGCGGCGTGGGACGTTCCGTCCAGTCGGCCCCGTCGTCGATGGAAACGAAGAGGATGGGGTCGCGCAAGTCGCCGTCGAGGCGATACCCGGACACGTACACCCGGTGCGGATCGCTCGCCGCGACCTCGATCGTCGTCATCGCCGCGGTCGAGCTGATCGACGTGCCGAACGCCGTCCAGTGCGCACCATCGTCGGTGCTCTCGAAGATTTCGTTGGCGTACCCGACGCCGCTGTCGCCGATGCCGGCGTCGATGGGAGACGACGCGCAGCCAGCGCCTGCGTCGAGCGCCGGCTCGCCCGCGTCGACCGGCGTCGACGTGAGAACCAGGACGACGTGCGGATTGTCGGGGCGCACGGTGACGTCCGTCACGTAGCGATGACCGAACGGGCACCCCGGGGGGCCCAGTCGCAGCCGGTATTCGGCGAGATCAGCAGCGTGTCGAGAAAGCCGGCGACGACGGTGCCGTTTGCGGTGATGCCCACGTTGGGATCGATGATCTGGGACGAAGCGATGCCGAGCGCTGCCTCGCAGAGCCAGTCCCAGGTTGCGCCGCCGTCGTGCGACACGAGGATGCCGAAGGTCGTGCGCAGGAGGATGAGGCTGGGATCGCTCGGGGAGAAGAGGAGCTGGCTGGCCGTGGGGAGGCGACCGTTCGCGCGCGCCTCGCGGGGGGGGGCTGCCAGAAGGAGGACCGAGGCGCCGAAAGCGAGCGTGGGGAGGCGCGCGATGCGCACGTGGGTCTCATACACCAGGTGCGCTTGAGGTGATCACGTTGTGACGCCGCTGCCGGACAGGTGCCCGACGTCGATGGGATCGTCTCCCGCCAGCGCGTGCGCGGCCGACAGCTGGGCGTGGAGCTCGCGAATGTTCTCGGGCCACGCGTGCGCGAGCAGCCTCCGCGCCGCCTCGACGGTGAACGTCACGGCGTCGAATCCCCGAGGCGCGATGCGCGGAAGCATCGAGGCGACCAGCAATCCGAGGTCCTCCACGCGCTCGCGCAGCGGAGGGAGCCCGATCGTCGTTCCCCCGATGCGTCCGAACAGATCGGCGCAAGACGTGCCCTTCTCGGCGCCCTCTCGCCAAGGGTGATGCGCGGCGCAGATGACGCGCAGGTCGACCCGGCCCGGCCGTGCGCTACGGGCCGGCAGCACCTTCCCTTCCAGCACCCGCAAGAGCGCCGGCTGGGCGCTGCGAGGCAAGTCGCCGATGTCGTCGAGGAAGAGCGTTCCGCAGTCCGCGCTACGCGCGAAGCCCGACTCGTCTTCGAGGGCGCCCGCCTGGACCGAGACCAGCGGCCCGCTTCGCCCGGAGACCTCGTGGACCGCTTGCGCGAGGAGCGCCTTGCCCGTTCCGGTCTCGCCGAGGAGCAGCACCGGAACGCGCGTGGCCGCCACCTTCGCCAGGTCCGCCAATCGTTGACCGAGCTCCGGCAGCAGCGTCGCGAACGCGGCCGGCAGCGCCTTCGAACGGCTCCCGCAGTCCTGATCGACGAGCGCCGCCGGCGGCGTGGGAAGCGAGACGCGAAACCGGAAGAAGGTGCGCCCGATTTCGAGCACCTCGCCGTCGGCCAGCGGCACCGGACCTTGCACCGGAGAGCGCCCCACGCGCGACCCGTTCGTCGAGCCCAGGTCCTCGAAGACGAAGCCCCCCGGGACGCGGGCGATTCGCGCGTGCGTCTGCGACATTCGCGCGTCAGGCACCCGCAGCTCGAGGATGCGCGATCCTCGAATGACCGAACGAGCCGCCCCGCGCCGCGTTCCCCGGCCAATCCACACCTCGTCGATCACGGCGAGATTGTGCTGGGCTCCGCCGGCCCAGGGCCGAGAGCACTCCAGCACCAGGAAGAGATGCGGGACGGCTACGAACGCGTCGCCGCGCCCTCTACCGCCCGTCGGGTCGGCCGTTCGGCTCTGCGCACCTGCGTCGTGCATCGCGCCTCATCCGCTTTACCACATCGTGCGCTGCGGACCATGCGCATCGGCCCGAACGGAACCCGCCCTCAGCGCACCTGGATTGTCCTTAACCCGATCATCACGAGCTCTTGCGACCCGGGGAGGCTCGCCCAGACGCTCAGCTCGTACATCCCCGGCCTGCCCTTCTCGCTGAGCGGCAGGTTCACTTCGAACCGCGCGCCCGTCACCTTCACCGGAATGGGTGTCTCGAAGCCTGGTGGCCAATACATCTGGTAGGGCGCCGGCACCGGATACGATCGCCGCTTGTTGAGCTCAGCCACGTCGAGCAGGCCGGGCGCGTCCACCCGAGCGAGGCCGACGCCCGCGAACGCGGCCGGGGACGCGACGGCGCCCTGCACGTGCAGCGAGTCGCCGACCCGGGCCTTGCGAGGGACGGGAGCGTACGTCGCCGTACGGATCGGTGAACTCCTGCGCGAAGCAGGGGACCGGGATCTCGGTCGCCGTGGCCACCGGCTGCGCGACGCCGATGCCGACGCCCTTGTGCCACGCCTTGAGGATGTTCTTGCGGTGGCCGTCGTGCGGCGGCTGCTCGTGGAAGAACATGTCTTCGGCCCGCTCGACGTTCCTCGGATCGATGCGCGGCGAACGATCGAGGGTGCGCGCCTTTTCGTCGGTGAAGCAGCTCGAGTTCTCGAGCACCATGTCGGCGCCGCCCGCCTCGGTGAAGCGCTGCTCGGGTACCGAGCCGTCGGTGCCCCAGTGGCCGAGATAGCCGTTCTTGGCCATGTCTTCGGCGTGGGCCTGACCCGCCCGCGTGGGCGGCCCCTCGTCGAGCTCGACGCCGGGCAAGCCTACGGAAGCCCGGTCACGGTTGATGAGCTTGACCATGTACTTGCGCGCCTGCGTAAGGGTGAGCGTCTTGCCGGGAGGCGGAGGCGCTTCGACGCCGACGGCCCTCGGTGGGGGGACGGTCGTCTCGGAGGCGGCGTACCCGGTCGGCAAAGCCTCGGGGGTCCGCTCGGGATCGGCGGCCGGGTGGCTGCGCACGCACGACGCGCAGACGAGGGCGAGCGCGCCTGCCAGGGTGAACCTCGGGCCCATTCGAACGCCCCGCTAGCATAGCAAAGCGCGGATCGATTATCCCTCTTGGGATGCCCGCGCTCGCCTCCGCCGTCGAGACCGTCGGTGCGCTGATCCTCGGCGGCTTCGAAGGGACCACGCTGCCGGAGCCCTTCGCGCGGGCTCTTCGCGAGCGACGGCGCGGCGGGGCGATCCTCTTCAAGCAGAACGTCACCGGCGGTCCCCTCCAGGTCGCCGCGCTCGCGCGCGCGCTGCATGCGGCATCTCCGGGACCGGCGCTCGTCGGGGTGGATCAGGAGGGCGGGCGCGTGGCGCGGCTCGGCGCGCCGCTGCTGCAGGTACCGCCCATGCGCGAGATTGCATCGTGGGGCGACCCGTCGTTAGCCGAGCGCATAGCGCGCATCGTCGGGGGAGCTCGCCGCCCTCGGCTTCACCATGAACTTCGCGCCCGTGCTCGACGTGAACACGTGCGCCGGCAACCCCGTCATCGGCGATCGCGCGTTCGGCAGCGACCCCGAGACGTGCGCTCGCTTCGGAACCGCCTGGATTCGCGGGCTGCAGGCGACCGGCCTCCTCGCATGCGGGAAGCACTTCCCCGGGCACGGCGACACGAGGCTCGACTCGCACGTCGACCTGCCCTCTGTCGAACAGCCTCGCGAGCGGCTGGAGTCGGTCGAGCTGGTGCCGTTCCGTGCGGCAGCGGCTGCGGGGGTCGCGTCGATGATGACCGCGCACGTCGTGTACGCCGCGCTCGATGCGCGCGTGCCGGCGACCCTGTCGCGCGCGGTGTGCACCGACCTGCGCGAGGCCATCGGTTTCCAGGGCATGCTCGTGAGCGACGACCTCGAGATGAAGGCGATCGGCGAGCGCTGGAGCATCGAGGAGGCGGCGGTCGCGGCCGTGGCCGCCGGCTGCGACGCGCTGCTGGTGTGCTGGAGCCAGGAGAAGCAGGACCGGGCGCTCGAGGCGCTCGTGCGCGAGGCGGAGCGCTCGCCCGCGTTCCGTGCGCGCTGCGAGGAGGCGCGCGGGCGCGTGCGGCAGGCATGCGCCGCAGCGACTGCCCGGCCGCTGGACGACGAAGGCGTGAAGCTCGCACTCGGCAGCGTCGCGGCGCGTGAGGTCGCGAGCGAGATGGCGCGCAGGCTCGACCGCGCAAGCGCGGGCGAGGCGTGAGCGCCGACGAGGGAACGATGAGAGGCTTCGCCGCAGCTCGGGTGGTCACGTGCGGGGATCTCGGGGTGATCGAGGACGGCGTCGTCGTCGTCGACGGCGCGGCGATTGCGTACGTCGGGCCTCGAAAAGGAGCGCCGGGCGGCGTGTCGATCGAGGAGCTCGGGGATCGCGTGATCACGCCCGGGTTGATCGACGCGCACACGCACGCCTGCTTCGCGGGGTCGCGCCACGCCGAGTACGCTGCGCGCGCTGCGGGGCGCGATTACCGCGACATCGCGCGGGCGGGAGGCGGCATCGTCTCGACCCATCGCGCGGTCGCCGCAGCGAGCGAAGAGGAGCTCGCGGCGTCGCTGCGCGCCCGCTTGCGGCGCATGGCATGGCTCGGCGTGACCACGGTCGAGGTCAAGAGCGGCTACGGGCTGGAGGAGGTGCACGAGCGAAAACAGCTCGCGGCGATCGCGCGCGTCTCGGGGAGCCCGGGGTTGCCCGCGGTCGTTCCCACGTTTCTCGCGTTGCACGCGCTTCCGCCGGCCGTCGCCACGGGCGGTGGGCCAGCGCGCGCCGCGTACGTGGAATCCGCCGCGCACCTCGTGCAGGCCGTCGCGCGAGAGGGCCTCGCGCGCTACGTGGACGCGTACGTCGACGAGGGCGCGTTCACGGCAGCCGAGGCGCGCACGGTCGCCGAGGTCGCGCGCACAAACCGGCTCGGGGTCCGTCTTCACGTCGGGCAATTCGCCGATGTCGGCGGCGCCGAGCTCGCGGCGGACGTGGGCGCCGCGTCGGTCGATCACCTCGAGCACGTGTCGGCGGCCGGCATCGACGCCCTCGCCCGCACCGGCATCTCCGCAGTGCTCTTGCCTGTCGCAAGCTTCACGCTCGGTCAGGCCCCGCCGCCCATCGGCGCGCTGCGCGACGCCGGCGTTCCCCTGGTCGTGGCCAGCGACGCCAATCCGGGCACGGCGCCTACCGAGAGCCTGCCGCTGGCGCTGTCCTTGGCGGTCCGCCTCTACGGACTCACGCCCGACGAAGCCCTGCTCGCGGCCACCCGCAACGCCGCCGCCTCGCTCGGGCTCGCAGATTGGGGCGTGCTTCGCCCCGGCGCTCGGGCCGATTTGACCCTATGGGACCTGCCGCACGAGCAGGCCATCGTCCAGCCGTGGGGCGTCGCCAGGACGCACGCGGTGCTCATCGCGGGCGAGCGATTTGAGACCGCATGATCCTGCCCTTCACCCCTGCACTCGAGCTCGCGCGCATGCTCCGAGCGCGAGAAATCTCGTCCGAAGACATCGTGCTCGCGTGCCTGGAACGCATCGACACGCTCAACCCGCGCCTGGGGGCGCTCGTGGACGTCATGCGCGATCGCGCGCTCGCCGAGGCTCGCGCCGCCGATAGGCGGCTCAGCGGCCGCGCGCGAGATGTCCCTCCCTTTCTCGGCGTGCCGATCGCCGTCAAGGACCTGAACCTCGCGCGGGGCTCGTTCACCCGTTTCGGATCGCGCGCCTTCGAGAAATTCTTCTCTCCCGTCGACGACGAGATCGTCGCGCAGCTTCGAACTGGCGGGTTCGTCATCCTGGCCAAGTCGGCGACGAGCGAGCTCGGGGTTCTGCCGGTCGTCGAGACGGCCATTCACCCGCCCGCGCGCAATCCGTGGGATCCGGAAGTCACGCCTGGCGGCTCGAGCGGAGGCGCCGGCGCCGCGCTGGCCGCTGGCATGGTGCCCATCGCGCAAGGAAGCGACGCCGCCGGCTCCATCCGCATTCCCGCCTCGTTCTGCGGGCTGTTCGGGATCAAGCCGTCCCAGGGTCGCGTACCCAACCCATACGGCCTCGACGACACCAAGCTGATATGGACGAGCGGTCCGCTGGCGCGCACCGTCGACGACGCGGCCGCGATGCTCGACGTGATGACGGGAGCCCTCTCGGCTAACCGCACAGACAGGGGTCGCTACCGCGCCGGCTGGGCGCCGCTGCCGCCACGACCTTTCGCGGAGCTCGCCCGAGAGATGCCCCGGAGGCTGCGCGTGCGCGTCGCGCTGGGGTCGAGCATCATCGGGACCGACCCTGAGGTCGCCGCCGCCGTCGAGCGGGTGGCGCGGGTTCTCGAGAAGCAGGGCCACGTCATCCAAGAGGCGCGGATGGACCTTCCGGAAGGTGCCATCGACGACTTTCTGCCGGTGTGGCAAAGCGCCACCGTCCAGGCGCCGGTGTACGACTGGGGGGTCACGCAGCCGGTCACCCAGTGGATGGCCGAAAAGGGTCGCCGCATCGACATGCAGACGGTCGAGCGCCTCATGGAGAAGCTGCGCCGCGTGGCCCTGGAACTCTTCGGCGACGCAGACGTGTGGATCACGCCGACAGTCGCCGTTCCGCCGCCGCGCATCGGCGCATGGCGCGGCCTGCGGCCAGAGGAGGTGTTCGAGCAAGCGACGCACCTCGGCGCGCTCACCGCGCCCTTCAATGTGAGCTGGCAGCCGGCCGCCAGCTTTCCCGCAGGCCTGTCGAGGCGCGGTCACCCCATCGGGGTGCAGATCGCCGGGCGGCCGCTGGCCGACGGCCTGGTGCTGGCCGTGGCTCGCGTGCTCGAGGAGCACATGCCCTGGGAGCACGGAGTCCCTCCTATGGCCCGACCGTCGGATTGAAGGCGCAATGGCCCAATGGCCCGAAAGCCCGCTACCATGATCTCGTGGAGAGCTCGGTAGCGCCGCGTGTCGCGGGCAGCTCGGTCCTCGCGGTGCGGGTGTTCCTCGAGAAGAAACTCGGGGCGCAGGGGTTCACCAAGGTGCTCGCCAAGCTGCCGCCGCATCTTTCAGAACCTTTCGCCGGCATCGTCATGCCGGTCAATTGGTACCCGACCGAGTCGTACATGGCGGTCTGTCACGCGGCCGCGGACCTCATCGGCGACCGCTTCTTCGAAGACTTCGGCGAGTTCGCCGCCGAGTTCGAGATCACGACCTTCCAGCGGATCTTGCTGCGTTTCGCGTCGCCGGCGGCGTTCGTCGAGCACACGGGCCGTCTGTGGCCCCGCTTCCACGACACGGGTGTATGGACGGTCGAGTCGGCCGACAACGAAATCCGGGGAACGCTGCGCAACTTCGCGATCGTCGACGCTGGCCTCTGCCGTCTCTGGATCGCATGGATCCAGCGCGCGGGGCGGATGTCGGCGGCACGCTTCGAGGTGCGCCACCCCGAATGCCGCGCACGCGGCTTCGAGGCCTGTGTCTTCACCGGGTCGTGGTAGGCCGAGGCCCGCGGCGGACATCGAGGCGCCGGCTTCCGATCGCCCACATCGCGACCAGCGTGGCGAGATACGGGAGCGTCTGAGCCACCGCGGCCGCGGCGCGCACCTGGTCTTGCACGACAATCTGCAGCGCGTCGAGCGCAGCGAACGCGACGCACGCGGCGAAAGCGACAGCGGGGCGGCGTCCGGCGAGCGTGACGGCAGCCAGAGCGATGAAGCCGCGGCCGCCGCTCATACCCGACTGGAACTGGTGCTGATCGTACGCGAGCGCGACGCCGCCCAAGCCACACACGGCACCGCCGAGCGACACGGCCAGAACGCGCACGCGCGCGACGCCGACACCCAGGCTCGCTGCCGCCTCGGCGTCATCTCCGCAAGCGCGCACGTGAAGCCCGAGGCGCGTGCGCGCGAGCGTCCACGTCGTCCCGAGGGCGAGCGCGAGGGTGGCAATGGTGAACGGATCGATCAGCGTGCGGGCCAGCAGCGCGGCGCCGCCCGCGCCCCCCAGAGCGGAGGCGCGGAAGCCCTCCACGGGGGGCGAGTTCGAGCTCGAGTCGTAGAGAGCGCGCAGAAGGAAGCGTGTCCCGCCGGCGGCGACCAGGTTGAGCGCGAACCCGCTCACGATCGCGTCCACCCCACCGCGGACGACGAGGGCGGCGTGCAACGCGCCCATGCAGGCGCCCACGAGCAGCCCCGCGGCCGCGCCGGCAAACGCGTTGCCCGTCGCCAGGTGCGCCGCCACGCCGCCGAGACCCGCGGCGAGGATCATCCCCTCGAGCGCGATGTTCACGACGCCGCTGCGCTCGTTCCACACGCCACCGAGGCCGGCGCAAGCGTAGGGAACGGCGATGCGCACTGTCTGCGCGATCATCGTCGCGCTGAAGACGGCGGCGATCAGGCTCACGTTGCCGCTCCTCGACCGAGGGTGGCTCGGACGCGCGCGTCCGCCAGCGCCACGGCCACGATGACGACTCCTTGCGCGACCGTCATCACTTCCATCGGGACGCGCGCGTTGATCGCGAGGCCGCCCTGCTCCAGGGTCCCGAAGAGGAGCGCCGCCAGCAGCATCCCCACGGGCTGACCCCTCCCGATGAGCGCGACGGCGATGCCCCCGAAGCCAGCGCCCGCGCCCAGAGCCCGCTCTCGAAGTAGCCCTTGTAGCCGAGGACCGGGCGCGACGGCGGCGAGCCCGGCCACCGCGCCGGAGAGCGAGAAGGGCGACGGCGAGACGCCGGCCGACCGGGAATGTGCTCCGCGGCGCACGCGCGCGGCGCGAGGCCGACGAGGACCACTTCGCGACCGACTCGAGAGTGACGCAGCCCGAAGGCCACGAGCGGCCGCGACCACGACGCGCCAGCGGAAACGCCGCGCTGACCGCGCTGCCGTGGAGCGAGGAGATGCCGAGCGCTTCGAGCCGAGGCAAGCGCGCGCCCGCGGCCACGTCGGGCGTGCGCACGGTCCCGGGGATCGCGAGCCCGCGCGCGAGCAGGACGCCCACGCCCGCGTCGGCGATGCGGTTCATCATGATGGTCGAGATGACCTCGTGTGCTCGCGGAAGCGCGCGCGCAGGATCGCCGGCACGACCGCCCACGCCGCGCCGGCGATGCGGCGCCGCGGCGATCGCGAGCGGGCATGGCTAGCCAGCCGGGCGTGCTCGGCGGGGAGGGCCGCGCCGAGCGCGGCGACGGCCAGACCGGCCACGGCGAGCTGGCCCTCGGCACCGATGTTGAACAGGCCCGCGCGGAGCGCAACGTCCACGGCGACTCCGGTGAGCAGGAGCGAGGTGGCCTTGTAGAGCACCTGGCCGACCCCGTAGGGCATGGCCCACGTCCCCCGCAGGAGCTCCATCGCGATTGCGCTGGGCGCGTCGCCGTAAAGCCACACGAGCGCCATGGCGGCCAGCCACCCCGCCGCGACCCCGGCGACCGTCGCGAGGATGGCCGCGCGAGCGTTGGTCGTCACGCCGGAGCCCCGGCGGTCGACGCGCTGGCGGTCGCGCCGAGCATGGCCTCCCCGAAGCGCGTGTCCGAGGCGTCCGGCGAAAGCTGGGCCGCGATGCGCCCGCGAACGAGGACCAGGATGCGGTCGCAAAGGGCGCGCAGCTCGGCGAGGTCGGCGCTCACGAGGAGGACGGCCTTGCCTGCTGCCGCGGCCCGGGCAATCTCTTCGTGGATGGCGCGCGCGGCCGCGAGGTCGACGCCGCGGGTAGGCTGGGCGAAGACGAGCAGGGTCGCCCTGTCGCCCCGGCAGACGGCGCGCGCGACGACGACACGCTGCTGGTTGCCCCCCGAGAGCGCCGAAGCCGGCAACCCCAGGCTCGCCGGCGCGACCTGCGCGCGTTGGAGACGCACGCGGGCCTCGCGATCGACGTCGGCGGCGTCGACGAGCCCGTGACGCGAGAAGCGCGCGAGCTCGCCGAGCACCAGGTTGTCGCGAACGGTCGCGGGCAGCGACGAGGCCCTCGCCTACCCGGTCTTCGTGGACCACCACGACCTGCTCGGTGCCAAGCTGCCCGCCCGCGCCGGCGCGAACCTCTCCGCTCTCGACGGCCTCGAGGCCCGCCACTACGCGAACGAGCTCGCGCTGCCCGTTGCCCTCGATGCCGGCGATGCCGACAATCTCTCCCGCGCGGACCTCGAACGTCACGCCGTGCAAAGCGCGCCGCCGGCGCAGGTCACGCACCGACAAACGCACCTCTCCGAGGTGCGGTCTGCTGCGCTCGAGCCGGGGCGGGGGCTCCTGACCCATGATGTCGCGAGTGACGGCGCCGAGCACCTCGTCCCCTGTCTCGCGCAGCTCGCGAGTCGACACGAGCCGCCCCGCCGCAAGACGCTCGCGACGTCGGCATATCGCGCACTTCATCGAGCCGGTGCGTCACGACGATCACCGCTCGGCCGCCTGCGGCAAGGCGTCGCAGGGTGGCATAGAGGACATCGGCCTCTCCCGGCGTGAGGACCGCGGTGGGCTCGTCGAGGATGAGCACGCGCGCGGCGCGCATCAAGGTGCGCACGATCTCGAGGCGCTGCCGGTCGCCGACGCCCATGCGTCTCGACGGGAGCGTCCCAGTCGAGAGCGACCCCCATATGCGCCGCCGTCGCCTCGGCCCGCGCCCGCGCCTCGCGCAGGTCGAGCACTCCGAAGCGGCGCACCGGCTCCGCCCCGAGTATGGCGTTCTCGAGCGCGGTGAGCGTCGGAGCGAGCGCGAAGTGCTGTTGCACCATCCCGATGCCCGCCCGGATGGCATCGCGCGGGTTGCCCGGCGTCAGGGCGACCCCGTCCGCCCGGACCGTCCCCGAGTCTTGTCGGACGATGCCGGCAGCCATTCGGAGCAGCGTGCTCTTGCCCGCGCCATTTTCTCCCACGACGGCGTGCACGCGCCCCGCATCGAAGTCGAGCGAGACCGCGTCCACCGCGTGCACGGCGCCGAAGCGCTTGTCGAGGCAATCCAGGGAGAGGAGCGTTGCCAACGGAGAGGCGCTTATCGCATGCGCCGGGGCACGGGCGCGCGTCTAACCGGCGGCGCGCCGCGACGGCTGCTTGATACTGGAGGCGTAGTCCTCGCTCGGCGGAAGCTCGCCGGCCGAGGCGTGATCACTGCTCCAGGCCACGTGCGACTGCTGGGGAGCACGACGCTCGGCGGCCGCATCGCGGTCGGCGCGCGAGGGCAGCCCCGCGTGGAGCCGCGCGCCGCGTAGAATGGCCTCGCAAAGCGAGGGGTAGTCGAGCCCGGCCGCCGCGGCGATCTTTGGGCAGGAGGGATGTCGGGGTCATCCCGGGGAGCGTGTTGACCTCGAGCACGTACTCGTTTTCGCCCTCGGTGACGAGCACGTCCACGCGGCACGCGCCGCTGCAGCCGAGGGCCTGCGCGGCTCGCTCGGCGAGCTTCACGATGCCCCCGAGCCGCGTCGCCGCTACGCGCGGCGGGCAGAAGTAGTCGGTCATTCCTGCCGTGTACTTGGCGCGATAGTCGTAAAGGCCGCCCTTCGGGACGACCTCCACCGCGCCGAGCGCGCGCCCGTCGAGGATGCCCACGTGCACCTCGGCCGCCCGAACGTACCGCTCGACGAGGACGTGCTCGTCATACGTGAGCGCGTCTTGCGCCGCCCGCGCCAGCCCCGCCAAGTCGAGCACCTTCGCGAGGCCGATGGACGATCCCTCGCGCCGAGGCTTCACGACCGAGGGAAAGCCGAAGCTGCCGTGGAGCTGCTCGAGATCTTCGAGGTCGGCGCGCGACGCCGTGTAGTAGGGCGGAGTCGGCACGTTGTGCAGGCGAAACATCTCCTTCGCCTTCAGCTTGTCCATCGCGAGCGCGCTCGCGAGCACCCCGCTCCCCGTGTACGGGACGCCCATCAGCTCGAGAGCGCCCTGCACGCAGCCGTCTTCCCCGCCGCGCCCGTGCAGCGCGATGAAGACGACGTCCGCGGAGGCTCCGCGCACCAGCTCCTCGAGGCCCTGCCCGCCCGCGCTGCAGACGAGGCGGACGACATCGTGCCCGACGCTCTCGAGGGCTTCGGCCACGCCCTCTCCGGTGCGCAGCGACACCTCGCGCTCTGCGCTCCAACCGCCCATCAGCACTCCGACGCGCCTTGCCTTCATGGGACCTCTTGCAATCAATCTGCGCGCCAGCTGCCCCTCCAGCTCGCGCCCCTGCGTTTCTTGCCCCCGCGTGCGCTCGCCTGGCGGGACCGCGTGTCCATTCGACCACGAACGCGAGGCCGTTCGAACACCGCATACCAGCGCTCTCGCGCAAGGGTCAAACTTCCAGCGGGTAGCCGTTTAGACTTGACGACCTCGTTCTGTGCTTCCTGTGCTTCGGGGTTCCTGTGCTTCGGGGCCCCTTCCCCGAAACATCCGCTGGGAACGTCGAGGTCAGTCCATCTCGACGAGCACCGCCGTTATGTTGTCTTTGCCTCCGCGGTCGTTCGCCAGCCGAATGAAGCGCCCGACGGCCGCCGTTCCGCCGAGCGCCACGATCGGGGGGATGTCGCTCTCCTTCAAGTATCCGTGCAGTCCGTCGCTGCACAGAAGGAAGCGCGCTCCGGCCGCGAGCGGAATGCACTTCGTGTCGACCTGCACGTATTCGCGGTTGCCCACCGCGCGCGTGATGACGTTCCGGTGCGGCGACGTCGCCGCTTCTTGCGGGGTGATGAGACCCTGCTTGAGCTGCCACGCGATGAGGGTGTGGTCCTCGGTGAGCTGCTCCACGCCGGTCTCGTGCACGCGATAGATGCGGCTATCGCCGACCTGGGCGGTGACCGCGTGATCGCCGAGCACCAGCAAGGCGCTCAGTGTCGTGCCCATCCCGCTCTTGTCGCGATCGATCTCGGCGATCGAGAAGATGAAGTACGTTGCGGCCTGGACCGCGCTCTCCATCAGGCGGCAGGCGGCGCGGGCGTCCGCCTCGTGAAGGGGGCGCGCGAGCTCGCGCAAGCCGCGAACGCCGCGCTTGACCATGCCGTAAAGAGTGTCGACCGCCTCCCGGCTCGCTACCTCGCCTGCCGCGTGCCCGCCCATTCCGTCGGCCACGACGTACAGACCCAGCTCGTCGTCGACGTAGAAGGCGTCTTCGTTCGTCGCGCGCCTTCGCCCCAGGTCGGTGAGCCCGTAGCCCGTACGGCGCAGAGGCGGTGGAGCCGCGTTCTCGGCCTCGTCCGCCTGACCGGGCCCGCTCGCCGATCTCGTACCAGGTCTGCGGTCATCGCTCGAGCTCATGGCAAAAGGGCTTTGTGCACCAGTATAGCCCGCGGCGACCACCGGCCGTCGAGCTTCGGCTGCCGATGACCAGGCTCGGTGCCTTCCTCCGCGTTTGCCCCGGCCTTGGCTGCCCTTCCTGCGCTTCCTCCCTTTGCCTGCCCTAGCTCCCGTCAATTGCTTTACGCTTGGGTACTTGCAGCCCACCGAGTAACCGCAAACCCTGGGGAGGAAGAGACCATGAATCAGCCGCCCGGCTACCCGCCCGGAGGACCGCGTCCGTATCCTGGTGCCGCTCCCGCGAATCCCCAACCAGGCCAGCCTGGCCAGCCTGGCCAGCAGCAGGGGGCTCCGCATCAGGCACCGCAGCCTTTGAATGGAACCCAGCTCATGCCGAGTGCGCCCATGCACCCTGGCCAGCTTGCCGCGCAGCAGAACGCCTACGGCCCTCCTCCGGGTGCACCGCCGGGCTATGGGCAACCCCCGGGGCCGGCGGCGGGCTACGGGCAACCGCCTCCTGGGTACGGACAGCAGCCCCAAGGCGCGTACGGCCAGCCTCCGGGCCAGTGGCAGCAGCCACCCCAAGGGTATCCGCCGCAACAGCAGCAGCCCGGCTACCCGCAGCAGCAGCAAGGTTATGCCCAGCAGCCGGCGGGATATCCGCCGCAGCAAGGGCCGGGGCCGGCGGCGGCTCCGCAAGGGTACCCCGGCGGGCCCGCCTACGGGCAGTACGGTCAGATGGCGCCGGCGATCGCGCAGGCAGGAGTCGCGATGGGCCTGCAGCCCGGAGCGCTCAAGCCGCGCGTGCGAAATGCTTTGATGACGATGCTTGTTCCGATGGCCCTCGGCTTCGCCGGTGTGATCGTGATGGTCGCGGGGACGATTGTCGCTTCCGCCGTCGACGTAGGCGCCATCGCGGCGCTCGCGGGCCTGCTCGGGCTAGGCGTGATGGTCTTCGCCATGGTCGTGGGCTTCATCAGCGTGTTTCGTATGCTCGGAGAGCTGAACAGCGTGACCCGAAGCAACGCCGTGCCCTGGTGGTCCCTGCTCGTCCCCATCTACAGCTACTACGTCGCATGGGTGCTCGTACCCGCCGAGGTCGCCAAGGCAAAGCAGATGAGCGGGGTGCAGGCGCCGGCGCGCGGCATCGTCTTTTACATCTTCCTCTGGATGTACGCGCTCGCGTCCGACCTCAACGACATCGCCCGCGCGTTGCCGGGGTAGCGCGCCGCGCGGGGGGCGCCGCCCGCCTCACATCTTCTGTCGCACCATCTTGCGGGGCACGGCGCCGCTGCGCATGAGGAGCTGCTTGGCCTCTTGCTGCAACATCGGGTGCACGCGTTTGGTGGCGACGAACATTCCGAGGAGCTGCGGGCTGATGTCAGCAAGCTTCTTCAGGGACCTCGACGCGGCCTTCATGTCCCCCGCCGCCGCGTAGGCGAAGGCCCGCGAGCGCCACATCTGCACGCGCATCTCACCGAGCTCCGGGTCGTCGGGATTGAAGACCTCGAGGAGCTCGACTGCCTTCTTTCCCTGCCCGGTACGCCCCCACGCCTCGGCCGCGACCGCCGCGAACATCGCGCGCGTCTTGACCTCTTGCTGCTTGCCGAGCTCCATCTTGTCGACGAGCGCTCGAGCTTCCTGCACCTCTCCGAGCTGCAGGTGGATCGTGGCGCGCGTGCAGCGCACTTGATCGGCGACAGGCGTCATCTGGCGCGCGAGGTCCACCCCTTCGAGGGTCGTCAGCGCCTTACGCGGGTCCTCCTGCATCTCGAGCTGGGCGCGCGCGATCGCCGCCTGCACGTCGCCCTTTTTGTAGCCCGTCTCGAGCTTCTTCAGCGCCTCCTTCCGGCCCTCATCCGTCTCGTTGGCGGACTTGAGCAGCGCGCCGAGCTCCCGCGACTTGTTCACGTAGCGCACGACCCAGACGGCGGCGCCCACTGCACCCACCGTGAGGAGGCCGGCGACGATGACCGGGATGATGCTCCACTTCAGAAAGATGAGGGCAACGACCCAGATGACGGCGACAATCGCCCCGACGCGGCCGAACACCTTCTTGAAGTCGACGGGCGGCTTCTCCGGCGCCTCGCCCGAGGTGTGCGCCAGATCGCGCAGCTCGCGCTGCATGGCCGCGACGCTCTGCTTCTTCTTCCTTTTCGCCGGCTGCGCTGCGGCTGACTCGGGCTTGGCGTCGGGCACGGGAGACTCGGACGCGGATTAGCGCGCCGCGAGGACAGGCGCAAACCAGACCCGAGGAACCGCCGACTTTCACGACCGCGCACGCGCGTTTACGCCACTGCCACGCTCGCGGGGTCTGCCGGCGCTTGGGACGCCTTGCTCGCCTCGCCGCTGCCTACTTTTTGTAGGCTCTGCCCCTCGTTGATCTTCACGCTGACGATCCTCGAGACGCCCGCCTCCGCCATCGTCACGCCGTACAGAACGTCGGCGGCCTGCATCGTGCGCTTGACGTGGGTGATGAGGATGAACTGGGAGCGATCGGTCATCGAGCGCACCAGATCGTTGTACCGGGTTACGTTCGCCTCATCGAGGGGCGCGTCGACCTCGTCGAGGATGCAGAACGGCGACGGCTTGATCTGGAAGATGGCGAAGATGAGCGACGTCGCGGTGAGGGCCTTCTCGCCACCGCTCATGAGCTCGATGCTCGAGAGCTTCTTGCCCGGCGGCTGCGCGATGATGTCGATTCCCGTCTCGAGCATGTCCTCGGGGTTGGTCAAGCGCAGCTCGGCGCGGCCACCGCGGAACATGCGCGGGAATACCTCGCGGAAGCGCGCGTTCACGGCTTCGAACGTCTCCTGGAAGAGGCGCCGCGACTCGCGGTTCATCTGCTGGATGGCCCGCGTGAGGTCGCCGAGCGCCTTCTCGAGATCCGCGCGCTGCGTCGTGTAGAACGTGAAGCGCTGCTCCGCGTCGGCCAGCTCGCGCATGGCGTCTAGGTTCACACTGCCCATTCGCTCGAGGAGGCGGACGAGCTCCTCGATGCGCGCACGAGAGACCTCGTCCGGGGCCGTGCGCATGTGATAGTCCCCGACCACGCGCGGCAAATGCAGGCCGCGGAACTTCTCCGCGACACCGCCGATGAGGTGGCCCATCGCCAGCTCGCGCTCGCGCAGCTGCATCTCGTGCGTCGAGAGCTCCTCGCGGAGGCCGTCGACGCGTGTGCGGAGCTCGCGGAGCGCTCCCTCGCGCTCGAGAAGGCGCCCGCGCAGCCCCTCGAAGTCGGCCTGTACCCGGCTCAGCTCCGCATGCGCTTCGCGCTCCGCATCGAGCGCTCGCCCGAGCTCTGCCCGGTGAGCGACGATGCGCGCGGCCGTCTCGCCGAACGTCCGCGCGGCCTCGTAAAGCTCCTGCTCGAGCCGCCGCCCGCGGTCTCGGAGCTCGTCTGCGCTTCGCGCGAGGCGGGCCACCGTACCACGCGCGGCAGCCAGCTTCTCCAGCGTGCCGGCGATCGCGACCTTGCACTCCGTGAGCGCGTGTCGCTGGGCCTCCAAGCGCTCCGCGGCTTCGGCCAGCGCAAACTCCGCTTGGGCGAGGTCTCCGTTCGCCGACTCGGCGCGAGCCTGGGCCTCGCCGAGCGTGCGCAGGGCGTCGTCGCGTTCGTACTTGGCCTCCTCGATCGCGCGACCGAGCTCGGCCTCCTCGCTGGCCAGCGCGCCCATTCGTTGACCGAGCAGCTCGAGCTGGCTCTCGGTCTTCTGCAGGTCCTTCTCGGCCGTGACGAGAGCAAGCTCGCTCGCGTGTGCCTCGTGGCGCGCGCGGTCGAGGGCGGCGCCGGCTTGCGCGAGCTCCGCGCGTGTTGCCTGCAATAGCCCGAGGTGGTGGGAGACCACGAGATCGAGGCGCGCGACCTCCTCGCTCAGCTGGCGCGCCTCTCGTTTGCTGATCGAGCTTGCCCGCCGCGACCTCGTCGCCCTGCCCGCCCGATACGCGCCCGTCTGCGTGCACCACGGAGCCGTCGAGCGTGACCAGCGTCGCGCGTGCGCCTGACTCGCGCAGACGCAGGGCCGACGCGAGATCGCGAACGACCAGCGCGTCGCCCACGAGCGCGCGCACGAGGCCCTCGTCCTCCGGCGCATAGCGGAGGCCGTCGGCCAGCCGCGCGACCACCGATTCGTCGCGCGGCAGCGACGCCTGCTCGCCGGCCACGAACGGCGGGCGCGCCGAGACGACGGTGGCTCGCCCCTGCCGCTTGCGCGCGAGCTCCTGCAGAAGCCCGGTCGCGTGTTCGACGTCGCGCACGACGACGTCTTCCAGACGTGACCCGAGCAGCCCGGCCAGCGCCTGCGTCAGCTCCTGCGGCGCCTCCACGCGGTCCGCCACGAGCCCCACCACACACGGATCGCGCATCGCAACGAGAGCCTTGGTGCCCGCGCCGACGCCGTCGAGGCGCGCGCGAAGCTCTTCGAGCGCCAGGTAGCGGGAGCGCTTCTTCGAGAGCTCGGACTTGCACTCCTCGAGGGCGCGCTCCTCGTTGAGCGCAGTCTGCTTGAGCTCCGAGAGGCGCTCCTCGAGGCGGGCCTTCTCGGCGGCCGAGGTGACGCGGCCGGCGCGTAGATTGTCGATGCATCGCGCCAGCTCGCCGGCGCGGGCGCTGTGCTCGACGCGCGCGAGCTCGAGCGACTCGCGTTCGCTCCGCAGCTTCTCGAGGCGCGCAGCCATCTCCCCCTGGCGCCGCTCGAACGCCGCGAGCTTGGCGTCGGCGCTCGCGATCTCCGCTTGCGCCTTGGCTATCGCGCTGCGCCGATCGTTCACGCGCGCATCGGCCACGGCGTGGGCGCTCGCGAAATCGGCGAGTCGCGCGTCGTGCTCGGCGATGCGAGCGGACTGCGCTCGCTCGTCTTGTTCGTGGGCCTCGACCTCGCGGGCGACGACGCTGCTCTCGGCGAGGAGCCGCGCGCTCTGCTCGGCCATCTCGTGCTTCTCGCCCTCCGCTTGCTGCTCGCGCTCCCTGAGCGCGGCCAGCCGATCGCGTGCGCGCTCGATTGCAGCCTCCTCGGCGCGAACCGCGTTCTCGGCTCCGAAGCTCGTGTTTTTCGCGACGTCGACGAGCTCCTCCGCGGCGTGCACCTCGAGCCGGCCCGCCTCGAGCTCGGCCTCGCGCGTTCCGAGGTCGGTCCGCGCCTCGTCGGTTGCGCGTGTCAGGCGCTCGACCTCGGCGCCCTCGAGCTTGAGCCAGCCGGCGAGCTCGAGATACCGGTGCGAAGCCTCGTGAAGCTGCAGGTCCTCGAGCTCACCGCGATATGCGACGAAACGTTCCGCCTTCGCCGCCTGCCGCTTCAACGACGCCAGGCTGCGCTCGATCTCCGAGACGATGTCCCCCACGCGCAGCAGGTTTTGCTGCGTGAGCTCCATCTTCTTTTCCGCCTGCTTCTTGCGGCTCTTGAACTTCGTGATGCCCGCCGCTTCTTCGATCAGCAGGCGCCGGTCTTCCGGCTTCGCACTCACGATAAGCCCCACCTTGCCCTGCTCGACGATCGAGTACGCCTTCGTCCCGGCGCCGGTCCCGAGGAACAAATCGGTCACGTCGCGCAGGCGCACGGCCGTCTTGTTGATGAGGTATTCGCTCTCGCCGGTGCGGTAGAGGCGCCGCGTCACGGCAATCTCCGCGTAGTCCTTGTACTCGAGGGGCAGCTCCTCGGCCCGGTCGTTCTCGAACGAGAGCGTCACTTCGGCGAAGTCGTGCGCCGCGCGCGTCTCGCTCCCATTGAAGATGACGTCTTCCATCGAGCGGCCGCGAAGATGCCGCGCGCTCTGCTCACCCATGCACCAGCGAATCGCATCGACGATGTTCGACTTGCCGCAGCCGTTCGGACCCACAATCGCCAGCACGTCGTGGTCGAAGTGCAGAATCGTGCGATCTACGAACGACTTGAAGCCGACAAGCTCGAGCTTCTTGATCTTCATCCGTTCACCTTGAGCGCCGGTGCCAGCATATTGTCACGGCACATATGGTCACCGGGGGCCTTTTCACCTGTATCGCCCTTCACGCGTTCAGGGCAAGGGGTCTATTGAAGTGCTTCAATGTCTTCGCGGAGTGGGTCCGAGGCGTTCCGGCGTTTGACGCTCGCGAAGACGCGGCTCTTTGCTGGCACTCATCTTGACGGAGTGCTAGGCGTGCCGTAGTTTTTCGAACATGCCGACCTACGAGTATGCCTGCGCTGCATGCGGCCACGAGTGGGAGGAGATGCAGAGGATCACCGCCGCCCCCACGGAGGTGTGTCCTAAGTGCGCGAAATCTTCGGCGCATCGGCTGATAAGCGGCGGGACGAACTTCATCCTCAAAGGCGGGGGCTGGTACTCGGACCTTTATGCCTCGCCGGGCGCGGCCGCCAAGCAGGGCGAGGCGGCGAGCGCGGCAAGCGCGACCGGAACGACTTCGTCCGAAGGTGGGACGAAAAGCGAGGCCAAGCCTGACACAAAGTCCGAGGCCAAGCCCGCGGCAGCGCCCACGCCCAGCACCTCGACGGCCACGACGACGAGCTGACCCGGAGCGCGAGCTCACCCGAGCGGCTTTCCGCCGACGCGCCGGGAAACGCCAAAAACGAGCTGCCGCACTGCGCGCTCGCCGATCCCGAGCTCGCGGCCCATACGCGCGAAGACCAGGGCGGTGATACGGCCGCGCGGCGGCGAGGCCAGGGGCCCGAGCTCGCCGGCCCATGCCTCGGCATCGCGCGGATACGCGAGCGACGGTAAAGCGCTCACGAAAGCGCGCTCGGTCTCCGCGTCGACGCGACGCCGTCCGTCGAGCCATCGCTTGGCGCATAGCGCTCCGCGGGCCAGTGCGTGAAACCGTGCCGTGGCCCGCATCCACGGCTCGACCTCGCGATCGCCCGCCATGGCTCCCTCGAGCGCCGCGATGCGCCGCTCGACGTCGTCGAGTGGCAGCTCGTCAATTTCCCGTAGCGCGCCTGGATAGCGAGCGGCCAGCTCGACCATCTGCCGCCTCACCTCTCCCGCGTCTTCGGCCCCGGCGTCGTGGTTGCGGCGCATCGCCAGCATGGTGGTGTACTTGTCACGAAGCCCTCGCAGCTCTTGGAGCGCCTCGCCGTCGAGCACGGGAGAGAGGGTACGCGATGTGACAGTCCCCATGTCGGGGGCTACGCTTTTGTGGTGACGGAAAGCAAGCGCGAGGTCGAAGAACTCCGCCAGGACATCGCGAAGCTCGATGCGCAGCTGCTGGCTGCCCTCGACAAGCGGGCGCGCGCGGCCCGACGCCTCGGCGAGCTGCGCCGCGATCAGCCGCCGTCTTTGCCCCTGCGGGATCACGCGGCAATCCGCGCGCTCGTCGCGCGCTCGACCGGCGACATGCCGCAAGAGGCTCTGCTCGACGTCTTTCGTGCCGTCTTCGCCGCATGCCTCCCGCTCGAGCTTCCGGTGCGCATCGCGTTCGTCGGCAACGAAGGCGGCCCAGGCCACGCCGCGGCGCGCACGCGCTTCGGCCGCGGTTCTACGCTCGTCGGCGCGGAATCGACAGCCGCGGCGCTCGAAGAGGTCACCCGCAAGCGTGCCGAGTTCGCGGTGGTGCCGTTCGAGACGACCGCAGAGGGACCGGTCCAGGCGACGATCGTCGCGCTCATGACGAGCGACCTGCGCATCGCCGAAGTGCTCGACGCGACGTTCGACCTCCACCTCATGAACCGCACGGGCAACTTCGCCGACATCGAGAAAATCTACGCGACGCCCTCCGATCACGCGCTCTGCCAGAGCTTCATCGCCACCCTCGTCCCCCGGCCCTCGCTCCTCGACGTGAAGACGCCCCTCATGGCGTGCCAGCTCGCGGCCGAAGACCACGGAGCCGCTGCCATCGCCAACGAGGCGTTCGGGGCGCAGCTCGGGCTCGAAGTGGCGCGCCGCAACATCCGCGACAACGGGGGTGATCGCGCGCGTCACGCGGTGGTCGGCGCGCGTCCGTCGGGGCGCACGAGCGACGACGTGACCTCGCTCGTCTTCAGCGTGCAAGACGCCCCCGGGTCTCTGCTCGACGTCCTGAAAGTATTCGCCGAGCGCGGCGTGAACCTGAGCAACATCCAGAGCCACCCGATGCAGGGCGAGACATGGAGCTACCTCTTCTACGTCGAGATGACGGGACACTTCACGGACCGGCCGCTCGTCATGGCTTTCGAGGAGATGAAACGCATCACCCGGTTCTTTCGCGTGCTCGGTTCGTACCCTGCCCCGTGAATTGGTAGTCTGCGACGCCATGCACGACTGGTGGGTCGTTCCGACGCTCTCGATCGCGCTCGGCCTCGTCGCGTGCGGCGGCAAGGGCGCCGCCGGCCCGGGGAAAACCGCGGACCTCGACGGGGATCCGCTCGCGCTGCTCCCGGGGTCCGCGGTCTTCGCGGGTAACCTCGACACGCGCGCGCTGTACCAGAGCACGCTCGGCCCGAGGCTCGCGGCGATCGGCGACAAGCTGCTCCCTCTCGGCGAAGACGCGGGCTTCCGCGCGTCGCGCGACGTCAATCGCGTCGTATTCGGCGGCTATGCCAACACGGGCGGCGAGGTAGCCGTCATCGTCCGCGGAAGGTTCGACCAGGCGAAGCTGGAGACGGCGACGCACGGGAAGGACGGCGCGCCCATCGTGCGCGGGACGTACGCCGGGCGCACGACGTTCACCATCGGCGCCGCGTCGTACGCGGTGCTCACGGGACAGACGGTCGTCGTCGGGAGCGTCGACGGCGTCCGCCGCGTGCTCGAACGAATCCAGGCGGGTACGTCGGTCGCGAATCCCTGCCGCCCTGGGTCACCGATGCGCTCGACACGAAGGGCGCGCAGATGGCGGTCGTCGGCGACTTCGCGTCGCAGCCCATCGCGTCGGTCGCCGTCGGGATCGCTGCGCCTTCCTTGGCTGCAGGGCTTGCGATCCGCGAGCGGCATCGGCAACTTCGGCCCCCCGGGCATGAACTTCGCGTCCACGTTGACCTACGGCGTGCAGCAGCAGGCCGAGGCCTCCGCCGAGGGGGTACGCTCGCTCGACGGATGGCTCAAGGTGCTGGGGCCCTTGCTTGGCGGCATTCGCCTGCAAAACCTCGAGATTTCCACGGACCGCAACGACATGCGCTGCAAGTTCGCGCTCGACGACGAGGCCATCGGGGGCTGGTTACACTCGCGTCACGCCTGCTTCCCGCCTATTCGTCTTCCACGCCGCCCTCAACCCCCCACGCCGCCCCATGACCACGCTCGTAGTTCACCCTGCCTCCGGCCCGCTCGTCGGAAGCGTCCCCGTTCCCTCCGACAAGAGCATCGGCCATCGCGCGCTCTTGTTCGGCGCCCTGTGCGAGGGCAAAAGCCACATCACCGGCTTCTCGCACGGCGAGGACAACGTCTCGACCGCGAACGCCCTGCGCGCGATGGGCGTTGCCATCGAGGAGCCCGGGCCCGAGCGAGCTCGTCGTGCACGGCGCGGGTCTCTTCGGCCTGCGCGCGCCCGAGCGGGACCTCGACTGCGGCAACTCCGGAACGACGATGCGCCTTCTTTGCGGGGTCCTGGCGGCGCAGCGCTTTCGCGCGACGCTCGTGGGCGACGAGACGCTCTCGCGCCGTCCGATGATGCGCGTGGCAGGACCGCTGCGTGCGCGGGGCGCCGTCATCGAGGGAAAGCGGCACCCTTCGCGCGAAGGCGAGATCGTGGCGCCGCTGGTCGTCGGGCCCGCTGCCCGAGGGACGCGAGCTCGCGGCCCTCGAATACGAAAGCCCGGTGTCGAGCGCGCAGGTGAAGAGCGCGATCCTTCTCTCCGGGCTCTACGCGAGCGGCGTGACGCGGTTTCGCGAGCCCACCGTGTCGCGCGATCACACCGAGCGCATGCTCGCAGCGCTCGGATGCCCCCTTCGCACCGTCGCGTCGATTGTCGAGCTCGATCCCACGGGGTGGAACCGCACGATGCGCGCCTTCGACATCGCGATCCCCGGGAGACTCTCGGCCGCGGCGTTCCTGCTCGTGGCCGCGCAGGTCGTGGAGGGCTCTCGCGTCACGGCGCGCGGAGTCGGCGTGAACCCACGCGTACGGGCCTGCTCGAGATCGCGCGCGACATGGGGGGCGGCCTCACGGTGGAGAGCAAAGGCGAACGCAGCGGCGAGCCGGTCGCCGAGCTCCACGCGTGGAGCGCCCCGCTGCGGGCTGTGTCTGTGGGCGGCGAGACCGTTCCGCGCGCCATCGACGAGATCCCCATCGCGTGCGCGCTGGCCGCGCGCGCGACGGGCACGACCCGCATCCGCAACGCCGAAGAGCTCCGCCACAAGGAGAGCGACCGCATCGCGACGATGGCCAAGGTGCTCCGGGCCTTCGGCGTCGTTTGCGAGGAAAAGCCCGACGGGATGGACATCCAGGGCCGCGCGGGAGCGCTGGACGCCGCCGACGTGGACAGCCGCGGCGATCACCGGATCGCGATGACCGCGGCGGTACTCGCGCTGGTTGCGGCCGGTCCCAGCCGAGTGCGCGACGCGGCCTGCATCGCCACGAGCTACCCGAAATTCGTGGCGACGTTGCGGGCCCTCGGCGCTCGCGTCGACGTCGAGCCGTAACCGCGCGCGGCGGCCCGCGCATGTGCTATTGAGCCGACCGTGAGCGCTTCGCCGCGCCCTCGCCCGATCGTCGCGATCGACGGCCCCGCTGGGGCCGGCAAGAGCACGGTCGCTCGACAGCTGGCCGACGCGCTCGGCTTCGTCCTCGTCGACACCGGCGCGCTCTACCGCGCGGTCGCGCTGGCGGCGAGGCGCGCCCAGGTCGACTGGAGCAACGGCTCGGCGGTGGGCGAGGTCGCGCGGGGCGTCGTTTCTCGCGGGGGGCTCTCGTTCCAGCGAGATCCGGCCCGGGGCGTGCGTGTGCTGCTCGACGGCCGCGACGTCACCGAAGAGATTCGCACGCCCGACATGGCCATGGGCGCCAGCACCGTATCGGCGCACAAAGAGGTCCGCGACGCCCTGCTCGACGTGCAGCGGCAAGCGGGCCGTGCGGGAGGTGTCGTGCTCGAGGGACGCGACATCGGGACGGTCGTATTCCCCGACGCCGAGGTGAAAGTCTTCCTGACGGCGCGACCCGAGGTGCGGGCGCAGCGGCGGTTCGACGAGCTGACCGCGAAGGGCATCGTCGTCACGCTGGAGGAGACGCTCGACGACGTCCGCCGCCGCGACGAGCAGGACACGATGCGTGCCGTCGCTCCGCTGCGCCAGGCCGACGACGCGGTGCTCATCGACAACTCGGAATGGTCGATCGACCAAACGGTACGAGCGCTGGTCATCCACGTGAACGCGAGAGGCCAGCTTTGACGAGAGCGGCGGCCCAGCTGGCGGCAATCGCCGCCGCGGCCGCCTGCCTCCTGGCGGTCCCGGCGTGCGGCGGCCACCAGCGGGCGCCGCAGTCGGCCGGCGACAGCCAAGAGCCGCACTGGCAAGACCTCTTCGACGACATCCCGGAGCTCTACATCGTGGTGCGTCCGCGCCGGCTGCGGCAGGACCCGGTCTTCGGGCCGTTGCTGAGCCGCGCCATCGAGGCCGGGCGCGAGCGGAGCCGCGTCGTCGCCGCCACGCGCGCGCTCGACGCCGTCGACGACGCCGAGGAGATCATCGTAGGGGTGGGCGCTGACTCGCCCGGGCATCCGGGAGACCTCGTGCTCGTGGCCCGAGGAGTGCGCGCGGACCTCGACCCGGGCAAGCTCGTCGACACCGAGGGGCGCGCCGTATGGGAACCGGGCCCGAGCGGCCCGGTGCGCGAGCTCGTGTGCGAGCGCGATTCGCCCGACGGCCCCGGGCCCGCGGGCACGCCGAGCGTACTGGCACGCTCCACCAAGTCGACGACGGAGGTCGGAGCCTCTCTCTTCGAGCTACCCGGTCGCACATGGGTCATCGCCTCGGGCGGAGCGCGCGCGCGAGCACGCGACGTCTTTGCCCATCCGGTCAACCGCCCGACGCTCCATTTCGACCCGGATGCGCTCGCGGTCGTGCGCGTCGATGGTCCATCTCTCGTCCAGCGCATTCGCCCTCTCCAGGAGACGGCGGCGCTCGGAGACGTCGGCCGTCGCCTGCAGTCCGTGACGTTCGCGCTGCCTGCGGGCGGCGACGGGCAGGTTCGCGCGACGCTCGCATACGCGGACGAGGACGCCGCCGCTTTCGCGGAAAGCACCGTTCGCGGTGCGCTCGGGGCAATCGGCCGCACCAAGCCCGAGCGCCTGGCGTGGCTTGCTGCAGCGTCCGTCGAGCGACCCGGAAAACGGGTCGTCCTTGCGGTGCCGCTGCCTCGCCAGCTCGCCGAGGCGCTCCTGCGTGCGCCCGGCCCACGCGACCCTACCTCCCCGGCGCCATCGCGGCCATCGCGGCCATCGCGGCCATAGCGATAGGGCTGTCCGGGAACATCGGGGCTGTAACGGGCCAGCCAAACCGAACGTCCGAGCCGTGAGGCGCGCAACCCGAACGTCGAGGGTCCGGTAAGGTTCGGCTGCTCATAATGGCAGTAGCCAAGCTGTTCCCCTTTGACAGAGGCGATCTCGCGGGCTATCCCCCACCGCCCGGGCACCCGTCAGGAGGATTGGTCCGTCCTCTGCAACTGGGAGCCTCGAGAACACACCTGGAGAACGAACCCGGGCAGACCGGGGCCCGTCACTCTCGACCACCCAACGCGTGCATGCACGCACCGCGGACCGTCGAGGACTTTTCCGAACCCATGTCGACCAACCCCAGTGCCCTGAGCTCCACAGGCAAAAAACCGGAGCAACCGGCGGGTAACCCCGCCGACAGTTTCGCCGCGCTCTTCGAAGCGAGCATCAGCGCCGGCGATTTCGGCAAAGAAGGCGAAATCGTCAAGGGCACGGTCGTCGCCGTGCAGCGCGACAACGTCGTCATCGACATCGGCGGCAAGAGCGAAGGCATCATCGCCCTCAGCGAGTTCGCCGACGCCCAGGGACAGGCCGCGGTCAAGGCCGGCGATCAGGTGGACGTCTACATCGAGAGTCGCGAGAACGACGACGGGCTCGTCATGCTTTCCAAGGAGAAAGCGGACAAGATGAAGGTCTGGGATGAGATCTCGGCCGCGTGCGAGCGCGACGAGCTCATCGAAGGGACCATCAGCCAGCGCGTGAAGGGCGGCCTCTCGGTCACCATCCGTGGCGGCGTGAAGGCGTTCTTGCCCGGCTCCCAGGTCGATCTTCGGCCCATCCGCAACTTGGACAAGCTGATCGGGCAGACCTACCAATTCAAGGTCATCAAGTTCAACAAGAAGCGCGGCAACATCGTTCTGTCGCGCCGCGTGCTCCTCGAGAAGGAGCGCGACGAGCAGAAGACCAAGACGCTGCTGACCCTCGAGGAGGGCAAGGTCGTCAAGGGCGTCATCAAGAACATCACCGAGTACGGCGCCTTCGTCGACCTCGGCGGCATCGACGGCCTGCTCCACATCACGGACATGAGCTGGGGCCGCGTCAACCACCCGTCGGAGCTTTTCCAGGTGGGCGACGAGGTCACCGTCCGCGTCCTCAAGTACAACGCCGAGACCGAGCGCGTCTCGCTCGGCCTCAAGCAGACCCAGGAAGATCCCTGGAGCCACGCCGAAGAGGCGTACCCCGCCGGGCAAGAAGGTCCGCGGCAAGGTGCAGTCGATCACCGACTACGGCGCGTTCATCGAGCTCGAGCCGGGCGTCGAGGGCCTCGTCCACGTCAGCGAGATGTCCTGGACCAAGAAGGTCAAGCACCCGAGCAAGCTGCTCGAGGTCGGCCAGGAGGTCGAGTGCCAGGTGCTCGAGGTCGACGCCAAGAGCAAGCGCATCTCGCTCGGCCTGAAGCAGCTCGAGCCGGATCCCTGGACGCTCTTCACCGAGAAGTACACGCCGGGCGACAAGATCAGCGGGCAAGCGTACGCAGCATCACCGACTACGGCGTCTTCATCGGAATCGAGGAGGGCGTCGACGGGATGGTCCACAAGAGCGACATCTCGTGGACGGCGAAGGTCAACAACCCGTCGCGACCTCTACAAGAAGGGCGACGACGTCGAGGCGATCATCCTCAGCATCAACCACGACGAGAAGAAGGTCTCGCTCGGCGTGAAGCAGCTCTGGGACGATCCGTGGCCGAGCATCTTCAACGAGGTTCCTCCGGGCAAGGTCGTCACCACCAAGGTACTGAGCATCGTCGACTACGGCGTCTTCGTGCGTGTCCGCGACGGCATCGAGGGGCTCATCGCCGCAGAGCGACCTCGTGCTCCCCAAGGACGAGACCGGAGCCGAGAGACCGTTCAAGCCGGGCGAGGAAGTGGAGGCGGAGATCGCCAACATCGACTCCCAGGAGCGGCGCATCACGCTGTCGATGCGCAAAGGCGAGACCGCGGCCGCACCGGCCACCACGGGCGCTGGCGAAGCCAAGCCCGCGCAACGCGCGTCGAAGGCGCCGAAGAAGTCTGCGACCGCAGAGGCCACGGGCGGCACCATCGGAGAGCTCATCAAGCAGAAGCTGGGCTCCAAGCTGGCCGGTATCGGAACCGAGAAGGACGCGCCGGAAGCCAAGGAAGAGGACGAAAAGGACGAGTAGCTCCTCATGTCCGATCGCCTCTGGGCCCCCTGGCGGATGGAGTACATCCTCGGCCCGAAGGATGGTCCCTGCATCTTCTGCGACTTTGCCTCTGCACCGACGAGCGCCTACCGTGAAAAGTTGGTGCTCGTCGTGCAGGAGCATGCGCTGGTCTGCCTGAACCGCTTTCCCTTCGCGTCGTCACACCTGCTCGTCGCGCCGAGGCGGCACGTGTCGGACTTCGCGGGGCTCCCGCTGCCGGAGTACGAGGCGACGCAGCGCCTCGTTCGCGACACGGCTGAGCGACTGCGAAGAGCGACCGGCGCCGAGGGGCTCAACGTGGGCTTCAATCTGGGCAAAGCAGCCGGCGCCGGCATCGCCGAGCACCTTCACGGACACCTCGTCCCGCGGTGGAACGGCGACACGAACTTCATGCCCGTGCTCGCCAACGTGCGCGTCATGCCCGAGCACCTCGACGCGTCGTGGCAGCGCCTGGCCCCGTTCTTCGCCGACGTCCCCGGCGAACACGCGGAGGCCCGGTAAGAGAAGATGCGCTGGCGCCGGCTCGTGTTTCTGGCGCTGACCGCGACGATCGCGCTGGCCGTGGTGCTGGCTGCGCGCGACGTGATGCTCCCGTTCGTGATGGCCGCGGTGATCGCGTACGTGCTGACGCCGCTCGTCGCGTGGGTCGAGGCGCGCCGCATCCCTCGCGGCGCGGCGGTGCTTCTCGTTTACGCCGTCGTCTTGGGATCGGTCGGCGGTTTCGTGCGCGGGGTGGCGCCACGCCTCGCCTTCGAGTTGACCAATCTACGGGGCGAGCTCCCCGCGCTGGCGCGTGAAGCACGCGAGAAGTGGGTCCCCGCGCTCACGGAGCGGTTGCGTGCCGCGGGGCTCGCCCCGGCGCTGCCGGCGCGAGGAGAACGCCGGAGCCCGCCCCGACGAGCGCCTTCGTCGCGCGGCCCCAGCCCGACGGGTCCCTGGCGATCGACGTGGGCACGGGCGTCGCGGTAGTCGAGACGAACAAGGGGTTGGCTTGATCGAGCCGGCGCGAGAGCGACGGGACGAACCGTTCGACCCGAACCGTGCCATCTCCGACGTTGTCGGAAAGACGTTCGCTTACGCGCAGCAGAACTCGCTCGAGGTAGCGCGCGCGGTGAGGGACCTCGTCTCTGGCATCAGCCGGGTCATCTTCGTGTTCTTCATCACGCTCATGCTGGCGGCGTACATGATGCTCACGCGCGAGCGAATCGTCGGCTTCTTTCGGTCGTTGGTGCGCCGAGAACGGGCAGGCCGGCTTCGACGCCCTCTGGCCCGCATCGATCACGGTCTGGCAGGCGTCGTACGCGGACAGCTCGTCATCTGCGCGATCAACGGCGTGCTCAGCGCCATCGGCTTCGCCGTCGTCGGCCTGAAATACTGGCCCGTCATGGCGCTCGTGGCCGCCGTGTTCTCGCTCGTGCCCATCTTCGGGTCGATCGCGAGCGCCGTGCCCGCCGTGGCGAATCGGGTTGACCCAGGGGCTGGGCACCGCCCTCTTCGTGCTCGCGTGGATCCTGGGCATACACCAGCTCGAGGCGAACGTTCTCAACCCGAAGATCATGGGTGACGCCGCCAAGATTCACCCCGTGCTGGTCATCTTCTCGCTCCTCGTGGGAGAGCACTTCTTCCACGCGGCCGGAGCTCTCCTCGCCGTCCCGACTATGTCGGTGGCGCAGAGCGTATTCCTGCATTTTCGCGCCGCGACCGACGCGAGCACGTCTGGGAGCTCGGACTCGGACTGATGACCCGCTACCGCGCTCAGTCGTCGTGGGGGTAGCACGACGACATTCGTTGGCACTTCAGTGAAAGTCGCGGCTCATCGCCGGCACCTCGTAGAGGCCCAGCTTCTCGAGTCGATCCGGAACGACGTACACGACTTCGCCCTGTCGCTCTACCTTGCCGTGCGCGACGAGCAGCGAGCTCGTCGTGACCACGTGCCGCCACCGTTCGAAGGTTTGCGCCCAGAGAATCAAGTTCACGAACCCCGTCTCGTCCTCGAGGGTCACGAACACGACGCCGCTCGCCGTACCCGGACGCTGCCGGCAAATGGCCAAACCCGCGGTGCTCACACTCGCGCCGTTCGGCGTGCTCGAGAGATCGCGCGCGCTCTTGTAGTGACGCGGCAATCGTGAACGCACCACGCTCATCGCGTGATCTCCGACGGCGACTCCCGTGGTCTCGTAGTCGAGAACGAGCTGTTCGGCGCGTGACATCGAGGGGAGCACCGGCGTATCGTCGCCGAGATCCATTCCCTCGAAGAGCCCGCAATCGTTCGGGGCGCGGACCTTCCACATGGCCTCACGGCGTTCGAGGCCGAAGCACGCGAGCGCGCCTGCGTGCGCGAGCGCCTCGACTTCGCGCTTGTCGAGTCCTGCCCGCGCCGCCGTGTCCTCGATGCTCGCGAACGGCCGCTCCCGCCGTGCCCTCTCGATGCAGCGTCCCGCCTCTTCCCCGAGTCCTCGGATCAAACGAAGCCCCAGACGCAGCGCATGATCCGGCCCCTCCAGCGTGCAGTCCCAATCGCTCGCGTCCACCCGAGCAGGCAGCACTTCGACCTCGTGCCGCTCGGCGTCCTTTACGATAGTCCCCGGCGAATAGAAGCCCATCGGCTGGCTGTTTATCAGCCCCGCGGCGAACGCCGCCGGGTGGTGCACCTTCAGCCACGCGCTCGCGTAAACGAGCAGCGCGAAGCTCGCGGCGTGACTCTCCGGGAATCCGTACTCACCGAAGCCCTCGATCGACTGGTACAGCCGCTCGCCGAACTCGACCGAGATGCCGGTCTTCTCGAACCCGGCGAGGAGCTTCTCGCGATGGCGAGCGAGCTTGCCGTTTCTCCTCCAAGCCGCCATGTCGCGCCGGAGCTGGTCGGCTTCGCCCCCCGTGTAGCCGGCGCCCACGATGGCGAGCTGCATCACCTGCTCCTGAAACAGCGGCACGCCCAGCGTTCGCCCGAGAATGGACGCGAGCTTCGGGTGAGGGAGCACGATGGGCTCCTCGCCGCTTCGCCGGCGCAGATACGGGTGCACCATGCCCCCCTGAATGGGCCCAGGGCGAACGATGGCGACCTCCACCACCAGATCGTAAAACTGCCTCGGTCTCAACCGCGGGAGCATCGCCATTTGCGCGCGGCTCTCGATCTGGAAGACGCCCACCGTATCGGCCGCGCAGAGGGCGTCGTAGACGCACGAGTCCTCCGCGGGGATGCGCGCGAGCTGTTCGATCGCGGTCGGCGCCGAGACGGTCGGATCCCCCGACATCGCGAGCGCCTTGCGAATGGCCGTCAGCATGCCCAGTCCGAGAACGTCGACCTTGAAGAACCCGAGCGTGTCCAGATCGTCCTTGTCCCAAGGGATGACCGTGCGCTTGGGCATCGTGGCCGGCTCGACGGGCGCGACGTTCGAGAGCGCCTCGGCGCTCAGGACGAACCCGCCCACGTGAATCGACAGGTGCCGCGGGTACCCCTGGATCGCGTGCGCCATCGCGAGCACTTGCCGCACGCGCCCGTCGGCGGGATCGAATCCGCAGGCCGCCAGCCTATCGGGAGAGATTCCGTCGAGCTTGTCCCACCACGAGACGAGCGAGCTCGCGCGATCCACCTGTTCGAGCGAGAGCCCGAACGCCTTGCCCACTTCGCGCAGCGCGCTCTTGCCGCGGTACGAGATGACCTCGCTCACCATCGCTGCCCGCTCGCGACCGTACTTTTCGTAGATCGCCTGGATTACTTCTTCGCGGCGCTCGTGCTCGAAATCGACGTCGATGTCCGGGGGCTCGCGCCGCTCGGCCGACAGGAATCGCTCGAACAGCAGGTTGCTGCGCGACGGATCGACCGCCGTGATGCCCAGGCAGTAACACACCGCGCTGTTGGCGGCGCTGCCTCGCCCCTGGCAGAGGATGTCGCGCGCGCGCGCCATCTCGACGATGGTTTGAACGCTCAGGAAATACGGGGCAACCCCCAGCTCCGCGACGAGCGTCAGCTCCCGCTCGATCTGCGCCGCGGCGCCCGCCGGGACCCCGCCAGGCCAGCGCCGCTGCGCGCCCTGCATGGTCAGGCGACGAAGCGCCTGGTCGGGGGATTCCCCCGGGAACGCGGGCGCCTCGAGCTCGCAGGGGAAGCGATACTTGAGCTCGCGCAGCGAGAAGCGGCAGGACTCGGCCACCTCGCGAGAGCGCGCGAGCCACGACGGGTGCTTCGCGAACAGGCGCTCCATCTCGCCGCGCGCCTTGAGGTGCGCCTCCGTGTTCGGCAGGAGCGCGCGACCCGCGTCGTCGAGAGTCGTGCCCTCGCGAATGCAGTGGAGGACGTCGAAGATGGGCTTGTCCTCAGGGCAGGCGAAGAGCACGCGGTTGGACGCGCACACCGGAACGCCGAGCGCGCGCGCGATTGATTCGGCGCGCCCGATGCGAGCGTCGTCGTTGCCGTCCATGTGCCGCCAGGCGGCGATGGACAGGCGCTCTCCGAACGCCTCTCGCAGCTTGGCGACGCTGGCCTCGCTCTCGGGCATCGCCAGGCACCAGAGACCGCGCGAAAACGCGCAAACTCGGTCGAGCGGCACGCCGGCGAACTGGTTGCGGGGGACACCCTCTTCGGCTTTTCGCGGCGCGCCCTTCGGGTGACGGGCATGGCTCTCGGTCAAGAGCCGGCAGAGGTTTGCGTAGCCCCCTCGGTCCTGGACGTGCAGCCAGAGGGCCGGCGACGGGTCCTCGTCCAGCGCAAGCTCACTGCCGACCACCAGACGCACACCGAGGGTCTCGGCGGCTTCGAGCGCGCGCACCATTCCGTAAAGCCCGTCGCAATCGGCGACGCCCAGGACGTCGTAGCCGAGCTGCGACGCGCGCTCGACGAGCGAGCGTGGGGACGATCCGCCCCGGAGGAGCGAGAAATGGGTGCGGGAGGCGAGCTCGACGAACACTGCTCTGATGAGCAGTGTAAGGTCCCTCGACGGGTGGCGCTAGGGCTCCGGCAGCGAGAGGCGCCGGCGCACGAGCGTGAGGAGCGCGTCCACGTCGAACGGCTTGCCGAGGCGCTCGTTCGGGACGCGGTCCAGAAACTCGCGCGCGCGCATCGTGAAGGCGCCGCCGGTCACGAACACCATCCGCTCGGCCTGCTCGGGAGCCACCGAGAGAAGCTCTTCGTGCAGGGCCGACGCATCCATCTCCGGCATCAGCAGGTCGCAAATGATGACGTCGAAGCGCTCTCCCGCCTGGATGCGGGCGAGCGCCTCGCGCGCGCTCGTCAGCGCGACGACCGCGCCCTCGCTCGAAAGCAGACGCTCGAGCGAGAAGCACACGATGGGTTCGTCGTCGACCACCAGGATGCGACCGCGCCTGGGCGCCGCTCGCAGCGGCGGCGAAGTCGTGCTCGCGACGACCGCGCCCATCGTCTGGCGCCCAGCGGGCAACTCCACGCGAAAGGTGCTCCCCTCCCCCACCTCGCTTTCGACCGTGAGCGACCCTCCCAGCCCGGTCACGATCCCGTGGCAAATCGCCAGACCGAGGCCGGTGCCGATCCCCACCGGCTTGGTCGTGAAGAACGGCTCGAAGATGCGTCCGCGCACCTGCGGCGAGATCCCGACCCCGTTGTCGCGCACTTCGACGACGACGCGGTCGCCTCCGCTCGCTGCGCGCACGACCACGCGAATCTCGTTTTGATCGTCGCGCCCCTCGGGGAGGGCCTGCACGGCGTTCATCAGCAGATTCAGGAAAACCTGCCCGAGCCTCGCCTCGTTCGCGAAGACTTCGGGCGTCGTGGAATACTCCTTCACGAGCTTCCCACGGTGGCGGATCTCGTTGGCAATCATCGCGAGGGTCGCGTCGAGCACGGGCGCCACGGCGAGCGGCATGAGCGTCTCGTTCTCGGGACGCGAGAAGGTCTTCAGGCCGCGCACGATGTCGCGGATACGCTCGGCCCCGTCGCGCGCGTGATCGAGCGCGCGACTCACCTCGGCAGCGCGTTCGTCGCTCGTGTTGGGCAAGAGCTTCGCGAGCTCTTCGCGGACGTACCCGAGGTTCAGGAGGACGTACGCGAGCGGGTTGTTGATTTCGTGGGCGACGCCGGCGGCAAGCGTGCCGAGCGACGTGAGCCGGTCGGTCTGCGCGAGGCGAGCTTGAAGCTCCCGGTGCTCGCGCGCGACGAGAAGTCAATCGATGGTATCGACGAGCGTCTCGTAATCGACGGGCTTCCGGAGGTAGGCATCGGCGTCGATGGCGGCGGCCTTCGCGGTCGCGTCGGCGCTCAGGGCGAGGACCGGTATGGTCGCGAGCTCCGGGTCCTCCTTCTGAGCGACGCGGAACTGCCAGCCGTCCATGATGGGCATCATCAAATCGAGGAGAATCACGTCGGGCTTGGGCGACTCGTGCAGCCATTTCAGCGCCTCGCGTCCGTTCGAGCAGCCCGCGACGTGGAACCCCTCCATGGAAAGAGTCCATCGAGCGCCTCGCGAATGTCGGCGTCGTCCTCGATGACGAGGAGCGTGCGACCGCTCGCTCGTTGCTCGAATCCCTGCGTGCGCATCAGCGCATTGTGGCTTACGAGGCCGCCAAGTCGAAGCGAAGCGGACGTGGCAATTTGCCTCGTGGGCGGTCTGCAGGGTCCGTGCGTCGGCCGCAGTTCGTTCGCGCTCGCTTGAGGACGTCGCGGCCCCGGCAATCGCGTTCTCGAGTCAATCGAACCATCCGCGAAACGTCGCTTCCTCGGCACGGAGCTCGACCCAGCCGTGTCCGCTGACCCGGGAGATGACGACCCAGGCGGCCACCAAATCGCGCCGCTCCAGGGAGTGCCCCGCGGTGCCGCGCCACCACTGCTCCGATTGAATGCGCGCGAGCCGGCGAGGCTCCACGAGCTCACGGCAATCGAACCCCTCCATCGGGACCTCACCCACGATGCGAGAAGGCTCGAGCGCCGACGTGAGCCCGCCATCGTTCGGCCGACGTCGACCGAGCTCGGGGAGCCCCTCGACGCACGGGCGCGACGACTCTTCTTCGCGTCGGTGTCGGCGTGCTCGATCGAGCGGCACGAGAGACGTCCGCCGTTCGGGTGTCCACGTATCCACGAGCGCCAGCGTGCCGACGCACGCGGGGCCGAGCTCGGCTCCAATCTCGGCGACGAGCCGTGGCAGCGCGCGATCGGCTCTCGGTTCGGGTGAGAGCAGGTCGAGGTTGCGAGCCGGCACTCGCGCCAGCTCCGGGGCGCGAAGCGTGACTGCGAGCGCCGGAGCGGGCAGCGAAACGTGCTCGAGGCGCGCACGAAGGACGGCGCACAAATCAGCGGCGCTCGCGATGGGCACGGGCAGCGTCACCGTGAGTGTCGATACGTAGGAAAAGCCGTGGCAGAGAGCGCGGTCGAGCGTGAGCACGAGCTCGAGGCGAGCCGCCGACATCGCGCGTCCTTCCAGGCGAGCCGCCAGGCGATCGCAAAGTGCCTTGACGACGAAGACGAGCGACTCGGTCGAGGCGACGCCCCAGTCGAGCTCGACGCGCTCCTCCGGAACTTCCGGCGGGCGCCAGGGAGCCAGCGGCGCGTCGTCTCGGCCGTCGAGGAGCGGCATCACGTCGTGAGCCCGCGCCCCGAGCCGCGTACCGAACGCGCGCCGCGGCAACCGCTGCAAGTCGCGGCACGACGTGAGCCCGAGATCGCGCAGCCAGCGAGACGTGTCGCCGTCCAGGGCGAGCACGGCCACCGGCAGCACGCCCATGGCCGCCGCCTCTCGGCCCGCGGGAACGACGAGCGGCCCCGTTGGACGCGCCGGCGCGAACCGCGCCACGGCCGAAGCCAAGCGCGGCCCGCTCGCCACCGCGACGCGGCACGCGTGCCCGAGCGACCGCACGCGAGCCTCGAGCGCGCGCGCGAGCCCCTCCTCGCCCCCGTGCAGGTGTGCGCACCCGCCGATCTCGACCCATACGACGTCGTTCGCGACGTCGAACGCCACGGTCGGCCCGAACGCGAGCGCCACCTCCGCGATGCGCGCGAGCGCCGCTTGCACCGCCGCCTCGGCGACGACGCATACGCGCAGCTCGGCGCATTTCGCCCGTGCCGCCGCGACCGTCTGCCCCGCGCGTACGCCCAGCCGCGACGCCTCGCGCGACACCACGTCGACCCGCGTGTTGCCGAGCACGTCGCGCTCTTTCTGCACGGCGCCGCCGGGTCGCGCGATCACGACGGCGAGCACCGCGGTTCGCGTCTCTGCGCTCGCCACCTCGAGGCGAATCTCGGGCAGCGCGATGCACGCCACGCGGCGCATCTTCCTTCCTTCACTCGCTCCACCCGGGCGCGCGAAGGACCGGCAAGAAGGGGACGGTCTTCGCGAGGCCCACCCGCCCGCGCCTGTCCTTCGCCACGCGCACCGTCAGGCTCTCGACGTGCGAGCGCGAAAGCTCGAGGCGCAACGCGACCGGCCACGCCGCCGCGCGCGGTCGAGTCGTGTCCGTGAGCAGGATCACCGTCGCCCCGCTCGGCTCCGCCGCCAGCGCGAGCTTGCGCACCAGAAGCTCCGGCGCCCATCCCCTGCCCTTCTTCGGCTGGCCCTGCGCCGTCTTCGTCGCCGCTCCGGGCACGGGGTCCATGTCGACCACGACCACCTCGAACGCGCCCGACGATACGACCTTGAGCGCGATGCGCCCGAGCTGCGCCCGCGGAGGAACGACGACGAGCACCCGCGCGAGGTCGACCCCCGCGGCAGCCACCCCCGGCGCGTACAGCGTGGCTTCCGGATCGACCCACGCGCAGAAGGCCTGCTCGCCGCGCTGCTGGCCCGCGCGCACGGCCGCGAGCGCGAGGCTCGTCGACCCCCCGAGAGCGTGCGGCGCCGCCAGCTCGACCACCCCCCGCGGCAGCCCGCCGTCGGGCAACACCGCCTTGAGCTCCGGCCAATCCAGCCGGAGCGAAGGAGCCTCCAGCGGGGCCCGCGCGAGCTGCAGCTTGCTGGGACCGAGCCGGGCGAGCAGAGCCTCGATTTCTTGAGCAGCCGCCATGCTTGCCTCCAGGGACTGAACAAATTAGCAGCCCCGGGAGAGGAGGCGCAAGCAGTGCTAAAGAAGGACCTCGTGCAGATAGGCCCGGGAGACCATGCCGTAGCCGAAGCGCAGGCCGGCGATGCCCTGGAACGCCTGGCTCGCCTGCGCGCGCTCTTACGCGACATGGGCAGCGCGCTCGTTTGCTACTCGGGGGGCGTCGACAGCGCGCTCGTCTTGGCTGTCGCACACGAGGTCCTCGGCCGGCGCGCCGTCGGAATGACGGCGGTGTCGCCCAGCCTGGCGCCGATCGAGAAACAGGCGGCCATCGCGGTCGCCGAGCAGATCGGCGCGCGCCACGAGCTCGTCGAGTCCCACGAGATCGAGCGACCCAGCTACGTGGCCAACGCCAGCGACCGCTGCTTTCACTGCAAGAGCGAGCTTTACGACATCGCCGTCGCGAAGAAGCGCGAATGGGGGCTCGACCACGTGCTCAACGGCACCAACGTCGACGACCTCGGCGACCACCGTCCGGGCCTCGAAGCGGCGAAGAACGCCGGCGTGCGCAGCGTCCTCGTCGAGCTCGGGTTCCGCAAGGAAGACGTGCGCCACAGCGCGCAGGCCATCGGCCTCGCGGTCTGGGACAAGCCCGCGAGCGCGTGCCTCTCGAGCCGCATTCCGTACGGCACCGAGGTGACGCGCGAGCGGCTCGCGCAGAATCGGCGGCCTCGAGGCCGAGCTCCGCCGGATGGGGCTGCGCCAGGTGCGTGTGCGCTGGCACGAGTCCCTCGCGCGAATCGAGGTCGCGCGCGACGAGCTCGCGGCTGCGTTCGAGCGGCGCGAGGAGATCGTCGCGGCGGGCAAGCGCTTCGGGTTTGCGTACGTGACGCTCGACCTGCAGGGATACCGAACGGGCAGCCACAACGAGGTCCTCGTCCAGGGCTCGCGTCGGTCCCTGCCGATCGTGTGAGCGAAGCCGGCGTCAGCCGGGATGCTGCAGGTGCCAGGTCGCGGTCACGCCCTGGACAATCGGGATGCGCAGCCCCGGGTTCGGGTGCGTCCGCAGAAACCCGAGCAGCGGGCTCGCGCCCGACGCGCGGTCGAGGCGCGCGAAGAAGTCGAGCAGCCACAGACCTCCCTCCTCGGTCCAGCGGTAGGCCTGCGCGGCGCGCGCACGCCCCGTATCGAGCACGTTGATGCAGCCGTAGGAGTCGGCGAAGTTCTCGTTCGGCTGGTTGAAGAGCGGCAGCGCCGACGAGACGAGGCGATTCAGGTTGCTCACCGCCGGCGGCACGCCCGCCGGCTGGCCGTGCGCGCAGCCGGTGTGGCCGAGGTAGTGATGCGAGAGCTCGTGGCCGAAGGTGAACGCGACGATCTCGTCGAAGATCTCGTGCGCTCGCGAGATGCGGCGCGGGTCCATCCACTGCGCCGGCCCGACGATGCCCGGGGGCAGCAGCGCGCTCCCGCCGTTCGCCGAGACGAGGGCCGGCACGACGGCGTTCGTGTACGCGTCGTACGTCCGCGTGCCGAATAGCTCGTCGGTCGCCTTGGTCTGCGAGATGGCGTCGACCGCCTCGAGCAGGCCCTCGGTGCCGGTGACGAACGGCGCGCCGCTGTCGTCGCAGCCCGCGAACGCGTTCACGTCCGTCGTCGGGTCGAAGACCAGCGGGATCGTCGCGACGAGCGCCTGGTTGGCCGGAGACAGATTCGCCACGAGCTCCTTGGCGACCGCGCGCGCCTCGGCCTGCCACATGAGCGGCCCCACGAGCGGCCCGAGGAGCGGGCGATTGGGCTGCGCCGCGACCGGAGCGGATCCCGGCGGCGGCTGCGGGGGAGGGGGCGCCGGCGCATAGCCCGACGGCGCAGGCGGATAGGCCGGCTGGGCGTACGGGCCGCTCGGGTACGCGGGCAGAGCCGCGTAGGGCGACGCAGGCGGCGGCTGCGGCTGCGCGGCGGGCGCATGCCCCAGCGGCTGACACGCGCCGAGCAGCGCGAGCAGCGCCGTCACCGCGAGCGACGAGCGCGCGCGACCTTCCCCCTCGGAACCACGAATCGATCGCATCGTCACGCCGTTCTACGTGGATCCCTCGGCCTTCGCGATCTCTTCTCGCGCGCCGCGCAGCGCCTGAGCGAACGAACGCGCGTCCTGGAAGCGCTCGGTCGGCTGCAGCGCCATCGCCTTCTCGATGACCGAGCGCCACACGGGCGGAACGAGCGCCGCCGACTTCTGCGTCCCCGAGTCGAACCGCACCGCCGCGCTCCCGCCCATGCGAACGAGGCCGCTCGGCGAGCGCGGCGGCGGCGGCTCGCCCACCAGGCACTCGTAAAGGACCGCGCCGAGCGCAAAGATGTCGCTGCGGGCGTCGATCTCTCCGCTGCCGGTCTCTTGCTCCGGCGACATGTACCCCGGCGTCCCGAGCGGACCGCCGGTGTTCGTGATGCGCGTCTCCTCCCATTCGACGCGCGCGATGCCGAAGTCGAGCAGCTTCACGCGCTCGGGCCCCGCCGGGTCGTCGCGGTCCACCGCGAGAAAGATGTTCGAGGGCTTGAGGTCGCGGTGGATGACGCCCGCCGCGTGAACGGCCGCCAGCGCGTCGCACACCTGCATCGCGATGGGCAGGAGGTCGCGCGGCGTCAGCCGGCCCTTGCTCCGAAGGCGCGAGCCCAGCGCCTCGCCGTGCAAGAGCTCCATGACCAGGTACGCCGTCCCGTCGGCCAGGTGCCCGTGATCGATGACCTCGACCACGTTCGGGTGCCACGACAGGCCCAGCGCCTCCGCCTCGCGCCGCAGCCGGTCGCTCGCCACGGCCTCGTGCGCCGCCGCCGCTCGCAGCAGCTTCACGGCCACGGGCACACCGTCGGCGATGCGCACCGCCTCGTAGATGACACCGGTCGCGCCCGAGCCCATCCGCCGCAGAATGCGGTACTGCCCGGCGGCGACCGTGCCCTCCATCTGGCCGCCCATCTCGCGCTCGCGCATCTCCTTGAGCATCAAGCTGCGCTCGAGCACCTGCACGCGCAGCGACTGCGCGTAGGTCGTCGCCCGCCCCAGGCGCTCGCGCGCCCACGCCATGCCGACGAGACCGCCCCCGAGCGCGCCGGCGAAGGCCGCGGCGATCTCCACCGCCGGGCCCCCCACGTGCGCGAAGAGCGGCACGACGCCCGCGGCCCCACCCGCGACGAGCCCGATGGCGCTGCTCGTCGTCACCTCGGGCACCGACCACTCCACCTCGAACTCCTGCACCATCCCGGACGCCGACGAGTCACCCTGCGGCAGCGAGCGCGCCACCGCGTTGCGCCAGCCGAAGAGCGCCGGCACTGCCGTCACCTCCGCCAGGCGCGCCAGCCGCAGCAGGCCGTCTTGCTCGAGCGCAGGGTCGTGCGCGATGCGTACGAGGCCCTTCCACGAGCCGCGCCGCATCTGCGTCGTTTCCCAGCGGGTCGTCCGGCCGTACTCGCTGTCGCCGGAGTCGAGGCGCCCGAACGCCTCCGCGGGCGCGGACGTCCCGCGCAGAACGCGCACCCAGACCCCGAGATTGTCCGGCGCCACCAGATACTTCCACAGCCCCGGGATGAGCTCGCGCGAGCCGAGGTCGGCGAACGCCACGAGCGCGCGATGCAGCGAGGGCAGCGGCACGACGCGAGTCTCGTCCTCGAGGTCGGTGCGCACCATGCGGATCGCCCGCAGCCACGCGTCCGCCGTGTGCGTGCCCTTCTCGTGGCCGAGCGCGCGGTGCATGCCCTTGAGGAGCGCCGTGGTCGCTTGGCCGGTCGGGAAGTTGCGGCGATGCATGGTGAAGGCGGCACGAAGCCGGACGGTCCCATGGTATCGCACCCGGGTCCGATGGATTCGCACGCTCATCGGGGGTCACGTGCGGCGGGTGAGTCGCGCGGTCCTGGCCGTGCCGGAGGCGCGAGACGTAGTCCTTTTGCGAGTGCGCGTTCCGGGGGCAAACGTGCAGCTCGTCGTCGCAGGAGGGAGGGGCGCGGGCGCGGGTGTGGGTGTTGTCGGGGGGGACGCGGGCGAGCAGCTGCGCGAGGCGATGCGGGGGGCCAGCGCGCCGGGGCAGGCGGCGTGGCGCGCGCGGGTGGAGGGGGGGCGGGTCGTGGGGGTGGAACGGCGAGCGGTGGTGGTGGCGCGCGAGGGGAAGGTGTGGAGGGTGAGCGCGGAGCTGGGGGGGGAGGTGCGGTTGGAGGCGGGGGGCGCGGACGCGGGCGCGGATGCGGGCGAGAGCGGGGCGGAGGCTCTCGAGGCGGTTGGGGCGCGGATTCGCGGAGGAGCTCGGGCAGCGGAGCGCGGGCGCGCGGCAGGAGGCGCTGCGGCGCGCGCTGGGCAAGGCGATCGCGCGGGTGGAACGGAGGGCGGAGGCGGTTCGCGGCGACCTGGCGCGGGCGGGGACGGCCGACGAGATGGCGGCGCGCGCGCAGCTCTTCGTGGCCGCGGCGGCGCAGGCTTCTCGCGGGGCGACGCGGCTGGTCGCGGTCGACTGGGCGAGCGGCGAGGCGCGCGACATCGAGTTTCCGCTCGATCCGGCGCGCGGAGCGCAGGAGCAGATCGACGCGCTCTTCCAGCGGGCGCGGCGACTCAAGGAAGGGGCGAAGGTCGCGCGGGCGCGCCTGGGCGACGCCGAAAGGGCCCTCGCTGCGCTGCGCGCGGTCGCCGCGACGCTCGCGGCCCTGCCGTCGCCCGCCGAGCCTGCGCCGCGCGCGCACCCCGCGCGCGAGCCCGACGTCGCCCTCGACCTCGACGCTCTCGAGACCGCCGCGCGTGCCGCCGCCCCGCGCGACTTCAAGCTCGCGCCGGTCGCGTCGGCCCGCCGCCGGCGCAGCCGGCCCAGCGCGCCCGCGCAGCAAGGCGCAGCCTCCCTGCCCCCGTACCGCCTCTTCGCGTCGGCGCAGCGGCGCGCGCATCCTCGTCGGGCGCGGCGCCGAGAAGAACGACGCCCTCACTTTCCACGTCGCCCGCCCGCACGACCTCTGGCTGCACGCCAAGAGACCGGGCAGGCGCCCACGTCGTCGTGCCGCTCGACAAGGGCGCGTCGTGCCCGGCGGACGTGCTCGTCGAGGCCGCCCACCTGGCCGCGCACTTCTCCGACGCGCGCGACGAGCGCGTCGTCGAGGTGCAGTACACGCCCGCGGCGCTTCCTGCGCAAACCGCGCGGCAGCGCGCCGGGGCTCGTCGTCGTCGACCGCGAAAAGGTGCTCGTCTTGCGCCGCGAGGACGACCTGTTGCGCCGGCTCCTCGAACGCGAATGCGAAGACGAAGCGCGCCCCCGCTAGCTCGCGTCCCGGAGCGACACATCCGCCCGGGTGGCCCACAATGGCATCGCGCGGCGCGCGCGTTTTTCCCGCGTTTCGCGGCGTCCTCGCGCCCTGCGCGCGTGGCACGGGCTTCGCTCCAGGTGGCCCGCGTGAGCCCCTTAGCCCTTCGGACCGCGCTGCTTCTCGTCTTCGGTTCCGCCGTCGCGGCGTCCGCCGCTGCGTGCGGAGGAAAGACCGACGTCCTCGTCGGCCCTCCCATCGGGACGGACGGCGGCAGCGGCAGCGGAGGCACGAGCGGCAGCAGCAGCACGGGCGGGAGCACGAGCGGCAGCAGCAGCGGCTGCGGGACCCCCTGCGACAGCAGCAGCAGCGGCAGCGGCAGCACGAGTGGGAGCACGAGCGGCAGCAGCGGCTCCGGCTCCTGCACGCCGCTCTCCGGGTGCTCGTCGACGACGAGCTGCCCCGCGGGCGACGGCTGCAACACGTGCAGGTGCGAAAACGGCGGCTGGGCGTGCAGCACGCTCGCGTGCACGACCCCCGTGTGCCCTCCCGCTCCACCCCTCGATGGCAGCGGCTGCTATCCGGACGGCTTCACGTGCAGCTCCCCGGACTGGGGCACCTGCGCGCCGAGCTGCACGTGCCAAAACGGCGCATGGTTCTGCAGCTACCCGGAGTGCCCGGCCTACCAGTGCCCCGCGCAGCCGGCCGACTACTCGCCGTGCTCGACCATCGGAATTAGCTGCGATTACCACGAGGTGTGCGACAGCTCTTATTGCGAGATCTTATGCCAGTGCCAGCCCCCCGGCACCTGGGTGTGCGCGAACAACAGCCTAGGTGGCGGCGGGGACGCCAGCGTCATCGGCGCCGACCTCTGAACGCTCCGAGGCCGAAGAGCGGGCGGGCGGGAAGGCAGACCCATAATCCGCCTCGCCGCCCGCCCTGGTTGTCGCGTCGCGTTCCGTCGCGCTCCGCCGCGAGGGCGGCCTACGCCGGCGGCGTCTTCGGCGACGGAGGCGTGGCCGCGGCCGGCGCGGTGGGAGCCGGCGTCGGAGCAGCCGGGACGGTCGTCGCGCCCGTGATGGTGCTCTTCTGCTTGCTACCCATCGTGTGCCGCGCGGACCGCGTGGCCTGAACCTTCGCAATCGCCGTCGACTTCACGGCGACCGATTTCTGGCCCTTCCACCCCGAACTGCGACTGCAGCGCGGGGTTGCTCTTGCCGAGCCGCACCTTCAGGTACGGCTTGAGCGTCGGGGCTTCTCCCCTCGGGAGCGGCGGCCCTCACGTCCGGAGCGACGTCGCTCACGCGCTGAGCAGCGCATCACTCGTCGTGAGGGACGTCCCTCCGCGCTCGAGCAGCCTCTCTCAAGGCCTGAGGGGCGCTTCTCCAGACGGGAGCCGCGCTTTTGCCCTCTTCTCAGGTCGAGATCGTTGCCATGGCAACGATCTCCCCCTCGCCCAGAGCCAGATCGTTGCCATGGCAACAATTTCCCCCTCGGTCATGGCGCCCCCGGACCGGGCCCTCTACCCTCCCCCCCGCGCGATGCGCCTCGCCGACGTCATCGGCCGCTGGATCGGCAAAGTCGAGATCGTCCTGGCCGGGGCCGACGAGGACCTGCGCGAAGGAGAGGACGCGCTCGCCTCGGGGGACGTGATGGGCGCGCGCGCCGCCGCGCACCGGGTGCTCGTGCGGGCGCCGGCCTCGCCGCTCGGGCTGGCGCTGCTGGCGGACGCATGCGAGGCAGCGGGCCTCGACGCGGAGCTCGCCGAGACGCTCGAGGAGCTCGCGCGTCGGGCGCCTTCGCGGGCCGAGGTGTGGGTGCGCCTCGCGCGGGGCAGGCGGGCGACCGGGGCGCCGGCGCAAGACGTGCGCGACGCGTTCGTGCGCGCGCTCGCCGTGGCCGACGGCGGGAGCGACGCGCGGCGCGAGGCGCTCATCGAGCTGGCGGACCTCGATCTGGCGCAGCGGGACGCGGCGCGCGCGGAGCTGTGGCTCGAGCGCACCGGCGACGAGCGGTCGCCGGAGGTGGCCATCCGGCGCGCCGAGGCGAGGCTTCTGCGCGGCGACGCGGAGGCCGCGCGCGCGCTGCTGGCCGACGTGACCGAGGCTCCGACCGACGGCCGCGCGGCGCTCGTGCGCGGGCGAACGCTGGCGGCCCTGGGCGACCCCGCGGCCATCGCGCCGCTGGTGCGCGCGATGGTGCTCGACGTGCCCGGGGCGAGCGAGGCGCTGTCGTCGGCGCTCGCGTACGTGCCGAGCGACGCGCAGGTGCGCGCGCGCGTGCGGTCGGTGGTCGACGCGAAGGGCGAGCAGGAGCTCGCGCGGTGGCGGGCGGCGTTCGCGCGCGCCGAGGGGGCGCGCGACGCGGCGCGGCGGGCGCTCGCGGAGGCGGTGCAGGCGGGAGACACGGCGGCGGTGCGGCCGCTGCTCGACGCGGCCGTCGACGACCGCGACGCGGGCGCGCTGCGCGCGGCGCTCGCCGCGATGGACGCGGCCGAGAGCGACACGTCCGGCATGGTGGACGACGCGCGCCGTGTGGCCGCCGCGCTCGCGGGGGGCGGCACGTCTCCGGTTACGCCCGAGCATGGTCGAGACCTGGGATTGGCGGCGAGCCTCGACGAGCTCGCCCGCGTGTCGCACCCGCGCGTCGTCCCGTGGGCCGAGACCCTCGCCGCCGCGACCGCCCGCGGGTGGGTCCCCGACGGCGACGCGCCGTCGGACTGGCCCGCCCTCCTCGCGCGCCTCGACGCCCACGCGCGCGCCGCGTCGGACCTGGCGTCGGTCGCCGACCTCGCGGACCTCGCCGCCGAGCGCACCCGCCCGGTGCGCCTCGCGATCGTCGGCGAGTTCAACGCCGGCAAGAGCACCTTCATCAACGCCCTCATCGGCGCCGACGTCGCGCCCACCGGCGTTTTGCCGACGACTGCCACGCTGCACCACCTGCGCTGGGCGCCCGACCCCGCCGCGCGCCTCTTCTTCGCGCGCGACGCGGAGCCCCCCGAGCGCATCGTGCCGCTCGCCGATCTGCGCGCCGTCTTGAAGACGCTCGACGCCACGGCCGTGCGCCGCGTCGAGCTCTTGATGCCGCTGCCGTTCCTCGTGCGCGTCGAGATCCTCGACACGCCCGGCTTCAACGCGCCAGACCCGCACCACATCCGGGCGGCGCGCAGCGCTTTCGAGGAGGCCGACGTCGCCATCTGGCTGCTCGACGCGACGCAGGCGATGAAGCAGAGCGAACGCGAGGTGCTCGAGGAGGCCCGGCGCGCGCGCCTGCCGGTGCAGATGCTGGTGAACAAGGCCGACCGCCTGGCGCCGCCCGAGCTCGCGAAGGTCATGCTCGCGGTGGAGCAGGCGCTCGCCGAGACCGGGATCCCGTCGTGGGCGCCGCCGCTCGCGCTGTCGGCCAAGCGGGCGCTCGCGGGCAAGCTCGGCGACGCACGTGCCCTCGAGGAGTCCGGCTGGCCGGGGGTGCAGGCGCTGCTCGACGAGCGCATCGTCGCCCGCAGCGCCGAGCTCAAGGAGCGCGCGCTGCGCCGGCGAGCGGCGCACATCGTGGCGCGCATCGCGGCGCACGCGGCGACCGAGGCCACGCGCCAGCGGGAGCAAGACGAGACGCGCGCGGCGCGGGCGCACGCGCTCGGGCAGGCGGCGGGCACGATCGAGCGCGACGCCGAGCGCATCGCGCGCGAGCTGGCGACGTCGCTCGCGCCGGTCGCCGCGGCGTGGGAGGGCGACCTGGCCCTGGTCTACATCGGCCGCGACCGCGCGAGCGCCATGAGCGACCCGGTCCTCGCGCGCTACGCGGCCGACCGCGCGATCGACGCCCTCGCTCCGCCGCTCTCCCGGGCCCTCGCGTCCCTCGTCCCCCAAGCCCTCATCGCCCCCGCGCCCCTCGCCCCGCTGGCGCGCGCCCTCGTGCGCGCCGCGGCGTCCACGTCCTCCGAAGCCGACGCCCTCCTGCCGCCCCTCTGCCGCGCGGCGGTCGCGACCCTCGTCGAGCACCTCTTCGCCCTCTCGGTCCCCCCCCCGCCCGCCGCCCGCGCCGCCGGCCTGCTGCGCGAGCTTCGCGCGCTCGCCGCCGTCCTCTAGAGCGCCCCGGCTCTCGGGATCCGTCATCGAGGCGCCTGCGCTACACTTCCCGCGTGAAGCGCTCGCTCGTGCTCCCGCTCTTCGTCGCCGCGCTCGCGGTGCCCACGCCGGCCGCGCAGGCGACCGAGATTCTCGGCGGCGACCCCAACGTGTCGCTCCAGGCCGAGCGGCTCGAGATCGACATCCTCACGGGGGAGGCGACGCTCACCGGCAACGTCACGCTCACCAAGGGCGACCTAGCGGTCAGCTGCCCGCGCATCGACCTGCGCTTCGACCACTCGCCGCACGTCACCTGGGCGCGCGGCTCGGGCGGCGTCACCGCCGACGTGCGCGGCGTGCACGCGGAGGCCCCCGCGGTCGAGGTGGACCTCAGCAAACAGGTGCTCGATCTGCGCGGCGGCGTGAAGCTCACGCGCGGCCAGGGGTGGCTCACCGCCGACAGCGCGCGCATCGACCTCCCCACCGCGAAAGTGTCGCTCACGCAGGTGAAGGGGTCGATTCCGGTCGCGAAAGGGCCCTAGGTGGCTCCGGCTCCCGTCGACGCCCCCGCCACGCAAGCCCCGATCCTCGCGGCCTGTGGCCTGCGCGTCGTGCGCGGGGGCAAGGCGATCCTGCGCGGCGTCGACCTGCAGGCGTACGCGCGCGAGGTCGTCGGGGTCCTCGGCCCCTCGGGCGCGGGCAAGTCGACGCTCTTTCGCGCGCTCGTCGGCGAGCCGCCGCCCGACGAGGGGACCGTCACGCTCGCCTCCGAGGACGTGACCCGCTGGCCGCTCTGGAAGCGCGCGCGCGCCGGGGTGGGGTACGTGCCCCAGGAGCCGAGCGTCCTCTGGGAGCTCACCGTGCGCGGGAACCTCGAGGCGTACCGGCGAATCGCCCGGCTGCCGGCGACCGCCGAGGACGTGCGCGCGGCGGCGGCGCGCGTCGAGCTCGTGGACCGGCTCGAGGTGCGGGCCGGCGAGCTGTCGGGCGGCGAGCGCCGGCGGCTCGAGCTGGCACGGGCGATCACGCGCTCACCGCGGGTTCTCGTGTGCGACGAGCCGTTCGCGGGCGTCGACCCGGCCGGGGCGGAGCGCCTCGGGGCGCTTCTGGCCGAGCTGGCGCAGGGCGGGGCCACGGTTCTGCTGGCGGACCACCACGTGGCCGAAGCGCTCCGGGTGTGCACGCGGGCGGTTCTGCTGCTGGACGGCTCGGTCGCGGCCATGGCCCCGGCGGCCGAGTTCCCCGAGCATCCCCTGGTCCGGGGGCGGTACCTCGGAACGTGGCAGCGTTCCGTTCCGCCTCCACCGCAGTTGCCGCCCTAGGGGGCGAACGCGACCGCGCGCGTTTTCGTGCCTGGCCGCGAAACGTAGCACTTTCGTCTGCATTTCTAAGCAAATTCAACCGCTGGCACGGAAATAGCCAGAAAACGGCTACCGGAAGCCGCGCGGGGTGTTATTTCCTTCCGTGGGCCCACGGCAGGCTGTCCAGCCGGGGGGGCCTCGAGCCCGGCCCCGGTCCCACGCGTCTCGGCCTTCCCTCTCGTCCTCTCGTCTCGTCCCCCCCCACCCCCTTCGAGCCCCCTCCCCCAACCCCCCCAGCCCCTCTTGCAGCCGAACCCCCGCAGCCTTCTCTCCCCGTCTGGGTCCGGCGCGTCTAACGCGCCGCAGCCGGTGCGTCAGGGCCCCCGCCACCTGCACGTCGCGCGCACGTCCTCAGCTCCACGGTTTCCGCAGACCTCCGCAGCGTTCCGCTTCTTCGGCGTTTCCGACTGATCGGCGGCGCCATACCGGCGCCGGCACCTCTGCAGTTCCTCCTCCCGAGCGATGCGATGGAGATCAAGCAGCAACTAAAGCTCAGCCAGCAGCTCGTGATGACGCCGCAGCTTCAGCAGGCGATTCGCCTGCTTCAGCTGTCGCGCCTGGAGCTCATCGACGAGATCCGCAAGGAGCTCGATGCGAACCCCGTGCTCGCGGACGAAGAGGTGGACCCTCGCCTTCGCGCCGCCAACGGCGACGGCAAGAACGGCGAGGTCCAACTCGAACCGAGGGCACCCGACGCGCCGGCGATGAACTCCGAGAAGATGGACATCTCGGACCTCGAGAAGCGCGGCGAAGACAAGCGCGTCAACGAGATCGACTGGGAGCAGTTCCTCGAGAACCGGACGCTGCAACAGCCCTTGCCGAGCAACCGCGGCGGGTTCGAGGAGCTGCCCCCCATCGAGCAGAACCTGACGAAGACCCAGTCGCTGGTCGACCACCTGCGCTGGCAGCTTCAAATGAGCGACTTCACCGAGGAGGAGAAGAAGTTCGCGGAGCTCGTCATCGGCAACATCGACGACAACGGCTTTCTCGATCTCAAAGGGACCGAGCGCGAAAACGGCGAGAAGACCCCCGACCTGACCATCGACGACCTCGCCCGCGAGGTGCCCATCGAGAGCGAGGACGCCGAGTGCGTGCTTCGCGACATGCAGGAGTGGGATCCTGTGGGCGTGTGCTCGCGCTCGCTGCAGGAGTGCCTGCGTGTTCAGGCCGAGGTGTACGGCTACGACGACCTCGAGCTCGCGATGATCGAGAAGCACCTGCACAACCTCGAAAAGCACAATTACCAGGCGATCTCGCGCGACCTGAAGGTGACGATCGAAGAGGTGTACGAGGCCGTCAAGCAGATCCAGAAGCTCGAGAGCCGCCCGGCGCGCAACTTCACGGACACCGACGACAAGACGATTGCCATCACGCCGGACGTGTACGTCATCAAGGACGCCGACAAGTTCGTCGTGACCGACAACGACCGCGGGGTGCAGCGCCTCTACATCAACGAGTCGCTGACCAAGCAGCTCCTGAAGGACGTGCGCGCCAAGGAGTTCATCGGCGAAAAGCTGCGCAACGCGCAGTGGCTCATCCGCGCCATCGAGCAGCGGCGGAAGACCATCATCCGCGTGACCGAGTGCATCGTCGAGAAGCAGCGCGAGTTCTTCGAGCAGGGCGTGGCCCACTTGAAGCCGATGATTCTGCGCGACGTCGCCGAGTCGGTCGGCATGCACGAGTCGACCATCAGCCGCGTGACGACCAACAAGTACGTGCACACGCCGCAGGGGCTCTTCGAGTTGAAGTACTTCTTCAATTCGTCGATCCGCCGGGTCGCCGACGAGGACATCGCCAGCGAGAGCGTCAAGCAGGCCATCAAGAAGATCATCGACGAGGAGGACAAGGCGAACCCGCTGTCCGACCAGCAGATCGTCGAGCTCCTCGCCAAGCGCGACGGCATCCAAATTGCGAGACGCACCGTGGCCAAGTACCGCGAGATGCTCGGCATCCTCTCGTCGAGCAAGCGAAAGAAGCTCTTCTAAGCGGTCCCGCGGCTCGTAGACCGTGGTCGTGCTCGTCGACGTGGTCGGCTCTCGCAAACGTAGTCGCTGACGCTGGTCTCGGTCGGCCTACGTCGCCGTGCTCTCCCCGCGAGAGAGACGACCACGACCAGGTACCCCGACCACGTCAGCGTCAGCGTTTACGTCCACGAGAGCCGACCACGGCTAGGATCACGACCCGTGGTGCGGGCTCGAGCGTGGGGTCGTGTACGCGAAACGGCAAGGCGCCGCACTTTGCCCATTGCCCCGCCCGGGTGGAGGGATACGCTTGGGGTATGGGCGCGGGAACAGCGCCGTACGCTTGTCGGTATAGAGCTTCTGAACCGGCTCACAGCGGCAGGAGGCGGGCCCGATGAACATTGCAGTCACGTTTCGTCACATGAGTGCGACCGAAGCGGTCAAGACCTATGCGATTGACAAGGTGGCGCGGATGCAGCGCTTCCTCCGGGAGCCAATGAAGGGGCAGGTGACCCTGAGTTGTCAGCAAGACCGACTTCACCACGTGGAGGTCGACGTCCACGCGGGCCATGCGCACTTTCATGCGCACGAGACCTCCGAGGACATGTACGCCTCGATCGACAAGGTCGCCGACAAGATCGAGCGGCAAATCGTCTCGGCCAAGGAGGCGGTCACGGGCAGGAAAAAGGGCGCCGAACGCGCCTCGGAGCGGCTCCTCCCGGAGCTGGCTGAGGTAGGCGAAGAACAATAGGGACGTGCGGGGGCTGCCCAACTCGATCTAAAGTCAGGTGGCCGCGAGCCCCCCCATGCGCCTTACCGAGCTTCTCACGCCAGAGCGGGTGGCCGTCCACCGAGAGGACGGACTCGACAAGACCGAAGTCATTCGGATGCTTTCGAAGATGCTCGCCTCCGGCGCGCGCGTCGAAGGCGGCGTCGTCGAGCGGGTGCTCGTCGAACGCGAGCAGCTCCAGTCGACCGGCATAGGCGAGGGCGTCGCCATCCCGCACGGCGCGCTGCCTCAGCTCGAGAATCAGTACGCCAGCCTGCTCATCGTGCCGGGGGGCGTGGACTTCATCGCGATCGACGGCCTCAAGGTGAACATATTGTTCGCCGTCATCGGCCCCAAGCGCGCCACCGGCGAGCACCTGAAGACGCTCGCGCGCGTGTCGCGCCTCTTGCGCAACCGGGCCTTCCGCGACCGGCTGGTCGGGGCGGCAGATTCGAACGAGGCGTACGGTCTCATCGAAGCGGAGGAGACGGCCATTCGATGAAGGGGGCGTCACCACCTATGGCAGCGCCGGGGTATGGGCGGGGGTAAGGGTATGCCGGAGGAGACACGGGGGCGGAGCGGCGGGGACCGCGAGAGCGAGGCGATCCCGACGCTCACTGTGCGCCAGCTCGTCGAAGACCCCGGGCTTTCCATCGGGCTGAATCGGATCGCGGGCGAGGCGGGGCTCGAACGCCCGCTGCGCCATCCGCGGGTGCAGAAGAACGGGCTGGCGCTGGCGGGCCATTACCAGGGCGTGGTCCCGACGCGCGTTCAAGTGCTCGGCGAGACCGAGCTGTCGTACCTGGATTCGCTGAGCAACGAGGCGCGCAGCCTCGCGTCGCGCGGGTTCTTCTCGCTCGGGCTGTCGTGCGTCATCGTGACGGGAGGGGGCGAGGCGCCGCGCGCGTTCGTCACCTCCGCGGAGGCGACGGGGACTCCGCTGTTCATGACCGACGCGCGCTCGAGCCGGGCCATCAACGCGCTGCACGCCGTCCTCGACGACCGCCTCGCGCCGAGCCTGCAGCTGCACGGTGTGCTCATCGACGTCTTCGGGGTGGGGACTCTCCTGCTCGGCAAGAGCGGCATCGGCAAGAGCGAGTGCGCGCTCGAGCTCGTGATGCGCGGCCACCGCCTCGTGGCCGACGACGTCGTCCGCTGCGACTGGCGCCCGCCGGGCATGATCTTCGGGCAGCCCGCGGAACTCCTGCGCCACCACATCGAGATCCGCGGCCTGGGCGTGCTCGACCTGCGAGAGCTCTTCGGAATCACCGCCGTACGCGAGCGCAAGCGCATCGACCTCGTCGTGCGCCTCTGCGAGTGGAACGACAAGGAGGAGTTCGATTGGCTGGGCATCGAGGAGCGCTACAACACGATCCTCGGGACGCCCATCCGCGAGCTGAACGTGCCCGTGCGCCCCGGACGCAACATGGGTAGCCTCATCGAGATGGCGGCGCGCAACGAGCTAATGCGTCGCGACGGGCGACACACGGCCAACGAGTTCCTCGAGAAGATCGAGTCGAACCTGGTGACCCGCCCGGCCATCGAACGCGAGCCCGAGTCGCTGGCCGCCCCCGAGGTCGCGTCGACCGAAACGAGCAAGCCGTCCATCCCCTCGTGGTCCACGCTCATGCCCTCGGCGAGCGGAACCGAGAGCTCGGCGTGGATCCCGGCCATGCGCCCGCCCAAGAGGGGGGCAAATGAGCGAAGCCACTCGCCTCGATGCCGACTCCCGGCCGGCGATGCGGCCTACGGTGGTCGTCGTGACGGGACTCTCCGGCGCCGGCAAGTCGCAGGTGCTGCACGCGCTGGAGGACCTCGGCTTCTTCTGCGTCGACAACCTGCCGACGCTGCTGGCACCTCAGGCCGTGGCGCTGTGCGAACGCGGAGGAATGACCCGCGTTGCGCTCGGCATCGACGTGCGCGTGCGCGCGTTCCTCGGCGAGGCGGGCAGCGTCCTTCAGCTGCTCGAGGCGGGCGGGCAGCGAGACCTGCAGGTCCTCTTCCTCGACGCGAGCGACGAGACGTTGCTGCGCCGGTTCAGCGAGACACGGCGCCCGCATCCGCTGTCGGCGCAGAGCGGCCACGAGGGCGCGCTGGCGGTGCTCGACGGCGTGCGCCTCGAGCGGGAGCGCCTCGCCCCGCTCCGCGCGAGCGCGACGCGGGTCATCGACACGACCAACACGAGCGTGCACGACCTGCGGCGGATGCTGCTCGAGCACTTCGGTCCGGCGTCGGGCGGAGCCCCACGCATGGTGACGCGCGTCCTCTCCTTCGGTTTCAAGTACGGAACGCCGGTGGACGCCGACGTGGTGCTCGACGTCCGCTTCCTCGACAACCCGTACTTCGTGCCCGAGCTCAAGGCGCTGACAGGCCTGGATCCCGCAGTGGCCAGGTACGTCCTCGCCGCGCCCGAGACGCGCGAGTTCCTGCGCCGCACGCGCGACCTCCTCGAGTACGTGATGCCGAAGTACGAACGCGAGGGCAAGAGCTACCTGACCATCGCGATCGGCTGCACGGGCGGGCGGCACCGGTCGGTCGCCATCGCCGAGGCGCTCGCGCGCGACCTCTCGCAGGCCGTGGGCACGGCCGGCGCGACCGGCACATCCGGCGCGCGCACGGGGAGCTCCGCGTTCGCCGTCGTTCATCGCGACGCGCACCGAACGCCTCCCAACGAGCTTCAGCCGCCAGAGCGCACGGCACCGCACGCCGAAGAGTCGCAGGACGAGCAACAGAGCTCGTACGAGCTCAAGGGAGCGACGACGCCGCCTCCCGGGAACCCCTCGCTCGCGGGAGGCGTCGCTGCCTCCGCGCAGAACACCCGCTCGGGGAGGTCGTGATGAGCGAAGCCACCGGCCGCTTCACCATCATCAATCAGCTCGGGCTCCACGCCCGAGCGGCGACCAAGCTCGTGCAGCTCGCCTCGAGGTACCCCTGCGACGTCGAGATCGCGCGCGAAGACCAGAGCGCCAACGGCAAGAGCGTCATGGGCGTTCTCCTGCTCTGCGGCTCGAAGGGCACGGTGCTCGAGATCCGCGCCCGCGGCGAGCGCGCCGACGAGTGCGTCGCGGCGCTCGGTGAGCTCATCGAAGGCAAGTTCGGGGAGCCGCGATGAGCCAGCGACCGCCTTCCCCCCTGCCCCCGCCGGGCGCCACCCGGCCCCCCCCGAGCGACGCGAGCACGCCGCACGGGCTCGTGATCAAGGGCATCGCCGGCAGCCCCGGAGTCGCGGTCGGTCCCGCGCTCGTCGTGGGCGACATGAAGGCGGCCTACGCGCGCCGACACGTGTCGAGCGCCCAGATGGAGGGCGAGGTCGGCCGGCTGAAGAGCGCCGTCGACGAGGCGAGGCGCCACGTGCGCGAGGTGAGCGCGCGCCTGCCCGCGGGCCCGCTCGAGACGAACGCGATCCTCGACGCGTACCTGACGATGATCGGCGACCCGATGCTGCTCGAGCGCGTCGAGCGCAAGATCCGCGAAGAGAAGAAGTGCGCCGAGTGGGCGGTGGCCCAGGCGTGCGACGAGATCGCGAAGATGTTCGGGCCCGCGGAGGCCGCCGAGCGGGACGCGTACATCGTCGAGCGCCGTCACGACATCGAGTTCGTGTGCGATCGGCTCCTGCGCGAGCTGACGGGCGACACCAAGCAAATCCTGCCGCGCCTCGATCAGCCGATGATCGTCATCGCGCGGGACCTCTCGCCCGCCGACACCGCAGGAATGGTGCGCGAACCGGTCATCGCGTTCATCACCGAGATCGGCACGCGCACGAGCCACACCGCCATCATGGCGCGGGCGCTCGAGATCCCCGCGGTCGTCGGCGTCGCGGACGCGCTGAGCATCATTCGCACGGGCGACACGCTCGTCGTCGACGGGCTGCGCGGCGAGGTCGTCGTCAACCCGAACGAGATCACCGTCGAGGAGGCCCGCGGACGAGGCGCGCGCCACCTGGCCTTCGCGCGCGGCCTGCTCAGCGCGCGAAATCAGCCGTGCGTGACGCGCGACGGCGAGCCGGTGAGCCTCAAGGCGAACGTCGAGCTACCCGCCGAGGCGATCCTCGCGCTCGATCACGGCGCCGAGGGCATCGGCCTGTACCGCACGGAGTTCATCTACATCGACCGCACGACGATGCCGACCGAGGACGAGCAGTACGAGCTCTATCGCGCGGTCGTCGAGGCGGTCGCCCCCCGACCGGTCACGCTGCGCACCTTCGACATCGGCGGCGACAAATTTGCCTCGAGCTTCCAGCTCCCCGCGGAGATGAACCCGGCGCTCGGTCTACGCGCGGTGAGGCTCGCCCTGTCGCGGCCCGACGTCTTCCTGACGCAGCTCCGGGCGATGCTCCGGGCGAGCGCCCACGGCGACCTGCGCATCATGGTGCCGATGGTCGCCACCGTTCAGGAGCTTCGCGAGGTCCGGCGGCTGCTCGGCCGCGCGATGCAGGAGGTCGACGCGGCGGGCCACCCGCGGGCGCGCCACATTCCCCTCGGCATCATGATCGAGGTGCCGAGCGCGGTCATCATGGCCGACGTGCTGGCCCGCGAGGCGGAGTTCTTCAGCATCGGAACGAACGACCTCATTCAGTACACGCTCGCGATCGACCGCGGCAACCGCTCGCTCGCCCCGCTCGCGTCGCCGTTTCATCCCGCCATTCTGCGGATGATCCGGCAAGTCGCCCGCGCCGCCGCGGTGCACGCGGTTCCGGTGGCCTTGTGCGGAGCCATGGCCAGCGATCCGCTCGCCGCCGTGCTGCTCGTCGGCCTGGGGCTCCGCGAGCTGTCGATGGAAGCGGCGGCCATCCCCGAGATTAAAGAGGCGCTGAGGCGCGTGACGACCGCCGACTGCGAGCGCGCCGCCGAGGCAGCGCTCGCCCTCGATACGGCCGAAGCCGTCGAGGAGCTCGTGGCGGGAACGTTCGCGCCGGGTCTCTTCGACCTGCTCATGGGCACGACCGAAGAAGGCTCCTACGGAGCCGAGACCCCGGAGCCGACGACCGACGTCGACCCGCCCGGCCGCGAACCGATGCGCACGATTCCCGACCGCGACTGAGCGCGCGCACTCTCGCGCGCAGAAACTCTTCCCGCGCTCGCGCCTGTGGTGGTACGAGGGGCCGCTTCACCAAGACGCGCCTGCTGGCGCGTGCAGCCTCAGAGGAACGTTTCATGGAGCTTCGTCACATGGGTGGACGACGCGGCCTGGTCGCGGACGTGCGTCCGCGATTCCGATGGCCGGCGCTGGCTGGCGCCGCATTTGCGGCGTCGCTCGCCTGCGGCGCACCCGGGTGCACCTCCGGGGGCGTCGGCGTCCAGTCCCCTTGCCCGCCCGGCCAGACCTGCGACGTCCACCTGACGCTCCTTCACACCTCCGACATCCACTCGCGCATCTTCCCGTACGACCTGCAGATCCTTCAGGTCGACTCCGAGCTCGGGCTCGGCACGCTCGGCCAGGTGAAGAACGTCGGCGGCGTCGCGCGTCTCTCGTACCTGCTGAACCGCGAGCGCGCCCGCGCGGACCGGGTGCTTCACGTGGACTCCGGCGACATCTTCGAAGGGGCGCCCATCTTCAACTTCTTCCAGGGCGAACCCGAGGCACGCTCGTCGAGCATGATGGGCACCGACGTCATGGTCATCGGCAACCACGAGTTCGACGACGGCGCCATCAACGCCGTACGGCAGATGAAGAAGTGGGCGAGCTTCCCTCTGCTGGCGGCCAACTACGCTTTTCAGGCCCCGGCCACGCCGAACAACACGGGGCTCGACACGCTCCTCGAACCCTTCGCGCTGTTCAACCTCGAGGGCCTGAAGGTGGGCGTCATCGGGATGGCGAACTTCTCGAGCCTGTCGTCGATCTTCGACCAACCGAACTCGCTCGGCATCCAGCCGCTCGACACTGTGGCTACGGCCCAGGCGTACGTCGACCTGCTAAGGCCGCTGGTCGACGTCGTCGTCGTCCTGAGTCACCTCGGGCTCGACGTCGACGAGCGCATGGTCCGGAACACGACGGGGATCGACGTCGTCGAGGGCGGCCACAACCACATCGTCATCAACCCCCCGCAGACGATGCAGGACTGCTCGTCCGATCCGACCGCGCCGGGGTACGTCTGGTCGGCCCTCCCGAACGTCGCCTTCGACCCGCAGCACCCGATCTACGATCCGGCCGATACCGAGCGCCTGCACCCGAACGAGACTCGCCGGTTCTGCAAGCCGCGAAACGTTCTCATCTCCCACTCGGGCGCGTTCGCGAAGTACCTGGGTCGGCTGGACCTCGTCCTCTCGAACGATCCCGCGCAGGCTTCGCCCACCGGCAGCCCCAGCGACTACGACCCGGTCAACGGCTTCGAGGTCATCTCGAGCTCGTACGTCCCGTACCCGGTCGACGACTCCGTCCCGGAGGACCCGCGGCTCGTCGATTTGCTGCAGCCGTACGAGCGCGTGCTCGACCGCGTGGCCGACCTCCAGGTGCTGGCCGGCTTCTCGCCCACCGGCGCGAACCGCACCGCGCCGCAGGGCGGAGACTCGCCGCTCGGCAACCTCATCGCCGACGCGATGTGGCTCCGCCTCGGCGTGCAGACCGACTTCTCGCTCACGAACTCCACAGGCATTCGCACCGACCTCATACCCGGGCCCGTCACGATCGAGGAGATGTACAACATCTTCCCCTTCAACAACACGATCACCAAGATGCAGCTCTCGGGCCTCGAGGTCCAAGAGATGTTCGACTTCGTCGCCCGCCGCAGCGAGGGGCGCGGGTGCACGTCGCAGGCGCAGATCGCCGGCGCGCGGGTCGTCCTCGATTGCGCCGGGTGCAGCCGGCCGGGGGCCGCACGATTGTGCACGCAAGACGCCGACTGCATCGGCGCGGAGGTGGGGTCGTGCGACCTTTCGAAGGGCTCGCCCGGCTCGTGCATCGTCACCGCGTGCGCCGACCAGATCTTCGTCGGCCACTCGAAAGACGCGTGCGCGAGCGATGACGACTGCCCCGACAAGCTGCCTGGCCAGTGCGACCTCGCCGGCGGTTCCGCCTCCATGGGCACCTGCAGCGCGCCGCTCGTCCTCGAGAACGTCTACGACTTCGCGACCAGCAATTACCTCGCGGGCGGCGGCTCTGGGTACAGGGTCCTGCAGCGCAACACGACGCAGGTCGACACGCAGATAGAGCAGCGCGACGCGCTCGTCGACTTCATGCGCGGCGGCCGCCCCTGCGGATACAGCGCCGCGTACGCGACGGCCGAAGGTCTGCTCGCATGCTCGAGCGACGCCGAATGCAGCGCCCTCGGTTCGTTCGTGTGCGCGTGCCCCGAGCCGGGTGCCACGCACCCGACGGGGGCGCCCACGACGTGCAGGACGAGCGGCAGCTGCTCGTCGCGCGTCGGCCGCTGCGTGCGCAGCGACTGCCGCGATCAGGTCGCGGCGTTCCACGAGAAGGCCTGCGCCGCGTCGCCGCAGGCGAGCCAGTGTCGCACCGATCTCGGCGCCTGCTCGCTCGCGGGCGAAGAGTGCAAGCTCCTCGCCTGCATCGACGACGCGCTCGGCGCGACGACCGACAACCGCATCCAGATGACGGGCCGATGAGGAAGCACCTTCGCACACTCGGGCCGATTGCCCTCCTCGGCCTCGTCGCCTGCCAGGGCGACTTCTCGCACACGGGGGCCGGCAAACGCCTGACGATCACGATGGCCTCCGGCACGAACGTCGGGTCCAAAGAGCGGCTGCTCGGGGTTTCGGTCGCGCGCCCGACGCCCTTCACGGTGCGCATCGAGGCCCAGGAGCCCGACGGCGCGATCGACGCCTCGTTCCACGGCTTCGTACGAGTCTCGTCGCACCCGGGGACCGTCGAATCTCAGGCTCGCAACGTGCAGCTCCATGCGGGCGTCGCCGACGGCGTCGTGGTGCCGGTGCTCGGCGCCTTCGGCCAGGCGCACGTGTGGGCCGAGGATCTCGGCTACGAGCCGGCGGAGCCCACGCGCTCGCCGCGGCCGCAATGCTCGGACGGCATCGACAACAACGGCAACGGCCTGGTCGATTACCCCGCGGACCCCGGCTGCTACGCGCCGAACGACGACACCGAGGACCTCGGCACGTACGCGAGCGGCGTCAGCGAGACCCTCTTCTTCGAGCTCCCGCGTATCCAGTACGTGCGGGGCTACGACCCGGCCGACGACGGCAACGGCAACGCGACGTACTTCCCCAACGAACAAATCCAGATCGACACCGGCTGGCGCGGCGGAGCGACCTACGCCTTCAGCACCGTCGTCATCCGCGTCTCCTCCACCGGCTTTTTCGCGCAGGACCTGCAGACCGACCTCTCGCCGGCGCCGGGGTTCGGCGGCATCTACGCGTACAACTTCTCGACTCCGCCGCTCATGCGCGTGTGCGACCGCGTGCAGGTGTTGAGCGGCACGTCGAGCGATTTCTACGGCTACACGGAGCTCAACTACCCGACCTGGCAGCTCGAGTACTGGGACACCACCAAGCGGCCCTGCATGGTCCCCGAGCCGACGGTGCTCGGCGTCGCCGAGCTGGAAGACCTCGCTCGGCTGTGGCAGCTCGAGTCCACGCTCGTGCGCGTGCAGACGGCGGGCAACGTCACGGTGCACGTGGCAGCGCACTTCGGTCCGCAGGACGTACCGCTGAGAAACGGCGCGTACACGCCCGGGCCGAACGCGAGCAACTGCGACTTCGACCACAACGGCAAGATCAACTACGCCGACCCGAAGGAGGGGCCTTGCGCCAGCGCGTGCAACGGCACGACGACCGCCGCGCCGACCGACCCGGAGTGCAGCGAGTACTCCGCGTTCGCGTCGCAGGGCGATTTCATGCTCCTCGTCGCGGACTCCGCGACGATGGCTCAGACGCGCATCCAGGCGAACGGCAGCGCTGCCAACGGATTCAATCCGGTGAGCGCGCGCGGGGCGAACGTCGGGGCCTTCTCCGGCACGGTTGCGTACTTCTCCGGGGGTTCCCAGTTCACCATTCAGGCGCGCTGCGAGGACGACATCGTCATGAGCGTCGGCGCGCCTCCCCTCAGCTCGGACGTCGCGTGCGTGCATCCGCGGACGTCGATCGACCCCACGCCGAATTCGCAATGATCGAATAGCTCACGCGCGCGCGTCGCGATGGCTCGCGCCAAGGAATCTCCCATGCGTCCTCTCCGTCTGCTCGCGATCCTGTCGTCCCTCGGGTGCGCCGCACCGCTCGCGTCGAACGCCCTCGCGCAGCCCTCCCCGCCGGCGCCCGCGCCGCCGCTGCCGCCCGCGCCGCCGCCGCCACCTTTGTCGCCCGAGCCGCCCACCGCGCCTGCGACCGCGCCCCCGCTTTCGCCCGCGCTCCCGCCGCCGCCCGCACCCGCGATGCCGACCTACGACGTCCTCGGGACCGCCGGGGCGCGCGCCGTCGGACTGGCTCCCCCGGGCACGCGGCCGAGCGACTTCATCGACACGCGCCTGACCTGGACCTTCGGCGCCGACGACTTTCTCCACTCGACGGGGCAAGACATCCCCCTCTCCCCCACCTTCTCCATCGGAGATCGCTCGCAGTACCGGCTCTTCTTCGACAGCCTGAACTCGCGGTACGCGGGGCGCGAGAACCTCACGCACCTCGTCATGTATAAGAAGATGCCCGGCTTCCTTCCGAACCTGACGACCGAAGCCGCCGTCGTCCTGCGGTTCGATCTGAGCGCCCTCGCCGCCAACTCGGGCAACGTGAACAGCGCGCTCTACGACTCGGGCTCGTTTCTACGCCTCTTCTACAACACGGGCTCCGACCCACGCGAAGGCCTCTCGGCCGTCTTCTTCCCGCTGGATACCGACCGCTTCCGCCTGGGCTACCTCTACGACATCTCGTGGGGCGGCACCGCCGCGTCCATCAATCAGTCGATCTTCCCCAACATCCAGGGCAGCGCTCCCGGGATGAAGCTGCAGTACGACGCGCGGCGGTGGTACGCGTTCGCCGGATTCAAGACGGCGCAGATCGTGCAGCCCGAGAAGGTGCTCCTCCCCGGCACCAACAACGACGTCGAGACGGTGCGCGTCGCCGACACGAACTACGGCGTCCTGACGGGCGTCGGCGCGGACCCGCTCGAGCAGCTCCGCTTCGACCTGGGCGCCGGCTACTTCCAGCAGGGCCGCTTCGACCTCGACGACGTGCGCGGCGACCACGTCTACACCTACGGCGCCAGCGCGCGCCTGGTCGTCCACAGGGACATGCCGGTTCCGCAGTCGGTCGACTTCCTCCTCTACAAGAACGACCCGATGGCGCCGATGATCCTGTTCGCGCCGGAGCGATACCAGGCGGGCGAGATCGCGTGGAGCGTCAGCGCCGAGGGCGACCTCCTCGAGCAACACCTGAAGAACTTCGACGTCGTCGGCGGCACCAAGGACCAGGCCGCGTGGGCGTTCGCGCTGCAAGGGGTGCTCAAGTACGGCTTCGCGCGCGTGAGCCTCACCGGCATCGCGCGCGACCTGAACTACGTCGAGCGCAACGTCCCGGGCTTCATCCCGTTCGAGACGATGCCCACCAACGCGAAAAGCCAGCCGGAAATGTTCGGCTCGCTCGCGGCGACGTATTCGTTTCCGGACTTGCATCTCACGCCCGGCATCGCCGGCGGCGTGCAGCTACCGAGCACGTTCGAGAGCGAGTTCACCGAAGGCGGAATCCCCGCCTCGCGTACCATCGTCGTGCGCTCCCAGGGGGACGAGGCGATCCTGCCGTACGACCAGGGACGCCTGGCGATCTTCCAGGGACGCGTGAGCGCGCGCTGGGACATCTCGCCCATGATGAGCGCCGTGGCTTGGCTGCAGTACGTGCGCGATCCGAACAGCACGCTCGTCGTGCTCGACCCGGCCGAGGGCACCGCGAGCCTGCGCGTCCCCCAGTCGCCCGATCGCCTGGGCTTCGCCGTAAGCCTGCAGGCGCGCTTCTGACGCCCCGCAGCCATGGGCAGGCCCCCCGTGGCTCCGATTGACGGTTCGCGCCCCAAGCCTATACTGCCCCGCCACGTCACGAGGCCGGTTCGGCCCTGCATCTCTCCCCCTCGCCTTCCGCGGTTGGGGGCGCAGCCAAGCGGAACCGCGCCCATTCTCGAGCTCTCGCGAGCTCGACCACGAGAGAGACCAATGCCCCTCGCCACCGACAAGAAAGCCGAAATCGTCACCAAGTATCAGACGCACGACCATGACACCGGGTCGCCCGAGGTCCAGATCGCGCTGCTGACCGAGCGAATCACCTACCTCACCGAACACTTCAAGACCCACGTCAAAGACCACCACTCGCGCCGCGGTTTGCTGCGCATGGTCTCGAAGCGCCGTCGTTTGCTCGACTACCTCAAGCGCGCCAACCTGGAGCGCTATCGCAAGGTCGTCGGCGCGCTTAGCCTGCGTAAGTAACCGTCTAATCGTCCCTTGCCATCCCGAGCCATCACGTCACGCTTCTTGATTTTCGATTCGCGCGTGCGAGCGGGCGCCCTCCCCAGGGAGACCGCGCTCGCGCCTGCGAACCGAGGATCAAGGCGGACGGTGCGCTCGGCGTCGAGCCGCACGCACGCGGCGTTTGCGCGTTTGGAGCGCATACGACCATGTCATTTGTCCGAGAGTCCGTCACAGTCAATGGAAAGCCCCTCGTCCTAGAGACCGGCCGCCTGGCCAAGCAGGCGCACGGCGCGGTGCTCGTCTCGTACGGCGAGAGCGTGGTCCTCGTCACGGCCGTCAGCGGCGACGAGCGGCCGGGCATCGACTTTTTCCCGCTCACCTGCGACTACGTCGAGAAGACGTTCGCCGCGGGCAAGATCCCGGGCGGCTTCTTCAAGCGCGAGGGCCGCCAGCGCGACGACGAGATCCTCACCTCGCGCCTCATGGACCGGCCGTGCCGGCCCCTCTTCCCCGAGGGGTACAAGAACGACACGCAGGTCATCGCGACGGTGCTCTCCAGCGACAAGGAGAACCCCACGGACGTCCTCGCGATGACGGCGGCATCGGCCGCCCTGCACATCTCGGACATCCCCTGGGGCGGCCCCTTCGTCGCCGTGCGCGTGGCGCGCGTCGAGGGCGAGCACATCGGCTATCCCACGTTCGAGCAGCAGGCGGCCGCCGACATCGACATGGTCGTCGCCTGCTCGAAAGACGCCATCGTCATGGTCGAGGGCGGCGCCGGCGAGGCTCCCGAGGCCGACGTCATCGAGGCGCTGATGTTCGCGCATCGAACGGCCCAGCCCATCCTCGAGCTCATCGAGCGCATGCGCACGGCGGTGGGAAAGCCGAAGCGCGAGTTCGAGAAGAAGGCGCTCGCTCCGGAGGTCGCCGCGCTCATCAAGCAGACCGTCGACCGCGACATCTTGCAGGCTTCGCTCATCAAGGAGAAGAAGCAGCGCTACGACGCGTACAAGGCCGCCAAGACCAAGATGGTCGAGGCCGTGACGCAGAAAGTCGGCGCCGACGAGTTCCCGAAGATCGAGAAGCTCGTCAAAGAGGAGTTCGAGGAGCGCAAGTACAACGTCGTCCGCGAGTACGTCCTCTCCGAGAGGAAGCGCATCGACGGGCGCGACATGAAGACGATCCGTCCCATCGTGTGCGAGGTGGGCATCTTCCCGCGGACGCACGGCTCGGCGCTCTTCCAGCGCGGCGAGACGCAGGCGGCCGTGGCGGCCACGCTGGGCACCTCGAGCGACGAACAGAAGATCGACGCGCTGACGGGCGAGCGGTGGAAGCGCTTCATGCTCCACTACAACTTCCCGCCGTACTCCACCGGTGAGACCAAGCCGCTCCGCGGCCCGGGCCGTCGCGAGATTGGTCACGGGGCGCTCGCCGAGCGGGCGATCGTCCGGATGATGCCCGACGAGGACAAGTTCCCGTACACGATCCGCGTCGTCAGCGAGATCCTCGAGTCGAACGGGAGCTCGTCGATGGCCAGCGTCTGCGGCGGCATCCTGTCGCTCGATGGACGCGGGCGTTCCCATCAAGGCGCCGGTCGCCGGCATCGCGATGGGCCTCATCTCGGACGGCCCGCTCACGGATTCGAAGACGCGCGTCGCCATCCTCAGCGACATCCTCGGCGACGAGGACCACCTCGGCGACATGGACTTCAAGGTCTGCGGGACCAAGAAGGGCATCACCGCCATCCAGATGGACATCAAGATCGCGGGGCTCTCGCGCGACGTGCTCGCGCAGGCGCTCGAGCAGGCGCGCGAGGGGCGACTCCACATCCTCGACAAGATGCTCGCCACGCTCGCGCAGCCGCGCTCGGACCTCTCGAAGTGGGCGCCGCGCATCACGCAGATCAAGGTGAAGCCCGACCAGATTCGCCTGATCATCGGCCCGGGCGGCAAGACCATCAAGGGAATCATCGACCAGACCGGCGTGGCGATCGACGTCGAGGACGACGGCACCGTGAACATCGCGTCAGCCGACAGCGACGCGGTGAAGAGCGCGCTCGAGATCATCAAGGGCCTGACGACCGAGCCCGAGGTGGGCGCGGTCTACAAGGGGGCGGTCACGCGGGTGGCCGACTTCGGCGCGTTCATCGAGATCCTGCCGGGCACCGACGGGCTGCTCCACGTCTCGGAGATGGCGCACCATCGCGTCGAGAAGGTGACCGACGTGATGAAGGAAGGGGACATCGTCGAAGTGAAGGTGCTGTCGGTCGACCGCGACGGCAAGATTCGCCTGACGCGCCGGGAGCTTCTCCCGTTCCCCGAGGGACCCGAGGGCGAGGCCGCGAAGAAGCGCCTCGAGCAGGCTCGCGAGGCCGGAAGCGGCCCCCCTGCGCGCAGCGGCGGCGGCGGTCGCGACCGGCGCGACGGTCCTCGCGGCGAGCGCTCCGGCGGGCCGCGGCGGTAAGCTCGGCGACTACTCCGCGGGCGCCGTCGCGCGCAACAAGACGTACCCGGCGGGCCCGGCGCCCAGCGGGAGCCACGCGACGGGCATGAAGTGGCGCGCCACGACGTCGTCGGCGGCGAGGCGCGCCTCCACGACCCGGCTCCAGGTTGCCTCACGCCACGCGTCGAGGTCGTCGCCGGGCAGCCCGACCGCAGCGTAGAGCAGAAGAGCGTCCGCCTTCCGCTCGAGAAGCAGCATCGAGCTGACGCGTTTGGAGGTATGCCCGCCCGGAAGCGCCGCGATTTCGGGATCGGTCAGGCCCGCGAGATCGATGACGTCGCCCTCCGTCGCCGCGCCGACCCAGCCCACGTCGAGCGCAGCGACGGCGTGCGCGTCGTCGAGCCACGAGGACGCCGACGAGATGAGCGCGGCGCGGTCCGCCTGGATGCCGCGCCACGGCAGCGCTCGCGGGGCGAGCACGAGCCCGACCGCGAGCGCCAGCACGCGATCGCGCCGCCGTCGCCACCGGATGAGCGTGTGCGCTCGCGAGGACGGCGGCCCATGCGAGCGACGGGCAGACCGGGACCATCAGCCGGAAGAAGGGCATCCAGTCTCCGCCGACGAGAACGAGGGCCGCCACGTGGGCGAGGAACGCCGCGGCCAGGACGAGGGCCACCCGATCGCGGAGCAGGGCGAGCGGCGCCGCGGCGAGCAGCGGCGTGAGGGCCACGATGCATCCCGCGCCGGCGTACGCGAGGCCGTGCGTGAGGTCGCTCGGCTTCGCCAAGACGGCGAGAGGCGCGGGCCTCCCCCACTCGCCCAGCCGCACGATGACGCACAGCGCGAAGGGGGCGAGCGACAGCGCGGCCGCTTGGGCGACCCGGCTCGCTGGCGCGCGCGACGCGAGCGCCAGGCCGACCGCGAGAACGCACGCCCAGGGCGCCATCTCGGGCCGGAGGGAGGCCGCAAGCCCCGCCAGGAACGCCGCCAGCCGCACGCGGCCCCCCGCGAGTGCCGCGCCCGTCGCCAGCGCCGTCGCGAGCGCCGTCTCCATTCCGCTCACCGCGTGCGCGGCCAGGGGCATGGAAAGCGCGACCGTCGCGAGCGCGGCCGCCCGCGCCCAGGCGGGCGCCGCGCGCACCTCGCCCATCGCAGCGCCAAGCCAAGCCCCCGCAACGCCCCACGCGGCGAGTCCGAGCGCCTTCGCGTACACGAGAACCGACAGCGCGCCTGCGCGCGCCACGGGCAGCAGCACCGCGGGCCACGGCAGAGGCGTCACGCCGTCGGTGCTCGGCCCGCCCGCATTGAACCGCCACCCCGCGCCCGCCGCGACGTGCCGCGCGTACCGCACGGAGATCAGCGCGTCGTCCACGGTGAATCCCCACATCCACGCCGCCGGAAGGACCGCTGCGAGCAGGCCCGCTATCAGCCACGTCGTGCGATGTCCAATCCGCTGCATCGTTCGCCGAAAAGTACGTCCATTCGCTCGCGGGTTTCTACGCTTCGATCTCGCCGGCTCGAGCGCACCTGCTAGGGGCGGCCATCGACCCGGAAAAGCTCGGTTTCGCTTCGCCACTCAACCGCCCCCCCCGCGCGAGCCGGTGCTCGGGGGCATTGCCCAAGGTATCGCGATCGAGAACATGCGCTTCGAGATTGTCGTCGCCCCCCACCCTCTGGAGACCGCCGGCGCACGCGCCGACGGCACCCCCCCGCGAAGCCCGCGCGAGCTGCTCGACGTCTTCGTCGATGGCGGCAACGTCACCGCCGCGGCGCGCATCCACGAGACGCACGGCGCGCTCGTCCTGCGCGACCTGGCGCTCGCCCTCGTCGAGCTGACGCGACGCCCGCGCGGCAAGGCGACGGTGCGCTTCTACGACGAGCCCTGGGAGCTCTGCGTCGAGCGCTTCGGGGCGACCGCTTGCCTGAGCGTGTACCGCGCCGGCCCGGAGCCGCGCGTCGCCGTTCACGATCGCGCGATGCCGATCGAAGACGTGGTCGCGGGCGTTCGTGGCGCCATCGATCGCTACGTCGCCGACGGCGAGACGCAGCCGGCCGCGCGCGTCGAGCTCGCGTCGGCCGCCGAGCTGCTACGCGACGCGGGTGGCCCCCTCGCGGCGAGCGCGCTCGAGGACGTGGGCGTGCCCGAGCCGGTGCCCGTCGTGATCGAGCCGGATCGGGATGCACCGGTGGCGTTCGGCGCGGAGTTCGCCATGCGGCAGCGCCCGATCGCCGCCAACGAGGTCGACGCGCGCTCGCTGGCCGACTCCGCCGTCGAGCACACCGACCTGCACGCGCTGCTCTTTCGCGGGCGCCTGCGCGCCGAGGTTCGCGGCCGCAGCGTCGACCTGGGCGAATGCTACCCGCTGCTCGTGGCCGAGCGCTTCGTCGAGCTCGCGCGGCGCGCGTTCGACGCGTGGGAGCGCGGCTTGCCGCTGGTCGCGCGCGGAGAAGTCGCGGGTGTGCTCGTCGGCATCCGGGTCTCGCGAGACGGTGCGCTCGCGCTCACGCTGGGCGGAGCGGCTGGAGGCTCCTCGCCGTTCGCCCTCGCGCGTCGTGGACGCACGACCGTGCACACGTTCCCCGCGCTCGGCGTCGCCGACTTCCTCGAAGGCGCGTTGGCGTTCGGTCGGTCCCTGGTGCGCGCCATCTTGCGGCGCGACCGCGCGCAGGCGAGCAACCTGCGCCTGTCCGCGCTGCGGCGCACGCTGCGCGAGGCGAGCGAGGCCCTCCGCGAGGCCAGCCAGACCGACGGCAAGGTCAATCCGACCCCGGAGCCCTACCGCGCATACGCGGCCGCCCTCGACGTCGCCCGCCCGGCCCCGCCGCCGTCGTTGCCCGCCGCCCGCCTGCGGTACGCCGCGCGCTGGCGCGCGATCGTGCCGGGCATCGACCTTCGCGGCACGTATCTCTGCGGCGATCGGCTCGTCGCGGGCGCCGCCACGGAAATGTGGGCCCTCGACCGGACGAGCGGCGCCGTGATCTGGCGCTCCGACGTGCTGCGCGGCACGAGCGTCGTCACGCCGGGCGGCGTGGCGCGCCTGGCTGCGGACGGAACGTTCTGCGTATACGACCTCGGCAACGGCGAGGTCACGATGCGCACCCGCATCGCGCCGCGCGCCGGCGGCCCCGTAGCCGGAGCCGTGGTTCGACTTCCCGGGCCTGCCGAGACTCGCCATCGTCACCGAGGGCGAGCATCACCTGGTGGCGATCGACCTGACGACGGGCGAGCCGCGCTGGCGCTGGTCGTGGGGCGGATCGCGCAGGCCGGGCAGCCGCGTGCGCGGCGCTCCCCGCCTGAAGCGCGCCGGACGCCTCGTCTACTTCACGTGCGGCGACGGGGCGCTCACCGCGCTCGACGTGATGACCGGGGGCGTCGTGTGGCGCGTGCGCGACCGATTGCGCTTCCGCGCGCCCCCCAGCCTCGCCCACGACGCGCTCTTCGCCGTCGCCGGGGGCACGCACGGGGCGGCACGCCTGTACTGCATCGACCCCTTCTCGGGGGACATTCGCTGGTCGCGGCTCGTCAGCGAGGTCACCGCTTGCACCGTCGAGGGCTCACCGCTCATTGCCGACGGCGCCGTCGCGGTCTCGCTGCGAAGCGCGCACGCGAGCCCCGCCCGGCGCGACGCGCAGGGCGCAACGCCAGGCTCCTCGGCCCACGGCCTCCCGAGCGCCTGGTCCTCCCTGGCCACCTTCGAGCGCAGCGACGGCACCCCTATCGCCAACTCGGCCAACTCGCGAACCGGCGGCGCCGCGTCGGCCCCGAACGGGACCTCCTGGCTCGCCGTCGACGACTCCTTCATCGGCAACGCCCCGACCGGCGAGCTGCTCTGCGTCGATCCCGAGGGGGCGCTCCGGTGGCGACACGTGCCCGCACAGCGTCCGCTGGAAGCCGACATCCCCCGCCGACTCGAGCCCGTTCTCCGCGGCGGCGCCCTCTTTGTCCCGAGCAGCGACGGTCAGATCATCATGCTGCGTCCGAAGGGTGGCGAAGTGCTCGGCACCATCGAGGCCGCGCGCGCGGGCGCCATCCCCGACCTGCTGCGAGTCGACGAGGCGGGCGGTGTCTACATCGCCGAGGAGAGCGGCCACATGGTGGCGTTCGGCGCGCTCCCGCGTCTGCGTCTCGTGTAGCCCCGCTCTTTGCGGGGCGCGGATTTCCGTGCGATACCTGACGAGGTAAGTGCGCGACCGTCAGACGTGCGTCGGCTGCGGCAAGAAGTCGCCTGAGACGGAGACGAACTACACGCTGATCAGCGCGCAGTTCGGGTGGCGTCTCACTCGCTACCACGGGCCCGATGGATCGCTCGTGGTGGAGTGGCGTTGTCCGACCTGCTGGCGCGACTTCAAGCGAGCCCGCCCCGGAGCGGGAGGGGCCATCCCCTCGCCTCCCCCGGAGCCGCCGCTGCACACACCTCCCCTTCGTCGCACTCCGGTCGCGGAACCGATGACGCCGTTCGAGTCGATGCGCGTGCCCGCGCGCGGTGACCCGCCCAGCCGCCGAGGTGCGACGCCCGTCGTTGCTCCGCCGCCATCGGCGCCCCCTTCCGAGCCGGCGCCGTCCAGTCGGCCGCCCGGCTCCAGCAAACCGGGCCCGCGCGGCGGGCGCGGCGGCTCGTCCGGATAGCGCTCCGCGCGGCAAGCCGGGCTCGCCTCAGGTCGTCTGCGGCTGCGGCTCGTCTCTGAGGTGCGTCTTCTCCCGGTAGAGCATCGCGACGAAGATGAAGACGAGCCCCACGAACGCCATGACCGCCGCGAAAAACTCGAAGTACTGCGCGCCGACGAGCTTGTAGGTCGACACGTCCGTCTTGGTCGCGTCGAACGAGCCCTTGCTCGCGACCGGCTTGCGATCGACGACGTCCATCAGCTCGATTCGCTTTCCGCTCTCGTCGATGGCCGCGACGAGGAACGTCCCCGCGAGCGGTTGAGCGTTGCCCTCGGCCTTCGTGACGGTCAGGCCCGTCGAGCCGCCGAAATCTACCTTTTGCCCGACGACGATGCGGTCGACGTCCGAGAGCCTCACCCACGTCTCCGCCCCGGTCTGGGCCGATTCCGCGTGAAGCGGACGCACCATGGCGTGATTCACGCCGGCCGTGATCAGATTGCCCACGCTGATGGACAGCAGGAACACGGCCTGGAAGAAGCTCTTCATCCGGAGCGGCGCCTGCGTATACGCAAACTCGAGCGCCGTGATCGAGACCAGGACTTCCGACGCGGTCAGGACGACGTACGCGAGGATCTGCCACCAGACGCTCACGACGATTCCGGATTGGATGCGCTGCTCGATCCACGCGACGATCAAGAACGAGCTGGCGATCAGGAAGAGGCCGATGCCCATCTTGCGAAGCGGCGTCACGCGGAAAAACTTGCGCATGAGGGGGTAGATGCCGAACGTGAAGATCGGCACCATCGCGAGGATGAGGAGACCGTTGACGACCTGTATCTGCGCCGGGAGCAGCCGGAACCCGAAGAAGAGCTCCTTGTCCATGAGCGACGACTCGGCCTGTAGCGTCCAGGTCTGCCCGTTGGACTGGTCCCAGAGCGCCCAGAAGAACGCGACGAACAAGTAGATGATCGCCAGGCTCCCGATGGCCTTGAGCCCCTCGACCGAGAAGGCGTCGCGCAACCAGGCCTTGCCGGCAGGGGGCACAACGGAGAAGCGCTTGCGCCCCAGCCAGAACGCCAGCGTCACGACGAACATCATCACGGCCGGGATGCCGAAGGCCAGCGAGGGGCCGCGGGTCTTCAGGAGCACGGGGCAGAAGTAGATCGAGATGGACGAGCCCGCGTTGATCGCCAGGTAAAAATAACCGAAGGCTCTGTCGATGAGGTGCTTGTTCTTGCTCGTGAACTGGTCTCCCACATTGGCCGAGACGCACGGCTTGATGCCGCCGGTGCCGAAGGCGACGAGGAACAGCCCGAGCAGGAGACCGAAGCGGCCCGGCACGAACGCGACGACCGCGCAGCCGGCCGCGTAGACCAGCGAGAAGCTGATGATCGTGCGGAACTTGCCCCAGAAGACGTCCGAGACGATCGCCCCGACGAGCGGGAAGAAGTAGGCGCCCGACTTGAAGAGCGAGTGCCACGTCGTCGCATCCGCGTCCCCCAGACGCAGAAACTGCGTCATGTAGATCGTGAGGATGGAGTTGATCCCGTAGTAACAGAACCGCTCGGCGAACTCGTTGGCGACGATGAACGGAATGCCGCTCGGCATCCGGTCGTCGCGGGGCTCGCTCGACCCAGCCGCGGATTGCGGCGGCGCGGCGGCCGGCTCGGCCTGGCTTGCCGCGATGGGCGGGTCCTCGGCGGGTGCGCGGGCGGTCATGGCGCGGCAGCGGAGCGCGTGCGGACGCGCCTTGTCAAGCGCGAGGGCCGTTCGAAGGTACAGTCGTTGTCCTATGCCAATGCGCCCGGCCGACGACGACCGCGACGAGACGAATCTCGCGCGCCTGGGCTACGCGCAGGAGCTCTTGCGGCGACTCGGGAGCTTCTCGAGCTTCGCCATCGGCTTCTCGGTCATCAGCGTGCTCACGGGGGTCACCTCGACCTTCGGCGACGCGCTCGGCGCCGGCGGTCCGGCGGGGCTCGGGCTCGGCTGGCCGCTCGTGTCGGCCGGGACGATGCTGGTGGCGCTCGCGATGGCCGAGCTTGCGAGCGCGTTCCCGACGGCCGGCGCGCTCTACCATTGGTCGGCGCTGCTCGGCGGAGCGCCGCTTGGCTGGGCGACGGCCATGCTCAACCTCGCCGGCCAAATCGCGATCGTCGCCGCCATCGACCTCGCGTGCGCGCAGGCGCTGGCGCAGACGATGGGGCACCCGACGCTCGCCGTTCCCCTCTTCGCGGCCATCGTCGTGGCGCACGGCGCGCTGAACGCCACGTCGGTGCGGCTCGTCGCGTGGCTCAACGACGCGTCGGCCACCGTTCACGTGGTGGGTGTCGCGGGCCTCGCCGGGCTGCTCCTCGCGCGCGGACGCGCGCACGGCCTCGACTACCTCGTGCACCAGACGGCACCCGCCCGGGGCTTCGTGACCTCGCTCGTGCTCGGCGTCTGGACGTTCACGGGCTTCGACGCGGTCGCCCACGTCAGCGAGGAGACGCACGACCCGGGGCGCCTCGCTCCGAGGGGGATCGTGTCTGCGGTCGGTGTGAGCGCGGTCGCCGGCTTCGCGCTCGTGGCGGCGCTGACCCTCGCGGTGCGGGATGCGTCGGCGGTCGCGGGCCGGCCGGACGCCGCGCTCGAGGTGCTCCGCGGCGCGCTCGGTCCGCAGGCCGGGCGCTTCGCCATGGGCCTCGCGATCGTCGCGATGTGGTTCGCGGGGCTGTCGAGCGTGACCAGCGCGTCGCGCATGCTCTTCGCCTTCGCGCGCGACGGAGGACTGCCGTGGGCCGCGCTGCTTCGAAGGGTCGACGCCCGTACGCGCACGCCGCGGGTCGCGACGGCCGCGTGCGTTCTCGCGGCGCTCGCGCTCGTCATGGTGACTGCGCCGTTCAGCGACACGGTGTTCCTGGCCGTCGCGGCGCTCGCGACGATCGCCCTCTACGCCTCGTACGCGCTGCCCATCGCGCTCGGAGGGATCGCGCGCGTACAGAAGCGCTGGACGAAGGCGGGGGCCTGGAACCTCGGACGCGCGGGGGTCGCGGTCGCCGGCGCCGCCGTCGCGTGGACGCTCGTCGTCTTCGTCGTGTGCGCGCTCGCGAACGCGCTCGCGATGGGCATCTTCGCGGGCCTGCTCGCCGTGCTCGCGGCGCTCTGGTTCGGCAGCGTGCGCGCGCGCTTTCGCGGGCCGGCGGTGGATCTCGCGCACTTCGAGCGCCGCGGCTAGCGCATTCGCGGCGTGCGTGAGGGCGCTCGACGCGGCCCTCCTGATCGCGTGATGCCCGCCTTTCACGCCAGGCTTACGAGCGCGCTCTTCATGTGCGGCTCGCCGCCTGCAGGCACGGGGAAATCCGACGGAGGCGCGAGGTCCTTCACCTGGGCGACCTCGCGCTTGGCCGCCCGCGCGGCGTCGAAGAGCATGCGGCGAAAGCGGGCCGCCGGGATGCCCCGGTGGTTGGTGCACGCGAGCAGCTTGCCGTGCGGCGCGAGGACCGCGATCGCGGCCGCTGCGAGGTCGACGTAGTCGCTGCCGGCGACGAAGCGCCCGCGCTTGGTGCTCGAGTAACTCGGCGGGTCCACGATGACGACGTCGTAACGTTCGCCGCGGCGCGCGGCGCGCGCGAGCCACGCGAACGCGTCGGCCGCGACGAACGCGTGCTCGCCGCCGGAGAGCACGCCGGCGTGCGCGAGGTTGGCTCGCCCGCGTTCGAGCGCCGCGGCAGAGGCGTCGACGCTCACCGTGCGGGCCGCGCCGCCCAGGGCGGCCGCTACCGTGAAGGCGCACGTGTAGGCGAACAGGTTGGCGATGCTCTGGCCATGCGCGAGCTCGCGCAGGCGGCGCCGGTTGGCGCGCTGATCGAGGAAGAGCCCCGTGGAAAGCCCGTCACCCAGGCGCACGAGCAGCGGCATGCCCTCTTCGAAAATCGAAAGCTCGGCCGGGGCTGCGACGCCGCGCACGGGGTCCGCCGGGGCGAGGTCGGTCCGGCGCGTGTCGACGAGGACGTTCGCCTGCTTCGGGCGCATCTTGCAATAGACGCCGTCGAAGCCGAGCGCAGCCAGACGATCGAGCACGCGCTCGCGCCGCGCGGGCTCGGCCCAGAGACCATCGGCGTCGTCGGAGAACTGCGCGACGAGCCACGCGTCGTACACGTCCACCGCGAGGCGCGGCAGGGCGTCTCCGTCCTCGTGGATGAGCCGGAAGGCTGTCGTCTTTCGTGGCCCTTCGTCGGCGCGACCGAGCGCCCACCTCCGCTCGCGGGCCCCGTCGATGGCGCGATCGAGCGCCGCATCGTCGTCGTACACGCCTGAGCCCCGCTGGCCTTGCGCCAGCCAGGCCTCGAACTCGGGAGGCGCCGGCGATACGAACCGGACGCTCTTGCCAGTGGTCGGGTGGTCGAGCCCGATGGCGCTCGCGTGCAGCATCAGCCGCGGCGCCGGCGCACCGCCGTAGAGAGCGTCGCCTGCGATGGGCGCGCCCGCGTGCGCCAGCTGGACGCGTGCCTGATGCGTCCTGCCGGTCTCGAGCTCGAGCTCGAGCTTCGCCCGGTCCGCCCGGCGCGCGAGGAGGCACACGTGCGTCACCGCCTTCTTGCCGCCCGGCTCGCGTGGACCGGCCACGCGCATGGCGCCGCCCTTGCCCTCGGCCAGCGCGTCTCGCAAGGTCGCCCGGTCGCGCCCGCGCGGCCACCCTGTCACGCACGCGACATACGTCTTTCGCACCGTCCGACGCTCGAACTGGGCCGCCAGCCCGGCGTTGGCCTCGCGCCGCCGGGTGAAGACGAGCAGCCCGCTCGTGTCGCGATCGAGCCGCTGATGCACGCCCAGATACGCGCCGCCGAGGTGCGCGCTCAGCCGGGCGACAACGTCGTCCGGGCGGCTCGCGTCAGCCGCTTGCGACGGCACGCCGGCCGGCTTGTCGACGACGACGATGTCGCCGTCGTCGTGGACAATCCACCCGTCGCGGAAGTCCGGCCAGACGGCGCGCCTGTCCATCGCGCGCTTCTATCACGAGCCGCGCCGAGGCGAATCGATGCTCTGGAGGGGCAAGCCCCCGCGCCCCCGCCGAGCCATGGCACAACTCCCCCGTTTGACAATTCCCTGGGGGGCGGTACTCCCCTCGTCTGGTAGAGCGAGCCGCATGACGAACCTGGACACCATCAAGTCGCGACTACTCGCCGCCTTCCCCGACGCTCGCGTCGAGCTGACGGACCTCACCGGCACCAGCGACCATTTCCAGGCTGTCGTCGTGACGCGCGCCTTCGAGGGCAAGACCCGCGTCGAGCAGCACCAGATGGTGTACGCCGCGCTCGGCGAGCTGATGAACGGGCCCATTCACGCGCTCGCCCTCACGACGCGTGGGGCCTGAGAAGAACGCACGACCACGGGAGCATCCATGGAAGACACGCGCACCCGCATCACGGACCTCCTCTCCAAGAACAAGGTCATACTGTTCATGAAGGGAACGAAGCCGTTCCCCGCGTGCGGCTTCTCGAACGCCGTCGTTCAGATCCTGAAGAAGGAGGGCGTAGCCTTCGAGACGTTCAACATCCTGTCCGATCCCGACCTGCGCCAGGCCCTCAAGGAGTACTCGAACTGGCCGACGTACCCCCAGCTCTACGTGGGCGGCAAGTTCATCGGCGGATGCGACATCGTGACCGAGATGCACCAGTCCGGAGAGCTCGCCACCGTGCTGAAGCAGGGCTGACGTCACCAGGCGATCCAGCCGAGGCGCGTCGCTACGAGCAACGCCGCGACGGCCAGGGCGACCTCGACCGCGAACCGAAGGCTACGGCGAAACAGGTGCCACGAGGCGACCAGCACGATCGCCGCGAAGAGCACGACGGGGAGGCCAGTATGGTGCGCACCCCAGCGCAGCGCGGCGCGCGCTCCCTGACCCAGGGGCGGCCCCCACGACACGAGCCAGTGTGGGTCGAACGCGGGGGCGTGCATGGCGCGGCGAGCGCGATGGGACCGCAGGGCGGCGGCCACGGCCAAGTTTCTTGGCCGCGCTTGCGTGCGTGCGCACCCTGCGGCTCAGCGGAAGGCCGCCATCTGCATCACGTACTCGGCTGTTTGGCTGACCGGAGCGTCGGCCCCGTAGGTGCCCTCGGTGGAGACGATTTGGTCCTCGACCATGTCGCCGAGCGTCGTGATCGCTCGCTGCGTGAAGCTCCCGCCGGCGTTCGTGAAGATGTCCGTGGTCATCCCGGCGCCCACGATGAGCTCGCGGCCGCCGGTGGTGCTCGCGGTCCCACTCGAGACGTCGCCGGTGGCGCTTCCCGCCCTGGCCGCCACGACGTCGAGCGGCGAGGTCGTGCTCAAGCCTGCGTATTCGAGCACGCGAAGGTCGACCGAATTGGCGCCCGCGTCGAAGGAGACGATCACGGTGTTCGCGCCGGCCGCGCAGGCCCGGATGTTCGGCGCGTAGTAGATGTACTGCGTGAGGTCCGGGGCCAACCGCGTGGGACCGATGGCGAGGCTATAGGCGTTGCCCGACGTGTCGTGGACCGAGGTCACCGACGAGGTCGAGTCGTTGTAGCCGATCGCGACGACATTCAGGTCGCCCTGGGCCTGCGCCATCGCGTACTTCGCGCCCAGACTGTGCGCCGTCCCCGAGGTCGTCGCGACGGCGACCTGCACGAACGCAAGGGCGGGAGGTGGCGGCGGGGGCGCGTCGACGGCGCCGTCATCGCCGGTGAACGAGCCCGCGTCCCCAGCGGCTCCCGTATCCGGCCCGTCCGACGCTTCCTGCTCCGGCGGGGCGGAGGCCTCGCCTTGCCCATCCGCTGGCGCATCCGGGGCGGTGAGCGCGGGCCCGTCGAACGACGACGACCCGCCGTCGTCGGGCGCTGCATCGCCGACCGCGTCGCGGCCCGCAACCCCACCCGTCAAGCCGTCGAGCGGCGCCGCCAGGGCACACCCGGCGAGAACGGACGAAAGAACGACGCCGACCCGACTCGCGCCGCGGGAACCACAAGGCATTCAGATGGAAACGGTACCACGCAGAGGACGCTTCGGCCCGCGCCCGCGCCCGCTCACGGCCGCGTCTGGCGCGTCTCGGCCTGAGCCTCGCCCTGGCGCTCGTATACCCAAATCTCGCGCGACGTTGACGCATGCAGCTCGATGGGAGGCCACAGGTCGCTCTTCCAGCGGGCGACGTAAGCAAGCTTGTAGGGGCGGTACTCACCCCGCGTCAGCGCCTTGAAATAGGCCGTCGCCGCGACGTCACTGCCCGCCTCGCGCTGCGTGGGTGGGAGCATGTGACCGTGGCTCGGAAAGGCGTTCGGGTCCAAGAGGTAGCGCCACACCCAGCCCTGGCTCACGACGAGGAACCGCGCCCCACGCACGGACGCATCGCCGAAGGCCCCGAGGACCTCGTGTACGCCCGGCATCGGGTTCCGGTGGTCGCCCGGATCGGGCCCGGCGCGGAGGACGCGCGCGTTCGCCGGGAAGCGCGGCATGTAGACGTTCAGGCCGTAGGTCTCGACGAGATCCCCGGGCGCGACGTGGTCACGCAGCCACGCCTCGGCGTCGTAGCGAGGATCCAGGATGAGGTTCGCGTCCACGTCGGCCGTGCGGAACAACGCGACGGCGAACGCGGCCGCGACGCACGCGCGCGCGAGCCAGCGCAGCGCGACAGGGCGCGCGCCGAAGAGGAGCGCGTCGAGCCCGATGCCTCCGTACACGGCGACGGCCAGCGTTTGCGGGAGGGCGAATCGCACGTCGGAGCGCCGAGCGATGCAGTTGAACGACACGGTGAACGAAATCGCCACGAGCAGAGGCAAGAACCCGGCGGCGAGCTTGCCTCGCTCGCGCGCCGCGACGGCGCCGCGAAGAAGGAGCGCAGCCCCGAGCGCCGCGGCCACGACGAGAGCAACCGGGTAGAAGCGCTCGAAGGTCGTCCACACGTCGCGCACCGCGTCCCAGCGCCCGAGCCAGTCGTTCGTGTAGTGGGCGTAGGCCTGGCTCGCGGGCCCCAGCAGAAAACGCACGCGCTCGCGGAAGCCCGTCGGGTTGAACAAAACGCCGTCGGCAACGAGCAGGAGCCCGACCAGAAGGGCCATCGCCCACGCGAACTCGCGAAGGACCACCCGCCAGCTCGAACGCGCCCACGGATCGAGGGCCGACCACGCGGCGAGCCCCGACGGCACCGCGACGAGAAACATGGCATACGCCTGATCCTTGGTGGCCACCGCCAGACCTGCCAGAACGGCCCACGACCGAAGGCGCCGCGGTTCGCGCCGCGCGACCGCTCGCACGAGCGCGAGCACGGCGAGCCAGCCCCAGAAGAGGTAGGGCACGTCGAGGTTCGTCGTGTGCGCGTAATACGTCAGCGGGACGTTCACGCCGGCGAACGCGGCCGCGCACCACCCGGCCCGCCGGCCGCGGAGCTCCTCGGCGACCTTCGCGATCGCCCACACGAGGCCGAGCGACATGAGCACCGAGACGAACCGCGCGGCATACGCGATGACCGTCATGTACGGCACCTTGAGGATCTCGCCGACGACGTCCGGGGCGGCGAGCGACGGCGCGCGCGCGACGGCCAGGATCGTGACGGGTGCGGTCAACACCGCAAGCAGCGCGAGATGCACCGGCGGATACGTGAAGTACCGGCCGGGCAGGATGGTCTCGACGAGGCCTGCGAGAAATCGCGCGGAGCGATGCCATCGTTGTCCCATCCGTCCGACGCAGGCAACCCCCACCCGATGCCGGCGATGCGCAGGACGAAGAGCGCGGCGAGGATCCACACCAGCGGCGATCGCGCGGCCCTCGCTCCGCCGCGCTCCCAGGCGCGTGCGAGCGGCGCGAGGCGCAGGGCACTCATTCGACCCGCGCTACGTAGCACGAGGTTTTCGCCCGCCGGACTCGTGGTGGCTCCACGGTGCGTCCGGGTGTCGTGATAGACGTCGCACGGCTCGATGCGCGCTGCGAAGTACCTCACGCCCGATCCGGGTCGCCTCGCGTTCGCCCTCGCTCTCGGTTGCGCCGCCTGCGGATTGGCCATGTTCGTATACGGCTTGTGGCGCCGGCCCTACGCCGCGGTCGAGGCCGAGCTGGTCTTCGAGGCCTCTCGCATCCAGAAAGGATTTCCGCTCTACGTCGACCCGTTCGTGGGCGCGTGGGAAAACGGAGCGCCGCCTTCTCGCTACTACGTCCTCTACACGCCGTTCTGGCCCTGGCTGCTCGCGCACGTCTCGCCGCACACGCCGGAGGGCATGCGCACCGTGGGGCGCCTCGCCAACACGCTCCTTCTGCTCACGGCACTCGGGGCGGCGGTCCGCGCCAGCCAGCCTGCCAATCGCCTCGCCGTGGCTACCGGCGCCGCGCTCGTCCTCGGATTCGAGATGCTCGTTCGCGAGGCGACGCTCGCAGACGCCGACATGCCGGCGGTTTTCCTGTCGACGCTCGCGCTGCTGCGGATGAACGCACGGCGCGGTCTCGACGCCGCGTCCGCGGTGATGCTTGCCGCGACGCCCTTGATCAAACCGAGCGTTCTCGGCGGGGCCGTGGGCGCCGTGGTGGCGCACCTCGCGGTCCACCGGCGGAGCGGAGCTCGGCGTCTTCTCTTGCCTCTCGCGGCAGGCGCGGCCGCCGGCGCGGGGGTGGTCCTCGTTTTCCACGTGGCGAGCGGCGGCGTCTGGCTCCGGCACATCGTTCGGGCGACCGGTCAAACCATCAGTCTGGAGCGCTGGTTTCAGGAGTTCGGCGCGCGAGCCGCCTTTCTCGGCGCGCCGCACGCGATCGTGCTCACCCTCGCGGTGCTCCGCGGCTCGCCCTTGCTCGCGACGCTGCCGCTCGCGACGAGCACGGCCTGGGCGACGTTCTGCATGGCGAAGCACGGAAGCGGCACGCAGTACTGGCTCGAGCCCACCATGGCGGCGCTCGTCGTCATGGGGACGATGCCGCCCTCCCCTTCTCGGCGGTCCATGGCGCTGAGCTGGGGGAGCCTCGCCTTCGTCGCGGTGGCGGGCGCGTTCAGCGCGCATGCTTTCGCGGCCACGCCGGCTCGGTATCAGGCCAGTCGCGACGAGCTCGCGCGCCTGCGGGCGAGCTGCCCCTCCTTCCCGGTGAAGTCTTGCTGGCCGGCCGCGCGGACCTGGAGCTCGAGAATCGACGGACGCGTCATCGTGCCCGCCTGGCAGACCGCGTATTTGATTCGAACCGGCACGTTTCCGCTGCAAGCCTGGCGCGAGGACATCGCGCGGCCCGAGGTCCGGTGCCTCGCCCTGGGGCGCGACTACCTCGATCCACCTCCCGCCCGAATCCAGGGGGCCATCGAGGTGAGCGCCTATCGGAAGGAGCTTCGCGATATCGTCGAAAAGACCTTCGCGCTGCAAAAGCCAGCCAAGCCAGCCAAGCCAGCCGAGCCAGCGGAGGGTAACGACGGACTGCTGGTTTTCCGCCGCCGCTGAGGCTAGAAAGATGCCCCGATGCGTCTCGTAGCCTTTGGGGTCGGATACGTTGGCCTGGTAACCGGAACGGGCTTGGCGGAGCTCGGGCACGATGTCCTTTGCGTCGACATCGACCCGGAGCGCGTTCGCCAGCTCAAAGACGGCATCATCCCCATTTACGAGCCGGGGCTGGCCGACCTGGTCCGACGAAACGAGCGCGCGGGGCGCCTCATCTTCTCGACCGAGGTAACGGCGCCGTTCGACGAGGCCGACGCCTACTTCATCGCCGTCGGCACGCCACCCGGGCCCGACGGGGCAGCCGACGTCAGCGCGGTAGGCGACGTCGCCGACCGCATCGCGCGGACTGCGAAGCAGCCGGCGATCGTCGTCGTCAAGAGCACGGTCCCCGTCGGCACGTGCGACATGGTGCAGGCGCGCATCGACCGCGGCGCCCACGTGACGCTCGAAGTGGTGTCCAACCCGGAGTTTCTGAAAGAGGGCACGGCCGTCGACGATTTCTTCCGTCCCGATCGCATCGTGCTCGGCGCCCGCAGCGAGCACGCCCGCGAGGTGCTCCGCGCTCTGTACGCGCCGCTGCAGCTGTCCGGAGAGCGCGTCGTCATCACGGATCCCCGTTCTAGCGAGCTCACGAAGTACGCCGCGAACACGATGCTGGCGATGCGCGTCTCGTTCATGAACGAGCTCTCTCGCCTCTGCCACGCGACGGGCGCCGACATTCACGCGGTGCGCATGGGCGTGGGCAGCGACACCCGCATCGGCAAGCGGTTTCTCTACGCCGGACCGGGGTACGGCGGCTCCTGCTTCCCGAAAGACGTGCAAGCCCTGCTTCACCTCGGGCGCGGGCACGGGGTTCCGATGCGGCTGGCGGAGGCGACCCACCTGGCCAACGAGGAGCAGGCGCACTTCATCGCGCAGCTCGTGGAGCAGGCGCTCGGCTCGGTTCGTGGCAAGACCGTCGCCCTCTGGGGCCTCGCCTTCAAGCCGGAGACGGACGACGTCCGCGAATCCCCGGCCGTCAAGCTGGCCGAGGCGCTGCTCGCGAAGGGCGCCCGCATCGTGGGCCACGACCCCGAGGCCGGCCGCAACTTCCTCAAGTCGATGGCCAAGCACGGCTCGAACGTCCGGGTGGTCGACCGCAACTACGACGCGCTCGACGGCGCGCACACGCTGGTCGTGCTCGCCGAGTGGCGCAGCTTCCGCGCACCGAACTTCGCCGAGATCCGCAAGCGCCTGCAAGGGGCGGACGGCGGCGCGGCTCCGCCGGTCGTCGACGCTCGCAACGTGTGGCGTCCCGCCGAGGTCGAGCGCGCGGGGCTGCGCTATCTGGGCGTAGGCGTACCCCCTGTCAGCGCTCCCACCAGCCGCCGCTGAGCCTCGCTCGTGGCTCGCATCGTCGTTACAGGCGGCGTCGGGTTCATCGGGTACCACACGACGCACACGCTGCTCGCGCGCGGCGATGACGTCGTCGTCATCGACGACTTCTCGAACGCGCCCTATCCTGCCGCGGAGAAGCAGCGGAACGCGCGGGACCTGACCGCCGCGTTCCCGCGGGCTCGCATCGTGCAGGCCTCGATCACCGATCGAGACACCATCGCGCCCCTCTTCGACGGCGCAGACGCGGTGCTTCACCTGGCCGGTCTCGCCGGGGTGCGCCCCTCCTTCGCCGATCCCGCGCAGTACGCGCGCGTAAACGTCGAAGGGACGGCCATCGTTCACGAGATCGCGCGCGAGCACGGCATTGCGCGCTTCGTATTCGCCTCGAGCTCCTCGGTGTACGGCAACGCGACGCCCCTTCCGGCGCGCGAGGACGCGCCCGCGGTCGTACCCGAGTCGCCTTATGCGGCGAGCAAACGGGGCGCCGAGCTCGTCGCGAGCGCGTTGTGTCTCCGCACACCCTCCATGCATTGCGCGGCGTTGCGGTTTTTCACCGTGTACGGTCCCCGCCAGCGGCCCGAGATGGCGATCACGCTGTTCGCGCGAGCGGCGGTTGCCAACCGCCCTCTGACCATGTTCGGCGACGGCTCGATGCGCCGCGATTTCACCTTCGTCGACGACATCGTACGCGGCACGCTCGCGGCCCTCGAGCGCGCCCCGCGAGGCTTTCGGGCGTACAACCTGGGCTCCGGGGCCCCGGTCGACCTCCGCACGCTCATCGGCGAAATCGCGCGCGCGGCAGCCGTCACTCCCGTCGTCGAGACCGCGCCCGTTCCCCTGGGGGATGTCGACGCGACGTTCGCGGACATCGAGCGGGCGCGCGAGGAGCTCGGGTGGGCGCCGCGCATTTCCTTGCGCGAGGGACTCGGCAGGGTGCTCGCCTGGGTGCGGGAGCACCCGTGAGCAGCGCTACCCCGCCATGCTGGGGTGAATCATCTCGCGTTTGACACTGCTGGCCGGTCGCAGGTGGCCGCTCAGGAAGATGATGCCGTTGTAGGCCGTCCACGGGCGCGCATGCTTGAGCGTCGTCAGCCATTGCATCATGCGCGGCCGGTTCGCCACGGGCCGGAGGCCCGCGGCGACCGCGTGGTCCTGCGCGTGCTGAAACGCGTCGACGATGCGCTGCTCTACGGCCACGGGCGACGACCGCTCGCGCGCGCGCTTCGCGGCCGCTTTGCCCAGCGCGGCCCGAGCCTTCGGGTCGCGAAGGAGCTCCACCGCGGCCCTGCCGAAAGCCACGTCTGCCGCGTCTTCTGCTTCCTGGCCCTTGCCCGGCGCGAAGAGCACGCCGTTCACGCCGTCCTGAATCTGCGAAGAGACGCCCATCCCGTCGGCGAAGGCGACGGTCGGCGTTCCGCACCAGAGCGCCTCGCCGAGCACGTTGCCGTAGGTCTCGCTCAGCGAGCCATGCACGAACAAGTCTGCGTAGCGGTAAAAGTCGGGCATCGCCGTCCACGGCACTTCGCCCGTGAAGAAGACGCGGTGCCGGGCGCCGAGCGCGCGCGCGATGTGCCGATAGCGGTCCGTGTCGGGCCCGTCTCCGACCATGGTGAGCGTCGCGTCGGGCTCGCGCGGGAGCACGTGCTTGGCGAAGATGCGGATGACGCGGTCCTGCGACTTCTCGCGCGTGTGGCGCCCGGCGCAAAGCAGCCGTGGCCCGCGCTGCGGCAAGCCTTCGCGCGCGATGAGATGGGTGTACGGATCGGACCCCAGAGGGCGATCGAAGATGTCGGGCTGCACCGTCCGCGGGATGACGTGAATGGGCACCGTGACGCCGCGCTCGCGCCAGTAGGTCCGTAGGCCGTCACTGAGGACGACGAGTCCGTCGCTCTGATTGTAGATGCCCGAGAAGAGCCGCTCGAAAGGCCGCCTGAGTGTGCCGAGGACGCCGGTCTGGAGCAGGTCGTTTCTCGAGAGCTTCTCGGGCAAGAGGACGTCGTACGCGGCCACGAGGTGCGTGGTGTTCACGCACAGCAGGGGGATGCCCTTCATCTTTCGCAGCCAGACCCCGAACTGCAGAAGCAGCGAGGTCGTCTGCGCGAAGCAAATGTCGAAGTCCCAGCGGTTTGGATCGAAGATCCAGGACGCCAGCGGGAGCGGCAAATGCAGCCCGGGGTACGTCCTCAACGGGACGCTCGGCAGCGTCACCGTGCCCGGCGCGAGCTCCTCCGGCGTGGCGTCCGGATCTATGGGGCCCGATGACTGTGACTTCGTGACCACAGCGCCGCAGCTCCTGGTAGAGGAAACGTGTTTGAAATACGGCGCCGTTGGCATACGGAATTCGCGTGAAGTCGCTCAGGATTGCGACGCGAAGGGGCCTACCATGACGCGCGCCGAGCGAAGCAAACGGTGGCAGGCTCGGCCCGTGCCCGGCCGCCAGACCGGCTAACCCCAAGTTCGCCGCCGCAGCACCAGGGAAACGCGTAGCGCCGTTCGCAGAACGACCGGGAGAAGTCGCGTGAAGATCGTCGATGTCACCGAATTCTATTCCGAAAGAGGCGGAGGGGTTCGAAGTCATCTGACTGCCAGGGGTCACGTTCTATGCCAGCTGGGGCATCACCATGCTGTCATCGCGCCGGGACCGCGAGACGAGGAGACGGAACTCCACGCAAGGTGCGCGCCCGGGGTCGGCGCGGAGCGACGCGCGGAGCGCACGCGCGACGCAGGAGTCGCTCGCGAGCCAGGGACCGCCCGCGTATTCCGCATGGCAGGCCCCCCCCTTCCTTACGACCGCACGTATCACTTGCTTGGCCGCTTCGGCAAGATCCGATTGCGGGTGCGCGCCGAGATGCCCGATGTGCTCGAAGCCCACTCTCCGTATCTCGCGGCGGCGGCCGTGCTGGCTTGCGGGCGCGACGGCGCGCGAGCTCGAACGGCGTTCTGGCACTCCGACCACGTGGGCACGTACGTCCGGCCGGCGGTTGCGCGATGGCTCGGCGAGCGGGCTGCGAGCGCCCTGGCCGGGCCCCTCTGGGCCGGCATGGGTGCCTTGCTGGCGCCTTTCGACGCCGTCTTCGTCGCCGGCGCGACGCAGGAAGCCTGTTTGCGTGCCGCCGGGGTGAGGAACGTAGTCCGTGCGCCGTTCGGCGTGGACACGCGGACGTTCGCGCCCGGCGCGCGCAGCGAGGCTCGCCGCCGCGAGCTCCTGGCGGGCGGTGAGGGTCCGCTTCTCGTCGCAGTCGGCCGCTTCGCGGTCGAGAAGCGCTGGGACGTCGTCCTCGACGCGTTCGCGCGAGTCCGGGCGCGACGCGGGGGCACGCTCGTCCTTTTCGGTGACGGACCCGACCGAGAGCGCCTTCGTGCGCAGGCACCGCCGGGGGTTCGCTTCGCGGGGTTCGAAAGCGACCGCGGCCGGCTGGCCGCAGCCCTCGCCAGCGCGGACGCGCTCGTGCATGGCTGCCCCTACGAGACGTTCGGCCTCGGTGTCACCGAAGCGGTCGCCTGCGCGCTTCCCGTCGTGGCCCCGGACGCAGGCGGAGCGGCCGAGAGCGTCGACCGCTCCTGCGGCGAGACGTACCGCAGCCTCGACTCCGAGGCGTGCGCGCGGGCCATCGAGCGCCTTCTCGCGCGCGACCCCGGGGACATTCGCGAGCGCGCCCTGCGCGCGGCGGCGCGCGTCCCCACCCTCGCGGACCACTTCGCGCTCGTGGTCGCGGCGTACGACGACTTGCTGCGTGCCAAGCGCGGCCCACTCCGAGGATCCCCCGCGTGACCGACCCCTTCCCCGTCCACGTCTCCCTTCACGACGTCTCTCCCGCGTGGGCCGACGAGGTCGAGTCGGCGTTGGCCCTCTGCGAACGCGCCGGAGCGCGCCCTGCCCTGCTGGTCGTCCCCAATTTCCACGGGCGGGCACCCTTGCTCGAGGACGACGCGTTTTGCGCGCGCCTGCGCGCGCTGCAACAGCGCGGGCACGAGGTCTACCTGCACGGGTTCTTTCACCGGAGCGCGGCGCGCGGCTCCCCGCGCTCGCTGCGCCGTCGCGTCGAGTGGCTCTTGGCCCAGCGGGTCGTCTCCGACGGCGAGGCCGAGATGAGCGACGTTTCGGCCGAAGAGGGCCTCGCGCGCATCGAGGAGGGCGAGCACGTGCTGAGCAAGGCCGGCTTGCGCGTCGACGGCTTCGTCGCGCCGGCGTGGTCGATGCCGCCGTGGCTCCTGCCGTCGCTCGCCGCGCGCGGGTGCCGCTTCACCGAGGACCACCTGCGCGTTTACGACCCTGCGATGGGCCGGTCGCGTGCCAGCGTGGTCCTCAACTGGGCGAGCCGTTCGCCCGCCCGTCTGGTTTCGACCGTGGCCTGGTGCCGTCTCGCCAAGCATGCTCGAGCCTTCGTCCCCGCGCGCATCGCCATCCACCCGGGCGACATGCGCTTTCTCGCGCTCCGCCGCGAAATCGAGCGCCTTCTCGCCTGGGCGAGGGGCCGCCTGGCCCACCGTTCGGCGGATTTCCTCGCACCCTGATGGCCACGGCCGAGCGAAAAACCACGGCAGCCGGTCCCATCGTCTGCTTCACTGCATGCCGCTGATGGCCTCGAAACCGCGCCTACCCGCTTCCGTCTCGAATTTCGGCTTGAACCTGGTCGGCGTGGCCGCCGCTCTCATCGCGCTTTACGTGCTGCGCCAGCGTTACGCCGTGGCGCCGCACGACTCGATCTTCACCGGCGGCGACGCGGTGCTCATCCTTTGCCTCGCGGGAGTGCTGCCGATCCTTCTGTTCGACATCTTCGTCCTGCGCGTGCACCGCCGGCCGTCGACGGGCCTCGACTGGGACAAGTCTCCGACCAACGACTACGGGCGCGTCGCGACCAAGCTGCTCGGCCTCGGATTCACCGTGGGCCTCATTGCGCTCGCGTACTGGGCTTTTCCCGAATACCGCGGCGACCACTCGTTCTACGACCCCTTCTGGGGCGTTCTTCGGCGCTTCTGGGCCCCGCTGGCCGTCTCGGCGGTCGTCTACGTGTGGATTGTCGACGGCTACATGCGCGAGCCGCGCGACGCGTACTGGCAGCTCGGACGCGTCCTCCTCGGCCGTCCTTCGGACGCCCGCAAGGCCGACATCGCCAACCACTTCCGCGGCTGGCTCGTCAAAGCGTTCTATCTGCCGCTCTTCCTCGTCTACGTCCACGGCCAGCTCAATGGCCTCATCCACTTCAACCTGGACGAAATCCAGGCGACGAACCTCCGCCTCTACGACTTTCTGAACGACCTCGTCTACGGCCTGGACGTCCTCTACGCGACCGTCGGCTACATCCTCTCGTTTCGCATCATCGACACGCACCTTCGCACCGCCGAGCCGACCATGCTCGGCTGGTGCGTCGCCCTCGAGTGCTACGCGCCGTTCTGGCCGGGCCTCTTCTCGCGTCAGTATCTGCACTACGACGGCGTCGGGTTCGGCAACTGGCTGAGCGGCCACGAGACCATCCGCTGGTGCTGGGTCGGGATGATCCTGTCGTGCGATCTCGTCTACGTGCTCGCGACGTTCGCCTTCGGCGTGCGCTTCTCGAACCTGACGCACCGAGGGATCCTCACGAACGGCCCGTACCGCTACACGAAGCACCCGGCGTACATCGCGAAGAACATTTCCTGGTGGCTCATCTCGCTCACGTTCGTACCCAGGGAGTGGTCGCTGCAAGCGTGCACCGAGGCGGTGCGCAACTCGCTGCTGCTCGGCGGCGTCAACATGATCTATTTCCTCCGCGCGAAGACCGAGGAACGCCATCTCTCGCGCGACCCCACGTACGTCGAGTACGCGCTCTGGATGAACGAGCACGGGCTGCTGGCGTTCTTGGGACGCTGGTTCCCGCTCCTCAAGTACAAGCCGCCGGCACCGCCCGAGCAGCCGCCGGCACCCGCCGCGCCCGAGCCCGCGGGAAACGAGCCCGCGGCGCTCGCGACGTAGTTCACCCGCGGCGCTGCGCGCTCCGGCGCTCGAGCAGGTGCAGCACCGCCGGCAAGACGAGGAGCGCGCCGGCCAGGCACGCGATCTCGCCGCTGACCGCGAGACGGCCGAACGACTGCAGCGCCTGGAAGTCCGCGAAGAGCAGCGACCCGTACCCGACGACCGTGGTGAAGCTGCACATCGCGACCGCACCGCCGACGCGCTGGACCGCGGCGGTCACGTCTCCCCCCAATAGGCGCGATCGGTCGTACACGTTGAAGGGGTACTCGCACCCGATGCCGAACGTGATGGGCAGCGTGATGAAGTTGACGTAGTTGAGCTTTTCGCCGAACCAGGCCGCCCCTCCGACCAGCCACGTCACGCCGAGGAGGAGCACGGCGAGGACGGCGAGCGCGCCCCGCACCTTGCGCGTCGCCAGCAGTACGACGACAGCCACCCCCAGGAGCGACGCCAGCGTCGCCCGCGGTCCGTCTCTCTGCATCGAGCGGATCATCTCAGCGAAGACGGTCGCCCGGCTCGCGGTCTGCACCACGGTCCCATCGGGCAAGCGCACGTTGTCGGTCGACTTGGCGATGCGAAGCAGCGTCGGTCCGTACGAGAGCGAGAGGTCGTTCCTGTACCTGACGTAGAACACCGTGCCGATGCGCCCGTCGTCCTCCTCGAAGCGGCGCCGCAGGAGAAGCGGCAGGTCTCCCGGCGTAAGGACCCGCAAGCGCTCCGGCGGCTTCAGCTCCTCGACGCGAGCCCGCTCGTCCTCCGGCAGGCTCCCGAGCACGCCGGGCGTGAGCCGCTCGCGGATTCGGTTCAGCACCTGCAGCTTGCGCGCCTGCTCCTCGGGTGACCCGGGCAGCAGATCCTGCACCGTGACGATTTCGGCGATGAGGCGCCCCTCGGGGTCGGCCGCGTCGTTCTCGAAGATGCGCGCCTTAACGAGCGGCACCTGGTCGGCGCTGTCCGCCAGCGTGCGCGCACCCGCGACGTTCATCTTGCCGCCGAAGACCTGCTCGGCCTTGTTCGACCACTCGCCCGCGCCACCGTGCTTGCTGCCGCGCGAACCGAGCCTGTCGAAGTTGTACTCCCAGGGGTCACGAAGGAAACTGGGGATGCGCAGCGCTGCGAACGCCGTCAAGGCAAAGGCGGCCGCGACGAAGACCCAGGGCGCTCGCTCGGTCGCGCGCGCAACGACTGCCGACACGAGACCGCGGCTGCCGTCGGGCCGCATGCGTGGCGGCGGGTCACGCAGCCAGGGCGGAAGCTTCGCCTGCACCCACTCGATCGCGACGAGGAGGGCCGGGACGCACGGGATCATGGTGACCCAGACGAGCAGCATCCCGAAGAAACCGATCCAGCCGAACTGATTGAACCCCCGAAACTGCGTCACGGTGAGCGACCCGTACGCGATCGACGCGACGCACGCCCCGACGAGCTCCGCCCGCAGCGCGTTCTGCACGGCGTCGCGCCTCGCGTCGGCCGGCGGCTGACCGCGGGCGCGAAACTCGCGATACCGCGACAGGAGCACGATGGGATAGTTGACCCCGTTGCCGAGGATGATGGCGCCGAGAAACATCCCGGTGGTGTTGACGTACCCGAAGCGGAAGTACGCGAACGCGTACGCGCATCCGACGCCGAGCACCGCGGGGACCGCGATGACGACGAGCGACCAGGGCGACCGGTAGAACCACACCAAGCCTGCGAGAATCACCACGAACGCGCCCCCGCTCGCCCATGCCGCCTCGCTGACGACCGACTCCTTCTCGGCTGCGGCGTTCGGAATGTCGCCTGCGAAGCCCACGCGCATGAGCGCGTGGTACGCGGTCGGCTCGAGTTCGGCCACGATTTGCCCGACGCGCGCGAGCAGCCGGTCGCCGCCGGCGTCGCCCAGTCCGCTGGTCGACGACACGATCCGTACCCCGATCATCGTGCCGTCGGGCGTCTCGAAGTAGCCGCTCGGGAAATCCTCGTGCTGGTTGGCTCTGGCCCTCCAGCGCTGGCGGAACTCGTCGAGCCCGAACGCGGGACGCTTCGCGTCGACCTTCGGTCCTGCGGCCGCCTTGGGCGCTGACCCGCTCGGCCCGTCCTCGAGCTCCTCGACGAACCCGCTCCGGATCGCGATTTGCCGGTCGAGCGTCTCGTACGCTTCCTCGATGTCACGCGTGTCCGCGTAGAGCCACTTGTTGGCTTCGAAGAACTCGTGCACGTCCTTCGAGCCGCTCTCGACGTACGCGACGAGCTTGGGTGCCAGGCCGGCGTTCTGCTGCTCGACCAGCGCAGCGAGGCGGGCATCCAGCGCGCGCGCGAACGCCTCGTTGGCGGCACGGTCCGGCGACTCGGCGACGACGAGCAGGGTCGCACCGCCGCCGACGCGGCCGAGCTGATGCTCGAAGGCCTTGAGCCCGGGGCTGTCGCTGGGGAGCAGCTCGCGAAGGTCGGTATGAGGGTTGGTGAGCACGCGAAGCGCGAAGTGCCACGTGCCGACGGCAAGGAGCAGCGCCAGCAGGAGAACGACGACCGGATGACGTCCGCTCGCATCGACGATCGCGCCGACGGCCTTTCTCATGCCGGCTCCGAGGCTAGCCCGGCGGCCAGGACGATCTCCCCCTGGATGCGACGCGCGTGACTCCGTGCGTCGAAGTCGCGCACGACGCGTTCGCGTGCCGCGCGACCCTGCCGCTGCCGGAGCGACACATCCGTCGCGTAGCGGACGAACGCATCGGCGAGGCGTGCGATTGCTCGCGGGCTCGCCCCGGGTTCGCCGGCGGTTCCCGGCTCGAAGGGGACCAGCTGCCCGGTGACGCCGTCCTCGAGCATCTCGACGACTCCGCCCACGTCGAACGCGATGACTGGTTTCGCGAGCGCCATCGACTCGATGACGGCGCGCGGCAGGGGATCGGGATACACGCTCGGTACGACAGCGACGTCGAAATCGGCGACGAGGGGGCGCACGTCGGCGCGGAAGCCCAGCAGGCGAAAGCGCCCGCCGATCCCGAGTCGCTCCGCTAGGGCGCGGCACTCCGCGACGTGATCGGGCCGAAAGTCCTCCGGCGTATCCCCGACGACGACGAACGCGACGCGTTCCCGATCCGACTCGCTCATCCGATCGAGCGCGATGCGCGCGGCGTGCACCATCTCGACGTAACCCTTGCGTCGCAGAACGCGGCCATGGCTCCCGAGAACGATCGCGTGCGCCGACAGACCGAGCTCGGCCCGCAAGCTCGACCGAACCACCGTCGGGTCGAAGTCGTCGACGTCGAGCGCGTTGTGGATGACGCGTACCTTGCGCGCACAGTGCGGGAACAGCGCGGCCGCTGCGCGCGACACGCAGACGACGCGGCGCACTCCGTCGCTCGCGCTCAGGCGGCGGTGCAGCCCCGCCACCGCGTACGGCAGGGATGTGTAGCGTACGTGCCACAACGCGGGAACGCGAGTCAGGCGCGCCAGCGCGCCGCCGGCGAAGTCCGCGTTCGTGCCGTTGCAGTAGATGAGATCGAAGCGGCCGCGCCGGACGAGCCCCGCGAGCCGGGACATTGCGCTGACGGCCTTGATGGCGTTCCCGGCGAGCCGTGCCGCCATCACCACGCCGGGGGCCTCGAAATCGCGCCGCTCCATCGGGCGCGCCCACGGCTCGATGGGGTTCTCGACGAGATGGGGCTCGAAGAGAAGCTCCTCGGCGACTCCGGCCCCCGCGAGAAGCTCGGATACCGCACCCGGCCGCGGCAGCACGACGGCGCGATGCACGGTGGCCGGGTCGAGAAACTTGAGGATCGAGTGGAGGCTGCGCCCAGGCCCCCCGTTACGCGCCGTGTCGTTGATGAAGAGCACGCGGACGCGACGCCTGGGCGTGATCGCGGCGTCGGCGGCTCGCGCGGCCGCTGCGGAGAAGCTCGAGGCCAAGGTCATGGGAGCGCCAAAACGGAAGGTGCGAGAGCCATGTAGCAGGGAACGGGCCCCGCGCTGTACAACCGCCGCGCCCCCCGATGGACGTGACGTGGAAGGCGACCCTGTCGAAAGAGGATGCCCGCGAATACGACGCGTTCGTGCTCGCCTCTGCCGCCGGCCACCACGCCCAGACGCGCGCCTGGGCCGAGGTCGCGCGCGCCGGTGCGCACGTCGTCCCCCGCTTCGCGCTCGTCCGCGAGCCGGGACCCCGCGGGCGCCTCCGGGGCGTGGCGATGATCCTCAGGCCTCGGGTCGCCGGCGTCGTGCTGCCCTGGGCTTGGATCGAGCGCGGGCCGGTCGTGGAGCACGTCGAGCAAATCGCGCCGGTGACCGAGGCCATCGCCGCCGCCGCGCGACTTCGAGGAGTCGTTCGCCTCGGGGTGATGCCCTACTGGACACGCGACGCGGCCGTGCTCGCTGAGCACTGGCTCGCCAGAATCGGGTTCCGCGACGTGCAGCGGCTCGACGGGGCGCACGTGTACACGCTGCGCATCCCCGTGCGCGGTCTCGGCGACGCGGAGCTCTTCGCCGGCAAGACCAAGCAGCAGGTGCGGTGGCGCGCGCGTCAGGCCGAGAAGGCAGGAGCGCGAGCGCGCCGCGGCACGCACGAAGACTGGGCCACCCTGCGAGGCCTGCACGAGGCCATGTCGCGCGCGCAAGGCAAGCACGCGAGGCCGCGCGCCTGGTGGGACGCCCTCGAGCGATTCGCCGCCGACGATGCGCGCGGGAGCCTGCACGTCTGCGAGTTCGAAGGGCGCGTCGTCGCCGCGTGCGTGGCGTTGCGCCATGGGCCGCTCGCCACCTACGCGTGGGGCGCGTCGGACGCCGACAGGCTCCCCTTCTCGAAGGCCATCCCCTCGCTCGTCGCCTCAATCCGCTGGGCACGCGACGTCGGGTGCGCGACGTTCGACCTCGGCGGCGTCCCCGCAGAGAAGGACACGGACGCGAAGCGCCAGGCCATCGCCACCTTCAAGCACGACTTCGACAAGAAGCGCGTGCGTCTCGTGCACCGGCACGAGCGCTGGCTGTTTTAGGGGCGGCCGCGCGCGGATGCTACGGTACGCGCGTGGCGCGAAACGTCTTTCTCTGCGTGTCCGTCGACTGCGAGTGCGACAAGGGGCCGGCGTGGCGCACGCGCCGGCCGCTGCGCTTCGAGAGCGTCCACGCGGGCATCGGCGAACGGCTGCACCCGCTGCTGCGCCGGTTCGGCGCAGCGCCGACCTACCTGCTTTCGCCCGAGCTCCTGCGCGACGACGCGTGCGTCGAGAGACTCGGCTCGCTCGAGGGCTGCGAGCTCGGTACGCACTTGCACGGCGAGCTCGCGCCGCCGGACGACTTCGTGCCGGAGGTGACCGACGCCGTGCAGCGCGATTACCCGCCGGCCGTCGAAGAGGCGAAGCTCACCTGGCTGACCGAGCGGTTTCGCGCATGCTACGGCCGAGCCCCCGCGAGCTTTCGCGCCGGTCGCTTCGGCGTCGGCCCGTCGACACTCGGGATTCTCGACCGTCTCGGCTACACGGTCGACTCGAGCGTCACGCCGTTCGTCGACTGGTCGGACATCTCGCCGGGCCTGTCGTTCACGGCCGCGCCGACCCAGCCGTATCACCCCGACCCGAGCGACCCTGCGCGTCCCGGCACGAGCCCGCTCGTCGAAGTGCCCGTCACCGTCCGGCCCAACCCGATGGCGCGTGTCCCGCTCGTGGGCAAGCACCTCGAGTCCCGCTGGCTGCGCCCGACCCGGAGCGACGCCCGAAAGCTCGCTGCGGTCGCGCGCGAGACCATCGAGCAGGCGCAGCGCGCGCGGCCGGACATCCCGGTCGTTCTCAACGCGATGCTGCACAACGTGGAGGTCGTCCCGGGCGCCAGCCCGTACGCGGCGACCGATCGCGACGCCTGGCTCATCGCCGATCGCCTCGCGGGGCTTCTCGAGTTCGCGCGCAGCGAGGGGATCGAGTTCGCACGGCTCGCCGACGTTCCGCAGATCCTCGCCGGTCACGACACGAGGGCGGCGGAAGAACGCCGGAAGGATGCGGGCATTTGAAGCAGGGCCCGCGGCGATCGATCGCCCGAACGGCGCTGATGCTGTTGCCCTTGCAAGTGGTCTCCCGGGGCGTGGAGGCGCTCCTGCCGCTCTTGCTGGCGCTATGGTTCGGGCGCAACGACGCGACGGACGTCTATTACTTCACGTGGGCGGCGTTCGCGCTCGCGGGCTCGCTCGTCTTCTCGGCCTTCCAGGACTCGGCCGTCGTGCCGGTGCTCGCCCAGGTCAAGCACGCCGACCCAAAGCTCGCGCCGTCGGTCCGCGGATCGCTGCTCGCCCACACCCTCGCGCTGGGCGCGCTCCTCGCCACCGCCTTCGGGGCTCTCGCGGCCGCGTGGTTCGCCCTCCGCTACGTCGGCCCCGCACGCACAGTCGCGCTCTCGCTCGTGCCCCCGTTCAGCGCTTACCTCGTCGCGTTGAGCATCAAGACGTTTCTCGCCTCGATGCTCGCCGCCGAGCACCAGTACGTGCCGCTCCCCGTGGCCAACGCGCTGGCGGCCGCCGTCACGATCGCCGTCATCGCGGCTACGCAGGGCACCCTCTCGATCCTCGCCGTGCCGTGGGGCTCGCTCGGGGGTGAGCTCGCGGCCATCGCCGTCCTCGCCTCGGCGGCGCGTGCGGCCGGAATCGCGATCGCCCCGACGTTCGCCCGTCCGGAGCCCGTCCGCCGGATTGCGCGCCTCGTCGCGTCGGAGGTCGGCGGCAGCGCCGTCACGCGGTTGAACCCTCTCGTCGACCAGCTGATGGCCGCCATGGCCGGTGTTGCCGGAGGTGGGACACTCCTCAAGCTCTCCGGGGACGTCGCGTCGGTCCCCACGTCGCTGCTGCAGGCGGCTCTGCTCCCGGTGCTTCTCACGCACCTGTCGGACGACTTCGCCACGCGCGACCTCGCGAAACTGCGTGCGACCGTCCGCCGCGCCTTGGGCGTGGTCGTGGGCTTGCTCGCGGCCGCGAGCGCCCTCGTGTGGGCCGTCCGCCGACCGCTGCTTCATCTGGTGTTCGAGCACGGCGCGATGGACTGGGCCGGTGTCGAGCGCATGGTGAGGCTCTTGCCGTATCACCTGGTGGGGCTGGCGCCGTTCGGGGCGCTTCTCCTGCTGGTCAGGGCCCACGTGGCGGCGCAGAACAGCCGGATCATGATCTCGATGGGCCTGCTCAACGCGGCGCTCAACGCGGGGCTCAACGTCCTCTTCTTGCCCGTGCTCGGCCTCGAGGGGATCGCCCTCTCGACGTCGTGCACGTACGCCGTGGTGGCCGTCGTCTTCGCCGTACGGTTCGAGTGGCGTCTGGCGGCCATCGCGCGCGAGCCCGCGCCGAGCCCTGCGGCCGAGGCTCCGTGAGCGCTCCGCGCGTCGTGCACGTGGTCGTCGCCGGCGAGATCGGCGGCGCCGAGCGCATGCTCTGCGATCTCGCGTCATGCGCGGCGAGCGGCGCCGAGCACAGCGTGGCTCTCCTCACGCCCAACGAACGCCTCGCAGCGCTGCTGCGCGGTGCGGGCCTTCGCGTGCACGATCGCGGCCGCACCCCCGAAGGGCCGTTGCCGTTCCTCTGGACCTCGCTCGGACCGAGCCACCTCGCATGGCTCGACCGCATCCTGATGAGCGAGCGGGCGCAGATCGCGCATCTGCACACGTTCGCCTCGCAGGTCGTCGGCACGCGCGCCGCGCTGCGCGCCGGGGCTCGCGTGCTCCGGACCGAGCACTCGACGCGCGCCTTTCACGACGCGAGCTGCTGGCCGTTCTCGCGCTGGTCCCTCGTGCGAACGGACGCGAGCGTCGCCATCAGCGAGTCCGTTCGCGCCGCCGCGCTCGCGCGCGCCCCCTGGGCCGCGAACAGGATGCGCGTCGTCCACGACGGCGTCGACGTGGAGCGGTTCGCGCCGCGCGACACCCCGCGCAGCGAGCGCGTCACGTTCGCGGTCGTCGGCAGGCTGGACCGGCGCAAGGGCGTGGACCTCGCCCTTGCCGCCCTCGAGCGCGTCCCGGAGGCGCAGCTCGAGGTCATCGGCGACGGCGCCGAGCGAAGCTCGCTCGAGAACCTCGCGAGGCGCTCCGGTATCGCGGCGCGCGTCACCTTCCATGGCTTCGCGAGCGACCCGCGCCCGCTGCTCGCGCGCGCCGACGCGGTGCTTTGCACCTCGCGGACCGAGGGGCTGGGCGTCGCGCTGCTCGAGGCGATGGCGATGGAGCGCCCGGTCGTCGGCTTCGCCGTCGGAGGCGTCCCCGAGATCGTGGAGGACGGCGTCACCGGATGGCTGGTGCGGGAGGGAGACGTGGACGCGCTCGCCGACCGCATGCGAGGGCTGGTGGCGGCGCCCGATCGAGGCCGAGCGCTCGGCGCGGCGGCGCGCACACGCGTGGTGCAGCGCTTCTCCGTGCAAGCGATGGCGTCCGGCTACGCCCGCATTTACGGCGAGCTCGCCCGATGACCCGCCTGCGCCGACTCCACGATGACATCGTCGCCTGCCGCGCGTGCCCGCGCCTCGTCGCGTGGCGCGAGCGCGTCGCCCGCGAGAAGGTCGCGCGCTTCCGCGCGTGCGACTACTGGGGCAAGCCCGTCCCCGGCTTCGGCGACCCGCACGCGCGCATTCTCTTCGTGGGCCTCGCCCCGGGAGCTCACGGCGCGAACCGCACCGGGCGGATGTTCACCGGCGACAGGTCCGGCGACTTTCTCTTCGCGGCGATGCATCGCGCCGGCCTCGCCAGCCAGCCCACGAGCACGGCGCGCGACGACGGCCTCGTGCTCCAGGACGCGTACATCGTCGCGACCATCCGGTGCGCGCCTCCCGGCAACGCGCCGGCGCCCGACGAGATTGCGCGGTGCGCGCACTTCCTCGACGCGGAGATTGCGCTTCTCGAGCGCGTGCGCGTCGTCGTCGCCCTCGGCGCGATCGCGTGGCGGGCGTACCTCGACCATGCGGGCCGCGTCGGGGAGACGGTGCCCCGGCCGCGACCGGTGTTCGCGCACGGCGCGGCCGTGGACATCGGGGGGCGCACGCTTCTCGGCAGCTACCACGTGAGCCAGCAGAACACGCAGACGGGGAAGCTGACGGCTGAGATGTTCGACGCTGTGCTCGCGGAGGCGAAGCGGCGGGCGCGCGAGTGAGCACAAGCGTGGGAGGCGGTGTCGCGTTGCGGATGAACTAAAACTGCAGTTGGCGTGGGACTGGAAACGAACGCAACACACGCGTCACTTTCCCGAAAAGCGCCCCGCGGTATCCTGCGCCCGTGTCGAGGGTATGGCTCGCGGCTTTCTTCGGGTGGATCGCGGTCGGGCTCGGCGGATGCGCCGCGATCGCTGGCCTCAGCCAGATCCAGGAAAGCGACTGCCCGACCGGGGACTGCGACGGCTCCGCATTCGACGGCGGTGAGCTCGACGCAACGGTCGGGGGCGAATCGAGCGCAGACGCGTCTCGAGCGACGCGATGCGACCGGCGATGCGCCGACGGAGCGAGCCGCGGACCCCGAGAGCGGCCCGTACGGCGACGCGCAAGGCGAGGGCGACGCCAGGGCCGATGGCCACGAGACGGAGGAGGATGGCAGCGAGGGGCACGATGCTTCTCGCGACGGGCAAGCCGACGCTCGGGACGGCCAAGCCGACGCGAGCGACGGCGGCACGCGCGACGCGATGACCGGCGACGCAGCGAAGGACGCCGGCGGCGACTGCGGCCCGCTGGACACGGTGAGCAACTGCGGCGCGTGCGGCGTCGCGTGCGCATCGACCCCGTCGTCGCCCGGAGTGAGCACGTCGGGGTGCCCGACCGGCTCCACGTGCCAGTACACGTGCAAGGCGGGATACCTCGACTGCAACGGCTCCGTCGCGCCCGATACCGACGGGTGCGAGTGCGCCACGCCGGGATCGATCAGCGCGACGTGCTGCGGCACGGCGTGCCCCACGGAGCACGTCAGCGGATTCTCGACGGGGCCTTCCGGAAAAGATCAGACCTTCTACGACTGCCAGAAGACGGTCGACCGGCAGGTCGCGATGGACGCGTGCACGGCGTACTCCGGTGCCGCGAGCTACTGCGGCGACAACTCGTGCGTTGCGCCCGATGGGGGGGTTGGCGATTTGCTCATCTGCAACCTCAACGACCCGAACGGGGACACGTGCGCGTGCTGGAACTACCAGGGGGCGCATGCCGGCTGGGCGGTTAACAGCGGAACGTTCACCTGCTATTGCCCCAGCGGCCTCGCGGGCGAAGTCCAGTATCACTGAGAGGGCGGTCGTGGATGGAGCGCCGGTCCGAGGCATCCATCGAGTGCCTGTCCGGCGCACCTCGCACGCCAAAAGGCTTGCTTATCACCCCCTGTTCCCGCGGACAGCCACTTCGCGTAGGATTCGCAACCGTCCCGTAGCTCGACCCACGGGAACGGGAGTCGATGAGCGGCAACAGCGAACTGGAGACACGTGCCCGCGCCCGGCTGAACACGACTCTCCGGGGCAAATACCGCCTTGATCGCGTGCTCGGGGTTGGCGGCATGGCCGTCGTCTACGCGGCGACGCACCGCAACCAGAAGCAGTTCGCCATCAAGATGCTGCACGCGGAGCTGTCGATCCGCGACGACGTGCGCCAGCGATTCCTCCGGGAAGGCTACGCCGCCAACTCCGTCAAGCATCCGGGCGCGCTGGCCGTTCTCGACGAGGACCAAGCCGAGGACGGCGCCGCGTTCCTGGTGATGGAGCTGCTCGATGGGGCCTCTCTCGACGACCTCTGGGAGCGGTGGGATCACCGCGTTCCCCTGGAGCAAGTGCTTGCCATCGGAGCGCAGCTCCTCGATGTGCTCGAGGCGGCTCACGCCAAGGGCATCGTCCACCGCGACATCAAGCCGGCGAATCTCTTCGTGACGCGAGAAGGTGTGCTCAAGGTCCTCGACTTCGGCATTGCGCGCGTGCGTGACGTGGCGGCCAGCAGCGCGAACGCCACGGGGACCGGATTGCTTCTGGGAACGCCGGCGTTCATGTCGCCCGAGCAAGCGTTCGCCAAGTCCAGCGAGATCGACGCGCAGACCGACGTATGGGCCGTGGGCGCCACGTTGTTCACGCTGGCCAGCGGTCGCATGGTGCACGAGGGCGAGACGGCCTCCGAGATCGTCATCAACACGGCGACGAAGCCGGCGCGATCGCTCTCCATGGTGGCGCCCGACTTGCCCCCGCGGGCCATCAGTGTCATCGACCGCGCGCTCGGATTCGCGAAGAACGAACGTTGGGCGAGCGCTGCGGCCATGCGCAAGGCAATCGCGGACACGCACCTCGCCCTGCTCGGGCGCGCGATCGCGCAGGACGCACTGCTCCCTCTTCTTGCACGCGCGAAGGCGGAACCCGTTCTTTTAGCGGGTACGATTGATACGCCGAGCGAAGAGGACCGACCGGTCCCAACCCCCGTCGACGCACCGCTCGTGCGAACAGAACCCATGAGGGGGCCTGGGGAGCTTGGCCAACGCCCTTCAGGGCCGAACTTGCCGGCGCCGCGGACCCCGAACAGCGCGAGCGACGAACAGGGGCTCGAGAGCCAGTCGCCACGTCCCGTCGGAAGCACGACCGCGCAGCCCGTCGCCAGCGCGGCTCGGCCGCATCCGAACACCATCGCCCGGCGAAGAGCCAGCATGGTCCTGGGCGCGTTCGTTTCGGCTGGTGTCCTCGCTGGGGGTCTCGCCGCCGTGCTCGCCCTGCGGTACCGCGGCGCAGCACCCGCGGAGGTGACTTCGGCTACCGCCACCGCCGCGCGCGCCGAGATGCCGCGCGCATCGGCGGCACCCGCCCCCACCCAGTCGTCGACGGTGCCGACCCTCTCGATAGACGACTTGCCATCGGCCACTCCGGCAGTGACGCAGCCCCCTCCTGCGCCTCGGGCAGCACCCATGCTGGCACCGCAGCCGTCGCCAGCGAGACCAGCTGCCTCGACTTCCGCCGTGAAGCCGCAGGTGAGTTGCTCTCCACCATTCTTCATCGACAATCAAGGACGCAAGGTCTTCAAGCCCGAGTGCGTCAACTAAAGCGAGCAGCCATGAAAAGGTTCGTCATCTGGTCGCTGTGCACCCTCGCCGTAGTCATGAACTCCGCGACGGGCGGTGCGGCGCCTCCCACGAAGGAGGAGTGCATTCAGGCGGATACCGATGGGCAGTCTCTGCGCATGACGGCGAAGCTTCGCGCGGCACGCGAGCGCTTCGCCCTGTGCGCCTCACCCGCCTGTCCCGGGATGGTGCGCGACGACTGCGCACAGCGTATCGACGAAGTGCAGCGGGTGATGCCGACGATTGTGTTCGACGTTCGTGACCCCGATGGTGTGGCGCTCGCGAACGTGGAGGTGGTCATGGACGGCCAGACGCTCGTCGATCACCTGGCGGGCACCGCGGTGGCGGTCGATCCGGGGATGCACATGTTCGTGTTCGACGTGGCAGGACGAGCGTCCGTACACCAGTCCTTGCTGGTCCATGAAGGAGAGAAAGACGTTCGTCTCCGCGTGACTGCCGGTGCGGCGCCGCTACCTGCGACGCGACCAGCGCCGCCGGTAACGCCTCAGCAGGCGCCGATCGAGGCGAGTGCGGCTCCGGCGGCGGGCACTGAAGGTCCTGCTGGCTCCAGCCGACGGAAGCTAGGGCTAATCGTCGGCGCGGGCGGCGTGGCGGCCGTCGCCGTGGGAACCGTCACGGGATTGATGGCCTTTGCCAGCTACAGCAGCCAGCGCAACAACTGCTCCATGTCGACACTGCAAGAGTGCCCCAATCATGGGCAGGCGACCAGCGATCACGGGACCGCGGTGGCCGAAGCGACCGTATCGACGATTGCCTTCGTGCTCGGCGGCGCGGCGCTGGCGGGGGGCGCGTATCTGTTCTTCAGCGCTCCGCGCGGAGATGCGCAGCCGGCGATTGGGTTGAGTCCCAGCGTCGGTCCGGGGAGCGGCGGGGTCACGCTGCATGGGATTTTCTGACGGGGCCCCATGAAAAAGGGAGCCCATTCCGCGACTCTACGGCGCACGAGGGGCGAACGGATGTTCGTGCGAGCAACCCTCTTTGGATGGCTGCTCGTGACAGCAGGCACGCTCCTCGCCGCGGCTTGCAATGGGATCGTCGGGATTCAGGATGTCCCGCCGCCGCCCGCGACCGACGCGTCGAGCGGCGGCAGCTCCAGCGGGGGGAGCACCAGTGGTGGTGAAGGCGCGAGCAGCGGGAGTGGGGGGAGCTCGGGCGGCTCCAGCAGCGGCCTCCCGTTTGGCGATGGCGCCACGTCCGACGGCGCGAGCGGAGGAAGCTCGGGCGCGGAGGGCGGCGTCGCGTGCCCAACAGGGCTAGCGTGCGACGTCGCGTGCTCGGGCGGTGGGACGACGTCGGTCACTGGCAAGGTGTACGACCCGGCCGGCAAGAACCCGATCTACAACGTGGCCGTGTACATCCCTGCGACACCGCTTCAGCCACTGCCGCAGGGCGTACCCATGGGAGCGGACGCGTGCAGCTGCTCCGCGCTCTTCAAGAGCGGAGCGCTGAGCAGCACCGTGACGGGTGTGGACGGGACCTTCACGCTCACCAACGTACCCGTGGGAAGCAACGTGCCGCTCGTCCTCCAGGTGGGCAAGTGGCGTCGCTCGCTGCAGATCAATGTGTCTTCGTGCCAGGCCAACGCGCAGCCGGACAAGTCGCTCACGTTGCCGGGCACGGTCGCCGCGGGCAGCGACGACAGCATGCCCGACATCGCCGTCTCCACCGGGTTCGCGGACATGTTGGAGTGCCTCATGAGCCGTATCGGGGTTTCTGCATCCGAGTACGTGGCCGGCACCTCCACTGGAGGGCACATGCACATTTTCGCTGGTGGCGAGCCTGGAGGACATTCCGGCAATCACGCTATCGGCTGGCCGCAGACGCCAGCATTCCCGAACGCACCCAATAGTTACACCGACCTCTGGGCCAGCCAGGGGCAGCTCATGCCCTACGACATCACGCTTCTCTCTTGTGAAGGTGGCGAGACCTGGCAAGCGAATCCGCAGGCACTCGAGGCCTACCTGAACGCCGGCGGGCGCGTGTTCGCATCGCACGACCACTATGCCTGGTTCGGCGGTCCCATTGCTTCTGGTTCTTGGTACCCGCTCCTGGACGCTGGCTCCGGCTATGTGCCGCCACCGGACTGGGGCCCCAACCTGGGAACGTGGACGCAGGACGTCGGGAGCTCCGAAAACCTCATCGGCGGCACGCTCGTCACGACGCTCAATGGATCCACGAACGCGTTCCCGCGGGGACAGGCACTCGAGCAGTGGATGGCGAACGTCGGAGCGCTCGGGCAGAGCGGCGTCCCCGCCGGGGAGCTTTCGATCTACCAGCCGCAGTACAACGTCAGTGTCGCTTCGACGAACGTGCCCTCACAGCCGTGGATTAGCGCGGATAACAACTCAAGCATGCCCGGTGCGGCGATGTACCTCTCCTTTGAGACCCCCGTCACTGCAGCTGCTGCTTCCGATGGCGGCGTAGCGCGGTATTGCGGTCGCGCGGTCTTCAGCGACCTGCATGTTGCTGGCGATCCTTCGACCAGCGATATCCCGCCGGCGCCCGGCGGGTGCACGGACGTCGATCTATCTCCGCAGGAGAAGGCGCTTGAGTTCATGATCTTCGATCTTTCATCGTGCGTCGTTTCGGACAGCCTGGCGCGCAGGGAGCCGCCCTGACGCGGGGGGCTCGCAGCAGGCCTTGCGACACGGCGTGAGTCACGTCGTGGCTCCTACGCTGCGAATTGCCGGAATGCACCCTGACCGTGCAGGTGCCCTCTTGAGAAACGCTCATGTCTCCGCGATTCTCGACCGGAACGATGATCCGGGTCCTCGTCCGAGCCACTGTCAAACGAGTGGCGCCCATAGCTGCGGCGAGCGTCGCTTTCGCCGCTTGCAACGCCATCATCGGAATTCAAGACGTGCCTGCGCCGCCAACGGGCGACGGCTCGGCTAGCGATGGAAGTGCCAGCGGCGGGAGCAGCGGAGGCAACGGGAGCAGCAGCGGCTCCAGTGGCAGCAGCGCGGGCAGCGGGAGCGGCGCGCTCAGCGACAGCGGGCTGCAGGATGCTCCAGATGGGTCTTCGAGTAGCGGAGGCTCCGGCTCGGCAAGTGGCAGCACCTCCGGCGGAAGCAGCGGCTCCATCGCCGGAGGTAGCTCCGGCGACGCCGGGGCTGCCGACGCGGACGATAGCGGCGCGCCCATCGATGCGGGCGACACGGTACCACCGACCGTTCCGACGGGACTCACGACTACCGGGGCCACCGACGCGAGCATCTCGCTCAGCTGGACAGCCTCGACGGACAACGTCGGCGTCACCGGCTACAAGATTTTCCGCAACGGAGCGCAGGTCGGGACCTCGTTGACGCCCGGCTATACGGACAGCGGCCTCGCCGCCAGCACGATGTACACGTACACCGTCAGCGCGTACGACGCGGTCGGCAACGACTCCGCGCAATCGGCCCAGCTGATCGTCTCGACGACTGCCTCGCCCGACACGACGCCGCCGAGCGTTCCGACGGGACTCACGACTACGGGGGCCAGCGACTCGAGCGTCTCGCTCAGCTGGACGGCCTCGACGGACAACGTCGCCGTCACCGGCTACAAGATTTTCCGCGGCGGAGCGCAGGTCGGTACCTCGCCCACGGCCAGCTATACGGACAGCGGCCTCACCGCCAGCACGATGTACAGCTACACGGTGAGCGCGTACGACGCGGCCAACAACAACTCGGCACAATCGGCCGCGCTCGTCGTGTCGACCAACACCACCGTTGACACCACGCCCCCCAGCGTGCCGACAGGGCTCATGCAAACCGCCTCGACGAGCACGAGCATCTCGCTCGGCTGGACGGCCTCGACCGACGACGTCGGCGTCACCGGGTATACGATCTTCCGCGCCGGCACGCAGGTCGGCACGTCGGCGACGACGATGTACACCGACACGGGCCTGACGGACTCCACGAGCTACAGCTACACGGTGAGCGCGTACGACGCGGCGATGAACAACTCGGCGCCGTCGACCGCGCTGAGCGCGATGACGTCGGCGTGCTCGATCAGCGTCACGACGAAGACCTTCAGCTCGAGCTGTGACGGCCACATCACGTACACGAATACCGGGACGGGGACCGAGACGAACCCCACCCTGAAGTTCACGCTCCCGAGCAGCGAAGGCTCGCTCGATGTCAGCGGGTCGCAGTGCAAGGTGAGCGGCGGCCTGCAGACCGTCCCGAGCAGCATCACGGCCATGACCTGCAGCTCGTCCGGAACGACGTACACGTACGCGTTCACTGGGACCCTCGACAAGGGCGCGCAGATCTCCATCTACTTCACGACGAACGGGGCTTGCTCCACGACCGTTCCGACGGACATCCTCGTCGCGGCGACCAGCTGCCCATAAGGGAGCCGCGACGACATCGCCTGGCGAATGGCGCGTCGGTTGCCAAGGCATCGCTAGGTGCCCCGTTCGAAAGCTCAAATCTCGACGTGCGTGACGCCACGCGCGTGTCTTCCGCTTGGCTCAGACCCGCCAAAGCCCCTGCACGCTTGAGAAACGCACGCTCTTCCGCGATTCTCGCTGACCTCAATGGGCCGCCGCCTGCTCCGTGGCCTCGTCAAACGATTCGCGTCCGTCGTTGCGGCTAGCCTCGCCTTCGCCGCGTGCAACGCCATTGTCGGGATCGAGGACGTCCCCGCGCCCCCGCGGGGCAATGACGCTGGAGGCACGGATGCAGCACGACCTGAGTCCGGCCCTGGGGGCGGGGACGCGATGCCCGGTTCGGACGCGTGGTGCGCGGCTCCCGGGTGTCCCCCAGACGCCGCAACGGAGACCGAAGGCGCATCCGACGCCTTCATGCCTCCCCGGCAACTGATGGTGCCGACGTTCATCCCTCCCGCCGGGACGATCGCCTCGGGCACAATGGTCGAGATCCGCTGCCAATGGCCGACCGGTGCCACGCACGGCGCAATCCGCTACACGGTCGACGGCTCGTTGCCGGCCGACGGGAGCCCCGCGTACGCCGTACCGCTGGTGCTCTACCTATCGGGAACCATCTGGGCGATGTGCTCCGACCCGACAGACGGCTACTCGGATTCGATTCCCGAGTCCGCCGTGTACACGGTCAACTTGCCGGACGCCGGGACCGACGCCGAGCGGGACACCGACGCGAGCAACGCTAGGGACTCGAGCAACGCTGGGGACTCGAGCTCAGATTCGGACTGCAGCACACTGGACACGGTGAGCAACTGCGGCGCGTGCGGCGTCGCGTGCGCGTCGACCCCAGCGTCGCCCGGAGTGAGCACCGCGGGGTGCCCGACCGGCACCACGTGCCAGTACACGTGCAAGGCGGGATACCTCGACTGCAACGCCTCCGTTGCGCCTGATACTGACGGCTGCGAGTGCGCCACGCCGGGATCGATCAGCGCGACGTGCTGCGGGACGGCGTGCCCCACGGAGCACGTGAGCGGATTCTCGACGGGGCCATCGGGGAAGGATCAGACCTTCTACGACTGCGAGAAGACGGTCGACCGACAAGTCGCGATGGACGCGTGCGCGGCGTACGCCGGTTCCGCGAGCTACTGCGCCGATAACTCGTGCGTTACGCCCGATGGTGGAACTGGCGATCTGATCATATGCAACCTCAACGATCCCAACGGAGACACGTGCGCGTGCTGGAACTACCAGGGCGCTCACGCCGGTTGGGCGCTGAACGGCGGATCGCTCGTCAACTGCTATTGCCCCTCCGGGCTCGCGGGCGAGGTTCAGTATCACTGAGGGCGCGTTGTTGGTGATGGGGGTCGCCTGCGCATTCGCACGGGAGACGGCGGCCCCGTTTGGCCAACAAGACACCAGCGTTCCCTCACGCGTGCGCCAGCACAAGCGAGGCGGGCGTCCGCTTCCCACCGACATGGCGGACCGATCGACTATTCGATACGCCAGCGATGCACTGCAAGTGCGCCTTCTCCGCCATTGCAGGGACACTCTCCCGCGTTGCGAGGCGCACCATTGGCCCACCGTTGCGCCCTGCGCGGCGCGCGAGGGACACGCGACGGGCCTGTCATGCGCCCCTCCCGGCGCCTGAGGCGCCCGTAAAGACCAACTTTGGCGCTGGTGTCCGAGCCAACTGCGCCAAGGATGGCCCACGTGCGCCGATCGAGCGACGAAGGTTCGCGCCATGGGATTTCCAGCGCGCGCCAGACGGGACCAGTTGTGGCGCATAGGGCAACACCGCGAGCGCCCTGCTGCCCCCGTTCGTTCGCCACAGACCGCCGAACTGGCGCACCTTCTGGCGCGTACGTGCTACCGTCTCGTCGGCCCATTCGCCAAAGGGCACCCCGCGGAGACCACTTCCGATGCCTCGGTCCGTCCCTGCCCTGCTCTTCGAAGCGCGCAAGGCCTTGAACGTGAATAGCCAGGGGGCGCTGGGCACTCTTCTCGGCAGCTCGGAACGCAGCGGCCAGCGCTGGGAGCGCGGCAAGGCCGCGCCCATGCGCGAACAGCTTCACCAGCTGGCCGCGCTCGTCTTCCCGCGGGACGCCGGTCTCGCCGCGGAGATCGCCGCGGCGACCGGGAGCACGCTCGAGCAGCTGGAGATCGTCCGTCCGTCGCCCCCGCCGGCGGTGCCCGCCCCTCCCCCTCTGCCCCCACCGCCGCCGCCGCCCGATCCCGTGCACATCGTCGACACGGTGGTGTGTGCCGCGGCCGAGGCCATGCAACTCATGCCCGACGCGATCCGTCCCGCGTTGCGCGCCGCCTTCCGCCGCGCGCGACTGGCGGGGCTCTCGGTTGAAGCGGTCGACACCGCCCTCGCGGGCGGCACCGCAGCCGCGCCCGGGGAGAGTCCGCCGGCAAAGTCGAGCGCCACGGGCAAGAGCGCGAAGTAACCGCGACGCGCCCCGGCTGCAAGCCGAGAGGGGCAGAAAGCGGGCATTCTCGCGGTATTCTTGCGGGGCTAACTGGGCTTTCACCCGCCCCGGTGGTACTCACCACCCCTCATGGCTGTCTTGCATCGACCGGGAGCCTTGCCGTCCTCCCCACAGGCCCCTCTCTCCGCCAGCTCTCCCGAGCCGAAGAGCGAGTTCTCCCAGCGCGAGCGCGAGCGGCTGCGCGCCAAGGTCGCCGTGTACGACCGGATCGCCGAGTGGCGCGAGCAGCGCGTGGCTCGGAGCCATTACTACTCCCAGGAGCTGCGGCGCCTGGTGCAGAGCCTGTCCGCTCCGGGCAGCCGCATCCTCGAAGTGGGCTGCGGCCTCGGGGACCTGCTGGCGTCGCTCGACGGCGCGCGCAGCGTCGGCATCGACATCTCGCCGCGCATGATCGAGATCGCCCGCCGGCGCCACCCTGGGCTCGAGCTCCACGTCGCCGACGTCGAACGCGATCCCCTACCCGAGGGACCGTTCGACCTCATCGTCCTCAGCGACGCCGTGGGCCACCTCGACGACATCCAGCGCGGTCTCCTTCGACTCGGTCCGCTGCTGGCGCCGGGAGGGCGTCTCATCATCACCTACTACAGCTTCCTCTGGGAGCCTGCGCTCAAGGCCGCCGAGCGCCTCGGCCTCAAGACACCCTGGCCCGAACAGAATTGGCTCTCGATGTCGGACATCGAGAACCTGCTCTACCTCGCAGACTTCGAGGTGGTGCGGCGGGGGACCGACATCCTGTCGCCGGTCGCCCTGCCCGGCCTCTCGGCGCTGGCCAACCGCGTAGGGGCAAGCCTGCCGGTGCTCCGGGAGGCTGCGCTGGTCGATTACTTCGTGGCGCGACCGCTGCCCCGCGCGACCGTGATGCCGCTCCCCACCGTGTCGGTAATCTGCCCCTGCAAGAACGAGAAGGGCAACATCCGCGAGGCCGTGGAGCGCACTCCGGTGATGGGCGCCGCGACGGAGCTCGTCTTCGTAGACGGCAACTCGACCGACGGGACGCGCGAGGAGATTGAGGCCGTCATCCGCGACTACCGCGGCCCGCTCACGCTACGACTGGTCGATCAGGGGGCCGGCAAAGGCAAGGGCGACGCCGTTCGCAAGGGCTTTGCCGCGGCTCGCCACGACGTGCTCATGATCCTCGACTCCGACCTCACCGTTCCTCCCGAGGACCTGCCCAAGTTCTATCGCGCGCTGGTCACGGGCAAGGGCGAGTTCATCAACGGCGTTCGCCTCGTCTATCCGATGGAGGGCGAGGCCATGCGCTTCCTCAATCTCCTCGGCAACAAGTTCTTCTCCACGGCGTTGTCGTGGCTGCTCGAGCAGCCCATCAAAGATTCGCTCTGCGGCACCAAGGTGCTCTTCAGCCGCGACTACCAGCGCATCGCCGACAACCGCGGCTTCTTCGGCGATTTCGACCCCTTCGGCGACTTCGATCTGCTCTTCGGCGCAGCACGCCTCAACTTGAAGATCGTCGACCTGCCGGTGCGCTATCGATCACGTACCTACGGAGACACCAAGATCAGTCGTTTTGCCAACGGATGGATGCTCCTCAAGATGACCGCGTTCGGCTTCCGGAAGCTGCGGCTGGGGGTCTAGGCGTTGGCCGACCACGGGGATCACCTGCGCGCGGCGTTCGGCGACGCAGCGCCCGGGCATCTGGAGTGGCAGACGCAGAGCCCCTTCGTCTCCGAGCGCGAGTGCGAGCTCGTGCGCGCCGCGTTCCTGCCGCTCGGGGCTCGGGTGCTCGACCTCGGCTGCGGCGAAGGCGCGACGCTGATCCACTTGGGCGCCGACGGCGCGGTCGGGGTCGACCTCTTCGAGGTGAAGCTGGAGCTCGCCCGGCGCTTGTTGCCGCGCTGCCGCTTCGTCGCCGCCTCGGCCGAGTCGCTACCTTTCGCCGACGCGAGCTTCGATCACGTCCTGGTGCGCGACGTCGTCCACCACCTGGAAGAACCCGGCCGGGCGATGCGCGAGATTCGTCGCGTGCTGGCGCCGGGCGGCACCGTCGATGTGCTCGAGCCCTGCCGCTACAACCCGCTCATAGCCCTGCACGCGATCACTCAGCCCGCCGAACGCGGCGAGCTTCGCTCGACGGTCCCGTTCCTCACGGCGCTCGTGAGCGGCATCGCCGAGGTCGTCCGGGTCGAGCGCCATCAGCCGATGCCGGTGCACCGCATCGTCTTCCACCCTACGCTCGGTTGGCCGAGGGCGGCGTCGCGCCCCGCGGTGAGCGCCGCCGTCGCGGCCGTCGAAGGGTTGGCTGCGCGCGTACTGCCGCGCTGGTCCTGGGCCTACATCCACGTGCGGGGAGTCGTCCGTGCGTAGGCCCTCTGGTCAGAGTTTCGCTCTCTCCAGCAGCCACACGGAGTAGAGCGTGCCTCCGGGAACGCGGCGCAGGCCGAGCCGGTCGTCGGATACGACGCGGAGCCCGGCCCGGCTGAAGGAGCGCGACACATCGGCCGGGGTGGTCACGTGATGGTCTTCGATCCCGCGGAAGCCGATGGCGCGAAAGCCCCATTCCATCAGGCGATTCACCGCCGGCATCCCGAGAAGGAAACACCCGCCCGGCCGCAACACGCGGCACACCTCGCCCAGGGCACGCTCGTATTCGGGCACGTGCTCGAAGACCGAATAGCTGACGACCAGATTGAAGCGCGCGTCCTCGTAGGGGAGCTCGCAGACGCTTCCGCGACGCAAGTCGGCCTCAATGCTGCGGCGCGAGAGAGTCGATCTCGCGACCTCGGGATCGGCGTCGAGGTCGATGCCGAAGAGCTCGTCCGCCGTCGGCGCGAGCGCTACGAGCACGGCTCCCGCGCCGTAGCCCACCTCGAGAACGCTGCGGAAGCGTCGCTCCCCGAGGAGGCGCAGCCCCATGTTGATGCGCTCGCGGAAGAGATATCCGACGAGCGGCCTGCGGTAGTACTCGATGGGATCGGTCGGGCCGTTGGAGGGAAGATCACCCAAAAGTTCCGTAGAGAGCTCGGGCATGGGTCGCTAAACGGCTAGCACGCGAGCGACTAGCCCGGCACGTACCAGCGCCCCAGCGCCGGCAAGATCAGCACCTGTGTACGGCAGTAGATCGTGTACGTGGCCACGAAGAAGACGCTGGCGACCAGGATCGCCGCGATCGGAACGAAGGGCTTGCGCGTGCGTGCCCAGTCGAACGCGAGCCCGCACATCGCATAGAGCGGGGGAGCCCCGAACTGCATGTAGGCTCCCTTGATGACGCCGCCGCTGTCGAACGGGTACTGCGTCACCGTGTAAAGGTCGAGGGCCGTCGTCACCAGAGGAACGGCGAGCAAGTACACGATGCCCCATGCGCGGCGATCGAGCGCTCGTTTCGTGCACACCAGCCATGCGGCGACCATCGCGAGGAAGAGGGCCGTTCCGCCGAGCATCGAGAATCGCGCGGTAGAGACGAGCTCCGGCGTCAAGACGTGCCGGTTCGCCTTGAGGGTTGCCGGGCCCCAGGGATCGAGCCCCGAGAAGCTCTGGTTGTAATAATCGACGAACGTGGACGCGATCGTCACCGGGAAAAACCGCGGGTGATCCTCGATCCCGGTCGGATAGTACGGGAAGCGATAGATGTCTGTGTCCCAGCCGACGAAGAAGCCGAGCGTTCTGCGATCGAGGACGGGCGTATTGGCGAGCGGGGCGACTTTCGCCTTGTCGGTCGTGTCGTAGGCCGTGACGAAGAGCTTGTGATACGGCCCCAGGTTGCGCACGAAGTACCAGCCCGAGAGCGACGCCCCCAGCAGGACGGCGAGCAGCCAGGGCGCGCGCCGGCGCACGTACGTATCCCACGCCGGGACACCGCGGGGGCGCGAGAACCAGAGCTCGATCGCCAGCGTGAGGGCGAGCGCCAGGAGCATGACCAGGGCCGTGATCTTCGTGAGCATCTGCAGGCCCAAGAGCACCCCGACGACCGCCGCCAGCGTCCAGCGCCTCCTGCCGTTCGCCGCGAAGACCCTGGGCACGAAGAGCATCACGGCGGCCGCGAACATTCCGTTGACCGGCTCGGGGTACAGGGACCCGTCGATGTGTACCGAGACCGGCAGGACGGCAGCCAGGCCCAGCGTGAAGATGCGGGCCCAGCGTCTCGACGGCAGGTACCACTCGAGGCCAATCCAAAGGAGACCCAGTCGGACCACGCCGCAGAGAACGGGAAAGAGTACGACCCCCTGCCGGCTCACGCCGAGCCTGGTGAGCCAGGCGGCCACGGCGAAGAACAGCGGCGGATGATGCGCGCAGACGAACTTGTCGAGCGGCGGAAACGGGCTGTGGTGGTCGACCACCCACTGGACGATGTCCCAGTAGACTCCCGCGTCATACCCCCAGCTCGGGTCCCATCGCCTCATCATCGACAACCGCAGAAGGACGCCGAGGGTGAACAAGGCGCACTCCGGGGCGTGCGCCCGCAACCAGCGCAGCAGCCTGGCCGCGGACGCACCAAGCCTCGCCTCGAGGGTAACCGCGACTTCCGCCGGCACGGCCGGAACCTACGATCTTCGGAGCGAGCGCACAACATGGGCCGCGGTAGCCAATGCTCGTGCCGATTGAGCGGGGCGAGTGACCGGCATCTTCGGGGGCGAACCTAACGTCCCTGCGCGCCTACCCACACCATCTCGCATGCGCCCGTACACGGCGTTCTCGGCCGAGTCTTACCTGCGCCTACGCCGCGCGCCCGTGCTTGTGAGCGCCTTCGGCGCCCTGCCCCTTGCCCCACAAAGGGAGTAGGCTCCAGCCCCAATACGTGAGCGCTCCCGCATCACTGGCCCCCTCCCCACTTTCCCCGGGCTACACGCTCGATCGGTATGAGCTTCTCTGCCCTATCGCGGAGGGCGGAATGGCCAGCGTGTGGGTGGCGCGCCAGCGCGGCAAACACGGATTCGAGAAGCTCGTCGCGATCAAGACGATCCTCCCGAAATACGCGGCGGATCTTCGATTCCAGGAGATGTTCCTCGACGAAGCCCGCATCGCCGCGCGCATCGACCACCCGAACGTCGCGCACATTCTGGACCTCGGGGAGGAGAACGAAATCCTCTATCTGGTGATGGAGTTCGTCGACGGCGACTCCCTGTCGAAGCTGAACCGCGCGTGCCAGAAGGCCGCCGTGAGGATCCCCCCGGCTTCGTCCTGCGTGTTCTCGCGGACGCGTGCTCGGGCCTCCACGAGGCGCACGAGCTGAAGGACGCCGACGGCACGCCGCTCGAGATCGTTCATCGCGACATCTCTCCGCACAACATTCTGGTCAGCGGCAGGGGCATCGCGAAGCTCATCGACTTCGGAATCGCCAAAGCGCGATCGCGCGCGAGCAGCGACACGAACTCCGGAGTGCTCAAAGGCAAGATCCAATACATGGCCCCCGAGCAGGCGGCCGGCGGCGACATCGATCGCCGCGCCGACGTCTGGGCGGTCGGCGCGATTCTCTATCACCTGATCTCGGGCCGACCGCCGTACGAGGGCGACAATCATCTCGCGACTCTGCATTTGCTCAGCTCGGGGCGCCCGCCCGTTCCGCTCCCGCCGACGGTGCATCCTTCCATCGCGGGCGTCGTTCGTCGCGCGCTGATGCACGATCCCGAGGCACGGTTTGCGACTGCGGCGGACATGCGCGACGCCATCGAGCGGGCGATGTTCGACGCCCGCGCCCTGACGACGCAGGCGGACGTCGCGCAGTTCTGGTCCCAGCACATGGTCGAACGCACGACCCGGCGGCGGCAGGCAATCGAATACGCGATCGCTGCGGCCGCCGATCGACGGCGCGTCGCCGACATGCTCCGGCCGTCGAGCGAGCCCTCGTCCTCACCGCCCAGCGTCGCGCCTTCCTCGACATTTCCCCCGCCCGCCAGGGCGTACGACGCGCTCGCCAGCAGCTCCGATTTCCCCGCCGCAACGCCGGCGCCCGTGGCCATCCCCACGAGCGATGCAATCGCGAGGCTGACAGCGCGCGTATCGGAGCCGCCGCCCGCCCCCATCGGTTCGTACGCGACGCTCGGCTCCGCGGCCCTGTCCACCACGTCTCGCATTCCGCTGGCGCCTCCCGCGCGCCGCGCGGTCTTCCCGCTCGTCGCGGGCGGCATCGTCGCTGCGGTCGGCGTGGTGGTGCTCGCCCTGGCAATCATGCGTCCCACCGAGACCGATCCCCCTTCCCGCTCCAGCGCTTCGCCACCGGAAGCGCCGTTGGCCGAGGCGCCCACCGCGGCGTCGCTCTCCGCTACGCCGCCTGCGGCCACCGCTCGGCGCGACGCGGCCGCCTCGTCGGCGCCGGCGCCCCCGTCGGCGCCCGCCAGCGCACCGGCGACCCGACCGAATCCACCCGCCGCCCCGCCCCCGCGCTGGGCACCGGCCGCGCCTGCGCCCAAGCCCAAACCGGCGAAGGCCATCGACGATGGCTTCTAGCCGGCTGCTCGCGGCGACCGTCCTGGCGTCCGCGTGGGCCCTCGAGCCGACGGCGCTTGCCGAGCCGACCGCCGCCGAGCGAGCGACCGCGCGCGGCTTGATGAGCGAGGGACGCGCCGACCGCGAGCGAGGCGACCTGCAAGGCGCGGTGAAGGCCTTCGCCGGGGCAGACGCAATCATGCACGTGCCGACGACCGGGATCGAGCTCGCGCGAGCGCGGGCTGCGGTGGGCCTCCTCGTCGAAGCCCGCGACACGGCGATGCGCGTCACGCGCATCCCCGAGGGCGAGAGCGAGCCGCCGCCCTTCCGCGCGGCGCGCGAGGCCGCAGCGGCGCTGGGCAGCGAGCTCGATCGGCGCATTCCCTCGGTGACGATCGCCGTCAGCGGACCGTCCGCGAGCGCTCCCGCGCAGGTGACGCTCGACGGGCTCGCCTTACCCGCCGAGCAGCTCGGTCAGCCGCGCAAGGTGAATCCGGGTCACCACAGCGTCGACGCGACCGCCGCGGGAGAGGCGTACGGGACGACGCGGTCGCAGGCGCACCAGGAAGTCGACCTCGCGGAGGGCGAGTCGAAGACCGTCTCGCTCCGCGTGGCGGGCCCCGAGGCCGCCGCGGACCCGGGGACGCAGCCCTCGGAACAGGCTGAAGACAACGAGCCCGAGAAACAGCCCGAGCAGGCGCCGTCGCAGCCGGCTCCGCTGTCGCGCGCCATGGTGGTCGGCGGCTTCGGCGTGGCGGGCGCGGGCGTCGTCCTCGGAACGGTGACGGGCATCCTCGCGCTCACCGCGACGACGAGCATCAAGAGCTCGGGGCACTGTTACGTGAACACGTGCGGGCCAGAGGAGTACGACCGCATCCAGTCGGCGAACACCATGGCCATGATATCGACCGTCTCGTTCGTCGCCGCCGGCGCGGGCGCGGTCGCAGGCCTCGTCGGGCTGTTTCTACCAGGCACCGGCAATCCGCCCACCCGCGCGCCGTCGGACGATTCGACCACGAGTCGCTCCCGCGTCGAGCCGTGGGTCGGCATCGGCTCCTTGGGAGTTCGCGGGCGCTTCTAGGGGAGAGCCGCCAAGCCGCAAAGACGCCAAGCGGGATCGAGCTGCTGTGGCCCCCCTATCGAGCCTCGACGTCCCCGCCGCACGGGACGTTCACGTGCTGCACGCTGCCGTGGCTTCCGATCCGCACGGAATGCGCTCCGCAGTGCACGGGGAAGCTACCGGGTGACTCGCCCGCGAGATGTTCGTCGATCCACACGCGGTGGCCGCCGGGCGTCGAGACCCTGAGCGTGCCCATGGTGGACGTCGGGCTCGCCGCCATGGGCAGCGACGTGGCGGCGACGGCGGGACTCTCGGGCGGCGCGGGGTTCTCGGCAGGGGCAGCCGGCGCGGGCGCCGCGGCGGAGGCAACGGGAGGCGGCGCAGGCGGCGCAGGCGCCGCGGAACCGACGGACGCCGCGGTCTCGGGACCCTGCGCGCGCGCGCTCGCGGACGGCTTCGGTGGAGTGCTCGCGCTCGTGTCCTTTCGCGTCCAGAGAATGATCACGAGAAGCGAGAACAGGCTCACGACGACCGAGAGGGTGATGGCGACGACCCATCCGCGATGGCCTTGCCACATCGGCACGCCGGCGGGCATGACCGAGGAGCCTCCGGTGCTCGACGGGTGAGCCGGCGTCCAACCGGCCGGCGGGGAGGGCGGGCGGATCGGAGGAGGCGCCCACGCAGGCGCCGCCGGCGTCGAGGCCAGCGGATTCGTCGAAGGGCCGTGCGCAGCGACCGTCGCCGCGAGCGGCGACGCTGGCGGGGCGCCCGGTTGCGCCTGGTGGGCGGGAGCAGGAACGACCACGCGCTGAGGACGAGGCACCATGGATACCGTGGGGGGCACGCCAGCCGGATTGGCCGGATGCCAGGCGAGAGGGGGTGTTGCCGGGGGCGCCGGCGGAGGCGCTGACGGGGGAGACACGGCTGCCGGAGTCGGTCGCGCGAGCGGGGACGGCGGCGACGACACGGGGCCGGCGGCCGGCGGGGGCGGCGCGCTGGGCGTCTTCGGGGGCGAAAGGCCCTGCGGCGTCTTGGGTGCAAGCCTGGAAGGTGAGCCCGGACGCGCGCTCGGCGAGGGGGAGCCACCCGAGTTCATCCTCAGCGTGGTGACCGCCGAGAAAGGTTGCGTCGCCGGGTTGGCAGGAGGTCGCCCCGTGCCGGTCACGGGGATGGTCGTGCCGAGGGTCTGCCGCGGCAGCAGCGGCGCAGGAGGAATCTTCGGCGGGTCGGCCAGGGTGTCGTCGGGCGACGCGTCCGGCGGGAGATCGGAGCGGAAGCGGAGGGTCTCTTGCGAGTCGCTCGGCGATGGCGCGATGGGGCGCATCGGGGCGGGGCGCGATGTCGTGGCGGCCAGGTCCTCGGTCATGGACGGCGGGCGCGCGTGAGCGAGGACCTCGACGAGCGCCTGCCGGCCTTCGTCCAGGCTGATGGCCGTACGCAGAGCGCTGCAAAGCTCGTCCGCGTAGACCGACCGCCAATCGGGATCCGGCTCGAGCCCGCGGGCGACGGCGTCGAGCACGGCCTTCGGCAGGTCCGGGCGCACCGACGCGAGCGCGGGGAACTTCGGCTCGGCCATCGCGCGAAGCACGTCGATGTCGGCGGAGGTTCCGCGGACGATGGCTTTGCGTCCCGCGAGAAGCTCCCAGAGAAGCAGCGAGGCCGCGTAGACGTCGGCGCGAACCGTCAGCGGTTCGCCGCGCACCTGCTCGGGCGCCATGTACCCGTAGGTGCCCTTGATGAGGCCCGCCTGCGTCTCGCCGTCGATGCCGGCGACCTTCGCGATGCCGAAGTCGGCAATCTTGACGTGACCGTCCCACGGGATGAGCACGTTCGACGGGTTCACGTCGCGATGGATGACGGGCGAATACTCCCCGGTCTGCGGGTCGCGCGCGGAGTGCGCCGCCGTCAGCGCGCTGAAGACGCGCCACCCGATGAACATCGCGGCGCGGTCGTCCAGCGTTCGCCCCTTAGGGCGCAAGAGAGCCCGCAGCTTGTGAAGGGGCAGGCCGTCGATGAACTCGAGGACCATGACGAGCTGCGACGCGTCGGAGAAGAAGTCGAACAGCTTGACGATCGCCGGATGGGACAAGCGCGCGTACGCCGCGGCCTCGCGCGCGAACATTCGTTCGAATTTCTCGTCCTCGCGAAACTGCTGGAGGAGCAGCTTCAGCACGACCGGCCGCTCGAACCCGTGCGGCCCTTCGGCGCGCGCGAGGAGGACGTCGCTCGTTCCCCCGGTTGCGAGGCGCCGCACCACACGGTACCCCCCGATGCGCGACGGGAGGCTCGCGTCGGATGGCCGGGTCTCCGTGTTGGGGGGAGGCGACTCCACGCGCCAATTGTAGTCGAAAGCGCCGTCGTAACTGGTCTATTCTCGCCAGAAGATGATCTGGCTCTCGAATTCCACAGTGGCCGCGCTTCGCGACAAGCTACGCGCTCACGGCCGCCGGCCATCGATCGCCGCCAGCCCGGACGCGGCCAAGCTGACCTCCGACGCCGCTGAGCTCATGAACGTGGTCGCGGAGTACGGTCCGTTCTGCGAGGCCATGTATCTGATGATGTCCGCCGACGGAAAGGTCAGTGCCGAGGAACGCGAAGTGCTCAAGGGCGCGCTACGCAACCTTTCGGCCGACGCCGTGCGTTCCGTGCACATCGAGGCCCTGCTCGATCAGGCGGCCAAGCTCGTGGCCGAGCACGGGCGTGACGCGCGGCTCCGCGAAGTCATCGTGACGCTGCACGAAGACCCGGCACGCGCCGAGGTCGCGTTCGTCCTCGCCGCGGCAATCGCGTTCGCCGACAACGCGATCGCCGACGAGGAGAACGAGACGCTCAGCGCGTTCGCCGAAGGCCTGGGTATCGACGAGGGCCGCGCCAACGAGCTGCTCGACAGCGTCGAGGCCGATCTGTCCGCGCGGAAGGCGTAGCCCTCGGTCAGTCGTCGAACTTGAAGAGCTCTTCCAGGTCGCCCTTGGTGAGCTTCTTGGCGCCACCCACGTCCTCCGAGAGCACGGCGCCGACGAGCTCGCGCTTCTTGTCGGCCAGCTCGAGGATCTTCTCTTCGATGGTGCCTTTGGCGATGAGCCGGTACGTCGTCACCACCTTCGTCTGTCCGATGCGGTGGGCGCGATCGGTCGCCTGATCCTCGACGGCCGGGTTCCACCACGGATCGAAGTGAATGACCGTATCGGCGGCTGTGAGGTTCAAGCCGCTGCCGCCGGCTTTGAGCGAGATGAGAAAGACCGGAGGGCCGTCTTCGCGCTGAAAGTTGTCCACGTGGTCGGGGCGGTCGCGCGTCGAGCCGTCGAGATACTCGTACGCGACCCCGTCCTCGTCCATCGCGTGCTTGATGAGCTGGAGCATGCTCACGAACTGGCTGAACACCAGCACCCTGTGGCCGCCTTCGATCGACGTCTGGACGAGCTCGCGCAGGGCCACGAGCTTGCCCGAGTCTTCGTCGCCGAATTCTCTGGGCAACCCGAGCAAGCGCGGGTCGCAAGCGGCCTGCCGCAGTCTCGTGAGGCCGGCGAGGATCATGATGTGGCTACGCGCGAGCCCTTGACGCTCGACCTCGCCCATGACCTGGGCGCGGACCTCCTTGAGGACGGCGGCGTACAGCGAGGCTTGCTCGCCCGTGAGCTCGCAGAAGTTGTCGGTCTCGATCTTCTCGGGTAGGTCACGCGCCACTTCGGCCTTCGTGCGGCGCAGGATGAAAGGATCGATGGTGGCGCGAAGCCGCGCCGCCGCTCCCTTGTCGCCGCCGTCGAATCGGACGCGAATAGCGCTCTTCGAACTTGTCGAGGGGCCCGAGCAAACCCGGGGAGACGAAGTCGAAGATCGACCAGATCTCGCTCAGGCGGTTCTCGATTGGCGTGCCGCTCAGGGCCAGGCGGCGGTCCGAGCGCAGGCGCTTGGCTGCCCGCGCCGTCGCGCTCATCGGGTTCTTGATCTGCTGCGCCTCGTCGAGAATCACGTACCGCCAGTCGATCTCTTTCAGCAGCTCCTCGTCGCGACGAAGCAGCGCGTAGCTCGTGACGACGACCTCGGCGTCCTCGAATTCGTCCTGGCGCTCCTTGCGCTCGGCGCCATGCCAGAGGGCATGCCGCAGAGAAGGCGCGAACTTGTCCATCTCGCGCAGCCAGTTCGTGACGACGCTCGTCGGCGCGACGATGAGTACCTTGAACGGCTTGCGTTTGCCCTCGATCTTGGCGTCTTCGCTCTTCACCGCGAGGAGCAGCGCGAGGGTCTGCACGGTCTTGCCGAGACCCATGTCGTCGGCCAAGACGCCGCCGCTGCCGATCTCGTTGAGAAACCAGAGCCAGTGAAAGCCCTGCTCCTGGTACGGCCGTAGCTGCGCCTTGAGATTTCGCGGCTTGCGGGCGCCCTTGATCTCGTCGATGTCCTTGAGCTTCTTGAAGAGCTCGCGGGCGTCGCCCGAGACAGCCGACCGGCCCACCTGCGCGAGGAGATCTTCGATGCGTCCCGCCTGCGACAGCGGGAGCTTGCCGCCGTTGCCGCCGCCCGTGGCGAGGATCTCGGCCTGCCGCTGCAGCACCTCGCGAACCTTCTGCGGATCGAGCCGCGCGAACGTGCCGTCCGCCAGGCGCACATAGCGGCGTCCCTCGGTCAGGCAGCGCGCGAGCTCTTCCTGGGTGACGGCGACGCCTTCGCTCTCGAAGTTCAGCCGCAGCGCGAGCCAGTCGACGCCGCTCGAGACTCGCGCGTTCGCGGTCAGCGCCTCGTCGCGAAGCTGCACTTCCACGAGGTCGTCGGGGACGAAGATGTCCCAGTTCTCGGGCAGGTTGGCGATCCCTTCGGTCCAGAAGCGGATCGCCTCGTCGCCGCGCGCGACGAACTTGTTGCCGTCCTCGGCCGGAACCAGCCCGAGATCGCGCAGCCTGGAGGTGGCGTCCTGCTGCGCGGCGATGTCGCAACGGATGCACTTGGCGCGCTTGGTGCTGCCGGGGTCCGGCGGCTCGACGATGACCGGCACGGTCATTCCGTCGGCGCGCACGTCGATCTCGAAGTCTTCGTACGCCGCGCGCAGACTCACCTGCGCGTCGGTGAGCGTACCGCCGGCGGCCACCCGGAAGGTCGGCTCGAGATCCACGACCTCCGCGACCTGCGAGAGCTCGGGGAGCTCGGCGCCGACTTCCAGCGCGACTCGAGGCAGCCCCTGCATGATCAAGTCGGGCAGGCGGTCGACGGGCTCGGCGATCACCGAGGTGCGCAAGAGGCGTCTCATCGCGGCGGGCGAGACGCGGCGATCGATCGGTCGGGCCCAACCCTCCTGCGCGTCGACGTACCAACCCGGGCTGCCTTCGAACCAGGCTCCGCTCGCCGTCGTGAACCGGCGCGGATCGCCATGCCGTTGAAAACCCGTACGGACGAGGATCTGCGTCCCGTCCTGGCTGAGCTCGAGGTCAAACTTCGGCCTGAGCGGCTCGTCGCCGAAGCGGAGCTCCATCATCTGCGGCTCGACGATGACGCGCCGGCCCTTCAGGAGCGGCAAGAGGTCGCTGGCGTCTTCCCCGCGCACGTCGATGCCGACGCGCCGCGGGCCCTGATTCTCGAATCGGGCGAGCAGGCGGACGGCGTCGCGATCCGGCGTGGGCTGCTGGTCTTGGCCGACGAGAAGCGCGCTCGGCAAGAGCGGTACACGCGCGTCGGGGTCGAGCAGCGTGATGGTCAGCGCGCCGCCGCCGCCGTTCGGGCCGTGGCCCACCTGCTTCACCTGCAGCCGGTACTCGATGACGCGCGGGGCAGGCGGCATCGGCTCGGGTAACCACGCGTCTACGCCGGATCCGCCCGTGGGCACGAATCCCCGCGTCGACTGGGACGCGTGATGGGCGGCCTTCATGGCCCGTGCGCGCGCGCGCTTGCTTCGTCTGCCCTCGCCGTCGACGCCGGCGACGTGAACCGTGCCCCCGTGCACGGTGTAGTGAACACCGTTGCTCGACGGCTGCGTCGCGTTGCGCGGCTGCGAGCCACGCGCCTGATCGCGCAGCGCGATGAGCAGCGCCGCGACGTGCTTGCAGTGACCCCCGTTGCTCGAAGCGAACGCCGGGCACGTGCAGCTCGAGGAGAACCCCGAGGGCGAGAGCTGCAGGGTCACGCGATACGGCTCCGAGTCGGTCCCGCGTACGTGGCCGCGAGCGCCGGCGTCCTCGACGACGATGTCTTCGACGGCGTGCCGGCGTACGTAGTCGTAACCGCGAAGATACGCCCGCGCCCCGAGGAGGCGCCTTAGCGCGCGATCGTTGAGAGTGGAGAGTGCTTCAGTGAAGGGTGAGGCCAAAAGCAGTGACGCACGCGCGTGGCGTGCCCTTTCCGGTGCGCTGACTTTTCTTGGGATATGCGCGGTAGGGCTCGAACGGACCGAGCACGAAATGGCCGTCAGGACCTGTCCGGCGTGAACTCGGCCAAGTGAACTCGGGCACGGCGGGGGGGCAGTTCTATGACTGCCACCGACGCCGAGAGCGCGCGAGCTCTACGTAGTGGTCCGTAGCACCCCTCTCGCGGCTTCGCAACCGCAATGCACGAGGGGCGCCAGGAAGCGCCAGGAGGCAAGAGTCCCCTAAAGCGCGGACGCGCGCGAACGGGTGCCCCCGAGGCTGCGCTCGCACGGGCTCCTTGTGCGCTCCGTGCTGCGCGCGACCTCGACCCTCGACGGCTGACTCGCGCGCGCGCCACGCCGTGGCGACCGTGCCGGCCGGCCGGGAGGCGAGCGGGGGCAACGAGCGGGGGGGCAGTACGAGCCCACGCGTGACACGTGACGCCTCGTGTGCGGCTCTGCTCGCAATGGCACCTCGGTTGCTGGGACACGGACCCGAGGAGGGTCTGCCATGCGCGTCGCCCATGCCGCCCACGTCTGCGTGACCGGACGCCCACGCCCGGCTCCAAGCCTCGGAGCCCTTGTCAGCGGGTCCCGCTTCCTCCTCCCCGGTCTGCTCGGCGCCTGCCTCCTGGCAGTGGTTCCAGGCTGCGCTCCCGAGCCGCCTCTCGTGGGCGGGTATGCCACGGTCTACGCGGAAACGGTACCGCCGGACATCTACGCGTATCCCCACGTCTGGTACGGCGGCAGCTACGTCTACCTGGTCGGCGATCGCTGGTATTACCCGAGCGAGAGCGGCTGGGTGGTGCTGCGGCGCGAACCGCAGACCCTCTACCAATATCGCGCGACGTACCGCTTCAGGGCCCCGCCCGCGTACGGCCGCACCTACCGGCAGGCCCCCCCTCCTCCCCCGCCGGCTGGCCCGACCTATGCGCCGCCCGCCCAGCGCGTGCGCTGACCCGGGCCGGCGATTCTCGGAGGCTTGCCTCAGACGAGACCGAGAAAGGAAGAGCCGATGAGAGTTCGAAGGTGCGCGCGCGGGACGACACCTGGCCTACGTGCCCTGATTGGCCGGCTTGGCCTGGTGAGCGGCCTCACGATGGCCGCGGCGGCGGGAGCCGGCTGCGAGACTGCGGTCTCGGCCGGACCGCCGGCTGACTACGTCCAGACGGGATTCGGCCGTGCTGGACTGGACCATCGCCGGGACCAAGGACCCCGGGCAGTGCCAGGCAACGGGTGCCTCGACGTTCCACGTCGCGCTGTACGGCTCGGGCGGAGCGCTCGCCGGCGAATACGTGCAGGACTGCGCCGCCTTCGCGACGACCATCGACGACCTCCCGGCCGATTCGTACTCGGGGCGCGCAGACTTGCTCGACTCGAGCGGTAAGTCGCGCACGAGCACCGTGGATCTCGTCGTTCGACGTCGCTCCCGGGGCGAGCGTCCCGGTGGGCGTGGATTTCCCGTCGAACAGCTTCTACTGAGGGCGCGCGTCCCCGGGCTCCGAGCTCCGCCAGGAAGCTCGAAGCCCGGGGGCGCGTCCGCGCGTTGCCGTCTCAGGGCCTCGAAGCGGTCACGCCGCGCGCGGTGGCGTTGGACGACCGAAGAATCCACGCATCTCGCTTCCAGGCTCGCTCGGGACCAGGGAGACGATGAACACGGCAATGGCCACGAGCACGTTGTTCCAGATGGTCCCGGGCTCGTGGAGGGGAGCGCCCAGGCGCTGATGAACAGCCGAAATGGCGAGTAGCGTGTTGAGGTAACGCGCCCACGGTACAGCCATCGCGACGAGGGCGAAAATCACGCAGAGAACGCCCAGGATCCAGGTATTGGTCATCTGCGCCTGCGTGTGCGGCCACACGAAGGCCGAGATGAACAGCCAGATGCCGAGGATCACGTTGACGATGCGAGGCGGGGCGCCGCGAGCGGCGGGCCCGCGTTCGACCGGTACAGCCATGAGGGTCTCCTTTCGGTTCTCGGTTCCGCGGCAGACGTCCCGTGACTCTGCCGCTGCTTCGCGCTGATCGCGCTGCATGGCTTGGCTCGCAAGGGCGGTGCCTGCCGTGGTCATCGGGGCCCGCGCTTGAGCGCGACCACTATCGGGGATACGAAGGCTGACGCGCATGAATGCTCGCTCTCTGACTGCTCCTGCTCGTGCTCGGGGCTCCGGCCTGCGCGGTTCCCGTGGCCGGCGCTCTCGACGACGGCGAAGCCAACAAGGTGGTCGTCGCCCTCGACCGCGCCACCGTAGACGCGACCAAGGAGCCGGATCCGACGGCCGAGGGGCGATGGCGCGTGCTCGTGGCGCGCGACGACGTCCCGCGCGCGCTGTGGACCCTGCGCGATGAAGAGCTGCCCCGGGCCACCCCCGCGGGCGTGCTCGAGGCCGTGGGCAAGGGCGCGCTCGTACCGAGCGAAGCGGCCGAGCACGCGCAACTCGTCGCAGGTATGGCGGGCGACCTGGAGCGCTCGCTCGAGGGCGTCGAGGGGGTACTCAGCGCACGCGTGCACCTCAACGTCCCCGCTCCCAGCCCGCTGCGCGACACCGCTCCGCCGCGTGGCAGCGCGAGCGTGCTCGTGACGCATCGTGGCTCGACCCCACCGATCAGCGCCGACTCGGTGCAGCGCCTGGTCGCCGGCGGGGTCGCCGGGCTTCTGCCGACCGACGTTGCGGTCGTCCTGGTCTCGCGAGCGACGCCGGCGCAAAAGCCGGATAACGGGCTCGGCCACGTCGGCCCCATCGCGGTGGCGCGCACCTCCATGCGCCTCTTGCAAGGAGCGCTCGTCGCTCTGGTGGCGCTGGTCGCGGCGCTGGCGGCCGTCACGCTGGCGATTCACGGGCGCCTCTCGCGGATTCGCGGCGAGCTCGCCCTGCTCAAGCCCGGTCCGCGCTGAGCCGTGATACGCGTCGCCGGTCTCACGAAGACGGTCCACCAGCCCGGCGGAGGGGAGCGCGCGATTCTCCGCGGGGTAACGCTCACCGTGCCCGAGGGCTGCCTTTATGGCCTCATCGGCCCGGGCGCGAGCGGCAAGAGCGTCTTGCTCAAGATGATCACGGGGCTGATGCGCCCCGACCACGGCACGGTCCAGATAGGCGAGGACCGGATCACGGGTGCCTCCGAGCTCCAGCTTCAGCGCTACCGCAAGCGCATCGGGATGCTCTTCCAGAACAACGCGCTCTTCGACTACCTCACGGTCTTCGACAATGTCGCGTTCCCGCTTCGGCGGCTGTACGAACCCCCCGAGGGCGAGGTCCGCGACCGCGTGGCCGAGAGGCTCGCATGCGTCTCGCTGTCCGGCTTCGAGGACCGGATGCCATCGGGCCTGAGCGGCGGCCAGAAGAAGCGCGTCGGCGTCGCCCGCGCCACCGTCACGCGAGCTCCGATCGTGCTCTACGACGAGCCGGCCGCCGGGCTCGATCCGGTCACGTCGCAGAAGATTTTCGACCTGCTGCGCTCCGAGCAGCGCGCCAGCCGCGCGACCGTCGTCATGGTCTCGAGCGATCTCGATCGACTGCTCACGGTCACCGATCGTATCGGCATGATGTATCGCGGCGAGCTCCTTTTCGACGGTACGACCCAAGAAGCCCGGGCGTGCGAAGAGCCCCGCGTGCGGCAGTTCGTGCACGGGCTCACGGAGGGACCCCTTTGAGCAGCCGTCCTGCGCTCGGTGTCCTCGCTCTCGCCGGCGCGGTCGGCGCATTCGCGGCCTGCTCACGAAACGCACCGACCGGCGCCGAGCCGCCCGCGCCCGCGCCTACGCCCATGCCCACGCCTACGCCCATGCCCGCGCGCGCGCCGATGCCTACGCCCGCGCCTGCGACCATGAGCCTCCTCGACCCCGGCCAGCCGCCTCGCCGCACGCTGCGTTACGCCTGGAACCCGGCGCGGAAAGAGGAGCTCGCGATGGAGATGCGGACGAGCGTGTCGACCGAGCTTGCCGGCGCCAAGCAGCCGGACACTCCGCTGCCGCCGGTGCACATCGTGATCGCGATCGACCCGCAGGGCGTCTCGCCCGACGGCGATCTCGACTTTCTCTGGCGCGTGACGGAGGCCGGCGTCCCCGCCTCGGGGCCTCCCTCGCCCATCGCCGACGGCTTGCGTACCGAGGTAGCGGCCGCCGCCCAGCGGAGAGGGACCGCGCGCGTGTCGGCGCGCGGGCTCTCGCTGGACGTCACGATGGACGCAGCCGCCACGGACGCAGGCGGAACAGGACAGATGGTCGAGCAGGTGCGCCAGGCGGTGCGCGACGTCGCCGCGCCGCTGCCCGAAGAGGCGGTGGGCGCGGGCGCCCGCTGGCAGCGCGTGATGCAGATCGACGCGAAGCAGACCCGCATCGCGCAGACGGAGACGTTCACGCTCGTCACGCTCGAAGGCGAAAAAGGAACGCTCGACGACGAGCTCGCGCAGACCGCGCCGCGTCAACCACTGCGCGGACCGGACATGCGCAATACGCCGGCGCAGATGGACTCGATGCTCGCCTCGGGCGATTCCAAGTTGCGCTTCGACCTGTCGCGGCTCGTTCCGCAAAGTCGCTTCGACGGCACCACGACCATGGTCGTTTCGGGCGCGGCGCCGGCTCAGAACGCGCAGCGCCTCACCATGATCATGCGCGTCTCCATCGGCATCCGGGGAACGACGCGATGAGCCCGGGCAACGTGGAGTTCGTCCAGGTCGTCTCCTCGATGGCGGCCTCCACCGCGGCGGTAGCGGGCATCGTCGTCCTCGACGAGAAGAGGCTGCATGGCGCCCAGCTCGAACGCGCGTGGCCCCCCGTCTCGCGCAACGCGGCCATCTTCGGCGCGTGGCTCTTCGGGGCCCTCTACGGGTGCGTGCTGCTCGTCGTCCACTTCACGCGGACCCGCATGTCGGCGCTCGGAATCGGGCTCGGCGTGCTGGCCGCGGCCCTCCTCCTAACCGTCGACATCGGGTCGATGATCCTGGCCGGAGCCGTCATCGAATGGCTCGGGCTGTAGTAGCCTGCCCCCGCCGATGTCGACCCCCGTCAGCGAGCCCGCGCGCCCAGCGGCGCTCGTTCGTCCGGCTGCCGCTCTCGCGCCGCTCGCGACGCTCGCGAGAGTAGGGTCGGCGTTCCTGGGCTCCGCGCAGATCGCCGGCGCCATGGCTGTGCTCTTCGCGCGCATCGTCGTGCGCCTCTTCTCGTTTCCCCCGCGCCTCGACGGCCGCGAGCTGAAGCGCAATCTCTACAAGATGAGCGTCAAGTCGCTCCCGATCGTCCTCGTGACAGCCGTGTTCACGGGCGCGATCATGATCATCCAGGCGGCGCCCATCGTGCGTCGCTACGGCGCCGAGGGCCTGCTCGGCTGGGGCGCCGGCTTCAGCACGCTCCGCGAGGTCGCCCCGCTGCTGACGGCCCTCATGATCTCGGGACGCGTCGGCGCCAACAACACCGCCGAGCTCGGGACGATGGTCGTCACCGAGCAAATCGACGCACTGCGCACGCTCGCCATCGATCCCATTGCGTTCCTCATCGTCCCGCGCTTCGTCGCGATCATCGTCACGCTCTTCACGATGACGCTCTACGCCGACGGGGTGGCGCTCTTCAGCGCGGCCTGGGCCGGGCTGGGCCTCATGCAAATCGAGCCGCGCAGCTTCTATCACGGGCTCACCGGGGGCCTGCTGAACTTCGGCGACGTCGCCAACGGGCTCGTGAAGAGCGTCGTCTTCGGCCTCGTCATCGCACTCTCGAGCTGCCATTTCGGGCTCTCGACCGAGGGCGGCGCGCCCGGGGTGGGCCGCAGCGTGAACGCGACCGTCGTCGCCAGCGCGGCGGGCGTGTTCATCCTCGATTACCTGGTCAGCTTCATGCTCGGCTGACATCGCGCGCCCTCTTGGTGTATGGACGGCCGCCATGAAACCGATGGTTGCCTTCCCCGAAACGTTGCTCGCTCTCGCCGCTCTTGCGCTCTTGCCTTGCGCAGCCAGCGCGTGCAGCAAACGCGACGCGGAGCCGGACTCGAACGGCGCCTCCACGGCTGCCACATCGGCGGCGACGACGCCCGCCATGAGCGCACCGAAGCTCCCCGAGAGCGCCGCGGCGCCGCCTGCCGCGCCCACTTCGTCCGCGCCGCTCGCCTCGACCGTCCACCCGGACCTGCTGGACCCCTCGAAGGCGAGCACGAAAGCCCCCGATCTCTACAAGGCGAAGTTCAGCACGACCAAGGGCGACTTCGTCATCGAGGTGCACCGGTCCTGGGCGCCCAACGGGGCGGACCGCTTCTACAACCTCGTGAAGATGGGGTTCTACGACGACACACGCCTCTTCCGGGCCATCAACGGCTTCATGGTGCAGTTCGGGATCACGGGCGATGGCCTGGTGAACGGCAAGTGGCAGAACGCGAGCATCAGCGACGACCCGGTCACGCAGTCGAACAAACGCGCCTTCGTGTCGTTCGCCACGCGGGGCCCGAACACGCGCACGACCCAGGTCTTCGTCAACTACGGCGACAACTCACGGCTGGACGCGACCGGCTTCGCGCCGTTCGGGCAGGTAACCCAGGGGATGGACATCGTCGACAAGTTCTACAAGGGCTACGGCGAGGCCCCCGATCAGGGAGCCATCCAGTCGCGGGGCAACGCGTACCTCGACGCCAAGTTCCCCCAGCTCGACCAGATCACGCACGCAGAGATCGTCAAGTAGTCGGCGCGGGTGTCAGCGGCTTCGCCGGGCCCAGAGGCTCCTCCTCGCGCTCCTCGGCGCGGGCGGCTCGCTTGTCCGCGAGGAGGAGGGCGCCCGGACGGCGCGCGCCCATCGCCGCTCCCACGAGCGCGAGGGCACCGGCAACGAACCAGGTGCCGAACCAGGACCAGCCTGCGCCGCGCATGTAGTCGAGGGCAACCTTGCCGGCCTGAATCACGTCCGCCCGCGGAGTTTCGAGCGGGAGCGGCCCGGCCCCCCCGACTGCGCCGCGACCGCGTCGGCGAGTGCGCTCACCATGGCCGCCATCGCGCTGCGAAGCATCCAGACCTGGAAGGCGAACGCGACGAGGAACGCCAGACCCCACGCGACGAACCCGTGAACCAGCGCCATGGGCCGCCCGAGGCTGCCCGAAGGGCTCCTGCGATCCACCCCGCGGCCAAGGCGCCGACGAGCGTCGCGGCCATCGCGCAGATCCAGAGCGCGATCGCGCTCCCCTTGAGCGACGACGGGCTCGGGTGCGCCGCCAGGGAGATGATCGCGAACGCGAGCGCCCAGAGGATCAGCGCGACCGCCAGGAGCGCGACCGCTCCCGACAGGATGACGCCCCAGCTCACACGCAGCTCTCGAGATTCGGGCACGACGGATTCCATGGCACGGCTCCCTGCCGGTCCGGGCGGCCCCTCGTGCCGCGCGGCTCGGTCGCGGCCCGACGCTGCTCGTTTCGTGCCTTGCAGGCTCGGCGGTCGGCGACGACGTGCGCTACAGCACCCGCCGACCCGAACGTGTCGCGGGCGCCACGATGCCACGTCGTCCGCGCTCTCCATCGGCCGCGTCATCGCCCCGCTCGCCGCGACGTGGCGCCCGCCCCCGCAGTGCCCACGGGACAACGGCCTGCTCGGCGGCGGCACGCGCTTTGCGCCTCTCTCGACCGCGCCTTCGACTCAAGGGAGGAGCTCGATGCCGAGCCAGGAGCAGACCGAGAGCAAGGAAAACGGCAACGGCATACACCGACCTCGGGTCGCGCACGAGCGCGCAAACCACGAGCGCGCAAACGGAGCCGTCTTGAGCGTGCTGCGCGAGGGCACGCTGCCGGACCAGGGGCAGAACGGAGCCGCCGACGGCGCTCCGCCCACGCCGCGGCGCGCCGTTCGCGTCGCGCACTCCAGCATGGAGACCACCATGCACCGGCGCGGGGCATGGGTGTACGTCAAGCACGCGCTCATGCACCCGTGGCACGTCGTCGTCCTGGCGGGAGCCACCGTGTTCGGTGTGGCCAACTGGAGCCTGCTCGTGCTGCTGGTCGTGTTCGCCGGCGCCGAGCTGCTCCTGCTGGGCATCGTGCTCCACCTTCGCGTGTTCCGCCGCTACGTAGACGAGCGGCTCGACCAGATCGAACGTGCTCACGCTGCCGAGCAACGCTCGACGCTGCTCTTGCAGATGGCCGACGAGCACCGGCGCGAGCTGCTCCGCCTCGAATCGATCGTCGACCGCATCCGCGACGGCGTGAGGCCCCACGGGACGGCCTCGCAGATCGCCGTCGACGAGTGCCTGCGGCTGCTCGCCAGCTACGTCCGCCTCGCGATTGCGTACAACGTGAGCCGCGAGTGCCTCGTGTCGGTCGACCGCAAAGCCCTCGACGACGAGATGCGAACGCTCGAGGCTGCGCGCTTCTCCACCAGCCCGAACACCCGCGCGCTGGCGCAGCGGCGGCTCCTCATCGCGCGCAAGCGCGCGGACCGGTGGGATCGTTCGCGCGAGTCGCTCGAGGCGATCGCGCACCAGCTCGCGATGATCGGCGAGCTCGTGCAGCTCACCCACGAACAGATCGTGGCGCCGGCCGATCCGGGTACCGCCACCACGGAGCTCGACCGCGTCATCGAGCAGCTGGACGACAACCAGGCCACGCTCGACGAGCTCGCGGAGTTCCTCGGGGTCGAGGAGGCCATCGAGCCGCGCGTCCTTTCCATGGGGCGCGCGGCGAAGGTGTAGACTAGGCAGCGCGTGATCCGGTTCCACGGCGTTCGCAAGGCGTTCGGCGCCAAGCCGGTCTTGCGCGACGTCACGTTCGACGTCCACGACGGCGAGGTCTTCTTCATCATCGGCGCCTCGGGGGTCGGCAAGAGCGTGCTGATCAAGCACCTCGTCGGTCTTCTCTCGCCCGACGCCGGGCAAATCTGGCTCGACGACGAGGAGATCTCGACCAAGGACGAGCACGCGATGTACGCCGTCCGGAAGAAGTGCGCGATGGTCTTCCAGCACTCGACGCTCTTCGACTCGATGTCGTGCGCCGAGAACGTCGCGCTGCCCCTGCGCAAACACCGCGGGCTGCGCATGAGCGACGCGCTGGCCGAGGCGCGGCGCCGCCTCGAGATCGTGCACATGCGCGAGTTCGCCGACGCCTTCCCCGCGCAGCTCGGCGACGGCATGCGAAAGCGGGTGGCCATCGCGCGCGCGCTCACCCTCGAACCGCGCTACGTCCTCTTCGACGAGCCGACGACGTCGCTCGACCCGGTGAGCGCGCGCCGCGTCGACACGCTCATACGCGAACTCTCCGACAAGCTCGGGGTGACATCGATCGTCGTAAGCCACGACCTGGCGAGCATCTTCTCGATCGCCGACCGCATCGCCATGCTCTACAAGGGCGAGGTGCGGCTCCTCGGCCCCCCAGACGCTTTCGAGACGAGCCCCGACGCGGTCGTCCAGCAGTTCATCCGAGGCCGTGCCGAAGGCCCCATGGAATTGTGAAAGGATCGCGCGCCCAATCGAGTAGAGATACGGATATCGCACATGGCGTCGACGGGTGAGCCGAGGTCCATCGAGGTCAAGGTCGGAGCGCTCATCCTGGTTTCGCTCGTCATCCTCGGCGGCTTCATCCTCGTGATGGGCGGCCTGAGCTTCGAGAAGACCTTTCCGCTGTACGTCGACTTCGACAACCCGGGGGCGCTGCAGTCGGGCGCCGCAGTGCGCATCGCCGGTGTGAAGGTCGGCAGCGTGCGAGAGCTCCAGTTCCTCGGCGGCAAGCTGGACCCGAAGACCGGACACCGCGTCCTGGTGCGCGCGCAGCTCGCAGTCGAACAGCGCGTACACGACTCGATCCACGACGACGCGGACTTCTACGTGACGGCGCAGGGCGTCCTCGGCGAGCAGTTTTTGGCCATCGAGCCGGGCAGCCCCGACCGGCCCGCGCTAGCCGAGGGGGCGATCGTCAAGGGCATCGACCCGCCGCGGCTCGACCTCTTCCTCGCGAAGGCGTACGAGCTCCTCGATACGACGGTCAACGGCATCAAGAACAACCGCGAGCTCCTCTCGGACATCGCGACGAACACGGCGGGCCTCTTGCGTGGGCTCAACGTGCTCGTGACCGACAACCGCGAGCGCATCAACCGCATCGTCGCGAACGTCGAAGAGACCACCTCCGAGGCGAAGACCCTCACGCACGATGCGCGCGTGAACTACGTCGACAACCCGAAGATCACGCGCACGATCGACAACATCGAGCAGCTTACGACGCAGATCCGCGCAGACTCCGGCCCGATGCTCAAAGACGCGCGCGAGGCCCTGGCGAACGTGAACCGCATGTCCGCGACCGTTGGCGACCCCCAGCAGCAAGAGAAGATCCGCAAGGCCATCGGACAGATTGCGGAGCTCGCCGAGCGCGCGAATGCAACGGCCGCCGACGCGCAAGCCATCGTCACGCACATCAAGAAGGGCGAAGGGAGCATCGGCGGGTTCGTGATGGACGAGGAGATCTACGACGACGTGCAGGAGCTCGTGCGCGACCTGAAGCACAACCCGTGGAAGATGCTCTGGCGGGAGTGAGACGTCTGCTGCCCGCCCATCGGGTTGCTCGTAGCCGGAGGACAATGTAGGCAAGTCGGCCTGACTCTTTCCTCCGGAGCGCGCGCGGTCTAGACCACGGCCCTGCCATGGCCAAACCCTTCGAAACCTGGACAGTGTGCCCTCACGGGCCCATCGAGAAGGTCACCGAGAACCTCTGGCGCGTCGCCGGACCGCTCCCCGGAGCGGCGTTCCCGCGCACGATGATCCTCGCCAAGCTGTCGGACGGCCGCCTGGTCATCCACAACGGCATCGCGTGCGACGAGGGCCAGATGAAGGAGATCGAGGCATGGGGCACGCCCGCGTTCCTCATCGTACCGAGCGGCGCTCACCGGCTCGACGCGAAGATCTTCAAGGACCGCTATCCGAACATGCGCGTCCTCGGACCGCCCGGGGCCAAGAAGAAGATCGAGGAGGTCGTGAAGGTGGACTCAACCGAGGGAGACTTCGGCGATCCGAACGTCCGCTACGAGACGGTCGCCGGCACGGCCGACTCCGAGGGGGTTCTCATCGTGCGCTCCAAGGCCGGCACGACGCTCGTCTTCAACGACGTGCTCATGAACATGCAAAAGCTGCCCGGCTTCAGCGGCTTCATGATGGGCCTCTTCGGCTTCACGGGACCGAAGCCGAAGGTCTCTGGGCCTTCGCGCGTGTTCGTCGTCAAGGACAAGAAGGCGCTGCGGGCGGAGCTCGAGAAGCGGGCGGAGACGCCGGACCTCACGCGCATCGAGGTGTCACACGGCAACGCGATCACGTCGAACCCGGCGGCAGCGTTGCGCGACGCGGCCGCGGGGCTCTGAGGCGACGACCTCACTCCGCGCCGGTGTCGCCGAGAGCGGCCTCCGGCGCGGTGCCGGTGTCGGGGGGGGGGGCACTGGTGTCGGGCGTCGTTCCGACGTCGGGCGGCGAGCCCGTGTCCTGCGGCGGCGCGCTCACGTCGGCCGGCGTTTCGTCGGCGCCGGCGTCGGTCGAGGGGACCGCGTCGGTCGAGGCATCGGCGGCGCCCTCGGGAGGTGCATCCGCGGCGCCGCCTGCCTCGGCGGGCATGACGATGGGCGTCAAATTCTTCGAACAGATCTTGGTGCCGTTGGCCTGCGGCACGCAGACCAGGCCTTCCTGGCAGTCGGTGGCCAGGAAACACCCGGCGCCCTCACCCTGAAGGTTCTGGGGCGTGCTGCACGAGCCGGCCGCCGCGAGCATCGCCGTTGTCACGATGGCGGTTGCGAGCCTTCCGCGGACGCCCACCGTGGCAGTGTACAGCTCTCTACCGCTCTCAGGCGAGCGTGACGAGCACGTCGCCTTCGTTGACGGCCTGGCCCTCGGTGACATGAACCTTGTCGACCATGCCGGCCTGAGGCGCCTCGACCGGCATCTCCATCTTCATCGACTCGAGGATCACACACACCTGCCCCTCGTCTACCCGCTCGCCGGCTTTCACTTCAATCTTCCACACCGTTCCGGTGATGTGCGCGTTCACGCTCGTCGGCATGGGCGGGCACGCTAGCACGCTCCGCCCCTGGCCCACCCGCGGGCGCCCGCGCGACCCGAGCCCCCGAGCCCGCGAGCCCGCGAGAGCGGTGCGGTCCCCGTTTGCGAACGGGCACACAAATCGGTACCTTTACGTCATCGGGTCGTTGGCGCACGGCGCTCTCCCCTGTCACGGCACGCGCGTCATTGACCCTCTAGGGAAGAGAGCACCATGGCGGAACGGCAAGAAACCTCGGTGATGGTCTCCATCCAGGAGATCCTGCGCGACGCGCAAGACCGGGAGGAGCAGGAAAAAGTCGAGGCCGAGCGGCGCGCGCAGGAAGAAGAGCAGCGCCGTCTCGACGACATTCGTCGTCAGCAGGAGGCCCAGGAGGCCCGCCTGCGAGCCGAAGAAGACGACCGCCAGCGACGCGCGTTCGAGGAGCAGAAGCGCCAAGCGGAGATCGCCGGGCTGCAGGAGGCCGCCGTCCAGCGCGCGCGCATGGAGGCCGAGTCGCAGGCGCGCCTGGCCGAGATGACCGCGCGCCAGGCGCATGAGCGCCAGCTTCACGTGCTCGGCCAGGACCAGCACAAGAAGCGCCTGACGTTCATCGTGGCGGGTCTCGGCGTCCTCTTCTTCGCTGCGGCGATCGGCGGCGGGATTCTCATCAAGAACGCCGTCAACGAGGCGAACGTCGCCAAGCAGCAGGCTGCCGCGCTGCAGGCGCAGGTGGACGAGGCGAGCGCCGAGAAGTCGCGCTTGAACGCCGAACTCGCGAACACCAAGGACCCCGAGAAGATCGCGCAGCTCCAGACGCAGATCGACGAACAGCAGAAGAAGCTGCAGACGCTCAACTCGCAGATGGGCCCAGGGAGCGGCGCGGCGCCGGCACGCCCGCGCGCCCCGACCGCGGGCCCGCCGAAGGGCGGCGGCGGCGGTGGTGCGAACAAGCCGCCGTGCAACTGCACGCCGGGCGATCCGCTCTGCTCGTGCCTGTGAGCGCGAGCGGCTCACACGTCGTCTTCGCTCTCGACTATCCGACACTCGAGCTCGCACGCGCCGGGGCGCTCGCCGTGCGCGCCGCCATCGGCATGCTCAAGGTCGGGCTCGAGCTCTTCGTCGAGGCGGGACCGGGGGCGACGGCGCTGGGGCAGGAATGCGGGCGACCCGTATTCCTCGATCTGAAGCTCCACGACATCCCCGCGACCGTCGACGGCGCCGTCGCGCGCGCGTGTGCTCTGGGGGCGCGCATGGTCACGGTGCACGCCACCGGGGGGCCGGCGATGCTACGGCGCGCGGTCGAGCGCGCGAAGAGAGAGGGCACTGGGCTCGAGGTGGTGGCGGTGACGGTGCTCACGTCGCTGGACGAAGGCGACCTCGCGGCCATGGGCGTGCACACGGATGTGGGGGCGCAGGTGGAGCGCCTGGCGCGCATGGCCTGGGCCGAGGGCGTACGGACCTTCGTTTGCTCGCCGCACGAGGCGGCGCGCCTGCGCTCGGCGCTCGGGGGCGAGGCGACGCTCGTCACGCCCGGCGTGCGTGCCGCAGGAGCGGCAGGCGCCGACGACCAGAAGCGCACGATGACCGCCGGCGAGGCGATATCGGCGGGGGCGAACTGGGTGGTCGTGGGGCGGCCCATTCGCGACGCGGTGGACCCGCTGTCGGCGGCACGCGCCCTCGAGCGCGAGGTCAGCGACGCCGAGCGGGGTCGCGGGTGAGCCAGGAGAACACGGACCGCGTCGTGTGCGGGCTTCAGCCGGTGCGCGAGGCCATTCGACGGCACGGGGCGGCGCTCGGGCGGGTGGTGATCGAGGGGGGCACGGCCGGCGCGGGCAGCCATGGGGAGACCTCGCCGCAGCTCGAGGCGCTGGCGCGGTTCGCGCGCGACCACGGCGCGCGGGTCGAGCGCTCCGGGCGCCTCGAGCTCGACCGGATGGTGCGCGGGGTGCGCCATCAGGGCGCGGTCGCGTTCGCGCCCCCCCTCGAGCTGCGCTCGCTCGACGACCTCGCGCTCGACGCTGCACTGGTCATCGCGCTCGACGAGGTGCAGGACCCACAGAACTTCGGCGCTGTCGTGCGGTCCGGCGTGGCCATGGGAGCGACCGCGCTCGTCTGGCCGGAGCACAGGTCGGCCCCCCTCTCGCCCGCGACCTTCCGCGCATCGGCCGGCGCCATCGAGCACGCCACGCTGTGCCGCGTCGGCTCGCTTCCGGCCGCGCTGGAGTCGCTCCGCAGTCGCGGCGTCGCGATCGTCGGCCTCGACATGACGGCGGACGTACGCATCGACCGCGTCGATCTCGCGCGTCCGGTCGCCCTCGTCGTCGGCGCCGAAGACAAGGGCCTGCGCAAGACCGTGAAGCGCACGTGCGACGCCCTCGCCTTCCTCCCGATGCCGGGCCCCATCGCCTCGCTCAACGCATCGGTCGCGGTCGCCATTGCCCTGTACGAGGCGGTCCGACAGCGCGGCGCGTGACCGCGGGCTACCTGCGCACGAGAATGTCGCATACCTGGCGGCGTACGGCGGCGCGGCGGTCGGCGACGAAGCGTGCATCGAAGGCCGATATTCCCGCGTAGCGCTCGACGAGCTGCGCGAGGGCGAACGGCAGAAACTGGAGGCCGAGGGTGCTCATGACGAGGTGCTTCGGGTCGCCCTCGACGAACTCGCCGGCCTCCTGCCCCGCGCGCACGAAGGCAGTGCCCGCCTCGAGGACCGCCATCGCCTTGTCGAGCAGCTTGCCTCGCAGCACCGGTCCCCAGTCCATCACCTCGCGGATGAGGAGCCGCGCCGCATACGGATGCGACCCGAGCACCTCCGCCGTCGTACCGGCGGCGGCCTCCACGCGCTCGGCGAACGAACCGACACCCTGGTACGCCGCGAGCAGCGCGGAACCGAGGGACTCGACGAGCCGATCGAGCACGGCCTCGTAGAGGGCGTCTTTCGTCGCGAAATGATAGAAGAGCGACGCCTTTCGCATTCCGACCCGCGCTGCAACGTCGTTCATGCTCGTCCCCTCGTAGCCCCTCTCGGCGAAGAGGCACGTGGCGATGTCGAGAATCTCTTCTTTGCGCGGTTTGCCCGGCGTGTCTTGCGGCATCGTGCTCATCCTCGGGTGTCCCTCCCTGCCTCGGGCCGGCTGCGCGCGTTCGGAGCGATCGAGCCTGACGTCGCTGGAGGCTGAGCGCGCGAGATCGGCGATGACGCTTCGGCCGAGCGACGAAGGGGCAGCAAGGCCTCCGAGGCGCGGGCCTCGAGCACCGAGGCGGCGTCGCGCGGGAGCAGCGATCCGGCGTGGAACAACGCGAACGCGGCGTACTCCAGGAGCTGCTGCGCGAGCCAACCCTCGGTATCGAGCCCGGCTCCGGTCACGTTGCGCGCGACCACGTCCGCGCGGACCGAGCCGTCTGCTTGGGGCCCTGCGCCTGCGAAGACCGGAACGTACGCGCCCGTGCTCGTCGCGAACTGCTCGACGCCGGCTCGCAGCTCGCGCCCCTTGGACACCGCGTCGCACGCGGCGTGGATCGCGACGATGGCACGGTTGAACGCCTCGAGGGCACCCTCGAGGCCCACGGGGCGGGGCGGCTGCACGGCGACCAATCCGGCGGCAGCGAGCTGGAACACGCCGCGCGTCACTTCGAACTCGAGCTGCCCAATCCGACGGCCAATCTCCGCAACGCTGCGGCGTCCGTCACACTCGGCGAGCACGCCCTCGAGCTCCGGCGGGGCCTTCTTGGCGGCGGTCGACGGGAGCGGCGTCGGCACCCACGCGTCGCTCGGGATCTCTCGCGAAAGAACCGGAGCTCATCGGTACGGCGCGCGGCCTCCATGAGCAGCGCGCTCGCGCTGAGGTGGTGACGCCGCACGAGCTTGGCCGCGTCGAAGCCGTCGAACAGGAAGAATGTCGCGCGTCCGACGAGCGTCGCCGCGTAGAAGACCTCCTCGACCTGGCGCGCCATCATGCGAAAGAGCTCGTCCGGACCGACGAACTCGAGCTCCACCGCCGCCTCGCCCACGCGGCGCCCGGTCTGGTCCGCGGTGCGCACGATCTGCTGCAACTCGTCGCGCGTGATGACGCCAAAGCGCCACAGGATCTCGCCGAGCCGTTCGCGCGGCACGTTCGACGACGCGCCGACGACATTTCCGCTCTCGAAGAATATGGACCGCACGAGCGCGTCGACCCCGCGCTGCGGCGAGCTCTCCTCCTCCTCGAATACGACGAGCTCCCCGCCCCATCCACCCTGCGCCACGGTGGCGACCACGTCGCAAAGGGCACCTGGCGTGCGCACCTCGCCCGCCAGCCGGAGAGCGCGTGTCCCCTCCCCCGCCCGAAGCGCCAGCACGACCTCGGTCGGCGAGGGCACGAGCCGCCACTCTCCCGCCCGCGCGCGAAGTTGCTGCCCCGCCGTACGCCCGACAGGATGCACCGTGCCGGTGCCGTCGATTCGCAAATCCTCGGCTGGGGGCATCGCTCTCACGATACCAAGGTTACTAGCCGCAAAGGAGGCTCAAACGCGCGAGGCGGTCCGTAGGCGGCGCCGCGAGCTCGCGAGCCGAGGTCCTGCCTTGACTGCGCTGACGGAAGCTATAGCTGGCCAATCAGCCAGGGTGCCGGGTATCCAGGACGTACCTGCGATGACTGCCGAGCCCACGAACAATCATGCCTCGCTGGCGCGCGCGCTCGCAGCAGCCGGGTATCTGAGCGACGACCGCCTCGCGCTCACGGCCTGGCTGGCGCTGAAGCTCGGGCGCCCCGTCCTCGTCGAGGGCCCGGCGGGAGTCGGCAAGACCAATCTCGCGCGCGCGCTCGCGCAGGCGCTCTCGCGCGAGCTCGTGCGGCTGCAGTGCTACGAGGGCATGGACGAGGCGAAAGCCCTCTACGAGTGGGATTATGCGAAGCAGATGCTCTACACCCAGCTCCTTCGTGACGCGGTGTCGTCGCAGACCGCCGGCGCCTCCTCGTTCGCCGAAGCCGCCGCGCGCCTCGGCGGCGCCGATGCCGCGTTCTTCAGCCGCCAGTTTCTCGTCGAGCGGCCGCTCCTTCGCGCGCTCACGAGCAAGACCCCGGTGGTGATGCTCGTCGACGAAGTCGATAGAGCCGATCCCGAGTTCGAGGCGCTCTTGCTCGAGATCTTGGCTGACGGGCAAGTGACGATCCCCGAGCTCGGGACCATTCGCGGCGCGGCGGGTGAGGGCGCGAGGGCGCCGCTGTTCGTGCTGACGAGCAACGGCACGCGCGACATGACCGACGCCCTACGCAGGCGCTGCCTACACGCGTTCCTCGACGTTCCGCCTCCGTCGCGGGAACAGGCGATCCTGGAGCTGCGCGTGCCCGGCATCGGCAAGGTCCTGGCCGAGGGCATCGCCGCCTTCGCGCACCAAGTCCGGACACTCGATCTGCGAAAGGCCCCGTCAATCGCCGAGACTATCGACTGGGCGCGCGCGCTCATGCTGCTCGGCGCGAGCGCAGTAGGCAAGGACGTCGCCAAGGAGACCCTCGGCGTGCTGCTCAAATACGAAGAAGACCGACAAAAAGGAGAGGCCTTGCTCGATCGAAAGGTCTGAAGGGGGCTATCCAGCGCGCGAACGTGGCGCCTATACTCGCGGGTTCTGACCTCGGGAGGAGCGTCTATGAAGGTCGTCAAACGGGTGGCGCAGGTCATCGGCCTGCTCTTGGTGCTGGTGTTCGCAACGGGCGCGACCTACGTCGGATGGGAGACGCACGCGTTCAACGCAAGCATGGAGAAGGTCTACGACATCCCCATCCCGTCGATCGCGATCTCGCATGATCCCGCTGTGCTCGCGCGCGGCAAGCACCTCACCGAGTCCGTGATGCCGTGCGCCATCTCCGACTGCCACGGCCCCGACTTCGCCGGAGGCAAGCCCATCGAGCTCGGGCCGGTCGGACGCATGGCCGCGCCGAACATCACGACCGGCGGCCTCGGTGCGGCCTACTCCGACGGCGAGATGGCGCGCCTTCTTCGCCACGGGATCAAGCGGGACGGACGATCGGTGCGGTTCATGCCGACGCAAGAGTCGTCGTGGCTGCCCGACACCGACCTCGTCGCCATCGTGTCGTACATCCGATCCATGCCGCCCGTCGACAAGCCCAACGGGCCGATCGAGATCAGCGCGATGGGCAAAGTGCTCGACCGCCGCGGCGCGCTGGCCTTCGACGTGGCCAGGCGCATCCCGCACGATCGCGTGGAGATCGCCCCTCCGCCCACATCGACCGCGGAATACGGGGGCTACATCGCGCGCCTCTGCACGGGCTGCCACGGGGAGCAGCTGAGCGGCGGGAAGCCGGATGGCTGGCCTCCGCAGTTCCCGGTGCCGCTCAACATCACGCCGCACCAGAGCGGCCTCGCGACCTGGACGTACGACGATTTCGCCAAGATGCTCGACACCGGCTTGCGCAAGAACGGTCAGGCCATCCGGCCGCCGATGCCGCGCGAGGCGTTCGCGAAGTACGACGAGACCGAGCGTCACGCGCTCTGGGCCTATCTGCGGACCCTGCCGCCGACGCCATTCGGCAATCGCTGAGCGGCTACACCCGGGTCCCGCACGTCGGGCAGACGGTCGCGGTCTTCTCGAGGGGTTGGCCGCAGTCGCGGCACCGGCCCGGCTTGGGCTGGGACACCTCAGGGAAGCTCGGCTGACGTAGCCGCGCAAAGCGACCGAGCGCATCGAGGAGAGAGGCGTTCGCGCTCTCGGCTGGGACGACGTGCGACTCGACGCCCACGATGATGATTCCGGGCGCGGAGCGTGTCGGCAGCCGAGGCTCGGGAATCTGGAGCGCCGCAGGGCGCCCGGACGGTCGCCGCGGCGGCGCAATCTCCGTCTCGGCACACTCGACGACAATGGCCCCCACGTTGTCCTGGCCACCGCCAGCCAGCGCCGCCGCAAGGAGCACGCGGACGTGCTCCTCGGGAGGCCGTGTCTCGTCGAGGATCTCTTCGAGGCGTCGCTCGTCGAGGACGTCGCTCAACCCATCGGAGCACAAGAGGTATAGGTCCCCTGGAAAGACCCGCACCGTGCGCACGGAGACGCGCACGCTCTCCTCCATGCCGAGGGCGCGGGTGACGACCTCACGCGGCATCTTCGCGAGGAGGTGGTCGTCGGCGTCGGGATGGGTTTCGATGACGTCGACGATGAGCGAATGGTCGACGGTCAGCGCCTCGAGGACTCCGCTGCGCATCCGGTAGCAGCGGCTGTCGCCCACGTGAGCGATGTGCGCGACGTCGCCGTCGGCCGAAAGGGCGAGAGCGACGATGGTCGTCCCCATTCCCTGGTACTTCGCGGTCTTCTTGGCGACGTCGATGATCTCGGCATTGGCGCGCTGAATGGCCGCGGCGAGCCGCCGCGCCATGGTCCAGAGGCCGAAGTCGTCGATCTCGGGGCGATCGGCGAGCGACGCGGCGCTCGTCTCGAACACGTTGGCTACGGTCGTGGTCGCGAGGGCGCTGGCCACGTTGCCCGCGTTGTGACCGCCTGCTCCGTCGGCCAGGAGAAACAGCCCGAGCTCGGGCCGGAGGAGGACATGGTCCTCGTTGTGCTCGCGGGCCCCCACGTCGGTACCGCCGCCAGCCATCGCCGCGATCGCTCTGCGCACGACTACAGGCTCGGAGTCTCATCCCTCTCCAGTATACGGGGCCTCAGCGAAGCTCGGCCACCTGCTCGCCGAAGATCCGTTCGATGCCCGACAGGAGCGCGTCTCCGACATCGACCCGCCAGCTCTCCGGGAGGGTGAGCACGGCCTCCGCGCCCCCGTCGAACGAGACATACAGCGCCACCGGGCAGCTTCCCTTGGCGCTGGCGAGAACGCGCGCCAGGCTGGCCAGGTCCGACGCTCTCGTCCGCTCGGCGCGCACGCGAATTGCGATCGACCTCGACCGCTCGCGGACAGCCTCGGAGAGCGGCCTCGCCGAGTTGACGAGGATCGTCGGTTCGCGCGGGCCCTCTTCCGGCTCCTCGTCGTCGGCCCGCTGCGGAAAGGTGACCTTACCGTCGATGAGCACGGGCTCGCCGCTCGTCAGCACCTGGGCGAACTGCTCGATCTCGCGCGCGCGCACCTTCACGTTCAGCCTTCCGGTGAGGTCCTCGAGCTCGAAGAACGCAATCTTGCCGCCGCCGTCCTTGAAGATCTTCTCGCGATAGCCCTCGACCATCCCGACCAGCTTGACCGCCGCCCAGTCGTTCAGCTTCGCGCACTCCGCGATGGGGGAGGCCTCGAGCTTGGCGAGCCCTCCGTCACCCTTGAGGTAGCGGTCGAGCGGATGACCGGACACGTAGAAGCCGAGCGACTGCCGCTCGCGCACGAGCATCTCCCGGCGGTCCCAGGGTTCCTGGGCGGCGTAGTCGCCCGCGCTGACGGCGCGGCGGCCGCCGCCTGGGCCGGGCGCGCTGCGTCGAACAGGCCGAAGAGCGTCGGTCTGTCCGGCGTCGCGGTCGCGACTCGCCGCGCGCGAGCGCTCGAGCGCCATGTCGATCGACGCGAACGCCCGCGCCCGCGAGACGCCGCGCTCCTCGAGCGTCGAGTCGAAGGCGCCGCACTGCACGAGCGCCTCGAAGACGGCCTTGTTGACGCGCTTGGCGTCGACCCGCGCCGCCAGGTCGAAGAGATCGCGGAACGGCCCGTCGCGCGCGCGCCTCGAACACAGCCTCGAGCGCTGCACCTCCGAGGCCGCGCACCGCCCCCAGACCGAAGCGAATCTGCGCGCCCAGCGGATCGCGGATCCTTGGCGCCGGGACGAGGGCGCTTCTTGGCGCCCGCCGGCGCCGTCGCGCCCTGCGCGTTCGTGTAGACGACCTTGAAATCGGTGTCGCTCTCGTTGACGTCCGGCGGAAGGACGGTGATGCCCATCGCCCGCGCGTCGGCGATGGTGCGGACGACCTTCTCGATGCGGTCCTTGTCGCTCGTCAGGATCGCGCAGAAGAGCTCGACGGGGTAGTGCGCCTTGAGCCACGCCGTCTGGTACGTGATGAGCGCGTAGGCCGCGGAGTGGCTCTTGTTGAAGCCGTACCCGGCGAAGTACTCGAGCAGCCCGAAGATGCGCTCGGCCTCGCTCGGGTCGACGCCGTTCTTGGTCGCGCCCTCGATGAACACGCTCTTCTGCTTCGCCATCTCCTCGGGCTTCTTCTTGCCCATCGCGCGCCGCAGGAGATCCGCGCCGCCGAGCGTGTAGCCGGCGAGCGTCTGCGCGATCTGCATCACCTGCTCCTGGTAGACGATGACGCCGTAGGTCGGCTTGAGCGACGTCGTCGATGAGCGGGTGGAGCGAGGTGATCGAGCCGAGGCCGTGCTTGCGGCGGACGAAGTCCTCGTGCATTCCCGCGCCCATGGGGCCCGGGCGGTAGAGCGCGACGGCCGCGACGATGTCCTCGAAGCAGTCGGCCCGCAGGTCCTTGAAGAGCTTCTGCATGCCGTCGGACTCGAGCTGGAAGACGCCCTTGGTCTCGCCGGAGCCGAGCAGGCGATAGGTCGCCGCGTCGTCGAGCGGGATGCGGGAGAGGTCGAGCTTCTTCGGTCGTCACAGTCGGGGCGCGCGTCGACGAGGCGCACGGCGATGTCGAGAACCGTGAGCGTCTTCAGCCCGAGGAAGTCGAACTTGACGAGGCCCGCGAGCTCGACGTCGTCCTTGTGGTACTGGGTGACGAGCGCGCCACCAGTCGCGCCGACGGCACCGGCCGCCGCGGCCTTGGAGCGCTCGTCGCGGAACACCGGCACGTGGTCCCAGAGCGGCCCCTCGCTGATGACGATGCCGGCCGCGTGCTTGCCCGCGTGGCGCGTCAGCCCTTCGAGCTTGCGCGCTTGGTCGAGCAGCTCCTTGATACGCGGTGTCGCTCTCGTAGAGCTGCTTGAGCTTCGGCTCGATGCCGAGCGCCTCGGCGATGGTGTAGGTCTCGGCCGGCGTCTTTCGCGGGATGAGGTTCGCGATCTGCTGCGCCTCGACCGGCGTGATGCCCGATGCAGCGCGCGACGTCCTTGACGACGCTCTTGCTCTTGAGCTCCGCGAAGGTCGCGATCTGGCCGACGCTCGTCTCGCCGTACTTCTGCTGCACGTACGCGATGACCTCGTCGCGCCTGTCCATGCAGAAGTCGATGTCGAAGTCGGGCATGCTCACGCGCTCCGGGTTCAGGAAGCGCTCGAAGAGAAGGCCGTACGGAATGGGATCGAGGTCGGTGATGCGCATGGCGTACGCGACGATCGATCCTGCGCCCGAGCCGCGCCCGGGGCCCACGGGGATGCCGCTCTCCTTGGCGTGACGAATGAAGTCCCAGACGATGAGGAAGTATCCCGCGAAGTTCATCTTCGCGATGACGTCGAGCTCCGTCTCGAGGCGTCGTCGCGATAGGCCTCGCGGTCGACGGCCCTTGCCTTGTCCGGCGATCTCTTCGAAGCGCCGGAGCAGGCCCTCGCGCGCGACGTGCCGGAAGTACGCGGCCGTGTCGAAGCCCTCGGGCACGGCGAAGCTCGGCAGCATCGGCTCGCCGAGCTTGAGCGACAGCGTGCACTTCTCGGCGATTTCGACCGTCGCGCGGAGCGCCTCGGGGTACGCCGCGAAAGCTGCCGCCATCTCGTCCGGCGACTTCAGGTACATCTCGCTCGAGCCGTGGTGTCGCTCCTTGGCCTCCTCGAGCGACGCGACCCGTCTTGATGCACGAAAGGTAGAGGTGCGCCTCGGCGTCAGCGCGCTCGGCATAGTGGACGTCGTTCGACGCGACGAGCGGCAGCTCGAGCTCTCGCGCGAGGCGAACCAGGATGTCGTTCAGGACCGGCTGCTCCGGCAGGCCGTGGTCCTGGAGCTCCACGTAGAGGCTCCCCGGCTCGAAGGCTTCCTTGAGGCTCGCGAGCATCGCGCGTCCGCGCGTCTCGCCTTCCTCGAGCACCGCCTGCGCGACCAAGCCCCCCATGCAGCCGGTGAGCGCGACGAGCCCCTTCGCGTGGCTCGCCAGGTCGTCGAAGGCCACGGCCGCCGCGCCCGCCCGCGCCTCGGGCGCGGGCGCCACGTGGCCGCGAGATACGAGGCGAACGAGGTTCCTGTAGCCCTCGTCCGTCGCGGCGAGCACGGGAAGGTGGTGACCGTGTCCGCCCCGCGGCGCACACCTCGAGCTCGCAGCCGAGGATGGGCTGGACTCCGGCTCTCCTTCGCCGCCTTGTACAGAGTGATGGCGCCGAACATGTTGCCGTGATCGGTCAGCGCGACGGCCGCATCCCGCCCGCGGCGACGCGCTTGACGAGGTCCTTGACCTTCACCGCGCCGTCGAGCAGCGAGTACTGCGAGTGCACGTGCAGGTGGACGAACTCAGCCGACATCGCGCGTGCGCTAGCCACTACCGGTAGCGGCGATCCCCCCACGCTGCAAGCCACACCGCTCCCAACCGACGTTGACGAGAGGCGACGAGAATCGTCACTTGACTTGCATGCATGCAAGTTTCGAAGCCCGCGATGGATGCCGTCTTTCGGAGACCTCATCCACATAGCGACCCAAGGCCGTCGCCCTTCTGGGGCCGGCCTGGAGCAGTCTCTTTCACGTCGCGCGCGGGCTACTTCTTAGGCGCGCGCGGGCGCGATCGCGCATGGTGCAGCCGCTTGCGCGCGGCATGCAGCCGCGCTTAGCATCCCGCCGCTTGTGCGGGTCGCACGAAGTTTGTAGGAGGACGCATGAAGCTTTCAGGTGCATATGGCTTGGCTGCTGGCGCCATGGTGGTCTGTGCTGCGGGCGGAGCTCTCTTGGTGACCGGCGCTGCCGGCTGCAGCAGCAGCAGCGGCTCCGGCGACGGGGGAGGCGGGAGCAGCGGAGGCAGCGACAACTGCGCTGCGACCACGAGCTGCGTCACGCAGCCGGCCATGGGCGGCGGGGCCACGACCGTGACGGCGTCGCACAACTACGCCATGAGCAAGCTTTACCTGGGCGACACGTCACGTGCCGGGCAGCAAGACCTGAACAGTGCGTGGGAGAAGTTCGGCTACAACCTCGACAACCTGATCACCACGTCGGGGTCGGCGGACGTGTGCACCCTCGTCCCTGGCGCCGGCCATGACACCCAAACCGACGGCACGGGCGGCATCGACAACTCGTTCGGCAGGAACATCCTGCCGATCGTCTTTTCAACCGGCGGCGACGTCGGGATGACCGTCAACAAATCGATCACCGACGGCAAGTTCACGCTGATGACCTACATCACGGGCTTCGACGACTCGAATGCAGGGCAGACAGCGACGGGGCTGACGGGCTTTCTCTTCTCGGGAAGCGACTACACGCTCCTCGATTCAGGAGCCCCCGCGTTCGACATGTCGACGAACTGGCCGGTTGCGCCCGACTTGCTCACGTGTGGTGCCTCGTGTTCCCCGGGCTCGATGCCGACGTCCGTGGCCAAGGTGAAGTTTCCCTCGGCCTACGTCACCAACGGTACGTTCGTGAACGGCACGCCGTCCGACGTGCTCTTGTCGCTGAGCATCGGCGGGCAGTCGCTCACGGTCACCGCGCACGCGGCGCTCCTCACGTTTCAGCAGTCGGCCGCGGGCAAGGTGAAGAACGGCACCATTGCCGGCGTCCTCGACACGGCGGAGCTGCTCACGGCGGTGCAGGGCATCGCCGGCCACATCTCCCACGGCCTGTGCAGCGAGTCGGCCTTCATGCCGATCAAGACGGCGATCGAGCAGGCCTCCGACATCATCCTGAACTCGGACGGGACCATCAAGAACGTCGCCGGCGAGAACTGCAACGCCATCTCGATCGGCCTCGGCTTCGACGCCGTCGAGATCGCGCCGCCCACGACGCTCGCCGGGCCGGCCCCCGTGCAGCCCGACCCGTGCGCCGACGCCGGTAGCGAATAGGCCGCATCCCGTCGTAGCCGCCCACCCCGTGGCCTCGTTCGCCCCGTGGGGGGGTGGCGCGCGTGGTCGCGCGCGCGCCTACCCGTTCCGAGCGCGCTCGATGACGTACGGCGCGAGGTGCAGGGCAAAGGCGTAAATGCTGATCTGCGGCGGCCCCCCCAGGCTGGTCGGGAAGAGCGAGCCGTCCGCGACGAACAAGCCTCCAAGCTGGTGATGCTCGCCTGTCGAGCGCACGACGCTCGTGCGCGGATCGTCCCCCATGCGCATCGTGCCCATGGGGTGCACGGCCGAGAGGGGAACCGAATGCGGGCGCGCGAACGAGAAGTCGAGCGCATCGAGCTCCGCCATCGTCGAGACGCGTCTCGGCGGAATGGCGGGGATCGTGACCTCGCGCGCTCCGGCCGCGAGGAGGATCCGCGCGCACGCGGCGAGGCCTTTCGCGAGCTGAACGACGTCGGCGGGGCTCATCGCGTACCGCAAGACCGGCCTTCCCTCCCCGTCCACGAGGACCTCCCCGCTCGTCTCGTCGTGGACCATGGCAGTGAGCACGGCGAGGTTCGGGTACGCGCGCATGGCCGCCATGTGCCGCGCGCCGAACCCCGACATCGTCGCCGCCGTTCCGATCGGATGCGCGAAGGCCGGAACAATCCAAACGCGTCGGTCGCTCCCCTCGTCGTGCGACAGGTGCTGGGTGCACTCGTAGCTCTGCGGGATGCCGCGCCAGGCGACAATCTCGCGGTCGAACCTCCCCGCCACGACGCCGCCGGGATGAAGCCGGAGTCCTCGTCCGAGCAACCCATGCGGGTCGGGGATCCCGCTCCTGCGAGCGACCGCCGCGCTTCCCACGGCGCTCCCCGCGAGCACGACGACGGGGGCTCGAACCTCGACGCGCGCACATGGCGCGCCGTCCGCCGAGCGCGCGATGCCCTGAACCCCCGAGACGCGGCGGCCGTCGTGAAGGACGCGATCCACCTCGACGTCGCTCACGACACGTGCGCCCGCGGCGATCGCTTGCGGCACGAGCACCTTCAGCGCGTTCTGCTTCGCGTCGTACGCACATCCGAGCTCGCAGAAGCCGCTCTCCTGGCAGCCCACGCGGTTGTGCCGCAGGGGCCCCGCCTGCCAGCCCAGCGCCTCGCATCCGAGGCGCAGGACCTCGTTGTTCGCGTTGCGCATCGAAGAGGTCATTTCTGCGACCGAGAGCTCCCGCTCGATCGCCTCGAACGCAGCTGCGAGCTCGCCCGGTGACACGCCCGAAACGCCGTACTTGTGAGTCCAGAGGTCGAGAATGGCGTCGGGGGTGCGCTTGCAGAGGTTCGTGTTGTGAACGGTGCTCCCGCCCACGGCTCGCCCCTGCAGGACGCGGATCGCCATGTCCTCGGTCGCGCGACCGCCGGCGTCCTGAAGGAGCTGCGGCAGCATGTGGTCTTCGCGCTGGTCGAAGTCCGCGGACGTGAGCCAGGCGCCATCCTCGAGGGCGATGACGTTCAGGCCGGCGCGCGCGAGCTCGCGAAGACTGACCGAACCGCCGGCGCCCGTCCCCACGACCACCGCATCGGCCTGCAGCCGCGCGTCGGCCGTCATCTCGCGCCCGCGCACGATCCCCGCGTTCATCGCCACCCCTTCAGCGGGCGGTTCACGAGCGGGCCGTCGTAGCCGAGGATGCTCCAGGTGCGCGCATCGCGGTAATACCCCAAAAAGACGAGCGACCGCAGGCCGTCGAATCCGGCGCGCAGCAGGTCGTTGTTCGAGGCCTCCACGGAGACAAGCACCGCATCCTGATCGGCCGGCGAGAGTCGGGTGAAGCGCGATGCGAGCCCGGCGCCCACCGGCGCCACGTGCTCGAGATACGCCAGAAAGCGGCCGAGGTCGCGCTGCGTGCGCTGGGGTAGCCGTGTCACCCAAGCATCGGCGAAGCCGGCGACGTCGACCTCGTCGGCGGTCGGGATCGTGCGGTCGGTCGGGCGATCCGGCGCAACGATGCGACGGGCTGCGTGCTCGACGACGACGAATTGCCAGGGCGTCAGCGCGATCAGACGGCGGCCCGGACGCAACGAGTACCCGCGCGTGCGCAAGAGCGCCAGCGCCGCTCCGCCGAGGACCAGCCCGGCGACGGCGGCCCCCATGAGGCGCCGCCGCGAAAGACGGCCGCGCGCCGCCGGCTGGCCCGGGCGTGGCCGGTCTTCTGGCCGGTCCGCGTCACTGCTTGCGTCAGGGGTGGGCTCTCGCATCGGGACGACCGCGAATGTATAGGGATGGGCAGGAGCGTGCACCTCTTCGGGCTTACTGGCGGCATCGCCTCGGGCAAGAGCACGGCCGCCGCACGGCTGCGCTGGCGCGGCGTTCCGATCATCGACGCCGACGAGCTGGCGCGCGAAGTGGTCGCCCCCGGCAGCGACGGGCTGGGCGAGATCATCGGCGCGTTCGGGCGAGACATACTCGATCCGACCGGCGCGCTCGACCGCAAGGCTCTCGCGCGCATCGCGTTCGCGGACGACCGCGCCCGCGCCAAGCTCAACGCCATCACCCACCCGCGCATCGCCGCGCTGACCCTCGCGCGATCCTCGGAGCTGGCGCATGCCGGGGAGCCGCTGGCCTGTTACGAGGCGGCCCTCATCGTCGAGAGCGGCGCGGCCGATGCCTTCCGGCCGCTCGTCGTGGTCGCGTGTCCGGAGGATGTGCAGCTCGTTCGCGTACGCGCGCGCGACGCCGCCTCCGCCGAGGACGCGCTCGCCCGCATTCGCGCGCAGAAGCCCCTAGGCGAGAAGGTAGCCGTCGCCGATTTCGTCATCGACACGAGCGGCACGCTCGAGGAGAGCGCCCGACGCACGGACGATGTGCTCGCTGCCGTCTGCGGCCGAGTCGGCCTCGACGAGGCGCGCTATCATCTGCGCCGATGAAAGGAACGGCGTATCTCGTCGCGTCGGGACAGGACGGCCTCTTGCCCCTGGTGGCTACGAGGGCGTACGGGGCGCTAAGCAAGAGCCGTGCCCGAGTTGCGGTGACGTATGCGCCGGTCCATGGGGATTCGTCCGGGCTCAAGTTCATGAGCGAGCGCATGGCGCCCCTCTTTCCGGATGCAATCCTCGAGACGCTCGACGGCGACCCCGAGGCTGCACTCCGCGCAGACCTCATCTTCGTGAGCGGCGGAGATCCCACCCTCGGCGCCACCGTCCTCGAACAGACGGGCACCGCCGCGCACATTCGCGAGGCGCACGCGCACGGCACGCCGGTGATGGGCGTCAGCGCGGGGACGATCATCCTGGGCGAGTGGTGGGTCAAGTGGCCCGAGGACGGTCAGGAAGACGAAAATCTGGAACGGACGTCGCTAGTGCGCTGCACGGGAATCGTGGCGGGTCACGTCTTCGACACGCACGACGAAGAAGACGACTGGGACGAACTTCGTGTCGCGGCCAGACTCTTGCGGCGGCAGGGCGAGCAGGCCGTGTTCCTGGGAATTCCGACCGGCGGCGCCCTGGTCGTCTCGGGCGACGGATCCATCGAGACCGTCGGCGAGCGGCCGTTTCATCTTGCGTGACGTGAGGACCGGATCATGAGCAGGGACGGCAAGGGCTCCTCTTCTCCGTTCGAGGCGACGCGCTCGGCCAACCTCGGCCTGAAGCCCGAGAACCGAGCCTCGGCGGGCCTCGTGCTCCTCTACGCACGCAACTTCGAGCAGCTTCGCCCGGCCTATCCGCTTGCCTCTCCGTGCGTCGTCATCGGTCGCGACGGCAATGCGGCCAATATCGTCGTTCCGGAGCAGGCAGTCAGCCGCCGGCACGCGCTCGTCGCGCGGGACGGGCGTCGGTGGATCCTGAGTGACCTCGGGAGCCGCAACGGCACGATGCTGGACGGGGCCTTCCTCTCCGGAGGAATGGAGCTCGAGCACGGGCGCCAGATTCGCGTCGGCGACACGTGCTTCAAGTTCGTCGCCGACGCCGCGGAGCGCTACGTCCCGTTTCGAATCGACGGGCACGTCCTCGGCGAGCGATTCTGCTCGAGTCATCACGGGACTGTTGGGCGGGTACCAGATGGACGCGATCGCCGCAGAGCTCGAACGTGTCGCGCCGACCCTGCTCTCGTGTGTCCTGCTCGGCGAGTCGGGCACCGGCAAGGAAGTCGCGGCGCTCGAGCTCCACCGCGCCTCCGGTCGGCGCGGCGCATTTCACGCCATCAATTGCGCAGCGATTCCTTACGCACTGCTCGAGAGCGAGCTGTTCGGCTACCGGCGCGGCGCCTTCAGCGGGGCCGACCGCGACAAGCCGGGGCTCGTCAAGCTCGCCGACGGGGGCACGCTGTTCCTGGACGAAATCGGCGACATGCCCCTCGAAGCGCAGGCGAAGCTTCTTCGCGTGCTGCAGTCCCGCGAGGTCTTCCCCCTGGGCGCGACTGCGCCCGAGCGCGTGAACGTACGGGTCGTGTGCGCCACCCACCGCGACCTGCGGCAGAGCGTCGGCGAGGGCAAGTTTCGGGGCGATCTCTTCGCGCGCCTGGGCGAGTACTGCCTCGTGCTGCCGCCCCTTCGCGATCGGAAGGAAGACGTCTACCAGCTCGCACGGCACTTCGGCGCCCGTTACGCAGGGAGGGACATCACCCTTTCGTTCTCGTTCGTCGTCGCACTTCTACACCACGACTGGCCATTCAACGTGCGCGAGCTCGAGAGCTGCATGAAACGCGCGGTGGCGCTCGCCGACGGAGATGTCCTCGATACTGCGCAGCTCCCGGACTCCATCGCGACGCGCATGCGCGAGTACGGCGTCCGCGTCGCACCGCAGGAGCCACGGGCTCCCTCCGACGCGCCACCGGCAGAATCCGGCGGGCAACGCCGACTCCCCGCGCGACGTACCCAGCGAGCTCGAACTGCGAGCCCTGCTCGCCCGCCACGGCGGGAACGTCGCGGCTGTCGGTCGCGAGCTCGGCAAGGAGCGGATGCAGGTCCACCGCTGGATGAAGCGATACGGAGTGAGCATCGAGCCGTATCGCCGCCGACCGTGATCCGCCTTCGAGCGCCTCGGATGGCGCATCTCAGCGGTTCAGACGGGCATCACGAGGAGCGCATCGATGGCCGCCGCGCCGCGCGCCATCGTTTCGTCGAGGAGCGCCGCGAGCGAGCGCTTGGGCTCCAGGTCGAGCGCTGACAGCCCGAGCCTCGCCCGGATCCCGTCCAGCCGCTCCGCCACCACCGCTCCGCGCGCGTACCCCTCGAGCCACGGGCCCCGTGCGAGCTCCGCGAGCATCTGACCGACGCGCCCTGTGACGTTCGGCGGGAGCGCCTCGCCCTTGCGCGCGGCATGGTGAATGCGCGCCGCCGAGTCCACCGCGCTCTCGCCCCCCGAGGCCTCGAGCGCGCTCGCGATTCCGTCGCTCACCTCCGCGACGAGCGCCGCCCCTTCCCGTCGGACGAGCATTCCGTCGAGGCACAGCTCCCAGGCGACGTGGCCGAAGAGCGCGAGCCGAGGAGCCCTGATGCCCGCCAGCGCGCGCGTCATCGCTCGCTCACCGTCCCGAAACGAATCGCTGGCATGGAAGGCCGCGTCTGCACGTATGTGGTGGGTCACGCCCGCGAGCACCTCGCCCAGGCGAGGCCACTCCGTCGAAGCCACCAGTCTCGACGCAGGGCGAACGCGCGGGTGGGCCATGCGCCACAGGTCAGGCAACATCGCCCCGACCGCCGCGGCAGGGGCGCCCAGGTCACGACGTGCGAGGCGAAAGTGACACGTAAAATTGATCGCGCGAGGCCTCCGCGACCTCTAGGTCGACTCGACGAGCGCGCCAGCCCTGGAGAACTCCGGTCGACGCGTCACACGTGAGCGAGATCCGGAAGGTACCACCCCCACGGCCCTCGAACGAGTGTCACGGGGCGTCCACCTCGCCGTACGCCGCGATGCGGTACTTTCCCTCCTCGCGGCGCAAGAGCAGGACGATGACATCTCCGAAGAGCTTTTCGCCTGCGATGCGGCAGACCTCGAGCGGGACGCGGACGTACAGCTCGCCCGGGCGCATGTCGGGCGGGCGCGCCGGCGCATCGGGCCCTCCCAGGTCCTCGGCCTCCCATCGTTCGACGCGCTCGGGGTGGACGACCTCCATCGTCGCCAGCCGCCCATACGGATGCGCCCGCAGTCGCTGACGCCAGCCCTCGACGAGCGGGGCCCTGCCGCGAGCTCGGGCCTCGAACGGGCCGGCATCTGCCGTGAGCAGCGCAGTCAGCGCGTCCAGCGATTCGCGCTCCCACGCGTCGACGAGCGCGGAGACGAGTTCGCGAACGGCGTCGCTCCCGAGCGGCTCGCGTAGCGCAACGACGCCGCGCGCGTAGGCACGCGACGTCGTACTCGGCATCGCTGGGGGCGGCTCCACGACGACTGCGTCGGGCTTCCGCGGCTCCCTGTCTCGGGGGACTCCCAGCATCGGCGCCTCGACGGCATGGTCCTGCCCGGCGCAGCCGCCGATCGTGGGCGCCACGACGAGCAGCCAAACGAAGCGCCGGCCATGTGGGAACCTCGAGGGGAACGTCCGCGCTCCCCCGGCACGTGAGTCACATCGCTTCGATCCGCGGATCCTCGTCACGCGACATCGTGACGATCGCACAGTCGGGAACCGCCTTCCAGCGGCCGTTCGGCGTCGCGTCGTCGAAATCGCTGGCGGCGAGCGAGAAGTGCACGCGCGAGAGCTCGGGGATCTTGCGCCGGAGCTGGGGGTCCTCGCCGATGACCATGTCTGCGTCGGTCTTTCCGTTGAGCACGCGCAAACGCATCGCAGCTTCGCTCCGATGCACGGCGACGAGCTGGTCGCCGTTGGACACCATCAGGTTCAGCTTGGCAGCTTCGACCCCGACCTCGGCGGTCATTCCGTCGACGACGGCCAAGCTCGAGCGCAGCGCCTCACGGATGAGCGGTGCCTCGACGAGACCGTCGTTCAGTCGCCCTGCGTCGTGCAGAAACGAAAGGAACACATGGAAGACGACTTCGGCATCTGTGTCTCCACGGATACCGCTACGCAAAAATTCCGGAACGCTCGCGACCAGTCGTTCACGTACCTGGTCGAACTCGGACACGGTTCCTGCCTGCGCGAAGAGCCATTGGCGGTACCGGAACGGATGCGTGTTCTCGGTGCGAAGCGCTCCGACCGTCGCATGCCGCACGTGGCCGACGACGAGGTCGGCGCGGACGTCGGCCGCGAGCTTGGCCACATCGATCTCGGGTCGCTCGTCGATCGGGCGCCTTCGCATGAGGACTTCGCCGCCCTGATAGAAACCAAGGCCCCAGCCCAGGGGAGTCCCCTTGGAACGGGCGCGCAGCGCCTCTGCTTCGAACGCAAGCACGCGCGCCGCGAGATCCGGACGGTTGCCGAAGATTCCGAACAGACGTGCCATCGATGTTTCACCCCAAGCGGTGAGCGCCTACCGCTCCATTGAGAACTACGGCCCAAGACGCGAGTGCCGCAAAGATCGCGCGAAGAAAGGTGCGACAAACGAAACACGCTGAGCGAATGCTGGGCGGCGGACGTTGCGACTACGTCCGGCGGGCGCGCCCTTCGTCACGGGGTGCACTCTTCGTACCATCACACGTAAGGCTTAAAGGGCACCGATCAAGCCCGTAGCTCTCCGTCAGACGCTTGACGCTGCGCAGATGCCTGACGCCGCGCCGCCTCAGAAGGGCCGCGAGACGCGGCGATCGCCTCGAGGGTTCGCTGGCGCAACCGCCGTTCGAGGGCCGACTGCAACGCGCGTACACACCAGGGCGCGAGCGCCGCGAGGACCAGGGCGACGAGCCAGACGGGTATGGTGGAAAGGTCGCGCACGGCTCTTTCTTTCTGCCACAGGTTGACCGCACGCGCTCGGCTGGCGCGCCGAGCCGAGGCGCGAGCAAAACTTGCGCTGCGCAGAAAGCGGTGAGGTCCCCGGAGCTTGGCCCGGCTGGGCTGGGCGCGACTATCGTACGAGCGAGACCGCAGAAGCTTGCGACCGGGCGAGGTCGACCCGAAATGCGCCGCGGCCTATTCGTGAGATGCGGTCGCGCGGCTCTTCCCTGTCGAATCCGGCAGGATCAGGAAGGGTACGACGTGCTCGCGCGCTTCGAAGTCGACGCGATACTGCGAAGCTGCGTGCTGCGTCGTGAACGGACCGATGCGCACCCGGTACCAAGTGCCGCGGCCCGGCACGTGCGCCTGTACGACGTATGCCTTGTGCCCGCGAGCGCGCAGCTGATCGGCGAAAGCCTGGGCCTCGCCATCGGTGTGGAAGCTGCTCACCTGAAGCTGGTAGCCCCCCTCGTGTCCGGCGGGCGCCTCGGCGGCGGCGGGCGAGTCCAGCTTGGCCGCGTCGGTCGCCGCCTTCGTGAGCGCATCGCGCGGGCGCGTGACGATGGCGGTAGCCTCGAGCACGGCTTGCGCGGGAAGAGGCACGACCGGAAGACGGTCTGTCGGTGGAGGCGGCTGCGTTGGCGCTGAGGCAGAAGCCGACGGGACCTCCGGCGCAGATCCGCTCGGTCGCACGGCCGCGAGAGCCGTCGGCGGCCTCGCGTCGTCGCTGAGCATTTGCGGAAACGTGACCTCTCGTGGCGAAAGGTCCGCCGCCCGGGCCGCCGGGGGGGCGGGCCGAGCGGCTGCTGCAGGCCGCGCGCATGGAGCCGCTGAGAAACGAGCTCGCCCAGCGGATCGGTATCGGGAACCTGCGGTCGGCTCGTGCGTCCGCCGAGCGCGAGCGCCGCGAAGGCGACCGCGGCACCGCCCAGCCCGACGAGCGCCAGGGTCACGGCGCGCGGCATCTTCCGCTCGTCGTCGGCCTCTTGAAGGCGCTCGAGGTCTCGGATGGATCCGGGTTCGCGCATGGCGGTCGTTGTGGTCACTTCGTTATGCTGTACGCGCGCGAGGGTGCACGGCCAAGTTTAATGTAGGTGCCTCTGCTCAACCCTCCTCCCCCTCAGCCTCGGACACCGCCGGTTCGGCTAGCTCCGGACGATCCATACGCTCTGGAGCGGTAACCCCGAGGAGCTCCAACGCATTGGCGTAGACAATTCGCAGGGCCTCGATCCATGCCAGGCGCGCGTGCGTCTTCGCGAAGTCCCAGCGCGCCTCCCAGCCGGGCTCCGCGCGCAGCGGAGCCGGCGGGAGAACGGGGTCGCTCTCGCCCTTCAGCCGCGTGAAGTAACTCTGGAAGTCGCGAGCTAGCTCCTGCACGTAAAAGACGATTCGGTGCGGCTCACGCTGGCGCGCCGCTTCGCCGACCACGTCGGGGAAGTCGCCGAGTCGGTGCACGATCGCGAGCTCGTCGGGATGCACGAGCGGGGCGGCGAGATCCAGTGCCACGCGGAGGTCCAGCGGCGATTCGGAGCGCGCTGCGGCGTTCACGCGCGGCTCGATGCCCAACGCACGAGCTCTTCGCTGGAGGGAGCACAGGCGAGCGTACCCGTACTGCACGTAGAAGACGGGGTTGTCGAGCGAGGCCTTCTTTGCGAGCTCGATGTCGAACTCCACGTTGGAGCTCGCCGCGCGTGACAGGAAGAAAAAGCGCAGCGCGTCCGCCCCCGCGCCCTTGCGTCCTGCCGCCTCGTCGATTTCATCGATCACTTCATCGACAGTCACGATGTTGCCGGCACGCTTGCCCATTTTGATGGGCTGTCCGCCCTTGGTCAGAAAAACGAGCTGGTACAGCAGGGCCTCGAAGCGCCCTTCGGGCAAGGCCAACGCGCGCAGCGAGTTTCGAACCCGGGCAACGTACCCATGGTGATCGGCTCCGAGCACGATCATCAGGCGGTCGTAGCCACGGGCCACCTTGTCGGCGAAGTATGCGATGTCGGAAGCGAAATAGGCCCAGCTTCCGTCGCTTTTCTGCACGACTCGGTCCTTGTCGTCGACCGCGCCTTCGGGCGCCCTGAAGAACAGCGCGCCCTCTTTGCGCTCGAGGTAACCGCGAGCCTGAAGCTCCTCCATGACCGCCTGCACGGCCCCCCACCGATGCAGCGACTCTTCGCTGGACCATACGTCGAAGTTCACCCGCAGAGCGGCCAGGCTCGGACGAATGCCCGGCAACGTGCTGGAGCCCGGGATTCCGCGCAGCATCCACATGACGCACTCGCGGCCGAGCGCTTCCGGGTCGTCGGTTCGCGTCAGATGATCGGGATGGGTCTTCCATAACCACTTCGCCAGCTCTCCGACGTACGCGCCCTTGTAGCCGTCCTCGGGGGCCTCACGTCCGCCGGCGACGGCACTGACGCTTTCCGCGAACTTGCGGACCTGGTTGCCGCGATCGTTGATGTAGTACTCGCGCGTCACACGCGAACCGGTCGCCTCGAGCAAGCGGCCGACCGTGTCGCCGAAAATCGCGTTTCTCCCGCTCGCGACCGTGATGGGCCCAGTCGGATTCGCGCTGACGAATTCGAGGTTCACGCGCTCGCCCGTGGCCGCCGCCGCGCGACCCCACGCCCGGCCAGCGCGCAGGACGTCCGCGAGCTCTGCGTGGAAAACGCCCACGTGCAGACGCAGGTTCACGAACCCTGGGCCCGCGAGCTCGGCAGAACGAATGACGTCGCTGCCGGCCAGCGCGCGGACCAGCGACTCGGCGATCACGCGCGGCGGCTTGCCGGCCCGCTTGGCCAAGGCCATCGCGACGTTCGTCGCCAGGTCACCGTGGTCGGCGCGCTTCGGCCGTTCGACGACCCACGCCGCCCCGTCGAGCGCGCGCACGCCGTCCTCGCCGAGCTCGCCCGCTCGGGCCAGCACCTCCAACGCAGACGTGATGGCGACCCGGGCGCGCTCGGCAAGACTCATCGAGCTTCGTACTACACACCAAAACCGGGCGCGCCAACGGGCCTTTTGTGAGGGCGTTCCCGGGTTGAGGTCTCGGGGCCCGACCCAAAGACGCCCCCTAGACGCTCCAGGTGAACCGCCTTCCAGCGCGTCTCCTCGAGCTCGCGGTCAGGCACGCTCCCCCAGACGATACCCCCGCCCGCGAAGTAGCACCCGGCGCGCTCGGGCCCCGCACCCTCGAGCTCTATCGTGCGAATCGCCATCGCGAGCTCGAGCCCACCGTCGCGACCGATGTACCCGAACGCCCCCGTGTACGCGCCGCGCCTCCAGGGCTCGAGTCGCGCAATGACTTCCATGGCTCGGACCTTGGGAGCGCCGGTCACGCTACCGCACGGCAAGACGGCGCGCGCGACGTCTGCCAGGGACGCGCCGGGGGCGATCCGCGCGACCACCTCGGCGACGCGGCTCCAGACGGTGCGCCCGGCCAGAACGCGCGGCTCCCCCAGAACGCGTACGGAGCCCGGCACGGCTACGCGCCCTAGATCGCTCTGGTGCACGTCGACCGCCATGGTCAGCTCTGCACGTTCCTTCTCGTCGGCCGCGAGCGCAGCGGCCATGCGTTCGTCGTCGCCGGCCTCGACGCCGCGGGGGCGGGTTCCCTTGATGGGGCACGTACGCAGCTCCGCGCCCCGCACCGAGAGCGCCAGCTCCGGGCTCGTCGCGCATACCGCACGATCGGCGAGATTGAGGAAAAAGCCCCACGGCGCCGGGGCCGCAGCGACCAGCGAGTCGAAGAGCGCGAGCGCGTCGCCATGGAACAGCAGCGGTAGGCGCCGCGCGAGATTGACCTCGTAGAGATTGCCGGCTGCGATGAGACGCAAGGCCTCGCGAATGCGCTCTGGGTGGGCGGCGTCCGGCTCGTCCGGCGGAAGCGCTCGAAGAGTGAACGCGAGCGATTGGCCGCCCGTCTTGGACCCGTGCGCCCTCGCGGCTCCCCGCTCGAGCGCTCGCCCGAGCCTCGACGCTGCCGGCGCGTCATCCGCCTCGATGGCGACTTCGCCGGTCGCATGGTCGACCCGAACCACGGCCGTAGACCTCAGCCAGATAGGCTGCGCGAAGGCGGCCGGCGGGCGCCGGTCGGGCACGCGCGTCCATCGCGGCCGCTCGGGCGCGCGCAGGGCCTCGTACGGAATGACGCCGATCCACCGAGGAGCCGCCAGAGCGCCACCGTATCCGCGTACCCCGGTCGGCTCGGGGCCGGACACCGGCGAGGGAGGCACGAGCTCCCGACTCTCCTCGACGGGATTGCACGCGACGAAGCTTCATCGCGCGTCTGCGCGGGTCGGCGCCCCGTGAGGGCGGCTCGCCAAGACGGCGAGCCCCGGGCGGCCTGCCAAGGCGCGCGCCAGCGCGAGAGGGTCAGGCGGTAAGCGCTGGACGCGGACACGAACCACGAAGGCCGAGAAGCCCCGTAGCACGGCTCTGCCCGTCGTGGTATGAGCCACGACCGTGCGCGCCATTGCCGTGCTCGCGCCGCTCCTCGCGGCCTGCTCCTCCACGCCGAACGGCACGCTGCAGCTCGTCACGGGTGAGGAGACCGACACCTTCACCCGAGCTCCGGTCCCCACCAGGCTTCGCGTCGACGGCGTCGACTCGAGCGGCACCGCCACGACTCTCGCCAGCGTGAGTCTGCCCGCGAGCTCAATCGACCTCGGGACCCACGACGAGAACACGGTCGAGACGTCGAGGTGACCGGCACGGATGCCAGCGGCAATCGGCTCGTCTTTGGCGCGTCGATTCCCCTGCAGTTCGGAACGCTCGAGTCGGTGACGATCCCACTCTTCGTGCAACGCACGGGCGAGCTCGCGCGAATGCCCGGCCCCTTGTCCGACTCGCGCACCGCGCCCCTCCTGTCTCCGTTTCAGGGGCAGTACCTGTTCGTCACGGGCGGCACCGACCCTTCCCTCTCGAAGAGCTCGCAGATCTACGACTTCGGGCAGTTCGCACCTCTTCCCTCGCCCCCGACGCTGCCGCGCGCTCCCCAGTCGATCGCGTTCGTCGGGACCGTCGCCCTGCTCATCGACTCGCAGGGAGCCACGTACTTCGACCTCGGGACCGGCGAATATGCCGACGGGCAGGCGCCCACGGGAGGCTCGTTCGGCGACGTCGCCGGCGGCCAGACCGTCATTGCCGACGACGGCAGCGAGTACATCGTCGGCGGCACGCGCACCACGGGCGCCGAGACGGCCTCGGTGCTGGTCCTCAACCCGAGCGACACGAGCAACGCCCAGTACCCCGTCGGAAACCTCACCTGGGCGTCGCTGAGCGCGCCGCGCCTCGGAGCGGCGGCCACTTGGGTCAGTGGACGCGGGGTGGCCGTAGCGGGCGGCAGCGCGAGCGCGCCCGGCATCGAGATCCTCGCTCCCTTGCCGACCCCCAAGTCGTCCCCGCTCGCGTACCCTCCGGACCCGTCGAAGGGCGCCGGCGCAACCACCTGGGATGCCCACGCCGGTACGGTACTGCTCGCGGGGGGCCTCGGTCCGAGCGGCGGAGACGCCGGCGCCCGCACTGTCAATCTCACGTGCGCAGCGTCCTGCAAGCCGAGCCCCTGGTTTGGCTTGCCCGTCGCCATCGGAAACACCCAGACGTTTGCGTACACCCCCTCCGGCACGATGGCGGCCAGCGCGGCCTTGGTCGTCGGCAGCGAGGTTGGGGGCAGAACTCACGTATTCCGCCTCACATCCACCGCGGCGACGGAGGTACCGACCAAGGTGCCGCTGACCAATGCCCGGGCCTCGGTGAGCCCCCTGGGTACGGTCGTTGTGGTAGGAGGGGCGAGCGAGATCGAGTCGTTCGTTCCGTAGGAGGCCCGGCCACGCTCTTCTGCGCTAGTCTCGTAGATAGTGGCCGATCGAAGGATGCTGCAGACGACCGTCGCGCTTCGCGCCACGGACCTCGCGGAGAGTTTTCGCAGCACCGTCGGCAAGCTGCGGGTCGGCCCCCTGGCGTACACGCCGGACCTGACCGCACCCGAGGGCCCGTCCACCGGCGGCGGCGCGCAGGCGTTGGCGCACCTGCGCTTGCTTCCCCCGCAGCCGAACATGCCGACGCTGGTCGTCGGTCACGTCAACCACCGCGAAGGCGCCGCCGAGCTCCGAACGTTCGACCACGTCGAGGCGATCTGCCGCGAGCGATTCCAGCAAAGCGCGCCCTTCGAGGCAGGCCAGTACGCGGAGCTTTTGGAGTCGGTCCAGGGATTCCTCACGGCCTGCGGTCTGCGTGTCGCGCTGACCGGACCGCCGGCTCAGATGGGCCGTCGGTTCATCCAGTCCCTGGCACCTCCGAAAGGTGGCGGGCCGCTCGTCGCCTGGTTCGCTGGGGCGATCGTGCTGGTGGGCGTGCTCCTGGGGGCGCTCATCTGGTTCGTCATGAAGTGACGACCGCGCCGTGCAGCGGCGCGACCGCGCGCGCGCCGGGCCAGACGACGCAGCCCGCGAGCACGCCAGTGCCCTCGACGATCGCGCCGGCGCCGACCACGCTCGTGTCGAGCGTCACCGTGTCGGCCACGTGCGCGCCCGGACCCACCCAGCTCGTCGAGTCCGCCCGCGACGAGCCATGCGCGGTTCGCCTCCAGGTAGGCGCCGATCGACCCGACGTCGTGCCAGCGGCCCGTGTGCATCATCGCGCGGATCGAGGCGCCGCGCGCCAGCGCCGGCACGTAGACGTCCTCGATGAGCCCTCCGCGGGCGGGCAAGAGCGGCCGCAACGCGGCGCCGAGGACGTGAATGCCGAGGAACTCGCCCCCCCTCGCCTCCTCGCCGAATCGCTCTTGCCGCAGCCGAACGACACGGCCGGAAGCATCCAGCCCGACGCTCCCCGCACCCATCGGGAGTGGCTGCACCACGAGCGTCGCCTCGGAGGCTTCGCGCCGGTGGGCCTCGATCAACGCGCGCGCGTCGACGTTCGCGAGGATGTCGGCGTTCCACACCAGCACGTCCCCCTGCCCCAGGAGCGGGCGGGCGCCGGCCAGCCCCCCTGCGGTGCCGAGCAGCTCGTGCTCCTCCGAGAGCGCGACGCCGCCGGGCTGCGCCGCGACGAAAGCGCGCAAATCGCTCACGCGGTGGTGCGCGTTGACCACGATGCGGGTCGCGCCGGCCGCGCGAAGCCGCTCAATCACGTGGGCGAGCGCCGGCCGGTCGCCCACCGGGACCAGGGGCTTGGCGCAGACGTCGCTCAACGGGCGGAGCCGCGTGCCCAGGCCGGCGGCGAGGACCATCGCAGGAAGCACGACCGAAGCGTAGCGGCAAAGTTGCGGTATGCGCACGCCGCGTAGTAGGAGCTGCCCTATGGGCGCGGCTCCCGTTGCACGCACGCTCGCGCTGGCGCTTTCCCTGGCAGTGCCCATCGCGTGCGGGTCGGGAGCCGCCGGCATAGACGCGTGCAAGCAGGTAGAGTCCGCGCGCTGCCGGGCCGCGGGAGCATGCGGCGTGCAGCTCGAGCCGCCGTACTCCACCGCAGGCGGTGACGTCGATGCCTGCATCCGCTTCTACGACGTGGCATGCCTTCATGGCCTGGCCAGCGGCAGCGATCCGGGGCAAGCGGCGGTGAGCGGGTGCGTCGGGGCTATCGCAGACCACCCCTGCGCGAAGGGCCGCCCCAACCTGGTGCTGTCGCCGGAGAAGGATCCGATGTGCTCGTGGTCGGTTCCGCCCGCGTCGACGACGCCCGCTGCGGATGCGGCAGCATCGGCGGGCGAAGGTGGCGACGCCCCGAGCGAGTAGCAGCGAGGGGCGGCGTCTGTCGTCTTTTCGGGTGACGCGTCCGCCGCGAGCGCGTGTGGTACTCGATCGAATGCAGAGATGAACAGAGCGCCGCCCGCCGCTCGGCTACCGAGCACCAGCCTAGCCCGCCTCATCCTGAAGGTAGTCGTGCCCTGCCTCGCGTTGGGCATCGGGGCAGGTTTCTGGGCTTCCCGCCTGGCCGCAACGCGGACCGCATCTTCCGCGCTGCACGCCGGATTGGCGGGCCGCTGATCCGCGCGGGGATCGGCGGAAGGATCACTCGTCCGGCGGCGGCGGGATCCGTTCCCGGGTCGTTCTCCTGCTCCACTGCCTGCACGGGGATGCGCACGCGCTCGGCATGAACGCGATGGTCGAGCTCCACGCGCCAGAACGAAGGCGCGTCGCCGCTCTTGCAGCCGAGTGTGAGCGAGGGGGCCGCGAGCAGCTCGAAATCGTAGCCCGCTGGGTGGCGGCTCTCGCTCACGTGGCGATGGCCGTGCATGACGAGCGTCGCGCCAATCTCGGCGAGGGCCTCGGCGAACGCGCGCCCGTCGTCGAGCCGCATGCCGATCTCGGTCGGCGCGCGCTTGCCGACTCCGACCGGGAGCGGCACCACGTGGTGGTGGAACAGCACGATTCGGTGGCGTGCGTCCTTCCACGTCGCGCGTCCTGGCGACGCTCGCGCAGCCAGGCGAGCTGCTCGGGGCCGATGGCGCCGTTCTGGCGGAAGAACGCGCGCTGGCGGCGCGCGCACGAGTCGAGTCCGACGACGACGGCGTCGGCCTCCTCGATGACCCGTTTCCAGGCGCCGCAGCGCTCGAGCTCGAGGCCCGTCCGCGTCGGCAAACTCGCGCCACCGCGCGCGCTTGCTCTCCTGGGTCGGCCGCGGCCGGACGCTGCTCGCGATCGGGAACAGATACAGGTCGTGGTTGCCCGGGATGGCGAACAGCGTGCCGCGGTCGCGCCAAGGCTTGAACGCGGACTCGACGAGCTCCCAGCCGTCCCCGTCGTCGGTGCAGTCTCCGGTGATGACGACGGCGTCCACGCCCTGTTCGCGACAGCGCGCGCCGCACGCAAGAGGCGCAGGTTGGTGTTCGTGCGGCGTCGACTCGAGCATGAGCGCGAGCGCTCCCTCGCCGGGCGTCGCCTCGACCAGGGTGCCGCGCGGCGCGCCTCGAGCCGGCAGGCTTTCGCCGCGGCTCGCTCGACGGGGTCGAGCAAGCCGCCGCTCTCGCGAGCGCTCGGCACGGGATGGGCGTACCCGTCGGGGTCGACGAGCTCGATCGCGGCGCTCTTCTTCTTGTTGCGCTCGCGAAGCACGCGCCAGCGCGCCTCTTCCCAGCACGTCTCGAAGCGTGACTTCGGCCGTGTCGGCGATGCGGGCGCTACGCCGGACGAGCCGCGATCGATCGTGCAGCGTGTCGCCGAACGTGGAGACGTGCAGGTCGGAGACGTGAGCGAGGGTGAAGGCCAACCAAGAGACCGTGTCAGCACCGTCCCCGCGCGGCTCACATCCCGCCGAGGATCTTGAACGAGTCGCCGTCGCGCACGAGGTCCAGGCGATTGTCGGCGACTTTGTGGTGCCACTCGTCGCTCTTGACGCCCGGGACCTTCCAGGCGGAGGCGTACGTGTAGTCGACGTAGACGTGGTTCGTCTGGGTGAAGGTCACGCGTCGATAGCGAATCTCGTAGCGGATGCCCGCTCGTCTTGAGGAAATCGCCCGTCAGAAACTCGCGCATCCGGTCGTAGTCGGCGTCGTCCTCGCTCTTCGTGTTGCCGCCGTCCTCGAAGTAGCGCGGGGCTCATCATCTTGAGGAGCTGACCGACGTTCTTGTCCTCGAGCGCATGACGGTATTGCTCGCAGAACGACGATGACCTGGCGGTTGTCGCCGGTGTCCTCGACGTCCGTGTTGGGGATGTACGTCTTGGAGCAACCGAAGGCGCCGAGCGCCAGCGCGAGGACGACGAGGAGGAAGAAGATGGGACGGATCATGGGCAAGGCGCAGGTGCGCGGCGGCTAGGAGCAAACGGCGGGCCGTCGGGGCCACTTCCCGGGAACCGCGGCATTTCCGCGCCCTCGACGGAAGTTTCGCGCGCTCCACTCCTCACGGGGCCGTGGCGGGGCCCAGGGGTTGCCAGCTTGTCACGCGCGGCACTCCGCGAGGGCGGCGCGCGATGCCGAAGTGTCAAAGCAGCTCGACGCCGGCTGTTGCGTCGGGCGGCGACGCACACGCGAGCTCGCAGGGGCCGGGCGACGAGACCAGAGGAAGCAGGGCCAAGTGACCTGGAAGAAGCTGGAGCGTCCGACGGGCGCGCCCCGGCGGAGGCGCATGGCACCGATGCGCGCGAGCGCGCCGTCCGGGCTCGACGTGACGAGGAGGGCCACGGCTCCGCTGCGAAAGGCGCCTCCCCCGAGCGCGCGCGTCGCGGGACCGACCTCGTCGGCCGCGACCACGACGACGCGATCGGCGTCGCCGCCCTCGACGAGCAGCGCCGCCGCGGCGAGCGCCTCGAGAGCCGCGTGCAATCCGCCGCCTACGGAGAAGCTCGGCCCCGTCAGGCCGAACGCCATGCGAGCACTCTCCGGCAACCGCATTGGGGGACGTGTACGGGAATCGCCGCGGCTCGGCGGCGCGGGCTCCTCGCTCGCGAATGCGCGCTGCGAAGCGCGCGTTCGTCTCGACGGTCGCAAGCGCGCGTGCCGGCGACGACGCCTGCCCCGCGCAGGGGCCCGCATCGGCTTTGCAGCCGCGCGCAAGCGGCGAGCGCCAGGCGAACCGACGCGTCGGCGCGAGCCAAGCGCTCGGCCGGCAGCCCGGTCGCCTGGGCGAGGTCCTCCAGCCCGGGCTCGCGCTCGACGTGCACCGCCATGCTGGACGAACGCCGGACGGCACGGCCGAGCGATCGGGCCGGCGTCGGTCCGCGACGACGAGGGCCGCGTTGGAACCACCGAACGCGGCCGCGAGCTTCAGGCCTACGCGAGGCTGCCCCGGCGCAGCGCACGCGAGCAGCCGCACGGCAGCGTCCGGATCGATCGTCTCCGTCTCCGGCGGCCGCCGGCAAGACCCCGCGCTCGGATCGCGTCGGCCAACGCGAGAAGCTCGAGCGCGCCTGCTGCGCCCAGCGTGTGTCCATTCTGCGCCTTGAAGGGATGCACGACCGGGTCGTCGGTGGTCCCGCCGAGCGCCAACCGGATCGCGCGCGCCTCGGCGCAGTCGTTGAACGGCGTCGCGGTCGCGTGCGCACCGACGATGTCGACTCGGGGCCGCCCCGCTTGCTCGAGGGCGCCCGTCGCTGCGTGCGCGAGGCCCCGGCCTTGCCGATCGGGTGCCGTCAGGTGCACCGCGTCCGACGCAGCGCCGAAGCCCGTCACGAAGAGGGACCCGAGCCCCGCGGAAGCTGTCTCGAGGGGGCCGACGGGCGCAGCGGCGGCATGTGGCCGAGCCAGTGCAACCAAGGCGGCCCCCTCACCGAGCGCCATGCCGTCGCGGCCCAGGCGAAACGGGCGCGGCGGCGGCGCGGCCGTGGTCGCGCGCAGCGCCTCAAACCCGGCTGCCACGAAGACGGTGACCTCGTCGAAGCCACCGGCCAGGACGAGGTCGCACGCCCCCCGCTCGAGCCAGCGCCATCCAAGACCGATGGCGATGGCCGACGAAGCGCACGCTCCGAGCACGAGCATCGCCGGCTCGAAGAAAGCGCCGGCATCACGCACCGCCCGCCCCATGGGCCCGAAGTACGTCGCGGCCTCGGCGTCGAGGACTGGCTTCCCGGCCGCCATCTCGCCGAACGCTCTCTCCGCTGCTCGCATACCGCCCGAGGAAGTCCCGAGCACCAGCCCTACGCGCTCGCGCCGCCAACCGGGCCGTACGACGTCGAGCTGCGCGACGCACGCTCCCATGGCCCGCGCGATCATCGTGTGCGCGCGGTCCGCGCCAACTATGGAGCACGCGCGCCGCGAAGGGCCGCGCCAGGCCTGCGGCCGCGAGCTCTTCGTCGCGCGCGATGGCGACCCGCGGGTGAGCGCCGATCTCGCCGGCGCTGAATGCCGCCGCCCCCTCGCCAAGCGCGGACACGGCCCCGAACGCGACGATCGCCGCGCTCATCCGGCTCCCCCCGGTGCGTCGGGATCGCGAAACGCATCCTCCTCGGGCGGCGCGCTGGCCAGCGACTCCAGCCGCAGCTCCACCGTGAGGCCGCTCGCCTCGTCCTCGTAGCGCACGCGATCTCCGGGCCGGGGTACGCCGTCGCGCGCCGGACATTCCTCGACACGCTCGGTACGCCCCCGTGCGCGCCGGCTCAACCGCAAGCACGTACTTGCGCGAAGCTCGATGGTCGCGCCATCGCCGTCGCGCAGGACGAATATGGCGCCCGTTTCCGTCGCCGCATCGTCACGGCTCGCGGCGACGAGCGTTCCCTCGAGCGGCCGGAAGAACCACCAACGCAAGAAGCCGATGGGCAGGTCGCTCGGCTCGTCGCCGCCGCCGCGCCGGATGATCCCGGCCGGCGGCACCGCGATCCGCCATCGCTCGCGGGTCACCCACGCGTCGAGGATCGTTGCACCGGCGCCTGCGACCAGGATCATCCGAAGCGCTCGCCCGGGGGCGATCGCGATACCGCCTCGCGCGTCTAGAGCGTGTCCGCTTCGCGGCTCGCGCATCGTCGCGTGGAGGCCCGCCGCCCAAGCCTCCCGCGGACGGTTCTCCCGCAGCCGAGTGAGCTCCGCGTGCAGCAGGGGCCAATCCTCGGGGGCAGCGCCGCGCCATCGCGCAGCGCCCGGCGAGCACGACACGACGAGCGCCAGGGACGTCAACAGAGACACCAGAGACCAAGGTCTCATGGTGCGGCGAGGAGGATGGCGAATCCGCGGTTCGTGGCAACACCCAAAACGAGGGCCTCACTCGCGTGACCGGTCGCGATGCGGCCCGCGGCCACGGCGAGAGCCACGCCGCCGAGTCCGTCGCTCTCGCCGATCGCGGCGTCGCAGACAAAGCGCGGACGGTCCATCCAGGCCGTCGCCGAGAGAAGCGCGTCGACCCCTCCGTGGGTGCGCGCGAGCCCTACTTCGGCGCGATCGGTGGCGGGATCCAGCAGGGACCCGAGAGCCGACCGCGAGTCGCCTCGCCACTCGAGCACCTGCCGCACGCGAGCCAGCATGGGCGCATTGCGACTCCGTGCCTCGCTCTCTTCTTCCAACACGACAGCCACCGCGAGGTCGCCGCGCTTTGCGTCCGCCTGCGAAGACGCATGCGCGAAGAGCGCCCCCAGGACTCGATCGACGATGTCGCTCCTCGGCTCGATCGCACCGACCACGAGCCGCAGCGCCTGACCCGCGGCAATCAGCTGGACCGCCTGCGACGAACGCGCTTTCGCCGCTCGTCGCCAGATCGGCGACCGCAAACGCCGGTCCGCGCAAGCCCGCGTAGATGGAGACGTGCCCGACGGGCGAGCTAGGCACGAGGTTCGGGAACTCGGCGGGGCTCGCCGAGCGGGGCCCGCGGTCGAAAATGCGATGCATGAACGCTGCGCATGCGTCGACATTTCCGTACGCGCTCCCGAGGACGACGCCGGTCCCGGGCGCGGGCGCATGCGCCTCCGCGAGCGCGCGCTGTACGGTCACGGTACGCCAGGCGCGATGCCCGATCGAGCCTGCGTGCGCGCATCGCGTCCAGGTGCCGGTCGGGATCGAGCGGAGTCGCCGGGTCGAATCTCGCGTCGGGCAGCCCGGCGCACTGCGCGCTCCCGAGGAGACCGCACGGCCCGAACACCGCCGCGCCCGTGACGACGACGCTCGCCCCGGGCGTGATCGATCCCGTTCGGCCGGGCGCCCGCGTACCCATCGCCTGTTCGCCGGGATCGCGGAACACGAGCACCGTGTCCATGCCGCCGAATCCGAACGCGTTCGACAGGGCCGCGCGCACGCGCGGCACCTCGCGGCCGACATGCGGAACGTGGACGAGGCGCAGCGACGGGATCCGGCTCCGACAAGCCGCGCCGTCGGAACGAGCACACGACGCGAAACGACGAGCGCCGTTATGGCCGCCTCGATAGCTCCGGCGGCGCCGAGCGTGTGGCCAATCTGGCCCTTGCTGCTCGACACAGGGATGCGATCGCACCTCGCGCCCGAGTGCCCGCGCGAGGGCGGCGGCTTCCATCGCGTCGTTCAGCGGGGTTCCGGTTCCGTGCGCATTGACGTAGTCGATATCGCGCGGCTCCAGCCCCGCGCGTTCGATGGCGCCTGCCAACAGCGACGCGACCAGCTCGCCGTCTGCCGCCGGATTCGTGATGTGGTGCGCTTCGGCGCCGAGCGCCCAGCCGGCCAGCTCCGCGATCGGCCGCGCCCCGCGCGCCAGCGCGTGCTCGGCGCGCTCGATGACGAGGAACCCCGCACCCTCGCCCAGGCTGGTCCCGCGCCGCTGCCTGTCGAAGGGACGGCACGGCTCGGGGTCCAGGGCAGCACAGCGCGTTGAACCCGGTCAGCGTAAGCCGGCACAGACCGTCGCTGCCGCCAGCGAGGGCCACGTCGACCTCTCCCAGGAGCAGCCAGGACGCAGCCGCGACGATCGCGCTCGCGCCGCTCGAGCATGCGCTCGCGATGCTGCGCACGCGAACGAAGGGCCCGAGTCGCTCCTCCAGCCGATCGCCCGTCGACGTCAGCGGATGCGACAACATCGAGGCGAGCGCGTCGCGGCACTCGGGCTCCCCATGCAGGCGGGCGAGAACCCGCTCGGTCTCGAACATGCCGGACGTGGTGCCGCCGATGACCAGCCCCACGCGCGCGGCGTCGACGTGCACTTGCGCGTGACGTAGCGCTTCTTTCGCCGCGAGGACCGCCATGGCGCTCGTGCGTGACCAGGACGGCGCGACACCCTGCGGACCGCCCGGGACGGTCACCCCCGCGACCTCGGCCGCGATGCCGACGCGCTGCGTGCCCACGTCGAAGAGCGAGACACGCTGGATTGCACGCTCCCCGCGCACGAGGCGGCTCCACGTCTCCTCGACGCCCGTACCGAGCGGAGTCACCAGGCCGAGGCCGGTCACCCACAGGCGCGCGTTCACGCGCTCCGCACCTTCGCGATGTGATCGGCCAGGGAACGCACGCTCACGAAGATGGCGCGGGCTTCTTCGCCCTCGGGGATTCGCACGCCCATCTGCTCTTCGACCGAGATCGCCAGCTGCAGGGCGTCGAGCGAGTCGAGTCCCAGACCGTCGCCGAAGAGCGGTGCGTCGTCTTCGATTGTCTCCGGGTCGCGGCCCTTGAGATTGAGCTCGCCGACGATCAGGCGCTTGAGCTCTGAGCGGAGCTGAGCAGAATCCATCGTCCCAGCCCGTTTAGCACACTCTGCCCCATGGTCAGACGCTGACGAGCTCCCACGGTTCGAACGACTCGTCGTGAGAACGCTCGGGCTGCTGCTCGGTCGGCGGAGGTGCGTCCCGGCGTTCGATCTCCTCTTGGAACCGCAGCTCGATGCGTCGGGCGGCTCGAGCGATGTCGGCCCCGAGCACGCCTTGCGCGATCGAGGCCGCGACGACCCACGTCACCACGGCAACCGGAGCGGCGCGGCGCATCCATCGAACGGCTGGATCGCGCCCCATCTTCCTCAATTCTAAGGCGATGGGGACGAATGACCAGCGGCTCCGGGCGCGGTAATTCGGTTTGGCTCCAAGCCTCTTTTCACGGCGCTCCGGCCGCAAAAGAACGGGCCCGCGGCGACGCTCGGGGCGCTTCGGAACGGCTGGGGCCCGCGCAACGGCGGCGAATGGGGGCAGGCTGGGCTTTCGCGGTGCACGGGGGGAGGAAGGTGCGCCTATAGTGGGAGCAAGCGAGGCGGAAACATGGGGACTCTAGTGAGCTACGCCACGGACAAGGGGGTCGCTGTCCTCACGCTCACCGACCCCCCCGTCAATGCGTACTCGTACGAGATGTTCAAGGAGCTCGACGCGAACATCCTCGAGGCGAGGTTCGACGACGACGTGCATGTGCTCGTCCTGACGGGCCACGGCGACAAGTACTTCTGCGCCGGCGCCAACGTGAACATGCTCAGAGAGGCGGACGAGACCTTCAAGTACTACTTCTGCCTTCATGCGAACGAGACGCTCGCGCGGTTCGAGGCGACGCCCAAGCTCGTCATTGCGGCACTCAACGGGCACGCCGTCGGCGGAGGTTTCGAAGTGGCGCTCGCCTGCGACCTGCGCGTCGCCCGCGCGGGGGGGTCGCTCATCGGGCTGCCGGAGGTGGGCCTTGGCGTGCTGCCGGGGACGGGAGGCACGCAGCGGCTGCCACGCGTGATCGGCAAGGCGGCCGCCCTCGAGCTCATGGTGGAGGGGCAGAATCTCCCGGTCGAGCAAGCGCATGCGCGCGGCCTCGTGCACAAGCTGTGGGACGCCACGCCCGAAGACTTCATGCGCATGGTCCTCGATTACGCGCACGAGTTCTGTCCACCCAACCGGGCATCACTGGCCGTGGGTCTCATCAAGCGCGCAGTCCAGAGCGGCGCCGAGATGCCGATCGAGCAGGGACTCGCCCTCGAGCGCGAGCTGCAGCAGCAGCTCTTCCGGTCGCAGGACGCCAAGGAGGGCCTTCTCGCGTTCGCGCAGAAGCGCAAGCCCTCGTTCCGCGGCAAGTGACGGCCGCTGGGTTCTGCCGCGCACCGTGCCGCGATCTGTCAGCCGGATCGCTCGAACAAGCGGGCGTAGTGCTCGGCGATGGCCTCGCCGCCGAGTTGCGAGAAGAACGTGGAGTACGCCATCCAGATGGCCAGGCCGTTGAGGTCGCGAAACATGGGCGGCAGGTATCGCGGCGGCTTGACCACGCCGTCGGAGACACGACTCGCGAGGACAGGCACGTCTTCGTGGGCGACCTTGCCGACGAAGAGAAACGGTACGAGGTCCACCCGATCGTGCTGGATCGCGCTTCGGATGAACGCGTAGTTGAGAACGATGCCCCGGCAGTAGCACGCGTCTTTCGTGAAAGGCGCGCCGCCCTCGACGACGCCGCCGCGGAAGATGCGACGCGTGTTGTGAAAGCACTCCTGTTCCTCGTATCCCTCGGTCCGGAACCACTCGAAGACGTCGAGGAAGCTAGCCCCGTCCTCCGCCTTGTCCACGGCAATGACACGGTCGTTCAGGCGACGCGCGCGACGCGGATAGGTGCGAAACGTGAACATCTCGAGCAGCGCCGCGAGACCCTCCTGCACGGCCGTCGTCCGCGGCGGGCCCTTCGCCAGCCACTTGGCCACGGGCTGCGCCTGACCATTCAGCGAGGTGCCCACGTGGACCCAGCCCTCGTGCACCTCCAGGATGTCGATATCGCGCGTGTTGAACTTGGCGCCCGTCCGCACCTTCACGTAATCGCTGCCCGCGGCCGCGTCGGCGAGGATGCCGTCGTCGGCCTCGCAGTTCACGTGGGCGTCGCCGAAGAACGGCGCGAGCCGCTCGCCCAGCTGCCGCGCGGCCTCGGTCGCGTCGATGGTGCGCGCGTAGGCCGGCGACGCTGCGCGCGTCGGGAGGGACCGCTCGTCGACGTTCGTGAGGATGCCGTAAAGAAGCTGGCCGAGATCGCGCACGGTGGACCGGCCGTCGGGAAACGTGTCCTTCGGCGACCCGTAGAGCTTGCGCGACCACGCGTAGAAGGCCGGCGTCCCGCGCGAGGCGAGCATGCGGACGACGTCCCGGTATTCGAGCGCCGTCTTCATCATGATGCCTGCGATGGCGTCGCTCTCGCCGAGCTCGCGGTCGATGTCGCGCGCAATCTGCTCGAACTCGTCCACCTTGGCCTGCGGCTGGAACCCGAGGTCGACCCGCTCGTAATACGCCGCGTCCACGCGCGGCAGCTCGCGCTGCTTGGTCTTGACGAACTGCTCCTCGACGGTGTCGTCCCAGCGCACCGACTGGAGCACGCGAATCGGCCGCTGCGCCTCGACGATGCGCCCGGCGAGCTGAGCGACGATCTCCTTGAAGCTGCGCCAGGGCCCGCCGACCGCAGACGCCGGTACCGGCGGGACCCCGTTGGGCTCCGCAGCCGGGTCTTCTCGGGCGGGAGCACCGTTCCCTTCCTTGGCGACGCCGTTGTTGACGTGGCGCCCGTTGCTGGAGGTCGACGGGGAGCCTGGCGCGCTTGCCCCGTTGCGCGCGGGTTGCGTATCGTTGGCCGGCGGGAGGATGTCCTTCTCGGGCTCCTTCTCGGCCTCCTCGGCTTCCCTCACGCGGCGTTCGGCCATGCTCGCCCATTCATCGTAGACGCATCGTAGACCGCCGCACGCCTACATGCTCGCTCCCCGGCCCGCATGCTTCCTGAGCAAGCGTCTATCCACCCTACTCGTCTCTTTTAGGCCACGCCCTCGGCGCCAAGGCCCCGAGCTCGCGACCATCCCGTAGACCTCATCCATGCCGGCGCGTCCTTCAAGCCCACTGCCCCTCACGGCGCTCTGCGCGGGCGCGCTCTTGGTCTCGTCGGCCTGCTCGGGCGGGCCGGGAGTCGGCGAGAACACGGGTGCCGTGAGCGCGACGATTCTCAACGGAACGACGGCGAGTGCCTACCCGGAGGCGGCCCTCGTCGACATGACGCAGACCGGCTCGAGCTACGGCGGCTTTTGCTCGGCGTCTCTCATCGCGCCGCAGGTCATCCTCACGGCGGGCCATTGCGTCAAGGGCGTGATGAGCGCCACGACCGGGACGCTCATTCCCGACACGTGGAAGGTCACCCTGCCGTACAACGGCAACCAGACATTCACGTCGCACACCGCCGCGACGTTCGACTGGGTCACCACCGACGGCACCGTCGACATGAGCACCCACGACATCGGCCTCGTCTTCCTGCCGACGGCCGCCGCGATCACGCCAGACCAGTGCCCGGCGCTCGCCACGATGCCCATCGCCGACGGCACGCAGATCGTCAACATCGGGCGGATTCAGAGCGGCACCCTCTCGATGACCGACCTCTTCGTCGGGGCGCCCGTCAGCGTGACGGCCTCGCAGTTCTACCCCTTCGACTACCAGTCGGCGGACATCATCGAGGAGGGCGACTCCGGCGGCCCCGACGAGATACCCGGGTCGACGCCGCACCTCATCGTCGCGGTGAACTCGGGAGGGGGCACCGGCGGGGGAACCAGCCAGCAAGTCCTGGCGCGGGTCGACTTGCTGAACGACGCCGCGAGCAACTGGATAGCGCAGCAGGTCATGGCCAACGGCGGCTGGTGCAGCCCCTCCTCGGGGGGAAGCAGCGGCAGCTCGGGTGGAAGCAACAGCGGAAGCACGAGCGGCAGCACCAGCGGGGCCAGCGGCGGCACCAGCGGAAGCAGCGGAAGCAGCAGCAGCACCAGCGGCGGCAGCGGGAGCACGAGCGGGGGGAGCGCGAGCAGCGCCGGCGGCAGCAGCGGAAGCGGCGGGACCGATGGCATCGACGCGGGCGGCGCGACCAACACCGACTGGAACAACGCGCGGACCTCCGCGGGCTGCGCGTGCGATACCGCAGGGACCGACCGCGGCGCGCCCAACGGGCTTGCGGTCGTCGGGCTCGCGTCCCTCGCAGCGGCCACCTCGCGTCGCAGACGCCGCGCCTGACGACGTGCAGTCCGCGCGGCGCTCCCGACGTCCCTGAGGAGCGTCCCTCGCCGCGTCAGCAGGGCTTCTCCCCTCGTGAGCGACGTCCGTCACGTCCGGAGCGACGTCCCTCCGCTCGTGAGCAGCGTCCTCACCGCATGAGCGCCGCTTCTCCGCCGCGGAGCCCTAGGTCACCGCGCGGATCACGCTCTCGAGAATCTCGACGTCGCGCACGCCCTCGGCCTCCGCGCGATAGCTGAGGACCAGGCGATGCCGGAGCACCGGCAAGACGAGCGCCCGCACGTCGTCGACGTCGGCCGCGGCCTCGCCTCGCAACGCCGCCCGCCCCTTCGCCGCGAGCACGAGCGCCTGGGGACCTCTTGGCCCTGACCCGAATCGCACGAGCTCGCGTACCTCACGCGGCGCCTTCGGGTCGGTCGGGCGCGTGGCGCGTGCCAGCGCCACCGCAAGCTCCACCGCGGCATCGGTCGCCGGTACTCGCGGCACGAGCGCCTGCAGCGCCCGCACCTCGTCGCTGGTCAGGACACGCGGTACGACACCCGACTGAACGCCCGTGGTGCGCCGCGCAATCTCGCGCTCTTCTTCGGCGCTCGGGTACTCGACGTGCACCTCGAGCAGAAAGCGGTCGAGCTGCGCCTCCGGCAGGGGATACGTGCCCTCCTGCTCGATCGGATTGCGCGTCGCGAACACCTGGAACGGATCCGGCAGCGCGTGGGTGTGCGTGCCCACCGTCACGCGCCGCTCCTGCATCGCCTGGAGCAGCGCGGCCTGCGTCTTGGGCGGCGTGCGGTTGATCTCGTCGGCCAGAACGAGATTGTGGAAGATGGGCCCCGGCAAGAAGCGCACGACGCGCGCGCCCGCATCTTCCTGCAACACGTCGGTGCCGGTGATGTCGGCCGGGAGCAGATCGGGAGTGAACTGCACGCGCCCGAACGAAAGGTCGAGCGCCTCGGCGAGCGAGGCCACGAGCAGCGTCTTGGCGAGCCCGGGGACGCCCACGAGGAGCGCGTGACCGCGCGCGAGGAGCGCCACGAGCATCAGCTCGATGACCGCTTCCTGGCCGACGACGCGCACCGCGATGGCGCCTTTGAGCTTGCGGCACGCCTCGCCTGCCATCTCGAGCAACTCGACGTCGTTCGAGGGGATCCCGTTGGTCCGATTCGTTTCGGTCTGCTGCATGGCCATCGCCGACCCGTCCGGCCGGCGTTCGCGCCGGCTTCGGCGTCTGGCGCCCGCGCCGGCTCCGGAAGACAGACGTCGCATGCGCGGAGCCGGCTGTCAAAGGCACCGCGGTTGCCTCGCCCCCCTCCCTCGGGGTAGACACGGGCCGCGCCCTTGCTGTCGTCTGCTGCCCGCACCGCGAGTCCCTCGACGTCGGCCGAGACCAACCTCGCCGAGCACGTCGAGGCCGTCGAGCGAGCCGAGCCCGGCCTCGCGCGCGGACACTGGGAGGCCCCCGCATGGATGTTCTGGGCGGTCGCGGCCGCGGCGCTCGCCGGCGGCATCGCCTGGATCGCCCTCGCTCTGCGGGCCCGACGGGCGCCAAGGTGACCGACTCGCCTCCCAGAGGCAGCACCCTGGTGCGCCGGCTCCTCGCCGCCATGCTGCTCGCCGTCTTCGTCTACGGCGGCTTCGCCGTGTGGCGAGGCCTCGGCAAGATGGGCGACGAGCTCTCGCGCTTTCGGTGGTGGGCCTTTGCGCTCGCCTGCACGCTCGCCTTCGGCAACTACCTGGTGCGATGGCTCAAGTGGGAATTTTACCTCGCGCGCCTTCGCATCCAGGGCGTCGGTCGGCTCGACAGCTTGCTCACGTTCCTCAGCGGCTTCGTGCTCACGGTCACGCCCGGCAAGGTCGGCGAGGTGTTCAAGTCGCTCGTCCTCTTCGAGACCCACGGCGTCCCGGTCGCGCGAACGGCGCCCATCGTCGTCGCCGAGCGCGTGACCGACGTCATCGGCGTCGTCGTCCTCATCGTCTTCGGGTCGCTCGGCTTCTCGGGCGGCCTGCTGTGGGCGGGGCTGGGCACGGCGGCCGTGCTGGTCCTCCTCGTCGTCGTGTCCAACCGCGGGCTATCGGCCGCGCTCATCGGTCTCATCGAGAAGCTCCCGGGACCGTTCCGGCGCATCGGGCCGAAGCTGCACGAGGCGTACGACAGCCTGGCCACCCTGGTGAAGCCGTCGAACCTGCTCCTGCCTACCTTGCTCTCGGTAGCGGCGTGGGCGCTCGAGTGCACGGCGCTCTGGGTCGTTTTGCGCGGCTTTGGCCAGGAGACGAGCTACGGCCTGGCCACGTTCTTCTACGCGACGAGCACGCTCGCGGGAGCGCTCGTCCCGGTCCCCGGCGGCCTGGGGGTCACCGAGACGTCGCTCCAGGGACAGCTCCAGGAGCTCGGCCGCGTGCCGGCAACGACGGCGACCGCCGCGATGATCCTCGTCCGCTTCGCCACCCTATGGTTCGCCGTTCTCGTCGGCTTCGTCGCGCTCACGTGGCTCAAGCGCAGGCACGCCGGCCTCCTTGCGGGCAAACCTCGCGGAGCCGCCGGAGCGAACGCACTATCCGAGGTGTAGGCTTATGCGGCGATGTGAGGGGCCGTATCTCTCTAGGTGAAGCTGTTGCCCCCGGCCGCAGGGCGTAGCGCGGCCGCCCGCGCCCAGCTCGCGCTGTTCGTCCTCGCCCTCATCGTCGCGGCGGTCGCCGTCGGCTCTTTCGTGCTGCACTTCGTGCCCGCCGGCGACCGGATGGTTGCCGGACGGGGGGCCTCGTTCCGAGCGGATGAGGCGATGCTTAACCAGGAGACGGGCCTGCGCGGCTACCTGGCGACCCACGACGAGCAGTATCTGGCCCCCTTCGTGCGGGGCAACGCCGAACTGGCCCAGGCGAACGCCACGCTCGACGACACCATCGGCGCGGAGGCCTCGCTCGCACCCCTGCTGCTCGAAACCCGCGTCGCGGAGACCCGGTGGATCGAGCGCTGGGCCGACGCGGCGCAGCGTATGGAGGGAGCCAACGACCCCGCCTTCCTCGCGCTCGGCCGAGAGCTCTTCGACGCCTACCGCGCGGCCGAAGGCGCGCTCAATGCCGCCATCGAGCGGCGGATCGCGACCGACGATCGCGTCATGCGAACGGTGCGCGGGGTCACGCTGTCGCTGCTGCTGGCGCTGCTCGGCGGTGTCGTGCTGGTCGCCGCGCACGAGCGGCGCATGCGCGACAGCCACGAGCAACGGCTCCTCGTCCTGATTCGGGCCGCGCACGAGATTGCCGAGAGCCTCGACGAACGCCGTATCGTGCGCGTTCTCGAGCGCGCGTCGGCGGGGCTGACGCAGGGACCGGAGGCGCAGGTCGTTCTTGCGACCGACCCGAGGGCACATGCCGACGAGGCCGCAGCACGAGCGATGAAGGCCGGCCAACCGGTGCGCGCTTCGGGCCACGACGACCCCAGCTCGGCGCCCCTCGGTGCGGTTCCCATGATGGTGGGCGGCCGGGTGGTCGGCGCGCTGGTGACCGGGGCGGGCAAGGACGAGCCGGATGGACCCAAGAGCGACCCGCACACGGTGGCACTCATGGAAGCCCTCGCGAACTACGGCGCGGCCGCGCTCGAGTCGGCACGCCTGTTTCGGCTGGCCCACGAACAGGGCCGCGTCGACGCGCTCACGCACCTCTTCAACCGTCGCCGGCTGGACGAGGACATCGCCGACGAATGCCGGCGCTCGGCGCGCTACCGCCGGCCTCTCTCGCTTCTCATGATTGACGTCGACCATTTCAAGGCATACAACGACGCGCACGGCCACGCAGCGGGCGACGAAGCGCTGAAAGACGTCGCCGCGCTGCTTCGGGCCGGCGTGCGCCTCATCGACTCGGTCTACCGCTTCGGCGGCGAAGAGATGGCCATCCTGCTGCGGGAGACCGACATCCGCGGCGCGAGCGTCGTCGCCGAACGGCTACGCGCTGCTATCGAGGCCGCCGGGAAAGTGACGGCGTCGCTCGGCGTGGCCGAGCTCGACCTGAAAGAACCGGTGCCGAGCGCCTTCATCGAGGCCGCCGACCGCGCCCTTTACGCAGCCAAGCACACGGGGCGCAACCGGATTTCGCTGGCGCAGCGCGAGGAGCAGCGGCAACTCGGCGCGTGAGGGACGAGGCAGTCTCGCGCCGGGCGCAGGCGTCGTTCCTCGATCACGCCAACGCGCCAAGGACGCGCAATGCTTCGCAAAAGTCCTCGGGCGCCCCCGCCTCGAATCGCAACCTTCGCCCGGTCGCGGGATGCGCGAACCCCAGCAGCCGCGCGTGCAGCGCCTGATGCCCGAGCCGCTCCCCCACTCCCCTCAGCTGCTCGTCGCGCGGCGCCTTTCCGTACACCGGATCCCCCAGCACCGGAGTCCCGGACTCCGCCAAGTGAACGCGAATCTGGTGCGTCCGGCCGGTCTGCAGCGTGCATTCGACGTGCGTCGCGCCGGTCAGGCGGCTGAGGACGCGCACGTGGGTGACCGCGCGCTTGCCCGAGCGCACCCGCGTCGTGAAGCGCAGCCGGTCGCGAGGATGCCGCCCGTGAAGCGTGTCGAACGTGCGGTCGGTCGCTTCCCCGACGACGATGGCCTCATACGCGCGGTCGATGGTGTGCGCCTGAAACTGCGTCTTGAGCGCCTCGCGGGCGTCGGCCGTGCGCGCGACCACCATCAATCCGCTCGTCCCCTTGTCGAGCCGGTGCACGATGCCCGGTCGTTCGTTGTCGGCCGCGCCGGCGGCCTCGTCCACCTCGGCGCCGCGAAAGAGCCCGAGCGCCAGAAGGCCGTTCACCAGCGTGCCCTCCAGGTGGCCTCGCGCCGGGTGCACCACGAGCCCGGGCGGCTTGTTCACCACGATCACCTCGTCGTCGAAGTAGACGACATCCACGCGCACCTGCGCATCCGGCTGGGCGCGGGTCGCGGCTGGAGGCATGGGCTCCACGAGCACGCAGTCGCCCTCGCGCACACGCGCCGCGGACTCCCCTGCCCGCCCCTGCACAGTCACGCGCCCGGCCGCGATCCAGCGCTGCAGCTCCGACCGCGAGACGCCGAGCGCGCCCGCCAGGAACCGGTCGAGCCGCGCGCCCGCAGCGGCGCGCGGGACGACGAGCTCCTTCACCAGAGCTTGGACCGGACGTGCCCCTTGGCCTTGATGAGAATGTCCACGAGAGCCCGGTCGTAGTAGTTGCGCGGGTAAAGGTCGGGCGAGACCCGCCGCTTGAAGAGGGCACGGCCCTCTTCGATCTCCTCGGCCAGCGAATCGAAGAGGTTGTCGTTCTGGATGCCGGCGACGATCTTGTCCTCGTTGTAAAGGGAGAGATCGCTGGCGATCGCGCGCGCTAGCCGGCGCGCCGCTTCGTCGGTCTCGATGAGGGGCATGGTCCCCCGATCGTCGCCGACCCGGCGCGCCCTGTCAAAGCGCTCTTGGAGGCCCCCGCCCGGCTCTGGTAAGAGCGTGCGGCGAATAGCCGTCGGCGAGGGTCAGGATCCATGAAGCACCGCACGATTGCGCAGGCGATTGAGGACGCGGCCAAAGCCGAGCCTTCCCGCGGCTACCGGTTCGTCTCGGAGTCGGGCGTACCCGGCTTCGACAGCGGCGCCGGCGCGAGCGAGGAGACCTTCTCGTACACGGCCGTCGAGCACGTCAGCGCGCGCTTCGGCGGTGCGCTCCAGGCGCTCGGACTTCGCAAGGGTGACCGGGTCGCCCTCATCCTGCCGAACAACGACGACTTCGTGCTCTGCTTTCTCGGAGCCATCCGCGCCGGCATCATCCCGGTGCCCATCTACCCGCCCATGGCGCTCGGCGCGCTGCAGGCGTACCTCGACAACACCCGTCACATCGTCGCCAAGAGCGGCGCCCGCGCGCTCGTCACGTCGGCGAAGATCAAGCGGCTCCTCGGCACCGTGCAGGCTGCCTGTCCCGCCCTGGAGCAGGTCGTGGCGATCGAGGGGATTCGCGAGGCCGGCGAGCCACTCAAGCCGGAGACGATCACGCTCGAGGACGTCGCGTTCCTCCAGTTCACGAGCGGGTCCACGTCGCGCCCCAAGGGCGTCACGCTGACGCACGGCAACCTGGCCGCGAACATCAAGTGCATCATGGAAGACGGCCTGCGCATGGGGGCGAGCGACGTCGGCGTCTCCTGGCTGCCGCTTTACCACGACATGGGGCTCATCGGCTTCGTGCTGGCGCCCCTCTACCACCGCACGCCGATCGTCTTTCTGCCGGCGCTCCTCTTTCTCAAACGACCGGTCACCTGGTTTCAAGCGATGACGCGGCACCGGGCCAACGTCGCGTACGCGCCGAACTTCGCCTACGCTCTCTGCGTCAAGCGCATCAAGCCCGTCGACCTCGAGGGAATCGATCTCGAGAGCTGGACGCGCGCCGGGTGCGGCGCCGAGCCGATTCGCGCCGAGACGCTCGAGGGCTTCGCCGACGCCTTCGCGCGGGTGGGCTTTCGCCGGGACGCTCTCCTGCCCTCGTACGGCATGGCCGAGTCGTCGCTCGCCATCTCGTTCAGCGAGCTGTACCAGGGGCTCAAGACGCTAAGCGTGCACGCGCCGACGCTTTGGGAGAAAGGCGAGGTGCGGGTCGTCCCCGAGAGCGACGAGGACGCCGTCCGGCTCGTCTCCTGCGGTCCCGAATTCCCGGAGCACACGATTCGCATCTTCGACCCGGACGACGCCTCGGGCGAACAGCCGCTGCCCGAAGGGCGCGTCGGCGAGATCCGCATCGCCGGTCCGAGCGTGATGCGCGGGTACTGGGAGGACGCCGAGCGCACGCACGAGGCGTTCGTCGGCCGATTCCTGCGCACGGGCGATCTCGGCTTCCTTCACGAGGGACACATCTTCATTTGCGGGCGAAGCAAGGAGGTGGTCATCGTCAACGGGCGCAACTACTACCCGCAGGACTTGGAGTGGGAGGCGAGCAAGGTCTCCGGCGTCCGCAAGGGCAACGTCATCGCGTTCGGTGCGCGCGATCCGAGCGGCCTCGAGCGCGATCGCGAGCGCGTGGTGATGGCGCTCGAAGTCCAGGAGCCCGAGCGGCTGCGCAACGCCGCGGCGCTGCTCGCCGAGGTGCGGAAGGCGGTCCAGGAGGGCGTGGGCCTCACGCTCGACGACGCCGTCGCGCTGCCGCCAGGCGCGCTGCCGAAGACGTCCAGCGGCAAGCTCCAGCGCGCGAAGACGCGCGAGCTCTACGAGACGGGTGAGCTCATGGGGCGTCAGGCAACGCGCGACCCGGGCAAGCTCGACCTCGCCAAGCACGCGGCTGCCAGCCAGCTCAGCTACTTCAAGCTCGCCATCCTGGGCGGCCGAAAAAAGAAGGACTGAAGACAGACGCGACCCGTTTTGGAATCGCTTGCAAGTTGGAATCGTTCTACGTACGGTATCCGCGCGATGCAGGGCGAGTCCGAGCGGGCGGGCACGATGCTGCACGATTTCGAAGCGCGCGGGGTTGAAGCTCACGCCTCAGCGGCTCGCGATCGTGCGGCTGTTCGCGGGCGACGAGACGCACCCCACCGCCCAGGACATGTTCGAGCGGCTTCGCCCGAGCTTCCCCTCGATGAGCTTCGCGACGGTGTACAACACACTCGACGCATTGGCGCGCGCCGGGCTCGCGGGCATCGTGCGCCTGCCGGGCAAGCGGGGCGACGCCGCGCGGTTCGATCCGAACACGACCGCCCATCATCACGCCGTCTGCGACGGGTGCGGCGCCGTCCTCGACATCGCGGCCGGAACGCTCTTGCCCACGCCCGCGTCCGTAAAAAAGCTGCGCCGGGCTGCACCAGGCTTTTCGGTCCGCGCCGTCGAGCGCATCTACCGCGGCTTCTGCGCGCGGTGCATGGCTGGACGTCGCAACATCGCCGCTGCCGCTAAGGAGCGGTAATCCCACGCTGCAAGGAGACACCCGATGAAGTCACTTCAGGGCACCAAGACCCACCAGAACCTCAAGGAGGCGTTCGCTGGCGAGTCCCAGGCGAACCGCCGGTACCTCTACTTCGCAAAGGTGGCAGACGTGGAGGGCTACCCCGAGATCGCCGGCAACTTCAAGGAGACGGCCGACGGCGAGACCGGCCACGCCCACGGTCACCTCGACTACCTCAAGCAGGTGGGCGACCCGGCCACGGGCCTGCCTATCGGCAACACCGAGAAGAACCTCAAGGCGTCGGTCGCCGGCGAGACCCACGAGTACGAGACGATGTACCCGGGCATGGCCAAGACCGCGCGCGACGAGGGCTTCGACGACGTCGCCGAGTGGTTCGAGACGCTCGCCAAGGCCGAGAAGAGCCACGCCGGTCGCTTCACCAAGATGCTGGGCGTGCTCAAGGGCTGAGACAAGACAAGAGGAGAGCCGCCAAGCCGCCAAGCCGCCAAGGGGAAGGGAGGATGCCCCTCTCTCTTCTTGGCGCCTTGGCGGCCTGGCGGCTCTCCTTACCGCGCTCGTATGGCGAAGATCGACCTCGTCCCCAAGCAGCCTCCCGCACTCGATCCGAACGACGAGCGCTACTGGGACGCGCGCGATCTCGAATCGGAGATGCGCCGCACGTTCGAGATCTGCCACGGCTGCCGCATGTGCGTGGGCTACTGCGGAACGTTCCCGGACGTGTTCGCGCGCGTCGACCGCGACATCGAGACGCGCGGCGCCACGGGGGCCGAGCAGCTCGACGACCAGGCCTTCGCGCGGGCGACAGAGCTCTGCTGGCAGTGCAAGCTTTGCTACGTAAAATGCCCCTACACGCCCGACGAGGGGCACGCCTGGGTGCTGGACGTGCCGCGGCTCCTTCTTCGCGAAAAGGCGCAGCGCGCGCGCCGCAACGGCATGACTCTGCAAGACCGCGTGCTGGGCGAGCCGCAGCTCCTGGGTCGAATGACAGCGGGCCCGATGGCGCCGCTCGCGAACTTCGTCAACGCGAACCGGCTCGTGAGAAAGTCAATGGCCGTCGTCGCGGGAATAGCTGAGGGCTTCCCGCTACCGCCCTTCGGAGAAACGAGCTTCACCAAGTGGCTCGCCCATCACGAGCCGCTGCCCGAGGCCGGCAAGCGGGGCACCATCGCCCTCTTCGCCACGTGCCTGGCCGACTACAATTTCCCGCACATCGCGGCGAGCGCCGTGCGCGTCCTCGAGAAGAACGGCTGGGCGGTGGAGCGCCCCGAGCAAACCTGCTGCGGGATGCCCAACCTCGACGGCGGCGACATCGCGGCAGCCACCGCGAAGGCGCGGGCGAACGTCGCGTCGCTGGCGGGCGCGATCGACGGCGGCCGGCGCATCGTCTCGCTGCAGCCCACGTGCGGCTACATGGCGCGCAAAGAGTGGCCCGAACTCCTGCGCACCGACGACGCGAAACGCGTCGCGGCGGCGACCGTGGACATCATGGAGCTGCTCGACGAGCATCGGCGCGACAAGACGCTCGTCAGGGACTTTCGGCGAGGCCTGGGCCGCGTCGCGTACCACGCGGCGTGCCATCTGCGGGCGCAGAAGATTGGCTACCCCGCCGCGCGGGTGCTTGGGCTGTTGCCGGATACCGAAGTCGAAATCATCGAACAGTGCTCGGCGGTCGACGGCACATGGGGCATGAAGGCTCAGCACTACGAGTCCGGGCGCCGTTACGCGCAAAAGCTCGTCCGCGGCATCGAGGCCGCGGACCCGCAGGTAGTCGTGACCGACTGCGCGCTCAGCGCGCGCCGGATCCTCGGCGAGACCGAACGGGCGCCCCTTCACCCCGTCGAGGCAATCGCCGAGGCCTACGACCTGGCACCCGACGTGCGCCAGCCAGCTCGAAGGTAGAACTCGAACGTGCGACAATGACGACGGTACCGGAAAGGACCACGCGTGAAACCGATCGAGCGGGGCGAGGTGCTGGGTCTCGCGGACTACGAGGAGGTACGCGAGCGCTTCCGCGCCCGTGTCATTGGCGAGAAGAAGGTGCGCCGATTGCAGCTTGGTCCCCGTGCGAGCGCCATGTTCGAGAATCGAGATACCGTGCTCCTGCAGATCCAGGAGATGCTCCGGACCGAACGCATCACGAGACCGGCCGCCGTCGACCACGAGATTGCGACGTACAACGAGCTCATACCCGGCCCCAACGAGCTCTCCTTTACGCTCATGATCGAGATCCCCGACAAGGACGAGCGCGACGCATTCCTACGCGCCGCAGTTGGCCTCGAGCGGCACGTCTGGCTGCTGGGGGGGGTCACGCGAGTCGCCGCGCGGGCAATCCAGCGAGAGATCGGCCCGAGCGATCGAACGACCGCGGTGCACTACTTGAAATTCGCGCTGCCGGGGCGCCTGGCCGATGCGCTGCGGAGCGCCGCCGCCGGCACGGCGACGATCACCCACCTCGAGATGGAGATTGACCATCCGGCATACGCCGCGCGCGTGGGACTTCCGGCTCAGACGACGCTGAAGCTCTGCGAGGACCTGGAGCCGTGAGCGCGCCCTTCGTTCGCGTTCATCGGGTGCGCTTCGATGAGGTGGACGCGGCCGGTATCGCGTACTTCGCGCATTACTTCCGATGGTGCCACGACGCCATGGAAGCGATGCTCGGGCCGCTCGCAGGCGGCTACGTCGGGCTGATCTCGCAAAGGCTGGGGTTCCCGGCTGTGCACGTCGAAGCCGACTACGCTTCGCCTTTGCGCTTCGGCGACCACGTCAACATTGTGGTCGAGGTCGAACGCATCGGGACCACCTCGTGCACTCTCCGCTTCGAGCTGGACCACCCGGCCGGGCGGCATGTCGCGACGCTCCGCCACGTCGTCGCGCTCACGGACCTCGCTGCGATGCGCGCTCGTGCGCTTCCCTCCGAGGTGCGCACGCTGCTCGAGAGCCATAGGCCTGCATAGGCATCCCCGCGAGTTACGCGATGGCTTTTTCGCCGCCCTCGGCCTCGGGGGGCGGTGCTCGAACGGAGTCGATTAGCTCGGCCCTGCGCGAGCGCAGGTGACGCACGTAGCCGATCATGACCAGGCCATAGAGGAAGAGCCCGATGCAGCCGTACTGCGCCGGCGTCAGCCCCGCGTACCGTGTGTCGCCCCCCTCGCTCTGCGGGATGCGCAAGAAGTCCATCGCGAAGCGCACGGGCGCATACGCGAGCGCCGAAACGATGATGTACGTGCCGACCGGGAGCCGGCGGCGCCAGGTGAGGGCGAAGCACGCCGCGAGGACGATAGTGAAAAGAAGCTCCAGAAAGCCGAGGTCGAAGCGCGGATCGTGGCCGTGGATGAACTCGATGAACCCGAACCGGGTGACCATGCCGTCGCCGGGTCGAGACGGGTAGGCGACCGCAACCAGCATGTCAGCCGTCGTGCGTGCGCCGGGGTGGTCGTGAACCGTCGCGCATCCGGCACGCCCGAAGACCCACCCGAGAGGGAAGACCGACAGCACGAGATCCGCAAACGGCAAGATGGGTTGCGGCCGCTGGCGCACACGCAGCCGGCTGTTGTCGATGATCAGGTACCGCCAGAGGACAATGCCGATGAGCGCACCGACGAAGCCACCGAACGAGCTCAGGCCCTCCCAAGGCATGAACAGGGACCAGGGCCGCTTGAGAACGTCGTCCCAGTGGTAAAAGAGCTCGTCGAGGACGTGCGAGAGGACGAAGCCGGCCACCAGCATCCACGTCACGAACGAGTTGAGCTTGAGCAAGTCGTAGCCCAGGGCTCGCGCGCGTCGGGTCGTCACGGTGGTGCCCACCAGGACGCCGGTCGCAACGAGGATCCCGAAGGGGTGCAGGGGCACCGGCCCGAGGTGCAAGTCCGGAACGTGGATGTACGGGATCATGAAGGCAGGACCGACCCTTATCCCATTCCGGGCGAGTGCGCACGGTCGAGCTATTGCCCGAGCTGCGGGCCGCGCACCTCGATGGTGTCCGGTTCTCCGTCGCGCCGTGCCATTCGTGCAACGACGGCCCACCCGCCGCAGGCACGCGCGAGCAGGGTCTCGCTCTCGCTTTCGTCCTTGGAGCCACCCGGCGACCGGGCGCACCGGGCGGCAGGGAGCGAGCCCTCGAACGCCCCGCTCAAGACGTCGGTCACGGCAGACGAAGCAGCGGCTCGGTCGGGCGCCCGCGTCGGATCCAACGGACGCATCTGCATGGCCTCCGCCCAGCGTACGAACAGATCCACGCCCTCGATCACGCCGAAGGCCACCCGGCCCGCGTCCAGCCAAAGCTGAAGGCGCACCTCCGCGACGCGCGCCTGCACCCCTTCCGGCGAGGGAACGACGAAGAAGAGCTGATCGGCGCGCCACGCTCGCGGCGCGGCCCCCCACGTGCGGCGGACCGACCCGCGCAGGATGTCCGCGAGTGCGGGCGGTGGCTCATCGAGGTTCGCTCCCCAGGTCGTCGGATCGAGGAGGGCGGCCAGCTCTTCGAGCACGACGTCGCTCACCCGCCTCCGCTTCGCCGACTCTTCGTCGAGAGTGGCGGCCGTGCGACGCGCCTGCGCGAGAAGCTCGAGCGTCTCGATATCCCCCTCGTGCTGGTCGAAGAGGATGAGTAGCGCCCGCGCGGCGTCGGCGTGGGGTCCGCGGGGCAGGTCGACGAGGTACGCGCGAGCCCGAGAGCGGGAGGTCTTCGCCCGTTCGAACCACTCGGGCTCTTCCGCGTCGAATGCGCTGCGGACCTCCTCTGCCCAAGCCCCGTGCGGATGGCCCTCGAGATAATGTTGCGCCAGAGCGAGGCGCTCTCCCTCGTGGACTGCGGTCCGGAATGCGCGGTAGGCGGCGAGGTCGTCCGGCGAGGCCAGCATCTGCGTCGGCATCGCGCACGATAGAGCCGTCGCCGCCAGCGCCAACACCGCAGTGCCGCACTCGAGGCGAAGCCGCTTGGTATTCACAGTTCCCCCTGTTCGGGCCCAGCCTCCTGCACCTCGTGGCAGAAGTCGCATTCGGTCGGAGTGGCCGGCGCGGCGTCGGCCACGAACGATGCGTACTCCGCGCAGCTTGCCGAGCGGAGCGCTCGCAGGCAGACGTCTCCGTCGTGCTGGAGCGGGCGGCACGTCGCTGGCCACGCGACGTCGCTGGTTGCCCTGGGATTGCACTCCGTCCCGCAGATGCTGGTGTGGAGCCCGCACTCGCTGCACCGCTGGCAGTCGAGGAGCTTGCGTTGCGCCCCGAATGCCGACGCGGAGAGATCGGTCGCCTGCGCGCCGCACCCGCCGACGTCGCCCACGGTGGGTGCAGCGCAAAGCGCGAGGGCCACCACCGCGACGACGGCGGTTTCGCTGCGCCGAACGCCTCTTCTCACGGCATCGCCTCCCAGGACAGGAAGAGGCCCCCCTGCGCGCTGAGCACAGGATACGCAGGCGTCGCCACCTCGCGAGTGCCGGCGCCGTAGAAGACGTCCCCAACGAGCTCGAGGGCGAGCCCGATTCCGGCGCGGGCAAACCAGACTCCTCCAATCCCGCCCTCGAGGCCCCACGTCACGTCCGGCGTGAGGACCAGCGGCACCCCTGCGCGGGCGTACGCTCCCCAGGGCCCCCATCGATGAAGGGCCAGATACGCCGGCGTCGTGACCGCCTGGGGCACGCCCTCGAGAGCAGCCGAAACGCGCAGGACGAAGCCGTGCGCGAGTACGCTGGGGTCGCCAAACGTCACGCCGGCTCCGACGTCGGCGTACGAGGCGGTGCGCGATAGGGACTGCGCCTGGGAACCGAGGACGGTCGACAGGCGGTAGGGGTTGTTGAAACGCACGCCGTCACCGGCAAACGCGGTGGCGAAGACCTCCGCCCAAAAAGTGTTGCGTTCGCCCCGCTCCAGGTCGCCCTCTTCCGCGCGAGCACGACCCGCGACCAAGGGGCACACGAAGCAGGCGAGGCTGAGCGCGCAGAGCCTTCGCACCGGGGCGATTGCGCGCATCGCCCGGAGGATACCGCTTATCCAGAGCGATTGACGCGCACTTTGGGCTTGGCCCCCAAGAGCGCGAGCTGCCCGCAGGCGGCGCTCACGTCGTCTCCGCGCCGGCGGCGGATGAAACAGGAGTAACCCGCATCGCAGAGGACCTTCTGAAACGACAAGACGCTCCCCATCTGCGGAGGGCCCAGGGAGCTTGCCGCGATGGGGTTCATCGGGATGAGATTGATTTTGACCGGGATGCCGCGAACCAGGCTGGCAAGCTTCCTGGCCTCGGCCGGCGCGTCGTTTTTTCCGGCGACGAGCGTGTATTCGATCGTTATGCGGCGGCGACGCGGCAAGGGGTAAGCGCGCAACGCATCCATCAGTACCGCGAGGGGGTATTTCTTGTTGATGGGCATCAGGCGTGACCGAGTCTCGTCGTCGGCCGCGTGCAGCGAAATCGCCAGGCCGATGTTGCCGCCGAAATCCTCGCCGAGTCGGGCGATCTCCGGCACGAGGCCGCTGGTAGATACGGTCACGCGCCGCGCAGACAGGCCGATCCCCTCGGGACACGTGAGCAGCCGGAGCGAGCGCGCGGTCGCGTCGTAGTTGTGCAGGGGCTCTCCCATGCCCATGTACACGACGTTGCTCAGGCGCTCGTCGGGCTCGAGTCGAGCGCGTCCGACGAGAACCTGCGCGACGATCTCGTCGGCGCCGAGGTGCCTCTTCCACCCCGCGACACCGCTCGCGCAGAAGACACAGCCCATCGCGCATCCCACCTGCGTGGAGATGCACTGCGTGACGCGCACGGACTCGGCCTCGGCGGATGAAGACACTGGTTCCGCGTCGTCATCCTCGACCGCCGCGGCTGCGTCAGCGTCCTCCACCGCCGGGGCAACGGGCGACGGCAGTCGGCCGCGCGGGCCGGTTACTCCCGGAATGAGGACCGTCTCGACCGTGGCACCGTCGCGAAACGCGGCGAGCAGCTTGCGCGTGCCGTCGACCGCACGCCGCTCGCCTGTGACCTCCAGGGTGCGCGCAAGATCGAGCGACGCGAGCTTCGCGCGCAGCTCCTTCGGCAGGTCGGTCATGTGCTCGGGCTCGAGCACGCTGCGCGCCTGCACCCAGCGGAAGATCTGCTGCGCGTGGAAAGCACGCCCGCCGAGAGGGCGCAGCGCTTCGACCCAGTCGTCGGGCATGCGGGCGAGCGGCGGGATGGACGCAGTCACGGTCGACGCTTCGCCTCCTCCCAGTAGCGATCCAGAACCTCGAGAGGCAGGTGCGTTTCGCCCCCGCCTGCTTCGCCCCAGCCGCCGTGCTCGGCGCGCACGCGCTTTTCGACGTGAGCGAACCGGCTCGAGAACTTGTCGATCGTCCCGCGCAGAGCGCCCTCCGCGTCGACCTCAAGGTGTCGGCACAAGTTGACGAGCGCGAAAAAGACGTCGCCCATCTCGTCGACAATCGCCCGCTTGTCTCCCTGTGCCACCGCCCGATCGAGCTCTTCCAGCTCCTCGGCCACCTTGGAGCGTGACCCGCGCGCGTCCGGCCAGTCGAAGCCGACCCGCGCGACTTTCTCCCCCATGCGCTGCGCCCGAGTGAGCGCCGGCATGCTGCGCGGAACGCCCGCCGAGAATCCCGCGCTCACCCTTCTCCTTCGCCTTGAGCTTCTCCCAGTTGCGGAGCACCTCGTCCGCGGTGCGCGCGTCGAGGTCACCGAACACGTGGGGATGACGGTGGACGAGCTTGTCCACGATGCCAGCGACGACATCGTCGATCGCGAAGCTCTCCTCGCGCCGTCCGAGCTCGGCTTGGAAGACCACCTGCAGAAGAAGGTCGCCCAGCTCCTCCCGCAGGGCCTTGCGATCGCCCGAGTCGATAGCGTCGATGACCTCGCAAGCCTCTTCGAGGACGTACTTGCGGAGGGTGTCGAACGATTGCTCCCGATCCCACGGGCAACCGTCCTGCGCGAGGAGGCGGCGCATCACGCCGACGAGGCGCACGAGAGTGGCGCCGTCCTGGCGAGCGAGCGGCGGCACCGGGCGAGGCTCGTCCTCGTCGAAAGCAGGAAGTTCGTCACACCCAGCAGCACTCGCTTCAGCCATTGCACTCGGCAGGCTACATTGCATTCGGCGAATGTCGACCACGTCCGAGCCCCCTCCGTCTATGCGGCTCGCCAGCCCCGCCGTTCGGCGAACCGTCGTCTTCGCGGCCATCGCGGGACTGCTGGTGCTCGCGTACGTCCTTCGTGGGGTCCTGGTACCGCTGCTGTTTGCGTTTCTCCTGGCGTACGCGCTCGACCCCTTCGTCGACTGGCTGGAAGCTCGGAAGGTCCCGCGTGGCCTGGCGGCCCCCATCGTGATGCTCGCCATTGCCGGCCTGCTGTTGCTCATCCTCGGCTTTGCGATTCCGATGTTCATCGACGAGCTGCGAGGGGCGGCCGCGGATTTGCCGGCCCAGCTCGAGGGCCTGGAGACACGCGTGGAGCCGTGGCTCTGGCAGAACCTCCACTTCAAGCCACCGCACTCGATGAACGAGCTCGGCACGGAGTTGCGCGACAAGCTCCAAGCACAGTTCCCCAATTTCGTGAGCGCCGCGAGCGTCGCGTTGTTCGGCACGCTGAGCTACTTGGCCGTCATCCTCAGCGCCCTCGTCGTGCCGATCTTCGCGCTGTACTTGCTCATCGACTTCGATCGCATCGTGGACCGCTCAGGGCAGCTCATTCCGCGCCGGTGGTACCCGCAGGCCGCCGAAGTCGCGCGGCAGATTCACAAGACGCTGGGCGGATACGTTCGCGGCCAGCTCACGGCCAACATCGTCCTTGGTGCCCTCTACGCCAGCGGGCTGCGATTCGTCGACATCCGGCTCGCGGTCCCCATCGGCGTGCTCACGGGTATGCTCGCGTTCGTGCCATACATCGGCTTCGGGTGCGGGCTGATGCTGGCCCTGTCGATGGCGACTCTCGACTGGCAAGGGCCTGGACGTCTGCTGGTGGTCCTCGCCGTCATGCTAGGCGTACAGGTCCTCGATGGCCTGGTCGTCACGCCCCGGATTGTTGGGCGCTCCGTGGGGCTTGCCCCGCTCGAGGTTCTGCTCACGATGATGGCCGCGGGCACTCTCTTCGGTTTCATGGGAGTGCTCCTGGCCGTGCCCCTTGGCGCCGTCGTGAAAATCCTCGTGAATCGCGGGCTCAAGGCATACCTGGCTTCGGAGTTTTACGGACACGGCGCTCCCCGAAGGGCGCGCTGAGAAGGACGCGAAGATGAGCGAGGTCGTCTTGGTCGAGGCCGCGGGGGCCACCCGCATCGTGACGATCAACCGCCCTGAGGCCCGGAATGCGCTCACTCGCTCGGTGCTCGCCAGAGTGGAGGGCGCGCTCCGCGATGCATCGAACGACAGCTCCGTACGCTGCGTCGTACTTACCGGTGCCGGAGGCCACTTTTGCGCCGGAGCGGACCTTCGGCAGACGTTCGCCGAAGACCCCGACTTCGTGGACCATCTAGAAGAGTACATGGATGCCTACCACGCGCTGATCAAGTCAGTCGTTCGATGCGAGAAACCGACGATTGCGATGATGGACGGGGCTGCGGTCGGCTTCGGCGCCGATCTGGCATTTGCGTGCGATCTTCGCGTCGCGTCGGAGCGCGCGTACGTCCAGGAGAGGTTCGTGCGAATCGGGTTGATGCCAGACGGCGGGGGGACCTTTTGGCTGCCGCGACTCCTCGGGACCGCACGCGCCATGCAGATGATCCTGCTGGCCGAGAGGGTCGAAGCGGAGGAGCTGGCGCGCCTCGGCGTGGTGGCGCGCTTGGTGGAGCCGAGCGCACTGCGCGATTCGACACTCTCGATCGCGCACGTCCTAGAGGCTGGCCCCCCGCTCGCTTTCGCCGCGATCAAGCGGACCCTGTACGCTAGCTGGGGCTCCATCGAGGATGCCCTCCGGCGGGAGCGCGAAGAGCAGCTCCGGCTTCTACGGAGCGCGGATGCGATGGAGGGTGTGGCTGCGTGGAACCAGAAGCGCGAGCCGAAGTTCCAGGGACGCTAGGCCGGTCCGTCCCTCAGAACGGAGGCATCACGCTCAGAATAGGTAGCGCTCGCCGGTATCGCAGAGGACCGTGACGACTACGCCGCGCTTCATTCGCCCTGCAACGGCCACGGCCGCCTCGACGTTCGCGCCGGACGAAGGTCCCACGAGCAACCCCTCCTCGCGAGCGAGCCGCTCGGACATGCGCGCGGCAGCGACATCGGTGATCGTGATCACTTCGTCGATGACACTGCGATCGAGCACCTGAGGCACGAACCCTGCGCCGATTCCCTGAATCCCGTGCACTCCGGCAGGCTTCCCGCTGAGAACGGCGCTGGCCGCGGGCTCCACCGCTACGATGCGAACCTCCGGGCGCTCTCGCTTCAAAACGCGTCCGACGCCAGCGAGCGTACCTCCCGTTCCCACGCCCGCGACGAAGGCCGCAAAATCGTCGCGAAGGAGGTCGAGAATCTCGCGAGCCGTCGTACGTGCATGCACCTCCGGGTTCGCCGGGTTGTCGAACTGGCGGGGCATGAATGCGCCCTCCGTACTTTGCACGATCTGCTCGGCACGCGTGACTGCGCCGGCCATCCCCAGCTCGGCAGGCGTGAGGACGATGTCTGCGCCGTAGGCGCGCAGGATGTAGCGCCGCTCCAGGCTCATGTCGTCCGGCATCACCAGGACGCAGCGGTACCCGCGAACGGCGGCGATCATGGCAAGGGAAATGCCCGTGTTGCCGCTGGTCGCTTCGACGAGGATGGCGCCCTCGCGCAGTCGTCCGTCTCGCTCTGCCGCTTCGATCATGGCGAGCGCGGGGCGGTCTTTCACGCTGCCGCTCGGGTTCTGCGACTCGAGCTTGGCTACGACGCTCGCGACGCCACGAGGGGCAACCCGCGACAAGCGCACGAGCGGCGTACGCCCGACCAGGTCCAGGACACTCTCGGCGATCCCCTCACGCATGCGTCACTTGCCTCGTGCGCGTCAATCTCCGCGCTCGCCTACAACGTCCCTCTGCAACCACGCGTCGAACTCGCCTCTCGAATCGTAGCGCGCCAGGCCGATCATCGTCTTGGCGATCGCCGCCTCCACGGTCATATCTCCGCCTGAGACGGCCCCGGCCGCGGCCGCTGCGGCGCCGCCTCCATATCGATGCATGTCCACCGCGCCCCGCGGACACTGGGACACCACCACGACCGCGACCCCCGACGCCCGCGCCTCGTCCAGCACCGGAATGAGCGAGCCCGCGAGATGTGGAAGGTTCCCGGTGCCATAGGCTTCGAGCACGAGGCCGCGCAGCCCCGCGCGCACCGCGCCCGAGACCAGAGCCGGATCCAGCCCCGGGAAAACGCGAACGACCAGCACTCGGGGCTCGATCCTCGGATCGAACGGCCCGAGCGGCTCCCCACGACGCACGTGGCCCCCGATGTGCACGTCGACGCCCAGCTCGGCCAGCGGTGGGCACCGCGGGGAATCGAATGCGGCGAGGCCACGGGCGTCCTGCTTGATGGAACGCACGCCGCGGAGAACATGCGAAGCAAAGACTACGCTCACTTCCGCAATCGGGAGTGTGGCCGCAAGCACCGCGTCCACGAGATTTGCGCGCGCATCCGTACGAGGCTCCGTCAAGGGGCGTTGGGCGCCCGTGAAGACGACCGGCTTAGGCAGAGGGCCGAGTGCGAGCGCCACGGCGCTGGCGGCGTAGGCCATGGTGTCCGTCCCATGGACGACGACTACGCCGTCGAAGTTGTCTTCGTTGAACGCCGCATGCACGGCTCGGGCAATCTCAATCCAGTGCGCCGGTTGCATGTCGCCGGAGTCCAAGTCGAAGAGAACACGCGTCGACACGTCGGCGACGCGAGCGAGGATCGGCAGCTCGGTCAGGAGATCGCGCCCGTAAACGTCGGGGCGAAGGAGCCCGCCGCCCTCACCGGCGCGCATCATCAGCGTACCGCCCGTGTGCAGGACCAAGATGCGCGGCATGGCGGCCCGCCTCTCAGAAGACGCGGTGGTCGACCTTGATCGTGTCGCCCGCTTGAAGGGGTACGTCGGGAGATTTGCCGTCGGTGATGTCGTCCACGCTGACAGTCGCCGTGACGGTCTTGCTGGCGCCGACGTTGCGCGTGATGCGCACGTGATCGCCGTCGGCTAGAGACGTAAGCCCACCCGCCAACGAGATAGCATCCACGAGCTTCATTCCCTCGGACCAGGCCAGACTGCCCGGCTTCTGAACCGCTCCTACGATGCTGACCTTCTTCGAGTTGTACTGCTTGACGATCAGCGTCACCTGGGGGTCGTTGAGGATCTTGCGCTCGACGAGCTCTTTCTTGATGAGCTCTTCGATTTGCTGCGGCTCGAGCCCGGCGACGACGACGCGGTCGAGGTAAGGGAAGTCCACCGTACCGTCCGGCTGAACGCGAAACTCCTTCGGGATTTCCTTCTCGCCCAGCACCGAAACCTCGAATACGTCGCCCGGGCCGACGATTGTGCTGAGAGCCGGAGGCGGCAATTTCGGCCGAACTGAGGCGTCCGTGACTACACGCACTGCCGCCCGCGAGCAGAAGGACGAGGGCCAGGAGGAGGAGCGCGTGAAGCCGTGACACTGGGCACATCATTGAGTTGCGCAGCAAGCGTGGCGCGTCGGAGCCGATCACGACAAGCGCGAGCGATAATCACATGAAGTAGCGGATGCCGAGAAACGCTTCGAACCTCGTCCAGGACAGGTCATAGCAGCCCGGACCAGCACCCGAACCTGAACACGTCGTCGACGGTACCCCCGGGCCGGGAGCGTTGTCCGGGACCGCGGTGCTGCTGAAATTGCCCGTGTACCGCAAAGTGGCATTGATGCCAAGCGAGTCAGTCAGGCGGTATTCACTGAAGAGCGTGGCATCCGCGCGGAGATCCGTGAAGGCATCGTGGCGAAGGCTGGAGCCCATCGCGCCAATCCAATACATTCGCGGATACTCGACGGCTCCAAGGCCACCCGTGAGCGAGACGATCGCGCGACCGCCGAAGAAATAGTCGAATCGCAAATACCCACGATCGCTTCCGTAGAAGTTCCCGAGATAACTGGGCTGAAAATCTCTGGCGTACCCGAGGGAAATCGACGAAAGCGCCAGCGTAAGCTCCGACGCCGCGGCGACACCCGGGCTCGAAGTGAGATACCATTTGAGCTCGGCTTGGCCGATCACGCTGTCGTACTGGGGCAGCGCAGGCACCTTTGATGTGTCGTAGAAGCTCGCGCCCCAGCCGACCAGGGCGAGCGCCGCAAAGCGATCGGTGATGAGCCCGTTCAGGCCGATGCGCGCCCGCACGGGAGTGGAGCCGACGAGGCCGAGCGCCGTCGCTCTGTCTGCGTTCCCGTACGAATTGAAGCGCATCGTCGCATCGTAAAGAAGCGCCGTTCGCGGCCGGAATTTCCAACGGCCGCGCGTCACCAGCTCGTTCGTGGTGTTGTTGAAGGGCTGAGCGACCGACGATTCGAAAATCGTGTCGTGGAACATGTATCCAAGGTGCCAGTCGAGGGTGCCGGCCCCCGGCTGCACGACGAATTCACCGCCGGCGTTCACGTCGTCGTGGATGAACGATTGATTCGGGTCTGCAGTGCCCGCGTTTGGGTAGATCACGCGCCCGTAGCTAGCGAGCAAGGCAGCTCCGAGCGGGCGTTCCGGAGCGATGTCGAGACGGGCGTCCGCGGATCCGCCGAGGCTGCGCTGCTGGGAGATCTGGTTCGCAGGCAGTGAGGCGTTTGGGTCACTCGAGAGCCCAATGAATTCGCGGTATGTGCCGTTGATCCCCGCCCGAAAGGCTACGTCGGGCGGCTGAGCGGTGAGATCCCCTTCGCGCCGCTGAGGACCAAGCGTCGACAGGTACAGCGACGGCGTCACGCGAAGCTCAAGGGCCGGGATGGGCGGTGCGATGGGAGCACTGTTGTCGAAATTTTGCTTGCTGCTCCGAAGAAACCAGTTGGAGTCGTACCCGAACTCGCCCGCGATGCCGGGGTGAAGCTCCAGGTCTCCTGCTCGAACGCCTGCTCCCTCGTTGTAGCTGCGGTCCTTCAGCCACTGCGGCACGTCCCCCTGAGGGACGTACTGCTCTTGCGCGCCCGCCGCCCGCGTGACGAGCAACGCGACGGCAACGGTGGTCGAGGCAAGGCCTTTCGGGGTCATTTCGAGTCGGCGAAGTTACACGAATCTACGACGGCGCTACGGTGAAAACGCGACGCAGAGGACATAGCCAGAGTGCCCCGCCGTGGGCGCGGGGAGTGGAGACTACGGCCCGCCGGTGCAGCTCTCGCACGCCGGCGGCGCCGAGACGAGCGACGGATCCGTCGACGGGTACGCCGTGTTGTCTCCGCCCGGCAGGGTGGGATCCACACTCGTGGTCACCTGCGTCTGGCCGACGAACGCGACCTCTTCGCCGATGCACTGACCCGCCTCGGCGCTGAGCTGCTCGGCTCTCTGGCGCAGCACGGTGAGAACCGTGAACTCGTGGTTCGCCAGTTCGATATCACCGCGCTGGACAGCCGCCTGAAGGGAGCTTTGGCGATCGCGGCCCGAACGTGTTGCAACGTCGATTTGGGAAAGCTTGTCGTTCAGGCAAAGCGTCTTGACGACGTCGCGCGCGATACGCGCGGCCTCGAGCTGGTGCCGCACGGTGGCCGCTGACTGCTCCATCCGCGACACGCTCACATCGGCCTGCGTCAGTTCCTCTTGGGGCGGGAGCTGAGCGCGACGCTCGAAGCCGACTTGTCCGCCCTGGGGCGGCGGCGGACTGCCGCCTGCCTGCTGAGCCGTTGCCGACCCCGCGATGCCAAGTACAAAGCCTCCAATGGCGAACCCTTTCCAGGTCGCTCGCATCGCCAAGCTAGCCTCCGAACGCGTTTTTCGCATGGGACTCTAGTGCTCTCAACAGGGGGGTGTCAACGCCACAACCCCGGATCGACTCACCCGTGCCCACAGCAACCTTAGCAGCGGCAGGCGCGTGCATGCATGCCCGTAATCCGGTGCTGGTTGCCACACGGCCATTCATGCGCCCCCTCGCCTCCCCTGCCGAATCCTGTGACGAGGCAGGCGGCGCTCGGCTCCGGCACCCTCGGCTAGCCGCCCTGCTTCACGAAATTGAAGGGCACACTGATTGTCGAACCGCTCGGGCCGGGCGCGTCGAACTTCGCCCTGCGCGCGACGCGCTGAATGCAATTCGCCACGTTGGACGAAAGACCGCTGTTGCTCGAGGCCGTCACCGAGTCGACCTCTCCGCTTGGCGCAACCTTGATGAGAATGACCAGCCTGCCGGACTGCGTCGGGTCGGACTCGAGGCCCTGCTGGTAGCAGCGCTTGGCACCCGGGTGGATCTGGCTGCGGATGACGGCCTCGGCGTTGGAGACAGGCACGCTCGCCGACGAGCCGCCGTACTGCACGTCTCCGATGGGCACGACCTTGACCGCCTGTCCGGCGCTTGTGGAGGCTCCCCCGGTCTCCCCGCCGCGCAACCCCTGGAGGCCGGCACCACCCTGGCCCGGCCGGATGGGGCCCCCAGCGCCGTTGGGGAGATTCAACCCGCCGGTCGTGTTGCTGATTCCACCGCTGCGATTCGCGAGGCTGTTCAAGTCGACGGGGGCACCGTTGTCGTCCTTCATGGCCCCGTTGATGTTCGGCCCCCCATTCAGCGCCGCGAGAATGGCGATCCGCGCCTGATCGGCCTCCTGCAGCAGCCCCGCGACGACCTTCGCGTCGGGCGCAGCGCCCTTGTTGCTCGGAGCCGCCTGCTTGGGGGCCTGCGTGGGCGCTGGCGCCGTGTCGGTCGACGATGCGCTCGACGTGGGGACCTCGATCGTCTCGACCGGGGGAGGCACGGTTTTCTGCACCATGTCGAGCAATCCGGCCGTGATGTCGTCGTTCACTACGGGATCCATCCAGTCGCTGTACATCGCGCCGATCAAGCCGAAGTGCAGCAAGAAGCTGAACGCGGCAATGATCGTGAGGTTCCAGTCGATCTGGCTGGCGACGCCACCTTTTACCGAGAGGGGTAGCTGCGGCCGCGGTTGAACCGGCGGCGGTGCCACGAACTGAAAGAGGAAGGTGGTCTCGCCGACGACGACCTTCCCCCGTGCCTCCTCGGTGAGGCGAATCTGGTAGGAAGGACCGACGCGCTTGGCCTGCCCCTTGAGGGCGACCAGATCGGTGATGCCCGTGGCGAGCGCGACGCGACCCGTCATTCCGTCCAGGAAATTCAGGTGATAGTCGCTGCCGATGAGCTCGAACAGCTTGAACTGGGGAGGGACGTTCGCCTGCACAACGAACATGGATTTTTCGCTGGGGCCGACCGTGACACTGGTGCGCTGTTTGACAATGCGCTCCTCGAGGATGCGTCCGCCGGCAACCAGGCCGATGCGAAGCACCTTGGGCCCGGTCGATTGCTGCATCGCCCGCATGACGGCGGTCATCTGACCAGGCCGACCGGGTTGGGACTGCGGTCCGAAGCCTGGCCTGCCCTGGTTCATCTGCGACATGCCGAAAGCGCCTTTCGTGAAATGGGGCCTGCCATCTGTTTGACGCGACAGAGGCGCCAAAGTTCCCTACCGGCCGGACCCAGCGTACACGATGGGCACTTGCGGGAAAAGCTCGCGAAGGCGGCGGCGTCCGGGAAGGGCGGGGCTCCCGCGGCCGCTAGGGTCCGCTGCCCTGTGCCGAGAGGACGCGCAGCCGATCGACGAGCCGATCCACCGAAGCCAGCCGCTCGCGCAGAACGCGGCGCGCCCGGAGGTGCACTGCCACACAGAATGACGTACCTGCAACCCCCAGGGTAAGCGCGTCGAGCGCCGACATCAGGACCTCGGCCGTGTCGCTCTCCGGAGCCACCAGGCCACGCATCATCGCGACGGACCCGAGCAGAAACCCGGTACTCGTCGCGATGCTCGCGCACACGCGTGGCACGCGGGATAGCCGCTGCGATTGCCAGTCGAGCTCGAGGAGCTGCTCGCTGACGCCGGCTTCGCGCTCGGCGTCCGATTCCGATGCGAACGCCGCGAACAGGTCGCTCTCCCACGGAATCTTGCGGGCAACGACGGCATCGCGAAGCACGGTCCAGGCTTCGCGCGTGTCGATCGACGAAAGCTCCTCCAGAAGAAGCCTCGGGTCGAGCGACGTCGGGGAAACCGCCAAGGCCAGGCGGCGCGCGCTGGCACCCGCGCAGATCAGCGCGATTAGCGCTGCGAGCACCGAGAGCATGGCGCGGTCAGAACGGATCCTTGCGCACCGCCTCTTCGATACGGTCCAAAAACGGCTGCCGGAGCTCGGCCAGGGTCAGCTTCGGCTGGATCTTCGCGACGTCCACGGCGGCGATCGGCTTCTGCACTCGACCGACGATCGTGATCTCGCCCACCTGGAGGACGCCCTGCTGCTGCTTGGGCTGCCGCTGGGAGGGCTGGGCGTCTTGTGCCGAAGCCCGGGGCGCCGTGGCGAGTACGGACAGGACACTCCAGAGGAAGATCATCGGCTTCATCGTCGGCTCCCGGATCTATGACTCATTTGGGCAGATCACGCACGATGTTGCCGCCGCCCGACCCTGCCGGTGCCGCCGGTGCGGGTGGAGCGGAGCTTGCGCCAGAAGGCGCCGCTGCGGCGGTCGCGGCTGCCTGCTTCTTCATTTGCATCTCGTTCTGCTTACGCTTGGCCGTGCTGAGCAGCTCGTCGACGTCGTCGCCCTGACCCTTGGGCGCCCGCGCGCTGCGCATCGACCTGTAGGCCTCTAGTTCTTTGATCGCCTTCGTCAATTGGTCGTCCTGGCTCGCGACGCCCGGGACGTTCGACGAGAAGAGATAGAGGAGGCCGAGATCGTAATGGACACCCGCCAGCGTCGAATCCATCGCCAATGCCTTGTCGAACTGGCCCTTCGCGTCCCCCGGGCGGCCGAGCAACCGATAGCAGTCGCCGAGGTCGAGGTGGGCGACCGCGATGTTGGGTGCGAATCTCACTGCTCTTTCCAGCGGAGCCAACGCCTCCGTGGCGTTACCCGCCTCGAGCTTCATTTCGCCCAGGTCGATGTACGCCTCGAACAGGTCGGGGCGCTTGCCGACCGCCAGCTGAAGATCGCTTATGGCCTGCTGCCGCTGCCCGAGGTCCCGCTCGATGAGCCCGCGTAGAAGCAGCGCCGCAGGGTTGTCCTTGTCGCGCGGCGGGATCGATCCGTCGTCCGCGCCGTCGAGTATCGCTTTGAGGGCGTACCTGGCGAGGTCCCAGCGGTGGCTACGGTAATAGTCTCGCGCGATGACGACCATCGCGTCTTTGAAGTCGGGCTGCTTGGTCAGGGCCTGCTGCGCCAGCTGCTGGCATCCGGGGCTGTCGCCCTCGATTGACTTGACCTCGGCAAGGTAAGTGAGAAGCCGGACCGAGCTCTCGGCCTGTTTCCCTTGGAGAAACTGCTCGGCATCCGTGCCGTGACCCGTCGCCGCCTGCAGCAGGGCGTAGGCGCCCATGCCAAGCTCGTATTTCGGGTTCGCGGAGAACGACGAGCGGTACGCGTCGAGCGCACCCTGGATGTCGCCAAGCCGTTCGAGAACGCACCCCAGCGAATAGCGGGGGCCTCCGGATCGAGGCGCGCGACTCGCTGCGTCCGAGAAGGCCGTCTTGGCGCTCTGCAGATCGCCGGACGTCCAGGCCTGAAAGCCCCTGTTATATGCGGTCCTCGCGTCACCCGTGAGGTCGTCGTCGGCCGCCCCGGGCCCGGCCGAGACAGCCACCTGTTGGCCGGCGCTGTTGGCGATTGCCGGCGGCGCGTACCTCGTCCCGCCGTCACCCGCGAGGGCCTTCGGCGACTTGCTGGTGGGCGCTTCGCCGCCGCACGCAACGAAGGCCGGCACCGCGAGCCATACCCACTTCTTGAGGCGTCCCATGCTGGGCTCGATCTCCTTATGGCACCACCGGCAACGGAGCTGGCGTCCCGCTCGGCGGCGGCGTGGCGACAACGCCGGAGCGCCACTGCAAGAACTCGCCGCTCACGTACACGAGGCTCGAACCCGCGCTGAGCGGATCCGGCGTGTTCTGCACGTAGGCCTTCATCTTGTCGTCCCCGAGATAGTCGGAGAAGAACGCGAGCCTCGCGACGGCGTTCTGAACGGCGGCGTCTTTCACGTTGTACTTGCGAGCGATGAGCGCCGCCGTCACGTACCGGCCGACCATCTTCTGGTTGCATACCTCGAGATACTTGTCCTTCTGCTCACGCCACTTGGTACGAACCTGGTCGTTCGTGTCGTCGATCTGCTGCTGAATTTGATCGGCCTTCGCAGTCTGGTTCGCCGCGTTGAGCTGGTCGACGATCTTCGAGAGCTTCTTGAGCAGCGCCTCCTGCTGGGGCGTGAAGTACTTGGGTACGACCAAGTCCAGTCCCGTCCGGATCGAGTCGTAGAGCGACCCAATGCGCGCCGTTGCGGCAGCCGCCCATTCGAACGAGCCGTACCGTTGCGCCACCTGCTCGAGCTGGGGCCGCCAGGTCTTCTCGGCCTCACCGAGGTCCTTGTCTACGCTCTTGAGCACGTCACCGACCGCGCCCGTGTAATGGTGGTGGCCGCTGGAGTAGTCGAAGCTCGCGTGGACCTGCTCGTCGACGAGGGTGTACTCCGCCTCGCCGCCGTAGTCCGAGTACGGCGCGCAGCCGGCTTGAATGGGTTGGGCCTTGCAATCGGACGACGCGCCCCCGGGAGTGTGCGCCTTGAAGTACTCCCAGTCGGCGATGGTCGTCTTCATCCAGCTGCGGTACGTCGGGTCGTTGGCCGACTGCATCATCTTCGCGATTCGGTACGCGGCCTCGACCTCGAACCGCGCCGACTCGGGCTTGTTTCGGTTTACCGTGTGGAACTGCGTGAGCGCAGCGATGGCCTGCGACCGGGCGGCCGTGTTGCCCGCGGAATCGGCACCACTCGGATTCCACTGACCGTAGTCGAACGAGGCCTTCTGGTAGTCCGCGTCGGCGTGCTTGTCGGTAGACAAATGGTTCTTCGGGTCGACGAGGATGCCGTACATGCGGCCCATGTTCGCCCGGTCGCCTAGGTTCGAGTAGAGCACCATCGCAACTTGGGCCGCCGTGGCGCGGCGCTCGTCGTCGAAGCGCGGGTTCGTCGCGATCTTCGCGAACGACTCGGCGGCGCGTTGGTAGGCGAAGAACCCGTAATACGTCGTCGACAGGGCGTCGTACGCCATACCCAGGTACTTGATGCGCTCCTTGTACTGCTCCGGATCCGGCGGGAGCTTCTTCCCGTCGCCGTGCTCCAGCCGCTGCAGGTTGTCTTCGCTGCCGTAGTTGCTGATGAACAGCTGATAGAGATCGATCGCCCTGTTGAACTCGCCCACTTGCTTGTAACAAAAGGCGGAGTTGATCGCGGCCGCAGGCGCGTCCTTGTGTCCGGGCGCGGCGCGGAGCGCATCTTCGTACATCTTGCCCGCCTTGCGCCAGAGAGCGTCCTTCTGGGGGCCGGCCGGGGCGTCCTTGCGCCTGCTTGAAGATCTTGTTGGCGTCCTCGTAGGCCGCGTTTTGCAAGACGACCTTGGTGAAGTCCTTCGATTCGGTCTTTTGGACTTCCGACACGGCGCACGAGTTCTTCGCCTCGGCCTCGGCGAGAGCGCGCGACCGCGCGGCGTCCTTCTGGAGGTTGCTCATCACGAGGAGCCGCTTCCAAGCCTCGTATCCCAGGGGATCCTTGCCGCAGTGCTGGTCGTAGATGGCCTGATAACGCTGCTGCGCGTCTTTGAAGCGGCCGTAGTAGTAGTACTGGTCCGCGGCGTAGAACGCGTAGTCTTCCGCGTGATTCTGCTTGTCGCGATCGGGCGGCACACGCTGGATGTACTCGTCGCGGGCTTGCATCGACTTTTGGATGACCGCCGGAATGTCGTCGACGACGACCTTCTTGTCGCCCTCAGGGCCCTCGAGCTTCACGTCTTTGCGTTCCTCGACGCCCTGCGTGCCGCCCGAGTCCTTGAAGCGCTGGTACGCCAGATCGCGATCGACGTCGGCCAGGTCGACCACGAAGAGGCCGGCGTTGTCGATGAACTGATCGTCCTCGTCCGAGTCACGTACGTCGACGGCCGCCTGAATCGCCGTCGCGATCTCCTGCGACGTCGGCTCCACGTACTGACGCCCGTCAACTTGTGGAGCTCGACCTCGAGACGAACCTGGTTGTGCAGAGAGTCGGCGTAGAAGTAGCGACTCTTGTAAGCGTCCGGGGCGTTCTCGTCTTGCTTCAAGTAACCGAGCCAACCGAGCGCCGCGAGCTTGTACTCCTGCAACCCGAAGTTCAGGAGTCGCACCTGCTCCTTGGGATCGCTCGTTTGCACCGCCTGCTCGACGGCCGCCTGACCGTTGCGGGTGTGCGTGATCGCGGCTCCCTTCAGGCCCGTGCGCACCAGCTCCTCGGCTCGCTGAAGCGCCGCGGGGTTGTCCTTGTTCGCGTCGACCCAGGGCGTATCGCCGATGTACTTCGCCAGCGACGTTCGCGCCTCGAGGACCTTGCGCTCGTAGTCGCGCCGATCGTCGCCGACCTTCGTCGAGCGGGCGAGAAGCTCGTAGACCTCGGCCATCGAGGACTGGGTGTCCGGCGCCGAGGGGTCCATGGGCCACCGGTCGAGCGTGAGCTGGTAGACCGCGAGCGCGTTCTTGTACTGGTTTATCGCGCGAAACTCGAGGGCGAGCGCCTTGTAGATCTCGAGCGTCCACGGCTTGTCTTGCGGGATGAGCCGCGGGTCTTGCACGCGATCGATCGCGATCCGCAGCTTGGTCTCGGCCTCGGCGGGGCTCTTGGCGGTGTCGAGAATGTCCGGCCGCGCGACGTACGGCTCTTCGGGACCAGGTCCGCTGAAGTCGAAGTTGTCGAGCGATCCGGCGACGTACGTGTACGCCTCCTGGCGGAAGTCGGCCCCCGGATCACCCGTGAGCTTCTGCTGCTCGTCGGTGTAATTGAGCAGATGCACGAACTCGTGCACCGCCGCCTCGTAACGCTGCTGCTTGAAGAGCGTCCAGGCGTACTTGTACAGAGCCACACCGTACAGCGGCGGCTTCTTGTACTGCATCGATTGCGTGTAGGCGCTCGCGGCCCGGTTGTAGTCCCACACGGCGAACGGTTCGTACTCCACGACACCGCCGGCCGAGATCCAGCTGATCGAACTCCCAGTCGCCGATCCGCCACCAGGCCTCGGCGACGTATTTCGGTTCCTGGCCCGGGAGAACGTCCGGCTGCGCGATGATCGTGCAGTCCTGCGGATACGGGTCGCCGAATGTCGTCTCGTCCTTCGGCCCCTTCGTCAGCAGCTCGGGTCGAGCGTACTTGCTTCGCCAGATCTTCCAGTACGCCTCGTCGTGGTCCTGAGGCATCGGCGTGATCTTGTCGACGTCCGGGTCCTTCGCGTCGGACGCGACGGGATACTTGTAGTGATTGTGGCAGACGAGCGAACGCCAGACCTGCTGCGCCTCGTCGGAGCGCCGAGCGTCGTTCAGCGCGTGGCCGAGGAAGTAATAGATCCCGGCAAGCTCCTTGTATTTCGGAAACTCGCGGATCACGCGCTTGTACAGCGCGATGGCCGGCTTCAGCGTCACCGCCAGATCCGAGTTCGGATCCTCGTCGCTACGCCCTCGCTCTTCGTAAAGTGCCGCCAGCCTGTACATCGCGTCGGGCGTCGCCTCAGGCTGCGCGTTCGCTCCGCTGTACTTCCCGACGAACTCCTCGAGCCGCTTGATAGCCGTTTCGCGCGCCTTCTTCAGCTCGTCCTTCTCGATGCCGATTTCGCGATCGAGGCCGCCGAGGATGGCTCGCTTCTTCTCCTCGTAATGCAGGGTGATGATCGACGTGATCGCGTCCTTGTAGTCGCGCGCACCCTTCTCGTACGCCTCGCTCTCCTGGCGCATCGCCTCGTAGGCCGCGACCTGCTCGGGCGAGGGCGCAGACAGTGGCGCCGCGTGCGGACGGAACGTCGGAACGGCCATGGGCGAGCTCGCCGAGGCCTTCGCGCCATCCGGTGTCGTCGCGTTCCCCGCGCCTGCGTCGCCCCTGGCCGAAGCGGCTGCGCTCACTCCGCCGTCCGGCGCTGCACCACTGCCGCCTCCTGCGGTCGCCCCCATTGCGGGCGCTCCCGCATCGGCGGCGGGCGCCGCGCGGCCTGGCGCCGCGCGCGTTTGCGCGGCGGCATGCAGCGAGAAGCTCATGACGAGCGTCGCCGCGACGCCCCTCAAGAAGCGCGCCCAAGTCATACGTTTCGAAGCTCGCCTCGTCATCGTCATCCTCGGCCGCTTTCAGCCTTACTTGTTGCTCGGCTGCCCGGGCTCGACGCCGTCATCCCTGACCTCTTTGAGCTCCTCGTCGAGAAGCTGCTCCTGCCGCGCGCGCTCCGATTGCAAGCTCCGCACGCGATCCAGCTCCTCCTCTCGAACCTCCCATGCTTGCTCGGTCACGCCCACGTCGGCGCGTAGCACGATGCCGCGCAGCTTGTCTCGAACGAGCCCGAAGTTTCGCTGCGCGACGTGGCCGACCAGATCGCGCGCTTCGTTATCGAGCGCGTCGAGGTGCTGCTGGTAGCCGGCGAGGCGAACGCGCTCCGCCTCCACCTTCTGCTGAAGCTGGCCGGAGCGCTCGGCGACCTGCGCCTCCAGCTGCTGCAGCGCCGCGATGAGCTGAGCCTCGTACTGCTGCGCCTGGGAGAGCAAGGGCGACGCCTGTCCGGCGAACCGCTGCGCGCCGTTACCGGCCGACCCGCCGGAAACCATCTGCACTTCGCGCTCGAGCACCTCGCGGAACCCATCGCGGGCGGATGCGTCGTTCTGATATCTCGAGTCGCCGAGGCCTATCTGGACTCGCCCCATGTCGATCTGCCGTCGTAGCTCGCCGACCTGATCGCGGTAGCGCTTGAGGTCGCGCGCGTTCGCGTCGAGCTCCGCCTGAAACCGCTGCACGCTCGCGGGATCGCGAGCGACTCCTTGCTGCGGCCCTTCGGTCAGCATACGCCGCAGACCGTTGATGGCGGCCTGCAAAGCGTCCACCTCCGACGAACGCTGGGTCAGCTGCTGCGACAGCGTGTTCCACTGGGACAGTCCTTGTTGCTCGCGCTTCGCAAAGTCCTCGGGAGCGACGGGCAGGCCCTCGATCGATGCCATCAGCGCTCGGCGTTGCTTCCGCACCTGGCCCACGTCTCCACCCAAATCGCCGGGCTCTTCGCCGTCGAGCGCATGGGCGAGCGCCAGCCGGGTCCGTGAAATCCGGTTCAGGAGCGAAAGCGCGGTCTCCTCTCCGGCCTCGAGCTCCGGAAACGCCCGCACGCGATTGGACGCAGCGGTGAGCGCCGTCAGCTTGTCGATGAGCTGATAGCTCTCCCGTATGAGCGTTTTGCACTCGTTCACGTCGTCGATGACCGCGAACGCGGCCGGCCCGTCCTCCGCCTCCCGGGCCCAACGGACGGCGAGAGGCGGCAGCTGCTCGCTCTGGTCGAGCAGCTCGAGCTGCTGCTGTGCGAGTTTGTCGTAGTAGACGCTCACGTCCTTGGTCGAATCGAGGAAAGAGTCGACCTTCTTGCGCATCGGATCGTACTGGGTGAGCACGCTCTGGTAGAGCTGCAGCGCTCGGTCGAACGCGCCGGCGCGAAGGAGCAAGTCAGCCCTCAGAAGCGTGCCGTCGCCGATGTACTGGCTGTTCGGGTCGCTGATCATCAGCACTTCCAGCGCGCGCTCGGCGCGCTGCACGTCTCCCAGCCGGACGTAAACCCACGCGAGCTCGTAGAGCATCGTGTCGAACTCGGGGCTGTCGCGGCCGACTTTGGCGTACGCCTCGCTGGCCTGCTGGTACTGCTCGAGCTCGTAGAACAGCCGCCCGATGGCCATCCAAGCCAGGTCGATGACGTGCCGGTGGTCGGGAGTATCCGGAGGGAGCTCGGTCACCCTCCGAAACGTTTCGATCGCTTGCTTGTAGATGGCGCGGTCCGAGCCCCGCGCGGACGACGCGCTGGGGGCGCTCGGCGCCGAGCCGCGCGCGATCTTCATCGCGATGAGGCCCTGAAAATAGACCGCCTGGTGCGAATAGGCGTTGCCCTGCCCGACCTGCGTCAACGCTTGGCTGGCATCGTTCCACGAGCCCTGCCGGAAGTACGCCTTGCCCTTGGCGTAAAGCAGCCCCGCGTCGACCTGCGCCGGGGGTACCTGGTTGAACTTCTCGAAGATCGGAGCCAGCGTTTCCGGCGGATCGTTGAGCCGGAGAGCCACGTCGACCAGCCGCGCGAGAGCCTTGCCGAAGTACGCCTGAAAGCGCGGCTCGGCCCCGCGATCGACGAGCGCCCGGTAATCGCGCCGCGAGGCGAGGTAGTCGTGGGCTGCGTAGTAGGTCTCGCCGCGCAGCCAAAGGGCGTCCGGGTAGCTCGGCGTGTCGGGGAATTCCTCGATGATCTCGCTCAGGACGACCGTCGCGCGTCCGTAGTCTTTCATTCGGTAGAGGAGCTCGCCGTTTGCCAGTCGCTGCTCGGGACTTTGCCGCTCCGTCCGGGAGCGGGTGACCGCGGCCTGCACGCCGGTGACTTCTCGACCAATCGTGAGAAGGTCGTTGCCCGCGCTCGAGACCGCATCGCTCGAATTGGCCCAAGCCTCGCCCGCGAGCGCCCCGACGAGCGCTGCGACGGACGCCGCCACGCCGAGCCGCCCGAGCCTCACTTCTTGCTCCCGCCTACCGTGCCACTACCAGACACCGATGGAGCAGCCTGGGGACCGGGGGCGGCGCCCGGAGGTCCTGAAGCAAACCCTCCACCTGCCAGCGGTTGCAGCTTCTCCTGCCACTGGATCTTCGGGCGTTGCTCGAGCGGCGTGGTGACGCCGCCCTCTTCGTACGCCGTGGCCACGATGGTGAGCGTCTTGCCTTCGATCGCCGTGAATGCGTGGCTCGACTTGATGTCGAACTTGTACCCACGCAAGTACGAGAACACGCCGTAACCGTTGCCCTGGAAGGTGAGCGCCACCTGGATCGTGTGGTCGCCGGGGGGCATCGACCCGCTGTAGATGGGGATGTCCTTTTGATCGGCCAGCGCCCCCGAGTCGTCCTGGCGGTTGTACTGGGCCTGGCCATCGATGACGAAGAGGGCGCGCGTGAGCAAGAACGCGCTGGACATCTCGTTCTTGAATTCGACCTCGGAGCGGGAGCCAGCCGCCCCACCGCCGATGATCGTGTCGCTCAGGAGCGCAAGCCGCGTGTGGCTGCGGCGAATCTGGTCTTTCAGCTCGTCGACGCGCTGCTCGAGGTCGCGCAGGCGGACTGCGTACGTGGCCCCGGTCATTCCTTGCTCCGGGGGCTTTGCGGCCATGTCGACGCTCACGGCAGGTGCCGGACCGGTGGGCGACGGCGCGGGCGGAGAAGCGGCAGCCGGCGTGCTCCCGGCCGCCGAGGCGGTCGAAGCCGCCGCACCCACGGCGGCCGATGCAGACGCCGAAGCCGGCGCGGCAGAACCGCCGCCCTTCGTTTGCGCGTCGGCGGCGGAGTACACCGCGAGGGGCAGGGCGAAAAACCCCACGGCAAGGACTGTCGTCACAAGGCGTCGCATGACATTTCCCTCGGATTCGAGCGTGGGCAGCGTTGGCGATAAGCGCGGCGTCGGCACGTCTTGATAGTCACAGAGACCGCGGGAGGGCAGGCCCGACCGCGGCATGAGTGTATGTTCGTGGGCGCGGGGTTGGCAACTGCACGCACCGGGGGGGGATTGGATAAAAACACCTCACGTTTTCGCAGAGCTAGCGCTGCGCTAGGCGTAGCGAGCGCGGCCAGGTCGGGGGGACGCCCCCACGGAAGCCGAGCGACAGCAACTGGAAATCCCCCCGGGGGATGAGCGAAGATCAAATCGGAGCCTCGCGCGTCGGATCCTCCAGGATTCCGGAGCTCCCTACGCATGCCCCCGGCGCGAAGCCTCTTCTGTGTGTCTGGCAGTCCGGGAAGACTCGGGAGATCGCGTGTCATCCTCACGCATCGAAGACACGGACGAAGCACTGATGATCCGCTTCCAGCGCGGAGAACGGGCGGCGTTCACCCTGCTGGTGCGCAAGCACCAGACGCCGCTTTACAACTTCGCGCTGCGCCAGCTCCGGAGCGCCCCCCTGGCCGAGGAAATCGTGCAGGACGCCTTCGTCCGGGTCGTGAACAACGCGGCGGAGTTCAAGCACGAGGCCCGTTTCTCGACGTGGCTCTACACGATCGCCCGCAACCTCTGCATCGACCAGGCGCGCAAGAGCGCCCTCCGCCGCCATCCGTCGCTCGACGAGCCGAAGCGGGCGGACGACGGCGATGGGCCGACACTCGGGGATCAAACGGCCGACGGCGGCGCCAACGTCGAGCGCGCGGCGGGCGCCGCCGAGATTCGCGAGCGCGTCCTTGCCGCGATCGAGGTGCTTCCGGACGAGCAGCGCGAGGTCTTCCTCATGCGCGAGATCTCCAATCTGCCCTTCAAGGAGATCGCGGAAATCGTGGGTGCGTCGGAGAATACGGTGAAAAGCCGCATGCGCTACGCGCTCGAGCGCCTTCAAGCGGCCCTGATCGAATTCGAGGAGTACGCCCGCGCTTTGCGTTGATTAAGTGCTTCATTAGCCCCGGAGACCGATGGACTGCGAGAAGTTCGAATCCGCGATGATGGATGAGCTTTACGGCGAGCTCGACGAGCTGACGAGCGCCGCCGCGAAGCGACACGTCGCGAGCTGCGCGCGGTGCGCCGCACGCATCGGCGGGCTCCGTGCCACACGGCGGTTGGCGACGGTCCCGCTGATCGACGCTCCCTCGGGGCTCGAGGAGCGCATCGTTGCGGCCGCGCGCGACGCGATGAAGGTGGCACCGATGCGCCGTCGCATGGCCCACGCCGTATCTCTCGCGGGAAGCTGGGCGATGCGGCCGCAAACCGCGATGGCGGCCGTGTTCCTTGTCATGATCGGCACCAGCCTCCTTCTCTTGCGCGGAAAGGCCCGCGAGGTCGCGAGCGCACCCGTGACCGTCACCGAGCAGGGTTCCCCGGCTTCGCCGATGATGGCCCCGAACACGCGGCCGCCGTCCACCCTGGCCGGACAGCCGGCGAGCGCAGGCGTGCCGCCAGCGGGGGCCGCTCCCGCCGAGGCCAACGCCGCGCCCCCGCTCGCCTCGGCTCTCGCGCTCGGTGGGCAGCCGCAAGACGAGCACGGCATGCGCGCGTTCGCGAAGGCACCTGGACGCCCCAAGGCCGAGCCACAATCCCGCGGGCTGTCCGCCTACTCGCCCCCCCCACCGGCGGCTCCCGTCGAGCCCATGGCAGACATGGAGGCTTCTGGCGGCGGCTACGGGCTGGGGTCCGGCGCCTCGCGTTCGGCGCCTGTCGTCAGGCCCTCCGCCGCGGCCCCCGCTACGTTCGACACGGCACTGTCCGAGTATCGCGCGGGCATGTTCGACGCCTCGGCGACCGCGTTCGACGCCCTTGCGCCGAGCGATACCAAGGCCGAGCTGTGGGCGGCTCGCGCGGTGCGCGAAGGCAAAGGATGTGGCGCCGCCATCGGCCGGTTCGACCGCCTCGCGCAACGGGCGGCGGGTACGCTGGCCGGGTGGGATGCGCTTCTAGAGGGGGCGCTTTGCTACCGCACCCTCTCCAGTTTCGGCGAGGCCCGCACGCGACTGCGCGCCCTGCTGACCGTCGACTCCCACAAGGACCGTGCGCAGGCCGAGCTCGATCGCATCGACCACTTGCAAGCGAGCAGCCAGGCCCAGCAGCTCCCGAATGCGTCGACGCCACCGGCGGCCAAGGCGCCCCCCCAGCGGCCGCGGCGCCCCCGGGCCCCTAGCGCCCGACTTGACGTACGCTCCCGCGAGCCGCCCATGAACCCCGCCGACCGCGACGCCGTCATCGCTGCCTGGTGCGCCCGAGACCGCGCCCGCTGCGTGCTCCCCGCCGACCGCGAGATCGTCGATGCCTCCGGGACCGTGCGCGCGCTCATCGTCAATCTCGCCGTCGCTGGCGGTCCCGACGACGAGCTCTACGACGCGTGCGCCGTGATGGGGCGTCTCGTCGCGCAGCGCAGGGGTTCGCCGACCCTCGCATCGGCGACACTCGACCACGCGTGCGAAGCGCTGGGCGGCGGCAGCGCGCCGTGGCTCGTCCCGGCGCGCGCAGCCCTCGCCGAGGGCTTCGCGGCGGCCCTCATCGAGGGTGTCCGCGCGGAGGACATGCGCTCGTGGGAGTTCCCCGCCTGCGCCGTCCCTCTCGGGGAGGCGGCGGTGGCCATCGCCGCGGGGCACCCTTCGGATGACGACGAGGTGCTCGCGGCGTGGGCAGCCCGCATCGCCCGAGGCGCCGCGGCCAAGGGCACCCGCAGGGCCGTCGTCGATGGCGGCGAGCGCGCCCGAGCCGCGGTCGTCGACGCACTCGCCCTTGTGGGCATCGAGGTGCACGCCGCGGGCAGACCGGGCAGCGCGGGACGCTGAGCTACGACGGTTCGCGGACGTACGCGATGGTCCGGACCACCTCGACGAGCCGCTCGCGTTCCGCGGGCTGCAGGTCCACGAAACGAACGCCCATGCCGGGATTCGGGTTGTCGCCGTCGGCGCGCAGCTTGTTCACCCACGCCACACGGCCCTGAAGCTTGAACGGTTCGTAACCCGGGGGCTCGAACGACAGGAGCAGGTGCGTGCCGACAGTCAGCGGGTCGGTCGTTTTCACGAAGATGCCCATCGCGCTGATGTTCGCGATCGACGCGTAGAGGAACGTATCGTCCGCGATGCAGTCGACCGCCCACTCGACCTCGAAGCGGTCGTAGCTCCGCCGCTCGTCCCGCCGCGGCATCGGATCCGGATCGTCCAGGCCGCCGGCGAGGGGCGCCTTCGTGTTCTTGCTCGTCGCCATGGTCGCCCTCCCAGTTCCTCGCGGACGCCGGCGAGCGCGCCCACGCTTTTCTCACTGTACGCGCAACGGACCCCCGTTGATGCGGTTGTCGCCGTCATTGGGTCCGCTTTTCACCTTGAGCCGCGTATCGCCCACGAACAAGCCAAAGTAAATCGTGTACGTACCCGGCGTGAAGTTCGGCTCGAGCTTGAACTCGTGATCGTCGAGCAGCAGGTCGCCCGGCAGCCACAGAGACATCGGGTACTTGCCGTTCATCGGCTTGTGATCGCCGTTGTGCCGGCGATGGTAGCCGTCGATGTGGATGAATGCCTCCCACTCGGTCGTGACTGGAGCGAGCACGCGGTAGTACGTCTTCAGGTGGTAGCTCCGGCCGGGGCTGATGCTGTCGGCCAGGCGACCGCGTTCGTCGAGCAGGTCGACACCGATGACCTCGAGCTTGTCGTCCATGTTCGCGTCCAGGGGTCGCTGCGGATGCGGAGGATCGGACAGCACGATGGCCGACAGCGGGTTCTCGTTCTTGCCGTCGGCACCGACAGCGGAGGCCGCGAGGAGAATCTGGCTCGAGCGCGCGTCCAGCACGGGTAGATTCGTCTTGGGCTCCGGAGAGCGTTCGCGCCAGATCTGATTGAGCTTCGGCAGCTCCTCGGCCTTCATCGCCAGACATCGCCGCTGACCCGGCGCGCCCGCGGTCAGCCACGTGTACGCGCTCGACGTGTCGTTCAGCGCCTGCGGCTGGCCCCCGGCGTAGTAAGCAGACGTTCGGCCGCCCACGCCGAGCAGCGCGAGGGGCGAACCGGGACACACCTGCCGGTAGCTCTCGAAGACTTCTTTCGGCGAGAGCTGGTTGGCGAGCGCTGGGTAATAAAAGAGGCAGAGCACGGCGCCGACCACCGCTCCCCCGAGCGCCAACGCGGGCGCGCGGTGCCGCAGCAGATCGCCGACGATGCCCATGATGAGGAAGAAGGCGACCCCCGAGGGGACCGCCAGCAGCACCGCCGCGTACCACTTGAAGCCGAACCCCAGCCAATAGGCGAAGAAGGAGAGCACGGGCACGCCCAGCAGCATGGGCGCCCCCACGAGGACCATACCCACCGACCAGTCGAAACGGGCCGGCTGCTCGGGTGCCGCGTCACCTGCCGGGGTTGCCTTTTCGTTGCTTTCAGGGGGGACCCGCGCGAGCAGCTGCTCGAAGGGATCGAAGCCGCGCGTGAAGGACACCCGCGACATTGGCCGAGACCGGCTGAAGGCCCAGAGCCACACGTCGCACAGGAAGAGGAGGGCGAACAGCGCGCCGAGCGGAACGAACGCGACCACCCACCACGCATTGAGCACGACGTCCTTGATGGTGGACGACATCTGCGAGATCCAGTGCTCGATCCCGTGCACGTGCCACCGTACGCCGATCCACACGAGCAGCGCGGCCAGCGAAAGGCCCGCGATCGCTGCGAAGAACACGAGCGCCAAGATCCCGTCGTACGCCTCGCGCAGGAGCCGCAAGAGCTTCCCGTAGTTGACGGGGTCGAACGGCTCGCGCTCGGCGTCGCGCTCGACCCACGTGAAGAACGCGCACAGCGCGAAGCCGCCGAGCACGACCCACCAGAGCTTGAGCGCCGTGTCCTTGAAACTCTCGGGGAAGGTCGCGCCCGTCACGCCGAACGCCTGGTACGCCTTGTCCGGAATTTCGTGAAAGTCGTGGTGCAGTACCGCTGCCAGGAGCAGCGTGCCCAGGCCGACGGCGATCGACGCACGCGCACCCCGCTCGAAATCCCGGATCGCAACGGCGCAGGCCACCGCGCACAGCGCCGGCGCGCAGAAGGCAACGGGCTCGGTGCGCGCCGCGACATAACCGTGGGCGACGAGCGCTACGGCCGCGCCCACCAGGATCGTTGCGCGACCGAGGCTCTCCCGCTCGGCGACGGGCCCGCTCCGCCCCAGCGGCGAGAGGAATAGCCGGCCGAAAGCGAACGGCAGAAACGCGCTCCACGGCGCGAGAGCGTGCCCAATGGAGGCGATGACGACGTCGAACGTCGGGTACTTCGACGGCGCGTGCAGGAGCGCGCCGACCCACATGTTCATCTCCTTGCTGTCGCCTGCCGCGATGACGCGCGCCGCGAACACGGCCATGACGCCGCCGGCCACGAGCGACACGCCCCCGACGACGTCCCCGAGGGGGTCGGCGGAGCGCCCCGACGAGCCCGTGCCGAGGCCCGCGGGGGGCGAGGCTACGCGCGCGGCCGCCCATGCGAGGCCGACGCCGAGGAGCGACACGCCCGCTCCGAGCAGGGCCCCGCGGCTCTCCACGCCGACGAAGAGCCCGACGGCCGCCATGGCGAGCCACGGCAGGCGCTTGCGCAGCGACGTCGGTCCGGCCTCGTCGCGGTCGAAGGCGCCGACGGCGAGCCCACCGAAGGACATCGCCAGACCGGCCATCGTGCACACGTCGCCGAGAATCGATCGGGCTTGCACGAAGTAGAGGGGCATCGTGCTCAGCGCGATGGCTGCGTAGGCACCCGTACGCCGATCGAACAGGCGGGCGACGAACGCCGTCGTGGCGAATACGCCGAGAACGCCCCAGAGCGCGAGCGGAAGGCGCCCTGCCCACTCGTGCAGCCCGAAGACGCGGAATCCGAGCGCGATCGACGAGAACGGCAGCTGCGGTCGCCCCAGGTCGTTCAGGTGCGGCAGCGAGTTGTCGGCTCCGGCGAGCGCGAGATTGGACGCACCGTAGAGGTTGAGTGCGATGCGCCGGGACAGGTCGGCAACGTTCAGCTCATAAGGATCCCAGAGCCCGCTCTTGGTCAGCGGCGGCACCAGCAAGAAAAGCAGCACCGGGACCGCCGCGGCGACCGCGAGCGGCACCCAGGAGGGCCACCCGTCAGCGGCTGGGGTCTGGTCGGCGGAGTTGCCGGGCTTCTGGCCGGCCCGAGAATCCGCGGAAACAGCCGGACGCCTGAGGTCAGCGTCGTTTTGGGTCGTGGCGTCAGCCTTGGGAGTGTCGGGCATGGGCACTGCTCTTAAGGGGACCGAGCCCAAAGACATACCGGGCCCTGCGAGCAGCGCGGACACTACTTCCAAGCCGCCACGCGGCGCAACCCACTCTACTCGCGCGTGCTACAAGCCCGCCGTGCCACCCCAGCAGCGCTCCGGCCGAGTTGCCATCGTCGGTCGCCCCAACGTGGGCAAGAGCACGCTGCTCAACGCCCTCCTCGGCGAGCCCATCGCGATCACCAGCCCGCACCCGCAGACCACCCGCGACGTGGTCCGGGGGGTGCTCACGGTTTCGTCCGTCGCCGGGGAGGCCCCCGACACGCAATACGTGTTCGTCGATACGCCCGGACTGCACGAGCCGCGCACGCGCCTGGGCCGGTGGATGAACGACGTCGCGCGCGAAGCGGCGCGCGAAGCGGACGCCGTGGTGCTGGTCGTCGAGGCCCAGGTAAAAGAGCAGGACCTGGAGCTCGCCCGCGAGCTCCCGAAGCCGCCGGCGGTGGTCGTCGTGAACAAGGTCGACCGCGTCAAGGACAAGAAGGCGCTCCTGCCGGTGCTCGCGGCGTTGATGGAGTCGCTCCGCGGGATCGGGGAGTCGATCCCCGGCGCAGGCCGCGGGGGTAGCGCGGAATCGACGACCGACACCGCGATCGTCCCGTGTAGCGCACGCCGCACCAGCGGGATGGATCGCGTGCTCAAAGAGCTGCGTGAGCGGTTGCCGGAGCAGCCCTTCCTCTGCGACCCCGACACGCTGTCGGACCAGCCGGTGCGGACCTTCGTCGCCGAGTTCGTCCGCGAGCAGATCCTCGCGCAGACGTTCCAGGAAGTGCCCCACGGCGTGGCTGTCTCGGTCGAGCGCTTCGACGAGAGCGCCGAGGTTCCGCAGATCGAGCTTGCGATCCACGTCGCGCGCGAGGCGCACAAAAAGATCGTCATCGGCGCGAGCGGGCAGATGATCAAGCGCATCGGGACCGCGGCGAGGGTGCGTGTCGAGCAGATGATGGGTAAGCACGTACACCTGAAGCTGTGGGTCCGCGCGACGCCCGACTGGATGAACGACCCGACCAAGCTGCGCGAGCTCGGGTATGGGGGGAAGCCATGACGAAGCATCACCAGTCCCGCAGGCGCGGGCCCCTGCCGGGAGGCGCCGGCGGCACGCCCATCGTGGCCATCGTGGGGAGGCCCAACGTCGGGAAGTCGACGCTCTTCAATCGCCTGGCGCGCGCGCCGCTGGCGATCGTGCACGACAGCCCCGGCGTGACGCGCGATCGCCAGTACGCCGACACGAACGCGTTCGGCCACCGGTACACCGTCGTGGACACGGGCGGCTTCGATCCCGAGGACCAGGACCCGATGAAGACCGGCATCGCGAGCCACGTCCGCGCTGCCGTGGAAGAGGCCGACGCCATCGTCTTCGTGACCGACGCGACGACCGGGCCGAGCGACGCCGACCGCGTCGCCGTGAAGCTCTTGCGCGCGAGCGGCAAGCCGGTGCTCTACGCGGCCAACAAGGCAGACTCGCCCCGGGCCGACGCCGAGGCCTTCGAGCTCTACCGACTCGGCGTGGACAAGGTGTACCCCGTCAGCGCGCTGCACGGGCGCGGCGTGGGCGAGCTCGAGGCGGCGCTCATCGAGACGCTCCCGGAGGCAGAAGCGGCGCCCGTCGACGACGAATCGGCACCCCCCCGGATCGCGCTCATCGGTCGGCCCAACGCGGGCAAGAGCAGCCTCTTGAACCGCATTCTGGGCGAGGACCGGGTGCTCGTCGACGCACGACCCGGCACGACGCGCGACGCCATCGACGCGCTCGTCGAACGCGACGAAAAGTCGTACGTCTTCATCGACACCGCCGGGATCCGCCGAAAAGCGAAGGTCGCCAAGGAGGCCAGCGCCGTCGAGTCGATGAGCGTTTTGTCGTCGATCCGCAGCATGGAGCGGGCACACATCGTCGTGATGCTCTGCGACGCCGCCGAGGGCGTGGCCGAGCAGGACGCGAAGATCCTCGGGCTCGCCGAGGAGCGCGGGCGCGCGATGGTCGTCGTCCTGAGCAAGTGCGACCTGCTCGGCAAGAGCGACCTCGCCAAGGCGGAGGAGACCGCACGGGAGAAGCTCGCGTTCGTTCCCTACGTGCCCATCGTGCGCACCAGCGCCGTCGCCGGGCGCGGCCTGGGAGAGCTCTTCGCGACGATCGACCGCGTGCGCGCGGCGTTCTATCAGCGCGTCGGGACCGGCGAGCTCAATCGCTTCTTCGAGCAGGTCCTCGAGACCAGGCCACCCCCGACGATGGGCGGCCGCGCGCCGCGCCTCTATTACGTGACGCAGGCGGAGGTCGCGCCCCCGACGTTCGTCGTGATGAGCAGCTCGCCGGACGCGGTCCACTTCTCGTACCGGCGCTTCGTCGTGAACCAGCTGCGCAAGCACTTCGGGTTCGAGGGAGCGCCCGTGCGGGTGCACTACAAGGGCCGGCGAAGGCGCGAGTAGCGGCTCCCTACACCCCTCCCTGCATCAGCTTCGCGGCCAGCTCGCCGAGCGCCCTCAAGTCGTGCACGTCGGTCGCGAGCTCCGGCACGCGCACGATGGGCACCTGCCCGTCCGCTCTGCCCGCGAGCTTCGACACGTGCAGCGCGTCGAGCGCGGCCAGGAGCACGGCGTCGCTGTGGGCACGCACGAGTCGCGCTGGGGCGCCCTCTTCGAGCGAGAGCCCGCGCGCCGCGATCGCGTCGGCGGCGTCACGCTCGGTGGGCGGCGAATCGGCGCCCGATGGCGGCAGCCGGAAGCGGTTCACGACGAACGCGCCGCGCGGCATCTGCGACGCGGCGAGGCGGTCGGCGAAGAAGAGCACCTCCTGGATGCTCGGCGGCGCAGGGCTCGTGACGAGCACGAACGACACCTCGGACGACCTCAGCTTGGCCTCCACCGTCTGCGCGCGCTCCTTGAAGCCGCCGAACAGATCGTTCAGCTCCGAGATGAACTCGGCCATCGACGCGAGGAAGCCACCGCCCGTGATGCGCCCGAGCGCGCGAAGCACCACGGAGGCCGACCGCGCCAGCAGGTTGAGCGAGAGCTTGCCCGTCGACTCGAACGCCTGGACGAACCATCGCATCGTCGCCGAGTCGATGGCCTCCGCCAGGCGCGCGGGTGCGTCGAGGAAATCGAGCGCGTTCGCCGTGGGCGGCGTATCGAGGATGACGAGATCGAAGCGCGGGTCGCTCTCGACGGCCACGAGCTTCTCCATAGCCATGTATTCCTGCGTGCCGGCGAGCGACGTCGACACGTATTGGTAAAGCTTGTTGCCGAGCAGCCTGCGCGCGCGCTCCGGCGAGGGCGCGTGCTTGACGACGAGATCGTCGAAGGTCTTCTTGGTGTCGAGCATCATCGCGGTGAGCGCGCCCTTCATCGGCAAACCGGCGCGTTCGAAGAGCTCGGGCGCCACGACCTGCTCCTCGGTCGACATCGTGCGCAGCCCCAGCGACTCGGCGAGCCGTTTCGCCGGGTCGATGGTCATGCAGAGCACGCGCCGGCCCCGCTGGGCGGCCGCGATGGCGAGCGCCGCGGCGGTCGTCGTCTTGCCGACGCCACCTGCACCGACCGTGACCAGCACCCGGCGTGACATCACGAGCTGCTCGAGAGTCTCCGCGGGCACGGCTGGGCCAGTAGCTAGCACGGACTATTGGTCGAAGTCCTCGTATTCGCCCTCGGCCAGGTTGTCGAAGCGCGTGTACTGCGAGTCGAAGCGAACCTTGATGGTCTCGGTCGGGCCGTTCCTCTGCTTGGCGATGATGAGCTCCGCCACGTTCCGGTCGGCCGTTTCCTTGTTGTAATAGTCGTCGCGGTAGATGAAGCAGATGTTGTCGGCGTCCTGCTCGATGGCGCCGGACTCGCGAAGGTCCGACAGCTGCGGGCGCTTGCTCTTCTCGCCGCGCGTCTCGACGGCGCGATTGAGCTGGCTGAGGGCGATGACGGGCAGGCTCAGCTCCTTGGCGAGCTGCTTCAGACCGCGGGAGATCTCGCTGATCTCCTGCTCGCGCGAGTTCACGTACTCGCGGCCTCGCATGAGCTGCAGGTAGTCGACGATGACCAGACCGACCCGCTGCTTCTTCTCGCCGTCGCGGCTGGTCTCGTCGACCCGGTCGTACTCCGCCTGCAGGCGGCGCACCTTCGACCGGAGCTCGAGGATCGACAGGGTCGGCGAGTCGTCGACCCACACGTTCAGGCTGCCGAGGTGCGACGCCGCCTGCGTCAGCTTGCTCCAGTCGCTCGGCGTGAGCATGCCGGTGCGCACCTTGCTCACGTCCACCTTGGCTTCCGAGCAAAGCATGCGGTTGACGATCTGCTCCCGGGGCATTTCGAGCGAGAAGACGACCACGCCGAAGCCCGCCTGCTCCCAGCGCTCGTTCGGGTCACGCGCGCTCTCCAGCTGCTGCGGGCTGGCGACGTTCACCGCCATGTTGAGGACGAGGCTCGTCTTGCCCATGCCGGGGCGGGCCGCCACGATGGTCAGCTCGCCGTCGTGCAGCCCGCTCGTGACGCGGTCGTACCGGTCGAAGCCGCTGGGAATCCCCGTGATGCGGGCGCCGCGCGCGTTGGCCCGCTCGATGCGCTTGAACGTCTCGCGCATCACGTCGCGAAGGGGCTGCACGCTGCTCGACTCGCGCGTGCGCGCGATGTCGTAGACCGCTTGCTCGGCCGTGTCGATGAACTGCTGCGCGTCGCCATACCCCGCGTAGCCCTGGGCCGTGACGCGCTGGCACGCGAGGATGAGCTGGCGCACGCGCGACTTCTCGTGAATCGTCTTGCCGTATGCGGCGACGTTCGCCATCGCGGGGGCGGCGTTGAGGATCTCGGTGAGGTAGGCCATGCCGCCGACCTGGGCGAGCCGGTCGCGATCGCGCAGCCAGGTGGCCACCTGCACCACGTCGACGGGCTTTCCCTGGGCGGAGAGCTCGGTGCACGCTTCGTACACGCGGCGGTGCGCCTCGGAATAGAAGTGCTCGGGGCGCAGGAACTCGTTGACCTTGTCGAAGGCCATCTTGTCGACGAGAACCGCCGAAAGGACAGCCGCCTCGGCGTCGAGATCGTGCGGCGGAACGCGGCCCTCCATCATTCCAGGCGGCGCGTCGCCCCGCGTTTGTCCGAAGACGACTCGCAGGTTGTCCACAGTCTGTACCTCCAAATGCCAGACGCCCCGGCTCTTCGGCAGAGCCAGGGCGCGCAGCAGGGCCGAGTGGCCCGGGAGCTATCCTTATCGCACTACTTGGCGACGACTTCCACCTTGAGCGTCGCGGTCACGTCGGAGACGAGCTTCACCGGCACCTCGAAGGTTCCGGTGCTCTTGATCGCCTCGGCCAGGTGCAGGTGCTTGCGCAGGTCGGACATCGCGAAGTGACCCGCACCTGTTCCCTCGGCCGCGGCCGGGGCTCCACCGTGCGCGGCGAGGGCCTTCAGGGCGGCGGCGGCGATGTCTTTGGTGGTGACCGAGCCGAAGAGGCGGCCGTCGTCGCCAGCCTTCTGGATGATCGTGATCGTGAGGGCGCTCAGCTTGGCGGCGAAATCGCGCGCCTCCTTCTTTCCCTTTTCGGCGCGGGCGAGGGCGACGACCTTCTCGTGCTCGATGCGACGCACGGCGGCCGTCGTCGCCGGAACGGCGAGCTGGCGCGGCAAGAGGAAGTTTCGCGCGAAGCCCGGGCGCACGCGCACGAGCTCACCGCTCTTGCCGACCTTGTCGACGTCTTGCTGCAGGATGACCTGGATGTTGGAGGGCATGGGTGAGGCTCAGATCGTGTTGGTGATCGTGAAGGGCAAGAGCGCGATGTTGCGCGCGCGCTTGACCGCGAGCTGCACCTTGCGCTGATGCCGCGCGCAGTTGCCGCTGATGCGGCGAGGGACGATCTTGCCGCGCTCGGTGATGAAATACTTGAGCGCCTGCGGGTCCTTGTAATCGATGACCAGCACCTTGTCCGTGCAGTACTTGCAGACGCGCTTCTTGCCTCGGCGCCGGCCAATCTCGGCGTTGAGATCGGGGCCTCGGTTGATGTCCTTGTCGTCGTCCATCATAGCCATGGCTCAGCTCTCCTCTCCCTCGGTACCGGGCTTCGCGGCCGCGGGCGCCTCGCTCTTGGCGGTGGCGGTGGCGTCGGCCTCCGCGGGCTCGGCGCCGGGCTCGGCCTCGAACTCGTCGCCCTCCTCGGGTGCCCGCATGCCGCGCGGCGCGTCGGGGCCCATGTCGACCAGGCCGAGCTGCTTCTCGCGCGAATCTTCTTTGTCGTCCTCCGGCGGAAGCTCCAGCTTCCCGAGCTTCGATCTCCTCGGGATCGATCTGGAGGGCCACGAGGTCGACGTCCTCGTTCGTCTGCACGGTCATGAACTTCATGACCGAGTCTTGCAGCTTGAGGTTTCGCTCGACCTCGGCGACGAGGCCGCCGCCGCCGACGTACTTCAAGTACACGTAGACGCCGCGGCGCTGCTTTCCGACCGGATAGGCCAGCTTGCGGCGGCCCCACGCCTCGACCTTGACGAGCTTGCCGTGCTCGCGCTCGATCGCCTCACCGACGCGGCTCTGCACGCGCTCGGCGGTTTCCACGTCCACGTCGGAGCGTAGAACGTAGATGGTCTCGTATTCTTTGGAGTGGGCTTGTGCCTGGCCGAGCGCCCGCGGGCGCACGGAGGCAGACGGAGTGGTGACGTTCACTTGGTTCTCCTGGGCTCGTTCCGCCCCGAGGGGGGAGGAAACGCGGGCCCGTGGGACGAGGTGCCCACGAGCGAGGGGGCAACCCTTTAGCACAGGTCGCGGGAGAGGCCACTATCCTCTCGTATTCGCCACGTTCATCGCAGCCGCGATCCCGTCCTTCACGACGCGCTCCACCGCGTCGCAGGCGCGCTCCACGACTCCCGGTAGCTCCGCGCGTTGCCCGGCGTCGAAGCTCGACAGCACCCAGTCCTTGCCTTCGCCGCCAAAGCCGGGCGGCGGCCTTCCCACGCCGACGCGCACGCGCACGAAATCCGGCGTTCCCAGGCGCTGGATGATGTGACGCACGCCGTTGTGCCCGGCGTGACCGCCGCCGAGCTTGAGGCGCACGTCTGCCCAGGGCAGGTCGATCTCGTCGTGCACGACGAGAACGTCGGCAGGTGCCACACTGAAGAAGGCGGCCGCCGGCTGCACGCTGTCGCCCGACAAGTTCATGTACGTCTGCGGCTCGAGCAGCACGATGTCGCGATCCCCCGACGACGCGCGCGCGACGAGCCCCTGGAACTTCGCCTTGAAGTCCGCCGCGCCGAGGCGAGCGGCGAGGGCTTCGACCACGAGGAAGCCGACGTTGTGCCGCTCTCGTTCGTGCTCGCGACCGGGATTGCCCAGACCAACTACGAGGAACATGGGCCCATCCCGGGCTGGGCCGCTACTTCTTCTTCTTCTCTTCCTTGGCCGGGGCCTTGGCCGCGCCCGCCTCCGCGGCCGGAGCCGCTCCCGCCGCCGCGCCCGGTGCGGCCGCAGCCGCTCCCGCCGCCGGCGCAGCACCCGGAGCACCCGGCGCCGCCGCGACCTCCTCGACTTCTTCCTTCTCCGGCGCGACGACCGCGATGAGCGTCTGCTCCGGCGGCAACCGCACGGTCACGCCTTCGGAGAGCTTCAGCTCCTGCGTGGAGACGTGCTCGCCCGAGCTCCAGGTGCGAGACGTCGGCCTCGATCTTCACGGGGATCCGGTCCGGCAAGCAGCGCACGGGAACGGTGCGGTGAACGACGCGCAGCACGCCCCCGCCGACGACGCCCGGCGCCTTGCCGATCGGGATGAGCGGGACGTTCACGTCGACAGGCTTGTCGAGCTTCACCTCGATGAAGTCCACGTGCTCGAGCTCGCGCTTCACCGGATGAAGCGCAAAGTCGCGGATCATTGCCAGGAGGCTCTTACCGTCCATCTCGAGCCGAATGACCGTGTTCTGCCCGAGCTCGCTCTTCAGGATCGTCGCGACTTCCTTCGGCGCGACGACGATGGGCGTCGAGGGCAAGCCCTTGCCGTACGCGATGGCAGGGACGAGCCCTTTCGCGCGTACCCGGCGCGCCTCGCTCTTTCCAGCGGCGACGCGGTTCTCGGCTTTGAGCGTGGGCATCTGCGAAGTGGTCATGACTTCCTCTCATCCCCTGTCCGCTCGGCTGCGCCGGGCATGTGGGGTTCGATGTGGGGGGATGCGCCTCTTAGCAGAGGCTCAGGCGAAGAGCGAGCTGACGCTGTCGGAGCTGTGGATGCGCTTGATCGCCTCGCCGAGGAGGCTGGCGATCGAGAGCTGCTTGATTTTCCGGCAGGCCTTCGCGGCCTCGGACAGCGGGATCGAGTCGGTCACGACGACCTCGGCCAGGGGCGACTCGGCGATGCGCTGCACGGCGGGGCCGGAGAGGACGCCGTGGGTCGCGCAGGCGACGACGCGCTTGGCGCCCTTGTCGGCGAGGGCGCGGGCCGCGCCGCAGAGGGTGCCCGCGGTGTCGATGATGTCGTCGATGATGATGCAGTCCTTGCCCTTCACCTCGCCGATGAGGTGAACGACCTCGCTCACGTTGGCCCGCTCGCGCCGCTTGTCGATGATGGCGAGCGACGCCAAGAGCCGCTTCGAGTACGCGCGCGTGCGCTCGACGCCACCTGCGTCGGGCGACACGAACACCGCCGACGAATCGAACTGCTTCTTGCAGGTAGTCCTCGAGGAAGACCGGCATCGCGTACAGGTGATCGAACGGGATGTTGAAGAAGCCCTGGATCTGACCCGGCGTGGAGGTCGACCGAGACGACGCGGTTGACGCCCGAGGTCTGGATGAGATCGGCCACGAGCTTGCTCGTGATGGGCGTGCGGGGAGCGACCTTGCGGTCCTGCCTTCCGTACCCGTAGTACGGGAAGCACGGCGGTGATCGATCCGGCCGACGCGCGGCGAAGCGCGTCGGCCATGATGAGGAGCTCCATCACGTTGTCGTTCGTCGGAGAGCTGCGTCGGCTGGATGACGAAGGCGTCGACCCCGCGCACGTTCTCACCGATCTCGACGAAGCTCTCCCCGTCGCTGAATCGGGTGACTTTGCACTTGCCGATCGGCGTCTCGAGATATTGCCCAATGGCGGTGGCAAGCGCCGGGTTGGCGTTGCCCGAAAAGAGGCACACCTTCTTAAACACGCGCGCGTCTCGTAGCTGGCGCGTCCCGTCGTGTCAACGCGGTCAGCGGAGCATGGCTCCGCATTCGGCGCGGGGCCCCCGCTTTCCCTGCTCGACGCACGCCTTGTAACAGCGCCGCGCGTCCTTCGCGTTCCCCTTCTCCTGATACGCCGCGCCCAGGATGAGCCATGACTCCCCGTCCGTCGGGTCCAGGGCCACGGCGCGCTCGCCTGCCTCGATCGCGGCGGTCATCTTTCCGTGCTCGAGGGCGACGCGCGCGGCGTTCTTCTCTTTGCCTGCTTGCGCCGGATCCGGCGTGGCGGCCGGCTGCTCGGCGGCAGCAACGGGAGCGTCGTTCGCGGCGGGCGCGGCGGAGGGGGGAGCGGGGGCGGCTGCTGCGGGGGCTTCGCTCGGGGGCGCCGCGGGCTGCGCGCTCGCAGCAGGCTGCGCGGGCGTTTCCGGCGGAGCCTCCGCGGTGCTGGTGGCCACGGGAAGCGACGGCGGGGCCGCGGACGCGACGGCGGCGGTGGCAGGCGGCTGGGCAACGGCCGCCTGCGGGGGCGTGGCGGCCGCGGACTGCGCCGCCGCGTGCCTTCGGGGCACCTGCGATTCGTCGTGACCGGCTACGGCGACCTTCACGAGCGCCGCCAGGCACAGGGCCGAAGAGAGGCCCACGGCGAGCTTGACGTACTTGGCGAGCTGCTTGCGCCTGTGAGCGACGCCCGGCGTCAGCTTCAGCGCGACGCGGGGGTCGCGCTCCTCGATTTCGAGGGGGAGCTCGGAGTGGTGGCCGCGCGCCGACGACGTAAAGAAGTCGGTGTCGAGGTCGACCGGCGGATAGCTCGTGTCGTCGTTCGCCGTGCCACTGGCATCTTCCTGAGCGGTGTTCGGGGGTTGCGCTGCGCTTGCCGGCTCGCTCGGCGTGGGTCCCGCCGGCAGCGCAGGATTTCAGGCACGCTTGCCAGGGCTGGCAACGGCTCGGGTTTCGCCATCGATGCCGTCTCGGTCGCTTGGCCGTCGGCCGGCGACCCGGTCTGCGATTCGAACCCCCAAGCATTCCCGTTGGTTCCCTTCCCGGCCGCACCCAGTGTGCGGTTCTTCGGTCGACCGTTACGCCCCTTCCTACTCATTGTCGGCTACGTCTCCGTCCCAGCTAGGTTGTACCCGGTTACGCCCTACGCGATGCCCGGTGGGCGCAATTTCCGTCACTTGGGGCCATTCAATCGATGCGAGCGGCTTAACGCGGTGGCCTTCCAACCGCGACAGTTAGCAAGGCCCGTGCGCGCCGTTGGAGCTGCACTTTTTAAGCGCTCGCGAATGGGGCATGCGGACGGTAGGCGAACCTGTCTTGGTCCTCGGGTTGCCCTCGGTTGCCCTGGCATTAGTGCTTATTCGTACCGCAAAAGGATCACGTCGTCGACCCGGCCACGGGCCGGACGCAAGGCGGCGCGTGCCGCCACGGAGCTCGCCTGGGGCGCAGTCTGGCACAGGCGGTCTCCACGTTTGTCCTCAGGTTTGTCTTTTGGGGCCCCGGCCCCAAAAGGGGGGCGACCGGCTACGTGGGGGGCCACCGCTATGGGAGGGCCACCGCTACGGGATGGCCACGCGACGACCTTCTTGAGGCGGGGGCACGCGCGCGTTTACATCGGACCCATGCGCCATCGGCCCGAGTCTTCGCCTCGCTCTCCGCCCGGTTCCGTGAGCTCGGGAGGGGTGCGCGAAGTCGTCCTCGGCCCGCGCCACCGGGGCGCCCGCGGACCTTTTCATCGCGGGCATCCGTGGGTATGGCGTGAGGCCATCGCGCAGGGTCTGGAGGGCGCCACCCCCGGCGAGCAGGTGCAGGTGCTCGCCTCCGATCGCGGGCCGATCGGGCGTGGCCTCGCCGACCCCTCGTCTCCCATCGCCGTGCGCCTGTGGACGCACGGGCGAGATGCCCTGGACGATGCCCTCTGGCGCGCTCGCGCGCTTCGGGCGGCGGCGCTGCGCGTGCGCCTCTTCGAGGGCACCGGATGCACCGCGTACCGCGTCGTCAACGGCGAGGGCGACCGAATGCCGGGCTTCGTCGTCGACCGCTACGGGCCGGTGGTTGTTCTCCGCACCGACGGCGAAGCCGCGCGCGCGCGCGTCACCGACTTGGCCGCGGCGCTCGAGCCGTCCCTCGAGGGTCTGGGCGTGAAGACCCTGGTGCACCGCACGGGAGACAAGGGCGAGATCCCACGTTTCGACGTCGTGCGCGGGCCGCCTCCGCCGGAGAGCGTGACGGTGCAGGAGCACGGCATACCGTTCGTCGTCGATCTGGCGCGCGGGCAGAAGACCGGGGCCTTCCTCGATCAGCGAGAGAACCGGCGGCGCGTCGGCGAGCTCGCGCGCGGTCGCCGCGTGCTGAACCTCTTTTCGTACGCAGGCGGGTTCTCGCTCCACGCCGCGATCGGCGGAGCCACGCACGTCACCAGCGTCGACATCGCCAGCGGCGCCCATGCCACGGCGCAGGCGAGCTTCCGCGCGGCGGGGGTCGACCCCGGACGACACGCCTTCGTGACCGCCGAGGTGCGCGCGTTTCTCGACGGCGCCCGCGCCCGCCACGAGACGTGGGACCTCGTCATCAGCGATCCGCCGAGCTTCGCGCCGAGCGAGAAGGCGCTGCCCCGCGCCCTCTCGGCGTATCGCGCGCTGCACCGCGCGTGCGTCGAGGTGCTCGCGCCCGAGGGCGTCTTTTGCGCGGCGTCGTGCTCGAGCCATGTCGACGCCGAGACCTTCCTCGGCACCCTCGACGACGAGGCGCTCGGCGAGCGCGCGCTGTCGGTGCTCGAGCTGCGCGGAGCGGGACCCGACCACCCGATGCTCGCCGCCTTCCCCGAGGGTCGCTACCTCAAGTTCGCGGTCCTGGCGTGAGCCCCGCTCAACGGCGCTCGAGATCGTAGAAGACGGCGTCTCCCCCGCGAGCGGCGAACAGGCCGCAGCCGATGGGCTGGAACGACTTGGCGAGTAGCTGTCTGTAGAAAGACGCCGGACGCGCGCGCACGCTCACGTCGGTGCGCGACCGGTCGCACACCTGCGCGTAATCGCGCGCCGTGATGGCTTCGAGGTAGAGAAACCCGCGGCACATCGCGCCCATGTTGGCGATGGCCTTGGTGCAGGCCGCGTCGTCCAGGTACGGAAGCACGCCCTGGCAAATGACCAGGTCGTACTTCTCGCGGGCGCGCCACGCGGAGATGTCGCGCTTCTCGTGGCCGTACTTCGCGCACGCGTATTCGCTGACGTCGATGGAGCGGTAACGAACGTCCGGCATCTTGGCCGCGAACCAGTCGCGCCAGAGGCCGACGCCGGCGCCGACGTCCAGCACGCGCTCAATCTCGCCGCCGAACCACCGGACGAACCCGGCCACCCCGCTCGCGAGGTGCTCGATCTGCTCGCGGCCGTACACGCGGGAGCGGCGCGACTCGTAGAAGCGACGGAAGTACGCCGCGTCGAAGGAAGCTACCATCGAGGGGCCTAGCTTCTAACACAGGGGCTATCGCGGCTGCTTCTCCCTCCACAGGCGCGACTGATCGAGGAGCTTCGCGACGAGCGCGGTCCAGCCGGTCTGCGCGCGGGCGCCGAGCCCCTCGCCGGTGTCGCCGTGAAAGTACTCGTAGAAGGTGATGTGGTCCTTGAAGAGCGGATCGCGCTGCATGCGCTCGTGCGCCCCGTGCGCAGGGCGCCGGCCGTCGGGGCCCGCGGCGAAGAGGCGAGATGAGGCGCGCGACAGCTCCGCGGCCACCTGCCAGAGCGTGCACATCTTGCCCGAGCCGGTCGGGCACTCCACCGTGAACGAGTCGCCGTAGTAGTGCGCGAGTCGCTGCAGCGACTCGATGACGAGATAGTTCACCGGCAGCCAGATGGGACCGCGCCAGTTCGAGTTGCCTCCGAAGAGACCGCTCTGGCTCTCCGCGGCTCGTAGTCGACGCGGAAGGTCTGCCCCTCGACGTGAAGCTCGTAGGGATGGTCGGCGTGCGCGCGCGACAGCGATCGCACCCCGTGAGGCGAGAGGAACTCCGTCTCGTCGAGCATGCGCGAGAGAACACGCCGAGCGCTCGCGATCGACCAGCGACAAGAGGCGCCGCTCCTGACGCCCCGGCACTTCCATGAGCGGGCAGTACGCCGCGAGCTCCGGGCGATTCTGCAGAAACCACCGCGCGCGCCTCCAGAAGGCCGGCAACCGCTCCAGCGTGTCCGGCTCGATGGTCGACACGGCAAAGAGCGGCGAGAGGCCCACCATCGAGCGCACGCGCACCGGGAAGCTCTCGCCCGTCGGCCGGCGCATCACGTCGTAGTAAAAGCCGTCTCGCTCGTCCCACAGGCAAACGTTCCCCGCGAGGTGATTCATCGCGTGGGCGATGAGACAGGAAGTGCTCGAAGAACTTGTTGGCGACGTCCTGGTAGCTCGGGTTCTCGCGCGCGAGCTCGAGCGCGATGTCGAGCATGTTCAGGCAGTACATCCCCATCCAGCTCGTGCGCGTCTGCCTGCTCGAGGGCGCCGCCTCCGGGCAGCGGCTTGCTGCGGTCGAAGACGCCGATGTTGTCGAGCCCGAGAAAGCCGCCCTCGAACACGTTGCGCCCGGCGGTGTCCTTGCGGTTCACCCACCAGGTGAAGTTGAGCATCAGCTTGAGGAACACCGACTCGAGAAAGTCGCGGTCGCCCCGGCCCGTCGTGCGCCGCTCGATCTGGTAGACGCGGTACGCGGCCCAGGCGTGCACGGGCGGGTTCACGTCCGCGAGCTGCCACTCGTACGCGGGGATCTGCCCGTTCGGGTGCATGTACCACTCGCGGACCAGGAGCTTCAGCTGCTGCTTGGCGAACTCCGGATCGACCAGCGACAGAGGGATGCAGTGAAACGCGAGGTCCCACGCGGCGTACCAGGGGTACTCCCACTTGTCGGGCATCGAGAGCACCTCGGAGTTGTAGAGGTGCCGCCACTCGCCGTTTCGCCCGCTCCGGCGGTTCGCCGGCGGCGGCGGGCTGGGCCGGGTCGCCGCGCAGCCAGCGCTCGACGTCGTAGCAGTAATACTGCTTGCTCCAGAAGAGGCCCGCCGTCGCCTGCCGGAAGATGCGCCGCTCGTCCGTCGGAGAGCGCGCTCGGGGTGACGGCCCCGAAGAACTCGTCGGCCTCGCGGATGCGGTGCTCGAAGATCCGGTCGTGGTCGGCGAACGGCGTCTCGCGCGGGCTGCTCGTGTACCGGAGGCGCAGCGACGAGAGACTCCTGCGGCTCCAGCACGACCGCGTACCGCGCGCCCACCTTCGTGCCGCGCCGCTCGGGGTTCACCGCGTCGTGGCGCCGGCGCACGATGGCCTCGTGAAAAGCGTCTTTCACGTACGGGCTCGCGCTCGGCGTTCCCCAGAGGCGCGGCGCGTTCGACTCGTTCTCGGTGAAGAGAAGCTCGTGCGCCCCCTCCGCATAAAGCCAGAAGCTTCCCAGGTGTTCGTGCGCGGTCTCGACGACGAGGACGTCGTCCGAGGAGTCCCGCGCGAAGAGCTCCGGCCGCGGCGACTCCGGCGACCAGGTCCAGGTGTTGCGAAACCACAGCTGCGGCAAGAGGACGAGCGGCGCGGGCTGCGGCCCGCGGTTGGTCGCGGTGATGCGCACGAGCAGGTCGTCCGGCCCCTCCTTGGCGTACTCGACCTGCACGTCGAAATAGCGGTCCTCGTCGAACGCCGCGGTGTCGAGGATCTCGGGCTCGCGATCGCGCTTGCCGGCCTCGCGCGACCGGCGGCGCAGCTCCTCGTAAGGGAACGCGCGCTGCGGATACTTGTAGAGCGCGCGGGCGTACGAGCACGTCGGCGTGCCGTCGAGGTACCAGTAGACCTCCTTCACGTCCTCGCCGTGGTTGCCCTCCTTGCCCGAGACCCCGAAGAGTCGCTCCTTCAAGATCGGAGTCGGCGCCGTTCCAGAGGGCGATCGAAAAGCAGACCAGCCCGCGGTTGTCGCAGATCCCGAGGAGGCCGTCGTCGCCCCACCGGTAGGCTCGCGACGCCGCGTGGTCGAAGGGGAAGTAGTCCCACGCCTCGCCGTCGGCCGAGTAGTCCTCGCGCACCGTCCCCCACTGCCGTTCGGGCAGGTAGGTCCCCCAGCGGCGCCACTTCTTCTCGGTCCCCGAAGCGCGTGCTTCTTGGAGCCGTCGGTGCTCTGCGGTGCGTGCGGCCATCGGACCCGAGGATAGACGACGCGAGGGGTGCTAGATGCGTCCTCGTGACCGGCCACGGCGATCGCACGAACCCCGACGCCACCCCCCGCTCGGGCATTCCCGCACTCGGGCATGTCACGCAACGCATGACGGCGATCAGCGCGGTGCCCCAGGCACCGTCCTCGCAACCGTCCTCAATGCCCGGGTTTCAATACCCCCAGGTGGGGACGCTGCTTCAATCGGCGCGCGGCCAGTACACGGTTCGAGCCGTCATCGGGTCGGGCGAGTTCGGCGCCGTCTACGAATGCGTTGGACCCTTCGACCAGGTCTACGCCCTGAAAATGGTCCGTCCCGCGAACCGGCCCTACGGCGAGGTCTACGCCGAGTGGGCGCGCGAGGCGCAGCGCCTCCTCTCTTTGCGTCACCCGAACGTCGTCTACATCTTCGACGCCTTCGAGCAGGGGTCGCTCTTCTTTCTCGCGCTCGAGCGCTGCGACCACGCGCTCCTCGCGATGCTCGGCACCCCCATGCAGGAGGGGCTCACGATCGAGCTCGCGCGCCAGCTCCTCGCGGCCGTGCAGTTTCTCCACGACAACGACGTCGTCCACGACGACCTGCACCCGGGCAACATTCTCATCTCGCACGGGAGCGATCGCCCCATCGTCAAGATCAGCGACTTCGGAATCAGCACCGAGCTGCGCGGTATGTCGGCGATTCGCCCGAACGTCGTGCACCACGCCGTCATGGCGCCGGAGATTGTCGCGACCGGCTACACGAGCAAGCAGAGCGACATCTACCAGATCGGGCTCCTCCTCTACTGGATGATCACCGGCCAGAGCGCCGTGCCGTTCGGTGCTCCCTACCCCGAGCTCGTCGCGTGCGTCGCGCAAGGGGTGCCACGCCAGCGCGCCGAACAGATTGGAACGCCCCTTGGGTCGCTGGTGGCCAAGATGCTCCGGCGACGGGAGCAGTTTCGGTACGGGTCGGCCAACGACGTATGGGCCGAGCTGCGCGCCCTCCCGGCATGGCAGCAAAGGGACCTCTTTCCGGCCCGCTGAGCGTAGTCTTCCCCTATGCCTCGGATGGCCCGCATGCCCCGGTTGGCGCTCCTCGCGGCCCTCGTCGCGCTCGCGTCTTCGCCGAGCGCCTCCTACGGCCGCCCCGGCGGGGGCGGCAGCTATCACGGGGGCGGCGGCGGCGGCGGCTCGCACGTCGGGGGTGGCTCGCGCGGCGTCGGTGGCGGAGGCGGATTCGGCGGCGGAACCTCGAGCGGCAGCGACGGGTCGAGCGCCGGACCGGGCGAAGTCATCGTGTTCTTCGTCGTCTTCGGGCTGATCGTCGGCCTGGTCCTCCTTCAGCGCCTGCGCCGCGCCTCGGTGGACCAGGGTGCCCGCAGCGCGCTCATGGCCGCGCAGGACCAGAGCACTGCCGCGGTGCGCGGCTCCGTTTCGCTCGAGCCGCTGCGCGCCCACGATCCCGCGCTCACCGAGCAGAGCCTCTTCGACCACGTGCTTCCCATGGCGAGCATCCTGCGCGAAGCCTGGTGCAACGGCGACATGAAGCCCGCGCGACCGTTCGTCAGCGACGGCGTCTACAGTCGCTTCCAGGTGCAGCTCGCGCTGATGAGGCAGGAGAACCGGCGCAACGTCATGGGCGACGCGCGCGTGCTCGCCGCGACCGTCGAGGCCGTCGAAGAGGCCGCGCCCCTCGACGTCGTGCACCTGCGTGTGCTCGCGGAGGCGCGCGATACCGAGGTGCCCGTGGCCTCCCGCGACGACGAAATCCGGGCGGCGCTGGCTCGAACGCCCGTCGAGCCGTACACCGAAATCTGGTCGCTCGTACGACGCACCGGGGCGCAGACCAAGCAGGCCGGCTTCGCCGTGGGCCACGCGTGCCCATCGTGCGGCGCGCCGCTCGACCAGGGCGAGACCATCAAGTGCCGCTACTGCAGCGCGCTCGTGTGCTCGGGCGAGCACGACTGGGTGCTGGCCGAGATCACGCAGCTCGAGGAGTGGCACCCCGCGTCGCGTCCGCCGGCGGGCCTCGCCGAGCTCCGCGCCCGCGACGGCGGGGTCGCGCGCGAAGCGCTCGAGGACCGCGCGTCCTACCTGTTCTGGAAGTGGGTACAGGCCGGGCGCGCCGCGAGCTGCTCGCCGCTGCGCAAGTGCGCGAGTCGCGTGCTCCTCGACGAGGGTGCGCGCATCGAGTGGACGCAATCGGCGAGCGACGTGGCCGTCGGCGGCGCGGAGCTGCTCGCCTGCGAGCTGGGCAACGCTGGCGATGCGGGAGCGAGCGACCGCGCGCACGTGCAGATCTTCTGGTCTGCGCGCTTCGGCGGAGCGCACGGTTACACGCCGGCGAAGACGGTCCTCTCGCTGTCGCGCAAATCGGGCGTGGTCTCGAAGCTCTCGATGACGTCGCTCGTCTGTCAGGTGTGCGGGGCGGCCCTCGCGGAGACCGACTCGAGCACGTGCGACCATTGCGGCGCGGAGCTCGCGGCTGGAGACCAGGCGTGGGTCCTCGAAGCGGTGTTGCGACCCGAGGAGCTGCGAATGCAGCCGCGCGCCGAGACGGAGGAGACGCCCGGCTCCGCCGCGTCCGTCGCGCCACCCCTGCCGGACGTGGCGGACCCGCGCGAGAGGCGCGTGCTCTTCGCCCGAATGGCGCAGCTCATGGCAAGCGACGGCGCCATCGACAGGCGGGAGCGCCGCCTGCTGGAGATGTGCGCCTCACGCTGGGACATCCCGCCGGAGCAGGTGGAGGACGTGCTCGCCAGCCCACCGCAAGGCGACTACGGCGCACCGCTCGTCGTGGAGAAGCCGGAGTGGTTTCTGGCGGGCCTGATCGCCGCGGCGATGGCCGATGGAAAAGTCGACGCGCGCGAACGAGCGCTCCTCGAGCACGCATGCGAGGCGCTGCGGCTCCCGCGCGAAGCCATCGACCGCCAGATTGCCAGCGCCGGTCAGCGACCGACTGCCTAAGTCTCTGGGGCGGTCGCGACGGGCTGAAGAAGGCATACGGGGCTCACGCTCGGCGGGGCACGCTCGGCGCTCGCCGTCGGGTGGGGCCCCCCGAACTCGCTGCGGGCGTGCTGCGCATGCCCGCAGCTCAGACAAGGGGGACCCCCCCACCCGGCGGCTCCGCGCCGAGCGTGCCCCACCGAGCTTTGGGAACACTCCCGAGCGTGCGTGCCGTTACTAGCGACGGTGACCGATGCCTCAGCGCCGGGTGCTCGCTCGTTAGACTCGGAAGGACGCGCCCTGCCAACGAGAAGAACCGGACCTCACCCTCGGGTGATCGCATCCTCATCGTCGGAAGGACGCGCCTTGCCAACGACAAGACCAGGACCTCGCCCTCGGGTGCACGCGTCCTCATCGTCGGAAGGACGCGCCTTGCCGACGACAAGACCCGGGACTCACCTCGGGTGATCGCATCCTCATCGTCGGAAGAAAGCTCCTTCCCAGCGAGAAGACGTGATGCCCCACTGAGGTGACGCCGCCTTCATCGAGCGGGTAAGGCGCGTTGCCCCCAAAGCTCGGCGGGGGACGCTCGGCGCGGAGCCGGCGGCGAGCGCCGATCATCCCCGCCGAGCGCGTGCCCCGCATATCTACAGCGCGCGCTTCGGGCTCTCGAGCACCGCCAAGTCGAAAGCGCCGCCCCGCTGGGTGCTCGCCTCCATGCGGGTAGTTTGCGGGAGGAGGAAGAGGCGCAGCAGCTGGGGAAGCGGACTGGCGCCCCGAAACGAGCACCCAACGGGCGGCGACGGTCATCCAAGCACATCGCAGGCACGCGGGCCAGCCTGCGTTTGGCCAGCACACGCTGAACCGTCAAGCAATAATGACGAGGTGGGCGACCTTGCAGACCAATCGCCAGCGGAGGGCGCCTTGCGCGAAAGCGAGGAGCGATACCGTACGCTCGTCGAGCAGGCGTCGGACGCCATCTTCCTCGCCGACGCTCAGAGGCGCCTCATCGATGCGAACTCGGCCGCGGAGAAGCTGACCGGATACTCGCGCGCCGAGCTTCTCGCGCTCACCGTGGCCGAGCTCTTCGACCCCGACGAGCTCAAGGCCCGACCCCTCGAGCTTCGTTCCTCTCCGCCGGGCAAGCCCTCGTCACCGAGCGACGCATCGTGCGCAAGGACGGCACGCGAGTCGTCGTCGAGATCAGCGCCAAGCTACTCGCCAACGGCCGCGAGCAGGCGGTCGTGCGCGACGTTACCGAGCGCAAGGCGCTGGAGGTGCAGCTCGTCTTGGCCGAGCGCATGGCTTCTCTCGGCAGACTGGCCGCTGGCGTCGGACACGAGGTGAACAACCCGCTCGCGTACGTCATGCTCAATCTGGAAATGGCCAGCGACGCCGTCGCGCGCCTCCCGGCCGGCCGCGAGCGCGACGAGCTCGCACGCGCGCTCGAGGCCGCGCGCGAGGGCTCCGAGCGGGTACGCAACATCGTGCGGTCGCTCGCGAGCTTCGGCCGCGGAGACGAAGAGCCCCTCGGTCCGGTCAACGTTCACTCGGCGCTCGACGGGGCCCTGCGCATCCTCGAGAGCCGCTACCGCCACCGCTCGCGGGTCCTCCGCGACTACAAGGCGACGCGCCTCGCGCAGGCCAGCGAATTACGACTCGGGCAGGTGTTCGTCAACCTAATCGCCAACGCGGCGGACTCCATCGCCGAGGGCGATCCCGATCGCAACTGCATCCGCCTGACCACGTACGACATGGCCGACGCGCGCGTCGCGATCGAGGTCGCGGACACCGGCGGCGGCATCGCGGAGCCGATTCGCGGGCACGTGTTCGAGCCGTTCGTCACGACGAAGACCGTCGGCGCGGGATCGGGCCTGGGACTGTCGATTTGCCACGGCATCGTCGCGACCTTCGCAGGCGAGATCGCGCTGGTTCACACCTCGCCCGCAGGATCCACGTTCCGGGTCGTCCTTCCGGCCGCAAAGCCGGGTGCGCCCCCCCGCGGGGAGCAGCCGAGGGCGTACGGCGCGCCAGCCCGCGCGGCTCGCGTGCTGGTGATCGATGACGAGCCGGCGGTCGGGCAGATCATCGCCCGTGCGCTCGAGTCGTACGACGTGACCGTCACCGAGAGCGGCACCCACGCCCGAGGGCTTTGCGAGTCGGAGAGCTTCGACGTCATCCTGTGCGACATGACGATGCCCGGCTTCGACGGAATCGACCTGTGGGAGTCGCTGCACGCGGCCGGGCGCGGCCAGGAGCGCCGGATTGCGTTCATGACGGGGGGTGCGTTCGCGACGCGCGCCCGCGAGTTTCTCGCGCGCGTACCGAACCGGTGCATCGACAAGCCTTTCGGGATCGACCTGCTGGAGCAGGTCGTGGCGGCCGTGCTTCGCGATCGGCGAGCGTGAGCGCGCGGTGCTCGCCGGGCTGCACCCGCAGAAACCGGCGCGAAAGACGAATTCGTCGCGCATCGGTCGCGACGCGTGAGCCGTCGCGCGAGGCTCGGCCTACTAGGGTTCGCGTCCATGATGCGTGCCCGGCGAGCCAAAGCGCGGTCCGCTCGACGTGCGCTTGCCCTGGGCGCGCTGCTCGTCCTGCCCTGGGCGGCGGGGTGCGCCAGCGGCGGCAGCTCCGACACGGGGTCGGGCGACGACGAGGGAGGGACGGGCAGCGACGACGGAGGCACGGCGCCCGACGTGGCGACCGGCGGCTCGGTCAGCGATCGCGGGCCCGGCGGGGCCCAGGGCAGCGGCGACTCGGGAAGCGGAGACGGCGAGGCCGGCGGGGAAGAGGATGCTGCGGGCGAGACGGGTAGCTCCGACGACGCGAGCGACGCCGACGACGACAGCGCCGCCGCGGATACCGGCGTCGACAACCATGCCGAAGGCGGAAGTGACGCCGCGGGCGTGGACGCGGCCCAGGACGCGGGGGTCGACGCGCCCGTGCTCCCCGCTTGCGCGCCCGCTTACCGCAACGGCGATTGCCTCTCGTACATGCAGGGAACGGTCGTCTCGAACGGCGGCCACGACTGGCTGTGCTCCGATGCCAACTGCGAGAACTGCGCTACGTTCGCGTCGTGCGTGCCGGGGGCCAGCATGTGCCCCTGGCCGGGCGTCTGGACCGACGAGGGGGCTTGCCGCTGACTCGAGGTCGAGGTCGCGACTGAAGCCGAACCGGCGGCACACGGGGTGCTCCCCTGCCCCCGATGGACTCCACCCCGTCTCGCCGCGGCTTCCTCAAGACCGCTGGCGCCGCCGTCGCGTTCGCCGCTTGCGCCCGAAAGGGCGCCGCGCTCGGCACGCCGCAGATGCAGGGCGCGGCGCCCGGCTCGACCGATCCTGACCCGAGCGACGGACCGCCCCGAGGCCCGATCGGCGGCGGCCCCGCTCCCGGCGACTTCGCGGTCCCGACCGGCGCGACGATGCCCACGCGCCGCCTCGGGCGGACAGGCGCCGAGATCTCGCTGATGGGCCTCGGCGGGTTTCACCTCGGCATTCCTGCCGAGAAGGAAGCCATCCGCATCGTCCACGAGGCGATCGACCGCGGTGTGACGTTCCTCGACAACTGCTGGGATTACAACGGAGGCGAGAGCGAGACCCGCATGGGCAAGGCGCTCGAGGGCGGCTACCGCGACAAGGTCTTCTTGATGACGAAGCTCGACGGACGCACGGCCGAGGCTGCGACGAAGCAGCTCGACGATTCGCTGCGCAGACTTCGCACCGATCACCTCGACCTCCTGCAGATCCACGAGGTCATCCGTGCTTCGGACCCCGAGCGCGTCTTCGCACCGGGCGGCGCCATCGAGGCGCTGGTGCGCGCGCGCGACGCGGGCAAGACGCGGTTCCTCGGGTTCACCGGACACAAGAGCCCCACCATTCACCTCGCGATGCTCGAGCTGGCGCGCCGGCACTCGTTCCGGTTCGACACCGTGCAGATGCCGCTCAACGTGATGGACGCCCACTCCGGCCCCGAGAGCTTCGAGAAGCGCGTGCTACCCGTGCTGCTGCGCGACGAGATTGGTGTCCTCGGGATGAAGCCCCTGGGATCGGGCCTTCTTCTCCAGAGCGATGTCGTCTCGGCGGTGCAGTGCTTGCGCTACGCGATGAGCCTCCCGGTCTCGGTCACCATCACGGGCGTCGACTCGATGGGGGTGCTCCACCAGGACCTCCACACGGTGCTCGGGTTCGAGCCGCTGACCGACGGCGAAAGGGAGGCACTCCTGGCGCAAGCCGCCCGAGTACGATCGGGCACCTACGAGAAGTACAAGACCACGACCATGTTCGACGGCACCGCGCAGCACCCGCAGTGGCTGGAGGGCGGGTAAAATCGCCTCAGCTCGCCGACGGGGCCATCACGCGTCCGATGAAGAGCACGGTGCTCGTCACCCGATCGCGCAGCAGAAAGACAAATGGGCGATCGATGTGGATCTCCGCCTGGGGTGTGAACACGGCGGTCGCGGTGATCGTCGCACCCGTCGCCGCGGAGGCCTCGGTCCCTTGCTCGTCGACGTCGACTTCGGCTGCGTGCACGACGTCGTCGATGTGCAAGGGAGAGCCGGCGTCTGCAGCGATGGCGGAGAAATCGGCGCTGCCCGCGTCGAAGGCCGCGTTCATCCCGAAGCTCCGTAGCATCGGCTCGAGGCTCGTCGATGTCCGGCGGATCGCGAACTTCGGCAGCCATAGCTCGACGACGGCAGGCTTCATGGCCCGGGCGATCGAAGTCAATTCGCCGGCCGTCAGCTCGGTCTCGAACTGCGCGAACGACCCGCGCTTGGGCGCGACGAGGTCCATCGCCATCTGGTCACCCTCGTACGGCAGCTCGACCGCGTCGTACTCCGAGGTGCGCACGGTGCGCGCGGCGAGCTGCCCTTCGAACATCGTCGGCACGTTCACCACCGTTCCGTCCGCGCGCGTGAAGGCCTCGGCCCGCGTCGCCGCGGTCCGGAAGGGCGTCGCCCACCCGCCGCGAAAGTCGATCGCGTCGACGACGACGAGACGCGTACGCTCGTCGATCGTGCCCGGTCCCAGCAGATTCATGATCCGGTGATCCGTTTGCTCGGACACCCAGGCGTTCATCCGGTCGCGACTGCCGTTCGCATCGTGCGCGAAGTCCTCCAGCCGGATACCCATGCCGAAATCTGCGGCCATCGTGTCGAGGAACGCCCGCCCGTAGCTCTCCTTCGGGTCGCCCCACAGGGAGGCAGCGATGCGCAGCACGACCTCTTTCGAGCTCTGGGCGAGGCCCAGGTCGAGGGCGTCGAACGCCGGCTCGAGGCGGCTCGCGGGAAGCGCGTAGTGCATCGCGTTCGCCATCTCGCGCGCCGTGACCCCGCCGGCGCCCGCGTACGTCATCGCCAGCGCCAAGGAGATGGAATAGGGGGACAGCACGACGCTCCGACCGGCCTGCGCGTCTCCGAGCCAGCGATACGCGTCCACCGCAAACGCCGTGTTGCCGTCGACCAGAGCCGTCGATTCCGCCGCCGAGACGCGCGGGCTGACGTCACGGGGAAGATCGGACATGGCCACGGCCGACGGCTGAGCCCGTCCGGGGGCGCCCGAGGCAACACCAGCTCGCGGCCACTGTGGCAAGAAGGACATGAATGGGCTGCGCGCGGCTCATGGCCATGGCGTCGAGCAGTGCCCATGCCACCGGGACCGGAGCTTTCGAGAGGCGCAACGTCCCGGAAACGTCGAGGCAAAGCACCCGAGCCGTTTCTCATGGGAGCCTTGGGCCATGGATTTCTTGCCGCCCGATGGCGAGTCTCCCGAAACCTTCACCGCTGGAGCACCAGAACCCGAACCGTCGACGGAGAACAGCCCCGCCTCCGACGAAGAGTTCGTCCGCCTGTTCCTTCGCTCGATGCCGCCCGGCTACCGCGAGGTCTACAATCGCGCTGCGGTCGAGACGCACGCCGCCATCGCCCGGCGGCGCGGCTCGGCTGCGACCAGGGTCGAGCTCTGGCGAGAGCTCGCCGAGGGGGTATCGGCCCTGTGCGTGGTGGCCGACGACTGCCCGGGTCTGCTTTCGCGCATAAGCGCCGCGCTCGTCGCGCACGACTTCGACGTCGTGGCCGCACAGGCCTTTTGCCGCAAGCGGTCCCACGCGCAGGTCGAAGCCGTGGACCTCTTCTGGATCCGCAAGCTCTCTCCCAGGTCGGGGGCCATCGTGCCCATCCGGTCGAACGACATCGCCAGCTTCGGCGACATGCTGGACGCCCTGGTGCGCGGCCGCGCCAACTTCGACCGCGCGGCCCAGCTCGCCCGCGCACACCGCGCCGCGGGCGACTCGATCCGCGTGCGCTTCGAGGCCGACGAGCGGGAGGGCCACACGGTGCTCATGGTCGAGGGCCCGGACCGTCCGGGGCTCCTGTACGCAATCACCGAAGTGCTCTTCCGCGAGCGGGTTCAGATCGTGCGGTCCGACGTCTCGACGCACAGGGGCCGCGTCCTCAATCGGTTCCACGTGACCGAGCTCGACGGGGCCAAGGTCCACCGCACGCGCCTGCTCGGTCTGCAGACGAGCATCCTGGCGGCGATCGGGCACTCTCTGCATCGCGGCGTGCGGCGCGAACCGTCGCCGCCCGACCGCGACGACGAAGAGCGCTGACCGCAGCCGCGACGTCCGCCGAGCCTCGCGCTCTCGAGCCCGCTCGGCCCCGAGCCTGCAGGCGTCTGGGCGGCGCGCGGCCATGCCCACCCCGACCGTTCTCCTGGATGGCGCCTTCCGGCTCATCGTCTTCGACTGGGACGGCACCGCCGTCGAACACCGGCACGCCGACGCCACGCGGGTGCGTCGCATTGCCGAGCGCCTGCTTCGCGCCGAGGTCCTGCTCGTCGTCGTCACGGGGACCAACGTCGCCAACGTGGAGGCTCAGTTCTCGTCGGCCATACGCGGACCGCAGAAGTCGAATCTGTACCTGTGCACCAATCGCGGGTCCGAGGTGTACGGCTACTCGGGTCCCTCCCCGCCCATGCTGCGCCATCTGCGCCGGGCCACGGGAGAAGAGGACCGCAAGCTCACCGAAATTGCCGAGGCGTTGCGCGACGAGATCGCCGCGCGCACGGGTCTGGTGACCGAGGTCATCGCCGACCGCCTCAATCGGCGCAAGATCGATCTCATCCCGACGCCCGAATGGCGCGACCCCCCGAAGTCTGCGATGCCCGAGCTTCTCGCTGCGGTCGAGGCGCGCCTGCGGGGAGCGGGCCTCGCGGGGGGGCTGCGCGAGGTCTTCGAGATGACCGAGCGCCTCTGCCGGGATCGCGGGCTGCCCGACGCGCGCGTGACGAGCGACGCGAAGCACATCGAAGTCGGCCTCACCGACAAGGCCGACTCGGTTCGCTGGGTGCTCCGCGAGCTCGCGGCTCCGCGCGGAATCGGGACGCGCGAGATCCTCATCGCCGGCGACGAGTTCGGCTCCACGGCGGGGTTCCCGGGCAGCGACGAAAGGATGGTCGTGCCCGAGGCCTCCGGTGCCGTGTACGTCTCGGTTGGCCCCGAGCCCGCGGGGGTTCCCCCGCCGGTGATCCACCTCGGCGGGGGCCCGCGCCGGTTTCGCGGAGATCCTCGCCGCCCAGGCGAAGCTCCACCCGGTACGCCTTCCGCTCGTCCCCACCGACGACCCAACCTGGGTGCTCGTCGAGGGACCGCTCGTGCCGAGCCGCGAGCACGAAGTGGAGTCGATCTTCTCGGTGGGGAACGGTCACCTCGGATCGCGCGGCTCTCTGGCCGAGGGAAGCGACCTGTCCGCGCCGGCCACGTTCGTCGCGGGTGTCTTCGCCTCGCCTCCAGGCTCGTCGATGCTGGAGCTGGCCGCCGGACCCGACTGGGCCCACGTCGAGGCCGCAATCCAGGGAGCGCCGCTATCGATGTCCCACGGCGACACGCTGGAGCACCGTCGTGTCCTCGACATGCGACAGGGCGTTCTATGGCGCGAGTGGCGACACCGCGACGAGGCAGGCCGGATCACCCGCATACGGGGCCTTCGCTTCGCCTCGCTCGACGATCGCCATTTGCTCGGCCAATCAATCGCAGTCACCGCCGAGAACTACGGGGGCGTCATCGGGGTCAAGGCGTCGAGCCCCTCCGTTCGCGGAGCAGACCCACGGCCCCATCCGCGTCGCATTCGCCGCGCAGAGCATGCTCGAGACGCCGGACAGCTTTGCGCACGTTCCGATGACCTTCGAGGCGCAGCTTGCGCTTGGCCAGACGATTCGACTCGACCGCGCGTTCGACGTCGAGATCACTCGAGGCAGCGACGACGGCGCCCCCCGCCAATCGGAGCCTGCCCTCGAGCGGCTGGACACGGTGCTCGCGCGCCGAGGAATGGAGGGTGTCGTCCGGGCGCACCGCGAGGCCTGGGAGGAGGCCTGGCGGCGATCGGACGTGCGCCTCGAGGGCGATCCCGACGCGCAGCGGGCGCTGCGCTTCGCGATCTATCACCTGGTCAGCGCAGCCGACCCCGACGACGAACGCGTGTCGATCGGCGCGCGCGCCCTGACCGGCCGCGGGTACGGGGGCCACGTGTTCTGGGACACGGACCTTTACATGCTCCCTTTCTTCACGTGGACCTGGCCCGCCGCGGCGCGCGCTCTGCTCATGTACCGCTATCACACGCTCGACCGGGCCCGCGCGAGGGCCCGCACGATGGGGTACGCCGGCGCGCTCTACGCGTGGGAGTCGGCGGACACGGGGGACGACGTCACGCCGCCCGCGTTCCTGGCCCCCGACGGCGAGCTCGTCCTGGTCCACACCGGCAAGCGCGAGCAGCACGTCAGCGCCGACGTGGCCTGGGCCGTGTGGAGCCACTGGCAAACGACGGGCGATGCCGCCTTTCTCCTCGACGCAGGGGCCGAGATCGTCCTCGAGACGGCGCGGTTCTGGGCCAGCCGCTCCACGCCCGAGAGCGACGGCAAGTGGCACATCGAGGGCGTGGAAGGCCCCGACGAGTATCACGATCTGGTCGACGACGACGCGTACACGAACTGGATGGCCCAGTGGAACCTGGAGCGCGGCGCTGAGGTGGCGCGGCTCCTCGCGGAGAGGTGGCCCGATCGATGGCATGCGCTGGCGGCGCGGCTCGATCTGCGGCTCGAAGAGACGGAAGCCTGGCTCGACGTCGCCGCGAGGATGTACACCGGGCTCGATCCATCGACGGGCCTCGTCGAGCAGTTTCGCGGATACCTGGCGCTCGAGCGGCTCGATCTGGCGCCCTACGCTCGGCGCCGCACGCCCATGACGGTGCTCCTCGGCCGCGACCGCGTCGCCCGCTCGCAGGTGATCAAGCAGCCGGACGTGGTCCTCTTGCTTCACCTCTTGCCCGGACGTTTTTCGCCGGCCATGCGTGAGGTCAACTTCCGCTTCTACGACGCGCGGACCGATCACGGAAGCTCGCTGAGCCCCCCCATACATGCCGCGGTCGCGGCGCGGCTCGGGGACGCAGCGCTGGCCGAACGCTACTTCCAGCAGACGGCGGCGATCGATCTCGAGAACGACATGGGAAACGCGGCGGGCGGCGTGCATGCGGGCGCGCTCGGCGGCTTGTGGCAGGCGGCGGTGCTCGGCTTCGCCGGGCTCGAGATCGGCGCACAAGGACCCGTCCTGCGGCCGAATCTTCCGGCGAGCTGGCGGCGCCTGGCCTTCTCGGTCCAGTGGCGCGGACGGCGTCACGACCTGAGCGCGACGCAAGCCCCCACCCGTGCAGAGGAGTCGGGCTCTGCGTTTGCAGCGGAGGGCCCATGAGCGCGCCGCGCGTGGTGCTCGTGCCGCTCGATGGATCGCGCGAAGCGACGTTCGCGCTGCCGATCGCGCGAGCGCTCGCAGCCGTGCTGGACGCATCGTTGCACGTCCTGCACGTCACGCCCGATCCCGCGAGGCTCGCGTCCGGCCTGGCGGCCGCGCTCGGGCTGGATCCGGAAGCGCGCGACATCGTCGTCGACGGGCGGCTGGGGGAGCCCGCCCAGGAAATTGCCCGCGCAGCCGAGGAGTGGGGCGACACCGTCATCGTCCTGTGCGGGCACACGGACCCGTGCAGCGAGCGCCGCGCGCTGGGCCCTATCGCCGCGGGCGTCATCGCGGCGACCCAGCATCCGATCGTCGTGGTCCCGCCGGCGCGCGGTGCCGCCCCCTGGGCCCTGCGCACGATACTGATCCCGCACGAGGGGATGCCGGCGGTCGCGTGCAAGCTGGCGCTCGGGCTCGACCTCGCGCGGCGGGCGAAGGCAAACCTCTGCGTCCTGCACGTCGCAAGTCCCGACGCTCCCCCGGACCACGCGCCCGGAGCGCTTGCGTCTCCCCGCTACGTCGACCAGCAACACCACGAATGGCCGGCGTGGGCCGCCGAATTCCTCGAGCGCCTGGCCATGGGAAACGTTGCGGCGACGGACGGGGTGCGACTTTGGCTACTCCGGGGTGAGCCCGCGCGTGTCATAGGCACGTTTGCCGTCGAGCACGACGCCAATCTCGTAGTCATGTGTTCGCACTGCGCGCTCGAGGCAGGCCGCGCGCCGGTGCTGCACGGGGTACTTCGCGACGCAAAAACGCCCGTGCTCATCCTGCACTACGCATGACGGTCCATCCCGCGTTTCAGCACGACGCGCAAATTCCAGCGACTCCGCAGACGCGAGCCACCCATGTGCGCACACAGGGTGAGACGTTCGAGGCGGCTGCTTTGGCGCGATCTCGCCCGCCCGACTGACCCAGAAGGTGGATCTCCTTTCTCCGTACCTGCGCGACGTGACGATCTGCGGGGAGTCGGTGCCCAAGGAGCGCGTCGGAAAGGCAACGAGGAGCAATGCGAGTTTCGATCCGTTTGTGCGCGCCGCTTCTGTGGGTTGTCGCCTGCGGTGGCGGGGACAACTCCGGCGGCTTCCCGGGAGACGATGGCGGGAGTGATTCGACCAGCAACGGGAGCTCCTCTGGAGCAGGCAGCGGCAGCACGAGCAGCTCGTCCGGAAACTCGTCGAGCGGGAGTTCGTCGGGAGGCTCGTCAGGCACCGGCAGCACATCGGGCGGCTCGTCCGGTACCGGCAGCACATCGGGCGGCTCGTCAGGCACCGGCAGCACATCGGGCGGCTCGTCCGGTACCGGCAGCACATCGGGCAGCTCGTCCGGTACCGGCAGCACATCGGGCAGCTCGTCAGGCAGCGGCTCCTCCAGCGGAAGCTCGTCAGGAGCTCGTCAGGGGGCACCGACGCAGGTCTCCCCGGCTGGACGCTCCTATGGTCCGACGAGTTCAACGGCGCCGACGGCTCGGACGTCGACCCGAAGAAGTGGTCTCACGACGTCGGCGACGGGAGCAACATCAACATCAGCGGCTGGGCGCCTGGCAACGGGTGGGGCAACGACGAGTGGGAGTACTACACGGACGGCAACGCCAACACGCAGCAGAAGGGTGGCAACCTGGTCATCACCGCACAGACTGCCGGCGCCTCGGCATACAAGTGCTGGTACGGCACCTGCAAATGGACGAGCGGGCGAATCAAGACTTACGTGCCCGGCACCACTCCGCAAAACCTCTTCTCGCACGTGGGTGGGCGCTACGAAATGCGAGCCCAGATTCCGCCCGGGCAGGGGCTCTGGCCTGCGTTCTGGATGATGGGGCTCAACCTCTTCAAGACGAGCTGGCCGGCGTGCGGAGAGCTCGACATCATGGAGAGCGTGATGTGCCCGGACTACCCGCCCGCGTGCGCGGACGTCAAGCCGCCCACGGTGTTCGGAACCAGCCACGACACGATGTCCGGGGACACGGGCATCGGATACACCTATGCGATTCCCAACGGCGGCAATCTATCGGACGCTTTCCACGTGTATGCGATCGAGTGGACGACCAAGAGCATCACCTGGTACCTCGACGACGTCGCGTACGGGACCGAGAACGCTCCCGCCAGCCCGACGACGGCGACTTGGCCTTTCAACGACCCGGCCAACCCGTTCTTCATCATCCTGAACCTCGCGATCGGCAGCGGCGACAACAACTCGTGGGGCGCGCCTCCCAATGCGATGACGGCGGACCCGGCGCAGATGCTGGTCGACTACGTGCGCGTGTACGTGAAGCCCGGCGCCGGGATGTAACGGGCCTCGGCGCGACGGCCGCGCTGGCGTTGGCCCCCCAGGGCCATGCCAGCGCAGGTCCGACCGCGGGGGCGGTGTCGTCGCTCTACCGTCGTAGCGGAGCGCACCCCGACTGCTTAAGGTAAGCTCACGTCGTGTACCAGCGTCGAAACGGCCCGGCCGCGCAACGATTCGCTGAACGACGCCGGCGCGAGAACGACGCGCCGAGGCTCTCCAGCCAGGTGCCTGGGCTCGTCAACCTGCGGCTCGAGATCGAGGAGCGGTTCGGCGTGAGCGCCACGAAGCACGTCCGGCACGTGCTCATCAATCGCGCTCCGGCGCTCTTTCTCGTGCCGTGCGGAGATCCTCGATGCGCCGACGGCGAGCACGACTTGACGACGACGGTCATGCGGGCGCTTCGGGCCCGTGAGACTTCGTTCCAGGGCAGCGACGACTGCTCTGGTTCCGTCGGGCCGAGCGCGTGCCCCCGCGTGATCCACTTCGAAGCCGTCGCCGAGTACCAGACCTAGGGCCCAACGTAATTTCCGTCGGTCTCGACGGCATGGACCACCCGAGCGGCGGAGCCATCGGCCTCGGCCGATCGAAGAAACGGCTGCACCGCGAGCGATGGCGGCGCCCCGACGCGACGTGGAACCAGTTCTTGCGACTCGAATGGGTCGGCCGTGCGGAGAGCAGCACGGCCAGGCAACAGCCGTGGAGATACGCATGAAGAGTCATATCGAGCTCCAGCCAACCGCTGCTCGTGAGCCGCTCGCCGAGAGGCTGGCCGCGGCCGAGCCGATGACCCGGTCCGCGGGGTGGCCCACCGCCCTCCGTGGGTTGCTCGCCATCGCGTTCGGCGTTATCGCGCTTGCCAATCCGCGGGCGACCGCGCTGGCGCTGGTCATCGTGTTCGCCGTGTGGGCGTTCGTCGACAGCGGCTTTGCCTTCTACATCGCCGTACGGCGAGGCCGAGAGGGCCAGCGCTGGGGATGGTTCGTGTTCGAGGGGATGGTCAGCATCGCCGCAGGGGTGCTCGCGCTGTCCTACCCCGGCCTGTCGATCCTCGTGCTGACGATCGTCGTCGCGGCACGGGCCATGGTGCTGGGCATCGTCACTCTCGTCGCGGCCTGCACATCGAAAGAGAGCCCACATCGCTGGCTTTACGGCTTGACGGGCGTCGTGTCGGTTCTCTTCGGCGTCCTTCTGCTCTGGCACCCGCTCATCGGGGCGCTCGCGCTCATCTGGACCGTCGGAATCTACGCCATCATCTTCGGCGTGACGTTGCTCGCGCTCGGCATCCAGGTGCTCATGCATCGACGGCGTGAGGGACCGCGTGAGCCCGGATGGGGGCCGCGCATGCCCACGCCGGCCCAGGGCTGACGGGCGCGTTCCATGGCGTTCAGGCACTCGTGAAACGGCCCGGTGCTCACACCATCTTCTCGAACTCGGCCGACGTCATCGCCTTCGCCGCCTCCTCGGTCTCGAACTCCGTCACCTTCGGCTGCGCTTCGGCGCCCCAATCGTTCCCCGCCAGCGCGCGGACCTCCACCTCGTCCGCGTTCCCACTGCGCCGCCGCGGCAGCCAGCCTGTCATGCGCGCCAGTACCCGCCCGAGAGCCTGCTTTGCGTCCACGCTGCCAGCGGGACGCAAGGTCCGGGCGCGCCCAAGCCCAAATGGCTATGATCGAGCCAATGCTGGACGACACGCTTGCACGGCTCGAGGCCGAGATGGGGAAAGCCGGCGTCTCGCCCGAGAAAAAGGCAGAGCTCCTCCAACTCATGAGCACTCTGCGCGAAGAGATAGCCCGGCTTCCCGCCGCCCACGCCGATCAAGCCAAGAGCATTGCAGGCTTCGCCGAGGTGTCGGCCCACGAGGCGACGCGCCCGAAGCGACGGCCGGAGTTGCTCGAGCTCTCTCTGCCGGGCTGGAGAAGTCCGTGGAAGAGTTCGAAGCGACGCACCCTCGGCTGGTGGAGATCGCCGGTTCCCTCTCCAACGCGCTGGCGAACGTCGGCCTCTAGTCGCGCCCCCGGCGCCACACGGTCGCGAGCCAAGGCTGCTGTTCCTGCGGCTTCCCCGCCGGTCGATAGTAGTGCGCGATCTCCTCGAACCCGGCGGCCGTCACGAGAGCACCCCAGCGGTCGAGGTCCCAGAAGCAACCGTACCTATCACCTCGCCAGCCCTCCTGATTCTCGCCGCGCGGGTTGGAGCTGAAGAGAACCCCGCCCGGCTTCAGGGAGACCCCCAGCTGCGCGAGCACCCGAGGCAGATCGCGGCTCGGGACGTGGAACAGCGACGCATTGGCGAACACCCCATCGAAGCGCCCGGCTGGGAGCGAGAGCTCTAGGAAATCTTGCTGGAGCACGACGCACCCGGAGTAGCCTCGCGCCGCGGCGCAGAACGCGGCGCACCCGATCGAGACCGACGGCCTCGTGGCCGAGCGAACGGAAATGCGCGAGGTCGCGGCCAGGACCGCAGCCGAAGTCCAGGATGGCCCACGGCGGCGGTCCGGCGATGTTGTCGAGCAACGCAGCATAGTTCTGCGAGACGTCATGGTCTTTCGTCGCCGCCCAGAAGTCGGCCGCGTTCGCCTCGTAGTGCGCAATCGTCCGCGACGAGAGCGGGTCGCCGGGCTTCATCGGCAGATGGGCAGGGGCGCCAACACCGAGACGCCTATGCGCGCGTCAGGCCCGGGCGGCCGCGCGACGTGTCCGACGAACGGGGGGCGCCTGAGTGCCATCGACCGTGTCGGACGTCGTCGCCTCGGACCATGAAGATGACCTCTTCCGCGACATTGGTGGCGTGATCGGCAATCCGCTCCAGGTACTTCGCCACGCGGATCACGCGCAAGCCGGACTGCACCTCGGGCGAGTGCGTCGAAATGTACGTCGTCATCGCAGCAATGATGGCCCCGCACCGCCGATCGACCTCATCGTCGCATTCCAGGACATGGGCCGCTTGCGTGTCGTCTCCTCGAACGAACGAGTCGAGCGCCAGATGGAGCATGTCGAGGGCCGCCGCGGCCATCAGTCCGAGCTCGCCTTCGACCAGGCACTTGGCTTCGCCATCGTCCTCGACAGTCCGTTCGGCGATGTTGACCGCCTCGTCGCCGACGCGCTCGAGGTCGGTGACGAGGCGCAGGGCCGTAGCCAGGAAACGCAGGTCGTCGGCTACAGGCTGGCGAAGAGCCAAGATGCGGAGGATGAGGGCGTGAATTTCGGAATCGTCGCGATCGATGTGCGCGTCCAGTGCTGCGACCTCTCGCGCCTCGCGGAGCGCCCCCTTGAGAAAGTTGTCGAACGCCAGCGCGACAATCCGCTCACATCGCGCGCCCATCGCGAGGAGATGCGCTCGCAGCTCGCGAAGCTCGGTCTCGAAGTCCCGGCTGCTATGTTGGGATACGGGCCTTCGCACCAGGGGAAGCGTGCCACGGATGGCGCGCGATCGCGAACCTGGAGTGGCCGGCTGAGCCGGCTCAACCCGTGGGTCCGGGGCCCGGGGGCCCGAACGGCATGGTCGTCATTGGGGGCCTCGCCGGCGGGGGCGGGCGGACGACCTTCTTCCATGCGCCGCCCGTCGTGAAGGCGCCCCAGGCCCATCCCAGCCAGCCGAGCAGCGCGAGTGCGCTCCAAAGCGCCCAGCCGAGCATCGCGCACCGGTACGCGAGGACCGGCACCGACACAATCCATGCTGGGGGGAGCGTCGGGCCGGCCCGATCCACGAACCAGCGGAGGGTCGACGCGTCGGAGCCGTTGCCCTGAACCTGCATCTCGGGGGCTCCGAGCAGCCCCTGGTACAGCGAAACGCAGAGGATACCCAGCGCCACCAGTGTCCATGCGACGAACGCGACCTGCCGCGCGTTGAACGCCAGTGCCCCCTTCTCCGTCCACCCTTCGCGCGATCGCCAGCCGAGCGCGATCATCCATCCGACGAAGATCGCGCCGGAGACCACGCTGACCTGGGACAGGCCCACGGCGAGGAGAAGCCAGTGCCACCATCGGAGCGGGGTCCACCGGTTTCTGCCGAGCAGGAGCGAGAGCACGAGCAAGACGAAGAGCTGGCTCCAGAACAATACCGCGGGTCCGATGCGCGGGCCGCCCGCGAAGAGCAGCCAGCGCCCGCCGGGCACGATTAGCGAGATGGTCGCGTTGACGCTGGGCGCCCCGAGGTCGACGGGCGGTGTCCCGAAGAGCGCCGCGATCCCGGGCGTCTGCCGCCACGCGAGGAGCACGTGCTGCGCGCCCGGAACGATGGGCAGCGTGAGCTTGCGGCCCTCCGTCCGGATCGGCTGGGACACGCCGTTGATCGAGATCGACTCGAGCTGGGCGTCCGGCGGCAGCGTCACCGTATGCTGGGCGCCTCGGCTCGATCGAATCGATAGCGTGAGCGAGATGTCGGTCGCCCGCAGGCCTGGGGTTATTCGCTCCTCGCTCGCATCGATCGTCAACGTCTGACCGGGAACGCCCTCGGGGCGCGCCAGATCGATGTCCACGCGCTCTCCGGGCCAGGGACGCCATTCGGGCACGCTCGAGCCGGCGTCGGATTGCGTATGCACCGAAGGGATGCCCGAGAAGGACGCGTGCCAGATGGGCCCGACGTCGACACGCCAAACTTCGACCCAGTCGCTCGAGCGAGGCGCCGCCAGCCTCACCGGCGATTTCGGATCGAGCACCGAGTGCCAGCTCGCCGAGGTCACCTGCGGCCCCATGTTGACGAGGGCCTTGCCCCCGACCACCCGCACGTCGGCCGTCGTCACGCTCTCGCCCGCGAGAAGGGGCACCTCCAGCACCACGGCGGCGCCCGGCGGCGTCACGCGCACCAAGCGCGTGTCGACTTGCCAGTCGAGCCCCACCTGCAGCGTGCGCTCGACGCGCACGAAGGGAGGCAACACTCCGGGCTGCAGGGAGCCTCCGGAGCCCTCGCCGCCCGTGCGCACGCGCGTGAGCTGCAGGTCGTCGTCGGCAAGGCCGTCCTCGTGTACACCGGCGACCGTCCACCCCTCGCTGGTCACCGCGACACGGTGAGGCTTCAGCGGCAGCGGCAGCTGCACCGACTCGCGGTCGGGCATGACTCCCTCGAGGAGCACCTGGTGCGCGCCCGGAGTCACCTCCATCCAGAGCGTGCCATCGGCGAGCCGTACGAGCGACGGAGCGGGCTTGCCGTCCAGAAGGACCCGCGTCGGCGACCACTGATCGCGCGACCCCGGCAGGGGGACCGCGGTGTCCGCGCTGGCCTCGACCTCCAGGCGCGCGCGAAGGTTCCCCCCGCGGATACCGATGGTCATTCGTGAGCTCGACGCGCATGTCGGACGGCACGACGGGCCGCGCGTGAGGCGCTCTTTGAGCTCGTCGAGCGTCGGCTTGTCGGGGATGTCGGCACGCGCCAGCGACGGAAGAACGAGAAACAGCACGGTCGCCGCCGCGGCCGGCGCCCAGCGACCTGGGAACATGCGCTGCGTCCAGGGCAAAAGCCGCAAGAAGACGACCACCAGCAGCGCCGCGCGCAGAAACGCGAGGGCGAGGTTCACCGGAGGCGAGAGCAGATAGAGGCGCAGGCGCTGCGTCGCGGCGACGGGGCCGCTCCAGCGCAGCTCGTGGGACGTCCATCGCCAGTGCGGCACGCCTGCGCCCGTCTGCACCATCGCGTTCGGGTCGTAAATCTGCGCGTTGGATTGTCGCTGGATGGCCTTCGGCGACGGCGCGCCGGAAGCACCGAAGCTGGAAAGCCCGGCCAGCCCTCCGGCCCCGGGGCGTGCCGATTGCGGGCTGGGAGCCGCCGCGACTTTTTGCTGTGCCTCCTCGTCGTTAGGGTTCGCTGCGGGGGGTGGAGCCGCGGCTTTGTTGGCTCCCTTCTCCATGTCGAACAGGCCGGCGACATCTCCGCCTGCCTCCGAGTCGGGGCTCCCGGCAGCCGACTCCACGCTCGTGAGCGCCGGATAGAGCCCTTGCCTTACGTGCTCAATCGCAAAGGGCAGCGCGATGAGCGCCACGGTCAGCAGCGCCGCAATCCGCGCGCCCTCGAAGGCCTTCTTCAGCTTTCCGGGCGGCAAGACGCGGAGCAGCGCGTCCACCGCGAGCACGAACGACCACGACCAGCGCGGGGCGTCCTTCTCCGGCAGCGTGAGGACGAGCAAGACCAGCGCGATCGCTCCCCAGCGCGAACCGTGCAGGCGCCCGATGGCGATGGCGACGATGAGCGCGAGGAAGATCTGGAGCAGCGACCATTGGCGCAGCCACGTCCCCGGCACGTCGTCGACGCCGGCGGCGTGCACCAGGCGCCACCCCGGAGGAAGGTGCAAGGTGCCCGAGACCTGGTGAAAATCGTGCGCCCAGCTGACCGCGGGCACCTCGCTGGCCTCTCCCGGGATCCGGCTGTCGGCGGTCAGATCGAGCTCGCCTTTGCGCACCTCGACGCCCGCCTCCGGTGCCGGCGAAAGTCGCGTGATGAACTGGTCGGCACCGACCATCGCCACGCGTCCGAGAATCGTCGGCGAAGCCATCGCGAGCCGCCCGTCACGGCTGACCGTTCCGCGCACGACGTCCCGCGCCGAGTACCCTCGTCCGTCGAAGTCGAGCCACAGCGCGCGTGTGAGCGCGAGCTGGTCTGGAGGCGGATCCTGGTCGCCCCGCCGTGTCTCGACGAGCCGAAGCGTCGCGCCGAGCCGCATGGGATACGCGGGCAGGCGCTTCCAGGCATCCGGTAGGGTGGTCTGCTGCGGATCGAGTGCGGGAACACCCTCGACCGCGACGACGCGGTAGTCGTTCTTCGCTTCGAAGGTCCACACCTCCTCGCCTTCGCGCCAGGGTCCGTCGGGCTCGGGCCGCGAGAGGCTGGTGATGGGCTGGGTGCTGCGCGAGGTGAGCTCCAGCGTGTGAATCCCCGGTCGGACCTGCACGCGCAGCCGCCCGTCGGGTTCGAGCCTGGCCGGCAGAGGCGAATCGAAACCCCTCGGGACGAACCCCGCCGGGAGCGCTCGTCCGAGGAGCTCTTCGCGGTTCTTTCCCGAGACGTGGAGCTCGATTCGCGTGACCAGTAGCAGGGGAATGTCGTCCACGATCTTGCGGTGAACGACGAGCTCCAGGGCGTTCCCCTCCTCGTTCTCGGCGGTCTTCTCCAACCAGACCGCGCCGGTGGCGTCGCGCACCGGAGAGTCGACCACCTTGCCGCGCACCGTGAGCGCGAGCAGCCCGGTCTCGGGCGGAATGGCGATCGATTCGGGCAGCGAGTCCCACGCGAAGCTGCCCGACACCGTGTGGTCGCCTCGCCCGAGCTCGACGCTCGGCCCCGCGTCGCGGGCGACGACGACCGCCCGCTTGCCGTCGACGGCGGCGTCCAGCGGCCAGCGCTTGTCGCTGCCGGGAAGCACCACCCACCGCCTGGCGTCCGCGTGCCAGTGCTGCGTGAATCGCCCTTCGTGATCGCCGAGCGTGAGCTCGATTCGCGAGGGCCAGACGCACCGGGAGATCTCCGAGTGCGCATGGAACGTCGGGCAGACGTGCTCCTCGCTGCCGTCGAGGACCCAGGCCGTCCACGACTTCAGCGGTTCGGGCACGGCCCTTGGCTCGAGCGGGTCGGCCGCGCGGGCCACGTGCAGCGTGAACACCATGGCAAAGGCGTGCGCGAGCACCAAAAGGCGCGGCAGGGGGCGGACTTGCATCATCGTCCAGGGTCGGTGACCCGCGCGCCGCGCGCAACCGAGAAGCAACCGGGCTCGCACACCGTCGCCGGCTCGCGGCTCGACGCCTGCGTCGTGTTGGACTCGAACGCCGGCGAATGACACTCTAAGAGTGACGTGGCGCAGCGAGAGGCCCGTGCAAGCGCGGCAGAGACCATCCTCCCGTTCCGGGTTGCGCGCCCGCTGCTCCCCGAGGCGCGCTTCTGCCGCAGCACGTGGCTCAGTTCCTCGATCCTCTCGCTCCGCCACCACGGCGATTACGATCGCTACCTGTCACTCATCGAGCCCCAATACCTCGGCCAGATTCTCGATTGCGGAATCGGCAAATGGCTGCCCACCGAGGTCGCGCTCGCCCATTACCGGGCGTGCTGGGGGCTCGGGCTCACCAAGGAGGAAATCCACCGGCGCAGCCTGGAAGTCACCCGGCGCGTCCACCAATCGGCCCTGGCGCACGCGGTACGCTTCGCGCGCGACGCGGGGGTGACGCCCTGGGCCATCTACGGTCAGCTCGATCGCCTTTGGAATCGCGTCTGGCAGGGCGGCGGCGTTTGCGTCACGAAACACGGGCCCAAGGACGCGCTCATCGAGATCGCGGGCTGGCCTCCCGCCCGCGAGCCGTATTGCCGGGCGGCGATGCCCGCCGTCGTCGTCGCTGTGTCCGAGCTCTTCTGCCGCAAGGCCTACGTCGCCGACGTCAGCCGCGACAGCGCGTCGGACGGGATGCTCCTTCGCGCCGCCTGGGCCTGATGGAAGCGAAGCCCGGCCTCAGTCGCCCGCCGGCCCGCCGAGAGGCCCGTAGCCGAGCAGGTAACCGAGCTCCTTCACGGCGTCGACGAGCCCCACGTATTGCGAAAGTCGCCCGGCGTTCGTCGCGTCCGTCATGATCGGAAGCCCGTTCGAGTCGAGCTCGAGGGTCGGCGATCCGTACGCATCGAGCACTGGGTGCATGGTCATGGGGTCCGTATGGACCTGGTACGACGCGATCAACATGGCGTTCGCGTGCGCGAGCATGCGCGACGCGATTCCCTTGTCGACGGTCTTCCCGTCGATTGTGTCCGGGCCGTACTTCCGCGCGATGTACGTGTACCCGCTCTGCGGATCCGTGTAGCGGACCTGCTGGGCGTCGGGGACGCTCACCGAGCCGACCTGCCCGTCAATCCAGACGCGCATCTTGTTCACGAGCGACATGTCCGTGTTGAGGCGCGAGAACAGCGCCGCAAACACCGCCGATGCAAGCTGCTGGTGGTACCCAACGTTGGGGAACAAGATCGAGCTGCCGGTCGGGCGGGTGGCCCCCGGCGTCGTCAGATCGAACATGGTGGGCGAGGGCGTCGCCCCCGGCATGACGTACATGCCGACGGTCTCCCAGTCTTCCGCGAGCACGCCGCCGAGGAGCCGGTCGACGGCATCTGGCAGGTCGTTTCGGAAGTTGATCTTCACGTTGCGCCCGTCGAGGTAGTTGTCGCGCGCGATCGTGAACAGCGTGGGTCGCCCGTCGACGAGGGCCATGATCGCCAGGGCCTTCTCGACCGTGAACCCCGAGTGGAGCACCCAGTGCAGATAGTCCCACGATCCGCCGTTGTCCTGGTCGAACTGCTCGCCGATGTAGCGCCCGTCGACGATGCCTATCGTGAAGGCGGGGGCCGCAGGGGCGGTGGTCGGCGTGTCGAAGATGGGCTTGATCGTGTCGAGCGGCTGGCGCGCAGCCACCGACGGATCGTCGCCGGGGCCGACGTACCCGCCGGGCTCCGGCATGAGGAACGCGCGCGCGAGCAGGTTGAACATCTCCGTCTCCGCCATCACGTACGGCCGGAGATCGTCGTCGCTCTGGAGCTGGCTCGGGCTGGTCACTTGGGTCAGGTCGGTGGCGACGAGCCAGTGGTACGAGCGCATCCGATCGAAGAACGAGTCGGCCACGCGCGACGCGATGCGGGTGTAGACGTACTGGCGGTTCTGGCGGCGGAAGTAGGTCCAAGGGTACGACGCGTCGAACCGCTTGGTCACGTTGAGCGCGACCTCGTACGGGTCGGCGCCGGCGTCGCTGTCGTTGTCGTGGAAGTACGAGTTGTGCCCCACGCCCCAGCGATACGGCCAGCGCACGTGATCGACGCCGTCGTCCTCGGTGACGTGCCAGTACGGCGCCTGCAGATCGAGCCCGGGCTGGTTCAGGAGCTGGTCCGTCTTGAAGGCGCTCCATTTCCAGTGGTCCTTCGGCTGCGTCCCGCACACCTTGCCGTGGACGATGCGCCACCCTCCCTGCGCCTTCTCCGCGTCCGTCGCGGGACGGCAGTCGCGCTTGGGATCGAAGAGGTTCGCGAGGCGAGCGGTCGTCGTGTAGTGAGCGTAGTCTATCGACGGGCCCTGCTGGATGAGATCGCGCTCGGTGAGCTGCGTCCACATCTTGAACCGGAAGGCCTGCATCTGGGACGCCGACATGGCCTTCGTGTCGAACGTCTCGAGCACGCGCCCGTAGAGGGCGTTCATCGTGTGAAATCGTACGTACCGAGCCCCACCGTCTCGCCGCCGCGCTCGATCTGGTACTCCATCGTGGAGGTGTTCCCGAAGTAGTCGATCCCCGGGCGCGGCTCGCCGGCGAGCCCCTGCTCGTCCGACGTCGGCGGATCGAGGTAGCGCGGGCCCATGCAGGTGTCGGTGTCGCCGCTGCGGGTGCCGGTGCAGGCCGCCGTCGCCGTCCCCTCGGCGGTGCGCAGCTGCCAGTACTGCGGGTTGTAATTGAAGGAGTCCCACGACGACGCGAACTGGTGGAGCATCCCGAGCGAGTGCCCGATCTCGTGCAGGCCGATACCCTTCACCGCCTCGTGGAAGAGGTCGTTATACATCGCCTGGCCGCGCGACACCGGATCCATGCCGCCGTAAAGCTTCTTGAACCAGCCGGCGAGGGAGTTCAGGTACACGCTGCCAATCGCTGGAGCTTCGTCGTCCATGAAGCAGGCGCCGCGGTCGCGCAACTTCTGCGTGACGAGCTCCTGGTACGCGTGCAGCTTGCCCGGATCCATCCCGCGCAGCGGTGATGCCTGGTTCAGCACCGAGTCGTCCAACGTCGTCGTCGGGTCCGCCCCGAGCGCTCCGACGAGCCAGTGGGAGTCGACGAGCTGGGCTTCGTACGACGTCCCCTTCAGGGTCGACGCGAGACTGTCGAACTCGAGGAGCGCCGTCGACATCATCGTGGGGTCGGCCACCGACTTCGCGGCCAACGCCGTATCGAGGACGGCCTTCGAGATGCCGCTGTTCTTCGCCCGCCGGGATGACCACGAGGACGCTGCCCCCGTGTTCGGCACCGTCGGGATCGTGGCCGCGAGATTCTTCAGGTCGACTGTACTGATGCGCCGATCGATCTCCGCTTGCGAGAGCCCGCCGGTCATGACGCCGGCGCCGCTGCGCAGGTTCTGGACGTAGGTCGTGGCGGGGACGCCGGCTATGATGTCCGAGAGCTGCTGATCGCCCATGGCGAGCTGGATGATGTCGCGCTGCTGGCCGGCGGCGAACGTCGCGCTGCGCCCCATGATCGTCGCCGCGGCGCCGACGATCTCTCCGGTGAGCGGGTCGGCGTTCCAGTCCGCGATGCCTCCCCAGGGCGCCTGCGAGTCGTTGGGCCAGTAGAAGATGAAGTTTTTCCGGATGTCGCCCACGCGCGCCGTCGCGCCCGTCGGACCGCATACGTCGTGCATGTCGTAGCTTCGGACCGGGTTGTGGCAGAACGTCAGCGACGGGGTCTTCTCCGTCGGCACTTCGATCAGCCACCCGCCGTAGCTGACCATCTGCTTGGTCGCCGGGTCCGCCGTGCTGCTGAAGAACTTCGCGTGGCACTGGTCGCGCGTACCGTCATGAGTGCTCCGGCACTCGACCTCGCGCGCGTTCGCGATGGCGACGCTCTGGAGCTGATTCCACGAGTAGAGGAGGTCCTCGAGCACTCCGCGCCCCGTCGGGTTCCCCTTGCTGTCGACCGGATCGAGCAGCTCCGCCGGCGCCTCTTGGTTGACCCAGTAGGCGACCGTCTTGATCTGCCGATCGCGGTAGGGAACGGTGCACTTGTTGACGAAGACGTCGCACTGCGAGCCCCAGTTGAGCTGGTACCCCGTCTTCTTCGGATCGCAGTCGTCGGCGATGCCGTTGCCGTCGGCGTCGGCGTTCGACGTGCAGGCGTAGTCGAGGTGACTCTTCTGCCAGATGTTGTGGATGTACTCGAAGCGGTGATAGAGCGGGTCGGTGTAGCCGTACTGCGGGTCCCAGCCCTGCACGCCGGCGCCGACGACACCCACGCTGAAGCTGTCGCCGATTCCGCCGGGGTTGCCGATGACGTCGAGGGTCGCCTTGGTGTTCTCGAGCCGCTCGAAATCGTGCTCCTCATCGATGCGCTGGTACGACGAGCGCACCGTCGCCTCCTGCGCGTTGCAGTCGTAGGTCGCGCTTCCCGTGTAGATCCCGACGAGGAGGCACGTCGGGACGGTCCCCTGCACGTCGCTGAAGGGCGAGGGGGTCTGCGCGGGCGCCACGTAGAACTTGTTGGTCACGTCGAAGTAACCCGTCGCGCTGTCGAAATGAGGCGCGTCGTCGCTCGATGGATCGTTCACGTAGTACGCCGTCGGCGTGAACGTCAGGTTGCCGAACACCTGCCCGGTGAAGACGTCGCCCCACATCGGGTTGTCGACGGTGTTCTGCGACCAGTCGACGCGCATGTACTGTCGCTCGTACCAGGGCCGGTCGGTCGTGTTCTCCACGATGAGGTTGAGATCCTCGCCGGTCTGCGGGTTGTACGCGTGCTTGATGTCGAAGTGGCTGCTGATCGCGTAAGTCGCGACCACCGTGCCGTTGTTCGTCTTCGAGAGCTGATTCGCGGGCACCCCGTTGTTGTCCGCGCCGGGGGCGATCTCGTACGCCTTGCGGGCGATGAGCGCGTGCTCGGTGATCTCCCACTTCACGCGATCGACGTGGCCCCAGGAGCCGACGCCGACCAGCGACTGGCTCACCGAGGTGTCGACCACGAAGTTCCGCCAGTAAAACTCGGGCTCGTTCGACGTGTCGGCCAGGTTGGGCCCGACGAAGAAGGTCTTGTCGAGCGCGTCGGCCTGCACCTGGTTGATCGGGCTGCGCTCCTGCGCGCATCCGCCCGCGAGGGCCATGGTGATGGCAAGCAACGCGACCACCGCGCGTGACACGAACGTATTCATCGAAGACGCCTCCTCATTCCAATCCCGAGTCCACGGACGAACGCCCTTACGGTGCTTCCGCCCCATTTCCTGCGATGTGCCGGACGCGCGCCTCGCGCGCCGCTTTCTTGGTGGCCTCGCCCCGTTCGCCCACGTCGTGCCAGATCGCGTCGAGGTTCACCGTCACGTCGAAGAAGACGCGCGCGTCGGGGCTCCACCAGACGTTGTCCCCCCCGAAAATGCCGCGCTGGTGCCCATCGGGGGCGAGCACGTTGGCCAGGTTGTAGTACCCGAGCCCGAGGGACACCTCGTCGAACAGGCTGTAGTCGACGCTCGTGAGAAACCAGGTGCTTTGCGTGAAGGTCGTCGCGTCGGGGTTGGACCCGACGGGGACCGGGGGGGCATTCTGCGGCTGCACCGTGACGTTGCCCGTCGGCGCATAGTGCCACTCGTTGATGAAAATCATGTCGAGAGACAAGGACAGCTTCGGCGTGATCTCCAGCCCCGAGTCGAAGGAGGCGATGAGTCGGTGGTTGACGAGCGTGCTGCCGCGAAGCTGATCGCTCACGAAGGACTGACTGTCGACGTCCTGGCGTACGTAGCCGAAGTTGCCGTAGGAGACGGGGGTCGTCGCCCGCGAGAACGGGTGCAGGTAAAGCAGGCCCAGCCCAACGTGCGCCTCGCTCAGGAGCGGCTTCGGGCGGATGGGGATCGCCTGCGTCACGCCGCCGCTCACGCCTGTGGTGACGTAGATGCCCGAGCCCTGGCTCGCCTTGGAAGTCGGCCAAAGGGCGCGAACACCCGCGTCGACCTTCGTACGCTTGTGCGGCCCGAGCTTCGTCGTCCACCCGCCGCCGGTCCATATGTCTCCGAACACGTCCTCGTGAAGGTCGGTGGTGGCCTGGTTGTTCGTGAGCTCCTTGTAGAGGTCGAGCCGCGCCCAGGCGCTGAAGTGATCGTCGAACCAGTACTTGGGACGCAGCGAGAACCACCATTCGTACAGCGGGACGTACGACAGCTCCGGCGACGGCTCGAGCTGCGCCGTTTGCGTGGTCATGCTCTGGTCGAAGCGGAAGGTCGACCCCTCGATTCGCTTCGACAACGGCTTCTTCGAGCCGTCTTCGGGGATGTCACTCGGGGTCCTCTGCTCGGCCTCGGACTCGCCGTGGGGGATCGATTCGCCGCCCGCGGCCTGACCACGCGCGGTGGCCGGGGTCAAGCCGATGGATAGCAGCGCGAGCGAGGCTATCGCCAGCGGGCGGGCGCGAGGCGTTAGGGTATTCACGGTAGACACGGACGGGTGGCCCCACTACGCATCTGCTGTGCCGACGGGTGCCCGTCCGCGGATGTTCGCGTCTTTGGCCGGCGCAGGGCGAGGTGAAGCCCCTACCCCGCCGTGGCGTGCGTTACCTCACGCAAGACCCTCCGACACGATCCTGACGCCGTAAGCATGGGCTATCGCCGCCCGAACGCCGTCAACGCTGAGCTCGCGGGGAACGAGGATTTTTTCGCCGCGAGCACCGCTCGTACCTTGCTCAGGAGCTCGCCCGGAGTGACGGGCTTTTGCAAGAGAGCGTTCCCCGGAGCGAAACGAAGGCGCTCTTGGATCGCCTTGTCCGCGTGGCCCGACACGTAAAGGACCCGCAGACTCGGCCGCTCTTGCACGAGACGTTCGGCCACGCGAGCCCCGTCCAAGCGAGGCATCACGATGTCGGTGACCAGGATGTCGATCGGTCCCTCGTGCTGCTCGCAATGAAGCAGCGCTTCGCCACCGTTCTGCGCCTCGAGCACTGTGTATCCGCTGCGACGCAAGACCTTCGCCGCGACTCCTCGGACTGCGTCGTCGTCTTCGACCAGGAGGACGGTGCCCGCGCCGCTTGCGCGTCGGGAAGGTGGCCCTACCGAGTCTTCGCGTTTCCCGACGTTCGCGTCGGCCAGTTTGGTTCGCGGCAGGTAGATCGTGAGCGTGGTCCCGCGGCCCGGCTCGCTTTCGAGCGAAAGGCCGCCGCCGCTCTGCTGCACGATACCCAGGACCGTCGACAGCCCCAGGCCGGTGCCGCGGTCCGCCGCCTTGGTCGTGAAGAACGGTTCGAAGGCGTGGGCCTTCGTCTGAGCGTCCATGCCGGCACCGGTGTCGGTCACGCTCAATCTTGCGTAGGAGCCCGGTGCAACCGGGAGCACGGAGGCGAGCGAAACGCCGAGCTCCTCGACCGCGGCCGTGATGGTCGAGCGATCCGCCGCTCGGCATCGCGTCACGCGCGTTTACGGCGAGATTCATGATGACCTGCTCGATCTGGCCCGGGTCGGCGTGCACGCGCGGCGAGGACGTCGCCTTCTCCACGTTCAGAACGATGTCCTCGCCGAGTAGGCGCTTCAGCATCTTCTCGGTGCCCGCGACGATCTCGTTGAGGTCGATCACCCGCGGTTCGAGGATCTGCCTTCGGCTGAAGGCGAGGAGCTGGCGCGTGAGCTCGGCCGCACGGCGGCCTGCCCGCCGTACCTCTTCGATGTCGGCGCGCACCGGGTCGGCCGGAGCGAGGTCTGCCAGCGCCAACTCCGAATAGCTCAAGATGACGGAGAGCAAATTGTTGAAGTCGTGCGCCACACCGCCGGCCAGAACCCCCACGGCCTCCATCTTCTGCGCCTGCCGCAGCTGGTCTTCGCTGCGCCGAAGGGCCTCCTCCGCGGTCTTGCGCGCCGTCAGGTCCGTGACGACGGCCACGCACCGATCGCCGTCGAGCGTCGCCATCCCGAGCAGAACGGGAACGCGTGTACCATCCTTCGCCAGAAGCTCCTTTTCCCACGGCCGGGCAGCCCCGCTGCGCCTCAGCTCGACGACCGTGTCTTCGCCGCTGACCCGCCACTCCGGCGGAGTGCTCTCCGCGCACGCAATCCGCCCCGCAACGAGGTCCTCGCGCGAGAACTTGAGCGTGCGCAGGTACTCGTCGTTGGCCTCGTAGACCTTGCCCGCGAGGTCGGTGATGGCGACCCCGACGATGCCTGATTCGACCAGACGCCGGTACCGCAGCTCGCTCTCCCGGAGCGCGGCGACGCTTGCCTTCTGGTCCGTCACGTCTTGCACCACTCCGATGATGCGAAGCGCCTTGCCCGCTTGGTCGCGAACGACGCGGGCACGACGGTGCACCGTGCGAACCTCGCCGCTGTCCAGCCGCACGATTCGGTGCTCCTCGTCGTAGGCGAGGCCCTGCTCGATGGCTGCGTCCCGCGTGGCGGCTACTTTAGGCCGATCGTCCGGGTGCACGCGCGACAGGAACACGTCGGCATCGACCTCGACCCCCGACTCCATTCCGAAGATGCGGTAGCACTCGGCCGACCAGTGAGAGGTGCCCGTGGAGAGATCCGTACTCCAGCATCCGACATGGGCTATCGCCTGGGCATCCTCGTAGACAGGGAGCAGCTGCTCGCTCGGGGCCCGAGAGGCGTGCACCCCGCTCTCGTCGGCCTCGTCTCCCCTCCCCACCGGACTCGCAAAAGATCGAGACGCCGCCATGAAGGCCGCGACCGCTGCAAGACTGCGACCTAGGCCCCGATCGGCGGCACCGGGCGTTCGCGACTCGCGCTTTCGCCCGGGGAACGCCGTTCGAAGGAGCGCATTCCTTGCGTCCCTACGCACGACGCGCACGCGCCTGCCCATGACCTGACCGGAGGAGCAATGGAAGGCGGAGGACGAAATAGAGGTCGCGAGAGACCGATGCCACGAAAAGTCCTGTTTTCGTCATTAGATTTCTTTTGACCGAACAAGGCTGTACCTTTGGTGGGATTGTCATGGTCATGGGGGAAGGCGCGAAAGCTTCGCGAAGAGTGCCGATGCTGCCGATAGCGCCGAACAGCCAGGGAAAAGCCCTTTCTGGGCAGGAGTCGCCTCCGCATAGGCCGGTGCTCATCGTGGACGACGACGCCGCCGTGGCCGAATCGCTGCGTCGCGTGCTCCAGCGGGCGGGCTTCGACGTCACCGTGGCTGCGGACGGCCGCGCCGCCGTCCAGGCTCTTTCGCATCGCGAGTTCGACGCCATCGTGAGCGACATTCAAATGCCGGGGCTCGACGGGATTCAGCTCCTCCGCCGAGTCCGCGAGCGGGATCTCGACGTCCCGGTCATCCTGATGACAGGCGATCCCTCGCTCGACACGGCGGTCCACGCCGTCGAGTACGGCGCCATGCGGTACGTCACCAAGCCCTTCGAGGCCGCCAATCTCGTCTCCCTGGTCAGCCGTGCGGTTCGACTCCGGCGATTGGCGCAGACCAAGCGCGAGGCGTTGGAGCTCCTCGGAGACGAAGCGAAGGTCGCGGGCGACCGCGCCGGCCTCGAGGCCGCCTTCGAGCGCGCTCTCGAATCGCTCTGGATGGCGTACCAGCCCATCGTTTCGCCGGCCGGCCAGAGCGTCTTCGGCTACGAAGCGCTCCTGCGATTGGAGGAGCCATCCCTCCCCGACCCCGGCGCCATTCTCGCGGCAGCCGAGCGACTCGATCGTCTCGGCGCCCTCGGCCGCACGGTTCGTGACCGCGTCGCCGAGACCATCTCCCAGACCTTGGGCGACGGTGTCTTCTTCGTCAATCTGCACGCGCGCGATCTCCTCGACGAGTCCCTGTTTTCGCGCGGTTCGGCGCTCTCCGAGGTCGCATCTCGCGTGGTGCTCGAGGTTACCGAGCGCGCGCCGCTCGAAGGCCTGGGAGACGTTCGCGCTCGCTTCAAGAGGCTGCGCGATCTCGGATTTCGTCTCGCCGTCGACGATTCTCGGGGCCGGTTATGCGGGCCTCACGAGCTTCGCGAGCATCGAGCCGGAAGTGGTCAAGCTCGACATGTCGCTCGTGCGCGGCATCGACGGCAACCCCGTGAAGCAGAAGATCGTCGACAAGCTGACCGCGCTCGCACACGATTTTCGCATCACGGTGGTCGCGGAGGGCATCGAGAGCGGGAAGGAGCGCGACGCGCTCGTCTCGATGGGCTGCGACCTGCTCCAGGGCTATCTCTTCGCCAGACCTGGCCGCCCGTTTCCGAACGTCGCGTGGGGGGAAGCTTCGTGACTCCGATTGCGTGACAGGCTCGGGGACTCTGCCCGAGCGCGGTCTTGAGGATCTCAGAACAGCGCCATAAGCTCGAGCCCCAGCGTGTCCTGGTGGGTGGAGCGCGGGAGACTCGCCGAGTCGAACACGCGGGCGCTCGACCTGTCGCGGCGGTACTCGACCCGACCGATGAGGGTCACGTCGGAAATGACGCGCCGGAGCTCGATCGTCGCGGTCAGCTCCGCGACTTGCTGCGCCGTGCCCGTCGTGAAGCCGTCGGGATCGGCATAGTGCTCGCCGCGCAGCGTACCTCCCAACCAGGACGAGGGCTGCCAGTGCGCGTACCCTCCGACCCCGGACCACGAGACGCCGTGCGACGCCGCGTCGTGCCCGTAGTCGGCCGTGAAGGAAAACGAGACGCGGCTTTCCGGGAAGAAGGTCGCCAAGGCATCGAGCTCGTGGCGGAGGGCGAGGCTCGGATCGCCGAGCCGCTGGGGCGCTCGCTCGAACCCACCCATGTACACGGCCGAGAGGGCGAGCTTCGCCGTCGGACTCCACGACGCGGCCGCGGCGATCGACCGCATCCCGTTCCCCTCCACGACGTTGGCGTTCCAACCGTTCAGCCAGAAGGCCGAGAAGGCCAGGGTCTCGGTCGCTCGAACCGTGACGCGTGCCCCCACGTGAGACGTCGGTTCGGCCCACGTGTAGAGAAGCGAGCGGGAGCTGTTGTGGTTCTGCTGCGTCTCGTTGTCCTCGAGGCCTACGGGGGTGCCGAACTTGCCGACGTCGAGCCGTACGCCCGGGTCGACCGGCAGCTTGGCCGTCACAAACGCCTGTTCGACGTACGAAAGTGCGCGGGACAGCTCCGGACGGGTCGCCGCGGCGGGATCGGAACGCAGGTATCCGTCCGCCGTATCGCCGGCGCCGGCGTCGAGCCGAAAGCCGAACGGGTCGGGCCGCCGCGCGAGGGTCAGGCGCGCGAAGTTCAGCGCGAGGGCATCGCCCTCGACGTCGAAGGCGCGAAGCTGGACCTCGCGGGAGGGCGGGCGCGCGAAGTCGTGCTGGGCGTGGGCATCGACGAGGCCGTGCGCGTCGACCGGGACATTTTCGCGGATGTCGTCGAAGGCGTCGGTCGCGGCGCCTCCTCCGGCCGAGGCGGGGGAGCCACCACGGACGCGGCCGAGAACACGAGAACGCACGCGGTGCGCCGCGACACGCTGGGGAGCCGCCAGATGCGACGCGGCACCATGCAACGACCCCGCCCAACGCACGACGAGCACCCCGCGTGGAGCGGTCCTTGCCTGCCTCGGCCCCGTGCCTTCGTCGCGCCCGGAGACCACGTTGCTCTACGGCTTCGTGGGCGCGTTCGCCGCCGTAGCGCTCGCGTTTCTGGCAGCCTCCGCCGCCAGTTTCGTCGCGTTGCGCGACGTCGAGACAGCCGCGCACGATCTCCTCGGGAACGCGCTGCCGAGCGTGATGGAGCTGATGCACGCGAGGACGGCTCAACGCCGCCTCGACGTCGACGCGGCCATCTTGAGCACCACGCGCGACACGCGACCCGAGCTCATCGACGAAGTGTCGGCCGCGCGCCAGGAGCTCGACAGGGCCATCGACGCCGCCATGGCGACGCCCGACTATCCCGGCGAACGCGAGCTCTACGAGCGGGACGGCAAGCCGGCGCTCGCGCAGCTCGATCAATGCATCGAAGAGCTCCGCGCCGCCATCCTGCAGGACCCGGGGAACGATCCCCGCATCGTCGCTTCCGTCTCGCGCCTGAACCTCGCCGCCAAAGAGGTGGACGACGTCCTTCAGGGGCTGGCAGAGCTGAATCACAGCAAGGCCTTCGATGCAGCCTCGCGCATCGTGAGCTCGCACGAGCACGCGGTTCGCATGGCGTTCTGGCTGGAGGGCGCCTCGTCGATCCTCGCCATCGGCGCGGCGGCCGTCGCCGTGCGCGCCGGGCGGCGCTTCGGGCGAGAGGCGCGCAGGCAGCTCGAGCTCGAGAGAGACCGCGCCTCCGAGCTCGATGCCGTCGCGCAGCGTGTGGCGCACGATTTGATGAGCCCTCTCGCGACGGTCAGCCTCTCCTTGCATCGCGTCCGGCAGGCGCACCCGGACCCGGACACGGTTCGCGCCGTGGACCGATCCGTCCGCGCGCTGGAGCGATCGCGCGAGATGGCGCAGGGCATCTACGCGTTCTCGCGTTCCGGGGCGCGGCCGGAACGGGACGCGGCGGGTGCCTTGCGTGCGGCCGCCCTCGAAGCCGCGGACGCGCTGCTCGAGAGCGAGGCGCAGCCCGGCCTCACGGTCGACGTGCAGCCGTTCGACGACGTCGACGTCGCGATGGATCAGGCCGTTCTCGGCGTGGTGCTCTCCAACCTGCTCTCGAATGCAGCGAAGTTCTCCCGCGACTCGGCGGTTCGCAAGGTGAGCGTGCGCGCCGACACCAGCGACGACTTCGTGCACGTCGAGGTCGAGGACACGGGCCCCGGAGTGCCCTCGGGGCTGGAGCACACGATATTCGAGCCATACCGGAGAGCGCCCGGCGTGACGCAGCCCGGGCTCGGACTCGGTCTCGCGACGGTCAAGCGGCTCGTATTGGCCCACGGCGGCTGCCTCGGCGTCCGGAGGGCGCGCTCGGGCGGGGCCATCTTCTGGTTCGATCTGCCGCGGGCGCAAGCGGCGCACGCGCAGGAGGCGCGCGAGCAACCCTCGCAGCGCGGCACCGCCGAGGCGCGGCCGGTGCACTGAAGGCCCTCGGCTAACCCGACGCGACATTCCGGCCAATTTCGATGCAACCGACCGGGGGCGACCTAAAGCCCGCGGCGTTTTGCGCCGTTGGAGTGCACAGAGAAGACGACCGAGCTCTCATGAAACGACAGAAATGCGCCCGCTGCGGAGCGACGAATCCGCCCGAAACGACATCGGCACACTCGGTCATCAGTGTGGTACCGGGGTGGCGGCTCGCTCGCAGACGTAAGCGCGACGGCAGCGTCGCCCTCGACTGGTATTGCCAGCCGTGCTGGCAGCTGCGCGGCGAAGAAGCTGCGCCCGCGGTGGAAGTGGCCCCGAACGCCGACAGCGAAGCCAGGAGAAGCTTCGTCACCGCCGTGGCATCGCTCGGACGCGGGACCGGCCAGCGCTGAGCGTTGCCGCCGGAGGCGCAGCCCGTCGGTGTGGGCTAGTTCTTCGCTCCGCATGACCTCTTTCGCAGCCCCCGCCTGGCTACGAAACACGCACCTGCAGACGCTCGGCGCGGCGATCCCGCTCTGGGCGCCGCCGCGATCGTTCCGGCCGGGGGGGGTCGAGGGCCTGCGCCTGGCGCTGCCGACGGGCGGCGCGCTGCATGCCCACGCGTGGTGGCACCGCGGCGACCGAGGGCGCCCCGCCGCGATCCTCGTCCACGGCGTGGGCGGCTCGAGCGCGTCCCGCTACGTCGTGCGCGCTGCGGTGTCGCTCCATCGCGCAGGGTGGCACGTCGTGCGCCTCGACTTGCGCGGCGCGGGCGCGTCGATCCCCGATGCGCCGCAGCTCTATCACGCAGGCTTGACCGAGGACCTTCGCGTCGCCGTAGGCGAGATCGCCTCGCGGCCGCAGGTGAACGGCGTCGCGCTCGTCGGCTTCTCGCTGGGAGGCAGCGTGGTCCTGCGCTACGCGGGCGAGATGGGCGACTCGGGGCACACGGCGCTGCGCGCCGCCGTCGCGATCAGCGCGCCCCTCGACCTCGTGCAGGTCACACGGGCGATCGAGCGGTTTCGCAGCCTGCCCTACCACCTCTACGTCCTGCGCAATCTCCTCCGCCAGGCGAGGGCCTTCGTGCAGGCGCACCCCGCACGCGCGCACTACGAGGCCGCGTCGCTCGGCAAGCTCCGGAGCGTCCGCGCCTACGACGGACACGTCATCGCGCCCATGCACGGCTTCGCGAGCGCCGAGGACTACTACACGCGCGTCAGCGCCGGGCCCCTCGTCGAGCGCATTCGCTTGCCGACGCTGCTCGTGCACGCCGAGGACGATCCCATGGTCCCCGCCGACACGGTGCGCGCGTGGCTTCGCGGAGCACCGGCCGCTCTCGAGCAAGTCTGGACCCAGCGCGGGGGCCATGTGGGCTGGTTCGCGGGCCTCGACGAGGCTAGCTGGGTCGACACGTGGGCGATGGATCGCGCGCAGGAGTTTCTCCGGCGCGTGCTGCCCGACGCCCCTGAAACGTGAGCCGGTTCGCTTAAAGCGACGCCCGCCCCGGCCGTTCGTCTCCTGTAGGGGCTTTGACCATGAGGGTACGAGCGTTCGTACTGGTGTCGCTGCTTGTCTCCGCCGGTGCGTGCGGCGGGAGCGCGGAGCCGCTCCAGGAGCAGCCGCAGGAGCAGCTGACACCGCAGAGCGCCCGGAGTGCGCCCGCGGACTTCCACGGCGGCGCGTGCGAGCCGCCCGAGCGCATCTGCAAGACCGACGGTCCGGGGTCGCGAGGCTCGTACGCCTGCCCCGCCGGGGGCGTCGGGTACTACTGCTGCGGCTTTGCCGAAGGTGAGCTTCAGCAGCTCGCGAGCAAAGGCGACCTTTACGCGCGTCACTGCGCCCACCGCTATTCCTCGACCAACGAGCACGACACACCGACGCAGGGCCGCTCGCCGAGCTGGCTCAGCTCACCGTGAGCGCGACCTTGCCCCGCGCGTGCCCTCGCTCCAGGTACCGTATGGCCTCGGCGGCCTCGCTCAGCGGGTAGGTCTTGTCGATGACCGGCGTTAGCTTGCCGGCCTCGATGAGCTCCTTGAGCGTCACGAGGTCCTCCTGGCGCTCCTTGAACATCAAGCCGAGCGCCTTGTGCCCCGCGAAGAGCGATTGCAGCGGCGCGAACATCTGCCGCTGAAAACCGCCGAGCCAGCGGTCTCCGCCCTCGCCGCCGACGATGACGAGGGTCCCGTGGGCCGTGAGCGCCCGGCAAAGCTGCGAGACCGGCCGGCGGCCCGCGGTGTCCAGGATCACGTCGAAGCGGCGCGCGCCGTCCGTGAAGTCCTCGCGCGTGTAGTCGATGACCTCGTCCGCGCCTAGCGCCCGAACCAGATCGGCCTTCGTCGTGCTGCACACGCCTGTCGCCACCGCTCCGAACGCCTTGGCCAGCTGCACCGCGAACGTCCCGACGCCGCCGGCCGCTCCGATGACCAGCACCGTCTGACCGGGCTGCAGCCTGCCCACGTCTCGAAGGCCGTTGAGGGCGGTCATGCCGGAAATGGGCACGGACGCCGCTTGCTCGAAGCTCAGGCGCTCGGGTTTGAATGCGAAGTGGTCCGCTGGGGCGCACGCGTACTCGGCGAAGGAGCCGTCGCAGATGCCGAAGACGCAGTCACCCGGCTTGAACTGCGTCACGTTCCCGGCCGACGGCCTCGACGGTCCCGGCGACGTCCCTGCCCCGCACGCGAACTTTGGGCGTGCGCAGTCCGAACCCGAACACGCGGACCAAGTACGGCCGGCCCGTCATCAGGTGCCAGACGCCCGGGTCGACCCCCGCCGCGTGCACGCGAACGAGCACGTCGTCGTCCCCGGGGACCGGTTTTCCGATGTCGCGCAACTCGAGCACGTCGGCCGAGCCGTACCTGTCCTGGACGATCGCTTTCATGGTTTGTCTCCTGCCGGCGTGTTCGCGCCTTCCCAGCGTCCCATGTGCCATGCGCATCGGGCGATGGTCATGCGGTCCTCAGGGTACAACGGTGACGTGCTCACCCGCATCGTACTCACTCGCCTGGCTCTCTCATGACCATCCGCCGCTTGTGCCGAGCCATCGCCGCCGCGTCGTTGGGCGTGTGCGCCGTGGCGGGCCCAAGGCCCGCTCGTGCAGCCGCACCTGAGACCGCTCCGGACTCCTACGCTCGGCCTCCGGTCGACGACCCCATGCTCGCGCCGCCGCCCGCCGCGCCGCGGTCGATCGCGTCGTGGGACGAGGCCCTCGCCCTCATCCGAGCCCAGTCGCCCGACTACGTTTCGAGCGCGGAGGCGGTCCGCCGCGCCTCCGGCCAGCGGGAGATTGCGCTCGCCGCCGTTCTTCCGACCGTGGGGGCCCAGGGCTCCTACACCCACCAGTTCCTCGCGCCGCTGCACGCAACGCTCGTCGGAGAATCGTCGGCGGGGGTTCAAATGCCATTTCCCGTCGTCGACTCCCCCGCGCGGACGTGGGGACCATCGGCGGTACGGTCTCGCTGGGCCGTCATCAACCCGCGAGGCATCTACGGCGTCGGGACCGCAAACCGGACCGTCGAGGCTGCCGAGCTCACCTTCGAGGACCAGCGCCGCCAGATTGCCTCCGCCGCGGTCGACGCGATCCTCGCCACGCTCTCCGCCGTGCGCGTGGCCGAGCTCAATCGGGTCGGGCTCCGTGCCGCGCTCGAGCGCCTGGCGCTCACGCGCGCGCGCCTCCAGTACGGCCAGGGCACCGAGCTCGACGTCGACCGCGCCATGCAGGACGTCGCCGCATCCCGGTCGGCGATCGTCACCGGCGACGAGGCCCTCGTGCGCGCGCGGGAGGCGCTGGGCCTCGCCCTCGGCTCGCGCGTCCCGCTCGCACCGCCCGAGGGCGCCGACCTGCAGTCGTTCGAGGCCGCGGTCGCGCGAACGTGCCGCTTGAACGACGACGTCGAGCACCGCCCGGACGTGGCCGCCGCTCGCGCGCGCGTCGAGATCGCGCAACGCGCCGTACACGACGCAGAGCTCATGTTTGCGCCCTCCGTCGGCGTCTCGTCGACGGTGCAGTACAGCAACGCGCCGGTGCTCGCTCCGAACACGACGTGGTCGATGAACGCGCTCGTCAACGTGCCCCTCTACGACGGCGGCGCGCGGTACGGGGCGCTGCGCGACAGCCGGGCGGCGCTCGAGCAGGCACGCCATAGCCTCGTCTCGATCCGCCTCGACGCGATCGTCGCTTCGGCCCGCGCCCGCCGCGCCGTGGGCGTCCTCGAGCACGCGCGGGACATCGCCCGCGAGCAGCGCGACCTCGCCGCGCGGATCGACGCCCGCACGCGCGACGGCTATAGCCGCGGGCTCGGCACGAGCCTCGATCTGGTCGTCTCGGCCCAGGCGCTGAGGCAGGCCGAGCTCGATCTGGCCATCCTCGAGTTCCAGGTGGATGACGCCCGCGCGAACGCCGTTCTCGTCGACTCGGAGTGTGCCTATTGAGAGCTCTCGAATTCATCGCTGTCGCCGTCCTGATCGATGCTCGGCGCGGAGTCCTGCGCCGAGAAAAAGGCGCCGCCGCGGGCCTCCTCCTCCGCCCACCGTGTACGTCAGCCCGGTCGTCCGGCGAGACGTGCCGCTCTACGTCGAAGCGGTCGGCTCGCTCGACGGATACGACAACGCCGACATTCGCGCGCGGGTGCGCGGCTTCCTGCGAACGCAGACCTACAAAGATGGGTCGCGCGTGAAAGCGGGCGACCTGCTGTTCACGATCGAGGCGACCGAGTACGCCGCGGCGGTAGCCTCGGCGCGCGCGAACCTCGAGCGAGCCAAGGTCGCGCGCGACCGCAATCGAATCCAGCTCGAGCGCGACCAGGGGTTGCTCAAGTCCGGCATGGTGTCCCAGCAGGACTTCGACAACGCCACCGCGAGTCTCGCAGACACCGAGGCGCAGATCGCCGCCGCCAAGGCCGCGCTGGAGACCGCCACGCTCAACCTCTCGTACACCCAGATCCGCTCGCCCCTCGACGGCGTCGCGGGGCTCGCGCTCGTGCGCGTCGGCAACCTCGTCGGGCAAGACGGACCGACGCTCCTCACGACGGTGTCGCAGACCGATCCCATCCGGATCAACTTCGCCGTGAGCGAAGACGACTACGTACGGCACCCCGAGCGCTTCCGGCACCTCGACGCGCACGACCTCGCGTGGGCGAAGAAGCAGTTCGCGAGCCTCGATTCCGGCGGCCCGGCGGAGGGTGGCGATCCCGGGATCGAGCTTCTCCTCGTCGACGGCAGCGCCTATCCGCACCGCGGCGTCATCGTGACCACCAACCGTCAGATTGACCCGACCACGGGCACCATCCAGGTGCAGGCCCTCGCTCCGAACCCCGATGGCTTGCTGCGCCCCGGGCAGTATGCCCGCGTCCGGATCCGCCGGCAGGAAGCCGGGCGCGCCGAGCTCGTCGTTCCCGAGCGGGCGCTCATCTCCGTCCAGGGGGCGTACTCGGTCGCGGTCGTGGGCCCCGACAACAAGGTGCAGCTCCGCAAAGTCGAGCTCGGGCCCGCCGCGCACGGGGTCCAGATCGTCGCGAAGGGCTTGGCCGAGGGCGAGCGCATCGTCGTCGACGGTATCCAGAAGGTGTCCGACGGAGCGCTGGTCGACTCCAAGCTCGCTCCGGAGAGCGCGCCCGCGCCGACGCCTCCGCCGAGCTCGGCGAGCCGGAACTGAAGGGGGCTGGCCATGCTGTCCGCGTTCTTCGTCCGGCGCCCCATCGTCGCGATGGTCATCGCGATCGTCACCGTCCTCGTGGGCATCGTGGCGCTGCTCGGGCTGCCGATTGCGCAGTTTCCGCAGATCCTCCCGCCGCAGGTGAACCTGACGACGACCTACACCGGCGCGGACGCTCTCACGATCGAGCAATCGGTCGCCACGCCGATCGAGCAGCAGATGAACGGCGTCGACCGGATGCTCTACGTCCAGTCGACGAACGCGAACGACGGTTCGATGAACCAGGTGGTCACGTTCGACGTCGGCACGGACATCGACATCGACAACGTCCTCGTCAACAACCGCTACTCGCAGGCGCAGCCGCTGCTCCCGCAGGACGTGAAAAACTTCGGGGTGACCATCAAGAAGTCGCTCGCGTTCCCGCTGATGGTCATCTCGCTCTACTCCCCCGACGGGCGGTACGACGCCGCGTTCCTCGCGAACTACGCGCTCATCAACATCAACGACGCGCTCTTGCGCGTGAAGGGCGTCGGCGACATCCGCAACCTCGGGTCGTCCGACTACTCGATGCGCATCTGGCTGAAGCCCGACGTCTGCGCACGCCTCGGGCTCACGGTCACCGACGTGCAAAACGCGCTGCGCGCGCAGAACGTGGTCAACCCGGCCGGACAGGTGGGCGCCGAGCCGGCGCCCCCGGGACAGCAGCTCACCTTCACCGTGCGTGCCCAGGGTCGGCTGGTCGAGCCGGAGGAGTTCGCGAACGTCGTCGTCCGCGAGAACCCGGACGGCTCGGCCGTGCGCGTGAAGGACATCGCGCGCACCGAGCTCGGGTCGCTCAACTACCAGCAGTACGGCACGTTCAACGGCAAGCCGGCGGCCGTCGTCGCGGCGTTCCAGACCCCCGGGTCGAACGCGCTCGACGTGGCCGAGAACATTCGCAACACGATGGTGACCCTCGCCCAGCGCTTTCCGCCCGGGGTCGACTACAAGATCTCCCTCGACACGACGGCGCCCGTGAAGGCCGGCATCCGAGAGATCCTCGAGACGCTGCTCATCGCGGTCTTCCTGGTCGCGCTCGTCGTGTTCGTCTTTCTCCAGAGCTGGCGCGCGACGCTCATCCCGCTGCTGACGGTGCCCGTTTCGCTGATCGGCGCCTTCGCGATCTTTCCGCTGCTCGGCTTCTCGGTCAACACGCTGTCGCTCTTCGGGCTCGTGCTCGCGATCGGCCTGGTGGTCGACGACGCGATCGTCGTCGTCGAGGCGGTCGAGCATCACATCGAAGAGGGCCTGCCACCACGCGAGGCGACCCTCAAGGCGATGACCGAGGTCCAGGGACCCGTCGCCGCGATCGCGCTCGTCCTCGCGGCCGTGTTCATTCCGGTCGCATTCCTGAGCGGAGTGACCGGGCGGCTCTACCAGCAGTTCGCGCTCACCATCGCCGTGTCGGTGCTCATCTCGGCATTCAACGCGCTGACGCTGAGCCCGGCCCTGAGCGCGCTCCTCCTGCGGCCGCGCGCCCGCGCGCCGGGGCCCGCTCGGAAGACTGGGCGACGGGTTCAACCGATGGTTCACCGCGCGACCGAGGGCTACGTCGGCGTGAACCGCGTCCTCGTGCGCAAGCTGGCGATCCCGCTGCTGCTGCTCGCCGCAGTGGCGGCCGCTTCGTGGGGCCTCGGGCGCAAGCTCCCTTCGGGGTTCGTCCCCGACGAGGACCAGGGGTACGCGGTCATTGGCGTGCAGCTGCCGGACGGCGCATCGCTCCAGCGCACCCGCGCTGTGTACAGCGAGATTGACGCCATCCTGGCCAAGGAGGAGGGCATCCGGACCTACAACGGCGTCGCCGGATTCAGCTTCTTCACGCGCACAGCCGCGAGCTACACGGGAACCGGGTTCGTGTCGTTCCGCCCCTGGGACGAGCGTCACGCGCCGGACATGACGGCCGCCGCCATCCTCGGTCGGCTCAACGCCGCCTTCTCCCGCATCCCCGAAGCGCGCGTCTTCGCGGTGGCGCCGCCCGCGATCCCGGGCATCAGCGCCACGGGCGGTTTCAGCATGATGCTGCAGGACAAGAGCGGCGGCAGCTACGAGTTTCTCACGCAGAACGTGCAGAAGTTCGTGGCAGAGGCGCGCAAGCGCCCGGAGCTCGCCAACGTGCGGCCGAACTTCTCGCCCGCGGTGCCGCAGCTCTTCGCCGAAGTGGACAAGGACAAGGCACTCGCCGAGGGCGTGGCGGTCGGCGAGATTTACAACGCCCTGCAGACGTTCCTCGGCGGGTCGTACGTGAACGACTTCAGCCGCTTCGGGCGCCAGTGGCGCGTCTTTCTCCAGGCCGAGCCCTCGTACCGCACGGGCCCGGAGGACATCGGCCAGTTCTACGTGCGCAATGTGCGCGGCGAGATGGTGCCCCTCGCCTCCTTCGTCCGCGTGCGCCGGACCAGCGGCCCGGAATACACGGTCCGCTTCAACCTGTACCGATCCGTCGAGATCCTCGGCGGCCAGGCGCCGGGCTACAGCTCGGGACAGGCGCTCGACGCGCTCGAGGACGTCGCGGCCAAGACTCTGCCTCCCGAGATGGGATACGCCTGGAACGCGCTCTCCTACCAGGAGAAGGTCGCCTCGGGCGAGCTCGGCGCGCGTCCTCGGCCTCTCGCTCGTGTTCGTGTTTCTCATCCTGGCGGCGCTCTACGAGAGCTGGTCGCTCCCCTTCAGCGTGCTTCTCAGTACGCCGGTCGCCGTCCTCGGCGCCTACCTGGGCCTCTTCTCGAGGCACTTCGACAACAACGTCTACGCGCAGATCGGGCTGGTCATGCTCGTCGGACTCACGGCCAAGAACGCGATCTTGATCGTGGAGTTCGCCAAGGACCGTCTCGCGCAAGGCCGGCCCGTGATCGAAAGCGCGCTCGAGGGAGCGCGGCTACGCCTCCGACCCATTCTGATGACGTCGTTCGCGTTCATCTTCGGGTGCGTCCCGCTCTGGGTGGCCAAGGGCGCCGGCGCGGCGGCGCGACAGATGCTCGGCACCGCGGTGGTGTCCGGGATGCTCGCCGCGACACTGCTCGGCGTGTTCCTCGTCCCCGCGCTATTCGTCATGGTCGAAAAGCTCGTGGGCAAGCGGGCCGCGCACCGCGAGGAACACCCGGCGCAGGCGGGGCACGCAGAAGCCGGCGCCGAGCCCGCGCCCGGGGGCGCTCCCCAGCGCGCTTCTCCCGCGGTGAGCGGCGATTTGTGACGGCCGGGCAGTGCAAAATTGGATGTACGCGAGAGTCCCCATCGCGTCGCCGCTCCGCTATCCGGGAGCGGATGGTCGGCCGGATTGGCCATCCTGCGTGCGTCGCCCATGGAGGCCTCCATGCATCGGTACTCCCTGATTTGCGTAGCCATCGCGGGCAGCGCGCTCCTCGCTGACCTCACCTCGACCTCCGCGTGCGGGGGCGTGAAAGGAGACAGCGGCTTCGGCAGCAGCAACGGAGGCAGCGGAAGCAGCGGCAGCGGCGGCGGCCTCAATACCAGCAGCGGCGGAAGCGGAAGCAGCGGGAGCGGCAGCACCGGGAGCAGTGGCAGCACGTTCGGCGGCTCGACGGGCTCCGGGTCCGGCAGCACCTATACGGGGGACGGCGGCGTCCCCTGCCCGTCCGGCCTCCAGTGCAACGTCTCGTGCTCCGGCGGGGGGACGACGTCGGTCACCGGCAAGGTGTACGACCCGGCGGGCAAGAACCCCCTCTACAACGTGGCCGTGTACGTCCCGGCGACCCCCCTCCAGCCGCTGCCCCAGGGCGTGCCCACGGGCGCAGACGCGTGCAGCTGCTCGGCGCTGTTCAAGAGCGGCGCCTTCAGCAGCGCCGTCACGGCGGTCGACGGGAGCTTCACGCTCGCGAACGTACCGGTCGGAAGCAACGTCCCGCTCGTTCTGCAGGTCGGCAAGTGGCGCCGCTCCTTGCACATCAACGTGTCGTCCTGCCAGGCGAACGCGCAGCCCGACAAGTCGCTCACGCTACCCGGCTCGGTCATGGCCGGGAGCGACGACAGCATGCCCGACATCGCCGTCTCCACGGGCGGGGCCGACTCGCTCGAGTGCTTGATGCTTCGCATGGGCATCCCCGCCTCCGAGTACGTGGCCGGCGCCGCCACCGGCGGGCACGTTCACGTGTTCTCCGGCGGCAACTCGGCCGGCGGGTTCGGGGGGATCTTCGGGGGTGGGGGCGGCGTCGGGATGCCCGAAGCGACACCGATGCCCGGCGCGCCGGCGAGCGACATGGCGCTCTGGGACTCGCCCGACCACCTGATGCCCTACGACATCACGCTGCTGTCGTGCGAGGGCGGCGAAACCTGGGACGCCAAGCCGCAGAACCTCGAGACGTACCTGAACGCCGGCGGGCGCGTCTTCGCGTCGCACTTTCACTACTCCTGGTTCAGCGGGCCGATCGGCTCGTCGTGCCAGGGCGGCTCGGGTGGGGGCGGCAGCTGCAACAGCTACAGCCCGCCCGCGGACTGGGGCGCGACGGGATCGAACCTGGCAAGCTTCACCCTGGACAAGATGGGCTCGAGCAGCGGCGGCATCTTCAACCAGACCGCCATCGGGGGCATCATCGACACGACGCTCAACGGATCGACGATGCCCTTCCCGAAGGGCCAGGCGCTCCAGCAGTGGCTGACGGCAGTAGGCGCGCTCGGGCAGAACAGCGTACCCGCGGGAGAGCTCTCGATCTTCCAGCCGCGCTACAACTCGGTCGTCGCCACCGGCAACAAGCCGTCGCAGCCGTGGATCACGTCGGACAACTCGGGCCTCGCCGGCCAGACGATGTACTTCTCGTTCGACACGCCGGTGGACCTGAATCCGCCACCTGCCGGGCCCGACCCGAGCGGCGGACCGGTGTACTGCGGCCGCGCCGTGTTCAGCAATCTGCACGTCGCCGGCGATCCGGCCACGACCGACACCTCGCCCCCGCCGGGCGGCTGCGCGAGCGTCGACCTCTCTCCGCAGGAGAAGGCGCTCGAGTTCATGCTGTTCGACCTCTCTTCGTGCGTCATCCCGGATACGACGGCGCCGCCGACGACGGTGCCGCCGCCGCCGCAATAGCCGGCACGCGCGACTCCACTCGAAAGCCATGATACCCATTCGGAGATGGACCCCTCGCGCGGGGGACTCTGCGCCGTGTGCCTCTTGTCGTGCCTCGACGGCAACGCGGACCCCATCGTCCGGGTCGACGCGGCCAACTCCCCCGACGGTGCGACCTCGGCGTTCTGCGCGTCGCTGAATCCGCAACCCCTCTTCTGCGCCGACTTCGACGAGGGCTCGTACTCGGCGAGCTTCTCGTCGATGACCACGACGAACGGAAGCCTGGCGCTCGACACGGCCGAGTTCGTGTCGCCCCCGGCGGCCCTCGTCGCGACGTCGAACGCCCTTACCGGCCCGACCGGCAAGGTCGACACGACGCTGTACCGAACCTTCCCGCTCGCGGGACAGACGCTCACGGCGACCCTCGACGTCGACCTTCGCGTCGATCGCGCCGACGCAGCCCCCGGCGGCGCGGTCTTCGCGCAGATTGGCCTCGTGGACGCCGCGGGCGCGGAGTACTTCGTCCAGCTCTCCGAGACCGCCACCGCGGCCGGACCTCTCTCGGGCGACTTCGCCGAGGTCTACGTGCCCACCACGGGTCCCGAGTCGTACGTCGGCCACGGCTTCGCGCAAACGCTGCCGCTCGGGACGTGGACGCACGTGACCCTCTCGCTCACCGCGCCTTTCGCGGGCGGCGCCGCGACCGCGACGCTCAGCTTCGACGGAACCGAGGTCCAGACGAACGCCATCGACGTTCGCGTCAGCAACTTCACGCCGAACATCGGCGTCGGGTTGCCCTTTTCGTCGAGTCCGTCGAACGGATGGACCGCGGTCCTGGACAACGTGACGTTTCGTGCAACGACGAGTTGACCCGGCCCCCCGCGCGCCTCACTCGAGCACGCGGAGCTCGAGACCGAGCGTCGCCAGGCCGAAGGGCTGCCCCCAGTCGGCGACCTCGCGCCCGCCGAACCGAATGCGCGCATGCGGCAGGGTCGCACCGCCCCCGATTTCGATCCGCACGCGCATCGCAGGCGTCACGTCGAGCGAGGCGCACGCCCGCAGCCAAGGCCCCGCCGTGACCAGCGAGGCGTCCTGGCCGCCGTAGCCGGGGGCGACCGACGCCGCGCTCATCCAGAAGACGCCGAGCATGGCCCCCGCGCCGAGAGACGCCGTCACGCTCTGCACGCGCATGCGCACGTCCGCGACGCCGCCGACCAGCGAATGGCGCACGCGGGCCACTCCCTCGGGACCGGTGACCTGATCGGCGATGGGGCTGACCGTCCCGAGCGCCGCGACGTCGAGCCAGGAGGCGAGCTCGAGACGAAGCTCTCCGAGCAGCTCCGTCGAGACGCCGAGCCCCCCCGGACTGGACTGCGCGCCGGCTGCAACGTGCGCCCAGAGACTCGGCCCCGGCGTGGGAGAGGCCGGGCGCGGCGGCTCGGGTCCGTCGCGAGGCGGCGCCGAAGGCGGCGCGGGGCGCGGCGGCGGAGGCGGGGTGCCGTCGCGCACCTCGAGAAGGTCGGCCCGGAGGATCTCGAGCGCGGAGACGGCGGCGACGTTCCAGCCGCGCCGCGGGTCCATCGGGACCCGCTGGTGAATCGCCGCCTCGCCCTTTCGAGCCTCCACCCACAGCTCGATGACGTTGTCGGGCTCGACTACGCGAACGGCAGCTCTGGCCCCATTGGCGCGAACGAGCGGCTCGAGGCTCGCACCGGGATCGATGGGGCCTACCTCTCGAACGGAGAGGCCCAGCGTCGAGAGCTCCGCCGAGAGCCGCTCGTCGAGCGCCGCCTTCGACGAGCGGACGCGGACAATCGTCTCCTGCGCTCCCGCGTCTCCCCACGCTCGCGTGGAGACGGAGAGGAGAACCAACAGCAGCACGTGGCCGAGACGACGCGTGGGACTAGTTGCCTTCCGTCGCGAGCGTCCTCGCCAGGGGCGCATGCGGTCCCTTCGGGTATTGTCTGAGGTACTGGTCGGCCGCGCGCGCCGCTCCGGCGTGGTCCCCTGCCCGCGACAGCGCCTCCATCTGACGGCCCAGCGCTTCGCGCACCAGCGGACCATCGCGCTGTTCGGCCGAATAGGTCGCGAACCAGCGCGCGGCGTCGGCGAACGCGTCCATCTGATCGAAATATACACGCCCCATCGCGAACGCGGCATTCGCGGCTTGCGGAGTTCCCGGCGCGCGCAATCGCGCCCTCTGGTAGGCGCGCAGCGCCAGCTCGGCGTTGCCGCTCAGGCGCGCCGCGTCTCCGAGGAGCAGCAGGTCCTGTCCTCCGGCCCGATCGAGCTCGGCTTCGAAGCCTTTCTGCCGGGCCACCTCGAAGGCCTCCCGGAACTTTCCCGCGCGTGCCAGCGCCTGCCAGCTGGCCGCGGGCGCGGCGGCTTGGCGAGATGACGTAGCGCGGCCCGACAGGGCAGCCTCGCCCGGCGCGGGCGGCTGCGGCTGCGGCGCCGCCGGCGAGAGCGGCGACGGGCTCGACGACGCCTCCGGTAGCGGCGTGCGCGTGACCCGGAAGTCGTTGTCACGGCACGAGGCGCTGAGGGTCTCTCCGGCGAGAAGGAGCCTCGCGTCGCCGAGCGCGCAGCCGGAGACGGCCACCTTGCCCTCGGTCAACCGCAGCGTGAGAAGCTCCTCCTGCGGGCTCCAGCCGATCTCGAAGCGCGTACCCTTCACCTCGACGGTGTAGGGGCCGACGCTCACGGTCCAGTGGGCGCCGGGCTTCGGCACGACGCTCAGCGCGGCCGCCCCGGACTCCAGCATGAAGTGCGCGCCCCGGCGGGTGACCTCGATGACGCGCGCGTGACCCTCGGGGGCCAGCGCGATCTCGGTGCCGTCGGAGAAGCGAATGGGCACCGGCGCGTCGCTCGGCGCCGCGATCCAGCTGCCGGGGACGCCCGGCTGCCCTGCGACGGTCAACGAGAGCGTGCGCGGGCGCGCGACGAACGCGCCGGCCGCCACCAGCAAGACCCCGGCCGCCACGGCGGCGAACGCCCACGGGGATCGGCTCGCGCGGCGTGCAGGCGCCAGCCGGAGCGACGAGAGCCTGGGAGCTCGGGCGAGAAGCTCGTCCTGCTCCCGGGCGAGCCGCTCTCCCAGATCCCGAAGCTGCGAGCTCTCTCCCCTCATGTCGCCCCTCCCACCCATTCGGCCAGAGAGGGCTCGCGCCGTGCTTGCTCGAGAAAGCGCGCCGCCGCCCGGCTCAAGCGCCGTTTGACGGTCGCCAGGGAGACCCGGCACGTCGCCGCCACCTCCGCGAGGTCCATGCCCTCGACGAACCGCAGCGTGAACGCGATCTGCTCGTCGGCGTCGAGCGTCGACAGCACGCGATACGCTGCGCGCAGGGCCTCGCTCGCCTCGAAATCGTGCTGCCTCGCCCGCCCCGACGGCAGCTCCTCCGGCCCGAAGAAGCGCAGAATGCTCCACTGCTTGCGGTCGCGGATGCGGCGGCGAGCCTTGAAGACGGCGATCTGCGCGAGCCAGCCCCGCGCGGCGCGCGGGTTCTCGAGCTTCGCCAGCGACTCGAGGGCGACGACGAAGACGTCCTGGGTGAGGTCGCCGATGTCCGGGTCCGGGCCGAGCACGCGGATGAGAATCTTGCGCACGTATCCGCCGTACGCGTCGAGCAGCGCTTGCCCCGCGCCCGGCTGACCGCTGCGCAGCGCGGCGACGAGCGCCTCGTCGGAGTCCGCCCGGTGCAGCCGGATGACGGGTGCGGGCGGATCCGTCGACGCTTTGCCGAAGCTGCTCGCCATCCCGGATCGCCCCTCCTTCAGGTTAGCCGAGTGCCAGATCCGGCGCGAAACGGCTCACGGACCAGGGTAGGGCGTCTGTATTCCTTTCCGGCGGCTGTGCTCCGGCACAGATCGCAGGCGGAGTGCCACCGCCGATCAGCAGCTATTGAACGTGACGTAGAGCGTGGGCTGCGTCACGTCCGTGCTCTGGAGAACGAGCTCCATGGGGCACGGCGGCACCTGTTTGGTTGCAATCGTCGGCAGGGTCACGTGGATCGTATGGTCGTCGATGACCGTGTACTGGCTCGCCGACAGGGGGACGTAGCTGTTGCCGCCCTCGAGGACAATCTGCTTCAGGCAGTCGAAGCCCGTACCCGTGAGGACGGCGCTCGAGCCCAGGGCCGGGTTCTTGGGAGTGAGGCCAGACTGGGTGAGCGCGTTGCATGTCGCGGGACTGCCGCTCGACGAGCTCGTGGAGCCCGTCGATCCTGCGGAGCCCCCCGTCAATCCAGTGGAGCTTCCCGTGCTCGACGCGCCTCCGCCCGTCGTGCTGCCGCCAGCGCCCGAGCCTCCACTCGAGCCGCTGACGCACGCGATGCCGCCCTCGCCGCCGTCGACCGTCTTGCACACGGCGCCTCCGTTGGACGAATTGGGGCCGCAGGCTTGCACGGAGCCCCACCCCACGCACACGAGCCATCCGCCCACGAGCGAGCGGCGCATCCAAATCGGAGAAAGGGGCATCCAATCAATCTATCCGGGCCAGGTCCCGCTTCACAAGGCGACTCGCGCCGGACGGACGCGCGCGGAGCAGCTCCCGCACGCCGGAAGACGCGGCGAGAAAGAGGCAAGCGTCGTAGGGGACCCGGAACCGGGGGTCACCGTGGAACAGAATGGCGCCCGCGAGGAGCGAGAGCATCGGGAGGAAGACGAGGAGCCACGTGCCCGAGCGTCTGCGCACGCGCTTCCGCGCCTGCCAAGCGCCGCACATCGCGAGGGGCAGCGCGAAATAGGACACCACGTGGTTCGTCACGACGGCGGGGGCCCGGTACTCCTGCTTCGTGCCAGCGTCGGGCCACGGCACGACGCTCGACCACGGCGGACCGGCGAACAGGTCCATCGCGTGCGCGCCGACCTCGCGCACGGCCCGCACCGGATCGCGCCCGATGCACGCAACGCCCTCGCGCACGTAGAAGCCGGCATCCGCGAAGGGGGTCGAGTACCGCGCCGCGGGCCAGGACGCCTCGAGCTCGCCGCGGTCGGCGCGCTGCGTGACGACGGGAATGCCGAACGAGGCGTTCGAGCCGGTGGCGGGATCTCGGGACTCGATGCTCCGGACGGGACAGTGGGCGAGGGCGAAGGTCTGGCCTCCGTTGTTCGACAGGAACGTGGGGCGGCCGGCGATTCGGGACACGACGAGCGACGCAGGCACCACGATGGCCATGGCGCCGGCGAGCGCGAGAAAGGCCTCGACGCGGCGGCGCCGAAGGAGGAGCCAGAGCGCCCAGAGCGGGGCGAGGAGCAAGGCCTGCGGCTTGATGCAGGCGCCCAGTCCCACGAGTGCGCCCGCGAGGAGCCACCACGAGCCGCGCTGTTTCGAGGCCGCCGCGAGGGCGGCGGCAAGCACGACCGAGAGCCACGTCTCGCTGAGGAAATAGCCCGCGTAGCTCATCGCGAGGTAGTCGGCGGCGAGGGCAACCGCCGCCCACAGGGAGACGGCGTGGCCGAAGAAGCGACGACCGGCCAGGTAGACCAGGCCGACCTGCACGCCCGAGAGGACAGCCTGCGCCGCCGCTGCCGCCGTCCACCCTCGTGGCTCGCCGAAGAGGCACAGAAAAAGGGACAGGCACGCGCTGGTTCCCGGCGGGTAATACACGTCCGCTGGCCCGAGCACGGCGCGGGCGTCGGCGAAGCGCCGCGCATGCTCCATGTAACCGTGCATGTCCGAGTAGTCGAAATCCGCTGGCCGATGGACGACGAGTACCCACAGCAGGCGCGCGGCCGTTCCGAGGCCGATGACGACGAGAACGTGGCGAAGCCGGCGTCCGCTCACCGCGCCCCGAGCCCGCTCTTCGCCATGGGCCGAAGCTTCGCATGACGGCTCTGGCTACGGGACGACTCTTCGCGGGCTCGACGCGCAACTACGGTCCGGCGACGCGCCCCACCCCGAACTGGTTGCCGATCCGCGCGATCTGACCCCCGGAAAAATCGATCTCGAGCATCTCTTCGCTGGGCCCGATCATGCCGGCGCGCGAGTACGTCGCCGTGTCGACGACGTCGACGGCGGGAGCTCCTTTCATCGCCGTGGCGGACGGGTACGCGAACCTGCCGTCGATCGTGAACGTGATCCAGTGCAGCGCCGGGTACGTCGTCTGGACCTGATGGGTCTCGCGCGGCGGGCTGACCGTCACGTCGAAGACGTGGACCACCGCCGTGGCGGCGTCCACGACCCAGAGCTCCTTCTCGTCCGGCGTGAGCGCGAGCCCGTGCTGGTTCAGGCCCCCGGGAGTGCTCGTCTGACCGGCGATGGGAACGGACTCGAGCGCCTTGCCGCTCGCGATGTCGGCGATCTGGAAGCCATTGAGGCCGAAGACGTTGCCGTACATCCGGGTCTCGGCGCCGTTGAGCGTGAACGGCCCCACGATGCCCGCGAAGGGGCCGATCTGCTTGAGGATGGCGTCGGTGGTCGTGTCGATCTGGACGACCAGGTTCGAGCTCTTCGCCTCGGCATACACGTGCCCGCCCGCGAGGTTGCCGAGCGAATCGTGCGCCTTCGCGCCGTAGTGGATGCTCTTCAGCTGCGCGCCGCTCGCGGCGTCGACGACGAAGAGCTCGTCGTCGGTGAAGTGCTCGTGGCTCGGCACGTAGAGCTTCTTGCCGTCCGGCGTGCACTCGAGACGATCCGCGCCCGGTTGGAACGTCTTGTTCCAGAGCACCTGGTCCGAGCGCAGGTCGATGGCCACGACGTGCCCGCCGTCGGTCGCCCGGTACGACACGTAGAGCGCGCCGGGGTTCGCGTTGGCGCATATGCCCCGAGCTTCCATGACGCCTGTGGTCGCCTGGATCGATTTGACCTCGCGATGCCCGCCGTTGATGTCGTAAACGTGCACCGTGCCGTCGTTCAGGGCGGCATAAAGGAGCTGGGTCGGCCCGGCGCTGGCTGCGGCTTCGGCCGCGGCGTCCACGCCGCCGGGGGAGATTCCCTTTGGCGTGGTGGTGCCGCAACCGAACAGCGCGAGCGCCGCCGGGATGCACCCCACGGACGCGAGGATGGGTTTCATGCGTCCGTATGTACCCGGTCGCCGCCCGTGCCAGGCGAGCTGGATTCGCCGAAGCGTCTCGTCGAATGGGAAAGGGGCCGCTCGGTCTCGTGAAAGGTCCTTGGTCTTTGGGCAGACGGCCTCGTCCTCTTGGCAGAGGACCGCGGCCAGTTGGCAGAAGACCTAGGCTTGTTGGCGCCCGGCCGTTGCCATTGGGCACAGGACCATTTCGGATTGTCGGAGGGCCTTTGCTACCTGGTGAAGGGCCTTTTTCTCCTGGCGGAGGTCCCTTGCCAATCGATGACGGACCTTTTCGTGTTCGCCGAGGCCCTTCGCCAGCTGGCAGACGGCCCTTGCGTGTTGTCGGAGGGCCTTGGTTCGTTGGCGACGGACCGGGGATCCTTGGCGGAGAGTCTCTGCCACCTTGCGACGGACCTCGTCCTGATGGCGATGGACCTGCGTCAACTGGCGGAGGACGTGTTCGTGTTGGCAAAGGGCCTCTGCTCGCTGGCGGTCCCCGTCGTCGTGCGGAACAAGGTCCTCTCCCAGTTGGCGAAGGACCTCTTCCTGTTGGCCAAGGGCCTCCGCCAAGAGACGAAGGTCCTCTCCCTCTTGGCAGAGCAGGTCTGGCTCTCCGCCGTGGACCTTTCGTGCAAGGCGGCTGCCCTCTCGCTCACGGCAACGCCGCTCCGCCTGGAGCCCGAGATGCCCTTCGTCGTAGGGGAGGGGCTTTCGCAGCCGCGAACGAAGCTTTCCAGGCTGGCGTCGTCCCTCTCCACGTACTTAAACGGAAAGGGCGCGATTGCGTCCCGCGGGCGAGGATCATTTTCGGACGGGCCCGCGTGTACTCCGTTTGGGTGACACGGTTTCGGGCAATCGTCGCTTGTCTCGCCGGAATAACTCGCGCAAAGTGCCGCGGACCCGGGCGGTACTGCGAGCGAGCAGCCGCCGTGGTCTGCGCGCGAATACGCGCGAAGGGCATCGGTGTGCCCCGTGCGTCCCGCCCTTGGAGGAGAACCCATGAAATACGGTCAGGCGTACCTGGTGGCAGTATCGGCGACGATCATCGGCGGGCTAGCCGCCACGGCCGGCAGCGGGCACAAGACAGCGGATGCCGCTCCGACGAGCCATGCCCAGCCGGTCTCGATCGTGAGCCCGCTGCCCTTGCCGGTGACGGGCACCGTCATGGCCGAGCAGAGTGGATCGTGGAACGTCGGGCTGATCGGAAGCCCCACGGTCACGATTGGCAACACGCCCACGGTGACCATCGGCAACACGGCGTCGCAGGCCCTTTTTGCTCGCAACGCCGACGAGAAGGGACGGATTCCCTACCAGTTCATCGTCCAGCTCAATGCGCCGAGTGCCAATTGCCAAGGCGCGTCCTGCGCGTGGCAGAGCGCCCTGATTCCGGCCGGTCACCGGCTCGTCGTGGAGCACGTCTCGGGAGATATCCAGTTCGCGACACTCCCGACCTCGATTGCGGTCAACGTGCAGCACCAGAGCGGCGCGTCGATCGCCGGCTTCTCGCTGCCGCTTCCCTACAAGACGGATCAGGGGTTCGAGCACTCGGTGCTGTTCTACGTCGATGCAGGCCAGTTCTACGTGCTCCAGGCATTCGGCGACGCCGAGCTCGCCGCGGGCCCGCAGTTCTTGAATGCTACGGGTACCTCCTCGACTGCAGCGCGGGACCCTGCGCACCCATCGCGCAGTGAGTCTCACTCGACGAGAGACCGCGCGCCGCGCCTAGTGCATTCTCGGCGGCTGCCAGTCGAGCTTCGTGTGGTCCCAGCCCGGCCCCGTCGCCTCGGCCTCGTAGGAGCTCTGGAAGAAATCGAGAAGTGCGCGGCGCGGGTCGGGGGCGCGGCGCACGTCGTCGTAGAGCAGCACGTACTCGCCGAGCTTCGCCTCGAAGCGCGCCGCACCCGGTAGCACCCCGCCCGGCCTGTCGCGTGAAGGCGGCGGGCTCGCGAACGCGTAGAATGCAGGCGCCGGGAGCCGCGTGTCGCCCGGCCAGAAGCCGCACTCGACCTGCTCCTCGTCGAACGCGTAGCGCTCGATGACGTTGGCACCCGCCGGGGGCGCGACGCGGCGCCCCGAGTAGCGCGAGAGCGCGAGATTGAACGTGCCCCAGAAGAAGTGCACGGGCGAGACGCGGCCGAGGAAGCGCGCCGCGGCTTCCTTCAGCGCCTGGTCGGTCTGGACGAGGATGCGCCACCAGCGGTGGACGGCGTCCGCGTCGTAGGAGGCGTGCACGCGGTCGCGGTCGAACCGCTCCGGGCTCGGCTCCAAGAGCTCGACGGGGACGGGCCAGATTGGCGTCGCGAGGCCCGCGTCCGCCAACTGGCGCATCACATCGTCGTAGAAATCGGCGACCGCACGCGGCGCGAGCGGGATGCGGGCGACCGTGCCGTCGCTCACGTCGAGCCGCAGCTCGTGCGCGATGAAGTCGAACGCGAGCTCGAAGACCCGCTCACCGGCCGGGATCGGCGAAGTCGAGAGGCCGCGCGCCGTCACGTAGAGCGGCACCTGCCACCAGCCGTCGGTCATCGGCGCGCGGGCGAGCCGCACTTTGCCGACGATTCGAGCCCAGCGGTGCAGGGTCTCGAGCGTGTCGCGCCACGCTTCGTACGGAAGCTCGGGCCAGGCGTCGCAACCACCCATGCCGAAAGGCACGTGCAACGGCCGGTCCCAGGAAGGCCGAACGGCTGCTCGCGCCTCGTGCACGATGATTCGGCCAAAACAACGGCCGCCGGGTGGGCGCAACAGGATTTGAACCTGTGACTTCGTCCGTGTGAAGGACGCACTCTACCGCTGAGTTATGCGCCCGGCGTCGAGCCACCTCGATTACCTCACCTCGCCTGCCGCTGCAACCTCGGGAGCCCTGCCAGGGTGCTCGGGGCTTACCGAACCGCTTACAGAACGGCGCTCCGGATGCGCTCCCACACCACATCCCTGCCCTCCCCGGTCACGGCGCTGAAGCCGATGACCGGCGCTCCGGCGAGCTTGCGCACCTCTTGCAGCGCCAGCTTGCGTCCGGCGAGGCCGACCTTGTCGATCTTGGTCGCCACGAGCAGCACGGCCAGCGGCCGCTTGTCGCTGACCGAGCGGGGCTCCCGCAAGAACTCGATGAGCTGCCGCTCCTCCTCTTCGACCCCGCGGCGCACGTCGACGAGCAGGACGACGGCGCGAAGGCCCGCGCGGCTCTGGAGGTAGCCCTCGATCATCGTTTGCCATTGCGTGCGCTCGGACTTGGAGCGTCGCGCCCAGCCGTAGCCCGGCAGGTCGACGAAGTGGCACGCGAGGCCGTCGTGGCAGTCGCACCTCGAAGATGTTCATCTGGCGGGTGCAGCCGGGCGTGTTGCTCGTGCGCACCAGGCCGCGCCGCTGCATCATCGCGTTGAGCATGCTGGATTTGCCGACGTTCGAGCGCCCCGCAAAGGCGATCTCCACGAGCGTGGGCGGCGGCATCGACGGGAGATTGACGGCCCCCGCGATGAACTTCGCGTCGACGACGCGCGTCTCGGGTATCGGCTGCATTCCCATCGTAGAACCCTAGGCTGAGGCCCTCCCGCGCGCGAGCCGGAGCCGAACGGCACGCACGATCTCGCTCAACTCGGGAGACTTCGTGGCCCAGGAGGCGAGCGCGTAGGTCGCCCCGAACGCGGCGAGGCCCGCGAACCCGGCGACGGCCCCGCTCCCGAGGCGCGCCGCGGCCCAGCCGCCGGCGCCCGCCAGGAGCGATGCGACGACCGTACGCGCCCATCGACCGCGCGAGAGTCGAGGCCGCAGATGGTGCCCAGTTTCCGCCGGAGGCCCACCAGCAGCAGCGCCATCTGGACCGCGCTCGACCCGGCGACGGCCGCGCTGATCCCGACGTGACCCCAGGGCCCGCGGAGGCCGACCGCGAGCCCGATGAACGCGAGCAGGTCGATCCCGCTGACCACGACCGGCGTGCGCGTGTCGCCGAGGGCGTAGAGCGCGGGGACGGTCTGCCGCACGGCCGCGACCGTCCAGATGGCCCCCCCCTGCCAGAGCAGCGCGCGAGCTGTCTCGTGCGCCGCGACGGCGTCGAAGTGCCCTCGCCCGAAGAGGAGCGACGACCACGGGCTCGCCGAGGGTCGCGAGCGCGACGCTGGCGGGGACGGCCACGAACATCGCGAGCCCCATGCCGTGCACCCACGTCTTCGCGAACTCGTCGCGCGCCCCTTTCGCCGCGAGCGTCGACAGCGACGGCAGCGCGGCGGTCGAGAGCGCGAGGACGAAGATGCCCTGGGGGAAATCGCAGACGCGCATCGCCCACGAGAAGTAGCTCTGCGCGCCGGTGCCGAGCTCCGACAGGAAGCGGCGCGAGAGCACGAGGTCGACGTAATAGATGCCGATGCCGAAGGTGAGCGGAGCGATGCGGCGCAGCACCTCGGCGACGTCGCGATCGAGCACCAGCGACGGTCTCGCGACGTACCCGATGGCGCGGAGCGAGGGCCATTGTGCGGCGACCTGCAGGACGCCCCCGACGAGCGCGCCGACCGCGAGCGCGAGCAAGGGATCGCGACCATGCGCGGCGAGCACGCCCGGAAGCGCGAAGGCGGCGGCGAGGAGGGCGACATTCAAGAGGCCGGGGGCGAAAGCCGCCACCGCGAAGCGGCGGTTCGCGTTGAGCGCCGCGCTCCCGAGGGCGGCCGTGCCCATGAAGAGGATGTACGGGAAGACGGCGCGCGTGAGGGCGGCGGTGCGCTCGAACTGACCGGGGTGGGCGTGGTAGCCGGCGGCGAAAAGCTCCGTGAGGGGCCCCGCGAAGAGCATGCCGAGCGCCGTGGCGGCGAAGAGAGCGACCAGGGACGCGCCCCGGACGCGCGCGAAGAACGGCTTGGCGGCATCGGGGCCGTCGCGCGCGAGCTTCTCGGAGAGCACGGGGACCACGGCGCTCGCGACGGCTCCCTCGCCGAGAAGCTGGCGTAGTGCGTTCGGAATCGTGAACGCCACCCACCACGCGTCGGTCGCGGCCCGATCGAAGAGCGCGGCGAGCGCCATGTCGCGCAGGAGCCCGAGCACCCGGGACGCGAGGGTGCCCAGGCCGACCGCGCCCGCGCGCGCTACGAGGCGGCCGCGTTCGCGAGCGCCCGCGAGCGCGTGGTCATCGGCCGAGGCAGGCATCGCACTGGCAGAGCGCGCGCAGCAGCCGGAAGCTGTAGATGCCGCTCGCGTGTCCGTCGAACCACTTGAGCGCCAGCGCATAGCCGCCGACGGGCTCGATGTCCTCGAGCTCTTGCTGGTCGTCGGTCGTCTCGATGAACTTCACCTCTCCGGAGTGCCCCTGACACCCCGCGCACGGGCAATGGCCACGCAGCACCGCGTGCGGGTAGACGCTCCTGTGACCGTCGGCCCAGTCGATCTCCGTGGCGCGCGCTCCGCGGGGCGAGCGAATCGCCGTTGGCTGCAGCTTCGGATCTCGGCTCACGGGTGCTCCTTGCGAAGGCTCTCGACGATGGCGCGGGCGCGGCCCAGCCGGAGCAGACCTGCTACCGAACCGGGGCGCGACACCGCCTTTCTGCCCAAGATGTGGCCGACGCGCAACGCCGCACGCCAGACCGCCGGTTCTTGCCACGCTTTCGAGCCGGGGATGGCTCGAGCCGCGAGGAGCGTCGCGAGCGATCCCGCGAGGAAGGCGTCGCCGGCCCCGGTCGGGTCGACGCAGCGGTCGACGTCGCGCGCGCGGAGGGCGGGCAGGGCGACTTCGCCGTGCTCGCCGATGGCCGTCGCGGTCGCGCCCCTGCGCGTGATGAGCCAGGAAGCCCGAGGTGCATGGCGCTCGAGCCAGCTCAGTGCGCCCGCGCCGGGGGCCAGCGCGAGCAGGTCTTCGCGGCTGGCCTTGACGAGCGCGGCTCGCGCGACGAGGGCTCCGGCTGCGCGGATCATCTTGCGGCGATTGCCCCAGAGGTGGGCTCTCGCGTTGAGATCGACGACGACGCGCGCGCCGGCCCGGTCGGCGACGTCGAGGAGGCGTTCGGCCACGCGCGCGAGCTCGCCGGTCGCGAACGTGCTCGTGCCGACTAGCACCCAGACGCGCGCGACCCATGGCCGGCGTGACGTGCGCGCTGCGCAGAGCCGATTCGGCGGAGCCGGCGCGGAAAGGCACGAACCGCGGCTCGCCGCGCGCATCGCGGACGACGAGGGTGATCGCCGTGCGCCCGGGGAGCGTCGCGACGAAGCGCTGGTCGACGCCGTCGCGCGCGAGGTGCTCGACCAGAGCGTGCCCGAGCGGATCGTCCCCCACGGCGCCCACGACGGCGGAGCGCACGCCGAGCCGCGCCAGAGCGGTCGCCACGTTGGCCGAAGCTCCGCCGAGCTCGCGCCGGAACTCGCGGCCGAGGGTCTCGTTGCGGTTCGCCCGCACCTCGAAGAAGTCCCAGAGGATCTCGCCAAAACAGACGACGTCGAGCATCGGCACGCGGTCCTGGTTGGCTCAACGCTCGAAGCCGGCGTGCGCTGCCATGGCGCGGTCGACCAGGCGCAGGACCGCCTCGGCCTGCTCGGCCGTGGCTTCGAGCGGCGCACCGGGCACCGACGACGAGAGCCACCGTGCGGCCGTGCGGACATCGGCCGGAAGGACCGTGCCGGCGCCGCCGCAGGCCCGGCAAACGAGCCCCCCGCGCGCGGGATCAGCGTACGCCGCGCTGGCCTCGGGACAGGCGCGACCGCAGGACACGCACCGCTCGAAGTCCATCGCGTACCCGACTGCCGCGAGCAGGCGAAGGCCAGCTCGCGCCAGCTCGGTTCGGGGGGGGGCGGCGTCGTCCTCGAGCACGTCGAGCAGCTCGGTAAGCACGCGCCAACCCTCGGGCTCCGGCGTTCGCGGCGGGAACGTATGCCGCGCCCAGCGCAGCGCGATGCCGGCCGCGTCGAGCGCCTCGAGGCGGGCGACGACGGCGGCGCGCGTGCGCACGATGCGCGCCTCCTTGAGCGTGGTCAGCTCCACGCCCTTGTCCTCGAGGAAGACCGCGATCGTATGCACCGGCTCGAGCGCGCCTCCCAGCCGCCGGGAGCCCTTGCGCGCGCCCCGCACGACCGCGCTGACTTTCCCGACCTGCTCGGTGACGAGCGTCGCGATGACGTCCGCCTCGCCGACTTCCACGATACGAACGACGAGCGCTTCGCTCTCGATACGGCTCACACGGATCGGGGGAGGGACGGCAGACTCGAAAGCTCGGACGGCATGTCGTGGCCGCGCGGCTTGAGGACGATGGAGAGCGCGAGCGAGAGGAGAATGAGAAGCAGCACGAACGCGATGGCCACGCCGAAGCGCCGCCCCTGCCCCTCGCGCGCGGCCTGCAGCGGTGTCTGCACCGGCAGCGGCGTCACGAAGGCGATACGCCGGCTCGACGTGTAACGGGCCAGCACCTCGGCCGGCACGAGGCCCACGGCTTGCGCATAGGCCTTGAGGAAGCCGCGGACGAACACCTCGCCGGGCAGCTCGTCGAATCGGTCGCATTCGATGGCTTCGAGCGACGTGAGCGGAATGCGGGTCACGCGCGACAGCTCGGCGACGCTCATCCCGCATCGCTCGCGCTCAACCTTGAGGGTATTTCCGAGATTCTCGTTCATGGGCACGGTGCTCGTCTGGAGTCATGCGAAGGGATCATGGAATCCTTGCCAGCGCCTCGGCGCACTTCTTCCCCGTCAACGAATCCGCGGCGATGTCGCGACACTTCGCGAAGTCACCCTTGGCGTCGGCGATCTTCGCGAGGCGCACGCGAACTTGCGCGCGCTCTTCCCATGCGTCTTGCAGGTCTTTGCATTCGGGAACGTCGACTGCGAGTGCGTTGGTGAGGGACTGTTCGGCGGCGGCGAGGTCTCCTTTCTTTTCGTATGCGACTCCCAGACGATAATAACCCACGCAAAACCGCGGTTGTGTGATCGAATTTTGAAGAGATTCGATTCCCTGATCGACCCGCCCCGCCAGGACCTGCGCCCAGCCGAGGTTTCCCCAGGCGAGAAAGCTCGACTCGAATGCGGGGTCTTTGGTCAACGGCTCGAGTACTGCGATGGCCTCCGCGTATCGCGTTTCGTGGATCAGAATCTGTCCGAGAGTATTTCTTGCGTCTCGAAACTTCTCGTCGACCCGGAGTGCGCGCCGCGCATACTTTTCGGCATCCCCTAGACGGCAATCGGGATCGGTAAGCCCCAGCTTCCCGGCGCAAAAGGAGAGGTGAATCGTCGAAGCGAAGTAGAGGGCCTTGGCGTTTTGGTCGTCGACGTCGATGGCCTTGCGGCAGTGATCGAGCGCGAGCCGCGGTTGGCCCTTGTAGAAGAAGTCTCTCGCTAGGTCGTACTCGGCTTCGCTCTGCCGTTCGGGACTGCCCGGGGCGTTCGCGCCCCGCCCGCTACACGCCGTAACCACGGCGCCAATCGAGACGAACACGGCAAGGCGGAGGAACGAGCTGGACCCGTCAAAGTGCAAAAACGCTTCAGTCTCCTTGGAGGCGTTCCGACTTACCCCAGGCCCGGGTCGCCAGTCAACGCAAAGAACGGCCGTTCAGCTCCGCGGTGCTCGGATCTTGCTTCCGGAGCTGGCGGCAATGTTGCAGGGCCGCTGGCGAGCTCGGCACGTCAGCTCTTCGTGCCGGCGTCATCCTGTCCGCTCAGCTCGTCCTTGGTGCCCAGCAGGGTGTACAGGCGGCGCAGCGCCTCGACATCGGGGATCTCGATCCGTTCGCCGGTGATCCGGATGTATTGACGCTCGCGCAGCCGCAAAACGGTGCGCTTCACGGCTTCGACGTCGAGGCCCACCCGCGTGGACAGCTCCACGGGCGAGATCGTCACCTCCGCGGGGCCGCTGATCCGACCCGCGAGCTTGAGCAGGGCGCTCGTCACCTTGGACTGCACCCCGCGGAGCATCATGATTTCGATTTGGTCCTCGGCATCGCGCAAACGCCGCACCAGCTGATCGATCGCGCGGGCGGCAACCTGGGAGTGATTGTCGAGAAGCGAGCGAAAGGTGCTGCGGTCGAGGGCGAGCACGATGCCATCGGTGAGCGCCACGGCCGTCGAGCCGTAGGTGGCCCCCTCGAGCAGGGCGCTTTCGCCGAAGAGCTCTCCCGGCTTCACGACCGCCAAGCTGCGGTCGCTCATGGCGACGCGCTTGAGCAGACGCACGCGGCCCTCTTGAAGAAGGAAGGCCTCGGGCGCGGCCGCGCCCTCCTGGAAGAGGGTCTCGCTCGCGACGAAGCGCCGCCCGTAACGGCCGAGGAGGCGAGCGCGCTCCTGCGGGCCGATGTCGTCGGCCACCTGCGCGCTGCTGGGAAGTGCGACGTCCAGGTTTGCCATCGTGGGTTGCGTGAATCATACCCGCGTTTTCGGACGGGTTGAGCGGATTCGGCCCCAGCGCGGCGCCGGGCGATACTTTCCGGACAATGAGCCGATTGGCCACGCTGTCCCGCACCACGAAGGAGACGAACATCGAGGTCACCCTCGATCTCGACGGAACCGGCCGCGCCGACGTGCAGACGCCGCTCCCGTTTCTGACGCACATGGTTGAGCAGCTCGCGCGCCACGGTCTCGTCGACCTCGTCGTCCGAGCCAGCGGCGACGTCGAGATCGACGGCCACCATACGACCGAGGACCTCGCCCTCGTCATCGGCCAGTGCGTCGTGAAGGCCCTCGGGGACAAGGCCGGCATCTCTCGCTACGGCTGGGCTACCCTCCCCATGGACGAAGCGCGGGCCTCGTGCGCGCTGGACCTCTCGGGCCGCGCCCATTTCGTGTGGGAGGTGACGCTGCCCACCGGCAAAATCGGCACGTGGGACACCGAGCTCGCCCCGGTGTTCTTCGAAGCTTTCGCGCGCGGCGCCCAGTGCAACCTGCACGTGGTCCTCGAGAAGGGTGTCATCCTGCACCACATCGTGGAGATCTGCTTCAAGGCGCTGGCGCGGGCGCTGCGCGAAGCCGTGAAGGTGGACGCGCGCGCCGTCGGGATCCCGTCCACGAAGGGAACGCTGGGCGACTAGGCTAGAACGCATCCGACAACTCTCTTGGAACCGGTCAGGGACGCGGCGGGGGCGGGAGTTCGGGTTTTGTTCGGGCATGCCTGCCCTTTGCAGGGAACGGGTCCGCGCCGCTGGCGGCCGCACGGGGCCCGGGTCCGGGCGGCCCCTGTACGAGGCGGGGGCATGCCCGAACAAAACCCGAACTCCCGCTATCGAGGGGGCTCGCGTCAGGAAGCGCTGTACATGTGTCTCCGAAGCACCGCGACGTATGCGTACGCGAGGGAAGCGGTCACGCGTCGTGCGTGAACGACCAGGAGCTCCGTAACAGTTTGAACCAGGAGCTTGGGTAACACTTTCCGGCTCCAGGAGAGTGCGGTTCAGGAGGCTCGAACGCGCTCTCCGAGGAGTCAGTAGATTCTAGCCAAGAGCAAGAGCAACGCACCCCGTGGCGAGAGAAGTCATGGCTCGGCCCGCGGTCCATGCCTGCGCATCAGCGCCGTTCCAGGTCCCTGCCGCCCGCTGACGCGTGCGGTGTCCTACCAGCGTCTTGGTCGTGGTGCTCATCCCGCAGCGCGGACGGCTTCGCGGACGCGCGACATCCGAACGCGGCCCCCCGTCATGCGTCGCGGGCCCTCCGAGACGCATGTAAAGCGCCCCTGACGCGAGCCCCGTCGATAGCGGGAGTTCGGGTTTTGTTCGGGCATGCCCCCGACTCGTACAGGGGCCGCGCGGACCCGGGCCCCGTGCGGCCGCCAGCGGCGCGGACCCGTTCCCTGCAAAGGGCAGGCATGCCCGAACAAAACCCGAACTCCCGCCCCCGCCCTCGCCTCGAACGCATCCGACTCGCGTTGCAACGGGTCCGTTGCCAGACGCGTTCTAGTCGCGAAAGCCCACTACCTGTCGAGAATTGGGCCACAGCGCCGCTTTCGGTGCACCATCGCACCATGGACGAGCGTCGTACGAAGCGGAGCGGCGACCGGAGCGAGGCGCTGCAGTTTCTCATCGAGTCGGTGGCGGACCGCAGCGGCGCACGCGCGCTCGTCTTGCTGGACGACGCCGGACGCATCGTGGCCGGGACCGGCATGCCGCGCGAGGTGGCCTCCCTGGTCGGCGCGGCGCGCGATGTCGCGTGGCGACGGGCGTCGCCGGCCCTGCTCGAGCAGATGGACCACGACGTGACCGCGCGCCCGGTGGCGACGCGCGACGGGATGCTCTACTTCGCGGCGCTGAGCGAGCGCATGACCGGCCTCGGCGACGCCGTCCGAGCCGTGCAGCGCATCCTCGCGGCCTGAGCCGCGCGGCCTACTCCAACCGCAGCTTCCCGGGTGCACCACCTTCGCCCCAGGACGCGCACACGCGCGGCGCGCCCTTGGGAACGTCGCACCGGCGGACCGAGAATCCGATCGCCTCTCCGCGCTCGCCTCGCATACCGAGGGCCTCGAACGGGATCGCCATCTCGATGACCCACTCTTCGTCGGCGTCTTTCGAGTCGTTCACGGTTCCATCGAGCTCGGGCGACACGTGCGCGCCGCTCTCCCAGGAGTAGTCGAACGCTCCTCCGGGCGAACGCAGAGCGTCGGTGACGACCCCTCGAGGCGAGACCTCGATCGCGCGCTCGCCGTCGGCGCCCGTGAAGACCAGTCGAAACGAGTCGTCGAGCCAGAGCGGGCCGTCGTGCTCGGCGGTCCTCGAGCGGATGTCCTCGTCGGCTGCGTAGAGCGCGAGGTAGAGATGGCCGTCTCCCCAGGCGGCCCGCACGTCCGAGTACGGCCGGGCCGCCGCCCCGTTCGCGAGAACGAAGGGCCCGGTTCGCGCCGGTCCCGGCGGGAGGGTCCAGCCCGGATCGTCGGTGTCGCCGTCGAGCACGATGCTCGCGGACAGGTGCGGAACCGCCAGGGTGACCGGCGTGGCCCCCTGCCCCTTCGAAGGTGCTGCCGCTGCACCCGCGAGCGCCGGCGCGCGAGCGCTGGCGCGAGCCACGAGCTGGCGCGCGCCGAAGATCGCGCCCGCGAGCGCAACCGCGCCGGCGAGCCCCAGCAAACCCTGCCTAAGGGGCCGGGCTGCCATCGGCTTTCACGGCGAAATGGAATCCCGTGTCGGCGAGCCCGGACGAATAATCGATCATGTCCATGGCTACCGACCCGTCGGGCTGCTGGCTCACGATTCCGAAGCCGTAGTTCTTGCTCCCGGTGAGCGGTGCGCCGCCGTTGCCGACGATGACCTCACGCGCGCGGGAGTGCTCGTAGGTATGCGTGTGGCCGACGAGCGACAGCGTGTACGGGTGATTGAGCATGATGTTCTCGCTGGGCGTAACGCCCGGCGGCGTGGTGACGCTCGCCGATTCGTGACGCACGAGAAACGTGTAGGTCGTCGCCCGGCTCATCGCCCGATCGAGCCAGTTGGCCTGCGCCTGCGTCCAGAAGTTGGCCGCGACGAAGAGAAACTTGGACGAAAACGAGCCGTCCGGCGCGTTCACGTCAATCTCGTAATATGGGTTAGTCTGGTTGATGGGCGCGAGAAGCTTGGCGAGGTACGAGTTGTAGTTGTTCGTCAGGCCGTCGGGATTGCCCGCGCCGCAATTCGAGTTCGTGAAGCCCGTGCACTCATGGTTGCCCATCGTCGGGAAGAGCGGGTTCGTGAAGTTCGCGCGCGCCCCCAGGTAGAGGTCGAGCTGCGTGGCGCCCTCGGCACCCCGCGGCGCGGCGAACTGGTAGTCGCCCGTGGCCACGGCGAAGGTCGGCCGTGGGGATAGCGCTTCGAGGTGCCGGTATATCTGGGTGATGATCGAGGTGGGGTACCCGCTCGTGTCGTCCTCCGACGGCGGGCGCGTGTCTCCCACGACGGCGAAATAGAGCCGCGACACGGAGCCGCCGGCCGGGCCGACGGTGCCGATGGGCGGCGCGCCGGCGTCGTACCCCGAGCCGCTGCCGCTGCCCTGCGTCGAGCAACCGGTCGGGGGTGCCTGGCAATGGTTGGTGGCGGTGTTGCACCACCACCCGCCGTAGCAGCCGTCCGCCGTGCACGTCCGGCCCGAGCTGCAATGGCAACCGGCGGCGACGTCGGGCCCAACGAGGGTGCCGCACGTCACGGAGGGGGTTCCGCCGTCGGAACCGCTACCGGTAACCGGAACCGCGCAGACGCCGCCACGGGGAACGCAGACGCTCACCTGCGCGCCCGCCACGTCGCTGACCATCTCACATTGCCGGTCTGCCGAGCACGCTCCCGCGTTCGCTCCGCAGGCCGGGGCGCAATACGTGTCGCCTGCGAGCTGGGCGCAGAGCCCCCCGGCGGCGCAATCGCTGCTCGTCACGCACGGCGGACACGAGGCGGACGCGGCGTCCCCGCCCCCGCTGCTCCCTGCCCCGCTGGACCCGCCGCCAAGTTCGTGCGCCTGGCCCCCGCAGCCGACGCCGGCGACCCAAAGCGCCAGGAAGAGCGGACCCAGCAGCGCTTGTGGGGCCGGGGCACCAAAGGCCGGGAGCGAACCTGGGAGCAAACCTGCGGACCGTCTCATTTTCTGGGAGCCCTCCATCGGGTCGAGCGGGGACGCACGATGCGCGGTACCCGACGCGCGCAGGCTCCGCGAGGCGTCGCCACGTTTCAACAGCGTCCCAAGTGCCGGAGGACCCAAAACTATGTCTCCACTGGAACACAATGCGGACGCGGGCCCGCGCCGTGCAGAAATGCGTAGCGGCTTTCTTGATGTCGCCCGGGCATCCAGTCGTAAAATGGTGCGCGTGGGTCTATGGGTCCGCTCGGCGGGCTCCTCGGCGTTCGCCGGGGTGGTCGTCTTGGCCGTAACGGCTTGGGCCTCGTGCTGGGCGCCGCCCCGCGGTACCGTCGCGGGCGCGGACCACTCGGCGCCTTCCGCAAGCGGGCCTTCGGCCAGCGCTCCGGCGCCCGCTGCCGATCCCCCGGCGGAGCCCTCCCCGCCCCCGGCCCCGGAGATTCGAGCTTCCCCGCGGGGGTCGAACGCTCTTTCCCGACTACGAGCTCGTCGGCTTCTGCGGGACGCCGGGCGGCGAGCCTGCGCTCGGCCGCCTGGCCGGGAATCTCTCGGCAAAAACCAAGACGCTCCTCGGCTACGCCGACAAGTACGCCGTCAACCGGAAGATCATGCCGGTTTTCGAGCTCATCGCGGTCATCGTCCAGTCCGGTGCGGGCGCGGACGGCAAGTACCGGCGCCGGGTCGACGACAGCGTCGTCGACCAGTACCTGGCAGCGGCGCGGGCAGCGAAGGGCATCCTCCTCCTCAACATTCAGCCGGGCCAGTCGGACTTTCTCGCCGAGGTGCACCACTTCGAGAAATACCTGCACGAGCCGGAGGTCGGCGTGGCGCTGGACCCCGAATGGGCGATGAAACCAGGCCAGAAACCGGGCCATGTCTACGGGCAGACGACGGGCGAGATGATCAACGACGTCGCGGCGCTCATGTCGACCATCGTCGAGGCCGACAAGCTGCCGGAGAAGGCGCTCGTCTTTCACCAGGTCGACACCTGCGTCGTCAAGAACGAGGCCGCAATCAAGCCCTTCCCGGGCGTCGCCACGATCAAGAGCGTCGACGGCCTGGGGCCGAAGAACACGAAGAGAACGACCTACGACTACTTGAAGAAGTTCACGAGCGCGGGCGTTCATCCGGGCTTCAAGCTGTTCTTCGACGAGGACACGCAGAACGGCGGCCCGCTCATGACGCCGGCCGAGGTCCTCGCCCTGGCTCCACCGCCCGAGTACGTGATGTACGAGTAGCGCGTTGACGGCCGCCCGGGGTGCACTATGGTGCTGCGGCCGTAGGGGGCTTACACGCCAGAGACCCCTCCACGATGCGGAAGACAATTCGCGCACTGCTCTTCGGCGCGCCGAAGGACGTACGGTCCGAGAAGACCTTTCACAGCATCTCGCTCGTCGCGATGCTCGCCTGGGTCGGGCTCGGGGCCGATGGCCTGTCTTCGTCTGCCTACGGTCCGGAGGCCGCGTTTCGCGAGCTCGTCGCCGACGGGCACGACTATTCGTCGCTGGCGGTGGGGCTCGCGATCGGCACGGCCATCACGGTCTTCATCATCTCGTACGCGTACTCACGCATCATCGAGCATTTTCCCTCGGGCGGCGGCGGTTACGTCGTCGCCACGAAGCTTCTCGGCACACGCTTCGGCGTCGTGAGCGGCTCGGCTCTGCTCGTCGACTACGTCTTGACCATCACCGTGTCGATCGCCGCGGGAGGCGACGCCATCTTCAGCATGATCCCGCGCGCCTGGTTCGGGTCGCGCGCGACCTCGCTCGACCCAATCGACGCGGGCACGTGGGCCGACCCGGTGCAGCGCACGAAACTGCTCGTCGAGTTCCTGGCGATCGGCATCCTGACCGTTCTCAACATCCGCGGCGTCAAGGAGTCGGTCCAGGCGATCGTCCCGATCTTCGCGACCTTCGTGCTCACCCACGCGATCGTCCTCGGCGTCGCCATCCTCGGCAACCTCGGCGAGGTGGGTGCGGTCGCGCACGAAACGACCGTCAACCTCCACCACACGGTGTCGTCGCTCGGCGCGCTCGGAGCGCTCATGTTGTTCGTGCGCGCCTACTCGCTCGGCGGCGGCACGTACACCGGCATCGAGGCCGTCTCGAACGGCGTGCCCATCATGCGGGAGCCGAGGGTGCGCACCGCGAAGCGGACGATGGGCCTCATGGCCACGTCGCTGGCCATCACGGCGGGCGGCATCATCCTGGCGTACCTGCTCGTTCACGCCAAGCCGGTCGAGGACCGGACGATGAACGCCGTGCTCCTCGAGCGCGCCGTGGGGAGCTGGCGCATCGACGGGTGGCACGTGGGCGCGTGGTTCGTGACGATCGCCCTCGCGTCCGAGGCGGGCCTGCTCTTCATCGCGGCGCAGGCGGGCTTCGTCGACGGGCCGCGCGTCATGGCGAACATGGCGGTCGATTCGTGGCTCCCCCACAGGTTCGCGGCGCTCTCGGAGCGCCTCAGCATGCAGAACGGCGTCATGCTCATGGGATTCACGTCGATCACGGCGCTCGTGTACACGCACGGGAACGTCGAAAAGCTCGTCGTGATGTACTCGATCAACGTGTTTCTCACCTTCTCGCTGTCCAACCTGGGAATGGCGCGGTTCTGGATCCAGCACCGGAGGGAACACCCGGACTGGTACAAGCACCTTCCGATTCACGTCGTCGGGCTGACGCTGTGCCTGACGATCCTGGTCGTGACCGTGTTCGAAAAGTTCACCGCCGGCGGGTGGATCACGCTCCTGGTGACCGGCGGGCTCGTGAGCGTCTGCTTCTGGATCAACATGCATTACAGGCTGGTGGTCGCGGCGATCCGCCGGCTGGACGTCGAGCTGACCGACCCCCTGACCGACGCGTCGGCCATCCCCAAGCCGAGCGTCGCCAACCTCGAGGAAGCTGCCAAGAGCTCACGCATCGACCGCCGGCAGCCGGTGGCGGTGCTCTTCGTCGGCGGATACGGCGGGCTGGGGCGGCACGCGCTGCTCACGCTTCTGCGCATGTTTCCCGGGCACTTCAAGGGCATCGTCTTCTGCTCGGTGGCCGTCATCGACTCGGGCGTCTTCAAGGGCGTGGGCGAGGTGCACGAGCTCGAGCGCCGCACGCAGGAGCAGCTCGACAAGTACGTCCAGTACGCCGCGTGGCTGGGGCTCCCGGCCGAGAGCACGTTCTCGACGGGCATCGAAGTGGCGGTGGAGGCGAGCAAGATCGCGACCGAGCAGATTCAGAAGTACCCGAAGGCGCTCTTCGTCGCGGGGCAGCTCATCTTCGAGGAAGAGACGTTCGTCACGCGGATCTTGCACAACGAGACGGCGTTCATGATTCAGAGACGGCTGCAGCACGCCGGCATTCCGATGATCGTGCTGCCCGTGCGGCTGAATCTCAAAGGCCCACGCCTGACGGCGCCGAGCCTCACCGAGGAACGGGCGGCCTGAGGGAGCGCGGCGCTTCGCCGAATGGATCCGGTATCGATGTGACGTTCATGTCGACTTGACGTTGCGCGTGCAACCGCCGCGTGAACTGGCGCCAGGAGTTCGCGACATCGGCACGCGGCTCGATCCGCGCGCTCGATACACGACCCACGCGCCGCTGGAATCCCCACCGGCGCGAGGAGGCGACTACCGCTCTCCAGGAGCGTCGGGTGAAAGCGGATGGCATCGCCATGCCGCTCGAGGAGCTTGCCGAAGTGCGCCCAGTCGACCTGCGCCTGCTCGCCCGGCATCGTCCGCAGCCGCTGGAAAGCCCCCGCCGCTTTTCGCGGGCGAAGGCGGCCGACGAGGCGCCGGAGATGATCGGGCCCGCCGGGGTAGCCGCGCTCTTTGATCATGACGAACAGCCGGCTCGCGCGGAGGCCCGGGTACTTCTCGAGCTGCTCGACGATGAAGGGGACGTACGGGTCGACCATCGATGGCCGGCGGTGATCTCCGGCGCGGAGGATGACGTCGGCGAACGCGTCGCTGGCGTCACCGTGTGATGCGTCACTTTCTTGTCCACGAAGTTGCCCCGGAGGCGGTCGCGGTACCCGGCCTGAGGCGCCATTGCAGGCGCCGCGCCCGGGGCTTCACCCGATAGATCGCCGACGCGCGGCGCACCGACTCGCGTCGGCGTACCGGGCGACACGCCGGGCAAAGGGGCGCGTGCACGACCTGAGACAGCGAGTTCGCGACATCGACACACAGAAGCGAGCGGAGGTGGTGGTAAACGGCCCTCTGCACCGGCGCATCGACCCGGATGCAGGAAGGCAAGAAGTTACCAATGAGCATTCGAAGCGTGTTGCCGCTGTTGCCCCTGTGCATTCTGTCGGCGTGTGCAGCGAACACCGACACCGGGTCGCCGAGCGAGAGCACCGGGGTGACCGCGCAGGCCGAGCTGGGAGGCAACCAGGGCAACGACGACCACCACGGCGATCACAACCACCGCGTGCTGCTGATCTCGGTCGATGGCATGCACCAGAGTGACCTTGACTGGTACGTCGCCAACCACCCACACTCGACGTTTGCCAAGTTGGTTTACTCCGGCAGCGAGTACACCCATGCGTCGGCCTCCAACCCGTCGGACTCCGACCCGGGTGGCACCGCGCTGATGACCGGCGGTAACCCCAAATCGACCGGCGTCTTCTATGACGTCGAGTACAGCCACAAGGTCGACGAGGCGGGCGCTGCCTGCACCCCGGGCCAGCCGGCCACCGGTGGTGACGTCATCTATGACTCGCCGGATGACACGCTGGCGAACGTCCCCGACTTCGTCGACCCCGCGAACGGCACGTTTCCGTCGTTCGACGCGAACGGTTCGATCTTCGCCAACGGCGTTGACACCAACCCGGCCGCGATCATGGACCTGAAGTTCGACCCGAAGACGTCGCTCAACTCGGGCACGTTCCCAGTAGACCCGGAGACCTGCAAGCCGATCACCCCGTGGGACTACCTCGGCGTCAACACGATCTTCCAGGTCATCCACAAAGCCGGCCTGCGCACCGCTTGGTCTGACAAGCACGAGGTCTACGCGTCGTTCAATGGTCCGGGTTCGAACGGCCAGAGCATCGACGACCTCTTCTCGCCGGAGATCGACTCGCAGGCTGTCATGCCGAACGGTTTCCCTTACCCGCAGGACGACGACTGGGCGCACATCAACGCCGCCACCAAGCAGTACGACGGTTACAAGGTCCAGGCCATTCTGAATGAAATCGACGGTCTCGATCACTCGGGCAAGACCCACGTCGGCACCCCGGCGATCTTCGGCATGAACTTCCAGACCGTCTCGGTCGCGGAGAAGATCCGCTCGACTCCGACGACGTTGATCGGTCCGGACGCGAACGGGAATTACACCACCAGCGCTCCGGAGGCAGGTGGTTACCAGTGGGTCAACGGTCAGCTCGTTCCCGGCCCCGTGCTCTCGAGCGCGCTCGACTACGTCGACGCTCAGCTTGGCCGCATGGTTTCTACGATCCACAAGGACGGCCTCGCGGGCTCGACGACGATCATCGTCACCGCAAAGCACGGCCAGTCGCCGCAGGATCCGAACGAACTCATCACCGTCCAGGACGGCCCGATCATCAGCGCGATCAACGTTGCCTGGGCGCAGACGCACCCGAGCAACACGAGCCTGATCGTTGCCGGAACCGACGACGACCTGTGGCAGTCCTATCTGTCGGACAACTCGCAGGCCGCTTGCGACTTCGTCAGGGGCTACCTCTGGAACCACACCGCTCAGGGTTTCGACGTCAACAAGAACCCCGTCACCGTCCAGCACTCGGGCCTCGCCCGGATCTGGGCAGGCGCTGAAGCCGCCGACTTCTTCGGCGTCTCGGTCGACAACGGTCACTACCCGGACGTCTTCGGCGAGGTCCAGGTGGGCATCGTCTACGCGAAGCCGACCAAGCTCGCCGAGCACGGTGGTATGAACGCCGGCGACCGACACGTCTTGATGGTCGTCAGCGGCCCGGGCATACCGGTTCAGGTCGAGTCCACCCCCGTCGAGACCACCCAGGTCGCACCGACGATCCTCGCCCTCCTGGGGCTCACCCCGCACGCGCTGACGGCCGTCCAGATTGAGGGCACGCGGGTCCTTCCGGGCCTCGGTCGACGGTAGGCTGGACGCGGACCGTGCGTCGGATGCACGCCGGTTAACTGGCAGCACCAAACAGGAGGCCGGGGTGAATCGCCCCGGCCCCCTCTGCTTTCGACGACACCAAGAAATGCCGTTGGTGTCGCGCAGGCGGGTCGCGCGGATGCGCCCCTCCCGCGCCCTCCTATGCGGCTACGCGGACACGGCCGGTACGCCCAGCGCCCTCCTCGAGGGAGCCATCCGCCACGTCGACGACACGCTGGGCCCGTTCGTGAGCGAGCTCAAAGCAAGGCACCTGTACGAGTCGACCCTCATCATCGTCTCGGCCAAGCACGCCCGTCGACCGCCAGAAGCTCCACATGGAGCCGGGCGGTCGCCGCCGTCGTGGCGCAGCTCGAGAACCACGCCAACCGCACCGCCATGTTCGCCGACACGCTGCCTCCCGGGACCCTCTTCTTCATCCAGCCGAACTGGGGCGTCATCTATTCGGGCAGCAGCAAGAAGGTCGCCGAGCACGGCGGCGGCACCCTGGACGACACGAACGTCGCGCTCCTCGTGTCGAATCCGGGCTTGTCCGCCCGCACCGTCTCGGGGCACGTCACGACGACGCAGGTCGCGGGCTATAGTCCTCCCCGTGAAGGAGCAGCGCCCGAGCCAGACCGCCATGATGGTCGCGTTCGGGCGCGCCCTGGCCAACGACGGTTTCACGACGGTGCCGCGCTTCCACGATCCCGGAGCCCGGCAGCTCCTCTCGCCGGTGTGGTCGGCGTGCTACCGCGTCGCGTCCCGCCTGACGAAGAGGGCACCGCCGGCCCGACGGGCCCGAGGGATGGCGCAGCTCGACGTGATCACGCTGCGCGTTGCAGCCATCGACGCGGAGATCGAAGCCGCCGTAGCCGGCGGCTGCCGGCAACTCGTCATCCTGGGGGCTGGAATGGACACGCGCGCCTTTCGGCTGGAGGCGCTCGGGGCCGTCCCCGTCTTCGAGGTCGATCACCCTGCGACGCAGGCGTACAAGCGGCGAGCCGCCGTTCCGCTCCATCCGCGAGCCGGGTCGCTCACCTACGCTCCCGTGAACTTCGAGCGCGACTCGCTGGCCGAGCGAATGCGTGCAGCCGGATTGCGCTTCGACGTACCGACCGTCTGGGCATGGGAGGGCGTGGTCATGTACCTCACCGACGAGGCGCTGCGGCGCACGCTCGCCGACGTCGCACGGTGCTCCGCGCCTGGCAGCGTGCTTCTCGCCAACTACCACGAGCCCGACGGGAAAGCCGAGGGGCGCGACAGGCACTTGATACGCGTCCTCTTGGCCTTGCTCCGGGAGCCGCAAATCGGCACCCGTCCGCGTGAAACGATGCACGCCGAGGTTCGCCGCGCCGGGTTCGACATCGTGAGCGACACGCGTCCGTACGAGTGGGCTCTTCGCCTCGGAGCCCACGAACCGGCGGGCTACGGCGCGAGAATCAGCCACCTTCTCGTCGCGAGACGAGCGGCCGGATGAGGGCGCGCGCCTGGCCCATCCTGGCGCTCGGTGCGGCCTGCTTGGCGGGAGCGGGATGCGTCGCGCCCATCCAGGAGCAACGGAGCTACGGGCCGTCGTGGCCGTCCGCCGATTCTCGCCGACAGAAGACCGAAGAGCAGCGCGACGCGGGGCCCGTCGTGCGCGCGTCCGCCACGGGCAAGCTCGTCGAGGTGACCGTGATGCAGCAGACCGAATGCCGAACGGTGACGGTCACCGACCCGATGGTTCGAGAGGTCGTGACGCGACGCTCGTTCGCCGACCGGGCGCCGCAGGATATCGACGCGGCGGCGGCCGTGCTGCTCCTCGTGGGGTCCGGCTTCGCCCTTTACGACAGCGAGGCGCTCGCGTGCGATCCGAAGGACCCGGCCGGGTGCAGGGACCGGGCGTCGAGCGCGATCGAGCCCATGGCCATCGCGGCGGCGGTCCTCGCGCTCATCCCGCTCGGCCTCGCGACGTACAACGTCGCGCGCGCTCGGGACGATCGCCGTGTCGAGCGCGCCGAGCCGGCGGTGGAAGCGGGCCCGTGGTCGGTGTGCAAAGCGCGCCCCCTGGGCGACGAGAAGGTCGAGGTCGTCGTGGGGGACCGCGAGGCGCGCGCGATCACGGGCGCCGACGGTCGCGCGATTGTCGACTTGTCGCCGCTCGTGACGGCTGGAGCCGAAACCGCCGCGGTCGTGAAGCACGCGGGGTCGCCGGACGTGGCGCTCGCGGTGCCGTGAGGCACGGCGTAGAGCCCGAGGGCTAAAAGGCGCACGTGTCCGAGCAGCTACCGGTCGGCTGCTTGCCGGTCATGACCTCATAGTGATTCGCAATCTGCGCTTGCGTCAGCAGCGTCCCGTAGAATCGCCACTTTGCCGATGGCGCCCGGGAACCAGCCGTCCTTCGCCATGGTCCCGATGTCGAGCGGGCTGCCATTCGCCTTCGGAATCACGCTGTACTGACTCATGCAGCCGGTCTGTCCGTGCGCGGCGTGATCCCACTCGACGCCGTCGACCCAAATCGCGAGCGAGCCCGGGTATGTCGAGGTGCTGGTGCAGTCCGAGGGCTGGCTGCGCGTCGTGTACTCGCCGACCACGTGGTACCACTGCTTCGCCTGAAAGAGGCCGCACGTCGGCTGCCAGTCGGCGCCCGAGCCCAGCCCCGCGCTGGAGTTGAATGCGTACGCAGACAGCCTGTTGCAACGGCCCTGGGAGTTCGTCGTGTCGTAGAAGCGGGCCTCCCACTCGCAGCTGGGCGAGTATTGCTCGCACTTCCCCATCCAGTCGACGTAGCCGGCACCTCCGTCGTTGGGGAACTGGAGCACGTCGGGGCGGATCCACCCCTCCCACGTGAGGCTCCCGGTGGTCGGAATGGAGAAGGACATGCTGGACGGCATCGTCAGGTACTGGTTCGAGCCGTTGAAGTCGTTGACCGGATCGCCGTTCGGGAGGGTGACCGCGGCCAAGCCGCCGCCCACGTACGTGCCCGTGTTCCCGTTGCCACTCAGGTCGACCTCGGTGCCGGAGGTGCCGTCGACCGCCCAATAGGCGACCGGGTGATCGGCGAGCACGGTCTGGTCGTACTGGCTCCCGGACGGCATCGCCCCCGACGAGCTGCCGCTCGAGCCCGCGCTGGAGGAGCCGCTCGAGCCGTTCGATGAAGTGCCACTCGAGGAGGCTCCGCTCGAGGAGCTTCCGGAAGTGCTGCCGCTCGAAGAGCCACCGCTCGAGGAGCTCCCGGAAGTGCTGCCGGAGGATCCCCCGCTGGAGCCGCTGCTCGAAGAGGCCGTGCCCGAGCTCCCGCTGCCGGAGGAGCTCCAACCGGAGGGCGACGAGGAATCCCCGCACGCGGAAGCCCCCCCGCTCGCTACGGCCGCGGCAAACGACAAGGCACGTAGCCCGAGCGCAGGGGACGTCCGAACACGATCCCGCATGACATCAGGATGGACCGCGACGGGATCCTTGATCACACAAAACGCGTCGTGCGTCAGGGGGTGCAGGTGTCGGCGCAGGTGCCCGTCGGCGCCTGTCCGGTCATCGTCCGGTAGTGCGCGGTGATTTGAGCCTGGCTGAGCAAGTAATCGTAGAGCGCCACTTTGCCGATGCCGCCCTGAAACCAGGAGTCTCGAGCCATGGTCCCGATGGTCACGACGCTGCTACCGGCGACGGGAACGACAGCATATTCGCTCATGCAGCCTGTCGGGGTCTTGCTGGCCTGGACCCATTCGACGGCATCGACCCAGATGTTGATGGCGCCAGGGTAGGTCGCGGCGTTCGCGCAATCCGCGGGCTGGCTTCTCGTCGTGTACTCGCCGACTACGTGATACCACCGGCCGGCCTGGAGAACGCCGCAGGGCGGCTGCCAGTACGCGCCGGAGCCGGAGCCGGCCGTCGGCTTGAAGACTTGCGCAGCGAATCGGTTGCAGCGGCCTTCGGAGTTCGTCGTGTCGTAGAGGCGCGCCTCCCACTCGCACGTGGGGGAGTAGCCCTCGCATTTTCCCAGCCAATCGACGAAACCGGTGCTCACGGAGTGAGGGAATTGAAGGACGTCTGGCCGAATCCACCCCTCCCACGTGAGCTCTCCGGTCGTGGGGATCGAGAACGACGCGCTGGAGGGCACGCTCAGGTACTGCATCGCTCCATCGAAGTCCGCCACGGCATCGCCGTTGGGCAAAGCCGCCCGCGCAGGGAGCCCGGCTTGATACTGGCCGGTATTCATGTTGCCTGTGAGATCAGGCTCGGTCCCGGTGAGACCGCTCATCGCCCAGTACGCGACCGGGCCCTCGCAGAGGACGACTTGATCGTAGGCGCCGGCCGCAGCGCACGACCGCGCGTCGCCCGTGCCTGCGTCGCCCCGCGGACCGCCGACGTAAACGTCGGCGCCGCACGCCGGCAGCGCCGCGCATGGCAACGCCAGTCCGAACAACCGAGCAGCGAGACGGACCCTCGCGGGCGGAGGCGCGCGGAGGAGCGACCGGATCACGGGGACTTGAGCCGAGATTGTACGTGCTGCACGTAGGCGCTCCCCGGATATTTCACGAGGAAGACCTGGCCCATCGCGGCCGCTTCCGTGTTCCGTCCGGCGTCGAGGAGCGCGTCGATTCGCAACAGGGACTCCTCCTCGGCGAGCGGCGACGCGCGGTGGCGCTTGTCGAACGCGGCGAGCAAATCGAGCGCGCGGCCAGGCTGCCCGGCGAGGATAGCGGCGCGCACCTCGGCGAGCGCTTCGAGCTGTTGGCCGACGCCATCGCGTCGTGCGCCGTCGCCTGAGGCCGCGGGCCGAGCTGCCTGCGCGACCGGGCCGAGGCTACGATGCTCCTGCGGGGTGGGCTGCAGCTCGAGCCCGGCGGGCGGCGGGTCCGCCAACGTCGCCGGCGCGACGGCGCGCGCCATGGGGGGCGCAGCGGAAAGAACCTGCGCCTCGGTCGGACGCAGCGCAGGCGTGCTCCCCGCCGTCCCCGACGCGAGCAGCCCGCCGATCGCGGCGAGCCCGAGCCACTTGACGAGGAGGATGCTCCCCTTGGCCGCGACCGGCGCAGCGGCACCGCCGGCGCCCGGCGTGCGCGCCGCAGCGTTCGTGGCCGCTGCCGCCGTGCCACCGGCGCCCAGGGTGGCCAGCCCCAGGGCGGCGAGCGCGCGTTCGCGCGAGCGGTAGGGGGAACGATCCTCGCGTCCCGAGCGCAGCACCACGCGCAGGAACGGACTTCGGGTCTCTTCCGAGAGCGGGCCGGGGTCTCTCACGATCGCCCCTTCGCTCGTACGACCCGCGCCGCAGCCAGCTCGATGGCCTCGCGCGCACGGCGCAGGCGCGACGCGACGGTCCCAGGCCGGATGCTCAGCAGCTCGGCGATCGCGGCCATCGTCAGCTCCTCGTACTCGAACAGGATGAAAACGCTCCGGAGCTCGTCCGGCAACTCGGCAAGCAGCGCGTCGAGGAGGTCGCGCGCGCGCCGCTGATCGATCCGGCACTCCACCGACGGATCGGGGCTTTCGTGCCGGTCGACGGCCTCGGAGTCGCAGACCTCGAACGAACGCCTTCTGCCTTTCCTGTAGTCCGCGGCGACCTTCACGGCGGTCCCGAACAGAAAGCCCCGTTCGGCACCGGGCGCGATGTCGCCGAGCCGCTGGGCGAACACGATCAGCACCTGCTGCGCGGCGTCGTCCACGTGCGGCTCGGCGATGCCCAGACGACGCAGCGACCGCCAGAGAAACTCGAAGTGCTGATCGACGGCGGCGCGGACGCGCTCTGCGCGGATGGTCTCGGCCGTGAGTGAAACCCGGTCAGATTCGTCCTCCGGCAACGGAACGGAAGCGGGGTCCACCGCAGTTCATATGGACCGCGGAAGCCGTTTCGATCACAGAAATTCGACACCCAGCCCCAATTCCGTTCCGACTCCCACCATCGGCACCTGATCGACGGTGATGTCGGGCGCCAGGTAGACTCGGTCGCGGATCAGCGGGAAGAGAACGTCGCCGCCGAGGTCCAGAAACAGTCGCCTGGCGAGGCGCTGGCGCAGGTGTACCGCAGGAGCAAGAGCTGCCCAGGGACGGGTCACGTTCTGCCCACCGGGTATGTCGTGCCCTTCCGCAGTGCGCGCCCCCACTTCGACGCGCGCACATGGGCGAAAGGAGAAGCCCCCGGCGCCCCACTCTGTGGGACACGCTTCGGCGATGAGCAAGGCGCTCCAGAAGGTGACTTTGGCCGCGTCCGCGTCGACGGGCTCGCTGCTGCCGAACGCGGCTCCCAGGTGAAGGGATGGCGCGAGGCTACCGGTTCGCCAGCGTCGTTCGATGGACGCGCCGCCGCCGACCGTGACCTTCGGGGCGTCTGCGCTGGCCGCAAAGGCATCGATCGCTGCAGCCCACCGGCCCCCTTCCGGTAGGGGCGTCTGGCGGCCGGCGTCCGAATCGATGGCAGACGACTGCGCCAGGACGGCAACGGGAGCGGCGGACGGTGGGGTGACGGACGGAGTCGCCGGGGCAGGCACGGATGTCGTCGGCGGGGACGACGGACCCGTCGCGGTCGTCGCAGACGCGGCGTGCCCGGCCAGCGCCGGGTCGACCGCGAGTGCTACCGCGAACGCGAGGATGTCCGCGACCTCCGCGCAGCCGACACCCACGACACCGCGTGAGCCCGGAGCTCCCGAGCTCCCGTCGATACGAAGCCGCCCGCGCTTGCCGCCGCTCTCGCCGACGGTGACGGTGAAGATACGCGTCGCGTCATCGCTGCTCGTGAGCGTCACGCGGGGTGCGGCGCGGCGGACGCGCGCGACGAAATCGTCTTCGCTCGGGCACCCCGGCGCGGCACGATAGACGAGCCGAATCGGCTCGAACGCAGGCTGCGCCCACGCGGCGCCGCCGAATCCGACGACCGAGCACGCGACGAAAGCCAGGCGAAACCGGGGGCCGACCGAGGTCCGCGGTGGGTGTTCAGGGCGCGCCGGAGATCGCATCGTCGTCGAGCAGTCTCGCACAGCGGGAGCCGCGCGGACCGTTGGGGGTATCCGTCGTTACCGCTGCTGGTCACTGGCCGCAGGCGAACGCCCGGCCGCACGGCTGTTTCCCGCCTGGTTTCGGGCTCCGCGCATGCCCGCGGAGCGGGTACGTCGGATGCACCTCTCGATTGCTCGCTCGGCACATGGCGGACAGGCGCGCACGCGCCGCGAGCGGGGGAAGGTAAGCAATGAACGGAAAGTCAGCGGAAATTGCGGACGGACGCGAGGCCACGGAAACGCCGGAGGACTCGCAGCCAGGCGACCCGGACCGCGATCGCGACCGCCGGTCCGGCGGCTTCCTCCTCGATCCCCACGAAGTGGTTAAGGTGCTCTCGTCATCGTCCTGGGTCGCCGCACGGCCGGCCTCCGCCGACATCGACCCAGACATTCCCATCTCGATTGCGCCGCCGTTCTTGGAGCCGCAGACCTCCTCGGTGCCGCCCGCGCGGCCGTCGTGAGCGGGGGCCGAGCCTGAGCGCCCGAGGCCGGGCGCTTCCACATGCGGCGAGGGGGCCGCACACTGGGGCCCCCTGCGCCATACGGCGCCAATTCGGCGCCGCGCGTGTCTTGCGCTGGCGGTAAGAGCCCACGTAAATAGATACTAGGGGTCCCAGCGACGACACATCCCGTTCGACTCTCGCAATTCGCGACCGGCGCACGGTTCTCGTGAATCTTCCGCGACACCTCACGGGCCCTGCCGAGCAGACGCGATGAGTATCTTCTCCAAGCCTCGCAGCGAAACCCACGGCTCTGGCAATCCCGCCTCGACGGACGCTCCCGCGGTTCCGGCGAAGCCCCCGCCGAGGCGAGGCCCGCCGCCGCTACCCACCGCTGCGACGCAGGGGCAGCCCCAGTCGTCGCAGGCGATGCCCGCAGCTCCGCCCGTCTCGCGCACCGTTCCCCTCGCTCCTGCTCCGGCGCCGCGTTCGCGTCCCGTGATGCCGGACATGATGATCGGGCCATCCCCGTCGACGCATGCCCAAGTCGTCGCGGCGGCGCCCCCGTCGTCGCCACACCAACCCTCCGCTCCGAGGGTGCAGGTGGGCCCGGGCGTCGACGCCGAGTGGCCGAGCACTCCGCCGCCGGCCGACGACAGCAGCGTTCAGGTCTCCATCGGCGACACCTTCGAGCGCCTGCTGAGCCTCGAGGATCTCGACCTCGATTCGGAAGCGGGAGAGCCGAAGCCGAGCACCGACCCGCGGGCGGACCCGGTGACCTTGACCGACCTCACCGAGATCAAGGAGCTCTTCGCGCAGCTCGCGGCGAACCATGTCCGCCAGGTGCGCGACTTCATGATCGACCTCCGCCTGGGCGAAGCGACGGTCGCCTGGATCGGCATATGCGAGCCGGCGCTGCGATCGCTGCGTCGTGCGTCCGACAAGCTGGGGCTGACGGACCTGTGCGGGGGCCTCGATCGCTTTTGCGAGACGCTCGCCGCCACGCGGGCCATGGGCGGACCGACGGTGGACGGCGAGCAGCGGCGGTCGCTGCTCGCGAGCTACGAGGAGCTCTCCGCGCTGATGCCGCAAGCGTTCGCCCTCGACCTGGACGGCGAACAGCGCGAGGGAGCGATCCTGCAGTCCTTGCTCTTGCAGGTCCCGAACGTGAAGAAGGTCACGATTGACAAGCTTTACGCCGCGGGTCTGACGACCCTCCAGGCGCTCTTTCTCGCGAACCCCGGTGACGTCGCGGCGGCCACCGGAATCGCGGAGCCGCTCGCGGCGCGCATCGTCGAGCACTTTCGCGCGTACCGCGACAAGGTGAGGGGCAGCGTCCCGGACACGACGCGCGCGTCCGAGCGCGAGCAAATCGCGCAGCTCGTGGCCCGCCTGCGCGCGGAGCACGACGAATACGAGCGCGTGTCTCTGTCGTGGAGCGACGAAGCGAGCCACAGAAAAAAGGAGCTGCGCGACGCCCGTGCTCGAACGGCGCTCGAGATCCAGCTCGTCTTGGCGCGGCTGGGAGAGGTCGAAGCGCTCAAGGAGATTCGAGCGTCTCCCATTCGCGCAGAAGCTCGCTCGCCTGGAGTCCTTTCTTCTGGAGATGCGCGACAGGTACCGTCAGTCGTAGACCCCCGACCAGGGAGACCGATCGAGATGCCCGACCTGACAGCAGACGCGGTCCTGAGCAAGATCAAGAGCGGCGCCAAAATCGAGCGGACCGACCTTCGCGGCCTGGCGATGCCGAAAGCCGTGCTCGAAGGCGTGAGCTTTCGTCGCTGCGAGCTCGACGGAGCGAACTTCGAGGGGGCGCGCCTCGCGAAAGCGATCTTCAAGAACGCGAGCATGCGAGAGGCTTTCCTCGCAGGGGCGGACCTGAGCGAGGCGAACCTCGAGAACGCCGACCTCGAGGGCGCCAATCTTCACGGGGCGCGCCTGCGTGGAGCCAACCTGACCCGCTCGAATCTCGAGGGTGCGAACCTCCAAGGCGCCGACCTCACCGGAGCTCGACTGACGCACGCCCAGCTCGAGTCGGCAAAGCTCGGGGGCGCCAACATGAAGGGCGCGATCCTCGAGCGTGCAGGCCTCGAGGACGCCGATTCGTCCACCGCTCGACTCGATGGCGCGGACTTGACGCGAGCCTCGATGGCGAACGCCGACCTCACCGACGCCGATTTGCGCGGCGCATGCCTGGTGGGGGCCTGCCTCGACAAGGCGACCGTCACCGGCGCGCGCGTGCACGGGGTCGTCGGCACCGGACAGCCCATCGCCGATCTGCGCGCCGAGTGGGTGGACACGAGCGCCGACGGCAGCGGAGGCGAGAAGGTCGTCAGCGCGGCTACGGTCATGTCGTTATTGTCGGGCCGTGCGCCGCCGCAACAGGCACCCGCAGGGCAGCGCTTCTTCGGCCCCGGCGACGTGCTGCGCAACGCGACCCTCGAGTTCGGCACCGGTGCCTCCGTCCACATCGAGAGCCTCTTCGAGCAATGCACCGTCGCGATCGGCGAGGGCACGGAGCTCGTCATCGGAAAGGCGGGCACGCTTTCCGGCTGCCAGATCAGCGGACCGGGGAAGCTCACCGTTCAGGGGAAGTTCGTCGAGCGCGAGAGTCCGGGCATCGTCGGCGTGCGCGAGCTCATCGTCACGTCGAGCGGTTCCCTCGTCGGCGCCGTGGAGCAGCCCCCCGAGTACACGCGGTTCGCGTTCGAGCCCGGCTGCATGTTGCGCACCAAGATTCGGCACGCGGATGGTCAACACGCAGCGAAGGGTGGGAGGCCAAGATGAGCGACGCGAGCAAGGGCGCAACCGGGCGCAAGACGCTGGTGGATGAGGGAACCCATTTCAAAGGGTCGCTGTCGTCCGACTGCCCCGTCGAGGTCAAGGGGCGCATCGACGGCGACGTCTCGGCTCCGTCGCTCGTGGTGAGCCCGACCGGCGCGGTGCGCGGGCGGGTCAAGGTCGGAGACCTGCGGTCCGACGGCGAGCTCGCCGGCGAGTTCGACGCCGAGACCGTGCAGCTCTCGGGCACCGTGAAGGACAAGACCGTGATCCGCGCGAAGTCTCTCGAGGTGAAGCTCACGCCTCCGCAGGGCAAGATGCAGGTCGTCTTCGGCGAGTGCGAGCTGCAGGTCGGCGACGAGCGGCCCGCGAAGGAAGTCGCTCCCGCGCGCACGTCGGAGCGCCCGAAGCGCGGACCGGCCGCGAGCGTGCCGCCTGAAACCGACGCGAACGGCGCAAGCTGAACTCGCGGCTCAGTGGGTTAAACTTCCGCCGCGCACGCGCTTACTGGCTACGCAAGCGCCCACCAGCCCGCGACGAGCAGCATGCCCTCGACCTCGCTGCCGTGGACCATCGGCGACCAGAGCCCCGAGGTGATGCGCGAGCTCGCCGGTAGCTCCCTTGAGGGGTCACCCGAAGCGGGTGGACGCTACGGCGTGCAGCAGATGGTGACCGGACTCTGCCCGACCACCGTGCCCGTCGATTGCCCACCCACGGGCGCGCAATTTCCGCCGGTCGGCGTGGTCGCGAAGGTCGCGCCCTGCGCCTTGAAAGCCGGAGCGACGCAGCTCGACGGAAGGCCGTTGACCGGCTGGGCCGCTCCCGCGTCGAGCCTTGGCTCGCCCAGATCTCGACCTGCGCGTGGGTGTTGCAGTCGACCCCCGTGGGCGAAGCGCACGAGCACGGAGAGCAGCCGCGCGAGTCGCTCGCGGACGGGTAGTACACGTGGGCAACGGAGTAGTCGCCCGCCGGGCACGCGCCGCCGTCCTGCCCGAGGATGCACACGTGACTCGCGAAGGGGGCTCGCGGTGCGGGCATGCATGCCCCTCCGGTGCCGCACCCCACGCCCGAGGGCACCGACGGCGTGCACGCGACAGCGAGCGTGCCCCAGGCCCAGGGCGCTACGGGTGACGCGTCGGCAGCGCAGCTCCCGCCGCTCGCGGCCGATCCTCCGAGCGTCGCGCCCGGGCCCATCGCCCCGCAGGTCGTCGTGTAGGCAGTCAAATCCGTGCACGCGCCCGGCGGAAGGGAAACGAATCCTCGATTGCCCGCGCGACAGAGGTTCTTGGAGAAGGTCAGCACAGGAGCACCGCAGGACGAGCCGGACGGCGGCCCGCATGTGCAGCCGCACTGGGTGCCAGCCGTCGAAGGATTCGCCCCCCCGTCGAACACCGGGTCGTAACCAGCTGCGCAGGAAGGCGCGTTGCTCGGTCCTGCACAGCGCGAGCGGCCCGAGCCAGCCCGCGGGGATGGGCGGCGCGCACGCCGCGCCGGGACCACACCCCGAGTCGACGCCGGTCTCGGGCACACCCGTCTCGGGCACACCCGTCTGGGGCACACCCGTCTCGGGCTCGCCGCCCTCGGCCGCGTCGACCCCGACCGCCGTCTCTGGCGAAGCGTCTGCCGAGGACAGCGCGTCCGGTGCCGCGGCGTCCGCGACCATGGTGCCGTCCGCAGCGGTCTGTGATCGGGCGTTCGAGATCGGCGACGACCTGGTCGGCGCCACTCTCGGAACGGCCTTTCGCGTCGACTGTCGCGTCGCTGCCTGCGTCGTCCGCTCCGCGCTCGTATCCGTCGAGGCCGAGCACCTGCGCGCAGCCCCCGACGCACGCGAGAACCGCGAGGAGCAGCCGGAAGCGCGGCCGCATCACCATGCCCCCTGCCACGCCAGCCCTGCGCGGTCGGCCGCCACGTACGGTACGACCTGCGTGCTCGCTGCGCTGGGCGAGGGCACGCGCAGAATCAGCCACACGCCGGCTGCGATTCCGGCGGCGCCCCGGCAAACCCACCGTCGCGATCGTGGCCGCCGTCTCGGCGTCGCCGATGCTCGCGAATCCCTGCGCGCTGCATCGGCGATCCGGGCACTGCCGGTCCGCGTCGCTCTTCGACGTGATCGCGCGAACCCCGAACGCGGCACCCACCCCGACGACCGCGACGCCGACGCCGCCGACAATCCACCCGAGCGTTCGGCTGCCGCGCGGCGCGGGCGCGGCGACCGCATCCGCTTGGGGCAGCTGCGCCGGCGTCTGTTCGGGTTGCGGCGCCGAGCCTGCCGCGGAAGGCGAAGACACCGCCTCGGGCTCGAGCGCCTCGACCGAGAGGCGTATCGTGCCTGGCGTCGACGCTGCGACGGTCTGCATGCGCGTCTTGCGCCCCGGCGCGCTGAACTTCAAAGCGTGGTCGCCGGGATCCACCGGGAACGGCACGCTCCACTGCTCGCGCGTCAGCGAGGCTCCGTCGACGAGCACTTGCGACACCTCGGGCGCGGCCCTCAGGTCGAGCTGAAGAAAGGAGAGCTTCCGCGCGAGGACGCCCGCCTGCTTGCGGGCGAACGACTCGCGCTCCGACTGCTTGGTCTGCAGCGCGAGCGCCGCCGCCTGGTTGTACTCGCCCCACGCCGTCGCGGTCCGTCCCAGCTGGTCGTGGCAGTACGCGAGGTTGAGCAGTCGCCCGATCTTCGGGTCCAGGCTCTGGCTTTCCGCGAGCTTGGCGCAGGCCGTGGGGAACTGGCCGGCGGTCATGAGAATCTTGCCCCTCGCGGAAAAGCGTATCGGCTCGCGCCCGCTCTTCGTCAGGAGATTGCGCACGCGCCGGGGTGGCGGCGAGAGCCGACGCGAGCAGCACGCTCGAGACGCATGACCAACGGTTGCGGCCTAACATGGACCCAGGGCAGTTCCGGCGGCGGAGCGGCTAGTCCGGCGATTCGAGCACACCCGGAAGCCCGGTTGAAGCGGTTGCGGAGGGCTTGGCGGCGCGGGGCGCCGGACGTGTCTCGCGGGGCGGTGACCACGGGTCGGAAACACCGGGCGCGCGGTCGAAGCGCGGGGCATCCGCCGTCGCGGACGCACGGGCAGAAAGGCTCGAGCTCGCCGCGGGGGCCCCGCTGGGGATGGGGGCGGAGGCGGGGGTCGACCGGGCCGAGTCGTCTTGTGCCGGCAGTACGGAGACCGCCGGGGCACTGCTTCGGGCCCGGATGCGAGGGACCGCGAGGACCCCGATCGCCGCGATGGCCGCGCCGAAGAGGAGACCGGAGACCGCCAGCCTGCTCGCGCGGCGAGCACGCTGCGGGCGGTCTTCGAGAAGCTCGGGCGCCGAGAGGGTGATCTTGTTCGGCGCGAGGACGCTGTCGGTTCGCGAGAAGGCCACGCGCGGGATCGACGACGCCGGCCCCGGCGAGGAGCCCATGGGCGGGCGCACCGGAAGGCTGATCGCCGGAAGCGACGGGCGCGACGCGACTCCGGCGTCGCTCGAGCGCCGAGCGCGCGTGAGGGTTTGCTCGATGCGTACGCAGCAGCCAGCCCACGCGCCCGAGCCGAGCCGCTCGATCGCGCGGGCCATGGCGGCTACGTCGGCAAAGCGATTCCCCGGCTCGCGCGCGAGGCAGCGATTGACCGCCGCTTGAAGCTCCTCGGGGGCCGAGGGAACGTGCTCGCAGAGAGGCACCGGCGTGGAATGCAAGATGGCGCCGAAGTCGCCGACGCTGCTGCCGGGGAACGGTTCGTGGCCGGTGACGATTCTCGTACAAGATGACGCCGAGCGCCCAGAGGTCCGCCCGGTGATCGATGATGCTCGAATCGCGAACCTGCTCCGGGGCCATGTAGCTCGGCGAGCCGAGCATCGTGTGCTCGCCGGTCAGCGCGCCGATCGATCCCGAGCGCGCGCCGTCGTGTCTCACGACCGGCGATAGCTTGGCGATTCCGAAGTCGAGGACCTTGACGACCTCCCGCCCGTCCGGCGTCGTGGCCAGGAACACGTTGGCGGGCTTCAGGTCGCGGTGGATGATGCCCGAGGCGTGCGCATGCGCCATGGCCTCGAGCGCCTGCAGCAGGCAGTCGACCGCTTCCGGAATGGGCAGCGTGCGGACGCGCTGGATGCGGTGCTCGAGGTCCTCGCCCTCGAGCAGCTCCATCACGATGAACGGCCGGTTTCCTTCGAGCGTGCCGACATCCATGACGCGAACGACGTGCTCGCTCTTGAGCCGGGCGACGGCCCGCGCCTCGCGGAGGAAGCGATCGATGACCGCGCGGTTGTGCGCCAGGTCCGTCGAGAGCACCTTCAACGCGACGGGGGCGTCGAGAAGCTCGTGGTGCGCCGCGAAGACGGTGCCCATGCCGCCCTCGCCGATGACGGAGGCGATGCGGTACTTGCCAGCCACGACATCGCCGACCGCAAGCTGCACGGATGCGGTGGATGACTGGGGGCCGCCGGAGCTCATGCCTCCCCTTTAGAATAGCAGAGCCATACAAAGCGCCGCCCCGATGTTGACCCGGACCAGGAGAAGACGTGGGCGCTTGGGGCTCTTTTACTGCAAATACACGCACCGGCCGCTGCTACACGGCACGCTACTGCAGCAGTCCGACTTGGCGTATGGCCCGCGATGTCCCGCTCCTTCCCCCCCCCCCCCCCCCCCCCCCCCCCCCCCCCGCCCCTTCCTCTTTCCCCCCCCCCCCGTTTCCCCCCCCCCCCCCCCCCCCCCCGCCCGCCCCCCCTCCCCCCTAGCCGGGACAACAGTCGGCGTTGTTGCGGCACGTGCCGCACGAGGGAACGCACCGTTGCGCGAAGCACACGAACGGCGGGCTTCCCCGTCCACCGGGTTGGGCACGCACGGTGCGCCGCTGCAGCAGTCGGTGCTCGACGCGCAGGCGGCGCCGGCGTCGACACATTTTGCGTACGTGCAGCGCGGGACACCGACATTGTCTTGCTGACAGGCAACATCGGCGTACACACGCCGCTGCAGCAGCGATGTTGCAGACACCCGCGCAGCAGTCGCTGTTCTGCGCGCAGATGTCCGCGCCCTGCCCGCACCACGACGAGGGTTGGCACGTGCCGGCGGCGCAGCGACTCGAGCAGCAGTCCGTGTCCTGCATGCACGCGTTGCCCAGCGTGAGGCAGGCGCGCGGCGTCGCGGCAACTCGGGGTAGACCGGCCACCAGTGTTCGACGAGGGCAAGATCCGCCCTGTCGCGAAGAAGTCGTACAAGGACGTGGCGCACGCTCCGGCCGCGACGGCGGCGAAGCCGGGCCGGCGGCGAGCGGCTCGCGGGAGACGAGCACCTCGGCGACAGGGCGGCTCGAAGGGACGTCACAGCCCCACAGACCTCTGAGAAGGGGGCCGCACCGAACGCTCGGTGAGAACGGGTGACGCTCGACCGGCCTTTGCTGCCCGTACCGCGACGAGATCACGCTAGACGTGGCGGCGGCCCGCGAATCGGCTCGGCCGACGGAGAAAGGACCCTGGGGACGGAAGAAAGGGTCTTTGTTCTTCGACAAAGCAGCGTGGATGTTCAAAGCATATCGATCTCTGTCAAAGGACCATCGATTTCCATCCAAGCGCCTTTGTTCCTTCGACAAGGACCTTGGGTTCTTGACCGAGCAGCTTGGCTTCTGGAAAAGGGCCTTTTGGTTTCGTTCGCGCGCCTTTGATTCTTGGTGAAGGCCCATTTTCTTCGAGCGAAGACCCATCGCTCGTGAGCGAAGCGCTTTTGTTGGAGAGCCAAGAACCTTTGTTCTCGGAAAAAGGAGCTCGGAGGAGAGTCCAAGGACCTTTCTATGTTGTTCGAGCGGCTTTGTTCCTCGTCAAAGGACGTTGGCTCGCTAGCCGAGGACTTTTGTCGATTCGAAAAAGGCGCAGTGCTCCTTGTCGAAGGAGCTTTGTCTTGGGAAAAAGGCGCTTTGGGTCTTGTCCAAGGCGCTTGGATGGAAATCCAAGGCCCATTTGGTTCGAAGAAGGAACCTTGGGGGTCGAATCCTTTGCCAACCCCGCCACACCGCCGCTCGCGCCGCGCCGTATCAGGTGCCAAGGTTGTCAGCCGTCGCGCGGTGCATGTTGGCGGAGTCGCTCCAGACGATGGCGCTGTCGCGGGAGATTCCGTGTAACGGGCCGATGAGGCTCGCGTCGGGCGGCCGTTCCTGTCACGGAAAGGACGCCGATGAAGAAGGACAGGAAGATTCGCCGTGAGCTGCTCGACGAGTTGCTCGCGGGGTACTCCAAGCCCAGGACCTGACGGGTCCTGAGGGGCTTCTCAAGCAGTTGACGGGGGCGCTGGTGGAGCGTGCGCTGCAGGCGGAGCTCACCGACCACCTTGGCTACGACGAGCACGCGGCCGAGGGTCGAGGCAGCGGCAATTCGCGCAACGGCAGCGGAAGTAAAACGCTGCAGACCGAGCAGGGCCGCTGCCGGTGGAGATTCCCCGTGACCGCACGGCACCTTCGAGCCGCAGCTGGTGAAAAAGCACCAGCGCCGCTTCGACGGTTTCGACGACAAGATCCTGGGCATGTACGCGCGCGGCATGAGCGTGCGTGACATCCAGGCGCAGCTCTCGGAGCTTTACGGCACCGAGATCTCGCCTGACCTCGTTTCCTCGGTGACCGACGAGGTCGTGGCCGAAGTGCAGGCGTGGCAGGCGCGCCCGCTCGACGCGATCTGGCCCGTCGTCTATCTCGAGTGCTGGTGATCAAAGTGCGCGACCAGGGCGTGGTCGGCAACAAGTCCGCTTACCTCGCGATGGGCATCGACCTCGAGGGCAAAAAGCAGATCCTCGGTCTCTGGCTCGAGGCCAACGAGGGCGCGAAGTTTTGGCTCAAGGTCATCACGGAGCTCAAAAACCGCGGCGTCGAGGATATCTTCATCGCCTGTTGCGACGGCCTCAAAGGCTTCCCCGACGCCATCGAAGCGGTGTTTCCCAAGACCGTTGTGCAGACCTGCATCGTCCACATGATCCGACTCTGCCGCTCGACCTGGGCCAAGCGCAAAGAGCTCTGCGCCGACCTCAAGCGGGTCTACGGCGCGGAGACCGAGGACGCGGCCCTGCAGCAGCTCGACACCTTCGAGGGCACATGGGGCAAGACCCACCCCGCCATCCCGGCATCCTGGCGTCGCAATTGGGAGCGGGTGCGCCCTTTCTTCGCCTTTCCCCGAGAGGTCACGGCATCCTCACGACCAACGCCATCGAGTCGCTCAACTACCAGCTGCGTAAGATCATCAAGTCCAAGGGCCACTTCCCCAGCGACGAAGCCGCCTCCAAGCTGCTCTTTCTCGCGTTACGCAATGCCGAGAAGAAATGGCTCTTGCCTCCCAAGACGTGGAAGAGTGCGATGAATCAGTTTCAGATCCAGTTCGAGGGACGCCTCCGGCGTGAGCACCTGAAGCGGTTACAGGAATTCGACCTGCGCAACGGCAATCGAGGCGCCACCTTCGACCCCGATCGAGGCATTGCCTGCACCCGACGTGGCGTTGGCGAAGATGTACCGAAGCCCCTGAATGCCAGCGGGCACCGTGTAGGTGATATTCGCAGTGAGGGCGCCCGTCGGCTTGATCACGTTGCTCTGCGCCGCCACTTGGCCAAGGGCGATCGTCCCCGTGGTCGAGGCGTCAGCGTAGACACCCTGGTCCTGTGTCATCGTGACGACAGCGCCGGTCTGGATGCTGAATACGGTCGCCGCACCGGTAAAGTCGTTGCCCTTCCCGAGGCGCACGTTCGCTGTCGAGGCTGCGTACATCGCGGTGGTATGGGATCCGGATACTCGTGTGCCGTCGATCTCTTGAAAGCCCGAGCCCCCACCGAAGTCGAAGGCGAAGCAGGTGCCGGAGGCACCGCTTCCCTCCTCGACCACGAGATCTCGGAAGCGGCAAGCAGCCGTTCCACCTTGAATGACACCTTGTGCATTGGTTGCGTCGAGGACGAAGTGAGAATCGGCCACCGTCGCGCGGGCGTCCGCAATGTAGACGCACGCGGGTCCGTTGCCGCTTCCTGGAGCGACGTCTTGAACGAGGTCGCACCCCACGACGTTGACGACGGGTTCGTAGGAGCCCCCGTTGACCGCCCCGATGATGCCGTGCGCCGCATCTTGACCTCCGCCGTTCTGCGCCGTGCAACCGATGGTTTCGCAATCGCTATTCGTGAGCACACCGTAATTCGTGCAGCCGCCAATTTTGCAAGATTGGATGACGGTACCCTTGCAGTTGTTGATGACGGCGATGCCCGTGACGTTGCACTCGACGTCGCATCCGACGATACGCGAGTTGTAGGCCGCTCCGACAGAGATCCCACCGCTCGTGTTTCCTCGACAGTCGACGTTGACGAGCACGGCTTGGTCGCTGTTGGAGAGGTAGATGCCGGCCGAACCGTTCCCCTGGTACTGCCCTCCGACGATGCGTGTGTTGATGCACTGACCGGTCGTGGCGGTCGCGACGAGCAATCCGGCTCCCCCAGCCCCGAACGCGCGGGTGTTCTCGATCGTGGTGCCAAACGAGTCGTTGACCGTCCACCCCTGATCGCTTCCCGAGGCGCCGTGCTGGGTGAACGTCGAGCCATAGATGAAGCAAGCGTTGGCATTCTCGATTGCCCCCGCCATCGGCCCGACAAAAGTGCAGTTGACGTACCCGCAAGCCTGACAGCCAACGTCGAAGCTCGTCGGGTAGTCCGTCGTCGGGAAGGACCCACCCGCGTCCGTGAACGTGCAGTCGACCAGCTTGCAGTTGATGCCGCGTAGGATCTCGATGAAGCGTTCGCACGCACCGGTCATCGTGAGGCCCTGGATGGTGATGTTCTGCGGCACGCTCGTCATCGCATACGTCGTGACGTTCGATCCACCCGCGTACGGAGCTTGGACGGCCTGATTGAGGTACGCGACGATCGTGGGCGTCGTCTGGAGGGTCAGGATGGTGAAGTCTTGCTCGAAGACCCCGTTGTTGAGCGCGAGCCGCTGGCCCTGCGCCACGCCGGTGGCGCTGCTGAGCCCCACCCAGCGCGCACCGACGGCCGTTGTTCCCACGGAGACCGTGGTGGCCGCTGCTGGAGTCGCCTGGGCGAAGAAGCCGCACGCGGAGGGCGCCATGGCTCCGATCGTTAAAGTAGACGACGATGGTGGCTCCGTAGGCGGAAATGCTCAAGTTGGAAGCCAGGGTGACCCCGCTGGACCTGAACGCGTAGGTCCCCGACGGAACGTAAAGAGTCCTGCCCGACCCGGCCAGAGCGTCAATCGCCGCCTGAAAGGCCGGTGCGCTGTCGTTCACCCCGGAAGGATCGGCCCCGTAGGGTGGGGCAGTGACGTCGACGAACGGTTCCAAGTTCACCTTTTGGGTTCGACGCGAATGGAGAGACCTGCGCGAGCTTCGGTTAGACAGGACCAAGCATGTGGCGACAAGCGGAGCGCTCGTTCAGGGGCGGCCACCGCGCCGGAAACGGCGTTCGCGTAGCCTCTACCCGAGCGAGGCCGTGCAGCTGCACGGAGCGGCGCCGGGCGATGGCCCGGTGATCCGGGACCTGTGCGGACCCGAAGAAAAGTGGAGCGAGAACGACGACGAGGTAGCCGTGCTGTACGCCGATTCTCAGAGCGTCGGACGTGACGCGGATCCCCATCTCGCTCCTTCGCAGAGCTGGCTGAAAAAACGGCCCCGTTGCACACGGCACACGCGGCTGCACACCTCGCCGGGTTGCGTCCCGCCCGGCCGGACCGTCCGCTGTCGACGATCGGGCCGATCTGTGGGGTGCGAAGGAGGGGACTTGAACCCCTATGCCAGTTACGGCGCTAGCACCTCAAGCTAGTGCGTCTGCCAATTCCGCCACCTTCGCGTGAGGGGGAACGGACGAATAACCGGGGGTTTGCGGCTCGTCAAGGACGACTCCACGGCGAGCACCCCATGGGGCCGCCGGACGAGGGGGTAAGCGCTTAGCTAGGCAGCCACACGTACGCGGTCGCCAGCGCCTCGCGCGCGCCGTCCATGAGCGGAGCGCCATGGCCCACCACGGCGCGATTGAAGGGGCGCGCCAGAAGGTCATCAAGGCTTCGACGGGCAAGGGCTCGATCGGAGAAAGCCATCCAGCGGAGCATGCGGCTCAGCGCCACGCGGTCGTAGAAACCCATCGTTCTCGTGTAGAGGCTCGTCCATCCATGGCGCGGTCGGCCGACATTGTGGACGAGGTCCGCGACCAGCAGGGTCTGGGCTGGACGATAGAGGAGCACTCGCTCCTCCAGGCGGAAGCCCTCGATGCGTACTTCATCGACAGTGCCTGCGAATGCCGGCTCCGGGGCTACGCCGAGGACCCGATCGATCCGAAGATCGCTCCGCTGGCTCGCCAAGCCAGCCGGCGCATGGAGACGTGCCGAAGGAAACGCCGCGGCCCACTCTCCTATCCAGCGGTGATGGTACGTGTTGGGGGCGTACAAATGGGCGATCGGCCCGAGCGCCTGGACAGCCGCACGCCGTTCCGAGGTCATGGCCAACGGCGAGTAGAGCAACAGACTTCCGTCGCCCAGCCGGACGACCGCCATCGTGGCGGTGAGGCGCAGGCCGAGGAAGCTCACGGGATCCGTACTGACCCACACGCCCTCGGCGAGCGGGGTCAGCGTCGCGCCAAGGTCAACCACTCGAGAATCTCCCGACTGGACTCCTCTTCATGGAGTCTTCGTAGAGCCACGAGCGCTCGCGACAACCCCAGGCGCAGAATCAGCTCGGGGTCGCGTTACTTTTCCGGGTGAGAGACGCCCTCGCCCGGCCGCCGCCGGTTGGCGTGGGTCGCCTGACCGCCCTTTTTGCCCGCGACTCGCGCTTCGTCGCTCGTAAACTCGTGGGCGGTGCCGGCCGCGTGAGCGGCCTTGCCACCCTTGCGCGCGATCTCCTTGACGCGGTTTCGATCGATGGCCGCGAAGCCACGGGGCTTACGCGCAGGCGCCGACGCCGCCGGAGGTCCCTCGGGGCGCAGCTCGGAATTTTCGCTCGACTCGTCGTGCGTTTCGTTCGAGGTGGCGTTGCTTTCCATGGCTTTCACGTCCTGGCGCCCGAGGCGCCGGCTCTTCTGAGGTTCGAGCTTAAACGTAAACACGCTTTCAGCTCGTGCAATGGCTGACGCCCCGCCCCCGACGGCTCGGCCGTGTCACGTCACGAAAGCCCGAGGCCATGTCTCGAGATACGACCGCAGAGCCTCGAGGTTTTCTGGGTCCGGTCGGGTCGTGTCGACGACGAGAACCTCATCCCGAGGAAGCTCGCCAATCGCCTCGAACCGGTCGCAGAACGCGTCGAAGATCGCGAGCCTGCCGTCGGAAACGCCGCCGGCTCGCTCGCGCTCGACGAGGCGCTCCTTGCACACGGCGGCGGGCGCCCTGCACTCGACGAAGCGAAAGGGAACGCCGTGCTGGGTGGCCAGGGCGCGCGCGGCGCTTCGCATCGAGGCCGAGCGAAACGAGGCATCGAGGACGACCGGGCGTCCCGAATCGAGCACGACGCCCCCGCGTCGGAGGACCTCGTCGTAGACGGCGTCGGAGACCTTCGGATTGTACGCCCCGGTCCACGGTTGCTCGGCCAGCCGGATTGTCGGAGGGACGCCGAGCATCCCCTTGCGAGTGCGGTCGGCGTCGATGACCGGCGCGCTCATCTCCGAGCCGATACGCCTGGCGACCGTGCTCTTGCCCGACGCAATGACGCCGCCGACGGCGACGACCGCGGGCCGAAGGAGCGACCGCCGATCCGCCGACAGCGCGAGGAGAAAGTAACGCCTCGCCTCCCGCGCCGCGCGCCCGCGGGCACGTTCGTCGGCGCCCGCGTCTTCGGCCAGCATCGCCGAGATCTTGCCGCGCACGTAGGCGCGGTAGCTCTCGTAGAAGTCGACCAGGGCGTAAAGGTCGAAGTCGTTCGCCTCCCGCGCGTACGAGGCCAAGAGCAGCTCGGCGAGGTCGACGCGTCCGTGCTCGGCAAGATCCATGGAAAGAAAGGCGATGTCGGCGCAGACGTCGGCAAATCGGAACCGCTCGTTATACTCGATGCAATCGAGCACGGTGAGGCGCCCGTCCTCCAGATACACGTGCTCGAGCCGGAGGTCGCCGTGCCCGTCGCGGACCCGCCCGTGCGCGGCTCGCTCTTCGAAGACCGCCGCGTGCGCCTGAAGAAAGGAGCGCTGCCACCGGAGGAGCTCGTCGGCTTCTTCGGAGCCCAGGTATTTTCCGAGCACCTGGCGGGTCTGGTCGAAGTTCTCCTCGACGTTGCGCTCGATGACGGCGGGCGATCCGAACCGGCTGGTTTCGGCGTCCGAGCGGCACTCCGCATGAAACGACGCGAGGCTGGCGGCGACCGCCTCGACCGCGCGCCCCGTGAGGGTACCCGCTGCGAGCCGCTGATCGGCTCGCGCCGGGTCGGGCAGTCGCGCCATGTGGACGGCCCAGTCGACGACAGGCCCGGCGCCGCCGAAGCGTGCGCGCCCGTCGTCGCCGAGGCAGACGGGGACCACTCCCCGGTAGACATCCGGTGCGAGTCGCCGGTTGAGAGTGACCTCCGCCTCGCACGCCGCCTGCCTTTGGCTCACGGTGCGAAAGTCGAGAAATCCGAGGCTCACCGGCTTTTTGACCTTGAAGACGTCCCGGTCGAGCAGCACCACCCACGAGATGTGCGTCTCGATCAGCTCTACGGCTTCCGAGCGTGCGAGCGGCGCGTACGCCTCGGGCCTGAGGAGATTGGCGATCACGGCCCCCCGAACTTACAGGAACCGTGCCTGATTTCCGCCCTCTTACGGGAGGCCCACGCTGCCAACCTCGGCGTGCGTCAACGTTTCCCAGACCATTTCGTGGTCCACCGTCGTGGGGCGTACCTTGGCGACCAGGGCCGCCGTGTTCGGCAGCATCATCGCCGCGCGAGTCGCGTACTGGTTGTACGCGATCTCCCAGGTGGGATTGGGCTTGTTCAGCGGCGGGTTGGGGAACCCCATGGCCATCCCGGCGTTGTAGGGGCATCCCGGATCCGGCGTCGTCGCTCCGTTCAGGTACGAGGCGGCGAGCTCCAGCCCGGCCACGATGCGCGGGCCTTGTTCGGAGTAGAGGTCGACACCCTGGATGCGCGCGGTCTCTGCGCCGTTGATCATCGCCGCGAAGGCCAGTTGAACATGGCCCAGATCGCGGCACGTCTCCTGCGACAGCCCGTTGAAGTACGAGGTTGCGCCGTTCCAGGTCGCGCCCTGGCCGGGAATCGTGACCGGCATCGCCCCGTCCGTCGTCAGGTAGATGTACGCGGGGACGCGACGCCGCCAGTATGTGAGCCCCTGGTTATAGGTCGCCTGGTCGTCGAGGAAGACCCCGATCTGGATCAGAGCGTCGGCGATGCTTAGCTCCCAGTTCCCGTTGTCGTGGATTGCGCCGTTGATCAGGTTCGGCAGGTAGGCCGAGCGCAACATCGCCTTGAACTTGTCGATGTCCGCCTGGGCCCAGGGGGGATACGTCGCCCGCATGATCTCGGCCGCGCGCGGAAAGACCGAACCGGTCCATCCCGACTGCACCGGGGTGTTGCTCGACAATCCGGGCGGCGTTCCGCACATCGTCGTCGGCGGCGCATGCGTCTGAAGGACGGACCCGTACGCGTTCAGGATGGCGATGGACTGCTTCGCGTAGCTCTCGTCGCCCGAGAGCGCCCAGATGAGCGCGTCGGTGTACGCCGCGGCCACGTCGAACTGTTCCGCGCGGCAACCGACGTCGGGGGTCGTGCGCGAGCCGCAACAGATTTGCGGCACCGGTTGCGGGACGTAGGTCAGCGAAGCAAACGGCACGGTCCCGAGATAGGACGGCGGCAGCCGGGTCTTGGCCTCCTGCAGAGCCGCCGTCCAGGGTGCGGCGCCGGACGCGATCCTTCCCTTGAGGAACGTGAGCTGCTCGCTGTTGACGAGGACGCCCGGGTGCCGGAAGCCGCCGCTCGTCGACCCGCTGCTGCTCGAGCTGCCGCTTCCGGAGCTGCTCCCTCCGCTTCCGCTCGCGCTGCCGGAGCTGCTCGTGCTCGTACCCCCGCCGCTCGAGGAACCGCTCCCTCCGGAGCCGCTCGTTCCCGAGCTGCTCGTCCCCGAGCTGCTCGTTCCGCTGGAGCCACCGCTCGACCCGCTTCCGCCCCCGGAGGTGCTCCCGCCGTCCTCGGGAACCGTCGCGGAGGGGGATCCGCACCCACCCAAAGCCGCGATGCCGAAGGCGACGACGACGCTGGCGCACAACGCACACATGGAAGCTCGAGTCACGGCCTTCTCCTGCATAAGGGTACCCTCAAACACAGGTACCCGCACGCCTTCGCCAGCAGGCGTATGGGGGCTCAAGGAACGCGCGAGACCGCCGTTCGTGCTGGGAGAAGGCGAGAAGCCAGAGGTACCGCGAGATGCGGATCGGGGAAACGAGCAACATCGGGGGCGTGTCGGCCCCTGCGGCGGTTGGTTTGGCGTCGGTCGTCGCGACCGCGAGGCCGGCGGCTGCGTCCGCCACGAGCTCGCCCGCTGCTTCCCCGGCGATCTCCCGTGTCGGAGATCTCCTGAACCGCTTGCAAGTCATGGCGCAGAGCGACCCGGCGCAGTTTGCGTCGCTCGCGATGCAGACATCTCACGATTTGCAGTCCCTCGCCGGCCGGGCGTCCGATCCGCAGCAAGGGACCAGGCTGAAGGACCTCTCGACGCGATTCGCGAATGCGGCGCGCTCGGGCGATCCTGCCGCGCTTATGCGATTGGCGTCCGCCGGGGGGGCCGGATCGTCCCATGCCGACGCATCCGCGCTATCGGCGGCCATCGACGCGGCTTTCGACCTCAGGCCACCGCCGCTCGGCCCCTGGTTCCCGAAATGACGTCCCCCATCTGCTCACGGGCAACGACCGTCTGAGGGGCGGAAGGGCGTTTCGGCGCGAATCGCGCGGCATGCGTCGAGACACTGGGGTGGCCTCGGGCCGCAACTTTGCCAGACGGCGCCGCCATCGTCGCTCGGGCATTGCGGCGGCAGTCGCCAGCACACGCCGGCCAGCGCGGGGTCGCAGGCACCGGAGTTGTCCAGAACGAACCTGGCGCAGAGCGCGCCGGCCGTCGGGCACGCGGTGCCCTTGTGCCCTCCGCACACGAAGTACTCGTCCGTGCACTCGCCGGGCACGCTCGCCGCGATTCCGCTCTGCCGGCGCAAGCAATCGTTCCAGTAGTTGACGCCGTCGCATCCGCACGTGCTGGACGACTCGCCGCCGCACATGACCGGGCGTGGCTGGCACTGACCCTCGGCGGCCGTGCAGGAGGGTTTGGAGCAGAACTCGACCGCGAGGCAGTCGTGAATGTCTTTGCACGGTCCGCCCATGGTCGGCGCCGTGTCGCGGGCGACGACGACGTCCTTGCCGCCGCATGCGCCGAAGAGCCCCGCGAAAGCGGCGGCGACCAGACCGATGGAAGTGGTGCTCCGCATGCGCTTCATTCCGAGCTCGCACACGCCGTCGCTCCGGCGAGTGGGAGGCAAAGGCCGAGAATGGCCGATGGGCGCCAGGCCCACGGCTCCAGCACGGGCGCCGGGTTGTCGAAGCGGTCGACGGCCACGTATCGATGCAACCCGAAGTCGTAGTCGAGCTCGAGACCCACGAGCAAGCGAGCGCTCCCCCCGATACGGATTCGGGACACCACCTGGGCTTCCACCACCGGGTCCACTTGCGTCGTCGCCCCACCGAGTTCAACGGAGGAGCCGCTCGCGTCACGCGGGATCGTGTGGAAGAGATCCAGACCCGCGCCCGCGCCGACGTCGACGCTGAGCGCGGGGACCTGCCAGAGCTCCAGGCCGGGGACGAATCGAAAAGACGAAATATTCGTCTCGAGGTCCATGTCCTGTCCTGCCGTGTCGAACGACTCGTGGAGCGTTGCTGCGAGCCACAAGCTCGGGCGGAGAGGTAAGCGCCGAGCCACGAGCTCGAGCGCGGCCCCTCCGCCGAACACGGGGCCCGAGCTCGACGCCACGGCATGGCAAGCGCCGAAGACCGCTGCATCCAGCCCCAGACCCAGACCGTGGCCGTGCGCAGACTGGTCGCGGTCCGGTTGCGAGGCCTGCGGGTCCGGGGGCGGCGGAGACGACGCGGCGGGGGAACCCGGTTCGGGCTGGGCAAGCAGCGACTCCAGCGTGGCGTGGATCACGTGGGCCACGCGCTCGACCACGATTGCAGGCGCGTCCCCGCGCTGAACGAGCCGGGCGACCGGAGCGTCGAACGCCGCGCCGCGCGCCGCGGAAACGAGGATCTCGACGCGATCCGCCGGCCTGGCGTCGATCCACACCTGCGCGCGCGCGTGCTCCACGGCCGGCGGGCGCGCTCCCAGGGCCCACGGGGGAGCTTCGGCTCGCGAAACCTGCAACTGGAAACCGAGACGGGCGACCAGCTCGCGAAGCGCGTCCGCCAGGTCGGAGCTCTCCTCGTCGGTTGCTGCCACGGCGACCAGGACGACATCCCTCGAGTCTTCCGTGGGGCTTGGCGTCGCCGGCGGTTCGTCCGCGATCGCCTCGCGCGCCCACGCGCCCGATACCGTCAGCGCCACACCCAGCGCGCCTGCGGCCGCCGCGCGGCACGGCGGCACGAGCCTACGGGCTCGCGAGATCCAGCAGTCGCCTCCGCGCGCGCTCGGCGTGCACGGAGCTGGGGTACTCGGCCACGAGCTCGGTCCAGGCTCGTGTTTCGTCGGGAATGCGCCCGAGGCGCCGTAGCGAAAGCGCACGCCCAAGCATAACGTCTTCTCGGAGCGCTCCTCCCGTCGCGAGATACCGTTCGAAGCAACGAAGGGCGCCCTCCGCGTCCGTGTCGTCGAGGAGCAAGCGACCGAGCAGCGCGAGCGCTTCGTGAGCCTCCGAGGACGAGGGGAAGTCCTCGATGAGCGCGCGGTAGAGGTGCGCCGCCCCTGCGTGATCGCCGAGCCGGCGCGCGTCGGTGGCTCTCCCGAAAAGGGTGGCTGCGTCGGGAGGCGAGAGCACCGGATTCGCGGGCTCGCGCGGCGGCGCGAGCGGCAAGGGCGCAGGCTGTGCGCGCGCGATGCGGCGTTCGACGCGGGAGAGGCTCGGCGAAACGACAGCGGGCGCCGGGGGGACCGCGCTCGACTCACCGAGCGTGTCGGGCGGCGAGGGCGCTGGCGAGGGCACCACGTCGCCGACGTGCCCGGGAGGCTGCCCGTCCGCGGAAGCTCTCTCGTTCCTTGCGGGCGTCGGATTCTGCGCATTGTGGGCAGAACCAGTCCACGGGGCACCCGACCAGCGGGCCGCCGCCGCCCACCCGGCCACGCTGACCATGGCCGCCGCGATCAGCGCTACCCGGAGGTGTCGCATTCGCGAGCGAACGGGCTGGCGAAGGCCCTCCTGCAACGACGTGGGCACGATGAGGGCGGCCACGAGTCTGTGGGCGTAGAGATCGGCCTCGGGGTCCTCGGCCTCTCGACGAAAGTCCTGCCGGGCGAGCCTCTCCAGACGGCAGACTGCGCATTGCCGCACGTGGGCCAGGAGCCGCTGCTCCTCGCTCGTCGTGAGCTCTCCTTGCATCTCGCGGTCGATGAGGTCGTCGGGGTGCAGAATCCGGCGAGGTCACGGCCCCACCTCCACGGGCTCGAGCGCCTCGGCGAGCACGCTGTCGTCGGCGATCCGTCGGCGAAGACCCTCCTTCGCGAGCCGAAGCCGGCTCCGCACGGTGTTGAGTGGAGCTCCGGTCGAGGCGGCGATCTCCTTGAGAGACCACCCGAGCATGATGCGGAGCGCGAGGGCCTCGGCCTGCTCCTCGGGGAGGTCGTCGAGCAGACTGCGTATGAGCGAGCGGCGCCTGCCAGCGGCCATTTCGTCGGGCGGTGCCTCGACTCCCTCGAGATCGACGGAGTCGTCCTGGCCAACGCTCCGCGCACGCGCGCGCCGGCGCACCGCTCCGGCGGTCCTGACCGCTATCCGCGCCGCAAACTGCGCCGGATCGCACTCGCCGCGAAAGCTGGGCAACGCCTGGATGAAGCCGATGAGCGTCAGCTGAGCTGCGTCGTCGGCGTCGGGATGCTGCGTCCCCATGACCGCCCGAATCGCTCTCGCCACACGGGGAGCCACGACTTCGAGCAGTCGCCTGGTAGCCCGAAGGTCGCCGGCGGAGGCCGCGCGTGCAAGCTCGAGGGACGCGCCCCGCGCGAGCACGGAGCGCTCGGCGGGTCGGTCCGCCTGAACGGGCACGGACCGAACGGATGCCGATTCACCGTCATGCATTGTGGCCGAAGGAATAGTGCCTTGCTGGACGGGAAATGGATCACGCACGGCTGACCTCGGAATTGTGATCCCATTTTCGCCGCGATGGACACTACAAGGCGAGCGCGATCGGGTGCGCGATCGAGTAAAAGAGAACCGGGCAATCTCGAGTTCCCATTGGGTCGTAAGAGTGCAGCCATGCCGGTATTCGTGGGGTGAAGTCATGAAGCGAGCGTCTTTCTTTGTGTTCATCTCCTTGTTTGCGTTCGGTTTCCTGACGGGGGGCTGCGGCGGTCGAGCCGAGTTGGGCTCTCCCGGAGACGGCGGCGCGGGCGACGTCGGCGGCGGCGACGGCGCCCAGAGCGACACCGGGGTGTCCGGGTTCGACAGCTCCATCCCGGACACCGGCGGCGGGCCGATTGACTCGACCGTGCCCCCGAGCGACGGCAGCGTCGCGTGCACGACCGGGCGCGATTGCGGCGGGGTTTGCGTCGACACGCTGTCCGATCCGCAGAATTGCGGAGGATGCGGCAACGCGTGCGGAATGCGGCAGGTCTGCTCCCTGGGCAATTGCCAGCAAACGTGCGGCGCGGGCCTCACCGACTGCAACGGCGCGTGCGTCGATCCGAACACCAATGTCGACAATTGCGGCGCGTGCGGGAACGCCTGCGTGGGGGGCCAGCAGTGCTCCGCGGCGACATGCGCCTGTCCGGCTGGTGAGACCTCCTGCAACGGTCAGTGTGTCAATCTGGCCTCGAACCCCGGCAACTGCGGGAAGTGCGGCGCCGCGTGCCCCAGCAACGACGTCTGCTCGCTCAGTCAATGCTCGCTCCAGTGCGGCACGGGCCTGACCAACTGCAACAACGCGTGCGTCAGCCTGAGCACCGACAACCAGAACTGCGGCGCCTGCGGTACCTCGTGCAGCGGTGGCTCGACTTGCGTCGGCGGAATGTGTGCGTGCCCGAGCGGGCAGAGCCTGTGCGGGGGCGTTTGCGTCGATCTCTCGACGAACCAGAACAGCTGCGGCACCTGCGGGACGGCGTGCGTCGGCGCGCAGCTCTGCACCAAGGGGACCTGCACGTTGACGTGCTCGAACGGCCTTTCGCCGTGCACCACCGCGTGCGTCGACGAGAAGACCGACGACTCGAACTGCGGCAGCTGCGGCAACACGTGCTCGACCGGAACCACGTGCCAGGGCGGCGCGTGTAGCTGTTACAACAACGGGACGCGCTGCCTCGGCGTGTGCACCGACACGCAGAGCGACCCGCTGAACTGCGGCGGCTGCAGCAAGCCATGCGCAGCGGGGCAAGTTTGTTCGCTGGGCACGTGCACCGTGTCGTGCGGCACGGGCCTGACCAACTGCAGCAACGCCTGCACCGACGTGCAGACCGATCCGTCCAACTGCGGGACCTGCGGCAGTACCTGCGGAGCCGGCGCCAACTGCATCAGCGGCGCGTGCGTCTGCGGGGGCGGTGAGACGCTGTGCGGCGCGCAATGCACCAACACGCAGATCGACCCGCGAAACTGCGGCGGGTGCGGCAACCGCTGCGGCGCCGGAAACATGTGCGTCGCCGGCAGCTGCACGATGGGCTGCTCGACGGGCCTGACCGCCTGCATGGGCGGCCGGATGGGCAACATGACGTGCGTCGACCTGCAAACGTCGAACGGCAACTGCGGCTCCTGCGGAAACCAGTGCCCCGCGGGGGCCCCGTGCCTCGGCGGCGTGTGCATGTGCGCGGCGGGCGAAACGGCGTGCATGACGGGCGGCATGGGCGGCGGCGGCTCGGCGTGCGTGAATCTGCAGTCGAGCGCGAACAACTGCGGCTCGTGCGGCAACGGGTGCAACCGCGGACAGGTCTGCAACCTCGGCATGTGCGAGTCCGCGTGCGGCTCCGGGCTCGCCCAGTGCGGGAGCTCGTGCGTGAATCTGACCAACGACAAGAACAACTGCGGGTTCTGCGCTCAAAACTGCGCGGGCACCCTGATCTGCGTGAACAGCAACTGCGCGTGCACCCCGGGGACGACCGATTGCGCCGGGGTTTGTGCGGACCTGATGAACGCAAACGCCAACTGCGGCGCCTGCGGCATCGCGTGCGGCGCAGGCCAAACGTGCGTCATGGGCAAGTGCCAGTAGCCGCGGCCTCAAGGTCGCGGCTCGGCCGCCGTTCCCTACCTGTGTGAGCGACACCAGCCAGTTCGCGCAGATATTGGAGCAGGCCCTCACCGAGGCCGCGAAGAGCGTGCCTGAGGCGTCGCCCGTGGACGGCCGGCTGCAGGAGTTCGAGCGTGCGCTGGCGGCGACAGCCCCCTCGTGGGCCACGGATGGCCCACAGGCTCCCTGGGCCGAAGAGCTCGGGATCGACGCTCCCCTGCGACCACCGGGACATCGTGCGAGCCTTTCGTCGCCTGGCCTTCCGGGCACACCCCAATCGGGCCGGCGGCTCCCACCAAGCATTTCTTCGCGCGCAGGCCCTGCTGGAAGAGGCCCTCGCGTGGCTGCGCGCGGTCAAGCCCCCGCAGGCGGTCGCTGCCCGGTTCCGCCCCGCCATCGCGCCGGCGGTTGCGCAATCGGTGTATGCCTAGCGCGCTCCGTGTAGGGGCTTTTCCTTGCGCGTCTCCAGCAACGCGGAGACCACCTCGCTCACCTCGAAGGGCTTCCGGATCCAGCGGATGTGCTCTGCGTCGAGGCCCTCGGGCAGGCCGGTCGCACTTCCGCTGATGAAGACGAGAGCGACGTCGGGCGAGCCCTTCCGGAGAGCGGCGACCGCCCCACGGACGTCTTGCGCGATGGGCGAGAGGTCGACCAGCGCGGCGTCGTGCTCCGCGCGGGCGAGCTCGATCAACTCGCTGGCGGTGCGAGCGACGGCGACGTGCGCCCCCCGCGCACCGAGCGCTCCCTCCAAAAGGGTCGCGACGTCCAGGTCGTCTTCCACGACCAGCACGCGTGTCCCCGCAAGCACGGCCGGGCGCGGCGCCGACAGTGGCGCGCGCGCCAGGGATTGCTCCACCCGCGGCCAGCGAAGGCGGAAGCGCGCCCCGCGCGCGGGCTCTTGCGGCAGCAGCTCGAGCTCGCCGCCGGCCGCGCGCGCCACCGCGCGCCCGTGCTTCAACCCCACGCCTGCTCCGCCGTCCCGGCCGGTGACGCCGGCAAACACCCTGCGGGCGTCCTTGGGCGCCACGCCCGGTCCCTGATCCTCGATGGTGACGGCGACCTGGAGCGCGTCCGCTTCGGCCTCGACGGTCACTCGCCCTCCCGAGGGGGACCACGCGATCGCGTTCAGCAGCACGTTCGTGAGCACCTGCGACGCGTCTGCGGCGGCCGCGACTCGGGCGCCGGGGCACGACCGCACGACGAAGAGGGTGACACCCAATCGCTGGGCCTCGACCGACAGGGCCTCGACGACGTCGGCGATCAACGCATCGAGCGGCTCCTCCGCGTCCTCGATGGGCACCTCGGCGCCAATCGCGCGGCGTGCGAGGTTGCGGGCGCTACGCGCACGCTCTTCGACGATCGCGAGCGCCCGTTCCGTGAGCTCGGGCGAGCTGCGGCCGGCGCGCGCCTCGGCGACCCAGCCGAGCAACACGGTCAGCGCATTCGACACGTCGTGCAGCGCTCCGGTCACGTCGCGGTGGGGATCGCCCAGCGCCGTCGGCTCGCTCGGGAGCAGCGACGGCCGCGATTCGTCGTCTCGCGTCACATCGGGACCCTACGACATCTGTTCGGCTCGGTCACGTTCCTGCGTCGTGACGCACCACTCCAAGGCCATTTTCCCGATGAGTCCGAGACCCCCGTCGTCTCGGCCGAGTCACTCGGCGACGGCCGTGACGGGCGCAGTCGCTTCGGCGTCCAGCACCCCGAGCGCCTTTCGCGCGGCCTCGACCGTGATGTCTCGCGCCTCGACGATGATCGTGGCGATCTTCTCGACCTGTTCGCCCGTGGCGCCCGCGGCGAGAGCGACGGAGCGTGCGTGAAGCCCCATGTGCCCGCGCTGGATCCCGTCGCTGGCAAGTGCCCGGACGGCGGCGAGATTCGAAGCGAGGCCCACCGACGCCGCAATGCACGCGAGCTCCTGCGCGTCGGTCACGCCCAGCATGCGAAGGGACAGGCGAGCAGCGGGGTGGACGCGAAGCGTGCCGCCGACGGTTCCCAGCGCGAGCGGCATCTCGAGCCGGCCCACGACCTCGTCCCCCTCGCGCCGCCACGTAGCGAGCGGCTGGTAGCGGCCGCTGCGCGCTGCGAACGCGTGCGCCCCGGCCTCGACCGCGCGCCAATCGTTGCCCGTGGCGATGACCACGGCGTCGACCCCGTTCATGATGCCCTTGTTGTGCGTTGCGGCACGATACGGATCGAGCTCCGCGAAGCGCGACGCATTGACGATGCCGTCGATGACGTCGCTGCCGGACATCTCGTCGGTCGCGAGGGCATCGGCCGGTACGCGGCACGAGACGCGAACGCAACGCTTGTCGCTGAGATTCGACAGGATGCGCAGACCTACTTTGCAAGCCGGGCTGCTCCCGTACGTGCCACCGGCAATCGCGGCGATGCGATCGGCGACCGCCTCGGCGACCCCGTTGACGAGGTTCGCGCCCATCGCATCCTTGCAGTCGATGATCACGTGAGCGACGACGACATCCTCGGCCAGAACGCGCGCCTCCACCTCTCGCGCACCGCCGCCGCGCGACACCAGCCCCGCGATGGCCTTGTCGGCCATCCGCACGATTCTCGGCCGCATGGGCCCGGATGCGTTCGGCCGCGCCGTGGGATCCCGCACGTCGTAGAGCTGGACCTGCGCGATCATCAGCGGCGGGTCCGCCTCCGCCACGAAGCCGCCCCGCGCGCGCACCATCTTCGCGGCATTCGACGCCGCGGCGACCACGCTCGGCTCCTCGATGACCATGGGCACCACGTGATCGTGCCCGTTGACGCGCACGTTCAGGGCCACGCCGTAGGGCAGCCCGTAGATGCCGAGAACATTTTCGACGAACTTGTCGGCGGTGTCGGGCGCGAGTCCGCCCCCGTCCAGAGCGCGCTCGATGTCGGCCGGGTCGGCGCCGGTCGCCTCTCCGACGAGCGCGCGACGCTCGGTCACGGTCACTTTGTAGAAGCCGGGGAGTCGGGACGTTCGAGCCATCGTGCGGTTTCTCAGACTTCGGGTTTCGACGACGCCTCGGCCAATCCGCGGCGTGCCATGAGCGGCGGTTGGATTCGGACTCCGTCCGAGTCGAGCTGGAGATCCAGGCGGACCATCGAGAGCGCGGCCGCGCGCGCCAGGAAGGCGGGCGACGGATGGGCGGTCGACAGCCAGACGGCGACGTCGCCTCCCCCCGCGCCGGAGGGCAGACATGCCCCGCCCTCTTCCGCTGCGAGCGCCGCGAGCTCGGCGAACGCCGCGGGAACGATTGGAGCGTCGGCGGCTCGGCCGAGAGCGTCGAGCGCGCCGCCGTACGCGGCTGCGGCGGCGACGAAGGCGCGGCAATCGCCGGTGTCGACGCACGTCGCCGCGTGGCAAGCGAGGTCGTGGAGCTTCTGCAACGCGCTGGCGTCGCGCGTCTGCAGGGCACGCACTCGGGCGACGAGCTCGCTCGTGCGAGCGCTCGTGCCGCTCCAGAACGCGGCCCAGACGAGCCCCGCGGGCAGCCGCACGCCGCGAACGGCGGCCTCGAGGCCATCTCGACCGGAAACCGCGTAGCGCAGGACGCCGCCGTGCACGGCGGCCGCGACATCGGCTCCGCTGCCGCCGCCCTGGATGCGGGCGTGCTCGACGCGTGCCGTACGAAAGAGCGCCGCCCGGACGCGCGGATCGCCGAGATCGTCGCCGCGCGCCGCCGCGCGCGCCGCGAGAGACGCCACGAGCGACGCGGAGCTCGAGCCGAGACCCAGCTTTCGTCCCCGCACATCGTGAAGGGCTCGTACGTCCGCCTCGTCGGGCGCGCCGGTGTCGGCGACCGCGTGTCGATCGACCGCCGCGACGATCGCCGGCGCCCCCTCGAGGACGGCATACGCCCCCGTGATGACCAGCTTGCCCGGAGCGACCACCTTCATGGCGCGCGCCGACCGCTCTCCACCGAGGCGCCTTGGCCGGGCCTCGAGTCGATGACGCGCAGGACGCCTTGCACGCCGGCCAGCCGTGACCGGACGGACGCGGCGTCCTCTGGGCGGGCGAGCACCTTCACGTGCGGTCCCGCGTCCATCGTTGCGTAGACGCGCGTGCCCTCTTCCCGCAGAGCGCGTACGGCGTCGAGCGCCCCGAGCGTCGCGCCGCTGAAGTACACCACGCCCGCGGCCATCGCGCTCGCGTGCATCGCGAGCGCGCTCGCCTCCGCCAGCTGACCGACGCGATCGAAGTCTCGCGCGAGGAGCGCCTCGCGCAGAAGCTCGTGGAGCCGCGGCGCTTCCTCGAGCCAGGCGCGCGCGTAGGGGCTGCGCTCCATGGTCAGGCGCATTCCCTGGGTCGATCCGATGGTCTTCGGCGCCTCGGTCGTCACGCACACGAGCACGATGAGGGGCAGATGGTCGGGCGGAGCGACAGGGCGAGCGACCGCACCGTCGAGCTCGACGAAGCCTGCGTAGATGCTGCGGGCCGCGCTCGCGGACCCGCGCCGGGCCAGGTCGCTCACACGCGCGGCGTCCCAGTCGAGCTCCGCGGCGCGCACGGCGGCGAGGGCGAGCGCCGCGAACCCCGAGGCGCTCGACGCGAGCCCGCTCGCCACCGGGAAGTCGCTGGTCGAGTCGACCTCCGCGAATTCGGTCAGCCCCGCGGCGCCGCGGACACGATCGAGAAGGGTGGTCACGCGCAGGCCGTCGATGGGCCCGAGCTCGCGGCCGCCGAGCACGATGCGATGCGACGCGAGACCCGGCTGCCACCGAACGCGCGTGCGCGTCGAGAGCCCGTCGAGCGTGACCGAGAGGCTCGGCACGGCGGGAACGTTCCCCTCCCCCTCCCGCTTGCCCCAGTACTTGGACAGCGCGACGTTGGGGTGGGCGATGGCAACGGCTTCTCCGTTCATGGGGCTGTCTCACTCTCCAGAATTCGGCCGCGTCCCTCGGGGGCCACGCTCGTCGCAAAGCCGTCGAACTCGTCGGCCGTCCACGCGGCCAACACCGCCTCGGATACCGCCGCGGACGGCACCAGGGCCACGACACTTCCCCCACCCCCTGCGCCGGTGAGCTTGGCTCCGAGCGCTCCGGCGCCGCGCGCCAGGGCGCACATGCGTTCAATCTCGGGGGTGGACACGAAGAGGCCGCTCAGGAGCATCTGGTTCAGGTCCATCAGTCGACCCAGGCCGATTCGGTCTCCCGCCTCGATCGCGAGGCGGGCGTTGTTCACGAGGGACCGGATGCCCTCGAACGTCTTGGCGACGACCTCCGGTCGGCGCTCCTGCAGTCGCGCGACGGCTTCGACCATCGACTTGGTGCCCGACGCCACCCCGGAGTGACCCACGCAGAGCTGCAGCGGCCCGCGAGCGCGAACCACTTCGAGCGGCTTGCCCTTGCGAAAGAGCACGCACCCGCCGCGCGCGCTGACGGCGGAGTCGACCCCGCTCGGGTTGCCGTGAAAGACGCGCTCCCACGCCATCGCCCGGGACTGCAGACTCTCTTCGTTGGCTCGCGGGTCGAGGGCCCGCGCGACCGCGACGCCCATCGCCGCGGAGCACCCGAGCCCGCCGCCGGGCGGCAGGTCGGCCTCGACCTCGACGGCGTGTGCTCCCAAAAGCGGAGGGTCGCCGCGGACGGCGGTGAGGAGCGCACGGAAGGCGCGCGCCAAATCGTTGGCGTCTTCGTCGTCGCGGACCTCGCAGTTCCAGCCGGCGACGCGCAGCGTGCTGGCTTCACCCGGGATGGGGACCGCGTGGGCGCGGACGCCTCGGTCGATGCCCACGGCGAGGGCGGGCCCCCCGTAGACCACGGCGTGCTCGCCGAGCAGAATGACCTTGCCGCAAGCCGAGCCCGTTCGCATTACCGGTTCCGATCCGTCAGCGCGATGGAGGTACCGAGGAGGATGTCGCGGCCTTCCTCGGTGAAGTCGGAGCGATCGAGCGCCGCGCGAGCGGCTCTTTCCAGCGTGGCGATGCGGCTCTCGACGCGAGCTCGCGCGCCGCTGGCCTCGAGGGAAGCCGCTGCCCGACGGACGTCTTCGTCGCGGGCGTCGGCTCGCCCGAGGACGCGGGCGAGGGCCTCGCGCGCTGCCGGATCGCCCTGGGCCTCGAGGACGAGCGCGGTGCGCTTGCCCTTGCGCAGGTCGTTCCCCCACGGCTTGCCTGTGACGCGCGCGTCGCCGAAAACGCCGAGCACGTCGTCGCGGAGCTGGAAGGCAACGCCCAGCGGCTCGGCGAACGCCGCGAGCGCCGCGACCTGCGCCTCCCGGGCGCCGGCCAGGCGCGCGCCGATGACGACCGGAGCGCGAACGGTGTAGCTGGCGGTCTTGAGGGCATGTACGGCCTCGACCGCGGCGGCAGCAGGGGCGTCCCCGCGGACGTCGAGCATCTGCCCGGACACCACGTCCTCCTGGGCCGCAGCGAGCTCGCGGGCTGCCAGCACCAGACGCGCCGGGTCGACGCTGGCCTCCAGCAAGCACGCTTGCGCCCACGCGCACGCGAGGTCGCCCGCGAGGATGCTCGCCGCGTCGCCGTGCTCCGCGAACCGCGCCCGCATCAGCGCAGGTACGCTCGGCCCGCCGCGGCGCACGTCGTCGCCGTCCATCCAGTCGTCGTGCACCAAGAGGTAACCCTGGAGAAGCTCGAGGGCTGCGCCCGCCGCGGTGGCCGCGCCATCCCCCGCGGGGCCTCCGCACGCCTCGGAGGCGGCCGCGACCAGGATGGCGCGCAAGCGCTTTCCCCCGCGCAGGACCAGCTGGCTCACCGAGTCGGCCAGCGCCTGGACGTCCGGACCGCGCGCCGCGGCCCTCGCCACCGCTCCTTCGAGCCACGCCGCCAGATGCCGGTCGATCTCGACCCGCACGCGCGCGGCGAACTTCTCGAACGGGGCGACGTTCACGGTGTCCGGGGAACGGCCCGGACCGACCTCGGGTATCGACGCCGCGCCTATCATGGCTCGCGGCGGACTAGCACAGGTCGAACGGCAAACTTGCCCATCGGCGGTCGGGAGCCTAGGGGCGCGGAGCCCATCCGTCAACGCCCGTTCGGCGCGTGACTGTGTCTGATTCCCACACAAGTCCGCGAGCTTTCACGTTTCTTCGAAGAAAATCGCGTCATCACCAGGCAGGCCGCGGCCGCCCGCGCGTGATACCCTCGCCGGCGGCAAGCGGCCAAACGCGACAACGGCGCGCCGCGGAGCGCTCAACGCCCGCGGCAGTACCAAGCGCGAGCGAGCGCATGCCGCATGAGGCGCATGAGCACCATCGGCGACCGCAAAGACGACCATCTGTCCCTTTGCGCGGAAGGCGACGTCGGCTTCCGGAAGAAAACGACGCTCCTCGAATGCGTGCGCCTCGTGCACGACGCCCTTCCCGACATGGGCCTGGCCGACGTCGACACGAGCCTGACCCTCTTCGGCAAGAAGCTGCGCGCGCCCTTCGTCATCGCCGCCATGACCGGCGGCACGGAGGAGGCCGGACGCATCAACCGCGAGCTCGCGGCCATCGCCGAGGAGCGCGGCTACGGGTTCGGCCTCGGCAGCCAGCGAGCCATGCACACCAGGCCCGCCTCGGCGCCTTCGTACCGCGTCCGGCAAGTCGCGCCGAGCACGCTGCTGCTCGGCAACGTCGGCGTCGTTCAGGCACGCTCGATGACGACGAGCGAGGTTCGGATGCTGGTCGATGAAGTCGGGGCCGACGCTCTCTGCGTGCACCTGAACCCGGCCATGGAGCTCGTGCAGCCCGGCGGCGATCGCGACTTCTCCCACGGCCTGGACACGATCGCGAGGCTCGCACGCGACCTGGGCGTGCCCTTGATCGTCAAGGAGACGGGCTGCGGCATCGGTCCTTCCACGGGACGGCGGCTGCGCGACGTCGGCGTGAGGCACATCGATGTGTCGGGCGCGGGCGGGACGTCGTGGGTGGGCGTCGAGACACGGCGCGCGGAGGCCGTCGGCGACGCGGGCGCGGGCGCCCTGGGCGACGCCCTGTGGGACTGGGGCATACCCACGGCGGCAAGTGTGGCGCTGCTCGCACCCCTGGGTTTCGAGACGCTGGTGGCCACCGGCGGCATCGGGACGGGCCTCGATGTGGCGCGCTCGATCGCGCTCGGGGCCGCAGCTGCCGGGGTCGCACGGCCCGTTCTGCGCGCGCTGGCGAGCGGCGGACGCGCGGCCGCCATCGCCCTGCTGGAGGGCATGGAGAGGGAGCTATGCGCCGCCATGCTCCTGACGAGAAGCCCCGACCTTGCCGCCCTGCGTCGCGCACCGAGGGTGGTCGTCGGCGAGCTGTCGGAGTGGATGGCGCTGGGCCCCCTCGGGGGGTAGCCCGAAGCCTGTTTCCCGCGAAAAGAGTGTACTCTCGGCAGCATGACGGAGAAGAAGGGCCGCGGACCGAGGCGCAGCGATCGCCCGGGCGCCAGCGTGGTCGCCGATCTCAAACAGAAGCGCGACGCGTTCCTCCATTCGTTCTTCCGGCGCGGCGCCGAGCTCACCGACGAGCTTGTGCACGAGAACAAGCGACTGCGCGAAGAGATCGCGAAGCTCGAGGAGGAAAACGCGGCGATCAAGACCCAGCTCGCCAGCGACCGTGCCATCCGCGAGCTGCTCGAGAAGATCGACGGGCTCGAGCGCGAGAAGTCGCGTCTCCTCTCGACCGTGCACGAGCACGAGGAGATCACCAGCCGGTTCAGCAACCGTTTCGCGGAGATCGAGCAGGAGCTCGAGAGCTTCGCCAACCTTTACGTGGCGAGCTTTCAGCTGCACGTGTCGCTTCGCGCCCGCTCGGTCACCCGAAACGTGAAGGAGCTGCTGGTGCAGCTCATCGGCGTCCGTTCGCTCGCCATCTACTTTCTCGACGAGGCAGGGCAGCGCTTGGCGCCGATCACGAGCGAGGGGGTCGACCTGGCGACGCTGCCCGCCGTGGACCTGAAGGACGGCGGAACCTCCGACCCGGTCGGAGCCATCTTGGGGCGAACCGTGCTGACGGGAATCGCCCACGTGGACGAGGGCGAGATCTCCTCTCCCCCGGCGGCATGCATCCCGATGCAGCTCGACGATCGCGTCGTTGGTGCCATCGTGGTGTATTCTCTGCTCGAACAGAAGAGGCGCTTCGTGAACGTCGACCGCGAGCTCTTCAAGCTACTGGGCGCTCACCTCGGCGCGACGCTGATCGCCGCTCATCTGTGGTCGTCCGGCGACGGCAGGCTGCCTCCCCCCGAGGCGCTGCGAGCGCTGTGTGCGTAGGAATTTGTCGCGGACGATGCCCAAGCCCTATAACGCCTGAGGAACTTCGCCGAGATGAGCGCCCCCCACACTTGCTTGGTCGTCGAAGACTCGCCGATGATGCGCCAGCTCCTGGTGCTCGCCCTGTCGCGCGTGAAGAACCTCCGCGTGACCGAGGCCGACGACGGCGTCGACGGCCTGCGAAAGCTGGCCGGCGGAAAGTTCGACATCATCATCACCGACATCAACATGCCCATCATGGACGGGCTGAAGCTCGTGAAGCGGGTGCGCGGCGATCCGACGCACAAGGACGTCCCCATCATCATCATCACGACCGAGGGGTCGAACGAAGACCGCCAGCGTGCGCTTCAGCTCGGAGCCAACGCGTACATTACCAAGCCGATCCAGGCGCCCCAGGTGATCGCCAAGGTCAAGGAGCTGCTCAAGATCGAGGGCGGGACGGGCTAGGGCACCGCCGTCGAGGTTGCCTCAAGCAGGGTGGGTAGGCGGTGCACTGGCGAATTCACGGGAGCGAATTCGGGGTGTGGGCGCAGCCCACGGAAATCGTTTAGGGCACCGCCGCTCGCGTAGCGAGCGGTCGCTTGCGACCGTTGATGGTACATCAACGGCGGTGCACTAGACTCGTCTGGGTGAGGGCTCGGCCGTGCTGACTCGCGTCAAGATTTGCGGCGTGACGAGCGCCGCCGACGCGCTCGCGTGCGCACGCCTCGGGGCCGACGCCATCGGGCTGAACTTCGTCCCGAGCAGTCCGCGGCGGGTGGACGAGAAGGCGGCTCGAGACATCGTGCGCGCCGTGGGCGAGGGGCTCCTCGTCGTGGGCGTCGTCGCCGGGCTGTCCGTCGCGGAGATGCGCGCGCTGCGCGAAGCGACGGGCCTCCGGTGTCTGCAGCTCAGCGGCGACGAATCGCCGGACGACGTGGCCGCACTGCTGCCGCACGCCTACAAGGGCGTCCGTGTCGGCGGGGCGGAGGATGTCGCGCGTGCCGAGGCGATGCCGGGCGACTTCGTGCTGGTCGACGCGCGCGTCGAGGGGACGCTCGGCGGCACGGGGCGCACGTTCGACTGGAACCTCGTCGTGGAGCTCGCGCGCAAGCGCAAGCTGGTGCTCGCGGGCGGGCTCACGCCGGAGAACGTCGCGGCGGCGGTTGCCGCCGTGCACCCCTGGTGCGTGGACGTGGCGAGCGGCGTGGAGAGCGCGCCGGGGGTGAAGGACCTCGCGAAGGTGCGGGCGTTCCTCGACGCGGCGCGGTAGGCGAGAGGTTTTGAACTCTCTCTCCCCTGCGCGGCGTGCACACGCGCTCATCCGGCCAGCGTGCCGAGCGGGCGGAGGCGCCAGATGTGGAAACGGTCGGTCGCGTCGGCGTGGAAGTAGATGTACCCGTCGCGTGCCCAGTCGGGCCGGCACGCCTCGCGGTCCCCCTCCGTCAGCTGCACCAGGCCGGAGCCGTCGTCGCGCACGACGAACAAGTTCGACTGCACGCCCGCGTGCCCGGCGTGCTCGCCGAGGTGCGACGAGCAGAAGACGATGCTTTGCCCGTCGGGAGAGAAGGACGGACTGCCGTCGTCGTCCAGACCGTCGGTGATCGATCGTGCGCCGGTGCCGTCGGCGCTCGCGACGAAGAGGTGTGCGTGGCCCTGCTCGTAGCGGACGAAGGCGACGCGCTTGCCGTCGGGGCTCCAGGCGGGATCGGTGCCTTCGCCCAGAACGGCGAGCGCCGACCCGCGCAGATCCGACACCGCGAGCGCCGCATGCATGGGCCTGGCGCTGCGCCAGCCGTTGCGGAAGAGCTCAACGTCGCCGAGCGACATGACGAGCGTCTGTCCGTCCGGCGCAAGCGCGGGCCACGCGGCGGGCAGCTTCGGATTGCCTATGTCGCCGAGGAAGTCCGACTGGCCCAGACCTCCGGCAAACGTCTGGACGAGCCGAGGTGGGGAGCCGCCGGCGTCCGACACGAAGACGATGCCCGAGCCGTCCGGCATCCACGCGGGCTGAAGGCCCGAAACGTCCTTCGAGCTGTAGAGGGCGCGCGGCCCGCTCTGGGTGAGACTCATGATTTCGACGTGCGGCCTCGCGTCCGGCGTGGCCGCCTCTTCGTAGGCGACCGCCGTCGCATCGGGCGAAACCGCAGGATCGAGCTCGTTGGCCTCGGAGTACGTGACCTGCTCGAGCCCCGTCGCCGCCTCGGTCGTGCTCACCCCACGCCGCAGGGGAGCCGCGCACGCCAGGAGCGGCGCCGACAGGGCGAGAACCACTGCCTTTCGAAGCACGGTGCGCCCTCCCTATTGGTACGGAATCCGAGGTCTTGTCGCTCTGGCTCACTTTCGCGTCCGCCGGCGCGGGGGCTGCGGGCGCCGGCGCGACGGGCGCGGACGGCCATCCGTACCAGGGCGCATACGCCGACTGGAACGCCGGTACATGCGGGAACATGAACGCGGGCAGCTTGGACCAGTCGCCGAGCATGATGTTCGTCCCGGTCCCGCCGAGGTGCCCGAGCGCGTCGTACGCGTGCATCATGACGTGCATCGGCGTGACGGTCGCCGCCGCGGCGTGGTTCTCCTCGTCGAGAGCCTTCGCGAGCGCGATCCGCGCCCTGGACTCGCCGTTGGCCTCGGTCACCTTCGTGGCCGCCGCGGCCGCGGCCTTCATCTGGTCGATCTGACCCTGCTCGATCGTGAGCCTCTTCTCCGCCTGCTTGTTCCTCAGCTGCGAGTCGATGCGAAACTTCTCTTCGTCGGTCTCCTTCTGAATCTCGATCTTCTTGACCTCCAGCTCCGTCGTCGCCGCCAGCTTCTTCTGCTCGGCCTGGGCCTGTAGCTCCATCTTGGTCTGCTCGGTCTGCGTGGCGAGCTCCATCCTCTTCTGCGTCGCCTGGGTCTCGAGCTCGAGCTTCTTCGTAGCCGCCGCGAGCTCCAGGGCCGTCTTCTTTTGCAGCGCCTCGTTCTCGAGGAGCTGTTTGTTGCGCAGGGTCTGCTCCTGCGAGACGACACGCTCCCTCTCCGATTGCAGGATCTCCGGCGCATACGTGACCTTCTCGATGAGCACGCTCGAGATCTCGACGTGCTTGCCGCGGAGGCGCTCGCGCAGGGCCTTCTCGACCTCGTCTTCGATGGAACCGTTCTTCTTCTGGAGGTCGGCGTACGACGTATGGGCGAAGACGCCGATGGCCGCGCTCCGGAACTCGGGGCCGACGACCTCGTCGAAGTAGTTTTGCCCAATCTCGGTGTCGAGAGCGTAAAGCTCCGCGACGATGGGACGATAGACGACGGCGACGTCGAGCTCGAGGGGAAGGCCCTCGGACGAAAGTGTGTGAACCTGCTCCTTCGAAGTCGAGTACGTCACGTCGAAGTCGGCGACCCGCGGACACTTGTCGCTCGGCTGCCAGAAGGGACACGGGGTGGCGTACCAGCCCGGCTGCAAAACCTCGTGCTGCACCCCCCCGTTGCTCGGATCGAAGTAGAGCGCGCGGTGCCCCGGCTGGATGGCGATGCCCGCACATCCCGTCCCGCCCAGGGCCAAGAGGGAGAGACTCGCAATCGTGACTTTTCGCATGGAGATACCGTGAGCGGCGGCGATCTCGCCCCCTCCGCTTCCTTTCTCTGGTGTGACTTTGGATTCGCTCGAGACTCGCTAGTAGCTATTTCGCGTCAGTCGGGTACGGCGACGGAGTCGAGGTTCACCCCGTCGAGCCACCCGGCGAGGTCGTGCCCGACCTCGGTCATGCATCGATAGACGATGGGCGCTCCCTCGTCCGGTCTGACGATCCCTCCTTGCCGGCAGCTCGCCTGGGTCTGCGCGAGGTAGACGTTCCCCGCCCGGGCGCGAAGCGTGGCGCGCACACCGACCGAGAAGATGACTCGCCCCTCCACGTAGTCCGCGTCGGAGTTCGTGATCTCGACGAAGAGCTGCCAGCCGACCTTTCCGGTCCTGTGCGTGCGGTGGCCCTCGGCCCACTCCGCGGCCGCCGAAGAGATTGCGTGGCCGAGCGCCGCCTCCACGTCGCCATAGACGATTTCGGTTCCTCGCAGCGGCATGGGGTCACGCACAGCCGTGGATCGGGTGACCACCTGAAGGGGGGCCGTCGTCGGTTCGCTGCGCGGGATGCCGGCGGCGGTGAGCAAGGGCACGATCCGGATGCCGCCGGCGCCGCAGCCGGCGGCCGACGCGAAGACGACGAGCACTGCGGCGAACCGGCGCATGTCGCTACGCAAGAGCAAGGGCTCTGCCAGCGCGCCGATTGTCGGCGGCGAAGCCCGAATGGCCAAGGATCCACTCGCGTTCCGTGCGACTTCGACGCGAGCAGGGCAGCGAGACCGGTGCGGATCGCCCCGGGGACTGGGAAAGTTTTCCTCAGCGACTCGGTCGGGGGGGAGTCAAGTGGTCTCGCATCGCCCGGGGCCGCTGCTCGGCGGCGAGCGCCACGTCATGCCACCGCGGACGGAACACGAGCGCGGATGCGCCTTCGGACGCGCAGCACCACGCCGGGTTCGGGCCTCAACGTGAAGCCCGGCTTGGGAGTGGGGCTGTGACGTTCCACGGGCTCGAATTCGAGCTGCGACGCGAACGTTGCGATGACGAGCACCGCCTCCATCATGGCGAACGCGTTCCCGATGCAGATGCGCGGGCCGCCGCCGAACGGAAAGTACGCAAATCGTGGCAAGCGCTTGGCGAGATCGTTTTGCCACCGAGATGGATCGAAGGCCTGGGGCCGGTCCCAGTACCGCGGGTCGCGATGCGTGACCCACTGGCACGCACCGACCATGAAGCCCTTGGGAACGCGGTACCCACCGATTTCGAAGTCCTCGGTGACTTCGCGCAGCGTCGCCCACGCCGGCGGATAGAGGCGCAGGGCTTCGCGAACGACGCCGTCGGTGAAAGGAAGGCGGGGTAGGTCTTCCGACGTGGGCGCGCGGCCTGCGAGAACCCCGTCGACCTCGGCGCGGAGCTGGCCGGCGACGTGGGGGTGGGTCGCAAGCAGCCAGAGCGCCCAGGCGAGCGTGATGGCGGTGGTCTCGAACCCTGCGACGAACAGCGTCATGGCCTCGTCGCGGACCTGCTCGTCGCTCATGCCCTGCCCGTCCGTCTCGTCGCGGGCAGACAGAAGCAGCGACAGCAGGTCCTTGGGGTTTGCGGCGCCACGGGACGCCGACGCGCGCCGTTTTGCGATGAAGCCGTACACGACGGCATCGAGCTCGCGCGTCGCCGCGCGCAGCTGGCGCATGGCGGGCGTCGGCACCCAGTCGGGCAGCGGCACGGGGCTGTTGAGCCGGAGCGAGAGGGCGGCCATGGCCTGCGTGAGGGCCCTGCCTACGTGGGCCGCCTCCGCGTTGACGTCGGCATCGAACAGGACCCGAGACACGACCTCGAGCGCCAGCCGAGTCGTGTCCTCGAACACGTCCCGCGTTTCGCCGTCCTCGAACTTGCCCGCGATCCCCTCGGCGATGCGCACCATCCACTCGCCATACGTGGCGAGCGCTTGCTTGTGGAACGGCGGCGAAACCAGCCGCCTCTGGCGCTTCCAGAACTCTCCTTCGCTGAGGAAGATCCCGTTTCCGCCGAGCGGGCGAATGAGGTGCTCGGGGGGAGGCTTCTTGAAAATGTTGGTCTTGGGAGCAAGCACTTCTTCGATGAGCTTGGGGTCGCTGAGCATGACGCCGCGTTGGGGCCCGAGGCGGTACGAGTAGACGTCCCCGTATTCGCGCGCGTATCGCGTGAGGGTTCCGAGCCAGTCCGCGGTGACCTCGCGGAAGTTTCCCCCGAGCAGAGTCCCCTTGGGCCCGGGCGCCAGTGGCTTCTCTCTCATCATCGGACGATTGCACGAGACGATCGCGGTGTCATCCGGTGGGACTAGCAAGGCTTGCGCGAAGGTCGTCCGACGAACCGCGACAGCGTCGCCACGGTCGCGCACAGCTCGTCGGCGTCCACGGGCTTGGCGACATGGAGCTCGAATCCCGCGGCGAGCACCGAGCGCCGGTCGGACTCGCGTGTGTACGCGGAGAGCGCCGCCGCCGGGACTTTGCCTCCCGCGTCGACCGGCAAGGCACGAACCCGCTGGATGAGAATCGAAGCCCGTCTCGCCCGGCATGCCGATGTCCGAGATCAGGACGTCGGGGGGCTCGCGGGTGAAGGCCTCGATCGCCTCGGCGACGCTGCCGGCGAGCGTCACGCGAGCTCCGGAGCCGCCGAGGATTTCGCGCAGCATCTCGCGGGTATCGACGTCGTCGTCGACCACCAGCACACGCACGTTCTGGAGGTCGGGCGGCGGCGCGGACGCTTGCGGGACCGGGGACGTACGCTCGGTCGCGCCCCCGATCGCCGCCGCGACGGGGAGACGTACGACGAACGTGGCGCCTCGATTCTGCCCGTCGCTCTGCGCTTCGACGCTGCCGCCGTGCTGCTCGACCAGATGCTTGACGATCGCGAGCCCGAGCCCGAGCCCACCGGTCGTCCGCCGGATGCTCGCGTCGGCCTGGCGAAAAGGCTCGAAGATATGAGGGACAAACCGCGGTTCGATGCCGATCCCGGTGTCGCGCACGACGACCTCGGCCTCGGAGTCCCGCCGCCCCAGACTGACGGAGACGCGCCCGCCGCGCGGCGTGAACTTCACCGCGTTGACCAGCAGGTTCCAGACCACTTGCTGCAGCCTCGCCGCGTCCCCGCGCACCAGGCCCGCGTCGTCATCGCCGTCCAACTCGAGAGCGATTTCCTTGGCTTCCGCGGCTGGTCGCACCGATTCGACCGCGCTCTGGAGAACGACGGCCAGGTCCACGCGCCCGACCTCGATGCGCATCTTCCCGCTCACGATGCGCGAGACGTCGAGGAGATCTTCGATGAGCTGCGTCATCGCGCGAGCGTTGCGCTCAATCGTTTCGATCGCGCGCCTGCGCTTGTCCTCGGTCATCTGCGCCGTGGAGAGCATCCTGACCCAGCCCAGAATGGCGCTCAACGGAGTGCGCAGCTCGTGACTGACCGTCGCGAGAAACTCGTCTTTCATCCGGCTGGTCGAGTCGGCGAGGTCTCGGGCACGCTGCTCGACGGTGTAAAGCCGCGCGTTCTCGATGGCCGTACCCGCGCGCCGGCCAAGCTCCTCGACGAGCGACAGGTCCTCTGCGGTGTAACGCCGACCCGAATCGGCGTAGACGAGCGTCATGGCGCCGACCACCCGCCGTGGTGTGACGAGGGGGACAATCATGACCGAGGACATCCGCAGCTCGCGGAGGAGTCGCCGCTGCTCCTCGTCGCGCGCCCACTTCGCGACCTGTTCTGCGGTCACCGCCGGATAGAGCTCGGCGCGGCCGGTGCGCAGCACCCGGATGATTCCGCGCTTCTCGTTGGGCTCGGGCCGATATCGACGGCCGAGGTCGTGCACCAGCTCGGTCTTCTGCGGGTCCGCGTGGGCAGCCCCGACACAGACCGGCGCCCCGCGCTCGTCATCGAGGACGTCGACCATGCACCAGTCCGCGAGGCGAGGAACGGCGACGTCGGCAATCCGGGCGAGCGTCTCGCGCGAATCGAGCGACGAGCCGAGGACCGTCGTCGCCTCCGCGAGAAAGACCCGACGCCCGTTCTCGCGCGCCTCTACGGAGGCGTCTCGGAAGACCAGGACGACGCCGCGGATGTTGCCCGACTCGTCGCGGATGGGGGCGCCGCTGTCGTGGATCGGCGTCTCGGTGCCGTCGCGCGCAAGGAGCAGGGTGTGATTGGCGAGGCCCACGACGGCCCCCTCGCGCAGCACGCGGTCGACCGGGCTCTCCACGAGGCGGCGCGTACCCTCGTTGATGATGTGGAATACGGTGCGCAGAGGGACTCCGAGCGCCTCGTCGACGGACCAGCCCGTGAGTCGCTCGGCGACCGGGTTCATGATCGTGACGTTGCCCGACTCGTCGGTGGCCATGACGGCGTCGCCGATGCTCCTGAGCGTCGTCGCGAGCGAGGAGCGTGCTTCGTCGACCGCTCGGCGCGCCTCGCGCTCGCGCGCGAGAAATTCATCCTTCAGGCGCGCGGCCTGCTCGGCCTGCGCGAGGAGCAGGCGCCGCTCCTCGGCGAGGCGCCGCTCGGTGAGGTCGCGCGTAATCTTCGCGAATCCCACGAGAGCTCCCGCCTCGTCGCGGAGCGCCGTGATGACGACGTTGGCCCAGAAGCGCGAGCCGTCCTTGCGAACGCGCCAGCCCTCGTCCTCGAAGCGGCCGGCGCTCGCTGCCGCGGCGAGCTCATCGTCGCACTTGCTCGTGTGAGCCTGCTCCGGAGGGTAGAAGATCGAGAAGTGTTTTCCGACGATCTCGGCCGCGGCGTAGCCCTTGAGGCGGGCGGCGCCGGTGTTCCAGCTGGCGACGTGACCGCCCGGATCGAGGACGAAAATGGCGTAGTCCTCGACGCTCTCCACGAGCAACCGCAGGAGACGGTCCGGAGGCAGGTACGCCGGGCCAGCTGGGTTGGACGGCTCCGTCATGTCGGACCGGTGGTGCGCTGCGGGGATGCAGCCTGACCAGGGGCTTCTAGCAGCCCCCGCCGACGAGAGCACCCCCTCCGACTCCAATCCGGTCAGGCGCAGATCGACGAGGACCGCGCTACTCTCACTTCAGCGCGACACGCTCGAGCATGGCGCGGTGGGAATCCGCCTCGCGGTCCATGCCCTGGAGGAGAACGTCCGCAGGGCACTTCCCCTGCCCGACGAGCTTCCGTAGCGGCGCCAGGTACAGGCGCTCGTCCGCGCCGCCCTCGCCGTTCAGCCTGGCGCGACGCTCGAGCCCGCCTTCGGCGATCGCCAGGACGCGCTCGGCAACCGAGGCCAGCGGCGCGCGGCGGAAGGTCGCCCGCAAGCCCTCGCGGCAGACGAGCGGGCGAAGCTCCTCCACCTCGTCGTAGGCCCAGCCGTCCACGAGAGCAGCGGCCTCGGCGAGCGCTTGGTCGTCGTAGAAGATGCCGGTCCACAGGGCGGGGAGCGCGCATTTCAGCTCGCTCGACTGCGCGTCCGCGGCGCGGACCTCGATGGTCTTCTTGAGGCGCACCTCGGGAAAGAGCGTGTTGAGGTGCGTCTTCCAGTCGTCCATGTTGGGCTTGTGCCCCTCGTAGCCGTCGCGGAGAAACGACCGGAACGACTGCCCGGTGTTCAGGATGCTCTGCCCGTCTCTCTTGAAGAGAAACATGGGCACGTCGAGCGCCCATTCGACGTAATCGTCGAATCGGGCCCCAGGCTTCCAGAGAACCGGCAACAAGCCCGAGCGATCGGGGTCGACGTCGAGCCACACGCGTCCGCGGTAGGTCACGTATCCGGACGGCCGGCCCTCCTTCCACGGACTGTTCGCGAACATCGCGGTGGTGAGCGGCGCGAGCGCCAGCGACACGTGCATCTTGCGCATCGCGTCGGCTTCGCTGGCGTAGTCGAAGTTCGCCTGCACGGTGCTCGTGCGGAGCATCATGTCGAGCGCGTGCCCGCCGCGCTTGGGCAGATACTCGCGCATGATTCCGTAGCGCTGCTTGGGCACCCAGGTGAAGTCCTCGCGCCGCGCGAACGGATGGAACCCGATGCCCAGCCAGCGAACGCCCATGGCGCGCGAGAGCGGACCAATCTCGCGCATGTGCTCGCGCAGCTCGTCGCCAATTTCGTGGATCGTCTCGCTCGTCTTGCCCGACAGCTCGAGCTGGGCGCCCGGCTCGAGCGTGACGGAAGCCCCTCCCCGCAGGAGCGCGAGCGCGGGCCCGCCTTCGTACTCGTGCTCGACCGTCCATCCGTGCTGGGACGGCAAGCGTGTCGAAAATTCGCAGGACACTGCGCTCGCCGTCATACGGAATCGGCTTGAGGGTCGCCTCGAAGACGCCCGGCTTTTCGACCTCTGGGCCGATGCGCCAGGCCGCGCGCGGCTTGCACGCCTCGTGCAGAGGCGCCAGGAGGTCGTCTCGCCGGCCAATGGGCTCGAGGTCGCGGGGCTCGGTCGTCGTCACGGCGGCGCTCTCGGGGGAGTCAGGCGGTCTCGCGGCGGTCTACGTTTCGATGCACGTGGCGGCGAAGGCGTTGTGCCTCGTAGCCCAGGGCGCAGCCGAAGAGAACCAAAAAGCAGGGTAGGGCGTCGTCTCGTCCCCCCAGACTAAGCCGCTGGGGCACGCCGCACCGCACCCGAACGCGCCACGCGCTTGCGATCGAAGATGCGCACGCGACGGACGAGCAAGTCCAGCAAGAAGAGCGCGATGGCCGCGCCGACGAAACGGGGCCAGAGGTCCTCGTGATACCGAATGCTCTCCCCCGCGGGGTCGAAGAGAGCCGTCGCGGGGGCGTTCACGGCACCGCCGGTCGCGTCAGCTGCCTTCGAGAGCGTCGCGACGTCGGGGCTGAGCGCGAGGTACTCGCGCGGGTACGGGTTGGTCACGTGTCCGAAGCTCTCGGCGACGGTCGCGGTCGCCCCCTGGTGCCGCCGCGGCCGTCCTCGATCCTGCTCTCGAGCGAGGCGTGGAGAAGAAACGAGCCGTAGCGATCGAGCGGGAAGTCGGCCTCGTAGCGCCCCGGCGCGGTCTGCGGCATCGGCACCTTGCGAGCCGCGCCCCCCGGCTGCGGTCCGGCGACGGTCAGCGAGGCCTCGAGCCCGTTCTGGAATCGGTCGTCGCATGCCGATGGCGTCGAGCACCGCCCGAACGTGCCCGGTGGCCGGGTCGGTCTCGGCGCGCATGTCGAACACCTGCCGCTTCTTCTGCCGCATGTGCTCTCGCACGAGCTGGCCCCAGAACTGCCCCCACTGCGGCCAGCGTAGCCACTCGACCGCCCAGAGGTTCTTCACGTCGCTCGTCCACGCCAGGGTCCAGCCCAGCCCGACGTGCCATCGGGCGAGGATGGGCTCGCCCAGCTCGCTCTCGAGGATCTCCTGCGCCGGGAGCGCCTTCATCTTCGTCGCGACGTAGCCGTGCAAGAACGGCGCGCTCGCCACGTCGACGCCGCGCAGGAAATCGGCGGGGGACACGACTCGCGGCTGGAAGTACTCCTCGACGGCCGCCGAGCGGCTCACCATCTCGGTCTCGCGCGTGAACACGCGCGGCAACGACTGCGGGTCGAGCGACCTTGTAGAAACGGCCCCCTCCGACGTCGGAGATCACCCGCAGCAAGCTCTCGTCGACACCGCCGCCCAGGCCGACGGTCGAGACGGTCATGTCCTCGGCGGCCATCGCCTGCACCAGGTCTCGGATGCCGCTCTGCGGCGCCTGCCCGTCGGTGAGCAGAATGACGTGCTTCTTGCGTGCGCGCGTCGTCGACAGCGCCTGGTAGGCCGCGTCGAGCGCCGGAAAGATCTCCGTGCCTCCGCCCGCCTGGATACGCGCGATGTCGTTCTGGATGCGGGCGCGGTGCTTGGCCGGCGTCATGCGCACGATGCGCGTCGGCTGCGAATCGAACGCGATGACCTCGAGCAGATCGTCCGCCGGCGAGCGTGTCGGCCGTGGCCCTCGCCGCCTGCTTCGCCATCTCGAGCGGCAGCCCGGTCATCGACCCGGAGCGATCGATGACGAGCGCCATGGCCACCTCGGGCTCGTCGCGCCGCTTCTCGGCGTCCATGCGCACGGGCAAGATGCGTTCGATGGTCGTGTGGTACCAGCCGCCGAGGCCGTAGCCGTTCTCGCCGCCGGCGAAGAGGAACCCGCCGCCCAGATCGCGCACGTATTGCTCGATGGTCTCCTGCTGCGTGAGCGATACGCGCTCGGCGGGCATGTCGCTCAGCACGATGAAGTCGTAGCGCTCCGCCTCCCGGAGGCTGGTCGGCAGCGGGTCGTTGGTGTCGACGTTGAGCTGCTGCGCGGCCAGCGCCGACGCGAGGTACGTCGCGCGGGCGGGGTTGCCGTCTACGTACAGCACGACGGGCTTGCCGAGCACGGCGGCGACGGCCGTAGCGCGGTTGTTCTCCCGGAAGCGGTCCTGGGGGGCCTCCGTGGCCTCGAGCGCGTAGGTGACCTCGCCGGGGAGGGCCGCCTTGCTCTTGAACGAGACGTCGTTGTCGCCCGCTACGAGGTTGACCTGACGCACGCCGTCGAGCCCGTTGACGACATCTCCCTGCTTGAGGACGAGCTTGACCGACTGCGGCACGCTCGAGAACACCTGCGCGTGCACGTCGAAGGTCTCGCCCTCGTGAATCTTGTCCGGGAGGCGCAAGTCGCGAACGGCGACCTCGCCTGGGACGGGCCGCTGGTACGGAACGACGAAGAGCTTCACGCCGTACGACCGCGCACGCTGCGCCTCGGCCAGCAGATCGCCGTCGGTCTGCACGCCGTCCGTGAGGATGACCGCTCGCCGCAGGTAACCCTCGGGGAAAAGCCCGTACGCGAGCTGCAGCGCGCTGGCGATGTCGGTCGCCCCGTCGAGGCCCGGACCGTGTCGCTCGACGGGAGGGGCGGTCCTCTCGTCGTCCGCCATCGGCACGGCGTGCGGGCGCTTGGCGAACGTGACGAGGCGTACGCGATCGTCCTTGGGCCTGGCGTCGAGGGCCGCCTGAAGCTGGGCACGCGCGTCCTCGAGCGCGGCGTCGGGGACGCTGTCGCTGACGTCGACGACGAAGACGGTGCACACCTTCTGCGTCGTCGCGGTGCGCGCGAGACGCGACAGCCCGAGCGCGAGCAGAACGATGAAGGCGACGCGCAGCGCGACGGAGAGGGCCCGCTGCGCGAGCGGGAGGTCGGCGAGGCTGCGGCCGACCATCCACAGGATGTAGGGCGCGAGCAGCGCGATCCCGAGCATGCGCGGCGAGAGCAGCTCGTACCCGCCGCCGCCGCGCTGCCACGGCAGAACGACGGTCGGGCCTGCGAACCAGACGAAGCGCAGGTAAACCCACAGGCCGACGCGCCGAGGGCAAGCACGCCCGCCGTCCACGCGAGCCGCCGCGCCAACCTCGCCCGCTCCATCACACCGTCACCCGTCGGTGGTACGTCGCCCACTCGAGCGCCGTGAGCAGCGCCACCGCCAGCAGGAGATAGATCCAGATTTCGCGCCGCACCCCGACGTGGAACCCCGCCAGACTGCCGGAGGGCCTTCCGTCGACCACGACGCGCTCCTGCGGGGCGATGGCGCTCTCGGAAGCATCGAGGAGGTTCGCCGCGAAGGTCGTCGTCTGCTCGCCCGCCGTGAGCTCGTAGAAGCCCGCCTGCTGGCCGAGAAAGACCGCGCGACCCTCGTGCACGGGCACCGGCTGCGACGTCCCGTCGGGCCGCTTCAGCATCGCCTGGGGCAGTCCGCCGACGACCGGAATGCGCCAGACCTCGCCGGTGCGGAAGCTCGAGAGGTACTGCGCGTCCTCGTCGGAGAACCAGTTGATGCAGTCGAGGACGAACAGCGGCCACGCGGTGCGCAGCGGCAGGTCGCTCGTGGACGGGTCGAACCCGAGGGCGACGAACTTGTAGCCGCTGCGAACGCCCGCGACAGGATGGGCGCGGCGCCTCCCTCGGCTGCGCCGAGCACCCTGTCACCGGTTTCGGGCACGAGCTTGTGGCCCGCGGCGACGTTGACGTCGTCGAGCGCGAGGAAGCGGACCGCCGGGTGCTTGCGGTCGATCTTGTCGAAGCCGGGCTGCTTCAGCTCGTCGGCGACGCGGACGGGAGACCCGGGGCCGCGCGGATCGAGGTACAGCGCATGGGCGCGCGGCCTCTCGGCGGGCGTCACCCGATCGAAGAGGACAGCGTCCCAGTCGCCTCTGGCGATCGCCTCGGGGTACGCGCGCGGGGCGACGTCGGTGACGTCGAGGTACTCGTCGAGCAGGAGAGCGGCCTGCGAGGTAGGTGTTGCCCTCGCTGACGACGAGCACCCGCGCGCGCCGGCGTTCGGGGAGAAGCGCGTACGCGTGGTCGTCGGCAGGCAGGTCGTCCCGTGTGCCGTCGACCCGCGCGATCTTCGCCTCGAGCGTGCGGCTCGCGCCGGAGAGCTGGGGGTAGAATCGCGGCAGGCGCTCGCCCGGCTGCAGGCGCAGCTTGGTCAGATCGACGAGCGCGCCGTCGCCGAGGAGCTGGAGCTCGACGTCCTCGGGCGCCGCTCCCGTGTTGGTGAGCTCGAGCATCACCTCGTAGCGGCTCTTGTCGAGCGGATAGCGTCGGACCGAGAACTGGGTGATCCCCGCGTTGTTCGCGCCCTTGCCGACCCGCACGAACGAGAGCTTCGTGTCGCCGAGGTGCACGGGCCCCGAGGAGTCCGCGGCGTCGCCGAGGGCGCCGTCGGATACGACGACGATCTCGGCGCCCTCGCTGTCCGCGCAGCACGTCGCTCGCGAAGCGAAGCGCGCGCGGGAAGTCGGCGCGGGCGTCGGTCGCGTGCACGCTGTCGAGCTCGCGCTCGAGCGCCGACGTGTCGCTCGTCATCGGTCCGAGCGGCGTCACCATGGCGTCCATCTGCGCCACGAGCATGCGATCGGCGCCACCGAGCCCCCTCACGATGTTCCGTACCTCGTCCTTGGCCACGGCGAGGCGATCGGGCGACACGTCCCTCGCCTGCATCGACGCGCTGGCGTCGACCAGGACGACGACGGTTCGTCCCTTGAGCAGGCTCTCGGCGGCGCGCGGATCGCCGAGCGCCAGGACGAGCAGCGCCAAGACCGCCAGCTGCAGCAGAAGCGACAGCAGACGCTTGAGCTTCGAGAAGAGCGTCGTCGCGTCCTTGTCGCGCAGAATGCGCTCCCAGAGCGGCGAGAACGGAACGGCGACGATGCGGCGCCGCAACTTGAGGATGTAAAGAACGACGACGCCGAAGCCGGCGGCGCCGAAGATCGCAGCGAGCTGCGCGAGAGAGAGCCCCGCGAAGATCATCGCAAGAAGCCCCCGCGCCGGAAGACGCGCAGGATCATCTCGTCGAACGCAACGTCCACGCCGGCCCGGACGTACGGCACCTGGCGAGTCGCGCAGAAGCGCTCGATCTCCGCGACGTAGCGTTCGTGCGCCTCGGCGAAGCGACCGAGAACCTTCGCGGTGACCGTCACCTCGCGTTCTTCGCCCGTCTCGCAGTCGTACACGAGGACGTCGCCGTGCAGCTTCGGCCTCGCCTCGGCGGGATCGACGACGTGCACGACGAACGGGTCGAACTTGTTGTAACGAAGGACGTTGATGCCCCGCTCGAATCCGTGGGGATCGTAGAGATCGCTGACGAGCACCACGAGGCCCCGCCGCTTGTTCTGCGCGACGAACGTCTTCATCGCGTCGCCCAGATCGGTGGCCCCGTCGGGCTCGATCTCACGCAGGAACCGGAACACCTTGAAGATGCGCGCCTTGCCGCGCGTCTCGGGCATGCGATCCAGCACGCGGTCGGTCGTCGTGACGAGGCTCACGCGATCGAGGTTCGCCAGGCCCACGTACGCGAGGGCCGCGCACACCTTCTTCGCGTAGCGCAGCTTCTCGCCTCCGCCGAACGCCATCGACGCGCTCGCGTCGAGCACGAAGTAGATCGTCAGGTCCTCTTCTTCTTCGAAGAGGCGCACCAGAAGCTTGTCGAACCGCTGGTAGGCGTTCCAGTCCAGGTAGCGAAAGTCGTCGCCCGGCTGGTAGTCGCGGTGGTCGGCGAACTCGACGCCGCTCCCGCTCTTCTTCGTCCGCCGCTCGGCGCGCAACCTCCCGGCGAAGACTCGCCGGCTGACGATCGCCAGGTAATCGAGCTTGCGCTGAAACTCGTCGTCGAAGAGCTCGTCGCTCGCGTCGGTGGCCTTCGCCTTCCCTTTGCGGGAGAACGGCCGCCAAGCCGCCAAGGAGCCGAGGGAGAAGGCAGGTCGAGTCATCCCCATTTCTCTCGCGCCGTCTTGGCGGCTTGGCGGCCCTCTCTCATCAGTTGGCTCCGGCGTGCGCGGGCTTCTCCGCCTTGCCCTCGGGGACGGCCTTGAGGATGGCATCGATGACCTGGTCGGTCTTGATGCCCTCCGCCTCGCCCTCGAAGTTGAGCAGGATGCGATGGCGCAGGGCCGGAAGGAGAGCCGTACGCACGTCGTCGACGCTCGCCGCGAAGCGGCCGTCGAAGAGCGCACGGATCTTCGCTGCGAGCAGCACGGCCTGCGCGCCGCGGGGCGAGCTGCCGTAGCGAACGAAGCGCTTGGCGAGATCGGGCGCGTCCGGGCCGTCGGGGTGTGTCGCCTGCAGCACGCGCACGACGTAGTCCTGCACGTGGCGGGCGACGGGGACCTCGCGCGCGAGATTTTGCATCTGCAGGATGTCGTCGCGACCGAGCACGGCCTGGCGCTTCCCGATGGGCGAGCCCGTCGTCAGGTCGAGGATTCTGGTGCAGCTCGTCTCGGCCGGGGAACGGCACGTAGAGCTTGAAGAAGAAGCGGTCGAGCTGCGCCTCGGGGAGCGGGTACGTCCCCTCCATCTCGAGCGGATTCTGCGTGGCCAGCACCACGAAGGGTTCGTCGAGGACGTGCGTTCGCTTGCCCACGCTGACCCGATGCTCCTGCATCGCCTCGAGCAGAGCGCTCTGCGTCTTGGGGGTTGCTCGGTTCACCTCGTCGGCCAGGACGATGTTGGCGAAGACCGGACCTTTGCGAAACTCGAACACCTTGCCGCCGCCCTGGGTGTCGTCGATGACCGTCGTGCCCAGGATGTCCGCGGGCATGAGATCCGGCGTGAACTGGATGCGCGAGAACGTGAGCGAGAGGGTCTCGGCGAGCGTTCGCACCAGCATCGTCTTGCCCAGGCCCGGGACGCCCTCGAGCAGCGCGTGCCCGCCCGCCAGCATGCACGTGATGACGCCGTCGACGACCTCGCGATTTCCGACGATCGATTTCGCTATCTCGGCCCGAAGCTCGTCGATGCGCTTGCGAAAGAGCGTCACTTGCTCGCGAACTGCGTCTACGTCTGTCATGAGAGACTCCGTTCTTTCTCGCGGGCGAAGCGCACGCTGCCGAGGCGGCGCGCGCTCTGCACGATCACTTCTCTTCGCGCGGCCGGATGAGCTGGAAGTAGCGCTTCACGTAGAAGCGGTACCCGCCCGGGATCTCGTCCTTCGCGAGCGACTCCTCGGCGACCTGGTGGTACTCGGTGTACACCTTGTTGTAGCCGCGGGACGCGAAGCCCCGCTCCGCAGCGCCGAGGATGACCTGGCTGCGCGAGCCGCCCTGCCCCGTGTCGGCGCCCTGCACCTGCGTGTCTTGAGTGCCCATCTTCGGGTTGGTTGCGCCGCCCTGCACGTGCGGATCGTGCCCGGTGCCCCACTCTTTGCCCCCGCTCGGCGCCTGCTCGTTCCCGTCGCCGCCCTGACCGCCGCTCCCCTGCCCGCGTGACAGCATCAGCAGCTTCTCGCCATTCGGCCCGAGCACCCAGACCTCGCCGCCCTGGCCTGCGCCCTGGCCTTGCTGGCCCTGGCCCTGCCCCGGCTGGCCCTGACCCTGCTGGCCCTGTCCCTGCTGCCCCTGTCCCTGCCCCTCCTGGCCTTGACCCTGCTGCCCCTGACCTTGTTGCCCTTCGCCTTGCCCCTGCTGTCCGCCCTGCCCTCGCGCCATCCGGGCGAAGCGCTTCAGCCGAACAATCTGGCCCTTGCCGCCCTGCCCCTGCTGGCGCATGAGCTCCCGCATCTCTTGCAGCTTCTGGCGGAGCTCTTCCTTCTGCTCTTGCGTCATCTGCTGCTGCTGCATGCGGTTGATGTCCTCGGCCCCCTGGTCGAGGTCTTGCGCGCTGAGGCCGAGATCCTTCATGAGGTCCTCCGCCGCCTGCTCCAGCTCGCGATCGAGCCGGTCCAGCTGCTGCCCGGCGCTCTTCTGCTCGTCGAGCTGGCGATCCAGGCGCTCGAGCTCGCGCTGCTTCTTCTCGAGGAGGCTGCGTTCCTCGTCCGAACCTCCGTCGCCCATCTTCTGCTTCTGCTTGAGGATCTCGTCGGCGAGCTCCTGGCGCCGTTGCTCGATCTCCTGCCGGCGCTTCTCCGCCTCGGCCGCGGCCTTCTTGAGCGATTCGCGCATCTGCTCGATCTTCGCCTGGTCGATCTTGCCGCCCTTGTCGCGTAGCTTCTTCGCCAGGTCGTGCATGGCGTCGCGCGCCTGCGGCAAACGTTGATCGGCGAGCGCCTCGCCTGCAGGCTTGGTGAGCTCGGATTTCTTGAGTTCGTCGCCGATCTTCTCCAGCTGCTCCTCGAGGGCCTTCTTGCCGACGTCGGTGCCGGTCAGAAGCTTCTCCTCGAGCTTCTCCATCTGCCGGAACGCCTCTGTGCGGTCGAGCCGCTTGTTCGCGATGTCGTCGACGAGCTTGTTGAACTCCTCGATGGCGGCCCTGGTGTCTTCGCTGCTGTCTCTTTGCTTGAGCTGGGCGAGGAAGTCTTTGACGTCGTCGAGATCGTCGGGCGCCATCTCCATGGGATCGATCGTCTTCGCGTGGGCGACCGGAACGTGCCGGCGCACCTCGAAGAGAGCCAGGAGGCAAAGCACCCCGGCCAGCGCGGCGGCGCCGGCCAGCGAGCGCGGCGCAACCACCGGCACGGCAAGCTGCGGACGGGTGCGAGGGGCGGCTTCGACGGCGTCCTCGACGGCCGCCTGCATGAACGGCGTGCGCTGCTCCGGCGCCCGGTCGGCGAACGCCAAGGCGCTCGCGAGCTTGTCGTGAAGCCCGTGGAAGCGGTCGAGGGCCCGTGCGCCCGCTCGGTCCGGCAGGCCCCACGCCCACGCGGCGACGAGGGCGCCCACCGTGGCTGCGACGGTCAACGCGAGCGAGATACGCGCGGTCGTCTCGCCGAGCAGGCCGACCTTTCGGAGCGCCACGAACACGATCGCCGCGAGCAGCGCGCCGCACAGCGCCCGGGCGCCTACCTGAAGGGTACGGCCGAGGCGGATGCGTCGCTCGGCTTGCTGCGCGAGCCGCCGAATTCGCTCGATGCCTGCCTGTTGGCTGCTCATCAGGGAGTGTGACGTTCGAGCCGATACGAAGTTCCGCTCGCGCGGGCTTTCTCGTACGAGTGTAGCAAAGGTAGGACCGGTGAACGCGCCACCCAGACCTACGCGCGAGCGAGCGCGCACATTCCGGCGCTCACCCCTCGCCCACACCGGCCCCTTCCGGAGCCGGCTCTCAATACGTCAGGCCAAAACCCAGCGGAAATAGCGGACTATAGCTCCCGTTACAGCAGGTCATCACGTTCTCCTGCGTGTCGTCACGCGGCCAGCTGTGACTGAGCTTTCCCGTAGGGTGGGTGTCCCCAAAGAGCACGTCGGCGACGCCGTCGCCCTCGGTGCCGGGCAGCCACGCGGCGATCCACGCATCGGCGTTCGTCAGGTCGTTCGTGATGAGCGTGGGGCGCCCGCTGACGACGAGAGCGACGACCTTCTTGCCCGAGCTCTTGGCCTGGCTGAGAGTCGTCAGGTCCCCGGGATCGAGCGTGTCGAGCGTCTTCGTGTCGCCCAAGAACTCCGCGTACGGGTTCTTGGTCTCGCTCAGCGCCACGATGACGACGTCGGCGTCGCTCATGTTCGCGACGGGCGCCGAGACCTTCGTGATCGCCTGCGTGATCGTCGTCCCCTGCGTCATCGCGCCGCTTCCCTGCCACGAAACCGTCCAGCCGCCGCACTGCTTGTTCAAGTCGTTGGCGCCGCTTCCCCCCACCCAGACCTTGCTCGTCTTGGGGATCGGCAGGACGTTGCCGCTGTTCTGCAGGACGACGAGCGATTGGCTCACGGCTTTGCGTCCGACTGCGCGGTGGGCCGCCGAGCCGACGTTCGCCAGCTGGGAGGTGTCTCGCTTGTAGTCGAAGAGCCCCGCCTGGCACTTCACGTTCAAGATACGCGTCACCGCGTCGTTGATTCGGTCGTCGGAGATGGCCGTCGAGCTCGCGATGGAGCCTATCGCCGCCTGCCAGCCCATGGGCTGCATGAGCATGTCGACGCCCGCGTTGATCGTGGCGTCGATTCCCCCTGCCCCGTCGGCCGCCTGCCAGTCGGTGATGACGAACCCCTTGAAGCCGTACATCCCCTTGAGCAAGGTTGTGATGAGCTGCGAGCTCGAGGTCATGCTGGCGTTGTTCCACCGCGCGTCGCTGACCATGATGCAGCCGAGACCCGCCTCTATGGCCGGAAGGTACGGAGCGATTCCGTACTTCTGCATGGTGGGCAGGTCGATCTGCACGTTTCCGCGGTCGACGACACCACCCTTCGACGACGTCCCGGCGGTCGCCTGGCCGTCGCCGGCCCAGTGCTTGGCGCACGCGACGATGCCCGGCATGCCGGTCCCGAGCCCGTTCGCGCCCTGAAGGCCCGTCACGGCGGCTAGCGCCATCTCGCCCGCCCAGGTGGGGTCCTCGCTGTAGCTTTCGTAGGTGCGTCCCCATCGGTCGTCCCATGCGACGCCCATGAACGGCGCGAACGTCCAGGTGATGCCCATCGCGGACGCTTCGAGCGCCGTGATCTGCGTGACCTGCGTCACGAGCGCGGAGTCGCGTGACGACGCGAGGCCGGCGTTGTGCGGAAAGATGACCGTCCCGGTCATACCGCTGGCCCCGTGAATGGCGTCGAGACCATAGAGGATGGGAATGCCGAGCGGGGTCTGCGCGGCGGCCTGGTAATACGTGTCGGTCATCGCGGCCCAAGCCGGGGGCGTGGACCCGGCGCTCGGCTGGCCGCCGCCGGGGGCAAACACGGCGCCCACCTGGGTACTTTTCACGTCCGCGGTCGTCGAGATGTACGAGCCCGGGTTGGGCGCCATGAGCATCTGGGCGGCCTTCTGCTGGCGCGTCATCTTCGAAAGGAGCGACGCGGACATGGCCTGGCAGGCTGCGCTCGGCCAGGTCACCGGGTTCGTGATTGACCCATCGGGCCCCTCGCAGTTGCTGGAGCAACCGCCGTCACCGACGACGGCGACTCCGGAATCCCCGCCGTCCGGAGCCGTGCCGCCGTCGGTGCAGGGTGTGCAATTTCCCCCGCTGCTCGATCCGCTCCCGGAGCCGCTGCTCGACGCTCCGCTGGAACCGCCGCTGCTGCTGCTCGGGCCGGAACCGGCGTTGTCGGGACTTCCGCAGGCGAGGACAAGGCCGGAAGCGAGGACGCCTAGGCACGCGGCCGTTCGCGAGATCATGGGTGGTCCCTGGGGAGCACGTGCGGTGCCAGGCTGCGCCGGCGCGGAATTCGCGAGGAAAACCGCGCGCCCCGCGACGCGAGGTGCCGCGCGGAGAGCGCGAGGCCAACGCCGGGTGCGGTCTGGCGAGTCGCGCCGCGGCCGGGGAGAGCGCTTGGCCCGCGGTCCCAACAGCGACCGGTCGACGACCAGCGACGCTCTGTCGGAATGCGCGCACACGTGGTCCGCGCGCTTGCGACGCCGCCTCTCCTCGAGTGGTACGGGTGTCCCCCTTTCACGGGACTGGCCTCATGCTCCGGCGTCGACCGTCCACGCTTGCGCTCGCTCGTCTGCTCGCGGCGACGATGATCGGCGTCGTCGCGGCGTTCCTTTCGGTCGCGGGCGTCGGCGCATGGACATCGCGGAAAGTGGACTCGAGCGTCACCGGCATCATCGACAACGCGATGCCGAGCGTCCGTTACCTCTCCATCGCGCGGGGTGATCTTCACAAGCTGGATCTGGAGGCGGGGCGTCTGGCCCTGAATCATGGCGACGACGGTCCGACGCGGGTCGCGACGCTGTATGCCAGTCGCACTGCGGTCGACGAGGCGCTCGATCATTACATCCTGCTCCCGACGTTCGAGGGCGAGCCGGCGATCCGGGACCGCATGCTCGGCGAGCTCCGGAGCCTGGACACCGAGATTGCCGGTTTCATCGACGCGGTGGACCGAGGAGACCGCGGCGAGGTCCCCTCGCAGCTCTCGAAGACGCGCGCCCGAGCCGCCCGCATCGACGACTTGCTCGAGCAGCTCGTGGAGCTCAACGCGTCGCGAGGCGCGCAGTTGGGCCTCGAGGCGCGGGAGGCACACATGCGAACGAGACACCTCGTCCTCGTGCTGGACACGATGTGCGTCGTGTTTGCCGTCCTCGCGACCGTGTTCTCCGTCACATGGATGCGACGCATCGTTCGGTCGCTGGAGGAGGGCAACCGTCTGGCGGAGGAGCGTGCAGCCACGCTCGAACTTCGATCGTCGGAGCTCGACCAGTTCGCGGGCCGCGTCGCGCATGACCTGCTAAACCCCCTTTCGGCGCCCGCGTACGCCCTGGAGCTACTCCGCCGCGAGCACCCCGACGAAGAGAAGCGCGAGAAGATCGCCGTGATCGGGCTCTCCGGGCTGAGGCGCGCACGGGAGCTCGTAACCGGCTTGCTCGACTTCGCGCGCGCGGGGGCATCGCGAATCGCGGAGGAGACCGCGGCCCCTGCCGATGTCCTCGCCGATGCCATCGAGACCGTTCGGGAGGACGCCGCCGGTTCCGGCGTCGATGTCGGCGTCGACCGCGCTGACCGCTGCGTCGTCGCTTGCAGCTCCGGCGTGCTCACCAGCCTGCTTGGCAACCTCCTTCGCAACGGCGTCAAACACATGGGCGATTCGCCAGTCCGGCAGGTGCGCGCGCGCATCCTTTCGGGCCCTTCTCGATGTCGAATCGAAGTGATCGATACGGGCCCGGGCGTACCCGAGCCCCTGAGGGAAGCGATCTTCGAGCCCTTCACCCGGGGGCCGACCGCGGCTCCGGGCGTGGGGCTCGGGTTGGCGACGGTCAAGCGCCTCGCGACGGCACACGGAGGCAGCGCCGGCTACGAGCGGCGCGAGGATCGAAGCGTCTTCTGGGTGGAGCTGCCAACGAGCACGGCGCCCATCGACGCTACCCGGAGCCCGGAGCCGCCTGTCGTTCGCCACTGAGCGCCACCGAAACTGGCCATCCAATCGAGTCACCCCGTGGAGTTTTCGATACGATGCCCGTCATGCGAACGACCATCGGAGTTTCCGCGCTTCTCGTCGCCGTCGCCGCGGCTCTCGTCGCACACGACGCGCACGCCTTGGGACCCCTCGACCTCGAGATCGCGGCGAGAGCCGGCGGCGCCACTCGGCCCGGCGGAGGAGACGGGCCGAACTTGCTCGGCTTCGGCCTCGGCGGGCGCGCCGGGGTGTCGATCGTGGGCCTCTACGGCGGGCTGTCCCTCATCAACTACTTCGGCGAGAGCCAGAGCGCGGCCGGCATCACGGCATCGGGGCACGCGCTCTTGTACGGCGTCGAGGGCGGCTACGGATTGACTTTCGGTCCGCTGACTTTGCGCGGGACGGTCGGAGTCGGCAACATCGGGGAGACCGTCAGCGTCACGGGGCTCCCCGATGCCACCCACAACGGCCTGTACATCGAGCCCGGCGTCACCGGATTGATCGCCATCGGGATGTGGCTCATCGGCGCGGACGCCAACGTGCTCATTCTCCCGAACGACGGCGGAAGCTCATCGCTCGACGCGGCGTTCACGGTGCACGGGCAACTCGGCGTCAAGTTTTAGAGGTCGTCACCGAGACGGCTGCTGTTGCGCAGCGGCAGCGGCCGCGGCGATCGCCTCATGGGCGGCGCGCGACTGACAGCAAAGGTCTGGCCCGACCGCAAAAGGTCATGCGGAGCCGACGTCTGCAGGTCGGCGCATGCGGCGTTCGTGCGTCGCAGGAATGTCACGCGACGTCCGACTGCTTAACTTGAGGACCGAGGTGATGGACATGAACGCCCTGAAACTGAGCGCGATGTTCGGCCTGAGCGCGGCCACGCTGTTTTCGGGCACCGCGGCGCTGGCGCAGGACGAGGGCGTCAGCCAAGAACAAGAAGAGGTGGAGGTCGAAGCGCAGCCTCCGTACAGCGCAGTCCCCGCTCCGGTTCAGCCGCAAGCAACAGCGCAAGGCCAGTGGGTCTACACGGAAGCGTACGGTTGGGTTTGGGTCCCGGCCGGGTCGGTGACGTGGGCCGTGGGCGATCTCCCGTACGCGTACCTCTACACGCCGGTCTACGGGTGGACCTGGTACATGTCTCCGTGGGGCTCGGGCCCGTACTTCTACGGCGACTGGGCGTATCGGCCGTGGTCGTGGCGATACTCGCCTCGTGTATGGGCGGGGCGCACCTGGGTGGCTCCGCCGGCCCGACCCTGGGGTCGCGCGCCCGTGTACGCCGCGCCGCGTGCGTACGTCGCGCCCCCGCGGCCGTACGTGGGAGCGCCGCGTGGCTACGTCGCGCCGCCGGCTCCACGGACGTACGTCGCGCCGCCTGCTGCGCGTACGAGCGCTGCGCCGCCGGCTCCGCGTACGTACGTTGCGCCGCCGACTGCGCGCGCGAGCGCCGCTCCGCCCGCGCCACGGGCGTACGCGTCGCCCCGCGTGTACGCGACGCCGCGCCCGGCGAACGTCGCGACGCACGCGTACACGATTTCTGCTCCCCACGTGATCGCGGCGCCTCGCGGGTACATGGGCGGATTCCGCGGCGGCCACCGCTAGCCGCAAGCTCGCGCGCCCTCCGTACGGGGGGAAACCGTTGCTCGCCGCAAGCGAGGGTTGCTGGCGACCTGCGGGCGCACACGTGCTTCCATGCGACGGAAGCCGATGGTCGAGGCCATCGTCTTTCAGGGCGTCGCGTGAGCTCGGCACTGCACCTCGCGGTGGCGCGCTGCTTATCCCGATGAAACGAGGCTTGAATGGTACGGAGAACCCTCCTGGCCGCCACGGTCGTGATCCTCTTCGCGTGTGGCGGTCGAGCCGACGGCACCCTCGACGATGACGCAGGGCCGGGCGACGCGTCCCCCGATCAGGCAGAGCAGGCACCCGACGGGGGCCCGGTGGGCGACGCAAGCGGGCCCGACGTGACCGACGCAACGTCCGACGCGTGTCCCGCCACAACGTGCCCGGCGGGCTCCACGCTCGGCGCCGATTGCCGTTGCTGGGACACGCACGACGCCGCCGTAGACGCGTGCGCTTCGTGTCCTCCCTATACGACGGCCGACGGGAACTGCTCGTGCCGTGCCTGCGGTGGCTGCGCTCCCGGCTGGATCCTGGAGCCGAACTGCGGCTGTTTCGACCCCGACTCGGGCCTCATCGGCGACGGCTCCCCGTGGGACGTCTACATCCCCGATTCGAGCTGCTTCGCTTTTTGCCCCCCCGGCTACGTGCAGACGCCCGAGTGCTCCTGCGTCTCCACCTTCCCGGATGACGGCGGCTGCGTATGCACGCCCTACGGCTGCAACTGCGGATTCGACGCTTCCTGCGCGCCATGCCCGTCGGGCACCCAGCTCGATTCGAACGATTGCCAGTGCATTCCGCTGGACGCGAGCGTCGACGCGCACGCGGGGAACGATGCGTCCGTAGGCCCCGGCTGCTGGCTGGAGGGCTATCAATATTGCCCAGGGGATACCTGGTGCGAGCTGGGCTCTTGCCCCAACGGGACGCAGACCGGCTGCTACTGCAACGCGAACTGCAAAGCCTCCTGTTCGGTGGAGTGCCCGCCTCCGGCCCCTTGCTACATCCCCAGCTTTGGAGATTGCCCGGCAGGGGCCTCCTGCGCCGTGGGACCCTGCCCGAATCCGGCGGACGGCTCCGTCGTTTGCTTCTGCTCGCAGGACGGCACCTTCAGCTGCGACAGCTCGTGCAACGGCGCATCGGATGGCGGGCCGGAGACCGGCCCGACGCCCACGGATGCCGGTCCCGGATGCTACCTCTCCGTCGGGTATGGCTATCCCTACGGGCCGTACGGGGGGACCGAGTTCTGCGCGTCGGGAACGTTCTGTGAGCTCGGCGTGTGCCCGGACGGAGTCACGCAGTACGGGTGCTTCTGCAACGCGGACGGGACGGCCAGTTGCTCGCTGTCATGTCCACCGCCGCCCCCCTGTTACGTTCCCGGTTACGGCGACTGCGCGGTGAATACGACCTGCACCGTCGGAATGTGCCCGAACAACGGTGGCCCGATCAACTGCACCTGCTACCAAGGCGGTAGCTACACGTGCTCGGGGAGCTGCGACGGAGCGGACGCCGGAGTGTTCATCGATCCCTGACGTGGACTCTGCCGCGCCGAGCGGTCGAGAGCGAGTACGAGCCGACCGACAGGCTCTCGATCCATGTCGAGAGCGAGTCGGAGCCAATCGAGAAGCTCTCGATCGACGTCGAGAGCGAGCAGGACGCGGTCGAGTGGCTCTGAATTGCGCTCGAGAGCGACCCTACCGCGAGTCTCCGGCACTCGGGACACTGGCGAGCTTCACGTCGACCATGAGGTCGTTGGCTGTCCGATCGAGCGCATCGCGCAGGCGGTTCACGTCGGTGGACGCCGGCACGGCTACGTCGGCTCGCGCTTCGAAGAGCATCTCGCCCGACATGGGCGCGCTCACCCGGTTGGTCACGAGGTCCTCGACGTTCACCCCGTGACTCGCGAGCAGCTGGGAGACCTCGCGCACGATCCCCGGGCGATCCACACCCACGAGCTCGAGGCGCATGCGTACCTGCGCGACGGCCGCAGGAACCTCGGCTCGCGGCACGGTTTCCGTGGTGACCCGGACGCCGCGCGCCTCGAGAGCCGCGAGCGCTCGCAGCGCCTCGGGGACCCTGTCGGCGGGAAGCTCGGCGCGCAGGATGCCCGCGAACTTGCCCGCGAGGCGCGTCATACGGCTCTCCAGCCAGTTGCCGCCGTGGCTCGCGATGACGGCCGCCACGGCTTCGACGAGGCCTGGACGATCCGGCCCGATCAATGTGAGGACGAGGTCGTGCATGCCAGAAACCATACTCGCGCCGGGACACTCTCGCCGGCAGGCGCGGAATAGCGAGCGGGGCTAGCGAGCGACCGAGGCCAGCAGACCCGCGAGCAGGCCCGCCGCGACGAAGAGCACGATGGCCAGGAGCGGCGTCCACGTCTTGACGGCGCGGCCTTCGCCGCGAGGCGCAGGTCTCGTGCGGCGGACGGGAGGCCCGGGCGCCTCGGCGGGCGGTAAGGCTGCGGCCGTACGCGGGGCGGACGCGACGAGCTCGGCCGGGAGCGCCACGACGACGGGCGAGTCGAGCCCGACGGGTGGCCAGGAACCGGCGGGAAGGTCCTCGTCCTCGGCGAGCGGAAGGGCGGCGAGAGCGCTGGGGTCGCTCGGAAGGGCGTGTGCCTCGACGGTCGGACCGTCGGCGGGCGCGTCGTCGTCGAACGCGAGCGCCACTTCTTCGTAGCGCAGCGTGTGCTCGGTCTCCGGGATCGACGCGGGCGTCCAATCCATGCGCTCCGTTCCCGGCGCTCGCCGGACCGATCGCTCGAGCGCGCCTTTCCAGCTCTCGAGGAGCGACGCCAGCTCGAGCCAACCGGTGCGCACGTCGATTTGCTGGCTCACGATCTCGGCGAAGTCCGCGGCCCCGATGGTGCGGAGCTCTCGCGACGGCTCGAGCGCGCGCGCGACGGCGTCGAGCAGGGGCTCGGGCAAGTCGGGCCGAAGCACGGCAAGAGGCTTGAAGCGCGGGTTGCGCATCGCGCGGAGGAGCTCGTATTCGTCGGCCTGCTGCTTGGCGAAGGGGACCCGCCCGGTCGCGAGCCTCCACGCGAGGAGAGCCGCGGCGTAGACGTCCGCTCGTTCGTCCACCGGCTCGCCACGCGCTTGCTCTGGCGCCATGCATCCGAGCGTTCCCTTGACGATGCCGACGCGCGTGTGCGTCGAGACGCCGAGCACCTTGGCGATGCCGAAGTCGGCGATCTTGACGCCGCCCGTCCAGTCGAGCAGCACGTTGGAGGGAGAGACGTCGCGGTGCACGATGGGCGTAAGCTGGCCGTTCTCGTCGCGGAAGCCGTGCGCGTAGGCCAGCGCGACGAGGACCCGCTCGACGATATGCCACGCGGCTCGGTCGGGCAGGCGCACGCCGTGCGACTGGCAGAGGCGCAGCACGCGCCCCAGCGCCACGCCGGGCACGTACTCGAAGACGAGCGCGGCAAAGTCGGGCTCCTCGAGAAAAGCGCGCACCTGCACGATGCACGGGTGACTCAGCCTGGCGCAGACGGACGCCTCCCGGGCGAGCAAGTTCGTCGAGACGTCCCCCTGGGCGAACGAGCTCTCGTCGGCGATGGTCTTGATCGCGACGAGCTTGCCTGCGCGGCTCCGCGCGAGGAACACCTCGCCGACGCCGCCCGCGCCGAGACGCTGCAGGATGTCGAACCCCCGGAGGGCGCCGGGCACGTGCTCGCGGGGAAACATCGAGAACAGCGTACTGCCCGCGGATCGTGGCGAAAATACTGGCGTCGTCGCCTTCGTTACGCTTCAAATCCCCCCGTGCCACCTCGGCCGCTCCCCCCGCTGCCTGCCTTCCGCGTCCTCGTGGCTCGCGATCGCACGGCCGAGTCCGCGGCGGCGGGCGGCTTTCTCGACGTGCAGCGCCTCGATCTGGTCGCACGCTTCCCGGACGGCACGCAGAGTGCGCCGTTCCCCTACGACGTCGCGACGCGCGAAGCGCTCGACGCCGTCGTCATCGCGGCAACGTACGTCGAGCACGGCGTTCGCCACGTATTTCTGCGCTCTGCGGTGCGCCCCCCGTGCGCGTTGCGGGCGATTCCCCCCGCCCACGACGGCACGCTCTGGGAGCTGCCGGCCGGTCTGGTCGAGCCGGGCGAAGACCCGGTTGCGACGGCGGTCCGGGAGCTCGCCGAGGAGCTCGGATTCGAAGCCCGCGAGAGCGAGGTCGAGCCGCTGGGCGGGTGGACGTTCCCGGCGCCCGGGATGATCGGCGAGCGCCATGTCTTCTATGTCGTCGAAGTGGACCCAAAGCGCCGCGCCGAACCGACGGAGGACGGCTCCGCTCTCGAGCGCCAAGCGGCGATCGTGGCGCTCCCGGTGGCCGACGCGCTCGAGCACTGCCGCACAGGCGTCATCCGGGACGCGAAGACCGAGCTCGGGCTCCGCCGTCTGCTCGACCTGAGCGAGACGCCCCCTGGAACGAGGGAGAGGACCCGATGAGCCGGCCGCACGTCGCCGTCGTGCTCAAGCGCTCCTCCTGGCGCAAGTGGGTGGAGGAGGAGCGCGACGCACGCGTCGCGTCCCTTCTCGAGGCCGGGGACGAGACCGTACGACGGATGCGTCCGGGACATCTCGACCACATGGAGAGCATCGAAGAGGTTCGCCAGGCCCTGGCCGAGCTGCGCGCCGAGGCGATCGTCTACGACCGGCCGCACGAATTTCGAGTCGAGGGCCGCTGCGACCTCGTCGTCACCGTCGGCGGCGACGGAACGCTGCTCGCCGCGTCGCACGGCATCCCCGCGGGGGTTCCGCTGCTCGGCGTGAACAGCGCGCCGAGCCACTCGGTCGGCTTCTTCTGCGCCGTCCAGAAGGGCGGCGCCCGCGAGGCGCTGGCCGAAGCCTTCGCGGGCTCGCTCCGTCGTGTCGAGCTCGCGCGTATGACGGTCGAGCTGAACGGCCGACCGCTGCATACGCGGGTCCTCAACGAAGCGCTCTTCTGCCACGCCTCGCCGGCCGCCACGTCCCGCTACATCCTTCGGCTCGTCAGTGGCGAGGACGGCGAGGTCGTCGTGGGGGAGGAAGAGCAGAAGTCGAGCGGCATCTGGATCGGCCCGGCGGCAGGCTCGACCGCGGCCCAGCGAAGCGCGGGCGGGCGTGTGCTCCCCCTCACGTCCCAGAAGATCCAGTTCGTGGTCCGCGAGCCCTACCAGGCAAACGGCCACGCGCTACGCATGGTGCTCGGTCTCGCTCAGGAGGGCCAGACGCTGGTCATCAAGAATAAGATGCGGCAAGCTCGCGTGTTTCTCGATGGCGATCACATCGTCCACACCGTGACGATCGGCGACGTGCTGCGGATGCGCCGCTCGGAGGAGCCTCTGGTCGTGCTAGGCCTCGCGCGCAACGGGCGCCGAAGCGGGCAGTTCAGCGGTTGACGGCAGACGCGTCGACCCCCAAGAAACGCGAAGACGCAAAAAAACGCGAAACCGCCTACGCAGCGAGAATTTCCTTACCGTGACGAATTGTCGGAGACCGGGAGTCGTGGTTAGTTGAAACGCAGGGCGCCGATGGGCATCACCGAAAGAGGCCGGCGGGGCAGCGGCGCCGAAAGCAGACGCACCTCGGGCAGTCGCACGGGTAGCGCGGGCGCCACGCTCTCTCCGGCTCTGCAGTCGCTCGGCGGCTCTGCCGCCTTTGCCCAGAGCTTCTCGGCGACCACCTGGGTGAGGAACTTCGCGTCCCAGGACTGGCTCACGATTGGGTACTTCGTGATCCTCCTCGTCGCCCTTTGCGCCGGACAGGGGCCCAACCGCGGCCCGTGCCTGGAGCGCATCTCGGCCGATTTCGTCATCTTCCTGCTCTGCCTAGCCCTCGTCCGGGGCGGCGTGCTGCGGTGGGGCGGGGCGGCGAGCGCGCTCCTCTACCGCACCATCTTCATCGTCAGCCTGCTGAGCTCCTTCTTTCAGCTGCGCGAGATTCTGCCCGCGGTGAGCCCGTGGACCGACGACGCGAGCATCTACGCCTTCGACCTCCGCGTCTTCGGCTTCGAGCCGAGCGTCGTGCTCGACCGCTTCGTCAACCGCACGACGACCGAGTGGTTCGCGTTCTTCTACTTCCTCTATTTCCTCATCCTGTGCGTCCACGTCCTGCCCATCGTCTACTGGAGCAAAGACACCGTTTTGCTCGGTCGTTTCGCGATCGGCACGCTGATGATGTTTCTGACCGCACACGTCGTCTACATGATCGTCCCCGGCTATGGGCCGTACTGGTATCTGAAGGGCACCTTCGTGCACGAGCTCGAGGGGGGCACGTTCTGGCGGCTGGTGCGCGAGACGGTCGACGCCGGCGGCGCGCAGAAAGACATTTTCCCGAGCCTTCACACGGCCGCGCCGACGTTCTTTGCGATTTTCAGCTTCCGGCATAGAAGACTGGTCCCGTTCAAATACTCTTGGCCTGTGGTTGCTTTCCTGGCCACGCAGATGATCATCGCGACCATGTTCCTTCGCTGGCACTACCTCGTCGACATCGTCGCCGGCTTGACGCTCGCCACGGGCGCGTCGCTGCTCGGCCAGTACGTCGTGGATTGGGAGCGGGCGAAGCGCGAACGGCTCGGGCTGCAACCGGCCTGGACGCCGCTCGTGTATCCATGGAGCCGGGTCGACGACTGAAAGGGCCGAGGGATGCTGGGCTTCGAGATCATCGGCACCGGTCACTACGTGCCCGGGCCGCCCGTGACGAACGACGATCTGTCGCGGGTGATGGACACCGGCGACGACTGGGTCTTCAAGCGATCCGGCATCAAGCAACGCCATTACGCGCCCGAGGGCACCGGGTGCAGCGACCTCGCGCGTGCAGGCGAGCCGCCGCGCCATCGAGGCGGCGCGGATAGACCCGGCCGAGATCGACTACGTCGTCTTCGCGACGATGACCCCCGACTACGTGTTCCCCGGCTCCGGCGCGCTGCTCGCGCACAAGCTCGGCCTGCGCGGTGTGCCCGCGCTCGACATCCGCCAGCAATGCGCGGCGATGCTCTTCGGCCTTCAGCTCGTCGACGGCCTCGTCAAGAGCGGCGCGGCGCGGACAATCCTCTTCGTCGGAGCCGAGGCGCACGCGGGCTTCATGCCCTGGGAAGATTGGGACGCCCTGGACCCGCGGGCGGGCCGACACGCGAGCCCGGAGCAGAAAGAACGCGCTAACAAGCACAGGGCGCTCGCCGTTCTCTTCGGAGACGGCGCAGGGGCCCTCGTCTTTCGCGCCACCGAGCGCGACGCCGGGCTGCGCGGAATGAAGCTTCACACCGACGGCGGGGCTGCCAAGCTGCTCTACGTGGAGGGAGGGGGCTTTCGCCGCCGGCCCTACTGGAGACACAGCGACTACGACGAGCAGCGTTACATCCCGACGATGGACGGACGCGAGCTCTTCAAGTTCGCCGTGACCAAGCTCCCCGAGGCGGCCCGCGCGGTGTGCGCCGAGACGAGAACGGCGATCGCGGACATCGACTGGTTTCTCGCGCACCAGGCGAACGCGCGCATAAACGAGTACGTTCGCGAGCAGCTCGCGGTCCCCGCGGCCAAGCTCCCTTCGAACATCGACCGGTTCGGCAACACGAGCGCCGGGACACTGCCCATCCTCATCGACGAGCAAATGCGCGCCGGGGCGCTCAAGCACGGCGACCTCTGCATGCTTCTGGCGCTCGGGGCCGGCGTCCACTGGGGCTGCGCGTTGGTCCGCTGGTAGGCGCCTGCTATCGTTTGAAGCATGTGGCGCAGACTGCTCGGCGCGTTTCTCGTGGCAGCTCTCGGTTTCACGCTCCTCGCGGCGAATGCACGGGCTTCGGTGTCCATCGCCGCGACCTGGGAGGGGCTCCTCGCGGAATCGACCGGGGCCGCCGTCATGACCCCCGTCGAAGCACGATCGGTCTGGGAGAACGGCCGCATTTACACCTACACGCGTCTGAGCGTGGACCGGACCGTGGCAGGCGACTTGTCCCAGGGCTCGACCGTCTGGGTCCGAACGATGGGCGGGGTCGTCGGCAAGGTCGGCCAGAGCGTCGAGGGCGAAGCCGTATTCGTACCAGGACACTCGTCGCTCCTCTTTCTTCACGCGGGGCCCGCGGGCGCGTTCGAGGTGACGGCCCGAGGACAAGGTCAGTACCCGGTCGTGGCGGACGATTCGAGAGCCCCGCCTCGCCTGGTGCGGAGCAACAGCGCAGGCGCGATTCTCCCTCGGGCCGGCGCGGCCGGGGCGGGCTCACGTTTGGCCGCCGAAGCGATCCACGGACGACTGGTCGACGATGTCGCGCTCGAGATTGCCGCCGACTGGGGGCGAACCCATCGGAAATGAGAGCCCGGAAGAATGAGGCTGGCTCCATTTCCCTCCGTCGCCCTCGCCGCGCTCGGCGCCCTCTTGGCGGCCTCGGGCGAGGCCGGAGCCTTCTGTCGGACGACCACCTGCCCGCTTCCGCCTGATTTCTCGCCGACGCCTGACGCCTGTTATCCAGCAGAGTTCGCGCAGTACTGCGCGTCCCTGTCGACGCCCACGGCGCCCCTGCCCATCTGGTGGCGGAACGCCTGCGTCGGCTACGACCTGCAGCGGAACGGCACGCGCCAGATTGCGTACGACACGGTTTCGCGGGTCGTCGCCGCGGCATTCGCGAAGTGGACCAGCACGACCTGCGCGACCGACAGCTCGGATTCGGCGCCACCCGGCCGCGTCAGCGTCGACATCCGCGACCTCGGTCCGGTCGACTGCAACCTCGTGCAGTACAACTCCGACCGTGGAAACCAGCACGTCATCGTCTTCGACGACGACGTGTGGCCCCACAACGACGCCAACAACACGCTCGGGCTGACCACCGTCACGTTCGACCCCGAGACCGGCGAGATTCTACGACGCGGACATGGAGATCAACGCGACCGTGACTCTCTCGGTCGCAGACACCGTGCCGGGGGACGGCTACGACTTCGAGAGCATCGTCACCCACGAGGCCGGGCACTTTCTCGGTATGGCCCACTCGGGCGACGAGCGCGCGACGATGTTCGCGCACTATGCTGCCGGCAGTTCGAGCATGCGCACGCTGACCGACGACGACGTGACGGGCATCTGCCGCATCTACCTTCCCGACGGAACGCGGTCGGTCGACCCGTCCGTCCCCGGCGCGAAACACGGGCATCTCACGGAGACGACCTGCAATCCGACTCCGCGCCACGGCTTCTCGAGCCAGTGCGCGGGCTCCTCGGGGAAGGCGTGCGCTGCGTCGCTCGGCTCGTCCGTGGCCGGGTTGCGCCCCGACGGGAGCACGCCTCTGGGCCTTGCGTGCGTGGGGGTGAGCCTCTTCTTCCTGGGCCTGCGCCCGCTCCGGCGCCTTCGCCCCAGCGCACCGCTACGTGGCCGTCCGTACGGATGATCCCTTCAGACGCCCCCCCGAGGATCGTCGCTGCGCCGGACGAGATTCCCCGCCTGCTGCGCGAGGTCGGCAGCGCGACGCGGCTGGGCGTGGACCTGGAAGCGAGCGGAATGTTCGCGTACCGAGCCCACCCCTGCACGGTGCAGCTCGCATGGGACGCCGGGGCGAGCATCGCGATCGTCGATACGCTGGCGATACCGATAGTCGCCCTGGCCGATGTCCTCGGTACGCGAGGTCCACTCAAGATCGTCCACGATGTCGCTTTCGACGCGAGGCTGCTCGCGGAGCACGGAGTCGAGCTCGGCAACGTGCACGACACCGCGATCGCAGCGCGGATGCTCGGGCGTCCCGCGACCGGGCTCGCCGCGTTGCTCGATTCGATTCTCGGCGTGAAGCTGGCCAAGGAGATGCAGCAGCACGACTGGCGAAAGCGCCCGTTCGACGCAGCCAGTCTCGTCTACTTGGCCGCGGACGTGGCGAACCTCGACCGGCTGGAGCGCGTGCTTTGGGGCGAAGCCGCCGAGCGCGGCATCGAGAAGGAGGTGCTCGAGGAGACCGGGTACCGACTCGCCTCCGCCATAGCGGCGGCGCGCGCCCCCCAGGGCGGTCCGGCGTACATGCGCGTTCGCGGGATGGACCGCCTCGCCGAGCGCGAGCTGGCCGCCCTTCGGCCGATCGCGGAGCTGCGCGAGAGCGAGGCCGAGCGCCGCGACGTGCCCCCGTTCCGCGTGATGCCCAACGAGGCGCTCATCGAGATCGCCCGTCGCCGGCCGAAGACGGGCGACGAGGTCGCTCGGATCCGCGGCGTTTCGTCGTCGACCGCCGCCGCGCGCGCCCTGGTCGCCGAGATTGCGCGCGCCGTTTCCGAAGCGGGCGACGTGCTGCCCGAGGAGGATCGCGCTCGCCTGCAGCGCCCGCGTGTACCGGCCGCCGCGCACCGCGCGCGACGCGAGCGCGAGGCTCGCCTCATCGCCTGGCGGCGGGACGAGGCCAAACGTCGCGGAGTCGACGAGCAGGTCGTCCTGCCGGGACATTGCGTCAAGGATGCCGCACAAAGCGACGCGAGCCTCGTCGACCATCTCGCGCGAATCCCGGGAATTGGTTCCTTCCGCGTGGAGCGCGACGGCGACGCGATCCTGCGCGCGCTCCGCGGTGAGGGCGCATGAGCACCTTGCTCGTGGTCGCGGGCGAGGCATCGGGAGACCGCGCGGCGGCGGCCGTCGTGCGCAGACTCGAGGGCGTCCGTGCCTTCGGCCTCGGCGGACCTGCACTGGCCGGCGCGGGAGTCGACGTCCTCGACGACATGCGGGCGTGGACCGCGATGGGCATCGGCGAGACCGGGCGACGCGCGGCGCGCATCCTTCGCGCCGCGGGGCGGCTCCTCGCGGCTACGCGGACCCGCAGCTTCCAAGCCGCGCTCCTCACCAACTACTCCGAGTTCAACTCGAGGCTCGCTCCTCGCCTGCACGCCGCGGGGGTCCGCGTCCTCTGGTACGGCGCGCCCCAGGTGTGGGCTTGGCGCCCGGAGCGGACCGTCCTGCTCCGCCGCTGGATTGACCGGATGGCCGTGATGCTTCCGTTCGAGGAGCCGCTCTGGCGGAGCGCCGGCGTCGACGCGCACTACGTCGGTCACCCGGCCCTGGAGACGACGCCGCTGGAGCGAGATACGGCGCGCCGCGCTCTCGGCATGACTCCCTTCGCCTCCGCCGTGGCCATTCTCCCCGGCAGCAGACCCCACGAAGTGAAGAGCCTCCTTCTGCCGATGCTCGACGCGTACGAGATGGTGCGCACCGACCGCGCGAGCGTCGACGGGCGTGTCCTCATCGCTGCGAGCCTGGACCGATTGACGCGCGCGTGGGTGCAGCGAACTTGCGAGTCGCGACGCGTGGCGACCTTCGACGTCGACGCCCACGTCGGGGCCACGAGCGTCCTGCGGGCCTTCGACGCAGCCCTCTGTGCGTCCGGCACGGCGTCGCTCGAGGCCGCTCTCGCGCGCGCCGTCCCGGTCATCGCGTATCGCGTGGGGCTCGCGACCGAGCTCGCGGGGCGCGTGCTCGTGCGAACCGCGCACGTGGCGCTGCCCAACGTGCTACTCGGGCGGCCCGTATTCCGCGAGCTCCTGCAGCGGGACGCGCGCGCACCGCGCATCGCGGAGGCACTCGCCGATGCCCTCGATTCCGGCGGGGGCCGCTCGTCTCGGCGTGCGATGAGGTCGAGGCGACCCTCCGGGACCGGAAGACACCCTCGCTCAGCGTCGCCCGCATGCTCGCTCCGTGGCTCGGCACGCGCGCCCACGCCGCCTGAGCCATGCCGCACGAGCCTACGCGGGTGCATCCAGCGGTCGTCGCTCTTTCGGCCCTATCGGCGGTCATGTTCGCCGTGCGGCTCTACGCGTCGGGCCGCGTCGGATTCGGCGACTCCGAGGCGCTCTACGCTTCGTACGCCCTCCACCCGCAGCCGGCCTACCTCGATCATCCGGGGCTCGTCGGCGTCGCGATGCGCGCGATCGGCGGCGGCACGGCGCCGGATCCCGCGTCTGCCCACCTGGTCACGTCGATCGCGGCGACGCTCGTGCCCTGGGCCATGGCGCTCGCCTGTCGTGCGGCAGGGGCCACCTGGCCTCGCTCCGCGGCCACCGCGCTGGTCGTGGCGCTCGTGCCCGAAATGGCGATCGGGCTCTTCGCCATGACGCCCGACCTGCTGCTGGCCGGGGCGTGGATCGGAGCGATCGCCTTTGCGTCGATGGCGCTGGGCTCGCCGCCGGGGAGCGCCCGCGCCGCGGCGGCCTTTGGCGCGGCGGGCTTCCTCGCGGGCACCGCCGCGGTATCCAAGATCACCGGCGTCACGCTCCTCGTGGCGCTGGGAGCTTCCTACGCCACTCGCCCAGCGCGCGGCCCTCCCTTCGCGTCGGTCGATCACGCGCGGACGCTCGCGCCCTGGGCGGGGCTCGCCGCGGGCGCCTTGATGCTCTCGCCAATTCTCTCTTTCGAGGCCGCGCACGGCTGGCCGATGCTGAGGCACCGGCTGATCGATACGCAGGCCGCCGCGGGCCCTTCGCTGCGCAACGTAGGCGCTCTGCTCGGCGGACAGGTGGCTTACCTGTCTCCGCTCGTGGCATGGCTCGCCGTCCGCGCGGCGCGCACGGCATGGCGGGACCGCTTCGATTCGATCGGCTGGCTGCTGCTCGCCTGCTGCGTGGTTCCGGTCGCCGCTCTCCTCCCCCTCTCGCTGTGGAGTCGTGTCGCCGAGCCCCACTGGATGGCTCCCGCGTTGCTCTCGCTGGGACCCGCGGCGGCGCGCAGCTCGCCGGGTCCCTCACGCGGCATGGTCACCGCCTCCTGCGGCCTGGCGGCAGCCATCGTCGCCTCGGTCTACCTGTGGGTCCTCTCGCCGGGCTTGCTCCGCCTTGCGCCCCGCTCGTACGACGCTCGCCTCGACCTGGCGAACGAGCTCTATGGCTGGCCGCAAGCCACCCGCGCGGTTCGCGAAGAGGCGCTGGCCTCGTGGGCGCCGGGCTCTGCGAAGGGCGACGTGACCGTGGTCGGGCCGCACTGGGTCGTGTGCGCCCAGCTCGAGGCGGCGCTGCGCGGAGACTTCGCCGTCGGCTGCGATACCCCCGTGCCCGACGACTTCGACCGCTGGTGGCCGCGCACGCGCTGGCGTGCAGCCGACACGATCGTGTGGGTGACGGATACGCGCTTCGGACCGCCCCCGTCGCTGCCGACGCACGTTCTCCAGCGGGTGCGTCACGTGACCATCGAGCGAGGCGGCCGTACCGCGCGCGTTTTCACGATCGCCGTCCTCGAACGCCGCTCGCTGGCTTCGCGAGCCGACGAGTGAGCGTTCGTCGATGCGGTCGCGTCGGCCGCTCTCCCCACCCGAAAATGCGGAGAGGCAACCGCCGGCTCTCCTGCGACTTCGCGCAGCGAAGTCGTTCGCGAAGCGATGCAGGGGAGGCTCGCCGCGTAGCGCAGCGGAGCGGCGAGGGGGCATGCAATGCCCCACACAAACCGTCCCTCCGAGGACGACGGGCGCAGCCCGTCGGAACCTCGGAGTAAATCAGGGAGCACGATTCTCGCTCCGAGAATCGTGGTCCCTGATTTAGCTGCTCATCGGCTCGAGACCCGCGTCGCGCAGCAGCGCCCGATCCTCGTCACCGGCGGGGTTGGGCGTCGTCAGGAGCTTGTCTCCGTAGAAGATCGAGTTGGCGCCCGCGTACATCGCGAGCACCTGGGCCTCGCGCGTGAGATCGGTGCGCCCGGCGCTCAGGCGAACGCGCGCCTGGGGCATGAGAATGCGCGCGCAAGCCACCATGCGCGCGAGGTCGAGCGGATCGACCGGCGGGAGGTGCTCGAGCGGGGTGCCGGGCACGCGTACGAGCGCGTTGATCGGAACGCTCTCGGGCTGCGGCTGCAAATTCGCCAGCGTGCGCAACATCTCGCAGCGGTCATCGACCGTCTCGCCCATCCCGATGATGCCGCCACTGCAGACCGTGATCCCCGCCTGGCGTACGTTCTTTAGCGTGCGCAGGCGGTCGTCGTAGGTGCGCGTCGAGATGATCGAGCGATAGTGCTCGCGGCTCGTGTCCAGGTTGTGGTTGTAGGCGTCCAGGCCCGCTTCCTTGAGCTGGGACGCCTGCGCTTCGGTCACCATGCCGAGGGTGACGCACGCCTCGAGGCCGAGCGCCTTGACGCCGCGCACCATCGCCAGCACCCGGTCGAAGGCCGGGCCGTCTTTCACCTCGCGCCAGGCTGCGCCCATGCAAAAGCGCGTCGAGCCCTGCTCCCTGGCCCGCCCCGCCGCCGCGAGCACCTCGGCGACGTCGAGCATCTTCTCGGGACCGACGTCTGTCGAATGATGGCTCGATTGCGGACAGTACGCGCAGTCCTCCGGGCAGCCGCCGGTCTTCACGCTGAGGAGCGTGCACAGCTGCACGCGCGAATCGGCGTGATACGCCCGGTGCACGGCCCGCGCGCGATCGAGCAGCTCGAAGAGCGGCGTGTCGTAGAGCGCGCGGACGACGCTTCGTTCCAGAGGAGGGGAAGGTGGCACGGCGGGCAATCGGGTCGCGTTCATCGCGGCCGACTCTAGCAGGCTATCCTTCCGGGTCGCATGCCGACGGTCCTCTTGGTCGACGACTCGCTCGTGGCGCTGCATGCGCTCGCCGGAAGGTTGGGAGCGGCGGGTTTCGACGTCCGTCGAGAGGCCACGGCCGCCGGCGCCAGGACCGCCGCCGCCGAGGCCCTCTGCTGCGCGGTGCTCGACGTCGAGCTGGCGGACGGCGACGGCGTGGAGCTCGCCACCGAGCTGCTCGAACGATGCGCTTCGCTGCCCATCGCGTTCTTCACGGCCGGTGCCGCGAGCACGCTCCTCGCGCGCGCCCGCGAGCTGGGCCCCGTGTTCGGCAAAGCCGACGCCGGCGCGCTCGACGCGGTCATGGCGTGGGTCGAGCGAACGGCTCAGCCGCCCCCCACGAAGTGAACGATCTCGATCACGTCTCCCGGTCCGATGCGATGTACGGCGTGGTGCGCCCGGGAAATGACGGCCCGGTTGATCTCGACGGCGACGGGCCCGTCCACCAGGCCGAGGTGCTGGACCAGCGCGCGAACCGTGAGGCCCTCGGGTATCTCGCGCCGCGTTCCGTTGACCGTGACCTCCATCGCGCGACACCTTAACACTGCTCGGCGCGAGGGCTACGCAGAAGCTCTGCGAGGCGGCGATCGCGCTCATGGACTGAAAGGGCTCTTGCCGCCGCGGCTCGCCTGCGCGACCCTTTTGGTGAATGGCGCAGACGAGCGCGGGGCGCAGCCCAATCCCACCGGCGAACAACGGAGACCCGGAGGACGTCGCGTGGGCCTTGTCGACCGCAGAGGCCATGTATGCCCGCGGCGACCGCGGCGAAGCGCTGAAGTGGTTGCGCAGGGCCGCAGAGGCCGGCGCCGAAGGCAAGATTGGCGACCGCGCCGTCCAGCTCGCGAGAGCGGCCGCCGAGCTCGCGGGCATGCTCGGGCCCGCCTCGGGCAGCGATTCCCCGGCGTTCGTCCGTACCCAGTCCTCGCGGCCGGCCGGCGCGCGCGCGCACCCTCCCCCTCCCCCGTCGCACGGCCCTCCTCCTGCGCGCGCTCCAGCGTCGATTTCGTCCGCGCCGCCTGTCGCTCCGTCTCCTCTGCGGGTCGCGGCGAGCGGCGCGTTTCGCCGCGCAGCGTCGTCGGTCGCACCCGGCACGCTCGGCACTCAGGAGGCCGAAGAGCCCGCGCGCATGCGGGAGCCTCCCCCGCGCGACGATTCCCCGGACGCCTCCCCGGTCCTGTCTCGCGCGCCCGACTTTTCGATTCCCGATCTCCTTCACGACGACCTTGCCGACCCCCCGGAAGAGAAGACCCGCATCGGCGTGCCCGCGTACCAGGCCGGCGCGATGGCCGCCGCCGACGCGCCGGTCTCGCCCAAGGTCGCCGACCCGTCGCTCCGTCCCACCCAGGCGATGCGCGTCATCGTGTGGCGAGGACCCGACGGCGTGCACGTGGCTCCGTACGGAACCCACGTCGCGGCCATCGCGGTGGACGCCCTGCTCGTGGCGCTCGATCCGGCGGCGGACCTGGCCGCGTGGCTCTCGAAGAAATAGCCCTATCGTCCGATGACGGCGTCGCTGCTCCGTCTCTCTCAGCTCGCGCGCTTCTGGGGCAAGAACACGCGCACGCTGCAGACGTGGATCCGCCAGGGGCGCCTCGCAGCCATTCGCTCGCCGGGAAACCATCTTCCGCGTGCGCATCGCCGACGTGCGCGCCTTTTGCGAGCGGGAGAAGATGCCCGTTCCGCCGTTCGTGGCGCCGCCGCCGAGACGCGTGGTGGCCGTCGGGCTGAGCGCGTCCTCGCGGCGCGCCATGGCGCGCGCCGTGCGCGGCCCGGGGCTCTCCCTCGAGACGTACCGCGACCCGTACGACGCTCTCCTCGCGGTCGCCCGCGACGCGGCTCTGCTCGCGATCCCCGCCGCGTCCGGACGCTTCGACACCGGTTCGGCCATCGCCGCGATGCGCCGGTGTGACGCGACCGCCAACGCGGTCATCGTCGCCTTCGACGCCGGAAGCGCCGCGCAGGCCACGAATCTCGCCCATGCCGGGGCGACGCGCGTCCTCACGCGTGCCCAGCAGGGCGACCTGCCGCGCGTCGTGCGTGAGCTACTTGGCGTTCAATAGGAGCGCCCGCACCCGGTCGAGCACCACGTCGGCCAAGGCATGCTTCGACATGGGCCCGAGCGCCTGGGTACCCGACGTACTCACCAGCGTGGCCTGGTTCTCGTCTCGCCCGAACGACTCGCTCGCGGGATTGGCCACTACGAGGTCGACCTTTTTCTCGGCGAGCTTGCGCTTAGCGTACGACACGAGGGCCGCCCCGCTCTCCGTTTCGACCGCGAACCCCACGAGCACCGGCTTGCGGCCGGTTCGGGCCGCGCCGACCTCGGCGAGCAGATCGGGGTTTCTGACCAGATCGAGCGACAGCCGCTCGTCGCCCTTCTTGATCTTGCTCGGGCTCGCCTCGGCGGGCCTGTGGTCGGACACGGCCGCGGCCATCACGAGCGCGTCGGCGCGCGAGAGGTCGGTGCCCAGCGCCTGCCAGAGGGCGGCCTGCATCGCGACCGCGCCACGCACGTCGACGCGCTTCACCCCGTGCGGCGCGGCCAGACCGACCGGCCCCGCCACGAGCGTCACGTCCGCGCCGCGAGCGGCCGCGCGTTCGGCGATCGCGAACCCCATCTTGCCGGTCGAGCGATTGCCCACGAACCGCACCGGATCGATGTCCTCGAGCGTCGGACCCGCCGTCACGACGACGCGCGTCCCCGCCAGGTCGCTCGGCGAGAGAGCCGCGGCAATGGCCGCCAAGATAGCCTCGGGCTCGGCCATCCGGCCCATACCCAGATCGCCCGAGGCGACCTCACCCGACACGGGACCGACGAGCGCCACCCGTTTTTGCGACGCGAGCTCCGCCACGTTTCGGTGCACCGCCGGGTGCTCCCACATTCGCGGGTGCATGGCCGGCGCCGCCAGCACCGGCCCCCGCGCGCAGAGCGCCAGCGCGGTGACGAGGTCGTCGGCCCGCCCGTGGGCGAGCCGGGCCAAGATGTCGGCCGTCGCGGGTACGATCGCGACGCAGTCCGCCTGATCGGCGAGCCGAACGTGCATCTCGCCGGCGAAAGACGCCTCCCACATGTCCGTCGATACCGCTTCGCCGGTGACGCCCGAGAGCGTCACCCCCCCGACGAACCGCCCCGCCGAAGCCGTCATGACCGGCAGCACCCTCGCGCCGGACTTCACGAGCAAGCGAGCGAGCTCCACGGCCTTGTAGGCGGCGATGCTCCCGGTCACGCAAAGGGCGATGGTCTTGCCCGCAAGCGGGGCGTCGGCCCCCCGGGAACCTTCTCGCGGTGCGTCGGCGGATCTCATGTCGTCACGCAAGGGCTTGGCCTAAGGAGTACTTACACCACTCCCCCCCTTTAGGGAGTCACTCCTCCAGCCGTATGGTTGCGACGGGGGTAAAGGGAGCCCCTCTACCGTGGCTCGAGTGCTCGTCGTCGATGACAGCATGGCCGTCCGCACGCTGCTGGCCACCCGGCTGCGCGCGCAGGGCCACGAAGTCGAAGAGGCCCCCGACGCCGAGGTGGCGATGGACCGGGCCATCGGCGTCGTGCCCGATGTCGTCGTCACGGACCTGGTCATGGCGGGCCTCTCGGGCGTTCAGCTGTGCCGGCTCTTGCGAAGCGATCCCGTGACCGCGCATGTGCCCGTCGTTCTTCTCACGGCGTCCGGCGACAAGCGGTCGCGTTTCTGGGCGCGATGCGCCGGCGCGGCGGCCTACGTCGGCAAAGACCGCGTCGAAGACATCGTCGATCTCCTATCGACGCTCACACTCTCGCAGAGCGCCGCAGCCGCGCGCCCTCCGTCGCGCCCGTCGGCTCGTCGGCCGCTTTACGAACGAATCTCCTCCATCCTGGACTCGGCGCTCTTCGACTCCGTCGTCGCGGGGGAAGTGCGCGCCCTGGCGAGCTCGGGGGAGCTCGCGCGCCTGTTCGACGGCCTGACCGGGCTGCTGACGGACGTTCTCAGTTACCGGTGGGTCGCGCTCGCACCAGCCCGTCCGTACGCACCCCTCTACGTGCACGGGAATGCCGCCGAAGCGGAGGCCTGCGAGCGTGAGGCGCGTCGAACCCTCGGAGCGCCGGCCGATCGCGAGGTCTGCTTCGTCGGCGACGCGAGGGCCACCGCCGGAGAGGGCCCCCCGCCGCAGACGGCGTCCATCGCGTTCGCCGGGGCGGCGATGGGCAAGCTCGCCCTGGCGCCCACCGCACGAGGTCTCTCCCGCGACGACCGCCGCATGCTGGCCCTGCTCGAGGGCGAGCTCGGTGGGCCCCTGCAGATGACATCTCTTTACGAGGACGCGCGTCGGCTGGCGACGACCGACGTGCTGACGGGGCTATTGAACCGTCGAGCCTTCGTAGAGGCCGTCGATCGCGAGCGCGCCCGATCGGATAGGCACGCGTATCCGTTGTCTCTTTTGTTGCTCGACGTCGATCACTTCAAGCGCGTCAACGACGAGTACGGCCACACCGCAGGCGATATCGTGCTGCAGGGCGTCGCCAAGGTGCTCGAAGACGTCGCGCGCCGCAGCGACTTCGTGGGCCGCTGGGGCGGCGAGGAGTTCGTCGTGGCATTGCCCCAGACCGGCGAGGCCGGCGCCCGGGTCGCCGCCGAGCGGGTGCGCCGCGCGCTCGCGGCGACGGCGCACAAGCTGCCGGACAGCAAACCCCTGCAAGTGACCGCCTCCATTGGTGTTGCCAGCTCCGAGGCCCCGTGGTCGATCGACCAGCTCATCGCCGCCGCCGACGAGGCCATGTACGCGGCCAAGTCCCGAGGCCGAAACCGAGTGGAGTCCGCCCCGCGGCAGGACTCGGCACAAGCTTCGGCGGAAGCGGCGGCCTCGGGATGCAAGGACGGCAAAGACACGAGCGGCCCCCCGAGCGTTCTGGTCGGTACGCGTTAGACGCCCACGAGACGATTTGAGGCGGCGAGCCATGGGCCCGGCCGTCGTCCCGAGCAAGGGCCCGCGAAACACGTTGCGCGGTTCCTAATATCTCCCGCTCTTCGGGATTTGATTCCAAAGAGTACGTGCGTCGAGAGCGCGCGCTGCTAGGCTCGCGCCCGCGCGTCCAACGCTCAACGTAAGCGAGGACGGGGGAGAGTTGTGCCATGAAGAGGACCTTGCTTGTCACGCTGTGTTGCGTTTCGTCATTAGCCTTAATCGCTTGCTCGGGCGCGAACGGACTGCCCTCGTCGCCGGGAGACCACGACAGCGGAGCTTCCAGCGGAGGACAGGACGGCAGCGTCCTCACGATGGAGGGGAGCTCGAGTCAGCCGAACCTGACGGCGAGCGCCGCGACGCAGGACTTCGGCCAGCTGTCGGTCGGGCAGCAAGGGCAGCCGATCAACATCGACTTTACGAACGTCGGGACCGGGGTTGCCAGCGCGCTCACGGCAAGCGTCGCGGGGGCAGACGCTTCCTCCTTCGTCGTCGACAACGACGGCTGCAGCACGAAGACGCTCGCGTACACGGACAAGTGCACCGTCACGATGCACTTCAATCCGGCCAACGCGGGGCCGCTCACGGGCACGCTGACGGTCGGTGACAGCGCCGGCGACTCCGTCGTAGTGCAGCTCACGGGCACCGGCATCTCGGCCCCGGACATCTCGCTGCTCCCCGCGATGCAGGACTTCGGGACCGTCGTCGTGGCGGCAACCTCGATGCCCACCACGTTCACGCTCGCCAACACCGGGACGGCGGACGCGGGGATCGTGAAGATCTCGTTTGCCGGAAACGACGCCGAGCAGTTCACCGCGTCGATGGACGGGTGCACGGGCAAGGCCCTCAAGGCGGGCGGGCGCTGCAGCGTCCAGGTCGCGTTTTCGCCGACGTCGTCGGGGACGAAGATGGCCAATCTCACGGCGGCCATCTCCGGCGGCTCGACGTTCACGTCCGCGCTCAGCGGCAATGGCGCCGGCGCGGCCGCCTTCGAGGTCACGCTGACTTCGGGCATGGCGACGCCGACTGCGACGTACGACTTCGGGCAGGTCACCGTCGGCTCGATGCCCGCTGCCACGCAGTCGTTCGTCGTGACCAACACCGGCGGCGTGACGTCTGGCGTTCCGACGGTCGCCGTCGCCGGAACGAACGCCGCGGACTTCGTGAAATCGTCGGACGGCTGCACGGCGGCGCTTCCGCCCCGCGGCACCTGCTCGTTTTCGATCGGGTTCACGCCGGCAGCCGCGACGATGGAGTCGGCCACGGTGTCGGTCACGGGCATGAACACGATGCCCGCGTCGATGAACCTCACAGGACAGGGCCTCGCGCCGGCCGCGCTCAAGCCGACCCCGACGAGTCACAACTTCGGCAGCGTCGTACAGGGCATGACCAGCGGCGCGCAGGTGTTCACGATCACCAACACGGGAAACGCGACGAGCGGTCCGCTCACCGTCAGCCTGAGCGGCTCGAACATGGGTCAGTTCCAGCTGACCAACGACACGTGCGGAGCCGCGCAGCTCGCCGGCAACGGCAAATGCACGGTGACCGTGACGTTCGCGCCGGACGCCAACGCCAGCGGCACCGTGCACGCGCAGCTCCTGGTCGCGGGCACCCCGGGCGGGACGGCGTCGGCGAGCCTGACGGGAACCGCGTCGACGCTGGCTAGCCTGAGCATCGGGCCCGATCCCTACGCCTACGGCAACGTCGCCCAGGGCGTGCAGACCGCCCCGGTGACCTTCACCGTGAGCAACGCGGGCTCCCTGCCTTCAGGTGTTCCGACGCTGACGAAAGGCGGCCCCAACGCAGGCGACTTCAAGATCATCGCCGACAATTGCACCGGACACGCGATACCCGGCAACGGCGCGTGCACCGTCAGCGTGGCGTTCCAGCCGTCCACGCAGGCGCGAGAATCGGCGACGATCACGGTCGGCGCGTCGCCGGGAGGAGCGGTCATCGCGCACCTCAGCGGGACCGGCGCCTCGCAGGCCTCGCTGCAAATCTCGCCGAGCCCCTGGCCGTTCGGGTCCGTCCTCCAGAACACGCAGTCACCCAACAAGACGTTCACGGTGACCAATACCGGGGGCGTCGATTCCGGAGTGTTGGCCGTGTCGATGGCCGGAGCCAACGCGGCGGACTTCCTCATCGTCACGAACAACTGCAAGAATAAGACGCTGCCGGCCAACGGCGCCACGGTCTGCACGGTCCTCGTCGCTTTCAAGCCCAAGACGTTCAACGACGAGTCGGGGACCCTCACCGTCGTGGCAAACCCCGGCGGCACCGCCACGAGCTCGCTCACCGGAACGGGCGTGACCGCAGGCACGCTCACGACGACCCCCCCGCAGGGCCAGTTCAACAACGTCAACGTGAAGACGCCGTCGACCATCCCGTTCACGGTGACGAACAGCGGCGGCACCGCGTCGGGAGTGCCGGTGCTGTCGGTCACCGGGGCCAACCCGGGTGACTTCGTGGTCACGAATAGCGGCGCGAAGGCGTGCACGGCAGCCATCGCCCCGATGGGGACGTGCCAGTTCTCGATCACTTTCACACCGGGCGGGCTGGGGTCCCGATCGGCCACGCTGAATATCGCAGCGACTCCGGGCGGCACGACCGTGACCCTCAGCGGCACGGGCACCACACCCTCGATCGGCGTCGGCATTCCGCCCGCCTCCCCGGTGAAGACGGCGGCACAGAGCTTCGCCACCGCGCCGGGGACGACCCAGTCGGTCACCTTCACGGTTACGAACACCAGCACCGGGCCCACGGGCACGCTGTCGGTCGCGCTGCCGCCCGGCAGCCCATTCTCCGTGCCTCCCGCGACGGACACGTGCTCGGGGTCGACGATGATCAGCGCGGGCTCCACCTGCACCTTCGCCGTGCAGTACGCGCCGAGTTCGGGGAGCACGGTGGACACAGCCACGGTCACGGTGTCCGACTCCTATGCGGGGGACACGTCGGCGACGGTGAAGCTGAGCGGGACGCCGGCAGTCCCGGGGGTCAATCTCGTCATGAGCACGAGCCCGGACCCGGCGACCTACTCGGGTTCGGGCCCCGTCGTGTTCACGATCACGAACACGGGCGCCACGACATCGGGGAAGCTCAACATGACGTTCACGGCGACCCAGTCGACCTCGGGCGACCTGGACAGCGACTTCACGACCACGGACAACTGCACCGGCGTAACCCTCGGCTGGGGCAAGTCCTGCACGTACCAGCTGCTCTTCAACGCGCCGGCACCCAACGACGACGCCGGCGCCGAAGGCGGCGCGGCGCCCGTGAGCTTCAGCGTCACGACGGGGGTGGACGACAGCCCCGGCAACGACTCGGTGTCCGACACCTTCACGGGTTCGTACGCCAACTAGCCGCCCGGCGGGCGCGCCGGAGCTGGAGCCGGCTCGTCTGCCGTGGTAGTTGGCCCCCTCCCATGGGCCTCTCCGTCGGCATCGTCGGCCTACCGAACGTCGGCAAGTCCACGCTCTTCAACGCGCTGTCCTCCGCAAAGGCGGAGGCGGCCAATTACCCCTTTTGCACGATCGAGCCGAATGTCGGCGTGGTCGCCGTGCCGGACCCACGCCTGGCCGCCCTCGATGCCGTCGTCCACGCCGAGCGCATCTTGCCGGCGACGATCGACTTCGTCGACATCGCGGGGCTCGTCCGCGGCGCGCACAAGGGCGAGGGACTCGGCAACCAGTTTCTCGCGCACATTCGCGAGGTGGATGCCGTCGTTCAGGTCGCGCGCTGCTTCGAGGATCCGAACGTCGTGCACGTCGAGAACCGCGTCGATCCGGTCGCCGACATCGACACGGTGACGACCGAGCTATGCCTGAAGGACCTCGACACGGTCACCAAGCGGGGAGAGCGCGCCCGCAAGATGCTGAAGGCCAACCTGCCGCTCGACAAGCTCGCGGTCGAGATCTGCGACGCGCTGGCCAAGCATCTGGACGGGGGGCAGCCCGCGCGCACGTTCCGCGTACCCGACCACCCCGACGCGCCCGGCGTCGTGCGCGAGATGCACCTCTTGACGGCGAAGCCCTCGCTCTACATCGCCAACGTCGACGAGAAGTCGCTCGGCAACCTCGGGGGCAACGCGCACTTCCAGGCCCTCGCCAAGCGCGCCGCAGCGGAGGGCGCCCCCGTCGTTCCCATCTGCGCCGCGCTCGAGGCGCAGATCGCCGAGCTCGAACCCGCCGACCGCCCGGAGTTTCTCGCGAGCGCGGGTCTCGCCGAACCCGGGCTTCACGCCGTCGTTCGCACGGCGTTCACGCTGCTCGGCCTCATCACGTTCTTCACGGCCGGCAAGCAGGAGGTGCGCGCCTGGACCACCAAGAAGGGCGCCAAGGCGCCGCAGGCCGCAGGCGTCATCCATACCGACTTCGAGAAGGGGTTCATTAAGGCAGAAGTCATCTGGTGGGAGGACTTCGTCCATCTCGGCGGCGAGGCCAAGGCACGCGAGACGGGCAAGCTGGCGATCGAGGGGAAGGAGTACGTCGTGCGGGACGGGGACGTGATGCACTTCCGGTTCAACGTCTGACGGGCGAGTACTCTGTTCTCCATGCCCCGAGCTTCCCTCCTGCAGGCCACCCCCTGCCTCGTTCTCCTCGCCGTCGCATCCACCGGCTGCAGGTCGAAGCCGCAAGGCTCCGACCGCTCCGCCGCGAGCGGTCCGGCCAAGGGAATCCTCGCGGACACCGGCTTCCGCCCCGGCAAGGACGGCTACAAGTTCGAGAACCAGGGCGGGGCCTACCCACGGACACCGCCGGTGCTCACGAGCCAGGACGTCGCCAAGATGTTCGGCGGCGAAGCGTGCATCAAGGGCGCCGACGCGAACTGCAAGCTCAAGCCCGTCGCCACGGAGTGGATGGGCATGGTCAACCGGGCGATGAACGCCGGGCAATGCGAGGGGATGGCCGTCTCGTCGCTCGCCTTCTACAAGAAGGTCTATAACCCTGCCTCCTTTGCGCCGCACGCCAAGTCCGTGCACGACCTCACGCACGCCGAGTCGTCCGCGCTCATCGGCTACTTCTGGGCCTACCAGATGACCGACCCGGTGCGCAGCGACAAGGTCCGGAGCCTGGAGGCCATGACGCCGATCTCCGCCGAGGAGACGCTCGTCGAGATGATGAAGCGTAACGAGCTCGCCGTGATCGCCATCCGCAGCAAGCACGGAGGCCACGCGGTCACGCCCTACGCCGTGGAGGATCGCGGCGAGGGCATCCACTGGATCGACATCTACGACAACAACTGGCCCGACAAGGACCGCCACATCGTCATCGACCACGACAAGAACTCGTGGTCCTACGAGCTCGCGTCGCTCAACCCCGACATCCCCCGTGAGCCGTGGAGCGGCGACGCCGAGAGCCACACGATCGCCGTCACGCCGCTCGCCGACCGCCTGCAGAAGCCCGCCTGCCCCTTCTGCGAGAGCCACAAGAAGACGGTCGTGTCGTACGGCACCAACGGCGTCGTGCTCACCAACGGGGACGGCAAGAAGCTCGGGCGCGACGGCGACAAGATCGTCAACGAGATCCCCGGCGCAGAGGTGTTCGAGGTCACGGGTTACATCGACGGCGAGCCCGCGATGGAACCGATCTACACCGTGCCCGCCGACGACGACTACCAGGTCGCGATCGTCGGCCGCGACAAGCACCGCAAAGCCGAGGGCGAGGAGCAAGACCACGGGGTCGTCGTCATCGGCAACGGCTCGGCGGTCGCCGTCCAGACGGCGAAGCTCAAGCCGACCGAGCAGGACACCCTGTCTCTCGCGCGCGACGGTGGCATCAAGTACAAGACCGCGCGGGAGGGCGAGTTCCCGACCATCCGCCTCGCGGCCAACGGTCCGAACGGGGGCATGCACGCGCACCTCTCGCACATGCAGGCGAGCGCGAACGACGAAATCGCCATCAGGCTGGATCACGCCGCCGGGCAGATCGTGGTGGCCGGTGGCGGCAAGAAGGCGAGCTCGTTCGACCTCAAGGTCACGCACGTCCAGGCGGAGGGCGAAGACAAGGTCGTCGAGCAGAAGGCCATCAAGTACGACCCGGCCAAGGTACACACGATCCAGAGCAGCCCAACGCCCGCTCCGGGGGCGATGCCGTTCAAGATCGCGACGAAGCTCGCGCCGCCTCCGCCCCCGGCGAGCGCTTCGGCGCCGGTTCCGGCGCCGTCCGCGGGGCCCGCGCCTTCGGCATCCGCCGACGCCATCGGCGAAAGCTCCGCTCCACATCGCGGCACCGGGAGGCTCCGGCCCCCGCGCCGCCGAAAAAGCGCTGAGCGCGACCCTACGTCGCGCGCCCGCGAGCGGAGGCTCTCGTCACCGCGCCATGTCGTTCAGGTCGGACGCGAGCGCGAAGTGCCACAAGAAAATGTAGAGAACGATGGACCGGGTGGGCGCCTGGACGCCGACCATCTGCTTGGCCTTCGCGACCTCTTGCGGGACGAGGATCCACATCCAGTAGATGCTGTAGAGGGGGACGAAGATCGGCCACCAGGCGAACGCCTGGTTGCGCGTCACCGCCTTGAGCTCGTTCGTCATCTGGATGGCCAGGAAGAGCGCCCACCCGCCCCCGCCCAGGATGAAGAGGAGCGCGAGCGACGAGAGGCTCGGACTGATGAGCAGCGCGAGGATCACGCTCAGCATGATTCCGCCCACCACGACGGCCTGCGGCAGCAGCCACGTGAGCAGGGCGTTGCGGCGCGTGGGCGCCGCCCCGACGCCTGCCGACTGAAGCGTTCCCACCCCGACGGCACCCTGCTGACCGTACGGAGCCATCGGGGCCATGCCCTGCGGCTGCTGGCCCATGGGCTGGCCGTAGCCTTGCTGCTGCCCGTACGGCATTGGGCCGTACCCCTGCTGGGGGGGTGCCCCGTAGGGACCTTGTTGCGGCGCCCCATACCCGCCCTGCGGCGGCTGCGCGCCATAGGACGCCTGCGGCGGTTGGCCGTAGCCGGCCTGCTGCGGCGGGCCCCCGTATCCCTGGGCACCACCCTGCGCGGGGGGATAGCCCATGGGCCCAGGCGAACCTCCAGGCGGGGGCCCGTACGGACCTTGCGGCGGACCGAAGGCGGACCCGAACGCAGCGGCGTCCGCCGCGACGGTCCCGCCGAGCGGGTTGACCCCTGCCTGCGGGATGGGCGGGGAGAACGCCGCCTCGTGGGCCGCCGGTCCCGGCGGGGACGGCTGCGGCGACCCGAAGGGCATGCCCGGTGGCGGGGGCGACTGCATGGGTACCGCCGCGGACGGCACGGTCGGTTGATGTCCTGGCGCAGCGGCAGGCGGCTGCGGAGCGCCAAACGGCCCGCCAACCCCGCCGCCCGCCGGCGGGACCCCCGGCGACGGGGCGCCGCCCCCTACGGGAGGCGCGACGCCGACCATGGTGCCCTTGAGTCGATTCGCCACGCCGGGCGAGGGCCCGACCGCGCCCGCGGGACGGGGTGCGCCGGCCGCGCCGGCCGGCACCGGCGGCGCGGGGGGTGGAGCTCCGCCTGGAGCCGCTCCCGGCTGATTCATCATCAGCATCGTGCCCTTGAACTTCGGCGCGGCAGCGCTCTTCAACTGAAAGTTACACTTGGAGCACGCCTGGGCCGTGTCGGGGTTCTGCGTGCCACAATTCGGACAGAACACTACGCACCTCACAAGGTCTTGGCGCACGCGCCGCCGAGCTGCACTTGCCTCTTCCGTGCAGGCCGTGCAGGCAAGCCGCGCGGGGGGAGCATAGCGGCTCGCAATCCGCGTGCTCAAGGCAATTCTCCTTTTTGGAGGCGCGCTTGGACCCGGCCCGGGGATGCTCTTCCGCTGCCCGCTCCTCGGGTCCAAGCCCGGTTCCTTGCCAGCGCTTGACACCCGCGCACCCTCGCCACTAGCTTTCGCGCCGGTTTCTGCCGTTTTCGTGGGCTTTTCCGAGGATTTCTTCCGGAACGGGCCGCGAAGCAGCCCGAGCATCACCCTCGATACAGCCTCCCCGCCTGCCCGCGCGCGTGCTCATGCTCGCCGCGGTGCCCCGCACGCAAGGACCGCGACCGCGATGCCCTTCGCTCTGAGCCCCGATAGCGAACGCAAGCTCAAGGAGATCCTCGAGCGGTACCCGACGAAGATGGCTGCGCTCTTGCCGCTGCTCCATCTTTGCCAGGAGCAGGCCGGGTACGTCGGCGACGAGGTGATCGAGTTCGCGTCGCGGCGCCTCGATCTCTCGCCCGCGCACGTGAAGGGCGTCGTCACGTTCTACACGCTCTACAACCAGCACCCCGTGGGCAAGCACCAGGTCTGGGTGTGCCGAACGCTTCCCTGCGCGCTCCGGGGCGCCTACGACGTCATCGAGCACTGCGAGAAGCGGCTGGGCATCAAGTGCGGCGAGACCACGGCCGACGGCAAGGTCACGCTGCGCACGGCCGAGTGCCTGGCCAGCTGCGGAACGGCTCCGATGATGCAGGTCGACAAGACCTACCACGAGAACCTCACCCGCGAGCGCGTGGACACCATTCTCAACGACCTGGTCAAGCGCTAAGGAGCCCCGCTAGCTCGCATGCTCAAACGCACCGAGTACCTGACGCGCCTCTACGGCAAGGCCGAGGGCTGGAAGCTCGCGGCCTACGAGCGCGAGATGAGCGGCTACGAGGTGGCCCGCCGCGTCCTCACGACGATGACGCGCGAGCAGGTCGTCGACGACGCCAAGAAGGCCAACATTCGCGGCCGCGGGGGCGCCGGCTTCCCCATGGGCGTGAAGTGGAGCTTCATGCCCAAGACAGTGGGGCCGAAGCCGCACTACCTCGTTGTGAACGCCGACGAGGGCGAGCCGGGCACGCACAAAGATCGCACGCTGATGGAGCTGAACCCGCACGCGTGCGTCGAGGGGTGCATCATCGCGTGCTACGCGATTGGCGCGCACGTCGCGTACATCTACGTGCGCGACGAGCTGCACCTGTCGAAGGCGCGCCTCGAGGGCGCCATCGCCGAGGCGCGCGCGAAGGGGTATCTCGGCAAGACACCCTTCGGGAAGGACTTCGCCGTCGAGGTCTACGTCCACTCGGGCGCGGGGGCGTACATCTGCGGCGAGGAGACCTCGATGCTCAACTCGATCGAGGGGCGCCGTGGCGAGCCGCGCATGAAGCCGCCGTTCCCGGCCAATGCCGGCGTCTTCGGATGCCCGACGACGGTCAACAACCTCGAGACCATCGCTGCGGTCCCGGCGGCCTTCGGCATGGGCTGCGAGGAGTTCAGCAAGCTCTCCGCGTTGCATCACATAAGCGACGGCGGCGTGCGCCTCTACGGCCTGAACGGGCACGTGAACAAGCCGGGGATCGTCGAGCTCGCGGTCGGGCCGACGCTCAACGAGCTCATTAACGACGTCGGCGGCGGCGTCCTCGGCGGGCGCGGCGTCATGTGCGTCATCCCGGGCGGCTCCTCCACTCCGATCCTGCGGCCGCAGGAGACCGTGAACGCGCCCGACGCGAAATCGCCGCTTCACGCGTGGCACGGCAAGAGCGTCTTCGACGTTCCGCTCGGCGTCGAGACGATGCGCCTGGTCGGCACGATGCTCGGCACCTGCTGCGTCACCGTGATCGCCGAGGGCACCGACCCCGTGTGGTGCTTCCACAACCTGATGCAGTTTTACCGTCACGAGTCGTGCGGCCAGTGCACGCCGTGCCGCGAAGGCAGCGCGTGGCTCGAGCGCGTCGTCGGCAAGATCATGGACGGCAAGGCATCCATGCAGGAGCTCGACGGCCTGCACGAGATCGCGAACGGCATCATGGGAAATACAATCTGCGCGTTCGGCGAGGGCACGGCGATGCCGGCGCTCGCGTTCATCCAGAAGTTCCGCAAGGAGCTCGAGGCGTATGTGCGGGGCGAACGCACGCGAGACCGGGCGACGCTCACTGTCGCCCCCTGGAGCTGAGGCGAGACCATGAGTTCCCTCGCAACCGTCTACTTCTACGCGTGCGCGGCGCTCGCCTTGGGCGGCGCCCTGGCCGTAGTCGTATCCCGTAACCCCATCCGCTCGGCGATGGGGCTCCTGCTCCTCATCCTCAGCGTGGCGGGCCTGTTCCTCGCGCTGCACGCCGAGTTCCTCGCGGCGATTCAGCTCATCGTCTACGCGGGCGCGATCGTCGTCCTTTTCCTCTTCGTCATCATGCTCCTGGGCCCGAGCGCGGCGCCTCCGACCGATCGAAGGGGGGTGCTCGTGCGCACCTTTGGGGGGGCGCTCTTCGGCCTGGGGGGTCTCGGCACCATAGCGGCCGTCGTGCGCGCCGGGACCGCGGCGCACCGCGCGGCGATGCCCATGCCCGCGCTCGATCGGGGCTTCGGCGGCATCGACGCGTTCGGGAGCGTCCTTTTCTCCGACGCGCTCGCGCCGTTCGAGCTCTCGAGCGCGCTCCTCATGGTAGCGGTCGTCGGCGCCATCGCAGTCGCGCGCGGGCGCCAGGGGATCAAGGCCATGTCGCGCGGCGAGCAAGAGGTTGCCCAGCGGGCCACTCCGGCGGCGTCGGCGCAAGACCACTCGGGCGTCTTCCGGCACGACATCGAACCGCACGCGCCCGCCGGAAACGTCAAGGAGAGCGCGCTGTGATCCCCGTCGAACACTACGTCCTCCTGAGCGCCCTCCTCTTCGTCATCGGCGGCGTCGGCTTCCTCGTGCGGCGCAACGTGCTCGTGACGCTGATGAGCATCGAGGTCATGCTCAATTCGACCAACCTCGCGCTCGTCGCGTTCAACCGCTCGAGGACGATGCACGTCGCGGGGCAGGCGTTCGCGGGCCCCAGCCACACCGGCCAGGTCTTCGCCTTCTTCATCATCGCGGCCGAAGCCGCCGAGGTCGCGGTCGGTCTGGCCATCGTTCTGGCGCTCTACCGCCTGCGGCGCACCGTCTTGTCCGACGAAGCGGATCTCCTGAAGAACTGACGCCGGCCGAACTAGGGAACTCCGAAGGTACACGCCGCCATGCTCTCCCTCTTTCCCGCGAACGACTACGCCCTCATCGCCGTAATCCTCGGCATGCCGCTCCTCGGGGCGTTCGTGAACGGCGTCTGGGGCAAACGCCTCGGCAAACCCGCGGTGCGCCTGATGGCCCTGACGGCCGTCGGCGTCAGCTTCGTCGCTTCGCTCATCGCGTTCGGCGGCCTGGCCACGTTCGTTCGCCAGGCCGAAGAGACTCATCAAGACGCGCACGTGAAGCTCGCGTGGACGGCGTGGGAGTGGATGCACACGACGAGCGGCGCGCGGGCAGCGTCGCCCGATCGACGTTCGAGTTCAGCATCGATCAGCTGAGCGGCGTGATGATGCTCATCGTCACGGGCGTCGGCTTTCTCATCCACCTCTACGCGACGTCGTACATGGAGAACGACAAGGGGTTCGCGCGATTCTTCGCGTACCTGAACCTCTTCATCTTCTCGATGCTCGTCCTCATCCTGGGCGACAACCTCCCCATTCTCTTCGTCGGCTGGGAGGGCGTGGGCCTCTGCTCGTATCTGCTCATCGGCTTCTGGTACGAGAACATCGCGAACGCGGCGGCCGGCAAGAAGGCCTTCATCGCGAACCGCATCGGCGACTTCGGCCTTCTCTGCGCGATGTTCCTGCTCGTCAGCTACACGGGCGCGCTCGACTGGAACGGGATGGCGCACGCCGCCGGCACTCTGGTGCACCCAGACAAGGTGGGCCCACTCTCGCGAGTGCAGCTCTGGCCTCTCGGCAGCGGCAACATGTACCCGCCGGGCATCTTGCACTTCTTGAATCCGAGAGTGCCCTTCACCATCAGCGCGGCGACGGCCGTGGGCCTCGCCCTGTTGCTCGGCTGCACCGGCAAGAGCGCTCAGATTCCCCTCTACGTGTGGCTCCCGGACGCGATGGCCGGCCCCACGCCCGTCTCGGCTCTCATCCACGCGGCGACGATGGTCACCGCGGGCATCTACCTCATCTGCCGTATGTCGTTCGTGTTCGTGCTCTCCCCGTTCACGATGATGATGGTCGCGATCGTGGGCGCAGCGACGGCGCTGCTCGCGGCGACCATTGCGGTCGTGCAGAACGACATCAAGAAGGTGCTGGCGTATTCGACCGTCAGCCAGCTCGGCTTCATGTTCCTGGGGGTCGGCGTCGGCGCCTTCACCGCCGGGTTCTTCCACGTCTTCACGCATGCGTTCTTCAAGGCGTGCCTCTTCTTGTGCGCCGGGTCGGTCATCCACGCGATGCACGCGCGCGTCCACGACGACGACAAGGCGCAAGACATCCGCAACATGGGTGGCCTGCGCAAGTGGCTCCACCTCACGCACTGGACGTTCGCGGCAGCAACGGCGGCGATCATCGGCCTGCCCTTCACGAGCGGTTTCTTCTCGAAGGACGAGATCCTCTACCGAGCGTTCGTGGACCATCCGGTGAACCCGGAGGCCGGCCGGGGCGTCTTGCGGCGCATGGACTCCTTCCACATTCCGCCCGCCCTCGGACCCATCCTCTACTGGACGGCGTTCGCCGCGGCGATGCTGACGGCCTTCTACATGTGCCGCCTGTATTTCCTCACGTTCTGGGGCGAGTTCCGCGGCTGGACCGTCGGTCGGCCGTCGCTCCTCGCCAAGCAGGAGCTAGCGGCGCCCAAGCACGCCGAGGCGAACGACCACGCGCTCGACCCGTCCCACGATACGGAGCTCGACGAAGCCGACGACGCGCACGAGCACCACGAGGACCTCTCGCAGCCGGGGTATCCCCCGCACGAGTCGCCCTGGCAGATGACGGTGCCGCTCATCATTCTGGCGGCGTTCTCGGTGCTTCGCCGGCATCCTCAATCCGGGCTTCGGCCTGCGCTGGCAGCCGATGGACCACTGGCTCGAGCCGGTGTTCGCTTCGGTCGAGCGCGCCATCGAGTTCGGCCACGGCAACAGCAAGGAGTGGGCGGAGCACATGACGGTGCCGCTGGCGCTCGGCGGATTCTCTGCCTTCGCCATCGGCACGGCGCTCGCCTGGTGGGTGTACATGGCCAAGCGCGGGGAGCCGGCCAGGAACCTCGCGCAGGCGCAGCCGGGCTTGTATCAGCTGGTGCTCGACAAGTGGCGCGTCGACGAGCTCTACGACCAGACGGCGATCGCCGCCGTTGACTCGCTCGCGGAGACGAGTCGCCGCGTTCGACAAGTCGATCGTCGACGGCATCATCGCCAGGCTGACGGCGCTCGTCGTCGCCGCTATCGGGCACGATCCTGCGCGCCTTCCAGAACGGCGTCGTGCACGTGTACGCGGCGGCCATGGTCATCGGGCTGGCGGCGACGGCCTGGTTTTTCGCCGTGCCGCACGCGAACGCCACCGTGGTCGACGCCGGCAACGACGAGTACGTGCTCACCGCCGCGCCGGGAGTCGGCTACGCGTACCGCTGGGACGCCGACAGCGACGGCAAGCCCGACAAGGCCGACTTCGGCGGGGACGCGGCGCTCAAGGTGAAGCTCGAGCCCGGCAAGAGCCAGACCGTGCGCCTCGAGGTGAAGAACGCCTTCGGGCTCGTTGGAACCAAGTCGATCCACGTGGCGCGGCCACAAGCGCCCACCTCCTCGCTCTGAGAGAGCTGCGAGAAAAACCATGGCTTCCCAAGCACCTTATCGAGCGACGGGCGACGACGCGCCCCTCCGGCACGACGATCGGCCCGTGAGGTTCGGGACTCCGCAGCTCGTGAGCCTCGCGCTCGCAGCGGTCGCCGCCATCGTCGGCGCGCGGTACTTGACCGGCGGGGTGGCCGTCGTGATCGCGGTCATCGTCGCGGCACTGGTGCCGAAGCAGCACGGGTGGAACGTGCGCGCGCCCATCGCGGCGATGGCGGGCCTCTTCGCGCTCTTCGTCGTGCGCCTCTGGCCAGAGACCGTGGGCGCGGTCGAGTCGGCCCCCCCGGCGGAGACGGGGCACGTCCTCAGCTGGATCATCTGGACGCCCCTCGTCGGCGCCATCGCCGTGCTCTTCATGCCGCGGCAGTGGCACACCGCGCTGCGGGCCACGACGCTCGGCGTGATGCTCGTCACGTTCGCGATGTCGCTGCTGCTCTTGCGCGTGCCCATGGGGCGCGCGTATCACTTCAACGAGGAAGTCGCGTGGCTGCCCCGTTTCGGCATCCACTACCACGTCGCGGTCGACGGGATCTCGCTGTGGCTGGTGCTGCTGTCGACGCTCGTCACGCCCATTGCGGCGTACGCGTCGTTCGGCCCGGTGCAGAAGCGCATCAAGGACTGGTGCTTCGTGCTGCTCTTGCTCGAGGGCGGCATGGTCGGAACCTTCCTCGCGCTCGATCTCTTCGTCTTCTACGTGTTCTGGGAGCTCGTTCTCATCCCGATGTACGTCATCATCGGCGTTTGGGGCGGCACCAACCGAATCCGCAGCACCATCAAGTTCTTTCTCTACACGATGTTCGGGTCCGTGCTCATGCTCGGCGCCATCCTGTACCTGGGGTACACGTACGCGCGGATGAACGGCGGCACGCCGAGCTTCGACTATTTCGAGCTTCAGCGCCTGATGATACCGCGGCACGTGCAGCTCTGGCTGTGGGGCGCGTTCACGCTCGCGTTCGTCATCAAGGTGCCGATGTTCCCGGTGCACACGTGGCTGCCGGACGCGCACACCGAGGCGCCAACGGCGGGCTCGATCATCCTCGCGGCCATCCTGCTCAAGCTCGGCACCTACGGGTACCTGCGGTACTCGATGGGGCTCTTTCCCGAGGCTTGCGCCGAGGCGGCGCCCACTCTCGCCGGCGTGGCCGTACTCGGAGGCATCATCTACGGGGCGCTCTGCGCGTGGAAGCAGGAGGACGTGAAGCGCCTCATCGCCTACTCGTCGGTCGCCCACCTCGGGTACGTGATGCTCGGCCTCTTCGCGGCAACCCCGGCGTCCGTCGAGGGCGGGGTCCTGCAGATGGTCAACCATGGCATCTCGACGGGAATGCTCTTTCTCCTGTTCGGCGTCATCTACGACCGCCGCCACACGCGTCACATCGACGACTTCGGCGGTCTGGCCAAGCCGATGCCCGTCTACGCGGTGCTCTTCGTCGTCGCGACGCTCGCCAGCGTCGGGCTGCCGGGGACCAACGGATTCATCGGCGAGTTCATGGTCATCACCGGGACAGTCACGTCGAACAAGCTCGGGCACTTCAATGGCGTGCAGGCGGCGGGCGCCGCGGTCGGGGTGGTCCTCGGCGCGATCTACATGCTCATGGTCGTACAGAAGATGTTCTTCGGCCCGGTGACGAAGAAAGAGAACCGGCGCCTGCCAGACGTGAACACGCGGGAGCTCGTCAGCCTCGCGCCGCTCGCGATGGCCATCTTCGTCATCGGCTTGTTCCCGAACGTGCTGCTCTCGCAGATGCGCGGCGCCGTCGAGCGCGTGGTGGGCGACTTCGACGCGCGCGTCGAGAACAGTCCGGGGCCCAAGTTCTACGAAGGTCCCATCAAGCTCACCCCGCGCAGTCCAGAAGCGCCGGAAGCGCTTGCCGAGGCCACGGTCGCCACGTCTGCGCAGGGGAAGTGAGGGACCATGACGGACTTCGCTGACATCGCTCTCGCCATCTCGCCGCTCGCCGTCGTCGGCGTCGGCGCGCTGCTGCTCATGCTGGCCGATGCGCTGTTCAAGCGCGGCGGCGGCATCGCCCTCGGGGCTGCCGTCGTGCTGCTGACGGCCGCCACGTTCGCGGCCGTCCTCTGGGCGTACGGGGTCGAGAACCTCGCTGGCGCTGCGTCGATGGCGCCGTGGGTCATCGTCGACCGCTTCACGCTCTTCTTCGACATTCTGCTCTGCGTCGGAGGCGCGCTCGCGGCGCTGCTCGCGGGCGGATACCTGCCCGAGCACCACATCGAGCGCGGCGAGTTCTACGCATTGCTGTTGTTCTCGACGTTCGGCGCCATGATGCTGGCCGCGGCCGGTGACGCGCTGACCCTCTTCCTGGGCCTCGAGACGATGAGCATCGGCGCGTACGCGCTCACGGCGTTCCGTCGCGCGAGCCCGCGCTCGGCGGAGGGCGCGCTCAAGTACTTCCTTCTCGGGTCCTTCGCGGCGGCGGTGCTGCTCTACGGGTTCGCCCTGCTCTACGGCGCGACCGGTCACACCGATCTCGGTGAGCCTCGGCGCGGCGGCGAAGACGAGCGCCGCACACAATCCGCTGCTCGTCCTCGGCGCGGCGCTCGTGCTCGTGGGCCTCGTGTTCAAGGTGAGCGCGGTCCCTTTCCACGCCTGGACTCCCGACGCGTACGAGGGCGCGCCGACACCGACCACGGCCTTCATGGCGGTCGCCGTGAAGGCCGGGGCGTTCGCGGTGCTGCTGCGGGTGCTGCTGGTCGCCTTCGGGAGCGAGGTCTGGACGTCGTGGGCGAGCGGCTGGCCGCCCGTGATGGCAACGCTCGCTGCGCTGACCATGACGGTCGCAAACCTCATCGCAGGTCGGCAGGAATCGGTGAAGCGCATGCTCGCCTACTCGAGCATCGCCCACGCCGGGTACGCGCTCGTCGGCGTGACAGCGCTCATCCGGGAGCCGGAGAAGGCCACGAGCAGCGTGCTCTTTTACCTCGTCGCGTACGGCGCTTCGACCGTCGGCGCGTTCGGCGCGCTCATCCTGTGCGGCAGCCGCGGGCGCGAAGCGGTCAGCTACGAGGACCTCTCGGGGCTCGGCAAGCGGCATCCGGCCGCGGCGCTCGCCTTCTCGGTGTTCCTGCTCTCGCTCGCGGGCATCCCGCCGACGGCCGGGTTCTTCGGGAAGTGGCTCGTATTTCGCTCGGCCATCGACGAGGGCCTTTACGTCCTCGCCGTACTGGCGTTCGTCAACAGCGTGATCGGCGCCTACTACTATCTGCGCGTGCTCGTATACATGTACATGCGCGAGCCGGCGGCCGGGGCGCCGGTGGCCGTCCCCATGCGATCGGGCTACGTGAACGCCGCGCTCGTCGTGTGCGCGGTGCTCGTACTCGTCTTGGGTCTGGCTCCCACCACGTACGTCGAGATGGCGGCGCAGGCCGCGAAGCTCGCGGGCTAACCGCTTCGCCGATGGCGCCCTACTGAAGCGAGCTGCGCGGGTAACGGAACGCAGCGAGAGCGGCGCGGGCCCGGCGAGCCTCGTCGGGATCGTGGAGCTTGTCGGCGACGCGCAGCGCGACGGCCGCGAGCAGGGGGTCGGCCGGATCGAGGGCCAGCAGCGCGCGGGCCGAGCCCGCGTCGAAGGGAGGCGTGCCGCGCGCGAGCCGGACCAGGCACGCTGCGGCGGCGACTACGGCGTCCGAGGCTTCCTCCGGGGCCAGCCGTTCGCCCAGTTCGCGAGCATGCGGCGTGTCGGGATGCAGGAGCGCGAGCGCGAGGTACTCGTGGCGTGGTTCGAGCCGCGCCAGAGGCTCCGGCGGCGCCTCGCCGCGAAGAGCGGCGAGCTCGATGACGCCCTCCGGCGGCAAGAGCGCCCCCCCGAGCACCCCGCGCGCCACGAGCTCCACGGCAGGACGCACGACGCGGTCATCACCCGGGACCAAATCCGCGTGATGTGTGGCCGCCAGCGCGTCGCTCGCTGGCTCCGGCGAATCCACGTGTGACAGCGCGCGGCCAAGGCGATCAGCGCCGCCGCCGAGATAGGCGCGTCGCCGGCGCGCGCATCGAACGCCACCTGAACGAGGCGCTCTCCATTCGCGGCTGCGAGCACCAGACGCGCGCCGCGCGCGGTCGGGTCGCCCTCGGCCGCGACCGTCGCGAGCGTGCGCGCCATGGCCGCGTTTCCGGCCAGAAGGGCGCGCCCGGCCGCTTCGTCGAGTGGAACCCGCGCGCGCGTGGCACGGCGTCGGACCGCGGCGAGATCCCCGCGCGCAATCGCGTCATCCAGCGCCAGACGTGCGGCCAGTGCGTGCCCGCCTGCGTCGAACGGCCGGTCGTCGGCATCCAGGCACGCGCCCGCCACCGCGCGCGCTTCGGCCAGCGCGCCGTTACCGGCGAGCTCCTCCGCCGCAGCCGCCACGGCCCCGCGCCGCCGGGCGCGATGCGCACGGTTTCCTGCAGGGCACGCGACCACAGCGACACGTCGCCGTGCGCCTCTGCCCACGAAGCCAGCGCCTCCCAGGCGACGAGAGGCTCGCGTGCCGTCGACGTCAGCGCTACCAGCAGCCGCCGCGCCGAGGCCTGCGCACCAGCCGACGGGGCTCCGTACATCCGCGCGAGCAAGACGTTCGCGCCGTCGGCCGATGGGTCCAGGGCCGCCGCCTGCTCGGCGGCCGATCGTGCCGCCGCCTCGTCACCGCGAGCAGCTGCGCACCTGGCTCGCGCCGTCCATGCGCGCGCGTATGCGGATCGACCTCGAGCGCGCGGGAGAGGTCCTGCTCTGCTGCCGCGCTCCGGGGGTCCAGCTGGCAGCGCACCTCGCCGATGCGGGTCCAGATCTCGGGGCTGTGGCCGTCCAGCCGGAGCGCCTCTCCGTAAGCCGCGAGCGCCTCGCGCGTATCGCCTCCAGCCTGCGCGATGGCACCGCGCAAGAACGCCGCGTATGCGTCCGGCTCGACGAAGCGTCCGCGAACGACGTTCCCCCCGTAGGCGCGATCACGGCGGCGCCGATACCGCAGCCGACCTGACCCAGCGCGAAGGCCGCGGCTGCCCCCAGGAGCCACGCCCTCACGGCGCCGCCAGCGCCCGAAGGCCCTCGAGGAGGGCGTCGTTCTCCGCTGGGGTTCCGATGGTCACGCGCAGCCAGTGGGCCATGCGCCCACCAGCTGCGTGGAAGCTACGCACGAGAATGCCGCGGGCCAGTAGACCCTCGTACACGTCGGCCGCTGGGCGGTCCGTGCGCACCCAGACGAAGTTTGCTTCGCTGGGGGCCACGGCGAGGCCGGGCATCGAGCCCATGGCCGAAGACACCCTATCGCGCTCGCGAACGATCCCCGCCACATGCGCGCGCACGTCGTCCCAGCCCTCGGCCAGCACCGCCGCCGCAACCGCCTGGCTCGTGGCGCTGACGTTGAACGGCTGGCGAGCCTTGTCGACCTCACGCACCAGCGCCTCGGGCCCCTCGAGCCACCCGATGCGCAGCGCCGCCAGCCCCGCTTTGCTGAGCGTACGCAAGATGGCCAGGTTCGCGTGGCGAGCGCGCCAATCTCGCAGCGATCCGCCGCGCGCGTAGTCTACGTACGCCTCGTCGACGACGACCAGGGCCTCGGCCGCGCTCTCGAGGAGCGCCGCGAGCCAATCTTCGCTCACGCGGTTGCCTGTCGGGTTGTTCGGGCTCGCGACGAACACGAGGTTCGGCTGGACCATCTCGACGGCACGTTTGGTCGAGGCGAGGTCGAGGTCCCACGAGGTGTCGAGCGGCACCTCGACGGCCTTCCACCCGTGCGCGCGAGCCGTGATGCGGTACATGACGAACGTGGGCGTCGGCGCGAGGACCACGGCCTGGGGCGCCTTGCCACGCGGACGCGCGAGCGACGCCATCAGCAGCGAGATCACCTCGTCCGAGCCCGTGCCCACGAGCAGCTCGTCGGCACGCGCACCGGTGCGCTCGGCGATACGCGCCTTGAGCTCGCGCGCGCGCGCGTCCGGGTAGCGCTCGAGCGCCGTGCGCGCGATGGCGCGGCCCACGACGTCGCGCAGGAGCGGAGACGCGTTCGGCGGCGCCTCGTTGGCGTCGAGCCGCACGCGCACCCCGGCGTGGTCCGCGGGAACGTACGACGAAAGCTCAGCGAGCTCGGGGCGGAGTAGGAGCGACCAATCGGGCACGATGCCCCATGGCATAGCGACGAAGGGCGGCGGGGTCGAGCCATGCTCCGTTCCCGCGGCTGCGCGAATTGGCGAATCCTTCGGCCCTCATGGGATTTGCTCTTTCGAGAGTACCTGTCAGTCGATGTGCGGAGCGGCACCCCAACGTGAGGCCGATATGGCGGCCCGATGTGGTGCCTAGCTCAATCGTTGCGTATCTTCGAAGTGCGGGTACGGAGTGACTTGGGGAACACCGACGCGGCGCAGCTCGCCGCGACGGGGAAAGCCCGCTTGGCCGCCGGCGGCCGGTATCGACTTCGCCAATCCGAAAGGTTGAGCATGAATCGGGTCGTCGTTTGTATCGCCGCGTCCTCCGCGCTCGCCGTGGCCTGCGCCCAAGGAGGAGATCGACTACGCTGGCATTGGCAGCGCCTACACGGCGGACGCGGGCGAGGCGGGATTCGATGCGTCTGCGAGCACTAGCAGCACCTCCGGCAGCAGCGGCGGAACGAGCGGAACGAGCGGCGTTGAGCAGCATTCGAGCGGCTCTTCGAGCAGCGGCTCCAGCAGCGGGAGCAGCGGCGGAACCTCCGGCAGCGGCAGCGGATCGACGAGCAGCGGCTCCTCGTCTACGAGCGGCGGAAGCACGTCGGGGAGCAGCAGCGGATCCTCCGGCGGATCCGGCAGCGGCAGGCAGCGGGAGCGGCTCGGGCAGCGGGTCTTCCAGCAGCGGGTCTTCCAGTGGGAGCAGCTCCGGCAGCAGCAGCTCGAGCGGCTCGTCGCCCATTTGCGGGACCACGGGCAGCAGCAGCGGAAGCAAGGGCAGTAGCTGCAAGCTCTCGCCGGAGGCCATAGCGTGCGCGGGCTGTACGGCGTGCTCCACCTGCGAGCAGGCCAACTGCTGCTCCGCGATCATGACGTGCATGGCCAACGCGACTTGCAGGCAGACCGTGGACTGCCAGTACAAATGCTACGATACGATGTCGGGAACCGCCGCCGACAACTGCGCGGCGGCCTGCGCCGGCACGACGAAATCCGCGTTCGTCGCTTACCAAAACTGCCAGGTCAACACCACGTGCGGGGCGGGCTCGACGCCCCCATGCTCTTGCCCCTGACGGCCCCTCAGTCGCGGGTCGACTCCAGGAAGTCTTCCGGGCCGAGCTCCGAGCGCCCCAGGACCTCGCCCGACGCGCTTGCGATGCGCACCTCGAGGCGGCCGCCGCCGGCCAGCAGGGTGGCTGCAGCCGGCAAATCGGCGACCCGCACGACGGCGTCTGCCGGCAAATCGATCTCGCGGCTCGCCTCGACGTCAGGCCGGCCTGACACGGTGGCACGCCACGAAACGCGGGCGTGTAGCAGCGGCTGCAGCCGGTCGTTCACGACGTGAATGGCCATCGGCTTGCTCGGGTCGTGGGGGTCGTACTCGACGCTGGGCAGCACCGGCTGCATCGCCTGCTTGAGCGCCGAGTACGCCAGCTTGGGGCGGCGGTAGTAGTCGATGACCGACCAGGTGATCGACGGCCAGTCGTCGACGAACATGAACTGGTAGACGCCCGTGTTCTTGGTCCACTTGCGGCGACGCAGGAGCTCGGTCGTGTAGCGTACGGCGACGGCCTGGTAGCGCTGCGTGTTGACGATGAACTCGTGGATGGTGCGTCCCTGCTTGATCTTGGCGACGCGGAACGTCTCTTTCGGCTGAAAGTCGGCAAACTGCCAGCTCGCCCAGTCGCGCGGCGTGTCCGGCCAGAGTGACTCCGCGTCGAACATCGTCCGGAGAGTGTCGAGGGCCGGCAGCGAAGCCGCCCCGTACTCCGTCACGAGTGGCTCCAGATCGGCTGTCGCGATGTCCTCGATGTTGCCCTCGTACCATCCGAAGTATGCGTGCCCGTCGCCGGTCCCCGAGTCACGGTGCACCGCGCGCGACGGATCGAGAGCGCGCGCCCGCGCGGCGAGCTGCTCGTCGAGCTCTCGGTTCTGGTTGGGCGTCCGTTTCTGCATCCACTCCATCGCGTGCGGTGACTCGTTGTGCATGCACCAGAGCCCGATGGACGGATGGTCGCCGTACTGACGGACCATGTCCTCGACCTGAGCGATGGCCTCTTCGCGGAACGCGCTCGAGTCGGCGTAGCCCCACTGCAGCGGGAAGTCTTGCCACACCAGGATTCCGAGCTCGTCGGCGAGGTCGTAGAACTCGGGCCGCTCCAGATGAGCGTGGACGCGCACGGCGTTCAGGTTTGCGCCGGTCATCAGCCCCAGGTCGCGCAGGTAGAACGTCGCGTCCGCCTGCGAGAGCCACTGAGTCGAGATGTAGTTTGTGCCGCGCGGATAGAAACGCTGCCCGTTCAGGCGAAATACCCAGTCATCGCCGAGCGTGATCGAGCGAATGCCGAAGCGGACCGCGCGCTCGTCGAGGCGCCCGGCGGCGCCGGTGAGGCCCACGTTCAATACATACAGGTCCGGACGGCCGTAGTCCCAGGTCCACCAGAGGTGCGGGTGATCGACGCGCACTTCGGCGCGGCCGCGAGTGATGCCCGGCCGGGCGAGAATCTCGAAGTGTACGGGGATCCGGGCTTCGTCGAGGCTCGACCCGATGGTGCCGTCGACAGTCGTCTTCTCCTGCGTGCCGGTCCAGTTGCGGAGAGTTGCCTCGACAGCGAGGCGCGCCGACGAGGCGCTCACCTCGAGCGGCGTCACCGTGAGCTCGGCAAGGTCGACACCCGACGACTCGCGAATCGCGACCCCACGGAGGATTCCACCCGTCGAGCGCTCCTGCCCGCGGCGACTCGTCGCGCCGGGCCGCGTGTCGTGGTACGCGAAGACGCCTTTGATCTGGTCCTGCATCTTGGGGAAGCTGACCGGATACGCTTGGGCCATGTCGAAGGGCAAGGCAGGCGCCGACACGTGCACGGCGATCTCGTTGTGACCGGGGTGAACCGCACTCGTCGCGTCGACCGACCAGTGCTGGAAGTAGCCCTCGTGGCGGCCCACCGCCACCCCGTTGACGAAGACGGTCGGCGTAGTAGTCGACCATGTCGAGATCGACGACGACCGGCCGCGCGTCGCCGCCTTCCCACTCGAACGTGCGTCGGAACCAGACAGCGCCCGAGTGGTCGAGCCCCGTGTCGCCATCGATCGGCAGCAGTGCGCCCGGATCGCTCGTCTCGGACGCGGGCGCGTCGGCGCTCGCGCCGGGCGGATACGGTCGATCGCCCGAGGAGAAACCAGCTCGAGGGTACGTTCATGGACGGCCACGTGCCGTCGTCGACGCTCGGCGAGGCCATGTTGGTCTCGCCGTCGTACGGCAGATACTTCCACGAGCCGGCGAGATCGATGCGCGCGCGCGCTCTCGCCGCACCGAGGCCGAACGAATCGGGGCCGGCGCCGTGCGGGCGGGCACGACAAGAGCCGAGCAGGAAGCAGGTGCCAGCGAGGCAGACGAGCGACGCAAGGGCGCGCCTCACGTCATTTTCTCACGCGAGCGCTGCCGCCTTCCATGGCGTCGGCGGCGCTCGCCTCTTCCAGCGCTTCCGCTGCCTCGTGCACGATGTGCCCCTCGGCCTCGCGCAGCTTCTCGGCGATCTCGATGATGCGACGCTCGACGCGACCGAAGACGCTGGCCGCGGGGAAGCGGCCGCTCTCGTCGCGATCGCCGGCCGGCAGGCCGGTGAGAATCTCGATGCCTTGCGCGGCCGTCTCGACGGCGTAGAGGTGGAACTGGCCGCGCGCGACTGCGTCGGCCACGTCGTCGCGAAGCACCAGATGCGGCAGGTTCGCCCGCGGTACGAGCACGCCCTGCTGCCCGTTCAACCCGCGCGCTCGGCACAAGTCGAAGAAGCCTTCGATCTTCGCGCACACTCCGCCGATCGCCTGCAGCTCGCCGAGCTGGTTAACGCTGCCGGTCACGGCGACGCCCTGGTCGATCCCGACGTCTGCGAGCGCGCTCAGCACCGCGAAGAGCTCGCTCGAGCTCGCGCTGTCACCGTCGATCTCTCCGTAGCTCTGCTCGAAGGCGAGCTGCGCGCGAAGGCTGAGCGGTCGCTGCTGGCCGAACATGCGCGCCAGGTATCCGCGCAGGATCGCGACGCCCTTCGTGTGAATGCTCCCGCCGAGCTGCGCCTCGCGCTCGACGTCGATGATGCCCTCGCGGCCGATACCCACGACGGCGGTGATGCGCATCGGCTGCCCGAACTCGACGTCGCCCGGCGCTGAACACCGAGAGCCCGTTGACGACCCCGACGCGCCAGCCGCTGGTATCGAGCGCGACCTCGCCGCGAAGCGTAATCTCGCGGATGTGCCGCTCGGCGCTCCCGGCACGCTCGCGCCGCTCCATCCACGCGGCGTCGATGTCCTCGGCGCCGACGACGCTCTCGTCGGGGGGGCGATGGAGGCGCGAAACGATGGGCGAGCGGGCATGTCGGGATCGTTTTCTTCGCCCGCCGATCGGCCGCCACCCTCGCCGCGGCCGGTCGCCTTGGCCGCAGCCAGGGCGCTCGCGAAGGCCATCGTCTCTTCGAGCGGCGACAGAATGAGCGCGAGCTTTTCGCGATCGACCGACAGGCGTGTAGCGAGGTCGAGTAGACGCGCGCGCGCAGCGCGGTCGAAGTGCCCCCACTGACGCTCCAGGGCCATCGCCATCAAGTACGAGTCGAGCGCCACGAGGCTCTTCGGCGTTCGCGGAATGATCGGGTCGACCTCGACTTTCACTCGAAACAGAGAGGCAAAGTCGGGGTCGGCCTCGAGCAGCGTCGCGTAGAGCTCGGGCGAGCCCACCAGAACGACCCGCACGCGGATGGGGACCGGGACCGGGCGCAGCGACGTCGCGTAGAGGCCGAGAGGACCGAGCGGATCCTCGGCGCCGATCCGTTGTTCGCGCAGGACGCGCTTCATGCGCTCCCAGATGATGGGGTCGGCCAGGAGATCGGCCGCGCGCACGACGAGGACGCCGCCGCTGGCCCTGTGCAGCGACCCCGCGCGGATGCGCGTGAAATCCGTGAGGAGCGCGCCGAAGCGCGCGCGCCGCTCGAGGTAGCCGAAGAGGTTGGGGTACGTCGGGTTCGTCTCGTAGACGACGGGCGCGGGCGACCCGGGCTCGTGCGAGACGAGCAGGTTAACTTTGAAGCGATTCAGGCGTGTCGCGAGCTCCGGGTCTTCGTCTCCTCGCGCCGGCGCGCCTCCTGCTCGTTCTCCTCATCGATATCGCACCAGATCGTCCCAGTCTTCGACCAGGGCGCGGTGCACGCGATCGAGCCATCGTCTGACGTCGTCGCCGAGGTGCCCCGTCTCGCGCCCGAGCTCCTTCATCGCGTCCTCGATGACGACGCTCGCGGCTTTGGAGAAGACCTCCTCGCGCGCCGCCTCGAACCCGGCGCTTTGCGCGCGGACGAGCTGCGCCGCTTTCTCGACCTCGCGGCGTGAGCTTCTCTTCGCTGTCGGTGAGCGCGCGCTTGGTCGATTCGTCGAGGACGTCGAACTGCTCGGCGCTCACTGGCTTGCCGTGCAGGATCGGGAAGGTCTGAACGCTGCCGTGCACCGCGCGGACTCCGAAGCCCAGCGTCTTGGCCAGCGACTCGAGCTGGTGAATGACCGCGCGGTTCTTGGCCTCGAGCTCGCCGGCGAGGTGCGCTTGGGCGCGCTTGAACTCCTCGCCCTCGACCACCGCCGGGATCTCCTGCCTGGAGACGCTCGATGAGCCGGTCCAACGCCGCGACGAGCGACGGCCCTGCCGAAGCTGGCAAGAGGAGCGGGAGCGGTGCCTCGGGGTGATCGAAATCGTGCACGTAGACGATGTCGTTCGGGGTGGGCCGCTCGCCCGCGAACCGCGACGCGTACCGAACGATGTCGTCCTCGATCATCACTTCGGGCGCCGCCGCGACGAAGACGTGAAAGCTCGGTTCCCGGGCCGAAAGCCCGAGCTCGAGCGCGCGGCGCGCGACGCTCGAAACGAGCTCGAAAAGGCCGTGACTTTGCCGCGGCGACTCCGGCAGGATGTCCTCGTCGGTGCGCATGGCGGCCTGCTCCGCAGGCACACGATGCGACGTCCGAGCGAGCCCGGTCGTCACGTCTGCTGCGTCGCCCGCCGTCCCCGCTCCGTTCGCGCTGCTGGGGCGGGCCGACGGTGCCCGGTTCTCGCGGCTCCGCTTGAGGGACGCAGCCGGAGGGGACCCCTCGGCGTGCGCCTGGGGAGATTCAGCCTTGGTGCGTCCTCGGGGCTTGGTAGTTCGGGGCATCGGGAGGGAAACGTGGGAGCGTAGCTGCGAGGTTCCAGAAACCAGCCGGCTGTGCGTGAGCTCGCGTAGGGCGCGCGCCCGTATCGGGTTGGCCGGTGGCTGCGGTCGTCCCGCCAGGACCTTGGCTCCCGTGTAGACAAAACGTAGCACGCGTCGGCACTGTCCGGCGCGAGCGGCCCTTGCTACCATCGACCAGACGAATGGCTGACTCGGGTGACGCATGCCTCGGCTGATCCTGGCGACCGCCGAAGGACAGCAAGCGATCGAGCTTCGGCCCATCAACAGCCTGGGTCGACACCCGAACAACACGATTCAGCTCCTCGACAAGATCGTCTCGAAGGAGCACTGCATCCTCGAGCAGCGCGATGGGCGCTTCGTCCTGCGCGACCTCGGGAGCCTCAACGGCACGTACGTCAACGGCGAGCGCGTACGCGGCGAGACGTTCCTCAAGCACGGCGACGAGATTGCGCTGGGATCCACGCGCGCTCGGTACGACGACGGCTCCGGCGGCGTAGTCGCTCTGCCGCCTGTCGGGCCCGGCGGCGGTGCAGCACGGCCGTCGGCGATGGGCACGCCGATGTGGCACGCGCCACCGCAGGGTCAATCGCCCGGCGCGCTGTCGCCGCCGGTGATGCCCGCGGCCAAGGCATCCGCGACCCCTGGCATGCCGACGTCGCCGCAGCCGTCGTATCCGTACGGGCAGCCGGCGCACGGCCCGCCGCCCACGACCCGCGCCGCCCGCGGGCATCCGGCAGTCGCCCCGCCGAGCTTCAGCGGCACGCGGGTCGACGTGCTGGACGCGCCCGAGCCATCGGCACGCAGATCGCCGCCCAGACGAAGGGGTTCCTGCCGTTCGATGCGGTAGGCCACGACCCTCAGCAGCTCCGCCTCGACTACGAGCGTCTGCGCATCACGTGGGAGCTCACGCGCGACATTGGCCTGGAGCGCGAGCTCGATCGCCTGCTGGACAAGATCCTGCTCGCCCTCTTCAAGTTCACCAAAGCCGACCGCTGCGTCATTCTGCTGCGCGAGGACGACGGCAGCCTGCACCCGCGGGCGGCCCGCCGCCGCGACGGGACCGAGGCTCCGATCCAGGTCAGCTCGACGATCCTCAATCACGTCATCAAGGAGCGCGCGAGCGTGCTCACGCACGACGCCTCGATGGATTTCGCGGCCTCCAAGGGCAAATCGATGATCTTGAACCGGATCTCGAGCGCCATGGTGGTGCCGCTCCTGCATGAGAGCGAGAAAGAGGTGCTCGGCGTCTTGTGGCTCGACAGCGAGTCGCTGGCCCAGTTTCAGCCGAAAGACCTCGAAGTCATCACGTCGGTCGCCGGCCAGGCGGCGATGTTCATCGAAAACACGATCCTCGCCAAGAAGGTGGAGCAGGAGATCGTCATGCGCGATCGGTTCGTGCGCCTCGTGGCGCCGAACGTGGCCGAGCAGATGATGAGCGGCAAGCTCGAGGTGAAAAAGGGCGGGCAGCTCGTCCAGGAGCTGTCGGTCTTCAACAGCGACATCCGCGGCTTCACGCAGATGAGCGAGGGCACCGCCGCCGAGGTGATCGTCGACATGCTAAACGAGTATTTCGAGCCCATGGTCGAAACGCTCTTCAAGTACGAAGGGACGCTCGACAAGTTCATGGGCGACGGCATCATGGCCTTCTGGGGGTCGCCCCTGGCCCACCGCGACGACGCCATCCGGTGCGTGCAGTGCGCGCTCGACCAGATGGAGATCCTCGGCCGTTTCAACCGCCAGCGAATGGGCGAGGGCAAGCCCCCGCTCGGCGTGGGCATCGGCATCCATACCGGGCCCGGGCGTCGTAGGGTACGTAGGGAGCTCGAAAGCGCTGTCGTACACGGCCATCGGGGATACCGCGAACACGAGCGCCCGGCTGTGCGCGACGGCTCTCGCAGGCCAGATCGTCGTCAGCGAGCAGACCCTCTCTCGGCTCGGGGGCCGCTTCGATTTCGAGGAGATCGAGCCGCGCTCACTGAAAGGCAAGGAGAAGCCGATGCGCCGGTTCAACGTCGTGCGCGAGAAGCCGAGCGCGGTGGCGAAGGTCGGCTAGAAGGCCGGTGCGGGAACCGTCGCGCGTTGCCCGTGGCGCGTGATCCCAAAGCCCCGGTACGCGGCCGCTTCACCGCTCGCGCGTGACCACCATGGCCCTGATGACTCGGGCAGTCACCCTACCTGTCGGCCGCTCCAGGTAGGCGCGCGGCCGCTGGGGCCCCGACACGCGGCCGCGAGGGTGCTGACGCGTCACCCGTAGAGCCCTCGTACGCGGCCGCTTCACCGTTCGCGCGTGACCACCATGGCCCTGATGACTCGGGCAGTCACCCTACCTGTCGGCCGCTCTGGGGTAGAGACTCGGCCGCTCTGCTCCTGACGCGTTTCCCCCACCGCCCTATCGCACGGCCGCCACGATCCTCACGCGTGTACCCCGAGGGGAAAGACGTGGCCGCTTCCTCCCTCGCGCGACAGGGCGACGGCGGCCGCGCGTCATCCCTTGGATCCCGCCTCGCGGCCGCCATGGACCTGGCGCGTGGCCGCGTACGCCCTGTCGCGTCTCCCCCACAGCCCTGTCTCGCGGCCGCTCGTGCCCTGGGTCGTGGCCGCTTGCCCCCGCTCCCGTGCTGGGCCACAAGGCTCGGCGCCCATGCCGTCCCAACCCGAGGGCCGCTCCTCCCCCTTCGTGCTAGGTTCTCCCACCAAGGGGATGCGAGCTCCCTCGTTCGTCCTGCCTTTCGAAAAGCCGGTGGTGGAGCTCGTCTTGCGCGTGCGCGAGCTGCGCGAGCTGGCGAAGGCCGACCGCGCGCTCGAGCCGGAGCTGAGACGCCTCGAGGACAAGGCCAGCCGCGTCGCGCGAGAGCTCTTTGCGGAGCTCTCTCCCTGGCAAAAGGTTCAGCTCTCGCGCCACCCGGCGCGCCCCTACACGCTCGATTACATCGAGCGAATCTTCGAAGATTTCGTCGAGCTGCACGGCGACCGTACGTTCGGAGACGACGCCGCAATCGTCGGCGGGGTCGCACGCTTTCGCGGCCGATCCGTGGTGGTCGTCGGCCACCAGAAGGGTCGCGGCACCAAGGACAACGTGAAGCGCAACTTCGGGATGCCCCATCCGGAGGGCTACCGTAAGGCCACGCGCCTTTACGACATGGCGAGCCGCTTTGGGCTCCCCATCCTCACGTTCGTCGATACGCCGGGCGCGTATCCCGGCATCGGGGCCGAAGAGCGCGGCCAGAGTGAAGCCATCGGCGCTTGCCTCGCCGCCATGTCGCGCGCCCGTGTCCCGATCATCGCGACGATCATCGGCGAAGGCGGCAGCGGTGGTGCGCTCGCCCTCGCCGTGGCCAATCGCGTCCTCATGCTCGAATATGGCTGGTACTGCGTCATCTCGCCCGAGGGCTGCGCGTCGATTCTCTGGAAAGAAGGCGGCAAGGCCGATGAGGCGGCGGCACGTCTGAAGATGACGGCACCGGATCTTTTGCGGCTCGGCATCATTGACCGGACCGTCGACGAACCCGTGGGCGGCGCGCACCAGGACCACGACGCAGCCGCGCGGCTTCTCGAAGCTGCGATTGCCGAGGCGCTGCGCGGTCTCGAGTCGATGGCACCCGACGAGATCGTGGAAGACCGGTACGCACGTTTCCGAAAGATCGGCGCGTTCGTCGCCTGAAGATGCCTTGGCCCATCGGGGCGAGCGCCCCCGCATATCTTCTGGTCTTCGTTCGATCTCTGGTAGTGATTCCCGCATGACGGCCCGCATCACCCTGGAAGGCAAGGTCGCCCTGGTCACGGGCGCGAGCCGGGGCATCGGCGAGGCCATAGCGCGCACCTTCGCCGCCCACGGAGCGACCGTGGCACTCGCCTCGCGCAAGGCCGAGGGCATCCAAGCCGTTGCGGAGTCGATCGGAAGAGAGCACGGAGCCGATCGGGTGCTGGCCTTTTCCGCACATACGGGGCACGAGGCCGAATGCGTTCGGCTGGTCGAGCAGACCGTCGAGCGGTTCGGGCGGATCGACGTGCTCGTCAACAATGCGGCAACCAACCCGCACTTCGGGCCGTTTCTGAGCGCGGACATGGGCGCCTGGGACAAGACATTCGACGTCAACGTGAAGGGATATTTCTGGTGCGCCCGCGAGGTGGCCCGCCGCGCCATCGCGCGCGAGGCGGCCGCCTCCATCGTGAACATGGCGAGCGTCTCGGGTCTCACCGCCTCGCCCCTGCAGGGCATCTACGCGGCGACGAAGGCCGCCGTCATCGCGATGACCAAGACGCTCGCGGTCGAGCTCGCCCCCTCGAAAATCCGTGTGAACGCCATTGCGCCGGGATTCGTCGATACGCGCTTCGCGGCAGCGATCCTCAAGAATGACGACCTCTTACAACAAGTGATCGCGCGGACGCCCATGCGACGCTATGGAGTCCCGGACGAGATAGCTGGCGGCGCCCTTTACCTTGCCAGTGATGCTGCAACTTTCTTGACAGGGCACACCCTTGTGATCGACGGAGGAATGACGATCGGATAGGGGTCCCCGGCGCACGCACTCTGCCGCGCAGTCTGTCGCCGGGGCCATGCAGGCGGGGAGGGTTGATGGAGTCGGGTCGAACGATCGCCGGAAAATATCGGCTGAACCGCCTGCTTGGGTCGGGCGGAATGGCCTCCGTCTGGTCGGCGACCAATGTGTTCACGGAGCGCGAGTTCGCCGTAAAATTCATGCTGCCGCAGATCGCCCGCACGCCCGAGGCGGCCCGGCGGTTTCTTCTCGAGGCGAAGGTAAGCGCGCGCATCGACCACCCGAACATCATCGAAATCATCGACGTCGGCCAAGCCGAGGATGGCTCGCTTTTCCTCGTGATGGAGCTCTTGACGGGAGTCTCGCTCGACGTGGGGTTGAGACGACGCGAGCCCCGGCTCACGGTGCTCGAGCTGCTCGGGCACATGCGAGACGTAGCCGCGGCGCTCGCGGCTGCCCATCGGAGCGGGGTCGTGCACCGCGACCTCAAGCCGACGAACATCTTCCTGCACACGGACCGCGACGGTCGCGTCGTACCGAAAATACTCGACTTCGGCGTGAGCAAGATTCTGGAGGAGGAGAGCAACACCGCTCTCACGGTCATCGGCACGGTCCTCGGCTCGCCGCTCTACATGAGCCCCGAGCAAGCGATGGGCGCGGACGGCATCGACGGACGGACCGACATCTTTGCGTTCGGCGGAATCTTGTTCGAGGCGCTCACCGGGGGTCGGGCGTTCGACGCCCCGAATTTCAACGCGCTCATCGTGAAGATCGCGACCAAGGAGCCCAAGAGCATCGACGAGATCGCGGGCCACCTGCCGGAGGGCCTGCGGGCGCTCGTGCGCGACTGCATGGTGACCAACAAGGAATTGCGCCTCGCTTCGTTCGATCTGGTGCTCGAGCGTCTGGACGCGCTGATACCAGGGCTGCGGGAGTCGGAGCTGAGGGCCCCCGGGCTGAGCTCGTCCGATGCGGAGGCGACCAACGCGTTGCCCCCGAAGCGTCAACGCAGCGATCCCCCACCACCTTCGAAGCGGACAGTCCCCGTCGCGACCACCCGCTGGCGCGCCGAACGCCCCCGCGGTGCCACTCGCGATGCACATCACGAACCCACCGCCGCCCCTGGAGAAGCATGCGCCCGCGGCCGCTCCGGTCATGCAGAATAGGATGCACGACCGGGGCCTTTCCGGGCGCACCCTCGGCGCGGCGGTACTCGTCATGACCGTCATCGTGGCGGTCGCGGCGGCGTTCACACGCGCAAGCCAGTCCTCTGCGAGTAGCGCCGCGAGCTCCGTCGCCGTCCCGCCGGCCGCCCCGTCCGGACCGTCCATGGGCGCGGGGGCGCCTTCGGAAGCCAGCTCGGTGCCGCTGGTTGCCGTCGACTCGCTGCCTGTCGCCTTGCGCGGCGCCATGCCCAAGGGCAGCGGTCGCTTGTCGGTGGCGGCGAGCCCGGGTTGGTGCTCGATCTCGGTCGATGGAATCGCCCGGGGAGTCACGCCCGTTGCGAGCCTGGAACTGCCGGCCGGAGCCCATCGGCTGGACTGTGTCCCTCCTGCGGGAAAGCCGCATGCGGTCAGCGTGAACATCGCCGAGGGGGTTTTGACGCGGCACAAGTTCGCGCTCGAAGAATGACGGACGAAGGGGAACGGCGGCTGCATCGGGCCATTGCGGACGCTTGCCTGGGCGCGCACGCGGGAGAGGCGATCGCGCGTGACCTTCGGTCGTTCCTGCGGGAGCACGGCGTCGAGCTCCAAGACATCGAGGCCATCCTCGCGGCACCCCGCCGGCTCGCCGTGTACCGAAGCCTCGTGAGGAATGGGCTGGCTGCCGTCGTGCAGCGGATGTTAGCCCGGACACGCGCGCGGATGAACGCCGCGTGCAACGGGAGATTCGACGCCGATCTGGCGACGTTCGCGCAGGAGGTCGGGCCGCGGACACACTACCTGCGGGACGTTCCTTCGGAGCTCTTCGCGTGGGTAGAGCCGCGCTGGCGTGCCGACACGACGATTCCGGTCTACCTGATCGATCTGGCTGCCTACGAGCTCGCGGCGTTCGGCGTGGCAGCGTCGGCCTCGGTTCGTGTTCCGGAGGCGGGCGCCCCGGTCGCCCTGGATCGCCCGCTGGTGTTCACCGAGTCCGCTCGCCTCATGCACTTCGCCTGGGCCGTGCACGAGCTGGACGACGACGAACCGGGTGACCCGGCAGCCGAGCCGCCTCGTCGCGACGTGCAACTCCTCGCCTACCGCGATGCCCATCACCGAGTACGCTGGCTCGAGCTGACCGCGCTCGCCGCGGCCGTGATCCAGGCCTTGCTGTCGGGGCAGCCACTCGGAGAGGCCGTGCAGCGCGCGTGCATCGACCACGACGTCGTCCCCGCCGCCGTCATCCCCGACCTCGCGCGATTATTGTCGGACCTCGGCGAGCGCGGCGTCCTGGTCGGAGCCCGCGACGGCGGCTGATGCCACCGCGCGGATGCGCGCAACCTCGGACAAGAGAGCGTCGAGCCCGGGAACGTTCTGATCGCGCTCGAGCACCACCGGGACCGGCCCCGTGCGCGCGAGCACCCTCCCGAGCAGGGCGAGCACCGGATCGGACACGTCGGCTCCGTGCGTGTCGATGATCATCGCGTCCGGCGCGTGCGCCGGTCGGTCATCGCCCAGGCCTGCCTCGTCGGCGGCGACCCATTCGTGCCCCGCCACGTGGATCTGTACGACGCGATCGAGCGGCGCGGTGCGCATCCAATCGTTCACCGGAAAGCCGAAATTGGTCGCGTTCACGAACGCATTGTTCACGTCGAGCAGGAGCCCGCACTCGGCGGTATCGCAGACGCGAGCGAGAAACTCCGCTTCGCCCATCTCGGCGTGGCCCGGATGCCAGTAGTAGCTGACATTCTCGATGGCGAGCGGCATGCCGAGCACATCGCGCGCGCGCCGAATGCGATCGGCGATTCGGCCGATGTTGGCTTCCTTGAACGAGACGGGGAGCAGATCGTGCATCGCACGCCCATCGACCGCGCCGAAACACAGGTGGTCCGAATGCCAGGGGGTGCGTACCTCGCGCAGGAAGGCCGCGAGGTCGACGAGGTACGCGTCGTCGAGCGGATCGACGCCGCCGAGCGACATCGTCAGCCCGTGCGTGACCACCGGATACTGTTGAGCCAAGGAGCCCAGCGCTGCGGGGTATCGCCCTCCGCGGCGCATGTAGTTTTCTGGGGAGATTTCGAAGAAGTCCAGCGGCAGCCGCGCCGAGGCAGTGCGCTCGACCAGCTCGTCGAGGAACTCCCAGCGCAAACCGAGACCGACTCCCCCGACGGTCACCAGAATCTGCTTCTTGTCGCCGGAGCAGGTACCCGCTCCGCAGCTCGCTTCACCCTGGGCCGGCTTGGCCGCGGGCTTCTTCTTGGCGGTGGTCTTCGCGGGTGCCTTCGCGGTGGGCGATGCGCTCGTCGAAGGCGGGGTGGCGGCGGCGGGGCTCGCCGCAGCAGCTGGCGTGGGGGTGGGGTCCGCAGGCGGTGTGCTCGGCGCGGCGGCGTTGGTCGCCGGGGTCGCTCCGGGCGCGGCAGCAGCCGGCGCGTCGGCGGTCTTCTTGCCGCTGCAGCCAGCCGCCGAACACGAGGACTGCCCAGCGGCGCCGGCGCGCCGGCCGGCGCGGTCGCGGGCGCCACTTCGGTCGCGTTGACCGGCTTGGGCTGCGTCCCGCCGCACGCAACGAAGGCGCGTGGCGCCGAGCGCGGCGAGCACGGACGCGAAATTCTCGAACGAAAGATTGGATCGCATGAACGTTCTCCTTCCGGCTATGGCAACGGCGCGGCCGCGATGTCGACGGTAACGTCGGCTGTCTCGGCGACCTTCGCGATCAGATTCGTCGTCCAGGCAGCAATCTTGCCCTGCGTATCGCGAGGTCGCACGTCGTGTTCCTTGAGTACAACCCGCATGGGCTGCTTCGATTTCATCTCGATCCGCAGCGGCTTCGCGTCGGCCGAAGCGCCCGGAGCATAGCGGAAAGCGACCTCCACCGCGTCGTCTTTCGCCACCTTGTGGCCATGGACGAGAAGGTCGCCGTGAACGGTCATCGTGGCGCGACGCACGTCGCCGTCGCCTTCCCGGATGGCCACGATCTTGGTCACGTCGCTCGCGCTCAGGCCATCAATCGAACGGATCGCGAAATCGGCCCAACGCATGGCATCGCTCATCTGGCCGTCGACGACGACCTCGAGCCACGTGCGCGCGTGTTTCGTCTGCGCCGCGTCGTCGTCGTTGCCGAAGGTGTGCGTGGCAAACGTGGAGAGATCAATCCGTACGAGTCCTCGCGATTGCGAGAGATCCGTCGGCACGACGTCCAGCGTCCCGCTGGCGGCCGTCGTGTCGCCCTTGATGCTTTCTTTGAGCCCGGGCATCTCGACGTGGGTGCGACCCTGCGCGTCAATCGCGAAATGCCAGCACAGAGGCCGCCGGCTCGGTCTTGGACACCGCGAGCGCGCTCGCCGAAGGCGCGAGCTGGGGTCCGTCTTCCTTCTTGCTGCATCCGAGGCCGCAGGTCAAAAACAGAGCCCAGACGGCCATCGAAGCTGCGCGTGCTCGTTTCATTGTCGTCCGAGAATACGAGCGGGCTCCCTCGGCGGTTACACAATTTCGAGCATCGCCCGACTACGGAGCGTACGAAATCGCGCGGTTGCGCCCGGCCCGCTTGGCCGCATAGAGGGCGCCGTCGGCAGCCTGCAGCAAGGCGGCAAGGCTCTCCGCCTTCCAATGGGCGCCGTGAGTCGCGACGCCGATGGAGATCGTGACCGGCACGGGCGCACCGGCGTCGTCCCTCAGCTTGAGGGCCTCGACACGGGCGCGAATCCGGCCGGCGGCGGCAATCGCTCCGCTCTCGTCGGTCGCCGGGAGCGCCACGACGAACTCCTCGCCGCCGTACCGACCGACGACGTCCAGCTGGCGCGCGCAAGCCGCAATCTCGCGTGCCACGGCGGCGAGCACCCTGTCTCCAACCGGATGGCCATGCGTGTCGTTGACCTTCTTGAAGTGGTCGATGTCGCAAAAAAGCACGCTGAGGGGTCGTTCGAACCGCGTGACGTTGGCAAACGCCAGGGCGAGCGCCGTGTCCAGGTGCCCGCGCGTGAAGACGCCGGTGAGGGCGTCGCGCGAAACTTGCTGCTCGAGCACCTTCTTCTCTTCCGCGAGTCGCGCAGCGTCGGACTCCCGACGCGTGGCAATCTGGCCAACCCGGAGGCTCAGCTGCACGAGCGCATCCCGCGCCTGCTTGAGCGTGCCTTGCATGTCTTTGGCGCTCGGGAGGGCCACGTCGAAAGGTTCGGCGAAGCTCTGGGCGTCGGTGGCAACCTGGGCCAGCACGCTCTGGAACGTGGGGGGCTCCACGGATAGCCACGAGGAGACCAATTCGGCCGCCGCCTTGGTCGCGACGTGCGAGCCGGGGCTGAGCCGAATCTCCGCGACGTACCCCGAGGCTGCCACGCAGCGACCCAGTGCCGAGCCACGCGCGTCGTCCAGAGGTACGTGGCTTCCGAGGACGGCGTTGCCCAGCGAATCCGGCAGGCTCCAGCGCTCGACGAGCCACGCCCCGACCTCCTGGTGAGACGCCCCGAGGCGTTCGCGCTCGAGGCGCTCGAGGCGCAGGTGATCGTTGCGACTCTCGCGAAGAACGGCGTCGTACTCCGGTAACGCCGCTTGCAGCGCCAGGATGCCGATGTCCTGGAGGAGGCCCGCGAGAAGCGCCTCCTCGGGCTCCACGTGGGCCACGCGCGCCAGCACGCGGGCGGCAACCGCGCTGAGAAGGACGCGTTTCCAGAAACGCGCGAAGTCGAAAGTGCGCTTGCCGGAGCGCTGGCGCACGAGCGAGAAGCTGAGCGCGAGCGTGCTGACCGTGTTGGCACCCAGGGCGAGCGTGGCCCGACGGACCGTCGTGGCCGGAGAACCCCGCCGGTAGACGGAGGAATTGGCCACGCTCACGACTTTGGCTGCGAGCGCCGGATCGCGCTCCAAGAGCGAGCAGATGCGATCCAAATCGGTATCGCCTCTCTGGATCTCCCGCACGAGCTCCACGGCGACGCCCGGAAGACTCGGCAAGTCCGGACAGGCCTTCAGCAGTCCTTCGAGCTTGGCGTGCACGTCGCCCCCCTGGCAGGATCGCACGCCCGAGCCCGGTACAGCCAGTCCGACCGTCGGCGTCGGGGCGCGAGACGTGCCGGGTCCGTGTGCGCCAAGGTAACCTCAGCACTTTCCTCCGGCTGGCTCGCCTCCCTTTACGGTTGGCTGTCGACGTAGCAGGTGATTCGCCGGCGCAGGGCCTCGAAGAGCACGGGCGCGAATGTCTCGACCGCGGGAGCCGCGTCGAGAGCGTAGGCGGGCGTTCCGTCGATGGTCATCGCAATCGCGCCGGTGCCGATGACGCGCATACGCACGACGACCGCGAGCTGCCAGACCAGCGCGAGCTCGGGGTCGAGGTCGAGCGAGATTCCGATGCTACCGTTGCCCTTGTCGTCCAGGGTGAGGGCCGACTCCAGGTCAGGGGCGGGTTGGGGCGCGTCGGGGCGCACCATGCGCCAAAACCTCTCCTGACTCGGCAGACAGCCGAACCCGCTGCGCGCGCGCGCCATGAGCTCACCGAGCGCGCGGGCCATGTCTCCACGGCGCAGGCGCCGGAGCTCGCGCTCCATCTTCAGGTGCTCTTGCAGCCGGAAGTAGTACATGACCCCTACCTCCCCCCGCGAAGCGCCGCAGCTGGCCACCCTCGGACTGGAACGTGAGACCTGGGAAGAGAAGAAGGGAGAGCCCACTTGGGGACTTGAACCCCAGACCTGCGCTTTACGAAAGCGCTGCTCTACCACTGAGCTAAGTGGGCCTAACCGGCGCCGGAAGATACGCGCCCGCCAAGACGAGTCAAGCGGCCGCGCTCTCGGATTTGCGCGGACCTCGCGCAGAGACCGCACCGGGGCCGCCGCCTCTTTGGCCAACCGAGTCTCCCTCGGCGATACGGGTTGCCGCAAGACGGCTCATGGCCATGATCGAATGCTGGGGGTTCACCCCGAGGTTCGTGGGGAACACGCTCGAATCGACGACGTAGAGCGCACGTACCTCGTGGGTCTGGAAATCGGGCCCCACGACGCTGGTACGCGGGTCGACCCCCATGCGCGCGGCTCCGAACAGATGCGTCGTGATCGCATTGAAGAGCCTCGGCTCGGCGGGGACCTGTTCGATGAGCCGTACCTCGTCGATCGTCCGGATGACACCCGGAACGCCGAAGACCCCAGGCCAGACCTCGCGGGCCCCCGCTTCGAACATCATGCGCGCGAGCAGCGCGGTGCCCTTCCGGATGCGCTCGACGTCGCTACCGGTCAGCGTGAGCTTCACCTTGTCGTGGCCGCCCCACGCTGGGAGGACCCTGCCCTCGGCTTCGGATCGGACCACCACCGCCCACACGGCGAGGTTGGCGAAGACTCCCAGGCGGCTCATCAGCTCCCGGCCGACGCCCGGGAAGCGAACGACGGCCAGCTCGGGCGGCATCGCGATGGTCTCGAGCTTGATTCGCTCCGTCCGCCGGAGATGAATGCTCTCGGCGCCCTGCGTCGCGCCGAAGCTCATGTCCACCGGGTTCGCAAATACTCCCGCGAGACCGAAGCCCGGATGGCACTGGAAATGCCGGCCGAGATCGCGCGCTCGCAGGCCGCTCCGCCGCAGCAGATTGGGCGTCTGGATCGTGCTGGCCGCGACGACGACGCCCCGACGCGCGTGCAGCCGCACGCGGCGAGACCGGGGCTCACCCTCCTGGCCGTCGTGCCTCGTCTGGGCGATCACGCCCGCCGCCCTGCCATTCTCGACGACCACACGCTCGACCCGGCACGAGCAGTAGATGCGCGCTCCGAGCGAGAGCGCCCAGGGAACGTAGCTCACGTTCATGCCCTGCTTGGCGGCGTTCGGGCAGCCGGTCACGCACCGGCCGGATCCGCGGCAGCCGCGCTCGTATCGGTGCATCCGGCCCGCCGGCAACCCGAGGGCATTCGCCTCGTCGAGGAACAAGCGGTTGTTCTCGCCGAGAACTTCCTCCCCGACCTCGTGCGCGTTCAGCTCGCGCTCCAGCGTCTCGAAGTGCGGCTCGAGCGACCGCGCGGTAATCGCCTCGCGCAGCCCAAAGCGCTGCGCCCACTCTTCGAGCACGTCTTCGGGGGTGCGGTGGGCGATGGCCGAGTTCATGACCGTGCTACCGCCGACGCAACGGCCCTGAATGAGCGGCATGTACGAGCGTCCCTCGACGACCTGAGTGCCGGAATCGCGAAACATGCGCTGGAAGGCCTCGTGCACCCGCTCGCCGAACTCACGAGTCTTGACCCACGGCCCTTCCTCGACGACGGCCACCGAGAAACCGGCCTTCGCCAACACGTGCGCCGCGACGGCGCCGGCCGCACCCGACCCCACCACGACGTAGTCGAACGCGTCCTCTACGTCCGAGGTCAGCCGAGCGCCGTCGATGACGGCACCCTCCGGAAGCTCCTCGTCGGGAAAAGCCGGACGGTCGTTCGGGCGTTGCGAGTCGGACATGGCGAAAGAACTCCCTCAGGCTGCGTGGACTCGCTTGCGGCGCAACGCCACAGTCGATTCCGCCAGGGCCGGCTTCTGCATACGCGCGCGCACGGAGTCGTTGCCGGCGTAGAGGAGCGACCCCATCGTCTTCAGGATCAAAACGAGAGACCGGACGGCGTACGAGTTGCTCGCGACCAGCCGCACCAAGACCGCCTCACGCTCCTCGTGCGCGAGCCCGACGATGGTGACGAAGCGCCGCATCACGACGAGCGGGGCAAGCGCGACGAGCCAGATGGCGAGCCGCAGTCCGAGCGCCACGCGGAACGGCACGCACCGCACAATCCGCCCCAGAAAGCCGGGCACGTCCATCCCTCGAATGTCGGCGAGTCCTTCCTCTCGCGACCCGGGAAACATCGCGCCAATCGCGGCCTCGGCCCATCGGTTCTCCCATGGCGTCAGCGTGGTCATCATCGCTCCTTGCCTCCGTCGGTCCTGGGCTTGCGCGCAGGCACTGCGCCCACAGCAGGGGCCTTGGAGACCGAGACCTGGACGGACTCGTTGGCCGGCTCTTCGAGCGACGGCACGGCGGCGGGCGGCGGATGTCGGCGCGCCCAGGCGGCGTCGAGCACCTCGAGCGCCCGCCGAACTGCCGTACGCGCGGCGTCGCCGTTTCGCGAGCGCATCACGTCGAGCACGGGGTCATAGAGCTTCACCGAGGCAGCCAGGTCGTCATAGAGGACCGTGACGAGCTGCGGATGCTCATCGGGCCACCTCGCGAACGTGTTCAGAAAGAGCTCGAGGCCTACGTTGCGTCCGGCGCGGCAGACCGCCCGCATGAAGGCGAGGTCGGCGCGCGCGAAGGCCAGCGGGTCATCGGCGTGCTCGCGCAGAACTTGAACACACGTCCCGATCGCCTCGAGGTCTTCCTCCGTGTACCGCTCCGCCGCGAGCGCCACGGCCTCGGACGCGAGGATGCGCCGGAGCTCGAGGGAGCTGCGCACGAGCTCGTGCCATGCCGGGTCCGCGAATTTCAGCCCCCGAACGAGAGTGCCGAGCATCTCGAGCCCGGCGCGCTCGCGCCAGGACGAGACGACAGTCCCCGCCCCGTGTCGCGTCGTGATGAGCCCCAGCGCTTCCAGGCGCGCGAGCGACGAGCGAAGGGTAAGGCGGTTCACGCCCAGGGCCAGCGATAGCTCGCGCTCGGACGGCAAGCGCGTTCCCGGCCGCAGGCGGCCGGCCAGAATCTCCCCCCGGAGGCGGTCGGCCACGGCATCGACGACGCTCTGCCGGGCCACGGGCGCCAGCGTGGCGAGCGTCTGCGCATCCGCAGGAGGGGGGACCGAAATCGGAGGCAGGTCGTCTTCCATGAGGTCCTCTACTGGTTCAATCACTTGACATGTACACGTCTCCTGCGCAAGCGCTTTCGCAGCAAATGCCGGTTCGCAGTGGATTCACGGGGACTTCGGCGGCTCTGCTACCGTCCGCCTCATGATCGACCTGCGCAGCGACACGGTGACGCGTCCGACGGCGGCGATGCGCGATGCCATGGCGCGCGCCGAAGTCGGCGACGACGTCTTCGGCGACGACCCTACCGTGCGCTCGCTCGAGGAGGAGGTCGCCCACATCACGGGCAAGGAGGCTGCGCTCTTCGTCTCGAGCGGAACGATGGGCAACCAGCTCGGCATCGCGACGCAGACCCGGCCGGGCGACGAGGTCGTCGTGGGGGAAGGCGCGCACCCGGTGAACTACGAGAGCGGCGCGGGCCCTGCGCTGAGCGGCGTTCAGTTCGCGGTCGCAGGCCGTGGCGGGATTTACACGCCCGAGGACATGGAAGCCGTCCTTCAGCCGCGCGTGTACTGGGCGCCGCGAAATTCGCTCGTGACCGTGGAGAACACGCACAACCGATCCGGCGGCCGCGTATGGCCGCCGGAGCAGGCGAAGGCGGTGGCCCTTCGAGCGCGCGCGCTAGGGCTCGCGTCGCACCTCGACGGAGCGCGGATCTGGAATGCGAGCGTCGCCTGCGGCGCGACCGTCTCCTCGCTGTGCGAACCGTTCGACACGGTGAGCGTCTGCTTCTCGAAGGGATTGGGGGCACCCGTGGGCAGCGCCTTTTGCGGACCGAGGCGGCTCATCGAAGAGGCGCGGCGATTTCGCAAGCGCTGGGGTGGCGCCATGAGACAGTCGGGAATCCTCGCTGCGGGCGCGCTGTATGCTCTGGCGCATCACCGGGCCCGCTTGGCAGAGGACCACGACAACGCGCGCGCCCTCGCCGCGGGGATGGCGCGCGTCGGCGGGGCGCACGTCGACCTGGCGAGCGTTCAGACCAACATCGTGAACATCGATGTCGACGCGCCGGCCGATGCAGCCGCCAGCGCGGCGCGCGGGCTCGGAGTGCTGATCCAAGCGTCGGGGCCCCAGCGCCTTCGCGCCGTGACCCACCTGCAGGTGTCGAGGTCGGACGTGCAGTCGGCCACCGAGATTCTCGCACGGGCGATCGCCGGAGCTGCGCGCGCGTGAACGGGCGCTTCGTCACGTGCGTCTGGTTCGCGGCCGCGTTGGGGCTGCCGGCGTGCGCCCCCTCGCGCGGCGCCGCGTACGAGCGCGCCTTCGCGGGGGCGGCGCGCGCCGAGAGCGCGGGCAGGCGCGATGAGGCGGTGCGGGAGTACGACCGCGCCGCCGAGGCAGCCGTGCGCGTACGCGACCGCGCGCAGGCGCAATGGAACGCCGCCGAAGTGCTCATACGCGCGCACGACGTGGAGCGGGCCCTCGCGCGGCTCGACGCCATCGCGGCGGACGCTTCGAGCGAGCACGGGGCGGAGGCCGCCTACCTGGCGGCGTCGCTCCGGATCGATCGCGCGACCGCCGCTCCCGGCGAAACCGCGGACGCCGAGCGGGGATGGCGCGAAATGGAGCGCGTGCCGCGCCGCTTCTCCGGCCACGGCGTTGCGCACGTCGCCGTGCGGCGGCTCGCCGCACACGCCGACGAGGGCGGGAAACGCGCGGGGATGGAGGAGCTCCGCGCGCTCGAAAAGGACCTGGCGTCGACGGAGGTTGCGCCTCTCGTCGCGTTTCTCACCGCCGAGCACGTCGAAGCGCTCGGTGACGGCGACGCGGCCCGCGCCGCGTACATCGACATCGCCGATCGCTGGCCTTACCCGTTCGGCGGGTTCTTCGACGACGCCCTCTGGCGCGCGAGCCTGCTCGACGAGAAGCTTGGCCGATTCGAGCGCGCCGTCGACGACCTGGAGCGCATGGTCGCCGAGCGCGAGACGACGACGCTCATCGGCACCTACGACCGCCCCATGTACGTGCCGGCCATGCTGCGCATAGGCGCGCTCTGGCGCGATCGCCTGCACGACCGAGCCCGGGCACGCGAGGCATTCCACCGGCTATACGCGGAGTTCGCGCACTCGACGGCCCGCGACGACGCCCTCTGGCAGGAGGCCGCGCTCTGGCGACGCGATGGCGACACGCGCACCGCCTGCGAACGGCTCGGGCGACTCGTTCGCGAGTTTCCCGACAGCCGATACGTACCCTGTGCGACGAAGCAGTGCGCCGACCTCGCTCGATCCGAGAAGAGCGCGGCGCCGAACGAGTGTCACCCGTACCTCACGAGGACCGACGACTCGGACGGGCGGGAAAAGGGACCTTAGAGGCGGGCGCCTCGCCCCATCATGCCCCCTCTTCGCCCTCGTCCTCTTTTTCCTCTTCGTCGTCGTCTTCGTCGTCCTCGTCCTCGTCGTCCTCGTCCTCGTCAATCTCGTCGTCCTCGAAGTCGGTCGCTTCTTCTTCCTCTTCGGCCGCTGCGGCGGTGCCGCGCTTCTCGAACTTGAGATCCACGCCCACGTCACCGAGCTGCGTGTCGATTAGCTCGAGGAGCTCGTCGGCGTCGTCGCCCGACCACTCGTCGAGCAAATCCGTCAGAAACTCGAAGAAGTCGCCGTTGTCGAGGCGGCGCTCAATCTCCTCGACCTGCTCCTCGGTGAACGCCTCCATGATGTCTTCGCGCAAGGTCTCGATGTCGCCCTCCTCGATTGCGTCCTGCGCGGACAGGCGAATCTGACGTACGGCGCGCTTGTCGAGGTAGATCTCCATCGCTTGGGCCACCCGAGTATGCGAACCGCCCTCGGCCTGTCAACGTCCGCGTGACACTTCGCCGCCGTGTATGCTTGCAGCGCTGTGCGCATGCGTCGATACCCCGTCCTCTTGACGAGCGCGCTGGCGGCAATCGTCCCCGCGAGCGCATCCGCCGACGAGCCCTCCTTCGACACGGGACAGCAAGCACCCGTTCCACCCCAATCGCGGCGCGCTTACCTGCAATACGGCGTCGCGCTGGCGGCCGAAGGGGTCGCCTCCGCGGGTCCCATCTGCGGCCAAGTTTCGATTCTCTCGCTCTTCGCGCCGCTGACGTCCCCTTCGAACTGCATCCTCGGCTCGGGCGGGGGCGTCTCGGCCCGGGCGGGCTGGCGGGCGAGTGAGCTCCTTTACCTGGGCGGTGCCTACGAAACGACGAAACAGGACCCGAACCAGCTTTACCGTCTCGGCATCCTCCAGCAGGTCCGGGCCGAGGGGCGACGTTACTTCCCGAGCGGACGGGACGTGACGCCGTTCGTGCTGCTCGCGGCGGGTCTCCACGGCTACGGCAACGAGTGGAGCATCGATACGTGGGGGGTCAACGGATCCGCAGGCGCGGGAGTCGAAGTGGAGCTCGGCGGGCCGGTGCTCGTCGTCTCTCTCGCTTACCGCGCCATGTACTTTCGCTCGTGGACGGACACGGGCGAGATCCCGCACGACTCCGGCGTCGCTCAGTTTCTCGCCTTCGAGGTATCCGTCGAGGCCCGGGACGCTCTTTGATGCGAAAGCCCACGCCCGAGCTTGAAGTCGCTGCCGCTTCCCGGCCCCCAAACAGGCAGAGCAGGGTCGGCTTGACTCTTGACCGCGCAACGTTGTCCCATCGTTCTTGCTTGATTTGCACCACGTGCGGGCGGGACAACCCAAGCCACCTGACCTTCTGCCAAGAATGCGGTCAGAGGCTCGCCCCGCGCGTGGCGCCGCCGACGCCGCCGGTCGGTCTCGTGCACGGCGGCGCACACCCCAGCCCGACCTCCCCGCTGGCTGCTACCGCGCATGTGCCGCTGCCCCCGCCCGCCGACCTCTCGGCGACTCCGGCTCCTCCGCCGTCGGCCCGCGGCTCCGCCCTTCAAAGGCCGCCCGCCCCGGCGGTGAATTTCGCGCCACGCAACGACCCGTACCCTGCCGGCGAGCCGGCCGGCGGACTCCCCCTGCCCGGCGCGAGCGCTGTACCTTCCGCTGGCGTCCCCTGCCCGCTCTGCGGCAGCACCAACCAGCGCGGCCTGCGCTTCTGCGTCTCGTGCGGGCATCTGCTCGCGCAGCCTTCGGGGCCCCAGGCGGCGCTGACCGTCCGCCCCCCGGACTCCCCGGAGACGCGTCCCACCGCGCCACCTCCGCCCGCGTACGCCACCGCCGCCTTCACCCCCTCTTCTTCCTCCGAGCCGATCGCGCCTGTACGCGTCGTCGACCTCGGCTCCGACCCCGGAATCGCGGCGGCGGCGCGAGCCCAGCGGCTCTGCCCTCGGTGCCGCGGCGCCTGCGAAGCCGCCGCCCAGTTCTGCCGCTTCTGCGGCGCCTCGCTGGCGACCGCTCAGGTCATCCACCCCTCGCCCAGCCCCATACCGGCCCCGCCGCCCGCGCCCGAGGCGCGCGCCATCGCCAGCGCGCCCGGGGCGCCGGCGCCCGCCGCCCCGGCTTACGTCCCTGCGGGCGGCGCGGCGACCGCCACCGGCACTCCTACCGCGACGCATTCCCCCACGACCCGCATCGCCACGGCAGGCCGCACCCGGGCGCGCCTCGTCCTCATCGCGCGCGACGGCGGCGAGGGCCCGAGCTACCCCGTGGGCGAGACCACCGACATCGGCCGGCTCGAGGGCAATGTCGTCATCGGCGACGACCGGTACATCTCACCGCGGCACGCGCGCATCGCGCTGCGCTCGGGCTCTTTTTTCTTGCGAGACCTGGAGAGCGTCAACGGCGTCTTCGTACGCATCCCGTTCGAGCGGGCGGCCAGCCCGGGGCAGGGCCAACCAGGCCCGCCAGGCGCCCCCGCGGGCCCGAGCGAGGCCGCTGTCGGGCGAACGGCCGGGGCCACCAGCGGGAGAGCCGGCGCCGCTGCGAACCAGCCTGGCCAGGCAACTGAGCCAAATTCGGGCGATTCCGAGCAGCTTCTGGCCGATCAAGAGTTGTTCCTGGTAGGACAACAGGTGCTAAGGTTTGACGTTGTGAAGCATGCCGAGGAGGGCTTCGGTGTGGCATCCGAGAACGGGACGCTCCTGTTCGGGACGCCCGCTGCTCCGCGCTACGCTCGGCTGAGCCAGCGCACGGTCGAGGGCGTCGTCCGCGACGTCTTCCACGTACGCAAGGGCGAGATGGTCATCGGGCGCGAGTCGGGCGACGTCGTGTTCACCGACGATCCCTTCCTCTCGCGCCGGCACGCCGTAATCCGCGTCTACGCTGGACCGAACGCCGACTCTCCGCGGCGCTTCACGATTGCCGACCTCGGGTCCTCCAACGGCACATTCTTGCAGGTGCACGACGAAGTGCGCCTGCGGCACGGTGATCAGTTCCGCATCGGTCAGCAGCTCTTTCGCTTCGACCTCGACGCGGTTCGCGCCGGGGCATGACGAGGAGACCGCCCTCACGTGCAACAGAACGGAACCCCCCATGCCGCGCCGACGCCCGGCGACTCGAAGGAGCCTTCGAGCAGAGCCCGGGGCGAGATCCGCCTGAAGCTCTTCGCGCGCACCGACGTCGGGCAAATCCGCGAGCACAACGAGGACAACTTCCTCGTGGCCGACCTGACGCGAAAATCGCGCGGGCTGCTCGAGTCGAATCGCTCGGCCGTCGTCGGCCAGCACGGGTCGCTCTTCGCCGTCTGCGACGGCATGGGCGGCGCGGCCGCCGGCGAGATCGCGAGCCAGCTCGCGGTCGACATCCTCTACGAGCGCATGGTCGAGGGCCTCCAGGAGGGGCACTCGCTGTCGCGCGACGAGCTGGCGCGGCGGCTGGTGCGCGGCATCGAGGCCGCGGGGCTGCGCATCTTCCAGGAGGCGAAGCTCGACCGAACCCGCCGGGGCATGGGCACGACGGTCACCGCCGCCGCCCTGGTCGACGACTACCTCTTCTTCGCGCAGGTGGGCGACTCGCGCGCGTACGTCCTCCGGCAGGGTGAGCTCGTGCAGCTCACGCGCGACCAGTCGCTCGTCAACCAGCTCATCGAGGCCGGCCAGCTCACCGAGGAAGAGGCCGAGACCTTCGAGCACAACAACATCATCCTGCAGGCGCTCGGCACGGCCGACACCGTCCAGGTCGACCTCACCTTCTGCGAGCTGCGCCGCGGCGACATCCTGCTCCTCTGCTCGGACGGCCTGAGCGGCATGGTGCGCTTCGACGACATCCGCGAAGTGATGCGGAGCGACCCTCGAGCCCCTCGACGCGTGCAAGCTCCTGACGGAGCGCGCCAACCAGGCGGGCGGGCACGACAACATCACCGTCATCGTCGTGCAGTTCGAGGGCGACGGCCTCGCCGCAGCCGACGCGCAGAACGACCCTCTCAAGTACCGCAAATACGCCCTGCCCGAGGAGCCGGCGGACAACACCGAGCCGCATCGGCGCCTCATGCCCGACCTATCCATGTCCGTGCCCCCGGAGGGCCAGACCCCCCTTGGCGGGCCCGGGTCGAGCGCACCGCAAGGGCTCTCGTCGACCATGGTCCACCCGGCAGGCTTCGCCTCGGTGCCGCCGGCCGCGCCGTCGCTGCGCCCCTCCAATCGACCCCCGTCGGCCCGACCCGGCGCACCGGGAGCGTCCGGCGCGCCGGGCGCTTTCCAAGGGCAAGGGCAAAACGAAGAAGAGCGGATCGAGATCCCCGGCACGCACGTGCCGGCCTGGGTGGTCGTCGCGCTCGTCGTCGGCGTCGTCGCGATCCTCACGGGCACGGCCATCCTGCTTCTCCGCTGAGCGGCAACCGTTGCCATCGCCTGAGCGCGCGCTATCGTTGCTGGCGATGCCCAAGGCGCCCGGGACCGTCGACGACACCTCGGAGCCGGTCGTACACACGGCCACGCACGAGGCGCTGTTCGAGGTGGCCCCCGCGACGAAGTGCGACGCGTGCGGCAGGCCTCTGCCCGACGGCGACGGCGAAGACGGCTACGAGCTCCCCGGCAACGGGGTCTACATGTGGACTCGCGGCGACTCCGTCCGCTTCGAGCCTGCGCCCCTGTGCGCCTCGTGCGCGGCCGCAATCGGCGTGACCGCGCTCGCCCGCTGGGAAATCGAAGAAGAAGAGGGCTAGCGAGCGAGCGAGCGAGCGGCGCCGGCGAGCTCAGTGCACCGGGCCCGGGCCGCCGGCGGCTCCGCGCTCGCGCGTCGACGGGGGCCTTCGCTCCAGGTGTTCGACGCACAGCGCGCGCACCGCCGCGGGCACTCCCGGCGAGCGCACGACGAGGTCGAGCTCGGGCCGCAGCAGCAGACCGGCGATGCGCGCGGCCATCTCGGACGGCGTGGCCGGGTTCATCACGAGCGCCATCCGTACGCGCGGCCGGTGCACCCAGCGCGTGTCGCGTGCGATCTCCGCCAGGAGCTCGCTGTGGCCCGGCCGCCTGGCCGCCAGACGCACGACGTCGTCCTCGGTCAGCCGCGGATTGCGCAGCAGCCGCCGCATGACGTCCGGGTGCGGATCGGCGAAGAGCCGCTGCAGCGTGTCGCGGTCCGGCCGGCGCGCCAGAGCCTTGCGCTCGCCGAGCGTCAGAGGCCGCCCCTCCTTCGTGAGCACCGGGCCCGCTGCGCGCACCGGAGCCCCGTCGGCCAGGATGCGTCCGCCCGTCGTCGAGACGGCGTCTCCGCCGCGCGAGCGGGGCGCCGACGACGACGTGCCGTCGTAGTCGCGCACCGGATGGCGGATGAGCCGCTCGAGCGCCAGCAGGCACTCGCCCGCCGACTGCTCGCGTAGCGCCTGCACCATCGGGCCCATTCCTTCGGCGTTGAGCGCGTCGACGATCGCGATCAACGCCTCGCGGGGGGCGGCCTCGGCCTGCTCGGCGCGCTCGCACACGACGTCGAGCGCGCGCGCGAGGGGCTCGGTCGGCTGCGAGCGCACCACGCTCGCGACGTAGGTCGCGCGCAGCGCGCCGTCGCCCATCGAGAGGATCGCTCGCACCAAGGCGTCCGCGCGGCCGCGCGAGTCCATCGTTCGGTCCCGCTCAGATGCCGAGGTCGACCGGCTTCGGTTTGGACGGCTTCGCAGGCGCCGGCGCAACCGCTGCCGGCCGCGCCGTGGCCGGTTGAGCCGGCGGCTGCCACGCGGGCCTCGAGGGCTTGGCGACGGGCGCGTTCGACGCCGGCGCCGCGGCCGGCGCGGCCGCGGTACTCTCGGCGGGCGCCGCAACCCGAACCGGCTCGGCGGGCGTCACGGGGGCGAGCGTCTCCTTCGCCGGCAGCGGAGCCGCCGGCGGAGGCGCGGGCTTCTGTCCTGCGGAAACCGCGCCCGCCGACGCACCGGGCGGCCCCTCGGCCATCGCGCGCCTGCCCTTCACCGTCATCGAGACCCCGACCGCCCCCGCGGCGACGACCAGCAGCGCACCCACTCCGACCGCGAGCCACAGCGCGCCGCGCGTGTTCTTGGGAACCTCGGCCGTGCCCAGCAGGCTCCGCGACATGGGCGTGCTGGTCGTCGGCGGCTGGGCCCCGTGCGCCGGCCCCAGCCCAGAGGACGTGCCGTACCCCGGCTGACCGGCCATCGCTCCGTAGCCCGGGGTAAGCCCCAGCCCGGGATTGGGCACCCCTGGCTGCGACGGCGTGAGCCCGAACGGCTGTTGCGGCTGCCCGCCGCCCAGCGCGGGCCCGCCCGGTGTCTGCGCGAAGACGCCCGGCTGCCCTGCGCCGCGCGCGAAGGCCCCGGGCCCCGTGGGCGCCGGCGCCATGGGCATCCCCGAGTCGCTGATCATGGGATACGACCCGCGCCCCGGCGCCTCGACGACGCTCGCGCCGGGTGTGAGCCCGAAGACGAGCCCCAACCCCTCGGCCAGCTCCTTGGCGCTCTGCCAGCGCAGGACCGGATCGCGCTGCGAGGATTTCTGCCACCAGCGATCGAACCCCGGAGGCAGGTCGGTCACGACCTCCGACGGATTCGGAATGGGCGACACGATGATCTTGATGAGCAGATCGCCCAGGGCCTCGCTCTCGAACGGCAGGCGACCGGTGAGCGCCTGAAACACGATGACGGCCAGCGACCAGAGGTCGCTCCGGTGGTCGACGGCCTTGATGCCCTGCGCCTGCTCGGGGCTCATGTAGTACGGCGTCCCGAGCATGGCGCCGGTCTTGGTCGTCGACCCGGCGATGGAATTGGACTGCGCCTTGGCGATGCCGAAGTCGAGCACCTTCGCGATTTCGCGGTCCTCGTCGCGCACGAGGAAGATGTTGTCAGGCTTGAGGTCGCGGTGAACGACGCCCTGCGTGTGCGCCCTGGCCAGCGCGCGGGTCACCTGATTCACGATGCGCACGACCTCGAACGGGCCCATTCGCCCGATGCGCGCGAGCCGCTTGCCGAGATCCTCGCCCTCGAGCAGCTCCATGGCGATGTACGGCAGGCCCTCGTAGACCCCGTGATCGAGGATCTGCACCACGTTGGGGCTTCGAAGCTGCGCCGCCGCCTTGGCCTCACGCTCGAAGCGGGCTTGCGCCTCCGGTAGCGAGGCGAATCTCCCCCTCGATGAACTTGACCGCGCACGGGACGTCGAGACCCAGGTGCGTGGCGTGCCATACCGACCCCATCCCTCCGCGGCCGAGCTGGCGGTTCAGCCGGAAGCGCCCGGCGATGACGACGTTGGGTCCAAACTGTATCGGCATGGCTAGGCACCTCGAAAGACGACGCCTTTCGCCTCGCTAGGCGCCAATCTTAGCGTACACCGCCCGCGCCGCTCGTTGAACTCGGGAAACGAGGCGTTATGGTGTTCGGGGTGAGTGGAGGCCCGCGCAACCCGCGCCACGACGAAGACGTAGATGTAGAGGAACGGCAAAAGACTGCTGTTCCGAAGCGATACAAGGTCATCTTCCACAACGACGACTACACGACCATGGAATACGTGGTCGAGGTGCTCCGGCGGTTCTTCCACAAGAGCGAGACCGAGGCGCTTCACGTCATGCTTACCGTGCACAAGAAGGGGCAGGCCGTGGCCGGCGTGTACCCCCGAGACGTGGCAGAAACCAAGGTGGCCGAAGTGATTCGCGACGCCCGCGAGCGCGGGCACCCGCTGCTTTTGACGACCGAGCCCGAGTGAGCAGAGAGGCGCAATGAAGGTCAGCCCCGAAGTCGAGATCGCCATGTCGGTCGCGCAGAACGACGCCGCCCGCCGAAGGCACGAGTACTTCACGATCGAGCACCTGCTCTTTGCGCTTCTGCTCGACGACACGACGGCGAGCATCGTGCGCCACGCCGGCGGCAATCCCGAGACCATCAAGCGCCGCCTCGACACGTACCTCAGCGAGGAGCTCGAATCGCTCCCCGAGGAGACCGCCGAGGCGCCCGCTGCCTCGCTCGGCGTCGCAGCGCGCCATTCGCCGCGCGGTCACGCACGTGCGCTCGAGCGGCAAGGACGCCGTCACCGGCGCCAACGTGCTCATCGCCCTCTACGCCGAGCGCGACTCCTTCGCCGTGTCGCTCCTCGAGGAGCAGGGCGTCACGCGGCTCGACGTCGTCAGCTACGTCTCGCACGGCGTCTCGAAGGCCGACGACGACGAGCCCGAGCCCGAGCGGCCGGCGGCGCCGACTCCGACGCCGAGCCCGCGCGCCCCGCGAAGGACCCGCTCAAGGCCTACACGGTGAACCTCAACGACGAGGCGGAGAACAAGCGCATCGACCCGCTCGTCGGCCGCGAGAACGAGGTCGTGCGCATCGTGCAGATCCTCGCGCGCCGCAAGAAGAACAACCCGCTGCTCGTCGGCGACGCCGGCGTGGGCAAGACCGCGATCGCCGAGGGGCTCGCGCTCAAGATCCAGCGCGGCGAGGTGCCCGCGGCGCTGTACGGCGCGCGTCGTCTACTCGCTCGACATGGGCGCGCTGCTCGCCGGCACGCGCTACCGCGGCGACTTCGAGGAGCGCATCAAGGCGGTCATCAAGGCGCTGCAGAAGATCGACCGCGCCATCCTCTTCATCGACGAGATCCACACGATCGTCGGCGCCGGCGCGACCACCGGCGGCAGCATGGACGCGAGCAACCTGCTCAAGCCCGCGCTGGCGAGCGGCCGGCTGCGCTGCATCGGGTCGACCACGTTCCAGGAGTACCGCCAGCACTTCGAGAAAGACCGCGCGCTGTCGCGGCGCTTCCAGCGCGTGGAGGTCAACGAGCCCAGCGTCGAAGACACGGTGAAGATCCTCCAGGGTCTTCGCAAGCAGTACGAGGAGTTCCACGGCGTCGCGTACGCCGACGAGGCCCTCGTCGCAGCCGCAGAGCTCAGCGCGAAGTACCTGCACGACCGCAAGCTGCCCGACAAGGCGATCGACCTCGATCGACGAGACAGGCGCCGCGAAGAAGCTGCGCCGGCGCAGCCGCTCGCGGCCTCGAGCTCGCTCGAGCTTCGGCGGCGCGCCGAACGGCTCGGCCAGCGGCGCTCCTGCGAACGACGGCGCCGCCGGCCTCGGCGCCGCCGAGGGCGCGCCGCGCGGCGGTCCACGTGGACTAGACGTCGAGGCGGTGCTCGCGCGCATGGCGCAGATCCCGCCGCGCGAGGTCTCGACGAGCGACAAGGAGCGGCTGACGCAACCTGGAGGCGGAGCTCAAGGGCGTCGTCTTCGGGCAGGACGGGCCATCGAGCAGCTCGTCTCGGCGATCAAGCTGTCGCGCGCCGGCCTCCGCGCGGCCGAGAAGCCCATCGGGCGCTTCCTTCTCACGGGGCCGACGGGCGTCGGCAAGACCGAGGCCGCCAAGCAGCTCGCGAAGGTGATGGGCGTCGCCTTCCACCGCTTCGACATGAGCGAGTACATGGAGGCGCACACGGTCTCGCGCCTCATCGGCGCGCCGCCCGGCTACGTGGGCTTCGACCAGGGGGGCCTGCTCACCGACGCCATCGCGAAGACCCCGCACGCGGTGCTCCTGCTCGACGAGATCGAGAAGGCGCACCCGCAGATCTTCAACATCCTCTTGCAGGTGATGGACCACGGCAAGCTCACCGACCACAACGGCAAGCAGACCGATTTCCGCCACGTCGATTCTGCTCATGACGAGCAACATCGGCGTGCGCGACCTGCAGCGGCGGGCGGTCGGCTTCGGCGGCCCCGGCGGCGCCGAACGCGACAAGCCCGACGTCGACCGCGAGTACAAGCAGCTCTTCAGCCCCGAGTTCCGCAACCGGCTCGACGCGAAGATCGCAGTTCGCGCGCGCTCGACGCCCGAGATCATGGCGCAGCATCGTCGGCAAGTTCGTGCGCGAGCTCGGCGAGCCAGCTCGCCGAGCGCAAGGTGACCATCGAGCTGACCGACGCCGCGACCGACTACCTCGCCGAAGGCGGGCTACGACCCGGACAACGGCGCCCGCCCGCTCGCCCGCGTCATGCAGGAAGAAGTGAAGCGCCCGCTCGGCGAGGAGCTCCTCTTCGGCGCGCTCGAGAGCGGCGGCCACGTCGTCATCGACGTCGAGAGCAAGGCCGGCGTGCGAAAGCTCGCGTTCCGGTTCGAAGCGCGGCACCTAGCCGAAGGCGCTCGGGAAGAACGGAGAGAGCCGCCAAGCCGCCAAGCCGCCAAGGGAAAGAGGAAGAGGAGACGGAAAAGAAGCCGGGAGACGAGAAGACACAATAGGGGATTCAAACTCCGCAAACTCTTCCCGTCTCCCCGGTTCTTTTCCCCGGCTTCTTTTCCAGCTCTCCTCCCCTCTTGGCGGCTTGGCGGCTCTCCTCGGCTTGTCTCCGGAGGCGGTGTGAGCTAAATCCGCCGCATGAGTCAGCCGCTCGTCTCGATTCTCATGGGCAGCAAGAGCGATCTTGGACGTGATGCAGGCGGCGCGCGACGCGCTGACCGAGCTGGGCATCGCGCACGAGATCCGCGTCCTCAGCGCGCATCGCACGCCGGACGCGCTCTTCGAGTACGTCGCCGGCGCCCCTGGGCGCGGCGTCGAGGTGTTCATCGCGGGCGCGGGCGGGGCCGCGCATTTGCCGGGCGTCGTCGCGGCCAAAACGACGCTGCCCGTGCTCGGCGTGCCCATTCCCTCGGGTCACCTGCTCGGGCTCGACGCGCTGCTGGCCATCGTGCAGATGCCGAAGGGCATCCCGGTGGCGACGTTTGCCGTGGGCAAGGCGGGCGCGGGCAACGCGGCCCTCTTCGCGGTCGCCATCCTCGCGTCCAAGCGCCCGCCGCTGGCGGAGAAGCTCGCGACATGGCGCAAGGCGCAGGCCGAGAAGCTGCTGAAGGACTCGGTCATCGAGTAGGCGGGCGTCGCCGCGCGAGCGGCGGTCTTCGCACGGCGTCGAGACCGCGAGCGACGGCCGGGACAACGCTTGTCCCGACCGAGACAAGGGCGCGGCCCGGGACAAGAGGCGGCGTGGCCGGGACAAGGCTTGTCCCGACCGCGACAAGAGCGGGCGCGGCCCGGACCCGAGCGGCAGTCCCCTTCCCTCGCCCCTCAGTATGCTTGACCGTATGCATGTTCAGCATCACCCTTTGAGGGTGAACCCTCTTCAGCCCGTCGCGAACCCGCCGAACCCGTGGGCCACGGCCGAGGTCGAGTATCTCCCCGGCGAGGCGCCGCTTGCCCAGCTGCAGGTCTACGAGGACCGGTCCCGCGCCATCCTGTCGCACAACGACAGCCCCGACGTCGGCTTCGGCTGGAGCGTCAATCCGTACCGCGGGTGCTTCCACGCGTGCGCCTACTGCTACGCCCGCCCGAGCGCACGAGTACCTGAGCTTCGGCGCCGGGACCGACTTCGAGCGCAAGATCGTCGTCAAGCCGCAGGCACCCGAGCTCCTGCGCGAGGCGTTCGACCAGCCGAAGTGGGCCGGTGAGCTCGTCGCGTTCAGCGGCGTGACCGACTGCTACCAGCCGCTCGAGGCGAGCTACCGGCTGACGCGCGGCTGCCTCGAGGTGTGCGCCGAGTACGGCAACCCGGCGGCGATCATCACCAAGGCGCCGCTCATCGAGCGCGACCTCGACGTGCTGCAGGCGCTCGGGGCCGCGGCGCGCGTCTCGGTCATGGTGAGCATCCCGTTCTGGGACGAGCAGCGCGCCCGCGCGATCGAGCCGTTCGTGACGACGCCCGCCCGCCGGGTGCGCACGATCGAGCGACTCGCGCGGGCGGGGGTTCCGGTCGGCGTGATGGTGGCGCCCATCATTCCCGGGTTGAACGACGAAGACATGGGTGAGGTGCTGCGCGCCGCCCGCGACGCCGGCGCGACGCACCGCGGGGACGACGCTCCTGCGCCTGCCCGGACCGGTGAAGGAGGTCTTCGAGAGCCGCCTGCGCGCGGCGCTGCCCCTTCGCGCCGACCGCGTCGTGCGGCGCATCCGCGAGACCCGCGGGGGCAAGATGTACGACGCGCGCTTCGGCGTGCGCGGCCGGGGCGAGGGGCCGTACGCCGACGCCATCGCGTCCCTCTTCGAGCAGACCGCGCAGAAGCTCGGGCTTCAGACGCGCGGCTTCGGCGGGGAAGAAGTGCCCGCGACGTTCCGAAGGCCGCGGGGCCAGCTGGGGCTGTGGTGAGAACCGGGTGCGCCCGAAGAGAGAGAGAGTTGGAAAAGAAGCCGGGAAGACGGGAAGGATTGGGGATTTAATCCACGGACTTCCCGGCTTCCCGGCTTTTTTTCCTACTCTCCTCTCCTGCGGAGGCGGGCGACGGTGTTTGCGCGGTCGTAGTGGTAGGCGATCTGGTCGTCGTCGTAGCGGGAGGCCTGGCCGACGACGCAGCGGGAGCGGACTTCCGGGCTGGCGCCGGGCAGGTCGACCTCGTGGGCGCGGCCACCGATGCACGGGGCGGGGCACCCGGCGCACGGCGGGACATGCGCGCGCGCGGGCTCGACGTCCGCGGCGACAATCCACGCGCCGCGAAGCGCCCACCACGGGCCGTGCGTGTCGTGGATGAGCACCCGAAACGGGCTCGCGGAGCCGAGGCCGACGAGCTCGGCCAGCGCGATGAAGTTGACGCGCACGGGCGCGTCGAACGCGGCCTCGAACCGCAGAAAGGGAATGCCGGCGACGGCGAGCGCTGCGTCGGCGCGTGCCAGGAGCGACGCGACGAACGCGTCGTAGGGGTGCGGCTCGTCCCAGAGAGCGGGGCGCGCGTCCATGCGCGCGCGGAAGGCTCGCCACAGCGCCGGGCCCGCACTGGCGGCGACGACGACGCCGCGGGCCCCGGGGAAGATGGTGCTCGACTGAAACTCGGCCGGCGCGCGAGCGTCGTAGGCCTCGATGGGGCACGACGCCACGAGCTCGATGCCCGAGCCGCGCAGCGCCTCGCGCACGATGTTCGTCGGCACCTAGTAGCTATAGGTCACGGTGTCGGGCCTGTCGCTCGCCGGAAAGGCGAGCCGCCGCATGCGCCGGTCGATGCATACCGCCACGCGGTTGCTCGGCGGCGTGACGTCGACCGTGACGCCGAGCGGCTTGCCGCGACGCACGAGCACGCAGATCTTCGCGTGCGCGTCGTCCGACAGGCCGCACGCGACGGCGGCGTTGCTCGACGCGATGGGCCGTCCTAGCTCGTCCTTGTCGAGGTCGCGGCCGCCGCTCGGACCGCCCATGTGCAGCGTCATCGGGTTCTCGTTCTGCGCGCGCTCGCAGCTCTTGCCCGTGCTGACGCCGACCGAGACGTGCAGCTCCTCGGTGGCGTTCGCGCTCTTGTCGTGATCGTGAGATCGCGACGTCGATGCGCGAGCCCTCGTCGTTGAGCTTCCCGAAGTCTTCCCACAGGACGATCTTGTCGCCGTGGTAGCCGGTCTTGGTCTTCATGAGCGGCACCTCGACGGCGGCCGCGCCCTTGCCCTTCGGGTACACGATGACCGCGTCGCGAGACTTCACGTCGGGGCCGAGCAGGGTCACCTCGTCGTCGGTGGCGTCGATGAGAATGTGAACGCCCTCGTCCAGAGTCTGGAGCTTGACGAGCGCCGAGTAGTCCCGTGAGCCCGATTGCGAGCACGGCGCGAACGCCTCGGTCGCCTCGCCGGAGCTCAGGTCGTGCGTGTGCAGTTTGTCTTTTTCGCCGCAGGGCTTCACCGCCCGATCGATCTCGGCCGCGGTGGGAGCCTCCGAGCTCGAGGCAGACCGAGCGCCCACCGAGCTCTCCGAGGCTCCGCCGCACGCGGACAGAAGGACAGCCGCCGGGGCGACCGCGGCCGCGACGGCGAAACGAGCCAGGCAGGTCATCTTGATGCGGGACATGCGAGAAGAATAGACGACTTGCGACGCGCCGGGTCGCGGGCCGATGATGCGCGCCGTGCGCTGGCTCGTCCCGCTCGCCCTCGCCCTCGCGGCCGTGCCCCTCGGCTTTCCGCTGGGCTCGGGCACGGCGGTCGTTGGCGCCGCGCCCGCGGCAGCTGGGGGCGCCAGCGACGACGACGACGCGCGCTTGCCCGCCCACGCCGCGGACGTCGCCGACTACACGCTGCGCGCGACGCTCGACCCGGTCGCCCACACCATCCATGGCGAGGGCACCATCACCTGGCAGAACGCGAGCGCGCGGCCGGTGCGCGAGCTGTGGCTTCACCTTTACCTCAACGCGTTCAAGAACGAGCGCTCGGCGTACCTGCGGGAGCGCGTCGGCGGCCGCGGCAGCGAGGCGCCGGACGACTGGGGCTTCATCGACGTGCGACGGCTCGCGCTGAAGAGCGCGGGCGGCCCCACGGTCGACCTGTGGCCGGCCGCCGAGCTTCGCCGGCCCGGCGACGACGACGAGACCGACGCCCGCGTCCCCCTGCCCCGCGACGTCGCGCCCGGCGAGCGGATCGCGCTCGAAGTCGTCTTCGACGACAAGCTCCCGACCGTGATCGAGCGCACCGGCTACGTCGGGACCTTTCACATGGTCGGGCAGTGGTTTCCGAAGATCGCGCGACTCGAGGCGGACGGCACGTTCACCCACTTTCCGTTCCACCATCTCGCGGAGTTCTACGCGGACTTCGGCAGCTACGACGTGACCCTCGACGTGCCCGAGGCCTACGTCCTCGGGGCGACGGGCCCGCTCGTCGACTCGCGCGTCGCCGCGGGGCGGCGCATCGAGCGGCACGTCCAGGGCGACGTGCACGACTTCGCGTGGACGGCCTGGGATAAATGGCAGACGGTGCGCGAGCGCATCGGGACCGTGGACGTGACGCTGCTCTACCCGCCCGGGTTCGCGCCCATTGCGCGGCGCGAGCTCGCGACGCTTCGCTTCGCGCTGCCGTATTTCGCCGCGCACTACGGCGCCTACCCGTACCGCGTGCTCACCGTGGCCCATCCGCAGGAAGACGCGGGCGAGGCGGGCGGAATGGAGTACCCGACGTTCATCACGTCCGGCGGGGCCTGGACCATGCCGGCCGGCGTGCTGTGGCCCGAGATCGTGACCATCCACGAGCTCGGCCATCAGTGGTTTTACGGCCTGGTCGCGACCAACGAGCTCGCGTGGCCGTTCCTCGACGAGGGCCTGAACCAGTTCGCCGAGGCCGACGGCCTGGCCGCATGGCGCGGCGCCGGGAGCGAGGTGGACTTCGGGGGGCTGAGCATCAGCGACTTCGCGACCAACGCGGTAAACAGCAACATGCGCGTGCACGACGAGCCGGTGGCGCAGCCGGCCAACGCGTTCACGAGCGGCGCCAACTACGGGGGGCTCGTGTACGCGCGCACGTGCGCGGTCCTCGAGACGATGGCCCGGGTCTACGGCCGCGACGCCGTCTTGCGCGCGCTCGGGCGGTATACGCGGCGCTTCCGCTTCGCCCACCCTGGGCCGGAGGAGCTGCTCGCGACCTTCGGCGAGGTGCTCGGTGCGCGCGCGGCCGCGACGATGCGCACGGCGCTCTTCGACAAGGGCTGGGTGGACTACGCGGTCGACGGCGCGTGGTCCGAGAGAGCGCGTCCCGCGGCCGGGGTCTTCGACCGAGTCGCGGCGCCCGACGCGGGGGCGGCCGCCGCTGCGGATCCCGAGGCCGCCGCGCCCGCGAGCGCCGCCCCGCCTGCGCCCGGGGCCAGCGAGCGCGTGCGCGTCCCCGCCAGCGAGACGGGCGGCGGGAGCTGGGACAGCACGATCGCCCTGCGGCGGCGCGGGACGCTGTCCTTCCCGGTCGAGATCGAGCTCACGATGGCCGACGGAACGACTCGCCGCGAGCACTGGGACGGCGAGAGCGCGTACACCCGCATCGCGTGGACGGGGCCGTCGGCGCTGCGCAGCGTGGTCATCGACCCCGACGACCGGGTCCTCATCGACGCCAACCTGGAGAACAACCGCGCGACCGTCGGCGGCCCGGGCTTCGCGGTCGCGAGGACACTCGAACGGGCGACGTACGTGATGCAGCTCGCTCTGCAGGCGGTCTCGCCGTGAGCGGCTACGCGACGACCGCCCCGGCCGATGCCGGTGACCTGCCGGCCACTCCCGACACCCTCGTGATTGCGACCGCGTCGTCGATGCGCGCCCGCCGCCACCCGTGGGCCATCGCGGGGATGTGGGCGTGGGAGACTTCGCTCGCGCTGGTGGCGAGCTTGCCGGCGGCCTCGCTGGTGCGCGCGGCGTACGGCGGCGATCCGCACGGCGACGCGCCGCTGTGGGAGCCGGGCGGGCATGCGCTGCTCGACTTCCTCTGGCACGAGATGCACGGCGTGACAGCCGTGGTGCTCGCCGGCGCGTTCGCGCTCGCGGTCGGCCTCTTCGCCGGGCTCGTGCCGCTCGCCATGCTGATGACGGCGATGGCGTACGAGACGACGGACGGGCGCCGCCCGGGGGTGGCGCGCTGCGCGGCAGCGGGCCTGCGAGCGTTCCGGCCGTTCGCGGTGCTGCTGGTCGCGTTCGGCGTGGCCGAGGGCCTCGTGGTCGGGGCGGGCGCAGGCGCGGCGCGCCTCGCCGAGGGCCTGGCGCACGCGAGCCTGGGGGAGGCCCGGGCGGAGCTGCTCGAGGGCGTCCTCATGCTGCCGTTCCTCGTGGGCGCGTCGCTCGTGGGGGTCGCGCACGACCTGGCGCGCGCGGCGGTCGTGCGCGCGCAGGTGAGCGGGCTGCGGGGCCTGATGCTCGGCGTGCGCGTGCTTCGCGCCGCGCCGGTGCGGCTCGCGTGGGCGTGGGCGTGGCGCGCGGGGGCGGCGGCTGCGCCCGTTCTCGCGGTGGCCGCCGCCGGGACCCAGCTCGGCCCTCGGGGTGGCTTCGCCCTGGCGCTGGTTGCGCTGGCGCACCAGGCGATCGTCGTGGCGCGGGTCGCTCTGCGGGCTTCGTGGCTGGGGCGCGCGTTGCAGGCCTACCGCGCGCCCAGCGAGCGATAGAGCTGCTCGTAGCGACGCCCGGGGCGGTCCCACCCGCGGTCGAGGCGCATGACACGGCGGACGAGGCCGGCCCAGCGCGGCACCGTCCGCGCCGCGACCGCACGCTCGGCCGCGCCGATCAGCGCGTCGACGGTCGGCTCGTCGAAGAGAAAGCCGGTGCCCGTCTCGAGCTTGGCGTCGCAGTCGACGATGGTGTCGACGAGGCCCCCGGTCGCGTGCGCGACCGGTAGCGCCCCGTAGCGCTGCGCGTACATCTGCACCAGACCGCACGGCTCGTAGCGGCTGGGCACGAGGACGAAGTCGGCGGCCGCGAAGATTCGGTGTACGAGCGGCTCGCTGGCGGCGCGCGCGAGCACCGCACGCCCGTGGGACTTGCCCACAGCCGCCTCGACCGCCGACACGAGCGACGGCTCGCCGTCGCCGGCCACGACGAGCTGCGCGTCTGTCGCTCGCAAGAGCCTCGCGCACGCGCCGGCGACCAGATCGGTGCCCTTCTGCTCGACCATGCGGCCGACCGACGCGAAGAGCGGCGCCGCGGGGTCGAGCGGCAGCCCCAGCTCTCGCTGGAGCGCCCCCTTGCACCGCGCCTTGTTCGTGAAGTCCTCGGCGTCGTAGCGCGATGCGACGGCGGGATCGGTCGCGGGGTTCCATACGGCGTAGTCGACGCCGTTGGCGATGCCGACGAGCCCCTCGCCGCGGGCACGCAGCACTCCGTCGAGCCTGGCGCCCCCCTCGGGCTTCTGAATCTCGCGCGCGTAGGTCGGGCTGACGGTGGTGACCGCGTCGGCCGTGAGGATGCCTTGCTTGAGAAGGTTGATGCCGCCGTAAAACTCGACCCCATCGACGGTGAAAGTCTCCCAGCCGAGACCGAGGGTCGGCAAGACCTCGCGCGGGAAGACGCCTTGGTGGACGACGTTGTGGACGGTGAGCACCGTACGCGTGGCGGCGAGCGCCGGCACCTCGGCGCGCGAGCTGGCGCAGGTAGGTCGGCACGAGCGCCGTCGCCCAGTCGTTGCAGTGCACGATGTCGACGGCGCGCCCCGCTGCGACGCGCTGCCGTACGAGCTCCACGGCTGCGCGCGAGAGCGCTGCAAAGCGAAGCGCGTTGTCCGGGTAGTCTTCCCCGCGCTCGCCGTACACGCCCGCTCGATCGAAGAGGCCCGGGATGTCGACGACGACGAGGTCGACCTGCGAGGCGAGCCGCCCGTCGAGAACCGTCGCCTCGAAGGCGCGGTCGCCCAGGGTGAAGCGCAGCGGCGTGAGGCGCCTCGCCAGGAGCAGGCCCTGCTCCTCGAGCGCCCGGAAGCGCGGCATGACCACCGTCACCGCGTGTCCAAACGTGCGAAGGGCCTTGGGCAGCGCCGACGAGACGTCCGCCAGGCCGCCGACTTTCACGAAGGGGGCGAGCTCGGTCGTGACGAACGTGATGTCCATGCAGGGTGCGCTTGTACCACGATTTGCGCGCCAGGCCGCGGCCGGGCACCATAGTGCGCTCGCGATGACCCGCCTGCGTGCGTCGGCAGAGACTCTGGTGCGGCCGGCCGGCGTGGCCGAGGGGGCGGTCGTGTCCGTGTTCCGGGTGCCGCCGGAGGTCGCGGGCCAGCGCGTCGACGTCTTCGTCCAGAGCCAACTGAACCGCACCAGCCGCACGCGCGCGCAGGCCATCGTGCGCGCGAGCGCCTACGACGGCGGCGGGCGCAAGCTCGCGCCGAACGACCGCGTGAGGCCCGAGCAGCGCATTCTCTTGTGGCGGGGGCCGTGGGACGAGACACCGGTCCCGTCGAGGTACCGCTGCTCTACGAGGATGACCACGTCGTCGCGGTCGACAAGCCGGCGCTTCTGCCGGTCCATCCGACGGCGCGCTACCACCACAACACGCTCATCAAGGTGCTCAAAGCCGCGCGGCCGGAAGCCGAGTTCCTTTCGCTCGGGCACCGGCTCGACCGCGAGACGAGCGGCGTGCTGCTCGTGTCCAAGACGCGCGCCTTCGACCGAGCGCTCAAGCGACGGCTCGAGGCGCGGGATGGCGTGGAGAAGTCGTACGTCGCGATCACCTGGGGAGTGCCCGACCGTGGCGACGGGGCAACGACCTTCCGGTACGAGCGGAACATGGAGCTCGACGAGGAAAACCCGCTGCGCGTGAAGATGCGGCCGAGCGACGCCCCCGACGCGCTCTACGCGGCGACGCGTTTCCATGTGGAGGAGTTGCGCCGCTCGGCGGGGGGGCGACTCTACGCGCGCGTGCGCTGCGACCTCGGAGACGGGGCGGCAACACCAGATTCGGGTGCACCTGGCGCGCTTTGGGGGCGCCCGTCGTCGGCGACAAGCTCTACGGACCCGACGAGCGCCTCTTCGCGCGCGCCGCAGACGGTGAGCTGACGGCCGAAGACGTTCGCCTGATCGAGCTTCCGCGGCATGCGCTGCACGCAGCTCGCCTGGCCCTGGCACACCCCATCACCGGAGAGCCGCTCACCATCGAAGCGCCCCTTCCTGCCGACATGGCCGAGTTCTGGGCGAGCCTTCTGCCTGCGTGACGCCCCCTTTCGGGGAGCGCGCCGCCGCAAAACAGCGTTGCTAGAGGCCGCGCGGGACCTTGTCGAGCTCCAGCTGTTCGAGCGCGACGCGAATGACCGCGCTGCGGTTCGCCTTGGTGATGCCGCGGGCCTTGAGCTGGTCGACGAGCCAGTCCAGGTGCTCGAGGTCCTTCGTGTAGAGCGAGATGCAGATCACCTTGTAGTGCTTGGGCTTGGGCTCGGCCTTGCGGACGCCGCGCACCGGGCGCTTCTCTTCGACCTGCGGCGGCGGCGCGTAGAACGATCCCGACAAGACGTCCCTGGATTTCGTCGGCATCGAGCACCCGCGCGGACCTGCTCATCGATTCATCCTCCCGCCCGGCCATCGTACTTCTCTCCTGGGGTCTCGACTGCGCGACGGCGGAGCCGAAGACGCTTCGTCAGACCCCTACTGCCTGTGCCATTCGTTGCGCCGGACCGTGCACGAGCAAGTCGACGACGGTCGCGTAGTCCTGGGCCGAGGTCGAATCCGGCGCGTGCTCGAAGATGGTCTTGCCTTGCGCGGGCGCTTCGCGAATGCGCGTGGCCTGGCGTATGGGCGGCAGCACGCGGTCGCCGAAATGGTCCTTGAGCGCGTCGACCGCGTCGCGGCAAATGCGCGCGCGCGCGTCGTAGAACGTCGGCAAGACGGCGTGGATGCTGACCGGGTGATGCAGGAGCGAGTTGACGTTCTTCACCGTCCGGATGACCTGCCTCACGCCGACGAGCGAGAGGAAATCGCACGCCACCGGAACGAGGATGCCGTCGGCGACGACGAGCGCGTTCTGGTTCATGAGCGAAAGCGAGGGCGAGCAATCGAGCATCACGATGTCGTAGTCGTCGAAGGCCGAGATCAGGCGCTCGCGCAGAATCCGGTCGCGGTTCTGGCGTCCGGCCAGGTAGAGCTCGGCCGCGGCGAGCGTCTCGTTGGAGACGATGAGGTCGAGGTTCGGGCGCACGCGGACGGCAGCGTCGCGCGGAGACACGCCCATGACGAGCACGTGGTAGAGCGTCTTCTCGGCCTTCACGCCGAGCGACACGCCGACGTTGCCTTGCGAGTCGGTGTCGACGAGGAGCACGCGTACGCCGCGAGCGGCGAGGCCCGCGGCGATGCTGACCGACGTCGTGGTCTTTCCGGTACCGCCCTTGTGGTTGAAGATCGCCAGGCGTGCCGGCGCGTGGATGCTGCGGCGCGCGCGACCGGGCGGCGCCGCGCAGTCGGCCTCGACGCGGGGAGGCGGCGCGACCGAAGCTCCGAGCCTCGCGCCCTCGGCCTCCGCGAGAATCTGCTCGCGGCACCCCTCCGAGCATGCATGGCGAAGCTCGCCGCGCACACGTACGACTTGGTACACGAGCTCCACGCAAAAGCGCTTCTGGCAGGCCGAGCAGGTCGCGCCGCCGCTGGCTTCTCCGCTCACGACCTTGCCGTGGCACTCGTGCGAGCAGAAGAAAGCGAAACCACCGTCGCGCTCTTCCATCTGATAGCGGAACTGGACGTCGAACCGCTTTCCGCACACGCTGCAGCTCTCGGTCATCGCACTCATGGCGTCTGCCCCGAATAGCCACAGGCGCGCGCGAACGGCCAACAAAGCTGCGCTGTCGCGCTGCTGGCTCAGTGTCGGAAGTGCCGGACGCCGGTCATGACCATCGCGACGCCCAGCGCGTCGGCCGCGGCGACGACGTCGACGTCTTTCACGCTCCCGCCAGGCTGCGCGACCGCCGTCACGCCCGCGCGGGCGGCAGCCTCGACGCCGTCCGGGAACGGGAAGAACGCGTCCGACGCCAGGGCGCTGCCGCGCGCCTTTTCGCCCGCCTTCTCGCACGCGATCTGGACCGACACCACGCGGGACATCTGCCCCGCGCCGACACCCACAGTGACCTCACCGCGCGCCAGAACGATCGCGTTGGACTTGACGTGCTTGCCTACGCGCCAGGCAAACTCGAGGCTCGCGAGCTCCTCCGGCGTGGGGGGCCGCTTGGTCACGACCTTGCCGCGCGAGACCTCCCCCGCAGCCGTGGCGTCGCGATCCTGCGCGACCAGGCCGCCACCTACGCGCTTGTAGGTGAGCGCGGCGTGGTCGGCGCCGAGCCACCCTCCGGTCGCCAGGAGCCGCAGGTTCTTCTTCGCGCGGAGCACGTCGAGCGCGGCCGGGGCGAAGGACGGCCCGACGATGCATTCGAGGAAAGTCTCGGAGAGCACCCGGGCGGTCGCCTCGTCCACCTCTCGGTTCAGCGCGACGATGCCCCCGAATGCGCTCAGCGCATCCGCGTCGCGCGCAGCCCGGTAGGCCTCGGCCAGGCTGCCCGCGATCGCTACGCCGCACGGGTTCGTGTGCTTGACGACGACGGCCGCCGGTCGATCGAACTCTCGCACCGCGTCGAGGGCCGCGTCGACGTCGACGAGGTTGTTGAAGCTGAGCTCCTTGCCGCCCGCCCCGAGGCTCTGGGCGCGCGCGAGCGAGCCCGCGGCCGCGTCGCGCTCGACGTAGAAGGCCCCTGCCTGGTGCGGGTTCTCCCCGTAGCGCAAGCCGTAGGCACGCTCGAACGGGAGCGTGAGGTAACGGGGGAAGCGCGTGCCGGTGCCGTCGGGCTCGCGGGACGATAGATAGCCGCTGATGGCAGCGTCGTAGGCGGCGGTGTGGGCGAAGGCTTTCGCGGCGAGCTCGGCGCGGGTCTGCGCCGTCGTTTCGCCGGCGCCACCGATCTCGTCGAGGACGCGCGCGTAGTCGGCCGGGTCGCACACCACCGTGACGCGCGCGTGGTTCTTCGCCGCCGAGCGCACCATCGAGGGGCCGCCGATGTCGATGTTCTCGACGATGTGCTCGTGGCTCGAAGCCGGGTCGGCCGCCACGCGTTCAAACGGATACAGGTTGACGACCACGAGGTCAATCTCGCGGGCTCCGAGACGCGCGAGATCGACGGCGTCGCGCACACCCCGCGCGAGAATTCCGCCGTGCACGCGCGGGTGCAGCGTCTTGACCCGGCCGTCCATGACCTCGGGCGAGCCCGTGTAGCTCTCCACCGTCTCGACCGGGATACCCTCGGCGGCGAGCGCCTTCGCCGTTCCTCCGCTCGAGAGAATTCGCACGCCGCGCTCGGCGAGCGCGCGCGAAAAGGGCACGAGGCCGGATTTGTCCGAGACGGAGACCAGTGCGGTTCGGATAGGCATTCTGCGGCGCGTAGCGTGACCGCCCGAGGGGGTCAATCGTCGCGGCCGCTCAGTCGGATTCGAGCTCGGATGAGGCGAACATCTCCACGTCGAAGCCGCCCTCGGTGGCACCCTCGGTGGCGCCCTCCGTGGTGCCCTCCGCCGCGCTCTCCTCGGCGCCATCTTCCCCGTCGATCTCGTCGTCGCCCTCGGGGTGGTCCTCTTCGTCGTCGCCCAGCACGGGCAAGCGGCGTTTGCCTACCGGGCCGACGTCGACGTAGTCGCGAAGGACCGTCATGTCGCGGAGGGCCGCCAGTTTGGCCAGGCCTTTGACCTCGACCTGACGAATGCGTTCGCGCGTCAGGTTCATGATGGCCCCGACTTCCTCGAGCGTCGTCCCACCCCGATCGGCGACGTCGAGGGCGCACGTGTCGGACATGTCCCAGACCTCGAGATCCGGGAAGTTGAGCTTGATGGCGCCGGTGCGGGCGGACACATCGAGGTACAGATGGTGCTGACACGACACGAACGGGCACGGGCGCAGACCCTCGGCGCACTCGGCGCGCGTCCTCGGGCGCTCGCCCTCGTCGACGTCTGGATAGAGAAGCCTCCCGAGCTCCAGCTCGCGCTTGGTCATCCGCTTGACGCTGATGGTCCTGGCGCGAATCGCGCGCTTGCGCCGCGAGCGACGCTGCTCGCGAGTGACCGGCGCCTCGTCGGCGCTTGGCTGCAGCGCGAGGGCACCCTCGATCTGCGGCTCCACGCTCTCCGGCGCGGCCACCGCGCTGCTGTCTTCTGGCTTCGGGTCCATGATGGGCTCCTCCCGGCGCAACGCCGACAAACCACTCCCGCCGGGCCCACGGCTCGCTTCGAGCGCGCACGCGTCCCGCCCCGTTCGCCGCCAGAGCCGAGTTTTGGCCCCGCCTCCGGCGAGGCCGGAGACGTGCCGCCGATTCCTCGCGCCTGCTGGCGCGAAGGTTCCGACGCTCATTTTGCGGCGTGGCTTTGAAGGAAGAACTGCTTCGCGGGTGTCGAGCCACCGCGGCGGCGAAGCCACCACCATCGCTCGATTCGAATGCAGCTTAATCTGCGCGAAAAATCGTGGTCAATCCATCGTTTTCCTTTTTTTTGAGCTTTTCCATTATGGAACTCGTTTCGCGTGGTTAGATCGTCGCCATGACAACAAATGTCACTGCGCCTGTAGCTGCTCCCGCACGGCGGTGACGATGCTTGCAAGCCGCAGCGAGCCGAGCTCCCCAGCCCCGAACGGAGCCAGCGCGCGCAGCGCGTCTTCCGGGCTCGCGTAGCGCTCGTGGGGGTGACGGGCCAGGAGCCGCTCGACGACGGCCGCGAGCGCGCGTTCCATGCGACTGCGGCGGCGCGGGAGTGGCCTGGGGCGTTCGTCGATCACCGCCTGCAGCTCCCGCGCGCCGCGCATCGGACCCCACGGGCGCTGACCCGCGAGGAGCTCGTAAAGGATGACACCGACGGCGAAAAGGTCGCTCCGCCCGTCGAGCTCGGCGCCGAGGATCTGCTCGGGCGACATGTACCCTACCTTGCCCTTGACGAAGAGCGGCTGCGTCCATCGCGCACGATCGCGGGCGAGGGCGATTCCGAAGTCGCCGAGCTTCACCTCACCATGCATCGAGACGAGGACGTTGTGCGGCGTCACGTCTCGGTGCACGAGCCCCGGGAGGTATCTCTGGACGGCCCCGAGAGCGCGCAGGAGCGCGCACGCGATGTGGACCGCGACCATGTCCGGCAGCCCTTCACCCGCGGGCAGAGCGCTGCAGAGCCTCTTCAGGTCGAGCCCGTCGACCAGCTCGAGCACGAGGAACGGGTCCCCGCCGGGCTCTTCGCCCGTCGCGAGGAGCGCGAGGACGTTCGCGTGCCGGACGCTCGCCAAGATGCGTGCCTCCTCGCGCAGGAGGACGGCGTCCTCGCGGTCCAGGGTGCCCGCCAGTCTCTTGATGCACACCCAGCGTTCGACGCCGCCGCCGACCGCCCGTGCGCTGAAAACGTCGCCCATGGCGCCGCTCCCGAGCCGGCGAACGAGATGGTAGGTGACCTCGCCGTGGTTCAGTAGGCCTGGCGCGGCAGACGTTCCCTTCCGGTCGAGGGGGCTCACGCCTCCCCCCTCGGCTCGAGCACGACGGCGGTTGCCTCGCTTGCCGCGCCCGGCGCCTGCGGCCTATCTTGCGAGGGCCCCGCAGCTGCGCCATGACGCCGGATCGCCGAAGCTCGCCCATGGCCGTGGACCCCGCAGCGGCGGCGATCCCGAGCGCCCGCGATCCCAGCCCCGCGACGGCCCCGCTTGGTCCGGTCATCCGTGACGTGGCGGCACGCGGCGCGAGGATTCGCTTCGCCGAGGCCGGCGCGGGCGCGCCCCTGCTTCTCGTGCACGATTACCTGGCCAGCAGGGTCGTGTGGGATGACGTGTTGCCGCGTCTGGCGGCACGCTTCCGAGTCATCGTGCCGGATCTCCCCGGCTTCGGCGAAAGCGAGAAGCCGGCGCCCGCCCGGTACCGCTACGGCTTCGAAGGTTTCTCCGAGTCTCTCGTCGACCTGGCAGCGGCGCTGGGCCTCGGGCGCATCTCCCTGTGCGGGCATGCGATGGGCGGGGCGGTTGCCATCACGCTCGCCGCATCGCACGCGCACCTGGTCGAGAAGCTCGTCTTGGTCAACCCTCTTGTCTATCCGGCTCGTCCAGACTCCCTCTCGCGCATCGCCGAGGTCCCCTTGGTGGGGCCGCTCCTCTTCAAGCAGCTCTGCGGGCGGACCCTCTTCCGGAGCCGATTCCTGGCTCAGCCCCGGAACGACCACGACGCAGCCTCTCGGCGCGTGGACCACCTCTTCGAGCTGTTCGACGCGCCCGCGGCTCGCGAGGCCGCGTTCGCCACGATGCGCGCCATACTCGATACCAGGCCGCTCACGGCCAGCGTGCCGCGTGTGACGGCGCCGACGCTCGTCACCTGGGGACGCACGAATCGTACGTCACCCGTCGAGCAGGGGCGCAGGCTGGCCCGCGAGCTGGGCAGCGCTCGCTTCGAGGTGTTCGACTGCGGTCCGTCGCCTGCCGAGGAGTGTCCTGACGCGTTCGCGAACACGGTGACGGCTTTCCTCTCGAACGCGACGAGGGAGTGAGAGCTTGCTCGGGACGCGCGCACGAGCGCGGTTCGCGAGGAACCGTTCCGCCGTAGCCGGGGGAGCGGTCGTCGCGCTGCTGATCCTCTTCGCGGCTGCCGGGCCCGCTCTGTCGGCCCATGGGCCACTGGAAAGCGACTTCGCACACGCCGTCTCGAAGGACCTGATGCCGGTCGGGCCGAGCGCCGCGTTCCCGCTGGGAGCCGATCGCCTGTTCCGCGATGTGTGGGCACGCCTCGCGTACGCCGGCCGACTCTCGCTGCTCATCGCCGTCGCGGCGACGCTGATGGCGACGGCCATAGGCGCCGTCGCAGGCATCGTTGCGGGATACTACGAAGGCCGACGCGCCCGCGTGCCCTTGAGTCTCGCGCTCGGTGCCGCGGGAAGCGTCCTGGCGATGGCCCTGGGCAGACCGTGGGTCGCTGCGGGCTGCTTGCTCGCAGGCGCCCTGCTCGGACTGCCGCGCCGGTCGCCGGCGGTGCAGCTCGACGTAGACGGCATTCTCATGCGGATCGTCGACGTGCTCCTCGCCTTCCCCTTCCTGCTGCTGGTCATGGCCATCGGCGCCGCGCTCGAGCACACCTCGGCCGTGACGATCTTCGTCACGCTCGGCGCGACCGGGTGGCTGGGAATCGCCCGCGTGCTCCGCGCCAAGACGATGCAAGTCCGATTGCTCGAGTACGTCGTCGCCTCGCGTGCGCTCGGGCAGTCGACCTTCAACTTGCTGCGCAGGCACGTCCTGCCCAACATCGCCGGACCGCTCGTCGTCACCGCGACCGTCCTCGTGGCTCAGATGATCGTCGCCGACAGCGTGCTCTCGTATCTCGGCGTGGGCATCGCGCCACCGACGCCGACGTGGGGCCGCATGTTGTTCGAGGGGCAGGACTACCTCGTCGCCGCGCCGTGGCTCGTCGCGGCACCCGGTACCGCAATCCTGCTGGCGGTCTGGGGCTTCAACGTGCTCGGGGAGGGACTGCGCGATGCGCTCGATCCTCACGACGGGTGAGCTGGCGCCGGGCCTCGCGGCGACAGCGTTCGCGCTCGTCGTCGGCCCGATCGCGTGCGGTCAGCCGCTCTCGGCGCCGCTGCGCGCGGCGCACCCGGAAGACGCGGCCCCCGTTCGCGGGGGAACGCTGCACCTGGCCTCGTATACGGACATTCGCAACCTCGACCCGGCTGGACCCAGCGACACGCTCGGGCAGCAGGCAGTGCACCAGATTTTCGCGGGTCTCATCGAGTACGACCATCACGGGCAGCTCGTGCCCGACCTTGCGGACCACTGGGACATAGAAGACGACGGGCGCACCTACCGCTTCGTCCTTCGCCAGGGCGTTCGCATGCACGACGGGGAGGAGCTCACGGCCGACGACGTGAAGCGCTCTGCCGAGCGCGCCCTCCATCCCAGCGCGCCCAACCCCGTCGCAAGCGACTTCGCCAACATCTCCGGGTATGAGGCGTTCACATCGAGCAAGGCCGCGCATCTCACCGGCGTCGTCGTCGAGGGCCGGTACACGGTCGCCTTCCACCTCGCCGAGCGCGACGCCGCGTTCCTCCCCCTGCTCACGATGCCGACGCTGCGGCCGGTCTGCAAGACGGCTGGCGAGCGGTACGTCGACACCTGGCTTCCCTGCGGCGCAGGGCCGTTCCGGCTGGAGCCCGGCGGGTGGAACCGCGGCGCGAGCCTTCGCCTCGTGCGTCACGAGGGCTACTTTCGCCCGGGCCTGCCGTATCTCGACGCGATCGAATGGACGCTCAATCAACTGCTCCTCTCGCAACGCTTCCGCTTCGAGGACGGCGCCATCGACATCCTGCACGACCCGACGCAGGCCGACGCCGTCCGGTTCCGGGCCGACCCCCGCTGGAAAGGCCTGGGCGCGCCGGAGGGCGACGCAATCGTCTGGGGCGAGTCGATGAACACGCGCGTACCCCCCTTCGACAACATCGAGATACGGCGCGCGGTCGCCTCGGCAATCGATCGCTCGGCGTACGTGCTGGTCCGCCCCGCGAACATGTCACCGCAGACGCAGCTCTTGCCCCACAACGTGCCCGGCTTCGACCCCTCCCTCGAGGGACAGCGCTACGACTACGCCGCCGCGCTCGAGCACATGCGACGGGCGGGATACCCCTACGATCCCGCCTCGGGCCGAGGCGGCTGGCCCGAATCGATCCCCTACGTAGTGACCGACTACAGCGTATCGTTCTTCACGGCCCAGATCGCCCAGCAGCAGCTCGCCAAGATCGGGCTGCGCATCGCGCTTCGTCTGGTCAGCTGGCCGGCGTACCTGGCGATCACGCAACGGGCGGGGGCGTCGGCCATGTCCGCGCAGGGATGGGCGATGGACTACCTGGACGCGAGCAGTTTTTTCGAGCCGCTCTTCTCGACGGGCTCGATCGGGCCCGAGTCGTCCAACAACGCATCCTTCTATTCGAACCCGCGCTACGACGAGCTTATCGCGCGCGCCCGCCGCGAGGGCGACACCGCTGTTCGGTATGCGCTCTACCGCGAGGCGAACGCGCTGCTTTGCGACGAGGCCCCGTGGGCCTTCACCAATGGCCAGCACGACTTCGACGTGCGCCAGCCCTACGTCCGCGGCTTCGCCGCTCACCCGGTGGAACCGCTGGCGGCCCGCGAGATTCTGGCTCGACCGGGCGACAGGCGCCCTGAAGCGCGTGCTCGGCGGGGGGCTCCGATGAGGCGCCTCGCGCGCCGCCTCGGGTGGAGCCTCTTCGTCGTCTGGGCGGTCGTATCCATCGCGTTCGCGGTCAACAACCTCGTCGCCGGAGACCCCGCGCGCATGGTCGCCGGCGCCCAGGCTCGTCCCGCCGACGTCGCGCGCCTGCGCAACCAGCTGGGCCTCGATCGGCCCCCGCTCGTTCAATATGCCCTCTTCTGGAAACGCCTCGCCCACGTCGGTCCGCGCTCCGTCGGCGACCCGGGCGACCCCGCCCACGCCACGTGCGTGGTCGTGCTCCCGCTCGGACACACCGCCGTGCACGCCGACCTCGGCAAGAGCTACCAGCTTCGCCAGCCCGTGCTGGAGCTCGTCCTGACGCGATTGCCGCGCACGTTCGCCCTCGCGCTGGCCGGTATCTTCGTACAGCTGCTGCTCGGTATGGGCACGGGTGTCCTCGCCGCGCTGCACCGCAACTCGCTTCTCGACCGGGCCCTCGTCGGCGCCAGCCTCCTCGGGATCAGCGCGCCCACCTTCCTCATTGCGCTGGTGCTCCAGTACGTCCTCGCGTACGAGCTGCGTTGGCTGCCTCTGGACGGCTTCGGCGCCACGCTGCCCGAGCACGCCCGGTGCCTGGTCTTGCCCGCGCTCACGCTCGGCATCTACGGAGCGGCCTATTACACGCGCCTGGTCCGCGACGAGCTGGTGGTCATCCTGCGACAGGACTGGGTGCGGACCGCTCGCGCCAAGGGTCTTCCTGGTTGGCGTGTGATCGGCAGCCACGCGATTCGCAATGCCCTCGTGCCCATCGTGACGGCTGTCGGCCTCGATTTCGGAGCCCTCATGGGCGGCGCCATCGTCACGGAGGCTGTCTTCCGGTGGCCCGGCCTCGGTCAGCTCAGCGTGAACGCGATGCTCAATCGGGACGGCCCCGTCATTCTCGCCTGTGTGATCGTCACCTCCGTGGCCATCGTCGCGAGCAACCTCGCCGTCGACCTGCTCTATCCGCGCCTCGACCCGCGAGCCCGCTAGCGACGCTCGCCGGCTAATGTCCTGCGAGCACGCGGCACTCGCTCACGTTCGCCGTCCTCGCCCGTTCCACGCATCGGCGGTAGGCATCGCGCGCGGACGCGTTGTCGCCGGTAGCTTGGTACGCCGCGCCGAGCGTGAGCCAGGCGTCTGCGTTGCCGGGAGTCGCGTTCACCGCCTGGCGCCCGAGCTCGACCGCCCTCGCCAGATTGCCTTCGCGGAGGGCACGGTTCGCCTGAAGGAGAGGAGACCCGCCGCCGCCACCGGTGTCAGCGCCGCCCTGTGCGGGGAGGGGCGACTCTTGAGGCGGGGCCGATCGAGGAGTCGCCGCCACGGACCTCGACTCGAGGGGGGACGCCGCAGCGGTGGCCGGCGCAGGCAGACCCTGGACTTGCGCCGTCGCCGCAGCGGCGGGAGGGCTCGTGACAGGCGGGGACGAGCTGGTCGTCGTGGCCGGGGTCGGTGCGGAGGAGGTCGAAGACTCGACCGAAACCCCCGCGGGCGCGCTGGCCGTCAGGCCTGCTCCGGAACCGGCTGTCTCCGGCGCGGACGGCGTCGGCCCCGGCGTTGGTTGGCCCGCGCGGGTCGGGTTCACCGTCTCGGCCGCATGCCTCGCGTTCACCTGGTCGGCTTCGCGCTGCTGCCGCGCCCTGGAGACCTGCATCGCCGCAAGGACGGCGAGGACCGCGGCGACGAACACCGCTCCGTAGACGACCCGCTTCACGGCAGGGGGCAGGGCCCGCGGGACGCCGGCCGCCCGTTCGTCGTCGAGCGAGGAGTCCGAAGCCCGTGGGGCTGGCACCCGCACGTTCGGCTCCGTCAGGAAGTCGTCGATGTCGAGCTCCTGCGTCGTGGGCTCCTTCGCCTGTCTCGCCTGTCTTGCCGGGGCTTTCGGTGCGGATGCAGGAACGGCCGCCCCGGAGCGGGGTGGCTGCGGGACGGCTTGCATCTTCTGGGTCGTCACCGGGTGGGCGTTACGTTCGCTCGTCGGCTTCGTCGGCTTCGGCTCGGGCGCCAAGGCGGGAGGCGGCGCTGCGATGGCGCCTGCGCCCGATACCGCCATGGGCCCGCGCGCCTCGTGCTCCTTGGCCGCGGCAGGCTCGGGAACGCCATTCGCGTTCGGCGGCGCAGGCGCGCCCGGCCAGGTGCGGTCGTAACGAACCGGCGGCGCGGCGTCCGGCCCGGGCTCGGGCACGCGGGGCGCGGCGGGGAAATGCGGCAACGTGCCGCGAGGCGAAGGGCCCGTGGGCTCCGGCCTGGCCCGCTCGCCCGGCGGCTCAGGAACCCTCGACCCATGCGGCGGCGTCGCGGCCGACGAGGCGTTGTCGGACGCGACGGGCGCAGCCGCCATGGGCGGCGGCCGGATGGTCGTCGGGTCCGAGGCCGGCACGACCGCCATCTCGCCGCTCGAGGGCAGGCGGACCTTGGTGCTGTCGCGCTCCAGGATCGTGGGCGGCACCACTTCGTCCGGCGGAGGCGCCCGCCCCGTCGTGCGCGCCCGCAGCACGAGTAACCCCTCGAAATAGAGCTTCGTGATGGTCGAGAGCGTCGAAAGATCCTCGAACGGAGAATCGTCGACCACGTCGGTCAGCGTGCGCTTGCCGTCGAAAAGGCGAAGGATGCCGTTGAGCTCATCGGGAATCTCGTTGAGCCTCTCGAGGAGCTGCGCGTGGTCGATCTCGAACACGGTCGTCAGTGGCGGCAGCTGCTCGCACAGCCTTCCCCACTCGTCCACGCGGCGCATCCCCTCCATCAAGATGGCCTGGGTGGACGCACCGATGATGTCCTCGTTCGCGATGGTCCTGAACTCGACCTCGAAGCTCGCCTCGTTCCAGATGAGCGCCCGAAAGATGGCCTCCTCGCCGCGCAGGCGCCCGAGCTCGGCGTCGACCACCTTTCCGTCGCGGAAGAAGATGTGCGACTCCTGCCCCATGCTCTGCAGGTGCACGACGCCGCTCTTGCGCGAGACCTCGAATGTCTGGAGAAGATCGACGACGGCCATGTCCTGCGTCGACCCCGAGAAGTGCGTCCGCCCCGTCAGCGAGGTCTTGGTCGTCGCGATGTTCTCCTGCGTCCTGCGAGCCAGGAGCAGGTTCACCCGCGCGATGAGCTCTCGCACGAAGATGGGCTTCGTCAGGTAGTCCTCGACGCCGAGCTCCAGGCCGCGAATCTTGTCCTCGATCGACTTCTGGCTCGTGAGAAAGACGACGGGGATCGCCGACCACTCCGGGCGGTCCTTGAGCTTGCGCACGAGAGCGTATCCATCGAGCTTGGGCAGCCGGGTGTCGCTCAGGACGAGGTCCGGGGTGAGCGACTCGATCTTCGCGAGCGCGTCGAGGCCGTCGTTGGCCGTGGTCACGCTGTAGCCCGCCTTCTTCAGGCTGACCTCGAGCACGCGGACACTTCGTGGGTCGGCGTCGACGAGTAGCAGTTTCTGCTTGGCCACGGCTAGACTGCAGCATAGCTCCCCGCCCGCAGCGTATGCACCCGTTTGGGGCCTAGGCCAGGGTTCCTCCTAGTGCGCGGGCTCGGCCGCGAACGGGTCGCCGACGTCGTCCAGATTGGTCCGTTTGGGTCCCTGGACCGTTCCGACGCGCGGAGGCCGCCGGCGGGGCACGTGGGACGCGGCAGCAGGAGGAGCCGCGACCTCGGCCTGCACCGTGCCGTGGCTCGGCGTAGAGGCCGGCGGCGGAGGGGGCCCGGGCACCGAAAGCGACGCCGGCGCCTGCGTCGCCAGGACCGCTGCCCGCTCCGGCAAGACGGCCTCCGCGGCACGGGGGGCACCGCGCAGGAGCGCCCACGCGAGGACGCCGGAGACGAGGGCCGCGGCGACCCCGACGAGCCACCCCCACGAAACGACCCGTCGTGGCGGCGGCCAACTGGCCTGCCCGACGATTGCGTGTGCGGCCGCTCCGCGGCCGACTCGCATCTCTTCGAGCGTCGGGGGCTCGAGCTCGTCGGCCATGCGGAAGCGGAGGCTGGCAGGCGCACGGCTCGGGCGCACCTCGAGGTGCGACGCCACCTCGGCGCTCCCGTCTTGCCGCACGCGAACGACCGCGTCCAAGGCGCTCGCCAGGTCGTGCATCGTCGCGAAGCGCTCTTCGGGCTTCTTCGCGAGGCAGATCATCGTGATCTCCTCGAGCGCACCGAGTTCCCGTCCCGCCTCCCGTCCGCTCGGTGTCACCCGGCTGGGCGGCACCGGCTGGACGAACATGTGCTGCGTGAGCACGCCCATGTACGTGTCGGCCTCGAAGGGAACGCGGCCCGCCAGCATCTCGTAGAGGATGATGCCCAGGGCGTAGACGTCGGCGCGGTGATCGACTGGCTGTCCGCTCGCCTGCTCGGGGGACATGTACGCCGGCGTTCCGAACACGATTCCCTGCCGCGTCACGCGGCTCGCCCCGACAATCTTGGCCGCGCCGAAGTCCACGACCCGCACGTCGCCGGAGACGACGCCGCCGGCAACGCCTCCCACGAGAAATACGTTGCCCGGCTTCAGGTCGCGATGAACGATCCCGGCTTCGTGCGCGGCGCCGAGCGCGCCCGCGATCTGCTTGACGATGCGCACGGCGCTGCCGACCGGAAGGGGCCCACCTGCTTTGACGACATCGGCGAGCGATTGCCCCGCCAGGTGCTCCATGACGAAGTACGGCGCGCCGGTGGGCATCTTGCCGAAGTCGGTGATCTGCACGACGTTCGGGTGGCGCACGCTCGCCGTGGCCCGCGCCTCCTGGATGAAGCGCTCGCTCAGCTCTTCGTCGCTCGCGAGCTCGCGCCGCAGCACCTTCATGGCGAACACGCGCTCGAGCGACGTGTGGCGCACGCGGTACACCTGACCCATGCCGCCCTCGCCGAGCAGCGCCTGCACCTCGTAACGACCCTCGACGGTAGTGCCGAGGTGCGGATCGCCCAGCGGATCGGTGCTGGCTGCCTGGAGCGCGGCTCCGTCGAAGGGGCAGAACCCCGCGTCCCGCGAGAAGCGGTGCGTGCACACGGGGCACTGCTTGCTCTCGCGGCGGATGTCGATCGTCGAGCTAGTCCGCGGACCTTCCATCGGCGTCGCCCGAGAGGCCGGCCTCGGGAGCGGTGCCGTCCTTGTCGGGACCGCCCTCCGGCAGCGTGCACAGGCCGGCCACGCACATGAGGCCCTTGTCGCAGTCGCTGCTTCGCTGGCACGGCGCATTGAGGCCGACCAGCATCGTGTCGGTCCCGCACGGATCGCGCCGCGCGCCGAGCCCCAGGACCACGAGCAACAGCGCAGTGCGGCTCACAGCACGGATAGTACCGCGCTCGGCTCAGCCGGCGGAAGCGCCAGGCACCGCCGCCGCCGAAGTACCACAATTCGGGCAGAATTTGGCACCGACCTGGAGCTCGACTCCGCAGCCACTGCAGAACTTTTTCTGCGCGAGCAGGGCCGCGCCGCACTCGGCGCAGAACTTCCCACCGGGCTGTTTGGCGCCGCACTTGCCGCACGCCACCTGAGTTCCCCCGGGGGAAAACGTCGGCGCGGCGGCGTGGGGGGGCGCGGGCGCCTGGCCCATCCCTCCGGCCATCATGTTTCCCACTCCCATGCCCACGGCCATTTGCGCGCCGAGCCCCGCGATTCCGCCGCCCACGCCGTGCTCCGCCATTCCCTTGCCCGCGCCCATGACCGCCTGGCCCGCCGCGTACCCCTGGTAGCTTCCCGCGAGCTCCTTGACGTAGCGGGCGTCCTGGCCGAACTGCTGATCGAGGGCGAACTGCCTGGCTTGCGCGTCGGCAGCCGCTCCGGCGACGGCGATCTGCTTCACGCGCGCCTCGCGCTGCGCCTTGGCGATCTCGCCCTGGGCCCCTTGGAGGCGCTCGCGGTCCTCGTCGTTGAAGTTGATGTTGAATTGCCCCACCTGGAGCACGCGAACGCCTATGTCGTTCAGGTCGGGTGCGTGCGCCACGAACGCCGCGGCGAGCTTGTTGGTCAGCCCGATCGCCTGGAGCAGGCTCTTGCCCTCGTTCTCGCACAGCTCGCCGAGCGTCGTCTTCACGCCGTTCATGAAGAGGCCCTTGATCCAGCCGAGCACCGCGTCGTTGTCGCCGGTGGCGGCCTGGCCCGAGTAGCCCACGACGAAGCGCACGGGGTCGAACACGAGGACGCTCATCTCGCCGAAGATGCGCGGCGTAACGAGCTCGCCGAGCAGCGGGTCGGGCATCTCGCCGATAGGGCCGCCGAAAGGAACGCTGCGTACGGGCGTCGTCTTCACGAAGTAGATCTCCGTGATGAAGACCTGACCCCCCGTGTAAGTGGTGACGAGCGCGTTCAAGAACGGGATGTTCTGCGACTGCAGCGTCACGCGCCCCGGAGGGAGCACCCCCACGACGCGCCCGTCTTTGAAGAACACCGCGCACTCGTCGCTGTCGACGGTGAGCTGCGAGTACATCGGGATGTTCTGATCGGGGTGCTTGTAGACGATGAGCTGCTTGTACGCGTCGGGCCGCGCGATCATCATCTCGCGCACGCCGTTCTTGACGAAATCGAAGACGCCCATGGTCACCCGAGGATAGAGGAGAGCGGCCCTCGCGGGCTAGGTGCTCGCCGCGCTAATCTCCTAGCTAGTGCATCCGCCGGTCGATCTCGCAGCGCTCTCGCCCCCCGCCCGCAAGATTCTCGACCCGGCTTCCCCCGCGCCCTTGCGGCAGATGGCCGCCAAGGGCATCGCGCCCGGGCTCAAGCCGGCCGACGCCCTCACCGTCGTCGCGCTCCTTTGCGAGTCGACCGATGAGTCGCTCGCTGCCGCGGCGCGTGCGACGCTCGACAAGCTTCCAGCGCCCCTTCTGAACGGCGCCCTCTCCGGCGACATGCCGGCGGGTGTGCTCGCCGTGCTCGCCCCGCGCTACGCGAAGAACGCGGGCGTGATGGAGAAGATCCTGGCGCACCCCGCGATGCCGCCGGACGCCGTCGCCGAGGTGGCCTTCCTGGCCGACGAGTTGGTCGCCGAGCTCGTCGCGACCAACGAGCAGCTGCTGCTCGCGAACCCGGCCATCATCGAGAAGCTCTACATGAACAAGGCGACGCGCATGTCGACGGCCGATCGCATCCTCGAGCTGGCGGTGCGCAACAAGATCGAGCTCAACGGCATCCCCGCGTACAAGGAGGCGGCGGCGGCCATCGGTCAGGAGCTCATCGCCGAGCCTTCGCCCGAGCCTACGCCCGACGATCTTCTCTTTCGCGAGATCGAGGTCACCGCCAGCCAGGTGCCGGTCGATCCCACCTTGGAAGACACGCACCGGCTCGACGACGAGACGGGCGAGGAGGTCGTCGACGACAGGTTCCTACCGCTGCACGCACGCCTCGGCCGCATGACCATCTCCCAGAAGATCCGCGTCGCGATGCTCGGCTCCGCCGCCGAGCGGCTGCTTCTCATCCGCGACGTCAACCGTCTGGTCGCGCAGGCGGCGGCCAAGAGCCCCGGCCTGCAGGAGAACGAGGTTGTGCGCATCAGCGCCAGCCGCAATGTCAGCGAAGACGTGCTGCGCATCTTCGCTCTGGACCGCGAGTGGACGCGGTCGCATCAGATCAAGGTAAACCTGGTGAGCAATCCGCGAACGCCGTTTGCGTTCGCGGCCAAGTTGCTGCCGCACCTGCGCGAGCACGAGCTCAAAGGCCTCGCCAAGAGCAAGAACGTGAGCGGTGCCGTAGCACAGGCGGCGCGGCAGCAACTCGGTCGGCGTAACGTCAAGGAGTGACGGCTCGTCCCTCCGGTGTGGGACTTAGATAGGCTTGACCTTCTCCGCCCGCGGTCCCTTCGGGCCCTGGCCCTCGGTGAACGAGACGCGCTGCCCCTGCTTCAGATCCTCGAAGCGGGCACCCTCGACCGCGGACATGTGGAAGAAGAGATCCTTCCCACCCCCGATGTCGATGAAGCCAAACCCCTTGTCAGTCAGTCGCTTGATAACGCCTTCAGCCATTCAATCCATCCTTCCAGAGGCAGTGCCTCCCGGAGGCACCGCCTCCAGGTCGCATAGCATAACCCGAGAGCGTGTGGGTGCTCGACGAGAAGGATGGGCGGCTAGGCGGTCTCTTGGGGCCCCGCCCAAGAGACCGCCACGCAGCAGCCCCTGCCTTGCCTAGCGCGCCGGCGCTTCCCCTTTGATCTTCGCCTTGGCCTTGGGCCCGTGCGTGTGCCGCGCGGCGCGCGTGGCGAGCGCCTTGTCGCCCGCATGCCCCGGCGAGGGTTACGAACGAACCCTCGCGAAGCGCGCGCATCCCGCCCGCGAGCGAGCCTCGCAGCGTTCGCCGGCGTAGGTCGCGAGCCCAAGACCGGAGGGGCCCTGTGTATTTCGTCATACCCCGAGGGCCTGTCACCCAAAGAGGCGGACACGGCTGCGTCTTGATTCCGCGGGGCTTTGCGACTACCTCCCTGCGCTGGCGGTTCCGTCCTCTACGCGAGCCTCCGTTCCGCAAGAAGCTCGAGGGCACCCACCATGTACGCCAAGCCGGTTCGACTGCCCACGCGTGTCCTGTCGGTGTCCGGTCAGGCCCGGGAGATGGACGTGTTCCTCGGTCCGGCGGTGCATCGGCATCACGAGACCGAGACGCTCGGCGAGCGCCTCAACACGCACGGGCTTCGCTTCTTGCCCGTCGCGGTGGGCGACAAGGTGGAGCTCCTGCAGGTGGACTACATCGCCGACGTGCAGCTCGAGGGTGAGCTCCCCGAGCTCTGTCGCCTCGAAGAGATCGGCGCCGCGCGCAAGCCGGTGACGGTGCACCTCTCCACGGGTGACGCCCTCACGGGCGAGCTCGTGTACGTCATGCCCTCGGGACGCCCGCGCGTATCGGACGCGCTCAACGCGCCCGACCAGCAGTTTCTGCTCCTCGTCGAGCCGGGGCGGTGCCACTACGTGAATCGCAAAGCGGTCGTCCGCGTCGAAGCCTGAGGGCTGAGACGTGTCAGGGGGGGCCTCCTCGGCCACGGCAGGTACGGCGGCGCAGCGGCCGGTGGAGGCGCTGGTCGACCTGCTGTCGAGGAACGCGCTCTTCGCGCCCCTGCCCGCTTCGTTGCTGGAGAAGCTCGCGCACCGCCTCGTGCGAATCAATCTGGTAGCCGGCGGCGAGGTGCCGCGCCTGGCGGAGGCGCCGATCGGGCTCTTCGTGATCGAGTCCGGGTCGGTGGCCGCGGTGGTGCGAAGCGCCCAGAGCGGCACCACGCAGGTCGTGGGGACGTTCGGCCCGACCGAGGCGCTGGCGGTGAGCGCGCTCGCCCTCGGCGTCGCCGGAGACGTCGAGTTTCTCGGACTGGAGAAGTCTGTCGTCCATCTCCTGCCGCGGGACGTGTTCGACGCGGTGCTCCGGCAGGTGCCCGAGTTCGCGCTCGCCGTCTCGCGCACCGTCGCGACCGAGGCCGCGCTGCTCACGCGATGCGGGGCGATCCCGTGGGTAGACCTCGAGCGCTACCGCTTCGACGAGCGCCTCTGGGTGTGCCTGCCGAGCGCGCTCGCCGCGGAGGCCCGGATCTGCCCCCTCGAGCTCTCCGGCGACGTGATGACCGTGGCGATGGTCGATCCGCGCGAGGTCGCCTCGCTCGACACGCTGAGCGCTGCCGTCCCCGGCGTTCGCTTCCGGGTCGTCGCGTGCGCCGAAGAAGACCTCCGCAAGTTCCTCAAGGAGCGAGGGACGCCGGCACGCCGCGCGACGATGTCGTCGCATCCGCCCCAGGCAGCCGAAGACGCCAAGACGACCTTCCGCTTCCTCGCCGACGAGGCCCTGCTGCGCGACGCGAAGGTCAAGGGCGGCTCGTCCCCGCCGGCGGTCAACGCCATCGAGGAGATCGTGGGCGTCGGCCTCGCGATGCGCGCGTCGGACATTCACATCGAGCCGGAGCGACTGGGCGTGTTCGTGCGCTACCGCATCGACGGCGCGTTGCACCGGCCTCGCGATCCCTTTCCGAGCGACCTCGGTAAGGCCATCGTGATTCGACTGAAGACCCTCGCGCGCGTCGACATCACCGAGACGCGCAAGCCCCAGGACGGCCGCATCTCGGTTCAGATGGCGTCCGGACGCCTGCTCGACCTCCGCCTCTCGACGGTGCCGGCGAAGTTCGGCGAGAAGGTGGCCCTGCGCGTCCTCGACTCGGAGGGAGCCATCACCGACCTGAAGGCGCTCTTCGTGGTCGACCACGTGCGCAACCTCTTCACGCGCCTCTTGACCCGCCGGACCGGTTTTCTCCTCGTGACCGGTCCGACCGGCTCGGGCAAGAGCACGACGCTCTACAGCGCGCTGAACGCGTGCCGCGCGCAGCACCTCAACATCATGACGGTGGAAGACCCCATCGAGTATCATCTCGACGGCGTCACCCAGGTGGAGGTGCACCCCGAGGCGGGCACGACGTTCGCCACGGTGCTCCGCGCCCTCTTGAGGCAGGACCCCAACATCATTCTCGTCGGCGAGATGCGCGACGCCGAGACGGCCCGCATCGCCGTCGAGGCGTCCCTCACGGGGCACCTCGTCATGAGCTCCCTGCATACGAACGGCGCGCTCGAGGCCGTAGCCCGCATGCGCGACATGGGCATCGAGCCGTACGCGCTGGCCAACGGCCTCCTGGCGGTCATGCACCAGCGGCTCGTCCAGCGCACATGCCCGCACTGCGCGGCTCCGTTCGAATACCCGCCGTTCGTCGTGGACACGCTCGTGCGCCACGGCGTCTTGCCGCCGAGCCAGGGCGAAGGCCAGCAGCCCACGCTCATGCGGGGCGCTGGATGCGCCCGGTGCCGCGGCACCGGGATGCTCGGGCGGACGGCGGTGTGCGGCCTGCTCGTGGTGACCGACGAAGTGCGCGACGCGATCGGCCGCCGGGCGAGCCTGGAAGAGCTTCGGGCCCTGGCCGCCCGGGGCGCCTACGTCGAGCTCACGCGCTACGCGGGGATCTTGCTTCGGATGGGGGTCACGGTGCCAGGCGAGGTGCTGCCCCTCCTGCAGACCGCGGGCGAAGGGTGACGTGCCAGGACCGGAAGGCTAGTAGAAGGGGGCTCATGACGGACGCGGAGAAGCCCCGGGGCGCCGCCCGCCCGTTCCCGGTCGCAGACGATGTGCGGAGCGCGTGGGACGAATTCCGCGCCGGCGCCGTGGTCGGCTGTCCGAAGGACGGCGGACCGATGGCGCTTGCGGTGGACGCGGCCGCGAACGCGTACCGGCTCGTCTGTACGCGGTGCGGAACGACCAGCCCATGGTTCGAGTCGGACCCTCACGGGTTTCGCATTCGGGCGTCAGTGCCGTCACAACGCCCGAGCGAAGAATAGGGCGTGCAATCCCCTCACCCGCGAGCGCCTCCGCCGGCCTGGTCGGCGCTGGCTGCGCTCTTCGTGGCGTTCTGGCTCGTGCGGGTGGCCACGGTGGCTCTCGTCCGTGGCGTGGCGGCGTCGCGCGCAGGCGACCACGGCGAGCGCCTCGAGGAGGAAGCCGCAAGATACGCGTATTCGGCGGCCGGCATCATGAGCGCGGCGCTCGTCGCGGCCGGCGTGTTTGCGCTGGTGGCCGTGGCCGGCGCCTGGATCACGCAGCGGCGCATCGTGGTCCCCCTGCGCTTGGGCCCATCGAGCGCGACGCCGGCGGCCGTGGTCGCGGTGGTCGTCGGAATGGCGGGGCTCAGCCTGGCCGCGGGGGAAGCCGCCAATCTCTTGGGCCTCGGCCACGGCGGTACCATGGAGCAGATCGCGCTCGTCTTGTCCGAGCTGACCCCCGACCGCATGCCGCTCGCGGTCGCGTCAATCGCCCTCCTGCCGGGCGCCGCCGAAGAGATGTTCTTCCGCGGGCTGATGCAGACGAGCATGGCCGCCCGCTGGGGGCGGTGGCCAGCGGTGCTCATCACGGCGGCGGCGTTCGGGCTCGTCCACGTCAATCCGCTCCAGGGCTCGCTCGCCGCTCTGGCCGGGCTCTACCTGGGCTGGATCGTCGAACGCTTCGAGAGCGTTCGCCCGGCGATGGCCGCGCACGCAGCGAATAACGCGCTGTTCGTGGCTCTCGGCTCGTGGGCATCAGCGCGCGGCGCGTCGCGCGCGGCCCAGGTGTTGGTGATGGGCGCCGGGTTCGCCGCGCTGGCGGGGGCCGTGGCCTTCCTCCAATCCGGGCGCGCGCTCAGAGCATCGAGATGCGCTTCATGAAGGTGCCGCAGAGATCCGACTGCACGTTGCGCTCCCTCTCGATCGCGAGGCCCGCGCGGAACGACTGCCCGGCTGCGGCTTCGTCCCCGACGGCGACCTGGCAGATGCCGAGCATCTCGTAGTCCACGGGCTCTCCGAGCTCCGCGACGAGCGCCGAAAGCGGCTCGACGGCCGCGCGGTACGCCTCGACCATCGCAGGCGTCGGCGGATCCGGAACGCCCTTGGCGTGGACCATCAAGCGAAGGGCCTGACGGCGGTCTTGCGCGGCGTAGCCACGGAACGCCTCGCTCGCGAAGAGCTCCGCGTATGCCGCGTAGGCCGACGCGATGTCTCCTGCGCGTGCGCGAGACACGATCGACTTGATCGTCGCGACGAGCACCTCGTTTGCGCCGCTGCGCGGAGGAAAGGACAATCGGGACGTCATACGGCCAAAAGGTACCGCGGGGCAGGCCGTTCGACTACGCTCGATTCAATGCCGCCCGGAATGGCGCCACGGTAAGCTTTCACGCGCGTGACGCGCTCGCTCCTGCAGCTCGCCCCGTTAGCCCCGCTACTGCTGCTCGGCGGGTGCTCGTCCCCCGCGCCGGCGCATGCGAGGACGTGCTCGCTGCAGCTTCCCGCGGCCGACTGGCGCCTCCGCGCCGACGGCACCGCGCTCCGCGACTCGCTCGGGCGCGTCGTCTTCTTGCGCGGCGTGAACGCAGGAGAACGCAGCAAGCTCGCGCCGTTCGTCCCCTTCGACTTCGCCGCGGGCCAGTACGCTGCGGCCCTGGAGGCGTACATGAATCGCGCCGCCTCGTGGGGGATCGACGCCATGCGCGTGCCGTTCGTGTGGGCCGCGCTCGAGCCGACGCAAGGACAGCGCGACGCCAGTTGGCTCGCGCAATACGAGGAGCTCCTCGCTGCCGCGTGGGCGCACGGCATCTGGACCGTCGTCGACTTTCACCAAGATCTCTACTCCGAGAGCTACTGCGGGGACGGATTCCCGCTCTGGACGGTGCCCAACGCTCCCGCTCCGCACCACGACTGCTCGAGCTGGCAGCTCGACTACTTCAGCGACGCGGCGATGCAGAAGGCCTTCGACGGCTTCTGGGCCGCGGGCTCTCCCGTACAGGCCGAGTACGTCGCGACGTGGGATTTTCTCATCGGCCGTCTGCAGGGCGAGCCGGGCGTGCTGGGCTTCGAGCCGATCAACGAGCCCGGATGGGGAACGGCCCAGGACGTCGCCGCGTTCGAGTCGACGACGCTCTCGGCGTTCTACGCGCAGATCGTACCCCACATGCGCCAGCTGGCGCCTCGGTCGCTCGTCTTCGTCGACCCTACGGGCATCTCGGGAGCGAACCTCTCGACGACCTTGAAACGGCCGCCCGGCGACGGAGTCGTCTTCGCGCCGCACTACTACCCGATTCGCGAAGTGGCGGACACGGTGGCGGGGAACCTGCCCGCCTGGGCAGCGGTGGGGGCGGCGTGGGACGTGCCGACGTTCGTGGGCGAGTTCGGGATCAGCATCCACGGCGTCGACCCCTTGGATTACGTCGCGGCCTGCTTCAGCGCCCTCGACACGCTCGGAATGAGCGGCACCGCCTGGGAATACAGCGTCGCCGCCGAGCTCTGGAACGGGGAGACCTTCGGCTTCGTCGGCGCCGACGGAACGGAGAACGCGGTCGCGACGGCGGCCATCCGGCCCTTCGCCCGCGCCGTCGCCGGCAGCGCGATCGCGCAGAGCTGGGATCCCGCAAGCCGCAGTTTCGCGCTGTCGTACGTCCCGTCCACCGGCGTCTCCGAGGTGCAACTTCCGTCGCGAGCGTATCCCTCGGGATACGACATCGCGCTGACCGGCGGTTGCTACGACGCCGCGTCGGCGCCGGGGCGGCTGCTCGTGCAGGCCGACACCGGCACACCGGCCGTGTCGCTCCGCATCGCCGGGCATTGAAGCGGGGTGACCGCGCTCTTTTCGCTCACGGCTTCGCGAGCAGCTCCTGCAGCCGCGGGGTGATGTAGGCGACGGCGCCCTCGCCCTTGATACCGCCCTCGACTTGCCGGCCGCTCGCGCGGCCGCTTTCGGCGGGCACGGCGAAGAGCGGAATGTACTTGGACGTGTAGCCTGCCGACGCCAGCCGCTCTCCGTCGCGGTCTTGATCGAACTCGAGCAGCGTCAAGTCGGGGAACGTGGCGTCGAGCTGCCCGCCCTGCGCCGCCTGGTGGAACCTCTGGCAGGGCTCGCACCACGTGGCGCCAACGTAGACCACGAGCCGGCGTCTCTCGGCGGCAGCCCGGGCAATCTCCTCGCGCACGATGGGCTCGACCTCGCCCCCCGCCGGAGCGGACGCGAGACGCAGATGCGGATCGGCGGCAGCGGCCGGCGGCGTCTGCTTTCGCCCGCACGCGACGGCTGACGACGCGCAGGCGAGCACCAGCACGAATCGATTCATGGACTCTCGCCCATAGCAGACTTGGCGTGGAGTGTGGCGCACGCGGACGGTGCGGTGGACTTTGCCTCGAGTGTGCCTTTTCGGGAGGATGGCCACGAGGCCACGAGACGCACGAAAAACGCGTGGAAGGGCGACCCCTCTCCTCTTGCCGCCTTGGCGTCGTGGCGGGATGGCGACCTCTCGCGCAGGGAAGCTCGTCGCGGGGTATCGGCATTGCACCGCGCCCCGGGCATCAGGAGGAGGTTCACGAAATGAATCATCGCAACAGATCGCTGTCGGGGCTGTCCGCTGTCGCGGTCACGCTCGCACTGGCCGCGTGTGGGGGCGCCCGCCAGCAGCAGGCGAATGCTCCGATGCAGCCGCAGCCGGCCCCGACCAACGAGTACGGCGCGGCCATGGGGCAGCCGGCCGGCGCCGCCTCCGGGCAGCCCGGCCAGCAAGACATGCCGCCGCCCAGCCCTTCGGCGACCGGTCCGGAGCAAGGCGGCCCGTACGGAGGGGGAGCCCCGACGGGCCCGAGCGGAGGTCAGGTCGGACCGACGGGGGAAACCGGGCCGACGGGACAAGGAGGCGAGACCGCCACGCAGCCGGGTTCGACCGGCGGCAGCATGGGCAGCCCCTCGGGCATGACCGGCGGGACGGGCAGCACCTCGGGGATGCCGGGCTCCGCGGGCGCGATGGGGACTCCCGAGCAGGGAGGTGGCTCCACGGACGTGTCGGGGCTCGACGACGCGCAGCTCGCGGCCATCGTGCACGCCATCAACACGGGCGAGATGCAAGCGGCGCAGCTCGCCGAGAGCAAGGCCACCTCGCCTCAGGTGAAGCACTTCGCCCGGGAAATGGCGACCCAGCACGGGCAGATGGAGGCGAAGGCCACGACGCTGTTCTCGCGCATGCAGATCACTCCGAGCGACAGCCCGATCAGCTCTCGCCTGCGCAGCGACGCGCAGGGCGAGGTCTCGATGCTTCACGGGACGACCGGCAAGGACTTCGATCGGGAGTACATGGACGCGCAAGTCCGCGATCACAACCAGGCGCTCGAGCTCGTCGATCGGATGATCCCGGTCGCGAAGAACCCGGAGCTGAAGACCGAGCTGCAGAACCTACGCGCCAAGATCGAAGGGCACCTGCGTCTCGCCGAGCGTATCCAGCAGACGATGCAAGGCGCGCCGGGAGGCCAGCAAAAGGGCACGCCCAACAAGCAGCGAGGCGGCGGGGACAACAGCAACCCCTATTGAGCTCGGCGTTCCGAGTCCGGGATTGCAGACGAATCCCGGACTCGGTCCCGTAGCTTGGGTATCTTTCTCGCCTCTCGCGTGCACAGGCCCGACGACGCCCTTCCGCCCGGCACCCTCGTGGGTGAAAGGTACGTGCTTTCGCGCGTCATCGGCAGCGGCTCGATGGGCACGGTGTACGAGGCGCTCGGGCCTTCGGGGGAAAGGCTCGCGGTCAAAGCGCTCTTCTCGGCGACCGGGGATGGCCCCTCGGCCGCCGAGCGGCGCGCCCGCTTTCTGCGCGAGGCCGCCGTGTGCGCCACGATTGCGCATCCAAACGTCGTCCCGGTCCTCGATCACGGCATCGACGGCCCACACGACTTGCCGTTTCTCGTGATGCCGCTGCTCGAGGGGGAAGACCTCGCGGCCTTGCTGGATCGCGTCGGCCGCCTCGAGCCGGAGGTCGCGGTCGCCCTCGTCGTGCAAGCGTGCGAAGGCCTCGCCGCAGCGCATGCGAGCGGCGTCGTGCACCGGGACGTCAAGCCCTCGAACTTGTTCCTGGAGAGCCACGATCCGGAGCGCGTCGTCGTGAGGGTCAGCGACTTCGGCCTCGCCAAGGCCTTCGACACGACCGGCGCCGCGCTCGGCACCGGAGCCGGCAAGCGCGGCGGCCTCACGGCAACCGGGCGATTCATGGGAACGCCGCAGTACGTCTCGCCCGAGCAGGCTGTGAGCGCAAAGCACGTGGACGTGCGGAGCGACGTCTTCAGCCTCGCCATGTCGCTCTATCACGCGCTCGCGGGCGCTCCGGCGTTCGCGTACGCACGCTCCTTCATGGGGCTGGTGCTCGAGATCACCTCGCGCGAGGCTCCGCCCCTCCAGCACGCAGCGCCGTGGGTCTCTCCCTCTCTCGCGCGTATCGTCCATGCCGCGCTGCTTCGGGACTCCGCGCTGCGCTGCCCGAACGTCTCCGAGCTCGCGCTCGCCCTCGACATGGCCGTCGGAATCGACGCCAGCCGCGGCCCCGTGACCCGAGCAGCCCTGCTCCCGGTCTCGGCGCGGACCGCCGGGCGCACGGCGGCACGCGCCGAGCTTGCCTCCTCGTGGGACGATCTCGCTCCGAAGCTAGCGGTCCGCCCTCGTGGCCGGCGCGGCTTACGCTTGCGAAAGGAGCGTGACTAGGCAAGAGTTCGTGTCCGTTCTGGTCCCTTAAGATGACGGGATTTCTGCCTTCGACCCTGCTGGCGGCGCTGCTGGTCACGCTCCTCGCCGTGCCGGCGGACGCTGCTCCGATTGGTCCGGCTGTCGTCCACGGTTCGGGACGCACCCGATTGGAGGCGAGCTCCGACTGGAAGGACGCGAGCGCAGGCGACGTCCTAGGGAACGGGGTGACCGTCGAGGCCTCCGCGACCGAGCCGCTCGAAATGCTCCTCCCCGACGGCGTGACCGTCATCCTCGAGCCGGGCGGCCAGGGAAGGTGGGCCGCGCCGAGTAAGCTGTCGAGCGAGAGCAACCGCATCGTCTCCGGCTCGCATTTCGTCCTGCTCGAGGGCGAGGTCGACGTGCGCATGCCATCGGGACCCAAGGGATCGCACGCGTTCCTCGTCTCGACGAAGGCGGGCACGCTTACCGACTGGCGCGGCACGGCGCACATCATGGCGCACGAAGACACGACGGCGGCCGCCGTCTACGAAGGGGCTCTCGTCGTCGGACCCAACGGCCGGGGATCCCCCATGACCGACGGCGCCGGCATCCTGATGCAAAAGGGCGCCGACCCCGACAGGTCGCGGAGCATCCCGGGCACGCCGAAGTGGGAGCCCTCGGTACCGGGCATGCGGTCGCTCGTCGCGGCCCCGGCGGGCACGCGGGCCCAGTTCGCATTGGCGTGGGCGCCCGTACCCGGAGCCGTGAGCTACCGCGTAGTCGTCGCCGCCGATGCGGCCATAAGCCGTGTGCTGGAACGCGCGAACACGGCCGAGACAACTTTCGTCGTGCCCGAGAGCGCGACGGCAGCAACGCCTGCAGCGGCGGCCCCCTCGGCCCTGGCGGCACCGCTCTGGGCTTGCGTTCGCGCGGTGGGAGCCGAGGGCATCGTCGGCGAGTGGTCCGCGCCGATCGCGCTCCGCACCGTGCGCTACGAGCTCCCGCCGGGCGGCCGTGTGGCCGGCGACGGCGCCGTCGTGCTCCCGCCGCAGACGTTCCTGGCGGTCAGCGGCGCCGACGGCGTGGAGGTCGCCTACGAAAACGTCAGGAGCTTGGCGAGCCGCGTTCCCGGTGTCCCGCTGTACTGGATGAGAGTCACCGGGCCGCTGCGCCTGCCTGACGAGACGCCCTCGCGCGTCGTCCACCTGCGGGACCCGGCCAGCGGCGCCGAAACCCAGCTCGTCCTGGCCCGGCGGGAGCTGCGCGCCGACGTCGACCTGTCGCCGCGCACTCCGCGACCCGGTGATGCGATCGAGGCGCGCGTCGTGGTGTGGGACCCCTCCGGACGCATCGACCCGATGAGCGAGAACCTCACGTTGGAGACGTTGTTCGACCTGGAACCCGTGCCGGTCCTCTGGCAGCGCTCGGGAAACGTGTGGAGAGCTCGCATTAGCCCCCGGCGTACGACGACCCCCTGGGTCCTGCGTGTGGTGGTCAAAGACAGCCTCGGTCTCGAGGTCGGGCGCGGCTTCCTGGAAATCGCAGGTGGCGCCACCCACCCGGATTGAGCGCCCGGAAGGACCTAGAGCCGCGCTCGGCAGAGTCCGTCGTCTCATCTACGCCACCACCTGCGCGCGAGGGTTTGTTCCGGCACGTCCGCTCGCCTAGTGTGGGCGCCATGGTGGCCTGCCCTCACTGCGCGGCGCCGTGCTCGGAATCGCACGCCTTCTGTTTCGCGTGCGGCGCCGAGCTCGAACGCGAGTCGGCTCGCGCCGAGGACTTGCTCATCGGCCGCACGCTACCGGGCGGTTACCGCGTCACGCACCTGGTCGGCGTCGGCGGCATGGGCCGCGTCTACTGCGCCGAGCAGGTCGCCCTGGGCAGGACCGTCGCCGTCAAGGTCGTCCACCCGCACCTGGCCGATGACGAAGTCGCCGCGGCTCGGTTCCTGAACGAAGCGCGCGCGGCGAGCCGTCTGAGCCACCCGAACTGCGTCGCCATCTTCGACTTCGGCCGCACCGAGGAGGGCCAACCGTACATCGTGATGGAGTACGTACGTGGGCGCGATCTCGGCCGCATCGCCGACACCGAGGGGCCGCTGCCACTGAGGCGCATCGTCGACGTCATGCGCCAGACCCTCGCTGCCCTCGAGGAAGCGCACGCCATCGGCATCGTGCACAGGGACCTCAAGCCCGACAACATCGTCCTCGAGCCGCTCCGATCGGGTCTGGACTTCGTCAAGGTCGTCGACTTCGGGCTGGCCAAGATTCTGGGCGGTGAAACGCCGTCGTTCGGGGCCGGAGGCGCGCTCACGCGACCCGGCCTGGTCTGCGGCACCCCCGAGTACATGAGCCCCGAACAGGGGCGGGGCGACCCGCTGGACGGCCGCGCCGACATCTACTCGTTGGGCGTCGTCCTCTTCGAGCTGCTCGCGGGGCGCGTCCCCTTCGCGGCCGAGACCGCGACGAGAACGCTGCTCTTGCACCTCGAAGAGCCCGCGCCCGACCCGAGAGATATCGCTCCGGATCGCTCGATTCCAGCGGCCTTCGCCGAGCTGACGCGACGCGCCCTGGCCAAGTCCCCCGGGGGGCGCTTTCAAAGCGCCCCGGCCTTTTCCGAGGCGCTCCTTCACGCCCTGGTGAGCGTGGAGGGGCGAAGCGCGCCGGAGTCCGACCCCCACGACGGCCATGCGCTGTCGCTCGTGCGGGAAGCTCAACCCCATCGGCAAGAAGTTCTGCGGCGAATGCGGATCGGCCATTTCCATGAGCCCCGCCGCCGCGAGCATTCCCGCCGGCGCGCGGATGCTGCTCCCGGACGCCGAGGCGAACGCGCCCACGGAGATCGATGTGCCCTCCGTGGGGGCCCGCGGCTCTCTCTTGCCGCTCGTCGCACGTGAAGACGCGATCGTCTGGCTGGAGTCGCGGCGCCACGAAGCCGAGGCCATGCTCGCCACCGCCCACGTCATCGGCGACGCCGGAATGGGCAAGACCCGCCTCGTGCAGGAGTTTCTGACCCGATGCGCCGAGCGCGGAGACCGCGTGGTGTTCGTCGCTCCGGATCCCGCGTGGGCGAGGGTCGGCGACGCCGCGGTTCGCGACGCCGTACGGGCGCTCGTCGGGCTCCCGGGGGAGGACCCGGACCCCACCGCCCTCGCAAGCGCCCCGCCCGACGCCGCGCTCGGGCTAGAGCTCTTGTTCGGAAGGGCTGCGTCTGCGCCGCTCGGTCCGGAGCAGCGTCGCCGCGCCCTGGCCGAAGCCCTGCGGTGGGCCCTCGAGCAAGCGAGCCACCGCTCCGCGGGCGCGATGGTCGTGCTTGCCGTCGACGACCTCGACTACATCGACGGCACCAGCCGCAACGCGTTCATCGACGTTCTCACCGAACCGCCCGTGTCCGCGGCGCTGGTCATCGTGACCTACGCGCCCACCACGAACCCGGCCGGCGCGCCTCTCGCCGGCGAGACCTGGCCCCTTCGGCCGCTCGACGACACGGAGTACGCGCATCTGCTTCCTGAGCGACTCGCCTCCTACGGGCGGGCGCTCGCTCCCTTGCACGTCGAACAGCTCATGGCCTGGGCGACCGAAGAGACCGAGCCCCCACCCGAGCGCCTCGCCGATTCTCGTGGCGCGGCGGGCCGAGCACCTCCCGCCCGACGCCCGCCACGCGCTGCACGCGCTGGCCGTCTGGGGCGACGACGCGACCCCGGAAGTGCTGATGGACATGCTGCCGGCGACGGTCGACATGTCGGCTGCCTTGGACGCGCTGGATCGCGGGCGCCTGATTGCCATCGACGAACGAAACGTCAGCATTGCGCACCCGCTCGTGCGCCGCGTGGCGTTCTCGAGCATCCCAGCGGGGCGCAGGCGGGAGCTCTTCTCGCGCGCCGAGCAGTTGCGACCGGACGCACCGCTCGAGGTCCGGGCAAGGCAGGCCATGCACGGAGGAAGCGCGTTCGAGGCGCTCTCGCTGCTCGACACCTTGAGCACACGGCGCGCGGCCCAAGGCGACGTCGAGGGGACCATCAGCTCGCTACGGCACGCGCTCGATCTGGCGCGCCGCGAGCTCCACCGTGACGAGCTCGAGGACCCCGTCGGCGCCGTGCTCGTCTTCGCGCGAAAGCTCGGCGAGGGGCTCACCGCGGGCGAATACTGGACCGACGCGGAGGGCGTGCTGCGCGAGGCGCTGGGGATGGCGCCGCCCAACAGCGAACATCGCGTGCGGCTCCTCGGAGTCCTGGCGCGAGTCGCGAGCGCGCGCCGGCACACGCAGGAGGCCCGCAAGTACCTGGACGAGGCGATGCGGGTCGCCCGCCAGTCGCACGCCCGCGAGCTCATGCCGATGCTGGAGAGGCTCGAGCAGCTGATCGCCGTGGCCTGAGCGGGGTCGCGCGCCGGCGAGGCTCAGACGTCGCGCGCGAGCCGGACGCCGCTTGCTTGCCAGCGAGTCGCAGGCGGGAAGAAGTTGCGATACGTCGCCCGCAGGTGCTCCTGCGGCGAGAAGCACGAGCCCCCGCGCAGGACCATCTGGCCGCTCATGAATTTGCCGTTGTACTCGCCGAGGGCGCCCGCCCGCGGACGAAAGCGCGGGTAGGGCAGGTACGCGCTCGCGGTCCACTCCCATGCGTCGCCATAGAGCTGCTGCACGCCGTCTCGGGACGGCGCCGGCGCGGGTGCCAGCGAGCCGCCGTCCAGGAACACGCCGGCCACGGGCACCTCGCGCGCGACACTCTCCCACTCGGCTTCCGTCGGCAGCCGAGCGCCTGCCCAGCGCGCGTAGGCTTCGGCCTCGTAGTAGCTTACGTGCAGCGCGGGAGCGTGCGGGTCGAGGATCTCCGTTCCGTGCATTCCGAACACGTCCCACGAGCCGCTCGAGGATCGCTCCCAGTAGAGAGGGGCAACCCAACCGCCCTCGCGCACCGCGGTATAGCCGTCCGAGAGCCACAGTTCGGGCCGGGCGTACCCATCGTCGGCGACGAATCGCGCATACTCGGCGTTCGTGACCAGCCGCGAGGCGAGCAAGAACGAGCCGACGAGCACTCGGTGCTCCTCGGTCTCGTTGTCGAACGCAAAGGACGAAGGGTCGCCCCCGCCATGCGCACCTATCGGCACCAGAGCTTCGCCACGCGCGACCCACGCGAGCGCAGGCGCCTGCGTCCCCGAGCCCGCCGCAGCAGATTCGCGCCGCGCGCGCGCGTACGAGGGCCGGAGCTCGTTCGACCAGAGAGCGTGCTTCAAGTCCGTCAAGATGAGCTCTTGATGCTGCTCCTCGTGGTGCGTCCCCAGCAGGGCAACGCGCGAGCGCGCTCCTCCTGGCAGTCGGCGAGCAGACGCGTCACCCGTTCATCGACCGAGGCTCGCCAGGCGCGTACCTCGGCCAGCGAGGGTCGCGAGAGCACGCCGCGCGCCCCGCGCCTATGTCGAGGTCCCGCGGCCTCGTAGTACGAGTTGAAGAGGACCCGCCAGCCGGGCTCGTGCCACGCGTGTCGCTGTTCGAAGCGCGAGAGGAGAAACTCCTCGAAGAACCAGGTCGTGTGCGCGAGGTGCCACTTGGTCGGGCTCGCGTCGGGCATCGACTGCACCATGGCGTCCTCGGCCGAGAGCGGCGCGGCCAGCACCTCGGTACGCCTCCGCACCCGCGCGTAGCGGGCTGCCACGGCCTCTCGATCGGCCGGCGTGCAGGTAGCACGCCGGCACTCTTTCCCTGCCGGTCGATCGACCACAAGACGCCCGCAAGGTCACGTCGTCGGAAACGGCTCGCGCTTGGCGCCGCGCGGATTGGACGCGTCGATTCCGTGCGCGAACTCTTCGGCGCCGGTCGTCTCGACGAACGGTCCGCCGCGCTCCTCCGGGACCTCTTGATCGAGAATGTCCTCGCCCCCGTGCTCGGCGCTCGTCGCCTCGGCGACCACCTCTTCGCCCAGCTCCTCGACCAGGTCGTCGCTCGAGCGGGGGCGATCGAGAAAGCTCGACGGCTCCCGATCCGGACGGCCACTCCTGGCGCGCAGGTCGGCCGCATACTGGGGCTCGAGATGTCCCACGCCGTCCCGGCGGCGGACCACGCGAGCCATCGGTTTTTTGGCGGCGGGCTTGGCAGGCTTGGCGACTGGCTTGGCGACGCGCTTTGCGGCGACCTTGCGCGCAGCGGACTTCTTCGCGCGCTTCTTGGCCGGCGCCGCGGTCGCCACACGGCGACGCTTGGCCGGCACGCCGCCCTTCTTCGCTTTCTTCGCCTTCTTCGTCGAGCGCACAGGCTTGCTCTTGCCGGCGGGGCTCTTGGCCCTCTTGGCCTTCGTCTTCTTCTTCACCATGGCACGCCCAGTGTAACTCCTAACCGAGCTTGTGCCCGCAATCACCGCAGAACTTCGTATTCGGGTGCACGGCCGCACCGCAGCCGGGGCAGCCGGGGAGCGCCTTTTGCGCTCCGCATTGGGGGCAGAACCGTACGTTGGCAGCCATCGAGGCGCCGCAGCTCGTGCACGCGTCGGCGGGCGCCGTGGCGGGCCCAGGCGCCCGCACGACGGCGCCTGCGCTCATGTCGATGCCCGCAACGTAATTCTCTTTGCTGGCTGCCTGCTCGAGCTGCATTCGCGCGGCATCGACCTTGGCGTGGGCCTGGTTGGCCGCCAGCTCTTGCTGGAAATTCGGTGCGCAGGCGTCGCATAGCCCGGCCTGCGCGTTCCAACAGACCTCGGGGCAGACCCATTTGCCGCACCGCGTGCACTGGTGGAAGTACTGCTTGCCCTCGGCGACCGCCTCCTCGAGCGCGGAGTCGTGCGCCTTGCCGCCAATGGCCCGCTGCACTTCGTAGGCCGAGTTGCCCACGGTGTTGAAAATGCCCCCGAAGAGGCTCCCCGCGATATGCAGCGCGGATTCGGCCACGCCGAGGGTCGACGTCTGGAAACGGGTCATGTACCCGTTGCCGCATTTGTCGCAGTGAAACTTGAACTGCCAGCCCTTGTCGGTCGACAGATCCTGGTAGTTCTGCACGAACTGGATGAGCGCCATCAGCCGCGTATCCTAGCGCGATCCGGGGACGGCGCAGCAGCCGCGGGGGCGAAAGCGCTCGACGCCGTCGAGGCGCGTCAGAGGGTCTTCATGTACTCGAGCAGATCGTACAGCGCGCCCGCGTCATTCGCCCAGTCGATGCTTCCGAGAAACTCCGGCGTGGAGTGCCCGACATTGGAGTTCCCCTCGAGCGTCGTGTCGTAAACGGCCGCGTACGGCGTGACGGCGCTCTGCCAGGCGAAGCCGACCCCCGCCTGGTCGTACCTGATGTTGCCTCGCCAGAACGTCGCCGGTCGTTGTTTCGTCAGCAGCGCGGCGAGCGTGGGGACGGACCCGTTGTGAAGATACGGAGCTCGGGCCCAGATGCCGTCGAGCGGCAGGGCCATGTAGCCTCCCGTCGGGGTTAGGATCTGCGAATCCGGGATCGGCATGCCGCCCGGATTGCAGCGGACAGGATCGTTGCACGCGGCGCGCAGCACCTGTCGAAGTGCCCCCACCGTGTACGGAGACCAGATGGCGGCACGGTTCGGATCCGTGCCGACGCGGTCCGGCGTGAAGATGGCGGCGTTGCCGGCCGTGTGGCAGGACACGCAGTTCTTGGTGAATAGCTCGTGCCCGCGCGCGGCGGCCGGAGCGTCGACGTCGAAGGGATACGGGGGTGCGGGCATCGCGTCGGTGAAAGGCGTCGTGAGCTCGACGTTTGGAAGGCTCAGGTGAGCGGGATCGCCGACCACGCCGAACTCGGCCGCGAGATTCCGATGGAGATGGTCCGGGATGCTGCCGTCCCACTGCGCCATGGGTCGCTCGTTCTGCGCCCACACGCTCATGATGTCGATCATCGCGGGCCCGGGCGGCACGATCGATTGCAGCATGTCCGAGGTGGGGTCGACGACGATGGAGATGCCGGCGCCGATCGCGTCGAGGTAGCCCGGCGTCGACCCGCCCGGATCGGGCGGGTACGGCGGATTCTGCGACTTGCGATACGTGTACTTCCCGAGCGTCGCTGCCCAGCGCGCAGCGAAGGCGTTGGAGCCGCTCTGGGTCTGCGCGAGAAACTGCTCGGCAGCGCCAGGCGCGCCGAAGACGGCGCGCTCGAGGCCCTCTTGCACGAGCTTGCTCGGGTCTCCATACACCCAGCCGAGCGGCTTGGCGTCGAGCGCCGCGCGGAAGTTGTCGGCGGTGTAGCGGGGATCGTTCACCGTACGAAAGACAGCGGTCCTGAAGCCGTTGAACCGCGTGTTCGGCGCGCCGGGGTAGGTCTTCACGGTCCCGTCTTGGCCTTGCACGCGTCCGCCGTGGCAAGCCATGCAGGTGAGCGTGACCACGTTCACGTTGACGTAGCCGAGGGGGGTCGGAATGGCCGGTGCAGAGGCCGCGTAGCCGAGGCCGAGCGGCAGGACGCGCCAGGGCTCGTACGGGTCGCCCGCGAAGCCGACCGCAGCGAACTTCTCGTCGGGCTTGCCCCAGATGTCCGGGAAAATCTCGGGGAGGAGGCGAAGCATGATCATCGGCACGCCGAGGTTGCCGAGCGCCGTGTTCTTGAAGGACTCGAAGGCAGCTGCATTCGAGAGGAGAAAGCCGTCGAACGCGATTTGCCGGACGGTGCGCTGCACGCGCCACCACGCGTAGGTGCCGGCGCTCAGGTCTTCGCTTTGCGTCGAGCCCCCGCGGTCGGATGCTGGAGCGTCACCGCACGCCGCGCACGCGGCCGCCACCAACGCCATTGCCCCCGTTGCAGTCGCGAAATACTTCCTGTTCATGATTGAAATTGCGCTCCTTGTCCCGAAACGGGTTGGGCTCCCACGCAACCCACGTGCCCGCGCATGGGTCGGGTGACGATCGCCGATTTCGGCCTAAAAAACGCGCGTCACCGTGCCCGGTGCGCACCTACTCTGGCCTGTTACCCAATTGCGCTGCGCAATTGCGCCGACTCAGCTCTGCAAGCCATGGGCTGACGGTGCCCGTGCGCCGCTCAACGAACTGCCCACGCCAGCCAGGCCGCTCCGAAGACCAGGCTCAGCACGCCCGTCGGAATGCCGACCTTGAGGAAATCCAGAAAGGAAATCGATGCGCGCCCCTTGGCGCGCTCCACGACGATGATGGTCGCTACCGATCCCGGCAACGTGAGGTTTCCTGCGAGGGTCGAGGCCATCGCCAGCGTGAGCCAGGCGGACTCGGGACGGGGCAAATGCGGCACCATGGACTTGAGAACCATGACGGCGGGTACGTTGCTCACGACGTTCGAGAGGATTGCCGTTACGACCGTGAGGCCCCCGACGCTCTGCGGATGGATCGGCTCGAGGAGATGAAGGAGGCGCTCTGCGAGGCCGGCCCTCTCGACTCCCGCCACGACGATGAAGAGGCCCGTGAAGAGCGCGAGCAAAGTCCAGTCCACCCGTACGTAAAGGCGCTTGGGATTGACCGCCCGCGTGAAGAGCATGAGCGAGGCGCCGGCCAGCGCCGCGACGACGGGGGGAACACCGGCCACGAAGGCGCCGATGACGCCCAGCATGACGATGCCGCTCTTGCGCACCCAGCGCCGGTAGACGTGCGGCCGAGCCTGCGGTGAGCGCTGGGGGAACGGCTCGCCCAGCGCGTCTCGGTAGAGGAGCCAGATGATGGCGATGTTCGCCAGGAGCGCGACGGCGGCGACGGGCGCCATCGCCATGGCAAATCGCGCGTAGGAGATGTGCGAGAGCGATGCGATGAGGATGTTCTGCGGATTCCCGGTCACGGTGGCGACGCTGCCTATGTTCGAGGAGGTTGCCAGCGCGAGGAGGTACGGCTTCGCATCGCGGTTGAGCGCCTTGGCGACCTGCAGCACGAGAGGTGTGAACGCGACGCAGACCACGTCGTTGATGAGGAAGGCGGACAGCAACGCCGAGCCCACCGAAACCGCGACGAGCAATCCGCGCGGACCGCCCACCCGGCGGGTCACCCACCACCCGAGCAGCGCAAAAGCACCCGAAACCTCGAGGGCGGCGGAGAGCAGCATCATCCCGAAGAGCAGGCCCAGCGTGCGTCCGTCGACGGCACGCTGAGCCTCGTCGACGGAGAGGATGCCCAGCGCGACCACGAGCACCGCGCCGATGACCGCCGCCGCCATGCGGTCGGACCGCAGGCCCGGCACACGCCCGAGCGAGAACGCGACGTAGGTGAAAGCGAAGATGACGGCTGCGACCAGGGCTCCATCGCTAGCCTGATCCAGACGAGTTGGCCAAAGCCGCGCCCGAAGCCCAGGCAGCGCCCAAGTCGAGAAAACCGACCGCCGGAACGCTCGAATTTTCGAACCTTCCGCGCAGTCGGGGCGAGAGGATTCGAACCTCCGACCCCTTGACCCCCAGTCAAGTGCGCTAACCAGGCTGCGCTACGCCCCGAACCCGTCCGCGAGCCTCGGGGGCGCGTCGAACGGACGCGTGAGACTAGTCGACCTGGCACCGAGCGCAAGCGCCGTGACCGACCTCCCCGCCCGACCCGCAGCGTCCGCAGCCGGCCACGCGCCGCTCGCGCTCACCTTCCCAGGCAGGCTCCGTCCGTGTCCGCATCGACCCAGATGGCGCCCGTCATCGCCCAGGGCAGCATCTCTTCACCGCTCTTGCCGCCGCTGCCCAGCACAGGCGCCATGGGCTTGCTGCCGCTCGCGACGACGAAGAACGCGTCGTCGGCGTCGAACCGTAGAGCCAAGGTGACGTCCGCAGCGCGCGCCGCCCGCTCTCGCCCGCGGTCGCGCGCAAGTGCCTTCAACGTCACGCTCCTGGTCTCCTTCGCAGGGTCGGCCCTCGCCCCCTCCCCGGGCGCCCCCTCCCTGGCTCGCACGACCCGCACGGTGTCGACCTCGACCCAAGGCGCACACTCGACGTGCACCTTCACGGTGACGGCGTGCCCCCGGGCGATGCCGCCCACAGGGACTCCGTTCGCCGTCACGCGCAGCATCGGCCCATCGGTCAGCACGACGTCGCGCAACCCCTTCACCCCCCGGACGAGGTCCGCCGAGCGCGCCTCGCTCCACGCGTCCAGGTGCTCGTCGTCGGCGACTCGGACGTACGTCCTCGGGTAGCCCGCCTCCTGTCCAACGATTCCGTGCGTGTCCGTGTCGGCCGTCGCGGTCACCGCGTGGCCCGCGCGCAGCAGCGCGCGCCAGTCCTCGAGCACGCGATCTCGCGCCTCGTCGTTTCGACCGTTCCACACCTCCACCGCGTCGAACGCGCCGCTGTACCCCGCGTCGGCCCTGCCCTCCCCGCGCGCGGGGTCGAAGCCGGTCAAATCGAAGTAGCCGGTGACGCCGCTGCGCGGATGGTTCACCTGAAGGACGAAGTCGCCGGCCGACGGGGCCCGCCGCAGCGAATCGAACAGCTCGCGCGCCGTTCGGTCGCGCACACCGGGCGCGCCACCCCGCGGCTTGCTCGCGTCGGGCAACATGGGCCACAGGTTCGCGTGACCCCACGGGTGCGGGTTCGCGTCACTCGTCATCTCGTCGCCCGAGAGCGCCACGAGCTCGCGCTCGAGACCCAGCTCGCGCACCAGCGGCTCGAGGTTCGCCACGAGGTTGTGCTCCGTCGCGACGGCGACCTCGACCCCCTCGGCCGCGTTCGCGATGACGCGGTCGCGCGTCGACGTAGGCGCGTCCGCGCCGAGGATCGTATGCTGGTGAAAGTCACAGGCGAGATAGCCGCGCGTGTCTACGACGCGCGACGGCGCCAGCCGAAGCGAACGCCGCACGCCGGGGCGCAATTCGAGCTCGGCGGCGTCCAAAGCGTACTCGGGGCCCCGCGACGCCGTGACTCGATACGTGCCCGGCGCGACGAGAACGCGTACAAGGTCACCGGCGGTCGTCACCTGCCGGCCCGCCGGACCGGCTGTGAAGGCGGGCCCGAGGCTCGGATCGGGAGTCGATCCCGTGCCCTCAATCGTCAGCTTGCACGGGGCGGCCGCGCCGTCGCTGCCGCTGCAGCCGAGCTCGAGCTCCACCCGGGGCTCGACCGGGAAATCCGCCCGTGCAGGCAGGTCGGCCTTCACGTCGAGGGGGCCGACGCGAACAGCCGGGGCGCTGGCGAGCATCGCCCAGTAGCGGCCCACGGGCACTTCGGCGACGTAAGGCGCAGCTAGCGACAGCGGCTCACGCGATCCCTCGGGTAGAAGCTGCACCGTTTCGCCGGTCGCGAGGGGCCCGCCGGTGACGTGCAGCTCCAGTCGCCCCACCGGGGTCCCCGCGGCAGCCGCGAGCTCGCCGACGAGGCTCGCCGTGTCCGGGCGCTCCCCGACGATGAATACGCGCACGTACGTGGTCTTCTCTCCGGGCGCGAGCTTGACGGCCCTCCGCACCGAGGTGTCCGTCCACGAGCGGCCGCTGACCGCGTCGATGGCCCCGTCCGTCGACGTCATCGCGTAGCTGACGAAACGCCCGATTCCGCCCAGGTACGGCCCACTCGACGGCCCGCGGAAACCGTCCGCCATCCCGGGGGCGACCTTCTCGGCGCTGCCCCACTGGATGGCGTCGCCGACGGACGAGAGCTCCATCGTGCCGTTGCCCGCGTCGCCTGTGTCGTTCGTGTTCTCGAGCGTCGTCTCGATGGCCAAGGCGCAATCCGTCGCGCGCAACGTGTAGCGCGTGGTCACGACGAGCTTCGCCTCGTAGAGCTCGCGGCCCCTCGCTTCGACCCAGGCGCTGCCGTCGCGAGAGTCGACGCCGCTCTCGAGCTTGTCATACACGCCCTGGCGCGGGAACTTGCCGAAGAACGTGAACATCTGCCCGAGCTCGTCCCTGCGGACGCGCGCATCGGCGGCGTCCACCAGATTGCCCCCGCTCTCGGCCAGGCCGGTGCTCGAGCCGAGCTGATCGACGACGAACACGACCTCCTCGTTCTCGAGGACCAGGTCCCCCGGCCGGCCCAGGGTGCTCGGCCCGCCGAGCTGCTCGCCGTCCTTCATCACGTGCACCCGCGCAGCCGGTCGGTCCCCGACGACGGCGTTCCACAGGCCCGGATGCCCATGCACCGCGATGAGCGGCGTCGTATCGGCGCGCGGCGGACAGGCCGCCAGCGCCCCGCACGCAAGACCCACAATCGCCCGCCGCATGGTTCTCGGACACTAGCAGAGGCTCTCGAGCCGGGACCGCCGCCCGCTCAAGGTTCGCGCGTCGCGAGAAACCGCGCGAGGGCCTGCGCCTTCGGCACGAGCGACGACGTCTCAATCCGCTCGTCCTTCGTGTGAAAGCCGGCTCCACGCGGGCCGAGGCCGTCAATCGCGGCGATGCCCAGGGCGCTGGCCGTGCTCGCGTCGCTTCCGCCTCCTACGAGCGGCGCCTCGCCGCCGCCGAGGCCGTGTGTGCGCGCGCACGCCGCATATTCGGCCATCAGCTTCGCGCTCGCTTCGGTTCGCTCGAGCGGCTGCCGAGCAATGCCGCCAAGCAGGTCGATGCGCGTGCCCGCCACCCCGGCCGCGGCTCGCTCGGCCTGGGCGCGCACCGCGGCCACGAGCTGGTCCGCGTCGAGGCGCGAGCAGAAGCGAAGGTCGAGCTGGGCCTCGGCGCGATCGGGCACGGTGTTTTTGCTCTGCCCGCCGGCGATGCGCCCGACGTTGACCGTGACCCCGCGGTCGTAATCCGTGAGCTGCTGGACCCCGTCGACGAAGCGGGCGAGCACCCAGATGGCGTTCGCGCCCTCCTTGTGAGCGTTGCCCGCGTGCGCCGCGACGCCGTGCGCCACGGCCGTCATCGCGCCGGTCCCCTTGCGGCGCGTGATGATGGCGTCGCCTGCACGGCCGGCCTCGAACACCAGGCATGCGCTCGACCCGCTGATGGCGGCCGCGATCACCCCCTGACCCTCGGGAGAGCCCACTTCCTCGTCGCTGACGACGACCACGCGCAGCGGAGCCAGGCTGGCTAGCTCGCCGGTCGCTGCGAGCGCCTTCAGCGCGAAGGCCACGACGACGAGCCCACCCTTCATGTCGAGCACGCCGGGACCACGGGCGAAGTCGCCGTCGCGCCGGTAACCCTCGAAGGTGCCAGGCGGAAATACGGTGTCGAGGTGCCCGACGAGCGCGACGGCGCGCCGGTTGGGGAGATCGCCGCGCGTCCTCAGGACGAGGTGGTCGGCGAAGCGTTCGCTCGGGCGGACGCCGACCTCCAACCCTTCGATCGCGAAGAGATCGCGGAGCATCGTGCCGACTTTGCGGCCCCCCTCGGGGTTCTCGGTATACGAGTTGGTCTCGACGAGAGGCGCGAGCTGGTCCTCCATGGCTCGCTGCTTGTCTGCGAGCCATGCAGCGGCCTGCTGAGCATGCTCCGTGCTCGTCACGCATTGCCAGCTTATCACGCAGGGAACCCAGGACGAGGAAGCCCCGATCCGAACCCCGACGACCGTGGCCGTCCGCACGCGTAGCGGCTACCTTCTCCGCCGTGACGGCTAAACCCAAGCGTTTCAAGGCTGCCGTGATCGGCGGCAGCGGGTACGGCGGCGCAGAGCTCATTCGGCGGCTCCTCATGCATCCAGAGGTCGAGCTCTCGCGCGTCGCGTCCATCGACTACGTCGGCGAGCCGCTGAGCGCCGCGCACCCCTCGCTCGAGGGCGCGACCGACCTGCGATTCGAGGGGATACCGGCCGCCGAAGCGGCCCGCGGAATGGACGTGGTCCTCCTCGGGCTGCCGCACAAGGTGAGCGCGCACTCCGCCCTGGAGATCATGTCTACCGGCGCGCGCATCGTCAATCTGTCGGGAGACTTCCGGCTCCGCGACGCCTCGACGTACGAGAGGTACTACGGGGCCAAGCACCCCGCCCCGAGCGAGCTCGCGAGCGGCAGGTTCGTCTACGGGCTTCCGGAGCTGTCGCGCGACGCGATTCGCGGCGCGAAGTACGTGGCATCGCCCGGGTGCTTCGCGACGACGATCGAGCTCGCGCTCTTGCCGCTAGCGAAGGCTGGGCTGCTCACTGGCCCCGTCGAGGTCGTCGGCATCACGGGCTCGAGCGGCAGCGGCGTTGCGCCGAGCGCAGGGACGCATCACCCGGTACGCGCGAACAACCTGAAGACCTACAAGCCGCTCGAGCACCAGCACATCCCGGAGATTCTGCAGGCGCTCGGCGACGCCGGCGCGCGCGACCTCACCCTTCGTTTCGTACCGGTGAGCGCACCGCTCTCGCGCGGCATCTTCGCAACGTGCTTCGCCCACGTCGCCGAGAGTGTGGGCGCCGACGCCGTCCGAGCACTCTTCGCCGAGGCGTACGCACGCGAACCGTTCGTGCGCGTGCCGGCGAAGCGGCTACCCGAGGTCGTCGCGGTGAAGGGCACCAACTACGCCGAGGTCGGGATTCAGCCCGGCGACGCGCGCGACGGCAAGCGCACGGTGGCTTGTTTCGCGGCGACCGACAACCTCATCAAGGGCGGAGCTGGACAGGCCATTCAGTCGATGAACCTGATGCTCGGCCTCGACGAGCGCCTGACCCTCGAGGACACCGGCGGCTGGCCGTGAGGGCTGGGTGAGCGCCTTCGTCGTCATCAAGCTGGGCGGCGAGGTCGTCGCGTCGCCGCACATGGCCGCGATCGCCGCGGACGTCGCGGCGATGCAGGCGTCCGGCCAGCGGGTGGTGCTCGTCCACGGAGGGGGGCCGCAGGCGACCGAGCTGCAGAAGAGGCTCGGTCAGACACCGAAGATCGTGGCGGGGAGACGCATCACCGATGCCGAGACGCTCGACGTGATGAAGATGACCGTCGCCGGCAAGGTGAACGTCGACGCGTGCGCGGCACTCTTGGCAGCCGGAGCCAAGCCGGTCGGCCTGCACGGGGCGAGCTCGCTGACCGTGAGGGCCACCAAGCGGCCCCCTCGCATCGTCACCGGGGCCGGGCCCGAGCCCATCGACTTCGGCGATGTGGGCGACGTGACGGGGATCAACCGCGAGCTTCTCGAGCTGCTCGCGGGTGGAGGTCACGTGCCCGTCGTCGCGTGCCTGGGCGCGGACGAGCTCGGGAACGTGTTCAACATCAACGCGGACATCGTCGCCAATCACCTCGCCATCTCGCTCGACGCGAAGGCGCTCGTCCTCGTGAGCGACGTCCCGGGCGTTCTGCGCGACGTAGCCGACCCCGCGTCGCGCATCCCTCGGCTCGGCGTGGCCGAGGGAAAGCGCGCCATCGCAGACGGCATCGTCACGAAGGGAATGATCCCGAAGCTCGAGGAGTCGTTCGCGTCGATCGCTCAGGGCGTGCGCGCGGTGCACATCGTGGGACGCCTCGCGCGCGGAGACCTCGCGCGGGAAGTGGCCGACCCCGGCAGCGTCGGGACGGTCCTCGTCGCGTAGCGCGAGGCCACCCACAAAGAACAAAGAGGCGGCCCTCGCGGACCGCCCCTTCGCCACGCGCTCTCGCGCGAGCCGTCAGCCGCTCTTCGCGCTGCCGCTCGCCGAGGCGCTCGCCTGCACGCTGACGGACACCTTCACGTTGGCCTGCACGCTGGCGACCGCGTCGAGCGCTCCCTTGACGGGGGCCAGCACGCAACCGCTCAGCTTGGCCACCACCAGCGGATCGCCCGCGCCCGTCACGCTCGCCTGCACGCCGTCGACGACGACCTTGATGCTGCCCGCGAGCTCGTCGATGTGCTTGCCGGTCCCGATGGCGACGGTGAGAATCGCCGGCAGGTTCTTCTCAATCGCAGCACGGAACGTCGCCTCGACCTTCGCGTCGGTCGCCCCGACGATGCGAAGCGCGAGGTGCGGCGGCGTGCACTCGGCATGGGCGCTCGCCCTCGCGTCGCACTTCGCCTTGCACTCGGCGCTCATCTGCGGGGGCTCGATCTTGCTGGCGCACTTCGGCGCCTGCATCGCGACCGAGCAGCTGCCCGTGCACGTCCCCTGGCAGGACGCCCCCGCCTTCATATGGCAGCTTCCGCCGCACTTGCCCTTGCACTCCGCGTGCACGTTGCCCGTGCACTTGCCCTCGCAGGTGCCTGCGCACGCGGCGCCGGCGCCGGCAGGCGTCGCCTTGCCGTCGCACTTGCCTGCGCACGTACCGGAACAGCTTCCCTTGATCTCTGCGTCGCACGAGCCGCTGCACTCGCCGGAGCACGCCGCCGAGGCGCTCGCCTCGCACTCGCCTTCGCACTTGCCCGAGCACGTGCCCTGGAGCTTCCCGCCCTCGCACTTGATCTCCGCGGAGCCGGGCTTCACCGTGGCATCGCAGTGCCCCGAGCAATCGGCGTACGCGTTGATGTCGACGCCGCAGTGCGGCTCGGTCACGTCGAGCCTGACCTCGGCCTTGGCGCCGAGCTTCGCCTTGACCTCGCCCATGACCTTCATCGCCGCGTGACAGGCGTCCTGCGCGTTCTTGAAGGAGGCGGTGTCACCCAGGTCCTTCGCGAGGTTTCCGCATGCGGTCAGGAGGTCCGTCTCAATCTTCGCGTTCAGGGCCTGGATCTCGGCCGCCGCGCCCACGCCCGCCTTGATCTTGGCCGCTACGTCGGCCTTCAGGTTGAACTCCTTGCCGAAGTCGAACGACTCGATGGCCTCGGCCTTGCTCATGTCGGGGCAGCTGCCGCCGCCGCCGACGTTGGGCAGCCCGGATGCGCCCGGCACGCCGGGCATGGCCCCGCCGCAGTTGAGCGCGAACGGGGAGATGAGCCCCGCGAAAACAATCGGCCAGGAAACCCGTCGCCAGAATTTACGGAACATGTCGTTCTTCCTCCTGCAGACCTTTTACGCCCCACCCCAAACGGTGCGTTCTTTGTCGCCAAACTGGACGCTGCGGGCCGCCCTCGCGCCTGAGAAAAGCTTGCGGCCGGGGGGGCCAGGCAGCATCGCGCGGGGGCGTCACGCGTTCGCGTTTGCTTGGTGCGGGATTACCACGCCTTTGACCCGAGAATCCAGGCCACAATTTTTCACGGCGACACGGAAGGGCACGAGAGCACGAGACGCGAAAGGGCACGAGACCCGCGAAACGGGACCGGTTGCGGACTCGGCGCGGCGGTGTGGTCACGTGGTAACGGTGCCCGTTCGCGTGGTATGCGAAAACCGTGCGGATCGTCGTCTGCGATGTAGGAGGGAACCTGCGAAGCGTGGAGCGCGCCCTGTCCGAGGCCGGCCGCGGGGGCAAGTTCGACGTCGAGGTGACCCGTGAGCCCGCTCGCGTGCGCTCCGCCGACCGACTGGTCATTCCGGGCCAGGGGGCCTTTCGAGACTGCGCGCGCGCTCTCGCGGGAGAGCTTGGCCAGGCCGTGAGAGACCACCTCGATGCCGAGAGGCCGTACCTGGGGATTTGTATGGGTCTTCAGGTGCTCTTCGAGACCAGCGAGGAAGCGCCGGGAATCGCCGGGCTCGGCGTACTCCACGGGCGCGTGATGCGGCTGCACGGCGGCACCGACCCGGCAAGCGGCACCCCGCTCAAGATCCCGCACATGGGCTGGAACGTGGCCGACGCCGTGTCGGACAACCGCGGGCTCCTCCCCGAGGGGCCGCCGCAGCATTTTTATTTCGTGCACAGCTTCGTGGTGGTGCCGCAAGACGCGAGCCTCGTCGCCGCGACGACGGACTACGGGGAGCGTTTCGTCAGCGCCGTGGCGTCGGGCAACGTGTTCGCGTGCCAGTTTCACCCCGAGAAAAGCCAGCACGCGGGCCTGTCGCTCCTCGAAAGGTTCCTCGCATCGTGATCGTGATCCCGGCCATCGATCTCCTGGGCGGCAAGGCCGTTCGTCTTCACAAGGGCCAGTACGACGCCGTCACGGTGTACGACGACGATCCGCCGGCGCGCGCGCGCGCGTGGCGCGGGAAAGCGGCGCTGCTGCACGTCGTGGACCTCGAGGGAGCACGACAGGGCAGCCCCGTACAACGCGAGGCCGTGCGCGCGATCGTCGAGACGTTCGGGCCCGGCGTCGAAGTCGGCGGCGGCGTGAGGACGCGCGAGACGTTCCAGGCGTACCTCGAGCTGGGAGCCTCGCGCGTCGTGCTCGGCTCCGCCGCGGTGGCCGACCGGCCGATGGTCCGCGCGCTGGCGACGGAGCACCCGGGCGTCGTCGTGGTCGCCGTGGACGCGCGCGACGGCTTCGTCGCCGTCGACGGCTGGACACGCCCGACACGCGTGCGGGCCCTCGACCTCGTGCGCGAGCTGGGCGAAGCGCCGCTCGCGGGCGTGCTCTACACCGACGTGTCGCGCGACGGCACGCGTGCGGGACCCAATGTCGAGGCGACCGCCGAGCTCGCGGCCTGCACGAGCGTGCCCGTCATCGCCTCCGGTGGGGTGGGTACGCTCGACGACCTGCGGGCCCTCGCGGCTCGCGGCATCTCTGCGTGCATCGTCGGGCGCGCCCTGTACGACGGCGCGTTCACCCTGGAAGAAGCCCTCGCAGCAGCCCAATAGCGAGACCAGACGACGCGGGTGCGCGTCTGCACGCACCTACGCTTCTCGAACCTTACATTGGGCTGAAAGCCCTGGCTCGGCCTCGAGGAGAAGACCTGTCGGCCGACCCCGAAACTTGCGAAGATCGGTCGGTGCGATGACTGCGCAGCGTGCTTCCTTTGCGGGAACGGGCCGCTTCGAGATCCAATCGCGCCTCGGAGAAGGCGCCGTGGGCGTCGTCTACGCCGCTTACGACCGCTCGCACAAGACGATGGTCGCCCTCAAGACGCTGGGGATCCCCAGCTCGGACTCTCTGCTCCTCCTCAAGAGCGAGTTTCGAGCCGTCCAGGACCTGCAGCATCCGAACCTCGTGCAGCTCGGTGAGCTCATCGAAGACCACGGCGAGTGGTTCTTCACGATGGAGCTCCTGGAGGGCGTGGATTTCCTGAAGTACGTCCGACCCGAGCCCACCCGCTTCGACGAGGCGAGGCTGCGAGACGCGCTCGCGCAGCTCGCCCGCGGCCTGCACGCGCTGCACTCGGCGCACAAGATTCACCGGGACGTGAAGCCCTCGAACGTCCTCGTGACCGGCGAAGGTCGCGTGGTGCTGCTCGACTTCGGCATCGTGCGAGACCTGCTCGCCCCGACCCCTCGCGACGAGGGCATGATCGGCACCGCCTCGTACATGGCGCCCGAGCAAGCCGAGGACGAGGGCGTCACGACCGCCGCGGACTGGTATTCCGTCGGCACCGTCCTCTACCAATCGCTGACCGGGGAGCTCCCGTTTCGCGGGACCTTTGGCGCGGTGCTCGAGCAGAAGCTCGCGACCGCCGCGCCGCGCGCGAGCGCGCGCGCCGCCGGCGTACCGCCCGACCTCGACGCCCTGTGCGCCGACCTGCTTCGGACCAACCCATCCCAGCGCCCGGACGGAGCCGAGATCTTGAGCCGGCTCGGCGCATCGGTCCGGGAGGCGACCTCCGGTCAGCACGCCGTGTTCGTCGGCAGGAAGGCGGAGCTCGGCGCGCTGCAAGGTGCGCTCGACCGCGTCGTCGCGGGGGGCACGGTCACCGTCCTCATCGAGGGCGAGTCGGGCGTCGGCAAGAGTCACCTCCTCCGCAGCTTCACCGAGCGGTTATCGGCTCGGCATCCGTCGGCGCTGTCCTTCTTCGGTCGCTGCTACGAGCGCGAGTCGGTGCCCTACAAGGCCGTCGACGGCGTCGTCGATGGCATCGCGAACTTCCTCCGGGAGGTCGGAGAAGAGGACGACTCCCTGTGGCCCGCGGGGATGGATCTCCTCGCTCATGCGTTCCCGGTGCTGGCGCCGTTCGCGAGGCGCAGAGCTTCGTCGGTCTCGCTCGACATCGCCAACCCGAAGGAGCGTCGCCAGCGCACGTTCCAGTGCCTGCGAGAGCTCCTGACCCGGATCGGCTCGCGCGCGCCGCTCATTCTCGGAGTCGATGACCTGCAATGGGCCGACGCCGACAGCCTTTCGCTGCTGGGCGAAGTCCTGCGCCCTCCGCACGGGCCGCGCCTCCTCTTGGTCGCCGCGGCCCGCCTGGGAACCGACGGGCGGAGCTCGAACGCCGCCGCCGAGCTGCGCGGCGACGTGACGCGCATCCGGCTCGAAAAGCTTCCCGCCGAGGAGACCGAAGAGCTCATCGCGCGCCTGCTGCCGGCGACCGCCAACGAGAGCGACCGCCGACAGAAGGTGCGGGCGATCGCCCACGAGTCCGGCGGCCATCCGCTGTTCATCGACGAGCTCGTGCGCCAAGGGCCGCTGTCCGCTGCGGTCGAGGGCTCGGCGGCGGTGCGCCTCGACGACGCGCTCTGGAGCCGAGCCCTACGCCTCGGCGACGCGGCGCGCGAGCTGCTCGAGCTCACCGCGGTGGCCGGCCTTCCACTCCCGCAAGCGACCCTCGCGCGCGCGGCAGGCGTCGAGACGGGCGAGCTCTTTCGCATCGCGGTGGTGCTGCGCGCCGAACGCTTCGTACGAACGGGCGGTATCGGCCTACAGGACTCGATCGAGCCGTACCATGACCGCGTCCGCGAGTCGGTCCTGGCCCACCTCGATTCGGAGATACGAAAGCACTGGCACGCGCGACTCGCAGCGGCCCTCGAAGAGGCGAGTAGCCCGGACCCGGAGCTTCTCGCGACCCACTGGAGCGGGGCGGGCGACAGGGTGCGGGCCGCGACGTACGCCGTCGCCGCCGCCGATCGCGCGACGAGAGCCACCGCATTCGACCACGCTGCGCAGCTCTATCGGCGCGCGCTCGACCTCGATCCGAGCGAGAGGCCGGCTCGGCAGGAGACCGAGAGAAAGCTCGCCGAAGCTCTGACGAACGCGCTACGCGGAGCCGAGGCTGCAGAGGTGCGCCTCGCCCTGGCAGAGCGCGCCGAGGGGACGGAAGCCCTCGATCTCCGACGCCGCGCCGCCGAGCAGCTCATGTGCAGCGGCCACTTCGATCGAGGCGTGCAGATCCTGAGCGCCGCGCTGCGCGCCGTCGGCATCGGGCAGCCTCGTTCGACTTTGAGTCTGCTTTTCTCGCTCCTCTTCTTCCGCCTGGTGCTGCGGCTGCGTGGGCTTCGCCGCAAGGCCCGGAACCCTGCGAAGCTCGATCGCTGGGGGCTCGCGCGAATCGACACGACGCGCTCGGCGGGATTCGGCCTCGCGATGACCGACAACGTGCGGGGCGCCTACTTCCAGACGCGAAGCTTGCTCCTCGCGTTGCCCTCCGGAGACGAGAATCGAACGACCTATGCGCTGTGCATGGAGGTCGTCTTCTCGTCGTCCGGCGGGTGGTCGACGCGCACTCGGACCGAGCGCCTCCTCGCGTCCGCGCAGGCCATGGCCGGACAGGTCGGTACGGGCGAGGCCATGGGGATGGTCGCCGCGGCCGCCGGGTACCTGCACTATTTCTGCGGCGAGTGGCGGCCCGCCTACCAGTTGCTCTCGCAAGCCGAGGAGCTCTTTCGCGAGCGCTGCACGGGAATGGCATTCGAGATCAACTCGTGTCGGGCGTTTCTGCTGCGCGCCCTCGCGTACATGGGAGACCTGCGCGCGCTGCGGGAGCGTCTGCCGCCGGTGTGCCGCGAAGCCGACGAGCGGCACGATTGGCATTCGGCGACGAGCCTGCGCGCCGGCCTCCTGTCGCTCGTGCACTTCGCCGCTGACGACCCCGACCGCGTGAACGAAGACCTCGACGAGGTGTCCGGCTGGCTGCCGCAGCAGAGCTTCATCATCCCGACGTACTGGTACGTCGTCGCGCGGTCGCAACTCGCCCTGTACCGCGGCGCAGGGGAAGCCGCGCACACGCAGCTCGCGAGCTCCTGGCGAGCGCTCGAGCGGTCGCTCCTCTTGCGCGCCACGGCAGTGCGTATCGCTACCGTCGACCTCCGCGGGCGTTGCGCCCTGGCCGCGGCGCGCGCCGACCCCGCGCAGCGAGAGGTGCACCTGCGAATCGTCGAAGAGTGCACGAAGAAGCTCGACCGCGAGAGCAAGTCCTTCGTCTGGCCGCACGCGTGCGCGCGAATGCTCCGGGCGGCGCTCGCGCACTTCCGCGGGAAGCCGTCGGAGGTCGCGCCCTCGCTCGCCCGCGAGGCGGTGCACCTGTTCGAAGAGGCGGGCATGGCCTTGCACGCGGCTGGCGCGCGCGCCAGCCTGGGAAGTCTCCTCGGCGGCGACGAGGGAGCCGAGCTCGGACGATTGGCCCACGGCCAGATGCATTCGCAGGGGATCGCCGCCCCGGAGAAGTTCGCGCGCCTGCTGGTGCCAGAAATCTAGAACGCGTCCGGCAACTGACCCGTTGCAACGCGAGTCGGATGCGTTCGAGGCGAGGGCGGGGCGTCACCCCCTACGACGCCAGCGCGCGGTCGATCGCCTCGCGGACTTCCGGGCTCGCGGGATCCACCTTGTGGGGAAAGCGCGCGACGACGCTCCCGTCCTTTCCGATGACGAACTTCGAGAAGTTCCACGGAATGGGCCCACCGAAGCTCTTGTCGCTCTGAAGCCAGGCGAAGAGCGGCTCGGTCCCCTCGCCCTTGAGCTTGACCTTCGAGAACAGCTCGAAGCTGACGCCGTATTTCGTCTCGCAGAACGTCTTGATCTCGGCGGGGCCACCCGGCTCCTGCGCGCCGAAGTCGTTGCACGGGAAGCCGAGCACGTGCAGGCCCTTCTTGCCGTAGTCGTGGTGGAGCTGCTCGAGCGGCGCGTACTGCGGCGTGTATCCGCACGCCGAGGCGACGTTCACGATGAGCAGGACTTGCCCCGCGTAGCCTTTCAGGTCCTTTTCGGCACCGTCGATGGTCTTCACTTTGAAATCGTGCACGCTGCTGGCCATGGCTCGACGTCTCCTTACGTTCCTACGGGGTGCCAAACGGTCTTCGTCTCGAGGAAGGACTCGATGAATCCGAGCCCTTGCCCGGCGCTCGATACGATGCGCGAAACCTCCGCTCGGTCGTGGGTGCGCACGCGTTTGACGCTCCCGCTGCCCTCGCGCTCGAGGGAGGCCGTGAGCTCCGCATCTTCGCTCCACGCGTCGAGCGCAGCGACTCCCCGGTGCTTGGCCAGGTGAGGCGCGATCTCGGCCGCCTCGCCCGTGAGCACGTTGACGACCCCCGGCGGCAGATCGCTCGTCGCGAGGCATTCGCACCAAAGCAGCGCCGTTCGGGGGTCGTCGTCCCCGGCGACGGCGACGCACACGTTGCCGCCGGCCACGACCGGAAGCGCGGCCGACAGGAGCCCGAGCAGCGCAGGCCGGGGCGGCGCGACGACGGCGACGACGCCCATCGGCTCGGGCACGCTGAAGCCGAAGTGGGGCCCCGCGACCGGATTGTGCGACGCCACGAGCGCCTGGAATTTGTCGCAGAAGCCTGCGTAGTACACGGCGCGATCGACCGCGACGTCCACCTCGCGCGAGGCTCGCCGCGCGTCTTCTCCGCCACGCGCGATCGAGGCGCGAAGCTCCTCCCGGCGCGACTCCATGACCTCGGCCAGCCGGTACAGAATCTGCCCGCGGTTGTACGCCGTGCGCGCCGCCCAGCTCTCCGCGGCTGCCCGCGCAGCGACCACGGCGTCTCGCGCGTCCTTGCGCGAGCCGCGCGGGACGTTCACCACCTGCGTATCGGCGCTCTCGCCGCCCCCCGCGCCCCGCACCTGCGTCGTGCGGCCGCCCTCGGAACGCACGAACGCGCCCCCGACGAACATCTTGTACGCCTTCGCCACGCGCACCCTCGCCAGAGCGCCCCTCGGCCGGCTGGCCTCTCGCGGGCGGCTCACGTGAGCTCCACGTACGCCGATAGACCCTGCCGGCCGCCCTCGCGCCCGAAGCCGCTCTCCCGGTATCCGCCGAACGGGGAGGTAGGGTCGAACTTGTTGTACGTGTTGCCCCAGACGACGCCGGCCTTCAGCCGCTGCGCCATCCAGAAGAGCTTCGCCCCCTTGTCCGTCCAGACTCCCGCCGACAGGCCGTACATGGTGTTGTTCGCCTTCTCGACCGCCTCCTCGGGCGTGCGAAACGAGAGGACCGACAGCACCGGGCCGAAGATCTCCTCGCGCGCGATGCGCGACGACTGGCTGACCCCCGTGAAGAACGTCGGCGGAAACCAGTAACCGGCGCTCGGCAACGAGCAGGGAACGCTGAATCGTTCGGCGCCGTCCTTCTCCCCCGCGCGGACGAGCTCCTCGATCTTCTGGAGCTGCTGGCTCGAGTGGATCGCGCCCACGTCGGTGTTCTTGTCGAGCGGGTCGCCGACCCGAAGCGTCCCCATGCGGTCCCTGAGCTTGCGGACGACGAGATCGTGCGCGCTCTCCTCGACGAGCAAGCGCGAACCGGCGCAGCACACGTGCCCCTGATTGAAGTAGATGCCGTTGACGATGCCCTCGACCGCCTGATCGAGCGGCGCGTCGGCGAAGACGATGTTCGCCGCCTTTCCGCCGAGCTCCAGCGTCAGCCGCTTCCTCGTCCCGGCGAGGGAATGCTGCAGGAGCTTGCCCACCTCGGTCGATCCCGTGAAGGCGACCTTGCGCACGTCCGGGTGCGCTGCGAGCGCCGCACCGGTGGGGCCGGCGCCCGTGACGACGTTCACGACGCCCGGGGGCAGCTCGGCCTCCTCGACGATGCGCGCCAGGAGCAACGCGGTCAGCGGCGTCGTCTCCGCGGGCTTGAGCACGACGGTGTTTCCGCACGCGAGCGCGGGGGCGATCTTCCACGCGGCCATGAGGAGCGGGAAGTTCCACGGGATGATCTGCCCGGCAACCCCGAGCGACCGCCATTTGCGGCCCGCAAACGCGACGTCGAGCTTGTCGGCCCAGCCGGCGTGATAAAAAAAGTGCGCGGCGGCGAGCGGCAGATCGAAGTCGCGCGACTCCTTGATCGGCTTGCCCCCGTTCATCGACTCGACGATCGCCAGCTCGCGCGCCCTCTCCTGGATCGCCCGCGCGATGCGAAAGAGGTACTTCGCGCGCTCGCTCGGTCGCGTCCGCGACCAGTACTTCTCGTAGCCCCGCCGCGCGGCTTTCACCGCGTCGTCCACGTCGCGCTCGTCGGCCTCCGCAACCTCGGCGAGCTTCGCCTCGGTGCTGGGATTGATCGTGGCTCGGTACCGGCCCGCGCGCGGCGCACGCCACGCTCCGCCGACGAAGAGCTCCTGCCGCGGCGCGATGGTCACGTGATCGATCGCCTCGGGCGCCGGCGCGTACTCGAGCACTCCGCCGGGCTCGCGCGCGGGGGCGGCCGCGAGGGCGCGGGTTTGCTTGCCCTTGGTGAGCCGGCGTAAAGGTAGCACGCCGGCACTTTCTCCCTTCCGGTCGATCGGTCCCCTCATCTAGTCGCTCGGGAAGTCATCGGCCGCCTGGTATACGCCGGTTCGCTCCTTCTCGAGCTGCATCACGACGTCGGTCAGGAGCGCGCTTGCGCCGAAGCGGAAAAGTTCCGGCGTGAGCCATGCGTCTCCGAGAGTCTCTCGGACGAGGACGAGATACCCGATCGCCTGCTTGGCCGTACGCACGCCGCCCGCCGGCTTCATCCCGATGCGCCGGCCCGTCGCCTGGTACGCGTCGCGGATCGCCTCGAGCATGACGAGCGTCACCGCGGGGGTGGCCGCGGGCGTGACCTTGCCCGTGGAGGTCTTGATGAAGTCCGCGCCCGCCGCGATCGCGATCTCGCTGGCCTTCCGTATCGTGTCGTACGCGCCGAGCTCCCCCGTCTCGAGGATCACCTTGAGGTGCGCGGGGCCGGTCGCCTCCTTGGTCGCGGCGATCTCCTCGAACACGCGCGCGTAATCCCCGGAGAGCATCGCGCCCCGGTCGATGACCATGTCGATCTCGTCGGCGCCGAGCTCCACGGCGCGGCGGGCGTCGGCGAGCTTCACGTCGAGCGGTGACTGCCCGCTCGGGAACGCCGTCGCCACGCTCGCCACCATCACGGAGGACCCGGCCAGCGTTCGCTTCGCGACCGGCACGAGGTTCGGGTACACGCACACGGCCGCGCACGGACCGAGCGTGGCGTCGCTCGGCAGCGGCGCCATCGCCTTCTGGCAGAGGGACCGCACCTTGCCGGGGGTGTCTTTTCCCTCGAGCGTCGTGAGGTCCATCATGCGCACCGCCAGCCGCAGGGCCGCGACCTTCGCGCTCTTCTTGAGGGAGCGCTTCGCGAGCGAGGCCACACGCTCCTCGACGCCGACCTGATCGACGCGACTCGTCACGCCTCCGACCGTTAGCACACGCGACGTCGCGTGGGCGCCCGCCCGACCACCCGCGAGATCACGGCTTGGCGGCGATCGCCTCGACCTTGGCGCGCTTGCGACGACGGCGAGCGGCTTCCGCCTGCTTCTTGCGGCGCTTGACGCTCGGCTTCATGTAGTGGCGACGCATCTTCAGCTCGCGAAGCACCCCTTCGGAAGCGAGCTTTCGCTTGAGCATCTTGATGGCGCGCTCGATTCCGCGGTCGCTGACGACGACCTCGAGAGGCTTGCACTGGATGGCTTCGCTGGGCATTCAATCGTCTCCGAGTTGTTCCGGGGGTTTATCATGACCTGGTCCGCCACGCCAAGAGGGGCTCTCGGGTTCTCCTCTATCCCGTAGGCCGTCCCCCAGGCCAAGGGGCTCGACCGTGAGCCGGCGTCGTTCCTGCCTACTCCGGCGGGCATGAGCGTACGCACCATGTTCACGGCCCTCGGCGCGTCGGGCGCGGTCCTCACCGGCCTGCTCGTCGCGTGCAAGGGCGGCGGCAACGGCAACCATGCGACGGCGTTTGCCTACGATGCCCAGGCCGACGGGGCCTTCGACGACGGCGGGCCCGACGGGCCGACCGTCGCGAGCTTCGTACGCTTCGCGAACTGGGCGCCCGACGGTGTCGGCGGCCTCGACATGTGCGTCACGTCGGACTCCGACCTCGACGGCGGAATGGTCACGTGGCTCGGCCCGCTCATCGGTACGGGCGTGACCGTTCCCAAGATCACCAGCTACGTCGCGATCGCGCCGGGTTCGACCGCCGTGAGCGTGGTCGTGGCCGGCAAGGGCTGCGGCTCGCGCGTCGCCCCGCCCGCTCAGCTTCCGCCGCTCGACGTGGGCTCCTACGCGACCGTCGCGCTCGTCGGAGATATCGACCCGTTCGGCTCCGACAAGCCGGCGCAGGTCGTCACCTTCGCGGACGACGCCGTCGGGCCCCAGGGGCAAGCCGCGGTCCGGTTCATCGACGCCTTGCCCGGCGGGTCCGCGGTCGTCTTCGGCACCGGCACGCTGGCCGCCGGAAACTTCTCGCCGGTGACCGCAACCGTGCCCGTCGGCGGCGCGTCGTTCATGCCGGCGAACGGCATCATGGCGGACGCCAATGGCTACCTGCTCCTCAGTCCGCAATCGGGCATCACGGTCGCCGCGAACAATCCGAGCAGCCAGAACAACCCCTTGAACGGACTCGGCGCGAGCCCGTTCGACGCAGGCCTGGTCAACCCAGCCGGGACGACGTTCGGCACCGGCGACGATCTCGCCACGGGCTCCCACGCAGTGTGGCCCCCGGGCGGTGCCGTCACGGTCGCCCTCATCGACGGCAACTTCGGGATCACGCAGGAGCTCGTGTTGTGCTTGGACGGCGCCCTGGGTCAGGAGTCGATGGCCGCGTGTACGCTCCTCTCGCCGTGATGGGCGGGTGACGGGCCCCTTACCTGCGGCGAGTCACGCCGAGACGCAGGCGAGCATTCCGGAATGGGTGCCCGGGTCTTGCTCGATGCATGCGCGCGTCGCACGGGACGGATGGGCGAATCGCGACCGAGGCGCCGCCAAGCACCGGCGAAGAGAGGTGGGAATCGCGGCTGACTCGAGGGCGAGTCGCGCGCGATTCGCCACGTCCTCAGGTCGAAGCACCAGGCGAAAAAGCGAGGAAGGTCGGGGCCCTTGCGCCAAAGCCACGGGCCCATCGCGGTAGATGCGCCCGCGGATGTCGTCGGTCTCGCCCGCCCCTCTCATGAGAACCGCGCCCGTGCGCGCCGGACACGGGCATCCATCTCGAGGGATCCGGGGATCCATCTCCTGGGATCCGGGCACGAGTCATGGGAGATGGGTGCCCGCATCTCATGGGATGGATGCCCGTTCCACCCCAGACTCGCCCATGCATCGAACGCGCACGGGGGCGTTGTTCATGAGACTCGTGCACCGGTCTGGCGATATGGGCCTCCGTTCCCGCGTGGCGCACGCATCGATCCAGGGAGATGGATCGATCAGTCATACGAGAAACGGCCCCGCGACAGCGGCGCACGCCCATGAGACACCTGTTATGGACGGCCGTTCCCGCGAGACTCGCCCGTCCATGAGAGGCGCACGGGGTCCTTACTCATGAAGCTCGCGCACCCATCACGCGAGAAGGATCCCCGAGCACCGTCGGCACGCGCATGAGAAGCGGAGAAGGGCGGGCGTGAGCGCGGAGGCGGATCACTCCGCCCGCGAGTCTGCTAGAAGCCATCCCGGTCGGGTTGCCGAAGTGGCGGAATGGCAGACGCAGCGGATTCAAAAGCTGCCCCCCTCGCCGACTGCGGAAAACAAGGGCAATTCGGACCTGACGCATGCGCTGAAGCTCGCGGCTGAGGCGGGACGATGGGACGTCGTCCAGCAGCTTGCGGCGCTCCTGGAGGGGGCCCGCTCGTGAGCACGACCGAGCACGACCTGACGGAGCGGGACTGGGTGGTGGTCCTCCGCGCCCTCGACGAGGCCTTGCCTCGACGGCGGCTGCCCGGCCACGTCGTCCGCCGACGAGCGGGTGTGCGAGGCCACCAGCGTGCGTCTCGCCGCCTACGTCGCGGGCCACGGCAGCAGCACCATGCTTTACAAGTACAAGCGCCGCGCGCGGCACGCGGAAGAGCTGGGGATCACTCCGCCCGGGAGTCTGCTAGAAGGCATCCCCGAGCTACGTGGAGAACTTGAGCGCAGCGGATTGAAGAGCGCAGCGGATCGGGCAAAAAAACCCAATCCGCTGCCCTCAGTTGCCGAAGTGGCGGAATGGCAGACGCAGCGGATTCAAAATCCGCCGTCCGAAAGGGCGTGAGGGTTCGAGTCCCTCCTTCGGTACTCAGAAACGCTTGTTTTCTCGGTCTTCCGTGAGGCGGACCGAGCCAAAACCGAAACCTGACCAAAACCTCCCCCCGGGGAGAAGACCCCCGCGGGGAGCTCGGGGAAGACCTCGCCGAAGCCCGTCCGGATGGCCTCGGCCTCGCGGATGTACCCCTCGGTCGTCTGGAAGGTCGTGTGCCCCGCACGCTGCTTGATCTTCAGCGGGTCATCGCCGCGGACGGCCATCCACGTGATCCCGGTCGCGCGCAAGTCGTGGAACGTGATCGGCTTGCGCGTCGGCGAACCCTTGTGGAGCTCCGCGCGCGTCACGCCGGCGCGCTTCAGCAGCACGCGGAACGTGCGCGCGAGGTTGACCTGGACGACCAGGTCGACGACGCGCCCCTTGCCGCGCGACTCCTTGCGCATCACCTCGAGCAGCGGGAACAGGTTCGGCTCGATCGGCAGTCGCCGCGTGTGGCCCGTCTTCGTCTGGCTGACCCGCTTGAGGCTTTGGCTGTACGCGCGCGTGATGCTCAAGACGCCGTGCTCGAGGTCGACGTCGCCGCCGTCCCAACGAATCGCGCGGAGCTCGCCGTCGCGCGCGTAGGTGTAGACGGCCAGGGCCACGGCACGGCGCCACGAGAAGGGCACGCGCGGGCACGAGACGAACTTGAGGAACTCGCTCGGGTAGAGGAACTGCTTCGCCTTGCTTGGCGCCACGCTCCGGCGGCTTCACGTCGCGTGCGGGGTTGTCGTCGCGCACCCGAAGCTCGCGGAGCTTGGCGTTCACCATGTCGCCGCACATCGTCGTAACGACGGTCCAGACGTTCGCGGCCGTCTTCCACGACATGTGACCGTCGGCGGTCTCGCGCAGGGCGATGGCGCGGTCGAGGCGGTCGCGTAGCCGTTCGACGTCGTCGCGATTGAACGTGCGCACGTCGAGCGGCCCGAGGATGGGCAGAACGTGGTGCTCGAGGCGGTATCGATCGCTGCGGACGGATGCGACGCCTCGCTCCTCCCGCGCCTTCGTCCAGCGCTTGGAGTACTCGGAGACCGTCTCCTTGACCGAGGCCGGCGCCGTCGGATTCGCCCGGTACCACTCCGAGGTCTCGAGCGAGCAGGCTCGAGCGCGCTCGCGGTCGGCTTCCGGAATGCTCGGGTCGAGCGGGACGAGCGGCCAATCGTCGCCGATGGTGATGCGCGCGTGCCAGTGCGGCGCGCCGAGCTCGTGACCGTGCTTCGCGGCGCACTCGCAATCACGGCACCGAGTCCACTTGAGAGAGCCCGTCGCGGGGCGGCCGCCCTTGCTCTTCATTCTGGCCTCCAGGCGTTTCCCAGAGTGACGCCAATCGTCGCGTTCGCGCGGAGCATGGCGTCGGTGATCCCCCGCGCCGCTTCGCGATAGTCGCGGAGGGCCTGCGCCGTGAGCTCATCATCGGCGCCGACTTGCCTGGGCGGAATGACGGCGCGGTCACCTATCAGCCCAACGGAAAACGCCGTGAGGAGCCCCGTCGTGACGAGCGTGTCGCGGAACGTTTCGTCCAATACCCCGATCGGTACGAGCGTCGCCAGAAGCGTAGGGCCGAGCGGCAGAAACATTCCGACTCCCCCAATGAGCGGCAGAGCGCCGATGCCACTGCTCGGAAAGCAAAGCACCTCGCGAGGCACGAGGCTGACCCTGCAGCGCGCCGTCCGCTCGGAGGCCATGACGATCTGATCGTGGAATTGGTCGCCACGACGTACGAACTCGGTAAGGAGAAGGTCCTCCGCGTCCTGAGCGAGCGCTGTCCTTCCGGCTTGGAGCAGCACCGCCAGGGTGATGGCTTTGGCCTCCCTCGGCAGGGCTTGCGGAAACTCCGACGACGGATCCCCGTCGCCGAGCCATTGTTTGCAGCGCGCGAGGTAGTCGCCCAACGGGCTCTCGATCGTCCTGCCCAGCCAGGACTCGACGTCGTCGGGAAACGGGGCGTCCGCCACGTATATCCCCCTCGCGTATGCCTTGCCGATCCTCCCCGTCGCGAAGTCGAAGTAACTCACGGTGCCATCGTCGGGATGCTCCCAGTTCCTCAGGAGGAACTTCGAGACGTAGTGGGACCTCTGGACGTTGCTCATTCGTGACTCAGCGCCGAAGCGAAGACGTTGTCGCCCGCCAGCCACTTCTCGCCCGCTTGTGGATCAGTAAGCGCGATGCTGGCGGCCTCCTGGAGCTCGTAGTTGGAGGCGTCGAAACCGGCGGCGCGATTGTCGAGAACCCATCCGCCGTGGTGAATCGACGCCGCCATCTCGATGGCTGTATTCACGTGCACGTCCTCGACGAGGTTCGTCTCGTACATCCGCACGCACGGATCAACCTGGAGGGAGTGGTAGTCGCGGCACGCGAAGGGCCGTGCCGGGTACACGAGGCACGCCCCATCAGCGCCCAGAAAAGCGCATGGCGTGCGAGCCGGGTAGTCGTCGGCGGTCTTCCCGTGCGTCTGCGGCGCGTTCGCGTTCGCGCGCTCGGTGACTGCCCGGAGCGTCTCGGCATCAAGATGCTCCCGAGCAAAGGCGACGGCGTGCAGGACTTCGGGGATGGTCGGGTCGACCTTCTTGTGACAGCAGTACGCGCAGCCGGGCTTGCACGCGGGCGGCGGGCCCACGCCGGTGGCTTCGGAAACGGCCGCTTCGCTCCTCGCTTGCCACGTGGCTAGCGCGTCCTCCAACACCGGCAGGCTCCGCGCGCGGTCGCGAAGAAGGGAGACGCTCGGCGGGAGACCAAACCCGGACCCCGAGGGGCCAGGATTTGCGTGCCTCCGTTGCTGTTCGCTGCGGCGCTTCGCTTTGGCTTTCTGCTTCGCGAGGCGTTTCGCGCGGTGATCCGGCATGTCCCGTTACCTCCCAGTCTCGGTGGCCTTGCGGCCCTCGGTGGCCTTGCGGCCCTCGGCGGCGTGGTATTGAAGGCACAGGCATGCCCGTCTCTGACCCGCGCGGCTTTCTCAATTGGAGCGACGACGAGAAAGCGCAGGTCGCCGAGCGCTTGCGCGAACGGGGCCACCTCGGTCGCTGCGCCAACTGCAACCACGAGGATTGGTTCCTGAATCTCGCCCCTGCGTGGATCACGATCGGTGCCATGCACGCCAATCGCGGTCATGCACACGCCCACATGGTCTGCAGACGCTGCGGAACCGCAAAGCTCGTTTCCCTTTGGGCCATTGACCTCCCTGCCCTCGGCAACGGGTTCGAGTGAGAGACCATGCCGGCCCCAGGTCCCCCTCCCTCGCCTCCGAACACGGTTCCCCAGAGATCCCGTCGGACCATCCGTGAACTTGCTTACTACGAAGTCACCAAGGACGAGTTTGAGCGCCTGCGGTCGGCGAGTTTCACGACGAGCTTGAGCCAGACCGTCTTCTTTACTGCGCTCGGCATTGCGGTCTCGCTGTTGGGCAGCCTCGCTACTTGCGATGTAGACCTTGCCAAGCACCCAATTCGTTGGCTTCTGCTGGTCAGCAATGGTCTCGTCGCCTCGCTTGCTGCTGCGATCGCACTGATCGTCTGGTTGACTGCGCGAGGGAAGCTTCGGCGCACCGAGACGTCCGTCCGTGAAGAGGCAAAGGTTACCGCGCAGCCTTGAATCGCTCGAGGTCGGTTCACACGCCTTAGCCATTCTTGTTGGCGTTCTCGTCGGCAGCGACGAAGCCTATGACCCAATCCGTCGCCCGCATCCCATCCTCATGGGGCGCGCAGTAGCTCGTTGCGAGCGACGATTTCACGAAGTCGAGGACATGGCGCTCGAGGACCTGGACGGTCAGAGCCGACGCATCTTCGAAGAGCTCCTGGTACGCCGGGGCCGGATGGTGCTCTCCGAGGTTGTCGAACCAGTGCTCGATGTACCACCGTCTCACTCGACCACTGACGCCGAGGCTGTAGCCGAGCGTTGCGCCCACTTCGAACACCAGCCGGTGGCTCGCCTTTTTGCGCTCGGCGAAGTCAGCGGAAAGCACGACGCCGGTGTCCCGACCGGCGATTTGTAGCTGCACGGACTCGAGATGGCCGCCAAAGACGTACCGCTCGACCTCAGTCGCGGCGAGCCCTCCCTCCTTCAAAGTCTTCGCCGCACGTTCGAGCGTCGGCAGAATCGTTTCCGCGGCGTAACGCTGCCAAACGGCCCTGCGCTTCTGCGCGGCCCGGTCGCCTTCCTCGTACAGCTTCGCGGTCTCCCTCAGCTCGTCCTCCCACATAATCCAGTCCCTCCGTTTGGTTCCAACATAGGTTGCTCATCGCCCGCCTCGGCCCGCAGCCTTGGGCAACATGTCCAGGAACGCCTGGCCCGCTGCTGCCCCACCCCCGGGGGCGAATGCGAGACGCTTCATTGCGGTAGCGGCTCCTCGGCCCGCTCACGCTTCGCGCGCTCGGCCTTGAGAGAGGCCCTCAAGATGTCCCGTACGCAGGCGACGCCTCGGCGCGCTTCGGCCAGCGAACGAAGTAGAGGCGGGAGGCGCGTCGCGTCGAAGTCATCATCGGTGAGGCGTTCCTCCAGGACGGCTCCGACTCGACGCATCTTCCGTAGCTCGTGGCCGAGGATGTCCTGCGCGTCGTCAATCTGGCCCTCCAGGGAGCGACGCGGCGCCTCGAGCTGCGTCGGCCGCCTCACGGTTCACCTCGACGCTCGCCACGCCGACGGGCGAGGAGGTCCTCGCGCTTCGAGACGAAGTCGACGACGTTCGCTCCTGAGGGCGGCAGGAGCTCTCCCGCAACGCGAGGGCGGCGCGCGTCGGCCTGCTCCTTTCTCGTCGCGGCCGAGCGGGCGGCGATGGCGGCCGCCAGCTCTTCTTCACCCCTCGCGTTCACCGTGACGGCCATCACCTGCCGTATGGGAAATGGCGCCGGCATGCACCCGACGCCGCTCAGCGCGCACCTCACCAGCTCGAGCTGTCGAAGCTCCCTGTCCTCGAGAGCCGGCCTGGTGACGAATCCCGCGATGAATCGCAAGATCCACCCGAGCAGCACGAAATCGTTGCCGGCCCGGCATCGCCCATTGGAGGTGCATTCCCACCTGCTCAATCTCGCGTTGCAGCTCGGACGGCGTCCGTCGGCGCGTCGTCTCTTTGCGTCGGGCCTTCGCGCGAGCGATGCCCTCGGCGGTCTTCGGCGCGCTCACGAGAGCACCCCGCGCCGCATGTGCGCTGTGGCGTTGTAGAGCGACGCGAATCTGCCGGTGGACAATCGCCATAGGCATCTCCACGTCGAGGCCCGGCGGCAACTCGCCCTCGACTTCGAGCACGGCCGCGTGCAGCGTCGCGAGCTGCTCGTCGAGGTCCTCGGCCCAACCTGCGAGCTCGTCACCGCGGGAGGGCTTTCTCGTCTTCCGCTGAGTGACCGCGGTTGCGCTTGGGCTCTGCTGTTCTACCTTGCTCATCGTCATCTCCTCTCATCCAGGTTGATGGCCATGCCGGCGGGTGTCTTCAGCACCGCGCCGGCTCTTTTCGTTCAGCGCTTGCCTGCCTTCGCCTGACGCGCGGCGAGTGACTCACGGATGGCCATGCGGATGATGGCGGTCGCGCTGGTGAGGCCCGTCAGCTTCTCGAGCTTCGTCAGGATGGCCCGATCCTCATCCGTGAGACGAATCGTCGTTGCAGGCTGCTTGCTAAGCATTGATGCTCTTGTATTGCACATTGCACTATACGGTCAACGGCAGCCTCGACGATTGCTCCCACCTTCACCCCGCCGCGCGCGCCGCCCTCTTTCAGGGCGCGACCGGGGTCTGCGTCGGGATGCCCTGCGTGATCAGCGCGGTCCGCAGGGCTCGGGTGAGGGCGCGCATGATGCTCGGATCGGAGACCGCCTGAGCGACCGCGTGCGCCTGATCGTGTCCGGTACCCGGAGGCACGCTCACGTTGATCGAGATCGGCCCCACGTTTATCTGTTGCGCGCCGGCCTCCCCCCATTGACCGGGTGGACCTTCCGCCGCTGACACCGGGGAGCTCCGGAGCGGGAGCCATGTCGGTAGCGGCTCGCTGCGCGCCTGGAGCTCCGCCCTTAATCCCGATCGCATAACCCTGGGCGCTTTGCACGCCGTACTTCTCGAACACCTTCGACGGGGAATGCGCCTCGATGCCGTCCTTGCCGGTGAAGGCCGACTTGATGTCACTCGCGACGCCAATCGTCGCGGCGCGCGCGGTTGCGCCTCCGCCCTTCAATCCGTCGATGATGCCGTCGATGATGCCCTTGCCGGCGCCCTTCAGCTCGTCGAAGGCTGCGGCCGCCTTCGAGACGGCCGCCGAAACGGTGTCGATCACCTTGCCTGCGACACGGAAGCCCACGCTCAATCTGCTCGATGATGATCCCGGCTCCGCCAATCGCGGCCTTGAGGCCCGTCACCACGGCCTTGTTGTTGGCGAGCGCGGTTGCAGCGCTCTCAATCTTCGGCTCCCACTCGATGAACATGTCGATGGCTCGGCCGCCGACGTCGACCAGCTTTCCAATGCCCTCGACGAAGTCGCCCGCGTGTTTCTCGGCAAACGTGCCGATGGCATCTCCGATCTTCGTGAACGTGCCCTGCAGCTTCTTACCGGTCGCGGTGCCGGCGTCGAACTGGTCGAAGACCCTGGACATGCCCTTGAGGAGCGGCTCGAGCGCGACGTTCTTGGTGAGCCCCTGGAGGCGCTCGAACGCCTTGTCAAACTGCGTGCCCACGTCGAGCATCTTCGCGGCGTTGATTGGACCGAACTTCTTCTCGACGGCGTCGCGAATAGCGGTCGCGCCGGCTTCGAGCGATACCCCTCCAGTGGCGAGGCTGGCCTTCGCCCCCTCGATGCCCACGTGCATGTTCTTCGCAAGCGCCTCGGCGACGTCCTGAAATCGCAGGGGCAGCTGGTCCATGTCCTGGGGCGACAGCGACAACCGGTTGAGCATCCGGCCGCGTTCGATGACCTCCTGAATCTTCGCGCCCATCTCGGGCCCGGCGGCGTCCGCCGCTTTCACCATGGCGTCCAGCGTGGTGACAATCGTCGTTCCGGAGGCCTTCGAGAGGCCCCCGGAGAGCTTGTGCTCGAGCACAATCGCCATCTGGTTGATCTTCGCTTTGGATGTGGAGACCTTCGTCGACAGGTAGTCGACCCACGTCCCGAGGTTCTTCGCGTTCTCGGCGCTACCGGCGGCCGCCTCGCGCATGAGATTCATCGAACGCGAATCGTTTGCTCCCTGCACGACGAACTTCCCGAGCTTGATTCCGGCGTCAACGACGGTCGCTCCGAACGCGGTCACGCCGGCCGCCACGATGCCCAGGCCGAGGCCGAAGCCGCCAAACGCTCCTCCCGCGCCTCCGGCGATGCCTTTGAGCGTCTCGAGCTGCGACGAGAGCTCGGCGAAGCGGGCCGCCGGCGGCATGCAGGCCTTGGTGAACTTCGAGTGCTCGGCGTCCGCCTTCTTCACTTCCAAGGCGACCTTGGTGTTGGCGGTGCCGTGTTTGAGGAGCGCGAGCGTCGCCTGACTGATGGTGCCCCTCTCGGCATCAATCCGGGCCTTGAGCTGCGCCTCGGCGGCCGCGACCTCGTCGGACGAGCCCTTGAGGTTTCGGAAGAAGCGGCCGGCGGCATGCCCTTCATTTCAGCCTGGCTCTTCTCAATCTTGGTCCCCCTCTCCAGCTGATCGATCGAAGTGCTGGCCTTGTCCGTGACCTCTTGAGCGTTGCTTTGGATGTTCAGCGACCAGGTCGCCGTCTTGCTCTCAGCCACGTTTCACCTCGAAGACAAGGGGATCGAATCCGTCGCCAATGACGAGCACGTGCTGGGCTCCGCCTGGCTCAGCCCCGTATCCCTTCAGAAGAGCCCGAAGAGCGGGAGGAAGCCGGGTGTACCGCTTCCGTTCGCATACGCCGTGTCCGCTCAGCCCCGGCGTCCACACGAGGATCTCGTCCTGGCGTAGCAACTGGTCGCGGGAAATAACTTCGTCACCTCCAGTGAGACCCAAGGGGGAACCAGGCTCGCGCTCACGTCGTCGAGCCCCCTGCCGAGGGCAACACGGTCTGTCTTGGCCCCGCGCGGTGCACGAGCTCACGCTCGCGAGCGATGAGGAGCACCTCGAGCTGGCGCAGCTCCTCTCCGGTCTTCGTGACAGCATTACGCGCGACTGCGAGGTACAGCGCGGCGACGTCGGGCTCCGGCGCGGCGCTGGCGGCCGCCCAAGGCGACCCGCGCGCTCTCGAGATTGCCGAGGCCCGTCATCGCTCGGCCCGTGCGCCGCTCGACATGCGCGGCTCCTCTTCTCTCGGACTCCGAGTGATTCGATCCGCCGCGAGGGCCCACGCGCGCCGGAGCGGCACGCCGGCGAGAACGAGCGCCACGACGCGAGCGGACCACGCCTCGACGCGGTCCCGCTCCCGCTGCTGCGCGCGCGTAGTGGCTTCGGTGAGCTCCGTCATCGAAGCAGCCACCCGTCCTGGCAGCCCGCGTACTGGCACTTCAAGTGGACGCCGCCGACCTCGCGAAGGCGGGAAGGGTTCACGTGTCCGCAGGTGAGCTCCTCGAGCCGGAGCCCCGTGATGGTCTTTGGCCCCTTCGGGGTGTCGACCTGGACGATGGTGGGCAGCTTCAGGTCTCGTCGCGCCGCGGTGAGACGAGAGCGGCCACCGGCGAGATCCTGTGCCGCGTCGTCCGCACGCGCGAGCGCCCCCGCATGCCGCGTAGCTGCGAGCTCCTCCGCGGCGATGGCGGCCCTCAGAGCGTCTACAGTCTCCCCGCTCCTGGCCAGGCGGTCGGCGGCGCCGGCGAGCCGCCTGACGTCCCGAGCCTGCTCGAGGGCGGCCCACGCAGCATCGAGCTCGTCTCGAGCGGCGACCGCGAGGCCTCGAGTTCCGCGACGGCTGCCCTCGACAATCGGGACGGTCGTCTCCGCGCCGGCGGCGCCCATCATCGCAATATCCGCAACGGCGACCTGCCGCGTTCGAGGCGAGGCGTCCGCGCCTGGCGAGAATCGCCCTCGCGTCCAACTTGCTGATTTGCGGATAGAACTTCGAGTTCCATCCAATAGGGCGCCTGGGCCCCGGGTCGCATCCGAGCCGTGCGCGTATGTCCTCTTTCTGCTCGTCGAGCTTGTCGAGGTCTTCGCCGAGCACCGCAGCGAGGCCCTTGGCCATCTCGCGCGCCTTGTCCGGCATGTCCTCCTCGTCGACGTCGAGGCCGCGGAGCAGCTTCGCCGCGCGGTCCGCCGCATCGTTGGCGTCGCCCGAGTAGAGCGCCCGCAGCGCGTTCAGCATCTTGCGGGTCGTCGCACGCAGAGCGTCGCCCTGCCTGCTGTCGTCGCCCTGGCCGCCATCATCGCCCTCGCTGAGCGGGACAGCACCAGCCGCGATTCGCTGCGTGTTCTGGCCTCGGGAGCCCGCGTGCGCGAGCTGCGTAACGTTCCAGGTCGCCGGGTTGTTCGTGAGTGCAGTGTTCAGATACGAGACGATCTCGCCGGTGTCCTTTGCGACGTCATAGGCGGGCGAGAAGTAGCGCCACTCGGGAGGCGTCTTCTCGAGTCCCGCCCGCACGGTGTCCCCCCAGCGCACGTCTGTCGCCCAGAGCTCGGGGCCGTCCGCGCTGCCTCGGACCTCGAGCCGGTGCCAGCCCACGGCCTTGTGCGATTCAGGCGGTGCGCTTGGATCGAGCGAGAGGTGGTCGACGTGAATCGAAATCGCGTTCCCGCGCCTCTCCTGCTCGTCGATGAGCACGCGCGCGCTGCGCGGCGTGAAGAAGTGCACGCCGTGGTCGGTGACAATTGCCCCGCGCGCCAGAATCCGAAACGCGATCGGCGCCCCGGTCGGCCCGCGCTCGACGCCACTCTCGTCCCCGAGGAGAACCGCCCCGGCAAGGATGCGCCGGATCACTGGTCGTCCCCTTCCCAGCGCCGCCCGTCCCAAAGCGTCCGGCGTCGGGCGCGAGCGACGGGTCGGCCGCGTCACCGCCGCGCTCGCGGAAGGGGCGCTGGTCCCTTCGGTCGGCGCCATCGTTGGCGTCCATCACAATCTTCTGCGCGAATCATCGTAGGGATTGTCGGGCGCCGCGGGCGGCCGCTGCACGGTGGGCGCTTGCGACGGGGCCGTTTGGATTCCTCGAGATCGGCGTCGTGCTGGGTTGGTCGTTGGGCATGTCTGAGTTCTCCGCCCCCTTCGTGTTCACGCGTGAACAATCGACGCGGAGCTCGAACACCCGCGCGCCGGCACGGCGAGCTCGTCGAGGGCCGCCATGAGCGCGGCGCTGGGCAAACGCGCGTCCCCGCGGAGCAGGCGGCGAAGGGCTTGGGCCGCCGCTCCAGTCCTCATCCCCGTGCGGCGCCCGGGCTTCGTCGCCGCGCAGGCCTCGGCTACGGCGCCGAGGCCCTTCTGATTCACGAGGGTCCCGAGCAGCGCGAGTGAGCGGGAGGCGCGACGGCCCCGGCCATCGAGCATCTCGCGGCCCCCTCGCCAGGCCCCGCCGTACGGATCTCCGTCGCCATACGCGTACGGGTCGATGGTCTTCTCCGGGAGAGCGTCATAGATGCCCCGCGGCTCGGCTTCGCGGGCCCGGAGCTGCGACTCGATCTCGGCCGAGTGATCGACCGGCCGCCAGGCGCAAAGAGCGAGGGCGTCCCCGAGGTCGGGAAGCGCCCCAGCTCTCGGCGGACCACCGGCTTTTTGACGATCGTCGCGCGCCCGTTCACGAGACGATATCGGATCGCCGCGAGGTCGCCCTGGAGACGGACGTTCGTCGGGATCGCGAGACCTTCGCGAAACGCGTCGACGAGATTGGACCAGAGCTTCATCGCGCACGCGGTGGATGTCTTGCGGGCGCCTCTTGGCCTCTTCGCTTCCGCGGATGCCGATCAGCCCGAAGGCATCGCGGTGCTGCTGCAGATACACGAGCATCGCGCCATAGACGCGGGCGCCTACCGGCCCGTCCCTATCGAGGACGACGAGCGCTGGCTCGTCGCCTACTCCCCCGGTGCTTCAGCGATGATGCCGAGGACCTCGGCGACGTGGGAGTCAGGCGTTAGGCCACGGCGCGCATGCAGGTGAACAATCTTCTTTCCGCGACGCCCGGCGAAGCCTGACTCATCGCCGTCGCCACCATCGCCCGCGGGATCCACGCCGACGACGAGGCGCCCCTCGGCAGGCGTCGTCGACCAGGCTTGCTCGCTCTCCAGGATCAGCGCCGGCGCGAAGAGCTGGCCCTCTTGCTGTTCCGCAAATCACCGAGGACGCGGATTCGGTAGAGCGCGCCCGTCATGCCGCCCCAGCCGCGTTCGCGGTCGGCAATCCACTCGGCCGTGACGAGCCCCTTGATGCGCATCTCGCCGGTGACGTTGGGGCTCGCCGTCAACGGGATGTGAAAGCGCGCGAAGCGGTCGCTCTTGTGACTCTCGAAAAAGTAGCCCGCGCTCCGCAGCGGGTTCCCGAGG
>CAVREO010000045.1:0-21903 GCA_963720145.1 uncultured delta proteobacterium
CGGAGCGGGGGCGCCAGCGCATCGCCACCTTGGGCTGGACGGTGCACGGCCGCCCAGACCGCCGATGTCTACCGCTCGCTCGGCGTCCCAATCCGAGGCACCGCCCGGCGAGTCGCCGCGTACGACTTCAGGGCTCGGGGCGACGTGACGATGGGAGTCCGTGGTCGCTGGAACGAGGGGCGCGTACCGGGCGTGGGCGGCAGAGGCCGCGGCGCCGGTCCTGTCCGCCTACGAGCTGCTCGGGGAAGCCGGTGGCGTGTGTACCCCAGATGGTGGCGGCCCGGGCGGCCGGCTGGACGAGAACAAGTGGGGGTTCCCGTGCCCCCCCAGTTGCTGGCCGACCTCTACCACCCCCGCCTAGTCGTCTCGCCGGGCTTTGTCGGCGGGGACCGCCGTCGGGCCGGCCCACCGCCCCGGGCCCTGCGCCCGGACCACGGGGCCTCACTCCAGCCGGTCCGGGTGGTGGGGCTGATCGCCGTGCTCGCCGTGCTCGCCGCTCTGGTGCCAATCGCCTTGTTCGCCGCCCATCTCCCCGGGCGATCGGGCCTCACGCCGTCCACCACCGGTAGCCATGCCCGCCCGGGCGGCTCCGGCGGCTCCGGCGGGGCCGCCGCCTCGAACCCCACCTCGACACCGGGCCGGCATTCCGCTCCGCGACACGCCTCGACGGCTCGGGCCGGCCGCCCTGGCCGGCGGCACGGGGGCCAACACGACCGAGCTGCGGCCGTGGTCATGGGGAGCACCGAGCCCCGGCGTCCGGGGCGCTGCGCCGCCGCCTCTCGTGCCGTGATCGGCCGCCCCTGCCCCGGGAGCCGCTCGGCTTTGGGGCACCGAGTCGAGCTCGTCACCGCCGGGTAGGCCCGCTCGGCCCGCTCAACGCCCACCGCCGGGCTCAGACGCAGGGACTTCAGCTCGGCTCCGAATCTGCCGATCTGTTCGTATGGCGTCAGCGCTCACCGACCGGCGGTCAGCCCCGGCCGCATCCGCTGACTCGGCGGGGCCGGGCCTCGGCGCGGCCGCGCTCGACCCGCCACCCGGGCCCGATGCCGCTTTGGCCGACGCCCCTCCCGACAGTGCCCCGGTCGACTCCCCTCCCGACGGCTCGCTCGCTCCGGAGCTCCTCGCCGACCTGGACCACCCCAACCTGGTCCTGTCGGATGGTTACGTCGGACCGGACCGCCGGGCCGACGGGTCCCTGGCCCGGATCCGCCGCGCCACCTTCTCCCAGCGGCGAGCGTTGCTGACCCTGGAGGCCGCCGTCGTGGTCGTCGTGGCCGTGGTGGTGACCTCGCTCGTGATGGTGGGCCCGGGCCGACACCTCTCTGCCACCCAGGCCGGAGCGTGGACGCTGCAGCACTCCCGGGCGGAGGCGCGGGCCGGGGTGCCTTCGGCCGCCCCGGCCGGTGCCGCGCCGATCACCACCGCCCCCGCCCCGGTCGCTCCCGCCACGGTGCCCTCGACAACGGCGCCGGCCCCGCCGCCCACCACCCCGGCCACCACCCCCTGCCCGGCCTCGGCGGCATCGCTCACCCCGGCGCAGCTCGGGGCCGAGGCGCTCGCCCTGGTCCGCTATCCCTGGCAGCAGATCCCCGGCTACTCGATCCAGTTCCTCCCCATCTCCGACGTGCCGTCGGCGGGGTTCTACGGCAACACCACCTTCACCTGGGGGAAGACCGGTGGCACCTCCGTGCTCTACGTCTACCCGGGAGAGACGGTGGAACGCCTGGCCGGCATCACGGCCTTCGAGATCGCCCACGAGGTCGACGCCGCCGCCGTCGAGCCCGAGGGTGGAGAGGCCCAGATCGAGAACACCTTGAACTACCACCCGTCGAGCTGGGCGCCCAACTGCGACTGCGCCGAGCAGAACTTCCTCTCGGGTTGGTACGCCGCCGCCTTCTCCAACTACTGGTCGCCGGGCGTCGGCGACTGGAGCCAGCTCCCGCTGGCCCCACCGAGCGGGGCGACCCTGGGTGAGGTCGCCTCGTGGCTGAACCCGAGCATCCCCTGAACCCGACCATGACCCGCGTCGCCCTTCTCCCGAGCTCGTATCCTCCCTCCCTCGGAGGCGTCGAGGAGCTCACGCGCCGATCTGGCCCTGACGCTCGTCGACGGCGGCGACCACGTGGAGGTATGGACAGGGCTGCCCGACGACTCGGCTCCGGAGACGGTCGAGGTCCGCGACGAGCTCGTCGTCCGCCGGCTGCCCATGCCCCTCCCGGCCACCAACTGGTCGGCCATCCGCCGCTCGGCCACGACCGGTGTCCGTACCCTCTTCTCCCTGCGCGATGCCGTCGCCGCCTTCCGTCCCGACGTCCTGCACGTGCAGTGCTTCGGCCCTCACGGGGTCCTCACGGGCGTACCCACGTACACGGGCGCAGCCGAGGCGCTGCTCGGGAGAGACGGTGCCCAGCCCGGCTGACTCCCGTGAAGACCGCGTGCTGGTCTTCACTGCCTTCGGCGGGGACGGCGCGCACACCTCGCGGCTGCTCGCCGCGGTCGGGATTGCGGCGGGCGTCCTGGGGGACGCGGCTTCTCTTTGTCAGGCGATTGAGGAGGGGGCGGGCGCGCTCTTTCTGGCGGAGGAGACCCTGGCGCCCGCAACGGCCAGCGCGCTCATGGCGACGCTCGAAAAGCAGCCGGCTTGGTCGGATTTGCCCATCGTGGTGAGCGTGATGGAACGCGAGCTGCTCGGCGCGGGGTACGGTCTGGTCGGTTCGCTGGGGGCGCGTGCGAACCTGTCGCTCATCGAACGCCCGGTCACCGCGCGGACGATGGTCAACGCCGTGCGGGAGCGCTGCGCGCGCGCCGTCGACAGTACGGCGCGCGCTCGCTCATCGAGGAGCTCGCGCTGGCGCGCCTGCATGCCGAGGAGAGCAGCCGCGCCAAGGACGACTTTCTCGCGACGCTGTCGCACGAGCTTCGCACGCCGCTCAACGCCATCCTCGGTGGACGCGAATGCTCAGGAGCGGGACGCTCCCGCCGGAGAAGCATCAGCAGGCGCTGCTCACGGTCGAGCGCAACGCGATCGCGCAGACGCGCCTCATCGAGGATCTGCTGGAGGTGTCGCGCGCGGTGACGGGCAAGCTCGCGCTCGTGCTCCGCCCGATCGATCCGGTCGGCCCCATCCAGGCGGCCATCGACTCTCTTCGCCCTGCCGTCGAGACCAAGGGCATCCATCTCGTGACGGCCCTCGATTCGTCGGCAGGGCCGATTCTCGGCGACGCCGACCGCGTTCAGCAGGTGCTCTGGAACCTGCTGAGCAACGCGATCAAGTTCACGCCGTCGGGCGGCAGGGTAGAGGTGAGCCTCTCGCGCAGCGGCGCGGACGCCGAGGTCACCGTGAGCGACAGCGGCATCGGGATGGCGCCGTCGTTTCTTCCGTACGTGTTCGACCGCTTCCGGCAAGCAGACTCGTCGACGACGCGATTGTTCGGGGGGCTCGGGATCGGTCTGTCGATCGTGAAGAGCTTCGTCGAGCTGCACGGCGGCACCGTCCGCGCCGCGAGCGAGGGGCCTGGCCGGGGGGCGGTCTTCGCCGTGCGGAATCCCGCTGGCCCCCGGGGTCCATCCGCTGGCGCCCGAAGAGGACGAGCCCGCGGACGGGCTACCGGCGGGCGCGCCGTCCGGGGACCGGGGCGCGCCTCGCCTCGCGGGGCTGCGCGTCCTGGTGGTCAACGACGAGCCCGACACCGCCGATCTTTTTGCCCGCGTCCTCAAGGACGACGGCGCGACCGTGCTCGTCGCGGGGTCGGCCTCCGCGGCTTACGACATGCTGGTCCGTGATGGCCCCGATGTCTTGGTCTCGGACATCGGCATGCCTGCCGAGGACGGCTACGATTTCATCCGGCGCGTGCGCTCTTCGTCCGAGCGCCCGCAGGCCCGGATACCGGCGCTCGCTGTCACGGCGTACGCTCGCCTCGAAGACCGGGCGAGAGCTCTGACAGCCGGCTTCGACATGTATTTGCTCAAACCGGTCGTGCCCGTCCAGCTCGTGGCGATGGTCGAGACCCTGGCGAAGCGATCCAGGGAATCGTGTGCCCCCGCGAGCTAGCGACTCGCCGCAGGCTCAGCGCCTCTCGATTCCGAGGCCCGGCGTTTCGGGCATCGTGTAACACGGGCCGTCGGCGACGTAGCCACCCAGGTAAGGGTCGTCGGCCAGCAGCCATGCCGTGTCGAGATCGACGAATCGGCGCCGCCGAGGGCGCAGGCCACGTGGGCCGCCGCCGTCATGCCGAGGCGCGTCTCGACCATGCCTCCCACCATCAGCTTCAGGCCGGCGCGCCGCGCCGCGAGGCCTATGGCCAGGGCGTCCTCGATTCCGCCGAGCTTCGCCAGCTTCAGGTTGACGCCGTCCGCCGCGTTTCGTGCGATGACCGCGCGCAAGTCGGAGGGCGACTTCACGGATTCGTCGGCGACGACCGGCACGTCGAGCTCGCCGGCTACTTGCGCCATGCCCTCGAGATTGTCGGCGGCGCATGGTTGCTCCCAGCACTCGACGGCCACCTCGAGCCGCGCGCACGCATGCGCAACGGCGAGGGCCTGGCTCGCCGTGTACCCCGCGTTGGCGTCCACACGAAGCTTGGCCGTGGGGGCTGCGCGCGCGATGGCCTCGAGCGCGCGGACGTCGGCGTCGATGTCCTTGCCGACCTTGACCTTCAAGGCGCGAAAACCTCGCTCTACCCACCGTCGGGCGAGGGCGGCCATGCGCGACGGCTCGGCGATGGCGACGGTGATGTCCGTCTCGAGGCGCGTCGTGCTCGCGCCCTGGATGGGCTCGAGGAATGTCCGCAGGGGGACGCCCGCAATGCGCGACATCGCATCGAGGACCGCCGCTTCTACGCCTGCGCGGGCGACGGGGCCCAGCTCGCTCAGGGCCGCGACGTCCATCGTCTCGCGGTCCAGCGCTCGCATCACGTCGCGCTGCGTTTCGCGCGTGAGGGGCGGGAGGCACGCGGCCTCTCCGAGTCCCACCGCGCTCGCCCCTCGCCAGCGCACGCGCACTTCCACTTCGACGGCCTGGGTCGTCTCGACGCGCCCACTGGCGATGACGAACGGCTCCAGCAGCGCGACCGAGAGGGGACGCGCCGTGATCGACTCGATTGTCGCCTCGCGCAGCTCGCTCGCTAGTCCGTGCACGCCATGTTGTCGTACGGATTGTCTGTGGCGTCCACTTCCGGCGGACTCACGGCAGGTTGGGGGGTGCCGCCGATCGGGCCATTCTCGCGCACCGCGCGGTCGGCGCGCGATGCGTCATCGGATGGGGTCCGTTGGCTCGAAACGGGAGTCGCGGTGGGCATACCCGCGAATCGCGAGCAAGCCACGTGCCCCTCGAAACGAGGTCCCAAACGCGCCCAACGTACCGATCGCAACGGCCGTTTCCGCGTGCTCGGGTGCTCGCGCTCGGCGGCGCCGCGAAATACCGTTCGCTTCGCGCAGTGAAGCAGCTGTCGCGCCGCGCCGCGTCGGCGGGCTAGCATGCGAAAGCCCGTCATGCCCCACCTCACGCTCTACAACTACTGGCGTTCGTCGGCCTCCCATCGCGTGCGCATCGCCCTCGCGCTCAAGGCACTCGCGTACGAGTACGTCTCGGTGAACCTGCTCGAAGGCGAGCAGTCGGGGAGCACGCACAGGGGCCGCAGCCCGACCGGCTACGTCCCGTGCCTCGCGATCGACGGCGCGGAGTACGTCGAGTCGGTCGCCATCATCGAGCTGCTCGACGAGCGCTTTCCGTCTCCTCCACTCCTGCCGGCCGAACTCCACGCACGCGCCCGGGTGCGGGCGCTCGTCGAGATCGTCAACAGCGGCATCCAGCCGCTGCAAAACCTGAACGTTTTGCGCCAGGTCTCCCCGGACGCGGACGTGCAGCGGAAATGGACGCAGCATTTCGTCGCGAAGGGCTTGGGCGCGCTCGAGGCGGCGATCGCGGGTCTGGAACGCGAGGGTGTGGCGGGACCCTTCGCGTACGGCGACGCGCCTACGGCCGCCGACGTCTTTCTCGTCCCGCAACTCTTCGCGGCTCGGCGGTTTCAGGTGGACGTCGCGCCGTTCGGGCGGGTCGCGCGCGCGTTCGACGCCGCCATGCAGCTCGAGGCCTTTCGACAGGCTGCCCCCGAGGAGCAGCCGGACGCAATTCGCACCTGAGGCGCGCTCCGCCAGCACGAAGAACCCAACGAGGTTAGGATCGCCCGCTGCGTGCGCAGCCTGCTCCTCGGTACGCTTGCTCTGCTCCTCGTGTGCGCCCAGGCGCGGGCGCAGGTCCGGACGTGGGGCGCCGAGCCCGATGCACCGCCCGCCGCGACCGCGCCGGCGCCGCCTCCGCAGCCCCCTCCTGCGACGATCGGGGTGCCCGTCCCGGGCTCGACGACCGCACCGGCTTCGCCGCCGACCGCCGCCGCCGCTCCGACGGTCCCGGCGAACGGCGCGATGGGCCTGAAGTACACGCTCGAGGGCATCGAGGTACGCGGCAACACGACGACGCTCGCGCGGGTGGTGCTCCGCTACGTGCCGTTCCACGCCGGGGACGTCCTCGACGTGGGCAATCCCGAGCTCGAGGCGACGCGCTTCCGCCTGCTCGGTACGGGATTCTTCCGCGACGCGCAGCTCTCGCTGCGCCGCGGCACCCGGCGCGGCCTGGTGGTCCTCGTCGTCGAGGTCGTCGAGCGCAACACCGCAATCGTCGACGACTTGTGGCTCGGCGTCTCGGCCGACGTCGACCCGAACGGCAACGCGCAGCCGCTGACCGCCTTCGGCGGCGCTCGGGTGACCGAGACCAATCTGGTCGGTACGGGCGTCGCCCTGGGCGGTGCCTTCGCCGTCGCCGACCAGCAGCTCGCGCTGCGCGTGAAGCTCGCCAATCCGCAGTTCTTGAGAACCAACTGGGTGGCCGAGGCCGAGCTCCTCTACAGCGCGGCTCGTGACTTCTTCGGCAACCGCGACGTTCTGGTCAACGACCCCACGCAGCCGGTCGAAGATTTCGCCGTCGCGCAGTACAAGCGCTTCGGGGGCCGCGTCGGCACCGGGCACGACGTGGGCGTCTCCTCGCAGGTCTTCTTCGAATACCGCTTCGAGAAGATCGACGCGTCCCTTCCGCGCGCCGCCAGCGACAACCGCGGCGTGGACGTCGAGCCCATCGATTTCATGCTCGACAACGGCTCGAGCATCCTCTCGACGCTCCGCGCGACGTTCGTCAACGACACGCGCGACGAGCCCTTCCTGCCGAGCCGCGGACGCCGCCTGCAGGCGAGCCTCGATGCCTCCCTCACGCCGCTCGGCAGCGACTACACGTACGCCAAGCTCCAGCTCGATACTTCTCAATGGTTCCTGCTCCCGTGGGGGCACGTCCTGCAGCTGCGCGGGTTCGTCGGAGGCGTCTTCGGGAACGCGCCGCTCTTCGAGCGCTTCTACGTGGGCGACCTGAGCGACCTCCTGCCCGATCGCGTCCTCGACCTGAGCTTCAATCGCCGGCGGGCGCCGAACTTTCTCAACACCGACATCGTCGAGATTCGGTACGGAACCTACGCGGCGAAGCTCGACGCCGAGTACCGCATACCGCTCTACCGCGGGAGGCGATCGATCTACGGTGTCGATTTCTTCGGGGGCCTCGGGTTTTACGGCATCGCCAACGAGCAGGATTTCGTCGAGCACGCGCGCGGGTACACCGGCTTCAGCACCTGGCCGGTCGACTTCACGTTCAACGCCGGGCTCCGGATCGAGACGCAGGCCGGCGGATTCGTCCTCGGCATCTCCAATCTCATCGGACTCATCCCCGTTCGCGGGCAGCAACAGGGAGCGGCGCGACCATGACGTGCGCGCGCACCGTGCGGCTGCTCCTCCGCGCGCTCATGCTGGCGCTGCTCGCGCTGACGACGGCCGACGCCGGTGCGCAGCCCGCGTCTCAGTCGCAGCAACCGATCCATCCGGCCGCGCTGCCACCGCGGCAAGCCAACTACGCCTGGGACAGAGATCTCCTTCGCGCGAGCTTCTCGTACCGCGACGTCCTCGCCGACCCCGACCTGATGAAGAAGCTCTCGAGCGGCCTCCCCACGGTCATCGCAATGCGCGCCTACGTGTACCGCGAGGGCGCCGACACGCCGGTCGCGCTTGCACCGCGGGTCTGTCGCGTGGTCTACGATCTGTGGGACGAGGTCTATCGCGTGCACATCAGCGAGCCCGAGCGCGAGCGTGACCAGGCCGCGGTGCTCGACGGTGTGCTCCGCCTGTGCACCGACGCCCGCGACTTGCCCGTCGTTCGCCGCGGCTTGCTCGCGGCGGGCGCCGAGTATTTCCTGGGCGTAGTGGTGGATGTCAATCCCGTGTCGCAAGAGATGATCGACCAGATGAAGCGCTGGATGTCGCGCCCCACCGGCAGCACCGGAATCGGCCCGACCGACGCTCTCTTCGGCAATTTCGTTCAGCTGTTCGTGAAGCAGATCGCCACGAGCGACAAAACGCTCACGTTCCGGACCCAGAGCGTCGTTCCGTGAGCAAACGACGCGCTAGGCTCGAGGCGTCGTGAGACCTCCGCGCGCCTTCCCTCGGTTCGGGTACGCCGTTCTCGCGGCGTATGCGCTCGCTCTCTACGCGTCCGCGCCCGCCTGGCCGGACGACTGGGACGGCGTCGGGTTCCTCGAATCGGTGAGGGACTTCAATCTCGCGCAGTTTCGGCCGCACCCTCCAGGGTATCCGGTCTATGTGGCGCTCCTTCGCGTCGCCGATTTCGTCGTGCGCGATCCCATGCGCGCCTGCAACGTCGTCGCGGCGTGCAGCGGGGCGGCAGTCATCGGCCTCGTCTGGGCGGCGACGAGACGGCTGGCGGGGGTTTGGGCCGCGTGCGCAGCCGCGGCGGTCGTCGCGGCGTTGCCCATCGTGTGGCACGCGTGCAGCGGCGTCGGCAGCGAGGCTCCGGCGCTCGTCTGCGCGGCGGCTTGCGGCTGGGGACTGGCTGCGCGTCGCACCGAGCGTCCCGCCGCATGGACGGACGCCCTCGTGCTCGGCCTCGGCGCGGGGCTGGGCCTCGGCGTGCGGCTTTCCTGGGCGCCGCTGTATCTGGCGGCGCTGGCTCTGGCGCCGCGCGGGCAGCGCGCGCGTGCGTGGGGGGCCGCCTGCGCCGGCTGCGCCGTGTGGGGCGTACCGCTCGTGGCCCTCGTCGGCGCGGGTCGCCTGGTCGACTTGGCGGGTGCCCAGCTGACAGGGCATTTCGTGCGGTGGGGCGGGACGATGGCGACGCAGCCTGGCGCGGTTCGCGTGGCGTGGCTGGTGCGCGATGTCGTCGTGGACGGCTTCGGCGCTGGAACCGACGCGCTGGGGTTGACCATCGGCCTCCTGTTCACGGTGGCGGCGTCGAGCGCCGTCGTGGCATGGGGCGCGTCCGGATGGCGCGACTGGCGCGCGGCCCTCGCGCTGGCCGTGCCGTATCTCGTCTGGATCGCGCTCGGCCAGAACCTGCGCGATCAGCCTCGCCACGCACTTCCTCTCGTGGTCCTCGTGGCCGCCGCTCTGGCGCTGCGCTCGGCTCGATCGCCGCGACTCCTGGGTGCGCTGTGCGCCCTGACCTTGCTCATGTCCGTTCGTACGGCGCGCGACGCCCTCGGCCGGCGCTCCACGCCCCCGGGGGCGCAACAGCTCGTCGAGCTGGTGAGGACGCTGCCCGCCGCGACTCGACCGGCCGTCTTCGGGGTCGCGAGCGTGCGCTTCTTCGAGCTCGGGGGCCTCGCCGGCGTCGCGTTCCCGGCGCGCGCGTTGGGCGACGTCCAGGTGCAGCTCGCGCGCATGGATACGCTCCCGGTGGGCGTCTGGGTCACGAGCGAGGTCGAGCGGGAGGGCGACCAGCCATGGCCGCTGGAGCGCGTCGCCACGCTGTGTCGCCCGCCGCGGCTCGACCGCCGCGCGCCGTGTCTGGCGGTCGACGCGTGGAGGCTGCCTTATCTGGGGTCGCCAGCTCGAGATTCCCAGTCGGATCGCTAGCCCGGGACAGCGTCCGGGATCGAACCCGGCGCGTCGATCGTTCTGAAACCGTGAACGATGGACACGCCGAGCCCTCAGGATGTTCGTGGTCCGCCCGTCACCGAGCAACCTTCACAGGATTGACGGGTCAATCCGTGAAACAAATGCTGTAACTGCAGTTGCCGCACGCGGTGTATTTCTGGTCCAAGTTCCAGCCGGATCCCGGACAATAAAGGTTGTCTCCGCAAGAGAACGCGCCATGCTCCGACCCCGTCCAGAAACTCTTCATCTTCCCTCCCCAGTTGCCCGAACCGAGGGGGAAGTTGCTCAGACTGGCGCACGCCGAGAATGGCGCGGTCGCGTACAAGCAAAGTTCGTTGCCGTTCTGATAAAATTGATCGTACAGGTAGATGTCGGAGTCGTCGCAGCTACTGTCCGCATAAACACCCTGCGGGGAAAGTCCGCTCGCGCGGGCGCTGAGCACGACACCGTTGGCGCGCTTGCTCTCCGACTTCGCGTTATTGAGAAGTTGTTGCGACGCAGTAATAGGAACGGTTTTCATCCAAGCGATCGAACCGTCGGAATTGAGCTGCGCGACGGTCCGGGTGAACACCTCTTCGCCGCTCGATGGATTCAATCCGCACGCAGCGGACACGGGGATCACAGTAGCGGCAACCGCAAGTACGAATGCTCTCGTGGTCATTGAACTTCTCCTGTTATTTATTGTATAATTGACGATTACTCATTGTGCCGTAGGCGAATGCTTGCTTCTTAAGCAAAGTGCTCTGGCTCGCAATCAGGAACGTTCGTCGCGGGATCGTGCAATTCGGTACGTTTGCAATGGGCCCGGCCACGTACTGGCCCGAGTTGCTGTCGTAGGCGTAGGCGCTCACCTGGGTGTTGCAGCCTCCGGACTGGAAGTCCCCCTCGATGACGCCGCGAAAATCGACGGTTACCCACTCGCCGCCCACCCAGCTGGTTCCATTTCCAGTTGCCCACCCATACTCGGTCGCCGAGGTGGTATCTAGCGTGTTCGGTCACGTATCGCGCGAAGGCATGGTGCATCGCGCCCCTTCCTCGGCGCAATCGGCAATGCGGACTAGTCCGTTGGGACTATTGACTGCATGTTCAGTGCGGCGCGTAGCAGGCGTTGCACGGCGCGGTGCAGGGAGGGATCGCGGGTCTTTTTCAGGAGATTCGCGATGTGAGCCTTTACCGTCGCTTGAGAGGACGCGCGCTTTTCGGCGATCAACTCGCGATCCTCGCCCAGCGCGGACCGGGACAGCACGTCCAGCTCAGCGTCGCATAACGAGTAACTCTTCTGCCATTGCCGTGCCACCATCAGAACACGCGAGGCGGAAGAACTCAGGAGACAGTATCCCATCGACGGATCACTGGATATTAGCTTCATTGGTGGCCGTGGCCTTCCCGTACGATGCGATTGGTGGTTCGGTGCGCAGGAACAGGGCCGCGTTCGCTGCGAACGGCGGCGAGATGGGTCGGCTGCGATGGTCCCGAAGGGGGCTGGCCTTAGCTCTGACGAACGATCACCCGCTCATGCCACTTGTTCTCCCGTACCGCACTTGTTCTCCCGTACCAAGGGCTTACGGTCCGGAACGGAAACCCTTCCCCGCGGCTCTCGCTGGAAAGGTGGCGCAGGGGGGCTAGTCGAAGGAAACGTTCACCCTCGAGGATGATTGGCGCTTATCTTGAGCGAGTCGGGACCGACGGCGACCGTCTTCTGAGCCGATTGCTCCTAGTAGACTTCGGTGCCAATGCGCCCCTCAACCGCTCAGCCCGCGACGACCGCGTATCCCGCGCTGGATCCAGCGCCGGGGACGAACGCATCCGTGGTGCCCGGCTGGATCGCGCTTCCGGAGATCGAGAGGACGCCCGCGCCGACGCCAATGCCGGTGGTGCCGGCGGTTTCGGATCGCCGCAGTTGCAGGCGCCACACGCCAAGAATCCGTCGGCGCCAGCGCTGGGGCTCATGCTCCCCGCACTCGCGCCTGCTTCGGCGCCCCCGTTTTGCTCCCTGAGCTCGGGCGTGCTCGCCCCCGAGCACCCGCCCACCCCATTTCTGACACGTCCCAGCCCACACCCTCCTCCCAATCGGCCCCTTGCGTGTCAGGGTTTCGAGCCCTTCCCGTTTAAGATCGGGTGAGCGCAGCGAAGCTCGCCTCGGCAGGACCGCTGCGGTCGACCAGACCCGCTCCGGCTCGAGGAAGAGTGTCTCGGCCGCGAGCCGGAGCGCCTTGGATTCGACCCAAGCGTCCATGGATCCGACCAAATGGGCCTTGGATCTCTGTCCAAGCGCCTTGGACAAGACCGAAAGCGCCTTTCTCCTCTGACAAAGGTCCTTCGACGAGGAACAAAACGTCTTTCTCCGCGAACAAAGGTCCTTGGATAGGAAGCCAAGCTCCTTTGACAAGGAGCGATGGGTCTTGGCTCGAACCAAAAGGCGCTTTCACTGTCATTCAAGGTCCTTTTTCCGAGAAGAAAGGTCCTTGGCTCTCTGACAAAGCCGCTCGGCTCACGAGCCAAGGTCCTTTGTTCACGGAAAATGGGCCTTGGCTGAAAATCAAAGGTCCAAAAACCAAACAAGATGGGCCTTTGCCAAGGAGCCAAGGCGCTCGGCCAAGACACAAAGCGTCTTGGCTAGGGAACCAAGGTCCTGGATGGAGATCCACGGTCCTTTGACAGACATCGAAGGCGCTTTGTCGAAGAACAAAGGCGCTTTTCTCAATCCCAACGGTCCCTTTTGTACTCGCCGAGTCGATTCGTCGGACGCGCGTTCGCCATTTCCCACGACATTTCATCGCAGTACACGCTTCCCGCTTCCGCGGACTACGGCGCGTGGAAGTGAACCTGCCCCGCCAGTACGCTGCCGACCTTGGCGAACGAGATGTTCAGGACGCAGTCCGAGTCGCGATCGGGCGCCGGCGCGCCGACGTATCCGTTCACGATGGAGCCTGCCTCTCCCGTCAGGGCTTGCTCGCCCAGCTGGAGGCGCCCGGCGAGACACTCGGTGTTCGTGTCGACCAGCCCGTCGCCGTTCAGGTCGTCCCAGCCGTTGAGGTAAAGCTTGTTCACGCGCGCGATGCGGTCTTCGAGCACGCTCCGGTCGAGAAGCGGATCTCCCGGGACCCAGAGCGCCTCGTAACTTTCGCGGAGCGCCTGCTGCAACCACGCGAATCGCTCCGGTGTCATGACGACGTCGTCCGGCCCGCCGGCGGTTGCGCGGAACATCCGCGCCGGGTCGCTCCAGAACGCGGTCAAGAGCTTGCGGGCGACGGCCCGCGCCCGGTTCTGGTACTTCGCGCCCGCGGGCGTGTCGCCCGAGAGAAACCAGGCCTCGCCGAGGACGCGCAAGGCGGCGCTCTGCGCCTCGACGGTCGCGGCGCCGGTCGACGGCGTCCAGACGCCGCCGGAGAGAGTCGCGCCGTTCCACACGGTCCCGTCGGGGCCGGTGAGCGCGTCGTACACGAAGTCGGCCTGCGCCATGAGCACTTGCCGCACGCGTGCACTGAACGTGGGCGAAGCCGTGCCGCCACCCGGGGGGGGATGAATGGGCACGGAGTTGAGAATGCCCACGGCGTCCTTCGCCGGGTCGCCGTCGGGCGCGCCGTATTGGCTCACGGCCGCGTTGCAGGCCATCAATAGATGACGCAGGCCGACCACCACGTGACCGAGCGAGACGGTGCTGGCCGTGGTCCCTCGCGAGATTGCGCCGCTGCTGCCCCCGCCCACGGTGGCGGTGTCCACGATGACGTTGGTGGCGGGGTCGCGGTGAATGCGGTCGAGATCGACGAAGGCCACGCGCATCACTCCGAGCGCGCGATCGTGCGGTGAATCCTCGCCATCGGCCAGGCCGTCATCGGCGGCGAACGGGTAGCCACCGAACGCGATCTGCATGCCGATCTGCTGGCCCACGGCTACGTTGCGCGCGTCGGTCATCCCGAAGAAGAGCGAGTAGCCCTGCGCGAGCGCGGCGAGATCGACCGCGTGGCTGGTCGCGTCCAGGACCGAGAGCGAAGCCACGAGCGGGTACGTCGGGATCGGGGTGCGCCGCTTGACGGGAGCTTCCTCGGTCACGGCCACGGCGGTCGGGAACCAGACGAGGGGGAGGAGTAGTCGTAGTTCATCGCGGACGCGACCGAGGAAAACCCGGAGAGCGTGGCGCCGTCGGTGGTCGCGAGCGACGAGAGGAGCCAGGCCCCCGCGTTGTCCATTTCCTCGACCATCATCAGGCCCCACATCCCCTCGAGCGGCGTCGAGCCGATGAACGTGCCCGGCTTGGCGGTCGGGGGCTCGACTCCTTGCACGGCGTTTCCGGGATGACCGATGAGCGCCATGTCTCCGGGCGCGACCGTCGTGACCGGATTGGCGACCGAGTCGTGAAGTCGACCGGTGAAGTCGATGGCCCAGAGCGCTTCCTTCCACGTCGTGTAGCCGAGGACACCGGGGCCGATCACCGGCTCGCTCTGCGCGACGCGATCGTTCAACTGGAGCGAGTTGTAGAAGCACTCGTACGCGGGAACGGCGTTGTTGCCGAACATCTGCAGGCCGCCGTAGCCGGACACCGTCGTGCAGGAGTGCGCGATGGTCAGGTCGGGCGTCATCGAGGGATCGAAGCTGCGGTAGGGGTAAAGGTTCGGCCAGAGCCCCGGGAACCCGAAGTCGTTCTGCCGGTTGGTCGCGCCGCCGTCCGGTAACGTCGCGAAGCCCCCCACGTTGGTGCCGGCGGCGATGATGAGCTGCTCCACGCGTGCGCGCAGTCTGTCGAACGGCGTTGCGCCCGGCTGGCGCGCGATGAGCGGCCCATTGGCGAGCGACACTCCCGCGCCCGTCTGATTCGCGACCATGTTCATGTGGTACTTCGAATACTCGTACGACTCGATGGCCGTGCTGAATCCGAAGAGGTCGAGGAAGCCGTCGCCGTAGTAGCTGGAGCCGCTCGATTGCACGAAGTAGAGGTTGGGCGGCAGGTACCAGCGGAGATACCCGAGGAGATTGCGGCCCGCGAAGAGGTTGGCCAACGGCTCGCCGCTCGTCTGCATCTCGCCGGCCGCGAACATCAGCTGCATCGTGTCGACGCGAGACGTGACGAGCTCGGCGTGAACGGGCGTGCGTGGGCCGGTCTCCGGCCCGGTCGGGCCGTCGTAGGGAATACGAACGTGTTCGGGCGCGGCGTCGATCGCTGCGCCCCCGTCGGCGCCGGTGGCGAGAGGGGCCGCCCCGTCGCACCCAGCAGCGTTGCCCACGGCCCCCGAGGCTGCGCACACACCAAAAGACACGGCGACGACGGTGCGCACGTGATGGAGAGTTCCCATCGACGCGCGCTAGTATGACGCATCCCGATGGCAATCGCCGGAATTGACGAGAGCACCCCGGGATGCCTACCTAAAAGGGCCCATGCATCGCCGTGACGAGATCGACCCGAAGCTCGCGAAGCATTTCGCGTGGAGCTTTGTGCCGCCCGGGCAGACAGCGAGGGTCACGGAGCAGCTCCGCGCGGCGCAGGCCGCAGAAGCAGAAGGGGAGTCAGCGCCCGAAGTCGCCGCCGAGCCGGCCGACGAGCAGGCCATGGCCGCGGTGCACGAGCATGCGGTCGAGGCCTGCCGACCTCTCGCCGACGCCGTTGCCGAGGCCTGGACGCTCACCGAGGACGAGGAGCGCCATCGGGCGACCAAACGACTCCTCGTCCGGGCCGACCGCCTCGCCTTCGAGATCACGGGCCTGCAGCAGTTTCCCGTCGAGGGCGTGCGCCTCTTGCGTTTGCTGGTGAGGTACGCGCCGAGCATGAGCCGCCGGCAGCGGGAGCGCAGCGAACGCGTGGCCTCGCTCGTGCCCATCGATCATCCGGAGGTCTGCAATCTGCTGGTCGAGATTGCGCGCGCCGGCGATCGCGCCATGGCCGACGCGATTTTCTCCGAGGACGACTGGGTGCCTGAGGTCGGCGACGAAGAGAGCCTCATCGCGCGACTCGCCGACGTCGTGGACGAAGGACCGACGCACGCGAGCCGCGTCGTGGCCATCGAGCTCATCGCGCGTTTCGAGGTCCGAGATGCAGCGGTCGCCGCGCTGCGGCGCGCGTTGCGCTTGCCGAGCTTCGCCGTGCGTGCGCGCTCTTTGCACGCGCTGGCCACGGCGCTCCCCTGCGCGGTCGCGCCGGAGGACCTGGTGATCGTACTGCGCGATCTCGTTGCGCACGCCCCTCCCGACGCGCTGACCGAAGAAGAGCACGAAGAGAACGAGCGAACGTTCGCCGACGCCGTGATCGAAGCGCTCAAGCACGTGAGGCCCGACGACGCCGCCGAGGCGCTGCTGGATTGGATCGACGCCGAGTACGACGCGATATGGCTGGACGCGGGCTGGGCGACCGAGGCGCTCGCCGTCGCGTTTCCGGAGACGTCCGCCGCCATGGTCAATCACTGGCTGTCCTGCTCGCAGGCCTACCAGCGCACCAGGGCGCTCGCCGCCATCGTTCGCCTCCCCGATTCGATGGCCGTGCCGAGGCTTCGCCTCGCCGCCAGCGACCCGGCCGCCTGCGTGCGGGACGTCGCCAGGCAAGGGTGGCTCGAGCGCTTCGGCCAAGCGTGCCCCACACGGGTCGGAGATCTCGTCGGAGCGAGCCTCCTCGAGGGCGAGCCGAGCGAGCGGTTCGCGGCGGCTCTCGCCGTGATGCAGGGTCGCGTCGCCGAGGCCAGGCAGACCATGGCGCGCGCGCTGCTGGCCCAGGCTCCGGATCGCGAGGCGCTGGTCCTTCTCCTGCAGCTCGTCGGAGACGACGCGGAATCGGGCGAGCCGCTGCCCTCGCACAAGGAAGGGGGCCTCGCCGCCGCCGTCGTCGAACGCTTCGGCGCCCTGGGCGTCGAGGGGCTGCGCGCGGTCGCCGAGCGATTTCCCGAGCCGGAGAGCTTTGGCTGGATGCGCCGTCTCGGGGATCTCATCGAGCGCGGAGCGATCGCGCGAGAGCACGCAGCCCCTCTGCGCGCCCTCGCGGCCAAGCACGTGTCCTCCGAGGACGCCGGGCAGCTCGACGATTCGCTGCGGCTCCTGGAGCTCGTGGGGGCTCCGTGCGAGATCCTCGATCGCGTCCTCGCGCTTGCCCTGGACGACGACCTGGGTGCCTGGCAGGCGCGCAAGCTCATCGTGGCGTGGCCCGATTGCGCCATCGACGCGCGCCTGGCATCCGAGATGGCGATGGCTCTCGCGGACCGGAACTGGACGCGGCTGCAGAACGCGGCCTGGATGGCGCTCGGCCGGGGTGCTCCCGCGGCGTGCGTCATCGCTCAGCGCGTCCTGGAGGTCGCCGAGGACGACGAGGCGGCCACGGAAGCGGCCGTCGAGTGCGCGCGGGGTCTCCGCGCGGCGGGCAACCTCGAAGACTCGTGGGCCCTCTCGGAGCTTGCGCGCCCGCAGTCGGCGCTCTTCGCGGTGGTCGCGCGAGCGTGGCGCAAGAGCAGCGCCGTGCGCGGAGCGCTCGAGGCCGCGCTTGCGTCCGAGGCGCGGGCGGGTTCGTCGGCTGCCGAGGCCGCGGTCGCCTTGCTCGACGGCGAGCCGGCTCTGAGCCCACGCGACAAGCGCCTTCCGGCGGTGCTCGCCGCGGCGCCGCCGCCGCAGCGAGCAGCCCTCGTCTTCGCTCTTTGCGTCCGAGGCGCGCCGTTCGCGCTCGTCGCCAGTCACCTCGAGACCTTGCTGGCGTCTTCCGATGCGCGCGTGACGAGCGCGCTCGTGGGCGTGGCTCTATGGCTCAAGTCGGCGAAGGCACATGCCCTGCTGCGGGCCGTCCTGCCGCGGGTCGTCGACGCCGAGCTGCGCGCCGACATCGAAGAGGAGCTCGGGGAGCCGGTCACTCCGTTCTGGGCGGAGGGATGAGCTCGTGGGTTTCACGGCGCCCCGGACGGCTCTCGGCCCGCGCCTTGCGTTCGCAGCCATGATTGTTCCGCTGGTGCCCGCGCTCGTGGAGTGCGGCAGCCAGGCCAGCCTGGGCGGCAGCGATTCCGATGGAGTGTCCGGGGGTGACGCCAGCTTCGCGGTCACCGTCACCGACGACGCGTTTTCGCCGGTCGTTCTCAAGAGCGAGAACCTGGCGAACATCACGCTCACGCTCACCAACGCGGGGACCCAACCGCACGACTTCGTCGTCGAGTGCATGCGTTCTTCGTGCTTTCCGGAGGCATCGACCATCCCGTCGGTCGCCCCCGATGCCAGCGCCACCGTGCACTTTGTCGCTCCGTACGCAGAAGGCATCTACACCTTTCGATTGACGCTTCCCTCCGACACGCAGACGGGGCAATTTCTTCTCCAGTGAGGCCCAAGGCGCGTGCCCTGCTCCTGGCCATCGGGTCGGCGGGCGTGCTGCTCGCCGGCCGGGCGAGCGCGCAGGTCGTCGTCGCCGCACCGAACGCCCCCATCCAGCCGGCGTATCCTCCCAACGTTCCCCCTCGCGAGGCGCAGGTCGTTCTGCAGCTCGTCATCGGTACGGACGGGCGGGTCGAATCGGCGGTCGCCGTCTCGCGCGCGCCCGACGACGTCCCTCAGGCAGTCGTCGATGCCGCGCTCGACGCCGCGCGCGCCGCTCGCTTTGCGCCCTCCACGCGCGACGGTCTGCCGATTCGGTCCCGCATCGAGTACGTCGTCGTCGTGCGCCCGCCTGCTCTGCCGCCCGCAGAGCCGGCGACCGCACCGCGGACGGTCGCTCCCGCGCAGACCATCACGACGAATCAGCAAGACGAAGACTACGCTCAAATCGTCCAGGTGCACGGCACCACGTGGTCGTCGCCCAGAGGCCTGGGCGACGTCCGAGTGACCCGCGAGCTCCTCGACGCCGCGCCGCACCAGCAGAGCAGCGAAATGCTCTCGGCAGCTCCGGGCTTCTTCGTCGACCACGAAGATGGCGAGGGCCTGGGAAACGACGTCTACCTGCGCGGATTCGATCTCGACCATGGTTCGGGGATCGAGATGCGCGTCGGCTCGATTCCCATCAACATCCCGACGCACATCCAGGGGCAGGGTTACGCCGACGCCAATTTCATCATCCCCGAGGTCGTCCGCAGCATCCGGGTGCTCGAGGGCCCCTACGACCCGCGCCAGGGCGACGCGGCGATCGTCGGGAGCGCGTATTTCGATCTCGGCGTGGAACGCGGCTACCAGGCGAAGGCGACCTACGGATCGTTCGGGCAATGGCGCGTCGTCGGCGTCGCGGCTCCGCGCGATACCGACGACGAGACCTTCGCCGCCTTCTCCCTCCGCCAGACGGATGGCTTCGGCCAGGATCGCGCCTCGAAGTCCGGCTCCGCGATGGCCCAATATGCGCTCGACCTCGGGCCGCGCGACCGCCTGCGCGTCCTGGGTACGGCGTACGGCGCTCGCTCCGAGCTGGCCGGCGTCGTGCGGCAAGACGACGTCGATGCGGGCCGGCTCGGGTACTACGACTCCTATCCGTCGCCGTATGCGCGCAATCAGTCGGTCGAATCGTCGCGCGTGATTGTCGGAGCCGATTTCGACCACACAGCCGCCGACGGTGCGCGGTTCGAGCTCGCGCCCTGGGTCATGTGGACCGACTTCCGCGCGCGCCAGAACTACACGGGCAACCTCGAGACGTCGCAGACGACACCTTCCCTCTCCGGCTTGGGCGACCTGTTCCAGACCACCAACCGGGAGACCGCCGCGGGCCTGCTCTCGCGCATGCACTCGGCGCCCCTCCGCATCGGGTCTTTCGTCGAGCTCGTGGGCGAATCGGGCATCTACACCCGCGTGGGCCAGACGGACCAGGCCAAGAGCCTCGTCGAGCCGTCGAATCTGGAGACCTGGGATCGCCGCCTCGACGACGGCCTGCAGACGCTCGACGTCGGAGCGTACGTCGATCTCGACGTTCGCCTGTTCAAGCGACTTCGCATCTCCGGGGGACCGCGCGCCGACTGGCTCGGCGTGAGCGTCGACGACCGGCTCGCTCCGGGCGCCCCGGGAAACACCCCTGGAGCCGACCGCCACGTCGCCGGCGTCGCCGCAGGACCGCGCGTCACCGCCGAATACGACGCAGCCGAGGAGCTCTCGCCGGTCGTTTCGTACGGAGAGGGCTTTCGTTCGCTCGACGCAGCGCACCTCACCGAGGGCGACTCCGCGCCGTATTCGAAGGTGCGTTCGCTCGAAGGCGGGCTCCGTTCGCAGTTGCTCAAGGGGCGCTACGTCGCGACGGCCTCGCTCTTCGAGACATGGGTCGGCAACGAGCTCGTCTTCGAGCCCGAGGCGGGCGGCCTCGAGACGCAGAAGGCCAGCACGCGCAGCGGCTTCGTGGGTTCGCTGCTCGCCAGGCCAAACGACTGGCTCGTCGGCTCGGCCGCGCTCTCGATTGTGAGGGCCACCTTCGAGACGCAGACGGCCGATGGCAACCATTACGTTCCGAACATTCCGCCGATCCTGTTTCGCGCCGACGTGACCGCGCGCGGCACCGTCGCCCGCATCGCAGGTCGGCCTGTCGTCGGGCGGGCCGGCGTCGGATACACGTTCATGGCCGGCCGGCACTTGACCGATGCCATCGTGGGTCCCTCCGAATCGATCCTCAACCTTCGGTTGAGCGCACGGTACGGATGGGTCGAGCTCGGCGCCGACGTCTACAACGCCCTCGGTCTCGAGTACCCGGACGACGAGCAGGCGTACTACTCGAACTTTAGCTTCGTCGCCGGCCAGCAGCGCGCGTCCTTCGCGAGACATATCGTGGCGGCCCCCCCGCGAACCGGGCTGGGAACGCTGGCCCTCTACTTCGACACGGCGTTTTGGGGGAGGGGCCCCAAAACACAAACCTGGGGAACCGGCTTGCGAAGGCGCGGTTCGCGATGGTAGGTGCGTTCCTTGCTGGATCCGCGTGCCATGCATTCCTCCTCGCGCGAAATCGCCATCGCCGTTGGCACCGTCATGTGCATCGCCATGACCGGCTGCAGTCGCGGCAAAGGGGCAGCGCCCGACGCAGGCGCGGCCGCCGCGTCTTCGGGAGCTGCGGCCGCGTCGGCCGCTCCGCAGCCCGCGGCGGACGACTTTCCCATCCCGCGCGAAAGTGTCGAGCTCGTGCTCAACCCCAGCCGGCTTCCTCCCTACGACGGCCCCACGGGCAGCGTCGAGGGAACTGTGTACGTCACGGGGCCGGCCGCGCCGGACGTCCACGTCGACACCGCCAAGTGCCCGGCGGCGATTGATACCTACGGAAAGCTCTTCCGCACAGGGCCTGCACGTCCCGACGGCTCGCGCCCACTCGCCGACGCCGTCGTGGTCATCGTCGGCTACGCGGGCTACGTGCGGGAGCGCGAAGACGCCAAGAGGGTGACCATCGGGCCCAGGTGCGCCTACCCCGCGCGCACTATTACGATGACCTTTGGCCAGCGCCTCGAGGTGGCCAGCCAGAGCACTCAGCTCTTCATACCGGTCATCGAACAGGACGGCCTCACCGCCATGAACAGGGTGGCTCCGCCGCTGGAGAAAGGCGACCCGGTGAAGCTCTATCCGCGCAAGGCGGCCTACTTCACCCTGACCGACAACATGGAGCCGTTCGTGCACGAGGACCTCGACGCGTTCCGGCATCCTCTGCACGCGGTGACGGACCTCGACGGGCACTATCGAATCGACGGGATTCCGGTCGGTAACGCGAAGGTCGGCGCGCACTCTCCAGGTGCTGCCGCCGACGCCCAGGCGCCGGTCGAGGTGGCCGACGGCATCGTGCAGCGCGTGGACCTCACGGTGACGTACGCGCCGAAGCCGCCGAAGCGTGTCGACGCGGGCCGGCCGGAGCCGTGGCTGAACTGAGCAAAAGGCGAACGAAGGGCTATCTTTCTCCGCTAGGCGAAAATGCTCCCCGACGAAGTGCTGCAGAAGCTCGAGGCGCTTCCGACGCAGCCGGGCGTGTACCTCTTCAAGGACAAGAAGGGCGCCGTAGTCTACGTCGGAAAGGCGAAGAGCCTGCGC